>NC_003450.3:0-2400000 GCF_000011325.1 Corynebacterium glutamicum ATCC 13032
GTGAGCCAGAACTCATCTTCTTTGCTCGAAACCTGGCGCCAAGTTGTTGCCGATCTCACAACTTTGAGCCAGCAAGCGGACAGTGGATTCGACCCATTGACGCCAACTCAACGTGCATATTTGAACCTGACGAAGCCGATTGCCATCGTCGATGGCTACGCCGTGCTGTCCACACCCAACGCGATGGCAAAAAATGTCATTGAAAACGATTTGGGCGATGCTTTGACCCGTGTGTTGTCGCTGCGCATGGGCCGATCATTCAGCTTGGCTGTCAGTGTGGAGCCTGAGCAGGAAATTCCAGAAACCCCAGCTCAGCAGGAGTTTAAATATCAGCCTGACGCACCTGTGATCTCTTCCAACAAGGCGCCAAAGCAGTATGAAGTTGGTGGTCGGGGAGAGGCGTCGACAAGCGACGGCTGGGAACGTACCCACTCTGCACCGGCTCCCGAGCCGCACCCGGCACCTATCGCCGATCCTGAGCCAGAGCTGGCCACCCCGCAGCGCATTCCGCGCGAAACCCCAGCTCACAACCCTAATCGGGAAGTGTCCCTCAACCCGAAATACACTTTTGAAAGCTTCGTGATCGGGCCGTTCAACCGTTTCGCCAATGCAGCCGCAGTTGCTGTGGCGGAAAGCCCAGCGAAAGCTTTCAACCCGCTGTTTATTTCCGGCGGTTCCGGCTTGGGCAAAACTCACCTGCTGCACGCAGTAGGAAATTATGCTCAAGAATTGCAGCCTGGCCTGCGGATTAAGTACGTCTCAAGTGAGGAATTCACCAACGACTACATCAACTCCGTGCGAGATGACCGCCAGGAAACCTTCAAGCGCCGCTACCGCAACCTGGATATCCTCATGGTCGATGACATCCAGTTCCTGGCTGGCAAAGAAGGCACCCAGGAAGAGTTCTTCCATACCTTCAACGCATTGCACCAGGCAGATAAGCAAATTATTTTATCCTCGGACCGCCCACCCAAGCAGCTGACCACGCTGGAAGATCGCCTGCGCACCCGCTTCGAAGGTGGCCTGATTACTGATATTCAGCCACCTGACCTGGAAACTCGCATCGCGATTTTGATGAAGAAGGCCCAAACCGATGGCACGCACGTGGATAGGGAAGTCCTCGAGCTCATTGCCAGCCGCTTTGAATCTTCGATCCGTGAATTGGAAGGCGCACTGATTCGTGTGTCTGCCTATTCTTCGTTGATTAATCAGCCGATCGATAAAGAAATGGCCATCGTGGCGCTGCGCGATATCCTCCCAGAACCTGAGGATATGGAAATCACCGCACCGGTGATCATGGAGGTCACTGCGGAATATTTTGAAATTTCCGTGGATACACTCCGTGGAGCAGGCAAAACTCGTGCGGTCGCGCATGCACGCCAACTGGCGATGTACCTGTGCCGCGAGCTCACCGATATGTCATTGCCCAAGATCGGTGATGTGTTCGGCGGAAAAGACCACACAACTGTCATGTACGCGGATCGGAAGATTCGCCAAGAAATGACAGAAAAGCGCGATACCTACGATGAAATCCAGCAACTTACCCAGCTGATTAAGTCGCGCGGACGTAACTAAGACCTGTTTAGCGTGGCGCTAAATTACAAAATTTAGCTCTGCTGCTCTTGAAGACCCATCTTCGGATGGGTCTTTTTGTAATTTAGGGGTTGTGCAGGGATTTTGTGGATAACTTCCGATAAAAGCCCAGCTCACAAAGTTATCCACAACCTTATTCACAGCAGTGTAATTACAAACTTGTAATTCAGTGAGCTTTGTCACAGGAAATGTGATTCCGCGGAACTTTCCGCCCTGTGCACAACTCCCCAAAAATTGGGGATAAGCTGGGGATACATCTGCACAGACTGGGGATAAAATCCGTACCTTGAAATCTATCCACAGATAGACAAAGTTATCCACAATCAATTCACAACCCAGTTCACACGCCAGAATTCCGCGACTACCTTGTAAAACAATGGTCTATCCACAGTTTCAACAGGACTTACTGTTATTACCAATTTTTTACCTAGAAATTAACTAAAAGAAAGAGGGGGTGGGGAGAAAGCTTCGTGGGTGAGCTCAATGCTCACGAAACTTCAGCGAAAGCCTCGAGGAAATTGAAATTACAAATTCCAGATCCGCGAGGAACACAGGTAGGTTGGGTTTGTGTAATTCGGACTGAAGCCACCTGGAGGGTGAACCTTCTTCCAAGAAGTTTTCCCTATCGGTAAACGTCCGGGTTTAGTTAAACGATGAACTATATTTGATCTATATTTCCCAAGGAGCTTTAAAACAGCATGGAGTCACAAAACGTGTCCTTCCGTGTGGCCAGGGAAGACCTGGTTACCGCGGTAGCCTGGGTCGCTCGCAACCTGCCCACCAAACCGACTCAGCCGGTACTTCGAGCCATGCTGATCACTGCCGATGATGAGGGTCTTGAACTCGCCGGTTACGACTACGACGTATCCACCCGAGTTCGCCTCTCAGCTGAGGTTTCTCAGCCAGGTCGCATCGCAGTAGCCGGCAAGCTGCTGTCTGAAATCACAGGATCTTTGCCCAACAAGCCCGTTGATTTCCGCATCGACGGATCCAAAGCTTTTGTCACTTGTGGTTCTTCCCGCTTCGAGCTGCCACTGATCCCGCTTGATGATTACCCAATGCTGCCCAAGCTTCCTGCAGGTACCGGTTCCATCAACGCCAAGCTGTTCACCGAAGCAGTCTCCCAGGTGGCATCCGCTGCAGGTAAAGATGATTCTTTGCCGATGCTCACCGGTGTCAGCATGGAAATCGTGGGCAACCAGATCAACTTGGCTGCTACTGACCGTTTCCGCCTGGCGCTGCGCACCTTCGAATGGGAAGCAAACGACCCAGAGCTCAACGTTAAACTGCTGATTCCTGCCCGCACCCTGCTGGACAACGCGCGTTCTTTGGATTCCGGTCTCAACGATTCCATCGACATCGCTGTCGGTACCGGCGATCAGGTTGGCCGCGAAGGACTATTCGGCGTTCACACCGATAACCGCGAAACCACCACCAGGCTTCTCGACGCCGATTTCCCCAACATCGCACCACTGCTTCCCAAAGAGCACACCGCGATCGCATCAGTTGAAATCGCACCGCTGGTCGACGCCATCCGCCGCGTATCCCTGGTGGCAGAACGCAACGCTCAGATCGTCTTGCACTTCAGCGAAGGCCAGGTCATCTTGACTGCAGGCGCAACCGAGGCAGGCCACGCGGAAGAAACCCTGCCGTGTGCATTCACCGGCAAGGAACTGACCATCGCGTTCAACCCTGGCTACCTGAAGGATGGACTTTCTGTAGTTCCAACTTCTCGAGCAGTCTTCGGATTCACTGAGCCTTCCCGCCCAGCGATCATGATCCCAGAGCCTGAAGAAATGCCTTCCGCCAACGAAAATGGCATTTTCCAAACTCCGGACACCTATTTCACCTACCTGCTCATGCCAGTGCGCCTGCCAGGCTAAACACAAAAGTTTCACCCTTTTCGCGCCTGACTTTGTACACTTTTCAACCGACAAAGTCAGGCGCGTTATCCAATCCACTTCCCACCGACTAAAAGGAGGTCAGACCCGATGCACATCCGTTCTTTGGAATTACGTGATTACCGTTCCTGGCCTGAACTCAAAGTGGATTTGGAACCTGGAATTACAGTTTTTATCGGCCGCAACGGTTTTGGTAAAACCAACATCGTCGAGGCCATCGGCTATCTTGCGCATTTGTCATCGCATCGGGTGTCCTCTGATGCGCCATTGGTGCGGGCGCACGCTGAAAACGCCCGAGTTTCGGCGGTTGCTGTTAATCAAGGCCGAGAATTGGCAGCTCACTTGCTGATCAAACCCCATGCTGCGAATCAGGCAAGTTTGAATCGCACAAAAGTCAGGACTCCCCGGGAGCTGCTTGGTGTGGTGAAAACGGTGCTGTTTGCGCCGGAAGATTTGGCATTAGTCAAAGGCGAGCCAGCAGAACGTCGCCGCTATTTAGATGACATTATTGCCACTCGCCAGCCTCGGATGGCGGGGGTCAAGGCCGACTACGACAAGGTGCTGAAACAAAGGAACGCCCTGCTCAAGACCGCCACCATTGCGCTTCGTCGAGGTTACGGCACCGAGGAAGGCGCAGCTGCGCTGAGTACTTTGGATACCTGGGATGGCCAGTTGGCACGCCTGGGTGCTGAAGTGATGGCAGCCAGATTTGCCCTGCTCAATGAGTTGGGGCCGAAAATCTATGAGGCTTACACCACGATCGCCCCGGAATCCCGGCCAGCTGCGGTGAATTACAAAACCACCATCGATCAAGGCCTGTCGCAGTTTTCCGAATTCGATGCCGGCATCATCGAAGCCACGCTGCTGACAGAATTGGCAGCGAAACGTCAACGAGAAATCGAACGCGGCTCAAGCCTGGTCGGCCCCCACCGCGATGATGTCGATTTAATGCTCGGCGATCAGCCCGCCAAAGGCTTTGCCAGCCACGGCGAGACCTGGTCTTTCGCGCTTTCACTGCGAATTGCAGAATTTAACCTGCTGAAATCCGATGGCACCGACCCGATCCTCATCTTGGATGATGTGTTTTCCGAGCTCGACGCCGGCCGTCGCGAAAAACTCGTGGGCATAGCGCAAGAGGTGGAACAGGTGCTCATCACCGCTGCAGTCCACGACGATCTGCCGGAGAATCTCAAGAAAGTGCTCACTGCGCAGCACACCGTCACCGTCCAAGACACCGGCACCGGGCGGATTTCACTCCTGGATGTGCAACCATGACAGATCCAATTGAGCAGGCATTTGAACGCATCCGCGCCGAAGCCATGCGCAGAAATGGATCCGTTCCCGACCTCAATAAAAACGATGCTTTTCGACGCCCACCTGCGCCGAAAGGGGGCGTCGAAAAGCGCAAAAAAGGCCGTGCAAGCGGCCTAGACGGCCGCCAGAAACGATATGTGCGCGGCGCGGAGTCGCTGGGATCGGTGCTGAACAAGGAAATTCAGCGTCGTGGCTGGGGCAAAGACATTGCCGGCGGTTGGGTGACGTCCAACTGGGAAGAGCTTGTTGGCGCGAAGATTGCGCAGCATACGCGCGTGGAAATGATCAAAGATAAGAAGCTTTTTATCACTTGTGATTCCACAGCGTGGGCCACCAATCTGCGCATGATGCAGCGGCAAATCCTGCAGGTAATCGCTGAAAAAGTGGGTCCAAATATTATTACAGAGCTGCGTATTTTTGGGCCTCAGGCCCCAAGCTGGCGCAAGGGGCCGTTGCACGTAAAAGGACGCGGTCCGAGAGACACATACGGATAGTTTGGTGATAAAAACCGTCGAATTGGGGCCTATTTTGCCGTTTCTCGCGTTGTGCGTGGTACTACGTGGGGACCTAAGCGTGTAAGATGGAAACGTCTGTATCGGATAAGTAGCGAGGAGTGTTCGTTAAAAGTGGCAAACACTGAACACAATTATGACGCTTCATCGATCACCATCCTTGAAGGTCTTGAGGCGGTACGTAAGCGCCCGGGCATGTACATCGGTTCAACTGGACCGCGTGGACTGCACCACCTGATTTGGGAAGTCGTTGACAACTCAGTGGATGAGGCCATGGCTGGCCACGCCACCAAGGTTGAAGTGACCCTTCTGGAAGATGGTGGCGTTCAAGTTGTCGATGACGGTCGAGGAATTCCCGTCGATATGCACCCATCCGGTGCACCAACCGTGCAGGTTGTTATGACCCAGCTGCACGCCGGCGGTAAGTTTGACTCCGATTCTTACGCCGTTTCCGGTGGTCTGCATGGTGTTGGTATTTCTGTGGTGAACGCCCTGTCCACCCGCGTGGAAGCCGACATCAAGTTGCACGGCAAGCACTGGTACCAAAACTTTGAAAAGTCTGTTCCAGACGAGTTGATCGAAGGCGGCAACGCTCGCGGCACCGGTACCACCATTCGTTTTTGGCCAGACGCTGAAATTTTCGAAACCACCGAGTTTGATTTCGAAACGATTTCTCGACGTCTGCAGGAAATGGCATTCCTTAACAAGGGTCTGACCATCACCTTGACGGACAACCGCGCCACCGACGAGGAACTCGAGCTCGAAGCACTCGCTGAGCAGGGCGAAACCGCAACGGAACTATCCCTCGATGAGATCGACAACGAAACCGAACTCGTTGAAGAGACCACCGATGCTCCAAAGAAGCCAAAAAAGCGTGAGAAGAAGAAAATCTTCCACTACCCCAATGGCCTCGAGGACTACGTTCACTACCTCAACCGCAGCAAGACCAACATCCACCCTTCAATCGTGTCATTCGAGGCAAAGGGAGATGACCACGAGGTTGAGGTGGCAATGCAGTGGAACTCCTCCTACAAGGAATCCGTCCACACCTTCGCCAACACCATTAACACCCGCGAAGGCGGCACCCACGAGGAAGGTTTCCGCTCTGCGCTGACCTCCCTGATGAACCGCTACGCACGTGAGCACAAGCTTCTGAAAGAAAAGGAAGCAAACCTTACCGGTGACGACTGTCGTGAAGGCCTGTCCGCGGTTATTTCCGTGCGCGTTGGTGACCCACAGTTCGAAGGCCAGACCAAAACCAAGCTGGGCAACACGGAGATCAAATCCTTCGTGCAGCGCATGGCCAACGAGCACATCGGCCACTGGTTGGAAGCAAACCCTGCTGAAGCCAAGGTCATCATCAACAAGGCTGTCGGTTCCGCGCAGGCACGCCTTGCTGCTCGAAAAGCCCGTGACCTGGTCCGACGGAAGTCAGCAACCGATCTGGGTGGACTGCCCGGTAAGCTTGCCGACTGCCGTTCCAAGGATCCAGAAAAGTCCGAACTTTACATCGTGGAGGGCGACTCCGCAGGTGGTTCTGCGAAGTCCGGCCGTGACTCCATGTTCCAGGCAATCCTTCCACTGCGAGGCAAGATCCTCAACGTGGAAAAGGCCCGCCTAGACAAGGTTCTGAAGAACGCCGAAGTCCAAGCGATCATCACCGCACTGGGTACCGGCATCCACGACGAGTTCGACATCAACAAGCTGCGCTACCACAAGATCGTGCTGATGGCCGACGCCGATGTTGACGGCCAGCACATCGCAACGCTGCTGCTCACCCTGCTTTTCCGCTTCATGCCAGACCTCGTCGCCGAAGGCCACGTCTACTTGGCACAGCCACCTTTGTACAAACTGAAGTGGCAGCGCGGAGAGCCAGGATTCGCATACTCCGATGAGGAGCGCGATGAGCAGCTCAACGAAGGCCTTGCCGCTGGACGCAAGATCAACAAGGACGACGGCATCCAGCGCTACAAGGGTCTCGGCGAGATGAACGCCAGCGAGCTGTGGGAAACCACCATGGACCCAACTGTTCGTATTCTGCGCCGCGTGGACATCACCGATGCTCAGCGTGCTGATGAACTGTTCTCCATCTTGATGGGTGACGACGTTGTGGCTCGCCGCAGCTTCATCACCCGAAATGCCAAGGATGTTCGTTTCCTCGATATCTAAAGCGCCTTACTTAACCCGCCCCTGGAATTCTGGGGGCGGGTTTTGTGATTTTTAGGGTCAGCACTTTATAAATGCAGGCTTCTATGGCTTCAAGTTGGCCAATACGTGGGGTTGATTTTTTAAAACCAGACTGGCGTGCCCAAGAGCTGAACTTTCGCTAGTCATGGGCATTCCTGGCCGGTTTCTTGGCCTTCAAACCGGACAGGAATGCCCAAGTTAACGGAAAAACCGAAAGAGGGGCACGCCAGTCTGGTTCTCCCAAACTCAGGACAAATCCTGCCTCGGCGCCTGCGAAAAGTGCCCTCTCCTAAATCGTTTCTAAGGGCTCGTCAGACCCCAGTTGATACAAACATACATTCTGAAAATTCAGTCGCTTAAATGGGCGCAGCGGGAAATGCTGAAAACTACATTAATCACCGATACCCTAGGGCACGTGACCTCTACTGAACCCACCACCACAGCCCATGTTCCACTACCTGATGGATCTTCCACTCCAGTCCAAATTTGGGCGTCAGATAACAAAGACTCCCAACTGGTGATGCTGTGGCCAGGTTTCGGCATGGGTGGCTATTACTATCGTCCGCTTGCGGCAGCGCTAAATAAAGCTGGATTCCATGTGGCGATTGGTGAACTTCGTGGTCAGGGGCAAAGTTCCGCGAAGGCTTCTCGGAAAAGTCAGTGGGGATACCATGATCTCGCATCGGTAGATTTTCCGCTGCAGATTGCCGCTGCGAAAAAGGCGCTTGACCTGGAGGAAGGCCATCCCATGAGGTTTTTGTCGCATTCGATGGGTGGGCAGATTTCTTGTCTTTTCGCAGCGAGGCCGGAGGCTGAGAAATATAATCTTCGGGCGATTTTCGGGGTGGGTGCAGGGTCGCCGTTTAGGCCTACGTTTAGTCCGAAAATGGGGAAGCGTTTGGGATTGGGTGCGGTGCTGCTTGGTGGGATTGGTGGCCACATTGTGGGATTTTGGCCCGGCAAAGTTTTAGGAAAAGACCTGGTGGGTTATGGCCGACAATCGGGAACTCACATGAGGGAATGGCGTCGATTCCATAAGCACAATTCTTTGGACGATCTCACCGCGCAGGACATCAACTATGTGGAGGTGATGAAGAAGGTGAGCATTCCTATTACTTTTAGTCGTTGTCCTGATGATGAGGACTGCCCGCAGGCATCGATTGATGGGTTGGCGAGTTTTGTTCCCGCAGCGCAGATCAAAATGATAGAAATTCCAGAAGCCCTGGGACATAACCGGTGGGCTCGGGAACCTGAATCAACAGTGAAACTCTTCCTGGAACAAGCTCTTTAGTGACCGATGGAGCGGAGGTAGAGTTTGCGCCACTGGCGGACGAAGAATCCGATGAAAAACGCCGCGAACACTGTTCCTTCGCGCACGCCAATAAGTCCACCCATGGTGATCCAGGACAAAATGGCAGCGACGGAGACGAAAGTCCAGTCGACGATTTGTTTCATGGTGCCAAATTCCACGTTGGGAAATTTCTTCACCAGCGCAGAGACAATGCCTTCACCAGCGATGAAAGTGATGTTGGGGAGTACTTGAATAAAAACTCCGATCGACATCAAAATGGTGGACACAATAACCCAGATCCAGGCCACAAAATAATTGTCAGTTTGCGCCCAGGTGGTTAGTTGCAGGCTTAAATCACAAAGAAACCCAAAGAGGAATGCCCACAGGATTTGGACTAACATTTGTGGTTTGAACTGGGAACGCAGCACAATTATTTGGCACAGAATCATGAAGCCATTGAAGTAAATTGTGGTCCAGCCCAGGGATAATCCGCTGGCAGCAGTCCACACCACGGGAAGTGATGAAATTGTGGTGGTTCCTAGTCCTGCGTGGACGGTGATGCCGATGGCGAAGGACATAATAAAGATCCCGACAAAGAACATCGCCCATCTGGTGGGGAGGGAGAATCTTTGTGCGGGATCTAAAGGTTTCTTATTAGGGTTGCTCACCTAATTATTGTGCGTTCTTTTCGATCAACTGGCCAATTGCAGGAAGTTCCTGCTCGATTACTTTGGCAGCCTTGCCGCGCACGCCCTTGTAGACCTTGCCAAGTCCTGGAACGTTGATGCTCTCTGCGTTTTTGTCAGCAACGCTGAGAATCGCGTCGAGTGCGGTGGAGCTGTTGGCCTCGAGGTGGGCGCCGAAATCTGCGGCGGTGCCACCATTTTGGTATTCCTGCCAGAGTCCGTCGAGGGAGTCAGCGATTTCCGGGAGGAGGCGCCTGGAGCCTTTGGCTACGATGTCGGAGTCGATCTTGGTTGCAGCACCCATTGCGCCTTTGAGTGCGATGCCGCTGATGCCGGATTGCTTGCCCACGGTTTCTTCGATAAATGCTGACATATCTGCAATTGCTGCGTCGGCATTGGTGGAAACAAGTAAGTCCCTGAGTGAAGTCATGTTCTACATCTTAAGTGAAATGAGAAAAGACCGGCGTTCGACGCTTCGTTTAAGCGGACGCACGGTCATTCTCTTGAAAAAGCGTTGCAACCCTTCCTCCACAGAAACTGAAAACCACATCAGTCACTGCAATCACAACAGTCACAAAGCTTACATTTAGTAATATCGGCCCCGCAACATGGGTGGTAATTACACAAATGCCAACGGATCTTGACGGATCGGATGCAGCGCCACCTGGATGGCCGCGGTGCGGAGAATGTAGGCGTCTGCGCGTTGGATTCTCAGTTGGCTGCCGGTGTTTGCTCGGAGCTGGGTCACCACAATGCGAAGAGTTTCCGGATCCAGGGTGAAGGCTTCGCCGGCGAAGACGACGGCTTCGGGGTCGACAACATCAACGGCGGTGGTTACGGCGTCGGCAAGTTTGTGGGCGCGCTCGTTGAGGATCTGTCGTGCAAGCGGGTTGGTGTGGGAGAGTTGGACTAAATCGGAGAAAGTTGTTGGTGTGAGTCCACGTCGAAAAGCATCTTTTAAGGTATTTGTATTTCCGAACGCCGTCGGCGTGCGGCCGCTGTTGGGGCGGTGGACAGCGCCGTTGAAAATCCAGGCGTGGGAGACCATTTCGCGGGCGTAGAAATACAGCGTGGACTGCGTGGATTGGGTCAGTGGCGCGTTGATAATTTCCGAACCGGCCATCGCCGCAACACCTGATCCGATGGTGGCGGGGAAGGGGAGGTGTGCCCCAATTTCCACCTCTGACCAGCCATAATCTTCGGAAGTGACGGTTCCGTTGGCGCTTAAGTGGGCAGATAATGCCACGCCCACATTGCGGGGCTCGGGCAAGCCGGCGCTCAATGTTTGTAACCTATGTGCGACAAAATTCAGCGTTTCCGACGGCGTGGAGTGTGAAACTTCATGGTCCACGCGCTCATACCTAATCACTCGGCCGGCTAAATCGCACACCGCAAAATCCGTGCTGCGCAGGCCAATGTGCACTCCCCAGGCGGTGAGATGGCGGCCGTCGATGCCTAATTTTGTGCGCGGTCGCCCCGAGCGCGCCCCGGAATCCACTCGGGTTTCCTCCACGAGACCTGCATCAATAAGCGCTGACACATGCCGCGTGATGCCAGCTTGGGAGAGTTCAAGATCGCGTTGCAGAGAGGTGCGATCGGCGTCTGTGGCGCGAATTTGATGAAATACGCGCGCGACGGGTAGGTGGGGGGCGGTGATGTGAATGGGGAGTGTTCGCTGTGCAAGCATGAACACATGTTAGACCGTATGGTCTATTTGGGAATAGTTTAGATTCAAGAATTTAGCTGCGAAAACGTGAACAAATAGACCGTTCAGTCTATTTGTTGATCTCTAAAAGTACTCTCTGGGTGACTGCCGCGAAGGTCTCGTTTCGACCACTCAATGGCTTTAATGCTCTGATCATTTCAGAAACTTTTCCTGCCATCGCCTCAGCTGATCCAAAAACGCGCACGCCGTGGAAGTTGGCCGTGCTTACTGCTGCGGCGGCTGCAAGCGCTGCGAAATCCCGCACCACAACGCCGTGTTCCGCGCACACCTCATCGGCGATGGCCAGCACATTTTCCGCGCTTAAGCCCTTCATCGGGCTTGCCTAATTCGCTTTTCGACGCCCGCATACTCGTGCAGCATCGTCCGGGCGAGCCCGGCGATCTCAGCGTCGTCGACCGCCCTGCTTGCTGCCGCAATGATTGCTCGCGTGGCAGCTTCCTGTTTGCTGCAGCCTTGGGTCCTGGCAAGCAGGGTGAGGGCGCGGTCCTGGGCGTCGTTAAGCCTTAAAGTCATTGCCATGCCCAAAATGGTATCGCTTTGATACCAATTTTGGGGCATGCAAGGCGTTAAAACGGCCTGTGGACTAAAATCGGTAGGGTTGACACGAAGAAAGGTGATCAGTGAGCGACGACAATACCGGACAATTTGACCGCGTTAATCCCATTGATATCAATGAGGAAATGCAGTCGAGCTACATCGACTACGCGATGTCAGTCATCGTCGGACGTGCCCTCCCAGAGGTGCGCGACGGCCTGAAGCCAGTCCACCGCCGCGTCTTGTACGCGATGTTCGACAACGGCTACCGCCCCGACCGCAGCTACGTGAAGTCTGCAAAACCAGTGGCAGACACCATGGGTAACTTCCACCCACACGGCGACACCGCAATTTATGACACGTTGGTGCGCATGGCTCAGCCATGGTCCATGCGATACCCGCTGGTAGACGGCCAGGGTAACTTCGGTTCCCGCGGCAACGACGGCCCTGCAGCAATGCGTTACACCGAGTGCCGCATGACCCCACTGGCCATGGAGATGGTGCGCGACATCCGCGAAAACACCGTCAACTTCTCACCAAACTACGACGGTAAAACCCTCGAACCAGACGTTTTGCCATCGCGCGTTCCAAACTTGTTGATGAACGGTTCGGGCGGCATTGCGGTCGGCATGGCCACCAACATCCCACCGCACAACCTCAACGAGCTTGCCGACGCCATCTTCTGGCTCCTGGAAAACCCAGACGCCGAAGAATCCGAAGCTCTCGAAGCCTGCATGAAGTTTGTGAAGGGCCCAGACTTCCCAACCGCTGGCCTCATCATCGGTGACAAGGGCATCCACGATGCCTACACCACCGGCCGCGGCTCCATCCGCATGCGCGGTGTCACCTCCATCGAGGAGGAAGGCAACCGCACCGTCATCGTTATCACCGAGCTGCCATACCAGGTCAACCCGGATAACCTGATCTCTAATATCGCGGAGCAGGTGCGCGACGGCAAGCTCGTGGGCATCTCCAAGATTGAAGATGAATCCTCCGACCGCGTCGGCATGCGCATTGTGGTCACCCTCAAGCGCGACGCAGTTGCCCGCGTGGTGCTGAACAACCTGTTCAAGCACTCCCAGCTGCAAGCCAACTTTGGTGCGAACATGCTCTCCATCGTCGATGGCGTGCCACGCACCCTTCGCCTGGACCAGATGCTGCGCTACTACGTGGCACACCAGATCGAAGTCATCGTGCGCCGCACCCAATACCGCCTCGACAAGGCTGAAGAGCGCGCCCACCTCCTCCGCGGCCTGGTCAAGGCCCTGGACATGCTGGACGAGGTCATCGCGCTCATCCGCCGCAGCCCAACCCCAGATGAAGCCCGCACCGGCCTCATGTCGCTTCTCGACGTCGACGAGGCGCAGGCTGACGCAATTCTGGCAATGCAGCTGCGTCGCCTGGCGGCACTGGAACGCCAAAAGATCATCGATGAGCTCGCTGAAATCGAGCTGGAAATCGCTGACCTGAAGGCCATCCTGGCAAGCCCAGAACGTCAGCGCACCATCGTTCGCGATGAGCTGACCGAAATCGTGGAAAAGTACGGCGACGAGCGTCGTTCCCAGATCATCGCTGCCACCGGCGACGTGTCTGAAGAAGACCTCATTGCGCGTGAAAACGTTGTCATCACCATTACCTCCACCGGTTACGCAAAGCGCACCAAGGTCGATGCCTACAAGTCGCAAAAGCGTGGCGGCAAGGGTGTTCGTGGCGCAGAGCTCAAGCAAGATGACATTGTTCGTCACTTCTTCGTCAGCTCCACCCACGACTGGATTTTGTTCTTCACCAACTACGGTCGCGTGTACCGCCTCAAGGCATTCGAACTTCCAGAGGCATCCCGCACCGCACGTGGACAGCACGTGGCCAACCTTCTGGAATTCCAACCTGGTGAGCAAATCGCCCAGGTCATCCAGTTGGAAAGCTACAACGACTTCCCATACCTGGTGCTCGCAACCGCACACGGTCGCGTGAAGAAGTCCCGCCTGCTCGACTACGAATCAGCACGTTCCGGTGGCCTCATCGCCATCAACCTGAACGAGGACGATCGCCTCATCGGCGCCGCACTTTGCGGTGAAGAAGACGATCTGCTGCTGGTCTCTGAATTCGGACAGTCCATCCGCTTCACCGCCGACGATGAGCAGCTCCGCCCCATGGGCCGCGCCACCGCCGGTGTCAAGGGCATGCGCTTCCGCGACAACGACCAACTGCTGTCCATGTCCGTGGTCCGCGACGGCGAATTCCTCCTCGTTGCCACCTCCGGCGGCTACGGCAAGCGCACCCCACTTGAGGATTACTCCACCCAGGGCCGTGGTGGCCTCGGCGTGGTGACCTTCAAGTACACCCCGAAGCGCGGTCGCCTCGTCAGCGCCATCGCAGTTGAGGAAGATGACGAGATCTTCGCCATCACCTCCGCCGGCGGCGTTGTTCGCACCGAAGTCAAGCAGATCCGACCATCCTCCCGTGCAACAATGGGTGTTCGACTGGTCAACTTGGAAGAAGGTGTAGAACTGCTTGCCATCGACAAGAACGTCGAAGACCAGGGCGAAGCATCCGCAGAAGCAGTAGCAAAGGGTGCAGTCGAAGGACCAGCATCCAAGACTGCTGCCGAAGAAACCGACTCCGTTGACAACGGATCCGACGAAAACGGCGAGGAATAATTTATGGCATCCCGAGAAGTATCCATCACCCGAATCTCACCACTAGCAACCTTCCGAGTTGCACTGGCAATGTCCATCATCGGACTCGTGGCGTGGATCATCTGCGTAACCGTCCTCTATTTCGGACTTAACGTGGCTGGCGTCTGGCAGAACTTCAACGATGTCATCGGCGGTGTTGGTGCAGAACAAACCATCACCTTCGGGCTCGTCCTGAGCATTTCCGCACTTCTGGGAGCTATCGGAGCGATTACCGTCGCTGTGCTTGCACCATTGTGTGCAATCATCTACAACTCGATTGTTGACCTCTTCGGTGGACTGCAGATTCAACTGCAAGAAGAAGTAGACTAACCTCTGAAACACAAACCCCTAGACACTGCTAAATATAGCCTTTGAACAGGGGATTTGTTGTATTGTTAACTTGAAGGTAGAGTCTTATCTCGTTCCTAGAGGGGCCTATAGCTCAGTCGGTTAGAGCGCATCGCTGATAACGATGAGGTCGCAAGTTCGATTCTTGCTAGGCCCACCAGGAACAAAAAAGGGGCATTAGCTCAGTTGGTAGAGCACCTGCTTTGCAAGCAGGATGTCAGGAGTTCGATTCTCCTATGCTCCACAGTTTTCCCGGTTCATCTTGTTTAAGGTGGGCCGGGATTTTTGTTTTTTAGTGTTTCTGGGATACCTCGGTGGCACTCCGGCGGCACTCTGGGTCATTGGAAAGCTGTGTGTACTTTCGACAACAAGATTTGGGCAAAATGGTGGTCAAAATCAGGAAATCTTGTTGTCGAAAGTACAACTGGGTCTTCGGTTCTATCCGAGGTGGGTGAGTAGGGTGCCTGCAAGTGCGATACTGGTGACAAGTGTCGTGGATCCGAAAGCCAGAATGAAAGGCTTGACCCCAACATGGATCAGGTTCTGGATTTTTACGCCACACCCGAGACCAAACATTGCTGCAGAGAGCAAGGCTGTCTGTAGGAAACCTCCAGCCGCAATTACCTCGTCTGGGAGCGCAACAGTGGAGCGCAAAACTACCATCGCCAAGAATCCAAGGATAAATAGGGGAACGACCGGTGGTCTCTTTCCATCGGGGGACGTGTAACCCTGGCGGCGCTGGCGAAAACTTAAAATGGCAGCAATGGGTGCAAGTAGGAGTACTCGGGCGAGTTTCACCACAACTGCAACACCTAATGCTCCACCACCAATGACTCCTCCAGCTGCTACTACTTGGGCGATTTCATGGATGGATCCGCCTGCCCACATCCCACCGATTTCAGGGGATAACCCCAAGACTTTGGTTGCGAATGGGATAAAAGGAATCATCAGCGTTCCGAAAATAACAACAAGTGCAACCGCAGTAACGACCTCTTCTTCTTCGGAATCAGTTACTCCTTCAACACCTGCCACGGCCGCAGCGCCACAAATAGAAAAGCCACAAGCAATCAACAGAACTTGGGTTGGTTTCATTCTGAGCAGGTGTCCCATGAGGATGGTCCCAAAAATACCACCGGCAACGATGCACACAATCACCGCCAGCATGGGGAAACCAAGTGACAAAATATCTGAGAAAACTAACTGCAGACCAAGGAAGACGATTCCCAGCCGCAAAAGCTTTTTCGACGCCAACGTGATGCCGGGTGAGGTCGATGCTGGGAGCTGAATCAGGTTGGTCAGGATGATGCCAAGAATGATCGCGACGATAAGCGGACTCACACCAGAGAAAAAGTGATTCACGATCATAGCGATGAGTACCGCAATGGAGCATAAGAGCAGGCCCGGGGTGTACTTCTGGAGGACTCCGGTGCGAAGTTGGGTAAAGGGCGGCGTCGATTCCAGAAGGTTTGTAGACATGCTTCAAGGTTGCGCTAATTGAAAAGAACGCGGTAGACGGTACTTTCATATCCACCCATATAATGTTGATATGGATAATGGGTGGCCGAACCTGCAAACTCTCGCACTCTTTGTGGCGATTGTGGAAGAGGGGAGCCTCGGTGCCGGTGCTCGAAAAGTCGGAATGGCCCAACCTAATGCCAGTCGGGCTATCGCAGAGCTTGAGGCAGACATGAAAGCCGAATTGTTGGTACGTCATCCTCGAGGATCACATCCAACAGCTGCTGGACTTGCGCTTGTTGAGCATTCGCGCGATCTGCTTCAATCTGTACAAGAATTTACTGAATGGGTGACAGAGGGACGAACTGAGCAGCCGCTGAAATTGCATGTTGGGGCCAGTATGACCATTGCCGAGGCTCTACTTCCAGCTTGGGTTGCGGACATGCGCACGCGTTTTCCTGCCTGCCGTGTCGACGTCTCTGTGATGAATTCTTCTCAAGTAATTGAAGCCGTCCAGAAAGGGCACTTGCAACTAGGTTTTATTGAAACACCGCATGTTCCCGTACGGCTTCATGCTCGTGTGGTGCAAGAGGACAAGCTGATTGTGGTGATTTCTCCTAATCATGAGTGGGCTAATCGCACGGGTAGGATCAGTCTTCGGGAGTTGTCGGAAACTCCGCTGATAGTGAGGGAAGTCGGCTCAGGTACCCGAGAAGCATTACAAGAATTACTTGCGGATTATGACATGGCTGAGCCGATTCAAGTGTTAAACAGCAATGCTGCGGTACGTGTTGTTGTTGAAGCAGGGGCAGGTCCTGCAGTACTTGGTGAATTAGCCTTGCGTGATCATCTTGCGCTCGGCAGGCTGTTGAGTGTGCCATTTGAAGGCAGTGGAGTTACTCGTCCTCTTACAGCTGTGTGGAGTGGACCCCGCAGATTGCCGATTCTAGCGGGAGAATTAGTGTCCATCGCATCGAACCACATCTGATTTTGAGCCCTGGCTAACGGATTGTTTTTGACAGATTGGAATGACAATAATGAACGAGATTCCAGAATGGTTGACTCTTGTATCTGTTGAAGCAGGAAAGAGACTTGGGCTGCCTGGGCCATTGGTGTTTCCGCCGGAGTTGGTCACTTTGGCAGTTGAAGGGATTGAGCTTATTGAACTTGAGCCTTCATGGACTTCTGATTTTCCTCTGCCGGAATTCGGGTTCCTAGCTGCGGATATGGTTGATTTCTATGATGATTATGAGTTTAGTGAATGGATTCCGGGTGCGTGGCCTCTTGCTTTAGATGGTGGAGGAGGTTTCTTTTGCCTTGATCTCCGTGCTGCCAACGCTGATGGAGAGATTCCTGTTGTGTGGGTGCATGCCAGCAACTTGGGTTGGGGTGATGATGAGGCAGTACGCGTAGCTGCCTCGTTGGCAGATTTGTTGAGTCCGTCGAAATAGAAGAATTAGCATTTACCGGAATTGACGGTAAATAGTGATGCCGTGGAATTATGGAGAAGTTGGGCGGATGGAAGTTTTTGATCATTTTGCTGAAGTCGTCAAAGCTATGGGGCGCTCGTTATTTTTCCAGCGCTGCCCCTGACGCGAACTAATTCCAATACTGCCTCGCTCCAAAACTAATAATTAGCGAGGGTTAATAACCCATCCACTTTCTTTGGGTCGCTGAGCTTCTTCTTTTCGCTTTTGTCGTTTGTTCCAGAAGTACAAGAACAAGCCAGCGGCGACAATGATCAATGCGATGTCAAAGAGTGGTGACCCGAGTGAGAATGTGGCTTCCTGTAGCCAGATCTGGGTGTCCATTGGAACGAGCTCCGGCATGCTGACAAGGCCGTTCGTGGACCAAAAGAGGATTCCGACAGCGATGATCAGGGCACCGCTAATGACAGAAACAATGTGCCACTGCCTGCCCAAGAAGGTGAATTCCCGGCCGCGGAGCATCTGCTGTCCACGCTGTCCGAGTTTGGCCCAGAGCGCTGCAATAGCCATCAGGGGCAGCACCATTCCCGCACCATAAGCACTCAAAATGAGTGCTGAGGTGATGGAGTTTCCACTGGTGGCAGCCAAAGTAAGAACGGCGCCGAGGATTGGTCCGGAACAAAAACCGGCAATACTACTGGTCATTCCTAGTAAAAAGCTCTTTCCTAGACCTGAGGTCACAGTGGCCTTAGATTGCAGACGATCTAATCCTGGGAGTGCTTTTCCGAAGTCGAATCCGCCGCCGAAGATCTGGACAAAACCTAGGATAATCAGCACGATCGATGAAACCACGATGATGGTCTGGCGTTGGGTGATAAACAGCTCGCCGAGGATTCCCGCACCAAGGCCAAGTGGCACGAGAAGTACTAGAAGTCCTGCGTAGAACACAACACCGTGAAGGATCATGCGCGGGCCAGCACCCACTGAGGATGCAAAAAATGCTGGTAAAAGGAGTGCGGCACAAGGGCTAAGTAGCGCGAGTGTGCCACCGAGAAAAGCTGTAACTAGGCCGACATCCACGGTTTATTCTTTCGCTGCCAGTGCTTGCTCGAAGGCGGCTTCAAATACAGAAGCAGGCTGAGCGCCCATGATTGGCTGGCCACCTAGGAGGAAAGCTGGGGTGGAGTAGGCGCCAAGATCGATTCCCAGCTGTTGATGTTGCGCAATTGCGACTGCAGTTTCAGGGGATTGGAAATCGGCAGTGAATTTCGATTCGTCTAGTCCAAGGTCACCAGCAAGCTTAATAAGTCCCTCTTCGCTGAGCAGGTCTTCGCTGGGTTTTTCACCGTTGGCAAAGAGTGCGTTGTGGTATTCCAAGTATGCGTCCTGCAAACCCGCAGCGTATGCCGCGCGAGCTCCACGCTCAGATGGTTCTCCAAAGATGTTCACTTCACGCCATTCAATGCGGAGGTTTCCATCTTCCACATGCTTCATCATCTGTGGCAGGGTTTCATCGCTCCACTTTGCACAGAACGGGCATTGGTAGTCGGAAAACACCACTAACCCAACAGGTGCATCAACGTCTCCCACCGCAACAGGGTCGGAAGGGTCGCGTGCTTCCACGCTGGTCAGATCGGAGTCCGCAGCACCAGAAGCGGAACCCGAAGCAGCAGTCGAAGCAGCAGCCGAGTCCGAAGTCGCAGCGGCTGAAACGCCCTCGGCCGTATCACTCGCATTTCCTCGGTACATCAACAGAACAACTGCGATGAGGAGCACTGCAATGATGACGACCAGTGTCGGTACGAGCCACTTTTTACTCTGTTGGTTCACTGAATTCTCCTTAACCATCCCTGCTGGGAAGCCCTCAACTAAAAGCCCTCAACTAAAGTCGCCTAGCTAAAAGCCATGAATAAAACTCAACTATGGCGACTATGCCACATAGTCGACTACCTTGCATAGTTGACTATTTGATTGAGTTGAACTGTGTCAGTGTATGAAGAGAAAAATGAAGAGAAAAACAGCTGCACATGGTTTCAAAAGATAAGGAAGTGAAGCATGAGCATCGAGCCAGGAATCCCCACGCTTGGACCGCTTGAAGAACAAGTCATGCACATTCTGTGGGATCACGGAAAATTGACAGTCCGTGAAGTCATCGAATTCCTTCCAGGTGATCCTGCGTACACAACGATCGCAACCGTCCTGCGTCACTTGGGCAGAAAAGGCATGGTCACCACCGTCAAAGATGGTCGGACTGCCCGGCACAGCGCGTTGATGAACAGGGAGCAATACACCGCCGGCATCATGGACCAGGTGCTGTCGACCAGTCGGGATCGCAGTGCATCGATTCTGCATTTTGTGGATACAATCACGGCAACTGATCGCGAGCTGCTTCTGGAGTACCTGCAACAGCAGGAGGGTAGGAAATGACTGCGGCTTCGGCGTTAACTGTAGCGCTCATAATTGGGATTTCACTGGCTGTCATTGGAATTTTTGGTCCTGCGCTTCTTCGCCACGCAGCGCCAGCGCTGGCTAAAACTCCGCACCTAGCAGTGGCGTTGCTCATCGGCGGTATCCTCGTTTGGCCAACCACGCTGCTTGCCTTGAGTCTTGCGTTGGCGTGGGTGTTGGTAGGTCCAGCGCTTCTTCCACAAAAAGCTGCTTTAGTTTGTGAACAGTGCTTGACCGCGGCTAATCCGTTTTCGGTGGAGTCCATTCAGACGACGCTGCCCACCGTGCTGCTCCTGGTTATTCCGACGGTGATTGCGGCGATGTGCACCGTCGGCATCGCGGCGCAGTTTATGGCCCGGGTGCGGTGCTCCCGTTCCACGGCGGCGCGTGTGCAGCATGAAGCTTATCGACGCCCCCTTCTCGGCTACAACGTTTCCGTTGTCCACGATCACCGTCCTTGGGCTCTGACGTTTTCACCTCGTCTTGGAGGAATAACCCTCTCTTCAGGGGCGATTGATCAGTTGGCTGATGATGAACTCGAGGCAGTCCTTGCCCATGAACAGGCCCACATGGATCAACGACACCACATTGTCACCGCATTGGTGGACAGTATCGCAGCACAACTGCGATGGGTACCGTTTATTCGAGAAGCCGCAGAAGTCCTGCCGGACTATTTAGAAATCGCTGCTGATCAACAAGCCTGCAGAAAAGTAAACACCACGGCGTTGGTTCGGGCTCTTTTAGTTTTGGGGGAGAAGAAGATACCGACAGGAACCATTGGATCAGCTGCCGGAACGTTGTTTGCTGCAGGTCCTGGACGTATTCCGCATCTGGTGGGTTCATCCACAGGGCGGAAAGGGTACGTTCCGGCTCTTGCAGCAGGTAGTCAGATTCTACTGTTGGGATTTGTCAGCGTTATTGTGCTGCTGTCCTATGCAATTGCACTACTAACCGGGTGTTCCCTGCCGTAAAACTAGTCCAGCGATTGCAGTCGTTCGAGCATTCGTGGATCACGGTGGGTGAATCCCGCAAGGGGTTGTTGCTTGTCTAGGGCGGCGATACCCGCCATTTCTTCATCTGTGAGTGTGAAATCAAAGACATCGATATTTTCACGTAGTCGTTTAAGAGCCTTTTGAGAACTCATCGACACAAGCACTCACTGTGAAAAATCGATGCCTTAAAACGGCACCGGTGGGTTCTTCAGAACATACGGGGCTAAAACCCACCACACCCTGCGCATGAACTTTTGGTGACCAACCAAGCGGTACTTTTCCTACCCCGGTAGACACTTAAGTATCTGAAAATAATACCTTTAAACAGGAGAAGTAGTGTTTCTATCCGCATACCGCGCACCGATTGCCGCAGGCACCGTCGTCGCCGCTGCTCTGGCAGGGGTTTCTATTGTCCAGGCGCAGGAAAATATCTCATAGTTCAACATCGCAAATATCACCGACTTCCACGGCTATATCTCTGCAACTGCAGCTCACCCCGGTGCAGCAATGCTGAAATGTGCAGTCGATGAAGCCGCTGGCGGACGCGCCCAAGCTTTCGTATCCTCAGGCGATAACATTGGTGGCAGCCCGTTCCAATCCTCCATTCTTGGTGATGAACCCACCTTGGAAGCACTCAACCAAATGGGTCTTGATTACTCAGCAGTGGGCAACCACGAATTTGATAAAGGCTACGCAGACTTAAGCAGTCGAGTCGCTGACCTTGCTGATTTTGATTATCTCGGCGCAAACGTTGAGGGCGAAAACCCAGATCTTGCACCATATGGAATTTCTCACCTTGATGGTGTGAAGGTTGCTTTCGTAGGCACCGTATCCCAAGAAACTCCGATGTTGGTCAATTCTGAAGGCATTGAGGGAATCACGTTTACTGACCCACTTGAAGCAACCAACCGTGTAGCTGATGAACTCGTGGGAAGTGGCGCAGCAGATGTTGTCGTTGCGCTTTACCACGAAGGCATTACCGGCACCGAAGCATGGTCAGAAAATATCGACGTTGTTTTCGCAGGTCACACCCACTAAGTTCGTGATCTAGGAACCGACAACGGTCCACTAATCATGCAGTCTGGAAACTACGGGCACGCACTTGCCGATGTAGATTTCAGCTTCAACCACGACACCGGTGAGCTCACCGTAGATGATGCCCGCATGCTCGGAGTCGACGATATCAACGCGTGTGAAAACCCAGATGACACCATTGCAGATATTGTTGCTCAGGCGGAACTTGATGCTGGTGAAGCCGGCAAAGAAGTAGTAGCGACCATCGATGGCGATTTTCTCCGCGCCAGCGACGAAGGAGCAGAATCTGGCTCCAACTACGGCGCTGAATCCCAGCTCGTCAACATGATTGCCAGTGCTGTGCGTTGGTCCATGTCCACCAATACCGCCACCACCGCAGACATTGGGCTTATGAACGCCGGAGGACTCCACACTGACCTATTCAGCGGCGATGTTACCTACGCCGAAGCTTTTGAAATCCAGCCTTTCTCCGGTGAAGATTCATTTGTCACCCTCAAGGGATCAGACTTCAAAGATGCCCTTGAGCAGCAGTGGGAAGAAGGTTCTGCACGACCAGTGGCAGCACTTGGCGTATCCGACAACGTTTCCTACACCTACGACATCAACCGTCCAATCGGTGACCGCGTCACTTCCGTGACCATTGATGATACCCCACTTGATCCGGAACGCGACTACGTTGTTGCAGCTTCCCTGTACCTCCAGTCCGGCAACGAAGGTATGACCGCACTGACCCGCGGAACCGCACCTGCACAAACCGGCATCGTGGATGTACAGTCCACCATCGGATACTTGTCCAACAACAATGTCACCCCACGTACTGGTCAAGCCCAGATTTCCATCACCCCATCCGGTGAGTTCAATGCGGGTGAAACCATCACCCTTGACATGGCAGGACTCCGCTACACCCAAGGCGACACTGCCACGGAAGTAACTGTCAGCCTTCGAGAAGAAATTGTTTCAGCACCAATTGATCCTCAGCTCGGAGAAGCTGGCTTTGGCGAAGCTGGAACCGCGACAGTGAGCTTGGACATTCCTGCAACCCTTTCAGGTACTCAAAACCTCGTTGTCACCACCGATACCGGCACCCGTATTTCCATGCCAGTTGAGATTGTTGGCGCAGAACAACCAGCACCGCAACCAGCAGGTTCCTCTGTTTTAGGAACTGGAGTGCTCAGTGGACTCCTCGGCATTGTTGTAGGAATTCTAGGAATGGTCGGTCTGGTGAACTGGATTGACCCAAGCTTCATTCAACAGATCCAGCAGCAAATCTTTGCTTAAATTTAGTAAAAAGCATGCATCTAGCTGCGGATTTTTAAGAAACGTAGCCTGGGTGTAAAATTTAAAGAGCAAGTTTTTACAACTTGCTCTTTAGCTCGGGGCATTAGCTCAGTTGGTAGAGCACCTGCTTTGCAAGCAGGATGTCAGGAGTTCGATTCTCCTATGCTCCACAGTTTTCCCGGTTCACCTTTGTTGGTGGGCCGGGATTTTTACTTGCTTTTACGGCGTGTCGTTGTGGCATCGATTCCGGTGTCATAGGTAACCGGGCGCCCGTAGTGGTCGTGTGGTTGTTCTTGTTGGATCAAGTCGGGGACGTTGGCGAGTCCGTCTTGACCCCAGTTTTGTTGCCTGGCAATCGCGACCGGGTTGCTGGGCAACAGCGTGAGGATTAACAGCTAATGGCGGAGTCGAAACGTCTGCATGGTGGGCTAGTTACCCCTTTAAGCTCGCGATTTGGTAGTTGCAACTCCAATCGGTAGAGTTTGGGATTGTTCCTAAAGGGGCCTATAGCTCAGTCGGTTAGAGCGCATCGCTGATAACGATGAGGTCGCAAGTTCGATTCTTGCTAGGCCCACCAGGAACAAAAAAGGGGCATTAGCTCAGTTGGTAGAGCACCTGCTTTGCAAGCAGGATGTCAGGAGTTCGATTCTCCTATGCTCCACAGTTTTCCCGGTTCACCTTGTTGGTGGGCCGGGATTTTTGTTGTTTAGATTTTTGAAAGCACACTTTTGTCCCTTAACTAGTGCGTGTGTACATTCGACACCAAGATTTGGGCAATATGGTGCCCAAAATCAGGAAATCTTGCTGTCTAATGCACAACGGAAAACTGCTCACGGACGAACTAGTTGTAGCGAGCGTATTCTTTGTGTTCTCTCACGACAGGAATACTGCTATGGCGATCGAGTCCATCGCGTACACCAGTGAAGCACTCTCAACCGGCAGTGGCCGGCTGGGGCATGTGCGCTCCACAGATGGTGCGCTCGAATTTGAAATGACACCGCCAAAGGCTTTGGGCGGATCCGGTGAAGGCACCAATCCAGAACAGCTGTTCGCGGTAGGTTACGCAGCCTGTTTCCACTCTGCCATGCACTCTGTCGCACGCAGCCGCAAGATCACTCTTGAAGACACAGCGGTTGGTGCCCGAGTTAGCATCGGGCCAAACGGCGCTGGTGGATTTGAGATTGCCGTAGAACTCGAAGTATCGATTCCTCAATTGCCACAAGCAGAAGCCCAGGAACTTGCTGATGCCGCGCACCAGGTGTGCCCGTATTCCAACGCCACACGAGGCAATATCTCGGTAACTGTGTCAGTCATCGACGAAGAGGCTTAAAACCACAGGATTAACAAAACTCTCAGTTTCTACACTGAGGGTCTTGGTCTTTAGAGCGAGGGACGCGCTACATTGACCTGAAGTGGTGGAGGTAGGCGTCGAGAAGCAAATTCTTTTTGTTCGCTGACACCGGTGAGTTCGTTGGTGGGTCAAGCCTTCAAGTACGCTCGGTTGCGGCTTGATGGTGGAGCAGTTGCAACCACAAGACCTGCTTCAACAAGGCCACGAAGCAGCGGCCGAAGAGACGATGCAGTTTTCCCTGTTTTTGTGGCAATTTCTCGAATTGTGACAGGAGTTGTTTTATTGATTGCATCTAAGACTTCTTGTTCGCTTTGAGTTACATTCACAGACGATGTCGCAAGCTGATATTGGTTCTGTAAGTTTTGGTTTAGAACGCCCCGATCAACCAAAGCGTCAAGTAAGCTGCGCATGTCTTCTGAATCATGACCAGTTTGATTGCGGAGATCTCGAGACGTTACCGCTCCAAGTTCTTTTGCGAGAACAAGAGCAATGCCTTGTGTGTTAGAAAAATCTGATCCGAGTTTTTCTACAAGCCATTCACTTGTTTGGGCATCTAGAAGACCGTGACGGCTGAGTTCGACAGTGACGCTAGAAATATCAATCTTAAAATTCGGTACCGGAAGTCCCGCTTCACGCATCAAATTGAACATTCGGGGAACGCCAGTACCGTTGCTTTCAGCAAGTACTCCTTGTACTTCATGTGTCCATGGAATATCCATTAGGATTCTTGAAAGCACACGATTTCTTGGTTCAGAGTATCCGTCCAGTATTGACTCTGGGCGTTTACCATTGGGTAATCCACCTGGACTCGTGATCTCAACTCGATCCTTATAGATGTCTACATGAATTGCTTCATTTTGAGCTAGCTCAGAATAATCACGGTGAAGTACGGCGTTTGCTAGAGCCTCTCTCAAAACTTCTTCTGGGATTTCTAGAACATCTTTACCTGAGAGTCCTTCAACGACGCGGCGTACACGTAGGTTTCGTTTGATGGCAGACATAGCCTCTTGAACCATCTCGAGAAGATTTCCCTCGCAGATTTTTCGGTCTTCAAAACGAATTGAGGTACCGATTGGTGACTTATGCAGACCTGGATGTACGGCAACATCAATGATCACTCGGGGGAAAAACTGTTGAGGATAGCTTCCGAGAGCCAGTAAGCCAGCAATCGTCAGTTCTCCCTTTGATGTAGTGATATTTTTGCGCAGTAACCAGTTATCGTCTGTTCCAAGGGAGCGACTATTTGACTCAATTAGGCGCTGCTTAAATGACGCCGCGAGCTGATTGTTGAGATCGTCGATGCTTGAATCTGGAACTGGATTTCTATCTGTTTTGGTTTGAACAAACCTATTTTGGAGCTCGTAAATTTCAAGATGACTGAGCTTCCGGTCTTCATCGCCAACGCGTTTGAAGCTGCCATTAGTGATTCCGACGGGAAGATAATAACAGGGCCCGTTCACTGACAACGGTGAGACTGAAACTAAAACAACTTCAGCACCATCAACAGTCATTTCATGAATTTCATGATGGGGCACTGGTTCCACTTTTTGGGCGTCGCGATCTTGTGGATTTAAACCTGCACGAATGAACTGGATACTCGCCTGTGAATCAAATCCTTCAACTGGAGTGAAATCTGGTTCGCTTAGCCCCAATAGGATGTATCCACCGTTGGTGTTTGCGAATGCGCTTAATGATTCCCAGAAGCTTTTTGATCCTTTGCTTAAAGGTAACCGACCCCAAGATTTCACTTCTACGGTTTCATCGTCTTTTCCGTTTTTCCTAAGACGCTCAAGGTCTTTCTCTAATTCGAATGGTTCCACGGTGGCGAGTGCCCCACAATCTATTAAACGTATTAGGTATCCCTGTCAGTCTACTTCACTGAGACCCTCAGTTTCTACACTGAGAGCGTCACTTTATACACTGAGACCCTCAGTTTCTACACTGAGGGCGTCACTTTATACACTGAGACCCTCAGTTTCTACACTGAGGGTCTTAGTTTTTTTAGTGAGGAGCGCGCTACGTTGACCTGAAGTGGTGGAGGTAGGCGTCGAAAAGCAATTTCTTTTTAGCCGCTCACTCCGGTGAGCTCGTTGGGGGTTCCTGGCAGGGTGGCGCTGGCAAGGATGTTGCCGTTGGCCAGGTCAACAACATGGAGTTCGTTGTTTGATGGGTCGGAGACGTATGCGCGGTCCTTGTTGATGAACAGGGTTGGGCGTGCTTCTTGCCATACTTCTGGTTCGGTCCAGGCATCGATGACGGGGTAGGTGTTGGTGATGGCGCCGGTGTTGGCATCGATGATGTGGAGTGCGCCGTCGGTGCCTAGAACTACTGCTTCGCCTGCAGGGCCACGGCCAAGTGAGCGGAAGGAGTAGGAGGTGCCGAGGTCAACGAGGGTGAGCTCGCCGGTCTCGGTGTTGGTGAGGGAAACGCGCTCTGGGCGCTCCAAGTCGGCGTCTTTATCTACCTTGTAATCGCCGAGGACGACAGGAGAGACGTCGCTGCCTGATTGGTTGCCGATGCGACCGTAGGAATCAGGTGCCTGGACCTTGGTGAACTCGCCGTCCTTGTAGATCAGTACACCGTCTTCACAGCCAACTGCGATGGCGTCACCGAGTGCTGCGCTTTCACCGTGAACGCCGGGGCACTGTTCGTTGCGGGCGATTTCTTCACCGGCTGCGTTGAATACGACGGCGCCGTTGCGGGAATCCTCATCGCCCAAAGTGTGCAGCAGGTCGCCGTTTTCGAGGACTACTGCCACGCCGTGGTGGGCTTTGAGGGCGTTTTTGATCTCAGGTTCTACTTCATCGCCCTTGAGGAGGGAAGCGGTGTCGAAGATCTGGATTTTGCCGTCACCATCGCCGAACAGCACGGTCTTGCCGGCGTGGTTCACTACATGACCAGGCTTATCGGTGGAGTAGGTGATGTCGGTGAGTTCTGGGGTGGCGGTGTAGCTGTGGGTGTGATCGCCGTGTGGTTCGGTCCATGCGCCGGTATCAAAGAGCTGGAAGCCGCCACCTGTGGAGACAAATACGTGGCGTCCGTCTCCTGCACTGTTGAGGCGGTTAAAACCTGCTAGTTCGGTGTCTTCCAGGATTTCCAGAGTGTTGGCGTCGAGGGTAATGATGCCACCGTCGTAGGTGGTGACGATGCGGGCCTGCGGGGAGGACACCTCAACGGCAGTGCTGCTGCCTTCGGCTTCGTGGCCATCATGATCGTGTGCCTCGGAGCTTGCTGTTGCAGAGCTAGACGCAGTTGCAGTATCTGCAGAGCTGTCAGTGCCACAGCTTGCCAGCAGGATAGATGCGGTGGATACCGCAGCAATAAGAAGTAGCTTGGAGTTTTTCATGGTTCTCCTTTTAGTAAAACATTTAGTAAAACGGGGACTGTTTAAGACTGTTTAGGACTGTTTAGGACAAAGTGCTTGCAATGCGCTCGGCATTGATTTTTTGCATGCTGATGTAGGTGGGTGCTTCACCATCTGCATCGGTGAGTGATTCCGTGAAAATGGACACCACTTGAACATCAATGCCAGCGTTGCTGGCCAACACTTCAGCTAACCGTTGTGGGCTTGAGGTATCGGTGAAGATTGCGGGAACATTGTTGTCTTCGATGGCGGTGGAGATGTCATTGAGGTCAGATGCTGAAGGCGCCGCCAATGTGCTTCCACCTGGGATGATGGTGTCAATGACGGTGTAGTTAAACCGGCTGGCCAGGTATCCAAAAACATTGTGATTGGTTACCAGCTTGCGGTTTTCTGGGGCCACGCCGCTGAGCAATTCGGTGACTTCCTCATCAAGGGCAACAAGTTCCTCACGGTAGTGCTGGGCTGATTGTGTGATCGATTCAGTCAGGGAAGGATCGAGTTCTTTGATCAGTTCAGCTTCTATAACTTCCGTGGCGGCGATCATGCGCGCCGGGTCTGTCCAAAAGTGAGGATCTGGAACGCCGGGGGAGTAGTCAATGACATCGATGTGTTCGCCGACTTCCAAGACGGGAACCCCTTGGCTTTTGGCATTGTCCACATTGGATTGAAGGCCCTCTTCAAGTCCTAGTCCATTGGCCACGATGAGATCGGCATGTTCCATGGCAGCGGCGTCTTGTGCTGAGACTCCGAAGGAATGTGGATCTGCGTTGGGTTTCATGAGTACTTGGACATCTGCGGAATCTCCCACGATATGGCTTACAACATCACCCAGGATGTTGGTGGTGACCACAATGTCAGGGGTGTCATCTACAGCGGAACAGGCGGTGATACCAAAAGCTAGTGAGGCGGCAACGGCTGGAACAGCTAGTAGTTTTCGGAAATTTTTCGCGGAGGAAGCCCCAAAGAGCTCCCCATTATTGAAAATGTCTTTCAGTATCACGCGGTGAAGTTTAACCTACTAATGGCACTCTTTGTCAATAAGGTGGCAAAAAATATCGCAGCACTTAACAAAGTGATAGTGGCTCCCGCGGCAGTGCTTGCGTGCCAGCTGATTAAAAGCCCGAGGTAAATTTCCGCGCATCCAAGAAGCGACGCGACGATCATGATCAGTGAAATACTTGCTTTGTCTTGCACTAAAAGTGCAGCCGTGGCGGGCGGACCAATGAGAAGTCCAAACACTAAAAGCGTTCCCACCACCTGAAACGACACCACCGTAGCTAATGCGATCAGTGCCAGCATGAGTAGGTGTGCAAAGCGGGGATTGAGTCCTAAGGTGTGAGCTTTACGCTCGTCGAAAGCGAGTGCAGTGAACTGTCGGTGGAAGAGAAAAATAGTCAATCCACCCAACACTGTTGCAATGGCGATGATGAATATATCCGAGGGTCGCACGCCAAGAATGTCTCCAAAAAGGAAACTGGTGAGGTCTACGGCGTGGGAATCGGAGTGGGACACAATAACCACGCCGAGGGAAAGCATGGTAATAAATTGCAGGCCAATGCTGACGTCTTGGGAGAGGCTGGATTTTCTGCTGGTCCACACCACTCCGGCTGACATGATTAATGCGCTGATTGCTGCGCCGAACATGAGATTTCCGCCCAATAGTGATGCCGTGGCTACTCCGGGGAGCAAGCCGTGCGACATAGCGTCGCCGAAAAAGGTTAGCCTGCGCAAAATAACCCACGTTCCAATGAGTGAGCATAAAATTGCGGCCAGGCATCCGGCGACCAGGGCGCGGGAGATGAATGAAACGTCAAAAGGCACTATGAGGGCGTCAGTAAAAAACTTCATTTGAAAATGATAACCGTTATCATTAAGGAATGGCAGAACTCAGCGTCCGGAATCTCACATGCACATACGGCAATCACATCGCGCTCAACAACATCACGGCACGCTTCCCAACCGGAAAAATAACTGCCCTCATCGGCAGCAACGGCTCCGGAAAATCCACACTGTTGGAAACTTTGGCGGGCATGCTGGCACCCCGCAGCGGAAGCATTAACAACCTTGTGCCAGAAATCGCGTTCGTCCCCCAACGCAGCCACGTCTCCCATAATTTGCCCATCACGATCAGACAAACAGTCAGCATGGGGCGATGGTCAGCCAAGAAAAACTGGCAACGACTCACTGCCGCAGATTGCAACATCGTGGACAGCTGCCTCGACCGGCTCGAAATCTCCGGCCTCGCCGACCGCCCCCTCGGCGAAGTATCAGGCGGGCAGCGCCAACGCGCCCTCATAGCGCAAGGTTTAGCGCAACAGGCGCCCTTATTGCTTCTCGACGAACCCCTCGCCGCCGTGGACTCCCACGCGGCAAGTCTTATCGAAGATGTCATTAACCAACAACGCAACCAAGGAACCACAATTATTCTTGCGACTCACGATCTTGATCAAGCACATCAAGCAGATCAGATTATCGCCTTGGAAAAAGGAATCATAAAGCCACAGCGCAAAGCCACTGAATCAATAAAGAAGCGTTAATAAAGTTTGACTTGTGCCTCTGACCTGCGTTGACTTGAGTAAATGAAGCTACCAAGACTCGCCGCAGCGCTCATTGGTGCTGCGCTGTTAATCACGGGTTGTTCAGCTACCGGGGGAGCACCACGGGCAACAGATGGGGCATCAGGCGGAGGAACCGTCGATACGCCTCGGTTGGTTGTCGCGATGGTGAGCCACGGCGCGCCGGGCGATACTTTTTGGGATTTGGTCCGAAAAGGTGCTGAAGACGCCGCCCAAAAAGACAACGTTGAACTCCGCTATTCCTCTAATCCGGAAATCCCTGAACAATCCAACCTCGTGCAAAATGCCATCGATTCACGCGTCGACGGCATCGCCATGACCATGCCTAATGCTCAATCACTAGGACCGGTCGCTCAAAAGGCCGTGGATGCGGGCATTCCTGTGGTTGGTCTCAACGCTGGAATGAACGAATACCAAGATTATGGAATGACAGGATTCTTTGGTCAAGATGAATCCGTCGCAGGAGCATCCGCAGGAGCGCGCCTTGCCGAGGAAAACGCACAAAAAGTTTTGTGTGTGATCCATGAACAGGGCAACTCCTCCCAGGAAGCTCGCTGTGGTGGCGTGTCTGAAGGTTTGGGCAAACAAGTAGAAACCCTGTATGTCAACGGCATGGATCTCACCTCAGTGAACTCCACCCTGCAGGCAAAACTTGCTCAAGACCGCAGCATTGATTGGGTTGTGGGACTCCAGGCTGGTGTATCAATGGCTATTTCTGATGCGGCAGACGCTGCGAACTCAGAAGTAAAGATCGCCACCTTTGATACAAACGCACAGCTCATGACCGCTATTCGTGATGGCAAGATCCAATTCGCCATTGATCAGCAACCATATCTGCAGGGCTACATGGCCGTGGATTCGCTGTGGTTGGCGCACCGAAACGGCACCACTGTTGGTGGCGGACGACCCGTGTACACAGGACCAGCCATTGTGGATGCCACCAACGTTGATGTCATTGCTGAAGCCGTTGGGGAGGGTCTGCGATGACAAAAATCAAGAGTGGGGAGGCGTCGACAAGCATTGTTGAGCGCGCCTTAAAGCGCCCCGAACTGACCAGCCTGCTTGGCGCCGTGCTTGTTTTTACGCTGTTTATGGTGGTCGCGCCGGCATTTAGGTCATGGGATTCGATGGCGACCGTGCTGTATGCGAGTTCCACGATCGGCATCATGGCGGTTGCCGTGGGCCTGCTGATGATCGCTGATGAATTCGACCTGTCCACCGGCGTTGCCGTGACAACTGCAGCGCTGGCGGCCTCGATGTTTAGCTATAACCTGTGGCTGAACACCTGGGTGGGCGCGCTGATTGCATTGGTGATTTCGCTGGCCATCGGCTTTTTCAACGGCTTTTTGGTAGTGAAAACCAAGATTGCATCCTTCCTGATCACCCTTGCCACTTTCCTTATGCTGCAGGGTATTAATCTGGCGGTCACCAAGCTGATTTCCGGCACCGTGGCCACGCCAACCATCGCGGATATGGAAGGTTTTCCTTCAGCGCGTGCGGTGTTTGCCAGCTCGATTCCCATCTTTGGTGTGAATATTCGCATCACTGTTTTTTGGTGGCTGCTGTTTGTTATCGTCGGCACTTTTGTGTTGTTTAAGACGCGCATCGGCAACTGGATTTTTGCGGTCGGTGGCGATGAAGAGGCAGCTCGCGCAGTCGGCGTTCCCGTGCGTGGCGTGAAAATCGGCCTGTTCATGTTCGTTGGTTTTGCCGCCTGGTTTGTGGGCATGCACAACCTGTTCCTCTTTGATTCGATTCAGGCTGGTCAAGGCGTGGGTAATGAGTTCCTCTACATCATCGCTGCGGTGATCGGAGGCATCTCCATGACTGGTGGCCGCGGAACAGTGGTGGGCACAATGATTGGTGCACTCATCTTTGGAATGACCAACCAAGGCATTGTTTATGCAGGTTGGAACCCTGACTGGTTCATGTTCTTCCTCGGCGGCACCCTACTTCTGGCTGTTTTGCTCAATCACCGATTCGAGCGTTTCAACAAGGAGCGATCATGACAGACCTCATTCAACTCCGCGAAGTATCCAAAAAATACGGTGCTTTCCAGGCCCTCAACGACATCAATTTGAACGTCCGCGCAGGCGAAGTCACCTGTGTTCTGGGTGACAACGGCGCCGGAAAATCCACCCTCATCAAGATTCTCTCCGGCCTGCATCCCGCCACCTCCGGCGAAGTAATCGTGGCCGGCGATGTAGTGAATTTTGGATCCCCCCGCGACGCCCTCGACGCCGGAATCGCCACCGTCTACCAAGACCTAGCAGTGGTCGGGCAGATGAGTGTGTGGCGCAACTTCTTCCTCGGCCAGGAACTCACCGGCCGATTTGGCGTTCTGAAACAAGAAGAAATGCGCCGCATCACCGACGAACAACTCCGCGAAATGGGCATCGAACTCCGCGATGTCGACGTCCCTGTGGCCTCCCTTTCAGGTGGTCAACGCCAAGTTGTCGCCATCGCCCGCGCCATCTACTTCGGCGCGCGCGTCCTCATTTTGGACGAGCCCACCGCAGCGCTGGGCGTGAAACAATCTGGCATGGTGCTGCGCTTTATTGCCGCAGCACGCGACCGGGGGATCGGCGTCATTTTCATCACGCACAACCCCCACCACGCCTACCTTGTCGGTGATCACTTCATCCTGCTCAACTTAGGCAAGCAGGTCATGGACAAATCCCGCGCAGAAGTCGAGCTGGAAGAACTCACCCTCGCCATGTCCGGCGGCGGCGAGCTCGACTCACTCAGCCACGAATTGAAGCGTTAACCTACTTCTTCTTTTCGCTCTGGGTGCGCTGAGGTGCATTCTTCTTATCAAACTCAGCCTGAATGGCCTCAGCTTCCGCCTCTTCTGCCGCTTCCTGCTCCGCATCGGCCTCAGCCTCGAGCTCTGCCTCTAGTTCAGCTTCGGTTTTGGCTTCTTCTTCGGTGGTTTCTGCTGGAGTTTCGGTGGCCTCAGCTGGGGCTTCAGTGGTTTCTGGGCTTTCTGTGGAGTACACCAACTCTGGCTCCTCCACAGCAGCCTCAGCCACAACCTCAGGCTCATCCTGCTCCACGGCCTTCTTCAACTGAACCTCAACCCGTGGAGGCTGGGTGCCTGGGGTTTCCTTCTTGGTCTTGTTCAAAAACGCGTAGGCCACCGCGACGATGCCGGAGGTCGCTAGCGCCGCCAACGACAGATTGCGCACCCAGTGCGACTCCTTCTTTTCAGTCGCCTTGCGGGCTGCCTTAGCGGCCTTGTCTGCTTTTCGACGCGCCTTCCGGTTCAATTTCTTGCCCGATTCACGTGCGTCCTTCAACGCAGAAGTGCCCTGCTTGTCAGCCTCAGCGAGCGCCTTTTCCAGACGAGCACGAGCAGCCTTGGTGACATTTCCAGCCTTATCGCGCGACTCAGTATAAAATTCCTTCGCTGATTCCCGCGCAGTCTCTACAGCCTGCTCAGCTTTTGGTGCATATTCACCAGCAGCTTGGGACAACGCATCATAAGTCTCAGACACCTTGCGGTCGCGGTAATCCGCATAAGTTCCATAAGCTTTACGTGCGCCATCCACTACTAACTTGAGGTTGCCAATCGTGCTCATATTCAACTCTCCTTAAATTGGTCGCGTTCTTCTAAGACCCCACATTAGTAAAAGCATGGGACATGTGGTTGGCATTTCGCTCGATGTAGTTATGATGGGCGTTATGACTTCTAAGACCGCAACTGCGATTCTGCATACAAATCGCGGAGACATCACCATCGACCTGTTCGGCAACCACGCTCCAGAGACCGTCGCTAACTTCGTTGGCCTGGCACAGGGCACCAAGGACTACCAGTCCGCAAACGCTCAGGGCGACAGCGAAGGTCCGTTCTACAACGGATCTGTCTTCCACCGCGTCATCGACGGCTTCATGATCCAGGGTGGAGACCCAACCGGCACCGGCCGTGGCGGCCCTGGCTACACCTTCGCTGATGAATTCCACCCAGAGCTGCGCTTCGACCGCGCATACCTGCTGGCAATGGCAAATGCGGGCCCAGGCACCAACGGTTCCCAGTTCTTCATCACTGTGACCCCAACCCCTCACCTGAACAACGCTCACACCATCTTCGGTGAGGTCACTGACGCTGAGTCTCAGAAGGTTGTGGATGCAATTGCAACCACCGCAACCGATCGTTACGACCGCCCAGCTGACGCAGTTGTCATCGAGTCTGTAGAGATCACCGCGTAACAGCCACCTCTACGTACACTAATCTTCAGGTTATGCCGCAAGCCGGTATGACCTGATTTTTTTATGCCACAAAAACCTGTTGAAAGACCAGTTGAAGATTGTTGGATTCATGAATGTAGAACGGATTTATCGACAAGCGCCAGCAAGTACGTTGATCTCTTTAGCCATCATCGCTGTGTACGCAGTGACGGCCATTCAATCGAGATCAGTGACAGACAACCTGGGTTCAACCAGTATCGGTGACGCGTGGATTCTGTACGCACCGCTGATGGATGATGGTGGCTTTGGTCCACTGCGTGCCATCGGAGGAATGTTCCTGCACATTGGCCCCGGGCACATGCTGTTGAACCTTGTGTTGTTGTGGTTGCTGGGAAGAGAAATTGAACGAGACTTCGGTTCTGCGCTTTTCACTGCGATGTACTTTGTGGGCGGTATTGGTGCGTCTGCAGCTGTCATCTGGATGGATCCCTATTCACCGACAGCAGGTGCTTCCGGCGCCATTTACGCCATGATGGCTATTTTGGTGGGGCTTTTTGTGTTAAGAAGCGCGGATATCCGAGCACCCTTGATCCTTATCGCCATCAACATCGCCTATACCTTGATGTCCACCAATGTTTCTCTGTGGGGACACCTTGGAGGTTTGATCACTGGAGCTTTAATTACTTGGCCAATGGTTAAAGCGAAAACTCAAAGAACACGGTGGATTATCGTGCTCATTGGTTTTGCTGTAGTTGTGGCTGCTGTCATTCTAGGAATTGACCGGGTGTAGACACATTCCGCCCATTGCCCTCACCGGGGTCAAAAATTTGACATCCGGTGAGGGTATTTCTGTATCTATCGCTTGACAGGAATTGAACTAAATTACAATTTTGTAATTCACCGAGTGAATTAACCCCGTGTTAGCTTTTCCACAGAATGTGTAATTCCAAGTTTCCTCTTTGTACACATAACAACATTGAGCTTCCCACACGCCTGTGCACAGTTCTGTGGATGAATGTGGATAACTCACAACAGTTCAAGTTATCCACAAAAGTTATCCACACTGTGGATAGTTACATTTTTGTAATTTACCGATACATTGAGCCAATTTATTATTCGAACACGTAGATGGCTTGGAAACACTGACGTCAGCACCTGTACTATTCGAACAAATCACAACCCGGTGGAAACTGTTCACAGAGTTATCCACAGGCTGTGAAATGGTAGGTATACCTGACAGTGTCAGTCTAAAACTGTTCCATTCACAACTTGTTCCACAGCCTGTGGATAACTTGAGGAAAAGCGATTAACACACACTTGTCCACAGATCGATGTGTATAACTCCGAACCCCTGTGGATAACTCAGGGGGTAGGGATGCGCGCACAGTCAGCTTGGTACTGCATCGGTGTGCAACCATGAGTGGCGGTGAAAGCACGGTTGAAAGCAGGTAAGTGTGAGTATCCGAGGTTCCGTGCGACTACCCCCGGGCTTAGCCCTTTGCTTAATTGAATGCGCGCCAAAGTCATTCTTCGCAGAAGTCCCCAGCGCTGCACCGCAATGCCAGTCATGTGTGCAAACTCTTCCGCAATTCCGCCGCGAATAGCAGAAACATTAGTTTCTCGGGAGACTGCAAGATCAACTGCCAAAGAAATTAATTCATCATTGTGATTTTTGGTTGGCGTGTTTTTCGTGGAGCATTTTGGAAAAGGTAGGGAGAAGCACTGATCCGGGGCCGCTTTGTGCGGGTGAAAAGGAGTGTAGGCAGAAATCGTGCATTGCAAAAGCTGCTGAATAGAGCAATCAAACTGAATGATGTCCACATGTTGGGCACTGATTGAATGGGAATCTGGAACTTGGTAGCCCAACGGCAACATGAGTCCGCCCGCAGGAGTGTGAAGATCCAGGCGCATTCCAGCTGGAAGAATTAACCCTTCACCTTGATGAACAGTGAGTTCTCTATCAGCTACTCGAACGGTGGATGTTCCTTGAAAAGCCCACACCATGATGTGAGATCCATTGATCCGAGACCATGTTTCATTTGCTGGAATCTCTAAAGATGCGAGTTGGGGCAGTGGTGGATCAAGATGTTGCGGTTCTGGAAGTGTAAGAATCTGATTGGGTGAGATCCCCATATGAGTGCGAAATGCTTTGGAGAGGTTGCTTGCTCCAGAAAAACCAACGTGATGAGCTGCCCATTCTGCGCTGTCGCCATCGGAAAGATAGGCAACTGCAAGGCTTAACCGGGTGCGTGTTCTCCAGGTGCTGATGTTTAGCCCTGTTTCATCGAGAAAACGGCGCTGTGAAAAGAAACCAGACGATTCGGGTTGCAAAGCTTTCTGTGCAGTTCCGTCCCCGGACACTGATGGTAGTGCTCATCGCGGTTACGTTGGTGGTGATTCTTATTCATTTGAGTCTGACTGTTGGTTCCATCACTGCATCGCAGGCGTGGTCGGCGGTCGTAGGAGTGGGTGATGCTTCTGATATTCGTTCAGTGCAATCACGGCGCTTGCCTCGAGTGCTGACAGCGGTAGGAGTGGGCGCTGCGCTGGGATTATCTGGCGCTTGTTTCAGTCCGTGTCACGTAACAGTGCTGGGCTCACCAGACATCATTGGATTTACCACGGGAGCTGCCACAGCTGCGGCGATCAGCATTATTTTCTTTGATGCAGGTGTGGTCTTAACCGGAGTGGCAGCCATTCTTGGTGGACTTGCGACCGCAGTTTTTGTCTATCTCATGGCCAGACAAAATAGCAATACCGGCGGGTTGCGTCTGGTGTTGGTTGGTATCGGAACAGGTGCATTTTTGGGTGCTGCTCGTGATTTCTTCATGGTGCGCGCAGATATTACGGGTGCTTCGACGGTACAGCTGTGGTCTGCCGGTTCGTTGAGCGGGCGCGACTGGAATCATGCCCTGTTGGTGTTGATTTCGTGTGCAGTGATTGTGCCAGCACTGTGCATTATTGTCCGCCGTTTACGCCTGATGGAAATGGGTGATGATGCAGCTGGGGCACTTGGAATTTCAGTGGAGAGAACACGGTTGATAGCCATTTTGTTGGCTGTGCTGCTGGTGGGGATCGCCACCGCAGCTGCAGGTCCCATCGCTTTTATTGCACTGGCAGCACCTCAGATTGCCCGGGCTCTGGCCCGGGAGGATGGAGTGCTGGTGGCTGCGTCGATAAGCATTGGCTCTGGGCTGTTAGTTGCGGCGGATTGCCTAGAGCAACACGTTGATACTGAGCTGCACACGCCCGTTGGCCTGGTGACCAGTTTGCTGGGCGGGGTGTATTTGATGTGGCTTTTGAGCCGAAAGGAGGCATAAATGCTGCAAGCGCATGATCTCACGCTGAGTTACGGCGGGCGAAATATTGTAGAAGGGCTCAGTCTGGACCTTCCGGAAAGAGGCCTCAGCATCATCATTGGCCCCAACGGATGCGGGAAATCAACCGTTTTGAAAGCGTTGGGCAGACTGCTGAAACCACAATTGGGGAAGATCACGCTAGGTGGGCGAGATATTTCCAGCATGGGCACCAAGCATGTGGCGAAACACATCGGGGTGCTTCCGCAACCCCCATATGCGCCCGATGGGGTGAGCGTCACGGAGCTGGTCAGCCGCGGGCGGTATCCGCACCAACATCTGCTGTCGCAATGGTCAAAAGACGATGAAGCCATTGTGGCGCGCTCGCTGGCGGAAGTCGGCATGCACACCCATGCTGAGCATTTAGTGTCGGAACTTTCAGGCGGCCAGCGCCAACGGGCGTGGATCGCCATGGCGCTCGCTCAGGAAACAGACATTTTGCTTCTCGACGAGCCCACCACGTTCCTCGACGTAGCCCACCAAATATCCGTCCTCGATTTATGCTCCGACCTGCACCAACGTGGTCGCACCCTGGCCATTGTTCTACACGATCTGAACATGGCTGCACGGTATGCCACCCACATCATCGCCATGCGGGACGGCACCATCATCGACCAAGGAAAACCCGAAGAAATACTCACTAAAGCGCTGCTCAAAGAAGTTTTTGACCTCGACGCACTCATCCTCAAAGACCCCAACAACGGCCGACCACTCATCGTGCCCACAGACAGGAGAAACTCATGAAAGAAACCGACAACCTACTGCGCGAAAACTCCCACGACCGCGACATCTCTGAAATCGTCGCCACCATCACTGCCCTTGACCACCCATCACCCTCACTTCTGCGATTCACAGCTTTTGTTCCAGGATCAGCAAACAACCCAGTGTGGGCAGAAGCCAACGTGGCAATCAGGCTTTACCTCAGCGAAGAATTCGACGACGCCACCCGCGTCTACACCGTCCGATCCTTTGATGCCGCAACTGAAAGCATCGTGGTGGATGTGGTTCAACACCACCACGAAAGCCCCATGATGCGCTGGTCAGACACCGTAAAAATCAACGACACCCTCGTGCTCACCGGACCCCGCCCACACTTTGTCATCCCCGAAGGCGAACAAGCAGCACTCTTCCTTGATGACACCGCCATCCCCGCTCTCGCCGCTATTTTGGATCAATGGCCAACAGATCTTCGTGGCAAAGGATGGGTTGTCACTGACGATCCCGCAGCCTTCGATGAACTACCCAGCATCGACGGACTGGAACTGAACCTGCTCGCGCCGGGATCAGATCCAACTGTTCAGCCACTTGCCCAACAGGCATATGACCTGGAAAACCCAGAAACTTACGTGGTGTGGGCAGCCGGCGAGCGAGATGAAATAAAATCCATCCGCAGGCACTTCCGCAAGCAGGTGGGATTGGAAAAAGATGCAGTGGCCGTGTTTGGGTACTGGAAATACAACACCACCAACACTCAGATCGATGCAGTCCGCAAAGAAAACTACATGAAGATGCTCTCTGAAGGGCTACAGCTGGAAAACTTCGACGACCTCTCATTGGAGATTTAAGGGGTCGAGTTTTTAGAATGGGTGTTTGCATTGATTGGCGTCTGATGAGCTCTTAGAAGCGATTCTGGGAGGGCATGATTTTTGGGATTCGGAGCTGAATGTGGACTGATTTTGGGGGAACCAGACTGGCGTGCCCAAATGTCGTGTCTTCAGTCCACATGGGCATGCCTGTCTGGTTTCTCGGCTCTCAAACCGAACAGGAGTGCCCACGGCTGGCAAAAAGTTCAGTTCTTGGGCACGCTAGTCTGGTTTTACCTTTTTGAGTGCCCCGAACTGCCAAACGAGAGTGCCCATGAGGGGCTAAATCTGGATCCGCCCGCACAAAACAACTGCCGCAGCACAACGAATCAACGCTGTGCTGCGGCAGTCACTTTTTTGAAGGATTAACGCCAACCCATGGTCATGAGTAGGCCGATGATCATCAGACCGAAGCCGATGCCATAGTTCCATGCACCAAGATCAGCCATGAATGGGATCTGTGGGCCCACGAGGTAGTTAATGATCAACCAGGCTAGGCCGACGATCATGAAGGCAAACATGATGACCTTGTACCACATTGGGGTTCCGGCGGAATTGATCTTAACCGGGGTGCGGTTTGCGCTTGGGTTGCTTGAAACCGGTGCGGTCTCGTTTTTAGTTACTCTTGCCTTTGGCATTGTTCACACCTTCATAATTTATTGTCTTGGAAAAACCCCAGCAACTGGTACTTATCTTGTTTGAGCTTAACGTATCAGTTGCCGGGCCAGCTACCTTGACGGTTTCCTTGTTGGCTATTGCACGAGTGCAGCGAGATCGAATTCGAAGAGTCGCACTTGCACTTGGGCGTCTTTGCGGAAGAGGGTTGCAGGGGTTGGGGATTGGAATCCGATTTTGTTTTGATCCACGAGGGCTGCGGTGTGGATGGGGTCGCCGACGATCAGGGATTGATCTGGGGCGGTCCAGCCAGCAGCGCGGAGGGCACTGATGGCCTGTTCGGTGGACATGCGGGCGAGATCGGGGGCTTGGATGAGCATGCCGTTGGAGACTTCCACTGTGATGGATGAACCCTTGGGTAGTTCAGTTCCTTGGCTGGAAACTGAGAGGACTTCGCCTTCTGGTTCGCTGCTGTCTAAGTAGGAAGCTGTGGGGTTAAAGCCCATGGAGATGAGGTTTTGTTCTGCTTGTGACCAGTTCATGCCGGTGAGGTTGGGCACTCGGATGCTCTCGGTGCCTGAAGACATGGTTAGAGATACAGAGGAACCCACGACTACTTCTTGGCCGGCTTCGGGGTTTTGGTCGATGACGAGGCCAGATTCGACGTCGTCGGAGGTTTCTTCCCGAACGTTTTGGTTGAGTATGAGACCAACGTCTTCGAGGGCGCGGGCGGCGTCCTCAAGTGTCATGCCGGAGACGTCTGGGATGTTGATCATTTCTCGGCCGGTGGACACGGTGATGGTGACGGTGGCCCCTTGGCGGATTTCGGATCCAACGCTTGGGTTTGCTCGGATGACGAGGCCTTCGGCGACGTCGGCGCTGGCTTCTTCGACGATGTTGACAACAAATCCTGCTGCTTGAAGTTCTGTGAGAGCTTCTTGCTGCGGGAGGCCTTCCACATTGGGGATCGCGCTGGTTGCAGTGGAGGAGCTGTTGGCAAAGTAGTCGTAGGTGAAGGCACCGGCAACGCCGACGACACCTAGGGATAACACGATGGCCAGGGCGGTGAGGCCTCTGGATCCACGTTTACGCGAAGAAGACCCTGACCCCGTACTGGCCGCAGCCACGCCTGCGGCGGGGGCCACTTGGGTGGAGGTGCGCGTCGAGAAGCGAGTTTCGGGCTCTTCTGGGGTTTCTTCTGTTTCTACATGCGCGCGTGCGGCATGGGAGACTGCATTGCGGGATAGCCGGCCCAGGTCAGCGGCCATTTCGGAGGCTGTTTGGTAGCGGTCGGCGGGGTGTTTTGCCATGGCGGTGAGTACCACGGCATCCACGTTGACAGCAGAGGTCGGGGTGAGGTCCGCGATGAAATCCGAAGGAGGGGTGGGGTCTTCCTGGACGTGTTGGTAGGCCACGGCGAAAGGGGACTCGCCTTCAAAAGGTGGCTTACCGGTGACTAATTCGTACATGACGCAGCCGGTGGCGTAAATATCGGAACGCGCATCGGCGGGTTTGCCGCGGGCCTGCTCAGGGGAGAGGTACTGGGCGGTGCCGATGACTGCGGAGGTTTGAGTCATGGCGGAGGTGGAATCGTTGACCGCGCGGGCGATGCCGAAGTCCATGACTTTCACGCCACCGGTGTTGGTGATCATGATGTTGGCGGGTTTCACATCGCGGTGAATAATGCCGGCGTCATGGGATGCCTGCAGCGCTTCACACACAGGGATGAGGATGTTGGCTGCCTCAACTGGGGTGAATACGCCGTCTTCGGTGACAACTTCGCGCAGGTTTCGACCCTGCACGCGTTCCATCACAATGTAGGGAACAGAGGTGCCGTCTTTGTCTACTTCGCCGGTGTCAAAAACAGCGACGATCGAAGAGTGGCTCAACCTTCCGGAGTTTTGGGCTTCCCTGCGGAAGCGTTCTCGGAAATTGGGATCTTTCGCAAGGTCGATGCGCAGCATCTTTACCGCGACCTCCCGACCAATGAGCGTGTCGGTGGCCGCGAACACCTCGCTCATGCCACCGGAGCCGATGACGGCATCCAGTTCATAGCGATCAGCGATCACGAAGGTCACTGCGCTCCTCCTACATCCAATAGGCCATTTACGGCGTCGATTAAATCATCAGCCGGTGCATTAGTCTCAACTGGAACGCTAGCACTCGTCCTAGGTGTAGAGGTAGGGATTTGAGGCACAGTTCGGCTACTTGTTGGAGCTTCCGTGGTTGGTTCCTCGGATGTGCTCTCTTCACTTGTCGTCGGACGGTGTGAAGTTGTTTCAGGTTCGGTGAATGTTGACCGTGTTGGAGGCGTTGGCGGTACCCACTGAGAGGTGGTTTCCTCCACGGTTGGGGTGTATGTTTCCGTAATGGTTTCAGGTGTGGTGGTTTCTTCCGGAGTGTCGTTGAACAAAATTCCGGTGGTGCCCGCATAGATCACCGCGCCAATAATCACGGCAAGCAAAGCTGCGATGAACAGACCAATGCCAATGCCGGAACCGCGTTTCGGGGCCGCTTCTTGGGTGATTGTTGCAGGCCGGGCCACCCTGCCCAGCATCGCCGTTGATTCGCTTGGCGACGGCGCCTCCGCCTGCGCCATCATCGCGCTCGTGCGCGGTTGAGGCGGGCGCTTGCCAAGGCGCACAGCAGAAACAGCTAGCGCCATTTCATTTCCATCAGGGAAACGGCGACCCGGATCCTTGCGCAACGCAATGCCAATCAACTCGCGAGTCTGTGCCGAAATGCTGGTGGGCATCTGCGGCGGAGCTTGGTTGATGTGCGCGATCGCCACAGACACCGAAGAATCTCCAGTGAACGGGCGGCGGCCAGCCATCATCTCATAGCCGACCACACCGAGAGAATAAATATCAGAAGCCGCGGTGACTTCCTTGCCCTGGGCTTGCTCAGGTGAAACATATTGAGCAGTACCCACCACCATGCCGGTGCGGGTCAAAGGCACAGCAGCGGCAGCCTTAGCGATACCAAAGTCCGTGATCTTCACAATGCCATTGGCTGTGATCAGCATGTTGCCCGGCTTGATATCGCGGTGCACCATGTCCATCCGGTGAATCACCGACAAACCATGTGCCGCCTGTTCCATCACATCAAGAGCCAGGTCTTCCGGCAGTCTGCCTTCGCGCTCTAGAAGATCCGCAAGCGATTCACCGCGGACAAATTCCATGACGATGAAGCAGAAAGTATGCCCAGCAGGGTCTGGAACCTCACGGTAGTCATAGGTGGCCACCACGTGTTCAGAATCGATATTCTCAGCCGCTTGCGCTTCATTGCGGAAACGGTTCAAGAACTCCTGGTTGTCGGAAAATTCCGGGCGCAGTACCTTGATGGCTACTTCGCGATCATTGACCACATCATCTGCGAGCCATACGGTGGACATGCCACCGTGTCCGATGATCCACTGCAGACGATAATCAGCGCCGATGAGTTCTTGGAGTCGATCTTTTCCAGTGATGTCTTCTTGACTCATATTTTAAAATCCTCCGGCTGCCTGAAGCACAGCTCGGCCAATTGGGGCTGCGACCTGACCACCAGTTGCACTGGTGCCAAATCCACCGCCGTCTTTCACCAACACAGCAACAGCAATGTCGTTGTTGAATGCCACGTACCAGGTGTGTGGTGGTGTGTTTTCATCACCATGTTCCGCGGTACCAGTCTTGGAAGCGATCTGAATTCCGGTGTAGCCCGAAGTATTGCGCTCTGAGGCTTCCATCAAAGTCTTCAACTGTTCTGCAATTTCTGGCTCGACTCCACCAACTGATTTCGGCTTGTGGGTGCTCAGTTCGCTCAGGTCCTGACCGGTGACGCGGGATACCAAATATGGTTCCATGCGTACGCCACCGTTGGATACGGTTCCTGCCATGACAGCGGCCTGCAGCACGTTCATTTGCACGTCGCGCTGGCCAATGCTGGATTGTCCAAGGGCGGCATCGTCGGGGATTTCACCCAAGCCGCCAGGAACGTTATCTAGTCCCAAGCTGTAGGTTTGTCCCACTCCGAAGTCCTCGGCAGACGCGCGCAAAGCATCCGCGCCAACATCAATGCCGGTCTCCACAAACGCAGTATTGCAGGAGAGCTGGAAAGCGGTGAGCAGGGTAGTGGTGCCACCGCCCGCACATGTCTGACCGCCGTAGTTGGTCAAGGTGGTGTTGGTGCCAGGCAGGGTCACTGCTGCCTCTGCAGTCACGGTGGAATCAGCAGAGTAGCCGTTTTCCAAAGCTGCCGCAGTAGTGATGATCTTGAAAATAGATCCAGGAGGCAGTGATTCCTGCGTTGCATGGTTGAGCAGCGGTGCACCTTCAGTGGAGGTGTACTCAGCCCAAGCGTCCTCTGCGGTTGCTGGATCCACGATCTGGTTGGGGTCATAGCTTGGCGATGACGCCATGGCCAGCACCTCACCAGTGCTTGGGCGAAGCGCCACCACAGCACCCTCGTAGCCGCTTTGGCTCAGCTGTTCATAAGCAGTTTGCTGCGCATTGGGATCCAAGGTCAGCTCAATGTTTGCGCCATGGGTAGGGCTGCCAGAAATGACATCCAGCCACTGGGAGGTAAACAGGGAAGAGTCACTGCCGTTGAGGATAGAGTTGTATCCCAATTCCAGGCCAGCTGCTCCATAAACATCAGAGAGGTAACCAACCACCGGTGCGTAGGCAGTCGGGTTGGTGATGTAGCTGCGCTGGTAAAAACCCTGATCGTCCTGGGAGGACTCTGCGAGTACTTGGCCACCAGTTGAAATCTGTCCACGCGGAGTGGACTTCGCCTCCAGGAAACCACGTGCGTTCAGTGGGTTCTGAGCAAGATCATCGTCCCTAAAAGCCTGAATCCAGGTGAGGTTTGCTACGAGCACCAAGATCAGGAGCAAAGAGAAGAGGGATGTGATTCGAATCGAGCGGTTCACGCAGCCACCTCCGATGCTTGCTTGGACATGACAGGTCGGCGGGCACTGTCAGAAATACGCAAGATGATGGCCATCAGAATGTAGTTAGCCATCAGGGATGAACCACCCTGGGACATAAACGGAGTGGTCAAACCTGTCATGGGCATCAGTGAAGAAATACCTGCCACGACGACGAAAATCTGGATCATGATGGTCATCGACAGACCAGATGCCACGAGCTTTCCGTAGCTGTCACGAGCCAGGGTAGCGGTGCGCATACCGCGGGTGACAAACACACCAAACAGCACGATGATGGCCGCCAGGCCAATCAGACCAAGCTCCTCACCAATGGCTGCGAGAATGAAGTCCGAGTGCACGACAGGGATCATGTTGGGGTAACCCTGACCAATGCCGGTGCCGGTGATTCCGCCCCAACTCATGCCAAACAAGGACTGGGACAGCTGGTAACCGGTGGTGTCATAGTGGGCCACAGGATCCACGAAGTTTTGCACGCGTTCCTGAATCTTGCTTGAAACTTGGTACACCGCGAACGCGCCGACAGCCACCAACACAGCACCAATCAACAGCCAGGAACCACGGCCGGTAGCCAGGTACACCATGGCCAAAACGGTAGTGAAAAGCAGCAGTGCAGGACCGAAGTCGTTGGCGCCAGCCATGATCAAAATAGCCAACGCCCACACCACAAGAATCGGCGCGAGGTCACGCAAACGAGGGAAATCCATGCCGAGGAAACGGTAGCCCGCAACAGTAAACAAAGCACGCTTGGTGGCTAGCAGCTGAGCAAAGAACAGCAGCAGCAAAATCTTGGAGAACTCACCTGGCTGGATGGAGAAAGGTCCAAGCCAAATCCAGATGCGGGCTTCCACGCCGCCTGGCTGCGGCCACACGAGAGGCAGCGCCAGCAGCACGATGCCCACCACACCGAGGAGGTAGGAATAACGCGAAAGCGACTTGTAATCACGCAACAGCAACAACACAGCCACCATCAGCGTGACGCCAACAACCGTCCACATCAATTGGCTATTGACCGTGCTGTAGCCCGTGGCCTCATCAAGGCGATAAATCATCACCAAACCAATGCCATTGAGCACCGCCACCACAGGCAGCATGATTTGATCAGCAAACGGCGCCACCCATGCCATGGCTAGGTGCGCGACGATGAAGATACCGATATATCCGCCCATCAGCATCAAAATATGGGTACCCAACTCATTGCCCATGGCCAGCTCGAGGCTGATGAACATGATCGACACAACGAGTGTGGCAAGTATCAGCAGCCACATTTCCGTGCGACGAAGCTTTAATCGTTCAAGCGTGTTCATGAGACCTCCCTACAATTGACTCCGGGTTCGTTTCTATCGCCACCGGTTGTTACTTCTAAGTTCACGCACACTGGCAAAGCTTGAGCAGCCAGCCGTTGCATTTGCGCCTGGACCTCGTCATACGACCCAGACGGTAATCCTGCGACACTACCGCGAACAGATGCCGGTAAATCATCCAATTTGAAAGACGTACCGTTTTCACAGGATTCCTTGAGTGACAAGGTGCCAGCTTCATTCAGGCACGCCACCTGGAATTGCGAATGTAAATCCTTGCCAAAGATGCGGTAATCCACACCGTGTTCCACGGTGATGGCTTCCTCATCATTGACCGCGACGTAAAAAGTGCTGTCAATACGGGAGTAGCCCCACCATCCTGCGGCAACTACACCGATGAGGATGACCAGGGCTACGATCAATACCGCAAGTTTGCTGGAACTTTTCTCTGGTGGCTCCTCAATTGTGGGAATATCCTCCGTTCCAGCATCAGATATCTTTGGTGCCGGATCAATCACTTGAGCTCGCCGTGTGATCGCCGCAGCGCGTCCCGCAGCGGTATCAGGCCGCGGATCTTCAGGCTGCTCACCATTGAGCGCACCAGCCGTGACAGGCACTGATGCTTCCGCTGCTGCTTCCGCCTCGGTGACTTCTACAACATCGGCCACAATGACCGTCACATTGTCCGGACCGCCAGAACGCAGCGCCAACTCCACCAACTTGGTGGACGCATCCTGCGGGGTGCCTACACGCACTGTTTCTTCAATCGTGGAGTGTGTAACCGGATCTGATAGACCATCAGAGCACAACAACAAACGATCCCCAGGCAAGGCCGGGAATTGCTCCAGAGTGGGCTCCACAGGATGGCCGGTGTAAGCCTTCAGAATCAAAGAACGCTGAGGGTGAGTTGAAACATCTTCTGGATCAAGCTTGCCCTCAGCGACCAACGACTGCACAAAAGTATCGTCGACTGTAACCTGTACCAACTTATCGTCGCGAAGCACATAACCACGACTATCGCCGACGTGGCACATTGCCAGGTCACGCCCGTTAAACATGAACGCCGTCAACGTAGTGCCCATGCCGTCGCGCGCCGGGTCTTCGGCGATGCCCTCAGCAATCGCCGCGTTGGCTTCGCCTGCCACCATGCCCACCAGCGCCAACATATCGTTATCACCAGGATCAACATCAAGCGCACGCAAATGGTTGATCATGGTTTGGGAAGCGATCTCACCAGCAGCATGGCCGCCCATACCATCAGCCAGCGCCAACAAATGCGGGCCAGCGTAAGCGGAATCCTCATTGTTCCCGCGCACTAACCCTCGGTCAGATGCCACCGCATATTTAAGTTTCAACATCAGGGAACAAGCCTCACTGTTGTACGACCAATACGGATATCCGTGCCCACCGCAATCTGCTCAGGCTGATCAATGCGCGTACCACCGACAAAAGTGCCGTTGCGCGAATCCAGATCCTCCACAAACCACTCCGAACCACGCTTAAACACCCGCGCATGCATGCCGGAGGCGTAATCATCGCCCACCACAAACGTGCACTCAGGGCTACGGCCCATCGTCATATCCTCCGACACCTCAATCGAGGAGCCCGCCAACGGGCCCTCGACCACCGTCAAAAGACGAGGCGGGCTGGAGCGATTAAAAGCCCGGGCAAGGCCCTGCGGTGCCGCGACGGAGGAGCTGCTTGTCGACGCTTGACCCGTCACTTTCAAATCTGCCCTCATAGCGCGCAGCGCCATCAAGACGAAAAACCACAACACCACAAGCAAAGCGATGCGAAGCCCAAGAAGGACCAGAGAATCCATTGATCAACCTCTCCCTCTAGGGACTAACAATACGAACTTCGATATTGGAATGACCCACCGTAATGACATCACCATCAGCCAACAACCAATTATCCACAGGAGTGTCATTCACCGTGGTGCCATTAGTCGACTTCAAATCAACCAAAATGGCATCCCGGCCATCCCACGTGATCTCCACATGCTGACGAGACACACCAGTATCCGGCAAACGAAGATCCGCATCATTACTACGACCAATGATGTTCGAACCCTCCCGAACCAAATAAGTCCGGCTCGAACCATCCTGCAGCAGCAAAGTCACCGTAGGGCCCGCGGGCTTCATCGCAGCCTGGCGATTCGCATCAACCTGAGACTGCGGCACACCCTGAACCAAAGGGCGATCCGCTGATTGCGCCGGCAAAAACTCCGTACCAGTGTAAGGGGAACTGTCAGACACGTTCTTAGACTCACTTTCTGCGACAGGCAGGATGCCGTCGCCTTCCAAAGGCAGATAACCGCTACTTAACTCCGGATCCGGATCCTTCTCCGAAACCGACTTCAACTGGCCCGTGTGCAACGAAGAATCCTCTTCAATCAACACAATCACCGGCCCAACCAACGTCCAGCCACTGTTCCTGCAGAACCTCATCATCTGATCACCAAAACGAGCCGGCTGATCAGGAAAACGATCGACAAGATTACTAAAATCGTTCGGGCTCACCGAAACCTTAAAAACATTCGGCGCCTCAACATAGCCAAACTCAGTATGAACCACATTGTCCTCAGCCTCTTGCTTCAAAAGCTCCTCAAGCTCAGCCGGAACAACGCGACCACGGAAAACAAACGCCAACGCATTATCAAGGCCGCGTTGCATAGAACTGTCCAGCTTGGCCAAACTGTTCATAGCATTAGCTATCCGATTCGAAGTAGCCATAACTTTGCGACCTCCTTTTCTCAATAAGTTGGGTGTTCCATAAGTGTCTTCTCCTAGAAAACGCCTAAGGGCATGGCTTTGTCCCTCCCTGTGACTGAAATTCCATTTAGAAAAACCTTCACACGGTCTAAACCAAAGCGCACGATAGCGTCATTATAGAGGTGAACGGCGCCAGAGTTATAGGCCAAACCACCGGGATGCATAAATTTACAACTTTGTTGCCATTCAGGAAACCGCTATTTAGCTGCCGATTTGGTATTCAACGCCAAGTGCGTGCTATCTTTAACAAGTCGCAAAAGACACCCTGCCCGGGTGGCGGAATTGGCAGACGCGCTGGCTTCAGGTGCCAGTGTTCGCAAGGACGTGGGGGTTCAAGTCCCCCCCCGGGCACCAAGAGCGGTTCTCGAACTGCACAGGCCGGAGATCACAAACTCGAAAGAGACTGTGATCTCCGGTTTTGTTTGTCTTTGAGTATGACTGTGAAATGTGATGGATTTATTCGAAAGGGGAGGAGTCTTCTTGGAGGTAGGGGCGCCCTGATTGGAACCGCCAGATGGTGTGGTCGAGGTAGATGTAGTTGACGCACATAATGTCCGCAACTTCCTCAATCAACCGTGAAGCTTCGTGCCTGGAAATCTCTTTCGGACGCTCGAGCACGTGAGTGACGAAACGGACGATCATTCGGTCTGCTTTCACTCCTGGGACACCTACGAGCATAAGGAAGTAACTCCAGGTCAACGCACTACTTTGGCCGGTTATCATCAACCATTCTCTCGCGATATCTGAGTGTTCACGGCTTTCGCGCGAATCGAACCTGCCGACAACATCGCTGATGGATTCGATGGAATGACCCGCAAGTACCTTTGCTGCTTCCAAAGCTGCGTATGCCTTATAGGGTGCGTGAATCTTGGAGGAAGTTCTCCACCGATTATTCGTTTTGAGAACAAATTCGTCGACCCCTCCCCACCGGTAGAATGTCTCGATGAGATCAGTGGCAGTATCGGCTTCAGGGTGTGATCCTTCATTTGCGCGCAGCCCGCAGTATCGATTGACAAGGTTGAGTACACCTGTATAGCGATTACCAGTCGAGTAAATGGAGTCAAGAATCGCTAGGGCAATGCTTTGGTAGCCTTCAGGATGAAACCATCTTTCAGGGTCAACACCAAAGTGTGAAGTGATGTAGTTTAACAGCTTCTGAACGTCTTGCTCATGAATCAACGGAGTTCCTATCTGTGCTAGTGGAGCTAGATAGATAGGATGTACTTTCGTCCCTGATTGACGACGGAAAATCTGCAGGATTTGAGGGGCGGTAAGACCTGAGAAAGATGCTCAATTACCCCTCTGAATGAAGTTTATTTCTGGCTAAGTTGCGTGTCTTGTTTTGCGCTGATGGCTTCGTTTACACTTTGATCGCTTTCGCTTCTAAGAGTGGCGAGTGCAGCAGAAAGGCAAACCTGCTCTTCAAATCCAAAGACCCAAATGAAGTATGGAGAAAAATAATCTTTCTTGGAAAAGTGATATCCCCTAGTAGGTAGCCTCAAGGGGTATTCAAATTTGAAGCTGGCTACATCCACTTTTCAATTTCCGGGTTTAACCACATCGGAATCTCCGCGGCGTAGTCCAATAATTCCTCTAAATCTGCCGGAGCTTTTAGACCATCGAATGCATTTCTCCAATGTATCTTTTGCGGAGCCTTGAGATCGATCTTCCAAATAAACCCATCACCTGCCATCCAGTCGGCATACATTAGCTCTACTGCCCCAAATTCGATATTGTCAGGAATGTATTGGGGGTAAATCTTGCAAAAGTAGCCCACGAAAGTCGCACCATCCATTGGCGCAACTCTTCTTGGATCAGCCCTAAATACAACTATGAGACAGTCGTCCTGTACCCATGTTGCAGCCATGGTCAGAGTCGGCCACGTTGATTTTTTGTATGGGTCGTAGGCGTTTTCTGACGGGATGAGATCTTCAAACAGCTGTGACATGCGGAAGACTACTTTTTCAAAGTCAAGATCATAGTCTGCTTTGTAAGTCATGATTACTGATCTTATCTCAGCACACAGTTGCGTTTGGGAAATACGGCGATGTCAGGTTTTCTCACTGAAGTCGGTGTTAAGAAGTCGAACTTAACGCAGACCTACTCCACAACTGCAGCTCCCAAAACACAAAAAATCCACCACAAACATCCCAGTGTTTGCGGTGGATTTGTAAAGGGGCAGATGCTAGCCGGCGTAAGGATCCCGGATACCGATGTACTGCACGGAGGTGTACTCCTCGATTCCTTCGAGACCACCTTCGCGGCCCATTCCGGATTGTTTTACGCCACCAAAAGGTGCAGCAGCGTTAGAGATGACACCGGAATTGACGCCCACTAGGCCGAACTCGAGACCATCGGAGACGCGGAAAATACGTGAGGTGTCCTGGGTGAACACATAGGAGGCCAGTCCGTATTCGGTGGAGTTGGCTAGACGCAGGGCTTCTTCCTCGGTTTGGAAGGTGACGATCGGTGCGACGGGACCGAAGATCTCTTCGTTCAGGATAGCCGCATCTGTTGAAACTCCCGTGAGCACCGTTGGTTCGTAGAAGTAGCCTGCACCTGTGCCGGCCTTGCCGCCGGTGAGGACGGTGGCACCTTCGGCGACGGCGGCGTCGACAAGCGATGCAACGCTGTCTCGTGCTTTTTCCTCAACCAGGGGGCCCACGGTGACGCCTTCGTCGAGGCCGTTGCCTAGGACTTGCTCTTCAAGGCGGGCAGCGAAGCGACGGCCGAATTCATCGGCGACGGATTCGTGGACTAAGAAACGGTTGGCTGCGGTGCAAGCTTCGCCGATGTTGCGCATTTTGGCACCCATGGCACCTTCGATCGCGAGATCTAGGTCGGCGTCCTCGAAGACAATGAAAGGTGCGTTGCCACCAAGTTCCATGGAGGTGCGCAGAACTTTATCGGCAGCCTTTTTGAGCAGCTGCTGGCCAACTGGGGTGGAGCCGGTGAAGGAGACTTTACGAAGGCGATCGTCTTCCATAATCGGGTTGGAAATCGCAGAGGCGGAAGCACCGGAGACCACATTGAGGACACCTGCTGGAAGACCGGCATCAAGCATGGTCTGAGCAAAATACTGGGAGGTCAGCGGGGTAAGTCGAGCTGGCTTGAGCACCATGACACAACCTGCAGCGATCGCAGGTGCGACCTTGCGGGTAGCCATTGCTAGTGGGAAGTTCCATGGGGTGATCAGGAGGCACGGGCCAACTGGCTTGAGGGCGGTCAGCATCCGCAAGTTGCCTTCTGGTGTGGTTCCGTAACGGCCATACAGACGAACTGCTTCCTCAGAGAACCAGCGCAGGAATTCGTTGCCGTAGGTGACTTCGCCGCGAGCTTCAGCCAAAGGCTTGCCCATTTCCAAGGTCATGAGGGTGGCGAACTCTTCTGCACGTTCTGCTACGAGCTCAAAACCGCGGCGTAAAATATTAGAACGCTCGCGCGCTGGCATCCTAGCCCACTCGGCCTGAACAGCGCATGCAGCATCAAGAGCAGCCAGTGCATCCTCGGAAGTAGCAGACGCGAGCGTTGCGATTGTTTCACCCGTCGCTGGGTTTTCCACATCGAAAGTACCGCCGTCGGATGCTTCCACCCAGGAATCACCAATCAGTAGACCCGTGGGGACTTTGGCAAGTAGTTCGGAGACATTAATAGTCATGATGCGTTATTTTCCTTCACTTTTCGTATCCAGCAGCGTTGAGTTGCTGGACATCGGCACCGACTCGGACAAAGTTGGCGCCGGCGTCGAGGTAGTCCTGTGCTTAGTTCAAATCAAAGGCATTGACACCCACAGGTTTACCAGCATCACGGAAAGTTTGGATGGATTTTTACTCCGGCCACAACGTCTGGCTGGAAGCTCAGCCACGTGCTTTCTGGTCGTGCGCCACGACGAGCACTACCCAGCTGCGGCAAACCTCATTGCTTTCGATAAGGGATGGTCCACCCTCATCGCCCCTCAGCTGGAAGATCCAGAGGCGGAGGAGTTCACCGCCGGATTCCTCACCGAATACCAGGACAATCTGATCACTGCGGGCATGGAGCACCAGGCGCTCGCGAGCGGCTTCCCGGTGGGGCGTCGCTTCAAGTCCGATATTGCTTTACGACGCTGCGATGCGGTGACCACCCACATCGGCCACGAACACTCCGCCGATGGTCACTGGAGGATCTACGTATTCGCTGGCCAAGCCACCCCACAAGATTCCGAGTCTGCACTGAACAAGTGGGCGCAGTGGATGGAGGAAAGCGAAGACTCACCACTCAACCGCTTCACCCCAGAAGCCGGCGACCGCAACGCAGTCTTCGATATCAAGGCTACCTACCAGCAGCATTACCACTCCTTCGACCTGTTCGATGCGCCAGAGGTCTTCTTCCCACGAGTTGGACCATACAAGCTGCAAAACCTCGAAAACGTTTGGACCGCACTGGATTCCCAAGACATCTTTGAGTCCCGTGGCATCAGTCGCGATGGCGCAATTGTTGTCGTTCGCCCAGACCAGTACGTCGCAGCAGTCCTCCCACTCGAAGACACCGCAGCACTGGCTGAGTTCTTCAATGGCAATCTGCTTGAGCCATAAACCCTAAATTCTAGGAACGATTCCCCGGAACCTTGAGTGGTTTCGGGGTTTTGTGCTTTTTCGACAGAATGAGTGAACCTGCGCTTGAACTATACCCCCTGGGGTATTACTGTAGATTCTCAATACCCCGAGGGGTATCTAGTTTTTACGTTGAGAAGGAGAGCTCAGTGCTTATTGAACGCATCTACGACGAAGACCTTGCGCAGGCCAGCTATTTCATTGGCTGCCAAGCCCACAACACCGCAGTCGTGGTTGATCCGCGTCGCGATATTGCCGTCTATCTGGACATGGCCAAGAAAAACGGAATGGAGATTGTTGGAGTTACCGAAACCCATATCCATGCGGACTATTTGTCAGGAACCCGTGAGTTAGCTGCTGCAACTAATGCCACCATGTACGTCTCAGGGGAGGGCGGCGCCGATTGGCAGTATGAATTCGACGCCGAGCGAATATGCGACGGCAGCGAGATTCGCCTGGGAAATCTGGTGCTCACAGCTGTTCACACCCCAGGCCATACCCCGGAACACTTATCGTTCCTGCTGAAGGACGGCGCGTTCGCAGATGAGCCAGGATTCATGCTCACTGGCGATTTCGTTTTCGCGGGTGATCTTGGCCGACCAGATTTGCTCGATGAAGCAGCTGGGGGAGTGGACACTCGTTTTGAGGGGGCTCGCCAAATGTTCAAGAGCTTGAAGGAAAAATTCCTGACATTGCCTGATCACATCCAGATCTTCCCTGGTCATGGTTCCGGTTCCGCGTGTGGCAAAGCCTTGGGTTCGGTTCCTTCAACAACACTTGGATATGAACGTCAATTTGCGTGGTGGGGAAAGTATCTGGAGGCAGATGATGAACAAGGATTCATTGATGAGCTTCTGGAAGGCCAACCTGATGCACCTGCATACTTCGGCAGGATGAAGAGGCAAAATAGGCAAGGGCCCGCAATTATGGGCGCTCGCGAGCTGTTGCCACAGCTGGAAGCTTCTGATCTGCACGACGTCATTGTTGTTGATACCCGCTCAGCCGATGAAGTTCACCAGGGCACTGTAGCTGGTGCAGTGAATATTCCTGCGGGCAATTCGATGGCGAAATTTGGCTCGTGGACCGTTGATCCCGAGAAGGATTCCCGAGCTTTGGTTCTGCTCGCGGCAAGCCAAATTGGTGCCATGGAGATGTGGGACCACATGGTTCGCGTGGGAATCGATAATGTTGCTGGTTTTATCACCAACTTTGATGGGGTGGACCTAGTTGCACCGCAAACTGTGTCCCCAGATCAGCTGGATGAATTGGAATACGATCTACTTCTTGATGTCCGCAACCGCAGTGAAGTCGAAGAAGGCTACATCCCAGGAGCACTCCATATTAATGGTGCATCCGTGCTGTGGAATCTGGAGAAACTGCCACGTGACGGAAAGATCGTGAGCTACTGCAAGAGTGGAACACGCAGCTCAATCGCCGCAAGCACCCTGCGTAATGCTGGTTTTGATGTGGTGGAACTTCAAGGATCCTATGACAACTGGGTCCGGCACAACGCACAATAAACAATAGTAAAAGGAACCCTCACGGATTGTGAGGGTTCCTTTTTTTGGGTTTCGCCGGAGGGAGACGTCGAAAAGCTTATAAAAGCTCCAAGCCGAGCACGAACACGCCCATGACCAGCACGAACACCCCGAACCCTTTGCGGAGCAAAGTCTCAGGCACGCGCCCCGCAAGGCGCGAACCGGCAAGCGAACCGACGATGGCGGCCGCAGTCACCATCAGCACCAGCCCCCAATCCAGCTGCACGCTGGTCAGATACCCGGCAAGCCCCGCAAACGACTTCATCGTGATCACCACCAACGACGTGCCCACAGCCACCGGCATCGACAGCCCGCCGAGCAGCGCCAGCGCCGGCACCACCAAAAAGCCGCCGCCCGCACCAACAAGCCCGGTCACCGCGCCGACCACCAGGCCATCAACAAGGACGCGCCAAAGAGAGCTTTTCGACGCCCCCTTCTTCTGCTTACGCCCCCGCAACATCGCAGTCGACGTGGCGATCATCATGAGCGCAAACGCGATCATCAAAATCGTGCCAGGAATGTAGCCCCCGAGAACGCCACCGCCAAACGCGCCAACCATGCCCGCGGCACCAAACAGCAGGCCAGTCTTCCACCGGACCCGCCCATTTCTTGCGTGACTAATGGCACTGACCAGCGACGTTGTGCCCACAATAAACAGCGAGGCGGCAATAGCTTCACGAGGCTCCAACCCCGCCACATACGTCAGAATTGGAACAGTGAGGATCGAACCACCACCGCCCAACAGTCCTAGCGAAATGCCAATAAAAAGAGATAGAAAAAGAGTGAGGAGCAAAACGGCGGTCATTGGGGACTTCCTACTTAATCGGCAGATTGTTTTGGTACCACGCACTCATTCCGCCAGTCATAGAGTACGCGGTATATCCCGCCTGTTTAAGTGCATTTGCCACCTGTGTACTGCGGTTACCGCTGCGGCACACCACAATGACCGGCCGATTCTGATCTAGCTCTTTGAAGCGAAAGTTGAGCTCACCCATGGGAATATGTACTGCCTCGGGGATTATGCCCTCGGCAATTTCAAAATTTTCGCGCACATCCAGGATCTGATCCAAATTTCGGCGCTTGTTAGTTTCAGTAATGGTGATAGACATTTAGTTCTCCTTAGGGCTTGGAAGCTTGCTCAATGTCTCGGTTTCGGTAGGAACTGGCTTAGTTTTATTCCACGGCAAGGCGGACAGAGCTTTGCCCATGGCACAGGTGTTGGAAACGCCAGAAAATGTCAGACCCGCACCAATAATTCCCGACAGGGTGCGAACTTTTGGTGAAAGGAATTTACCTCCCGCAAGCCCTGCGAGCACCAATGATCCAGCGGCAAAACGCACCTGACGTTCGATATCCCACACCTGGGTTCCGCGGACCACATCACCGTCAGCCTTAGCAAAACTATTGATGCCACCCTCCAAAACAGCCACGGTGGAAATTCCCAAAGGTGCCAGCTTTTGTTGTGCCTGACCTGCTCGAATGCCGGATTGACACACCAAAACAACATGTTCTCCAACACGAGAGGAAATCTCTTCGGAATGCTCAGCAAGTGTAGTTAGAGGCACGTTGTAAGAGCCTTTAATGTGCAAATTTGAAAACTCATGTGCAGTGCGGACGTCAATGACGGTGAGTCCTTCATGCTTATCGATCCACGATTTTAGAGTCTGTGCATCTACGGAAGTAATCGGTTGAGCGGAAGTCATACCTTGTCCTTTTCAATCTCAAAGTGATGGGCGATTCCAAGTGTGCCATATACCCTGGGGGGTATTCAAGATAGGGGTGGGGGTATACTGTGGGATCAACGTTCCAGGGCAACAAAAGGAGAAAAAATGCAACTCAATCCTGATGAGATCACCCCAGTGCTCAACCGACTCAAGCGCGCCCAAGGTCAACTCACCGGAGTAATCCGAATGCTTGATGAAGGCGAAGACTGTAAAGCCGTAGTCACCCAACTTGCCGCAGTCACAAAAGCGCTGGACAGGGCAGGCTTCGCCATCATTGCCACAGGTTTGGAACAGTGCCTCACCAACCCTGATGGCGACATGGACAAAAAGGAACTAGAAAAACTGTTCCTGTCGCTGGCTTAACTATGGCCTAGTTCAGGGCGTTTGGGTGTTTCGGGCGTCAAGGGGCGACTTCACGTGTGCTGACTTCTCATGCTCAACTTCTTATCCTCGGCTTCGCTGGGAAAGCCCGGGTTTACCTAACGAAGTCGGCGACGTGAAGTCGTCCTTTTGATTAGGTGTTTAAGTTCGAGACCTTTAGTTCGATTTCACGGTACCGATTTCGCAAGTTCGATACCTTGGCGCTCAATTTCTTAAGAGCGATTTCGGTCGGTTTTTGGCGTTTTTCCTAGTGGTCTCGAAGGTAAGAAATTGAGGATGCGAAACTGTAAATGCGAAATCGCTGTTGAGAAATCGAACTTTAGGTAACCGGCGGGAGCTGAACCTTTTCAAAACCTCTCAAAACCGGGAGCCCCCGCTCTAACCCCCACTAGGTGCACTGATACCTTTGCACTAATGAGAACTGTTTTTCAATTGGTGCAGGATTTCCACAAGGAAGCTAGGGGAGAGGGGCTTCCAATCAAGTGGGGTCCATCGCGTGGAGAATTTGGCATGCTGGAGTTTCCTGCAGATGTCATTCCCGAGAACATCAAACACATTGCGCAGACAAAGTTCCAGACTGAAGCAACTTCGGTGGAGGATATTCGTCGTGCGATTAACCTGCTGAGTGATCAGGCGGAGCGTGCGGGTGCGTCCTTTAATCCTGGTTTCATTCTTGCGCAGGTGGGCTCCACCATCGTGGAGGTTTATGGCGGTGCTCCGGTTGCTTGGCTGGATGCGGTTGAGCTGTTGATTAGTCCTGATGTGGAGTGGGTTGGGGTTCATGGCTCAAGGAAGCTCGATATTAATGTCAGCGGAGAATTGTCCGGGGTGATTTCTGCTGGTGACAAGTTGGGTGAACTGCTTGGCGATGATTGGACAATCAACATTGTTCACGGCGAGTACAAAATCCAGATCGAAGATGCTCGACCAAGTACTGCATTCCTTGCGGACGCGACTGAACTGATTAATCAGGCAAACTCTGAGATTGTTCCGTTCCATGTTCGGATGCTCAGCAACTCGAAAATTGTGATGTCTGGCTTTAGTGATTATTCACTAGCGGGTGATGCGATTACATCTGCGGGAAAACTGGCTGAATTGGCGAGGCCTTTTGCCCACTGGAAAGAAAACGTCATTCCTACGATAGAAATAGCCATGGACTATGAACCATCACCGGTGGCAGATCTTTGGCAGGGAGATTCTTCGGAGACACCTGAGCCTTTCGACGATTTTGAGCGCTTATTGCGGGAAGAAATGCTTATTCCTGAGATTTAGCTGGTCATAGACCTGCTGTTTTCCTATAAGGGTAGATGGCAGGTAAACAAACTCTTAATTTAATGAGACGTAAGTAGTTGATAGTTAGGGGAAATACTCCCAAATCCTCACAGGAAACGCTCTGAATTCTTTCAAAAAAATGTTTCATGCTTATTGGCATGAGCAATCAAACAGTCAATCAAGCAGTGTCGTCAGGGGTGAAAGCATCCCCGCACAGGTTCAATCGTTTTGAAATCAAATACTTGATTACAGAGCAAGATGTACCTGCACTCCGCGAGCAGTTGGCAACGAGGATGAGCACGGATCCGCTTTCCCCACCCGGAGGCTACCGAGTGGAATCCCTTTACTTCGATTCAGCCGATTTACGGTGCTACACCGAAAAGATCGAGGGTCTGAAATTCCGAAGGAAACTACGGATCCGTACCTACGGTGATGGAGTGCTCACTCCAGAATCCACCGTGTCGGTAGAGATCAAGCAGCGGGTTAACAAAGTAACTCAAAAGCGTCGGCTGGATTTGCCCTTTATATATGCGCTCGCCCTGGGCGATAGCACGGGCGCCGCGGTAGGCGAGCAGGTGGACGTCGAGAAGCTTCTTGAAATCTCTCCGGAAAACCAGCACGCTTTGATTCACGAAATGGCGTCGTTTGCTAAAAATTATCGGCTGCGACCCATCGCCACCACGAAGTATCACCGCGAGGCATTCGTCGGCGCTGATGCGGAGGAAAGTTCGCGAGTCACCATTGACCACGGTGTTTCAGGCCGTGATCGTGATTTTCTGCTTGGCCAAGACCTTGAAGACCGCCCAACGGTGGCGCAAGGATTGGCAGTCGTGGAAATCAAATGCGATGAACGCGTGCCGTTTTGGCTCACTGATATGACTGCTCAACTGGAAATGTCCGTGATTCGGATGTCCAAATACTGCGAAACCATCGAAGCGTTTCACAACCGTCCGGCATCAGCTTTCGGCGCTGTCGACCCCATCTTCTAAACAAGAAAGGCCCCTCCAATGTTGAGCGATCTGAGCTCCATTTTTGACTTCCAAGACCTCTCCGGCACCTTCTCTGTCGTCGACGTTCTCATCACTTTGGTCTTGTCCTTCGTCCTGACCTCCATCGTGGGTGTGGTGTACCAAAAGACCCACCGCCACATCTCCTACAGCCAGTCATTCGTACAAACGTTGGTGCTGGTGGGAATGGTCATTGCAATCATCATGCTGGTGGTCGGCTCCAACATTGCACGTGCATTCGCCCTGGTTGGCGCGCTTTCGGTGATTCGATTCCGCAACGCAGTGAAAGAAACCCGAGATGTGGGCTTCCTTTTCCTTGCCATGGCAATCGGCATGACTTGCGGTACCCGCTTCTACGTTCTGGCGATCGCTGCAACCATCGTTGTCTGTGGCGTTCTGTTCATCATGTACCGCTTCGACTGGTTCAAGGCTGATATCCAGCGCCAGGTCATCAAGGTGCAGGTCCCAGCCGATGGACAAGCTGATTCCGGCAGGTCCTACGCAGAAGAAGTTGAACTGATCCTCGCACAGTACTGCACTTCCTTTGAGATGATGTCCGCTGAATCTGTCCGCGGCGGAGCCCTGACCGAGTTCTCCTACACCGCTCAAATGCGCAAGAACGTGAAGCCACATGAGCTGGTCGCCAAGATGCGCGATGTGAACTACGGCCAAAAAGCGACTGTCCTGACCGGTCACGATCAAACGGATGTATAGAAAATGCCTAGCTTTAAATCTGCTCGATGGAGGATGAACAGACGCCTCTTCCTAGGAACTTCCGCAGCTATCATCGCTGTCGGTGGCGTGCTCGGTGGAGTGCAGGTTGTACCTTATATTTCCTCTGGTGAAATCCAAACGTCAGCATCATCGACTGCCACGATCGATGTCGGTGCAGGCAATGTCGATATTTTTGATACCTCCGTTTCCCATGAAATCAGCCTGCAGGTTTCGCAGGAAAGCCTCGATGAGATGCTCGCGGACTATCAAGAAGACGGTTCCAAAACCTGGGTGAAAGCAACCATCACGATTGATGGCGTGACCATTGAAAACGTCGGCATCCGCCTCAAGGGCAACTCCACGCTGTCCGGGTTGGGTCGAACATCTGAAGAAGGCGGACCTCAGGCACCAGAAGGCGTCGAAGAGTTTACAGATCTCAGTGAAGAGGAAATCGCCCAGTTTGAGGAACAGTTCGCGGCGCAGCAAGAGACTACTGACGCTTCAGAGACCGGTGAAACTGCGGAAAATGAAGAGACTCGCGGCCCCGGCGGTGGCATGGGTGGTGGCGGCATGGGTGGCATGACTTCGGTCGATGCCGACGATGTCAGCACCTGGCCACTTCTGATCAGCTTCGACAAATACGAAGACGGCCGCGTCTACCAAGGCATGACCCAACTGGCACTACGCCCCGGCACCACCGTGGTCAACGAAGCAATGGCGCTGGCCCTGACCGCAGAAACCGGCCAGGTCTCGCAGCAATCCAGCTTCACAACGTTTTCGCTTAACGACGAGCCCTCCACCACTCGACTCCTTTTGAAGCACCCCGATGAAAATTATGCCGACGCGCTCGGCAACGGAGTCCTCTTCAAAGCAGATTCCAACAGTTCCTTCACCTACCAAGGCGAAGACCAAACTGAATACGACGGACAGTTCAAGCAGATCAACGGTGACGGCAACGGAGACATCCAACCGATCATCAACCTGCTGAAATGGCTCGACACCGCAAGCGATGAAGAGTTTGCTGAACACCTCTCTGACTACGTCGATGTGGAAAGCTTTGCTCGCTACGTTGCCACTCAAAACCTGTTGGTAAATTCCGACGACATGGCTGGTCCCGGTAGTAATTACTACCTGTGGTACGACTACGACACCGGCCTGATCAGCGTGATCTCTTGGGATTTGAACCTCGCAATGTCCGGCTCAACTGATGCTGGCCCAGATGATGAAATCTCCATGGGCGGAGGTGGCGGTGGCGGAATGCGTCCTGGTGGAACGACCGACACTGAAATTGAAGGTACTGCGACCGAGGATATGCCTGACATGGGCAATATGCAGCAACGTGAACGCCCTGAAGGAATGCCAGACATGGGTGAGATGCCTGATATGGGTGACCGGGAAGGCGGTGGATCGATGGGAGGAAACCAGCTCAAGGAACGTTTCCTCGCTTCCGATGCATTCACGGAAATCTATGAGCAGGTGTACTGGGAGCTGTATGAAGAAATGTATGGTTCCGGAACTGCCATCGAGTTGTTGGATGAGATTGCAGCGTCAATTCCAGAAACTGATGCGGTGACTGCAGATGAGATCGCTACGGAAGTGGCGTCAATGCGGGAATGGATCACTGCCCGCACAGAAGCGTTGGCTGCTTTGCAAGAGTGATCAAACTAGAAAACCAACAAGCCCTGGAATTTCCGAGGCCTGTTGGTTTTTCGGTTTTTGTCTCACATCCACTTACTGCGTTTGAAGATCCAGTACAAAAGGAGGGTGAATCCGAGCATTGCTAAGAGAGCCAACGGGTAGCCAAACGCCCAGTGAAGTTCTGGCATGATGTCGAAGTTCATGCCGTAGATGGAGGACACGAGGGTTGGGGCGAAGATGATGGCGGCCCATCCGGAGATTTTCTTCATGTCTTCGTTTTGGCGTTGGGCTACAAGGGTGGCGTTGACGTTCAAAATTTGGGATAGGGATTCGCGGTATTCGGAGACGCGGGTGTTGTCGCGGGTGAGGTGGTCGGCGACGTCGTCGAGGTAGGCGCGGAGTTCTTCGGACATGCCACTTCGGATGAAGTCTTTGTTGAGGCGTTGCACCACTTCGGTAACTGAGCTGGTGGTGTGCTGCATGTCGATGATTTCTTGGGACAGGTTGTAAATACGTTCGGCGACGGCGGCGTCGCCGGAGAACACCTGGCGCTCAATCTGTTCCTGGTCGATGGCGATGCCTCTAAGAACGGGGGAGAAGCCGTCGACGATGGCGTCGACAAGCCTATAGGCCACGGCGCGGGGGCCGGACGAGAGTAACTCGGCGTCGGCAAGCAATGTTTTTATGCGCTTATCGATCTCCTCGGGGTTGCTGAAGCTGGCGGCGCTGGTGCCGTCAATCCATTGGTTATCCTGGCACAAAATGGCTATGGCCTGAGGCTTCATGAGGATGTGGAATTCGGAGAAGTCCACCTCTTCGCGGGAGTCGATGTAGCGCGCGGAGCGGATCGCGATAAAAATGATGTCTTCGTAGCGGTCTAGTTTTGGGCGCTGCTGACCAAGGAGCAAGTCTTCTACGATGGTGGGGTGGAGGTCCCAGGCCTCTGCCAATTCCTCGATTGCGGGCTTGGATGGCGCAGGGTACAGCGACATGACCATGCGGTTGGAGGCGCCTTCGGCGAATTTTAAACCGTCAGCAACAGTGGCACCCAGCGGTGGGCGCTTCGGGATGCCGTCGGTGACATAGCGGGTCAGCGGAGAAACCTCTTCAGGTACAGGAGTTGAATTTGCCGAATCAGGAAGGTACCGACGTCTGAGCATATCCCGTCTGCGGATCGCCCCGTTGATGTCGTAATTCTTTGGCATTTTCAACTCCTTCAACAGTTCTGGACAGCAATTTCTACTAAGTCAGTATTGCCGATGAAGTAAGAAATGGCCTATTCGAGAGCTATTCTGACGATCCTTCTAGCTCGGTCAACCTTTCCCGCAGGCCTTCGGGAAGCGAATTAAACCACTTCTCCTCTTCGCCAGGTTCCATGAGGAGACGGCCATATTCCGTCATATTGGAACCAGGAATCTCCGTTATATATACCCATACTTCTTCATTGGGGATCCCAAGAATCAGCGCGATCTCTTGTGTCAGCCGAAGCAGAAGTTCCTCTTTTTGCTTCTCTGTACGCCCCGAACGAATCGTTGCTTGGACCCAAATGTGGTTTTCCGACGCCGACTGCGCCGCAATGAAATAAGAATCAGGCTCCACCTCATTGAAAATCACCTGCACCAAATACTTGGGAGCATGCGCTAATTCATGGTGGGCATCGGTGATTGCCTCAGCGATGCGTTGCTTGGCTTCCCTAGAAATGCGAATTCTTTGCGACCAACAAGTATAAGTAGGCATGTGCGTGAACCTCTTTCATTTTGGAAAACCTGGAAAATTGAGAAGCTATCCCTCATCATAGTTTTAAATCTGGGGCAGAGGCGGGAATTTAAACACCTCTGATACAGCGTTTACTGGCTATAGTGTTGCGCGTGCCAAATCGAGTTCCTGTGTCAACCATTCCGCTGAATCGTCTAGCCGTTATCGCTGCCATCATTGGTGTCGGTACCGGGCTGTTTGTTGCTGCACTGAACTGGTCTGCCATTGGCGTGGAGCGTTTAGTTTATGGCGCTGACCATTTGCATAATTACAATCCGGTGGCCAATGTGTCGCCACTTCGCCTGTCCATCACGGTGATTGTGCTTAGCGTGGTGGCCTCCTGGGCGTGGTTTTTTGTGCACCGCACGGGGCCGAAAGAGGTTTCGATTGTGGGTGCGATCCGGGGCGAGAAGATGCCGATTTTGGAGACCATAGCGTCCGCATTTTTGCAGGTCACCACGGTTGCTGCGGGTGCGCCGGTGGGTGCAGAGAACGCTCCACGTATTGCTGGAGCCTTGGTGGGAGAGCGGTTTAGTCGGTGGTTGCAGCTCGATATTGATGCAAAGCGCATCTTGGTGGCCTCTGCCGCGGGAGCTGGTTTGGGAGCAAGCTTCCACCTTCCCCTAGCAGGCGTGCTGTTTGCCCTTGAGGTCCTACTGGTTGAGGCCTCCACTCGGACCGTGGTTATCGCAATTATCACCACGACCGCCGCCGTTGCCACCACTGGATTTTTCGTGCAAACCCCAGATGTGTTCAGCACTGTCCCGCTGACGGAAAGCCCATGGATGCTGCTTGCCGCGATGGTCACCGGAGTAGTCGCCGGCATGTGCGGGCACTGGTTTTCAGCGGCGGCGCACAAAATGGCGCAGGCCTCGCCCAAGGGTGTGAAGATTTTGTGGCAGATGCCGTTGGGTTTCGTGGTGATCGCTGCGGTGATTTATTTCTTCCCCGAAACCCTGGCGAATCCCCGTTGGCTTGCCGATTCCATGCTCGGCGATGGCCTGATCCTCAGCACCATTTTATTGGTACTTGTTCTGCGCACCGCCATGTTTTTGCTCGCCTTCCGCGTGGGCATGGTCGGCGGTAACCTGATCCCCGCATTCGCACTCGGATCCATGGTCGGTGGGGTAGTGGGTGCTGTATTGGAACCCATCACTAACGTCCCGATCGCCGCTTTTGCGCTGCTTGGCGCCGCCGCATTTTTGTCCACCACCATGGCAGCGCCACTGTTCGGGCTCATCGCCGCAGTGGAATTCACCGACATGGAAGCCCAAGGCTACCTTCCGATTTTCCTCGCAGTAGCCTCCGCGGTCCTCGCCGTGCGCGTGTGGTCTGTCATCGCCAAGCACGAGCTCCGCGCCATCCCGATCACGTACGCGAGCTGGACGGGCGAGCTTAAATAAGCTTGTCGACGCCTCCCTCCACCTTCTATTTAGTAAACGCTTTTCAGACTGTCACAGACTCCTGAGCTTCCAGCGCACGAGCCTTGTCTGCTTTTTGCACCCGCAGCCACACGACAAATCCCCAGCTGACAAACGCACCGTACACCAGGTAAAGCACCGCGGATGGGTAGTAGCCAGCAGTCAAAAGTAGAGGAACGCCAACTATGTCGACGGCGATCCAGATCAGCCAGAACTCTGTCCATCCGCGAGCCATTCCGTAGGTAGCCAGGATTGAGCCGACGAAAATCCACGCGTCGGCCCATGGCCCCCAGGAGCCGAGTGCTTGGAAAATCCAGGCAAAGCTGAGTGTTCCCACAACCGCCGCAATCACAATGCCGGCGCGTTCTTTGGTGCTTGCCCAGCGAGGAACCACTGCTACTGCATTTTCTGGGGTGAGTGCGCGACGTTTTGCGGCCGACCATTGGTACCAGCCATAACCACTGACGATGATGAACATGATCTGGCGACCCGCTTGGCCGTAGAGATCGAGGTTTTGTGGAGTGTGGAAAAGGCCGCCCATAAATACTGTGAACAGCAGCGCGTTGCCTATGATGCCGATGGGCCATGCCCACACGATGCGTCGCATTCCTGCCCACGCGCTAAATAATCCGAAAACGTTGCCGATGATTTCGCGCCACAGAATCGGAACTCCGCCGATCCATAGTGTTGCGTCTAATAATTCGGTTATAGGATTCATGATCTTGTCCCCTTTTCAAAGGATTTAAAAGCATGTAATCCTCGGGGCCTTAATTCCGGGTTCGCCAAAAATCAGCGAAACCACGGTTCTCTTGCATCCGGACTATGACCGTCGGCTCCGGAATTTAACCGGATCTGCTGACCCACAAACCATTGCTAGTTGGTGGCGCTCGCGGGCTCAACTAGTCATATCTGATGATTCGTCTTACCGCCGGTGGGGAATTTCGCCCCGCCCTGAGAACAAAACTCACTATAGCGCTTGACGCGGAAAGTGTGAAGCATATGAACCGTCCTGGTTGAAACTGAACGATTGGTGACCGGCTCATGAAAACTTGACGAGTCCCCGGTATTCGCCAGCGGTGACTACTACCGTGGGCGACAAGCCCACTTAGAGGAGGACTTGTGACAACCACCTATCCAGATTTCCTTGGAAATTCTTCGCTCCAAACAGATACGGAGCACTGGGAAATGGAAGGAGGTGCGCAGGAAGTCTCTGTTACTTATGTTTTGGACACGTCAGTGTTGCTGTCTGATCCGTTGTCGTTGACACGGTTCGCGGAGCACGATGTAGTTCTGCCAATTGTTGTAATTACGGAATTAGAAGCCAAGCGTCATCACCCGGACCTTGGCTTTTTTGCTCGCCAAGCGCTTCGGATGCTGGATGAGCTGCGTGAGATCCATGGGGATTTGTCCAAGCCACTGCCAATTGGCGATGAAGGCGGACACATCCATGTTGAGCTGAATCACCAAAACACGGGGTCCTTGCCCGTGGGATTCCGCCTTGGTGACAATGACACCCGCATCCTTGCAGTGGCCAAGAATCTGCAGGAAGAGGGCCACAATGTGGTTCTGGTGTCGAAGGACCTGCCGATGCGGATTAAGGCGTCGGCAAGCGGAATCGCCGCACAGGAATACCGCGCTGCCCTGGCGCGCGACCGTGGTTACACCGGCATGACCCACGCCAATATCACCGATGACCAGCTCAGCGAGCTCTACGACACCGGCGAGGTGCGCATTGAGGAGCTCGAAAAGCTGCCCGTCAACCACGGCTTCACCCTCAAATCCAACAGCGGTTCGGCGCTTGGTCGTATGAATTCCGACAAGATCATCGAGCTTGTCCCCGGCGACCAGCAGGTATTCGGTATCAGCGGGCGTAGCGCTGAGCAGCGGGTTGCCATTGATTTGCTTAACGACGACGCCGTCGGCATCGTATCCATCGGCGGCCCCGCGGGTACAGGTAAAAGCGCACTCGCACTGTGTGCCGGCCTGGAAGCTGTGATGGAGCGTCGCATTCAGCGCAAGATTATCGTGTTCCGCCCACTCTTTGCCGTTGGCGGACAGGAACTTGGCTACCTGCCTGGCGACCAAGAAGAAAAAATGGGGCCTTGGGCGCAAGCGGTTTTTGACACCCTAAGCTCCATGGTCAGCCAAAACATCATCGATGAAGCCCTCTCCCGCGGCCTCATCGAAGTTCTCCCACTTACTCACATCCGCGGACGCTCACTCCACGATGCTTTCGTCATCGTCGACGAGGCCCAATCCCTAGAACGCAACGTGTTGCTCACCATGCTGTCTCGCATCGGCCAGAATTCCCGAGTAGTTCTCACCCATGACGTAGCGCAGCGCGACAACCTGCGCGTTGGTCGCTACGACGGCATCGTCTCTGTGGTGGAAGCACTCAAGGATCACGAACTGTTTGGCCACATCACGTTGCAGCGTTCCGAACGCTCCCGAATCGCTGAGTTGGTCACCCAAGTTTTGGATGCGCCGTCTCTGTAGTCGCGCAGTCTGTGGCGATTTAAGGGCTTGGGGTCGCTCAATGACCTGTTGCCCTGGTTTGGGAAAGTTAGGGCTTCAGGAGCGATTCTAGGAGGGGTCGATTTTGGGGCCATTGGGGCTGTTGTGAATCCTGGCAGTTTGCAGGGCAAGGATCTACCACGTTTGAGCGGAAACCTCGGATCTGTGGTGGATTCGTGCAAGATTGGCCTCTGAACTTGCAAAAATCCACCACGTTTTGGCTGATCAGAGCGATTTGTGGTGAATCCTCACCATTACTGCTGTCGAAGGTGGGAAAGGTTGAGGAGCGCCAAGACTATCGAGCTCACTAGGGCAGCGCCCGCATATGAACCAATAGCGATGAAGATAAGCCCGACTCCCCAAAGGCCTGTCTCATCAAAGGGGGCCGAGATGGCGGCGAATGCAGCGCCGATGGCAAGTGTGAGGCCAGCCGAAACTCTAGTGATTACCCGCTTCGCAGTTAATCGCTGCCTATAGCCCCAAAAGGTGAGTGCGGCACAAATTAGGACGAAGTTGGTGCAAGCTCCGATAACTTGCATCTGGGAGAACTCATTTGCTCCAGTGAAAACAAGCCACACCGCAGCGAAAATGATGCCAACAATGAAACTGCGGAATCCTAGGCCGTACTCACGATTGCTCATAGTGGGTGATCATATTAGAAAACCCCTCTTCCCCGTGCACAGAACAACACGGGGAGGAGGGGTTTGGCGTCGAAAAGCTATTTTATGCGCTGAGTGGCACGACGCCGATGAAGAGGGCTACGGCGAGCATCGCGATGGACACGATGCAGGCGCGCCACAGAACCTTCTTGTGGTGGTCGCCAAGGTTGACGTTGGCGAGGGAAACCAGCAGGAGGATCGCTGGGACCAGCGGGCTTTGCATGTGAACGGGCTGGCCAGTGATGGATGCGCGGGCCATTTCCACAGGCTCGATGCCGAAGTGGGAAGCACTTTCTGCAAGGACTGGGAGGATGCCGAAGTAAAAGGCGTCGTTGGACATGAAGAACGTCATTGGGATGGACAGCAGGCCGGTGATAACTGCCAGGTGAGGGCCCATTGCGTTCGGAATGACGGTGGTGATCCAGGTAGCCATCGCGTCGACCATGCCGGTGCCGCTGAGGACGCCGACTAGGACGCCTGCGGCGAGAACCATGGAGACAACGCCGACGATGCTGGAAGAGTGCGCCAGCATTTCGGTTGCTTGGTCCTTGACCTTAGGGAAGTTCACTGCAAGTGCCAGTCCGGCGCCAGCCATGAAGACGAAGGCCAGTGGGAAGATATCGGCAACCAGGAGAACCATGACGACCAGGGTCAGGACTGCGTTGAACCAGAACAGCTTCGGTCGAAGTGTTGCGCGGTGTGGATCGAGCAGAGTGTCGGTCATGTTCTCGGTGAGGGTGGAGTCGTCGAGGTTGATGTGCTGCTCGGTTTCAACTTCGCGGTCCTCAACAAGTACGCCACCAGTAGGTCCTGGCTTTGGAGCGTCCTTTGCCTTGCCCAGTCCGCCGAGGCCTGGGAAGCCCTTCTTGTTGGAGCTGGAGCCTGAGCCCGTTCCTGTTTCTGGGGCGTCGAGTCCTGGCCCACCGAAGCGGGAGGAGTCAATCTTGCCCAGGCGCTTGCGCTCGGAGAGACCGAGGAACCATGCGAACAGCAGGCAGATGACAACGCCGGCGATGAGGGAAGGAACCATTGGTACGAAAACATCTGCTGGCTCGAGGCCAAGTGCTGCGGCTGCGCGGACGGTTGGGCCACCCCAAGGAAGGATATTCATGGTGCCGTTGATCAGGCCGGCAGTACAGGTGAGAACCACAGGGCTCATGCCAAGGCGCAGGTAGATGGGCAGCATCGCGGAGGTGGTGATGATGAAGGTGGTGGAGCCGTCGCCGTCGAGGGAGACAACACCTGCAAGTACTGCGGTGCCGATGACGACCTTTGCGGGGTCATCGTGAAGAACGCGGGTGATCACGCGGATCAGGGGGTCGAAGAGTCCGACGTCGATCATGATTCCGAAGAACATAATCGCGAACATCAGGAGTGCCGCGGTAGGCGCCATGTCCTTGATGGCGTCAAGCGCCATGTCACCAAGGCCGAGTCCTGCGCCGGCGATGAGACCGAAGATGGTGGGGACCAACAGCATGGCCACCATTGGGGTGAGTCGACCCAGCATGATCAGGGTCATGAAGGTGAGGATCATGGCGAAGCCAAGGACTACCAGGATGCCATCTGAGGGGGTGTGGCTGAGCGTGTAGTCAGCGGCTAATGCCGTGACTTGTCCTGAAGCCAGGAGAAGTGTTGAGCTGCTCATTGCTGCCCTTTCTGTGTTTCTCGAAACTTTGAGATCCCGAGTGTTCTGTGTTGCTTGTGGGAGTATAAGGTGGCGCGTGTCACGCACAGAAGTGTTTGGTGCATTGCCTGAGGTAGTGCGCAAAATAAGACTTTTGTGCATTATGATCAGAATTGTTGGCCTGGGACTTCGCTTCACGCTCTGCTGATAATCGCCCCCGGGGGTAGACATGTCTGTTGGTGGATCCGACTGGAAAAACTTCAAGGAGGTGGACATCATTCGCTTTGCTACCCGAATACTGGTGATTCAAGTGGCTACCGTCGCGTTGGTGGTAGCTATTTGCACCGGAATTTTCGCAGTTTTGATGATGGATCAGATGAAAACTGAGGCCGAGCACACAGCGCTGTCCATCGGACGTTCGGTGGCATCCAACCCGCAGATCCGCGAGGAAGTAGCGCTTGATACTCAAACAGGAGCAAACCCATCGGCCGAAGAATTAGCCGATGGAGATATCCAAGCGGTTGCACAGGCGGCCAATGAACGCACTGGAGCTTTGTTTGTCGTTATCACTGACGGTTTAGGTATCCGCCTGTCCCACCCAGATGAGGAACGTCTGGGGGAGCAGGTGAGCACTAGCTTTGAGGCTGCCATGCGGGGTGAAGAAACCATGGCGTGGGAGACTGGGACCCTCGGTGCGTCCGCGCGAGCAAAAGTGCCTATCTTTGCGCCGGATTCTAGTGTTCCAGTCGGTGAGGTCAGTGTTGGGTTTGAGCGAGACAGTGTGTATTCCCGCCTGCCCATGTTCCTCGCCGCCCTTGCTCTTATTTCTGTGTTGGGAATCCTTATCGGCGTGGGTGTAGCCATGGGCATGCGACGCCGTTGGGAACGCGTGACCTTGGGTTTGCAGCCGGAGGAGCTAGTGACCCTTGTGCAAAATCAGACTGCAGTCATCGATGGCATTGATGAGGGCGTGCTGGCGCTGAGCCCAAACGGAACAATTGGGGTGCATAATGAGCAGGCGCAATCCATGATTGGTGCAGGTCCTATGAGTGGCAGGACGTTGAAAGAACTAGGGCTTGACCTGGGTCTTGATGGCGTTGTATTGCATGGTCAGCATCCGGAAACCGTTGCCCATAACGGCAGGATCCTCTATCTGGATTTCCACCCCGTGCGCCGTGGGGATCAAGATTTAGGCTACGTGGTAACCATCCGCGATCGTACCGACATCATTGAACTCAGTGAACGCCTCGACTCTGTGCGCACCATGACCCACGCACTCCGCGCCCAGCGCCACGAGTTTGCCAACCGCATCCACACCGCAACAGGGCTTATCGACGCCGGCCGCGTCCACGACGCGGCAGAGTTTCTAGGCGATATATCCCGCAACGGGGGACAGTCACATCCATTGATCGGATCAGCGCACCTCAATGAAGCATTTTTGAGCTCATTTTTAAGTACTGCTTCTATTTCGGCATCTGAAAAGGGCGTTAGTCTGCGCATCAACTCTGACACGCTCATCCTTGGCACTGTTAAAGATCCAGAAGATGTAGCAACCATTTTGGGTAATTTAATCAACAATGCCATCGACGCCGCGGTGGCAGGTGAAGCCCCACGGTGGATTGAGCTTACGTTGATGGATGATGCCGATACGCTGGTCATTTCTGTTGCAGATTCTGGTCCTGGAATCCCAGAGGGCGTGGATGTATTTGCCACAGCCACCCAGATAGGAGACTCTGAAGATAATGAACGCACCCACGGGCATGGCATTGGTCTAAAACTGTGCCGGGCTTTGGCTAGATCACATGGTGGCGATGTCTGGGTGATTGATAGAGGAACCGAAGATGGCGCTGTATTTGGAGTGAAACTACCGGGAGTAATGGAGTAATGGATCAAACACTTAAAGTTTTAGTAATTGATGATGATTTCCGCGTCGCCGGCATTCACGCCTCCATCGTTGATGCGTCCCCTGGATTTTCGGTGGTCGGTACCGCGCGTACCCTCGCAGAGGCAAAAACCCTGATCGCCACATTTTCCCCGGATCTCCTACTTGTTGATGTCTACCTCCCCGACGGCGATGGCATTGACCTCGTGGGCACCTCCAATATTGATGCGTTTGTGCTCAGCGCAGCCGATGACATCAAAACAGTTCGACGCGCCATGCGTGCCGGGGCACTCGGATATCTGCTCAAACCATTTCCCCAAAAACGTCTCGTGGAACGCCTTGACCGTTACGTCCGCTACCGCCATGTCTTATCCGGCACCCAAGGACTTTCCCAAGACAAAATTGACCAGGCAACCGCAATCCTCAACGGCACCCAAGCGCCGGTCACCGTCTCTAGATCCGCCACAGAGCAATTACTTCTCGACGCCCTGGAAGGCCAAGAACTCTCCGCAACAGAAGCTTCCGAAGCTGCCGGAGTTTCACGTGCCACAGCACAGCGCAGGCTGGCAGCGATGGCTAGCCAAGGTGTGATCCAGGTTCGCCTTCGGTACGGACAGTCCGGGCGACCAGAACATCTATATTCAAAGCCACTGCTCTAGTAACCTTTGTGGATGTCCACCTCGGTCAGCATCTTTTCTCCAGCGAGAAACCGTCGGTAGTTTTCTGCCACCACTGGGGCAAGCATGCGATCCATCGAGGTCAACGTGTTGGCTACGTGCGGGGTAATGATCACATTGCTGCGCCCCCACAGTGGATGATCGTCCGGCAATGGTTCAGGATCGGTGACATCTAAGCCTGCCCCGGATATTTCTTGGGCATCTAAGGCGTCAACTAATGCTTCTGTATCTACTACTTCTCCGCGAGCCACGTTGATCAAAATTGCAGTGGACTGCATTGCTTTAAGCTCTGCTTTTCCGATCAGATGATAGGTGTCTGCGGTAAGCGGTACGCACAACACCACATGGTCGGCGTCGGCAAGTACTTGGTGCAGGTTGGATATAGGTTCCGTTGCATCAAAATCTTGGGTGGGTGTACCGGTCCTGCTTACTGCTAAAGACTTTGCGCCAAAAGGTTTCAACATGGCTGCCAGATGTTTACCGATTCCACCAGCTCCCACAATGGCAACTGTTGCACCATCAAGCCATCTGGTCTGCTGATCTATTTGAGTGCTTGGTGCCCAACTATCGGCACGCACCATGGTGGGGTGCATATGAATCAGTCCCAGCAAAAGAGCCATTGCTGCTTCGGCTACCTGTTGGCCATACACCCCTGATGCATTTGACCACCGGCGTTTGTCATCAATCTGCCCAGCTGTGAAATATGCGTTGAGCCCCGCATTGGGAAATTGCACCCACCTCACTCCGTCGGGAAGTAGGGGAAATTCTGTGCCTGGTGTTTGAGTGAAGACAAACCCCTCGGCTTTTTCGAGGGAGTCCACTATTTCTGCGCCTGCCTCCTTAAGGGCCTTGGTGGTGAGTGGATAATCGCCAAAACCAACAAAGATTTTCATGGGCTCCAGGATAGGTTGTTGGTGTGAGGTTGGGTTTTGTCATCCTGAATGCTTCATTTCTACCCTCGTGGGTAAAGTTGGTGCCGAATCAACAATCTCTTTTGGAGGAACTTTAATGAGCATTTCCAACGCAATCCTGCGTGGTGTGTCTGGCGCTTATATTCTGCAGTCCGGCTACGGAAAACTTGGATTGCCTAATGAGGCCGCTGCTGGCATTCAGGGTCTAGCTGCAACGGGTATCCCAGCGGTGGCTGATATGGATTCAGATACTTTCGGTAAGTTTGTTGCCTACTCGGAGTTGGGTATCGGTGGAGCTTTGCTTGCTCCATTTATCCCTAGCCGTCTTGCAGGTTTGGGTCTTGGTGCTTTCTCTACAGGTTTGTTGGCCATTTACTTCCGTAACCCAGCGATGACTCAAGACGACGGAATCCGCCCTTCCCAGGATGGAACCGGATTGTCTAAGGATCTTTTCCTTGCTGCTATTGCGGGTGCTTTGGTGTTCGCACCTGCTAAGAAGCGTAAGAAGGCGAAGAACAAGTCTAAGTAAGCTTGCTTGAACGGCGCTTGTTAGCAAGGCCGTTCAACCGCGCTGTTAATCAGCCATTTTTGAACAGTGTTCAAAAATTCTTGAACACTGTTCAAGTCATGGGTTAAGGTTGTCGTTTAAGGCACGTGTCATTTTGCATGCGCGTGCCCAATTCTTCTTAAGTGTGCTCAATTTTTAAGCGCGCAGTTATTGACAACCAGCCTCTAGGAGATCCATGACCATCCCCGGCACCATCCTTGACACCGCCCGCACCCAAGTTCTGGAACAGGGAATTGGCCTTAATCAGCAGCAGTTGATGGAGGTTCTCACCTTGCCTGAAGAGCAAATCCCAGACTTGATGGAATTAGCCCACCAGGTTCGGTTGAAGTGGTGTGGGGAAGAAATCGAGGTCGAGGGCATTATTTCCCTCAAAACTGGCGGTTGCCCTGAAGATTGTCATTTCTGCTCACAGTCTGGGTTGTTTGAATCGCCGGTGCGTTCGGTGTGGCTGGATATTCCGAATCTGGTTGAAGCCGCTAAACAGACCGCAAAAACTGGCGCTACCGAATTCTGTATCGTCGCCGCAGTCAAGGGGCCTGATGAGAGGCTCATGACCCAGCTGGAGGAAGCAGTCCTCGCGATTCACTCTGAAGTTGAAATTGAAGTCGCAGCATCGATCGGAACGTTAAATAAGGAACAGGTGGATCGCCTCGCTGCTGCCGGCGTGCACCGCTACAACCATAATTTGGAAACTGCGCGTTCCTATTTCCCTGAAGTTGTCACCACTCATACATGGGAAGAGCGCCGCGAAACTTTGCGCCTGGTGGCAGAAGCTGGAATGGAAGTCTGTTCCGGCGGAATCTTAGGAATGGGCGAAACTTTAGAGCAGCGCGCCGAGTTTGCCGTGCAGCTGGCGGAGCTTGATCCGCACGAAGTCCCCATGAACTTCCTTGATCCTCGCCCGGGCACCCCATTTGCCGATAGGGAATTGATGGACAGCCGTGACGCTCTGCGCTCTATTGGTGCGTTCCGCCTTGCGATGCCTCACACCATGCTTCGTTTTGCTGGCGGTCGCGAGCTGACTTTGGGCGACAAGGGTTCCGAGCAAGCCCTCCTGGGAGGCATCAATGCGATGATCGTCGGAAACTACCTGACTACGCTCGGCCGCCCAATGGAAGATGACCTCGACATGATGGATCGTCTCCAGCTGCCCATCAAAGTCCTTAATAAGGTCATCTAAGAAGCACGCGCATGAACGACGATCTCCAAATGGCCATGATTCTGGCAGACACCCCGATCTTTCATCCAAACACCGGCAAGCCCTTCGATGGTGAACATAAGCTGTCGCCCTCTGCGCGAGCAGGTTTGGAAGCACCCCGTTATTGCCAGCTCTGCGGTCGGCGCATGAAAGTCCAAGTCCGCCCCGACGGGTGGGACGCCTTATGCTCCCGCCACGGTTTCGTCGACTCCTCTTATCTAGGGCGCCGATAATGCGTGGCCATCTCATTGACGGTGACGGCCGCTGCATCCACTATCACGGACCCTTCGACGTCGTCGGCAACAAATGCGCCACATGCAACGAGTGGTGGGCGTGTCATCGCTGCCACGAGGAGATTGCCAATCATCCTTTCGGGAAGATGCTTATCGACGCCCCGAGCTCCCTTCAATGCGGCCACTGCGGGGAGCTTATGGCCTACGGGGTGCAAAAATGCCCGCGATGCGGGCATAACTTCAATCCAGGGTGTTCACTCCACACTCCGCTGTACTACGAAATGCCCTCTTGACCTGGGAAGTTGCGGACTGTTGTGCGGATGTGTAAATTAATTCCAGTCAGCGCGACCAACAACGCCCCAACACATAAGAGATTATGTGGACAGTGAGGCGGATCTAGGAAAACAAACGCTCGACAAACCAACAACACTTCATCGAAGTCAACAAACACCGATTTGGTGAAAGTAAACAAGATGAAGTAACGTTGAACAAGCTGCTTACGAGACACCGAGCAAGGTGATCAAGTTAGTGTGCGTATGTTGTTTGAGAACTCAATAGTGTGCCATTTATTATTTTTGTCACTACCACAGATCACCTTGGGTGATGTGTGGTGGGTCATGCCGGGTGGTGGATCGCCAAATTATCCATCACTGTAAACAATAATCTTATTGTTGGCATGATTTTGTGGGTCTGCTTGTTCCCCGTCAAGGGACTAGGCCCACGTTGAAGACACGATGATCCTTATTTGGGTTGTGGTGTTTTTTTAGAATCATTATTTTTTGATAATGCCAGTAACACCCCATTATCTGATCGCACTGTGTGTGGTTGGTGGGGGTGTTGTTGTTTTTGTCAGGTGTTGGGCTTTTCACGGCCTAAACAATCTATTTATTGTTTTTTTGTGGAGAGTTTGATCCTGGCTCAGGACGAACGCTGGCGGCGTGCTTAACACATGCAAGTCGAACGCTGAAACCAGAGCTTGCTTTGGTGGATGAGTGGCGAACGGGTGAGTAACACGTGGGTGATCTGCCCTACACTTTGGGATAAGCCTGGGAAACTGGGTCTAATACCGAATATTCACACCACCGTAGGGGTGGTGTGGAAAGCTTTATGCGGTGTGGGATGAGCCTGCGGCCTATCAGCTTGTTGGTGGGGTAATGGCCTACCAAGGCGTCGACGGGTAGCCGGCCTGAGAGGGTGTACGGCCACATTGGGACTGAGACACGGCCCAGACTCCTACGGGAGGCAGCAGTGGGGAATATTGCACAATGGGCGCAAGCCTGATGCAGCGACGCCGCGTGGGGGATGAAGGCCTTCGGGTTGTAAACTCCTTTCGCTAGGGACGAAGCCTTATGGTGACGGTACCTGGAGAAGAAGCACCGGCTAACTACGTGCCAGCAGCCGCGGTAATACGTAGGGTGCGAGCGTTGTCCGGAATTACTGGGCGTAAAGAGCTCGTAGGTGGTTTGTCGCGTCGTCTGTGAAATCCCGGGGCTTAACTTCGGGCGTGCAGGCGATACGGGCATAACTTGAGTGCTGTAGGGGAGACTGGAATTCCTGGTGTAGCGGTGAAATGCGCAGATATCAGGAGGAACACCAATGGCGAAGGCAGGTCTCTGGGCAGTAACTGACGCTGAGGAGCGAAAGCATGGGTAGCGAACAGGATTAGATACCCTGGTAGTCCATGCCGTAAACGGTGGGCGCTAGGTGTAGGGGTCTTCCACGACTTCTGTGCCGCAGCTAACGCATTAAGCGCCCCGCCTGGGGAGTACGGCCGCAAGGCTAAAACTCAAAGGAATTGACGGGGGCCCGCACAAGCGGCGGAGCATGTGGATTAATTCGATGCAACGCGAAGAACCTTACCTGGGCTTGACATGGACCGGATCGGCGTAGAGATACGTTTTCCCTTGTGGTCGGTTCACAGGTGGTGCATGGTTGTCGTCAGCTCGTGTCGTGAGATGTTGGGTTAAGTCCCGCAACGAGCGCAACCCTTGTCTTATGTTGCCAGCACATTGTGGTGGGTACTCATGAGAGACTGCCGGGGTTAACTCGGAGGAAGGTGGGGATGACGTCAAATCATCATGCCCCTTATGTCCAGGGCTTCACACATGCTACAATGGTCGGTACAGCGAGTTGCCACACCGTGAGGTGGAGCTAATCTCTTAAAGCCGGCCTCAGTTCGGATTGGGGTCTGCAACTCGACCCCATGAAGTCGGAGTCGCTAGTAATCGCAGATCAGCAACGCTGCGGTGAATACGTTCCCGGGCCTTGTACACACCGCCCGTCACGTCATGAAAGTTGGTAACACCCGAAGCCAGTGGCCCAACCTTTTAGGGGGGAGCTGTCGAAGGTGGGATCGGCGATTGGGACGAAGTCGTAACAAGGTAGCCGTACCGGAAGGTGCGGCTGGATCACCTCCTTTCTAAGGAGCTTTATTAACCCACATCAGACTGTGTCTGGTTGGTGGGTTGTTGGTGTTGGAACCCGTATGTGGTTGCCATCAACATATTTTAATCGGGTGGAGATGACCCCTCGGGTGACAACAACAAGACCACATGGTCTTGAACAATGAGTGGCATGCTGTTGGGTGTCTGGAATGACATCGCAAGCATCACCTTTTGGTGGTGTGTGTGGGTTGTTTCTAACATCGAGCATCGTCAACACGGGTAGAGAATGTTGTGTTCTTTGGTTGTGGTGGGGGTGGTGTGTTGTGTGAGAACTGTATAGTGGACGCGAGCATCTTTATTTTTTTGTTTTTTGTTGTGTGATACCGAACGCGCCCGCACTTTGTGTGTGGGTTATAGTATTTTGTTTGTTGTTTTGTAGGGCACACGGTGGATGCCTTGGCATATCAAGCCGATGAAGGACGTGAGAGGCTGCGTTATGCCTCGGGGAGTTGCCAACTAAGCGTTGATCCGAGGATGTCCGAATGGGGAAACCCAGCCGCAGTGATGTGTGGTTACCTGCCAGTGAATGTATAGCTGGTGTGGAGGTTTACACGGGGAAGTGAAACATCTCAGTACCCGTAGGAGAAGAAAACAATTGTGATTCCGTTAGTAGTGGCGAGCGAACGTGGATGATGGCTAAAACTTATGTGTGTGATACCCGGCAGGGGTTGCATGTAGGTGGTTGTGGGGCAATGACGTTCATATTCTGCCGGATGTGGGCATGTGCTGCGTGGTTAGTGGAAGTGGTGTGGAAACACCTGCCGTAGAAGGTGAGAGTCCTGTACACGAAGATCATGGTGGTGTGTGTGGTTGTTGATACCCCGAGTAGCAGCGGGCTCGTGGAATCTGCTGTGAATTAGCCGGGACCACCCGGTAAGCCTGAATACTTGATATGACCGATAGCGGATTAGTACCGTGAGGGAATGGTGAAAAGTACCCCGGGAGGGGAGTGAAATAGTACCTGAAACCGTGTGCTGTCAATCCGTCAGAGCATCCTTTGTGGTGTGATGGCGTGCCTTTTGAAGAATGAGCCTGCGAGTCAGCGGCATGTCGCGAGGTTAACCCGTGTGGGGTAGCCGTAGGGAAACCGAATCCTAACGAGGGTGATTTTAGTGGCATGTCTTGGACCCGAAGCGGAGTGATCTACCCATGGCCAGTGTGAAGCAGCTGTAAGAGGTTGTGGAGGCGCGAACCCACTTAGGTTGAAAACTGAGGGGATGAGTTGTGGGTAGGGGTGAAAGGCCAATCAAACTCCGTGATAGCTGGTTCTCCCCGAAATGCATTTAGGTGCAGCGTCGTGTGTTTCTTGCCGGAGGTAGAGCTACTGGATGGTTTAGCGGGACCAACATCTTAGCGACATCAGCCAAACTCCGAATGCCGGTAAGTTAGAGCACGGCAGTGAGACTGCGGGGGATAAGCTTCGTAGTCGAGAGGGAAACAGCCCAGATCGCCGGCTAAGGCCCCTAAGGGTGTGCTAAGTGGAAAAGGAGGTGGGGTCGCGAAGACAGCCAGGAGGTTGGCTTAGAAGCAGCCATCCTTGAAAGAGTGCGTAATAGCTCACTGGTCGAGTGATTCCGCGCCGACAATGTAGTGGGGCTTAAGTACACCGCCGAAGCCGCGGCAATGATCTTTATAGGATTGTTGGGTAGGGGAGCGTCGTGCATGCGTTGAAGCTTTGGGGTGACCTTGGGTGGAGTGTGTGCGAGTGAGAATGCAGGCATGAGTAACGAATGATGCGTGAGAAACGTATCCGCCGGATGACTAAGGGTTCCTGGGTCAAGTTAATCTTCCCAGGGTGAGTCGGGGCCTAAGGCGAGGCCGACAGGCGTAGTCGATGGATAACGGGTTGATATTCCCGTACCCGAGTATGAGCGACCATGGTGAATCAGTGATACTAACCACCCATAAGCACCCGCGAAAAGGCTTTGCTTTTTTGTGGTGTGTGGTTGCGTGGGACCTGATCTGGTAGTAGCTAAGTGATGGGGTGACGCAGGGAGGTAGCTCAGCCACTTATTGGATTGTGGTGTAAGCGTGTGGCACGCAGTGTTGGTAAATCCGCACTGTTTTTGTGTGAGGCGTGATGCGGAGCCCGTAAAGGGTGAAGTGGGTGATCCTGTGCTGTCGAGAAAAGCCTCTAGCGATGTTGATATTCGGCCCGTACCCTAAACCGACACAGGTAGTCAGGTAGAGAATACTAAGGCGTTCGGGTGAACTGTGGTTAAGGAACTCGGCAAAATGCCCCCGTAACTTCGGGAGAAGGGGGGCCACGGCGTGTGAACAACTTTTCGTTGGGAGCGTGTTGTGGTCGCAGAGAATAGAGGGAAGCGACTGTTTACTAAAAACACAGGTCCGTGCGAAGACGTTTAAGTTGATGTATACGGACTGACGCCTGCCCGGTGCTGGAAGGTTAAGAGGACCGGTTAGGAAAACTTGTTTTTTCGAAGCTGAGAATTTAAGCCCCAGTAAACGGCGGTGGTAACTATAACCATCCTAAGGTAGCGAAATTCCTTGTCGGGTAAGTTCCGACCTGCACGAATGGCGTAACGACTTCCCTGCTGTCTCAACCACAGGCCCGGTGAAATTGCAGTACGAGTAAAGATGCTCGTTACGCGCGGCAGGACGAAAAGACCCCGGGACCTTCACTATAGCTTGGTATTGGTGTTTGATTCGGTTTGTGTAGGATAGGTGGGAGACTTCGATCATATGACGCTAGTTGTGTGTGAGTCGTTGGTGAAATACCACTCTGATCGGATTGGATGTCTTAACCTTGGCCCATGATCTGGGTTGGGGACAGTGCCTGGTGGGTAGTTTAACTGGGGCGGTTGCCTCCTAAAATGTAACGGAGGCGCCCAAAGGTTTCCTCAGCTTGGTTGGTAATCAGGTGGTGAGTGTAAGTGCACAAGGGAGCTTGACTGTGACACTGACAGGTGGAGCAGGGACGAAAGTCGGGACTAGTGATCCGGCACCTACTTGTGGTTGTGGTGTCGCTCAACGGATAAAAGGTACCCCGGGGATAACAGGCTGATCTTCCCCAAGAGTCCATATCGACGGGATGGTTTGGCACCTCGATGTCGGCTCGTCGCATCCTGGGGCTGGAGTAGGTCCCAAGGGTTGGGCTGTTCGCCCATTAAAGCGGCACGCGAGCTGGGTTTAGAACGTCGTGAGACAGTTCGGTCTCTATCCGCCGCGCGCGTTGAAACTTGAAGGAAGGCTGTCCCTAGTACGAGAGGACCGGGACGGACGTACCTCTGGTGTGCCAGTTGTTCCGCCAGGAGCAGGGCTGGTTGGCTACGTACGGGAGGGATAACCGCTGAAAGCATCTAAGCGGGAAGCCTGTTTCGAGATGAGGTTTCTTTTGAGGTTCCCTAGAGATTATGGGGTTGATAGGCCAGATCTGGAAGCACTGTGAGGTGTGGAGGTGACTGGTACTAATTTACCGATAACAACAAACCATTTATGGTTTGGTGTAACGCAACGTAACGAAAACAGAACAATATGTGTTCGCGTCCATTATGCAGTGTCTGACACAGCACAACCAACCTGTTGGTTGGTTTGGTGTGTGGTTGTGTCGGTGGTGATAGTAGCAGGGAAACGCCCGGTCCCTTTCCGAACCCGGAAGCTAAGCCTGGTTACGCTGATGGTACTGCACTCGGGAGGGTGTGGGAGAGTAGGTTACCGCCGACCAAAAACTTAAAATAGTATGGATAAGCCCAGAAACACTGTGTGTTTCTGGGTTTATTCGTGTTTGAGGGGGTGTGGTGGATACACATGGTTGTGTGTTCACTACACCCTCTCTTTTTTGTGTTTGTGGGGGTCTTGGGCCCCTTGTGCACGTGGCACCTGCGCCTGGGGGCAAGCGTCGACAAGCAAAAAGCTCGTACCTTCTTTATTTGAGGAGGTACGAGCTTTATCTGTCCTGGTGAAGTTTTAGATTTTTACAGCGATAGCTGGCTCAGGAAGGGTGATGCTGGTTTGTGAGACTTTGCCAGCGGCTTTTGGAATAAGGACTGCTGCGGTGATGGTGGCTGTTGCTGCGAATACAACGTTGATGCCAAGTGAAACTGTTCCGGCGAGTGCGACGTCGGAGTTGATGGAGGTGCCGTCGCGAAGTGCGAGGAACACTGAAGTGGAGATTGCGATGCCGAGTGCTGCGCCGAGGGAAGAGGACATCTTGAATACACCTGCACCAGCGCCGGTACGGTCTTTGGGAAGTGTTCCAAGCGCAGTATCGGTGACTGGGGTGGCGAAGAGTCCGAGGCCAAGGCCATAAAGGGAGAAGCCGGCGAGGGAGATGACGATGTACGTTGACTCGCTGACCGCGGTGATCATTAGGAGGGCGGTCGCGGTCGCTACCAAGATGCCAGCGGTGATGATCACTGCTCGGGCGCCAACTTTCTGCATGGCCTTTTCTCCAACTCGAATGAAAAGGATGACAAAGGCTGCGAAGCCGATGCTGGTGAGTCCCGAGATTGTTGGGGAGACACCCCATCCCATTTGCTGAACCCACATGACAACGGCAACTACTCCGCCAGTAGCGCTCATAATGAAGTTGGTGATGGTCGCACCGCTGAAGGCGTGGTCTTTGAAAAGGTTGAAGTCGAGAACTGGCCAGCTGGCGATGCGTTCAATGAAGACGAAAACTGCAAGAAATGTCAAAGAAACGGCAAGGAGAGTCCAGGTCATCCAGTGCGTCCAGCCAAGTGATTCACCTTGGGTAATAAACAATTCAAGAGATAGAACACTGAGGGCAAGAACGATGATGCCACTCCAATCCAAATGCATGCCAATGGATTGAGCCGGACGGGATTCCGGGATGTGGCGGGTAAGGGCAATAGCAACGATGGAGACGATCGCGCAGAGGGCGAAGATTCCTCTCCAACCAAAGGGGCTTGCTACAACAAGACCCGCGAAAAGCGCGCAGAATCCGGTGCCACCCCATGAACCAATGGACCAAATGGAGACTGCTCGTTGGCGGTCAGTACCTAACCAATATGTCTTAACTAATGCTAGGGATGCAGACATGATGGCCGCTGCTGCCAGTCCTTGGAGAACTCGGCCGGTGATCACCATTTGGGTGGCTAAAGAAGTCGTTGCCGTGGCGATGAGGAGAGATCCCAGGATGTTAAGGATGTTGCCAATCATCATGATTCGTACTCGGCCAAAGACATCTGCGATGCCGCCGGCTGCGACGATAAATGTTCCACAGAATAACGCGGCGGCCACGACAGCTATGTTCATGGTGCCATCGCTCATCCCTAAATCAGTTGCCATATCTGGGCCGATATTTAGGGTTGACTGAGCAAAAAGCCAAAATGTGAGAACTGATAAAACTATGCCGATGAGGGCTTTATCATCGCCTTTAAAAGATGTGTAAGACATCTAAACTCCCTTTTCTATCAATCTATAGAAACTTGCAAAATCGACTTTAAGTCATACTTTCTATAGATTGATAGAAATGTGGGGAGTGCCACAAAATTTAAGGAGGCCCAACTGGGCTGTTAGATGTTCCAGTCCACCTGTTCGGGCTCCCTGGAGAGCACCTTTTTGCCGCGGTGGATGCTCAAAAGTACGGAAGCTTTTCTCTGTACAGCTTCCTTCTCGCTGCTCGCATCAAGAACCAGCAGGTTCGCCGGGGAGTTTTCTGCAATGTCGTAATTGTCCAGGCCTAGGTTTCCGGCTGGATTGGTGGTGATGAACGATAGTGCATTCTTCAAGTGGCTGGCTGTGAGCATGTGGGACACGTGTAATCCAGAATCGAGAATGCGGAGTAGATCTCCATCGCCCATGGGGTAGAAGGGGTCATTGAGTGAGTCCTGGCAAAAACTTACTGGAATTCCCCATTCGGTAAGTTGCTTTACCGGTGCAACACCTCGGGGGACGGGTCCTTGGAAACCAAGTCCTTGCAGATGGAGGTTTTCATTGGGGCATACTGCAAAACGAACCTTTGATGCTGCGAGCTTGGGTAAAAGTCGCGCCATGTAGCCAGGTGAGTAATAGGCCATCGCCACAGAATGAGACACCACGGTTTGTGCGCCCATGTCACGTTTTGCGGCTTCTGCGGCGAGGACTTCGACAAATCGGGAATGTGGATCGTCAATTTCATCAGTGTGGATATCGATGGGGGCTGAGTGCTTCTCTGCAAGGTCGAACAGCCATTTCACCGACTCGACGCCATCGTCTCGGGTGGGTTCAAGGTGTGGGATGCCACCAACGACATCTGCACCTGCAGACATTGCATCTGAGATTAGCTTCTGGCCACCTTCGTAGGCGTAAATGCCATTTTGCGGGAAGGCGACAATCTGGATATCGCACCACTCGCGGACTTCATCGCGCAGCTCCGCAATTGCTTCGAATCCAGCAAACGTGGGATCGGTGACATCTACGTGAGTGCGGATGAAACCAACGCCGTGTTCTGCTGCCCGACGGGCTGCCTGGAGGGCCTTCGCTTTAATGTCTTCTTTGATGTGGAAGCCTTGGGTCTTGCGGTCGGCCCAGATTTCGATGGCTTCAAAAAGTGTGCCGGAAGAGTTTTCGCGAGGGATTCCAGCGGTGTTTGCGTAGTCAAGGTGGATGTGTGCTTCGGCGAACTGGGGTGCGACCAGTCTTCCTGCGGCATCGTAATCGTCCGCGCGGTGATCTTCTTCTGATCGAATTGAAGAGGGGGTAATCGAGGAAATTTTTTCACCCTCTATGGTGATATCAACTAACTCTGCGTAGTTCTTAACCTGGGCGTTTGTAATGCGCACAAGAACTCCATTTCTACATGTCAAGGCATATTTTCAAACTCTGGAGGATCCAGATGCTATCTATTCTATTGCTTGACAGGTATTAGTGTGGAGTTAAATAAAAATGGTGAGCTGTCGTAGATAGTTTCTCAGCATTGCCTCTGCGTCGGGGACCTCCGCTTAGCCTTGTCCGAGAACCTCGATAGTTTTCATCGGGGTTGAGGTGGTCGAGGTAACTGGTCCGAGGACAGCTGCAGTATCGGTGATGGATGCGTCTGGAGTGTCTCCCGCTCCACTGACCTCAACTGATGATTCTGGGGGCTTCGCCTTCACCAGCCAGTTGCTATCCGTTAGGCTGAGCTTCATTTCCGCCGGAGACATCTGCTCCAGAAACGGCTGACGCATCCCCAACTGTTCCTTTGAGTCCGCAGCTTTCTGCTGCTGTATCCACTTGTGCCAAAGTAGCAAGGGTCTGATTTCCACGATCATGAAATACAGCTAGAGCTTGGGCTTAGGCAACTTTGTTTTGATAATCCGCGTCGTTGGTCCAATAGGCTTCCACTGTGGCACAAGAAATTTCACCTTGAGGGACTTGGCTCAGGAGAGCACCAACTGCGAGTGGGGTAAATAAGCGGGCAGAGAACTTAAGCATGGGAAAATAATGCATTTTGACTAGCGTACTTCTGCCTAGCATGCACAAAGCCCCCACGCGGATCTCCGTGAGGGTTAAGGGATGTGAATAGATTTAGATCTTGATTCCGAACTGTGCCAAGAACTGTTGGACGATTTGGTATAGATCTGGCAGCTGAACCCCGCCAACTCCTGGAACTTCAATGGTGAAAGTTGGTGATCCTGCAGGTGCAAGGTTAACCACAGGGGTAGCTGCTGGTGCTGCTGGTGCTGCTGGGGCAGGGGCAGTCTGAGAAGTGCCGGTGTTATCCTGCGGTGCAGGTGCTGGAGCGGCAGGCGCAGCCTCAGTTGCCTCAGCCTGCGCAGCTACGGTGCCGCCCTTGAGTCCGCAGCGGTTTGCTGCTTCGTCAACGCGTGCGAGAGCTGCCTGGATCTGTGGGCCGCGGGAGTCAAACATTGCCAAGGCGTTGGCCTGTGCAACCTTGCTGTTGTAATCAGCTTCGGTGGTCCAGTACTTTTCAGCCTGGGAGCAGCTGATCTCACCGGATGGGAGGGCTGCGAGGGCGTTGTCGACGATGTCAGCGGATGCGATTGCAGGAGTTGCAAGGGTTGCTGCACCAACGAAGGTTGCGGTGAGGGCTACGGTCTTGGTTTTTGCAGAGTTAAGAAAGCTCATAACCAATAACCATACGGATGTAACTGAAATACACCAGTGTTGCGGGTGAGAATTCACTAACAGTTTAATAAACCGAGATGTGGCTTAGGATAGGGGAGTGTTTGATGAACTCACTGCTCGTGCCCACAATTCAGCGCTGAGGTCTATTGCTCGCGTCGTCGCGGAGACGGTAGAGCCAATGGGGGAGGATGTGGCGAGGGTGGGCGTCGTAAAGCAATTAAAGGCCGGGAACGTGCTGGCGGTGACTGGGGCTGGGGTGTCGACGGACTCGGGCATCCCTGATTATCGCGGCCCGAAGGGCAGCTTGAGCAGGCATCGGCCGATGACGTACCAGGAGTTTCGGCATGATCCGGCGGCGTCGCATCGCTATTGGGCGCGGTCGTTTGTGGGGTGGCGGGTGATGGATCAGGCGCGGCCGAATCGAACGCACTACGCCATGGTTGAGCTGGAGCAGCATGGTTTTTTAAGTGGTGTGGTCACCCAAAATGTCGATGGTTTACACGCGGAAGCAGGCACGAAAAACCTGGTCGCGCTGCATGGTGATCTCGCCCATGTGATGTGTTTGAACTGCGGTTTCGGGGAGGATCGACACCTCTTTGATGAACGTCTCGAAGCCGCCAACCCCGGCTACGTCGCTTCCATTCGCCTGGAACCGGGCGCAGTCAACCCCGACGGCGACGTCTTCCTCGACGAAGAACAAGTACGCCGCTTCACCATGATCGGCTGCTTGCGCTGCGGCTCGCTCATGCTCAAACCAGACGTGGTTTACTTCGGCGAACCCGTGCCCGCCGCGCGCAAAAAAGATTTAAAAAAGCTTCTCGACGCCTCCTCCAGCCTCTTAATCGCCGGCTCCTCCCTAGCCGTCATGAGTGGATACCGGATCGTCATCGAAGCGCAACGTCAAGGAAAACAAGTGTCTGTCATCAACGGCGGCCCAGGTCGGGCGGATTCCCGCGTGGACATTTTGTGGCGCACCCGCGTTGCACCGGCCTTTGATGACATTTTGGACGCGCTGGACCTTTAGACTTTTGGTGGCTTAAGTTCGATTTCACGGTACCGATTTCGCAAGTTCGGTACCTTGCGCTCAATTTCTCAACGGCGATTTCGGTTTTTGGTGGTTTTCCTAGTGATCTCGCTCTTAAGAAATTGGAAGTATGAAATCGAACTTAAGTGCGGAGACCTCCGCCCAGACACGGCTACACGAGTGCTACAGTTCGACTTCACGTGCGCTGACTTCTCATACTCAACTTCTTAACCTCGACTTCACTCGGAAAAGTCCGCAATCCGGAGTGGAGTCAGCACACGTGAAGTTGAGCTTTAGACAACCACCAAAACCCCTAGTTCTCCGCAGTCTCGGAAATCTCCACCAATTTGCTCAAATCCGCCCTGACCAGTGCGCGTACGCGGGGATCGTAAGGCATTGCTTCGTGGAGCACGACTGAATTGGGGTCGAGGTTTTCCACCCAGATGTTTTGGACCCGCTTGAGTTCTTCGGGGTTCCGGGCCTCTAGGAAGCAGGTTTCAGGGGGCTGAATCACGGTGTCAAAGTGGGTGGCGATGCACAGATATGTCACGTCTGGATCCAAATCGCCGCCTTCATTGATGGCGTTGATGGTGTCGTGTCCGCGGATCATTTCAAATCCAGCTTCGCCGAACCATGATTGAACGACAGAATTAACCACACTTTCGCCACGATTGTTACGGATTAGCGGGCTGACGATTCCGCCCATGGTGGTGCCGTGATTGGGGACAGCGAGGGAGACCATGTGTTTGACTTTGGATGCACCACCCAAAACACGCATCCAGTATCTCAGCAACACGCCGCCTTGGGAGTGGCCAACGACAATGACTTTTGAGGCTCCTGTAGCAAGCAATACTGTATCTATATAGGCGCCAATTTGTGCGGATGATTCTGCGACTGAACCGGTGGCGCGTTGGCCAAATTCGGGTGCAAACACTGCCCAGCCGTCGCGGCGTAGATCGGCTCCCAAGTCTTGCCAATCACCTTTTGTTGATCCAGTTCCGTGGACTAATACCACTGGCCAGGGGCGGTCTTCGGTGGGGCGGGCGCGCCAATCGTCTTCAAAAAGTCCACGTGAACGTATGCGCGCGAGCATCGGCAAGGAATCTGTTTTGTCTTCGTTGAGTTTGCCGCGGTTTTTGGGATCACGGTAGAAATTTATCGCAATCTCTTCCACTACATCGTCTGGCAAGGCATCGGCCTGCGGGGCGTTATCAGTGGGGAGGTTTTTCCACACGGACCTTAACGCGTTTGTGAGTTCTCGGCGGAGATCATTGAGGGCGTCAACCATGTCCCCAACTTAGCCGAGGCGTGCCACCCGGTCGAGCTCTGCGCGTACGATTTCGATCACCCTGGGATCGCGCACCATATCGTTGTGGGCAATCATTGCGCGCGGGTGTTCATCTTCGACCCAAATATTGTGGACTCGATTTGGATCATCGTCCTCGTTGACCTCCAAAAAGGCCACCTCCGGAGGTTGGATGAAAGGATCAAAATGGGTACCAATGCAGGTGTAGGTGACGCCTGGATCGAGGTCCCCACCGTCGGCCAAAAACTCGATGATGTCGTGTCCGCGCAGCTGTTCAAAACCAGTGGGCCCGAATAGTCTGTGCATCAGCTTTTCGATCGTTCCCTCTCCCGATTTCACCTTCGTCATCGGGTTTAAAATGCCTCCCATGAGCGTTCCGTGATTTGGCGTAGAGATGGAAATCATGTGCCTGACCTTCATGTATCCGCCGTAGGTGCGCATCCAATACCGCGCCACGACACCGCCTTGCGAATGCCCAACCAGCACAATCTGCGCAGCGCCCGTCACCAACAAAACGGCATCAATATACGCACCAATTTGGGCAGCCGACGCCGCAATTGGCTCGGTGGCACGCGTTCCAAAGTCAGGGGCAAACACGGCCCAACCTTTGCTGCGCAGCTCAGCGCCCATTTCCTCCCATGAACCCTTGCTGGCCCCGGATCCGTGAATTAGCACGATCGGCCACGGTCGCGCACCACTTGGTCGCGCCCGCCAATCATCCTGGAAAAACCCCTTCGGCTTCAGCCGCGCCGTCAGGGGCAGGGTGATATTTGTTGCGTGATCGTAGAGTTCTTGGGTGAATTCCTCCGCAAAATCCTCGCGCGGATTCCGGCGCACCTTAGCCACCCCACGTGTAATCGCGCGCTTGAACAAACCAGAATTTTCCTGGGACATGTGCTCACACTAGCGCCGTAGGCCGGCTTGCGCTCGGCAAGTGTTTTGCTTATCGACGTCTCCCCACATAACAATCCCAACTCGAAGCACCAACGATTCAAGCCTTATCAGTTTTGTACAGGAAAATAGTGCAAAAATGGGGTTTAAGCTTCGTGGAGAGGATTGTCATCATGAACAACGTGCAACAGTTTCATCGATTTTTTGATGATTCCGCAGTCTATTATCCCTGCTTCGTCCCGCTTGACCGAGCCATCGGCGAACACTTTGATCGTCAGAACAAACCGATGTCCAGATTCATCGGAACGCTCATTCTGCCGTTAGCCAAACTGGAAGAAGCCGCCCAATACACCGGCGATGAAGTCCTTCGCGTGTCGGCAGTAATCAGTACTGATGGGCTCGCTGATCTGCGAAGGGATTTTTACGAACTCCCCAACATCGACATCGCCTCGGTGGAAATCAAGCTGGTCGGCGCAGCCCTCACCAACACCGCTTGGTTGGGAGATGTGGAAAAACTCATCCAACAACATCGCAACACTTTCGTATGGGTTGAGATTCCGACAGCCCTGGTCACCGCAGATATTGTCCGAAAACTCCGCCACATGGGAGCTGGCCTGAAATACAGAACTGGAGGTGATAGGGAAGAGCTCTTCCCCTCACCGCAGGACTTGGTCACTGTGCTGCGCACCGCCATCGATGCTGCATTGCCGTTTAAACTCACTGCAGGCCTGCATCGTGCTCTCAGGTATCGTGACGAGAAAACCGGCCGACTTCACTTCGGATTCCTCAACATTGCAGCCGCCGTGGCGACACTTCGTGCTGGAAAAGGCGAGGCAGAGGCACTGAAGATCCTTGAAGGCGATGATGCCGCTCCGCTTATTCACGCACTACAAAGCGGCGAAAACTGGCGGGATTCCTTCCGCAGCTTCAGTACCTGCAATGTTGTTGAACCACTCAACACTCTGATTGATCTTGATGTGTTGGCGGAAGGAGACGTACATCCCTAAGGATCGACGCTAGTTAGATCGGTTTTTACGAACCTTGGATGCGCGGTTGGAGTCGAGCAGTTTCCTGAGCAACGACTCCAATAAATCCTGCTCGATGTCGGTCAGGGTGCCAAACCACTCGGATTCCAAAGCATTTTGGCGGGTGGCTGTTTTCTGAATGTATGTAGTGCCTTTTTCGCTAAGGCTTAAAACCTTTGAGCGTCGATCATTTTCTGCCGTCACCTGCACAATCAGAGATTCAGCGAGCAATGGCTTTAACAGGTTAGAAATCGCAGACTTTTTCATTCCAGTCTTGTCAGTCACCTGGAGTGGACTCATCGGGCCATCAGTCCACAGTGAAAAGAGAATTCTATAGGACGCCAGACTTAGCCCATCAGGCCGATGAATTGAAGAGTCCGCATCATAGGCCAACAGATGTGCCACCTGATTTAGAGCGACAGAAAGCTGGTGTGCGTTTTCATTTCCATCCGGTAAAAGCATGTTGAAATGGGAGTCGGCCTGTCGGGGGTGTTCATCTTGAGTCATCGGTGCAAGCTTACGTCAAAATCAATAAAAGGCCGGTACACGGCGGTTTTATGCTTCATTTTTAAGGGGGTAGATATGCAGATGTAGCGCTACTTTCCTCTCAAAGGAAAGCAGTATATTGTCGGTTTTTTAGAGGCTCTCCCAAATATTGCGTTGGGGGAGCTAAACTAATTTCTGTTACCTGACAGAAAGGGGCAAAATTGCATATCACTCCTCGTGAACAAGAAAAACTGATGATCGTGGTGGCGGCTGACCTTGCACGTCGCCGTAAAGATCGCGGCCTAAAACTTAACCACCCAGAGGCCGTCGCCCTCATCACGTATGAACTGATTGAAGGCGCCCGTGACGGACGCACAGTCGCAGACCTTATGAGCTGGGGAAGCACCATTTTGACTAGGGATGATGTCTTAGAAGGCATCCCAGAGATGATCCCTGACATCCAGGTTGAAGCAACGTTTGATGACGGCACCAAGCTCGTCACCGTGCACAATCCCATCCGATAACCCTTGATGTTTTTAGGAGTTTTGTCATGATCCCAGGCGAGTACATCCTGTCCAGCGAATCACTCACCGGAAATGTTGGGCGCGAGGCCAAAACCATCGAAATCATCAACACCGGTGATAGGCCTGTGCAGATTGGTTCGCATTTCCACTTCGCTGAAGTAAACCCCAGCATCAGCTTTGATCGCAGTGAAGGTTACGGCTTCCGCCTTGATATTCCATCCGGCACCGCGGTGCGCCTCGAGCCAGGCGATGCCCGCACCGTCAACCTTGTTGCCATTGGCGGTGACCGCATTGTTGCAGGTTTCCGAGATCTCGTCGATGGGCCGTTGGAGGACCTCAAAGTCAACGTGTGGGAGGGACGCGAAGACGGTTGGCGTCGTTCCTCAGCTGCTGGTGATGCTCCACAAGAATTGCCACAGGTCGAAGCTGCTGAACGTGGCCGGAAACTAGATGACGCCACTGATGTGGACACAAATGTGGGCACAGAAGAAGGCTTTGAAGAAGGTCGAAATTAAATGAGTTTTGAGATTTCCCGCAAGCAGTACACCGACCTTTATGGTCCAACCGTTGGCGATTCAGTACGTCTTGCTGATACTGAGCTTTTTCTCTGTGTGGAAAAAGATTACGCAGCAATCGGCGAAGAAGTAGCATTCGGCGGTGGCAAGGTCATTCGTGATGGCATGGGCCAAAATGGCACCTTGGTTCGCGATGTAGATATTCCCGATACCGTCATCACCAACGTCATCGTCCTTGACTATACGGGTGTGTACAAAGCTGACGTTGCGCTTCGAGATGGCAAAATCTTCCGAATCGGAAAGGCCGGAAACCCGAATGTCATGGAAAACGTCGACATCGTCATCGGCGTTGCCACCGACATCATTGCTGGTGAAGGCAAAATCCTTACCGCAGGTGGCATCGACACGCACGTGCACTTCTTGGGCACAGACCAGGTCAACACTGCATTAGCATCAGGTATCACCACGATGATCGGTGGAGGCACCGGCCCAAGCCAGGCGTCGATGGCTACAACTGTCACGCCAGGTCAGTGGAATACCTACAACATGCTTAGTGCTTTTGAAGGCATGCCCATGAACTTTGGCATTTTGGGTAAAGGCCATGGTTCTTCCAAATCTCCGCTGGCTGAGCAGGTTCGTGCGGGTGCAATCGGTCTGAAAATTCACGAGGACTGGGGTGCCACACCATCGTCGATCAACACTGCCCTAGAAGTAGCCGATGACATGGACATCCAGGTGGCACTCCACTCCGATACCTTGAATGAGGCCGGTTTTGTGGAAGACACCATTGAAGCCATTGCGGGCCGAGTCATCCATACCTTCCACACCGAAGGTGCTGGTGGTGGACACGCTCCTGACCTAATCCGAGTGGCTGCTCTGCCAAACGTGTTGCCTGCATCCACCAACCCAACGCTCCCATACACCCGAAACACTGTTGAAGAGCACCTGGACATGGTGATGGTTGCCCACCACCTCAACCCAGATATTCCAGAAGACGTGGCTTTTGCGGATTCCCGAATTCGTGCCGAAACGATTGCAGCCGAAGATGTGCTTCACGATATGGGTATCTTCTCTATCACCTCTTCGGATTCCCAGGCGATGGGCCGAGTAGGAGAGACCATCACGCGCACGTGGCAGGTCGCCGACCATATGAAACGCACCCGTGGATCACTAACGGGAGATGCTCCATACAACGACAACAACCGCTTGCGTCGATTCATCGCAAAATACACCATCAACCCTGCGATTGCGCACGGTGTGGATTATGTTGTCGGTTCAGTGGAGGAAGGCAAGTTCGCTGACCTCGTGCTGTGGGATCCAAAGTTCTTTGGTGTGAAACCTGATCTGGTGATCAAGGGTGGGTTGATGGTCAATTCCCTCATGGGTGATTCCAACGGTTCCATTCCAACTCCGCAGCCCCGCACCCTGCGCAATACTTGGGGTGCGTTTGGCCAGGCAGTTTCCAGAAGCTCCATTACATTCCTATCCCAGGACGCTATCGATGCAAATGTTCCTGATCTGCTGAATCTGAGGAAGCAGATCCGGGGCGTTCGAGGTGTAAGGAATCTGACCAAACGAGACATGAAACTCAATGCAGAAATGCCTGATATTCGTGTCGATCCAGAGACCTACCAGGTGTTTGTCAACGGTGAGTTGATCACCAGCAAGCCAGCAGAGACAGTGCCAATGGCACGTCGCTACTTCTTGTTCTAATCCGCCAACAAGGAAGGAAGATCCATGATTATCACTGCGATCGACACCAACATCTACGATCAACCGGAGTTTGTTGAAGGACGCGATGTCATCGGTGTGCGCTTTGAAGATTTAGTTTTGGATAAGCGCATTCAACGGGTTGCACTCCCCGGAGGAGAAGAACTGGGGTTGCGGTTAAACCACGGGCATCCGATTCTGCGTGAAGGTGATGTGTTGAAAGCTGATGATAAGACGGTATTTGTGGTGGAGATTATCCCCACGGATGTTTTAGTTATCACGCCAAGCGATATTCACCAGATGGGATTTGTGGCGCACTCCCTGGGAAACAGGCACCTGCCAGCACAGTTTTCCAAGCCAGGTGAATTGACAGAGAAGGCAGCCATGATCGTGCAATACGATCACACGGTGGTCAGCTTCTTGGATGAGCACGGCATCGAGTATCAGCGCACCGAACTTGTTCCGCCAATTCCTTTCAGGCATAGCGGGCACACACATTGATGGATCTTGACGCTGATTTTCTGCTGTTGCATTTATCGGATTCAGCACTTCCAACGGGAGCGTTTGCGCACTCATTTGGATTTGAAACTTATATGGATGCAGAGCGAATCACCAATGCAGAGGAGTTCCAAGACTGGCTGAAAGTCCTGCTTAAGGTGCAATTGACCAGCTCTGATGCTTTGGCAATGAGGATGTTTTACGCCACCCCGACGGTGTCTGAGCTGAAACGGCTGGATGAGCGCCTTTTTGCTGGAACTCCGGCGAGAGAAATTCGGGAAGCTAATGCTCGAATGGGTACGCGCATGGCAGAGATCGTGGCTGAAACCTACTCCGTGCCCCTGATTGTTGAGTATCTCGAATTGATTCAACATCGAGAGCTATCAGGGCACCCGGCTTTGGCTTTGGCTCTTGCCACCCACAGCGCGGGGATTGATGTGGATCGAGCAATCCACGCTCACCTCACGGCAACGGTGAGTTCGCTGATCCAAAATGCGGTTCGTGGCATCCCACTGGGGCAAATGGCAGGTCAGCGGGTGATGTTCGCCATGCGTGAGCATATCGGTGCGGCCGTGAAACGTAGCGCGAACTTGGATGAGATTGATTTCTGTTCGGGTGATCCAGGCTTGGATATTTCACAAATGGTTCATGAAACCCAACGCGCACGACTATTTATGAGTTAAGAAGGAGAAAAGAAACATGGGTCCAATCAGAATCGGCGTAGGCGGGCCGGTCGGCGCCGGAAAAACGCAGCTGGTAGAGCGGATTACGCGAGCGCTTATCGACGAAGTCAGCATGGCTGCAATCACTAACGATATCTACACCATTGAAGACGCCAAGATTCTTGCCGCCAATGGAGTGCTGCCAGAAGAACGCATTGTTGGCATTGAAACTGGAGGATGCCCACACACTGCGATTCGTGAAGACACCTCCATGAATGATGCAGCGATCAAAGACCTTGTGGAACGCTTCCCAGATCTGGAACTCATCTTTGTGGAATCTGGTGGAGATAATCTCTCTGCAACGTTCTCGCCAGAGCTGGTGGATTTTTCCATCTACATCATCGATGTTGCCCAAGGTGAGAAGATCCCGAGGAAAGCTGGCCAAGGCATGATTAAGTCGGATTTGTTTATCATTAATAAAACTGACCTTGCCCCATATGTTGGTGCCAACCTAGATGTCATGGTGGAAGATGCCAAAGCATTCCGCAAGAACAAACCATTCTGCCTGACTAATCTGCGCACCGATGATGGTTTGGATAAGGTCTTGGAATGGATCCGCCATGAGGTGATGATGCAGGACTTGCAGGAAGCCTAAATGACACAAACCCAACCAGTGGGAACCCTGCGACTGACCATCGATGATCAAGGACCCCAAGGTCAAAGCCGTGCGGTGGAGCAATTTCACCAGGGTGCGCTTCGAGTCATCCGGCCACACTACTTGGATGATTCCGGACAGGTTTGCTACACCATCATTGCCATTGGTGGCGGATACCTGGGCGGCGATGTGTATGAGCAGCAATTCACGATCAAAGACAACGCAAAAGCTTTGATCACCACGCAATCGGCCACCAAGATTTATCGCACACCGCAAGGACCAGCCACGCAGCACACCGAAATCAACGTCGGTGAAAATGCTGTGCTGGAATACTTGGCGGATCAAACCATCGCGTACCGGGAGGCCACCTATCATCAATTCACCAAGGTGGCGCTGCACCCGAGCGCAACGTTTGTGATGAGCGAACAAATCACCCCAGGCTGGCACCCCGACGGCAAACACTTTGCTTACGATGAAATGCGTCTACACACCGAAATCACGGACTCCACCACAGGGCGACTCGTGCTCTTGGATAATTTACTGCTCCGGCCGGACTCCCGAGAGGGAAGTTTTGGGTGGACGGAACAGTACACACATTCAGGGCAGATGATTGTGATGGGGGAAGGCGTCGATAAGCAGCTTGTTGCTGAGCTGAATGAGCAACTTGCCGCGCACCCTGATGTGTACGGCGCCGTCAATTTCTTAAGCGCGCCGGGCACGTTACTGCGCGGATTTATTGCGCGCACGCTGAGCAACCGCACTGAGGAGTTGATTAACCTGCACGAACACATTGCGTCGCTGTTGCGCGGGCGGTGGCGCGGGCAGGAACCGGTGAATTTGCGGAAGTACTAGACGGCGTCGAGAAATCGAAGCACCCTGGCGGCAAGGCCTAAGGGGTGCTCGAAAATTGCGTAGTGTCCGACATCGTGGAGTTCTTCAACGGTCAGATTTTGATAGATCGGGCCGAATGCGGATTCCACGGCAGTTTTAGTGACCGCGGGGTCGAGATCGCCGGTGAGAATGTACACGGGCAAATCTTGGGTGCCTAAATCCGCTGCGAAATTACAATCAGCCCACGCAAAAAAGTACTTTTCAACGGCCTCTGGAGTGGAATTCTGCACCGTCGAGTCGGTGAGATCATCCAACCACGCGGCAGGTTGGCGAGATCCTGAGGTGAAATCGATGATGGCTCGCCTCGAGTCCGGGTTGTGCCCTGCTGAGGTGAAAAGCTTCCGAGAATCCTCATCGAATGGTGTTCCAGCTGCAGCAACGGCAGAAATTCCAACCAGTGAAGCGATGGGGGTGGCGCTGTCTGCAAGGACTTTCTGCATGAACACTCCACCCATGGAATGGCCCAGGATGGAAACCTTTTCTGCCTCAATCGAGTCGATGTATGCAACGATATCCGCTGAAATTTCCTCCAGAGTAAATTCTCCTGCGTCGTCTTTTCTGTTGCCGTAACCTCGGTAATCCCAAAAGTGCCAGGTGTAGTTGCCGAGGTCAAGATAGTCAGCGAAAGCTCCCCAGCCCGCAGCATGACCAAACCAACCATTTAAGACAACCACATGATGAGGTCCTGAACCTTTAATAAGTGCAGACATGTCAGCTCCTGAGAGTGTGAGAAACATGGGACGTGCTACTAGATTTGCATCCCAAAGTACTTGAACTTTTGCGCTGCTGCAGTCGGGGTATTCACTTTGGCTGGTAACCTGTAGACAACATGGCCGGCCCTCCCTATTTAGGGATGGGCCGGTTCTTAATTGGGTTGCTAACTAGAATTTCAGGTCGTAGGTAGAAATCTAAACCACATACCCGCGCTTGATTTGTACGCCGCGGATTACTGCGGAGCCAAGGGCGAGCGCCGCCAGCGCGTACAGCGGAATGGAGGCGCCAAGGTGCGGGAGGAGGGCGTCGAGAAGCACTGGCAGCCCGAATCCCAAATACGTGAACACATAATAGATGCCGATGCCGGTGCCACGTCGGTTGAGTGGCGTGTAAGTTTCGATGCTGAGGAGGCCTTCGCGCAGGCAGAGGCCATATGCGGTGCCGAACAGGATCGAGGCGATAACGAAAAGCCACACTGGAATGGAGTCGCCACCAAAAGCTGCCAGCGCAAAACCCGCGAGGGCACACAGCGCGCCCACGATTCCGGAGCCACGACCCCACGCGAATTTCCTACCTAAAAATTGTGCGATCAGGCCTGCGCTGAAGGCGATCGCCGCGCCGATTCCGGGGAGAAGAATGGCGTTGCCGAAGGTGGAGTCGATGCGCGCGGACATCACGATCAGGGAGGTGGTGATGCAGCTGAACACCCAAATTGCCATCGGCAAGGACACCGCGAGGGCCTTTTTCATGCTTCGTTCGTGTTTGATTCCGCTGGATGCGCCAAGTGCGCTCGGGGTGCTGCGGGCATCGCCAAGCGCAAATCCCACAACCACCGCGATCAGCGAGAGGGCAACGCTTATGGCAAAGGGCGTAATAATGCTTGTCGACGCCATCCCCAACCCACTTGTCACAATCGGCCCCATCATGAAACCGGCGGTCAGAATAATGCCGGCCAATGTCACGCCGCTTGCTCCGCGCAATCTGCCCGCCCATGCGGTGCCCGCGCTGACGACTAATCCAACGCCCAGACCAACGATGAATCGTCCTACCAGGAGGGAAGGACCATCATGAAACGCTAAAAGAGAAAGGTTTCCAAGCGCAGAAAGTACACCTCCGGTGAGTACCACCATGCGGGCACCAAAACGGTCGGCAAGCACACCGCCTGCGAGCAAACTTGGAAGAAGTCCCAGTGCATAAATACCAAAAGCGCCGTTGACCAGCACGCTTGATACGTCTAATTGTTCACGGATCAACACCAACACTGACGCGAAATGATTGGCTGCCCATCCTGCAGTAAACAGCAGGATGGTAACACCTATGAAGACGCGATTGGCGTTTCCTGATCTCATGGGTGCTCACTTTAATTCATAAGCAGCATGTTTTCTTGGGATTTCTTGGGTTCTTGGGCGGTCTGTTTCCCTCAACCAAACCAGGTGACCAAAGGAGTGTATGTCGAGGTTCCCTTGGTCATATGGGCTGGTTCTGAAGTCTGATAACCGTCCCATATGACCAGTGGCGGGCTAGCCGATGCGTTTTCGGTCACCTGGTTTGCTCGGCCCTCAAAGAGGAGAAAAACTGCCCCTCGGTCTAAAGAAAGTGCCCTTCCAGAATCGCTCTCAAGCGCCTAAAGCAGATCTGCCTAGACCGACACCCATTCTGAAACTTCGACTCTTTAAACGGCCGTTACTCCAGAAGCTGCTGCTTTTCCTGCGCCTGCTGCTCCCAGTACTGCGACTTCGCGGAATCGCCGAAATCTTCATAGATGGAAGACAGTGCATTTGCGTAGTACAGTGCCTGCTCAGTGGGGATGCCTTCAACCCTGAATGCAGATTCCAGCAGGCTTGCGCCGTCAGTTTCGTGGCCCAATTGGAACAAGTACTGTGCACACTGCTCCAACTGGGCAGCTGCATTGGAAGGGTCATCGTTTTGCATGGCCAGGGCAGAAGCGTCGGCTGCTCCGCTGATGCAATCTTCAGGGCGGGCAAAAGTGAAGTATGCGCGGTTGAGGGATTCCTGCACGTATAGCTTCTGAGCTGTGGTTTCTGCGAGTCCCATTGCGGTGCCCAGGGTTTCCAGCGCTTCGGTGGAACCGAGGTCTGCCTGGACGATGGCGATGCTGTCCAGCAGTTTCAGTTCAGCTTGGTGTTGATCATCAAGCATTTGAGCATAGGGGAGAGAGTGGTTGAGCTCCTCCAGCAGTTGCTCGTGCATGTTTTGGGTGTAGAGGACATCCGTGATCATGGTCATCGCTTGGACTGCGAGTTCGAAGTTGCCGAACCCTGCGGCGTTTTCGCGAGCGTGGCGCAAAATTGCTGCGGCAGCCTGGGGGTCGTGGATAGCAACGGTAGCACCCAAAGGAAGGAGTGCTTCAGTTTCAAGTTCATCAAGTGTCAGATTCTGCTCGAATTTAGGCAGCAGCAGCTTTTCCAGGATTTCGCGGGCTTCAATTGGTTCAACCTGGGCGAGTTGCATGCCCAATCGCAGTTCTTCCTCACGGTGGGGAAGTCCTGCCGCTTGAAGTTCCTCGAAAGCGAGTCGTGCCATTTCAATGGAGCGTTCCTGCCTGCCCACAAATGAGTAAAGCTGCGCGAACTGGCTGGCGGTGCGGGCAGTGGTTTCACGCATGCCGGCGCCGATCATGTACCCGATAGTTTCATCTAGGATGGCTTCGCCGTTTCCGGTGTCTTGAACAACGGCATGTTGGCCGAAAATGCTGTCCAAGGCGAGTTCTTGAACAAAGTTTCCCTGTGTACGAAGCTCCTGGTAGCGGGCTACGTCGAGGTTCTCCGGGCTTTGAGCAAGCAAGATGGTGAACTCGGAGAACTGGGCCTCGAGGTTTTCGAATCTCAGCTCAGGATGGGAAGCGGTTTCCTCGATGATCTTGCGGGCGATTGCAAGTGGCTCGTCGTTTTCCTCGCCGTATGGAACAAGATCGATGTTGTCCAATGCCATTTGATTGATGACTGCCCAAGACCTCAAGTCATCGCGAATCAGTTCCGCTTCGGTGAGGTAAGTCTGGACATCGGGGTTATTCAGCTGGTCAACAGTCTGGGATTCCAAGAAATCGACAGCGCGGTAGCCCTGGCGGCGAAGCTCCGAAAGGAAAAGTTCGCGTCCTTCTGCTTCTTTTCCAGGCTGATCAAGCAAGGTGATGGCATAAGCCAGACGCTCATAATCAGAAAGCTCCGCGAGCTCGTCGGCGTTGAGCAGGAATCGCTGCGCATCGGAAAATGCCCTCTTACCATTGGCGATGCAGAAACGGTACAGTTTGTCCTGAGCATTCGCAGGCTCAGATGGGGTCGCGGTTTGCGCCTTGAGCAGCAAATTGGAGCCGCCCAATCCCACTGGAATATCCAGGGTGGAATTAGCAATTGAGGCCTCGAAACGCTTCATGAAATTGTCGTTGCCATTGCGGGCGTCATACTCGCGCGCCAGGTTGCGCGCCAATTCCAGGCAGCGTTCTTTAAGCTTTTCGACGTTCAGATCCTCATCGTGGCCAAACACCTCTCCAGTACCGGAGACAACAAGATCCCCGAAACCTGCGCGTTCAGTGGAGGACAGCAACGTGTAGGCGCCCAAGTAAAACTGGAAATGTCCCAGAGTTGCCAAAGGATCCGTGATCAAGCGGTGCTGGTAACGGGTGAGAAAGCCCAAGCCCCTGGAATGGTTTCCAGTGATGCCGAGGAATTCTAGGTGGCGTCCAACGGAATCAAGGGACTGGAATTCTGGGTTTGCCTTCGCACTGACATCTTGCAGGTAGCGGGCATAATCAGCATCGCCGGACTTAAGCACACGCAGCATGAACGCAGCGAGGGTGGTCTCTGGTTCCATGACGCAGCCGATGGATCCGTAGCTGATGATTTGGGAGACGAGGTTTTGGGTTTCGTCGTAATCATCTGCTGCCATTGCGAGTGCCGCTTTTCCTGCAATTTGGCAGGTTGGGCAGTCGTCGAAGGGATCGTCGTGCTGGGAGGCGTCGATAAGCTCTTGCAGCTCTAGCGCACGCTCGAGGGAGCCGTTCATCAGGGCGTCGTCGCGGCGCTCAATATTAATCGCGATGCGCGGGATACCCGCGCGCGTGAAGTGTTCATCCATCTGATCGAGCATGTTGTCCATCTGCTCACGGGTGAACAACACTGAGCTAATGACCAGGTTGAGGGCGTTTTTGTACAGCCAAAAAAGATCCGGGTAGGAACCGTCGCCCTGGCCTGGGAAGCGAGCCGGATCGCGGTCATGCATGCCGACAGCTGCGGAAAAGTGGGTGAGCATTGAGGTGTGATCCTCGTTGATATTGCCCAGCGTGGCCAGAAACAGTCGAGCTTTAAACTCAGTATCTTGATCTTCGGTTTCCTGTGCCACGCTCAATGCAAGTTGAAAAGCTTCCATCTGCTCATCGTTCATGGGCATATCAATTGCACGATCTAGCAGCGCAGTCGCCGACTGCTCAAAGGCATAATCCATGCCCTCGAGATTAGCGGAGGATTGTCTTAGATATCGGATGACAAAGACAAAGAAACCAGATCTGCCAGCGAATCATTAAGCAGCGCGCGTTCCTTCACCCGCAGTGGCCTCTTGCTGGACAACAATGCCTGAACGTAGAGCAAACGCACCGTGCGCGACACCACGGCGGTGTCATCAGTGGACGCCAATTTCCTGACCAGCGAATTGTTCCAATTCAAGCACAACGCCGACAGTCCCTGATCCTGTGGAATGTTGGCTGTTTGACGGCTCAACGTGTTATCCACCGTTGCCAAAATGTCAGCCCAACGATCAGTGGTTGCGCTTTGTGTTTCATTGCGATCCCGTGAGGCCTGCGCCTTGGAATCAATGATCACCACGGCAGGAACATCTGCGGGTTCAAAAACCCTCGTTGCGCCCTTGATCTGAAAATCCTTCAATGATTCCGTGACCTGCGCATCCAGTGCCTTGGCTTTCTCAATGTCCTGCAGCGGCGGAAGCTCCATCAGATCCATGGATTCGCGCAGGTCAGCAGTAGATACCGTAAGCGGTGGGTAGTGAACGGGAATGAGCCGAGCCAGATCGCTGTCGTGAATGTAGCCGCCATTAATAATCAAGGTGTCCGGGCGCGCAATGGTGTTGAGCTGCCTGAAATCATCCAACGTGGTAGCCAGCTGCAGCGACACATCCTCGGTGATGGACAACGTGGTGATCTCACCGATCGAGATGCGACCACGGGAGGTCTCCAAGGTGAGAAGACCCAACATGGTTTCAGCCAGGTCCGCGTCCGATTGGCACAGCTCGCGCAGGGCAAGATCATGAATCGCAGTAAATTCCCGCACGCGGTGAGGCTTGGTCATGGCGAGATTAATCAGCCACGATTTAATGCACTCACCGATATGTTCCCTGGTTGCCGCGAACGCGGTGTCATCCATGAGCGCTTCACGCGATGCGGTGGGTTCCAAATCGGTTGAATTGATTTCACATTCCACAAAGAACGCCCAGTTGGGCAGCACCGTGGAAGGCCCATCAGAGACCAACATGCGGTTGACATAAATACTGTGACGCCTGGACATATGCGGAGCCTGGGCCTCCGGCAATACATAAGCCACACCCTCGATGCCAGGACCGGTGAGATCGATGACATCAAAAGGAGTTTTACCAAGGCGCTCCCGGCCGGCATACAGCCTGTGCTGCTGATCAGTATCCTTTGCAAACACCGGCGATGTAGTGATGGTGGTGTTTTTCTCACCCTGCACCACAATAGGAATCGGCAGGTAGCGGCCATAATTACTAGCAATGGTGACCACGGAATTTTCCGTCAGCAACGTGCGCTCATCAGGGCGCGGAGTCAGGTGCACAGTCGTGCCCACCGGAATGACATCCGTTGCGTCATCCCCAAGAATCTCCAGGTTAAAGGTGCCATCCGCATGACCAGTCCACCGAATCGCCGACGCACCCTCCGCATGCGACACCATGGTGATCTCATCCGCCACCATGAAACAACTAAGCAGCCCGATGCCAAATTGCCCCAGGCGACCTTCCCGCTGCAGACCGAATTCATCGCGTTTCGACGTCCGCCCCACCGTCGCCAGCAATTCCCGCGCCTCCTGCGCGGTCAGGCCCGTACCATTATCAACCAGTGAAAACGTGGCACGATCCTTGGTCACCGGCCGAATACGAATACTCGGCTCGTAGCCCTCCTCACCCTGTTCAGAACGTGCAGTACAAGCATCAACCGCATTCTGCAGCAACTCACGCACATACACCCTCGGACCGGAATAAATGTGGCGACTCAAAAGATCAACAACGCCGCCGAGGTCAACTTGGAAATTATCACGTGAGGATTCTTGCATACGCCTATAAAAGCACAGTTTTGAATCCACAGGGCATCAGGGCGTGCAGAAAGATAGTGTGGTGCGCATGGAAGCAACAACGATCGATGACGCAATCGCGAAGCTCATTGACATCTACGACACCTCGACCAAACTGGCCAAAGAAACCCTCAACAATGAGGACTACGCCGCATACGCCGATGTTGTTTACCCCAAACTCACCGTTGACGTGCTGGAATGGAAACCCATCGACCGCACCGAACCCTTCGGCTATGTGGATCGAGCCGGGCGATACTCCGCCACCTTGTCCAAACCACGCGTGATTGAGCGTTACCTCCGCGAACAACTCGAGCGTCTCACCAGTAATTATCCCTGCAAGATTTACGTATCTGAGTCAGATATCCGCATCCCACCGGAGTACATTCGCGGCGCACCTTCCGCTACCGAAGCTCGCCGTGCTGGTGATGTTGCAGATATCATCCCACGCCCCACCCTGGATGAAGTCCACGACGCAATTATCGACGGCGACTGGCACGCCTTCAACGGCCCCGAACTCCCGCTTTTCCACTTCGGGCCGCAACGCTTCGACATCGCCTGCGCCCGCATCGAGCACTACACCGGCATCAACGTGGAACACGTGCAGAAGTACATTCTGTTCACCAACTACGCCATGCACACCACCGAGTTCGTGCATTTTGCCATGTCCGAACTCACCTCGGAAGACTCCCGCTACGTGGGTCTATCCTTGCCAAACGGGCAGGTAATTGACCGAGAGACCGCCACCAGCCTCGGTACGGAAACCCTTGATCTGACTAGCCGTTTCCAAATGCCTCGTTACGATCTCATCACCGAAGCCGGTGACGGTATTACCATTATCAACATCGGTGTGGGCCCATCCAATGCAAAAACTATCACCGACTGCCTTGCTGTGCTCCGCCCAGAAGCCTGGGTGATGATCGGCCACTGTGCTGGCATGGACGCCCGCATGCGCATCGGCGACCTCATCCTTGGCAACGCCTACCAGCGCGAAGACCACATTCTGAATACCCGCATCCCACTTGGTAATCCGATCCCGGCAATACCAGAAATCCAAAAAGCTCTAGAAGCCAGCGTCGACGAAATCTACGGATCCGACAACAGCCTCATGCGCACCGGTACGGTCTTATCCACCGACGACCGAAACTGGGAATGGCACACCCCAGAAAACCTCTGGAACTGGCTCAAAGGATCCACCGCCGCAGCTGTTGACATGGAATCTTCCACCTTGGCCACCAACGGATATCGATACCGCATTCCATACGGCACCCTGCTGAGCGTCTCTGACCTGCCACTACACGCAGTGCCGAAACTTCCCGCGCAAGCGCAGGCGTTTTACTCCAACTCCAAGGAAGCCCACGTCATGTGTGCTGTTCGTGCAATGGAATACCTGGCAGTAGATCCTGAACGGTTGCGTACCCGTAAACTGCGCAGGACCTTGGGTGAGGTGCCGTTTCGCTAAAGTCTCGGAGAGTTAGGCCAGTTGCGCGGCCATTTTTCAGCCGCGTGACGTGTCGCATCGCCGAAACCTTGGCCCACTGACCTGATCACTCGGTTGAGAGGCGTGGCAATACAAACAGCACCGAGGATGCGTCCGTTAACAATGATGGGTGCACTCGGTGCGAAGGAAGGTGTCGGCGTCGGTAAGCGCCATCATGTCGCCTCCGTTGCCGGTGACAAGCACGGTGAGGCACTCTTGCCCAGCAGCTGTGGCGACACCTACGGCGGTGGGGAAGCCGAGGCCGATGGATTGAAGGCGGTTCCCAAAAGCACGATGCTGTCTCGTGATTCCAGGTCGAAGTAGGTGTTGGCCCCTCCGATGAAGTGTCCGCCATCGGAGGCGACGAACTTGTTAGCTGGCAAAATACCGTTAAGTTGGCGCATGAGGCTGTGTGGATCGAGTCGGCCGTCGGCTGCAAGGGCGTCGCCGCCAGGGCATGTCAGAGGATTATCGTCCAGGTATAGCCGGCGCGGTGCGTGGAAATTTTGTGTACGAAGCTTTAAAAGCACTGCGGCTACAACAGTTGTGTTATCTGCGCTAATGAAATGGTTAATGCGCGGGTTGGTGGTCTGTGTTTCAAGATCCACTTGGAGCACTTCCGCGAGTTCACCGAAAGCCTCCCCGAATGCCATGGTGAATTGGTTCAAACCGGCGCCCAGCACAAGCGCCACGTTGGCTCGGCGTATTTCTGAAGCTGCACCGGTCGCAGCGAAACCTCCACATACGACCAGGTCGCGAGAGTTTCCTGAGGGATGGAAGAATCCTCGGGCGGGCGCGCTGGTGGCTACATCAGCTGCCAAAAGATCTGCTAATTCCAGGATGCTTTGCTGTGCTTCGCGTGTGCCACGACCTGCAAGAGGGAGGGGATTTTGGGCATTGCGTAGAGCTAGGACAAGGTCGGTGACATCGGGAGTTTCTGAAATCCGGGGCGCAGCAGGTATGTAGTCACTGTTGGATCGGTGGCTGTGGCAGCTGCTAGGTCATAGGGGATTTCCAGGATCACGTGTGTGTTTTCCGGCGTATTATTCCAAGCCTGAAGAGTTACCGCAGCAACGTCATCTGCATGCACGGTGAAGGTTTCCACACCTACGGCACGTGCGAGTCCTTGCCGGTCAATGTCGAAACAGCGAGGCCCGGCGCTCGGGGCAGTGCCCACAACTAAAAGAAGTGGGATACGGGAGAGGGCGACGTCGGCAAGCGTGGTCATGGTGTTGGTGAAACCAGCACCATAGGTGGTGGTAGCGACCGCCGGGCGGCGGGTGACGCGGTGGTAGGTGTCCGCGGCGGCCACGGTTTCAACTGTGGGGCGGACGGTGATGATGCCTCGCCCGAGGCGTTCTAGGGCATCGACGAACCAGGCGTTTCCGTTGCCCATCAGGTCGAAAACGTGATCGGTGCGGGGCATAAGAGTTCGGGCGATAGTTTCTGAAATTGAGTACACAGTGGTCTCCAGTAAAAGGAAAATTTTGAGGGCCAGATGTGTCTCTGCCCGCTTGAATTCAACTGGGCTCTTGTTACTGGCACTAATGTTCCTTTTTCAAACACTGGATCAGAGTACTTCGCCAGAAAACTGGATCAGTTGAACCTGACCGCCGACATGTTCAGATTGGAACGCGACAAAAACTGCACAAGTTCTTAGCCTAGTCATCGGGCGAGTGGCTTTCCGTGCGCGTGCTTAAACTGCTGCGATTTCAACGTCAGCAAGATCATTGCCGGAAGTGTCATCGAGGTCTATTTTCCATTTCAGCTGGCCGTCGTCTTCGTCTAATTCAACAGAATCAATAATTCCGTCTGGGTATTGATCCAGCGCTAGGCCAATGGCTTGAGCTGCGGTGACTGTGGCTGCGTGAGCTTCGCGGATGTCGTCATCATCATCGTTGTCGCGGTCGTCGGTATGGATCTGGCCACTGGTGGTGACATCAAGTTCAAGGACTTCTTGGCCAACCACAACATCGACTTCGTATTGATCGGAGGAGTCTTCGCGGTCAATGTCGGTGATGATCCTGTCGGGGTATTGGGCAAGGACGATGTCGATGATGTCGAATACCGGATCGTCATCAATCACGGCAGAGGTGGCGGTACTTGAGGAGGTAGAAGTGGTGGCATCTACTGCAGAAGCAGTTTCGCTGGAAATGGTGGATTCTGCTGTTCCAGTATCGGTGGAGCTGCAGCCAGCGAGGATAAGAGGAGCGGATATGAGCGCGAGGAAAAGTTTTGCGTTCTTCATGTATTCAACCCTATGAAGTGAATATGAAATGAAGATGAGAGGTTGTTTTAGGTGGCAAAACGGGGGTATCAGCAGGCTGAGGGGAAAGCGTGTGCGCTGCGCTTTTAACAATTTCAGCTGCGTAAAAAGGGGTGCGGTGGTTAAAAATCCATATTTGGGATTATGTTGGGGGCCACATCTGAAAATAGTTGCTGGGATCCATCACACCTACGATGCGAAACGGCACCCACACCGCTGATCTTGAAGGAGAACCACCATGACGTCGATGAATCTGCCTATTGAGTTGGCTACGCTGTCTGACCAGGCTGTGGACAAGGTGCGCTCCTGGCTGGAGTACAGCAAAAAGGAAAGCGTGCCCAATGCCGATGCGAAGCGTCTAGCTGCAGTGTTGCAGGATCCTAATGGTTTGGAATTCACGGTTGGTTTCGTGGATCGAGTGGTTCGAACTGAGGATCGTGAAGCGGCAGCGCATGCGTTGTATGAGTTGGGCAAGATTGCTCCGTCGACGATGTCCTTTTTGGATCGGGCGCAGATTCAGGCCGGTTCTTTGGTGGGGCGGGCGTTGCCGCAGGTTGTGGTTCCTGCGGCGCGGGCTCGAATCCGGCAGATGGTTGGGCACATGATTGTGGATGCCCGCGACAAGCAGTTCGCCAAGGCTGTCGCTGAGATTCAGTCGGATGGGCACCGCCTGAACATCAATTTGCTAGGTGAAGCGGTGTTGGGCCGAAAGGAGGCAGCGAAGCATTTGGATGACACGGTGCGGTTGTTGCGCCGTCCGGATGTGGAATATGTGTCCATCAAGGTCTCTTCGGTGGCATCGCAGATTTCGATGTGGGGTTTCGAAGACACCGTTAATTATGTTGTGGAACAGCTGACACCTTTATATATAGAGGCCGCGCGGGCGCCGAAAGGCACGAAGTTCATCAACCTGGACATGGAGGAATACCGCGATCTGCGCCTGACTATGGAGGTGTTCAAGCGGCTGCTCTCCAATCCAGAGCTGCATGAACTAGAAGCCGGAATTGTGTTGCAGGCGTACCTTCCCGATGCCCTCGGTGCAATCCAGGACTTGGCGCAGTTCGGCCGCGAGCGCGTCAACACAGGCGGGGCGGGCGTTAAGGTTCGCCTGGTCAAGGGTGCTAATTTGCCTATGGAGCACGTCCACGCGCAGATCACCGGCTGGCCAGTTGCCACAGAACCTTCCAAACAAGCCACCGATGCCAATTACAAGCGCGTCCTCTATTGGACGATGCGCAAAGAAAACATGGAGGGCCTGCGCCTGGGCGTTGCCGGCCACAACCTTTTCGACATAGCATTCGCACATTTGCTCTCTGTGGAGCGTGGGGTAGCGGACCGTGTGGAGTTCGAAATGCTGCAGGGCATGGCGTCCGATCAGGCGCGCGCCGTCAGCGTTGACGTCGGTGAGCTGCTGCTTTACGTACCAGCCGTGCGCCCACAAGAATTCGACGTGGCCATTTCTTACCTCGTGCGCCGCCTCGAGGAAAACGCCGCGAGCGAAAACTTCATGTCCGCCATCTTCGACCTCGACGCCGACAACCCGTCCTTCAAGCGAGAGGAGAGCCGCTTCCGCGCCTCCATATCTGACCTCGCCACGCTCATCGACGTGCCCGCGCCCGGCCCCAACCACACACAAGACCGCAGCAAAGAGACGCTTCTCGACGCCCCCCTCGTCCCATTTATCAACGAGCCCGACACCAACCCAGCGCTCATCCAAAACCAACAGTGGGCCACAAAAGCCGTCGCCACCGCAGCAGAGCCCGGTTGGTTGGAAAAACAAACAAAGCCGGAGGTGTTGGAAGAGGGGGACGTCGACAAGCTAATTAACGATGTGCGCGACGCTGCTGAAGCGTGGGCAGCGCGCCCAGCCCGTGAACGCGCTGAGATTTTGTACAAGACCGCCGAGATTTTGCGCGTGCGACGCGGACACCTGATCTCAGTGACGGCCGCGGAGGTGGGCAAAGCTGTGGAACAAACCGACCCGGAAATCTCTGAAGCCATTGATTTCGCCCGCTACTACGCGCATTTGGCCCTGGAATTGGACGACGTAGACAATGCGGAATTCACCCCAGATCGCGTCGTTGTGGTGACCCCGCCCTGGAATTTCCCCATCGCGATCCCCGCTGGATCGACTTTCGCAGCACTCGCGGCGGGCGCTGGCGTGATCCACAAACCCTCAAAGCCTAGCCAACATTGCTCCGCTGCAGTGGTCGAAGCCCTCTGGGAAGCCGGCGTTCCCCGCGAGGTTCTGCATTGCATTTACCCAGCTAATCGCGATGTTGGATGTGCGTTGATCAGCCATGAACACGTCGACCGCGTCATTTTGACCGGCTCCTCCGAGACCGCCGCGATGTTCTCCTCCTGGCGACCAGAACTCACCATCAACGGCGAAACCTCCGGCAAAAACGCCATCGTGGTCACCCCATCTGCCGACCGCGACCTCGCCGTCGCCGACCTGGTGAAATCCGCCTTCGGCCATGCAGGACAAAAATGTTCCGCAGCCTCCCTCGGCATCTTGGTAGGCAGCGTCTACGAATCAGAACGCTTCCGGAAACAGCTGGTAGACGCCGCATCCTCACTCATCGTCGACTGGCCTACCAACCCCTCCGCAACCGTCGGACCACTCACCGAACTCCCCAGCGATAAACTCCACCACGCCCTAACCACCCTCGAAGAAGGAGAAAGCTGGCTGCTGAAACCCCGACAACTCGACGACACCGGCCGACTCTGGTCACCCGGCATCAAAGAAGGCGTCAAACCAGGAACCTTCTTCCACCTCACAGAAGTATTCGGACCAGTCCTCGGCCTGATGAAAGCCACCGACCTCAATGAAGCCATCGAATTCCAAAACGGCAACGACTTCGGACTCACCGGCGGACTCCAATCCCTCGACGCCGACGAAGTCCGCACCTGGCTTGACCACGTCGATGTCGGAAACGCCTACGTCAACCGCGGCATCACCGGCGCCATTGTCCAACGCCAATCCTTCGGAGGCTGGAAAAAATCCTCCGTCGGCCTCGGATCCAAAGCCGGAGGACCCAACTATGTCATGCTCATGGGAACCTGGGCCGACGCGCCAAGCCACCACGCCCCACGCGAAACAAACCCGCTGATCAGCAAACTGGATCTCCCCGGAGAAGAGCTCGAATGGCTCGAAAAAGCCAACGCCAGCGATGAAACAGCATGGAACACGGAATTCGGCAGCCCACGCGACCCCTCCGGCCTCGATGTAGAAGCCAACATTTTCCGCTACCGACCAGCAGAGGTAGTACTCCGACTCGACGATTCCGCCACACCCCGAGAAACTGCCCGCGCATTGTTGGCAGCCCGTCGCGCCGGGGTTACTCCGCGAGTTCTTCAAACACCAGGTGTTTCAGAGCAAGTCCGCGAAGTATTGTCCGCTGCTGGAGTGAGTGCAGAAACAGTCGATGATTCGGTATTTATTTCCAACGTGTTGCGCGGCGAATACGACGAGAACTCCAGCGTCCGAGTCCGCTACCTGGGCAAAGTTAGCGACACTGTCCGTGAACGCCTATCTGTACGGCCCGAAGTTGTTCTGCTTGACGATGCAGTAACTGCCTCCGGTCGAGTTGAATTACGTTACTGGCTCAAAGAACAAGCAATTTCCATGACGTTGCACCGTTTTGGAAACCCAGTTGCGGCCTTCCACGAGTTGGCGGAGGAACTTAAACGTTGATCGTTTTGCGCATGGGTCGCTGCGTGCCGATTTAAGGGCTTCGTCAGTCGCAGCGACCTGTTGTCCTGATTTCAGTTCTGAAGGCTCTTAGAGGCGATTCTAGAAGGGGTCGAATTTGGGGCCATTGGGGCTGATGCGATTCCTGGCAGTTTGCAGGGCAAGGATCCACCACGTTTGAGCGGAAACCTCGGATCTGTGGTGGATTCGTGCAAGATTGGCCTCTGAACTTGCAAAAATCCACCACGTTTCGACTGATCAGAGCAATTTGTGGTGGATCCTAACCAATCTGGCAGTGGGGTCGGTGAATTCATTATTGGCGGGCTTTTCAAAGGTCATATGTCGATTTTGGGGCGAAAAATCGACACGTTTTCTCGATGTGTTTAAGACATCAACATATGGCTTGTGCTACTGAAAGATTTTTCTTCTGAAATTCTGTAGAAACGCTCCTATGCTCGGGGCAGTAAGTTGTGAGCATAGGAAATGGAGCACGGCGTGACCGTTATTAAAGGCACTGAATTTGATGTTTTCCCACTAAACCTCGGTGGAAATACCTTTGGCTGGACCTCGAATAGGGAACAGACCTTCGCGGTTTTGGATGCATTCGTGGCAGCGGGAGGAAACTTTGTTGACACCGCCGATTCTTATTCTGCATGGGTTGAAGGCAATGAGGGTGGCGAGTCGGAGCGGGAGCTCGGCGCGTGGATTAAGGAACGTGGCGCAGACAAGCTGATCATTGCTACCAAGTCTGGTGCGTTGGAGCCTGTTGCTGGTCGTTCCCGTGAGGCAACTTTCAAGGCTGTCGAGGGTTCCCTGGAGCGTTTGGGCGTGGAATCGATCGATATTTTTTACTACCACTACGACGATGAGGCAGTCAGCATTGATGAGCAGGTTGCTATCGCTAATGATCTGATTGCACAGGGCAAGATTAAGCACCTCGCATTGTCTAACTACAGCGCGGAGCGTTTAGCTGAGTTCTTTGAGAAGTCTGTAGGCACTCCAGCGCAGCCGGTTGCTCTGCAACCGCACTACAACCTGGTGTCGAGGAAGGATTATGAGGAGAACGTGCAGCCACTCGCCGAGAAGCATGGCGTTGCAGTCTTCCCTTATTTCGCGCTTGCCGCGGGTCTTTTGACCGGAAAGTACACCTCCAAGGAGGATATTTCGGGTAAAGCGCGTGCGGGGCAGTTGGATCGTTACGCCAGCGATGAGGCGTTTGCCGTGGTGACAGAGTTGCGTGCTGTTGCCGATGAGTTGGGTGTTGCGCCAACGACTGTGGCGCTTGCGTGGTTGGTTGCGCATGGTGTGACCGCACCGATTGCGTCCGTGTCCAAGGTAGAGCAGTTGAAGGATTTGATGGCTGTGAAGGATGTGGAGCTGAGCGCTGAGCAGCTTGCACGTTTGGATAAGGTTTCGGAGCCTTTCGCTTAAGCTCTCCTCAAAAGTAAGTGATGCAAGTCATAACATTTGCATTACGGTTGCCTTATTTACCGATATTTATTCGGTGAGTTACTTAGTCTGGCTGGCATCGCCGGAAAACCGGACCGAGGTTTTCCGCATGACTGCAAAGGTCTGAGAAATGAGCTCAACAACCTCAAAAACCTCAGAAAGACAACAGCCAGACGCACCGACGAGCAAGCTCAGTAAATGGAGCGATAAATTTCTCAATGGTGTGGAAACACTTGGAAACAAGCTGCCCACACCATTTACGCTTTTCTTGATACTTTTCCTGATCACGGCGCTGGCTTCATCGATCATGGCGTGGATGAACGTATCCGTGATTGTTCCAGGCTCTGATGAGGAACTATTTGTAAAAGGCCTGTTCACCGGTGAAGGCCTAACCTGGTTGACTACGAATCTCGGGGCAAACTACATCGGGTTCCCGCCGTTGCTCACCGTGTTGCCAATTCTGTTGGCAGTGGGTGTTGCTGAACGTTCCGGCATGTTGGCTGCGCTGATTAGGAAACTTTTTGGTTCGGCGAAAAAGATCGTTTTGCCATATGCAGTCGGTGTGATTGGCGTGACCGCGTCGATCATGGCGGACGCTGCCTTCGTGGTGGTGCCACCTTTGGCCGCGATGGTGTTTAAAGCTGCTGGTCGGCACCCTGTGGCTGGGCTATTGGGTTCGTTTGCAGCTGTGGGTGCAGGATATTCCACAGCGATTGTGCCCACCAGCCTTGATGCACTTTTTGCGGGAATTACCAACGCCGTGATGGAGACACTTCCAGGCATTGCGACAACTGAAGTCAATCCGGTTTCTAACTATTACTTCAATATTGCATCCTCGATTGTGTTGGGTCTGTTATGTGGTTTCCTCATTGATAAGGTGCTGGAACCTCGGATGTGGCGTCAGAAAATCGCTACGGAGTATGCAGAAAGCATTGAACCCACCAGCGCAGCAGATGATGAGGAAATCTCTGCAACCCTAACCGCACAGGAAAACCGCGCGCTGACAATTTCCATGTGGACCACCCTGGCGACGGCCATCATCGTGCTGGTTGTGGTGCTGATTCCGGGATCCCCATGGAGAAATGAGGATGGTGGATTCTTGCCTACCTCGCCACTGCTGAGCTCTGTGGTGTTTATTGTATTTTTGTTTTTCATGGTGATGGGCCTGGCCTACGGCATGGTGGTGGGCACGATCAAGAACATGGATGATGTCGTGAACATGATGGGCGAAGCAATCAAGGACATGATTGGTTTCTTGGTTTTGGCCTTCATTTTGGGACAGTTTGTGGCGCTGTTTAACTGGACGGGCATCGGTACCTGGACTGCTGTTCAGGGTGCTGCGGGATTGGAAGCGATCGGGCTTACCGGATTCCCTGCGATCATTGCATTTATTATTTTGGCGTCATGTTTGAACCTGCTGATTATTTCCGGCTCTGCGATGTGGACGCTGATGGCTGCGGTGTTCGTCCCGATGTTCGCTCTGCTTGGCTATGAACCATCATTCATTCAGGCAGCATTCCGCGTGGGTGACTCGGCAACTCAGGTGATCACACCGCTGAATCCGTACATGATTGTGATCCTCGGTTTGCTCCGTCGATACGAACCGGATGCAGGTTTAGGCACCTTGATGTCAAGGCTTATCCCATTTGTGATCCCTTTCTGGCTAGCCTGGGCTACATTGTTGGCAATTTGGTTCTACGCCGATTTGCCGCTTGGACCTGGCTCTGCGATCTTCCTCGAAGGATAAGTTTTCATGAGTACTGACAATTTTTCTCCACAAGTTCCGTCGACTGTGTATTTGGATTACATGGAGCAAGGGATTGCCGCGCGCAAAGCGGAGGCAGAATCTAACGCCAGCACGAAGGGGGAGAGCCCGGATTATCCAGGCCAGCAGGTTATTTGGCGCCTGATCCAGGAAGCAGGGGAGTCGTTGCGTGATGAACTGCGCACACTGGCTTTCACGCTGCACGACCATCCGGAAGAAGCGTTCGAGGAGGTGTTCGCCACCGAGGAAATCACAAAACTTCTGCAAAATCATGGTTTTGAGGTTCAGAGTGGAGTTTATGGTGTTAAAACCGCTCTAGAAACTAGTTTTGAAACCCCTGGTTATGATCCAGCGCAGCACCCAAGCATTGCGATCTTGGCGGAATACGATGCCCTTCCAGAGATCGGCCATGCATGCGGGCACAATATCATCGCAGCAGCTGGTGTTGGCGCATTTTTAGCTGTCACCAACATGATCAAAACTGCCGAAGTGAAAGGCGTGGATCACCTCGACTTTGAAGGCCGGATCGTGCTGTTGGGAACACCTGCTGAGGAGGGGCATTCCGGCAAGGAATACATGATCCGAAATGGCGCATTCGATGGCATTGATGCGTCGATTATGATGCACCCCTTTGGCTTCGATCTGGCGGAGCATGTTTGGGTGGGCAGACGTACCATGACGGCGACGTTCCACGGTGTCTCTGCACACGCGTCTTCGCAGCCTTTCATGGGTAAAAATGCCCTCGACGCTGCAAGTTTGGCGTACCAGGGCTTCGGAGTTTTGCGTCAGCAAATGCCACCGAGCGACCGCCTTCACGCCATTATTACGGAAGGCGGAAACCGGCCAAGCATCATTCCAGACACTGCAACGATGTCGCTGTACGTGCGTTCTTTGTTGCCGGAAGCACTCAAAGACATATCGAAACGCGTGGATGATGTGCTCGATGGGGCGGCCTTGATGGCGGGGGTTGGCGTCGAAAAGCAATGGGATGTGCACCCAGCTAGCTTGCCCGTGCGCAACAATCATGTGTTGGCGCGGCGTTGGGCAAAAACGCAGAATCTGCGTGGTCGAACGGCGCTTTCGGAGGGTATTTTGCCCGACACTCTGGCAGCATCGACTGATTTTGGCAATGTCTCGCACCTGGTTCCGGGCATTCATCCGATGGTGAAAATTTCTCCGGAAAACGTTGCGCTCCACACCAAGGAATTCGCCGCTTATGCGCGCACGGAAGAGGCCATCGACGCAGCCGTCGACGCCGCAATCGGGCTGGCGCAAGTCGCCGTTGACGCGCTTGCAGATCCGCAAATGCTTATCGACGCGACCCTCGAGTTCACCAACTCCGGCGACGTACTTAAAGTAGGGGACTATTTGGCTTAGGCAACGACTCCGAAACCTTCAAGAACGTGTGGCACTAACAATTGCGGACTATCCTTGGGAACTGTTTTAGATTTTATTCAGGGTAGGGAGATTGTTGTGGATGAACGAAGCCGGTTTGCGCGCAGCGTTTTCCCGGACGGTGAAGAACCAGATCCACGTTTCACTTTGGCCAATGAGCGCACGTTTCTAGCATGGACGCGTACGTCTTTGGCGTTTCTTGCCGGTGGTATTGCTTTTGAGGCGTTCCAGATCAGTGGACTATCGGATACTGTCCGTACAACAATCGCGGTTTTTATCATTGCGGTTGGCATGATCATTGCCGCTGGTGCTGCGGTGAGGTGGATGAATGTGGAGCGTGCAATGCGTAAACAGAAGCCACTTCCCGTACCTGCGATTATTCCGTTTCTGTCTATTGCGGCTTTGGTGGCCTCTGCGGCTGTCTTGGTTCTGATTATTGTTCAGTAGCTATGCGCATTCATGAGGATCCAGGTTTGCAGCCTGAACGGACTGTGTTGGCATGGAATCGTACGACGGTGTCCTTGGCTGTGTGTTCGGCAATTTTGCTGAGGTGGACTAATTTCTATGGGATTTTTGCACTGCTGCCGGTGGTGATTCTCAGCGGAATGGCGATTTTCATCTTGTTTACGCAGCGGGTTCGTTATGAACGTCAGGCTATCGGGCTTGCGGATAATAAATTGCCACCTAATATAGTTGGGGTTGTTTCTTTAACGGTGACACTTTTGGCGTTCGGGGCCGCTGGAATTGTATTCGTCTTCATTGATTAAAACGTTTGTGTTGCAAAGTAGTAACAGGTCTATAACTTTTGTAATGAGGGGTTTCTTCTTTGCGATATTGATGCGATTATGGCAACTAACGCCCAAGGGATTGGGTTGGTAAGGCTTCTGGTTGGTGTCGCGATTCTTGCTAGCGTATTGGATGAGCAATGAGCCCATTGTCCTCCAGTCAGAAGAAACCCCTCACCGGGTTACACCTAAACCCGGTGAGGGGTTTTTGCTGCGTCAGTTTGGGTCTAGTTTTAAGCCCTCAGCAGTCTATGAGCAGTTTAGGACAGTTCCGCTGGAGCTTCCTGTAGCGGCATAGTCGTCCAGGTGCCATTGTCATAGGTGGCAACGGAAGTCGGGACAATCGACATTGAATTGTTCGGGTTGCGCCGGTAGATAAGCACGATGCTCTCTGAAGAAGTTGCTGACATAACCTCGCCCTGGTGTCCCTCGGCGATACCCAGGCTGGGAAGCTCGGCCCCGCTGACCTGGTCGAAGAAACATATGTGAGTGTCTTCCGACAGATAAGCAACCGTCCCCTTGCTCTTCCATCCGGATGCGGAGATATCTAGCTCTTTGGTAGAAATGACCTCCAGTTTGGAGTTGAGCCGGTATTCCTCTACCCACCTGCCCACGATGTATTCATCACCGATCTGAACCACAGAACTGATGGTATAGCCGTTGGGCGGGAGTTCACCGATGTCGACGCCACCGGTCGCATTAACTCGACCGAGGGCGGTGCGTCTACTAGTTTCCACCTGCAGCTCAAACAGACCTTGGCCACGGACAGCGACGATCTCCCAGGGGGAGGGGACCTGAGGCAGATCGGTTGCCCGGGTGGGAGGAGTCCAATCAGGAGCTTTAGTGGCTACTGCTTGACCAGGTGTGAGAATCCAACCACTCTTCCCACTTGCCGCTACGGCTCCTAATTGTTGGTCGCTGTGCAGCTCAAGGACGTACGATCGATCTCGCAGTGGTGCTGGGACTAAAGTCTGCCCCAAGTATCGGCCGGTCGTGGTCTCCCAGCAGCGGGCTACCGGAAAGTGCACGTCACACAGCCACAATTTGTCACCCGCCACAATAGGATCGACAGCAGTGAAGACGTCACGTCTAAGCGGAGGCGGAACAGCTCCATCCAACGTGACGTCTAAAACGACATCGCGGATCCACCAATCTTCCGAGTGATAAGCCGAAGAAGTATTGTCTATCTCCTGCCACAAACGCTCGTTGGTGCCACTTGTGCCGATACCAGCGAAAATACGCTCTACCCGTAGATCTGTGGGAACATCAACAATTCCGTAGGCGGAATAATAAAACCACCCCTGGATCTCTGCATCTCCACGTTTTGGGATGGGAGTGTAGGCCAGCGCCGTCCACCCATCACCAGTGAGCAGGATTGGCCACTGGGGCATACCGTCATCGCCTGGACTAGCTTCTTCCCCAAGGTTGCGTACCCGGCCCCGGCGTCTGGTTGTCATTCCTTCGAGTGGCACAGGGGAGGAGCTAATTCCCAAAGTAAGTCGCACAGATTGTCCTTGACGGTAGTCAGGGAAATCACCTTCGAGTGCTATCTCATTGACGAAGACTCGTAGTCTGCGAGGATCTTCAGACTGCGGCGGCAGTGACTGAATGTAACCGGGTATTTCAGCAACATCAGGGGCAGTGTGTGGTGTCGAATCTGGATAATGGAATGGTTCCCAGGCTCCGTCCCAGGAAGGATTAGGAAGAGTGTCAGGAAAAGAAATCTCCGTGGCTTCGAGTCGTTCTTGTCCAGTCTCCACTGCAAGGATGACACCGTGTTCCTGGTCGATTTCAAGACTGACCAATCGACTTGGGTCCTGCCCTCCTGAAGTAGGTTCCTCACGGAGGATCCAGGTGGGGCGTCCAGCAATCTCTCCCGCAGTGATCTTATCCGCGTGAAGGTGGTGGGATAAGGACCGGGAGATGGAATGCTGTTGAAGAACCCAGGCCAAGGCGCTCGGGCAGATGATATCCCGAGGACCCAATCGAACAGGTGGGTCAATGGGTTTATTGAAATTCTCAAATACCCAGCAATGATGCTCGTTGCGGCGCAGAATATCGCTACCGTTACGCAGGACGTGGAGGCTGTTAGGGCTGCGTCGTATCTCGACTTCATCGGGATCGACGAGGAAGATCATCGTCTCGCCCACGATATACCCGCCACTAAAAGACATTTTCCCGGCCTCCAAGGAAGAGGCAGTGAGGGTCATGATCACTGATTGTCGCTCACCGCGACGAAGCAGAACATGGATGTCGGTGATCGTTGGTGCCATGCTGCACAGTATAGAGAGTTTTCTGGCCAGGACTTTTAGCAATGGTTGGTCGTGTGACGTGATGGTTTCCCGCAGTGTCAGAGCCTAGCGTGGGCCCAGTGCCTCTAAATTTAAGAAGTAGCCTAGAAGTGCCTGATTATTGATGCAGCCTGTTAGGGTCTGCCCCGAGTTGGAGAAATTTTTTTAACAATCCTTTCACTTGGGCAGGCCTTTTGGGGATGTTTAGAACTGCTCAGCAACCATGAAGAGTTAACTTCGTTGCTCGTCAGGGGCGGGAACAGTAATAACCTGCACGCCGAGATCCCGGATCTCGGCGAGAATCTCCCGTGGCGCATCGGAGGTTGTGACCAGCTGGTGTAAGTCCGCGACGTCTGCGAAACGGAAAGTGGAAACGTGGTTGAGTTTACGGGCGGACACCACAAGGATTCGTCGGGTGGCAGCATGGATGGCTGCGCGCTTGTTTTCCGCATCGTCGTAGGTAGTGGTGGCCAACCCGTGCTCCAGTGATGTAGAGCAGGAACCGAGGATCACGACATCGGCGGAGAAATCTCGTAACGCGGTGATCACAGCCGGGCCAGATAAGGCGAGTGAGTCGTTTTCCACGGGGCCGCCGGGGATGAAAACGTTGGTGCCAGCTCGGCTTCCCAGGGCGACCGCCGAATGTAGAGACAGACACAATGCCGTGATGGGACGCCCCGCCAACTCTTGGGCCACTGCCTGGCAGGTGGTGCCGTTGTCGAAAATTACTGCTTCATCATCAGCGATTAGTTGGGCGGTGGCCTGGGCCAAAATGCGTTTGGCCTCTCGGTCCTCAGCCTGGCGCACGGCAAACGGTTGGGGAGTACCGCGTTTGGGCACACGTTTCGCTCCACCGTGGGTGCGGGCGAGGAAACCTGCTTGCTCTAGCTCGACGAGATCCCGGTGAATGGTCACCGCGGAAACCCCAGTTAGTTCAGTAAGAGCATCAATGCGTGTGATTCCGGGGCGGTCGATCGTTCGCATGATCACTTTGTGTCGTTGTTCGCGCTCCATGTGATCAGAATTCGCTAATTCCTAAAGAATGTCAACCCTGACCTAACCGAATGAACACTGGTTAAAATGCCTTTTCGTGCAAATTCTGGGGTCACGGGACAAGTGGGAATACCCCGCCGTATAGGGGTTTAAATGATCATTTTTAGTGACCGAATAATCATTTACACTGTGGCCTATGAACAACCAAGAAGGCATTCAGAAGTCGATGGTGACCAGCACAGTTACCAGTGGGAAAGTGGTTCCTACCAGTCAGTCGGATAAACGGTGGGCCCTGAGGTGGGAGTGGTTTCAACGCACCGGCCTGAAGATAACTGGCCAGTTTTTGGAGAGATAAAAACGCCACTTTGGTGTCGATAACACCGAACTTCCGAACATAAAAGATGCGTTGGTGCTCTCTGCACAATGTTTCTTTCGGAACTATTCTGGCGACCATGCGAATTGAAATCACAAGCGTATTTGTTGATGACCAGGCCAAAGCACTCGATTTCTACACCACGAAGCTCGGATTTGAGCTCAAACACGATGTAACTGCTGGTGACTACCGCTGGTTGACTGTTGTTGATCCAGAAAACCCAGATGGTGTGCAGCTTTTGTTGGAACCAAACCAGCACCCAGATGCAGCGACTTACCAAGCTGGAATTAAACGAGACGGTATTCCCGCTACACAGTTTTATGTTGATGATGTGCAGGAAGAATATGACAGCCTCAAGGATAAAGGCGTGGATTTCATCATGGAACCAACCGATGTGGGCCCTTCAGTGATTGCCATTCTCGATGACACCGTAGGAAACCTAATTCAGATTGTTCAATTGAAGCAGAACTAACCCCGTGGAATGACAAAATCTGTCAACCGAGCAGAGTTTCTCTCAAGTTTTGACCAAGGGGTGTTAAATTCCAACACCGCAATGGCGCTGGTGGGAAACTTTTCTTCCATCTGATCCCAACCGGGATGTTCATCGCGGATGCCAAAATAATGGGCTAGTTCTTCCACGCCTGGCCAGTGCCCGATGAGTAGGGCGGTACCAACTACATCTGGGAGCCCTGTTATTAAATGTTTAAATTCAGACACTTGGTTTTCATAGATGTCATTGTGGAAGCTAGAGCCTTTGGCGGTTGCGCCACCAAGCTGGACGCGTTCCCACGTTAATTGTGTGCGGGTGGCATCTGAACACAGCACATGATCAATTTCGCCGATGTTGCCAGCTAGCCATTGGCCAGCTGCCACGCCATCGCGAAGCCCACGTTGATTAAGTGGGCGTTTATGGTCGAGTACTCCGGTGGACCAGGAAGATTTGGCGTGTCTAAGGATGACGAGGCGATGTGTGGGAGACATGCCTCAACCCTAGCGCGCAACGGATTTAGACAGTTACCTGCGTAAGAAGTGCATCGATGGTTGCTTCCGCGCCACGGTCATGAAGGGAGGACAGTGTCTCGGAGTATGCCTTGGTGAATGGTTCAGCATCGACCAAGTCTCCGAAGATTCCACGGTCGCGGATGAATGACAAAATATCGGTGCGATTTCCTGATGCGTTTTCTTGGACGCGCTCACTCAAACGGTCAACAATCTTTATTGGGTTGCCCTGCTCGTCGGTGCCTTCTGCGTAGCGCGCCCAGGATGCGACGATGGCTGCAGAAAGTGTGACGTCGCGGCCTGCTGCGAGGTTTTCGCGTACGACTGGCAACAGCCACTTTGGAATGCGGTCGGAGGATTCCGCACACAGGCGCGGTACGGTGTCTTTGACTGCGGCGTTGCCGAATCGCGCGATGAGTTGGCGTCGATAAGCATCTAGATCGACACCTGGAAGTTCCTTGAGGGTAGGGGTGGCTTCGCGCTCCATGTAAGCCAGGAGGAAATCCTGGAAGCGGGTATCCGCCATGACGTCGTGGACCATGTGGTGGCCAGCCAAGTGGCCGAAGTAGCAAAGTCCCTGGTGGGAGGCGTTGAGCAGGCGCAGCTTCATTAATTCATAAGGCTCCACGTCGGAGACGACCTGCACGCCAACCTCCTCGTACGCGGGGCGGCCCTGGGTGAAGGCATCCTCGAGGACCCATTGGGTGAAATCTTCAGAAACCACTGGCCACGCATCGATGTAGCCGATTTCCTTGATGTCATCGCGGTCGCCGTCGGTGGTTTCAGGGGTGATGCGGTCCACCATGGAGTTGGGGAAGGCCACGTTGTTTTCCACCCATTCGCCGAGCTCAGAAGACACGGAATGTGCGAAGGCGAGGAAGAAACGCTTAGCCAGATCGCCGTTGCCTTGGATGTTATCGCAGCTCATGATGGTAAATGGCGTAGATCCTGATTCTTTTCGGGAAATCAATGCGGCAGTGATCAACCCAAAGAAGGTCTGCAAAGTGGAAGTATCGCCCGCCTGCAGGGCTTCGCGGTCAGCAACGATTCGAGGGTTGGTGTGGTCGAAATCTTCTGTCGCCGGATCGATGTTGTATCCGCCTTCAGTCACCGTGAGGGAAACAATGCGGATGGAGTCCTGCGCGAGGGTTGCAACGGCCCGTGCTGGGTCCTCGGGAGCGAACACGTAGTCAATGATGGATCCGATGATTTTTTGATCAAGAGTTCCATCAGGAGCTTTAGTGGTCAGGGTATAAAGGTGATCTTGGCTGGCCAGGGCATCGCGCATGCGCACATCGGAAGGCATGACACCCATGCCGATGATGCCCCAATCCAAGGCCTTGCCCTCATTCATCAATTCATTGAGGTACATCGCTTGGTGAGCGCGATGGAATCCGCCAACACCGAAGTGGACAATGCCCGGGGCGACGTCAGCGCGGTTGAACGCTGGGATCTGCACTCCGGAAGTCGAAGCGATTTCCTGCAGGTTTTCAGTGTTGAGCTGGAGTGGGGTGTTCATGGTGGAAAAGATCCTTTCAAGGATGGGTTTAGCTCGAAAAACAGTTAGGCGTTTGCGTTTACATCTGCAAGGTCTTCGATGTGGGCGTCTTCAGCAAGTGCTGGCACTCCGTCGAATCCTGGTTGGGTGCCGCGAAGTTGAAGAGTCATCCAACCGGAGAGCAGGTAGAGGGCGATCATGACCAGGATCAATCCGGTTGGACCAATCAGTGGGTGGAAGACTGCAACCAGGAGCGGTCCCACAGCTACAGCGCCACCAACGCCGAGGTTGTATGTGGCCATCGCTGCGCCGGGGTGCTTGGGATCAAGGGAGACAGCGATTGCGGAAAGTGGCACGAAGCCCGCGAGGGACACACCAAAGAGTGCGCCGGCTGCGATGGTGATTCCGAAAACGACACCGTTGGACATGCCAGCCTGAACGCCGAACATCGGAATGAAGTAAACCAACGCGAGGGTGACTGCGCCACCGATTGATCCGCCCCAGAACACAGTTCGTGCCCAACCGTGGCGGTCGCCGAAGCTACCGAAGAAAGGATTGAACGGCAGGTTGACTGCGTAAATTACAGTGGTGAGGATGAGGAACCAGCTTAGCTGCCACTTCAGATCGTCAGTGAAAAATGATGGGAAGAACACAGCCATCGCGTAGGTCGGAATGGAGTTGATGGTGCGGATGTAGGTGACAAAACGTGCACGTCGATCATTGCGCAGAAGTTTGAAGCCCTGGCCAAGTGTTTGCTTCACATCGTCGGGGTTGGCAACCAGTGGGTGGCGTCCGCGACGTTCCTTCACTCCCAGCAGTGCGATGAGCGATCCGATGACCACCAGCACGAGGGAAACCCACAACGTTTCATAGAAGGTCAAGTTCACGTACTGCATGGAAATGGTGGCAACCAGCGCACCCAAGGTAGGAAGACCTGCAGAGAAGGCAACGTAGAACCAACCCACACCGGTACCCAATTGCTTAGGTGAGGCAGTTGCGGTGATCCACACCAAGAATCCGTAGGCGAAGAATGGATAACCAAAGCCGCGGAGACCATAAGCAAGGAAGATCAACCAAGTATGGTCGGTGGTCAGTGCCACGGTGAGGAAGATCAGCTCAAAGACGATCCAGATTGAAGCACCGAGGATCATCACTTTTCGTGGACCCCACAGGTCCGAAAGTGCCGCCGCGAAGAATGCTGCGATCGCCACGGCAACACCGTAAACAGTCACCAGGGTTCCCGCGAGGGAAACGCTGAAACCATGTTCGGAACTGAGGAAAGGTTCCAAAATGTTGGTTTCGACACCGTCACCGATCATGAAGATGGTGAGGCCGATAAATCCGAAAATCAAGGGTCGGGGAATGCCGAGACGTTCGAGCAACCCGCTTTGCTGTACTGACATGTGTTCACCTTTGTTTTAAATGTTGAGTCCAGCGCTAAAGCATCAGAAGCCAAAAGCCAGAAGCTAAAAACACTGAGAAACCGTCACGTTAAATCCGTGTTAGATTCAACAAAATCTGGCTTAGCTTCAGCGCTGAACTCACAATTCCGATTAGTTCGTGGTGCGAATCACGTGAAACTAACAACAATCTAACGCCATCATGTTATAAAAAAGCAAGACCTAACATAAAAATGTTAGAAAGTGCTGGATCTAACAACATTTCCGTGGTAACTTTTTCACATGTCCCAAGTGATTCCCGCCAGCTCACAAGAAAAGCGTCGTGAGCGCATCGTTTCTTATGTCACCCGTCATGGATTCGCTCGTGTTGAAGCATTAGCTGAGCTTTTTGAGGTCAGCGCAATGACCATTCACCGTGATTTGGAGGCGCTGGCTGCAGACAATTTGGTGGAGCGCATTAGGGGTGGCGCGCGTTCGGTGTCGCCGTCGATGAGTGAGTTGGCAGTGGAGCAGCGTCGGCATTTGCATCGCACTGTTAAAGAGGCGTTGTGTACTGCAGCAGCACGGTTGATTCCGGAGGGCGCTGTGGTGGCGATTGATGATTCCACCACGTTGGAGTCTTTGGTTGAGAAGTTGCCGCAGCGGTCACCATCGGCGTTGATTACGCATTCTTTGAAGACAATGGCGGATCATCGTGTGCGCGCCGGGATGAGCGATATCCGTTTGATTGCGTGTGCGGGATTGTATTTCGCGGAGACTGATTCTTTCTTGGGCAAGGCAACTTCAGCGCAGTTGAATGAGCTGTCGGCGGATATTTCTTTTGTTTCTACGACTGCGGTGCGCGCTACGGGGGAGGTTCCGGCGCTGTTTCATCCTGATATGGAGGCTGCTGATACGAAGCGGGCGTTGATTGGGATTGGTAGCGTGCGTGTGTTGGTGGTGGATTCTAGTAAATTTGGTTCGGCTGGTGTGTTCAAGGTTGCTTCGATTGAGGAGTTTGACCACATCATCATTGATCAGCAGTGCACCCGTGAGCAGCGGGATCTTTTGCGTAATTCGCGCGCGCAGATCCATGTGATTGACCACAATGGTGATGAAATTTTGGATACCCCAACGGAAGAGGATTTTTAAGATGGCTTTGGTTCTTGGAATCGATAGTTCCACCCAATCCTGCAAGGCTTTGCTTGTCGACGCCGCCACCGGCCAGGTTATCGACGAAGGCCGCGCGAGTCACCCGAGCGGGTCGGAGGTAGATCCACGTGCGTGGATCGCTGCGCTGGATCAAGCTACCGAGGGGTTGTTAGAACGCGCGGACGCTGTATCTATTGCAGGCCAGCAGCACGGCATGGTGGCGTTGGATGAAAACGATGAAATCGTTCGCCCGGCGTTGTTATGGAATGACACTCGTTCTGCCCAGGCTGCGTTGGATCTCAATGAGGAGATCGGCGGCGATCAGGCTGCGGTAGATGCCACGGGAAGTGTGTATGTTGCTTCTTTAACTGCCACCAAAATGCGGTGGATGCGTGATCATGAACCAGAAAATGCAGCGCGCACGGCGTCGGTGATGTTGCCTCATGATTTCCTCACCTGGCATTTGATGGGACGCGGACGCAAAGTCACCGACCATGGTGATGCTTCTGGAACGGGCTACTACAGCACGCGTGATCGTGCGTGGCGCACCGATCTAGCTGCCTTGGCGCTGGGCCATGAGGTGGAACTTCCTGAACTCCTGGCCCCAAATGCGATTGCGGGAACAACTCCAGGTGGAGTGAAAGTTGCTGCAGGCACGGGAGATAATGCTGCGGCTGCGCTTGGCCTTGATTTGCAGCCTGGTGATGTCAGCGTGTCGATCGGCACCTCTGGCGTTGCCGGCATGACCGTTCAACATAGCGTCCACGATCCATCTGGTTTGGTCACTGGTTTCGCCGATGCCACGGGTGCGTATTTCCCGCTGGCCTGCACGCTTAATGGCGCACCGGTGTTGGAATTCGGCCGCCGCATTCTGGGCGTGGAATGGGAAGAGTTCGATGCGCTTGCACTGGCTGCTCAACCCGGTTCAGGTGGCGTGACGCTCCAGCCTTATTTGGAGGGCGAGCGTACGCCGAATCGTCCCGCAGCACGTGGCGTTTTGGCTGGACTAAACTGTGCAACGACCCGCGAGGACTTTGCCCGAGCAACTGTTGAAGGCTTGTTGTTGGCATTGGATGATGCTGTAACGGCGCTGGTTGAGGCCACGGGAGTGCCCGTTCAGCGCATCCAGCTCATCGGTGGCGGCGCGCGTTCACAGGCGGTTCGTGAGATTGCCCCTGAGATTTTCGGCCATGAGATTGTGGTTCCAGAACCCGCTGAATATGTGGCGTTGGGTGCAGCTCGTCAGGCGGCATGGGCGCTGTCGGGTGAGGCCACGCCACCGCAGTGGCCAACTCCCGGTTCCGATCCGCACCGCGCACCTAAAAACACTGAGCTGAGCACGCGTTATGCGAAGCTGCGTGCTGCAACGCAGGGTTGGTACTAGAGCTCGATATTGTCGATCAACCGCACCGGCCCCACGAAAATCGCGCCGACCACCAACGCTGGTTGGGTGAGCAGGCCGTCGATTTCTAATGGTTCGAGGGTGGCTGGATCGACAATTTCCAGGTGATCCAAGCGCACGCCGTCGGCGCTGGCCAAGGTGTCGCGCGCACCTTGGATATCTAGCGCTTCACCAGCTGCTTTTCGACGCTGCAACCCACTCAACACCTGCGGCAGCACCAGAGCTTGCGCTCGCTGATCCGCAGAAAGACGTTGATTGCGGCTGGATTCGGCTAAGCCATCGGCGCCACGAATAATCGGAACGGGACGAATCTCCACGGGAATGTCTAGATCGGCAACCAATCGCCGAATCACCGCAACCTGCTGAGCATCTTTTTGTCCAAAATATGCACGATCAGGGCGCACCAAATTGAACAGCTTCGCCACCACGGTAGCCACACCATCGAAATGGCCAGGCCTGCTGGCACCCTCCAATTTTGTTCCGATGGAACCGGTGCGCGCCCACACTAGTGGCAAGCCACCGGGGTACATTTCCTCCACATCGGGTGCGAACACAATATCCACACCTGCCTCTTCAAGCAGTGCTAAATCGGCGTCGAGTTGGCGGGGATAGTTGCGGTAATCATCGCAATCACCGAGTGCTTCAAACTGCAGGGGATTGACAAAAATACTGGCTACAACAGTGTCGTTTTCAGCGCGTGCTGCTTTAACCAACGAGGCGTGTCCGCTGTGTAGCGCACCCATGGTGGGGACGAGCCCGACGGATTTGTGGTGGAGGAGGGCGTCGATAAGCGCCTGCTTTGTGGTTGCTACCTGCATTAAAAGGACTCCGCTTCGCCTGGGAAGGTACCCGCGTGGATATCGGCGATGTAGGCCTGCGCGGCGTCGTGCAAGGAATCGCCCAAGGTGGCGTACTCGCGGACGAAGCGTGGCTTCTTGCCGCGGTTGAGGCCGAAGGCATCCTGCCACACCAAAACCTGCCCATCTGTGCCATTGCCGGCACCGATTCCGATAGTGGTGATGGAAAGATCCTCGGTAACCTCGCGCGCTGCCTCTGCTGGAACCATCTCCAACACAACCGCAAACGCACCCGCCTGCTCCAACGCGCGGGCATCGGCGATGAGCTTTCCAGAACTCGCGCCACGACCCTGAACCACGTGGCCGCCCAAGGAATGCTCGGACTGCGGGGTGTACCCGATGTGGCCGACAACCGGAATTCCAGCATCAACAATGCGTCGAATCGTCTGCGCGATCTCCACGCCACCCTCGATCTTCACCGCAGCCGCACCCGTTTCACGCATGACCCGGATCGCGGACTCCACCGCCTGATTTGGGCTCACCTCATAGGTACCAAACGGCAGATCAACCACCACAAGCGCACGCTTCGTAGCGATCGTCACCGCCTTGGCCAGCACAATCATCTCATCCAAGGTGATCGACAAGGTGGTATCGCGACCCAGCACAACGTTGGCAGCGGAATCACCAACAAGGAGCATATCGACGCCAGCCTCATCAAAAATGCGCGCCGAAAGCGCATCATAGCTGGTGAGAACCGAAACTTTCTGGCCGTTTACTTTAGCTTCGCGGAAATGACGGGTGCGGATTTTCTTTGCATCAATGCCTGACATGGGCATGAGTATAGATGTGATGACCAGCTCAGAATAAATAAATTCCGATTTGATTCACTGTTCAGGGGTGTTGCTCGATTAAGTTCTCGTTATGGAGTCAAATTTTTACCTCAAGACCTACTATCTCACGACCTTTATCCGTGAGCGCAAACCGCAAAGGGCGTTTGCTGACCTCGTGAACTAATTCCATTTCTCGGAGAGTTCTAAAATACCTCGTTGCAGTTGCCTTAGAAACTTTAAGAAACTTTGCTGCCGATTCAAGTGAAAGTGTTTCGTCCTTACCGAAAAGCTGAATCTGGCCGAGAATGTACAACAGATTGATCTGATGGTTCTTAAAGGAATTGGTACCCCGAAGCGTTTTAATGGCGTCCTCAAGGCTTGCCAAAAAGTCGATTCTTTGTTTTATATTCTCAATGAGACCTTCTTGCGCTGCAATTAACAGCTCAAGCATGGAAATAACAAACGGTGTTCCGTCTCCGCGATTTAATCGGTGTTCTACGGCATGAAACGCTTTGTAGTACTTGTTTCGAAATTGATTAATTGCCGAAGACATTGTCAGTGCTGTAGCAGGGGAGAGAATTTTGCTTAATTGTATCCCGAGAAGGTAGCGCCCAGTTCTTCCGTTTCCATCATAAAACGGGTGAATTGATTCAAACATGAAGTGTGACATCATGATGCCAACAAGGTTGGATTCCTCTTCTGAGTGCGCCAGCTTAATAATTGCGTTGATTCCTTCGATGATCTGTGATTCTGGAGAAAAACCTGAATGAATCACTTTTTGCCGACTATCGCGGATTTCCACGGGTCCTTGGCGGAAAATCTCACCATCTAATTCATTTTCTTTACCTAGCTCGCCGTGCATTAAATGGTCATAGAGTTCTCGAAGTTCACTTGGGCTTTCCGGAAAGGATATTTTACCTTCGGCAAGTGCGAGGTAAAGGTGTGAAATTTCCGAAAATCTCTTTGGCTCACTAGTGGAAGATTCATCAAGCGCTATTTCAATATCCCGACGAGTTGAGTGAATATTTTCAATCTCATTTGTTGAAATCACTTCATCGATTGTGAGTGAGCGGTAATAATGTCGAATGACACCGGGTGGGAGCCTTGACCAATAGTAGAGAATTGTCCTCTCTAAATTATGGCTTCTTTCGGTTAGTCGATAAACTTCCGGGGTAATAAGACAAAACAGTGGGTTATTTTTAACCTTAAATTCCCATTTAAGTGCTGCTTCGGAATTGAATCGACTTTGATATAGCGTCTCTGCTGCGGATTGATGTAGAGCTTAGTGATCCTTCTCCAGAGTCCTGTAGTCCATGTCAAATCCTTTATAAACAAAAATGGCCAATTTGCAGTTTAGAAGTTGCCTTAACCGTTCTTAATTGACAAAAGTTGTCATTTTGTCAATTAAGGTATTTAAGACTTTATCTTTAATTTACAAATTAAGCTTGTTTGTTAAATAGGAAACTTACCGGAATTAGTGGATTGAGTTACTCCTTCGGATACCCTCGGCGACCACTGACTGTTGGATCATTGGGAATCCAAAATCTTAAAAGTGCTTCGGTGTTCTTGCTGATGCCAATGCGGGGGCCTCGCACAATTTCGGGTGTTTCAACACGGTCAGAAATTAAAAATGAGGGACCAAAAACTGAAGCATGGTTGTCGCTGATTTCTAAACCGAGCGCTTGTCCAAAATTTCCTGGGCCTTGCGCAAGACGTGCATGAGGAATTCCTTCCCCTCGTCGGCTCTGTGCAATTGATTCCCCTGAAACCACTTCACCAGCACGAAGAAGTACGCCTTGACCTGTTCCTTCTGGCCCGCACACAATATTTCCCGCTCGGTGAATCCCATAAGAAATATAGACGTACATGTGACCACCGGGGCCAAACATCGCGGCATTCCTTGGGGTTTTGCCACGGTAGGTGTGTGCAGCTTCGTCGGTCGAATCTAAATATGCCTCCACTTCGGTGATACGAATACCAACGCCTCCATGTGTGAGTGTGCATCCCAGAAGTTGTGGGGCAACAATATCGGCGGGTTGGAGGAAGTCGATAGGCATGGCGCCGATTCTAGGTCGAACTGATCTAAAGTCCCACCACGCAAAAGTAACCAAGGCGTACATCTACCCGGCACTTTAAGATCAGTGGCATGAGCACTTCTTTTGAGTCCATTCCCGGAGTTACTATCTCCGCTCGAAAAGCCTTGAGCACTGCGGGGTTTAAAGATCTGGAATCGCTTGCAGGTACCAATTACGAAGAAGTGGCTGGTCTGTCAGGAATTGGCGCACGTACTTTGGAGCGATTGCAAGCAGCGCTGGTGGAGAAGAGAATGAGCTTTGGCGGTAAAGTGCCAGAGGCAGAACAGCGCACCGCGACGTGGACAACGCTAGATTCTGCAGCACCAGAGGCAACAGAAACCTCAGAATCCCCAGAGTACTTCATTCAAAACCTAGACATTCCTCGCAGAATTACCCACGGCCGGTTGTTGTTGGAAATTTTCAACAGAGCGACAGGCCAGAAACCTTATGTAGCAGGGTCTTCGATTGTTGGTTATGGGCGAGTTCATTATCGCTATGCCACGGGTAGGGAAGGGATCACTATTCGTGTGGGTTTCAGTCCGCGAAAGGCAAAGATTTCACTTTATGGACTAACCAGTGCGCCTGCGTCTCGAGAACTTCTGAAGAAATTGGGTAAGCATTCTGTTGGTGTGTCCTGCCTATATATCAACAAACCAGAGGATGTTGATCTTGAGGTGCTTGAGGAAATGATCCGTATTTCTTGGGAAGCGGAACCTGGCGAATGTTAAATCTCAACCTTTAACAAAGTGCTGCTTCCAATTCGGCGCGGATGAGTCGTCGAGCAGCCCGCGCATCGGAACTGATTCCCCCTAGGTTAATAAAGGCGTGGATCTGTCCTTTGAATTCAGTCATCGTCACGGAATTTCCAGCCTCTAGTAGAGCTTGTCCATAGGCTCGCACTTCATGGGCTAACACGTCGCATTCGCCGTACACAATGGTGGTGGGTGGGAGGTCGCTCAAATCAGATGCCAGTAGCGGTGAGAGTCGAGGGTCGGTGCGGTCGTGCCCATCGGCATATTGTTCGATGTAGCGTTCCATCGCGTCCTTTGTCAGGTAGCAATCTTTGCCAAATGTGAGATAGCTCGGCGTAGATGTAGTGGAAACATCAGTTACCGGAAAAATAAGCACCTGGTGAGCCAATACAGGAGTAGAACCCACAGCCCGTTCACGCAGCTGTTGTGCAGTAACCGCGGCAATATTTCCACCGGCACTGTCACCGCCAATTGCCACTCGGGAAGTATCAATACTCAGCCCAGACACCCCATCCAATACGGCACTGACCACTGCAAACGCGTCGTCGATAGCCGCTGGAAATGGGTGTGCGGGTGCAAGTCGGTAGTCCACGCTGATGGCGATGATCGGCAGGCCAACCACTAGAGAGTGAACCGTGGCATCGATCATGTTGAGGGTGCCGCCGGACCAGCCACCGCCGTGGAAGTACACCAAACACGGCAAATCCCCAGCCCCAGATAAAGGCGTATAAACCCTCACCGGCACCCCAGCAATATCTTGATCTGTCGCCACATGGGTTGCATCAGCCTCTGAAACAGGAGCGTCTTTACCAAAACTCACCTGCTCCTCCGCGCTGAGAGTGGGCAAGGTATCGATATAAAACTGCGCATCTGGGTGAAGGAGCATAACGACAATCCTAGAAGCCTTAGGCAAGAAATTTGGTTGAGTTTTCGATCTCTACGACGCGTCATCTCAATTCCACCTAGGCTTGGATGCAGGTTAGAAAGGAGCCTTCGATGTCTAAGACTCGTACTTTTCTGTTTGATCTTTATGGTGTTCTCATCAAGGAGCATGGTGCGGCGCAGTTTGAGCGGGTTGCGCGTGCGGTGGGGGAGCCGTCCAAGAACGACAAGCTGCATGAGGTTTATGAGTCGCTTCGTCTGGATCTGGATGCCGGCCGCGTGAGTGAGGTGAATTATTGGAATCAGATCAAACTATTGGTGGGTTTGGAGTTTTTGGATATCCAGGAGGTCATCGCGGCTGACTACAGGGGCCTTTATGAGCGTGATCAGGACATGGTTGATTATGTGTTGTCGTTGAAGGCGAAAGGCCACCGCATCGGAATTTTGTCGAATATTCCGGAGGGGTTGGCCAAGCTGTTGAAGGAGCACAATTCGGAGTGGCTTGATCAGCTTGATGCGGTGACTTTGTCGTGCGATATTGGCGCGGCGAAGCCGGAGCCGAAGTCTTTCCATGTGGCACTTGAGGCCCTTGGTGAAAAAGCTGAGGATGTGACCTTTATTGATGATCGCGTGCGTAACATTGAGGCAGCGCGCGAAGAAGGTCTCAGCACAATTCACTTCACTGGCTTAGATTCCTTAAAAGAAAGCATTCAGGAATGACACCTCAACCACTGATTTTGCCTTTCGGCGATAAAGTTCCGCGGATCCATGAAAGCGCATGGATTGCCCCGAATGCCACGATTATCGGGGATGTCGAGATTGGCCCGGATGCGTCCATTTTTTATGGCGTTGTCCTGCGCGGTGACGTCAACAAAATCACCATCGGCGCCCGCACCAACGTCCAGGACAATTGTGTTCTCCACGTCGATGGCGATGCGCCGTGCACCCTCGGCGACGATGTCACGGTCGGCCACATGGCGCTTGTTCACGGCGCGACGGTGGGCAACGGCACGCTTGTCGGCATGAAATCTGCGCTGCTTTCCGGCAGCCACGTCGGCGCCGGCGCACTCATTGCCGCTGGTGCGGTGGTGCTGGAGGGCCATGAAATCCCGGCGAAAGCTTTAGCGGCCGGGGTTCCGGCCAAAGTGCGCAGATTGCTTGACGACGCCCAGTCCCAGTCATTTATCCCCCACGCGGGCCGCTATGTAGAAACATCAAAAGCCCAGGCTTCCATCGCGGAAGCACTGAGCTTAGATGAGGTTAGGGTACGAGAGTAAGTGGCTCGTTGAGTAGTCGATCAAGTGCGACTGCTCGAGCTGCTGCGCGGACGTTTTCCCGGTGGGTGGGGATCAACCGGAGCTCAATGTCTGCGTCGTATTCCTTCTTCAATTGGGAAGCGAACACCGACCGACCTTGTGGATCTTCGGAAAACGCCGATCCCGAGAGAACCAGGGTGGATGGCTTAACTGTTTCGGCAGCTTCTGCGGCAGTGTGAGCCAGCAGGGTCGCGCGATCGTTGAGGAATTCCCGTGCGGTTTCATTGTCTTTAGCAATGGTGACTAGCTCACCAAGGCTGTTGGCAAAGATACCCTGATCAGAAACCCTGCTTAAGAAACCTTGGGTGCTCAGCGCATCTTCGGCAGCCATGCCCAAAGTATCCAAACCTGATCCACGAGTTGTAGCCAGTGGTCCAATGACATGTACTCCCAAATCATTGCTGTAGGCCGCGCCCACAGAGTCATCGGCGTAGAAGGTCAAGGTGATGGGAGTTGGCTGCTCAGGGTGGGGAAGTGGGGAAGCCTGCAGTTCAGAAGCTGCGATGGCAGGAATTGCTGATGCCACGGTTGCTGGAACGCTGAATTGGTAGTTCAGGCGGCCAGCGATATCAACGCCATCCCAGCCCAAGTTGCTTGCGGTGACAACGCCTGCGTTGGTGACTTTTCCTGAGGTGGCAACACCAATACCTACCAGTGGTAGATCAAGACCAGTGGTGAGGCGGTTGACACCAGCAATGAGGTGTTCGATGAAAGTGTCTGGATCTAAATCAGCTGCTGAGATTTCCAGCATGGCATCACGAAGGGTGCGACCCTTGGTATCAAACAAAGCGACGTAGGAAGACTTGGTGCCGATTGCCACGCCTGCATGAATCCATGGACTTGGAGCGAGTTCTAGAGGAATATTGGGACGACCAGGGCCCGATGAGAGTGTGAGATCAGGGCGTTCACGAACCAAACCTGCCTGCATTAAAGCGGTGACTGCGCGGGTGACAGTCGGTTGGGACAGACCTGTGGCCTCGACCAGCTCATTTCTAATGAGTTGCTGGCCGAGGCGGATATGGTGCATGCACTTTGCAGCCGGGGTAGAGGGGCGGGCAAAGGACGCAGAGAAGTGGGCCTGATTGGGCATAGGTAAACCATAGCCAATCATAGACAACGCTGTCTAATAGGGGTCTTGTTATCTAGACCGCATTGTCTGTAAATGGGCATGGATAAGTATTTAGATGCCGGTAATTTTTGGTTTCTCGTATTTCCAGAATTTAGGCACCGCCACCATACAAATTGCAGTGAGTACAACCACCGCTACTCCGCCCCATAATACCGTCCAACCTGCGCCGAGGGGCTCAGCGGCCCAACCGTGAAGGACGTCAGCTAAACGAGGTCCACCCACCACGACGATGATCCACACACCTTGGATTCGGCCCTGCACATGTTCCGCAGCAGACTGCTGCAAAATAGCGTTTCGAACTGCCGAGCTGAACATGTCAGCCATGCCACCAATGACCATCATGATGATGAACATCCACGCCCACGCAGTCACCGCGCCGGGGCTGACAACAATTGCCACACCACCCAAAGCAACGGCTGCGCCCCAGGCGATGATGCACCAATAAACTGCAACACCCTGGCGGCTAATCCGGGCCACCCAACCAGACAGCACGCCGCCAAGAACTGCGCCAACAGCCATGGATGAGTACATGAACGCCAGCATCGTTGCACCGGCGTCACCCCCACCGAAGTTCACTTCTGCGATCTCGGGGTAAAGCGCACGTGGCATGCCGAAAATCATGGCGATAAGATCCAGCACCATCACCATCAACAACACGGGTTGGCCAGCCAAATACTTCAGGCCATCCACCACACTGGCGAAACCAGCCTTCATCACCTTGCCGGATGGCTTGATCGAAGGCAGTGACCATACAGCCCACAGTGTGGGGATGATGGAGACAACATCAAGGAAATACAGCCACCCGAAACCGATCAGCGGAATCAACGCACCTGCGATCAGCGGGCCAACGATTGCGCCGGTCTGCATGAGCAGCATATTCAGTGATGTTGCCGACGCTAATTGATCAATCGGCAAAATACTTCGAAGGATCGCCGTTCGGGTGGGTTGATTCACCGCGAAAAATGCCTGCTGTAAAGAAAAGTTTATTAACAGGAGCCAAATATTCTCATTGCCTAAAATGGTCAGCACCCAAAAACCGGCAGTGGTGACACACATGCCGATCGTGGTGCAGATCAGCACGATGCGTTTATCAAAAGCATCCGCAATGGATCCACCATAAAGGCCAAAAATAACCAAAGGAATAAGGCCAAAAAGCCCGGTCAAGCCCACATAGCCGGAGGACCCAGTCATTTGGTAAATCTGCACCGGAACGGCAACAACAGTTAATTGGGCACCAATGACGGTGGCAACATTGCCAAGCCAGAGGCGTTTGAAGGCCGGTTCTTTCAGCGGTCTGGTGTCAGCGAAAATATCTCGGAAACTCACCAGGTAGAGCTTAGACCTCTTTGTTGGGCCTATTTGTTAGTAACCTCGGCGATCCTCCACAGACCAAGCGCCGCTGACAACGGCTGTGGTGTCACCGCGCAGCAGATCCTCAATTTCTGAGGCGGCGTGTAGAACAACATCTAGTCGGAAACCAGCAGGAAGTGGCGTCCCCTCTTTGAGAAGGGCATCGCCGAAGAAGGAACCACCTCGACGGGTCGGGCCGCCGACGCGAGCGATGGCCAATGCCCCCGCGGTCTCGGCTTCAATGAGCATCGTGGTGGAATCAGCGTCCTGAGATGCGCAGGTTGTCGACCATACCTGGGGGACATGATGGCAAAACACGTGGCCAAGGCACATGACGATTTCCGCGAACGCATCGCGACCAAGATGCTTGCCGACGCGAAACTGGTACCAGGCGTTGTCCGGCGTGACAGTCGAGGGCGGGGTATCCCCGACGATGACTGGTGGGTGGGGGAGTTCGGCCCAGCTTGCGGCGTCGACAAGCGTCTTTTCCCAGGTGGCAACCGCGCCAATTTTGGCTAGGTTGCCCAGCATGCGGGCGGTGTCGTCGGTAAATGAGGGGTGAAAGCCTGCGTAGCTGGGAGTGGCGTGGAAGGGACCGCGGTGGCGCCTGGAAGCGTCAATGTGTGGATCGGTGAGCGGAGCGTGGCGTGGATTGAGGTGGCACAGCAGTGGTGGCGTAAGGGGGGTCGCGCAGGTCACTGAGCAAAATGGGCAGCGTGTCGGGGGATTCGGGAAATCCCATGATGTCCCATTCGAGGGCGGGGCGAAGATCGATGTGGTGGAGTGCGTGCTTGACGCCTTCAAAGCTCTGGAGCTCAAAAACCCGCATTGGCCTGGCTAATTGCACCGCGGCCTGGGCTGCGTGGGCAATGGGGTAGTGGGGCCAGGCGCTGGCGGTGGCGTAAATGAGCTGCTCGAGGCGGCTTTTACGGCGCGGATTGGTTTCGGTGCTAACCATGTCAGAGATGGAGCGAAGGACGGTTGCGGTCTCAGGGTGGTTCATGGCGGTGCGGGCTCCCAACTGTTGATTCACATTCATTGGAAATAAGGTTAGCCTAACCATTTTTTGCAGTCTAGGGATTTATTGAAGTTTCGCCGCGTGTGCGGTTTTTATTGTGTTTTTATGTATAAATAAGTTAATTACGCCTTTTTTACCTAGGCGGACTAGCTGGTGATTCAGTAGGATTTCATTTCGAATAGATGTGGCTGAAGACAAGAATGAATAGCATTCATCTCGTCGAATTTCATGTAGAAATTTGTCCCCCTTTTTTTTGATGTGAAAGTTGAATCGGTAAGCTCCTGTGAAAATTAAATCCGTATTTTTGAGCACCGCTTTAAGCGCTTCCTTACTGCTCGGGATCACCCCACCCGTGCTGGGAGCAACGATCAACCCCAGTTTGCCTCTTTCTGCGTTGAGCTCCTCGGACGATATCGCCGTACCCAACTTCGCCAAAGAATTACCGTTAGCTTTTGATGTACCAGCAGGCACTGTTCCCCAAAGCTTGAGTGGAACGCTGCAGATTCCTGCCGAGTTTTCTGGCGGCGTCGTGGAGTTTTATGACGGTGACCGGCTCTTTCACACCCTGCGCCTAGAAGTTAATGATTCCCGAGCACACATTGAGGTTCCGCTGCAAAGCGTTCCTGTCGAAGACGGCCGCGCCACCTTTTGGTTGCGCGCCATGTTGGATCCTGTAAACAACCAGTGGTGCTACGAGGAGCAGGAAGTCCGCTTCTTAGACGGAAACGTCACCTTTGAAGGGGCGACGATTAACCCAGCTGTGGTGGCTGATTACTTCCCGTCAGTGCTGCGCGCGTTGACAATTTACGTCCCGGAAAACCCCTCTGAGGCAGTACAAGAAGCCACGTTAGAGGTTGCGACCTCCCTGGATTCGGTGTACCGAAGATCAGGTCTGGATGTCAACGTAGAAACGCTTCCAACCGGCACCGATGCTCCTCCTACACGTCCTCAAGATTTTGAACGCCAGATTGTGCTGGTTGACGAGGCAACAGAAAGTAACACGCAAAAAACCGAATTGGTCAATCCCGGCCAAGACAATGCATTCTTGCGCCTGAACGGCAACGCCGACGAGCTTTACGATCAAGCGCGCTTGCTTACCGACGCAACCCTGCCACTTGCCGTAGACACCGAAGTAACGGCCTCAGGTTTTGGTGATGTGCCCAACCTTTCTACAGATGTGGCCACCCTCCAAGAACTGGGTATCACGCAGCTCACCTCTGAATCAGTTGCGCGCACAAGCGTCACCTTGGGCATTGAACGCTCCCGCCTGCGGACCTACTCGCAGTCCATGGACCTGCACATAACGGGAACCTACACCCCATTGCCACCCCAAAATGCAGGACAGATCACGTTCTCCATTGGTGACACCGTGTTGGACTCCTTGACCACCGATGACACTGGCATCATTGACCGTGAGTTCAACGTTCCTGGAGACTTGGTCAACCGCTACACGGCGATCGTCGTGGAATTCACCAGCACCGGCGACGTTAATTGTGGGGTCACCCAGCCCGTAGGCCTCAACATTGATTCCGACAGCCTTGTCACCTCCCAACATTCAGATGTTCCTGTACTCAACGGCTTCCGGTCCCTACCGCAGTCCTTCCAACCTCGTGTGGACGTGGCGTTTGCTGATCCCAGCGTGCAGGAACTCTCCCGCGCTGTCAGCGTAGTGTTGGGAATTCAATCTATGAGCTCCCAGCGCATCCGCCCACACCTGGTTAACTGGGATGAAGCCGTAGCCAGCGAGCGCCCAACAATTTTCATTGATGCTGCGGGCGCAAAGACTGATCAAGTGCCAAGCTACCTCGCCCAACAAGGCCAAACCCTAGAGATCACCAGCAAGAACGACCAAAATGCGGACGGCGAACAACTCACCCGATCCCTGCAAACCAACGCTGCGCTTGTTGTCGGTTCCATTCAGGCCGTGTGGGATGCCGATAAGAAGCGCACGGTGATTGTGGCAAGTTCCCAGGACAACCCCGCCGATTTGGATGCCTTGATTTCGTGGATGGGAGAAGACCGCGAACGCTGGAGTGATCTCAACGGCGACCTGATTGTCAAAGTCCGAGACCGCGAACCTGTGCAATTGACCACCGTGGAAGCCCCAGATCAGCCTGGTCGATCGGCCACAGCCTTTATTGCGATCGGCGTCAGCCTTGTGGTCATTGCCCTGATTGTCGCAGCCGTGGTGTCAGTGTCCAGGCGTTCGCAAAAAGGATACAAATGATTTCTTCTTTACCCAGTAGAACGCAGGGGAGGAGGTTGGGTCCATGAGTAACCCGTCGCTAGAACCTCTAGAACCGATCGAGCTTTCTGACGGTACTGAAATTGAAGTTTCAGACGTTGATCCAGAACCGCAAGCTGGCAATGCGCAGATGGAAGTACCCAGCTTACGGACATATGTTTTTCGCGGAATCATTGCCATTGCCTGTTTGATCATTGGTTTTTATGAGAGCTTTGTGCTGATGTGGCAAAACCTCCGAATCGGCGTGGCCAACTACTCACTACTTGTGGTGCTCATGGCGATCGTGTTGTTTATCGGACTGGACCGCAAGCGTGCTCGTGCATTGAACATTCACGACCGCGAAGTCGACTACATCATTGGTGGCATTGTCGTACTGATAGCCATCACGATTAAGAGCCAGCTTCTGCCACGTTTTGTGGACTGGGAAACTCTGCTGCGCTTGGATATGTTCGCACTGTTATTCTTTGCGTTTGGTATTTCCGGCCTGGTGTTTGGCATGCGCTCTACCTTTTCTTTTGCACCCGGCTGGATTTTGCTGTTTGGCTACAACGCGGTGGCACACCTGATCATCTCGGTGATTTTCGGTGGTGGCTTTTGGGGCCCGGTGATGGCAAACATCATTGGACTGTCTCTTGCGGTGTTGGTGTCCTCCAACAGGGACCTGGTTCAGGCCACCTATTTGGCACTGATGACGGTGTTGTTTGGCGTCATTATTGCCATCATCGTGTGGGCGCTGACCGATGGCAGTAAGTTCCTCACCTTGGTCCCAGCAGTGCTGGCAACCATCACTGTGGTGTTGGTGTCTTCGCGTTGGAGGCTTGGTCAGTGGAAAATTCGTCGTAGACAACCCACGGTGGAAAAAGCCGGACCCGCGCTTATCGCGGTCGTGGTTGCGACAGCACTCTTGGCGTGGATTCCTACTCCTTATGTGGAGCGCGTCAACAACCTCCCCGGGCTTCAAATGCTGGCAAAGCCTGCCCCAGGTGTTATCGCACCTATTGGTTGGCACATCGACGATGTGCAGTATTACAACTGGGCTTCGCGCTACTTCGGCCCCGGTTCCTCTCTGCTTAGGCAGACGATGACGGCAGATCATTACAACGAGGCGTGGGATCCAGATGGACTCGACCGAACTGTTGTGGTGGATACCCTCCAATCGGCGGAACGGTTCCAGCAGCGTGCCTTTGGTGACGAGACGCTGTATTCCACTCTGAGAGGTCGAAAGTCAGATACCGTCCAGGTGGATCTGGGATACGGCGTGGACGGACGCGCCTACACGGTGCTCGATGAAACTGACTTCTTGACGTACACCAAGCTGGTTTTTGAATGGCAGACCACCAACAACACCGTGGAGAAGATCTCCGTCATCGCGGTGGATGATCACCGCGCAGAAGCGAAGTTCCCGGAGCTTGCACCATCGGTTACCAGAATGTTTATCCAGGTGGCTACCATTTTGTTCCGTGGAAATGACGTGACCATCGATACCAATACCCAATTGAAAGATCTTGACCTGGTCAGCCAAGTTGGCCGTCAGATCGTGGCAGAACAACAGGTGGGGAGGTCATGATGGAACAAGATCTCAGCTACCGTGAAATTCTTCCCCTCAACGCGAGTGAGGAGAAGAAAAAGGCTGCACTGATTGATGCCATTGAAGGGTTAAGGGTGCGCGATCCGCTACTCTCTGCCTCGATTGCATTTACTAGAGGGCAGAAAGTCGCCTTCATTGCTGTGGTGGTGGGCTTTATCTTGATGCTCATTTTTGCTCGGCAAGCAGCACTTATTGGACTGTCAGCAACGTGTACGTTCATGTACCTCATTACATTGTTGGACAGATTTATCATGTTTTCCAGAGGTATCCGCGCGGAATCCATCATCCAGGTATCGGATGAAGATGCGCTGGCTTTCCCTGAGGACAAGCTGAAAACCTACACGGTGTTGGTGCCCGCCTATGGCGAACCTGAGGTGATTGCGCAGCTGCTGGCATCCATGCACGCTTTTGATTACCCCAAGCATCTTCTGCAGGTATTGCTCATGTTGGAGGAAGATGATCTGCCCACGATCGCCGCGGCAGAGGCAGCGGGAGTGGATCAGGTGGCAACGATCATTAAGGTGCCGCCAGCGCAGCCCCGCACCAAGCCGAAGGCCTGTAACTATGGATTGCACTTTGCCACGGGGGAAATTGTCACGATCTTTGACGCGGAAGACATGCCAGATCCCCTCCAACTGCGTCGCGTGGTGGTGGCATTTGAACGCTCGGCTTCCAATACGGTGTGCGTCCAGTCAAGGTTGTCGTATCGAAACGCCAGGCAGAATCTGCTAACTGCGTGGTTCACCATTGAATATGACGTGTGGTTTAACTTCCTGCTGCCAGGCGTCATGCGCATGAACGCACCTGTCCCATTGGGCGGTACCTCCAACCATCTGCTCACGGGTGTCCTGAAAGATCTCGGCGCGTGGGATCCTTTCAATGTCACAGAAGATGCGGACCTCGGCGTACGCATCGCGGCAAAGGGATATTCCACCGCGGTGTTGGATTCGGTGACGTGGGAGGAAGCAAACTCCGACACCATCAACTGGTTGCGCCAGCGTTCTCGCTGGTACAAGGGCTATCTGCAAACATGGCTTGTGTATATGCGCAGGCCAAAGTGGTTAGTCCAAGAGCTTGGCATCATTCCTGCTGTGCGTTTTACCTTCCTCATGGCAGGCACCCCGATCATTGCGGTGCTCAATCTGCTCTTTTGGTACTTGTCGCTCACGTGGATTCTGGGCCAGCCCGGCACCATTGAGCAGATGTTCCCACCTGCGGTGTACTACCCAGCGTTGGTGTGTTTGGTGGTGGGCAATGCTGCGACCATCTTTATGAATCTCATTGGCTGCCGGGAAGGCCGCGACCCCTTGCTGCTCATCGCGGTTCTCACGTTCCCGCTGTATTGGCTGCTCATGAGCATTGCAGCGTTGAAAGGCACGTGGCAATTGATCACGCGACCATCCTATTGGGAGAAAACTGCCCACGGATTGGAGGCGTAAGCGGTGCCCATCGTCAAACCAATGCCGGCACTGCCCAGGCGCGCGCCCGTCCTGGCGAGTTCGCAGATCGAAGGGTTTGAACACCGTAGAGGGTGGCGTCGACAAGCAAATTTCTGGTTTGCTGCAAGCCTTGCCCTGTACTGGTGCGCCGCGCTGTGGATCGCGCTGGACGTTGGGTATTTCTGGGGCGACGCGCTCTCGCGCACCCAGGGCGCCCTATCCGCGCTGTACTCGCGCAACCCCACGTTGTCGGCGATCGGTTACGTGTTTACCCCTCTGACCACCGTGTTGCAGATTCCATTGGTGGCGCTGAGCCCCTGGGTCCCGGAATTCACGCGCGCCGGGTTGGCAGGCGCATTGGTGTCATCAGTGTTCATGGCGGCTTCAGTGAGGCAATTGTGGTTGATTGCCAGCGAGCGTAACATCCGGTATTGGCTCGCGGTGGTAGGCCTTCTGTTGTATGCACTTAACCCAATGATCATCCTGTACGGCGCGACGGGAATGAGCGAAGCTCCGTTCATTTACGCCACTCTCTGGGCGGTGCGCAGGCTGATTCGCTGGACTTCTACCGACGACGTCCACGACCTCATTACCTGTGGTTTTGCGTTGGCATTGGCGTTTTTAGCGCGCTATGACGCCCTCATCATGGCCTTCGTAGCCATGTGGACTGTCGGATTTATGACATGGCGCGCACGATACCGCCGTGGCTTCCGCGACCGCATCGGATTCGCACTTGTCGACATGCTGCTCCTCGTCTGGCCGATCGGCTTCGCCTTCGTCGCCTGGACTGGCGCCAGCTGGCTCACTACCGGCGAACTCTTTGCCCAATTCACCTCCACAGACGGCAACGCTGCGATCATCGCAGCATCCGGCGGCGGCGCCATAGGGCCCCAAGCGCTTTTCGACGCCTCCGTCCGCACCTTCCTCATCTCCCCAGCTCTCCTACTCGTCGCAGTAGTTGCAGTCTTTTTTGCTTATCGACGCCGCGACCCCGAACCCATCATCCCCTTAGCTCTCATCGGCTCTGTGGTGTTCTTCCAAATCATTACCTACTCACTTGGATCTACCTTCGGCCTGCTGCGCTTTTTCCTCACCGCCCTGCCGCTCACCATTATCTTGCTGTTCCAAATTATCCCGCCCCGCCACCGATTCCCCTCACTGCGACCAGGTGCGTGCTACCGCGATCGCGTCACCGGCAAGTACGTGCCCAAAACAATCACCGGTGTTTTAGTTCTCGCGATCTTCGGCGGCACCGGCATCACCCTGTACGGCATGAGCAGTGCTAACTGGGCGCCCCAGGAATATGCCATCCAAGAACTAGTTTTCAACATGGGATCGCCATCGCAGGACGCCGTCCACACCCTGAACACCTTCTCCACTGAAATGGATGTCGCCGATTTCGTCGACTCCCTAAACCTTGGAGACGGCGAAGTCCTTCTCTCCACCACCTACGGCTTCGCCGTCCTCACCGCATCAAACAACCAAAAGCAATTCATCATCCCCTCCGACGAAGACTTCATCACCACCCTCAACGAACCCGCTGAGCACGGCGTTAAGTACATCCTCGCCCTCCCACGCGAAGGTCGCGGCGCCACCGACCCGATCAACCTGCGCTACCCAGACATGTATGAAACCGGCAGCCACATCGCCACGATGGAAATCGAATTCATCAATCAAGGCCAAGGACAACCAAATTGGCGCCTCTATCGGGTGCTCACCACACCTGAACAGTCGTAGACTCTTTGTAACTACCGTTGTTGTTTTTCCATATCCAGGAGAGTCATGGCCCGCAAGCTGAAGGACAAACTTCCCCGAAGTTTTGACAAAATCGTCGAATCGGGCGATTTTGACGCTTTCAAAGAGGTCTTCACCGAGCGCGCCCTCGACGCCAAAAACCGTCATGGCAACACTGCCCTCCACATGCGTGGAGTACCTGAAGAATTCAAGATTTGGATGCTTGACCAGGGCCTCGATGTGGATATCCGCAACGAAGACGGCGACACCCCGCTGCACGTGCACTCCCATGACTGGAACTTAAGCCCCGATTTTCTGCTCAAACGCGGCGCCGATGTCTGCGCAGTCAACAATGAAGGCGAATCGGTTGCCTACTCCGCTGCCTTCTTCCCAGAAAACCTCAAAAAGCTTATCGACGCCGGCGCCGACCCCTACTCGCGCGCCAACGACGGCACCACGCCGCTGATGCGTGTCATTCGAAGCGCCGACACCGGACAAATCATCGAACTAGCAGAAATAACCAAGCTACTTTCCGGCACAGAATTCACCGACGCAGAATTCCGAGAAACCCAAGAACGCATCATCGCAATGGGTGAAAGATTCGAAGATGTCCGGGAAGTCTACAACGAAGAATCCGTCGACCAAGCATCTGCGGACATGATCTGGCTCTACGATCGTTTCGACATCCCCGAAGAACTCCGCGCCAACACACCAATTTTGCACGACGGAGTAAGCCCAATAGAACTGCCTGGGGATACCTGGCAAGAACAATTCATCGAAGGCTACGATCTCCTCGTTCCCGCAATGGGCAAAGCGAAATCCCTGCAAGGCGAAGCCATCCGAATTGCCGGACGAGTATCCAACGAATTTCACGGCAACGGTGGCGTCAACTGGGACAAAGACTTCAAACGCATGGCCAAATCTCTCAACCACATTTGTGAGCAGGGCGTTCCTTTGGGTGAGCCAGAATTAGAAGAACTGGCTGCGGCCGTTAAATCAGTGCGCAAAGGAGAACCCACCGAGGAGGAGATCGACACCCTTCCACGGTTGGCCACCAAATGGGTCGCACAAAACCCACAACCGCTGCCACTGGGAGAGGTTGACTACAAGCGCTGAACGTTGAGTTTGAGTTTGGTCCATTGAGGGGTAAAGGCTTACCTCTCGACTAGGTGGGGTGGGCGTAGAGCGCCTATTCTGATTGATCGTGTTAACCATCGCTATTGTACTTCTCGCGTCAGTCCTCATCGGTGCTCTTCTCCAACGCATGACAGGATTGGGCGTCGGTCTAGTTACCGGCCCAGTCCTGACTTCTTTGTTAGGGCCGCTAGCAGGCGTGACCATGGTGAATGGTCTGTCCATCATCAACGCGGTGAATAATGCGTGGTCGGTGCGCAAACGCACTGACTGGGCCAAATTCCGAATTCTTGCCGGCGCTTTGGTGCTTGGTTCTGTTCCTGCTGTTGCAGTGGTGTATTTCCTTAACGGACCATGGCTGTTGATTTTCGTTGGTGCGATGGTGCTGCTCGCGTTGGGTGTTTCCCTGTTCCCAACAGAGAAATTCGCACTCAAGCAAGAAGCTAAACTGCCTATGGTCATCTTCGGCATGATTGGTGGATTCATGTCCACTGTTGCAGGCATCGCAGGGCCATCCCTGACTGTTTATGCGCGCCTGAGCCGCTGGGATTACCGCGACTTTGTGGCCACCTTGCACCCAGTTCTACTCGTGGCCAACACCGTATCGTTCCTGCTCAAGGTTATCTTGATCGGTGGACTCGATTTCGGTGGCGCACCCGCATGGCTCTGGATCGGTGCCGTAGCGATGATCTTTGTCGGTGCTTGGTTGGGTGAAATCGTCAACGCTAAGGTGTCCACCCCAATGGCCAAGCGCATCGCTACGCTCCTGGCAGCAGCTGGTGCCGCAGTGGTGTTGTTCCGAGGCATCATGGAATTGGTTTAGCGGTCTTAATTGGTGGGAAGTTGAGCAGAAGTTAATCGGTCTCGAGGTTTTTTCGAGACCTTCGTATCCCATCAAATCCCAGTAACGCCAGGGCGCACGCCAGTAGTGAGTAGACAATGGCGTCGCTGAGATTCAACGTTTCACCAAGTAATAGTGCTGCAACAAACAGCAAGATTGGTTCACCATAACTGAGCAGGCCAAACATCGGCATACTAAGCAGAGTTGAGGCGGCTAGATACAACGCCATAGCTAATGCGCCAGCGAGGCCCGCCAGAATAACCATTGACAACATGGCGTTAGACAGCGGATCCTCGACAGTGGCGAGCATGAAAAATGCCAGGGGACTTAACGCTAAAACTTCTGCGCCGTAAGCAAAAGCGTTGTTCAGCCCCGAGTATTTACGAAGCGCAAAATACAGTGCATAACCCGCAGCGATGGCAAAAGTTACCCACGATAATTGCGCACTAATGACAAATTTCAAGGTTACTGCGATCAGCGCGATTCCCACCGCAATCCACTGCAGCCTGGTGATGTAATCAGCGAAGAAAAACCGCCCCACAATTACTAGGAAAATGGGCAGTAACAGGTAACCAAGTGAGGCATCTAAAGCATGACTCTTAGGCGACCAAGAAAACAGCCACAGCTGAAGCGTGATGAGTACAACGAGGAAGATAAAGTACAGAATTTGACGAGGTTGGGACCTTAGTGTGTCCCAAAATTCCTTAAACACCTTCCGACCAGCAGGGTGCAGAAGGGCAAGCAAATAGCATGCCGCTGTTAGAAGGACACGCCAAGCAACAAGTGTTTCCGCCTTTGCCTCAATCGCCCCAGAGATGAAAAAGATCGCTCCGAACAAAGCGGATGCGAGAACAGACGTGATGACACCAGCGGAAGATGTACGATTTGTTGCCACTATCAGCTCCTCGTTTCCTTCATTAGCTTCGCATATGTCTGGATCTTATTGGATGTATGAGTCAGAGATCAGGGAGATCGCGCACTAACCGAACCTGGCCAGTGCAACAGGATTATGTTTAAAGCATGGATCTTGCACTGGCTCAGGTTGATTCCACCGTTTCGGGGCTTTATGACGCCCTCGATCTCATCGGCGTGCTGCTGAACGGAATAATCGGTGGAACGATCGCCAGGCAACGAGGCTATGACATCATTGGCTTTCTGTTCCTGGCGTTATTTTCTGCGCTGGGTGGCGGAATGATCCGTGACATGCTGATTCAGCAGGGGACTGTCGCGGCGATCGATAATCAGATCTACCTTGCGCTCGCGTTTTCTGGCGCGCTGATTGCCATGGCGGTGAACTTTAAAGGCAGGGTGTGGGAGCTGTTTAAAGTTCACGGCGATGCCATTGTGTTGGGCGTCTGGGCGGTGACGGGTTCCGTGAAGGCGATGAATGCGGGGGTGGCTCCGCTGCCGAGTATTTTCATGGGCGTGCTCACCGCGGTGGGTGGTGGCATGGTGCGTGATGTGGCTACTGGCCAGACGCCGACGATTTTTGGTGGCGGAACTCTTTACGCTGTGCCTGCGACGCTTTCTGCCACGTCAATGGTTATTTTTCATAGCTTTGACCAGGTAATTCTGGGTATGATTATTTCACCGTTCTTGGGTATCGCGTTGGCGGTTACTGCGTATTGGTGCGGTTGGGTCATTCCGGTGAACACGGATTTCGCGCCGGTGAATCTGACGGTCAGCCAATTGCGGGCAATGCTGTCCAAAGCGGAGCGTAAAGATAAGGATCAGAAATGAAAACTTATGCAGTACTAATTGCGGTGGCAGGGTTGGCACTTGCTGGGTGTAGCTCGTCGGCTCCTGGAATCTGGCGTGCCACTGAACCCGCAGATGCCTACCTTGAAATAGCCGATGACGGCACGCTGTCCGGAACCGACGGCTGCAACAGACTTTTTGGTGGCTGGGAAAAAGACGGCTCTACCATCACTTTCGGCGCCATCGGTATGACAGAAATGTACTGCGAAGGCGTCAACGATTGGCTGTCCCAGATGCACACCGCCACCGTCACCGATGCCACCATGACCATTTTCAACGAGGCCGGCAGCAATATTGGCGAGCTAAAACGCTAAATGCTTCTCGACGTCAAAAGCCCGGATCCAGGTAGTGCTTCCGCAAGATCGTTGCCGAGCGCAACGATGCGGTTGTCGGCGTCCACGTGCACAATCTTTGGCTCATACGCCTTGGCTTCCGCATCAGTTGCCTGAAGGTAGCTCATGATGATCACAAGATCGCCAGGATTAATAAGGTGTGCAGCGGCACCATTGATGCAAATATTGCCCGTTCCGGCGTCGCCCACAATGACATAAGTTTCCAGACGAGCGCCGTTGGTGATGTCTACGATGGCAACTTTTTCGCCTTCGATCAATCCGGCGGCGTGAACCAGGTCGGCGTCGATGGTTACAGAGCCAACATAATCTAGATCAGCTTGAGTGACAGTGGCTCGGTGAATCTTACTTCCGAGGATGGTGCGCAGCATGTCCTGTGGTGTCCTTATGGGGGTTGTCCTGCAAGTTTTAGAAATCATAGCGTGAGATGACAAGGAAAGGAATATTTCGATCCGGCAACAACCCCCGCGTCAGGTGGGATTATGCCGAAAAAATCGCTACGATAGCCACTTATGACTCTTCAGAGTTCTGATAAACGTTCTCCTTCACTGTTAGACGCCTCCTCCGAGGTCTTTGTCCATGATTTGGCAGCTTTGTCTCCCACTGATGCCACTGCATGGGGTATCTCAGGCTTCGAAGGTGATCTTCAGGATTTCTCTCCTGACTATTGGAATGCCATCGCCGAACGCAACCGCGACATGGTTGCCGATGTTGATGCTTTTGATGACGGCACTGATGACAACGATGACGAAGAAGATTTCGATGACGTTGACCGCGTCACCGCTGATGTTCTCCGTGATCGCGTATGCCTGGATCTGGCCCTGCACCACCAGGGCGAAACCTTAGCGAATCTCAACAACATTGATTCCCCAGTCCAGACCATCCGCGATACCTTCCTCATCATGCCCCGCGAGACGGACGATGATGTGGAAAATCTCCGCGAACGTCTCTCCCGCGTCCCCGACGCTCTCCACGGATACTGTGAATCACTCGCTGAGGCTGCCAGCCAAGGCCATGTTGCAGCGGTCCGCCAGGTGGAAGAAGTGGTGTCGCAATGTGAGGACCTCGCTGATGAGGACTCCGTTTTGCAGCACCTTGGCTTGGATGAAAATGATCCAGTAGTTGTAGAGGCCCAGGAAGCTTTTGCACGAGTTGCCGGTTGGTTAGCAGAGCAACTGGCTCCGCATGCTCCTCATGTGGATGCGGTTGGCCGGGATCGCTATGAAATGTTCTCCCACCTGCACGTCGGCGAGTTTGTAGATCTGGATGAGGCTTACCAATGGTCCCTGGAACAGCTGCGTGACATTGATGCTCAGCAGCTTCAGGTAGCCCAGCAGCTGTACGGCCCTGGCACCACGATCCGTGAGGCCATGAAGAAGCTCAATGCTGATGAGCGCTACCTCATCCGAGGCACTGATGCTCTGCAGGAGTGGATGCAAAAGACCGCTGATCAGGCAATCGCTGATCTAGATGGCGTTTCCTTCAACATTCCAGAGCAGGCTCGACAGGTTGAGTGCCTCATCGATCCTGCTGGAACTGGCGGCATTTTCTACACCCCACCAAGCGATGATTTCTCCAGGCCTGGCCGCATGTGGTGGTCTGTGCCTAAAACCCAGGAAGTCTTCCACACCTGGCAAGAGCTCACCACCGTGTTCCACGAGGGTGTTCCTGGCCACCACCTGCAGATCTCCCAAACTTTGGTGGAAAAGGATCTGAACCTGTGGCGTCGAGTCGCTTGCTGGAACTCTGGCCACGGTGAAGGTTGGGCGCTGTACGCAGAATCTCTCATGAAGGAATTGGGATACCACGAAGATCCAGGCAACCTCATGGGCTACCTTGATGCTCAGCGACTCCGTGCAGCCCGCGTGGCCATTGACATCGGAATTCACCTGAACAAGAGGAACCCAGAGTGCACCGGCCTGTGGGATGCGTCTTATGCGCGCAGCTTCCTGCGTGAAAATACGTCCATGAATGAAGATGCGCTGTACTTTGAGCTCAACCGTTACCTTGGTTGGCCAGGTCAGGCCGCATCGTATGCCATTGGTCAGCGACTCTGGTTGAACCTGCGCGATGAGGCCATTAGCCAGGGGCAAACCTTGGCGCAATTCCACAGCAAGGCATTGTCCTATGGCAGCATCCCGATGGGCATTTTGCGCGATCAGGTGCTGAACTAGAAGGCCTTTAACGATCCCTACGCAAAATGCGTCGCAGTAGCGTGGGGATCAAACCGGCGATGGTCAAGATTGCCAGTAGTCGAATGATCTGGATCGTGACCACCACCGGGCCTGCAGATCCTTCCGAGGACAGCGCCAACACCGTCTCCAGAGCTCCAGGGCTGGTTGCTAGGTAAGCCTCGAAGAAGCTGATATCCAACCACCAGGTGAGCAGCCCCGCCGCACCTGCGCACACCGCAAGCAGCGCGAAAATAAACAAGAACGTGGCCGGAAGCTGCTTAGAAAACACCTTCAGCGCGGTCATATTCAAGGCACCGCCACACATCCAACCGATCGCCATGAACGCGATAATCTTAAACACGGTTGGCGGTTGCAGGCTGAGATCATCTGGAATCACAAAACTCACCAGCACGGTCAGGATCAGCGGCCCCATCACCGCAGGGGCAGGCAAGCGCAGCAACCTGCCGAGAGGTTCGCCGGCCAGCACAATACCGAAGAGCACCAGCAGCGATAAAACGCTTATCGACGTCCCGAACTCTCCCAAACTCAACACGTCCAACCATTTCTCAGGCGGCGATCCCAAATCCGCCCCGCCAGGGACGAAAAAGTGCGTCACCAGCGGCAACGTCATGGACACAACCAACAACCTGAGGTACTGCGTCAGCGCCACATAGCGGAAATCAGCGCCCAACTCTCGGGCCAGAATCGGCATCACCGACGCGCCACCCGCCAGCATGGACAGCACACCAGTTTCCGGCAAAATCTCCGGCCTGGATCTTGCCAGCAACAAACCACCAACGATGCCTACCGCGATGGTGAAAAAGGAAATCACAAGACCCGGGATGAGGAAACGAACAAGTTCCGAACCAGAAGAACTAATCAAAGGCAGCGCCGCCAGCATCGCCACGATTGAGCGACCAAAAACATGCACCCCCTTGGCCATCGGAAGATCTTGCCCTGTGGTCAGCGCACATACACCGGCAACAAGGATCGCCCCGAGGATCCATGCGGCTGGCACACCCCACATAGTAAAAAGCCACCCCACGGCTAGCGACAGCGGCGCTACGATGCACCAACGAAGTGCAATAACCTTGCGGGATGGCTTCTCTGGAATTTGTTCGTGGGGGTCTGGTTCTTTATCGCTCAATTGGGCACCGGACTCCTTGATCCACGTTTATTTCATAATGTCGCTTTCACTTTAGCAGCGGAATCGGTCAACACTTCATAGGAGTCAGGCGTGATCAGCACTGGTAAAACATCAGGATCGGTAGCATAAAAGCGAACCTCATTCTCACCAGGAACAACCACAAGCCTATTGACAGTGATGGGCTTAGTGATGCTGGTGGGCGCAATCATCGTGGTGATCAACGGCTGCTTGCTGGCTGTCACCGAGAGTTCACCGTCTTGAGCCTGGGTGATTTCAAGTTTCGCGGCTTGTTCGTGAGCGCCGTCGAGAAGCTTCCAGGTCACCGGGAAAGTCGCAGCACAGCTGGCGACGACGTGCGCTTCGGTGGAGGGCTCATCGAAAAGCACGCAGGTAAGCTTTTGCTCGTCGCCCATGTCAATGGAATAGAGTCCGTTTCCAGCTGTCGCCGGGGTGGCAGCGATCGCGGGCGTGGCGGCGGTGAGCAGGACCAAAGCTGCGACCGCAGCGATTGTTTGATTACGCATATGAATCATCCTTAACCGTCCAGAAATACTGGTGATTCCCATGCTAATCCGCGAAAATGGCACTTCAACAGCCATATACTTTAAACAACACAAATGATGCAAGACTGATACCGGGATGTGATAGGAGCGCACCACATGGGGTTGGAATTAGCAGCTAGCGGGTGGGGCATCCTCATCGCAGGCGCCGCCGTAGCCGGATGGATCGACGCAGTAATCGGCGGTGGCGGACTCGTCCTCATCCCGCTGATCCTCGCGGTCATGCCGCAACTCGCACCTGTGACAGCGCTGGCCTCCAACAAACTGGCAGCCGTCACCGGCACGGCATCGGCGGCATTCACCCTGGTCAGGCGCGTCAAACCCGACAAAAAACTGCTTGCGCTCTACGTTCTGGTGGCAGCTGTGTGCTCCGGTGCAGGCGCCCTGGCTGCGAGTCTCATTGACAAACAAATCATGCGACCGCTGATCATCGTGTTGATGCTGGTCGTTGGCCTGATCGTGGTGTTCAAACCAAACTTCGGAACCGGCGAAAGCAAAGCCCTGCCCACCGGATGGAAACGCTGGGCCGCCATCGTTGCAGTCGGACTCATCGCAGCCTACGACGGCATCTTCGGACCCGGAACCGGCATGTTCCTCATCATGGCGTTCACCGCACTGCTCTCCCAAAATTTCCTGTCCTCCGCAGCCATGGCGAAGGTCGTAAACACCGCAACAAACCTGGGTGCGCTAATTGTATTCATCATCGGCGGCCACATGTGGTGGACCCTAGGACTCGTGCTGGCAGTCGCCAATGTCGCAGGCGCACAACTCGGTGCCCGAACGGTGCTTGGTGGCGGTACCAGGCTAATTAGATACGCACTACTAACCCTGGTTGTCGTCATGAGCGTCTACCTCACCTGGCAACAAATCCAAGGAATGTAGATAAGTCGGGGCAAACTCTAAGAAATCATCCTGGTTTGTGGCAGGGAACATTCCTAGGATGGGAGGCATGGCAAAGACAAAACTAGAAAGCATCTCCGAGCGCAACTCGGATGATCCGCTTAGTTACCCCGACCTGACTCTTGCACCAATATCCACAACAGTCACAGTCGTGGTCGCCGAAGACACCCCAAACGATAACTTCTCAGAACTTCTCCTCGGCGCAGCAGAATCAACCCGTCTTTTAGGACTCGACGAGCTCCACATCATCGCTCCATCAGTCCACCTACCCGCTCTCGCAGTAGCAGCCGCCGACATCGCACACCATCTGCCAGAGAAATTCCAATTCTGTGAAGCCGAAACCTGCACTCATCTCCACCCCGACGATGACACCTATCTCACGGCTGAATCCGTTGCTCAATTGGGTACGAAGCTGAAGTCTGCGTAGTTGTTAGGAGCCACCACAGACCCGTAGATTCTTGGGCGGTGTGGTGAATCCTTGCCCTGGAACCTTGCGGGAGACTCTCAGAAATGAGTCATTGGGGCTTGGGGTGTGGTGAAACGCAAACATCCGTCCCCGGACCGCGGTAAAAGGCCGATTTTGATCGAAAATTCCTGCTAATCCGACATTGAAATACAAATACTCGTTCGCTTTTAAGTTTTCTCGGTGATCCGTAACGAGAAGTTGAACAGCAAACCCGCAGCAACTGTTCAGAAATCACAACAGTCCCAATGACCTCAAAATCGGCCCCTTCTAGAATCGCCTCTCAGGGCCTTTGAGCGCTAAATTGGGGCAACAGGTCACTGCGTACAAAGAGGGCCTTAAATCGGCTCACATCAAGTCGTGCCAAAACTACATGCGATTCTTGGTGCGCGCAGTGGCAGGAGCGGTCCATGGATCCTCCGGCCACGGGTGTTTGGGGTACCGGCCCCGCATTTCTGCACGGACTTGGCTGTACGGGCCAGACCAGAAACTACGCAGGTCATCGGTAACTGCAAGAGGTCTTCCCGCAGGTGACAGGAGATGAAATTGCACCGGGATTCCGCAGAGCTGCGGGGATTCTTCTAATCCGAAGCATTCTTGTAATTTCACTCGTATAACTGGCCTGCCTGATGAATAATCTAGTCGGTGCTGATTCCCGCTGGGTACGGATAGGTGGGAAGGAGCGAATTCTTCAAAGTTGGTTGCTTCAGGCCAGGGGAGAAGTCGCTGGAGTGCGGGATACATATCGATATTGTTTAGTCGTGTTCCGTGGCTGAGCGCCTCAATTTCTGGAGATAACCACAGGTGCGGGTCCGCAGTTTCAATATCTGGCCAGGGTTCGCCACGGTGTTCGTGGATGAATTTCAGTCGGTCACGCAAGGATGCCGCTTTGTCGGAGAAGTGGAATAGGTCGATTCCGCCTTTGGCAAGGGCTGTGGCGATTGTTTCCGAGGCTTCGGCGGGTGTTGGTTTTGTCGGAGTGGAACTTAATTCGATCGCGCCTGCTGCTTTGACCTTCCGGGCTTGGACTTTTCCGTTGACAAAAATCGCGCGGGTTTCTTCCACGACTCCGATGATGTCTATGGCATCGTCCTCTGAAATGCGGGCGGCGGCGCGGATGATGGCAGAATTTTGTGAGCGGTTAATTGCAGCAACGGAGATCCATTCGGCATCTTTGAGATCTGAATCCATGAGGCGTGCGCGGGTTCCACTGGCTAAAAGGTATTCTCCATTGTCTATTTTTCGGCCGATGAGCTGCGGGAATGCAGCGCCTACGATTTGCCCCGCACTCGCTTTTCCAACCGACGCAGGTGCCAAACGGCGAAGGCGTTCCACTTCACGCTTGTCGGGTTGTTGCTTTTCGACGTCCCCCTGCGGGTTTTCGGACACCACCGCCAAGATTTTTGCGGATTGTTCACCGAAGCGGAGGAGAGAAGCGCTGAGTTGAGGGCAGAGGGGAAGCGTCGATAAGCGATGTCCCAGGCTCGTGATAGCGTCACCTTCAAGCGCGCCGATGAGGCGCAGGATCTGTTGTGCAGCCGTCCAGGCTGCGTGAGGGGGTTGATCAAGAAGCGGTAAATCCGCAGGTGACGTTCCCCATTGGGCGAGCCAGAGGGCTGCTTGGGTGAGGTCAGCGGAGCTGATTTCTGGTGTCACAAATCGTGGGAAGTGGGAGAAGTCTTCTTCGGAATAGCATCTGATTATTTGTCCTGGTCCTTCACGGCCAGCGCGACCTGCGCGTTGGCCTGCTGAAGCCTGCGCGCAACTGCTGGTGATCAGTCCTGTCATGCCGCGGGCAGAGTCTCGTTTGGGGCTTCGTGAGAGGCCGGAATCCACCACGATGCGAACTCCAGGCACAGTTAGGGAGCTTTCCGCAACGGGAGTGGAGACAATGATGCGCTGCTGTTGTGACGGTGCGAGGGCGCGGTCTTGTTCGGTCGGGCTGAGTTGGCCATGAAGTGGGAAAACATTATTATGGCCGAGCGATTTGAGCGTGCTCATTACTCGATCAATTTCACGCACACCTGGGACGAAAATGAGTGCAGAGTGCTCTGAATGTGTCACCGCATCGTGAGTTTTCTGCGCCATGTGGTCGAGGAAATCCCAGTCGACACCTTTTGCATTGAGGCGAGGCGCGCGGGCTGGAGCATAAGAAATGTCTAAGGGGAAAATCGGTGCTTCAACACTAAGGACCTGAGCGTCTAATAAGTTTGCGAATTTATCTGAATCTAAGGTTGCGGACATGGCGATGAGGGAGAAATCGTCGCGCAGTTGACTGAGTTCAGCAAGCATTCCTAGCAGTAGATCGGAATCGAGTTGACGTTCGTGGACTTCATCGATAATCACAGCGCCGATGCCGGGTAATTCTGGGTTGTTTAAGAGCTGGCGGATTAACACACCGGGGGTCATAAATTGCACGTGGGAGCCTGAAATATGTTCACCACGCACGCTGAATCCCACTTTTGTTCCGAGCTGGCTATCATCTAGTTGGGCGAGTCTGCGAGCTGCTGCTCGGACGGCCACACGACGAGGTGCCGTTACTAAAACCTTGGTTGGGGTGGCATTTCCCGCTCCTTCATTACATAAGATGTTAGCTACTAATGGGGGGAGAAGTGTCGTTTTTCCTGTGCCGGGAGGGGCCTGAATGACAAGGTTTTTAGGTCCGGCCGAAAAAGCTTCTTGCAGGTGAGGGATAATATTTTCTACGGGCAGGCCCGTGGAAATGCGATTTATAAGAAAATTGCCAATTCTTGAACTCATCAATTGCCTGTACATTAAGAATTTGCTGAGTGAACACATCTTTTTCCTAACTTCTACAGAGAAACCTAAGGCGATGATGTGTTTTCTAGCGGGTTGTGGAAAGTAAATTTTTCCTTCGTGGCGAAGCGGATATCCCCACAAAGAGATGTCATTTTCTAACGTAAGGGCACTGTCCTTTCAAGAGTTGCGCCAGGGGTTGTGCTCTTATATCTAACCGTATCGACAAGATTCATTATGGAATGGAAAGTAGGAAAGTCATTGTGGGCTGTGCTGAGAAACAAGACTTCACCAAACTTTTATCAAAACAAAAGACCAGGTGGACTCCCACAGCACTGATTTCTCTCGGTTGTATCGTTGTCGCTATTTTAGCTTTAGTAGTTTTCCATGGTTCTTCCAGGTCGTGCATCTTTCACCAAGTAATTTGCCCTTTGATTCTGGGAATTTCTGGAGCAATTGCAGGAATCGTCGCAAAGAAACCACTGCTGACTGGCATTAATCTCGGCTTCGCATTCTTCTTAGTGCCTGCGTATTTAATATTTTTCGGCAATATTTTCTGACAGCCTAGGTGATTTTGTAGGAAGAATCCCCAACGCATCCACGGAAGCACCTTCTGGCAGCTGCGAACGTTCGAGCCGGCTATCATCACGTTTCCGCACTACTCGCGCAGGGTTGCCCACAGCAATAGAATCATCCGGAATATCCTTGGTCACCACGGCCCCCGCGCCAATCACACACCTATCGCCAATGCTCACGCCACCAACGACGGTGACATTTCCACCCAGCCACGTATCCTCGCCAATGGAAATGGGTGCGCCATTTTCCCACCCACCGGAGCGCATTTCCCAGTCATCGACCGGGTGACCTGCGGTGAAGAGCTGACAGTTTGGCCCGAGCATGCTGCGTGCCCCGATGCGAACCGGTGCGATATCTAAAATGGTGAGGCCAAAGTTGATGAACACATGCTCGCCGATCGTGGTGTTGAAGCCGTATTCAATGATGGCTGGCGCTTTGATCGTGCAGGTTCCGCTGGCAGGATTTAGTACAGTTCTTAGTATTTCGGCAGTTCGTGCGGGGTCTGTAGGTCCAATTTGGTTGTATTCGTGGAAAAGTAACGCTGTTTTTTGTGCCACTTCTTCACGTTCCGCGCCGGTAGCCACGTACCAATCGCCGCTGCTCATTTTCTCGATAGATTCAAAGTCATTGTCCATATCCTCCATTGTGCAGGAGAACTTTAGTGCCTACGCTTTTCGACGATCCCCTCCACCAACTTCCCAGACCACCGCGCAGGGTTGCAGCTGGCGTGGTGCACCTGCCCAACTTCCTCGGCTTGGCCGAGCAAAAGGCACTGGTCGCCCAGGCTCGAGACCTTGCGCGTGAAGTTGTGGGCACACCGTTGGCGATGGTCCGACCCAAGCTGAAAAGTGGTCAGATGAGTGTCCATATGTTGCATTTAGGAAAGTACTGGGCATCCAATCCTTATCGCTATGTGGATGTCGTTGATGGTTTTCCAGTGCCACCACTGCCGGATTCTTTCGTGGACTTGGCACACCGAGCATTGCTGTCTGCAGGATCTTTAAGCAATTCACTTCAGTCTTGGTCGGAGGCATATCGAGCAGAAGCGGCATTGGTGAATTACTACTCGCCAGATGCTTCAATGGGCATGCACCAAGACGCTAATGAAGAATCGGAAGCCCCTGTGATCTCCCTATCGATCGGTGATACCGGAATCTTTCGACTGGGCGGCACTCTAAACCGCAATAAACCGTGGACAGATATCCCACTAATGAGTGGTGATCTCATCGTTTTCGGAGGTGCAAACAGGCAAGCATTTCATGGCATTCCCTCTATTGAGGCCAATACTGCACCTGCAGGATGCGGGTTGAAAGAAGGGCGAATCAACATCACGATCCGCCAACTTGCACTATAAAACTCCAGGTAGAGGTATGTCTCGGGGGTGAAATAGCCCCGCAATGTCCCATGCTCAAATTATGGTTCGCGCCATGACAACAAACAAAGCTAATCCAAATGAACTTGTAATCTGCGCTGATGAAAAGTCACGGCCCCGCTGGGCATCTAGAAGTGAGCTGTGTTGGGAGTATTTCGACAATGAGTGGGGCAGACCTCCGGTGGATCTCAATGCTCTTTTTGAGATCTTGACGTTGGTAGTTTTCCAAGTGGGTGTCACCTGGCATGCTGTGCTGTCCAAACGGGAAGGGTTCCGTCAAGCATTCGCCCAATTCGATGTTGCAAAAGTAGCCGCCTTCAATGAGGACGACGTGGAACGCCTACTTGATGATCTACAGATTTTTAGAAACCGAAGAAAAATCAACGCTGCCATCACCAATGCCAAAGCGTTGCTGGAGTTAAACGATGAAACAGGCACCTTTGACTCAATTATTGCCGACCACTCAACTGACGCCACAGCCATGGTGAAGCATCTCAAAGCCTTGGGCTTTACCCATATCGGACTGACCTCCTTGAGCATCCTCCAGCAGGCCATTGGGGTCACAGAGCTGAAGGCTGCCTAAGATATAACTCCGATGACAACAGCACAGTTTCTAGCGCTTTTTCTGGTGTGGATCGCAGCAATTGCATCCCCTGGGCCAGACCTTTTCCAGATCATCAGGCTAAGTGCCAAAAACCGCCGTGATGGCGTACTGACTGCCGTAGGCATCATGGTGGGAAACTCCATCTGGATCATAGCCAGCCTCCTTGGGCTCTCGGCACTGATCTCCACGTATCCAGCAATTTTGAACCTGTTGCAGCTCGTCGGTGGCGGTTATTTGACCTGGATGGGCATCGGGGCGGTGAGGTCATGGTGGACGAAACGCTCCACACAGCAAGCTGCAGCGGATTCTCAAGCTGTAGAGAATACGTTGGTGACAGCCACGGCTGCATCTGTCGGAGTGTGGCCAGCTATTCGATCTGGCATTGCTACCAACTTGTCCAACCCCAAAGCTGTGCTGTTTTTTGGTTCCGTTTTCGCCCAATTTGTTAGACCTGACATGGGAATCGGGTGGAGTATTTTCATTGGAGTCTTCCTCACCCTCACTGGCCTGCTGTGGTTTGTGGGGTTCGCCGTCTTGGTCCGCAAACTAGCCGCTGGCCTCACCCGAAATGGAGCCATCATCGACCTGCTAACGGGGGTGATTTTCATCGGGCTGGGAATGTTCATGATCTTCGAGGGGGTTGTAGGAATCGGTGGCAGGGTAGTGGGTTAGCCCCGCCCCCAGGACGTCACTAGACTTAGGCACTATGCAACCTGAAGAAGTGCACATCAAGGACGAGACCATCAAGTTAGGTCAGTTCATCAAATTGGCCAACCTTGTCGAATCAGGCGGAGCGGCCAAAGATGCCATCGCTAACGGTGATGTCACCGTCAATGGTGAAGTGGATACCCGAAGGGGTAAGACACTTCGCGATGGCGATGTGGTGTGCATCGGCGAGGTATGCGCGCAGGTGTCTACTGGTGACGCAGCCGACGACGATTATTTTGACGAAGCCACCGCAAACGATGACTTCGATCCCGAAAAGTGGAGGAACATGTAATGCCAGCCTTTGAGGCAATGCCAGGAATGCCGTATTGGATCGACCTGTCCACCTCGGACATTGCAAAATCTGCACACTTCTACGAAAACGTTCTCGGCTGGGAAATTGAAGAAGTCAACGATGGCTACCGCATGGCTCGTCTGCAGGGACTACCCGTGGCAGGGCTGATCGATCAGCGCGGTGAATCAAGCATCCCGGATACCTGGATTACCTACTTCCTCTCCTACGATCTGGATGCCACTGCAAAGAAGATCGCAGAACTGGGTGGACGAATTCTGGCCGAGCCAACTGACGTGCACTTGGGACGCATGATCCTAGCTGTTGATACTGCCGGCGCACTGTTCGGCGTTATTGAGCCAGGCAGCGAGGAATCATTCGTCGCTGCTGGTGAACCAGGCACATCCGTGTGGCATGAACTCACCACTGTCTCCAAATATTCCGAAGCTATCGATTTCTACGGTGAGCTGTTCACTTGGACAACCTCTGAAATGGCTAGTGCTGAAGACGATAGTTTCCGCTACACCACCGCATTGGCTGACGGTTCCGCCTTTGCTGGAATTTTTGATGCCAAAGGCCACTTCCCACCTCAGGTTCCAAGCTTCTGGCAGTCCTACCTTGGCGTGCTCAACGCCGATGATGCTGCAGCGAAGGCCAAGGAATTTGGTGGCGATGTTATTCGTAAGCCATGGGACTCAGAATTTGGCCGCATGGTTCTCATCTCTGATTCCACTGGTGCCACAATTACCTTGTGTGAAGTAGAGGAATACGTCGAGGAAGCAGCAGAAGGCGATGATCTCTTCGACATCGATCTCAGTGCTTTCGAAGAGCAGTTCCGCAAGCAAGAAGGACAGTAATCCTACAGCGCCATGGAGGAATTAGAATTTGATGAGCTCACCTCCATGGTGCTCGACTGCGCAGACCTCATTCCGCAGGGAAAAGTAGCAACCTACGGGGACATTGCCAAAATAGTAGGAACTGGTCCGCGTCAGGTCGGCCGGATCATGGCGACCGCTGGGCAATTCACATCTTGGTGGAGGGTGGTTCGCTCTGATGGTGGCTCCCAGGTAGCGGGCACCGCGCGGTCTAAATGGGCAGAGGAAAATATTGCGTTTTCAGAGCTCAGCGCACCAAAAGTGAGAATGCAGCAGCATCGTCTTTCTGAAGAAGAACTAGAAACTATCGCAGGGAAGCTTCAACAAATAGCTGACTAGCCATCATTGGTAGTTCCTAATTGTTTCCGTACAGTATAGCTCCAGCACAACTTCTGAGTGCAAGTTTTTTATAACAGGGCAGTAACGTTTACTGGTATGAAAACTCCCCGTCTGCTGAAGATCCTCAGCGCGATGGTGGCTGTCACTGGACTTCTCATTCCAACGGTGGTCCCCATGGCCGCCGCTGATGCTGCTGAACTGTCCGACAACGTTCCCGATCGCACCCAAATTGCCATCATCAACCCTGATGGCAGCGTGCAAGAATCTGACAACGCCGAAGAATCCCGCCCGGCATTATCCCTGGCCAAGCTGTATTTGGGTTATTATGTGTTGGCTCAAGGCGCGGAAGAAGATATTGAACTAGTCCCAGATATGATCCGCTACTCTGATGATTTCACCGCGGATTATTTGGAGAGCGAATACCCGGAAGCAATTCCTGAGGTTATTGATGCCTTCGATTTGGAAGACACCGAATGGGCTGGTTTCTGGGGCAATGCAACTACCAGTGCGGTGGATATTGCGACGTTTGTAGCAGCACTCATCGACGATCCCACGGCGCAGCCCTTGCTTGACGCAATGTCTGACACCGCTGAGTATGCGGCGGATGGCTACGCCCAGAACTTTGGCACTTTTACATTGTCCGATGTCACCGGTACTAAATTTGGTTGGTCTGATTCCCTCGATGTGCATTCATCGGTCAGCTTTGGCCCTGGTTTTGTGATCGCTGCCAACACCTACGGTGACGCCGAAACGCTCACCGAAGATGTCCAAGATTCCGTGTCTTCGCTGTATCCGGAGGAAGTAACCACCGCGATCGAGGAGCAGGTGGATCAGCTGTGTGAGTGCGCTGCAGAGACTACGCATTTGGGAATGCACACTGGCGCGGAGCTGAAAGCACAGCTTGAGGGCACTATTTATGGAAAAACCCTCAGCTTTTTACCTAATTCAGCCCCAGCGCCAGCGTTTATTTACAACCTGCTGGCACATTAGCAAACAGTTTTAAGGAACTCCGCCACGTCGGTGATTTTTTCGCGCGCGACCTTCGGTGTGGAAATACGGTGGCGGGAAACGTATTCCTTCACGGTCGCGTCGCCAAGCTCTCCTGGCCGCTCCGCGATCTCATCCTGCGCCGCGATCTGCACAAAGGTCGTCGGCCACGCAGCCGCCGCGGGCACTACAGCGTCTCCACGAATTTCGGCAGGGAGCTTCTCGACGCTACCCAGGTCCGGAAAGGTGAGGACCAGGGCGTCGAAAAGCGATGCATTAATCGCGGCTAACGCCGCGCCCGAGGAATAACCCCAACCCGTGATCGACACCGGATTATGGTGGCGGGCGTAACCGACCGCCTTGCCCACAACCTCATTCATATCGTGGAGGTTATGGCCTGGGGCCAGCGGATAGTCCAGGTCAAGGATGGTTGTGCCGGACAATTCCGCAGCTGCCGCGACCTCTGGACGCCACTGGAACTCCAACGCATCACCGGAACCGCGCCACCAACCACCGCTGTGGAACGATACAGCCCAGCGGCCCGTCGGATTCGACGGGTGGAAAATCGCGCCTCCGACCTCCGGGACGTCATCGACGCTCACACCACCGATAAATGCGACACCCGGCATGGAATGATCAAGGCCAGAACCCAACATGATCATCGCAGTATGCGTGGTGCGATCGGGAAGATGTGCAATATAGCGGTCTGCTGGATCAGGATCGCCGGCGCCACCTGCCCAAGGGGGCGTGAAATCTGGAACAGGGTAGTGCGCATCAATATACGATCCGAGCTGCTCCAGCTGTTCTTCTTCAGAAAGCTGACGATCCTTACCGCCAACCTCGAACTCCTCACGGAAGCGTGCTTCCTGATCTTGTTCAGTTTCTTGTGGGGTGTTGTTTTCAGCCATGGGCACAACCTTAGTGCGTGCGCTCACGTCGCTGGTTGGAAAGTGAAAATATCAACAGTGTTTTGGGTGGGGGTGAGATTGGAATGATTTCGGCCCGGGCGCTCGAAAACCGTGATAGACACAATGAACCGAGCAAATCCGCCAGGAAATAAATTAAGTAAGGAATATCCATGAGTGAAACCCAGTCGAATTCAGTGTCAGCGGTAATGCCTGCGCAGCTCCCTCCAGGGCCTGCCGAGCGTACTGTGTACTCCTACGGTGTTCGCGCAGGGGATCAGTTGCACATTTCAGGAATGGTGGCTTTTGATTCTGACGCGAATATTGTCGGCGAAGGGGACATTGAGGCGCAGGCTGAACAAGTCTTTAAGAACCTGCAAGCAGTAGTCGAGGAGGCAGGAGGAACGATCAACAACATTGTTTCCACCACTACTTATCTTGCCGATGTCACCGATGCTCCCGTTGTTAACGCTGCTCGCTCCCGCTATTTCACCGGAGAAGTATTGCCCACCCACACCGTAATTGGAGTTGCTGCTCTTGCTCGGCCACAGTTTCTAGTCGAGATCTCAGCGGTGGCCTATTTGGGGGACCTTTCAAAAGACTAGATACATGATTATTTTTGCATTAACCCCAGGTAGGGGCATTGTCGCAAAGCCCAACTACAGCAAGGTGCGTACGCTGGTGGCCAACTGAATACGTTTGAGGAGAAGGTTTTCTATGAGTGGCACCGCCATCATGTACGACACGACAGTTGTTCCATCGAAGAAAGAAATCGCGCAGGCTTGGACTGGTTATGTGGATCTTCAGGGAAGCTACCGCCTGGTAGATACGGTGGATGGGGAAGTTGGCGTTGAGGTGCTGATTTCCAAGGATCGGGAGGGGCGTTTACTCCAGATTCCGTTTAGTTATCGTTCGGCAGAGATTAACCCAGAGCAGACACTTTCCACATTGGAGCATGGTGTGTTGGGCAAGCGTTGGGTGACTAATGCGTTGGGTGACCCGGTGGCAGTGCGGGAGTTTATTCGCACTATTTTGACGGGCGATGATGGTGCAGCTCGTAGCGATGGCGTGAAGGGCTATCTGGATATTAAAGGTTCCGGCGATGCTGAGTCGGTGGATTTACAGGATGTAAAGCTTACTGAGGTTACAAGGCAGCGTGCGATTGGTTCGGTAACCATCAACGGTGAGCGAAAGCAATTCTCGCTGCGGTTGCCTCAGTTGCTGAAGAATTTCAGGGAGACAGCGGCGGGCCATACAGCTACGACTCTTCGTATTGTGGCGACTCATCCGGAAAAGGACGATGTTGAGCTGCTGGTCGCTGAGTTCAACTGGATGGAATAATCCGAGACAGCTCCTGAAAGCTAAAAAGCCCTCGCCCCGAAATCCATCGGCGCGAGGGCTTTTCAATACCAACTAACAACTACCAGATAGCTAGGCGCTCTTCTGGCTTGATGTACACAGGTGCATCTTCGGGGACGTCGAATGCTTCGTAGAATTCAGCGACGTTTCCGGCGATGACATTGCAGCGGAATTCTGCAGGGGAGTGTGGGTCGATGGCCAGGTATTGGACGGCCATCTGTGGGCGGATTTTGGTGCGCCACACGCGAGCCCAGGACAGGAAGAGGCGTTGGAGACCGTTGAATTCTTGCTCGGCCAGGCCTTCCTCGGCGCCTTCTGCTTCGAATTTTTGGACTGGTGAGGTTTCAAAGGTTTGGCCACGGTCTGCGAGGTACTTTTCGTAGGCAACGACAGCGATGCCCAATCCGCCGAGGTCACCGATGTTTTCGCCGAGAGTGAATTCACCGTTGACGCCGTCGGTGTCGATTCCTTCAGAGGTCAGGACGGCAGGGACGAGTCCGCTGAATTGGGTGACCAGACGTGAGGTGAGCTGCTCGAATGCGGAGCGGTCTTCGTCGGTCCACCAGGAGTTGAGGTTGCCGTCGCCGTCGTATTGGCTGCCTTGATCGTCAAAGCCGTGGCCGATTTCGTGTCCGATCACAGCACCGATTGCACCGAAGTTTTCTGCGGCTTCTGCTTCGGGGTCGAAGAATGGTGCGCGCAGGATGGCTGCGGGGAAGGTGATGTCGTTGACCACGGGGTTGTAGAAGGCGTTGACGGTTTGTGGGGTGGTGACCCATTCGTCGCGGTCGGCTGGTTTGCCGATCTTGCCCAGCTCATAGTCATGGAGGAACGCGGAGCCCTTGCGGGAGTTGTCCACCAGGTCGGAGCCGAATTCGAGGCCTTCGTAGGAGCGCCACTTGTCGGGGTAGCCGATTTTCGCGTTGAATTTGCCCAACTTTTCCAGGGCACGCTCGCGGGTGGCGGGCGTCATCCATTCGAGGTTGGAAATGCGATCACGGTAGGCGGCAACCAGGTAGTCGACGAGCTCAAGCATGTGCTCCTTGGAGCTTGCAGGAAAATGCCTTTCGACGAATCGTTGCCCGATTTCCTCGCCCACCATGCGCTCTGCCAGGCCGACAGCACGCTTCCATCGATCTTTTTGCTCGGTGGCGCCGGACAGTTTGGTGCCATAGAAGTCGAAGTTTGCTTGGCTAATTTCCTCGGTCAACAGTCCTGCTCGAGACCTCAAGATGTGCCAGGTTGCCCATAGCTGCCAATCGGGGAGGCGGTCGTCGACAAGCAAGCCGTTGAGGTGGTCGAGGTATGACGGCATCATCGATACCAGGCGCTGGTCCGGGAGGCCTGCGGAACTGAGCAGCGTGCGGACCTTTGGTGGCAGCGCGCCGAGTTCGGTGGGGTTGTAGGTGGCTACGGCGTCGCGGGTCTTCACGACATCCCAGTGGCCAGCAGCGATTTCCGTTTCCAGGGCGACAATTCGTGCGGCAGCGGAAGCAGCCGACAGACCGAAGAGGCGGCTGTTATCCAAGTAGCCGAGCATGCGCTCAACGTGCTCTTTGTAGGCCGCGAGAGTTTCGGCGTGTGCCTCCTCGCGGTAATAAGCCTCATCGGGCAGGCCGAGGCCGGACTGGATGACATAGGCGACGGATTCGTTGGAGGAAGAATCCTTCTCCACCCAGAAACCTACTGGCGCGCCAACGCCTTCACGGTCCAGTTCGCCGAGAGCAGCTGCGAAAAACGATGAGTTAGCAACAGACAGCCTGTTCAGATCCGCATCGAGCGGTGCAACACCAGCAGCGTTGATGGCGTCAGTATCCATAAATGAGGCATAAAGTGTGCCTGCGCGTCCAGTGTCTTCCTTGACGATCTCATGGACGTCTTCTTCAGCATCATCGCGCAGCTTGTGGAACGTGCCGTCCACCGCGCGATCGTCGGGAATGATGTGGGTGTCAAGCCACAGGCCATTGACAAAGCGATAAAGATCCTTCATGTGGCCTACTCTAGGGGATTTACCGCCACAGGGTTTGTGGTTGGTGCCACAAGTGGGTTGAGCGTTGGGGATCATGTCCACCCCAGAAGGTAGCCTGTCAGTGTGAGCGTAATCGAGGGCAAGTACCAGCTGAAACCTCAAGGCCGAGGTGGCCTGTGGTGGTCAATCGTGGGTGTGGCAGTTGTTTTGTTGCTGCTTCCAACGTTGATCAACCTGGTGGTTCCGGATAAAGCCAATGACTACAAGCAGCTAGAAATCGATCTTCTGGGTGTGGATTGGTCAGTGCCAATCACCACGGAGGAATCCGCTGCGGTGCTGTGTGAGGAAACATCTGATGAAATCACACAGAAGTATTGGGACTGCAACGGGGACACCACGGTGGTGACCATGATCGTCGAGGGCGTGAAAGATCCGTCCAATACGTTGCGTCGCATGGTGGGTTCATCGCTGATAACCAGTGTGGATGACAGCCTAGAGGCAGTATCTAGCGAAGATGGCCGTGCGCATGCGTTGTATGTGCCAGGTCAGCAAGAAGGATCTTTGTGGACGCTGCCTATCGTGGCACTGAGCGTGCAGGGTTCGGGTGATTATGAAGACCTCACAGCGATCGCAATTATCAACGGCACCTCGTTGGATTATTACAGCACCCACATTTGGTCCAGCATGGCCGCTGACCGCGGGTTGCCGTACCAGCAGGACTTCCCCCTGATGCTGGAAGAGGAGCCATGGCAAGACACCCCCGGCGGGGATCGTCCCTTCGAGCTGCCCAATGATTTCTTTGATCAGTACCCCGATCTTTTTGGCCCAGGCTCCGTCATTCCCAACCTTGAAGGAGAATCCCTATGAGTCGCATGTTTAGCATCACCTTGTGGGTTGCCATCCTCCTCTCAACCCCGGCGCTGTTTTTGAGCTTGGCCACGTTCATCTTCGTGGATGGCATCTCTGTCCTCGTGAATATAGTGTTCGCGGTGCTCTACTTGGTAGTCATTGTTTTCCTGTTAAGTCGCACCCCGCTGTGGCCACGTTTTAAAGGCTCCGGCAGCAAGAAGGGAGGCGGATTCGCGTGGGCGGCGTCATCATTGTTGTGGGGCGCGTTCGTTGGTTTCGGCATCGTCATGTTGTTTGCCGGTCCGGTCATGGATCTCACGGACAAACTCGGCTGGGATTTCGTTGCCATGAGTTTCACCGGAGCGTATCCAGAAGAAATCGCCAAAGCGTTAGGCGTTGCCATCATCTTGTTGAGCTTCCGCCAACTCAACCGTCCGTGGCATGGATTTATCACCGGCGCGCTAGTGGGCTTAGGTTTTGAGGTCAACGAAAACCTCCTCTATGGCGCCACCGGTGCAATCATGGACCCCAACGCTGACCTCGACGGCGTCCTTATGATGTGGCAATACCGCACCATGTTGGGCCCACTCATCCATACGTTGCTCACCGGATTCGCAGGTTACGGCATCGCGTTGGCATTCTTCCGCGCACGAAAAACAGTCGCCTGGCGCTGGGGCGTGGCGATCGGTTGGACTCTCATCGCCTTCGCACTGCATTTTTCATGGAACCTGATGTGGGAAAACGTAATCGGTTCCTATGTCACCATCATCGTGGTCAGCGTTGTCATGTACGGTCTGGCTATCTACATCCTCTGGAGTAATTGGGCCGAAGCCCGCAACGACTCCAGCTACGCTTTCGTCCCGGGAATCATCACAAACACCAAAGATTTATCGCTTCTTGACGCCCCCATTCCAGTAGGCGCTGAGGTTCCCGAGTCGCGCATTCCCCAACAGATAGAGGAACCCAAGGCGGAGAACTAGCTTTCACTCGCTCTCCATCCGCTGGACCAAACCAGGTGACCGAAGATCCCATTTTCTTAAGTGGGTCGGTCACCTGGTTTGGTTTTACAGTCTAGAAACCAGCCCATGTGACCGAAAATCCAAAGAACCCCACTCCGTTGGCCGTATGGTCTGGTCGGGGCACCTTCACGTAAAAAACTTGCACTCAAACCCTGGGAACTCGACCTCACAGAATCGCTTCTAAGGGCCTTTCAGGGTGTCATCGATACCAATGCTCGTTTGAGAAACTCGACGCCTTGGAGCGCTGCTGCATATCCAGACCAAAGACCCTGAAATTCAGCATCCGTTTGGTCTGATAGAGCAGTTTTCCAGCCTTGAAAATGCCATATCAGACCAAGAGCTCCAGTTCAGAAGGGCTCTTTGGTTTATTTCTTACCTGGCCACCAGAGTGGTTTCAAAGTTGTACATATCTGGGCGGTAGCAGTGGCTTCCCAACTCGATTACTTGGCCGGAATTATCCAATGCAACGCGTTCGACGGTGAGAAGTGGTCCGCCGTCTTCGATGTCGAGGAGGGTGCTTTCTTCACCGACTGCTCGGCGCGCACCGATTTTCTGGTTGGCGATTTTTAAGACAACACCTCGGCTGCGCAGCGCATCGTAGAGTCCACCCTTTTCTAGTTCGTCGAGGGAGACGTCGTTGAACGCTGGGGGGAGGTAGTTTTCCAGGATCGCTACGGGGATGTCTCCGGTGGAGCGGAGGCGGCGGATGAGGAGGACTTCGTCACCTGCGGAAACTCCGAGTTTTTCTGCGATGGCGGAACTTGCTGCAAGGAGGCGGTGCTCGAGGACTCGGGTTTTGGGGTCCAGGTTGGCGTTTTTGAGGTCGTTGAAGAAACTGGTCAGTTCGACTGGGCGGGTGACGTGGCTTTGGACGACCTGGGTGCCAACACCGCGGCGGCGAACTAAGAGGCCTTTGTCTACGACTTCTTGGATGGCGCGTCGGACGGTGGGGCGGGATACGTTGAGGTGTTTCGCCACGGAGATCTCGTTTTCTAGGCGTGCTCCGGGTGGGAGGACTCCGCTGCGGATGCCGTCTTCGAGGCGTTGGGCTACTTGGAAGTAGAGGGGGATTGGTCCGTTGCGGTCGAGGTCTTCGAAGAGTTCGGCTGGCCAAATGGGAGCTTCGGTGGTCATGATGTCTCCTTTCGTTGCCCACCCAACAAGCTCATGTAAATGTGTTAGGACATTTGAACAATGTAACTGAGTTGCGGGTGGTGGTCTTGGTAAATCCGTGTTCATGCAGGACTTTTGTGTCATCCAGGGCTTTTATTGATCTGACATTATCACTTGCATTAGGGAATGAGTAGCGAAACTTAGTGAAAAGGGCAGAGTTTGCAGGTCATAACGTGCAACTTTGTTAACCCCGCACCTTCCAAAGCGAGGGGGTTTTCGTCGACAAGCAAAATCTTTGAATGAAAACCGGGGCGTTGCCCTGGGGTTTTGCGCGTTTTCGGGAATCGTTTTAGAAAATTTTCGGAAATGTATTGCTTTGTCAGGACAATGTGTTATTGTCATGACATGCGATCGTGAGGGTCGCCACATTCCATCAAAAATGAGTGAAGGGTTGCATCGCCACATGACTAACTTGACGAGCACTCACGAAGTCCTAGCTATCGGCCGCTTGGGCGTAGATATTTACCCACTTCAAAGTGGAGTAGGACTGGCCGATGTTCAATCTTTCGGCAAGTACCTCGGCGGAAGCGCAGCAAACGTTTCTGTTGCAGCCGCCCGCCATGGACACAATTCCGCACTGCTGTCCCGTGTGGGAAATGATCCTTTCGGCGAGTACCTGCTTGCTGAGCTGGAGCGTTTGGGCGTGGACAACCAGTACGTTGCCACCGATCAGACTTTTAAGACCCCAGTGACCTTCTGTGAAATTTTCCCACCGGATGATTTCCCACTGTACTTCTACCGCGAACCAAAGGCTCCGGATCTCAATATTGAATCCGCAGACGTCAGCCTGGACGATGTGCGCGAAGCCGATATTTTGTGGTTCACACTCACTGGTTTCAGTGAAGAGCCAAGCCGCGGCACACACCGCGAGATCTTGACTACTCGTGCGAACCGTCGCCACACCATCTTTGATCTGGACTACCGACCAATGTTCTGGGAATCCCCAGAAGAGGCCACCAAGCAGGCGGAATGGGCGTTGCAGCATTCCACGGTGGCGGTTGGCAACAAGGAAGAATGCGAAATCGCAGTGGGCGAGACCGAGCCAGAGCGCGCGGGCCGAGCACTGTTGGAACGCGGTGTGGAGTTGGCCATCGTCAAGCAGGGACCTAAGGGTGTCATGGCGATGACCAAGGACGAAACCGTAGAAGTTCCTCCGTTCTTCGTCGATGTCATCAACGGTCTTGGTGCCGGCGATGCATTCGGCGGCGCGCTGTGCCACGGTCTGCTCTCTGAATGGCCGTTGGAAAAGGTTCTCCGTTTTGCCAACACCGCGGGTGCGCTTGTGGCGTCCCGTCTTGAATGCTCCACCGCAATGCCTACTACCGATGAGGTGGAAGCCTCCCTCAACCAGAAAGTCTGATATGACTCCTCCGATTATCTCCCCAGAGAGCTTTGAAGCCCTAAGGCGGATGCGTGCGGCTGAACCCACGATGGTGGCGGAACGTTTCAAGCAGCGCCGTAAGCGTGAACTGCTCGGTGAGGACGGCAAGCTGTTTATCGTGGCTGCCGACCACCCAGCGCGCGGCGCACTTGCTGTTGGCGACAATGAAACCGCCATGGCTAACCGCTATGAACTGCTCGAACGCATGGCTATCGCACTGTCTCGCCCGGGTGTGGATGGTGTGCTGGGAACTCCAGACATCATTGATGATCTGGCGGCGCTCGGACTGCTCGATGACAAGATCGTGGTTGGCTCCATGAACCGTGGTGGCCTGCGTGGCGCTTCCTTTGAAATGGATGATCGCTACACCGGCTACAACGTGTCCTCCATGGTTGATCGTGGCGTGGATTTCGCGAAAACCCTAGTGCGCATCAACTTGAGCGACGCCGGAACCGCCCCGACCTTGGAAGCCACCGCGCATGCAGTCAATGAGGCTGCAGCAGCACAGCTGCCCATCATGCTCGAGCCGTTCATGAGTAACTGGGTAAACGGCAAGGTGGTCAATGATCTTTCCACCGATGCAGTTATCCAATCTGTCGCCATTGCTGCTGGTCTGGGCAATGATTCTTCCTATACCTGGATGAAGCTTCCAGTGGTGGAGGAGATGGAGCGCGTCATGGAATCCACCACCATGCCAACCCTGTTGTTGGGCGGCGAAGGCGGCAACGATCCAGATGCCACCTTCGCATCCTGGGAGCATGCACTCACCCTGCCGGGTGTGCGTGGCCTGACCGTGGGACGCACTCTGCTGTATCCGCAAGACGGCGATGTCGCCGCCGCTGTTGATACCGCAGCGCGACTTGTTCACACAGATATTCAACAATTCACTTCGCAGAGCATTTAAGGAATTTACACACATGTCTGAACCACAAACCATCTCGCACTGGATTGACGGCGCGATTTCCCCATCCACTTCCGGCAAGACCGCTCCTGTCTACAATCCTGCAACTGGCCAGGTCACCGCCAATGTTGCGCTGGCTAGCCAGGAAGAGATCGATGCCACCATCGCTTCTGCCACCAAGGCTGCTAAGACGTGGGGCAACCTGTCTATCGCTAAGCGCCAAGCTGTGCTTTTCAACTTCCGTGAGCTGCTGAATGCTCGCAAGGGTGAGCTGGCGGAGATCATCACTGCAGAGCACGGCAAGGTCTTGTCCGATGCCATGGGTGAAATCCTGCGCGGCCAGGAAGTCGTGGAGCTTGCTACCGGTTTCCCACACCTGCTTAAAGGTGCGTTCAACGAGAACGTCTCCACCGGCATTGATGTGTATTCCTTGAAGCAGCCACTGGGTGTTGTCGGTATCATCAGCCCGTTCAACTTCCCTGCGATGGTGCCGATGTGGTTTTTCCCAATCGCAATCGCTGCAGGCAACGCAGTTATTTTGAAGCCTTCAGAGAAGGATCCTTCGGCAGCGCTGTGGATGGCTCAGATCTGGAAGGAAGCTGGTCTTCCAGACGGCGTATTCAACGTGCTCCAGGGCGACAAGCTGGCTGTTGATGGTTTGCTGAACAGCCCTGATGTCTCTGCGATTTCCTTCGTGGGTTCCACCCCAATCGCAAAGTACATCTACGAGACTTCCGCGAAGAACGGCAAGCGCGTCCAGGCGTTGGGCGGCGCGAAGAACCACATGCTGGTGCTGCCAGATGCTGATCTGGATCTGGTTGCCGATCAGGCAATCAACGCAGGTTACGGCGCTGCCGGTGAGCGTTGCATGGCTGTTTCTGTGGTCTTGGCTATTGAATCTGTTGCCGACGAGCTCATTGAGAAGATCAAGGAGCGCATCGACACCCTGCGCATCGGCAACGGTGCCGGCGACGAGCAGGGCGAGCCGCACCTGGGCCCACTAATCACCGACGTCCACCGCGACAAGGTCGCTTCTTATGTCGACATCGCTGAGGCCGACGGCGCCAAGATCATCGTGGACGGGCGTAACTGCGCCGTAGACGGGCACGAGGAGGGCTTCTTCTTCGGCCCTACGCTTATCGACGACATCCCACTCACGTCCCGCGCCTACACCGAAGAAATCTTCGGCCCGGTCCTCTCTGTCGTTCGTGTCGCATCCTTCGACGAGGCAATTGAGCTGATCAACTCCGGTGAATTCGGCAACGGAACCGCAATCTTCACCAACGATGGTGGAGCGGCACGCCGCTTCCAGCATGAGATCGAAGTGGGCATGATCGGCATCAACGTACCAATCCCAGTGCCTGTTGCGTACCACTCCTTCGGTGGTTGGAAGAACTCCCTCTTCGGTGACGCCAAGGCATATGGCACTCAAGGTTTTGATTTCTTCACCAGGGAAAAGGCGATCACCAGCCGTTGGCTCGACCCAGCAACCCACGGTGGCATTAACCTCGGTTTCCCACAGAACGATTAATTGAAGGAGAGCACAGGACTATGCGTTGGTTCCATAAGAAGGGCGAACTGGCCCGAGATGGTTGGCAAAGCGTTGTCGATGCCACCACCCCAGGTTGGGAATATACCGGCATCCGCATTGCCGAACTGGGCAGTGGTGAATCGCTTGAACTGAATGACACTGGTGTGGAACGCATCTTCATTCCACTTCAGGGCAGCTTCGATGTTGCCCACCATGGTCAGGTGACCCATCTTCACGGAAGAAAGTCAGTCTTTGATGGACCAACCGATGTGCTCTACCTCCCCACTGGACAAACAGCAACGCTCAGTGGTCAGGGACGAGTCGCCGTGGCGGAAGCTCCCACTCAGGAACCCAAGGAGTGGAAGTACATCGCTCCAGCAGAAACTCCTGTGGAGTTGCGTGGAGCTGGCCGCTCGAGCCGACAAGTCCACAACTTTGGCACCCCGGAAGCTCTCGATGCTGCTCGACTAATCGTGTGTGAAGTAATCACCCCAGGTGAAAACTGGAGCTCTTACCCTCCACACAAGCATGATGAGCACATCCCAGGACACGAGTCCAAGCTGGAGGAAATCTACTACTTCGAAAGCGCCCCATCGCGAGTTGGTGGCAGGGCCGAAGCAGCAGAAGGAGCTTTCGGAATGTTTTCCACCTACTCCTCACCAGCGGGGGAGATCGATATCAACGCCATGGTGTACAGCGGCGATATCGCGCTAGTTCCTTTCGGATACCACGGCCCTGCCGTGGCAGCACCTGGCTATGACTTGTACTACCTCAACGTCATGGCAGGACCTGATCCGGAGAGAATCTGGCTGATTAACGATGACCCAGCGCACGCCTGGGTTCGAGATACATGGACCGGGCAAGCATTTGATGATCGCTTGCCATATGAGAACGCAAACAAGGAGGGATAAAATTTCATGGCTGAAACGAAGAGAATGACAGTTAGCCAGGCACTGGTTGAATTCCTTGGTCACCAGTGGACTGTCGACGGCGATATCCGCGAGCGCACCATTCCAGGCATGTTCGGAATTTTCGGACACGGAAACGTTGCTGGCATTGGCCAGGCACTCAAGCAGTACAACGTTGAACAACCTGAGCTCATGCCGTACTACCAGGCTCGTAATGAGCAGGCGATGGTGCACCAGTCTGTTGGATATGCACGCATGCACCGCCGTCGTGGCACATACGCATCTGCCGCATCTGTTGGACCCGGCGCGACCAACCTGTTAACCGGTGCGGCTCTTGCTACCACCAACCGTTTGCCAGCGTTGCTGCTGCCTAGTGATACTTTTGCCACCCGCGTGGCGGATCCAGTGTTGCAGCAGTTGGAGCAGCCATGGGATATCGGGCTGACGGTTAATGATGCTTTCCGCCCTGTGTCTAAGTTCTTTGATCGGGTGCAGCGCCCGGAGCAGTTGTTCTCTATTGCGTTGGCTGCGATGCGTGTGTTGACTGATCCCGCAGAAACCGGTGCGGTCACCATTGCGCTTCCAGAAGATGTGCAGGCTGAAATGCTCGATGTGCCGGTGGAGTTCTTGCAGGATCGTGAGTGGCACATTAGGCGCCCACGTCCAGAGCGTGCTGCGTTGGCTCGTGCGATTGAAGTCATCAAAAACGCTAAGAATCCGATGATCATTGCTGGTGGCGGAGTGTTGTACTCCGATGCGGAAACGCAGCTGCAGGCACTTGTGGAGCAGACTGGCATTCCAGTGGGTACCTCCCAAGCTGGTGGTGGCGTGTTGGCGTGGGATCATGCACAAAACTTAGGTGGTGTGGGTGCCACCGGAACGTTGGCTGCCAACCGCATTGCGGGTGATGCTGATGTGATCATCGGTATCGGTACTCGTTACAGCGATTTCACCACCGCATCTCGCACTGCGTTCCAAAACCCTGATGTCACCTTCATCAACATCAATGTTGCTTCCTTCGATGCTTACAAGCATGGCACTCAGTTGCCTGTGATTGCAGATGCACGCGAGGCAATTGTGGAGCTTGCTGAAGCCCTGCAGGGATTCACCGTGGCAGAGGATTACGCGCAGCGCATCGCGAAGGAAAAGGCTGCGTGGGACGCAGAAGTAGATAAGTCTTTTGCCCCCTCCGGTCTTGCGCTGCCTGGACAGCCGGAGATCATCGGCGCGGTGCAGGCGTCGACAAGCGAAAAAGACGTCATTGTGCAGGCCGCTGGATCCTTGCCTGGTGACCTGCACAAGCTGTGGCGTGTGCGCGATGCGCTGGGCTACCACGTGGAATATGCGTTCTCGTGCATGGGCTATGAAATCGCGGGCGGTATCGGCGCGAAGCGTGGACTTGATGCCGCAGGCGATGACCGCGACGTGGTGATCATGGTTGGTGATGGGTCCTACCTCATGCTCAACACTGAGCTGGTCACGGCCGTGGCAGAAGGTATCAAGGTGATTGTGGTGCTCATCCAAAACCACGGTTATGCCTCCATCGGCCACCTGTCTGAAACTGTCGGTTCGCAGCGTTTTGGTACTTGGTACCGCGAATATGACGCTGAGGCGAAAAACTTCCAGGGCGAGCAGATTCTGCCTGTTGACCTGGCGATGAATGCACGCAGCTACGGCATGGATGTCATTGAAGTGGAACCAAGCGCGAATGCGATCGAGGATCTCAAAGCAGCGATGGCAACCGCGAAGGCTTCGGAGAAATCCACCTTCATCCACATCAACAGCGATCCGTTGATCTACGCACCAGACGGTGCTGGTTGGTGGGACGTGCCGGTGTCGGAGACGTCCACTCTGGATAGCACCAACGCGGCTCGTGAAGATTACCTGAAAAACCAAGCCCTCCAGCGTCCGCTGCTCGGCTAAACCAGTTGGCTAAACCAAAACGTATTTAAGGAGAAACACCATGACCACTTCTGTACCTGCATCCACCAAAGCTTCATCTGTGGCTGGCGAAAACCCAGGCCTGCGCATCGGCACCGCACCTGACTCGTGGGGCGTGTGGTTCCCAGAGGATCCAAAGCAGATCCCTTGGGAGCGTTTCCTCGACGAGGTCGTCAAAGCTGGCTACACCTGGATCGAGCTTGGCCCATACGGCTACCTGCCAACCGATGCCAACCAGCTTGAAGATGAACTGGGCAAGCGCGGCCTGAAGCTGTCCGCTGGCACCGTGTTCACCGGATTCCACAAGGGTGAAGAGCAGTGGAAGCGCGCCTGGGATCAGGCTCTCGACGTTGCTGGTCTTGCTTCCAAGCTGGGTGCTGAGCACCTCGTTGTTATCCCTGACCTGTGGCGCTCCGACGCAACCAGCGAAGTACTGGAAGCTCGCACCCTTGATGATGAGAAGTGGGCAAAGCTTGCCGCCGGTCACGACCGCCTGGGCAAGGCGCTGCTGGAAGAGTTCGGCATGAAGCAGCAGTTCCACTCCCACGCTGACAGCCACATCGGCACCACCCGCGAAGTACTGCGTTTCCTGGAAGAAACCGATGCGCGCTACACCAACCTCTGCCTCGACACCGGCCACTTCGCCTACTACGGCGGCGACAACGTCAAGCTCATTGAGCAGCACCCAGAGCGCATCGGTTACCTGCACCTCAAGCAGGTCGATCCGACTTTGCTTTTCGACGTACTAAAGAACGACACCCCATTTGCCGAAGCCGTAGCCCAAGGCATCATGATCGAACCACCACACGGCATCCCAGACTTGGCCCCAATCATCGAAGCTGTCTCCAAGATCGACTCCGAGATCTTCGCCATCGTGGAACAAGACATGTACGGCTGCGACATCGATTACCCATTCCCAATCGCTGAGCGCACCCGCAAGCACATCTTCGGCTGCACCCACTTCGCACGCGTCAACTAACCACTTAAATCATCTCAAGGAGTACAAAAATTATGAGCAAGAGCCTTCGCGTTGGAGTTGTCGGTGCAGGAGCCATGGGTGCTGACCACATCGATCGCATCAACAACCGCACCTCTGGTGCACACATCTCTGCCATTATTGAGCCCGACGCAGCACGTGCCGCTGCAGCTGCAGAAGACGCGCCGGGTGCACAGGCCTTCACTCGCATTGAAGATGCTATCGCAGCCGATGCTGTCGACGCAGTGCTGATCGCCGTACCAGGTCAGTTCCATGAGCCAGTACTTGTCCCAGCACTAGAAGCAGGCCTTCCCATCCTGTGTGAAAAGCCACTGACCCCAGATTCTGAATCCTCACTGCGCATCGTCGAGCTGGAGCAGAAGCTGGACAAGCCACACATCCAGGTTGGTTTCATGCGCCGCTTCGACCCTGAGTACAACAACTTGCGCAAATTGGTGGAATCCGGCGAAGCTGGCGAACTGCTCATGCTCCGCGGCCTGCACCGCAACCCAAGTGTTGGTGAGAGCTACACCCAGTCCATGCTGATCACCGACTCCGTCGTCCACGAATTCGATGTCATCCCATGGCTCGCAGGCTCCCGAGTTGTCTCCGTTGAAGTGAAGTACCCAAAGACCTCCTCACTGGCGCACTCCGGCCTCAAGGAACCAATCCTGGTGATCATGGAGCTCGAAAACGGCGTGCTTGTCGACGTAGAGATGAACGTAAACATTCAATTCGGATACCAGGTAGCAACCGAAGCGGTCTTTGAAAAGGGACTTGCCCGCATCGGCCAGCCATCCGGAATGCAGCGCTGGCGCGACGGTGAATTCCTGATCAACGAACACACCGATTTCACCACCCGTTTCGCTACCGCCTACGACCGCCAGATCCAGAGCTGGGTCGACGCAGTCCACGAAGGCACCCTGGTCGCAGGCCCTAACGCATGGGATGGTTACCTGGTTGCACTGTCATGCGAAGCTGGTGTCAAGGCACTCGACGGCGGCGTCATCCCAGTTGATGCGGCACCTCGCCCAGATTTCTACGCTTAAGGAGTTTTGAACGTGGTTCGTATTGCTCTTGATCCCACCCCCTTCCACCATGATTACGATCTGTTGGATTTCCCCGACGTCACCGCACGTTTGGGGTATGAATACATGCAGCTGACCCCTCATGTAGATTTCGGTCCTTTCTTCCGCCACCCCAAGGCAGACGATGATCTCGTGGCAGCCCTGAAAAAGCGTGCCAAGGATGCCGGAGTCACCATTCCTGCACTGTTGCCAGTGCAGCGTATTTCCTGGCCGGAGGAAACCCAGCGTGTTGCAGCAGTACGCAACATCAAGCGCATCATCCAGTTGGCCGTTGATCTGGAAGTAGACACCCTCAACACGGAGTTTTCTGGACGCCCAGAACGCTCCGAGGATTCCGAAGATGCCTTCTACCGCTCCATGGAAGAACTCCTGCCAATCCTGGAAAAAGAGGGCATCAAGTTCAACATCGACCCACACCCTGATGATTTCGTGGAAAACGGTATTGAAGCATGGCGAGTCATCCGCGGTCTGAACTCCAAGCAGGTGGGCTTTGTTTACGTGGCACCTCACTCATTCCACATGGGTGATCAGGCTGAGGCAATCCTGCCAGCAGTAGGCGATCGCCTTGGGGCTGTGTACCTGTCAGATACCTTCGACCACCACAAATCCCACGGCCTGCGCTACATCACTAACCCTCCAGGCAACGCAGTGCGCGTGCACCAGCACCTAAAAATCGGTGATGGCGATGTGAACTTTGAAGAGATCTTCTCACTGCTGCGCTCTACCGGTTACCTTGACCGTGAAGATGCACTGTTGGTCTCCAACGTGTTTGCAGAAGATGAAGCAGCAGATGAAGTATCCCGCTACCAGCTGGAGAAAATCCGCTCACTCATCGAAAACGCATAGAGTTATCTCGAAACTACCAAGACGGTTTCTTTTCTTTAGATCTAAGGAGGAGAGACCGTCTTTCACCCTTTCATCTGATTGGACATCGACGCCATGCGCAATGATCGGTCCTTTAGCGTTCCCATTGCGCTACTTGCCGCGGGAGCACTGTTTCTAGAAATCCTCGACGGCACCATCCTGACAACCGCAGTGCCAGCTATTGCTCGTGACTTCGGTATTGACGCCGTGGATGTCAGCATTGCACTGGTTGCTTACTTGGCAGCCGCAGCAGCTGGCATTCCGGCTGCAGGGTGGCTAGCGGATCGATTTGGTGTGCGCAAAGTCCTGTTGCTGGCTTTAGCGGTGTTTACTGCAGCCTCCTTGGTTTGTGCAGTGGCGCCGGGGCTGACTGTGCTTACCGGTGCTCGCGTTATCCAAGGTCTTGGTGGTGCACTACTCGTCCCAGTCGGGCGATTAGCAGTAATCCGGGGAACGGATCCCAAAGATCTCCTTGATGCCATCGCGTTTTTAACCTGGCCAGCTCTGGTTGCCCCAGTGATCGCCCCACTTCTGGGAGGTCTTCTTGCCGATACCATTGGTTGGCGATGGATCTTCCTCCTCAACGTGCCCTTAGGAATCATCGCGATCATTGCTGGACTATTCATCCTGCCCAAGAACACTGCCGTGAATGTGAAACGATTTGATCTTCCAGGTTTCCTCGGCGCAATGCTGGTGATGGTGGCGCTGACCGTGGCTGCGGAGTTAATTTCCAGGGGAAGTTCGGCTGAACTTACTATCGCTGCATGCCTCGTCTTAAGTGCTGCGGTGGTATGCGGTTTTGTAGTGCGCTGGCTGCGAGTTCCAGGCCGACTTTTTGATCTCAGCATCATGCGCATCCCAGGTTTCCGAGTGGGTAATTCCTCCGGAAGTATCTACCGCTTGGTAATCACCGCAGCACCATTCATGTTCACTTTGCTCTTCCAAGTGGCGTTTGGGTGGTCTGCAACATTAGCGGGTGCCATGGTGGTCGCACTATTCGCAGGCAACGTGGCAATCAAACCTTTCACCACGCCGATCATTAAACGCTGGAATTTCAAACCAGTACTGGTCTTTTCTAACGCTGCTGGCGCCTTGGTATTGGCAACTTTTTTGTTCGTTCGTGCAGATACCCCACTGGTTCTCATCGTGCTGCTGCTCTTTGTTTCGGGCGCATTAAGGTCCCTCGGTTTCAGCGCCTACAACACCTTGCAGTTTGTCGATATCTCACCAGAACAAACCAGCAACGCCAACGTGTTATCAGCAACCCTGCACCAACTAGGCATGTCTTTGGGTATTGCGGTAGCAGTCATCGCCATGTCCCTTGCACCCACCGCCAACTGGGCATTCCCACTGGCAGCAGCGTTGTTCCTCATTCCTCTAATCGGCGCACTATCTTTGCCTCGCGACGGCGGTGCCCGAGCCTTTTCCTCCTCTTAGAAACCCACTTCTGAAAGGTATAAAAACATGACTATTCGAATCGGACTCGTTGGCTACGGTGTCGGCGGCAGGCTCTTTCACACCCCTTACATCCAAGCTTCTACGCACTGCGAATTAGTAGGCGTAGTTGCTCGTTCCGAAGGCACCAAAGCAGCCGTTGCAGAAGATCTTCCAGATGTTGCCATCGTGGGATCGCTGACAGAACTCCTCGAACTGGGCGTCGATGCAGTGGTGATCTCCACCCCTCCAGCCACGCGCCGGGAACTGGCCTTGGAAGCAATCAACGCAGGTGTCGCAGTGGTTGCCGATAAACCGTTTGCACCATCAGCCGCAGATGCCATGGAACTTGTCGAAGCCGCCGAAAAGGCTGGAGTGCTGCTCAACGTCTTCCACAACAGGCGCAACGACACCCACATTGTCACGGCACTGGGAATCCAAGAAGAACTTGGTGCGATGCGTGGACTGGACCTGCGACTAGACCTGATCGAACCTGATTCCTTGGAGGCAGGTCCTGAAGGTGGTTTGCTGCGCGATCTGGGCTCACACGTAGTCGATCAGACCCTGGTTCTCATGGGGCCGGCTACCTCTGTCACCGCCCAACTTGGATCCATCGACCTTCCAGAAGGCCCAACCAACGCAAGGTTCCGCATCGTGTTGGAACATGAATCGGGCGCCGTATCGCACATTTCTGCCAGCAAGATTGACCGCTTGGAGTCCTGGGAAATCCGCTTGGTGGGCGAGCGCGGCTCCTACGTATCCAACTACACCGACGTGCAGACCGTGGCGATCAAACAGGGACTTCGACCAACCAATGACCGCGAACACTGGGGCTACGAATCGGAGGAGCGGTGGGGCACCTTGGTTACCGATGAAGGCTCAAAGGTGATTCCTTCAGCACAAGGCGATTACACCCGCTTCTACGATGCCTTTGCCTTGGCTGTGGAAAACGGTGGCGCAGGGCCGGTGCCTGCACGTGAAGGTGTTGCAGTGCTCAAGGTGTTGGATGCTGTAGCCCAGAGCGCTGCGGAAAAACGCACCATTGAGTTGAGCTAAGGAGAAGTGCTGCTGGCTGCTAGCGGTAATTAGACGTCTGTCTCTAGGGATGCCGCATCCCGCCGGCGCTCCTAGAGTCCGTTTGTAAAACCTAGAATTCCGAATACGTTCCGAATAGGGTGGGGGTATGAGTAAGATAGTTGATCTGCGCTATGGGACCCGGCGTTCCTCGGAGTTGAGCAAACGCTCTGCTGAAGTCTTTGCCGAAGCTGAAGAACATCCCATTACTGTGACACGTCGTGATGGTGAAGCGTTGGTATTGATGTCGCAGCGCGAAGCTGACGGGCGAGCCCGCCTGCTGGAGTTGGCTGCACAGTTAATTACTGTGGCCACTGATCATCAGGGCACGTTAGCCGAACGTATGGCGAAAGTATTCCCGTGGATGCTGGCCCTGTCAGTGGCGGATCGTGAGGCGTGTGCCCGTGAGATTCTTGACGCTGCACGAGCATCGTTTGCAACCGAACAACCTCACCTCGCTCTTACTGAACTGACCTCATGGAAAGAAACAGCAGCAGCTGTTGCTGCTGGATTGAGTAACACTGATCTGCAGTGGTACGACGATCCGCATCTGGTGGAGCGTCCCTAAGCGTGGCTGGAAAGAAAAGCGAGTTAGTTCCTCGCCCGCGCAAGAAAAACGAATTCGAAAGCCGCTTTGCTACCACTCACGCAGCAAAAGGGTGGCGAGATTTAGTGGCAAGCATCCGTAACCCCATGGCAGAGACGTGGGATTTTTTGACCGTGACGCCGCTGTTGACCACGCCGACGAACTACCGACTTAAAGGTGAATTGGGTATCGTTCACCATAATGGGAAGGCGCATGATCGGTGGCAACATAAATCTACTGCGAAAGGGTCTGCTCGAATCTGGTTTTATGTTGAGAAGAACACTGTGTTCCTCGAGCAGGTCCATACCCATCATCCTAATGAGACGAAGTAATCCCTCATTAGGAAGTCCAAGTATTTGGGGTAGCTATCCACGTGGCGCGCACGTGCCCCGTTCAATCAGCGAGGGCTGCAACGTATGCATGATCTCCGGGTGGGGTGCCTCGGGATCAAGCATGCTCAGCAACAAGAGAGCGGCGTTGTAGCCGACGCCGATGCTGTTGTCGTCGATGGTGGTGAGGTTGATCAGTCGGGTTTGGGCGAGGGGAGTGTTGTCATATCCGATTATTGATAGATCTTCAGGTACGCGTAAACCTAGTTCACGGGCGGCACCGAGTGCTCCGATGGCGGTGATGTCGTTTGAGGAGAAAATGGCGGTGACCTCCGGGTGCTCTTTGAGTAGTGCGAGGGTTTCGGTGTACCCGGCGTGCTCAACGGCGGGGCCGAGGTAATCGTTGGAAAGCGGCTCCAGGCCATGTGCACGCATGGTTGCCTCAAAGCTTTCGAAGCGTCGTAAGCCAGCGCCGCTTCCCACGCGTAGGTGGGCGATGTGGGTGTGTCCAAGATCGATGAGGTGTTTTGTGGCTATTTCTGCGCCCCGGAAGTCATCGTTGGCCACTGAATCATGGGTGCTGGCTTGGGTGATTCTGGTGCCTGCGATGACAAATGGGGGTAGGGAATCGGGGACAGTGAAATCGGGGATGTCTTGGGCGATGATGATTCCATCGGGGCGCATTGATAGTGCACTGGTAATGGGATCGGTGCCGGCTTGAGAGGTTAATGAGTCAATGACGGACAGTCGGTACCCCTTGGGGGTGAGCACATCGCTGAGGCTTTGAATCAGGTCGATGAACCACGGGTTGGAGTAGTCGTCGATAAGCACTGCAATGAGCTGCGTGCGCTTGGCCGCAAGGTCTGATGCGGCGCGATTTGGCTGGTAGTTGAGCTTTTTTATCGCGGTCTTGACCGCGGCTTCGGATTCTTTGCTCACGTTGGGGGAGCCGCGAAGCACGAGAGAAACCAAGGATTTGGAGACGCCTGCGGCTTTGGCGACGTCATAAATTGTGGGGCGGGATGTGCTCATCTTCTGTGATTTTCTCTTGAACTATTGACAGGACATTTAAACAAATATAGCTTGTGTTGGAGCGCTCCAATTGCGTAGTGGATCACAATACCGGATCCACATGGTCTAACAACACATCATCTTTTTCGAGGAGGTCATAGTGACTCAGCAAGAACTTCGCGTAGCTGTCATTGGTGCAGGCATGGCAGGCAAAGCACACGCAGCGGGCTACCGCACCGCATCCAGCATCTACTCCACCACTCTGCCCAACATCCGTTTGGTTTCCATCGCGGATGCCAACGTGCAGCTAGCTGAAGAAACCGCAGCACGCTTTGGCTTTGAGCGCTTTGATACCTCTTGGCAGGCGATCGTTGAGGCCGATGACATCGATGTTGTCAGCGTCGTGGTGGCTAACTTCCTGCACCGCGAAATCGTGGAAGCACTTCTGGCATCCGGCAAGCATGTGCTGTGCGAGAAGCCACTGTCAGACACCATCGAAGATGCAGAAGCCATGATTGAGGCAGCCGGCCGTGCAGCAACAAATGGCACCATCGCCCGCATCGGACTGACCTACCGCCGTTCCCCAGGCGTGGCACACATCCGTGATCTCGTGCAGTCCGGCGAGCTTGGCAAGGTTCTACACGTCACCGGCCACTACTGGACCGACTACGGATCCAATGCACAGGCACCAATCAGCTGGCGTTACAAGGGGCCAAACGGCTCCGGCGCACTGGCAGATGTGGGAAGCCACCTCACCTACCTGGCAGAATTCGTTGCAGGATCTGACTTCGCCGCCGTCCGTGGTGGCCAGTTGTCCACCGTGATCACCGAGCGCCCCAAGCCACTCGGCGCGATTGTCGGCCACGAAGGCGGCGCAGTTTCCGATGAATACGAAGCAGTGGAAAATGATGACATTGCATCATTCTCCGGATCCTTCATCGGTGGCGGAACCGCAACCCTCCAGGTCAGCCGCATTTCCCAGGGACACCCAAACACCCTAGGTTTTGAAGTGTTCTGTGAAAAGGGCTCCGTGCTCTTTGATTTCCGCAACTCAGGCGAATTCAAAATCTTCACCCCAGCAACCTCCGGTGACATCAGCCAAGAAGCCGGCTACCGCACCATCACCATCGGACCAAAGCACCCATACTGGCGCGGCGGCCTTGCAATGGATGCACCAGGCGTGGGAATTGGCCAAAACGAAGGCTTCGTTTTCCAGGCGCGCGCATTCCTCGAAGAAATCGCAGGAATCTCCGAAGCTGAAAGCCTGCCACGCTGCGCAACTTTGGAAGAAGGGCTACACAATATGCAGCTCATTGATGCTGTATCACAGTCAGCTGCAGCAGGTGGCGAAACCGTTGCGGTCCCAGCGGCTGCTCTGATCCCTGCAAACAACTAGAAACTATTCAGAAAGCATCACCATGAAACTCGGTCTCTACAACGCGATCTTCCACGACCGCACCCTGCCAGAAGCGCTCGCAGCCATCAAAGCTGCAGGTCTCACCGGAATTGAACTCAACACCGGCGGATTTTTGCCTGCAACCCACATCCCGACCATCGATGACATCCTGGTCAGCGATGATGCCCGCGATGAATTCCTCGGGATTTTCGAAGGCACCGGCGTCGACATCTACGGCCTTAACTGCAACGGCAACCCGCTTCACCCCAACAAGGCGATCGGGGACAAGCATGCCGAAGACATTCGACGTTCCATCCGCCTCGCAGAGCGCCTCGGCCAAAACCGTGTGGTCACCATGTCTGGTCTTCCTGGTGGCGAACCAGGCGCGAAGTACACCAACTGGGTTGTCAACGCGTGGAACTCCGCAGCCTTGGATGTCCTTGATTACCAATGGGATATCGCAGCTGAATTCTGGCGCGAGACCGACCGCTTCGCCGCAGATCACGGCGTGAAAGTGGCTCTTGAGCTGCACCCACAGAACATCGTGTTCAACTCCGCTGACGTGCATAAGCTCATCGATCTCACCGGCGCCACCCACGTGGGCGTCGAACTGGATGCATCACACCTGTTCTGGCAGCAGATGGACCCAATCGCTGTGATTGATCACCTCGGCGAGCTCATCTTCCACGCCGCCGCCAAAGACGTGCGAGTTAATAAGGAATGGGCTCAGCTCAACGGTGTGCTGGACAACAGCTTCCGACGCCTTGACCCATCCGAAAACCGCACCAACTTGGGCGGCGACGAGTGGGCGAATGAATGGCCAAAGAACTCTGCTTGGGATTTCGTTGCTCTGGGCCGCGGTCATGACGTTGCTTACTGGACCGAATTCCTCCGCGCACTTCACCGCGTCGATCCAAACATGCTGGTCAACATCGAACACGAGGATGTTTCACTCGGTCGCGAAGAAGGCGTCAACGAAGCCGCTAAGGTGCTGATCGAGGCCAACAAGGCACTCGAAGAGTCCCTGGTTTCTTAAAAAAACTACGCCTGCCCCGCAACGCTTGCGGGGCAGGTTGCGCTTTTAAAAAGATGCTTATCGACGCACCCCTCCTTCTGCATATACGATCGAGCACATCTAACAAAAGGCAGGGGTTCAGGCATGTATTCCAACAATTTGTTTCTCTTATCCGTGTCTGAAGATAGTGAAGAATATGAATGCTGCGTCGGCCTATTAGATGGTTCAGATGGACTTGCTTATATCGAGAAGCTTCTCAAAGGAAGAAGGCTGAAGAATCATCATCTAGTGTGGGATCAGATTGATAAGGCCACTATCGCTCGTGAACCAATACACAAAGGGCAATTGGTTCATCTGATATTTTTGACCGCACTAACCACACCTGGCGAATTCTCCTTTGTTTACCCAGGTCAAAACCTTATCGAAGCAACACTTGAAAAAGATTATGCTGCACTTGTACTTGACGAAGAGCGCAAACAATTTGTACCTGAACTGATTCAAATGTGGTCACTCCCCGTCGGGTGGGTCGCTCCTGGGCTTGAAGATTTCTTGTATCGCAATTCGGAGTGGTACTAAATCTAACCTGACTTTCACCATTTTGTTCGGTCCCGAGTTCCGACCTGATCAGAGCATTGATTGCACACTGACCGTTGGACGATACATGTGCTTTAAGTTCGATTTCTCACCGTCGATACCGCTAGGGAAACAGCCAAAAACGGCACGAAATTGGAGTCGAGAAATTGAGTTTGCGGTATTGCTGTTGCGAACTCGATACCGTGAAATCGAGATTAATAAACCACGGCGTTTATCGCTTGTTTAAGGTGTTGATTTTTTCCGATGGGTGCTTGTATCACTCGAGGGCTTAAAGGCCTTGAGAGGCGATTCTGGGAGGTTACTTTTTCGGGGCCTTTTGAGCAGTTTTTCACCGCAGTTCATTTGGAGACCAAGGATGATTGTAGGGGACTTAGTTTTGGTCATATATGACGTTTTATTTGATCTGGTGACCAAGGATCTTTGATCATCCTATGTATTTGGTCGTATATGCCGGTTTTGGAAGATTGCCGCAACCAGATCATTAATTTTTCGCAGCTCAGGAAAAACATTGTGTGTGAGGAGGGGTGAAGTGTGCTGACCTTGCAATACTGGGAGATAAAACGACATAAGTGTGTTAGAAAGTGTGCCGGATTGTCTGCTTTTACACCCCAATTTTGAAAAGAAAGTTTCCCATCAGCGCAGATTCATGGCAGACTAGACGTTAGTCGCGATTTCTATTCGCAGTGTTTAGGCGCTGATAAGAGATATAACTGTGAGCGCCTAGTTTTCCTTTACCCTGCAGCATCTGTGAAGGTAGATGGTTTGACGAGGAGTTCCAACGACTCGGACGCTGGTGAATCATGCTGGCGAACGTAGCATCACCTGATTAGGAAAAGGTACAAATATGGCACAGGGTACTGTGAAATGGTTCAACGGCGAAAAGGGATTTGGTTTCATCGCTCCCAACGATGGCTCCGCAGATCTCTTCGTCCACTACTCTGAGATTCAGGGCTCCGGTTTCCGTAATCTTGAGGAAAACCAGCCAGTTGAATTTGAGGTCGGCGAGGGCGCCAAGGGCCCACAGGCTCAGCAGGTTCGTGCTCTCTAAGCTCTAACTGCTAGCTAAAAATTCCGCTTCGTCCTTTTCGGACGGGGCGGTTTTTTAATGGGTGGATTGTGCCCCTCGAGATCGCTCAATCGTCTTTATTTTCAATTCATTAAGTCGTTGACAATTCGTAAAATTGCGTCTAGAACTAATGCTATAACGGGGAGAATGAAAAGCTTTACGCACACTGCTCACTTGGCGCAGTCTGGAAATCCGAGGAACATTTCACAAGCAGAGGGGTGGTTGCTTGTAGTTCAATCTATGGGAATTGCTGTATTGCTTGCAGTTAGTTTTCAGTCCCATTTGTGGGAGTGGGGTGGGATCATAAGGATGCTCGCCCAAATCGTATTTATTATCTTGATTATCTTGGTGTCTAGAGGGCTTGCGAAGACTAGGCGGGTTCATCCTCGGGGATTTAAATGGCGTCTTACCTGCGCAGGAATCTTACCGGTAGTTGTGGCAGTGATTGGTGGATGGTTCTGGACGGCTCCCACATTTCATGACACATCGTGGATAATTACAACAGCAGTGGCAGTGGGAGCAAGCCTTCCTGGTGCTTTGGTTGGTTTGGAATTAGTGGTTAGAGGAAACAAGTGAATCTCGAAGAAGCACGAATCGCTTTGAATGACACCATTCATTCACCTGTTCGTCTGGCGTTGATGGCCGCGTTAAATTCTGTTGATTCAGCTGATTACCAAAGTCTTCGTGAAGAACTGGGCGTAAGCTACTCGTTGCTTTCTAAACACGCTGCAATACTTGAACAAGCCGGTTATTTGAAAATTTCCAAAGCTTTTGATGGACGAACACCCATCACTCATCTGAATTTAACTCGTGATGGACGGCAGGCTTTTCAAAGTTACCTTTCTGCGCTGGATCGGTTGGTACGGGGGTTAACAACCTAGCTTTGTATCTGAAGGCTTCGGAGATTTCCTGTATACATCAACAATTGCCCTTTAACCAGGAGTATTCTTAGCTTCTATGACTCCTGATCTTGCAGCTTTTCTGGACAAACTTTATGCCGAGGGGCAGGAATTTGATGCAGAGCAACCGGATCGGCTTGATCGCAGGAGAAACCTTGAATCTGAAAGCGCTGCGCTACTTCGCTCGCTCATCTACGGAATTAGTCCAAAGTCAGTTCTCGAGCTAGGCACATCCAATGGTTACTCGACTATTTGGATGGCAGATGTCGTGAATTTAACAACAGTAGACAATGATCCTGAGCGGTCTTTGGATGCTGCAGCAAACCTTCGCGCCGCTGGAGTTGAAGAAAAAGTTCAACGAATCGTCGCCGATGGAGCAACCGTACTTGCCGATTCCGCCGATGAACAATGGGATTTCATTTTCCTTGATGCCGAACAATCACTCTATGTAAATTGGTGGCCTGACCTGCAATGAGTTCTAGCAAATGGCGGCTTGTTAGTGGTTGACAATGTTCTGTCGCAGGCCGATCAGGTTGTGTCATTCCGAGAACACGTTGATCAAACTGAAGGGCTCCGATCCCTGGTTCTTCCCATCGGTGCGGGACTTCTCATTATCGCTAAACAAAGCTAGGTGACGGTGTCCTGCTGAGCGAGAGAGATTACCCGCGCTAGACCCTTTCTTCAGCTCTTTTCCACACGCATGCGTAGCGTTCCCGATCTGGCCAACGAGGATCCCGCTCTTTTGGCGAGATAACAAAACCAAGTTTGCGATAAAAATCCACCGCGTCATCATCGGTCTCTAAATAAACCTCTGGGAAGCTCGTCGCCACAACGTTTAGAAGCTGGCTTCCTAGGCCCATTCCTTGATGAGATTCCAGGACCGCGATGTACTCAATTACCGCCCGAGTTGGTTCATTGAAATAGGACGCAAACGCGATGGGGGAAGCATCCTCAAAGATACCGATGGTGGTCATCTGGGAAATCTCATGCGTGATGGTGTGGTCTAATTGTGCTGCAGAATAGCCGGAAGCAAGCCACAAAAGGTGAGCGAACTCAGCGGATTGCATGGCCTCTGGGCTGAAAATTTCAATTTTCATTATTGTGCGCCTCTACCTTTAAACCTTTGGAGTTGTCCCACGGACAATGAGCTGCCCCGGAATGCTTAAGTGGTTTTCGGGGAGTGGGGCGGCGTCGAGAAGCGTTAAAACCTGCGTGGCAGCTGCGGCGCCCATGGCTGGGAGGTCTGGTGCGAAAACGGTGATGCCAGGGCCCCACACTGCGAGCCATTCGGCGACGCCGTAACAAGCAAGTGCCAGGTCATCCGATATTTTTATGCCGTTTTCTTGGGTTGCTTTGAGAACTCCTAGAGTTAATTGCGTGCTCAGGGGCACCACGATTTGAGGGAGATCATTGCGGAATTCTGCGAATGCTTCATAACCGCCGGTGGGGGAGTAGCGGGAGTGAACTACCCGGAATCGTAGTTCTTCGCGGATTCCGCGTTGTGTGGCTTCGGTTTCGAGGGCGTTGATGAATCCGGCTTTGCGGTCTCGGGCGGTGCTGAGCTCAGCAGGACCGACAATGATACCTATATCTCGGTATCCCTGATCCAAAATATGAAGAGCAAGTTCCTTCAAACCAGTGGCATCATCGCTGGTCACAGTAGGTCGGTTGAGATCGCTACGACGATTAAGCTCGACCACTTTGAAGCCCTTTGGAAACTTCGCTTGGGGATTAACTGGAGCGTGCACCACTGCATCTACCTGGCGGTTGAGCATGGATTCGATAGCTCGACGTTCCTTTTCTGCGTCGTTTCCAGTTGTGGAAACAACTAGTTGGTATCCGGATTTGTCTAATTCATCTTGGAGGACAGTGGCGGATTCGGTGTAGAACTTATTGATAATGCCGGGAACGATCAGGCCAACGGTGCGGGTCTTGTTTTCCCTAAGTGCACGAGCCATGGCGTTGGTTCGGTACCCAAGTTTCTCGGCGGCGGCGAGTACTTTGTCACGGGTTGCTGCATCAACGGAACCTCGTCCAGAAATTGCGCGAGAAGCAGTACCGTAACCTACTCCAGCTTCACGGGCGGCGTCAGTTAACTTCACATTCACACCGTTAAGCCTATGCGTTGGGGTAAAAATTATGGCAGATTGGTGCTTAAGTAATGGACTGTTTTCACCCTTTAAACTTCTAGATTTAAACACGAGGGGTTTCGGTAGCACGGTTTAGTAACTTGTCAAAGGCTTGCAAATACCCACTGCTACTACTCTGATGGCGATTAAGCGAACTTTACTATGACTCGAAAATTTAGAAGACTCCACGATCTCGGATATTTCATCATTCCGTTTGTTGAATTTTTAAGTATTGCGGCAGGATACTTTCTTATTAAAACTGCAGCGGATGAGTTTGGAAAGCTTAATTTTATCGGGACGATTCTCGTAGTCGGAGGGGTCGTTTCCCTGTTTACCGGGTGGCCACTTCTATTCGCAAGAGTGAATGATTTTAGGTGGGATGCAGTTTACCTTGTGGGTGGAGCGGTATTTTTAGCATTCCTTTTTCTGGGGCCAAAGGAAATGACAGTTCTTGGACTGGTGGCGATGTTTGCTGGTCCGGGAATGCTAATAGCAGGGTTTTCATATCTGAGTCGTCGTATTATTGCGTATTTTGTGGAATTGAGGCGGTTGCAACCTAGTGATTAAGAGGCTGTGATCACACCATGGCTTGAAGCAAATGGAGAACAGCTTGAAGCGCCACAAATGCTCATACGGTGTCTGCAAGAAAGACATTTGTAAAGCTGCTGGTAGCCCAGGTAAAAAATGAAATCACTGCAATGCGTGGATAGTCCTGGGAAATATGCTCACAGTGGCGGTTGAATTTAAACAAAAGCGTTGCGCGTGTGGCATTGAAAGCGGTGGAACTACCTATTGGATATGAGTGTGCTTCACTCCCGAATTCGGTGATTTGGAATCCAAACTTTAAAGAAAAACACCGCTGCCCCTCCACCTGCGCGAAGCAGGGGAGGGGCAGCGGCTGAGAAAAATCTGGAGCGTGTTATCTATGCAGTGTCTGGGTTTTTAGTGCACCTTTCCTTTTCGGATGTCCTTGTTGAAAATGACACCGGAAGTAACATCCTCATCAATCTCCTCCAAGGTACGTCCACGAGTTTCAGGAACCTGGGTGTAGATGAAGATCAAGGCAACCACACCGATTCCGGCGAACATGAAGAAGGTTCCGGTTAGTCCTACTGCTTCCATGATGGTTGGGAAGAACAATCCGAGGAACGCGTTTGCGATCCAGAGGAAGAACACTGAGATACCGATTGCGAAACCGCGCATTGCCAGCGGGAAGAGCTCAGAGAGCATAACCCAGGTAGCTACGTTGAGGAAGGTCTGCATGGATCCCACGAAGACCACAACCAGAGTCAAGATAACGTAGGGGCGAAGAGGATCGCCGACTGGGAATGCTACGGATGCGATACCGATCAATACGTGGCTAATGGTGGTGAGAGAATAACCGGTAATGAGGGTGGTACGGCGGTTGATACGATCCATCATCCACAGTGCGATGAATGCACCGACAACTGCGATCACTCCTGGCGCCACGTTGGCGATCAGAGCTGCATTCTCGGAGAAACCAGCCTCAATGAGAACAACCTGGCCGTAGTACATGATGGAGTTGATGCCGGTCAGCTGCTGTGCGACACCCAATCCGATACCTACCAGGAGGATGCGCACAAGCCACTTGCTGGACAAAATTTCCCTTAAGCCCATGGACTTCTCGGAAACGGCGTGCTCTTCTCTTGCTAGGTGTTCAACATCAGCAACTTCTGCATGGGCACGTTCTAGAGGGCGAATGGTTTCAAGAACTGCGCGAGCCTCATCAATGCGTCCTCGCTCAACAAGCCAGCGTGGGGATTCTGGAACTCGGAGCATTCCAAAGAAGAGGGCAATTGCTGGGATTGCGGCAATTGCCAGCATGTAGCGCCACACACCATCGTGGTGTCCAAAAACATTTCCAATAATCGCATTGATGACAAAAGCTGCGAGCTGACCAACAACAATCATCAACTCATTACGGCCAGCCAGTGAGCCACGGATTTCAAAAGGAGCAAGTTCAGCCAGGTAGACAGGGACAACAGTGGAAGCGCCACCAACTGCGAGTCCAAGAAGCACACGTCCGACAACCATTACTGCAAAAGATGGAGCAAACACGCAGATCATGGTGCCGACAAAGAAAGCTACTGCAAGTGAGATGATTGTTTTCCGGCGACCCCAGTTGTCGGAAATGCGACCGAAAAACATCGCACCAGCTGCTGCACCAAACAGCAGGGAAGAAGTTACAACACCCTCGGTGAACGCGGTTAGTCCGAGCTCACGTGTCATTGGGTTGAGTGCACCGTTGATTACTCCGGTGTCATATCCGAAGAGCAGCCCACCAAACGTCGCAACTAGTGCAACGTAGAATAGCCGCTTTCTATACGGACCTTCTGTGAGTGGGGGCAGCTTCTTACTTTTTTCAGGGCTGTCGGCCTGAATGAAGGTACTAGCCATCTTGTCTCCTAAGTTTGTCGTGCCCTTACTTGGAGGTGCAGGGTCACGAAACACGATGTAGTAGGCAGTGATTCACATCACCAATGTCTTTAATCGTGGCAGACACGATATGTCCCGTCAATCGTACATAACAAACTTTTTTTGAATACTTTTGAGTAATTGGTAATACTTAGGGGTGGGGGTGTCTGCTTGGGTATGGTTTTCCATTCGGGATTTTCAGCAGGGGTGTGGCTGTTAGCTGCGGTTTGATGCAGGAGTTATGTGGTTAATGTCAGAAACTGCCCCCTCTGGAAATGTTGGAGCATGGGAGTTTCTGGATAAGGGTGCGGGGGTGGAGGGGGTAGTGATTGGGGCTGTTTGACACCTTTGTTAGGTGACATTGTCACCTCATTCACTGCTTAAAGATCCTAATGTCATTACAAAAAGCGTGCGAGGAGCGGACATCGGGAATGGTGGGGCGATAATCGCCCGTTTAAGCGGCTCGAGACGTCGATCGACCACTTGTGTCAAAGTGGGCACAAATTGCCGTCAGGCGGCGCTCTGGAACGTCATCATTTTGGGACTGGTGGGGCGAATGTGAAACCTGGGTGTTTGCTGATCAATTTTTCACCACAGGCGTGAGGTCTGGCCATAAAGTCGAACGAATTTTTGCATCAAACCCTAGGCGGGTTCAGGGGGTGAATGCACCACGAGCAACCCGAAGGGTGCGAAGTGGGCATTCGTAGAACAATCCCAGAGGAAAGCCGTACGGCTTTCCTCGACATGATCAATCAAGGTATGTCAGGTCTTGCTGCGTCTACAGCGGTCGGGGTCAGTGAATTCACCGGGCGAAAGTGGGCGAAGGCCGCCGGGGTGAAACTGACCCGCGGCCCGCGAGGTGGCAATGCTTTTGACACCGCCGAGAAACTTGAGATTGCAGCCAGCATGCTAGAGAAAGGATGCCTACCCCGAGAAATCGGCGAGTATGTCGGCATGACTCGGGCCAATATATCCCTATGGCGCAAACAAGGCCCAGACAAGCTTCGCCAACGCGCAGCCACCTTGCGCACCGGCAAGCGAGCAGCTGAATTCATCCACGCCCCGGTGATGGGCCCTTATTATGGGCCACGCACACTCCATCAAGTGTTGCGTGAGGACTACACAACACTGTTTGACGAGTTATCTGCGTTGGGGTTGCCAGCACAGGTGTGTGGGGCCTTACTTCATCTTGCTCCACCACCATCATTACGCTTTTCTTATATGTCGTGTGTAGTGCCGTTATTTGCTGATGAAATCAAAGTCGTAGGACAAGGCACACGATTATCGTTAGAAGAGAAAATGATGATCCAACGTTTCCATGACACCGGGGTCAGTGCAGCAGAAATCGGTCGACGCCTGGGTCGGTGTCGGCAAACAATTTCCAGGGAACTTCGACGTGGTCAAGATGATGATGGACGTTATCGTGCACGCGACTCCTATGAAGGTGCGATCAGGAAACTAGCGCGTCCGAAAACACCGAAACTTGATGCCAATCGTAGGCTTCGGGCTGTGGTGGTCGAGGCGTTGAATAATAAATTATCTCCGGAGCAGATTTCTGGTCTTTTAGCCACCGAGCATGCTAACGATAGCTCTATGCAGATTAGTCATGAAACTATTTACCAGGCGTTATATGTTCAAGGTAAAGGGGCGTTGCGTGATGAATTGAAGGTGGAGAAATTTCTTCGTACCGGTCGGAAGGGACGTAAACCGCAGTCGAAGTTGCCATCGAGAGGTAAGCCGTGGGTGGAGGGTGCGTTGATTAGTCAACGCCCAGCAGAAGTTGCTGATCGTGCTGTGCCTGGGCACTGGGAGGGCGATTTAGTAATTGGTGGTGAAAACCAAGCGACAGCGTTGGTGACGTTGGTGGAGCGCACGAGCCGGTTGACGTTGATTAAGCGGTTGGGGGTTAATCATGAGGCGTCGACTGTGACGGATGCGTTGGTGGAGATGATGGGTGATTTGCCGCAGGCGTTGCGTCGGAGTTTGACGTGGGATCAGGGTGTGGAGATGGCAGAGCATGCGCGGTTTAGCGTGGTGACCAAGTGTCCGGTGTTTTTCTGTGATCCTCATTCGCCGTGGCAGCGTGGGTCGAATGAGAATACGAATGGATTGGTCAGGGATTTTTTCCCGAAGGGCACTAATTTTGCTAAAGTAAGTGACGAAGAAGTTCAGCGGGCACAGGATCTGCTGAATTACCGGCCGCGGAAAATGCATGGTTTTAAAAGCGCGACGCAGGTATATGAAAAAATCGTAGTTGGTGCATCCACCGATTGAATTCGCCCTAGGTTGGATGCAAAAATCCACCACAAACATGTGGTCAGTCCACATGAATTGAACGAATTTTTGCATTTGGAACCGGCATGTCCCGATACCATCAAAAAACCTCACCGCGCACCCAAGAATCTCCTTAATGGCCCTCGATTTGGCGTTCCAACTCTTTGATTCGGATCCGCAGGGCCTTTTTCTCATCCCAATTGGCGGTGACATCGCGGAGAAAAGCTGCAACGCCTTCGATTTTTCCGGAATCGTCCTTCAGGATGGTGATGGAGAATTCCAAAGACATTTTGGATCCATCGGCACGAATGCCTGGAACGTTAAGCGGTTCGGAGCCATAGCGAGTTTCGCCGGATTCCATGACGCGATCCCATCCGTCCCAGTGGGCCTTGCGGTGTTTTTCGGGAATGATGATGTCGAGTGATTTTCCAAGGGCTTCGCCGGCCGTGTATCCAAAGAGTTTCTCGGAGCCGCCGTTCCAGAGTCTGATTATTCCATCGCGGGTGGCGTAGATGATTGCTTCTTCTGTTTCGGTGACAAGTCGGGCTGCGATGGTGTCAAAATCGACCATTTTTATCTTCTTTCACGGGGTGGATAGGCGAACATCTTCTACCATATCCTGTGATGTGTAACACAAGAGCGTAATCTGACCTCCCGTTTTCCTATAGGTTGATCGAAAGTAACCCTTTTGTTACTTGCGTTGCAGGTAGTGTCCCTGATTTTCTTATTATCGAACGATTGATAGAAACAGGATTAAAGTGAGGTATCCCGCATGAAACCACAAGGACTCTACAACCCTGCGCATGAACATGACGCCTGCGGTGTGGCGTTTATTGCGGATATCCACGGTCGACCCAGCCGCAGCATTGTTGATCGTGCACTTGAGGCGCTTCGCAACATTGACCACCGAGGTGCCGCCGGTGCAGAGAAGAACACTGGCGATGGTGCGGGCATCCTCATGCAGATTCCGGACGGCTTTTATCGTGAAGTATCTGGCATTGAGCTTCCTGAGGCAGGGGAGTATGCCACTGGTATTGCGTTCTTGCCTCGCGGTCGCATGGCGATGATGGATGCTCAGAAGGAAATTGAGCGCATCGCAAAGCAAGAAGGTGCCGATGTGCTTGGTTGGCGCATGGTTCCTTTTGATTCTCGTGATTTGGGTTCCATGGCTGAGGAGGCGATGCCTAGTTTCGCGCAGATTTTCCTTACTGTGCCTGGAAAATCTGGTGAAGATCTTGACCGTGTGATGTTCTTTATCCGTAAGCGTTGTGAGCGTGAGCTGGGCACCACCAATGGTCGCGATACGGTGTATTTCCCGTCGCTATCTTCACGCACCATCATTTACAAAGGCATGTTGACCACTCTGCAGCTTGAGGGCTTCTTTGAGGATCTGGGTGATGCTCGCCTGGAGTCGGCCATTGCTATTGTGCACTCGCGTTTCTCCACGAACACTTTCCCAAGCTGGCCGCTGGCGCACCCGTACCGTTTCGTTGCCCACAACGGTGAGATCAACACTGTGCGTGGCAATGAAAACTGGATGCGCGCCCGCGAGGCGCTTATCAAAAACGACAAGCTGGGCAATTTGAGCAGCGTGCTGCCTATCTGCACCCCGGAGGGCTCGGATACCGCGCGTTTCGACGAGGCTTTGGAGCTTTTGCACCTGGGCGGATACTCACTTCCGCATGCTGTTGCGATGATGATCCCTCAGGCGTGGGAACACAACAAGACGCTGAGCCCTGAGCTGCGTGATTTCTACGAATACCACTCTTGTCTGATGGAGCCATGGGATGGTCCTGCAGCGCTGGCATTTACTGACGGTCGTTTTGTGGGTGCCGTGCTGGACCGTAATGGCCTGCGACCTGGGCGAATCACCATTACTGATTCGGGTTTGGTTGTGATGGCTTCTGAATCGGGAGTGTTGGACTTGAGGGAGGAGAGCGTCGTAAAGCGTACTCGCGTACAGCCTGGACGCATGTTCCTTGTTGACACTGCCGAGGGCCGCATCGTTGAAGACGAGGAAATCAAGCAGAAATTAAGCGAAGCGCAGCCATATGGTGAGTGGATTCGCGATAATTTTGTGCATCTGGATCGTCTGCCTCAGACACGCTACAACTACATGGCGCACTCTCGTGCTGTGTTGCGTCAGCGTGTTTTCGGAATCACTGAAGAAGATGTGGATTTGTTGCTGCTGCCGATGGCCCGCCAGGGTGCTGAGGCGATTGGTTCCATGGGTTCGGATACGCCAATTGCGGCGCTATCCCAGCGACCACGCATGCTTTATGATTTCTTCGCGCAGCGCTTTGCTCAGGTGACAAACCCACCGTTGGACTCTATCCGCGAAAAGCCTGTGACCAGCATGTTCACTTTGTTGGGTGCGCAGTCTGACGTGCTCAATCCGGGTCCTGATGCGGCGCGACGTATCCGTTTGGAATCGCCGATCATTGATAACCATGAGCTGGCCACCTTGATCAATGCCAACGCGCATGGTGAGTGGGATTCCTTTGGTGCTGCTGTAATTTCTGGTTTGTACCCAGTGGCTCACCATGGTGCCGGCATGAAGGCTGCGATTGCTCGTGTGCGCCGCGAGGTTTCTGAAGCAATCCGCAATGGCAAGACGTTGATCGTGCTGTCGGATCGTGAATCTGATGAGCGCATGGCACCTATCCCTGCGCTGCTGCTGACTTCCGCTGTGCATCAGTACTTGGTGCAGCAACGTACCCGTACCCAGTGCTCCCTGGTGGTGGAATCCGGCGATGCCCGCGAGGTTCATCACCTGGCGATGCTCATTGGTTTTGGTGCCGATGCGATCAACCCGTACATGGCATTTGAAACCATCGATGAGCTGCGCATGAAGGGTCAGTTGGGTGATCTTTCTTTGGATGAGGCATCCCGAAACTACATCAAGGCAGCCACCACTGGTGTGCTGAAGGTGATGTCCAAGATGGGCATTGCAACGGTGTCTTCGTACCGTGGCGCGCAGCTTGCCGATGTCACTGGTCTGCACCAGGATCTCCTGGACAACTACTTCGGTGGTATTGCTTCACCAATTTCTGGCATCGGTCTGGATGAAGTTGCAGCTGACGTAGAAGCTCGTCACCGCAGCGCATTTTTGCCACGCCCTGAAGAGCACGCTCACCGTGAATTGGATTTGGGTGGTGAATACAAGTGGCGCCGCGAAGGTGAATACCACCTGTTCAACCCAGAAACCATCTTCAAGCTGCAGCATGCAACGCGTTCTGGCAGCTACGAGATTTTCAAGGATTACACCCGCAAGGTTGATGATCAATCCACTCGCTTGGGTACTATTCGTGGACTGTTTGAGTTCAGCACGGACCGCAAGCCAATTTCGGTGTCTGAGGTGGAGCCGGTCAGTGAGATCGTGAAGCGTTTCTCCACTGGTGCGATGTCTTATGGCTCGATTTCTGCTGAAGCCCATGAGGTCTTGGCCATCGCCATGAACCGACTGGGCGGTATGTCCAACTCCGGCGAAGGTGGCGAGGACGCCCGCCGATTTGATGTGGAACCCAACGGTGACTGGAAGCGCTCTGCCATTAAGCAGGTGGCCTCGGGACGTTTCGGCGTGACCAGCCACTACTTGAACAACTGCACCGATATTCAGATCAAGATGGCACAGGGCGCAAAGCCCGGTGAAGGTGGCCAGCTGCCACCAAACAAGGTGTACCCATGGGTTGCAGAAGTCCGCATCACCACCCCAGGCGTTGGTCTGATTTCCCCTCCACCACACCACGATATTTACTCCATTGAGGATCTGGCTCAGCTGATCCACGACCTGAAGAACGCTAACCCACGCGCACGAATCCACGTGAAGCTAGTGGCAGAACAAGGCGTGGGCACCGTTGCCGCAGGTGTGTCCAAAGCACACGCTGATGTGGTGCTTATTTCCGGCCACGATGGCGGAACTGGCGCATCTCCTTTGACCTCCCTGAAGCATGCCGGTGGTCCATGGGAGTTGGGCTTGGCTGAAACCCAGCAAACGTTGCTGCTCAACGGCCTGCGCGATCGTATTCGCGTGCAGTGCGATGGTCAGCTGAAAACTGGCCGAGACGTGGTTATCGCAGCTCTTCTCGGTGCCGAAGAATTCGGTTTTGCCACCGCACCGCTGGTGGTTGAAGGCTGCATCATGATGCGCGTCTGCCACCTGGACACCTGCCCGGTGGGTATCGCTACCCAGAACCCGGATTTGCGTTCCAAGTTCACCGGCAAGGCTGAACACGTGGTCAACTTCTTCACCTTCATCGCCCAGGAAGTCCGTGAGTACTTGGCACAGCTTGGTTTCCGCTCTATTGATGAAGCCGTCGGACAAGCCCAGGTGCTGCGCAAGCGTTCCGGAATCCCAGCTGATTCCCGCGCAGCACACCTGGATTTGAGCCCAATTTTCCATCGCCCAGAAACTCCACACTTCCCAACTCAGGATGTGCGTTGCACCAAGACCCAGGAACACAGCCTAGAAAAAGCCCTGGACAACGCATTTATTGATAAGGCTTCGGACACGATCACCCGTGCCGCAGCGGGTGTGGAAACCAGCATTGTTATTGATAGCTCCATCAGCAACGTCAACCGTTCAGTTGGCACGATGCTGGGTTCTGCAGTCAGCCGCGTGGCTGGTGCCCAAGGTTTGCCAGACGGCACCATCACCTTGAATCTTCAAGGCTGCGCCGGTAACTCCTTTGGCGCGTTCATCCCACGAGGCATCACCATCAACCTCACCGGCGATGCCAATGACTTTGTGGGCAAGGGATTATCTGGCGGAAAGATTGTGATCAAGCCTTCCGCTCAGGCTCCGAAGCAGCTGAAGAACAATCCAAATATCATTGCCGGAAACGTGCTTGGATACGGCGCAACCAGTGGTGAATTGTTCATTCGTGGCCAGGTCGGCGAACGTTTCTGCGTCCGTAACTCTGGCGCCACCGCAGTGGTTGAAGGTATCGGAAACCACGGTTGTGAGTACATGACTGGCGGCCGAGTCCTGGTTTTGGGCCCGGTTGGTGAGAACTTTGGTGCCGGCATGTCTGGTGGCATTGCATACCTGGCTAATTCCCCGGACCTAAACCAGAAGATCAATGGCGAATTGGTGGATGTTGTTCCACTGAGCGCTGACGATCTGACGTGGGCTGATGAGCTCATTGCTCGCCACCGCGAACTCACCGGATCCGAGACCAAGCTGCGTGCACAAGATTTGGTGAAAATCATGCCGCGCGATTTCCAAAAAGTACTCAACATCATCGAAACGGCCCACGCTGAGGGCCAAGACCCAGCAATCAAGATCATGGAGGCAGTGAGCTAATGGCCGACCCACAAGGATTCATCAAATACTCCCGACGCGAGCCTGCACACCGCCCGGTCCCGCTGCGCCTCATGGACCACTCCGAGGTCTACGAAAAGGCACCGGCAGGTCAGATCGAGGAACAGGCTGCCCGCTGCATGGATTGCGGTGTCCCGTTCTGCCACGAAGGCTGCCCACTGGGCAACATCATCCCTGAGTGGAATGATCTGGTACGCCAAGGTCGGTGGAAGGAAGCCTACGATCGCTTGCACGCGACCAACAATTTCCCCGAGTTCACCGGCCGTTTGTGCCCCGCACCCTGCGAAGGCGCCTGCGTGCTCGGTATCAACGATGATTCTGTCACCATCAAAAACGTTGAGCTGGAAATCGTCGAAAAAGCATTCCGCGAAGGCTGGGTGCAACCAGTAATCCCATCCATGTCTACCGGGCTGTCAGTCGCCGTCGTCGGTTCCGGCCCCGCTGGCCTTGCCGCCGCGCAGCAGCTCACCCGCGCAGGCCACAGCGTTACCGTCTTTGAACGCGACGACCGCCTCGGCGGCCTCATGCGCTACGGCGTGCCAGAATACAAAATGGAGAACCGCTGGATCGACCGCCGCATCGAGCAAATGGAAGCAGAGGGCACAACTTTCCAGGTAGGCACCTCGCCGCGCGCCGCTGAACTAGCGCTTTTCGACGCGATCCTCCTCGCAACCGGCACCCCAGTGGCCCGCGAACTCTCAGTTCCAGGCCACGATCTCAACGGCATCCATGCGGCAATGGATTACCTCACCGCCCAAAACCGCATCAACGAAGGCGACGGTGAAGTCTCTCCAATCAACGCCAAAGGCAAGAAAGTTGTCATCATCGGTGGCGGCGACACCGGCACCGACTGCTTCGGCACCGCACTGCGCCAAGGAGCAGAATCAGTCACCCAATTTGATATCCGCCCCCGCGCTCCTTTCCAGCGCGCCGATTCCACCCCATGGCCGATGTACCCCAACCTCTTCCGCACCGCAACGGCTCACGAAGAAGGCGAATACATCATCACTGGCGATGAATCAGCCGATGAAATCGCAGCCCTGGGCCTCGCCGAACGTGCCGCAGGCTCCACGCTTGGTGAACGTAAATTTGCTGTCAACACCGTGGAATTCCACGGCAACAACGGCCACGTCACCGGACTCACCGGCAACCAAATCCGAGTTGTCAACGGCAAACGTGAACCAATCGAAGGCACCGAATTCCCCTTCGAAGCAGACCTCGTTCTTGTTGCACTTGGCTTCACCGGCGCAGAACAAGGCGGATTGGCACACGAACTAGGCGTAGGTTTCGACGACCGGGGCCGCATCCTCCGCGATTCCGAATACCGCAGCCCCACCAACTCCCGCGTTTACATCGCAGGCGACAACGGCCGTGGCCAGTCCCTGATCGTGTGGGCAATCGCCGAAGGCCGCGCATGCGCCGCAGCTATCGACGCCGATCTCATGGGTGAAACTGCACTCCCTGTAGCAGTTGCACCACAGGACGTGCCGCTGGCTGTCTAGCTTGGGTAGAAAATGCTAGAAACCACCATCAGTAATTGGTGGTTTCTAGCGTTTTACGGGATGCATCATCGCATAGACAGCACTGGCTAGTCCTAGCAGGGCAAATACTAGATAAACAGCAGCTGATGCCAGCGCAAAAAGAACAGAACTCGACCACACCACAAGTTGAATTGCCGCTGCTCCAAAGAGAATCACGACTGCAAAACCAACAACTGGGGACGTGGTGATTAACCACAAAGGTCGTCGGGCTCTGGTTTCTTCAGAAGATCGGAAGAACCTGGTCAGCACATAAATTGAAATCGTTCCAAGGATTGCTCCCAGTGCTTAAACCTCTCGAATGCTGTCTGGGAACACGGAAGCGGCGGCAAAAGCCCCGAGGAATAAAACGATGAATACCGCCAGGAGAGAACCGATCTTTGTGGTGGCGTTGTACATCATTCCGGGTATTATCTTTCCTTGCCGTTTTACGAACCAATAGCCCATGTGTGGACAGGTTGGCCGCTTTCTTGATTCTGTAAATACTGTTGCAACATTGCTGCAAGACCTGCTTTTCGAGCATCGGAACCCGGCATGCTTCCGTGTGCTTCCAGCTTGTTGAGGCTACGCAACTGCCAGGTGGCACCGTTTTGGCGGGACTTCGCGCGTTCGGTGATGATGCCCAGGTATTGGTCGATAAGGTCTTTGTTTACTTCGAGTCGTTCCAGTCCGATTCTGGCTTGAGGGATGAGGTGCTCTTGGACCAGATTCGCAACGTTGACTTGTCCGAGGGTTGGCCAGGTCATGCGGGCGAACAGCCCTGAACGTGCACCGGATTGGAAGTTCTTTTCCGCATCAGGGAATAGGAGACGTGACCAGACAGGGCGGTTTTCCTCGGCCAGATATTTAACCAAACCGTAGTAGAAAGCGGCATCGGCGGTGATGTCGATGGGGGTGGGACCTGCAGGTAGGAGACGGTTTTCCAAACGCAGATGAGAGCGCTCTTCCCCCGGTGCGTAAATGGGTCGGTTCCAGCGCCACACCGTTCCGTTGTGGAGATTGAGGTAGTGGAGTGCGGGGGATTTTCCCTTCATCATTGGTGTGCCAGACAGGGCGCGGGATTCTGCGATGAGAGGGGAGAAGTAGCGTACGTTTTCTTCGAAAAGATCAAAAACACTGGTGATCCATCGTTCGCCGAACCATACTCTGGGGCGGACTCCTTGATTCACAAGTTCAGGAGTACGCGTATCGATAGCTTGTTGAAACACTGGAATGCGGCTTTCATGCCACACCCGACGGCCTAGGAAAAGTGGGGAGTTGGCGGAAAGAGCTGCTTGAACACCAGCTATTGCTTGCGACGCATTCCACGCTGCAGCAAACTTATTGGGTGCTAATTGCAGGTGCAACTGAATAGACGTGCAAGTTGATTCGGGGGCGAGATCAGTGAAATCGTGGATGATTTGTTCACGGTCGGCGATGTTGATGTGCACTAACTCGCCACGCGATTCCATCACCGCATTGCTCAGCGCACGGTAGCGGTTTTCTTGGGTCATCCATGCCGGATCTTCGAGGAATTCTGGGGTGATGGTGGGCAGCGTGCCGATCATCGCCACGTTCACGTTCTCCGATGTGGCGGCCGCGCGCACGCGACCTAGACGCGAGGTGATGCCTTGCTCGAGGCGTCGTAAAGCATCGCCTTTAACGGATAGTGGCGGGTGGTTCATTTCAACATTAAAGTTACCGATCTCCGACTGGTACTCATCGTCTAAATGGGAAAGCACCGCGTGGCCTGCCAAAGCAGGTTGCATATGCTTATCCACGAGGTTGAGTTCCAACTCGAGGCCGATGGAACCCTGATCCTCAAAATCGGAATGCTGCAAATGCCGATCAAAAATCTCAAGATCTTCCATGAGCAGCTGGCGATAACGCGTGCGCTGCTGCGGAGTGTACCTGTCAGTACTTACTGATTCGCCCATAACTTAGAGCAAACCACAAAAAATGGTGCTGGGTAAGGATACTAATCAGGAAATTTCCGCGCGATAAACCCGGGCGACTAATTGAGTGCGCGATCTGACTTTGAAAATATCCAACAACTGGGACACCGTCTTCTTCACTATCGCCATCATTTTGCAAAAATCTTGGTGTCGTGCTCGCTGGCAGGGGTTAAACACCAATGGATGTTTCCCAACAGACCCCCTAAACCACAAAAATGCGGCCACTCTTCAAAGGAGTGACCGCATCTACTTAAAAACTTCCAGTACTGAAGGTCTTATTCATCTACCTTCATATGCCCTGGATTCCAGAGTCCGGAACGTTGGATGGTTTCAAGGTTGATGTCTGCAACCTTAGGTGCATCGCCGTTGGAGTTGGTGCGCAGCGAGTAGCGTTCGATGGAACCCCAGTCGCGGCCCCAGTCGTTGCGGAGGTAGGACGGGATTTCGTAGGCGTTGTTTACTGCTTCGGCCGTGCCCATGGATCCGCCGCCTGCCCAGTCTTGGAATGGGGAGAGGGTGGATTTTCCGCCGTGGTCTGGGGAGATTCGGTATTCAGGAATCTCGGTGACTCCGGCGTAGTGGTCGAAGGTGCGTTGGCATGGGAATTGCAGGCCAACTGCCCAGTCGAGGAGTCCTGGGGTTTCGGATCCGATGACGTTGTTCAGAGAATCTAGGTTAGGTACGCGTGGTGGCGTCAGTGCTACCCATTGGTCTTCGTCGAGGTTGACGTCGGTGGCGACGATGCGCACGACGTCCGCTTCTTCTGGGAGTTGGTCAAGTGGGTAGCGGAGGTTGCGCCAGGATGGCTCGGGGCCGATGTCGTACATCATGGCTTCGCCGAGGTCTTCAACGTCGCCGTTATCGCGAAGGCGACCGTATTCGAGCATGACGGATTGTCCGGATTGGCGGACGCCGTTGATGTCGTAGTGTTCGATGCGACCTGCTGCAGATACCACGATGATGGGTGCTTCTTCGGTGGCTTCTGGGATTTCGTACCAGTCGGTGGTGATGTTTGCTGGGTTTTGGGTGCCAGCGGACCAGGAGCCGACGACTGGAACTTGGGTGTAGTCCAGGTTGAATGGCAGGCGGGCGTTGGAGCCGTTGATGCCTTCGGAGCCTCGGACACCGCCGGTGTTGCCGGTGGATTGTCCGGATGATTCGTCGGATCCGCCGGTTTCGGTGGAGTCGTCAGTGTTGGCAATGGCACCAACAGCAGACAGGTCTGCTTGGTCCTGGCTGATTGATGGTGGGATGCCGGCAGCACTAAAGCCGCGAATATCTTCGGATTCCAGGGACTCGCCAAGTGTGGAGTTCACTGGAGTGAGGAAGGAATCGTTGGAGTTGGTTTCCAGCATGGCGTCGGAGGCAAGGCCACATGTGTTGCCGGTCAGGGAGCGGAGGTTGCCAAGACCCACGGAGTACGCGGGGTATTGGTCCACAAAGCCTTTGCCCATGGATGCGCAGGTAATCAGCACAACGAGGGCGGACACTCCTGCGATAGGGGAGGCCGCAAGGCCGGTGAACCTGGAGGCACGCTCGCGCTTTGCTTCATCTTCCGCCACGAGTTCGCCCATGGAGTGATTGGTTTCGGCTTGCGCGGTTTTCACATCGTGGACAAAGGATTGAATAACACCGATGATCAGCACGATCACGGCGATCACGAGCACTACGGTGGATGCTTCGATGCCCTTGATCTGGATGGTTTTATCCCACCATGGCACGGCGTAGCTGGAGGTGTACCAGAATCCGTTCACGCCTGCGAGAGCCAGCGCCAGCAGGAAGAGGAACGCACCGATGGAAATGGTGCGCATGCGTGGTGATTTCACCGCAACATAGGACAGCCCCACGGCAGCAAGTCCGGCCAATGCGCCGGCAAGTCCTGCGTAGACACCGAAGTGGTGAGTCCACTTGGTTGGGGTGAACATCATGAAGAACATGGTGCCGAAAATGACCATCATCAAACGCAGTGATGGTCCCTTCGCAGCGCCTGGAATGCGGCCGTAACGCAGGATCGCGATGACCACAATAGCCAGACACGCCATGAGCATCAGCACAGCAAAACGGCGGGTGAAGGAACCATCAACGGTTTGTTCCATGACGGTTTGGTAGCGCACATATTCGTGGTACCAGGTCAGTGCCGGGCCCTTCGCGGAGCGCACGCTGATGGATTCCATGACGGTTGACAGAGTCTGATCGCCAAAAACGGCGATGAGAATCGCGGTGCCAGACGCAAGGAATGGGGCAAGCATAGCCATCGAAGCGCCAAAGACTTTGCTTTTCGACGCCCCCCTCGACGCCCCAATAAGCGGCAAGCGCCTATAAAGAATGCGAATCAACGCGGACAAACTGACCAGCAACGCAGCAACTGCCATTAGACCGGTGGGGCCTGATGCCAGGGAAATGGTGGCGATAATGACACCAATGGCAGCGGGCAACAACCTGGAGGTAGCGATAGCGCGCTCGAAGGAAACCCACGCAAGTAGAGCTCCCATCGCGATGATTGGCTCTGGGCGAGTGCCGTTGTTGTATGGAAGCCAGAACGCCAGGAACACCATGGCTGCAGACCAGTGCGCAACGCGGCGACCGTTAACCAATGAGCCAAACCGTGGCATGACCTCTCTGGTGATCACGAACCACATGATCAGTCCAGCGAGCAATGCGGGTAGACGAAGCCAGATTGATGAGGTTGAGATGTAGGCCATCAGAGCCAGCAAGTCGTAATATGGTGCGCCGAATGGTGATTCTGGGACACCGAACCAGCGGTAGTAGTTGGCCATATAATCCGCGTTCTGGGACACGCGGGCCATGGTCATGATGAAGCCGTCGTCAGAGGTGTTGGCGCCAAGGAAGTGCCAGAACACCAAAATCGCTACGACAACACCATCAAGTGGCTTCAGCTTGTACCAGTTGGCAGGCAGGAAGCGGTGTGCTTTTCGACCATCCAAAATATCCATGCGGTGCAGTGTCCACAGGGAGACCAACACAGACGCAAGGCCAATGAAGATGGCTGCGTACTTTAGAAGGCTGGGGGATGAAGTGAAGCGGGAGTTGATCTCAATATCAACGTTTAAGCCCGCTGAGGCCAGGGCCGATGCGGTGGAGGGGTCGTCGACAAGCTCGGTGTAAACGCCGGTGACCTGAGGCCGCTCATCGCCTTCGGTCTCGCCGCTGAATGCCGTGCCGGTGATTTCCGCGCTGGTGGTTTCCTCGGTGGAGGAAATCTCTAGGATCGCATCATCTGGCAGACGGTTCACCTCTGTTGGTGAAAGATCCAACAGCACCTCACCGCGAACAATCACGTCAAGGTTACCGTCGATGGTGCGCACAAACAGACCACGGTTGGTGGCGTCCGTACTGTCCAGAGGCAACGTGCCCATCACCAACGACTGATTGTCATTGAGACTGTCCAGCGCGGACACAGGGATGGACGCATCCATCGACTGCGGTGCGTAGGAAATCAGCGGGGCGTTAACGCTGGAAAGCTCACCATTTTGTGGCCATGACAGCGAAGACTGCACCTGGTTCACTGGCAGGAAAGGCAACAGCACAAACATCAACAGGCCAAGCAGACCTGATGAGATAGCCAGTTTCTTCAGCCAGCCCGGGGCAACCTGCGGGGGTTCTTGCGCAGAACCCTTTAGTTTCTTCGACTCAACTACATCTGACACGTTGATCGAGTCTAGTTGATGGCCCCCATTACCACCGACTTGGCGCATAGGGCTTGGGTCGTTTGGTGAGGAATTACTCATTGTGCGTTACCACCACGAAAGGTCCCACTTGCTTGGTCTGCCACATCTGATCAAATGACTCCGGGTTAAAGTACACGCCGCGGAAGCGCACGTTTGGATTGTTCGGGTACAGATCTTCAGCCACGTCGTATTTCCAACCGGCGTCAGGATCATCGATGGAGCCACGGAAGATGAACACCTCAGGGATCGTCCATGGAGAGGTGTTCAAGGCGTCGCTGAATTGTTGAGGATCAGCCAACTCATCCCAGCTTCGGATCGCGAGATCTTCGATGAATGCGTTCCTGTTTCCGAACTCACCAAGCGGGTTGGCGTAGTGGGAAGTAAAAGCTTGGTATCCGCGATAAGGGTAGTAGGACATGAAATCGAGTTCGTCTGTCAGCACGACAGTTTCGGAAGGCTCGAATCCTTGATCAAGCAGATGATCGTTGATGTCCTTGTAATAACGTGCAGCTCCGGCCGGATACAGATCCGCGCGCTCGCCGTAGCCATCAGTATCGGTATAGGCCAGATCGATAGCTCGTGCGTTCTTCTGCGGCAGATCTTGCGCGTAGTAGAGGCCGCCAAGCAGCACGAGGACCACAATTAGATTGGTCAGATGGGTGGCCGTGCGCTCTGTGATTTGGGTGGGGTAGAGCTGATACACACTGGCAAGGCGGAAATCTGCAATGCCCAACACTCCAGCCGTGGCAAAAATAAGCACCAGCACCGTATCAAGACGGAATCCAAGCAACGTGTTGCCCAAAAGCGTGATCGCCATGGACATGCCCATCCAGGCATAAAACACTGCGATGCCGACCCACATCGCGCGCACCTCATTGTTGTGGAAACGCACCACCAAATAGATCAGGCCAACAAGACACAACAGTCCCACAACGCTTGATGCCAAGAAAGGAACCGGGAATTGGGTGCCTTCAAGAGGCAGGTAGTGTGTTGCGGAATCGCCAGAGCGCTCCGCTCCGTTGATGGAGGCCAGAAGGTAAGGACCCCAAGAAATCAACGCAATGACAATGGATCCACCACCCAGCACTGCAAGCCACAGCAGTGGTTTGATGGAGCGCTGCACAATAGCCGCCACCACGATGCACACCGCGACCGCAGAAAGCGCGATAGCACCGGTGAACAAAGTATAGAAAGTAGCCGAAACACCCAAGTAAATAATGCCGCCGGCAAGCGCAAACTTATCGCCCTTGGCAATGCGGGAAGCCAGCACGAGCATCGCTGGAATACCCATCGCAACGATTGCAGCGTAGGGCTCTTCGGAATTCATCGCCAAGATAATGCAGGTTGTCACCAACGCAATGCCTGTTGCCACCGGCAGGGAACCGGTGATGCGCTGCCACACTGGAACTAACACAGAAGCAGCAACTGCCATGGACACAATTGCCCATGGCTGGAAAGCTTCCCAACCGGGCAGCCCCAAAAGATTGGCCAAGCGACCACCGAGCCAGAACCATCCAGCAGGGTAGAAGGTAGGCATATCGATGTAGTTCATGTCCGACAAGCCGATATCGTCAGCCATGCGGGTTAAAAACTGAGTTCTAAAGCCCTGGTCAACGCTGATTCCGTCCAAATACAGGCGGGTCGCAGACAGCGGAATAGCCAACACCGCAACCACCAGCGCAGCTGGGCTTAAGTAAGACGCCAGATACGTCAGCGCCGTCCGCCACTTGGGCCTTGGCTTGACGTCCTCCAACTCCCACCGCGGATTGCTCTGATGTTCATCGCGCAGCCACAGCCACGTCAAAAAACCCGTGACAATCAAAACCGCAGCGATGGTGGCAGAAGCAACAGCCCTCGTGACATTCGATGGGCCGAAAGCTGGAAGGTTTGTTTGTTTTAAACCCATCCACAACACCAAAGCAAATGCGAAAGCCAGGATGGCAGCTCCCACAATTGCAACAAGTGTAGCTTTCCTGTTTAGACGATCAGGCCGATACACTTCGCCTTCAGGCACACGTGATGGACCATAAGGATTCAAATCCTCATGAACCACGACTGCACCTTCATCTTCAGAGGTGTTAATCATGATAGAAGTCTTTCATACTCAACGAGCATTGCTGGGATCGAGGAGCAAAATTACAAGTATGTATTAATGAGTCTCACGTGCTATCTGCTTTCAGAGCTTGCCATATGTAAAACCCGCCATCCTTTAAAAATTTTGAGGACGGCGGGTCGCGTAACTTCCGTAACTTCCGTTAGAACGGCAGCTTGCGGAAGATTGCTCGCGGAATGAATTGGAACGCAAAAGAGACGTACTGGAACAGTGGGTGGACAAAGATGATGTCCTTCTTGTTCACCACTGCATCATAAACAGCATCTGCCACGTCTTCGCGGTTGACGGTCAGTGGGGCTTCGCCACCATCTGCGGACATCTTGGTGCGTACCTGGCCTGGGCGAACCACCAATACGTTGGCACCGGATCCACGCAGGGCTTCGCCGAGCTGGGTGTAGAAACCGTCGAAACCTGCCTTGGCGGAGCCGTAGACAAAGTTGGAGCGGCGGACTCGCTGGCCTGCCACAGAGGACAATGCCACGATGGTGCCGTGGCCCTGCTGCTCAAATTTCTGGCCCAGCAGTACACCTACGGAAACGCCGGCGGTGTAGTTCACGGTGGTTGCTTCCACTGCTAGTGCTTGGTCGCGCCACTGTGCTTCGTTGTCGCCGAGGATGCCGAAAGCCACGATTGCTACGTCAACGTCGCCGTTTTCAAAGGCTGCGTCGATGGCTGCAGGGTGGGATTCGGTGTCGAGCGCATCGAAATCAACAACAGCAACGGAAGCAGCGCCAGCTGCTTTGATCTCTGCGACTGCTGCGTCCACGCGTGGGGAATCTTTACGCGCTGCCAAGGTCACATGGGATGGACCCTGCTTGAGGAAGCGGGAGACAATGGAAATACCGATCTCAGAGGTTCCACCAAGAAGGAGAATGTTTTGGGCTTTGCCCACTGCGTTAAGCATTGTTTAGTTCAAGCCCTTTCTTAAGAAAGCTCAAGTCGGCGGGACATGTCAGATGCAAAGACTCCGGTTGGGTCGATCTCATTTCGAGTCTTCAACCAGCCTTCCATACCTGGGTACATGGCGTGGAAGTTCTCTGCGGAGGTGCGGGATTCCTTGGCCAGGTAGAGGCGGCCGCCGAATTCCATGACGCGCTTGTCCAGATCGTCCAAGAAAGCTCCCAGACCTGGGCGGATAGGGAAGTCAACGCAGACGTTCCAGCCTGGCATTGGGTAGGACAGTGGTGCGCGGTTGCCTGGGCCAAACAGTTTGAACACGTTGAGTGCGGAGTAGTGGCCGGACTTTTGCATATCGCGGATGATGTCCTTGAAAGGCTCAACAGCTTCTGTGGGGACCACGAACTGGTACTGCAGGAAGCCCTTGGAGCCGTAGCCACGGTTCCATTCGCCGATCAAATCCAGTGGTTGGTAGAACTGGGTGAGGTTTTTCACCTGGTTTTTCGCTGGTGCACCCATGGCGTAGTAAGCCACACCGACTGCGGAAAGGGTCAGCTTGTTCAAAGTCCAGGATGGGAAGATATCTGGAACCTTCATCAGCTGTGGAGCATTAAACTTCAGTGGATCCTTGGCCAGCTTTGGTGCCAATTCTTCCAGCTGAGCAAGTGTTGCCAGGGAACCACGGGAGATGGTGGAGCGGCCAAGCTTTGGCTCAGGGCTGATGACATCGAACCACGCAGAAGAATAGGTGTAGTTGTGCTCTGATCCGTCGGAGTGGAACGCAACGGTTTCTTCCAAGTTGTTGGTGCGGTCGGTGTCCGCAATGAAGTAGGCGGTTTCCGTCTTGGTCATGCGGATGCGTGCACGGACGATGATGCCGGTCAGGCCCATGCCACCAACGGTTGCCCAGAACAGGTCGCCCTGTGGGTCTTCGGCGGTGCCTTCTGGCTCGAGGTGCAGGATGCGTCCGTCTGCAACGAGGAGTTCCATGGAGACCACGTGGTCGCCGAAGGAACCTGCAGAGTGGTGGTTCTTACCGTGGATGTCTGGTCCGATTGCGCCACCGATGGTGACTTGGCGGGTGCCGGGAAGGACAGGAACCCAGAGGCCATATGGCAGGGCAGCCTTCATGAGCTGATCGAGGGTGACGCCGCCATCTACATCGACGATCGCAGAATCAGGATCAATCGAGTGGATTTTGTTCAGTGGCTGCATGTCAATGACAAGGCCACCGGCGTTTTGGGCTGGGTCACCATAGGAACGACCCATGCCACGGGCAATCACGCCGCGCTTGAGGTAGTCCGGCTTGGAGTCGTTTTGTTCAGCGACTTGGCGGACTGCATCCACAATGATGTCTAGGTCTGGGGTGGTAAGTACCTCAGCGGTGGTGGGGGCTGTGCGGCCCCAACCGTTCAGTTTCTGAGCTTCTAGGGGAAGGGCTCCGTGGGCACCGGCCGAAGCGCCGGAGCTGGACGTGCCGTGAGAACTGTTCATCGCCTTTAAAGGTTACCCCCGAAAATTTTCAGGTGGTGAAGACAAGCGTGAAATCGTCCAATCTCACATTTATTGCCTAAAGATCCATGAGTTCACGAATCTCTGCGGGGATTTCTTCCTGGGAGCTAATTGTTGGGCCGTCGTATTCCCGAAGCAGGCGGTAGACCTCTGAACGTGAGGTGCTATCGAGCAGGGGGAGTTCCTGGGCGAAGAGGCGGGTCATGAAATCGTTAAGCGGAAGGTTGGTGCGTTCCGCCGCGATGTGGACCTCGGGAGCCTTGGCTTTTTTGAATCTTTCAAACATGCCCACCACCTTAATCAGTGAGTAGTCTTGGCAACATGGATACCAGGATGAGATTGCAGGTAGCAGCAGGTTCCGCGCTGATTGGTGCTGGGGTTGCGGTTAATGATTACGTACAAAGCCCAGTCCGCCGGGCCATCAGTTATGGTGCGTTGGCGCTTTCTGGGGCGACGGTGATTGCGATGGGTCAGGACCCGACTGGGGAGCGGTCCATCATTGCGAAAGATTCCGCGACGATGGTTGATCAAATCCGCCAGGAGATCGGCGATTTGGGTGTCACGCCTGGTCCAGAATCTGATGTGGATGCCATCACGGAGCGAGGTCCGCTGGTGACGTGGCTGTTGCTTGCTGTTTTTGTCGTGGCATTTTTCACCTTGGCGTATTTCTCCATGCGCATGGATGTGGCGGTGATGAGAAGGATCGCTAAGTTCTTTGAAAAACGTGGCGCTTCCAGGCCATTCACCTGCACTGGCATGGTGTACGCCGCTTTTATTTACGCAATCTGTGAGCTGGAGGCCCGCACAAAATGACCTATCCCGTGTTGAGTGTTTTGGATAATTCTGGCGATCACAACATCATCTGGCATGTGCAAACTTATCCCGCGGCGCTGCCCACCGGGGCGTGGATTGCCGATGAGCAACAACTGACTGACCTGCTGAAAGACACAGTAGTGTTCCTTACCCCTGGGAGCACCGCTCCGGAAAATGCCCCCGTGGCGACGATAGAAGGGGTGCGGGTTGACGTCGATAAGCAGGTGGCAGAGTACAACAAACATGGGATCCGCCTGCCCAGCTTGGGCGCGCGCACTGTGGAGGCGCAGTACCGCGGCGAGCCGGAGGCAGAGGCTGCGTGGCGCACGGCGATGGAGCTCGTAGAGATCGCAGGCGGCTGGCTAGAAATTGAAGCCAAGCGCCGGGCGCGGAAGGCGCTGGCTGAGGCCTTCGGCGCGGAGGTCCAGCCACTGCCGCTTGACACCGAATAGGACAAATGGGTCTATCCTGGGGCGCATGCCCACGAATTATGCACGCGACAACGTCATTTCCTTGGCGTCTGCCCGCGAGCAGCGTTCCGGGAAACCCGAGCCCAAACCCGAACTAACACTCATCGTCCGCGCCACCAACGTGCAAGCGGACGGCGAGGTCCACAGGCAAATTGGGTTGAACTCGGCGATGAGCCTGGACGAGCTGCACAATGTACTCAACATCGTTTTCGGTGTTGGCGGCGAGCAGTCACCCTGGCGTTTCGAAGACCAATTCCACCAACCCAGCGCCCCCGACACCAACCTCGGCGAACTCCTGCCCGAACCCGGCGACTTCCTGTTTTACTTCTGGGGCCTGTGGCAATTCAACCTGCAATGCGTGGAAATGTACCCGCGCGACAACGGCACCCCGCGCGCGCTGTGCATCGGCGGCTCCGGCGGCCTCGGCGACGACTTCGACCAAGCCACCATCAACGCCGAACTCACCGGCACCGACACCATCCGCGACGTCCTCTCCGGCGTGCGCCCCGAAGTCATCGACCTCGTCGACCGCACCGGCGTCTTCGACTTCATCCCACTGCTCCAAGCGCTCGACCTCAAAAGAGAACCGCTTATCGACGCCACCCGCTACCACACCTGCCGCACGCTGCCAGTGGAAAACAGCGCCGAAGCCTCCGACGCATTCTGGTCCTGCGTACTCGCCCTGTCCTGCCTCGGAAACGACGAACTTTTCATCGAAGTGATCGAATCCACAATGAGCACCCTCGGCTGGGTCGCCGACGACGGCTCCCCACTACGTGCACCAGAGATCACCAGCGCCTGCGAAGCCTCCCTGAAGATACTCGCGGAACTCGGTGGCTACGGCCCAGAGCGGCTTGCCCCCGTGGATCGCCTGGACATTTATAGGGAGCTGCTGTGTTTCTAGGTATTGTGTAACCTCGTGTCCGAAAATCTTGATGTTACGATCGTCCGACCAATGAGCCTGAAAACCCAAGCTTTCCGGTTCATCCTCACCGGTGGCCTCTCAGCCATCGTGGACCTCGGCCTGCTGTCACTTTTGCAGCTAGTGTTCGGCCTTCCCGTACCTGTTGCCCGCACGATCTCCTTCATCGCCGGCACCACCACCGCCTACATGATCAACCGCCGGTGGACCTTCCAAGCAGAAAGCTCCACCTCCAGGTTCCTTGCTGTGGTGGCCCTCTACGGCGTGACCTTCCTGATCAACATTGGACTGCAAACCCTCTGCTCCGCATTGTTTGAGAATTGGGGCTGGAACGAAGCCGTCGCGATGGTGGTCGCCTTCGTGATCGCCCAAGGCACCGGAACGGTCATCAACTTCATCGTCCAAAGAACCATCATTTTCCGAGTGAAGTAAGGTACCCCTCATGAAGACCTTCAATCCCACCATGATTGCCGGACTCATCGGCGTACTCTACTTCGTGCTGCTCACCCTGATTTTCTCCATCCAAGACATGGAACTAGCAGCAGAAATCGCCTTCGGAATCGTCACCATCGTCGGCCTGATCGCGGTGTGGGACAACTTCCGCGACCGCAACAACTCCACCTGGAAAACCTGGACCGGCCTCGTCGGCGGACTGCTAATCGCCGTCCCCGGAATCTGCCTTCTTGTGGGAAACCTCGTGCTCCTCGCAGTCGACGGCAACCCCTCAACCATGGTGAACACCCTGCTCAGCGTCGCAGGGATCGGCGCGATCTTCCTCCTTCCGATCGGCATCATCATGTGCCTCATCGCCGGATTCAACCGCTACTACGCAGCCCTTAAGGTCTAAAATGCCCGGTCTAGTTCTCTCCACAAACGTCGCCCATATCCAACAAGACCCAGGTGGCGATGACCGCATCAGCGGCATCAACAAACTCCCCGTCGCCACCGGCATCGATGTATTCATCCCCGGACCCAACTACGGCGACGGCTCCGGCGTAGTCGGCGACGCCATCGGCGATTCCCTCCACCACGGCGGCGCCCACAAAGCCATCTACGCCTACAGCCGCGAAGAACTCGACTTCTTTGACCCCACCTACCGCAACGGATACTTCGGCGAAAACCTCACCACCAGCGGAATCGTGTTGGAAGACCTCCTGATCAACCAACAAGTGCGCATCGGCACCACGCTGCTCGAAGTCTCCATTCCCCGCCGACCCTGCCGCACGTTCGCCCACTGGCTCGACATCAAAGGCTGGCTAAAAACCTTCACCCAACGCGGCCTCCCCGGCAGCTACTTCCGAGTCATCGAAGAAGGCCACATCAACCCCGGCGACCCCATTGAAGTTCTGCAGGCCCCCGACCACGACATCACCATGTCCATGGCCTTCCGTGCAAAAATGGGAAACAAAGACCTCGCGCGCCGGGTTGTTGCAGCCAACTGTCTCCCAGCGCGCTACCACGAGGAACTACTAAAACTGATCTAGGGCCTATTGAATTTCTCGTCGCGGCCCAGTTTGTGCAGGCGCAGCCACTCCCGGAATCCCTTCACATCCCGTTTCTGAACCAGGAAGAACCACGCAAAGCGCGCATATTCCTGAGGGAGAAGCTTGCGCATTCCCGGCTGGCTCATCAGGTAGCCACGGTTGCGGTAGGTGAAAAACCTCTTGAAATCATTATCCGGATACTGCGTATGCATCCGCCCACCCAGAATCGGCTTGAACTCATCAGAACCATCCGGGTGCAAATACGCCGTGGTCAAACACGTACCAAACGGCAAACCGGAACGCACCAAACGGCGGTGATACTCCACCTCATCGCCGCGAATAAACAGTCGATAGTCCGGCACGCCAATGCGCTCCATTGCATAAGCGCTGATCAGGGCACCATTGAACAAGGAGGCGATGCCCGGCAGCAAATCATCCTCCGGGTTGGCTGGATCAATCAACTCACTGCGCATCCGACGCCACTCCAAGCCCCGACGCAGCGGAAATGCCAACCGCTCCGGATCATCAGCATTGCATACCACCGGAGAAACCTCCTCCAGATTATGCCGAGAAGCGGCGTCGATAAGCGTCTTCAACACCCCTGGCCCCTCCGGCCGGCCGTCATCGTCTGCGCACCACACCGCGTCCGCCCCCAGCGCCAACGCCGTCAAAAAACCAAAAGCAAAACCGCCACCGCCGCCCAAATTGGTGCGCGAAGGCGTGTAAACGGCACGGTCTCCCGCCACCTCTAAAACCAGCTTCTCGACGTCCGGATCCGCCCCATTATCCACCACCACAATGTGTTTCACCGGATAGGTTTGATTGGCAACAACCTCGAGGGAATGCCGCAGCAATTCCACACGATTGTGGGTCACAATGACCGCTGCGACGTTGATGCCCGGCTGGAGGCGGGTAGTGGTTTGTGCCATGGCATACATCTTGCCACGCCATCACAAATCGCTCAGATTAACCCGCCCCTTCGGCGACTCCAACACCAACTCCAACAACGGCTTACCCTCCTGAAAAATTGCAGGCTCTGGCAGCTCATCCGGCTCACTATGGCCATAGACCGTGAAACTGTGAACACTGACCTGGGGTTCTGTGACCTTGGAAGGATGCGGCGACCCCAACCAATCAATCGCAAACGGCACCGGCGCAAAATCCACACCCGGCTCCGGCAAAATCAACCGCCACGTCAGCGTCGTCCCCTCCGGAGTGTGCCTGCTCATCAACTGCGACTGCGTCCCCCGCTTAGCGGCGAGAGCCTCCAAATCATCCGGACGCACACACCACGCCGCCACCCTCGGCTCCGTCGACTGCGTCGTAGCGATCGCGAAATTATCCTGCGTCACCGCGTCCGCCTCAGGATCCGGGCCAATCAACTCCAGGTACGACCCCTTTGGCTCTTTTAGTGGCACCAGCGCGTTCGCCGTCCCCGTATCGTGACGACCACCCGCCACCGCCTTAACCCCCGTCAACTTCTCAAACCGCGACACCAGATCTTTAAGGTTTGGCGCTGCAATAACAATGTGATCAATCTGCGTTCCCATAGGGTCATCCTAGGCGTTTCTTGGCGGTGGCTTTGGTTGCTTTGGTGCGGCGGCGGGCGAAAGTGGGCGGGCTTGTTGCTGGGATCGTCGCTTCGAGTGGCTAACTTGCCCTGTTTGAACCGCCCGATCACAACAGGGCGGGCTTGGTGCGGGGAAGGTCAGTTTTGGCGGGGAGTCCGCCTTGCTTGGTACACCAGCGAACGAAAGTGGGCCAACTTGCCGCCAGGCCGGTCACCTCCAGTGGCTAACTCGTCTTGTTTTGGTGTGGCGGCGGGCACAACGAGGCGGGTTTAGTGCTGGAGTGGTTGGTTTCGGCGACTAACTCGCCTTGTTTGGCGCACCCGCGCAGAACAGGGCCAACTTGCCGCCAGGGTGGTCACCTCCAGCGACTAACCGCCCAACCGCGCAAACCCGAAACGCAGGAGCTACTTTTCTTCTTCCATGCGGGTGAGGAGTCTGCGGACGTGGTCGCCGGCGCCCTTGCCTTCGTAGGCTTCCACCACGTCTGGAACTAGTCCCGCTTCGCGGATTTGTCCGTGGTCGACCCAGAGTGCGGTGTTGCAGAGTTGGGCGAGGAAGTCGTTGGAGTGGGAGGCGAAGACGAGGATGCCGGATCGTTCGACGAGGGCTTGGAGGCGGTCGCGGGCTTTGGCCATGAAGGCGGCGTCGACGGCGCCGATGCCTTCATCAAGAAGCAGAATTTCGGGCTCGATGGAGGTGACCACGCCGAGGGCTAGGCGGATGCGCATGCCGGTGGAGTAGGTTCGGAGAGGCATGGAGAGGTATTCGCCGAGTTCGGTGAAGTCGGCGATTTCTTCCATTTTGGCTTTCATCTGTTTGCGGGTTTGACCGAGGAAGAGGCCGCGGATGATGATATTTTCGTAGCCGGAGATTTCTGGATCCATGCCGACGCCGAGGTCGAAGACGGGGGCGACGCGTCCACGGATGTCAGCGCTTCCGCGGGTGGGTTCGTAGATGCCGGAGAGGAGTCGCAGGAGGGTGGATTTGCCGGCGCCGTTGTGGCCGACGAGTCCGACCCGGTCACCTTCGCGCAAGTGCAGGTTGACGTTCTTCAGCGCTTCGACGACTACGACGTTGTCTTGATTGCGCCCGATTGCTCCGCCGGCTGCGCCGAGGAAGGCTTTCTTCATGGAGCGGGATTTGGCGTCGAAGATGGGGAAGTCGACGCAGGCGTTGTATGTATCGATGGATACCATGTGGTGCTCCTTATACCCAGTAGCTGACGCGGAATCGCCATTGCTTCATCGCGAGGAGAGCAAGGCCAAGGCCGACGAATGTGAAGGCGAGGACGATCCACCAGTGGTAGGCGGGGAGGTCGGCGCCGACCATGGGGGCGCGGACAATTTCGAGGTAGTGGTAGAGCGGGTTGAGTTCGGCGAGGCGTGCGCGGTTGCCGATTTCTGCGCTCTGGGATTGCAGGGTGGAAGTCATCCAGACGATGGGGGTGACGTAGAAGAGGAGTTGGGTTCCGGCTTCTAGCAGCGGGGAGACGTCGCGGTAGCGGGTGGCGATGATGCCGAAGAACATGACTACCCACACGCCGTTGATCACCAGGAGGAACATTGCGGGGATGATCAGGAGGACGTCCCAGCCGAGGGGTCGGGGGAAGATCATCATGAGAATGACCCAGATGACCAGGTTGTGGGCGAGGAAGAGGGCTTGTTTCCACACGAGTCTGTACACGTGGACGGACAGCGCCGAGGGGAGCTGTTTGATGAGTCCCTCGTTATCTATGAAGATGTCGGAGCCTTCTTTGATGCATCCGGAGATGAAGTTCCAAATGATCAGGCCGACGGTGACGTGGGGCAGAAATTCCGCGATGGGGATTTTGAACAGCACGGAGTACAGCAAGCCGAGGGCGAGCGCCATGACACCGGTGGCGATGGTGATCCACAGGGGCCCAAGGACGGATCGCCGGTAGCGTTGCTTAATGTCTTGCCAGCCGAGTTGCAGCCACAACTCATGTTGCTTGAATCCGCGGACGATATCGTTCCAGGCAGCGCCAAAGGTCATTGACTGGGAATTCGGAACTGTGTCCGATTTCACGGCAGTGATTCTGGCGATATCAGCCTGGAGGTCTTTCTGCTTCGATTGTTCCTGCACATAAGACACCCTAGTGGTGGTGGAGTGATTTTTGGGTATCGACGACAGGTGAATTCATGCACGTTTGAGTGTCCCGTGTGTGGGGTAATGTTGTCCAAGAGAGTGGAAGGAAATGCTGTGGCGGTTGAAAGGAGTGCCTTTCGTGGGTTTTGATGTGGCCAGGGTTCGGGGGCTTTATACCTCTTTGGGCGATGGCTGGACGTACCTTAATTCACATCAAATTCCGCAGGTTCCGGAGCGGGTGGCGTCGGGAGTTGCGGCGGCTTTCCGCACGCATGCGCAGATTTCTGAGGTGACGTCGCAGCCGATTGCGGTGGATCAGTTGGAGGCTGCTCGCGAGGCAGTTGCGTCGTTGGCGGGTGTGGATCCGGACTGTGTTGTGCTGGGTCCCACGAGGCAGTTTTTGGCTCATACATTGGCGCGCGGTTTGGGTGGGTTTGTACGTCGAAAAGCGGGCGTGGTGTTGTCGCGCGCGGACGCGGACTGGCTGACCGCGCCGTTCCGCTCCCTCGACGGCGTTTTTAGCTGGGCCGAGCCCGATTTGGGCACCGGCATGCTGCCGGATTGGCAGTACGAGAAGCTTGTTGACGGCTCGACGCGCCTTGTCGTGCTCAGCGCCGCGCACCCGCTGCTCGGCACGGTCGCCCCAGTGGGCAAGATTGTGGATAAAGTGCGGGCGCGTTCGCGTGCCTGGGTGCTTGTCGACGCCACCACCTACGCAGCCTACCGCCCCCTGCGCCTAGACGAGTGGGAAGCCGATATCGTCATGCTTGATCTCGGCGAGTTGGGCGGCCCGCAGATTTCGGCGTTGATTTTCCGTGATACCTCGATGTTCCCGCGCCTGGATCGCACCGTTCCACTCGAACTGCCCGCAAGCTCCCTGCCGCATGGGCTGCTCGGCGGCGTGCCCAACCTGGTGCGGCACCTGGGAAACCTGGATGAAAACGCCCCGTCCGTCGTTGAGGCGATGGGGGAGATGGCGAAATTCCACAAGGGACTTTTTGAGCATCTTGTGGAATCGCTCGAAGGACTTCACGCGGTGCATATCGTGGGAATTTCCGGCGATGCCGCAGGTCAAGACGCCGCGTTCCTGGATCGAGTGCCCCGCTTGACCTTCACCATGGAAGGCGTGCCCGCAGATATGGTGTACCGCCGATTGGTGGACAATCGTTTGATCACTACCGTCAGCCCTGCTGACCCGCTGCTCGAAGCAATGGGTGTGACTGAAGCTGGCGGATCGATCACTATCGGACTAAGCCCGTTTAGCACCTACTATGAAGTGGATCAGCTGACCAGGGTGCTGGCATCGCTTGCCTAAACCGCAAGCACGAGCTTGCCGGTGATGGTGCCGTCTTGAATTTTCTGCAAGGCGGCGGCTGCTTCGGCTAGCGGCAAGGTGTGGTCGATGTGAGGGGTAATTTCCTTCGATTGCAGCAGCGGCCAAATATTTTCGACAGTGCTGCTGACAATCCGAGCCTTATCCGCCTCATCGCGACCACGCAGCGCAGTGGCAGAAATCGTGCCTCGCTTGGCCAAAAGATGACCCAAATTCAGCTCCCCTTTCACGCCACCCTGCATCCCGATGACTACCATGTGCGCGTCCTTGGCCATCGCCTTCACATTCTGTGACAAATACTTCGCACCAATAATATCGAGAATGACATCCGCCTTGTTCTTCAAAACCTCGGCGAAATCTTCCTCCTTGTAATTGATGAGGATATCGGCCCCTAAGTTCTTACAGGTTTTTAACTTTTCAGTTGAACCGGCAGTCACCGCAACCGTCACACCCAGAGCCTTGCCCATCTGAATGGCAAACGTTCCGATACCGCCCGCGCCACCATGAATAAGGAAAGTATCCTCCTTCTGCAAGCCCGCCAGCATGCCGATATTCGACCACACCGTGCACGCAACCTCCACGATCGAGGCCGCTTCCACAAAGCTGTAACCCTCTGGAATTGGCATCAACTGACCTTCCGGAACCGCCACATATTGCGCATATCCACCGCCAGTGAGAAGGCAAGCGACTTCCTGACCCACTGTTTGCCCAGTGTCGCCGGCATCCACGATCACACCCGCACATTCCAGCCCGAGAATCTCCGAAGCCCCCGCCGGCACAGGATAATTTCCCTGCGTCTGCAAAAGATCCGCACGGTTAACGCCCGCAGCCTTCACCTCCACCAGCACCTCACCTGGCTTCAGGGTCGGGACGGGGACTTCCTGTAATTCCAGAGAAGCAGTGACCTTCTCCTCAGTTTGGACGATGGCTTGCATGGTTTGGCGCGTGGTTTTAGTCATGCATTCGAGGGTAGCCGGTTATTCCAGATCGTTGCGCCGATTGACGTCAGAGTTGCCACCACATTTAGCCCCGCACCAACACCAACAATGACCATCACTAAGCCAAACGCCGACAATCCGGTTTCATCCTGAGGAATGGCATCCATGGCCCACGCGAAACTAAACCCCGACGCACCACCCAACGCCGAATAAAACGGACCAGACGCAGTCCACCTAGTCCACAGACCAAGAATCACAGTGACCGCGACCATCGTGACACCACAAGCAACAACCTGCCACGGACGATACGGACCTTGCATCTGCCCAAACTCATTCTCGTAATAACCACCCCAACTCAACCACACAAACCACACGATGAGCCCCGCAACAAAACCAAGCAACAACCCCAACCCAATACCCGGACGACGACCAGACCGCGGCACTTCCTTAGCCAACTTGTGCACCGCAAACACAATGAGGAAAACCACCAGAACCGGCACACCAATCATGGCTGCAGCGATGATGGCGATCTTTAACACATCCATGTAATTCCCCCTGATTAGGTGATTTAGTATGTTCGAGACTATCGGGTATGATTTCAACTTGTCGCAAATATCAATTTTTGATGTTTGAGTCGCTGGAGACGTGACAGAGCGGCCGAATGTACTGGTCTTGAAAACCAGCGATGGGAAACCATCCGAGGGTTCAAATCCCTCCGTCTCCGCAAATAGCCCCCGTTTACGCAGGTAAACGGGGGTTTTCTGATTCTTGGGCGGTCGGGGCTTTATCCGAAAGCACTGTTGCCTAAACTAGGGCACATGGCCCTGCACACGCACAAGATAGACGGCGAGACCTACGCTTTTTCGTGGTCACCCACGCAAACGCTTCTCGACGCCCTCCTCCAGGCCGACCTACCCGCCCGCTATTCCTGCATGGAAGGCCACTGCGGAACTTGCCAATGTACGCTGACGGGAGGGCCCTCGCACATGCTCAACAATGAAGTACTGAGCAACTACGAGATCGTCTCCGAAAACCAAGTGTTGGCCTGCCAGACAATCCGAGACGCTGACGGGCCATACCACTGTTCCTTCGATGACTAGCTCTTCTTGATCACTTCCATCGCTTCGTGATAGTTGGATGTAGCTGCATCTTTGCCGTTCCAGCACGCAATATTACGAACCTCTGGCATCATGTCGCGGTGGAACACAGGATCCAGACCAGCCTTCTTCTGAATGGTGTAATTCTTAAGCAACTTCACTGCAACGCCACCCAGCGGAATGATCGCCGCCAGGTTAATGAGCACCATGATGCCAGCGAAAGTATCACCCAAAGCCCAGATCAACGGCACCGAAGCAACCGCGCCAGAGAACACGCTGAGCAGCACCAAGAGTCGGAAAACAGTCATGACAGTCTTCGAATCGGTGAAGTACTGAATATTCGCCTGTGCCAAGTAGTAGTTACCCAGCACGGAAGAAAACGCCAGGAAGAACATCACTACGGTAATGAAGTGGGTTCCCCAACCACCAACAACGCTAGCCAGCGCGGACTGAGTCAAAGAAGAAGACTGAATATCGCCGGTCGCGTACTCCACTCCAGACAGCAGGATGACAAAAGCGGTAATGCTACAAACGAGCAGGGTGTCGAAATATACGCCCAGAGTCTGAACCAAACCCTGCTTCACAGGGTGAGACACAGTCGCGGTAGCAGCAGCGTTCGGGACAGAACCCTCACCAGCCTCATTGGAGAACAGTCCACGGCGCATACCGTTCATAAACGCCAACCAGAACGCGCCCCACACCGACGCAGTAGCAACCGGACGGAAACCAAAAGCACCAGCAATGATGTCGTTGATCATGGTCGGAACCTGCTGAATGTTAATCACAATCACCACCACACCCACAATGATGTACGCACCCGCCATGAACGGAACCATCCACTGCGTCACGTTTGCGATACGCTGCACGCCGCCAAAAATAACCAGCGCAGACAATCCAGCCATGCCCAAGCCAACAAAAGCCTTTGCAGTGGTAGAAGGGGTGCCGAGTGATACCGTAATCGCCTCAACAACCGCGTTGGACTGCAAAGCGTTGTACACAAAACCAAAGGTCAACGTGATGGCGACACCGAAAACAACCGCAAGCCACCGAGCATTCAAACCAAGCGTCATGTAGTACGCAGGGCCACCGCGATAGCTGTCGCCGTCCTTCACCTTCCACAACTGTCCAAGAGTCGACTCAATGAACGATGTCGCACCGCCAACCAGCGCAATGATCCACATCCAGAACACTGCACCCGGTCCACCCAGAGTGATCGCCAGCGCAACACCCGCAACATTCGCCGTACCAACTCGCGACGCCGCAGAAATCGTGAACGCCTTAAAAGCCGAAATGTCCTGCTTGTCCGCGAACTCCCCATCCTTCGCAGGCTTCTCGACGACCGCTTTGAACATCTCCGGAATCATCCGAATCTGAACCAGCAACGTACGCCCACCGAAATAGAGGCCAGCAGCAACGAGCAAGAAGGGCAAGATCATCCACAAATTGTCATTAATGACATCAGTGATGAAGGTCTCCAATAATTCCATGCGAAAAATACTACGCGCGTGTTACCCGATTTTTAGTAAATCCCTAGCCACTGGCACTGGATTGTTATAGCCCGGAGGTGTAAAGCAAGGCAGATTAGCTCCCTGGGTGGGCGGCTCCGGAGGGGAGTCTGCCCGGCTTCGCCCGCTGTGGTGCAAACAGGGCGGGTTTCAGCTCGGGATGGTCGCTTCGACGCGCGAGCTTGCCTTGTTGTGTGCGCGGCGGGTCAATCAAGGCAGGCTTCGGCCTGGGATAGCCCTTCCCGTCGAGGAACCCGCCCTGTTTTGCCCGGGCGGGAATCCACGCGCGCGAAACCGGGCGGATTAGCCTCCCGAATGGCTGCATTCGCCGACAAGTTCGCCTTGTTTTGCACGGAGCGGGGACAGCCTGCTCGAATTCAGGCGGGTTAGCTTCACAGACGGCCGGTTTCGCCGATGAGTCCGCCCCGTTGTGCACACGGCGGGTCAAACAAGGCAGGCTTTGGCCCGGGACAGCCCCTCCTGCTGAGGAACTCGCCCTGTTTTACACACGCGGCGAACGAAACACGGCGAACTAGCCCGCCAAATGGCACCCCCGGCTGGGAAACTCGCCTTGTTTTGCACCAACAGGGAACCTGGAGCGCAGTTTCGGGGTCTAAGTAGGTATGGGAGAAAAACGGCGGATGTGGACGGCGAAGGAACTGATCGGGATGGGGTATTCGCGGCGGAGGATCAACAGTTTGGTGAAGGAGGGGAAGTTACACCGGGTGTTGAGGGGTGTGTATGCGTTGGATCCGCCGTCGGGGGAGGTTGTGTGGTCGGCGATTCGCCTGGTCAGGCCGGGTGCTCTGTTGGATGGGAAGTCGGCGGTGGAGGTTTATCAGGGGGTGTCGTTGTCGTTGCCTGTGCGGGTGAGGGTGAGTACGTCGAATGTGTTGAGGGGGTCGCGGAATGTGGTGGCGCGGAGGTCTCAGAGGATGGATGGGATTGCTCATCGGGGGTTTAGGGTGGTGTCGTTGGTGGATACGGTTGCGACGTGTCTTGATGAGCGGAGTGTGAATCCTTCTGACCTGCGGAGATTAGTGGAGGAGAGGTATAAGTCGGGGAGCGGGGTGAAGCAGATGGCGCATGATCTGAAGTTGTTGAGAACGCGGAGGAAGGCGCAGCTGCGGGAGTTTTTGGAGGAGTGTATCTATGGTTTGGACAGTGGTCTGGAGAAGGTGATGGTGCAGGAGCTGCGGGATGCTGGGTTTCGGACCAGGCAGAATGTGGTGGTGGAGGGGTATCGGTGGGATATTCAGGTGGTGGGTGTGGCGCTGATTGATGTGGATAGCAGGAAGTATCACCAGGCGAATAGGCGGAATTTCATCATTGATCGCTGGAAGAGCAATGAAGCCGTGGTACAAGGCCATGTGCCGTTGAGGTTTACGGATGATTGTGTGAATTATGCGACGGGGGAGATCATTAAGTTGGTGAAACAGGTGGCGGAGTTCAAACGGAAGCATCCGCGGAGGAGGGTGAAAACGCAAGGCGTTGGGCCGGTGTTTAGGTGGCACAACGCCTTGGTTTTACCCTAGGGAATCTAGCCAGCCTTCGATTCCGCCGTCGAGGCTGCTCATTCCGGTGTAGCCTGCGGATTCTAAAATTGCGATGGCTTGTGCGGAGCGGACACCAGCTGCGCAGTAGACGATAACCTCTTTACCTGCGGAAACGGAGGGTGGGATGGCGCCTTCGCGGATGGCGGACAGTGGGGTGTTGTGCGCGCCGGGGATGGAGTAGGCGGAGAATTCGGAGGGTTCGCGGACGTCGATGAGCGAAACGCCGTCAACCAGCGCGGAAACTCGAGGAACATCGAGCACCTCACCAAAACCGCCAGAAATCCCCGAAACACCAGCAGACCCAAGCACCCGTTCCAGCACCTCCGGCGAACCGACGACGGGGATGTATTCCCAGGTGCCGTCGAGGGAGGAGTAGTAGCCGAGTTTTCCGATCAAGGGTGTGCCCACGCCGGTGATGATTTTCAGGGCTTCCATGGCCATCGCGGAGCCCATTACGCCGACAACTGGACCCAAAACGCCTGCTTGGGAACATGATGGGACGGATCCGGGTGGTGGCGGGGTGGGGAAGAGGTCTTCGTAGATGGGGCCGTGGCCGGCGTGGAAGACGGAGAGTTGGGCGTCGAAACCCAGGATGGATGCCCAGACGTGGGGGATGCCAAGTTTTGCGGCGGCCCAGGATGCGAGGTGTCGGGTGTCGAAGTTATCGGAGCCATCCAAAATCACATCGGAATCTGCCAGCTCAGAAAGTGCATTTGACCAGTCCAGTCGCCTGACAGAAACCGTCACTTTAACGGAAGGGTTCAGTGCCAGCATTGCTTCGCGCGCGGACTCGGCCTTGGGTGTTCCAACGCCAGCGGTGGTGTGAATGACCTGGCGGTGGAGGTTGGAGAGGTCGACGAGGTCATCGTCAATGATGTGGATGTGGCCGACGCCAGCGCCAGCAAGGTAGAGCAGGGCGGGTGACCCGAGGCCGCCTGCGCCGATGACGGAGACCTTAGCGTCGAAAAGCGATTGTTGTTTTTGCTGGCCGATTTCGCCGAGCATAATTTGGCGGCGGTAGCGGGCGATGTCGAGGTTTTTCACAGGCCGACCCAATCGGTGGAGCCGTCGAGGCGCGTTTGCTCTTTCCAGATCGGGACCTGGGCTTTGACGGCGTCGGCGAGGTCGGAGCAGGCGGCGAAGGCGTCGGCGCGGTGGGCGGAGGCGGCGACGACGAGGAAGGCGGCGTCACCGATTTTCAAGGCGCCGGTGCGGTGCGCGGTCCAGAGGCGGGTGCGCGGGTGTTTTTCAACGATGGAGTCCGCGACAGCAGAAAGGACCTGCGGCGCGGTGGGATGCGCGGTGTAGGTCAGGGAGGTCACGCGGGCGCCGCCGTCGTGGTCGCGGACGATGCCTTCGAAGGTGACCAGCGCGCCCATCGCCTCTGTGCAGACGCCGTTTTTGGCGGCGTCGAGCAGCGGTTCGAGGGGGTCGGTGGTGAGGAAAGCGTCGATGAGTTTGCCGGTTTGTTCGGCGACGTAAGCGGGGTCAGTGTTCATGGTGGCCTTGCAGAGTTCCAGTGATGTGATCAATGAGTGGGTCGAGGACAGCGGTGGCATCGCGCGCCGCACCCGTGGAGCCGGGCAGCGCCATGATGAAACTGCCGCCGATGGTGCCCGCGACGGTGCGCGACAATACTGCGGTCGGGACGGCGTCCATGCTGTAATTCCAAAAAGCGTGGGCGATGCCGGGGATTTCTTTGTCGAGGCGCGGGATTAAAGTGTCCACGGTGATGTCATCAGGCGTGAGTCCGGTGCCGCCTGAAATAAGTACTACCTGCGGAAATTCCAGCTCGTCCAGGAATGCGGGCAGGTTGGCGTCCGCCACGATCACGGGGGCGGGTGTGTCAAAACCTTTTGCACGCAGCCACGACACCAAAATTGGGCCAGAGCGATCCTCATACACCCCGGCAGCGGCGCGAGTGGACGCAACGATAACCAGAGCTGTCACTGAACAGACCAATCCCCAGATTTACCGCCAGTTTTCGACAGCACACGAATGCCATCAATCACGGCCATCTTATCCACAGCCTTGATCATGTCGTATACCGTCAGCGCCGCAGTGCTCACGGCCGTCAACGCCTCCATTTCCACACCAGTAACCCCACGCGTTTTCACCGAAGCCTCAATCCGAACACCATCAGTAAGCTCAAAAAAATCCACAGTAATTTTGCCCAGCGGCAACGGGTGGCATAAAGGGATAATGTCCGGCGTCTTCTTCGCACCCATGATACCCGCAATCCGCGCCACAGGTAGCGCGTCGCCTTTAGGCAGACCAGCACTAAAAAGCTGCTTTACGACGTCCCCCCTCATCTTCACAAACCCTTCGGCAACAGCAGTTCTCGATGTTTCATTTTTGCCCGTCACATCCACCATATGTGCGGAACCGTCTGCTCGAACGTGGGTGAGCTCGCTCATTAAATTAACTCCTGTTAGTTGAATGGGTAAATCTTAACGATGTCGTTTTCCTCCACCGTAGTCCGCGCCGGGATCCTGATCAGACAGTCTGCGGTGGCAGCTTGAACCAGCAGGTGGGAACTGGTGCCCAGGAGAGGCGTGGCGAGGACGTGGCCGTTGCGGTAACTGATGGTGCCGCGAAGGAATTGCTCGCGATTGTCTTGCAAGCCCTGGACCGGAGCGGTGATGCGGGCATCGAGGTGGCGGAGCGGCTGGCGGTTGAGCGCTGGCGCGACGAAAAGTGTGAAACTCACCAAGGTGGAAATCGGATTTCCGGGAAGTGAAATGACAGGAGTTTCAGCAAAAGTGGAGATGCCTTGAGGACCGCCAGGCTGCTGATCGACATGTCCAAACCAGGAGTTCGGGGTGCCTTCGAGGATCTGCCTAAACACCTCAAATTTACCGTGGCTGATACCACCAGAGGTGATGATGACATCCGGTTGATACTGGTCAATGGCGTTTTCCAGTTCAAAGCGGAGTCGTTCAGGATCGTCGTTGGTGTGCAGTCCCGCGATGACCTCGATATTGTTGCGGGCGCACAGGGAACGAAGCAGAGGGCCGTTGGCATCAGGGATCGTGGCGGGTCCGTGCTGTTCTGAAATTTCAGACCCGCCGGTGATGATGAGGACACGTGGCTTTGCTGCGACTTCAATGCTCTTGATCGACTGACTAGCCAACACCCCGATGTGCACCGAGTTAAGCTCCGTACCTGCTGGAATGATCTCGTCGCCGGCAGTAATATCCGAACCCTGCAACCGTATGAACTGACCTTGCGGGGTGGCGGGGATTTCTACCTGTGGGGCGTCGAAATTTCCCGGTGTGGTTTTCTCCACAGGAATGATCGCGGCGGTGTTTTTAGGAAGGCGCGCACCCGTCATAATCGGCGCGATGTCTTTTTCGATGCCTCGTGGGTACCACTGATCAGGATCATGACCAGCGGGAATGGTTGGACCGACTGCGAAGGTGCCACCGTTAAGATGTGAGGGGCCAAGCGCGAAGCCATCCATTTGGGAATTATCAAAACGTGGCGAATCCCACTGCGCAGTGACCGCTGAAAACGTGCGGCGTCCCAACGCTTCGCGCAGATTCACGAACGTGGACTTTTGTGGGGGAAGCAGCGCTGAAATTTCTGCCAAATGTTGCTCCGGCGAACGAGACATCAATTAAACCTTTCTCACCTTGGAAAACAATCGTAACGCTCCGATGGCTCCAATGATGAGGACATAGACAGCCAAAAGCATAATCACCGCTCCCAAGGCTTTATCCATGTCATTGGAACTCAAACCAAGCTCAATATGCAACGGAATGGTGCGGGTAACACCTGCAATATTTCCAGCAAAAGTCAGTGTCGCACCATACTCGCCCAAGGCCCTGGCGAATCCCAAAATCATACCGGTGAAAATTCCAGGCATCGCCAGCGGAATGATCATCTTGTGCATGATCTCCCAGCGGGTTGCGCCTTCAGTAGCTGCGATTTCCTCAAACTGTTTTGGAATGCCACGCAGTGCAGTAGTCACAGTGGAAATGAAAAATGGCAACGCTACAAACACCTGGGCAAACACCACAGCCGTGGTGGTAAATGCAATCGGCAATCCAACCTGATCAAGCCAAGAACCTAAAAAACCACGCCTGCCCCACAGAAAAGTCAGCGCCAAACCAGACACCACCGGCGACAACACCAAAGGCGCATAAACCAGCACCGTCAAAACTGATGTCACCCTGGGGTGCGAACGCTCATATAAATGCAGCGCCAACGCTAGCGGGAAACCCACAATTGCGCATAGCGCGGTAGAAAACAGAGCAGTTCCGATAGATAACCGTGCGGTTCCTAAAGATTCCGGCGCGGTAAGCAACTCCCAAGACCGATCCCAGGGGATCTGCAACAGCAAAGCAAAAATAGGTCCAATGATCAGCAGCATGGCCAGGGTGGCTGGGATGAGCAACCACCCTGGGAGGATATGATTCTCGCTTCGACGAGCCTTTTTAGTTTGTGCCAAAACCATAGCTGGCAAGGATCTCCTTGGCACGATCGCTGCTGAGGAACTCTGCGAAAGCCTTCGCTACCTCGTTGTCTTCACCGGTGGTGGTCAATGCCATTGGGTATTCGTTGGCGTCGATACCTTCGAGTTCAATGACAGTGTTGTCCTGAGTTTTAGCCAAAGACTGAGCGTCGGTTTGGTAAACAAAGCCCGCATCAACTGCACCGGTGGAAATCTTCGTGGCGACATCAGCAACATTGGCTTCCTCAGAGCTGGTGTTCAACTCGATGTCTGCGTAGTCCAAAGCCTCGTGGGTGATGGTTCCACATGGAACTTCAGGGGCGCAGATAGCAACGAGGGAGTCCTTGACGTCGGCAAGCTCTGAAATTTCGCCGGGGTTGCCGTCTGCGGTGACCAGCACCAGCTTGTTGGTAGCGATGACCTTCGAGGTTGCGCCGGCAAATTCTGGAAGTGCCAGCGCATCGTCCATGTTGGCGATGTCCGCAGAAATGAACAGATCAGATGGTGCGCCTTCGCTGATCTGGCGAACCAGCGCGGAAGAACCAGCGAAGTTAAACTCCAACTTTGCATCAGGATTGTCTTCGTTGAACGCAGCCGCGAGATCCTCAGCAACGTTGGTCAAAGACGCCGCAGCGAAAACGCTAGCGGTTCCGGAAACCCCAGCTGCTTCGGTAGCAGAGGCATTCTGGGTGGTAGTGCTTGCGGTGTCTGAAGAAGAGCACGCTACGAGTGAGATACCCGCCGAAATAGTGATGAAACTGTAGAGAGCTCGACGGATACTTTTGTTCACCTGAGTGCCTTTCCTACGGTAAGTTCAGTACTTAATCAGCATAACTGTGGGGTGGGAAACTTTCAGTGGGATTGGGTGGAAATTAAACGCTCCTTGTTTAAGTACTGCGCCTTTCCTACGATTAGTTCAGTACTTAATCCAGAGGGAAGTTTCAACAACATGGACATTCATTATTTTGCGGCAGCTCGGGCAGCTCGTGGGGTGGCGCAGGAAACTGTGGCACCAAGTGAACTTACACTCAGCGATCTGCTGAAACAGCTCGGTGAGCAGCACACTGAAACCACCGCAGCGGGCATGACGTTGGCGCAGGTGTTTGATCGCTGCACCTTCCTTATCGATGGCCGTTCGGCTGATTCTTCCGCCTCGCTCAGCGGGGCATCACGAGTGGATGTGCTCCCTCCTTTTGCAGGCGGCTAGAAACTAAACACCTTCTTCTGGGTTAGCGTGACGCTTTCGCCGACGTCGAATTTTTCCTCCGACACGGCGTGCCCCTCGGTGGTTTGTACAAGCCACTCGCGGCCCAAATACGTCACGGCTTCCACGGTCGCAGTGCCACCGCGGGCGAGCTGGGTGTCTTCGGGTCGCCATGCCTCCACGGCGTCCCCACGCCGGCGCACATTGAGCTCGGTGGGGGAGAGGAACTCGGCTATTTCTAGGGTTTTTGGCTTTTCGACGAGCTCCTCCGCCTCACCAACCTGCGCGACTTGGCCATCTACCAGCACGACAATTTGGTCGGCGAGCGCGAATGCCTCGGATTTGCTGTGGGTGACGTATACAAACGTCAGTCCCAACGATTGTTGAATTTTGCGCAGATCGGCCACAATATCGCGGGCTAAGGCTTGGTCGAGGTGGGCCATCGGTTCGTCGAAAAGGTAAACCTCTACGTCTCTGACCAGTGCTCGAGCAATGCCGACGCGCTGTTTTTGCCCGCCGGAGAGTTCGGTAATTTTCCGGCGGGCGAGGGGAGCAATTTCGAGCATTTCCAAAACATCACTCACCCGCTTTTTCACCACCTCATCTGCAGTATTGGTGGCTTTGAGCTTGAGCGGAAATGCCACGTTTTCCCACACATTAAGGTGCGGATACAAAGGCGAATCCTGGAAACACAGCGCAGTGTCACCCAGCTTGGCGATCTTATTCCCAATGCTCACGGTGCCTTCATCGGGTGAATCAAGGCCTGCCAGCAAACGCAGTAACGTGGTTTTACCGCTCCCGGACGGCCCGATGATGGCGGTGATGGAGCCTGAGGGGACGGTCAATGACACATCGTTCAAGGCGATGGCATCGCCGAAAAACCTTGATACGTGTTCAATGCTCAGATCCGCCATGGTTAGTCCTTTTTTGCACCGAGGAGGCCGGTAATGGGGCCAAGAACCCAGTTCACTAACGCCAGCACAATCGCACCCCAGAAGGCCGCACCGAAGGTTTCAATGCGTAGACCGAAACCGATCAAATCTGACACATACTCCGCCAGCAGCATGATTACCGCGTTGATGACCAGCGAGAACAGACCCAAGGTGATGATTGTCAACGGCAAACCAAGCAGCTTCAAGACGGGTTTCACCGTGGCATTCAACACGACAATGATTGCTGCCACCGCCAGGAATGTCAGCAGATTGTCGTGCTGACCGTCCTGATAGAGAGGTGTGGTGGGAAAACTCAGGGAGATGCCGTCGATAAGCTTAATAACCACCCACAACGCCACCGCGCCTGCTGCGGTGCGCACCGCAAAACGCCAAAGACTACCCAGCATTGATGGCCTCCCACGCGCGCAGCAGCTTGTCAGTTTCCTCGGCGTTGGTCACCGAAATGCGCGCACCCTCGGGGAACGCGCGAATCACGATGCCGTGCTCGGCCAATTTAGCCGCCAACTCAGCGGCGCCCTCGCCCGGCAGCCAGACGAAATTGGCCTGCGTCGGCGCAGCACCAAGCGCTGACACCACAGCATCACGCTTTTCGACGGTTTCCTCCACCCGTTCCATCAACTCATCGGCAGAATTCAAACTCGCAAGCGCTGCCGCCTGAGCTGCTGAATTCACCGCGAAAGGAATAGCCACCTTATTCATCGCTGCGATGATCTCTGCGTTTCCGAAGGCGTAACCAACACGCAAGCCCGCCAGGCCATACGCCTTGGAGAACGTGCGCAAACCAATCACGTTGTCGTGGCGGTGGATTTCCTCAGTGGCAACTGGGGTGTCGTCCGCGCGGTTGAACTCAAAATAAGCCTCATCCAGCCCAACAACGACATCGTTTGGAACCTTTTCCATGAAATTATCAAACTGCGCCTGGGTGATGGTGGTGCCCGAAGGATTGTTGGGGTTGCAGATGAAAATGAGGCGGGTCTTATCAGTGATCGCGGCTGCCATCGCATCAAGATCATGATTCTGATCAGCAGTCAGCGGAATGGCAACAGGAGTGGCGCCCGCGACCTGCGCGAAAATTGGATAAGCCTCAAAGCTGCGCCATGGAAAAATGACCTCATCGCCCTGAGCGCACGTTGCCTGAACCAGCTGTTGACACAGCGCAGACGAGCCGCAACCTACCGTGACCTGGTCAAACTCAACCTCTAAATGCTCTGCAAGAGCCTCACGGAGCTCAACCGCACCCATATCCGGGTACCGATTAGCCCCCCAAGTAGCCTCCGTCACCGCATCAACTGCTGCCGGGAGAGGGGAAAAACTAACTTCATTACTAGATAACTTCGTAGCATCAACAAGACGACGGCCAGGGACATAAGTAGGGATAGTTGCCAAATCTGCTCTAATCATGATTTACACAGTACTAGCCCCTATGGACACGCATCCGATTAAGTCATTTACCTGCAGGTTTGCTGAAATTTAGCAAGAGGGGGTACTGTAACATATCGGTTCTATCGGCCAGCCCGAGCGAACTAAGGAGACGTGCCAGAGCGGCCGAATGGGACTCACTGCTAATGAGTTGTCCTCTTAACGGGGGACCGGAGGTTCAAATCCTCTCGTCTCCGCTCTAGCTTGATTTCGGTCAAGCGAGAAAGCGCCCGTAGCTCAACGGATAGAGCATCTGACTACGGATCAGAAGGTTGGGGGTTCGAATCCCTCCGGGCGCACAAGTAAAACCCCAGGTAAACACGCTGTTTGCCTGGGGTTTTGTCATGCTTGTCAAGTATTTGGTGTTTGTAATTTAGGACAGGGACGCGGCGTGGAACTTAAATAAGACGGAACTGATTGCTGTTTGTCTGCTTCTCGAATGCCGTTGTTTTAGAGCAAAAACGATGGGGGTAACCGTGTCACCCGGTCTTGCTAAGGTAAAAATCACGGGTTATTTTAATAGGTGGAAGCGGGGCATGAAATAGGGTCCTCAGCACCAACCGCTAAAGCCCGTGCATTAAGTACGGGCTTTTGTCGTTGTGAGGGGGAATTTTGCTTCTGGGTTATATTGACGAAGTGGGTGAAACTGGGGCATTCGTTTCTCGACAGGATCCTCGATACAAGACATCACCGGCCTTCGGGTATGCCGGCTTCTTGATACCAGCTGAAAACGCTCGGGCGTTTGGTTCTGAATTTACAAAACAAAAGCGAATCCGTTTTTCCACGGAAATAGTTAATGCACCTAATCCTGCAAGGTGGGAAGTGAAAGGAGCCGACCTCTTTCGTCCGGATACTCCAATTGTCCGACCTGAAAACCTTAGAATTTTTGGTTCTCTGGTAGAACGTCTTCAAAAACTGGGTGGACATCTATTTTATTACGTCGATGAAAAACCAATCGGGACTCCACGACAGACGAAACTAGATCAAGTAGGACGTGAACGGGAAGCAATGCGTGAGACACTCAATCGTCTCGCAACTCAGGCGAATCGCGAAGATAGAAATCTAATGGTTCTGGTCGACAGCATCAACGAAAAGTCTAGGAAAGAGCGAATCGCTGAAATGTATTCTCATATCTTTTCTAGATCGGGAGAGCATCCAGAAATGCGTTCAATCGTTGAACCTCCCATGCATGTTGATAGTGCATTGTCGTCGAACATTCAGTTTGCGGACTGGATTGCTGCCTATGTTTCACGTGCTATAGATAGGCAACTAATTGAAGACTCCAGATATCAATGGATAGCGGACGATATAAGTACGTTTAAAGTTTATGGTTCATTCACTTTGGAGTCTAAACTGCATCTCTTACGGAATCGTCCTTGTGAAGATTTCAATACGAGCGACATATTAAAGAGAAATCGACCTATGTTTAGTTTTGATGCAGCTACTGCGATTGGTTCTCGCGTGGGGGTTGCGCGGGCGATGCAAATCAAGGCGGCTTCTGACAGGGCAAACTCTCGTTAGCTTTTAGTGAGGATAACAAGTCCTTCACTTTGGAGTTGTGGCGTCTTATCAGCACAACTCCAAAGCGATGAGCCTGCCACAGCAGTTACGCGACCTGGTAAATACGAATCTCTGGATCAGCCTGCAATAGTGGAGCTAGACCACCGACAACATCGGCCGTGAACAGTTCGCTGACAAGATAATCTTCAGCATTAGCTACGGTGTCACAGCCGTGGAGCACCTGCACGTCTTCTTCTCGGATGAGGAGTTCTTTGCTTGTAGCGCCAGCAATTGAGCTGAGGAATGGTTGCTTGTATTCCTGGTAGACGCCAGCTGCTGATGGGCGGCCTTCGTCATTGATTTTCAAGGTGATCTCTAGAAATGCTGCCATCGTATGACTCACTTTCGTATCAAAAATGCGCTTTTGGGTGCTGCCGGGACTGCCCCGGCACTCACTTCACGTTATGGCGCAGAGGAAAGTTTGAGTAGGTGATTTTGATGAATGTGACCATAAGTAATAGTTATGATCAGCTTTCGGTTTCAGTGAGTAGGCGCGCGAGTTTCTCTATATCTTCGGATAAATTTGTTCCAGGTGACCACACTGCTTCGTAGAAGATTTCCACGTCGAGGCCTTGTTCGCGGAGTGGTCAATGGGGTGCTGTAGGGGAGCTGAGTTTAGAAAGTGGAAGCATTGCAGATCCGAGTCCAAGTGTGGCCCACTGTTCGAGTACTTGGTAGCTGGCTGCTTCGCCGGAATAGGCGTTTAATGCCAGGTCATTTGTTTCAAACAGTTGATTGGTGAAAGTGGTTAAACCGCATGTGTCGGGTACCAGAATGAACGGTTCGTGCTGAGTCTCGCGAAGTTCTATGGGGTCGGTGCTGTCCTGGGTGGATTCGACGATAACGACTGGTTCGGAGTCAATGATGCGGTGTTCAAAATGGGGTAGTGGTTTCACTGCGGGAATGAGAATTACATTAAGTTCACCTGCAAGAAGTCCTTCATGTAGTTCTTTCATGTTTGCTTCGCGGAGTACTAGGTCGTGTGCTGTGGGAAGCTCACGAACCGCGGTATATGTTCGTGCAACCAGTTGAGGGTTGATAAGTGGGGAGATTCCAACTCGAATGCTGCGTGCTTCTGAGTTAATCAAACGGTGCGCTTCCGCGGTGATTGCGTCGATTTCAGTCAGCGCGCGTTGGATCAGGGGGAGGATGTGGAGGCCAAAGGACGTCGGGGTGACGCCTTGAGTAGATCGATCGAAGAGTTGTTCACCGAGCCGATCTTCCAGTTTGGCGATGCCGTTGGATAGCGCAGGTTGGGTGACTCCGTATTCGCGGGCTGCTGCGCTGAATGAGTGAGTTTCTGCGACGGCCTGCGCATAGCGGAGCCCTTCAAGGCTGAGCCGTTTGGTCATAACTATATGTTATCCCCCTTATTCAGAGTGATGGTCTACCGGAGAAGTACCCAGACCAATAGCATCGACCAACGATAGCGCGCTCAGAAGTTCTTTAGTGAAAGCAGAACCAAATGCCCAAATACATTGCCATGCAGGTATCCGAATCCGGTGCACCGTTAGCCGCGAATCTCGTGCAACCTGCTCCGTTGAAATCGAGGGAAGTCCGCGTGGAAATCGCTGCTAGTGGTGTGTGCCATGCAGATATTGGCACGGCAGCAGCATCGGGGAAGCACACTGTTTTTCCTGTTACCCCTGGTCATGAGATTGCAGGAACCATCGCGGAAATTGGTGAAAACGTATCTCGGTGGACGGTTGGTGATCGCGTTGCAATCGGTTGGTTTGGTGGCAATTGCGGTGACTGCGCTTTTTGTCGTGCAGGTGATCCTGTGCATTGCAGAGAGCGGAAGATTCCTGGCGTTTCTTATGCGGGTGGTTGGGCACAGAATATTGTTGTTCCAGCGGAGGCTCTTGCTGCGATTCCAGATGGCATGGACTTTTACGAGGCCGCCCCGATGGGCTGCGCAGGTGTGACAACATTCAATGCGTTGCGAAACCTGAAGCTGGATCCCGGTGCGGCTGTCGCGGTCTTTGGAATCGGCGGTTTAGTGCGCCTAGCTATTCAGTTTGCTGCGAAAATGGGTTATCGAACCATCACCATCGCCCGCGGTTTAGAGCGTGAGGAGCTAGCTAGGCAACTTGGCGCCAACCACTACATCGATAGCAATGATCTGCACCCTGGCCAGGCGTTATTTGAACTTGGCGGGGCTGACTTGATCTTGTCTACTGCGTCCACCACGGAGCCTCTTTCGGAGTTGTCTACCGGTCTTTCTATTGGCGGGCAGCTAACCATTATCGGAGTTGATGGGGGAGATATCACCGTTTCGGCAGCCCAATTGATGATGAACCGTCAGATCATCACAGGTCACCTCACTGGAAGTGCGAATGACACGGAACAGACTATGAAATTTGCTCATCTCCATGGCGTGAAACCGCTTATTGAACGGATGCCTCTCGATCAAGCCAACGAGGCTATTGCACGTATTTCAGCTGGTAAACCACGTTTCCGTATTGTCTTGGAGCCGAATTCATAATGCCAACAGCAAGCCCAATTTATGATGTCGTTGTCGTCGGAGCCGGCATTTCTGGCCTCATCGCCACGCAACTGTTGGACCGCGCAGGTCTAAACATCAAATGCTTCGAAGCCTGCTCAAGAGTTGGCGGCCGAGCAGTGTCTGTCCAACAGTCCGATTTGTTCCTGGACCTCGGCGCAACATGGTTCTGGCTCAACGAACCACTTGTGCAGCAACTCGTCAATAATCTCGGCCTCGGCACATTCCCTCAGGCCATCGAGGGTGATGCGCTTTTTGAGACGCTTGTCGACGCCCCGAGCCGCCTGCGGGGTAACCCCATAGACGCTGCTTCAGGCAGGTTCCAAGCAGGGGCCTCCTCGCTTGCGCTCGGGCTTGCAGCCCAGCTCAAGCCAGGAGTTTTAGAACTCGGGGACCCCGTCCATTCTCTCAGTGAGGAAGATGGGGAAATCGTTGTGAAGTCTTCCAAACAGATTGTGAGGGCAAAGCACGTCATCATTGCGGTTCCACCGGCACTCGCTGCCGAGTTGATTGGTTTCACCCTAGATTTACCAGCTGACGTGCGAAAAGCAGCGCATCCACAACATATAGCTGTGATGAATTGGGCAAAGGAGAAATACACCTTACCCACACAAGCCGCATCGGCTGGGGGTTTTGGGCATGAGCTGTTCCAACAACCACTCGGACATGGGCGAATTCATTGGGCATCAACGGAAGTTGCCACTGAGTTTGGTGGACACCTTGAAGGCGCAGTTCGTGCAGGAATTCAGGCTGCGCTTCAAACAGGATTTAATCTAAAATCTTAAACCTCGTATTTTCCCTGATAGGCTCAGATGCGCCTGAAATCGGGCTTGTTGAGGGGAGAGGTGTGTGACATGAAAGAGTTGGAACTGGGCGAGGCGAGGGACGTCGCTGCAACGTTGGAAGCGATGCCGATCCAGGAGGTTATTGATCAGGTTGAGCGAACTTCTATAACTAAAGGTGCGGTACTGCTGCGTCTGCTCAGTAAAGATCGATCGTTGTTGGTCTTCGATGCTCTTGGTCCGCGACTCCAGGCTGATCTCATTGGTGCTTTTCAGGATGCGGAAGTGCTGGATTATTTCGCTGACCTTGACCCTGATGACCGCGTTTCACTGCTTGATGAGCTGCCGGCGTCGATCGCTGACGAGTTGCTTCGCAGTCTCGATCCGCAGGAAAAGCAGGTCACGGAGCTGGTCTTGGGTTACGCAAAGGGGTCGGTTGGACGTTGGATGTCGCCCCAGGTTTTATTGCTTTTCGACGACATGTCCGTCGCCGAAGTCTTAGATTTTGTGCGCAATCATGCTGCTGAGGCTGAGACGATTTATGCCTTACCTATTGTGAACCGTGCTCGCCAAGTGATGGGCGTGGTGTCGTTGCGAAAGCTGTTCATCGCAGATCCCACTCTAAAAGTCTCGGAAATCATGGTGCGTCCTGTTTCGGTGTTGGCGTCCGCGGATATTGAAGAAACCGCCCGCTGGTTCCTACAGTTGGACCTCGTTGCGATGCCCGTTGTGGATGAATCGAACATGCTCTTAGGAGTGCTGACCTTCGATGATGCGCAAGACATCGTGGAGCAAGCCGACTCTGAGGACTCCGCTCGCAGTGGTGGTTCGGAACCTCTCCAGCAGCCGTATCTATCCACGCCGATTCGGAAACTGGTGAAGTCCCGCATCGTATGGCTTCTGGTTTTGGCAGTGTCAGCAATTTTGACGGTTCAAGTTCTTGATATTTTCGAAGCCACCTTGGTTGAAGCCGTGGTACTGGCATTGTTCATTCCTTTGCTCACTGGTACTGGCGGAAACACCGGAAACCAAGCTGCAACAACCGTGACCCGTGCGCTCGCATTGGGTGACGTCCGAAAATCAGATGTCTTCCGCGTCTTGGGCAGAGAAATCCGAGTCGGCCTCATGCTCGGGGCATTGTTGGGTGCCGTTGGATTTGTGATCGCATCGCTTGTTTACGGCATGCCCGTAGGCACTGTCATCGGTCTGACATTGTTGGCGGTGTGCACGATGGCCGCATCAGTTGGCGGAGTAATGCCAATTATTGCCAAGGCGATCGGAGCGGACCCAGCGGTGTTCTCTAATCCTTTTATTTCAACCTTCTGTGATGCAACAGGTTTGATCATCTACTTTGCAATTGCCAAGTTGGTGCTCGGAATCTAAAAGATTTTTGCTTTTCGACGTCCACTCCCAGTCCTTAACCGTATTGGCAAGCCTGCCAGCTTCGGCATTTCTATGAAGTTTCTCTGTCGCGGTTAATCATCAAATTTGGAGCAAAGTTCAAAAAATTTTACTTCGCGTAACCATTGCACATTGGGGTGGGGCGGGTGTAATGCAAGACTTAGTAATATTTACCTACCGCCAAGAAACTAGTGGTCAGGCCAATCCTTTAAAAAGGTGTGATGATTGACGGGGGAGGGGCTGAACGTGATCTTTCTACCAATTCGCACTGCGAACGTTAATATTCCCTCGTTGGCTTACATGGTCATTGATGACCGGGCTGAATATGTGAGAAAATCCATCCCTTCTTTAAGCAAGGGAGTGAATTACAGAAAAGGATTGTTCAGCAATGAGCACACCTGACATTAAAGAAGGCTCGGCAGAATCACCGGGCGAAGTAATGGTCGTTGGAGACAGGCGAGAGTGGCGTCGACAAGCAACCGGCATCATTGCCGGCCTCGTCTTAGCCGCCCTGGTCTATCTTCTCTTCCCCTCGAACTCCGTGGAAACCGTCATGCAATCCAGTGGCGTCGATCCAGAAACTGAATACACCAACAACGCGATGCGTCTTACTGCTGCAGTCACAATCTTGATGGCAGTGTGGTGGATGACAGAAGCAATCCCACTAGCAGCAACCGCACTTATCCCGTTGGTTGCATTCCCTGCTTTCCAGGTTGTGGACTTTGGGAAGGCAGCAGCTCCGTATGCCAACCCTACGATCTTCCTCTTCTTGGGCGGCTTTCTTATGGCACTTGGCCTGCAGAAATGGAACCTACACCGACGTATGGCTCTAGCGGTCGTGCTAGCTGTTGGTACTAAGCCAAAGCAATTGGTCTTGGGTTTTATGGTGGCAACTGGATTTTTGTCCATGTGGGTGTCTAACACTGCAACGGCCGTGGTTATGTTACCGATCGGTATGTCGGTACTGGCACTGACCGCTGAGACTGTGGGCGGAATGAAAAACCAAAAGAAATTCGCCACTGGACTCATGCTGTCCATTGCTTATTCTGCTTCCATCGGTTCACTCGGCACCTTAATTGGCACGCCACCCAATGCCTTGCTTGCTGCGTATATGTCTGAATCGCATGATATCCACATCGGATTTGGTCAGTGGATGATTCTTGGTGTACCAATTGCTGTCGTCTTCACCATCATCGCGTGGCTTGTGTTGACCACCGTGTTCAAGCCAGAAATGAAAGAAATCCCTGGCGGACGTGAACTGATCAAACGTGAAATCGCTGAAATGGGGCCGTGGACTGCACCTCAGGTCACAGTGGGTGTTATTTTTGCGGCAGCTGCACTGGCTTGGGTCTTCATTCCATTAACTCTAGATTGGACCGGTTCCCAGCTCTCTATCAATGACTCCCTCATTGGCATCGCTGCCGGCCTGCTGATGTTTATCGTTCCCGCTAACTTTAAAACCGGCGAACGCATTCTTGATTGGCGTACTGCAGGCGAACTTCCATGGGATGTTCTCTTGCTTTTTGGTGGCGGGCTTTCACTTTCTGCGATGTTTACCAGCACGGGACTTTCCCTATGGATCGGTGAACTAGCTAAGGGACTTGATGCCCTTCCAATCTTCATTCTCATCTTCGCCATTGCTGTCCTGGTGTTGTTCCTGACCGAGTTCACCTCCAACACCGCAACAGCGGCAACCTTCCTGCCAATCATGGGTGGCGTCGCCGTAGGTATCGGACTGACCGCAGGTGGCGAGCAGAATGTTCTGCTGCTGACCATCCCAGTCGCACTGTCCGCAACCTGTGCGTTCATGCTTCCAGTGGCAACGCCTCCAAACGCGATTGCATTCGGCTCCGGCTACATTAAGATCGGCGAAATGGTCAAGGGTGGTCTGTGGCTGAACATCATCGCAGTCATCCTCATTACGATTTTCACCTACTTCGTAGCGATCCCACTCTTTGGCATCATGCTTTAAAAGTTAACAGGCCCGCAGTCAACGTAAATGGCGTTGAACTGCGGGTTTGTTGTTCTTTCTGAAGCTGTGTAAAGTAATCGTCGTTGCAGAGAACGCCACACGGTAAACAATCTGCACTGCGCCCGTAGCTCAACGGATAGAGCATCTGACTACGGATCAGAAGGTTGGGGGTTCGAATCCCTCCGGGCGCACAGTTTAAAACCCCAGGTTGATTAAAAAGTCAGCCTGGGGTTTTCGCGTGCGCCGGTGTGTACTTTGTGCACGTTCGACACCAAGATTTTGGCAAAATGGTGGCCAAAATTAAGAAATCTTGGTGTCGAATTCACATTAGGAATCGCCTGAGAATCATCAGCCGATAAAACTAGAACACTTCGATCCGTGCGCCGAGGGTTTCAGCGTGGATGAGCTGCTTCTCCCAGTTTGGTGTGCCCGGGTGGAGACGGAGCACTGGCCTGGATGAGGTGATGGTAGGGCTAACGGATTCTTTGGCGCGTCGCTGGCCGGAGCGGGCTTCGTAGCGGATGCGGGATCGGTAGCCGTTGTCGGCAAGTTGCTCGATGTTTGGCTGTTCTGCGGTGAGGCCTTCGCGGGCTTCGTGGAGGATCGCCAGTGCTTCGTCGAGGGCTTTGACCAGTGGGCCGGCGTTGCTTTCACACATGGCGCGGACGAGTCCTGGGTCGGTGCCTGCAACGCGGGTGGAGTCGCGGTAGCTGCCAGCGGCTAAAGAGAGAGACAGTGCGCCACCGTTGTCACCGACGATGGCGAGGGTTTCAGCCAGGATGTGTGTTAAATGAGACACTCGTGCTGCTGCTGCATCGTGTGGGCCAACTCGGGATGGGACAACTTCAGCGCCCACGGCGAGTGCCATTTGGACGACGTCTTTCCAGATGCTGATCCAGGTGGAGTTGATGTCGGTGCCGTCGAAAAGCTGGTCGAAGGTGACCACCCATACTGCTCGTTTGAACAGTCCGTCCATGGATGCGCTCCAGCCGGAGTTGGCGGTGCCTGCCATGGGGTGGGATCCCACATAACGGTGTTGCATGTTGCGGGCTTTTACTGCGTCGTAGACGGCGGTTTTTACGGATACGACGTCGGTGAAGCCGTTGTTTGGTGCGTGGGTGTGGACGGCGTCGAGAAGCGAATCGATTGCGGTCATGGGGACCGCGAGGACGATGAGCGCATCTTCGGCGGCTGCACGCTGGAGGGTTGCTTCAAGATCGGCGGAAACGTCGAAGCCTTCGTCGACGGCTGATTTAGCGCCGGAGCGTGAGCGGTTGTAGCCGAAGACGGAGTGGTTGGCTGCATGGAGGTCGCGGAGGAGGGATCCGCCGATGAGGCCGAGGCCCAGGATGCATACTGGGCGGGAAATGTCTTTGGTAGTCACCTGACAAGTGTGGCACATACCTACTACGGTTATCTCTATGAACACTGAAGAGGATGGCCTGAGCTTTGCAGTTACGGCTACCTTAGTTGAAGGTAAATGGCAGGTACGCGAGTTTGAGGATCACTTCTCCAAGCTCTCTACCTCTATTAATGCGGTTCGCTCGCTGCGTAGCGAGGGGCCGGCGTTTGCGCTGTTGTGCGTTGATGATGAATATTTTGTGATGGTGCGTCCCACCCCAAGTAGGGTATTCCTTTTCCTTTCGGATGCGCCGATGGCTGTCGACGATGATTTCGCCGCCGCGGTGATGGATGAACTCGATGCGGATCTTCCAGATATCAACCCTGATGATTTGGACGACATCGATCCATGGCCAGAAGGTGATTTCGATATTTTGGCGGATTTGGGGCTGTCTGAGGAGGTTCTTTCCGTGATTTGCGATGACATGGATTTGGATCCTTCCGAACAATTGCTGCGCATCGCGGAAGAACTCGGTTTTGATAATGATCTGGCTCGGGTGGTGGGATTCGACTAGTGGGCGTTTTACCTGTGCAGGCGCGCATCAAAGACGATGAGCGCCGCATGCGCCATGCTTTGGATATTGCTCGCCAAACCCCTGAGGGGGACGTTCCCGTTGGCGCCGTCATTTACGCGCCGACCGGGGAGATCCTGGCGACCGCAACGAACCGTCGAGAAGCAGACCGCGATCCCACGGCCCACGCCGAAATTATTGCTTTACGACGAGCCGCCCGCCGTTTTTCCGACGGCTGGCGGCTGAGTGACTGCACCGCGGTGGTCACCTTGGAGCCCTGCAGTATGTGCGCCGGCGCCTTGGTGGGTGCTCGAATCGGACGCATCGTATTCGGAGCATTTGAGCCCCGAACCGGCGCCTGTGGATCTGTATTTGACGTGGTTCGAGACCCCGCGGTGTTGCACAAAGTGGAAGTCAGTGGAGGAATCCTCGAGCCTGAATGTGCTGCCTTGATGACCGAATTTTTCGAACTTCACAGGTAACGGATTTATATCAATTTCAGGGCGTGGCGAGCTTTTAGTGATTCACGCTCCTACGGTGGGTATCACAAATACCTCAACTAGAAGTAGGAGATGAGCACCACATGAGCGATTTTTCCAACAAGGCAGAGGACCTCACAGGTAAGGCTAAAGAAGGATTCGGCGAGGCAACTGATAACGAGTCCCTCGCTGATGAGGGCCGTGCGGATCAGGCTAAGGCAGACATCAAGGATGCTGTCGAAAACGCCGGTGAAAAGGTAAAGGACGCAGCTAACAAGGTTCTGGGTGCGTTCAAGAAGGACGACTAATCCCGTACTTGTTCAGGATTAGAAGCCGAACTCTGGATTTGTTTGGCGCGCAACCATTCCGATAGACTGATCGGCGGTGGCGTGTCCGAGCGGCCGAAGGTGTTCGCCTCGAAAGCGAATGTTGGGTAATCCCCAACCGGGGGTTCAAATCCCCCCGCCACCGCCAGTGTAAGAACCGGCTCTTAAGCAGTTTGTAGCTGCTTAAGAGCCGGTTTTTTTGCATTCTTAACCAATAAGTGCGGATGAATTGCTCTACTCTGTGGTCATGAACCTTGCACTTTTCTTTGCAATTGCTGTGACCGCTTTGGTCGGTGTTTCTTTGCTGCGGAAGCAAGCCTCAGAGGAGCGGGTGTTTCCGTGGTTTTGGGTGTTCTTTCCGTTGACGCTCATGTCGATTTCCGGAATTTTGATGAAGCCTGAGTCGCGGACTTCTTTCGATTTCGGATGGTCAATGTATGAGCCGTCCATTTACTCCAACGAATTCCAGCCAGATTTCTTCGATCTCTTTAATTCCTCCACAATTTCTTTAGTCACTTATGTTGTCACGCTGCTTGTGGGAGTAATTGGTTCTGTGATCGCGTGGAAGAAGCGTCGGATCTAGGAGATTTTCTCGGATTCACAGCTACCGCAGGTAAGTTAGTGGGGCGTGAAAAAATAGCTCATTTAAGAGGAGAAGCAACCCCGTGGCGAAATTGCTATTCAGGTTGGGGCGATGGTCCTATAATCGCAAGTGGATTGTGATTTCGGCATGGCTACTTATTTTGGCCATTGTTGGTGGTCTGGCCCTGACGATGCAGAAGGGGTTCAGTAACTCTTTCACTATTGAAGACACCCCTTCGATTGATGCCACTGTTTCTCTGGTTGAAAATTTCCCTGATCAGACGAACCCGGTGACGGCCGCCGGAGTTAACGTGGTTTTCCAATCCCCGGAAGGAACCACGCTTGATGATCCTCAGATGATGACTGCGATGGATGCAGTCGTTGATTACATTGAGGACAATTTGCCTGATTTTGGTGGGGGAGAGCGCTTCGGCAATCCTGTTGAGGTGTCTCCTGCGTTGGAAGAGATGGTCATCGAGCAGATGACCAGCATGGGGCTTCCTGAGGAAACCGCTGCAAAGGATGCTGCCAATCTGGCGGTGTTGAGCGAAGACAAAACCATTGGCTACACCTCTTTCAACATTGATGTTGAGGCCGCAGAATATGTGGAGCAAAAACACCGCGATGTGATCAACGAAGCGATGCAAATCGGTGAAGATTTAGGTGTCCGGGTGGAAGCCGGTGGACCTGCTTTCGGTGATCCAATTCAGATTGAAACCACCAGTGAGATCATCGGTATTGGCATCGCGTTCATCGTGTTGATTTTCACCTTTGGTTCTTTGATTGCTGCAGGCTTGCCTTTGATTACCGCGGTGATCGGCGTGGGCATTGGTGCGCTGGCAATTGTGCTGGCCACGGCGTTTACTGATCTCAACAATGTGACTCCAGTGCTCGCAGTGATGATTGGCCTGGCCGTGGGCATTGACTACGCGCTGTTTATTTTGTCTAGGTACCGTGCGGAGTATAAGCGCATGCCACGTGCCGATGCTGCCGGAATGGCGGTGGGCACAGCTGGTAGTGCGGTGGTGTTTGCTGGCGCGACGGTGATTATCGCGCTGGTAGCCCTCATCATTGCGGATATCGGATTCCTCACGGCCATGGGTATTTCTGCGGCGTTTACGGTGTTCGTGGCTGTGCTCATTGCGTTGACGTTTATCCCGGCGCTGTTGGGTGTGTTTGGTGGTCATGCGTTCAAGGGCAAGATCCCTGGAATTGGTGGAAACCCAACGCCAAAGCAGACGTGGGAGCAAGCGCTTAATCGTCGTTCCAAGGGTCGCTCATGGGTCAAGCTTGTACAGAAAGCACCGGGTCTTGTGGTGGCAGTGGTGGTCTTGGGTCTTGGTGCCTTGACCATTCCTGCAATGAACCTGCAGTTGTCACTGCCTTCTGACTCCACCTCCAATATTGATACCACTCAGCGTCAGTCGGCTGATTTGATGGCAGAGGGCTTTGGCGCGGGCGTTAATGCGCCGTTCTTGGTCATCGTCGATACGCATGAGGTCAATGCTGATTCCACCGCATTGCAGCCACTGATTGAGGCACAGGAGCCTGAAGAGGGCGAGTTCGATCGGGAGCAGGCGGCTCGTTTTGCTACCTATATGTATGTCACCCAGACCTACAATTCCAACATCGATGTGAAGAATGCGCAGATCATCAGCGTCAATGATGATTTCACTGCGGCGCAGATTCTCGTGACTCCATACACCGGACCTGCGGATAAAGAGACCCCTGAGTTGATGCACGTGCTGCGTGCGCAGGAAGCTCAGATTGAGGATGTTACGGGAACTGAACTGGGTACCACTGGGTTTACGGCGGTTCAGTTGGACATTACTGAGCAGCTGGAAGACGCAATGCCGGTTTACCTCGCTGTGGTTGTTGGTTTGGCTATTTTCCTCCTCATTCTGGTGTTCCGTTCCCTGCTTGTTCCGCTGGTTGCTGGCCTTGGCTTCTTGTTGTCTGTGGGTGCGGCCTTCGGTGCGACGGTGTTGGTCTGGCAGGAGGGCTTCGGTGGCTTTGTGAACACCCCTGGTCCGCTGATTTCCTTCATGCCGATCTTCCTCATCGGCGTGACCTTCGGTTTGGCCATGGACTATCAGGTGTTCCTTGTGACTCGCATGCGCGAGCACTACACCCACCACAATGGCAAGGGACAGCCTGGTTCCAAGTACACCCCGGTTGAGCAGTCAGTGATTGAAGGCTTCACGCAGGGCTCCCGCGTGGTTACAGCAGCGGCACTGATCATGATTGCCGTGTTCGTGGCGTTTATTGATCAGCCGTTGCCATTTATTAAGATCTTCGGTTTCGCGTTGGGTGCGGGCGTGTTTTTCGATGCTTTCTTCATTCGCATGGGTCTGGTCCCCGCGTCGATGTTCCTGATGGGCAAGGCCACGTGGTGGATGCCTAAGTGGCTGGATCGAATTCTGCCAAGTTTGGACATTGAAGGCACCGCACTGGAGAAGGAATGGGAGGAGAAGCAGGCTGCACGTTAGACTTGGCACCTATGTCAGATCTTTCATTCACCCTCAACAACAAGCTTGCCGATGACGCCCCCGGCAAGCATGGTCGTACAGGTGTAATCCACACACCTCACGGTGATATTGCCACCCCTGCTTTCATTCCTGTGGCTACCAAAGCCACGGTGAAAACCCTTACCCCTGAGCAGATTCGGGAGACCGGCGCACAGGCTATTTTGTCCAACGCCTACCACCTGTATCTGCAGCCTGGCCCCGACATCGTGGACGAGGCTGGCGGTGTGTCTGCCTTTGAGAACTGGCACGGCCCCACCTACACCGACTCCGGCGGATTCCAGGTCATGAGCCTGGGCTCCGGCTTTAAAAAGGTGCTGGCCATGGACACCACCAACTTGACGCGCAACGATATCAAGGCGGCTAAAAAAGAGCGCATGGCGCTTGTCGACGAAGACGGCGTGGATTTCAAATCTGTTATCGATGGCTCAAAGCACCGATTCACCCCAGAAGTCTCCATGCAGATTCAGCACCAATTGGGCGCAGACATCATCTTTGCTTTTGATGAACTGACCACCTTGGTTGATACCTATGACTACCAGGTGGAATCTGTGGAACGTACCCGCAGGTGGGCACAGCGCTGCCTCCTGGAGCATGAACGTTTGACTCAGGAACGTGTGGATAAACCACTGCAATCCCTATGGGGAGTGGTGCAGGGGGCGCAGTTCGAGGATTTGCGTCGACAAGCAGTAAAAGGCCTGTTGGACCTGGATCGCCAGGCCGCCGACGAAGGCCGTCGCGGCTTCGGCGGTTTCGGCATCGGTGGCGCCCTAGAGAAGGAAAACCTGGGCACCATCGTGGGCTGGGTGTGCGATGAGCTGCCCGAGGACAAGCCACGTCACCTGCTGGGCATTTCCGAGCCGGACGATCTGTTCGTGGCTGTCGAAGCCGGTGCGGACACCTTTGACTGCGTGGCGCCGACTCGTTTGGGTCGACGCGGCGGTGTCTACACGCTTGATGGACGCATGAATTTGACCGGTGCGCGTTTCAAGCGTGACTTCAAGGGAATCGATGAGGAAGTCGGCGGATACGCCAGCGAGAACTACTCCCGCGCGTACATTCATCACCTGCTCAAAGCGAAGGAATTTTTGGCCGGCACGCTGTGCACCATGCACAATCTGCACTTCATGATCACCTTGGTGGATAAGATTCGTGCCAGCATCGATGATGGCACGTACTACGAATTCAAGGAAGAATTCTTAGGCCGGTACTACGCGTCGAAGGTTTCATAACCTTCGCGGCGTTTCACCCACCTAATGACTGCGTAGGTGATGGGCATGAGGATGACCTCTAGAAGGGTTTTCCACACGAAGCCCACCACAACGTAGTTGATGAAATCCGGGGCGGTGGCAATACCGATCACTGGCGCTGCGATGGCGCAAAACAGCAGGGTATCGACAAATTCTCCGACAACGGTGGAACCAATCAGGCGCGCCCACAGGGACTTTTCACCCGTGCGCTTTTTGATAGCCACCAGAACTTTGGCGTTGAGCAGCTGACCCACAATATAGCCCGCCAGTGATGCCACGATGATCTGTGGAACAAGGCCGAGCGTTGCTTCGAAAGCTTCTTGGCCTTCCCAGAAACTTGCGCCAGGCAGCCAGATGGAAATGTAGAAAGACAGCGCCGCGAGCATCGTGATGCCAAAACCAGTAAGAATGGCACGACGAGTGGATTTGAAGCCGTAACATTCGGCTAGAACATCGCCCAACACATATGAGATGGGGAAGAGGAAGAACGCACCGTCTGTCACCAACGGGCCGATTTCTACGCCCTTGGTTGCGGTGATATTTGAAATTAGAAAGACTGCAACAAACAGCGCCAGCAAAATGGGGTACAAGCTTGGCTGAATGTGAATGAACGTGGAGTTTCCGGACGCAACGGGGGTTTTCTTGGCTGCGCCCTGCCCAGGTTGAGGCTGGGTTTCTGGGGTGTGTGATTGATTTTGCACGTCCACAACCATAGCCAGAAAACGTGGATGAAAAAACTCTCATGTTGGTTTCATCGTGGTTTCATGAGGCGGGATTTAACTAGAGATTGTTAGCCAATCGGCCAGACACTTCCTCCTAGAAAGGTCCCTCCTCATGACCATTGCTCTTGAACACCCAGTACTGCACTCCACGGCGATCGCGTTGCCTGCTCGTTTTCAGGCGAGCTATACGACGCGTTTGGTGGCGGTGGGCGTCGATAAGCGTCCTTCTGATTTTTGGTTGGAAACAGCCGGCACGCCGCAGGCGGGCGATGTGGTGATTGCGCGGGTGACGGCGATTAATAATCACAAGCGGGTGGAGACGCCGGAGTCGCGCAAGGCCATTTTGTTTGAGGGGGTGTTGGTGATGTTGGCGTATGGGCACCGGTATGCGGCGGATCAGTTTTTAGCGCATGTACCGGAGGATTTGGGGCCATGCCATTTGGTGGCGGCTGGTGGCATCGCGGGAACGGTGACGGCGCTGCACGATCGGGTGGATGAACCCACAGAGATTGAACCGTTGGGATTGCTCACCAATGCGCGCGGAACTGTGAATGTACGGGACTTTGCGGCTTTTGATAATCCTTTGAAAGTGGAGGCTCCCAACAAGCGTGCGCAGGTGATCGCGGTGCTGGGAACGTCGATGAACTCTGGAAAATCCACCACGCTTGCCTGCTTGGTCAATGGTTTGGCTGCGGCGGGGCAGAAGGTGGCGGCTGGAAAGATCACGGGCACTGGTGCTGGAAATGACCGCATGATTTATCACGATGCTGGTGCTCACAGCGTTATTGATTTCACCGACTTTGGCTACCCAACTACGTTCAAGCTGAATTTCGCGGAGATTCGTGCGCTGAGCGTCAACATGATTAATGTGCTGGCTGATTCTGGTGCGGATACCGTGATCGTGGAAATCGCGGACGGAATTTATCAGGGCGAAACCTCGCGGCTGTTGCGCGATCAAGTGTTCCAGGAAGCCGTGGATCATGTGGTGTTCTCCGCTGTTGATGCCTTGGGCGCGAAGGCCGGTGTGCAGGAACTGCAGGCGGCGGGGCTTCATGTGGCTGCGGCCTCGGGAGTGATGACGGCTTCGCCGCTGGCCACCGCGGAAGCTGCCGCTGTGCTTGAAGTTCCAGTGGTGCCCACTTTTGATCTCACCAACCCGGAGATCGTCACAGCGGTGCTAACGGATCATGCCTAGCTTATGGCGTGCTCGTCGCAGACTTTTGCTCATTGCCCTAGGTGTACTTGGTGTGCTGCAGGCACTGCTGGCGATCATGGTGTCGTTGAGCGTAGCCGCCATACTTGAGGGAAACCGAGCACTTGTTGGATTGCTGCTTGCTACCACGTTGGGTTTGGGGGTGGCGCAGTGGATTCAAAAAGTAGTGGCAGAAGATCTAGGCCAGCATTATGTGCATGAGGTGCGTCGTGAATTGGTGGGTGCTGCGCTGGTGCCTGGAAATACGGCCTCGTTGGGCGTGACTGTCACCCGAGCCAGCAATGATCTCACCGCGGTGCGCAATTGGGTGGCTTTGGGCATTGTTCCGATGGTCACCGGGCTGCCGTTGATTGCGATTGTGCTGGTGGCGTTGTTTATCCAAGATCTCCGCACAGGCGTGGCTGTTACTGTGCCACTGCTCATGTGTGTAGCCGTGCTGCCGGTGGTGGCGCGGTGGACTTTGAAAAGAGCACGTGAACTACGCAAAAAACGTGGACGCATGGCTGCGCGGATCGCAGATTCTGTCATGGCTGGAGAATTACTGCACGCAACAGGAGCAATAGACCGTGAGCTCAATGCAGTCACCCGAGATTCCGACCGAGTGGTGATAGCTGCTGTAAGACGTTCCTGGGCCACCGGTTTTAGCCGCGCATTGATGGCCATGGCAGCCTCGCTTGGCACTGTCAGCATTGTGATTTCTGGCCACCTGGAAGTAAGTGAGGTTGCGGGAATAATGATGCTTCTTGGCGTTCTTGCCACTCCAGTTGCAGAACTTGGCCGCGTGGTGGAATATCGCCAAAATTATAAAGCCGCGACACGCATCCTGATTCCACTTCTGCAACGAGGCTCAGAATTTAAACACTCCCAACAAAAACTACCCGGGTTGCAAGCAACAGAAGGAATCCCCGGTGTCTATGTCAAAGGTATTTCCGCCCTTCCTGGAGAACGGATCTACCTCCACGGCTCTGCAGATGCGACGAGAAAATGGGTCACCTCGTTGTCTGCAATGGAGGAAGGCACAGATGTAATAGTCAACGGTCAAAGGCTTTCGCAGCTTCCTTTGAAACAACGACGCGCCCTCATCGGAATCGCCTCAGCACACCACCACTTAAGCCGTGGTTCAGTATCGCGCCTGGTTGGTTTGCGAGTGCCGGATGCCACCGTGGAAGAAATTGAGCAAGCACTGGAACAAGTTGGTCTGAACAACACCGGGAAACAACGCTTGAAAAACGGCGGACACCCCTGGAGTACTTCGCAGATCAACAAACTGAAAATTGCCAGCGCCACCCTTCGAACCCCACCGCTTTTGGTACTTGAAGGCATCACCCCTGAAAACCTCCTCAACTATCCCGGAGTGATCATCTCCACCGTTCAGGAGAACCCATCCGAAACATGGCGGCAAGTGAACATCTAATCTAGAAACATGGCAGGACGATACGCACCATCACCAAGCGGCGACCTTCACTTTGGCAACCTCCGCACAGCACTGCTGGCCTGGCTGTTCGCGCGCTCCGAAGGAAAAAAATTCCTCATGCGGGTCGAAGACATCGATGAACAACGCTCATCCAAGGAATCCGCCGAAAGCCAACTCGCAGACCTATCCGCCCTGGGTCTCGATTGGGATGGCGACGTCCTCTACCAATCCACACGCTACGACGCCTACCGCGCAGCCCTTGAAAAACTAGACACCTACGAATGTTATTGCTCGCGCCGGGACATCCAAGAAGCCTCGCGGGCACCCCATGTGGCTCCGGGAGTGTATCCGGGAACGTGTAGGGGATTGAAGGAGGAGGAACGCGTCGAAAAGCGTGCAACCTTGGCTGCGCAAAACCGGCACCCCGCCATCCGCCTGCGCGCGCAGGTAACCTCGTTTGATTTTCACGACCGACTTCGCGGCCCACAAACTGGCCCCGTAGACGATTTCATTCTGCTCCGCGGCGGGCAGGAACCCGGATGGGCATACAACTTAGCTGTCGTCGTCGACGATGCCTACCAAGGCGTTGACCAGGTAGTCCGCGGCGACGACCTACTCGATTCCGCCGCGCGCCAAGCCTACCTCGGCTCGCTGCTGGGCACCCCCGCGCCCGAATACATTCACGTGCCGCTCGTGCTCAACGCCCACGGCCAGCGCCTCGCCAAACGCGACGGGGCAGTGACGCTTAAAGAAATGCTTATCGACGCCCCCCTCCACACCATTTTCTCCCGCCTCGCATCATCGCTCGGCTACGAAGGGGTAAATTCCGCACCCCAATTGTTGGAAATTTTCGACCCCACAACCCTCAGCCGGGAGCCGTTTATTTACTGAGGCTCAGAGGGAGGGGTCATTCCATCTGGAGGAGTCATGCCGCCTGGTCCTCCTTGTCCACCGGGGCCTCCCTGGCCTCCACTTGGCATGTTCATGGACTGATTCTGTTCCGTGGTTGGATCAATCGGCACATCAATCGAGGCAATGAAACCGCTGGTAGCATCACCGGTCAGGTTAGCCATCTGCTGATCCCAACCATCGGAGAAGACATTGTCCGACTCCAACGTGATGTTATTGAGGTTGGTCAAAGAATCTCCATACACATCAAGTGCATACACCGATGCTGCTGATGCTTCATCCAAGGCAATCTGCGACGTCAAAATGTTGTTCGTGGAATCCGTGATGCTGTCTCGATCCGGGAACACCTCGAAATGAATATGCACCCAACGGCCCGCATAACAACCAGGGAAAATGGTATCGAACGTGACCTGGCCATACTTATCGGTAATCTGCACACCGCGTAAATAGGTCTCATCTTCCAGCTCAGAGTCGTACATCGAATATCGACCCGGCGCATCACAGTGCCACACGTACACCGCAGCACCCTCCATTGGCTGATTGTTGTTGTTCATGTCCAAAATGGTCATAGTCAACGTCAGAGGTACGCCCTCTGCCACGGTGTCAGAATCAATCGACTTGGTGATGTCCTGGCGCTCCACACCGGAGACCTCCAACACATCCGGACCATTCGAACCATCGCCCGGGTACGGACCAGCAGTCTCCGACTTCATCTCAGTCAAAGTCTCTGCTGCTGCACTGGTGGTTGCAGCTGCGCTGCTGGACGCGCTTGAGGTGCTCGATGCCGCGGAAGAACCAGAAGGTGAACAAGCAGCAAGTGCCACACCTGCTCCACCAACACCGATGAATCCCAAAACCTTCCTGCGGGAGAAAACGGTTCCCAGGTCAAATCCCAAACCCTGATCTTCCAAGTCCTCGGATTGATTAGGGAGGACCCTGCCTTCAAATTGACGCAACTGCTCAGCCATGGCTTTTCTAGCCTTTCATGTTCGGACGTTTACGCTGATAGAGACATGCTAAGAAAAGATTCTGAATGGTTCCTGAATGCTTACTGGGTAGATTTTTCTAGATTTTTGCCAATTGACCTCTTGGCTGTATGGGGTTGTGGGAATTTCTGTACGTAAGGCGCGTGTCCTGCCATTTGAGTGGGGAAGTTCCGAGGTTGTGCTGGTTTGGCATAATGAAGCTTTGTTTCTCAAGTCACTATTTAATTTAGTTGGGGCGATTTAACGGGTCGAATGCTCGAGGAGGGTATTTGTATGGGTGCTGTGATGTTGGTAGCTCAGGAGCGATTCTGAAGGGTCACTTTCGAAGCCTTCAATTGGGAATTTTGGGCTAGATTCGGCGGGCCGCATATCTAGGCCAAACGGCGGTTGGGGATTGGGACCCTTGGTTCCAAACTGCAGTATTGGCGCGTGAATGCGCTCGCTGCCAGGGGTTTGTGAACCAGGGGGCGATAAGAACACATGCTAACTCAAGCACTTAACAGCGACGCTACACCACCAACCCTCTCCTGTACAGACCCATCATCACGCGCACCATTAAGACGCACCACACCAGCAACTTCCTGAACCACCGGCTGCTCCACATACCGCTGCGGGAACTGCCGGTAATGGGCATCCAACGCCTGCACACGCAACCTATGAGCCGCCCTCCAACTACCATCAAACACCGACTGCGGAGTATGCCCAGCCACACCAGAATGCGGATGAACCGTGTTGTAATACACCACAAACTCCTCCACCCACACCCGGGCCTGATCCATCGATGCAAACACCTTCGGATAAAACGGCCGATACTTCAACGTATGAAACACCGACTCCACAAACGCATTATCATCACTCACCCGCGGCCGAATCAACGACAACGCCACACCATGATCCGCTAACAACCGCCGCACCCTCGTCGATGTCATCGCCGACCCATTATCCGAATGCACCGTCACCACACCCGGATTATCCGCTAACACCTGCGTTAACAACTCCACCGCGGTGGAGGTATTTTCCGTCGGCGCGACCTTCGCCCCAACAATCTTGCGGGAAAACAAATCAATCGCCAGATGCAACGCATAGGTCTTACCACGTACCAGCGACGGCAAGAACGTCACATCCCAACACACCACCTGACCAGGCTGTGTTGCTTCCAACCTCGGCTTAACCCGTGGCGTTGGTGATCGTTTCCCCGGGGACAGGGCACTGACTCGGTCTTTGTGTAACAACTTGTGCTGCTTGGCAACACGCCACCATGTACGTAGTGATGCGCGGTAGATGCCTTTGTTAAACAACATGTTAAACACCCCACTAACGCTCAGTTGTGGGTACGCGGTGATCGCATCAACAATGAACTGGCGTTCGTGTTCTGCCAACGCTTGACGCACCGACGACACTGCTGGCTCCTTCCCCTGCCAAGGCTCTGGTGTGGGTTCCACACCAGGTGCTGTTGGTGCTGGCACGGCCTGCAGGACAGGTTTCGGTGCAGGACGGGGACGCGGCTTGTTGCGGTAATACGCCGTTGATTTCGACAGCTTGATCAGCCGTAATGCCTTGTTATGGCTCAGCCTGGCACAGGTGGTGAGATCTGTGATCAAGGTGTTTTCTTCCTTGAGTCCTTGATCAAAGGCGCGTTGCTCATCCACGTTTAGGTGGCGTCCTCCTCGTCTAAGCCCTCGCCAGGATTGGGCCTGGTCCCAATAGCTTTTCCCAAGATATCGATCACCATTTGATTCTGATGGTCTTTTTGCTTGTAGTGCGCGAGTTCTTTCTTCAGCGCTGCGATTTCTTTGAGGTACTCGTTTTCCATGATCGTGGCTCTTTCTAGTTGTTGGGCAATCATGTGGCGTAGTCGAACGATTTCGACCACGGTTCGGGTGGTCATCAACCCGATCTGGCGGGGTGAGATATCAGCGTCTAAGTCCCCGTCGGTCATAGCGGCGCACCAGGCCATGATGGTGTGCTTACGGAGTTGGTAAAACGTGAGGAATTGCTGGCCCTGACCGTGTGGTTGAGCTAAGTATCCTATGACCAGGTCACGTTTGTCATCAGCCGTTAGTGTGGTGACATCGTCGACTGGGGCTGTACTTATCGATCATCCCGACTACTGGACGAGAATTACCGGCGATGGGGCAAACCAAGTGGCCGAAGAGCCCCTAATTGAGAGATTCTCGGTCATATGGGACCGTTTCCAGACCTCAAAACCATCCCATATGACCGACGGCAGTGAAATTCGGCGTTCATTGGTCACCTGGTTTGGGCTTGCAGGGTATTGCAGGGACTCACCAGAGAAAAGCACACATTTTGTCCCTTAACCACCAAAGAGAATCCCCAATACATGAAAAAACCAGCTCCCCACCGAAGTGAGAAGCTGGTTCAGTTTGCGGAGGATAGGGGATTTGAACCCCTGAGGGATTGCTCCCAACCCGCGTTCCAGGCGAGCGACATAGGCCGCTAGTCGAATCCTCCAGCTAGAACGGCTGCAACGCATGGCTGCTTTGTTCTGGGGATTAGATTACACAAAAGTCGTTTAGAAACTCAAATCCGCTCGCAGTTGGCGTTTTCTGGGGCGGTTCAGCTAGAGTTATGCGAAGGATCCCGTGCGGCGTTTATCTTGTGAACTCCCCCAGGGCAGGAATGCAGCAAGGGTCAGCGAGCTCTGACGGGTGCGCGGGATCCCCTAAAACGTCTAGAGTAGTGGCTTGAGGTCACTGCTCTTTTTTTGTGCCCTTTTTTGGTCCGTCTATTTTGCCACCACATGCGGAGGTACGCAGTTATGAGTTCAGTTTCGCTGCAGGATTTTGATGCAGAGCGAATTGGTTTGTTCCACGAGGACATTAAGCGCAAGTTTGATGAGCTCAAGTCAAAAAATCTGAAGCTGGATCTTACTCGCGGTAAGCCTTCGTCGGAGCAGTTGGATTTCGCTGATGAGTTGTTGGCGTTGCCTGGTAAGGGTGATTTCAAGGCTGCGGATGGTACTGATGTCCGTAACTATGGCGGGCTGGATGGCATCGTTGATATTCGCCAGATTTGGGCGGATTTGCTGGGTGTTCCTGTGGAGCAGGTCTTGGCGGGGGATGCTTCGAGCTTGAACATCATGTTTGATGTGATCAGCTGGTCGTACATTTTCGGTAACAATGATTCGGTTCAGCCTTGGTCGAAGGAAGAAACCGTTAAGTGGATTTGCCCTGTTCCGGGCTATGATCGCCATTTCTCCATCACGGAGCGTTTCGGCTTTGAGATGATTTCTGTGCCAATGAATGAAGACGGCCCTGATATGGATGCTGTTGAGGAATTGGTGAAGAATCCGCAGGTTAAGGGCATGTGGGTTGTTCCGGTGTTTTCTAACCCGACTGGTTTCACGGTGACAGAAGACGTCGCAAAGCGTCTAAGCGCAATGGAAACCGCAGCTCCGGACTTCCGCGTTGTGTGGGATAATGCCTACGCCGTTCATACGCTGACCGATGAATTCCCTGAGGTTATCGATATCGTCGGGCTTGGTGAGGCCGCTGGCAACCCGAACCGTTTCTGGGCGTTCACTTCTACTTCGAAGATCACTCTCGCGGGTGCGGGCGTGTCGTTCTTCCTCACCTCTGCGGAGAACCGCAAGTGGTACACCGGCCATGCGGGTATCCGTGGCATTGGCCCTAACAAGGTCAATCAGTTGGCTCATGCGCGTTACTTTGGCGATGCTGAGGGAGTGCGCGCGGTGATGCGTAAGCATGCTGCGTCGTTGGCTCCGAAGTTCAACAAGGTTCTGGAGATTCTGGATTCTCGCCTTGCTGAGTACGGTGTCGCGCAGTGGACTGTCCCTGCGGGCGGTTACTTCATTTCCCTTGATGTGGTTCCTGGTACGGCGTCTCGCGTGGCTGAGTTGGCTAAGGAAGCCGGCATCGCGTTGACGGGTGCGGGTTCTTCTTACCCGCTGCGTCAGGATCCGGAGAACAAAAATCTCCGTTTGGCACCGTCGCTGCCTCCAGTTGAGGAACTTGAGGTTGCCATGGATGGCGTGGCTACCTGTGTGCTGTTGGCAGCAGCGGAGCATTACGCTAACTAAAAGTGAATACAGCGGAGACAGCACATTGGATTAACCGTCTGCTTCCTGGGACACCGGAATTCCACCAGGTTGGCGCGTTTAAAGTGGCAGGTTACACGCTTGAGGATGAATCAATTGCGTGTTCTGTCAATTTCGGGCGCGTCAACACCGGGCTGGTCACGGAAGGCGGCGCGGAAACGGTCGATGTGCGAAGTGAGATTTTGAGCCTGGCCAGGGCCGACGTGTCCGTGCCTGGGCGCGCCGTCGGCGCTGCTGCAACAATGCTTCTCGACGCCTCCCTCTCCTTCAAATCCGCCACCGATTCCAGCGTCACTCCCATGCATGCCCAACCGGGACAGATCTTGCCGTGCGTAGGAATTATGGCGAATCTTCCCCAAGAGGGTTTTTCTGTGGTGCACGGAATTTTGGCGGATCCCCGCATTTGGGGCCCGGAGATTCCGTATGTTCGTGAAGAAGCAGGTCAAGTAAATGTGGAAGCACCCGACGAGGCTGGCGATCTAGCCCGATTGACGTTGCCTCTGCAGTTGATCCTGCTCACGGAGGAAGAGTTTGCCATCGCTCTCAACGAGGGCAGCGACGTCATGTTCGAACGAATGGCGGAGCAAGAAGTCGATCTTCTGGATCTGAAACGTTAAGACGGTAGGCTCAATTCCGTGGCTTTGTATAGCAAGTATCGACCGGCAAGTTTTGGTGAACTAGTTGGGCAGTCGCAAGTGACTGACCCTCTGTCCGCAGCTTTGGATAGCGGGCGCATCAACCATGCGTACCTTTTTTCGGGTCCGCGTGGTTGTGGCAAGACGTCGTCGGCACGCATCCTTGCCCGGTCCCTCAACTGCGTGGAAGGCCCAACTTCCACGCCGTGTGGGGTGTGTAATTCTTGCGTAGCGCTGGCCCCGGGTGGCCCTGGAACCCTTGATGTAACAGAGCTCGACGCCGCGAGTAACAATGGTGTCGATGACATGCGTGAACTGCGCGAACGCGCGAACTACGCCCCGGCGGAATCTCGCTACCGCGTGTTCATCATTGACGAAGCCCACATGATCAGTACCCAAGGCTTCAACGCCTTGCTGAAAATCGTTGAAGAGCCACCAGCGCACCTGATTTTCATCTTCGCCACCACCGAGCCGGACAAAATGATCGGTACGATCCGTTCCCGCACGCACAATTACCCATTCCGCCTGCTCACCCCAGGGGATATGCGCAAAGTGCTGAAAAATGCGGTCGATGGCGAAGGCGTCCACGTCGACGATTCCGTTTACCCACTGGTCATCCGCGCCGGCGGCGGCAGCCCCCGCGACAGCCTCTCCATCCTCGACCAGCTCATCGCCGGCTCGGGCCCGGAGGGCTTGACATATGAGCGCGCCTTGCCGCTGCTCGGTGTCACAAGCTTCACGCTTATCGACGATTCGATCCATGCCCTTGCATCTAAAGACAACGCAAGCATGTTCACCACGATCGATAACGTCATCGAAGAAGGCCTCGAACCGCGACGCTTCACGATCGACCTCCTCGACCGCCTCCGCGACTTGATGGTCCTCCAAGCCGTCCCAGAAGCACTAAACCTCGGGCTTGTCGACGCCCCCACCGACCGCGCCGACGCCCTAATCGAACAATCCACCCTGTTCAAAGGCAACGAGCTCGCCAACCTAGCCTCCATGGTGAACTCCGGACTCGACGACATGCGTGGTGCCACCTCACCGCGCCTCCTTCTGGAAATCCTCTGCGCCCGACTGCTCCTGGCAAGCAATACCGTGGCAGGTCCAGCGGTCAGTAGTTCGACTGACGCTGCGCCTGCAGCTACTCCGGGTGGTCTCACTGGTATTGCTGCTGCCCGCGCGAAAGCACGGGAGTATGGACAGAAGAAGGCAGCTCCAGCTCCTGCACCAACTCCTGCGCCCGAGCCAGTGCGCGAACAGTCTCTTGCACCAACGCCTGAACCAACGCCAGCGGCTGAACCTACATCTCAGCCCGCGCCGGAACCGGAACCCGCCAGGGAACCAGTGGTGGAAGTGCGGGAGGCGAGCGTCGAAAAGCAGCCTGCAAGCAGTGATCCCCTCGAAACCATTCGAAGCCGCTGGTCAGAGCTGCGCAACATCGTGGAAAAACAAAGTGTGCGCACCTCAATCATGCTGACCGAAGCGCGAGTTTTGGGACTGCGAGGCGATACCCTCGTGCTCGGTCACAGCACCGGGGCGTTGGCTGCGCGTTTGAACGCTGCTGATCACAACGGAATTTTGGTCAAGGTGTTGGCTGAGGAAACTGGTCTGCAGCTCAAGGTCGAATGCATTGTGGGCACGAACCCAGCCGAAGCTGGATTTACCGCCCAGCCTGCTGTGCAAAAGAGCACGTGGAACCCCAACTACGACTCCAAACCAGCCACTCCAAGTGCGCCTGCGCAGCCTCAGACGCCTAAGCAAGAATCCGTGCCCACCGAGCCAGAGGAGCCTGAGAGTTCGGCTGAAACTTCGGGATGGGGGCAACCGGTAAAAATCGGTGGGCCAGCACCTGAGGCACAGACTCCAACGCCTCCGCCTGCTCCGGTGGTTCCGGCTACTCCTGCTGCTCCGGCTGCGGGTGCTGCGAAACCAGCGTGGAAGGAACGCGTCGAACAAGCCGCGGCAAATGCAGCGCAACAACGTCAGCATCGCCAGGGCAGCTCCGAGCCCTTCGAGCGGGGTGTTCCGCTGCCACCAGAACCTGACCTGCCACCGGACCCCTATGGATACCCAGCTGACGAGGGTTTCCCCGAACGAAACCAAGGGTTCCAGCAACAGCCAGCGCCTCCCGTTGAGCAACCAGCTCCTGAGCCTGCGACGGAGCCAGTTCCAGCAGTTGCGCCTGAGCCGGAGGTCAGCCAGCTATCTGAAGAAGAGCAGCTGATCCGCGAAGCAGACGAAGAGCCAGGTGAAATGGATCGTCGTGATGCGAAAACCATCGCGATGGAACTGCTTGCTCAGGAACTCGGCGCGAAACCTTTGTAAGACTCGTTTGTAAGCCGAGAGCGAACCTGCCAAAAGTAAGGGGCGGGTTCGCGGTGACGTCGGTAGGATCGAGCGAAGAAACCAACAAACTTCTTAGGAGCCATTCTCATGACCCAGCCAGATATGTCCCAGATCCTCGCCCAAGCTCAGCAGATGCAGGCTCAACTACAGGCCGCTCAGCAGGAAATCCTGGCAACCACCGTTGTCGGAAATGCAGGAAACGGGCTGGTTACCGTCACTATGGCCGGCAACGGCGAGGTCTCCGCAGTGACCGTTGACCCAAAGGTCGTTGACCCTGAAGATGTCGAAACCCTACAGGACCTTCTGCTCGGTGCATTCAAGGATGCCCATAACAAGGTCGCAAACGTTGCTGAAGAGAAGATGGGCCCACTATCCCAGGGCATGGGTGGCCTCTTCTAATTAGTTGCTAAACGCAGGGCCGGGTTCTCGATGAACCCGGCTTTTGTCATGTATGCGATACTGTTCCTTGTCCAATTTTTAGTTCAGATAGGTAGTGTAAGACGTGTTTGAAGGCCCACTCCAGGATCTCATCGACGAACTTTCTCGTCTCCCCGGCGTCGGCCCCAAAAGTGCCCAACGCATCGCATTTCACCTGCTCAACGTAGATCCTTCCGACATTACCCGCCTTCAGGAAGCCCTCGGAGGCGTGCGTGATGGCGTCCAATTCTGCCGCATCTGCTGCAACATTTCCCGCGAAGAAGTCTGTCGCATCTGCTCCGACTCCGGACGTGACGGCGGAACAATCTGTGTCGTCGAAGAACCAAAAGACATCCAAGTTATCGAGCGCACCGGCGAATTCTCCGGCCGCTACCACGTCCTCGGCGGCGCCCTCGACCCGCTGGCCAACATCGGCCCCCGCGAACTCAACATTTCCACGCTCCTGCAGCGCATCGGCGGCGTCCTGCCAGACCGTGAGCTCGCAGATTCCACGCCTGAAAATAAGCTTTTCGACGCCACCCCCACCGTCCGCGAAGTCATCCTCGCAACAGACCCCAACACCGAAGGCGAAGCCACCGCCTCATACCTCGGCCGCCTCTTGAAAGACTTCCCAGATCTGGTAATTTCCCGCCTCGCATCCGGAATGCCACTAGGCGGCGACCTCGAATTCGTCGACGAACTCACTCTCTCCCGAGCATTGAGTGGCCGCCTGCAGATCTAGCCCCTCCTTTACAGGCTGGCTTTTGATCGAAGTGGCCCGTTTAACGGTCGAGCTTGCCCTGCTTCGCGCGCCGGGTGTAAACAACAAGGCGAACTGCCGCTCCGAACGGTCAGCTTTGACCACTAACTCGCCTAGTTATGAGCCGCGGATGTTCACAAGTGGGTGACCTTCACTCGGAAACGGTCTGTTCGACGGAGAAGCTCGACTTGTTTTGCTCGTGGTGAACACAACAAGGCGAACTGCCGCTCCGACCGGTCGGCTTGAAGAGCTAGTCTGCCTCGATTTGCTCGCGGTGAACACAAGTGGGCAACTTCACCCCGGAATGGTCCCTTCGGTGGAGAAGTTTGCCTTGTTTCGCATACTGGCGATCACAAGTAGTCCAGCTTCGCCTCGAAACGTTCCATTCGGCAGGGAAGTTCGCCTTGGTTGGTACGTGCGTGAAAACCGGGTCCCCTCATTTCGAGTAGACCCGGTTTAGAAGGGGCTACGCCAGGCGTTCGGCGCGGAGGCGGTCGATGACGTCGATGTCCAAAGGCTCCAGGTCTTTCAGCGCGACACCCATTGCTTTTGCGAGCATGAGGTCGGCGAGTTGGGGGTTTCGGGCGAGTGCGGGGCCGTGCATGTAGGTGGCGATGATGCTGCCTTGGACGGCGCCTTCGGCGAATTGTTGGCGTTGGTCGTCGGTGTTTTCGGAGGCTGCCCAGACATCGGTGTTGCCTTCGCCGCGGACGACTCGGCCGAGTGGTTCGGCGTCGGGGCCGAGCAGGGTGGCGCCCATGTGGTTTTCGAAGCCGGTGAGTCGTTCGGTCAGCTCGGCGGTGAATCCGGCGCGGGTTGGTGTCGTTTCGACTTCTCCGATGGCGCGTTTTTGTAAAGAGACGGTGGTGGCGTCGATAAGCCCAAGGCCGTCGATGACACGGCCGGCGGCGCGGAAGGAGTCGCCGAGTACCTGGAGACCTGCGCAGACTGCGAAGATGGGGCGGCCTGCGGCGGCTGCGGTTTGGAGGCCGCCGTCTTTGGTGAGGTGTTCGGTGGCAAGGATCTGTGCGGTGTCCTCGCCGCCGCCGAGGCAGTAGAGATCAAGGGTGGAAGGGACGGCGTCGTCGAGGGTGACGCGCTGGATTTCAGCATTAATGCCACGCATGCGTGCGCGTTGGCGCAGGACTAGTGCGTTGCCGTCGTCGCCGTAAGTTCCGAGGACGTCGGGGAGGATGAGGCCGATGTTGAGGGTGGTCATTATTGTTCGGTCCCTTTCTCCAGAGCCTTTTTGAGGTCTCGGAATGCGGTGTAGTTGGCGAGGACTTCGATGCGGCCAGGAGGGCAGGCTGCGATGGCGTCGACGGGGTTGGAGATGAGTTCGTGGTCGATTTCGGCGTAGGTGAGGCGGACTGCCAGGTCGGTGCCGCGCTCGCCGGAGGCTTTGACGGAGAGGTTTTCGAAGTCTTCGAAGCGGACGTCCCAAAGCCAGGAGAGGTCTTCGCCGTCGGCAACCTGGCCATTGACGACGATGACTAAGCCATCAGCTGTGCGATCAACCATGGAGAGGGCTTCTTGCCAGCCTGCTGGGTTTTTGGCGAGCAGGAGGTGGACCTTGTGTTCACCGACAGTGATGGTGGAATAGCGTCCAGCAACGTTGTTGACGGAGTTGACTGCGGGCAGTGCGGAGGAAACGGGCACATTAAATACGGTGGAGGCTGCGATTGCTTGTGCCGCGTTGCCACGGTTGGCCTGACCTGGGAGGTTGAGATCCAAGGTGAGATCGCCGGATGGTGAATGGATGGTATCACCGTCAACCTCCCATGAGGGGGTGGGGCGTGCGAAGGTGCGGCCGTCGAGAAGCGTCTTTTCGGCGCTCCAGTGGCGTCCGTCGTGGAGGATGCGGGATTCGGTGCGTGGGCAGGTGGCGGATTCACCTTGCCAGCCGGTGCCGGCGCCGACCCAGATGACGTTTTCGGCGTCGAAAGCCACGGAGGTAACGAGGACGTCGTCGCAGTTGGCGATGACGGTCATCTCAGGTCGAGAGCGCACGGCATCGCGCAGGACACGTTCGATTTTGTTAATTTCGCCAACGCGGTCGAGCTGGTCGCGGGAAAGGTTGAGCAGCACGAGGGCGTCGGGCTTGAGGCGTTCGATGGCGGCGGGTACGTGCAGCTCATCGACTTCCAAGACCACGTGTGAGGCGTTTCGGCCAGCGAGCAGCGCAGAAATGATGCCGGCGTCCATGTTGTCGCCGCCTTCATTGGTGGCGACGGTGTAAGTGCTGCGCATCGCGGCGGCCAGCATGCGGGTGGTGGTGGACTTGCCATTTGTGCCCGTGACCAGCACTGTTGGGCGGTTGTTGATGAGGTTGGACATGATGTCCGGGTCTACCTTGCTGGCCACCAGTCCGCCGATCATGCCACCGGATCCGCGACCTGTGGCTTTGGACGCGGATGTCGCAACTTTTGCTGAGATGATGGCGGCAGCGCTGCGTAAACGGCGTAGGGGTGCAGGCAGTGAAAGCTTCATGAAAAACGAGTCTAGTTAAGCAAGTGGCACTAGCGCTTTTCGACGTCCACTTTCTTCCCTTCTTTTACCCTTTTAACAGCTGCTAAGAAGGCAACATCGGACAGCAGCGGAATTCCTTTACGCTGGGCATGCATCGCTTTGCCGTCAATGTCGCGGGTTTGATTGCACACCACCACTGAGGTTTGCCGGGTGAGCTTCTCAGAATAGGACAAATCTGCATCGACGCACGCTTGGATAATGATGTCCGGATCCATCTCAATTTCCGGCGCGACCACAACTTCCATCCCAGCGATCAGCGTCTTTCCCGGCTCATACGTACCAGGGTTGACCAGCGTTGGCGAAGCTTCCTGCGCCTGCACCCGGATGATCGAGCGTTGCAAACCAAACTTATCGGCGCGCAAGGACTGGGGATCGATTTCCGCCAGCGGTCCTGACTGCTTCAACGCACCATAAAGCCGTGCCACAAGCAAAGTTTCTTCGCGGCACAACTGGCGGTGCGACACCTGCGCGCGTTCCACCGACGCCTCCGCTGCAGGCGCGTCAAGGCCGAGGGTGTGTGCGACACCCCGGATGCGCACGTCGTCTAAAGCGATTGCTTGTCGACGCGCCGATGCAAGCGTATCGACGATCACCAGCGGCTTTGGGATGTGCCCCACGCGCTGCCTGCGGCGTCCGCGACCACCACGGCGATTTCCACGATTGCTGTTGCGATTGGCGCGCGCAGCATCATTCATAGCGCGCTTGGCTTCGGAAACAATAAAGCCCCAACTTCGCGCAGCATTGTGGATCAACAGGGTACGACCATCGATGAGGCGGTCCAAGCTTTTCAAAATCTGGCCGAAACGCTTAGCGCTGGCAAATTCTTCCTCTGTCACGCCATGAAGGTGGAAGGGGCCAGGATCAGTTTTGGAATCCAACACGGCATGAAAAGTTTCCACCGGCTCCAAATTAGGGGACAGCGTTACCAAATCAATGGTGACCATGCGTGAAGTCGATGGGTGGATTCCACTTGATTGAATGCTGACGGAAACAAAAGGAGCCGCCTCAATAGCTTCTTGGCGCTCAGCTTCGATTCTTGCGGCGTGATCTTGTGATTCCGAAGTGGTGCTCATTTTTACAACTCTAGTTGCTTAGAGAGGTTTCACAGCATTTCAAGGCATGCAAATGGTCGTTGATGGTTGTAGATGACCAAATCCATAGGATACCCGGGCATTTTCGATCACCTGGTGAAGAAAGGTTTAAAAACTGATGGTTGCACGCCCAGCTTGCGCAATCTAATGGGTGAAAAGCGCCGGGACTCGTTGGTACCAGACATAAGGCCCCAGAAAGCATGTTTTTTCAAGTTTTTGGGTCTCATGGTTTGGTCGCTCTCAAATTTCGACTTTGGCCTGGGTAGGTTATATCCCCCAGAGGTGCTTCTAATGGGTTTTGAGGGCCTTGGGCATACGAAAAATCATTTGAGAAAACTCGAGGCATGAAACAGGCTCTATATTCCTATCACCCACGAAACCGGTGGCAAGAATTTTCAACATCGTGGAATTCTTGCCACCGGTTTGTAGAGCCTAGGGGGAGGCGTCGTAAAGCTTAAACGCCGCCAGCCAGGACTGCCTCGTGGTTGACGTCCAGCGCGCGGTTTACGGCGGAGGTCACTGCCTTCAGCGAAGCGTAGGTGATGGAGCCAGCGATGCCGACGCCCCAGACCTTGCGGCCGTTGACCTCAGCCAGCACGTAGGCGGCTGCTTCTGCATCGTCGCCCGAGGTGCGGGCGTGCTGGTTGTATTCCTGGATCTCAACGTCGATGCCCAGCTTCTCCAGCGCGTTGGCGTAAGCGGCCAGTGGGCCGTTGCCGCGGCCATCGACGGTGACGTCCTTGCCGTTGTGGATGAGCTCGGCGGTGATGGATGCATCCTCGTTTTCGGTCTGAGCGTTCTCGACGCGCAGCGCGATCTGCTCAACTGGTGCGGTGCGCTCCAGGTACTCGGTGGCGAAGATATCCCACATTGCCTTGGAGTTGACCTCGCCGCCCTCAGCGTCGGTGACGTTCTGGACAACGGTGGAGAACTCAACCTGCATGGAGCGAGGGATCTGCAGACCGTGATCGGTCTTCATGATGTAAGCAACGCCGCCCTTGCCGGACTGGGAGTTCACGCGGATAACAGCCTCGTAGTCGCGACCGACATCCTTTGGATCGATAGGCAGGTAAGGAACCTCCCATTCGGTGTCGCGCAGCTGCTCCCAAGAAACTTCAGTGGAGCTAGCACCTGGCTGAACCTTGGCAGCCATGGCGTCCAGACCCTTGTTCACAGCGTCCTGGTGGGAACCGGAGAAAGCGGTGAAGACCAGGTCACCGCCGTATGGGTGGCGCTCAGGAACGCGCAGCTGGTTGCAGTATTCAACGGTGCTGCGGATCTGGCGTATATCGGTGAAGTCCAGCTGAGGGTCAACGCCCTGGGTCAGCATGTTCAGTGCCAGGGTGACCAGGCAGACGTTGCCGGTGCGCTCGCCGTTGCCGAACAGGCAGCCTTCGATGCGGTCAGCGCCAGCCATGTAGCCCAGCTCAGCTGCGCCAACGCCGGTGCCACGGTCATTGTGCGGGTGCAGGGACAGGATAATGGAATCACGACGGTTTAGATTGCGGTGCATCCATTCAATGGAGTCTGCGTAAACGTTAGGGGTGATCATCTCAACGGTGGAAGGCAGGTTGATGATCATTGGGTTCTCAGGAGTTGGATCCATGACCTCAACAACTGCGTCCACAACTTCCTTGGCGTACTCAACCTCAGTGCCGGTGAAGGACTCAGGGGAGTACTGCCAGCGCCAGTTGGTGTCTGGGTAATCCTGAGCGATGGTCTTGATTAGTTCAGCGGCATCGGTAGCCAGCTTCTTCACCTGCACCTTGTCCATGCGGAACACCACGTTGCGCTGCAGGATGGAGGTGGAGTTGTAGAAGTGCACGATAACGTTTTTTGCGCCTTCGCAAGCTTCAAAAGTACGGCGAATCAGGTGCTCACGAGCCTGAACCAGAACCTGAATGGTGACATCGTCAGGGATCATGCCCTTTTCGATGATCTCACGAACGAAATCAAAATCAGTCTGGGAAGCTGAAGGGAAACCGACCTCGATTTCTTTGAAGCCCATCTGAACCAGCAGCTCAAACATGCGGCGCTTACGCTCAGGAGACATCGGATCAATCAGAGCCTGGTTGCCGTCACGCAGGTCAACAGCACACCACTGAGGTGCAACGGTGATTTTTTTATCTGGCCAAGTGCGGTCCGGCAGAGAAATATCTTCTACCTCAACCTCGAAAGGCATGTAGCGGTTAACTGGCATTGAGGAGCCACGCTGCTTATTCCATGCTGGCTGGCCTTCGTTGCGAGGCCCAACTGGGGTTTCGATCTTGGCAGGTGCGGAGATGAATGCATCGTTAGGAGACATTGTGTTCAACCTTCTTAAAAAGTTTTGGGTGGGTCCACGACCGGCAACACCAAACTCCGCGACGGGATGCCGGTCGTGTTAAGACCTCTGGGACCCGCCGCGGCGAAGAAGAAGTAGATTCGCACGCGAAGTCATGTGGTGAAGCATACAACAACTTTGTGGTGTGGGTAGCAACTCGGGGGAGTTTTCTTTTAAAAAAGCTTTTCGACGCCCAGTTCCAGTGCTGTCATGTCTCGGGGGGAACTTTGGAGTTTTACCTTTTCGATCCGGCCGGCATTGTGCTTGTACGAGACAGTGCAATGGTGGAAACAATCATCACCAGTAGTGCGATGCCCATGGCGATCCATTCCCAGTCCACGACTTGGAATTTTTCGCCCAGAACCAAGTAGCCCAAACTGAAGGCAACAATTGGTTCGGCAATGGTCATGGCGGGTAGCGATTTTTGTAGTTCGCCAGCGTTAAAGGAATACTGCTGCACGATTGTTCCAAGTAATGCGGTGAGGATTAGGCCGTAGCCTTCCCAGTTCAAGATGAGTCCCGTTATGCCTTGATGGACAAAAAGATCCACCGCGGCTTTGGACATCACTGCTACGTAGCCAAACAATGCACCCGTCACAAGACCAAGGATGAGGGCTTTGTCCTTCTTTAATACGTATTCCGCAAGCAGCCACATTCCACCCATTACTGCAACGCCGACTAAAAGTACTGGAATCCATCGATCGAGTGGGGGGTGGGGGTTTCCGGGAAGGGGGCGTCCCAAAACGATCATGATGCCCACGGCTACGGTGAGGAGGGTAGCCCAGAAGATTTCAGTTCGGCGTAGTCGGTAGCCATTGAATCGTGCTGAGAGCGGCAGCGTGAACATCAGCGACAGGACAAGCACTGGTTGCACTACCAAGAGGGTGCCGAAACCAAGTGCTACTGTTTGTAAGAAATATGCCAGCATCGCGGTACTCATGCCTGCCCACCACATCGGTGTCATCAGAGCATTGAGTAAAGGTGAGCTCCTTAGGGAGCCATCTTTTGGGGTGCGGAGCGCGATCCGGTGTCTGACCACGGTGCCCCATGCGATTGTTAATGCCGATGCTAGGGCGAAAAGCACGGCGAGCAGATTGCTTTGCACTTGATTCAGGGTAGTTGACTAAAGAGTTGCTCGCGAAGTAGCACCTGTCACTTTTGTCTCAAATATTAAATCGAATATCAATATATGGTCTGTTTATTGGAACGCGTCCCAGTGGCTGAGACGCATCCGCTAAAGCCCCAGGAACCCTGTGCAGAAAGAAAACACTCCTCTGGCTAGGTAGACACAGTTTATAAAGGTAGAGTTGAGCGGGTAACTGTCAGCACGTAGATCGAAAGGTGCACAAAGGTGGCCCTGGTCGTACAGAAATATGGCGGTTCCTCGCTTGAGAGTGCGGAACGCATTAGAAACGTCGCTGAACGGATCGTTGCCACCAAGAAGGCTGGAAATGATGTCGTGGTTGTCTGCTCCGCAATGGGAGACACCACGGATGAACTTCTAGAACTTGCAGCGGCAGTGAATCCCGTTCCGCCAGCTCGTGAAATGGATATGCTCCTGACTGCTGGTGAGCGTATTTCTAACGCTCTCGTCGCCATGGCTATTGAGTCCCTTGGCGCAGAAGCCCAATCTTTCACGGGCTCTCAGGCTGGTGTGCTCACCACCGAGCGCCACGGAAACGCACGCATTGTTGATGTCACTCCAGGTCGTGTGCGTGAAGCACTCGATGAGGGCAAGATCTGCATTGTTGCTGGTTTCCAGGGTGTTAATAAAGAAACCCGCGATGTCACCACGTTGGGTCGTGGTGGTTCTGACACCACTGCAGTTGCGTTGGCAGCTGCTTTGAACGCTGATGTGTGTGAGATTTACTCGGACGTTGACGGTGTGTATACCGCTGACCCGCGCATCGTTCCTAATGCACAGAAGCTGGAAAAGCTCAGCTTCGAAGAAATGCTGGAACTTGCTGCTGTTGGCTCCAAGATTTTGGTGCTGCGCAGTGTTGAATACGCTCGTGCATTCAATGTGCCACTTCGCGTACGCTCGTCTTATAGTAATGATCCCGGCACTTTGATTGCCGGCTCTATGGAGGATATTCCTGTGGAAGAAGCAGTCCTTACCGGTGTCGCAACCGACAAGTCCGAAGCCAAAGTAACCGTTCTGGGTATTTCCGATAAGCCAGGCGAGGCTGCGAAGGTTTTCCGTGCGTTGGCTGATGCAGAAATCAACATTGACATGGTTCTGCAGAACGTCTCTTCTGTAGAAGACGGCACCACCGACATCACCTTCACCTGCCCTCGTTCCGACGGCCGCCGCGCGATGGAGATCTTGAAGAAGCTTCAGGTTCAGGGCAACTGGACCAATGTGCTTTACGACGACCAGGTCGGCAAAGTCTCCCTCGTGGGTGCTGGCATGAAGTCTCACCCAGGTGTTACCGCAGAGTTCATGGAAGCTCTGCGCGATGTCAACGTGAACATCGAATTGATTTCCACCTCTGAGATTCGTATTTCCGTGCTGATCCGTGAAGATGATCTGGATGCTGCTGCACGTGCATTGCATGAGCAGTTCCAGCTGGGCGGCGAAGACGAAGCCGTCGTTTATGCAGGCACCGGACGCTAAAGTTTTAAAGGAGTAGTTTTACAATGACCACCATCGCAGTTGTTGGTGCAACCGGCCAGGTCGGCCAGGTTATGCGCACCCTTTTGGAAGAGCGCAATTTCCCAGCTGACACTGTTCGTTTCTTTGCTTCCCCACGTTCCGCAGGCCGTAAGATTGAATTCCGTGGCACGGAAATCGAGGTAGAAGACATTACTCAGGCAACCGAGGAGTCCCTCAAGGACATCGACGTTGCGTTGTTCTCCGCTGGAGGCACCGCTTCCAAGCAGTACGCTCCACTGTTCGCTGCTGCAGGCGCGACTGTTGTGGATAACTCTTCTGCTTGGCGCAAGGACGACGAGGTTCCACTAATCGTCTCTGAGGTGAACCCTTCCGACAAGGATTCCCTGGTCAAGGGCATTATTGCGAACCCTAACTGCACCACCATGGCTGCGATGCCAGTGCTGAAGCCACTTCACGATGCCGCTGGTCTTGTAAAGCTTCACGTTTCCTCTTACCAGGCTGTTTCCGGTTCTGGTCTTGCAGGTGTGGAAACCTTGGCAAAGCAGGTTGCTGCAGTTGGAGACCACAACGTTGAGTTCGTCCATGATGGACAGGCTGCTGACGCAGGCGATGTCGGACCTTATGTTTCACCAATCGCTTACAACGTGCTGCCATTCGCCGGAAACCTCGTCGATGACGGCACCTTCGAAACCGATGAAGAGCAGAAGCTGCGCAACGAATCCCGCAAGATTCTCGGTCTCCCAGACCTCAAGGTCTCAGGCACCTGCGTCCGCGTGCCGGTTTTCACCGGCCACACGCTGACCATTCACGCCGAATTCGACAAGGCAATCACCGTGGACCAGGCGCAGGAGATCTTGGGTGCCGCTTCAGGCGTCAAGCTTGTCGACGTCCCAACCCCACTTGCAGCTGCCGGCATTGACGAATCCCTCGTTGGACGCATCCGTCAGGACTCCACTGTCGACGATAACCGCGGTCTGGTTCTCGTCGTATCTGGCGACAACCTCCGCAAGGGTGCTGCGCTAAACACCATCCAGATCGCTGAGCTGCTGGTTAAGTAAAAACCCGCCATTAAAAACTCCGCTTGAGTGCTACACTTTAAGCGGGGTTTTAATGTTTGAGGGGCGATGGGGGTCGAGCTTGTGAAGTGGAATTTTCCACAAGTTTTAAGTTTCTTTAGCAGGGGAAACACTGCTGATAGCACTAGCGATAAAGAACATGAAAATGCAACGGAGCTAGCGGCCGAAGCTTTAGCGGATGTCATTTTTCAGTGGAAAAACTGGGTCTACCGACGCGTTGATAGTGTGCATCCATCCGAAGGAGCTCGAGGGAGACTCAGACACTCCATGGATTGCGAACCTCCACCTGACCCACGGCTTGCGTACAACGAAGTTGAACGCCGTTATAACGATATTAATGACGTAAAGGGACAACTAATGGTCCCGCTAGCGTTCATTGAAAAAGGCCCGATGCGTCATCTTGATGTCTGGAGAAATGATGGGACGAGCATTCCTGTCCTTGGTTCGGAAGAAACTGGTGAACTAATGGTGGCTGTCCTCATGCTGTTTTTGAAGAAAAATGGCATCGAGCGAACATCTGAACTTGAAGATGCGATGCGTGCCCTTGTGATATCAAGAGAAAAGGGAAACCTAGCAAAAGCAACGAACCTAATTGAAAGTGGGGTGTGGGAGGGCAAAACATTATGGGATAGTAATGATCCTGCAGTGAGATTTGATGTGGGAACAAAAGACTTGCTTTTGAATCTATCTACTGATTTTTTGTTGATCGGTTTGTTGCCCGCGGAAACTTCTGGAATCAGGCAAGTTTTAAAATTTTCATATCACTGGGTGGTTGAATTACCTGACAGAGGGCTTCTTAGATCATTGTGGGGTAGCGTGTGTGTCGCATTTCGAGCAGCTCCAATGGAAATTGAATTACCAACACATATGCCCACGGATGCGAAATCGTACCATCTTGAATTCCACACACCGCCTGAGTTAGATACTCAAGAGTTATCGCTTCCAGTTGATTCCAAGAATAAGGGCCATCGGGTCGGCTATCCAACTGACTCTAGTAGGACACCTATCGCCCATGTGCACTCGCATTTTTCCGAGATAATGACCACAAATGCAAAAGTAAAATTGGAGGTTCCCAAAAGGGGAATTTGGGTTACTGCACTTTTATCGAATGCACTAACAGCCGGAATTTTTATCCTAGCCTTGTTGCTACCCAATGCAACTGATGCTTTGCGTAGTGTTGGAGGAAATGCAGCGGCCTTGATGCTTGCAGCGCCGGCAGTATTTGTAAGCTTTCTCATCTTTCCTAAAGAACATATTTTTGTATCTTCCATGCTTAATCCGCTTCGTATCGTCGTAGGAATATGCGCACTACTGCTCTTTATGATGGCAGGAAGTCTTGTGGGTGGGTTGGAGCGACCATTTCTTATTCTTCTGTGGTCATTTGGAGCTGGGTTTTCATTGCTAGTTGTTAGCGCACTAGTACTAGGTCCACTCCTAGGAAAGTTTTTTGAGAGGTTGCACCTGCGCCCTAGTACTAAGAACTGATGTAGAGTTTGTGGAAAGATGAGTTAGAAATCCCAGGTTGTAGACGTCGTGGGCGATGCACCATTACTTTTAAATAAGTAAGACTCTTAAGGATAAATATGGGAAAGATTAGAGGAAGCGCACCTCGAAGAGCTGTCGTTCGGGGCGGGGTTATTACTTCCATTGCTGGAGGAAAATCATCTGCGAGCGTAAAAATTAAAGATTCAGTTTTAGATAAAAACAAAGTGTTGATGCGGTCAAAGGATTCTAGGGTGGGTAAGAGTCGCTTTGATCGAGCAGCAAAATAGAACTGTAAATTAGCAATCTGGTTAAGGGATTACGCCGTTGACGTAGCTCATCTGCTAACCTTGGGCGGATTTGCCATCTTCGGCTGAGGAATCACCGGTAGCTGTTGCAGCAATGAGGTCCGCTCTGGCGCGGGCTACGCGGGAACGGATTGTTCCGACTCGGACGTCGGCGATTTTTGCGGCTTCTTCGTAGGTGTAGCCCAACACTTGGGTGAGGATGAGGGCTTCGCGGCGTTCGGGTGGGAGGGCGTCGATAAGCGTGCGCACGTCGATCCACTCGGACCAGATGCCTGCGTTGCTCGCGTCGGTGGCACCGGTGTCTTCGTATTCGACGATGGATTTGCGGGGGCGTGCCATGTCGTGTCGGATGTTGTCGACCCAGACGCGCCGGGCTAGCGATAGTAGCCAGGTGCGCGCCGAGGAGCGCGCTGCGAAGCGGGGGAGGGCGCTCATGACCCGCAGATAAGTTTCTTGGGTTAGATCGTCGGCGATTTCGTGGCCGCCAAGGTGGGCGAGGAGACGCCAGACATCGTCTTGGGTTTCCCGGATGAAATCGGTGAGAGCTGCGCGGTCGCCACGGCCGGCGGCTAGGGCCAGCTCGGTGACGTGGGCGTCGTTACGCTCTTTTGACTTCACAATTGCTCAGAATACCAGTTCAGACCGGGGTCACCATAAAGGTGTGTAGGGGGTGTCAAAGTGGGCAAAAAGTATCATACTTTTGTCTTTTTGCTGGCAGTTTACGTAAGGGCTGATTATTTGGTGGCGCGAAGTGACATTCTGATGTAGACTATCAATCAGACTTAATCCATAGGTAACCCTCATAAAAGGAAGGAATGCTAATGTCTGAGAAGTCAGCAGCAGACCAGATCGTAGATCGCGGAATGCGTCCAAAGCTTTCTGGAAACACTACCCGCCACAACGGAGCACCAGTTCCATCTGAGAACATCTCCGCAACCGCAGGCCCACAGGGTCCAAACGTTCTCAATGACATTCACCTCATTGAAAAGCTCGCACACTTTAACCGCGAGAACGTTCCAGAGCGTATCCCTCACGCAAAGGGCCACGGCGCTTTCGGTGAGCTGCACATCACCGAGGACGTATCCGAATACACCAAGGCAGACCTGTTCCAGCCTGGTAAGGTCACCCCGCTGGCTGTTCGCTTCTCTACTGTTGCTGGTGAGCAGGGCTCCCCAGATACCTGGCGCGACGTCCACGGCTTCGCTCTTCGCTTCTACACCGAAGAGGGCAACTACGACATCGTGGGTAACAACACCCCAACCTTCTTCCTTCGTGACGGCATGAAGTTCCCGGACTTCATCCACTCACAGAAGCGTCTCAACAAGAACGGTCTGCGCGATGCAGACATGCAGTGGGATTTCTGGACCCGCGCACCTGAATCTGCACACCAGGTGACCTACCTGATGGGTGACCGCGGTACCCCTAAGACCTCCCGCCACCAGGACGGCTTCGGCTCCCACACCTTCCAGTGGATTAACGCTGAAGGTAAGCCAGTTTGGGTTAAGTACCACTTCAAGACCCGCCAGGGCTGGGATTGCTTCACCGATGCAGAAGCAGCAAAGGTTGCAGGCGAGAACGCTGACTACCAGCGCGAAGACCTCTACAACGCTATTGAAAACGGCGACTTCCCAATCTGGGACGTCAAGGTTCAGATCATGCCTTTCGAGGATGCAGAGAACTACCGCTGGAACCCATTCGACCTGACCAAGACCTGGTCCCAGAAGGATTACCCACTGATCCCAGTCGGTTACTTCATCCTGAACCGCAACCCACGCAACTTCTTCGCTCAGATCGAGCAGCTTGCACTGGATCCAGGCAACATCGTTCCTGGCGTCGGCCTGTCCCCAGACCGCATGCTCCAGGCACGTATCTTCGCATACGCTGACCAGCAGCGTTACCGCATCGGCGCTAACTACCGCGACCTGCCAGTGAACCGTCCAATCAACGAGGTCAACACCTACAGCCGCGAAGGTTCCATGCAGTACATCTTCGACGCTGAGGGCGAGCCTTCCTACAGCCCTAACCGCTACGACAAGGGCGCAGGCTACCTGGATAACGGTACGGATTCCTCCTCCAACCACACCTCCTACGGCCAGGCTGATGACATCTACGTCAACCCAGACCCACACGGCACCGACCTGGTTCGTGCTGCTTACGTCAAGCACCAGGATGATGACGACTTCATCCAGCCAGGCATCCTATACCGCGAGGTCCTGGATGAGGGCGAGAAGGAGCGATTGGCAGACAACATCTCCAACGCAATGCAGGGCATCTCTGAGGCAACCGAGCCACGCGTCTACGACTACTGGAACAACGTTGATGAGAACCTCGGCGCTCGCGTCAAGGAGCTTTACCTCCAGAAGAAGGCTTAAGTCCTTCTGATTTAAAATGAGGGCCTATCCACCAATGGTGGATAGGCCCTCATTCGACTTTGAAGCTATTGAGAGGAAATTAGCTAGACAGCAGATCCGCAATTCCCAAGGTCACTGCAGTGGAACCAATGGCGGTCGAGCCGAGTCCAACGGCAAAGAAACCAGCGGTGCTCTGAATTGCTCCTTCAACCTGCGCAGCCTGAGCAGCAGGCAGGAAGCTCAACAGATCGGTGGCTTCTTGTGGAAGCTGGATCCCAGAGCTGAGGTTGGAGGAACCAGCAGTCGAGCCAGCTTCCTGTGCGCTAGCGACTCCAGTGCCACCAGCCAGGGCGGCGGTAGCGATTGCAATTGCTGCGATTGATTTCATACGCATGGGATCAGTCCTTCACTAGATGAAAAAGATTCATGCTTCAAAATGCATGCTTCACACCTGGGGGCGAGCTGGTTTCACCACTTTCATAGCAAAACGTGATGAGATCTTTGCAATTCCTGGCACGGTTTGAATGTGACTGGATAAAAATTGCTCATACGCCTCCAAATCAGCAACGCCGATGCGGACAAAATAATCTGGCGAACCAAAAAGCCTGTGCAACTCCAGTACTTCATCATGCTGCGCAACGGAGCTTTCAAAATTGTCTACAGTGGAGCGGTCGAAGTTGCTGAGAGTGACATCCACGGTCACCTCAAATCCACGATTCATCACCGCAGGGTGAATGTCCGCGCTGTAGCCCAAAATGATTCCTTCGGCTTCCAAACGCTGCACCCTCCTCAAGCAAGGTCCCGGAGTGAGATGCACCTTGTCAGCCAGTGCGAGATTTGAGATGCGCGCATTCGCGCTAAGCTCCGCAATAATTGCGCGATCAATGGAATCTAGCTTCATATATTGCACAATAGCCTAGTTGAGGTGCGCAAACTGGCAACAAAACTACCCGGCAATTGTGTGATGATTGTAGTGTGCAAAAAACGCAAGAGATTCATTCAAGCCTGGAGGTGTCGCCATCCAAGGCAGCCCTGGAACCAGATGATAAAGGTTATCGGCGCTACGAAATCGCGCAAGGTCTAAAAACCTCCCTTGCTGCAGGTTTGGGCATGTACCCGATTGGTATTGCGTTTGGTCTCTTGGTTATTCAATACGGCTACGAATGGTGGGCAGCCCCACTGTTTTCCGGCCTGATTTTCGCGGGCTCCACCGAAATGCTGGTCATCGCCCTCGTTGTGGGCGCAGCGCCCCTGGGCGCCATCGCGCTCACCACATTGCTGGTGAACTTCCGCCACGTATTCTATGCGTTTTCATTCCCGCTGCATGTGGTCAAAAACCCCATTGCCCGTTTCTATTCGGTTTTCGCGCTTATCGACGAAGCCTACGCAGTCACTGCGGCCAGGCCCGCAGGCTGGTCGGCGTGGCGACTTATCTCAATGCAAATAGCGTTTCACTCCTACTGGGTATTCGGCGGTCTCACCGGAGTGGCGATCGCAGAGTTGATTCCTTTTGAAATTAAGGGCCTCGAGTTCGCCCTTTGCTCTCTCTTTGTCACGCTGACTTTGGATTCCTGCCGAACGAAAAAGCAGATCCCTTCTCTGCTGCTCGCAGGTTTGAGCTTCACCATTGCTCTTGTGGTAATTCCAGGTCAGGCCCTATTTGCGGCGCTGCTGATCTTCTTGGGTCTGTTGACCATCCGGTACTTCTTCTTGGGAAAGGCTGCTAAATGACAACTGATTTCTCCTGTATTCTCCTTGTTGTCGCAGTATGTGCAGTCATTACTTTTGCGCTCCGGGCGGTTCCGTTCTTAATCCTTAAGCCCCTACGTGAATCACAATTTGTGGGCAAAATGGCGATGTGGATGCCAGCAGGAATCCTTGCCATTTTGACCGCATCAACGTTTCGCAGCAATGCGATAGATCTGAAGACTCTAACCTTTGGTCTCATTGCCGTTGCGATTACAGTGGTGGCGCATCTTCTTGGCGGTCGACGCACCTTGTTGAGCGTTGGCGCTGGCACCATCGTTTTTGTTGGACTGGTGAATCTTTTCTAAAACTGCATAAATAACAAAAATCCGCATGCCCTCAATTTGAAGGGGATGCGGATTTTTTAAGGAACCTAGAAAAGGCTTAAGCAGACAGCGCTGCAGAACCAACAGCTCCCAGACCAAGGAATGGAAGAACGATTGGAAGGATGATTCCAGCGGTACTGTTCAGTGCCACAGAACCAGCGGTGCTCTGGATAGCGGACCCTGCATCGCCGTAAGTCATACCTGGCACGAAGTTCTGCACGGTGTGGACGAATTCTTGAGGGATCTCAATCGTGGAACTAGGGCTAACCTGCTGAGCATTAGCAACGCTTGCGGTTCCACCCCTGATCATTGCGGTGGAAAGTGCGATAGCTGCAACTGACTTGAAACGCATTGGGACTCCTAAAAAATATTGCATGGGAAATATACTTGCCCCTACGAGGACAATGTATGAAACTTGATAATTCCCTGCAATAGAATGTGTTCTATATCTATTTATTTTTATCCGATTTGCAGGATTGTGCGCAGGTTGGTGAACGTTTCTGGCTGGACCTGATGAAAGACGGTTCGTCCTTCGGGGATTCTTACCAATAGACCAGCGTCAGTCATCTTTTTTAGGTGGTGGGAGATGGTGGGTTGACTTAATCCCATGATTTCGGTGAGTTCGTTGACCGTAGTGGGGGTGCAACCTTCTGCTGCAAGATGGGACAGGATTCTTAAACGAACTGGCTCACCGAGCACTTTGAAAATCTCGGCGTAGCGTTCGGCATCGTCCACGCTGAGTGGTTCTGCTGCCAGTGAGCAACACTCTGCGGAGTTAATGAGCGGTAGGTGGATGGGTGCGGTCATGTCCGTCATTATATATTGACGCACATCGATATTGAAGGTATTTTTATATCGGCAAACATCAATATGATTGAAGGCTGGCTCATGACCCTTACTAAAGAGCATTCGACACCTCGAGCGGCTGGCTCAATGTCGTTTCTTGACCGCTGGTTAGCTGCCTGGATTTTCTTGGCTATGGCTGCTGGGTTGTTAATCGGCAAGGTCTTTCCAGGAATTGGGGCGCTTTTGAGCGCGGTGGAAATTGGTGGAATTTCCATTCCAATTGCTATCGGTTTGATCGTCATGATGTATCCACCTTTGGCCAAGGTGCGCTACGACAAAACTAAAGAAATCAGCACAGACCGCGCTCTCATGGTGGTGTCGATTATGTTGAACTGGATCGTTGGACCAGCACTTATGTTTAGCCTGGCGTGGCTGTTTCTTCCAGATCAACCAGAGCTTCGCACTGGGCTAATTATCGTGGGCCTTGCGCGCTGTATCGCGATGGTTTTGGTATGGAGTGATCTCGCTTGTGGTGACCGGGAAGCAACTGCTGTGCTGGTTGCAATCAACTCGGTGTTCCAGATCCTTATGTTCGGTGTGCTTGGTTGGTTTTACCTGCAGATTCTTCCCTCGTGGCTGGGATTAGACACCACGTCGGTGACTTTCTCTGTGGTATCAATCGTGACTTCCGTTCTCGTGTTCTTGGGCATACCACTTGTAGCTGGAGTTTTATCTCGCGTCATTGGTGAAAAAACAAAGGGACGGCGCTGGTACGAGGACACGTTCCTGCCTAAGATTTCACCCTTGGCGCTGATTGGCTTGCTATACACAATTGTTCTGCTGTTTTCGTTGCAGGGGGATGAAATCACAGCGCAGCCTTGGACAGTAGCTCGTCTTGCATTGCCGCTGCTGATGTACTTTGTGGGCATGTTTTTCATTTCCCTGGTGGTATCCAAACTGTCCGGGTTAACTTATGAGCGAGCTGCTTCCGTGTCTTTTACTGCAGCAGGAAACAACTTTGAATTAGCGATTGCGGTATCGATCGGAACCTTTGGTGCGACATCACCGCAGGCATTAGCTGGAACGATCGGCCCTTTGATTGAAGTCCCAGTATTAGTCGGATTGGTTTATGTCATGTTGTGGCTTGGACCAAAAATCTTTAAAAAGGAGAATGCAGGATCATGAAATCAGTTTTGTTTGTGTGCGTCGGTAATGGCGGAAAATCACAGATGGCGGCGGCGCTGGCACAGAAGTATGCATCAGATTCAGTAGAGATCCATTCTGCTGGAACCAAGCCTGCACAGGGGCTAAACCAATTGTCTGTGGAATCCATCGCTGAGGTGGGCGCTGATATGTCGCAAGGAATTCCCAAAGCGATCGATCCGGAGCTGCTGCGCACTGTCGATCGTGTGGTTATTTTGGGCGATGACGCACAGGTAGATATGCCTGAATCTGCACAGGGCGCTCTTGAGCGTTGGTCAATTGAGGAACCGGATGCTCAAGGTATGGAACGTATGCGTATTGTGCGGGATCAGATCGATAACCGAGTCCAAGCTTTGCTAGCGGGATAATTACCGAAAAAGGGGCATGTCAGCAATAACTTGTTGGCACGCCCCTTTTTTTCTAAAAGCAGTTTATTTGGATCGTCTGTTATCCACTACGGTCACACCATAGATGGCGCGTCCCATGTAGTAGGAACCAACGGAACCGATGACCCAGACGCCGATGATGGCGATGATCGCTCGGATGAAATTGTTGGGGTTAAATCCGTCGACGGACCAGGTGTGAATCAGCAGCGCAATGATGAGCAGCGGTATGGAGACACCCACGGTGGTGCCAAGCAGGTTGGCTCGGGTGAGCGGATCCGGTGCGCGCCACAAAGCGATTGCAGTACCTAGAGAAAACAGGCCTGCGAGGATCACGAGGATGGAGACGATGATCTCTGGAATGGTCATTTACCTGCGTCCCTTCGAAATGATGCGAGCCATGGACAGGGTTGGAAGTACGCCGCCGAGGACTGCTGCGAGAAGAGCAATCTCAAAGGCGATTGAGGTTGGGTTGTTGAGCACCCAGATGAGGTAGATCGCGATCATAGAGTAGAAAACCATGTCGGAAAGCACCACGCGGGTGAGGAAATCTTTGGTGCGCAGAATAAGGACCAGGGCAGATAAGAGGGAGAACGCAAACATGCAGATGCCAACTGTGGTGACAATTCCAAAAGCAGTCATGTTGTTTTAAAACTCCCTCTTGTCTTGGCTGACGGTGTTTTGGGCGGTGTCAGCGATCTCGCGACTTGGCCACTCAGCATCGCTGGGGCGGATCTCCTTGTAAGGGCCTTGGCCTGGGACGCCGTGGTCAATTGAAGCGACCGAAGGGACGAGGCGTTGTTCCATATCGGCGATGGATTCAAAAACTTCTACTGGATCGGAACCAAACACTGCTTGGATCAGCAAAATGGTGGGGTCGCCGGGCTTGCGGGGTTCGCGTAGGCCAAGGGACAGGGTGGAAGGAGTCGCGGTGATGCACGTTGACAGGGCTGCGATCTGGAAGTCCGTGGTCACTCGAAGTGGGTAGCGGATAACAACGGGGTTGAAGCCGGTGTCCTTTTTTACCGCAGCGGTGATCACGCTGAAGCCAGAGAGGAAAATCTGGCCGATCAGCCATGGGATGAATTTCAGGGCGTTAAGCATTAGTTTCCTCCCTGGTAGCTAGGGCTTGGCACTCCGATGGCATTTTCACCGAGCACAGCCTGTTGGTATGCATCGGTGTTCAAGAGGCCGTCGGTGGCGGTGAGGGTCGCGTCGATAAGCGGGCCCGCGAAGATGAACATGCCTACCGATAAAATGATCAGGCTGAGCGCTGGGGCGATTTTTGCTGGGCTGATGCGCAGCTGCGGCGAGACGCCGCGCTGGTGCATTGCGCCACCCCAGAAGACTTCACGCCACACGCGGATCATCGAGAGCAGTGCGCCGAGGCTGGCGATGATGATGGCGGCGATTGCGATCCATGCTGCAATATTGCCGACGCGGGCGATCTCGAGCAGGATGAGCGCTTTGCCCCACATACCGGAAAACGGTGGGAAACCGACAACAGAGAAGGCACCTGCAGCGAACACTGCTGCGACGACGGGTTCGCGGCGTGCAAGGCCAGACAGCTTGGACAACATACCGGTGCCGTAGGTTTCTTCGATTGCGCCGGAAGTGAGCACCAATGCGGCGATGGTGATCATGTGGTGCAGGGTGTACAACAGACCAGCGGCAAGTGCGCGCTGTGGATCGTCAGAGGTAAACGCCATCATGATGAGAATAAATGGCATGCCGTTGACCATTTGGTAGGCAAGGACGCGACGGATGGAGTTTTCAGCAAGTCCAGCGAAGCCACCGACCAGCATGGATATCACCATGAATGCGACAATCAGCCAATTCCACGTGGGATCCATGTCAAAAATGTGGACCCAAATGCGATAGAGCATGTATACCGCGACTTTGGTGTGCAAACCGGAGAACAACCCCATCACAGCTGCTGATGTACCAGGATAGGTGCGTGGCAGCCATGTGTGCACTGGGAATACACCGGCTTTAACCGCGATGGCAATAACCACGATGCCCATTGCGCTGGCAACCAGGGGGTTGCCCTCTACGACATCTTGCAGAGCTGCGATGTTGACTGAGCCTATGACACCGTAGACGATTCCCACACCTGCAACCAGCAATGTGGAGGCAGAGAGATTGACTAGTACGAAGATTCGTCCAGAGGCTAGGCGCGCCCACGTTCCGGTCATGGCGATCAAACCATAGGAAGGCAGCAGCATCACTTCGATGAACACAAAGAAGTTGAACAGATCGGCAGTCAGCAGAGCACCGTTGACGCCCGTGATCAGCATCAATGTGAGCGCTGGATAGAAACGCGCGCGGGTTTCACCGACGATGGTGGCAAACCAGTTGGCAGCCACCGCAACGATCGAGGTGGTGATCAACATGATGGCGCTGAACGTATCGGCAGCAAAGGGGATTGCCACGCCACCGACATAAAGGCCCACGTTGTGAGCAATCGGGCCGTGTTCAGCGGTGTGTGCAAACAACCAGATGCCAGCAAAAATACCCGCGAAAGGCACGATGATGTGCAAAATATCGCGGATGAGACGCCACGGCAGAAGCACCGCAATGGCAGAGGCAGCAAGGGGAACTGCAACGAAAATAGGAAGGAGAACATCCATGGCCATTTAAGCTTTATCCTCCTGATCTGTTGGGTTGGTGACTGAACGAGCGCTAGTAGTCAAAGGCGATTGATCGTCATCTGGTTCGATGGACCGGGTGTCGTCGCTGCGTCCCAGTGCTGCCAAGGCCAACATGATGGTTGTGGTGGCCATCGCGATGACGATGGCGGTGAGGACGAAGGCCTGGGGGAGTGGATCGGCGGCGTCGGTAAGCGGGGTCCTGTCGGGGAAGGCTTCGCCGCGCCACGTGGGCACACCGGCGTACAGGATGGTCAGGTTCGCTGCGTGGCCGATCAGTGACATGCCGAAGACGATGCGCACCATTCCGCGTTGCTGAATGAGGTAGACACCTCCACCGAAAAGTATCGCGACTGTCAGTGCGAGAATCATCGGTTTGCCTCCTCTTTGTTATCGCCTGCGGGGTTGATGGGTTCGGGCCAGTCTTCATCGCCTTCTGGTTCGGGTTCAACCGTTGGCGTTGCTGGCAGTGGGCCACTTCGGCGGGCGTAGTCCAGATCTGCAATGTCGGTACCTGGGCGCAGGTATCCGCCCAGGCCGTTGATTGCCATGGACACCATGCCCAACACGGCCAGGTACACGCCGAGGTCGAAGATCATCGAGGTGGTCCAGTGCTGGCCTACGAAGTTGAAGTGGATGGCGTACAGGAAAGAACCGTGGGTGAGTCCCAGTACGCCCGAGAACACTGCCATCAAGATGCCCGCACCAGTGAGAATGAAAGGAACATTCGGGCGGAAAATGCGGCCATCTTTGGCCTTGGACAGGTACAGGAGCATCAGCGCGCCACCGGCAATTAGGGCTGCGATGAAACCGCCTCCCGGATCATTGTGTCCACGCATGAACACCATGAAGCTCAAGAAGCATAGCGCTGGAACCAGCACCTTAAGCAGCATGCGCAGCGGAATGGAGTTCAACTGTGATTGGCCAAAGGGGCGAGGGTGGGTGCCCTTGGCAAACGGATGACGAGGCATGGAAGCCACCATCGCACCGATGACGACAGCTGCCATGCCAAGCACGGAGAGCTCGCCCAACGTATCCAGTGCACGGAATTCCACGAGGATGGTGTTCACCACGTTGGCGCCAGAGGTGATCTCTGGACCTTGGTTGAGGTACCACATGGCCAGCTCAGAACGTTCGTGACGGCCAAGCAATCCCCACACCGCCATGAATGCGGCGAAGGCAGCAAGGACGGCGACAAGAACGGTGCTGCGCCTTCTGCTGGGCTTGATGCGCTTGAAGTTGGCAGGCTGGTGCCGGACAACCATCATGATGATTACCACGACGAGGCCTTCTACCAGGAACTGGGTAAGTGCAACATCGGGAGCGCCCAGAAGTAGCATCTGGAAGGAAACACCCACACCAACGGTACCCACAAGCACGGCTGCGCTGAGGCGGTTTCGGGTGGTGAGCAGGCCGAAGACAGATAGCGCGATGATGGCAAGCGGAATGAGGTCGATCCAACGATCAATTCCCGGTTGCTTTGGTGCAAGCTGAACCGAGGGGTGAATGGTGGCAAAAGCAGCCAGCGCCCAGAGCAGCACGATGAGGCTGACCAAGTGCCTGCGTGGGCTCATCGAATCAGCCATGCGACCGAAGAATTTACCCAGCAAGTTGGCTCGGTAAACCAGCATCGATAGGATGTCGTTGCCTGTGGCGATGGGGAAAGGGCTGGTCTCGGCGATTTTCCACAGCTCTTTGCGGAACAGCACACCAAGGATTCCGGCCACCAGCACACCCAAGGAAATCAACAGTGGGGTGTTGATGCCGTGCCACAATGCCAGGTGCATGTGCGCCGCTTCCCCCGCGGCGGAGGTGGCTGCGGCGGAGACGGGGGCGTCGAAAAGCGAAAGTACTAGGACTAGTGGCAGAGACATAAGTCCAGGCAGGGCGGCCGGAAGCCAGAGGGAGACGGGGGCTTCCTTGACGTGTGACATGTCGCGTGGGCCGTCGACGAATGCGCCGAGCACGAGTTTCGCGGAGTATGTGAAGGTTAGGACCGCGCCGATTGCTGCGCCGACCAGCAGTAATACAACATAGGAGTTGCCGATGGGGGCGTCCATGAACGCTGTGATCATGCCTTCTTTGGACACGAAGCCGAGCAACGGCGGAACCGATGCCATCGACAACGCACCTATTAATACAGACACAAACGTGAACGGCATCTTCTTGACCAGGAAACCGAGGCGACGAATATCGCGCGTGCCAGTCTGGTGATCAATCACGCCAATGAGCATGAACAACGAGGACTTAAACAGCGCGTGGCTGAGCGTGTGCACAATGGCAGCGCCGAGCGCGAAAGGAGTGCCCACGCCGATGGTCGCTACGATCCAACCCAAATGCGACACCGTGGAATATGCCGTGAGCTTCTTCAGATCGGTCTTCTGCACCGCGAAATACGCCGACATGATGGCCGTACCCATGCCGACGATAATCAGCAACCAATTCCAGACCGCAACATCATGGAACACAATGCTAAAGCGCAGCAACAGGTAAATACCCGCCTTGACCACGGCCGCAGCGTGCAGGAACGCCGACACTGGGGTGGCCGCAGCCATCGCCTCAGGCAGCCAGAAGTGGAACGGGAACTGTGCGGACTTAGTGAACGCGGACATTGCAATCAGCACCGCAATAACACCCGTGAGCACTGGCTTCTCCGCCCAGAAATCAGAGTGCAAAATACCATCGAGGCTGGTGGTGCCAGCTTGGGTCGCAGCAATCGCCACCGCAGTAAGCAGCGTGAGGCCGCCGAAAAACGTCAAAATCAACGTGCGGATCGAACCAGATTCACCAGAAGAACCCGAACGCGCAATCAACATGAATGACGCAAGCGAGACCAGTTCCCAGCCGACGAACAACACAAAGACATCATCGGCAAGCACGAGCAGCAAAATGGCAGCGGTAAACGCCGTCATGATGGTGTAAAAACTCGTGTTGCCCTTCTTCCGCGGCAAATATTCCGCCGAATACACAAACACCACAGCGCCGATAACCAGCGCCAACAGTGCAAAGAACAAACTCAACGCATCAGCGCGCAAGGCAAACTTGACGTCGACACCCGAGCCGAGAATATCCCTCACCCACGTGATATCCCAGGTCAGCGCCTGACCATCCAAAATTGGACCAGCCTCACGCACCAAAAAATATGCGGCGACTGCAAAGATTACAGCCAAAGGCCATCCAGCTTTTCGATCAATCACCTTGACCGAAATTGGCGCCAAAAATACTGAGATCACAGCAAGCGCCACAACAAATAGCAAACTCATGCATTATCCCTAATCGCCCATAGAACCCTCGCCACCGCCAAAACGATTTCAGTGACACGGGAGGGCATTTACCCTTTAAATTGACTATTTACAAAACTACTTGATGAGTTAGCAAGAGCACATTTCGGTGCGCCTCCCTGCTAAACCTCGAAACAATAACTAGATTGCACACTATGTCTGCCGCTGCTTCTCGATCAAGAAACATCTTGACTGCCCTCCTGCTATTGGTCCCGCTCATCGCAGGTACCATCTACGCCTCCGCCATGGGCTTGGACGTCTCCCGCGCATGGTCCTCAGCAGATGAAGTAACGGGGGCACCTGCAGCCTCCGTAGCCACCAACAACCAGGAGCTTATCGAAGCCCGTCGCGCCGCCGGAGAAGCCGGCGCCCAAGCGGGGTTCCTCACCTCAGGAACTGAAGAGCTAACCAGCGGAACACAAGAGCTTATCGACGGCGCAGCCCCACTCGAAGAAGGCGTCTCAGCCGCGGCTGACGGTGCAGCGCAACTCCACGATGGCCTCATCCAACTCCAGGCCGGCACTGGACAAATGGGAACCGGCGCCACCGAAATTGCCGACGGCGTCCAAAACGCAGTCGAACAACTTGGCGGTCTTGTCGTTGTACAGCAGCAACTCTTAGGCGCCCTCAACGAAGCAGACAAACAACTCGCCTCGAGCAAAATCCCCGAAGCCGAAGACCTGCGCAAACAAATCACCGAAGTCCGAGGACACCTCGAAAACTTCGGCATCTCCGTAGAAATGACCGACCAACTCGATCAACTACGTTCCGGCACCCGCGACCTGGCTAACCAACTCGCAGTCCCCGGCTACGGATTCCACGATGGTATTTACAGCGCCACCAATGGAGCAGCCGAATTATCTGCAGGTTTGCAAGAGCTAGAAGCAGGCGTTGGGACTGCCGTCGAAGGCTTCACCGCACTCGATGAAGGTGCAAACCGATTAGACTCCATGGCCACCCTCAACGAAGAAAAAACCTCCGCAGTCCAACGAGCCCTCCCGGTACCCCAAGTACCCGCCGGCACAATCGAAGGCACCGCAGACGAAGAACGCACCAGCGCACTAGCGCCCATGTACGCCTTCTTAATTTCAGCATTGGTCATGCTGGCCGGTGCAGCACTTGGATGGGCAACACTAAAAAACAAGTGGCTGATGGCCTTTGCTGTCATTGGTGTCACTGCAATCGGTGGCATTATCTTGTTCACCGTAGCTTTGGGCATATCCATTGGAGCTTTGTTTGGAGCCTTAGGAATTTTGCTTCTTGCCACTGTTGTTGCCGGTATTCTCTCCCGGATTTTGCTTGACGTGTTGGGAACTACCGGGGCTATTGTGGTTTCTGTTCTGGGATGGGTAGCCCAAGCTGCAGTAATTGGCCATGTATGGAGTGTTACCGCTGTATCCGATATCGCACTTGTTTGGCGAGTCGTCGCAGGCATGATGCCACTGCATTATCCAACCTTTGCAGTGACCTCCATTGGTAATGGCGGATCAGCTGCAGCTATCTGGATGTCTGTTGCTGTCTTGTTGGCAATGGGAGCGATCGGAGCTGTTGCGCTTCGGAAGCCAAAGGCGGTTGCGGTTGAGGTTGAAGAAGCTGTTGATGCTGATGCAGACCAAGCAGCCTCGGAATCCTGATGGTTTTGGTCTGATTCGACCTGTTCTAGGCCTAAAAAGTTAAAGAAAAAGACCAAGAGCCCTATGTTTTTATGGTGCTCTTGGTCTTTTTCAGTGATGCCGTTAGCCCACCGTTTGCATGGGTAACCTTCGGCGTCGCTGAGCCTGCTTTCGGCGGAGAGAGCTATTGATCTGTTGTATCAGGTTGTTCCAGGAATTCGGATTCTGCAGAGTTTTTGATGTCACTTCTAGGACATCCCATCCCGCACTTTTCAGAGCATTCTTCCGATGAGAATCTTTCTCTCGCTGCTCAGAGGTGTAGTGCCATCCGCCGTTGTATTCGAGGGCAACCTGCCACAGCGGATCTGCGAGATCTAGAAAATAGGATTGACCGTCGTATTCAACATGAATCTGTGGGATGAAGCCGTGGTAACCCAGTGAATGAAGTCTGACCCGAAGTCGTGATTCTTGCGGAGATTCAGCAAAAGGATTGGCGTATTGAGTGTGTTTCTTAAGTTTTGGCTCTTGTATGAGTTCTTGGAATAATTCGGGGCGCTGCCTGATGAGATGATCGATGAGAGCTACTTGGTCTTCAAAGTCGTTGAGAGAATGCAGGTCGAAGACGTCTTGGATCGCTTGAACATCATTAACGAACCTAATGTTGCCACTGAGCAGGGTGTTTTCTGGTTCAATCCGCCTGAGAATTTCACCTCGTGAGCAGTCCCTCCTGTTTAGATCTCCGGAAACACTGATGATTGGCATCCACTGATCGTCTAAAAGCTGATAGCCACGTTGCTTTAATGCTGCATATCCGCGAAGTACTCCTTCTGGGCATCTTTTGAGCAGTGCTTGGGTCACTAAGTTGGGATCGTTGATTAGATCGTTTTTTAGATAGACGAAGCCAGTAATTTTGGTGAAGAGTTTGTTAAACGTTCTTCTTGAATATTCGTGGGCAAGTTCTTTATATGTGACAGGTTTTTTCGGTTCCATACTCTAGTTAGACTGCGATCTCGAGCAATTGGTTCCGAGGCTCTAGAAGCTCGTATAAGGCGTCGAGTTTTTCGAATGAACGTTCCCCTGGGAGTGCTTGTGTTCGTGCTTCTAACGGCCACACAGCGAGTTGGGATTTTTGGGTTCCGAGCTGGCTTTTTGGTCAGATTGCGGTATTAGGCCAAAAGCCCTTGCGCCTTTGTACTCTTTGGTTCAATACGACACTTTGGAGGGCTAGAAATGTGAAATCTGAACCAAAAGACAGCGTAGGTTTTAGGTTTTTGGTCTCGTTCTGCAGTTAGCGCAGCCGGTAGCCAGATCCTCGGATGGTTTCGACCCGATGGGCACCGATTTTCTTCCTCAACGCGCGGATATATACGTCCACCACGTTTGAGCCGGGGTCCCAATCCATGTCCCACACCAGTCGGAGGAGTTGGACTCGGGAGAGGATTTGCCCTGGGTGTCGCATGAGGGTTTCGAGCAGATCGACTTCGCGGCGGGAAAGGTCGTGCCAGGAGCCGTCGATGAGCACACGCTGGGTACGAAGATCGAGCTCCAAATCGCCGTTTCGTAGCACGCGCGCATCGGTCGGCGTTTCCTGAGGAGTGTGTTTGGCGAGGCGGAGTTTGATGCGGGCCAGTAATTCTGCGAATTGGAATGGTTTGGGCATGTAATCGTCGGCGCCGCCCTCGAGGGTGCGGAGGCGGTCCTCGATGTTGGTGCGTGCCGTGAGCACAATGATAGGTAGCGTGACCTGCAGATTTCTTAATTGCTCTAGGACATCCGTGCCGTCCATGTGGGGGAGGCCGAGGTCTAAAACCATGAGATCGAAATCGCCGGAATGTGCGCGGGCGAAAGCTTCGGCGCCGGATTCGGTGACCTCGCATTCGAAGCCTTCGCGGATGAGGCCACGAACGATGAAATCTGCGATGCCGGCGTCATCTTCAGCGAGCAGGATCTTGCTCATGGGTGTATTCCTTTGATTGTTCTGGTGCGGGGATTTCCAGGCCGAAAATGGATCCTAGACCTGGTGTGGAATTGACGAAAGCTCGGCCGCCGTGGGCTTCGCCGATCGCCTTGACAATGGATAATCCCAGGCCAGCGCCACCGGGACGCCGTGAATTTTTTTGGGAGCCTCTGGAGAAGCGATCGAACAGGGCTTCTTGTTCATCCATATCAACACCGTTTCCTTTGTCACGAACCCAAATGCGAAAAATGCGGTCGGGGCCAGACCCCCTGAAATCTGAACCCAACTCCACCACATCATCGCTGTAGCGCAACGCATTGCCGAACAACTCCAGCACTGCCTCGGTGACCCGCTGCTCGTCGAGGCTGACGAGGCCCTCGGCGGCGTCGACAAGCAAAATTCGGTCGCTGATGGTGCGGGCTTTGTCTTCGATATCGATTGTTAAATCCGTGACATCCGTGGGGTGGGCGTGGATGAAGGTGCCAGAATCGGCGACTGCGAGGGTGAGCAGATCATTGACCATTCGCGACATTCGATCCAACTCAGTGGTGGCCAGCTCAATCGACCGCGCTTGTTCCTCCGGCGGGGTGGTGGCGAGAAGCTCTAACTGGCCACGCACCACTGTGATCGGGGTGCGCAGCTCGTGGCCGGCATCATCAACGAACTGGCGCTGATCGTTATACGCGATTTCGATGCGATCCAACATGGCATTAAAAGTCCTGGCCAGCTGCGCAATCTCATCACGACCCTCCACAGGGACGCGCCAGGTGAGATCCGAATTACTGATCTTTGCGGACACGGAACTCAATTTGCGGATCGGGGCAATGATCTGGCCCGCAATCAACCAAGCAATCAGAATTGAGGCAATCAAACCCCCTGTGCCGATCAAAATAAGAATCTGGATCTGGCCGTTGACCTGGTCTTTAAGATTATCAGCGAAGAATGCGACAACGAACTCACCATCGGCCTCACCGGAAGCAGTTTGGAAATTCACCTTTCCCCAGTGAGTGGTTCCGCGTTCAAGATCGCTGAAAACTCCAGAATTCAGCGTGGTCTGTCGGATTTCCGAAATCAACGGATCGGAGTGTTCCAAAGGAAGCGGATGGGCGCCACTGAGCTGGGAGTAATCAACCTGAATGAGCTCTCCGGGGAAAATGCCGACAATGGCTTCATTTTCATCCGGAATCTGCCTCGACAGGTAAACCTCCATCAGGCGATGACCTGACTCAAAAGGCTGCGCAGTTGTTGGATCAATTCCTTCGGCTGCAAAGCGACGAAACTCCTCAATTTCCTGCTCAACTGCCGAGTTCGCGGTGTTGGTTACCTCTGAAAGCAGCACCGAACGGGTAATGATCACAACGCTGGCTAGGGTCAAGAAAACAACCGCTGTCATCCACAGGACAATTCGCCAGCGTAGCGATGCAATCAAAGGAGTTGATTTAGCCATGAAATAGAAAGTGCCTCAGGGGTTAGTTAGTCGTCGTCCCAGTCGTCGTCGAAGTCATCATCGTCGTCGTCCCAGTCATCGTCATAGTACTGATAATTGAGTGGAACTTGTGGGGCTTGAGGAATTTGAGCGGGGGCAGGAACTGGGGGTTGTACTGGGGATTCTTGAATTTGTGTGGTTGGTTCTTCCGGAGATTCTGTAGCAGGGGGCTCATACGCGGAAGTTGTGGGAGTGGAACGCTGGTTGACCGTGGCGGGTTCACTTTCCACATTAGGGGTAGCACGATTATTTGCCAGTGCAGATCCTCCGATGGCAACGAGTACGAGCAGAGCCAGAATCGTAATCAGTGGGGCGAAACGGGGGAGTGATTTCATTGGGGGTTCTCCTTTGATCAACTCAATCTGTATTCCATTGTTAGGCACCAAGATGAAATGAAGATGAGAATTTTCACTCCAAGTGCGCGAGGTTGCGGTTTGGGGCGGAATCATCAAGAAATTGCCAGGATTGATCATTAATATCGGCTCATTAAGGCTCTTTTTAATGAGAGGGATTCCCATTGAATGATCAGTTGGTGAGTTGGGTGGAAACACTCATGACAGCATCGGTGTTTTATCCGGTGCTGTCAGTTGTGGTGCTCATCGACTGCATTTTGCCGCTTATCCCCAGTGAGACTGTTCTTGCTTTGGCAGGGGCGTGGTCAGGAGCTCGGGGAACTCCAAACTTGTGGTTGGTTATTTCAGTAGCAACGTTGGCCGCGATCATTGGTGACAACCTGTGTTATTTCTTTGGCACGCGGTTGATCAATATGGTGAACAGGATTCCGGGAGAATCGAGGCGCGGAAAAGCGCTGGAGTGGGCGCGGAAGAACCTTAATGAACGGGATGTTTCGACAATCATTATCGCCCGCTTTATTCCGTGGGCTAGGTGGTTTGTCACCATCATTTTGGGATCTGTGGGATATTCCTGGTCGAGGTTTATCGTGTGGGATTCCATTGGAGCGCTAATTTGGGCAACCCAGGCAACTTTGTTGGGTTATGTGGGCGGATGGCTTTTCCAAGAACAACCGTTGATCGGCCTGGTTGCAGGCGCAGCTTTGGGAATCTTCTTCGGGTTCTTTTTGCAGTGGCTCAACAAAATGTGGGAGAGGCGTCGTCTGGCGAAAGTGGCTGCAGAATGAAAATCAGGCCAGACAGTGGGAACACTATCTGACCTGGGTTTTAAGTTGTCGGGATAACAGGATTCGAACCTGCGACCTTACCGTCCCGAACGGCACGCGCTACCAAGCTGCGCCATATCCCGAGTTACTGGAATCAGTACAGGAAATCACTGTAGTCCTGTGGGTTTTTCAGGTCAAAGTGCCTGTTCAGTGATCTTTATTAGGGTGGCGCTGGGTCGGCAGAAGATGCGGAATGGGACGAATTTTGAGGTGCCGAGGCCGTTGGAAACGTGCATCCACATGTCGCCAAATTTGTTGAGGCCGGTGGCGCGTTTGCGGTCGATTCCACAGTTGGTGACAATTGGCTTGCTGCCCGGAAGACAAAGCTGACCGCCGTGGGTGTGGCCGGAGAGGGAAAGCTGGTAGCCGTCGGCTTCGAACTGAGCGAGGACTCGAGGTTCTGGTGCGTGAAGCAACGCTATGGACAGATCAGCGTCCACGTTTGGTGCCCCTGCGATCTCTGTGTAGTCGTCGAGGTCATGGTGGGGGTCATCAACACCTGAGATGGCGAGGCGGACGGAACCTACTTGGAATTCGAGTCGCTTTTGGTTGGCGTCTTGCCATCCGTGTTCGATGAAAGCAGCTCGCATGGCTCGCCAGGGGAGGTCGATGTGGCTCACTTCGCGTTTTTTACCGAAGAGGTAGCCGAAAGGATTGACGGGGCGGGGTGCCCAGTAATCGTTGGTTCCGAAGACGAACGCGCCGGGGCGGTTCATCAGTGGGCCGAGTGCGCGGAGGACGTCGGGGACTGCTTTTTCATCGCTAAGGTTGTCACCGGTGTTGATCACCAAATCGGGGCTTAGTGAATCGAGTGCGGAGACCCATGCTTTTTTGGTTTCTTGGCCTGGGATCATGTGGAGATCAGAGATGTGGAGAAGGCGGAATTCCTTCTTTCCACGGAGCGTTCCAGGCTTCAAAATTGGCAGTTCTACTGTTTTGAGCTCGAATTTTTTGAGCTCTGAGTATCCCCATGCAGCGGTGGCGATACCAGCTCCGAGTAGGGCTGCACTTGAAAAAGTGAGTGTTTTAGCGATAGTTGACACCTTATTCACCCTACCTGGGGAGTACTCTGGGCAAACATGAGTGAACTAAAAGACAAAATCCGCGCAGATCTGACCACCGCTATGAAGGCCCGCGACAAGGACACCACTGGTACCTTGCGCATGCTGCTTTCCGCATTGACCCAGGAAGAAACATCGGGAACCAAGCACGAACTCAATGATGAAGAAGTGTTGAAGGTGATTGCTCGTGAGATTAAGAAGCGTCGCGAGTCCGCTGAGGTGTACACCGAAAATGGTCGTCAGGAATTGGCTGACGTTGAGCTTAAAGAGGCTGCCATTTTGGAGGGCTACCAGCCTGAGCAGCTTGATGATGATCAGCTGAACGCGCTGATCGATGAGGCTATCGCTGAAGTCGGCGGCGAGGCCGATATGAAGAAGATGGGCCAGATCATGAAGGCTGCTACCGCTAAGGCTGCTGGCCGTGCAGATGGAAAACGACTCTCCACCGCAGTGAAGAGCCGTTTGAGCAACTAGGTATTTCTAGCGGAAGAACTGGTTGATGGCGTCATTGATGGCGTCTTCAATGGTTGTTCCGCGGTTGTTTGTTGATGGAGCAGGGGTGTCTCCATCGTCGCTGTCATCATTGTTGGTGGCAGCGGGGGCAGGGCTTGTGCCGTCGGAGATGTCCAAAATGACGGTTCCACCGTCGATAAGCACTGCACCCTGAGGGGTTGCGCTGACTACGGTGCCGCGCGCGCTGCCGGCGCCGGAGACTGAACGCGTGGTGACCTTGTAGCCTTTGGCTTCGAGGGTGCGTCGAGCGGAGGCTTCGCTTTGGCCGACAACCTGGTTGAGGAGTTCGCCGGAAGTGCCGAGGCGGAATGAATCGCTGCTGGATGGCAGTGTTCCTTGCGAAGCTGCGGGGACGTTGCTTGCCATGTTAAACCATGTTTGAGCTGGTTCGTTACCGCCGAAGAGGTTACCGCTGCTGCACTGGCGGACGGGGCCGCTGCACAGTGGGGTGGTGGAGGTGCCGTCATTGTAGATGTATGGAGCTGCGGCAAAGTTGCTGTTGAAGCCCATAAATGCTGAGGACTGGTTGGACTCGGTGGTACCGGTCTTCGCTGCGGTTGGCAAGGACCATCCGTACATGCTGGCTGCAGAGGCCGCAGTTCCGCTGACCGTATCCTTGCTCATGCCGACGGCCAAAGCTGAAGCCGTTTCGGCATCGATGGCGCGCTCACATGCAGGGCGGTCAATGTAGACTTCGTTGCCTTCACGGTCATGGACGCTGGCGATGGGATTGGGTTCGCACCACATGCCACCGGATGCAATGGTTGCAGCAACATTGGACAATTCAAGAGGGTTAACAGCGGTAGGTCCAAGAGTGTAAGAACCGAGGTTGTTGTCCTTCATGTAGTCCGCGATTGAGCTTTCGCCGTCGAAGGAACCTTCATCGGTGTAGCTTCGCAGGCCCAGCTTTACTGAAAGATCCACAACGGTGTCCACGCCAACCTGCTCGATCATTTCAACGAATGCAGTGTTGGGGGACTGCGCGAGAGCGTCCTGCAGAGTCATGCGAGGCGCGTAGGATCCTGCGTTTTCCACGCAGTAAGTATTTGCGGGACAGTTCGCGGCACCGCCGGAGCCCATGCCCTTGACCTCATATCGAGAAGGAACATCCAACATGGTGTCTAGGCCAGCGCCCTGCTGAATGGCTGCAGCGGCGGTAAAGATCTTGAAAATGGAACCGGCACCATTACCCACACGGGACGTTGCCTGAGGCAGCATCGTTTCACCAGCATCCAGGTCAAGGCCGTAGTTGCGGGAAGAAGTAATAGCCAAAATATCGCGGGAGTTCTCGCCAGGCTCAATGACGTTCACAACTTCAGCGACACCTGGGGTGGTTGGATCAACGTGGGAGGACACCGCATTGTGCGCTGCATCCTGAACATCTGGATCCAAAGTCAATTTGATGGTGTAGGAGTCCTTCGCCAGCATATCTTGGGTGATTCCCTGCTCAGAAAGATATTGCAGAGCGTAATCGCAGAAGAAACCACGATCGCCAGCGCCGATACAACCATTGGATAAGCCTTGCGGGGTTTCCAGGACACCCAAAGGTTCCTGCTGGAAAGCCGAAGCCTCGTCTGGGGAAATCGCGCCAGCATCAGCCATAGCGCCCAAAACAGTATTACGACGCTCAAACACAGCATCGTGATTGGTGTATGGATTGAGATAAGACGAAGACTGCACAATGCCCGCGAGCATCGCAGACTGTGGAATGGTTAACTCGGCAGCCGACGTACCGAAATACGTCCGCGCCGCAGCCTCAACACCATAAGCACCATTACCAAAAGGAACAATGTTGAGATAACGAGTCAGAATCTCATCCTTCGACAACGTCTTTTCCAAATCAGACGCCATCTTCATCTCACGGAGCTTACGAGGGATGGAGGTTTCCACAGCAGCAGCCTGCTCCGCCTCATCATCAGCTTCCACCAACAGCAAGAAGTTCTTCACATACTGCTGGTTAATCGTCGAAGCACCCTGCTCCACGCCACCCGCAGCCAGGTTCGTCAGGATTGCACGACCAAAGCCCTGCAAATCCACACCATCATGCTCATAGAACCTGCGATCCTCAATCGAAACGATCGCATCCTTCATCGACGTAGAAATCTGATCACCCCCAACCTCAAACCGCCGCTGCGCATAAATATAAGCAATCGGCTGGTCAGTGGAATCAGTAATCGTCGTGACGCCCGGCCCGCGACCATCCGTCAGATCTGAAAGGTTGGTCTGCATCGTGTCATTGGTACGCGCAACCGCAACGCCAGAAAGACTAGCGAAAGGCACAAGTGCGAGCGCACCAAGGACGCCAGCGGCGACTGTAGATGCAACGAGCTTTGTCAGAGAATTCGTGGTGGACACTCCAACAGCCTAGCGATAACCCCGGGAATCGTGAACCCAAGACTCCAACAATGTCAGCCAATCTTTATTTATTCGACTGTGCGTTACTGCTGACAGTCGGCATGCTTTGGGAATCCACCAGGCAAGCTATAGGGGACTGTAGAGCTGACGTTCGGAAAACGTGCAGAAAACCACGAACTGCAGTCCGGAAAGCGCCCCACTGGCCCTTCGCCGGCAGCCACAGAGGGGTTAGACCATTTATTCGCAACTGTGCTTACACCCAAGAATTCTCCAACAAGAAAAATCCCTCTATCAACATTTTAAGTGAATGACCTTAAGGGTTTGCGGAATGCGATCCATGTTCCAACTCGCCTCAAGCGGTATGTGTGAAGCAGGTTTGAAGCCAGTGATGACCTCTGATGGGGTTAGTTTGTGGCAATTTCGGGGCTGGCTGAAATGCCTAATTTTCCAAAACTGAATTTAATGAGTTGAGCTGTGGTAAGACTAGTGAACTGCAGATATGTTGGACAATTGTAAAGTCCTCTCGTTGGAGGCTTGGCAGTGTGGCCATAAAAGTATTGCCCCCGTTGGTGTGATGCATTCGACAGCAAATTGGCTGTGTGACTACACTTGCGAGTGTATTAAGTATTAGGCCGTGCATATGTAGCGCATTTTAAGGAGATTGTCATGACGTCTGTGATTCCAGAGCAGCGCAACAACCCCTTTTATAGGGACAGCGCCACAATTGCTTCCTCGGACCACACAGAGCGTGGTGAGTGGGTCACTCAGGCAAAGTGTCGAAATGGCGACCCAGATGCATTGTTTGTTCGTGGTGCAGCGCAACGCCGAGCAGCAGCAATTTGCCGCCACTGCCCTGTAGCCATGCAGTGCTGCGCCGATGCCTTAGATAACAAGGTGGAATTCGGAGTCTGGGGAGGCCTGACCGAGCGCCAGCGCCGTGCATTGCTTCGAAAGAAGCCGCACATTACTAACTGGGCTGAATATTTGGCTCAGGGGGGCGAGATCGCCGGGGTTTAATTAATTTCAAGGGCTGGCCATTAACGTGGTCGGCTTTTTTGATTCAGGGCGCACCCCAGGCGCACCCCAGGCGCACCCCAGCGCACCACAGGCGCACCCCAGCGCACCACAGGCGCACCAGCCCAGCACAAGAGCCAACGCAAGTGTCAGGCACGCCAGCAAAGGGGCTAGCAAGAAGCACGCCCCCGAAGCCTTAGAAATGCGTTCCCCGGTAGGATGATTGCCATGACTAAATGGGAATACGCAACTGTGCCTTTGATTACGCATGCAACTAAGCAGATCCTCGATACTTGGGGTGAGGACGGCTGGGAGTTGGTCTCGGTCATGCCTGGTATGAACCCTGAGAACCTCGTTGCTTACATGAAGCGTGAGGTGGCTTAGTTCTTATGGCTTCTAATTCCGAACGCCTTGCAGAGCTGGGCATTTCTCTTCCTTCCGTTGCAGCGCCTGTTGCTGCGTATGTTCCTGCGATTCAGACCGGTAACCAGGTGTGGACTTCTGGTCAGCTGCCTTTCGTTGATGGTCAGCTTCCGGCCACCGGCAAGGTTGGCGCTGAGGTTTCCGCTGAGGATGCGGAGAAGTTGGCTCGTGCGGCTGCGCTAAACGCTCTTGCTGCGATTGATGCGCTTGTTGGCATTGATAAGGTCACTCGCGTTTTGAAGATTGTTGGTTTCGTGGCGTCTGCTGATGATTTCAGTGGTCAGCCTGCTGTCGTCAACGGTGCTTCCAATTTGATGGGTGAGGTTTTCGGCGAGGCTGGGGCGCATGCGCGTTCTGCTGTGGGCGTGGCGGAGTTGCCGCTCAACTCGCCTGTCGAGGTCGAGGTTATCGTCGAGATCGCGCAGTAGCACGCTTTTCGACGCAAAATGCCGGTTCCGCACTTCGTGCGAAACCGGCATTTTTAAATTGACCCTATCGTCCCCTTAGTGTTCGTAAGTAGAAAGATCGTGGTCTTTTGATTCTCTGGTGATTGCGATGGCGATGATGGACACTAGGGACATCGTTGCGAGGAAGACGATGACTGGGGTGACAGAGGTTCCGCCGCCTGGTCCCGCGTAGAGGCTAGCCAGGATGGTTGGGGTGAATCCTGCACCGATGAGCGTGGCCAACTGGTAACCCAGGGATGCGCCTGTGTAGCGCGCGGAGGTTCCGAATTGTTCGGAGATAAACGCTGCTAGTGGGCCGTAAAGCATGGCGTGGAGTGCGAGCGCGATGGTGAATGCCGAGAGCAGGATGAACCAGTTGTCTGAGGTGAGCATCCGGAAGAATGCCGGCAGGTAGGCCACGAACAGTACGAGCGCGATGATCATGACGGGTCGGCGTCCGAAGAGGTCGGATACGCGACCGAAGAGGATCACAAAGAAGACAGAGAACACTGAGGCGACTGCGAAGGCGTAGAGGACGCTGGATCTTTCGATGCCGGATTGTGTTGCGTAGCTGATGGAGAAGGTGGACAAGAGAACTTGAAGTCCGAATCCTGATGCGCCGCCAAGCATGGTCAAGATCAGTGCCTTTGGTCGGCGAAGAACCTGCAAGAGGGGGACTTTACGTTCGGTTGGCTTGGCTTTTTCGGCGGCCGCTGCAGCTGCGAACAGTGGTGATTCGCTAACTTTCGCGCGGATAACCAAGCCGACAATCAGCAGAACGAAAGAGAGCAGGAATGGGATGCGCCAACCCCATGAAAGGAATTGCTCCTGGGTGAGAACAGCAGATGCGGTACCGAGCGCGAAGGTTCCCAGTGCAGCGCCGGTTGGTGCACCAGCGTTGGTGAAGGAGGCGGCGAATCCGCGCTTCTTGGAATCTGAGTGCTCGAGCGCCATGAGGGCAGCTCCGCCCCATTCGCCACCGACAGCGATGCCTTGGCAGATGCGCAGCATGATCAGGATTACCGCGCCCATGCTTCCGATCATTTCAGCGCTTGGGACAAGGCCGATGCATGTGGATGCCACACCCATGATGAGCATGGACAACACAAGCATCTTCTTGCGTCCAAGACGGTCACCGAAGTGTCCGAAGATTGCTCCACCAAGTGGCCTAGCTAAATAACCTGCGGCGAAGGTTCCGTAGGCGGCAATGGTTCCAGCCAGCGGATCGAGATTGGTAAAGAACACTGCGGGGAATACCGTCGCGGAGGCTGCGGCATATAACAGGAAGTCATAGAACTCGATCGTGGAGCCCAAGTAGCTGGATATAATCGCGCGCCGGGATTCTGATTTTCTTTGCTTCGGGCTGAGGTTTTGTAATTCAGCGATCGGCGAAGCTGTGGAAGATGTAGTCATTGCGTTCTCCAAGTGTTTTCAAAGTGACGTTGGGGGGTTTATGAAACGGGGATGGTGAAGTCTCGCAGGATGTTCTTTTGGATTTTGCCTGTGGCGTTGCGGGGGAGTTCTTCGATGATGTGGATTTCTCGTGGAAGTTTGTATCTGGCTAGGACACTGCCTAGTAGTTCTCGTAGTTCCGGTCCGGTTGGTGGGTTGGTCAGGTAGCTTTCTCGGATGGAGACAAAGGCGATGCCAGTTTCGCCCCATCGTTCATCGGGGACTCCGATGACTGCGGCATCAAGGACTGCTTCCAGTTCCTGGAGTGCTTGTTCGACTTCTGCGGGGTAAATGTTTTCGCCGCCGGAGATGTACATGTCTTTGATGCGGTCTTTGATGGTGTAGTAGCCGTCTTCATCTTTGATGGCGATATCTCCGGAGTGGTACCAGCCATTTTGTAGTGCGCTGGCGGTGTCTTCTGGTCGGTTCCAGTATCCGGTCATCACATGTGGTCCGCGGATGAGAACTTCGCCGGCCTCTCCGGTGGGGACTTCTTCGCCGGTTTTCGGGTCCACTAGTTTGATGTCGGTGAAGAAGTGGGCTCGACCTGCGGTTCCAAGGTGTGTGCTTGTGTCTGTTGCCTCGAGGATACAGGCGCCCGGTGCGGTTTCTGTCATGCCGAAGCCTTGGACAATTTTTACGTCGCGTCCTTGCCAGATTCGCAGCGCACGTTCGCTAAGGGGAGAGCCGCCCACCATGATGGCGCGAAGGGAAGAAAGGTCGCGTTCGGCAAATGATGGGTGGTTGGACAACATGTCGATCATCGCTGGCACCATGAAGGATTCGGATACCTTGGAGCGTTCGATTTCGTCGAGGACGTGCTCTGCCCGGAATTCGCGGTGGATGATCACCTTTCCGCCCTTCATCATCACCGGGATGGTGGTCATGTTGAGGCCCGCGATGTGGAATAACGGCGCAGTGGATAAAAGTACCGCGCCTTGTTCAATTTCCTGGCTGAGCAGGGCATTGAAGTAGTTAAAGAAGAGGTTTCGGTGGGATAACATGGCGCCCTTTGGGCGGCCAGTGGTTCCGGAGGTGTACATGAGCAGCGCGATGTCATCATCGCTGACTTCTAGGTCGATGTCGGCGTCGCTCGCCGCTTCAATAAGCGCTTTTCGACGCAAACCTGGACCCTCATCGCCTTCAACGGCCACCATGATGATCTCTGGATGGAGTTCTTGGAGGTAAGTGGCGTGCTCGATGAGGTCGATTCCGTAAAACACGATGCTCGCACCGCTGTCTTGGATGATGTAATCGATTTCGTTTGCCGATAGGCGAGGGTTAACAAGCACGGGTGTTGCCCCAATGAGGTTCGTTGAAAAGAACACTTCTAGCAGGGCAGGGTGGTTGAATCCGACATAAGCTACTCGATCTTGGTGCGCAACGCCGAGGTCTAGAAGAGCATGTCCAAGCCGATTGACTCGTTTGCTGAATTCTCCGTAGGTGATGCTGGTGCCTTCGAATTCGATTGCAGTGGACTCTGGTCGAACAGTTGCCCTGCGTCGTGGGTAGCTTCCTATTCCGAGGTTCACTTTCATTCTCCTTTGTGCTTTAGATCACGTTTGAAGTCATTAAAAGCGTAAACGTTTAAAAAGTCAATCGTTTAAAAAACGTTCTATAGGAAAATTCATCACTCCACAGGGTTTCGGGGGTGGTGATAATCGCTCTTAGCTGCACCTTTGTGGATCCTTGCAATAAGTTTGCCCCCGATCTTCACAATTGTGCCGATCTCTAATTGGCATGAAAAAACCGGCCATGTGAACATGGCCGGCGTGGTTAAGAGACTTAAAAGGCGATTTTGAGCAGCAGTTCCCTTAGTTGTTCTTGCTCGTCGGAGGTGAGGTTTTTTAGAGATTCACCCTCGGCGATGAGGAGGCGTTTGGTGGCTTCGTCGTGAATTTCCAGACCTTTTTCGGTGGCGATGATGATCTTCGAGCGCCTATCCCGGGGGTCAACTTCCCGGGCCACTAATCCGCGCTTTTCTAGGAAATCGACCAAGGCAACAATCTGACTTGGGTCTAGGTCGAGAAATGCTCCCAATTCTCGTTGGGTTGGTTTTAATCCGCTGGCCGCTAGGGACAGTGTGGAGTATTGGCGAACTTTAAGTCCGAGGTCGACTAAGGCTTCGTTTCCTTTGGCGGATCCCTTGGCTCGTGCGCGGGCAGTGAGGAATTGAATCTGCTGGGACAATTCGGCCTCGAGGAATCGTTCTGGTCCGCCAATGATCTCGGCGGTGGGGTTGCTGGTGGTCATAGTGGCTCCATGTGAACTGGCTGAAAAATAGTTTCGATCTTCAATCATTTGAACATGCATGCATTCTGTGCGTCAAGCGAACGATGTAAGTTTTCAAAATTAATAGTTGACATTTTCAACGTTATGAGTTTTCATTGGTATCACGCCCCGACGAAGTGTCTGGGATCACAAACCTTCAAAGGAGTTTGAAATGTCTCTCAATGGAAAAGTCGCCATCGTTACCGGATCTGGTGCAGGACTTGGTCGTTCCTTCGCTCAGGAGCTTGCCCGTCAGGGTGCATCTGTCATCGTCAATGACGTAAACCAGGCAGCCGCAGATGAGACTGTCGCAGCAATCACCGAAGCCGGCGGCAAAGCCGCCGCCGTTATCGCCCCCGTTGGACCCTCTGAAAGCGCCGCATTGCTGGTGCGGGAGGCCGTCGACAAGTTCGGTTCTTTGGACATTCTTGTCACAAACGCGGGCATCCTTCGTGATAGGTCCCTGCTGAAGATGACGGACGATGATTTCGATGCAGTCATTAACGTGCACCTCAAGGGCACTTTCACCTGTGTTCGCGAGGCATTTGGATACTTCAAGGAGAATGGAATCGCGGGGCGCATCGTCACGATTGGTTCTCCCACCGGGCAGCGCGGCAACTTCGGACAGAGCAATTACGCTGCAGCTAAGGCGGGCATTGTGGGTATGGTTCGCACGTGGGCGCTGGAGATGAAGCGCGCAGGTGTCACCATTAACGCGATCATTCCGGAAGCAGCCACCGATATGACCAAGACGGTGCCATATTTCCAGAAGGCTGTAGAGGCCGATGAGCGTGGCGAGGCCATGCCAGCATTCTTCCGCGAGACCCTAGGTTTTGGCACTCCTCAGGATGTTGCGGGACTTGTGGCCTTCCTTTCCTCTGATGAGGCAGCGAATATTTCTGGACAGGCCATCGGTGCAGGCGGCGACCGCATGCAGGTGTGGAAGCACCCAGAGCCAGCAGTTACTGAATTTAACCCAGGTGGCTGGACCTATGAAGCACTGCAGGAACGTGGCAAGAACATTATTGAGGGCAACCTGCAGTCCGTCGGTGTCGTTTTCCCTGAACTGCCGGCAGAGCTTCAGCCACAAATCCCAGTCAAGGCATAACACCGCACACCAAGAATTTTAGGAGGGGTCATGAGCAACAACGTAGTGAAATATGAGTGCGCGGTCGACGCCGACAACATTGTCGCAGTCGATATGCATGTGCACTTGGAAGTCGACAGCTGCGGACACAAATCGATGCCGGCAGACATCATGGCGGCATCCTCGAAGTACTTTAAGACCGCGGAACGAACTCCCTCAGCAGATGCCATTGCTGATATTTATAGGGAACACAAGATGGCGGCGGTGGTTTTCACCATCGATGCGCGGACCCAAATGGGGCATCTGCCGAACTCGATTGATGATTTGGTGGCAAGCTGTGCCCGCAACAATGACGTGCTGATCCCTTTTGGCAGTGTGGATCCTCGTACCGGCGAGGACGCGCTGGTGGAAGCTCGCCGACAGGTGGAAGAACTCGGGGTGCGAGGCTTCAAATTCCATCCATCGGTTCAAGGATTCGACCCATCCGCGCCAGAGTTCTACCCACTGTGGGAATTGCTCGAAAGTTTTGGATTGCCATGCGTGTTCCATACCGGACAAAACGGCATGGGTGCAGGTCTTCCAGGTGGTCGAGGCATTAAGCTGCGCTTCTCCAACCCAATGTTGCTTGATGATGTTGCGGCGGACTTCCCGAACCTGACCATCATCATGGCGCACCCTTCTGTTCCTTGGCAGGATGAGGCTAACTCGATTGCCACCCACAAGGCCAATGTGTTCATTGATCTTTCCGGCTGGTCGCCGAAGTATTTCCCAGAGTCTTTGGTCAGACAGTCCAATAACGTGCTATCCAAGAAGGTGCTGTTTGGCACGGACTTCCCGCTGATTACCCCAGAGAAATGGCTTGCGGCTTTCGCGAATCTGCCACTGAAGGATGAGGTTCGTCCGGGAATCCTCAAAGACAATGCGGTGAAGGTACTTGGCCTAGCCGCTAGCACTGAGCGCGGATCTCAAGCAGAAAAGGTCGTGCAACATGCGTGATCCCATTCAAGGTGCTGTTATTCCTTCTGATCTTTTTGGTTTCGCAGAAGTTCTCACCGAAGCCGAACGCGCAGTTCTTCTGGAAACCCGCAGGGTGCTTGAGGAAGAGGTGAAGCCTTATATTAATGAGGCCTGGGATAAGGCAGTCTTCCCCGATGAGATCGTGCAGCCCCTCCAAGATCTGCAATTGCTTGATCCGCCTGCACTTCGGGAAGCAGGGGAGTCGGTTCGAGACATTTTCACTGGTTTCCGCAATTTTGAACTCGCGCGCTGTGACATCAATGTTGGTACCTATTACAACGCATCTGCTGGTCTCTTCCGAACGGCCTGCATGGTTGGTGGCTCCCCGGAGCAGGCGCAGCGATTGGATGCGCAGATCAAATCTGGTGAGGTCAAGGGCGTTTTTGCACTGACGGAACCTGATCATGGCTCTGATATCGCAGGTGGTCTGGCAACCACGGCCACTAAGGACGCAGACACCGGCGAGTGGATTATCAATGGTGAAAAACGGTGGATCGGTGGTGCTTCCACTGCTGATTTGATCGCTACCTTCGCCAGGGATACAGCCGATAACCAGGTGAAATGCTTCCTCGTGGCACCTCAGGCAGAGGGCGTGTCCATGGAGATTATTGATCGCAAAGCCTCACTGCGCATCATGCAAAATGCACACATTACCTATAACAATGTCCGGGTGTCTGGGGATGCGCGGCTGCACAACATCAATTCTTTCAAGGATGTTTCGGAATGCCTGCGCCGTATGCGTTCCGATGTGGCGTGGATGGCGGTCGGTGCGCAGGCAGGTGCCTATGAAGCAGCCGTGAAGTATGTGCGCAGCAGGGAACAGTTTGGCCGTCCGATCGCGGGGTTCCAGTTGATTCAGGAAAAGCTCGCGCTCATGCTGGGCAATCTCACGGCGTCGCTGGGCATGATGGTCAAACTCACCGATCAGCAGCAGGCGGGAATTTTCAAAGAGGAAAACTCCGCGCTGGCGAAAATGTTTACCTCGCTCAAACTTCGGGAGACCGCTAGTTGGGCGCGGGAAATCTGCGGAGGCAACGGCATCATTTTGGACAACGATGTTGCCCGGTTCCATGCCGATGCAGAAGCCGTCTATTCATATGAAGGCACCCACGAAATCAATGCACTCATCGTTGGTCGCGCCATCACGGGCGTCAGCGCTTTTATCTAACACACTTTTAAGGAGAACATCATGACTACTTCCACCACCCCAAACACCATCGTTTCTTTCGAAGACGCACCAACCCTCACCGGCCAGGACCTGGGCTTTTCGCAGTGGCGCACTGTCACCCAGGAGATGGTGAACACCTTCGCGGACGCAACTGATGATCAGCAGTGGATTCACACTGATCCTGAGCGCGCCAAGGACGGTCCTTTTGGTGGCGCAATTGCCCACGGTTTCCTCACCTTGTCCATGATCATTCCGTTCTGGGGCGAGCTTCTCGATGTCACCGGCGTGACCACCAAGGTGAACTATGGCCTGGATAAGGTGCGTTTCACCTCTCCCGTCAAGGTCGGTTCCCGCATCCGCATGGGCGCTGTGGTCCGTGAGATCTCTGAGGTGAAGGGCAATGGCCTGCACCTGGTCGCCGATGGCACTATTGAGATCGAAGGGCAGGAGCGCCCGGCCGTCGTAGCTACCTTCCTCACCCGCTTCTACGCTTAAAAGCTTGCTTCTCGACGCAAAAACCCATCCGGCGCATCCCTTCAATGTTAGGGGTGCGCTGCTATTTTTCTCCCCAGTTCTACGAAATGACTTATTGTGACTAAGCTTGAGCGCATGGAGCATCCTGCTTACAGCCAATTGCGGCCGGTTACCCCGTCCGCATCTGTTGTTTTGTGCCCTAATCCCGGTTACAGCTCGCTGGAAGGCACTAATTCTTGGGTTATCCGGGCACCAGAAGACCCCCGGAGCATTGTCATCGATCCAGGTCCTGAAGATGAGGGCCACCTTAACGTCTTGCATTCCAAGGCTGAGGAGGTGGGTTTGATTCTTCTGACCCACCGTCACTATGATCATGCTGACGGCGCACAGCGTTTCCGTCAGCTGACCAATGCACCTGTGCGTGCGATGGACCCTTCGTACTGTGCTGGTGCGGAGGAGATTCATGATGGTGAGATCATCACGATCGACGGTGTCACCCCACAGATTGAGGTGGTGGCCACACCTGGTCATACCCGTGATTCTGTGTCTTATTTCATCTGGAGTGGAGTCCCTCATGAGTCCACTTTGGAGGGCATCGTTTCTGGCGACACCATTGCGGGTCGTCACACCACGATGATTTCAGAGACCGACGGCGATTTGGGTGAGTACCTGAATTCTTTGGCCATTTTGGAGGAGCGCGGCAAGGATATTCCGCTGCTTCCAGGACATGGTCCAGATGGACAGGACGTGTCCTCCTTCGCGCGTAAGTACATTGAGCGTCGTGAGCTGCGTCTGAACCAGATCCGTGAGGTATGGGAGACCCGTGGCCGTGACGTGTCCATGAAGGATCTCATCGACGCCATCTACGATGATGTTGATCCAGTTCTGCGTGGTGCAGCCGAGCAGTCCACTCATGTGGCTATTCGTTACCTGCAGGCTCAGGAAGCTTCCGCCTCAAACTAAACACTTTTAACTAAACAACAAAGAAAGCGCCTAATCAGTATGAAACTGATCAGGCGCTTTTTAGCGCTTTGGTGATTATCGAGCGCGACGTGCCAAATGCTCGGTGTCCACAATGAGGACGGACTTGCCCTCGAGGCGAATCCAGCCACGGTGTGCGAACGTTGCAAGAGCCTTATTCACAGTTTCACGGGAAGCACCGACGAGCTGTGCGATTTCTTCCTGAGTGAGGTCGTGGTTCACGCGCAGCGCGCCAGCTTCTTGGGTGCCGAAGCGGTTAGCCAGCTGCAGAAGGGTCTTAGCAACGCGGCCTGGGACGTCGGTGAAGATGAGGTCAGCCAGGGAAGCGTTGGTGCGACGCAGACGACGAGCCAGAACGCGCAGGAGCTGCTCAGCGATAGCTGGGTGGTCAGCTACCCAGTTGCGCAGCATGTCAGAGTTCATGGTTGCTGCATGAACTTCGGTGACACACACTGCAGAGGAGGTGCGTGGGCCTGGGTCGAAGATGGAGAGCTCACCGAACATGTCGGAAGGACCCATGATGGTCAGCAGGTTTTCGCGGCCGTCCGGTGCGTGGCGCGCAAGCTTCACTTTGCCGGAGGTGATGATGTAAAGGCGGTCACCTGGCTCGCCCTCGTCGAAGATGGTTGCTCCGCGTGGGAAGCGAACGGTCTCCATATCCTGGATGAGGTTATTGACTGCCGTTGGGTCAACGCCTTGAAAAATTCCGGCGCGCGACAGGATCTCCTGTACACCTTCCACTGCTTTTCTCCTTCATCTGCACACATCTTGTTTGAGTCCGGATGAGTGGCAACACCTGGGGTGTTAGGGTTTGAGATAAAATCCGGATGACACCTAACTGGAGGCATCTATTAATGTGGCAAAGACCACTCTACTATGCAATTGGTCACCATGTTAGTGCATTTGGCTAAAATGTCACACTTTAGAAACCGTAATTTCAATATTCACAGATTGCTGGCAGCCAAAGTTTATTTTGAATAAATCTTTCAAAATAACCCTTATTTAGGCAGCTGATGCTTCCTGCACGTCACCGTCATTTAAGTTTTCTGCACCGATAGCGTCCTTTGCTAACTTTACCTCAGTGTTCTGCGGAGCGTTGGAGTGCAGGAAAGAAGACTCGATTCGCTCCATCGCAAATGCAAAAAGCATCAGCAAGAGCGGGATGATCACCACAAGCAAACCTGTCATGGGAGTCATTCTAATGATGAATCAAATCCGCGCTAACTTAAGGGTATGGGTTCCATTACTCCGCAGAAGCGGCCTCGCGTGGGGTCTCACATCGCGAACAAGGGTCAAGAGACTGATATCGGGCGAAAACGCCGAGCTCGACGCATCAATCGCACACTCACCGTGGCATATCCGGATGCGCACTGCGAATTAGATTTCACCAATCCGCTAGAACTCACGGTCGCCACCATTTTGTCCGCCCAGTGCACGGACGTTCGCGTGAACCAGGTGACGCCCGCGTTGTTCAAGCGCTATCCGACGGCCACAGATTACGCCAACGCCGATCGCACGGAATTGGAGGAGTTCATCCGTCCGACAGGCTTTTACCGCAACAAGGCCACTTCTTTAATCGGCCTGGGTGAGGCACTAATTTCGCTTCACGACGGCCAGGTCCCCGGTACCCTTGAGCAGCTAGTTGAGCTGCCGGGGGTCGGGCGGAAAACCGCCAACGTGGTGCTGGGAAATGCTTTCGGTGTTCCGGGAATCACGGTGGATACACACTTTGGCAGGTTGGTGCGTCGCCTGAAGCTCACTGATGAAGAAGATCCCGTCAAGGTGGAAAAAGTGATGAACGAACTCATCGAAAAGCCTGAGTGGACCATGTTTTCACATAGGCTGATCTTCCACGGACGTAGGATATGTCATAGTCGACGCGCCGCCTGTGGAGCCTGCATGCTGGCAGCTGATTGCCCATCCTTTGGTTTGGAGGGGCCGTCAGATCCATTTGAGGCGCAAAAACTCATTAAAAGTGATGATAGGGAGCACCTGCTGAAAATGGCAGGAATGTAGAAAACAAATGACAAGCAGTGCAAAGTGGTCCATCGTTGGAGTTGTCGCCATCCTGGCTGTGATCGTTGCGTTAATCCCGCAGCTTGTGGGTGGAGAAAGCGCAGAGGAAGCGCAGGGGGAGACGTCGACAAGCAAAATTACGACGCGTCCTGACTGCGTGGCCTCTGGCGCGGCGGGTGTGGATCTGCCCTGCTTGGGCGGCGCCAACGGCGTCGGCAACGAGCTGGCCACCGTGGTGAATCTGTGGGCGTGGTGGTGCGAACCGTGCCGCGCGGAGCTGCCGATTTTTGATGAATTCGCCACCACCCACCCCGAACTCAACGTCATTGGCGTGCATGCAGACCAAAACGCAGCCAACGGCGCCGCACTCCTTGAGGATCTGGGCGTGAATCTTGCAAGCTACCAAGACGATTCCAACCTGTTCGCAGGCACCCTTGGGCTGCCGGGCGTCGTGCCGATCACCATCGTGGTTTCTCCAGACGGCAATGTAGTGGACACCTTCCCGCAGCCTTTCGAAACCATCGATGACCTCGAAACCGCTGTGGCAGGGGCGCTGCAGAATGCGTAACTACCCTGATTTACCGCATGATTTCCCAGGTCAAAACACAGAGCTCACCCCCGCAAAGGCACCCGTGTGGATGCACCGACTCTTAGACCGCATCCACACCGGCCGCATGGCCAACCCGCTGGACGGTGCGGAAACGCTCGGCGACACAGACTCCGAAAAGCGCGCTGCCGTGCTCATGCTATTTTCTGGCTCGGAAACCTCCTTTGACCTGCCCAATGACGCCTCCGTGCTGCTGACGCACCGCACCCCGACGATGCGTTCCCATGCAGGTCAGATTGCCTTTCCCGGTGGCCGAATCGACCCCACCGATACTAACGCCGTGGACTGCGCCTTCCGCGAGGCCTGGGAAGAAACCGGGCTGGATCGCCGCACCGCAACCCCATTAGCCCAGCTCAACGAGGTGCACATCCGTGCCACCGGATACCCCGTCTACCCAATCCTTGGACACTGGCACACCCCATCACCCGTCGCCGTGGCCAGCCCACACGAAACCGACGAAGTTTTCGACGCCCCACTCTACGACCTCATCGACCCCAAAAACCGCCTCATGGTCGGCTGGCGCGAATGGCACGGACCAGCGTTTCGAATCAACGACTACATCATCTGGGGATTCACCGGCGGACTACTCTCCGCGATCCTCGACACCGCCGGCTGGGCCACCGAATGGGACACCGACCGCATCTTCGACCTGGAAAATACATTGTCAACATCTCGCAACAATGAGCGTATGCGTTAGGCTGACGGGCTCCGGTGGCCTAAAATCGAAGCGATCTAAAAATTTGGCAGTTAATATTATCGATTTTCGAAAGCGTAGAACACCAAACCATTGTTGAGCCCCAGCCTGGTCGTCGATGCCGTCATCGTCCTCGTTATGGCATTCGCCCTGTGGGGTGGTTGGCGTCAAGGCGCCTTCACCTCGCTGCTGTCCACCGTCGGCGTCGTTTCTGGCCTGGTAGTTGGCGCAGCAGCAGCTCCATTTGTCATGGGTCTCACCGATTCCACCGCGCTTCGCTTCCTCCTGGCGATCGGCACCGTGGTGCTGCTGGTTGGTTTGGGAAATCTCATCGGCGCCCACTTGGGTGCTGCGATTAGAGACAACATCAAATTCCGAAGTTCCAGGACCTTAGATTCTGGGCTCGGCGCCATTTTCCAAGTATTGGCCACCTTGATCGTGGTGTGGCTCGTCGCAATTCCCCTGGCCACAGGCCTCCCCGGAACTGTCGCCAGCGGAATTAGAGACTCCCGCATCCTGGGCTTTGTAGACAAATACACCCCGCAAGGCCTAGATACCCTGCCCTCCAAAATCGCTGCGATGCTCAGCGAATCCGGCCTCCCACCACTGATTTCCCCCTTCACCGGCGGATCCTCGGTGGAAGTGGACGCCCCCGAAATCAACGTCACCAACGTTGACCTAGTCGAAGCAATGCGCCCGTCCGTCATCCACGTGATGGGTGACGCCCAAGAATGCAGCCGCCGACTCATGGGTTCTGGCTTTGTGGCATCCCCCGACTACGTTGTGACCAACGCCCACGTTGTTGCAGGTACCTCCACCGTCAGCCTGGATACCATGATCGGAACCCGCTCCGCAGAGGTAGTGTTCTACGACCCGAACCTGGACATCGCAGTCCTTTACAGCCCTGACCTCGGCTTGGATCCACTGCCGTGGGCATCCACTCCGCTAGACACTGGCGATGAAGCAATCGTCATGGGATTCCCACAGTCCGGACCTTTCAACGCCTCCCCAGCCAGGGTCCGCGAACGCATCATGATCACCGGCAGCAACATTTACGCCAACGGCCAGCACGAACGCGAAGCCTATTCAGTCCGCGGATCCATCCAATCTGGAAACTCCGGCGGCCCAATGACCAACGAAATGGGTGAAGTGGTTGGTGTTGTCTTCGGCGCAGCGATCGACGGCTCCGATACCGGTTACGTTCTCACTGCCGAAGAGGTACAGGAGCGGATCGGCGACATCACCGCGCTGACTCAGCCTGTCGATACGATGCAGTGCGCGGTTTCTTAGTCGTCGGGAGCTAGGACCAGACAGGGATGCCCACGATTGCGGTTTTTCCGTTGCGTGGGCAGTGTGGTTTGGTTTTGGGGGCTCGGAACCGGTCACAGATGCCCACGATTGCGGTTTTTCCGTTGCGTGGGCAGTGTGGTTTGGTCTTGGCAGTGAATCGCCCAATCCGAGATAGATACGACCAATCCTGTGTGGCGTTTTAAGGGCCTGGAATAGGAGAGGTGTCTATTGGTATGGGTCGGGGAATCCCAAGCGCTTAGAGGGGCATATAGGGAGTTTTGGTTTTTGAGTGACTAGGGGGAAATCCGTGAGGTTTGCGGTCGAACTAGATGAAACCAGACACACGTGACAAAAATTGCTAAAACATCTAAGTTTTGGCACGCCTGTTTGGTTTCGAGTCGCTCAAACCAGACACACGTGACAAAACCTGGCGAAAATCTTGATTCTTGTCACGCCTGTCTGGTCCGGTCAATGCGCCGGGGTAAAACCAGGGAAAAACCACTAATTCACGCCAAAATCATGCGACCTTCTGACGCCAAATGAGCAGCAGCGCCTCAGCCACAGTGCTTAAAACGTGGTGCGCGCGAACTCTGCGATGGTTGCTGCAAATTCGGAAGGGTTCTCGAGGTAGGGGAGTTCGTAGCCGCCGGGGATCGCGATGGTGGTGAATGGCCCTGTCGTTCGAGTGCGCGCAGTATTGGCTAGATGTTCCCAGCGTCGAGTGTTGGTTCTGAGCAGCCACACCGGTGCGGAGACTGTTTTGCTGGGGATCGACCCAACGAGGTAGCGGTTGGTGCGGATGATCGGGGTGATGGTGTGGTCGATCGATAGTGCTTTTTTGCGGAGGAGCACTGTCTCTGTGAATGCGTTGCTGCGCTGGTAGGACGAGGACGTGTTGTTGACGATCTCACGTCGAGCTTCGCTGGTGATTCCGAAGTGGAAGAGGTTATGCAGGAATGAGGGCAACCGAAAAGGAGCAAGTCGGCTGAGGTCAGAGACGTGTAGGTGGGGTTTTCGTCGGATGGCGCGTCGCATGTCAAGGGGGTGGATCGCGCCGAGGGAAATTAGGCCGCGGACCCGTTCGGGGTACATGGAAGCGATAGCCCAGGCGATGCTGGCGCCGGTGTCGGAGCCGACAAGAAGTGCGTCATCGTGGCCGAGAGCTGCGATAACGCTGCTGAGTTCTCCGGCTGCGTGGCGGAGGTCGTAGCCTGTTGGGGGTTTGTCGGACATGCCGTAGCCGCGTAGATCGATGGCGGCGACGTGGAAGCCGGCATCTGCGAGTGGGCCGATGACTTCGCGGTAGTCGTACCAACCGCCGAAAGCCCCGTGGATCAGAAGAACCAGGGGTTTGGTGGGGGAGCCTGCCTCTGCTAAATGGAGGCGAATGCCACGTACGGAGACGTGATCGTGGGTGAACGGTCCGTCTAGGGCAATGATGCCGGGGGAGCGTTCAATCGACGCGATTGTGCTGCTCAGGCGCCGTTTGGCGCCTGTGGCTTTGGAGCGGCTGCCGGGGATGAGGCGGGTGAGGGGAGACGTCGAAAAGCTAAAAAAGGCCATCGAAGTCTCCTTTTTTAGTGGTCGCCAGTGATGGCGCCGGGGCTGTGGAAGGACGCGGAGGTGTAGAGGCCACGCTTGTTGGCCTTCTCCAGCTTCTCGGATGCCTGACCTGGGACCAGGTTCTTCAGTTGGTTGACCGATTGGATGGTGTTCTTCGGAGCGCCCATCTTCTTCACCTTGCGCCAGCCGAACAGTGCGAGAGCTGCGGCGATGACCAGCATGAAGAGGAACACGATGAGGAATGCTGCCCAAGGCTTAATCCACTCGCTCAGCAGTGCTGCGACGAAGAAGAAAAAGAAGAAGGAGCTGTACAGTGCGATTACGCCAGCAACGCTGAATGCGCCGCCGCCGATGGCAGCTTTCTTGGCTTCGCCTGCGAGTTCAGTCTTCGCCAGCTCAACTTCTGCGCGGAAAAGGCTGGACATTTGGGAGGTTGCGTTGGAGATCAGCGTGCCGATGGAGGCTTCACCGCTAACGCTGGTATCCACATCGCTGAGGGGAATTGAATCCACCTTAGGTGCAAACGTGCTGTTACCGTCAGTAAAAAGGCCGTCTTTGTTGCTCACGTGGAAGCTCCTCCAGTGTTTAAAATTAGCGTTCGTTATTCCCAATCGTGCCACGAAATCTCATCTTGGGTGAAGTTTAGCGTGACTGGACATTCGATATACATATTAAACGATGCTTGTCGACGCCCCCACCCACCATGCCACTAACTGCTGTCAGGTGAGGCTCAGGCCGATCCGCGCCGTGCGCGTTTCATCCACCAGATACTACCTGCTGTAACAGCTGCGATGCCGGCAACAACTCCGGTTCCGATGCCGACGTCGCGGGTGCTGGGCATTTGGAACAGCGGTTCAGGGTTTTTGAAGCTTAAGATTTTCCACCCCTGTTCAAGGGCGATTTTCTTCAGCGCGCGGTCGGGGTTGACGGCGGCCGGGTTGCCGACAGCTTCCAACATGGGCAGGTCCGTGAAGGAATCGGAGTAGGCGAAGCTTAAGGAAAGGTCGTAATTGTTCGCCTCGGCGAGATCCAGGATGGACTGCGCTTTAGCGTCGCCTTTGCAGTAAAACAGCACTTCACCGGTGTACATACCGTCGTGGGCTTCAAGCACGGTGGTGACAGTTTTATGTACACCCAGTTCGCGGGCGATGGGTTCCACCAGTTCTTTCACAGAGGCGGAAATGATGATGACATCGTGGCCGAGCTCCTGGTGGTGCTCGATCAGTTCGCGGGCCTCTGCGTAGATGGTGGGAGTGACCACCGAATGCATGGTTTCCTCCGCGATCGAGCGCACCTGTTGGACTTCCCAGCCGCGGATCATGGCGGTGAGTTGGTCGCGGGTGTTGTCCATTTGTTCACTGGTGTGGCCGGCGAACATGTACGTTGCTTGCGCGAGGCTTAATTGCAGGGCTTCGACAGGGGAGATGAGCCCGCTGTTCATGAACTCACGGCCGTAGGCGTAGGTGGAACTCATGGCGATGATGGTCTTGTCCAGATCGAAAAAAGCAGCCACCTTTGTGGGGGTGGTCGCAGTGGTGCCCTCTACTTTTTGGGCGGGATCTGGGTGCTTCACACCGCATAGTTTAGCGCTTTTTGGCAACTTTCCAAGACTGAGAAAGAAACTAAAGTTACCAATGAGATTGAAGTGACGTGCTGGGGTTGCGCATTGGGAATGTAGAAGGCGTGCGGGAAGTGTCATTTGCCACACTGTTAAGTATTCGTGTTATTCGAATAAATAATCGGGTTTGATGTTGTCTTGTGGCGTTTGATATGCCATAATTTCAGGTGCAAGGCCCCGATATACAGTGTGGCCTGCCCCGGCACAATCCCCCCCCGTTGCCGGGTTACTGACGGCCCGCGCACACCCCCCCCGAGGCGCGGGCCGTCCCTTATTTTCTAAACTAGTGCCCTTAGCAGATTTTCTGTGCCTCTGCATTCGAAAGTGAAAATTATTCACAGGTGAGCGTATCGCGGGCGGTTGAGAGGTGAGTTATCCACAGGCCGCAGAGGGGGTCGTTGAAAGCACGTAAGCCTCAGGCCACAGTAGGTGCCATGAACACCATCACACACCAAGCAATTCTCATCGCAGTGGAAGATCCGGTCCTGCACCCAGAGGCCATGCACGTAGCTGCAGCCACTGGTCGGCCGGTTATTGAAACAACAAATTTGATGGACATCTCCAGGCATTTTCACCGCACATCGGCAGTGCTCATTGATGCGTCGATGGCCTCTCAATTATCACCTGGGAAACGCCGCGACAGGGTGTTTCTTCTCGATTCTGATCCAGGGCCCTCTGATTGGAAAACGGCGATGAAAATCCACGCTGAGCAAGCCATGTTGCTTCCCGCTCAGGCAGGGGAGTTGCTCAGCGCTTTAGGCAGAGATGACAAACAACTGCCGGTGGCTTCGGGCCATGTCATCGGTGTTGCCGGGGTGGTGGGAGGAACAGGCGCGAGCACGTTTGCTGCGGCGCTCGCAAAGCGGCGTGCGGAGTCAGTCACCACTGTGCTTATCGACGCCGACCCTTCCTCTGGCGGCATCGACCTGTTGCTAGGAATCGAAGATGTGCCCGGCGCGCGGTGGCCTGATGTGGGGTTGCGTCGCGGAACTGTCCAGGCTGCTGATGTGTTGAAAGCGCTGCCGAGCACTCCTGATGAGGTCGTGGTGTTGTCTACGGCGCGGTCTAATATTCTGGATCCTTTTGCATTATCCGAGTCTGATGTTTCGGCGGCGATTGATTGTTTCTTAAGCGCCGATAGGTCGGTGGATGTGGTGGTGGATCTGCCTCATGCGAGAGTGCATCCAGATATTGCGGAGCGCTTATCCCACCTGGTGTTAGTCATCCCTGCAGAGGTCCGAGCGGTGGCTGCTGCCAGGGCTCGGTGTCTGGAATTACAACAATTGCATGTATCCATCACGTGCGTGTTGAGGCATCGCGGGTGGTCAGGTTTGGATGTTGCAGAAGTGGAAGAGATTTTAGGTGCGGATATTACCGCGGAGGTTGGCTCGATCCAGCGGCTGGCTAAGTCCGTGGAGATGCATGGGCTGACCGGTTCTTTGCCGAGGGTTTTAAGCTCAGCATGCGACGCGGTCCTCGGGGAGGTGGCGGCATGACTGACATTGATCTGGTGGTGGAAAACGTCCAAAGGATTATCGCCACCAAAGAGACACCGCCGACCTCTGCGGAAATAGCGAGCCTGATTCGGGAACAAGCAGGCGTGATCAGTAACGAGGACATCGTGATGGTGTTGCGTCGACTGCGCAGTGATTCTGTGGGCGTGGGACCGTTGGAATCTCTGCTTGCGCTTCCTGGCGTGACGGATGTGTTGGTTAATGCCCATGACAGCGTGTGGATTGATCGCGGTCAGGGCGTGGAGAAAGTCGACATGGATCTGGGCTCAGAGGAGGCGGTGCGTCGCCTTGCCACCCGGTTGGCGTTGACCTGTGGCAGACGCTTAGATGATGCGCAGCCTTTCGCTGATGGCCGAATCACCAGGGACGACGGCAGCGTGTTGCGCATTCACGCGGTGTTGGCACCCTTGGCGGAATCCGGCACGTGCATCAGTGTGCGAGTACTGCGTCAAGCACGGCTGAGCCTTGATGATCTTATCCAAAGCGGCACGGTGCCTGAGGACATCGCGCCTGCGCTCCGGAACATCATCAATCAACGGCGCTCGTTCCTTGTTGTCGGTGGCACCGGCACAGGGAAAACCACATTGCTGTCCGCGATGCTCACCGAAGTTCCCGCTGATCAACGAATCATCTGCATCGAGGACACCGCAGAGCTTCATCCCGGCCATCCAAGCACCATCAACTTGGTGTCTCGCCAAGCAAACGTCGAGGGCGCCGGCGCCGTGAGCATGGCGGATTTGTTGAAACAATCGCTGCGCATGAGGCCTGACCGGATTGTCGTCGGAGAGATTCGCGGTGCGGAAGTCGTGGATCTTTTGGCTGCGATGAATACCGGACACGACGGCGGTGCTGGCACCATTCACGCGAACTCCATCTCTGAAGTTCCCGCGCGCATGGAAGCTCTTGCGGCGACCGGCGGATTGGACCGCATGGCATTGCATTCTCAACTCGCGGCCGCAGTGGACATTGTGCTGGTCATGAAACACACCCCTTTTGGCCGCAGGCTAGCTCAACTCGGGGTGCTCCGCGGAAATCCTGTGACCACGCAGGTGGTGTGGGATTTGGACCACGGCATGCACGAAGGGAGCGAAGAGGCATGGTTTATGCCCTAGGCCTTCTTAGCGTGGCGGTGTTGATCTCTGGTTCAAGGGGCCCCGGCGCGCGTACCAGGCCACCAACACCTGGGAATGGCGTCCATCTATTCGCCCTAATTGCACTATTTTGCCTGGCCACAGTGCTATTTATCGTCGTTGACGCCTACACGATGATCGCCGGCATCATCATCGCCACAACTCTATTCTGGTATCTCCGCCAGACACACGCCGCAGCCCAACGCACCAAACAATCCCTCCAATTAGCCAGCTTCTTAAGCCTCTGCGCAGGCAATTTACGCGCCGGGGTCACCATGGTCGACGCCATGGACTACGCGCTCGACAACACCACGCCGGACAAATTCTTAAGCCCCACGTTGCAGACCGCAGCCAGGCAGGCGCGCTCGGGCGGCAGCGGGCCGCGAGTGCTTATCGACGCCTCCCTCCCCGATCTTCAACGCCTCGGCCATTTGTGGGAAACATCAGAACGACACGGCATCCCGCTGGTCGCCCTCATTGATCAAATGAGGTCCCGGATTTCATCGAAGCAACGCCACGGCGAATCCACCCGAGCTGCACTCCAAGGACCGCAAGCAACCGCAGTGATCCTTACCGTGTTGCCACTAGCAGGAATGCTCATGGGCACAGCCATGGGAGCAAACCCCCTTGGGCTACTCACCGGTGGTGGGATCGGTGGGTTCCTGCTTGTCATCGGTGTGGGCCTCGATGCTGCAGGGTTTGTGCTCACCCACAAAATTCTCCAGAGCGCGAGCCCCTCATGATTACAGCACTAGTTCTTGCAGCAGTGGCCATGTTCCTCGGTTCACCCAACCCTGGAGTTCGCGGTGGATTGATAAGCCCCAAATCCGGTAAAAGCCTGCGTATCCGAGCTGGCCCAAAAAAGCTGGGCAACGCTGACCCAGTGGATGTCTCTGCAGATATCGAACTGTTTTCAGCGTGTTTGGATGCGGGTTTAAACACACGTGATGCAGCGCAGGTGGTGGCTCATGTTGCAGCCATTACGCACCGCGAACTGTGGACACATGTGGTGGCATTGCTATCGATTGGAGTGAGTGCCCCTCAAGCATTCGCCCTGATGGCAGGAGTTGATGGGCTGGATGAACTAGCCAATTTAGCCACCGTGTCGCACAGGTCGGGCAGTGCATTAAGTGATGGGTGCAGGAACATTTCCACCTCGTTGTTGGCCTCTGCTGGTGACAAGCGCACCGCCGCAGCAGAACGCGCAGGAGTGTTCATCGCCCTGCCACTTGCTCTGTGTTTCCTCCCCGCATTCATGATTGTCGGGCTTGCACCAGTGGTGCTCAGCTTGGGTACGCAACTTATCAATTTCTAGAAAACACACACAGGAGAAAAATCATGTCCAACAATCTCGAACTACTTCGACTTCGCACTCGCGCCATTCTTGCTCAAGACGATGGCCTCACCACCGTTGAATACGCCTTGGGAACTTTAGCTGCCGCAGCTTTGGCCGCTGTTTTATACATGGTGGTCAACAGCGACGCCGTGTCCTCGGCGTTCGAATCAATTATCAGCGATGCCTTGAGCGCACGACCGTAACCGATGAGAACAAAACAGCAGCGTGAACCACCGGAACTGTGCAGCGACGATGGCTCTGTCAGTATCGAAGCAGCTCTCGCATTGTCATCGCTGGTGATCGTGTGCGGGTTGATCATTGCAGCAATGGCCACCTTGGCGGCGTATCTTGCAGCTGTTGATGCTGCCGGCGCTGCTGCCAGGGCGCATGCCATTGGGGAGAGCTTCGAACCGGCACGAGGACACGTCGATATGCATGAAGCAGGGGGAATGCTCACCGCAACAGCCACTATCCCGGCACCGATTGGGCAGGTGAGCGCGAGTGCGGTGTTCCCGGTGGAAAACTAGCTGTGCAAATGACGAAGGCTACATGACCATCGCCAGCGCTGGTGTCGCCTCCATCCTCATTAGCCTGCTGGTGGTGCTGGCCTGGCAGGCGGGAAACCTCGTGGCCAGGGAACAAGCACAGGTAGCGGCCGATGTTTCAGCTGTTGCCGGAGCCTACGCCTTTGCCCGCGGGGAACTACCCGACGCTGCCTGCGCCACCGCGAAACACACAGCCGAAGCAAACAACGCACAACTAGAAAACTGCGCAACAGAAGGGGAGGATCTCACGCTCACCGTCACCGTTCGTGGACAAGAAGCCCACGCAAAAGCAGGACCTTTATGAGGTTCCCAACAAGGTCACCATCGCACCCAGTAACTTGATGGCACCTGCCTTATCCAACGGATTGTTTCCATTGCCGCATTTCGGGGACTGCACACAGCTCGGGCACCCAGATTCACAGCTACAGCTGCGGACGACCTCAAATGTGGCCTCAATCCACTGGGCGAAACGTCGAAAACCAGTATCCGCAAAACCAGCTCCGCCGTCCATACCGTCATAGACAAACACAGTGGGGTAGCCCGTATCCGCATGAAGTGCCGTGGATACGCCGCCGATATCCCAACGATCACACGTCGCAAGCAGCGGCAACATACCAATCGCCGCATGCTCCGCTGCGTGAAGAGCACCGGGAATATCAGCGGCGGGAATGCCCATCGCTTCCAACGCCAACGGATCAATCGTGTACGCCACCGCACGAGTCTGAAGAATTTGAGGAGGAAGATACAACGGAGTCGCATCCAACGTGGTGCCATCACTAAGGCGGGTGACATAGCCAGTCACACGGTCGGTGACCTGCACCTCTACGTTGGCGACCCACAAACCACCACCAGCATCAAAAACCTCGTCCTCCAACGGGGCAGAGGTAATCCTGATGTCCGTGTCACTTCTGGCATAGGTGGTGTAATCAGGCAGCTCAGGCCTGGCCAGTGCCAGATTCTCCTCCAAATCCAACTCATCAATGACAAAGGATTCACCCTGGTGGAGATACACCGCGCCGGGATGAGTCTGCGACATCGCCTTCGCGGAATCGATGGTGCCTAACAACCGGCCGTCAGTGATATCAACAATCATGAACTCCGAACCAGACCCACCACGCAAACTCACCTGCTGGTGTGCCGAATCAGGACTCAGCTCATCCGGATCCTCTGACATGGGCTTTTCCACCGCAAACCAGCCACGCGGACGCTTGCGCAACAGCCCTTCAATCTCGAGCTTCTCCACCACCTTTTGGGCACCAAACGCCGCGACCTCCGCCTCTGTCAGAGGCTTTTCCACCGCAGCGCAATAAACATGACCCCGAATAACATGCGGATTCGTCGGATCAAACACCGCAGCCTCAACCGGCTTCTCCAACAGGGCTGCCGGATGATGCACCAAATACGTATCCATCGGCTCATCACGAGCAACAAGCACCACCAACGAACCCTGCCCACGCCGACCAGCTCGCCCCGCCTGCTGCCAAAACGACGCCACAGTTCCTGGAAAACCAGCCGTGACCACAGCATCCAGTCCACCGACATCAATGCCCAGTTCAAGCGCATTGGTGGAAGCAACACCGAGGAGGGTGCCGTCGTCAAGCAATCTCTCCAACCTACGGCGGTCCTCCGCCAAGTACCCCGCCCGGTAGGACGCGACGCGCCGGGCGAAATCGGGGCGGCCCAGCGTGCTGAGCTCTTCCTGCGCGCGCAGGGCAACGATTTCTGCTTGTCGACGTGAACGGACGAACGTCAACGTGCGTGCACCCTCGGAAATGAGCGTGGCCATAATGTTTGCTGCTTCGGTGCTGGCTGCGCGACGCACCGGCGCGCCGTTCTCGCCCTCGGCGCCTTCGATGAAACCGGGCTCCCACAGCAAAACGGTGCGTTCACCCGTCGGGGCGCCATCTTCCGTCACTGCTTTAACCGGCGCGCCCAACAATCTGGAAGCATGAATTTCCGGATCGGAGCTGGTCGCGGACGCCAAAATGACCGTCGGGTGGGATCCATAAAACGCGGCGATGCGCAGTAGACGACGAAGCACCATCGACACGTTCGCGCCAAACACACCACGGTAGGCATGGCATTCATCAATCACGATGAACTTCAAATGGCGCAACAACCTGGCCCAGCGGGGATGATTCGCCAGCATCGACGCATGCACCATATCCGGATTGGTGAACACAAAACGACTCAAATCGCGGATGCCGGACCGCGCCTCGGAGGGGGTATCGCCATCGTAGGGCGCCGGATTAATCGGGTGGAAATCCGGAATGTCGCGCAGCAACGTGGACGTGGAGGTTAGCTGATCAGATCCCAAAGCCTTGGTGGGAGTTAGATACAACGCACAGGCGGTAGGATCCGTGCCGAGCGCTGACAAAATGGGCAGCTGATAACCCAAAGATTTTCCCGAAGATGTACCGGTGGCAACCACCACATGCTGGCCATTCCACGCCAGATGTGCGGTCTGCTCCTGGTGGGAAAAGAGCTTATTGATACCACGATTCACCAACGCATCGCGCAGGCTAGCAGGTACCCAACTCGGCCAATCGACGTATTTAGCTTTCGATGCGGGCAACGTCACCATATGAGTGAGCGTCGATTCGGAGTAACGTTTGGAAACGATTGCGGCCAGCTCTTCACCAAAGCTGGGCCTCATAGCTTGAGTCTTTTCACTCTCAAAATCGGGGGTAGTCAAGAATTTACCCCCTTTCGCTGGGCTGTATAAATGGGACTGACCTGCCAAAACGTAAAACTAATCCTAATAGACTATCGCTTGGGCTTTAAACGTGAAAGACTTGTTCCCAGGTCGCAGTTTCAGTGCGCAGTGTTCAACGCTCGCAAGGATAGACGTGAGCGTTCGGCATTCATACCGTCGGCGTTCGTTCAAGAAACGGCCAGATGTTGCTGTTCGAGCTCATGCAAGAGTGGAACATCGAACCCGGTAGTAATTCCAATCAGTAAAGGTAAGACAAATGGCACAGGGCACTGTTAAGTGGTTCAACCCAGAGAAGGGCTTCGGCTTCATCGCTCCTTCCGACGGATCCGCTGACGTTTTCGTCCACTACTCCGAGATCGAGGGCAACGGCTTCCGTACCCTCGAGGAGAACCAGCTCGTCGAGTTCGAAATCGGCGAGGGCGCTAAGGGCCTTCAGGCTCAGGCTGTTCGTGCAATCTAATTGCATCTGAGTTCGAAACCGGTAACTTTTGTAAGTTGCCGGTTTTTTTAATACCTAAAACAGGTGGGGCTAGAAGGGCCGTTTTATTCGTCGGCGTGTTCTTCCATGCGTACTTTGGGCACCAAGATTTCGGGAAAATGGGGCCCAAATCGGAGAAATCTTGGTGCCGAATTCACACTCGTGCTGCGATTGGCGGGAATCTGAATTTTTGCCACGGTGCAAAAATGAAATAACCCTCCCACATCCTCCCACGCGGGCTTGAGGTGGGAAAGTGTGCACAAATATCCAACTGGGATTTCTAAGCCTTTAAAACGGCAACTGGAGTGAGCTACGGGGGTAGTGGATTTTCGTCCTGGAGTGAATTGGGGTTGGAATCTGCGCGGAAATCACCCGAATATGGCTAGGGTGTGCAGGAGACCCCATTTATACTGTGTACCGTGTTAGGGAAACGCGTCGTGTAAAACTGTCGTGTACAACAACTTAAGACAGCACACGAAGTGTATGTTCTTCCCCCGCGAAGAGCACCGGATTCAGTGAAAGCTACTCACTTGTGGTTATGCTTTCCAAGAGTGAACGTTTACATGTTCGATAATTTTCGACATAGTGGGCACAGACACGCAATAAGAACAGTGGCTTTCTGAAGTGTTCTAAAAGGAACATGAAGGGGGTCAAGGCAGTTAACGAGAGGGATGCATTCCCGTGGCAGATACCGCAGGCACCACAGGATCGAAAAAGAAGTACTTGGTGATCGTCGAGTCGGCGACCAAGGCTAAAAAGATTCAGCCTTACCTTGGCAACGACTACATCGTCGAGGCCTCCGTTGGTCATATTCGTGATCTGCCACGTGGCGCTGCTGACATCCCTGCAAAGTACAAGAAGGAGCCTTGGGCTCGTCTTGGTGTGGACACCGATCGCGGTTTCGCGCCGCTTTATGTGGTGAGCCCCGATAAAAAGAAGAAGGTCGCTGACCTCAAGGCGAAGCTCAAGCTCGTTGATGAGTTGCTGCTGGCAACAGACCCCGACCGTGAGGGCGAGGCGATTGCGTGGCATTTGCTTGAGGTGTTGAAGCCGACTGTTCCTGTGCGTCGCATGGTGTTCAATGAGATCACGAAGCCTGCCATTTTGGCTGCGGCGGAAAACACTCGTGAGCTGGATGAGAACCTGGTGGATGCGCAGGAAACTCGTCGTATTCTGGACCGTTTGTACGGCTATGAAGTCTCTCCTGTGCTGTGGAAAAAGGTCATGCCGAGGTTGTCGGCGGGCCGTGTGCAGTCGGTGGCAACCCGTGTGATTGTTGAGCGGGAGCGCGAGCGCATGGCGTTCGTGTCGGCGGATTATTGGGATCTGTCGGCGGAGTTTAATGCGCGTGAAAACGGCAAGGCGGATTCGGATAACCCGTCGTCGTTTACTGCGCGTTTGTCCACGATTGATGGAAACCGTGTTGCTCAAGGCCGTGATTTTAATGATCGGGGAGAGCTGACCTCGGAGGCTGTCGTCGTCGATAAGCAGCGTGCTGAGGCGTTAGCCGAGGCTTTGGAAGGCCAGGAAATGGCCGTCGTTGGGGTCGAGGAAAAGCCGTACACCCGTCGCCCTTATGCGCCGTTTATGACCTCTACGCTGCAGCAAGAGTCTGGCCGCAAGCTGCATTACACTTCTGAGCGCACGATGCGTATTGCGCAGCGCTTGTATGAAAACGGCCATATCACTTATATGCGTACTGACTCGACCTCGTTGTCGGAGCAGGGCATGAAGGCTGCGCGCGATCAGGCGTTGGAGCTGTACGGTGCGGAATATGTTTCGCCGAGCCCACGTACCTATGACCGCAAGGTGAAGAACTCCCAGGAGGCCCACGAGGCGATTCGCCCAGCTGGTGAAACTTTTGCGACCCCGGGCCAGCTGCATGGCCAGTTGGATGCGGAAGAATTTAAGCTCTATGAGCTGATTTGGCAGCGCACTGTGGCCTCCCAGATGGCCGATGCCAAGGGCACGTCCATGAAGGTCACCATCGGTGGCACCGCGAAGACCGGCGAGAAGACTGAGTTCAACGCGACCGGCCGCACGCTGACTTTCCCTGGCTTCCTGCGCGCTTACGTGGAAACCACCCGCACCGCCGATGGCCGCGACGTAGCTGACAACGCCGAAAAGCGTCTGCCACTGCTGTCTGAGGGCGATCTGCTCAAGGTTTTGAGCATCGAAGCCGATGGTCACAGCACCAATCCACCTGCGCGCTACACAGAGGCGTCGCTGGTGAAGAAGATGGAAGATCTGGGCATCGGCCGTCCTTCCACTTATGCATCGATCATTAAGACGATTCAGGATCGAGGCTACGTTTATTCGCGTGGCAATGCGCTGGTGCCGTCCTGGGTCGCGTTCGCCGTGGTCGGATTGCTTGAAGCCAACTTCACCTCGCTGGTGGATTACGATTTCACCTCCTCCATGGAAGATGAGCTGGACAACATCGCCGCAGGTCGCGAGGGCCGCACGGAGTGGCTCAACGGTTTCTACTTCGGCGATGCCGAAGCGGATCAGTCCATGGCTGAATCAGTTGCCCGCCAGGGCGGTTTGAAGGCGCTTGTCGACGCGAACCTGGAGCACATCGACGCGCGTTCAGTAAACTCACTCAAGCTTTTCGACGACGCCGAAGGCCGTGCCGTGAACGTTCGAGTCGGACGCTACGGTCCGTACATCGAGCGCATCGTGGGCACCACCGCGGAAGGCGAGCCAGAATTTCAGCGCGCCAACCTACCTGAGGAAACCACGCCTGATGAGCTGACCCTCGAGGTCGCTGAGAAGCTCTTCGCTACCCCACAAGGTGGACGTGAACTGGGCATTAACCCAGCAAACGGTCGCATGGTGGTGGCTAAGGAAGGCCGCTTTGGTCCATACGTGATCGAGCAGGTCACGGACTCAGAGCGCGCTGGCGCCGAAGCCCAAGCAGAAGAAGTCGTTGCAGCGGAACGAAAAGCTGAAGACGAACAACGTGCCACCGATGGAATGCGACCCAAGAACTGGGAAACCAAGACTGCCGCAAACCAGAAGGAAAAGCGCATCAACCAGCTGGTTGAGGAAAACCTCAAGCCAGCGACCGCATCCCTGTTCAGCGGCATGGAACCTGCAACCGTGACCCTGGAAGAAGCCCTCAAGCTGCTGTCCCTGCCACGCGAAGTAGGTGTCGATCCTTCCGACAACGAAGTGATCACCGCTCAAAACGGACGATACGGCCCTTATCTGAAGAAGGGTAGCGACTCCCGTTCCCTCAACAGCGAAGAGCAGATCTTCACCGTCACTTTGGATGAGGCTCGCCGCATCTACGCCGAACCAAAGCGTCGTGGACGCGCCGCTGCTCAGCCACCACTGAAGCAACTTGGCGACAATGACGTTTCCGGCAAACCAATGACCGTCAAGGACGGACGTTTCGGCCCATACGTCACCGACGGCACCACCAACGCGTCACTGCGCAAGGGCGATGTTCCAGAGTCCCTGACCGATGCGCGTGCCAACGAGTTACTTTCCGAGCGTCGTGCCAAGGAAGCAGCAGATGGCGGAGCTCCTGCGAAGAAGACGTCCACTAAAAAGACTGCAGCCAAGAAGACCACGGCTAAAAAGACAACAGCTAAGAAAACCGTGAGGAAGGCTCCGCCGAAAACCACCAAAAACGTGGTGAAGGCCGGCGCTAAGAAGAAGTCCTAAAACATGCTGAACGGGTTCGTGACCAAAACACGCCAAGGTGCATCTGCGCTGGTGAAAGCCGTGTCGAAATCAGGGTCCGAACCCGAGCGGGCCGCCTTCGTGGCAGCGGCTGGTGCACATGTGTGCGCCAGCCTAATGGGGGTTTCCAAAGTAAAGACTCTGAGCAAACCCACCCTCATGCCACTTCTTGCAGGTAGGGTGCTGCGTTCTTCCTGTGGTTCTTTAGAAAAGGGTCTCGGGTTAGTTGGCCTTGCCAGTGGTTGGGTAGGGGATCTAGTGCTGATGAAGCCGGATTCACTGCCTAAAGGTGCGGCTGGTTTTGCCTTCAATCACGCCGCGTACATCGCATTGTTGCTGCGCAGGGGAGCTAGGCCAAGTGCGGTGCGTGCAGGAATCCGGGCAGTTCCTCTCCTGGGTGCCGCAGGTTTTGCAGCTATCCGTGAACCCAAAATGCTCCCCATCGTTCTTGGATACGGAGGCCTGTTAGCTACCACTTCCATGCTGGCCGATGACTCTAAACTTCACGATTCTTCCAACCTCGCGAGCTTTGGAATGGGCCACGGTGGCAACTTATTCTTGATCTCTGATGCGGTACTTTTTGCCCGTGAGCTCTTCCTTGAGGATGGCACTGTTGCTGCACAATTCGCAGATGGAGCAGTGATGGGAACGTATACAATTGCTCAACTTTTGCTAGTAGATGGGTTGTTTTCGGACTAGCTCATTGGTGTTGCCAAGAGAAAAATCCCCCGTCTCACAGTGTGAAACGGGGGATTTTTGCGTCGAAAAGCGTATTAGGACCTATCCGCCAACGTCGGCCGAATAGGCCGCGCAATCTGCGTCATCTGGCTACGTCCGCGCAGCTCCACGGACTTCATGAGCGTCCAGCGAGCCTGCTCCGCCTCGTTGGCCTCACGCAGCGTGGAAGCGTTGGTGACGGTGCGGCCTGGGGTCGTTTTCGCGATCTCCGTCAGGCGCGCAGCCTGGTTCACCGCGTCGCCGATCACAGTGTACTCAAACCTCGCGTGACCGCCGATATGACCAGCAACGACATGGCCAGCAGCCACACCAATTCCGGCCTTGAGCTGGAGATCTTTCAGCTCTGCGCGGAGCTCACGGGCAGCCGCAAGCGCATGACCGGTGGCATCAGACAGGGGCAGGGGAGCGCCGAAAATCGCCAACGCCGCGTCACCCTGGAACTTGTTGATAACACCCTTGTTGCGGTGCACAACCTCCACGACGTGCTCGAAGAACTCATTGAGCGCCTCCACAACCTCTTCAGGAGTGTGGTTGACGGCAAAGGTAGTGGAGCCGATGACATCGACAAACAACACGGCAACCTTACGGTCCTCGCCACCCAGAGTGGGGCGTTCCTCCAGCGCACGCTTGGCCACTTCAGCGCCCACGTAGCGACCGAAAAGGTCACGGACGCGCTGACGTTCACGCAGGCCACGCATCATCTCATTGAAGCCAGCCTGAAGCACACCGATCTCAGAGCCATCATAAATATCAACCTGCACATCGTTTTCACCACGACGAACCCTGTTGATGGCCTCCTGAAGTTCCCGAATCGGATCCACCACAGAGGACACCACAAGCCGGTTGCCCAGGTAACCCGTGACCAACGATGCAAACGCGAGCGCTGCGATGGCAGGCATAATTCCGGAGGCATCAGAGCCGAAAATGCCCTGCGAGTAGCCCCAAATAAGCAGCAGAATTCCCATCACTGGAATGCCCAACGTCAGCAACCACGTCATACGCAAGCGCTGGCTCACAGGTGGTTCCAGCGTGGAATCCTCAAATCGACGCGCCAGGGCAGACGCAGCAACCGGACGCACCAAACGCTCAGCCTCAAGGTAGGTGAGCAGCACGACGATTGCGGCAGCCATCAACGTGGAAAACGCCACGACCAGCGCCAAACTGGTAGACACACTGGCCGAAATCAACGTTGCAATTGCAATGCCGATTAACCACACCACTGCGCACAGAATTGCCTGGTAGATGGGGATGCGCATAACCAAGTTGCGCACCATATTTCGGTCATGATCTTCAGGGCTTCGCTGCCAATCAAGCACCGGGCGGAACATCAAAAATGTCACCAGCATGCCCGCGACAATGGCGAACGCCAGGTATGCGAAACCAACAGCTGGCAGATACGAGATCTCAGCGTTGAAATTTGAAGCATCTGGCTGCGGAATGAGGAAGCGCACAAACAGCATTACTGCGAGCGCACCAAACACATTCGTGCCGAGCACCGTCGCAGCATACAGCGGCCACGATGTGCCCCACAGCCATTTCAATGCTCTAAGCAATCGACTCATGCTCAATACTCTAACGTGCCGGTGCGACATCGCGAGGATGTAGTGAGGAAGTAGTGTAGAGATCGTGACTAATTCGAGTGTGTTTGACAGTCTCGCCGGCTCCAAAACAGTGTCCAAGACGCTTTTCGACGCGGCCTCCAGCGCGCGTGCCCTTGTCCGCGCCCGAACCACAGAACGTGCCCGCGCCCGGGCAGAACACCAAAACCCTGCAATGATCCACGACTCCGGCTTTGCCCAGTCATGGCTGTTTACAGGCCCTCCCGGATCGGGACGTTCTGTGGCAGCCAAGGTTTTCGCCGCTACGCTCGTATGTTCGAATCCGGATGTTGTGGGCTGTGGACAATGCGAGGATTGCCGCGCCGCCATGGGAGGCAGCCACCCCGATATTGAACACATCGTCCCGCAGCAATTGTCTATCGGTGTTGATGCAGCTAGAGAGGTCATCAAAGCCGCAGCGGTCAGTCCTGTTGCAGGAAACTGGCGAGTCGTCATCTTCGAAAACGCCGACCGACTCACCATGCAAGCCGCCAACGCCTTGCTGAAAACCGTGGAGGAACCAACCGAAAGCACCGTGATGATTCTGTGCGCACCCACCACAGACCCCCGCGACATTGCGATCACCCTCCGCTCCCGCTGCAGGCACCTCTACATTCCCACCCCCTCCATCGCGGAAGTCGCACGAATCCTCGTAGCTGAAGGCAACGTCAGCCAAGCGGATGCAGAATTAGCGGCGGCTGCCTCAGGCGCTCACATCGGCAGGGCTCGATACTTAGCGCACAACAACGCCGCCCAACGCAGACGCGCCAGCATCCTCAACCTGGCCGAATTAATCTTCCACGGTGATGTCGCCTTCCGCTCCGTAAACACCTTGGTCAAAATGGTGGAAACCGAAGCCAAAGACAGCAACAAAGAAAAAGAAGAAGCCGAACTCGAAGCCGTAAGAATCTCACTCGGCATGGGGGCCAAAGGCAAAGGTGTCCACAAAGCAGTACGTGGAGGAGCGGGAGATTTCAAAGCACTCGAAGACCAACAAAAACTCCGACGCACCCGATTCCTCCGCGACAGCCTCGACCTCGCACTCGTCGACCTAGCCGGCATCTACCGCGATGCCATCATCATTTCCTCCCAAGCCCAAGTCGGACTCACACACCCCGATATGGAAGGCCTCTCCCAAGAACTCGCAACAAAAGTAAGCCAAGAAGGACTCCTGGCATGCCTCGACGCGATCTCCAAATGCCGCGAATCCTTCGGCTTCAATGTACGACCCATCGTGGCCATGGACGCCCTGGTAGGACGCCTGCGCAAAGCCTACAAAGTGTCCTAAACACCCCAAATTATTGAAGTCAAGAACACATCAGGTAAAGTAGCCAATCGGTAAATAGTGAAGTTAAATTTCTACAGTATTTCCGTGCCGCTTTAGCTCAGTCGGTAGAGCGTCTCACTCGTAATGAGAAGGTCGCGAGTTCGATTCTCGCAAGCGGCTCCACATAAACCCCAGGTCAAACAAGGTTTGAGCTGGGGTTTTCTGAATGGGTGGGCGGAGGCCGCGCAATTTTCGGGTTTTACTGCCTGGATTCCATTTACGATGGAACATTTTTGAAGAATACCTCGTTGAATCTAGTGCAAGTTCCAGCGAAAACCTTCCAAAACTGACCAAGTTTAAGAAGATTCGCTACCCTATGAATCAGTTGTAGGAGTAAGAGGGGAGTTAGAGATGAAGATCAGAAGTGCACGTGAAATCGCGGAGTGGTTCGTTGCCTGGGGAGATGAACTCGATGCTGAAGTCTCCCCTTTGAAATTGCAGAAGCTCCTTTATTACTCCCAGGGTGAGCATATAGCTGCAACAGGGCGAAAACTTTTCTCGGATAAGATTCTGGCGTGGCAGCACGGACCTGTCACTCCGGGCGTTTATTCAGATACAAAATCATACGGCCGAAACCCAATTGATCCTGATGAGTTTGTGTCAGATGAATTTAACTGGGATGACTACTCAGATGTGTCAGATGAGCTTGTAACCGTATGGCGAAAATACGGCATCTATTCGGCGTGGGCACTGAGGGAAAAAACTCACAGTGAATCGCCGTGGCTCGATGCCTGGGCACAAGGGCAAAATATTGAAATTACAGATGCTGCGCTGAAAGATTTCTTCTTGGTGCATTAGAAATTTGAAAAAGAAACGAAGGTATCGCGGCCAACCGCCAACAGATAAACCAAGCATTCCTCCATCAGGGCCACCACGAGATCCTGGTAATCCAAAAATTAGCTTTCGTCTTATTTAACCTCGTTGGGGAGTTGAAGAACTAAATGCAGATCAAGCTAGAGCGTTTCTACTGAAGTGGGAAAAACGTTCCTCAATGACGTGGAATGAAATTATGATGGCCCACAAGCATAGCCTAGGTTCGGAAACGCTACCAGCTAAAAGCATTATTCCCGACTTGCCGGAATGGATGGATTCTAGTGAGAAGTTACTAGTTTTAAGGCATGAAGGTCGCCTACCTCAAGTTGGTATCCGCATCGGAGATACGTTTGAAGTCATTTGGATTGAGCCTGAATTTAATGCTCTTTATTCGCATGATGGCAAGAACCGGCGGTAAGAGTAGAGATGATAGCAAACTGATGTTCGCCTTGCTTAGAGGACTTGAAAGTTTAGATTCGGTGTAGCTGAACAAGCACTTATGCACTTCCTGCAGGGCACCAGGTTAAGGCAGTCAGTCATTATTATCGAAAACCCACGACTAACAAAAGGCCTCCACCATGAAAACTGCTTCTGATCCGATTGACTGGAATCCGCAGCGCATCGCTGTTTCTGGCGTGAGTGGTGTGGGAAAAACGACGTTGTGCAAGCAAATCGCTGCACTTTCAGGATTCCCTCGGGTGGAGTTGGACAGCCTTTATCATGGGGAAAATTGGGTGCCGCGTGAGACTTTCGTTGCAGAGGTACAGGATTTCATCAAAGGTCCACAGTGGGTGATGGAGTTGCAGTATCGGCAGGTTCGTCCACTCATTGTGGAGCGGGCGGATACGGTGCTGTGGTTGGATTATTCGACACCGAGGCAGATGTTTCGGTTGATTAAGCGAACTATTCCGAGAAGTTTGTTTAAGACAAAGCTGTTTAATGACAATATCGAGCCGCCTCTGTGGACGATTTTTAAGGATCCTGACCATATTGTGCGGTGGGGTTGGCAGACTAGGAACTCGTTGAAGAAGGTCACGCCAACCTTCGAGGGACGGTTTGCTCCGCTGACAGTGGTGCGCCTGAGCAGCCCAAAAGAGACAAAGCGCTGGTTGAGGGCATATGGGGAAAGCGTGAAACTCTGATAGGGTGCCATATCCATGGCAGAAAGTTTTATAGAGGTCTCGGCGGGGCATGCGGATCGGCGGATAGATAAGTTTTTGCGGGCACAGCTAAAGGGCGTGCCCGCGTCGTTGATTTTCCGTCAAATGCGTAAAGGCGACATTCGGGTGAATGGTCGTAAAGTGGATCCGAATTACCGGTTGCAAGAAGGCGACCGAATTCGAATGTGGCAGATGGATTTGCTGGCAGATTTGCCGCCACCGGTCGTCGATAAGCATATTTTTAAGGCTGTCGCAGACAGCGTGCTTTTTGAGGACGCCGAATTACTGGTGATCAATAAGCCAGCTGGAATTCCTGTGCACGGTGGCACGGGGCACGGCGGTGGCGTGATTGAGGCGCTGCGGCAGAAGTTTCCGCAGGAACGCGACCTGGAATTGGTGCATCGTTTGGATCGGGACACCTCAGGTTTGTTGCTGGTTTCTAAAACGACATCTGTGTTGCGCGAGTTGCAGGAAATTTTGCGAGACCGCGAAGAGGAGATTTTTCGGGGGTATTTACTCAAGGTCGAGGGGGCTTGGCCTGGCGATTTGCGACAAATTGATGTGCCGTTGAAGCGGACGGAGACAACTGTTGTGCCACATTCGGATGGTTTGCGGGCGCGGACGTATTTTGAGGTTGTAAAGCGTTTGCCGGGTGCGACCTTGGTGAAGGCGCAGTTGGCGACCGGGCGGAAACATCAGATTCGGGTCCATGCGCAGTATGCGGGTCACCCTATTGTTGGCGATCCACGATACGGGTCGCGTGGGGGCAGAGCTGCGACGATGCATTTGCATGCGGCGGAATTGGTGGCGCCTCGTGGGGCGGGGAAGCGTCAGAAATTCACTGCACCGTTGCCGAAGGAGTGGGGTATGGGACGGGTCTGAGTCGGGCCTTCGTGGAATCGCACTTTTTAGGCCAAGAGGCGCTTTTCTGAGGGAGGTTTTGGTCTCTTTTGCACTTTTTAACGCGTCGAAAAGTGAAATAGAGACCAAGGACCGGATTTCTAAGGTCGCGTTTGGTTTAATACGGCATCTGGCCTGAAAGGACAGTGTGGAACCCAAAAATCATGCCCTCGCAGAATCGTGTTTAAAGGGTTAAAACGCCTCGACCCACACTCTGACCCATCCGTGAAACTAGACCTCTTAAAACGACTTCTGGTTGGTGAGGTGTGAAAACCGCACTGCGGGGCCCAATTCACAAAAATCCATACGAGTGTGCACACCCGATTTTCACATCGCTTCGAGACCTCCCTTTTTGACACCTTAATTGTCTAACCCCGTATAGGTGAGAAATGTTGGACAAGTGTCTGTTTTTTGTGGGGGAAATCTGACTACGATGGTAAGAAATAAGGAAAGAGATTACCATTATGTCTCAAGAGCGGCCTCAAATCGGCTCCCGCCTCTCTCGTGTCATTGAACAAGACGGCCTACAATTCCGCGATCTCGACGGCGACGGCGTACTTGCACCTTATGAAGATTGGCGTCTAACCCCAGCAGAGCGTGCCGCTGACCTGGTGAAACGTATGAATGTGGAAGAAAAAGCGGGCCTGATGATCATCGGTTCGCACTACCCCGGATACTCGCCTTTGGCGCCGGAGAGTGAAGGCAAAGACGCGGAAAAGTGCGAGCCTTTGCTGAACCCTGTCGATATGTGGCGTGAGGATAACCCGATCACGGGTGTTCCTTTCACCGAGCCTGTGCTGGCAACTTCTTCCACTGAAAATGCCATTAACCTGCGCAATCAGCGTTACTTAATTGTTCGTGACAACCTGCCAGCTCGTGGGCTTGCTACTTGGACCAATGCTGTTCAGGAAGTCGCGGAGCGATCCCGTTTGGGTATTCCTGTTGCGTTTGCGTCGAATCCTCGTAACCACGTCGCGCTCGTTGCGCAGTTCGGTGTGAACGAGTCCGCGGGTGTGTTCTCTGAGTGGCCTGGCGAGCTGGGTCTTGCTGCGCTTCGCGATGCTGAACTGATGGAGACTTTCGGTACCGAGGCTGCTAAAGAATGGCGTGCCGGTGGTGTGCACAAGCTGTACGGTTACATGGCTGACCTCGCTTCTGAGCCTCGTTGGTCCCGCTTCAACGGTACTTTTGGTGAGGATCCGGAGTTGATCTCTGATTACATCGCTGCTGTTGTGCGTGGTTTGCAGGGCCCTGAGCTGTCCAAGAATTCCGTGTCGACCACCATTAAGCACTTCCCAGGTGGCGGCGTGCGCCTCGACGGCCACGATCCTCACTTCCACTGGGGTCAGACCAATGAGTACCCAACCGAAGATGCGCTGGGCAAGTACCATCTGCCTCCTTTCCAGGCAGCTATCGACGCTGGCTGCGCCTCGATCATGCCTTACTACGCACGGCCAATGAACAACTCCGCCAACCAGCTCGATCAGCAGCTGTGGCAAAACCCGACCACGCAGTTCGAAGAGGTTGCGTTTGCCTACAACCGCACCTTCATTCAGGATTTGCTTCGCGACGCCATGGGCCACCGTGGGTACGTCAACTCCGACTCCGGCGTCATCGACGCCATGATGTGGGGCGTGGAGGAACTCAGCGAGCCAGAACGCTTCGCCGCAGCAGTGCGTGCAGGCACCGACATTTTCTCCGACATGGCTAACCCACGTCGACTGCTCGAAGCAGTTGCTGAGGGACACCTTGATGAGTCAGAGCTGAATCAGCCAGTCCAGCGACTCCTGGAGGAAATCTTCCAGCTTGGTCTGTTTGAGAACCCATATGTCTCTGAAGATGAAGCAGAAAAGATCATTGGTGCGCCAGAGGTTTCTGCATTGGGCAACAAAGCACAGCTTGATTCCGTCACCTTGCTGCGTAACAACCCCATCCGTGCTGCCACTGGATCCTGCAGCAAGCCTGAAGATCTACCCATTGGTTACTGGCCGTACCAAGATCGACGAGGTTCAACTACAGCTGGAAGCAGCCATTCGCGCAGAACTCCCAGGGGTAACCTTGGTGTCTTCCGAGTCAGAAGCAGATCTTGCAATCGTGTGGGCTCGCCCTGAAATTGCACTGTTTGAAGATGACCTCGAAGGTGTTTCCCTCTCTGTTGACCCTCGTGCCAATGGTGTCGATGTGGAACGCGTTCAGGCTGTGGAAGCTGCAGTCCCAACCATCTTGGCTGTGAACTTCACCAACCCTTGGGTGCTGTCTGAGATCGAGCCTGGTGCCGCTGCCGTGGTGGGCACTTTTGAGATCAAGCCAGAGTTCCTTCTCAAGGCTTTGACTGGTCAAGAGGGAGGACCAAAGGGCAAGCTGCCATTGACTGTTCCTGCTTCCATGCAGGCGATTGCTGATTCCCCTCGCGATATCCCAGGCAAGTTCCTCGATGAGTCTTACACCTACGTGGACTCCGCAGGGATGGCCTACAAGTACGGTCACGGACTTAATTTCTAGATTGTAGGTAGTCTCGTGGGCACAACTGAAATCTTATTGAAAAGGAGTGTCCATGAGCACTGTAGTGCCTGGAATTGTCGCACTGTCCAAGGGTGCACCGGTAGAAAAAGTAAACGTTGTTGTCCCTGATCCAGGTGCTAACGATGTCATCGTCAAGATTCAGGCCTGCGGTGTGTGCCACACCGACTTGGCCTACCGCGATGGCGATATTTCAGATGAGTTCCCTTACCTCCTCGGCCACGAGGCAGCAGGCATTGTTGAGGAGGTAGGCGAGTCCGTCACCCACGTTGAGGTCGGCGATTTCGTCATCTTGAACTGGCGTGCAGTGTGCGGCGAGTGCCGTGCATGTAAGAAGGGCGAGCCAAAGTACTGCTTTAACACCCACAACGCCTCTAAGAAGATGACCCTGGAAGACGGCACCGAGCTGTCCCCAGCACTGGGTATTGGCGCGTTCTTGGAAAAGACCCTGGTCCACGAAGGCCAGTGCACCAAGGTTAACCCTGAGGAAGATCCAGCAGCAGCTGGCCTTCTGGGTTGTGGCATCATGGCAGGCCTTGGCGCTGCGGTGAACACCGGTGATATTAAGCGTGGCGAGTCCGTAGCAGTCTTCGGCCTTGGTGGCGTGGGCATGGCAGCTATTGCTGGCGCCAAGATTGCTGGCGCTTCCAAGATCATTGCTGTTGATATCGATGAGAAGAAGCTGGAGTGGGCGAAGGAATTCGGCGCAACCCACACCATTAATTCCTCTGGTCTTGGTGGCGAAGGTGATGCCTCTGAGGTCGTGGCAAAGGTTCGTGAGCTCACCGATGGTTTCGGCACCGATGTCTCCATCGATGCGGTAGGCATCATGCCGACCTGGCAGCAGGCGTTTTACTCCCGTGACCATGCAGGCCGCATGGTGATGGTGGGCGTTCCAAACCTGACGTCTCGCGTAGATGTTCCTGCGATTGATTTTTACGGTCGCGGTGGATCCGTGCGCCCTGCATGGTACGGCGACTGCCTGCCTGAGCGTGATTTCCCAACTTATGTGGATCTGCACCTGCAGGGTCGTTTCCCACTGGATAAGTTTGTTTCTGAGCGTATTGGTCTTGATGATGTTGAAGAGGCTTTCAACACCATGAAGGCTGGCGACGTGCTGCGTTCTGTGGTGGAGATCTAAATGGCTCACGACGGATTGCGCGTAGAAAACATTGTCACCTCAGGCATCTTTGCCCTTGATGGTGGCGAATGGGAAGTCGACAACAACATCTGGGTTGTGGGAAATGATGATGAGGTTTTCATCATCGATGCGGCACACACTGCAGCACCCATCATCGAGGCTGTCGGTGGACGTGCTGTGAAGGGCATTTTGTGCACCCACGCACACAATGACCACATCACTGTCGCACCAGAGCTATCCAAGGAATTTGATGCACCAATCTTCGTGCACCCAGGTGACCAAATGCTGTGGGAGGAAACCCACGGAAACCTGACCCACGAGGATTTGGCAGATCAGCAGAAGTTCCAAATCGCTGGAACTGAACTGATCGTGCTTAATACCCCTGGACACTCACCTGGATCCAGCTGCTTCTACCTCCCTGAAGCAAACGAGCTCTTCTCTGGAGACACTTTGTTCCAGGGTGGGCCGGGAGCAACTGGCCGTAAGTACAGCTCCTTTGACACCATCATTGAGTCCCTCAAGACCTCAATTTTGGATCTACCAGCGGAAACCACCGTGCGCACTGGCCATGGTGATCACACCAGTGTGGGGGCTGAGGCTCCACACTTGGAGGAATGGATTAAACGCGGGCACTAAGCCCCGAACGATTAGTAGGCTTGGGCACCATGGATCTTAAACTTGGTGGCCAAGTCATACTTGTTGTTGGCGGTGCAGGAACTATTGGTTCTGAAGTTGTAAAACTCTTAACTGAAGAAGGCGCAACCGCGGTAGCGGCGTCGAGAAGCACGCCCTTATCTATTGACGCTTCGGATGAAGCGTCCGTCCGTGCGGGCATTGATCAGGTGATCGCAGAACATGGTCGCCTGGATGGGCTGGTTGTTTCTTCTGCACCCGCTGCGCAAACGCTCAGCGCGGAGACAGCAGATGATCCGGACACTGTGTTGGCTGCTATTGAAGGCAAAGCCATCACGTTTATGAAGGCTGCAACCGTGGCGCTCGAGAAGATGCGTGAGGCTGGACATGGGCGCATCGTTGCACTTTCCGGCATGAACTCATACAAAACATTGAGTACTACTGCGTCGGCGCGAAATGCTGCGCTGAATGTCGTGGTGAAAAATTTGGCGGATCGTCACGCGGGCACCGGAATTACAGTAAATGCGATTAGCCCGGGATTCGTGGTAGCTGAGCCAGACGCTGAGGTAAACCGCGCAAATGGTGACACCACGGTGGAGGAGGTCGCGGAGGCGATCGCGTTTTTGTTGTCGCCGCGCACCGCATCAATTTCTGGAGAGATTATTTCGGTGGGACATAAGGCGAAGGGCATCATCCTTCCTTAGCTCGCGTGAGCTTCCCAAGCGTAAGCACCCCCGTGTGAGGGCATAACGGCCGTTCTGTTAAAGATTGGTCTGGCCATTTCCTCCATATGGGGGTGTCCGCGCTTAACATGTCTGACATGGTGGCGAACAAACGGGCACAGCGTAAAGTCTGGCTAGCGGTAGCTTTATCGGTCTTTACGGTCGCGTGGGGTGGCAATGAATTCACTCCCTTGCTGGTGTTTTACCGAGGTGAAGGGTTCTTTAGCAACCTGTTCATCGACCTTTTGCTGGTGTTTTATGCCATCGGAGTAGCGGTAGGTTTGCTGGCAGCTGGTCCTTTATCTGACCGCTATGGCCGACGTGCCGTCATGTTGCCTGCGCCATTGATCGCGATCTTGGGTTCCGCGTTGATTGCCTCGGGTGAAGAAACCGCCATCCTGATTGCCATTGGTCGAGTGCTGTCGGGAATTTCGGTGGGCATGGTGATGACAGCGGGAGGTTCCTGGATTAAGGAGCTTTCATCGTCGCGGTTTGAGCCAGGGGTGAAAACCAGTGCTGGTGCAAAACGCGCATCGATGTCTTTGACCGGTGGTTTTGCGCTCGGCCCAGCGCTTGCTGGTGTGATGGCACAGTGGCTGCCACTACCTGGACAGTTGGCATATGTTTTGCACATTATTCTCACTCTGATTTTGTTCCCGTTGCTTATTACAGCGCCGGAAACTCGTCAATCAGCGCACCTGAAAACTAAGGGATCATTCTGGTCAGATGTGCTTGTGCCATCTGCACTAGACAAGCGATTCTTGTTTGTGGTTGCTCCAATTGGACCGTGGGTTTTCGGTGCGGCCTTCACTGCCTACGCAGTTTTGCCGTCGCAGCTGCGTGACATGGTTTCTGCACCCGTTGCGTATTCTGCGCTGATCGCTTTGGTTACCTTAGGTTCTGGATTTGGTATCCAACAATTCGGTCCTCAAATCATGGGCACCTCTAAAACTCGCGGGCCGATTTTGGCCATGTTCGTCACAGTCATCGGCATGATCGGCGCGGTGATCGTGGTGATGAACCCTCATCCATGGTGGGCGCTAGTTGTCTGCATGGCCCTCGGTCTGTCTTATGGCCTGTGTATGTTCATGGGGTTGGCGGAAACTCAAAACATTGCTCCACCTATTGATATGGCAGGCCTGACGGGTATTTTCTACTGCCTGACGTACGTAGGTATGGTCTTTCCAGCCTTGATGACCTGGTTGAATCAATGGCTCAGTTACCCGTTCATGCTGGGCTTTGGTGCGGTGATGGCAACTATTTGTCTGATCATTGTGAGTTTTAGTGCACGCCGATTCTGAGAAACAACTAAAGTGAGCCACATGCGCACAGTAGTTACCGGCGGTGCCGGCTTCATCGGATCCCATCTCGTTGACCTTTTGATCAAGGAAGGCCACGAGGTCGTTGTGATCGATAACCTCTCCCGCGGACGCCTGGAGAATCTCTCCGATGCGGAAGCCACCGGAAAACTCACCTTTGTGGAAGCCGATCTTCTCGACGTTGATTTCAACGAGTTTCTAGGAACCCACAAGCCTGAGGTTATTTTCCACCTGGCAGCGCAAATCGATGTGCGCCACTCTGTTGTAGATCCTCTTCACGACGCCGAAACCAACATTTTGTCCACCATCCGCATCGCTGACGCTGCCCGCCAGCACGGTGTTCGCAAGGTTGTCTTTACCTCCTCAGGCGGTTCCATTTACGGTGAGCCTTCGGAATTCCCAGTTGATGAAACCGTGCCAGTGGATCCACATTCCCCTTATGCGGCATCCAAGGTGTCCGGTGAAATTTACCTGAACACCTTCCGCCACCTGTACGGCTTAGACTGTTCTCACATCGCACCGGCAAATGTTTACGGCCCACGCCAAGATCCACACGGTGAAGCAGGAGTTGTGGCCATTTTCGCGCTGCGACTTCTGGGAGGCCTGGACACCAAGGTATTCGGCGACGGCGGAAACACCCGCGACTACGTCTACGTCGGTGACGTAGTTCGTGCTTTCTACCTGGCTTCTGGGGAAATCGGTGGGGGAGAGCGCTTCAACATTGGCACCTCTGTGGAAACCTCTGACCGCCAGCTGCACACCCTCGTGGCCACTGCGGCAGGTTCCAAAGATGATCCTGAATATGCACCTGCACGTCTCGGCGATGTGCCACGCAGTGCACTCAGCTTCGGCAAGGCCAAAGAGGTGCTTGGTTGGGAGCCTGAGGTGAACATCGAACAAGGTGTGGCCAAGACTGTGGAGTACTTCCGCACTCACTAGGGGAAAATCCACCACAAATCGCTCTGATCAGTGGAAACGTGGTGGGTTTTTGCATTTTCCGCACTCAAAAACGCAAGGATCCACCACAGATCTCAAGATACTTCAGGGATGTGGTGGATCCTTGCCCTGGAAGCTCACAGCTACCCCGAAGGGATTGATGGGGCGCGCTGACGGGGAAAATTCGTCCCCGTCACGCGATAAAAGGCCGATTTTGGTCGAAAATTTGCGCTAATTCCGGGCTATTATGCAAAAACCCGTTCGATTTAGGGACTCCTGGGCGATTTGGGGCGAAAAGTTGATCAGCAAACCTGCTGCAAATCTGCAGGAATCACACCTGCAACACCAGCCCCAAAATGGACCCCCTCTAAAACCGTCTCTAAGCGCTCAAACGGTCCCGACCTATACAAACACTCATTCGATACAATTCAAGCCCTTAAATTGCCTCCAGAGGCCAAGCGCTTTCCTAAGCGGGGTCAGAACCCTGGGAATCCTCCGGCAGCACCACATTTTGCAAAGCGACAGCGCGGGCCAGCTTGGAATAACGCAGCTCTTGTTCACGGAAACGCACATAACTGGACAGCGTGGTGAACATAAATGCCACAACCAGGGCGTAAAGCATTAGGTCGGTGCCGCGGTCCACGCCCACAAAGTTGGCTAGTTGGGTGAGGTCATCGGGGCGGAGCACTGCCCATACTGCGGCGAAAATGAATACTACGAAGCCGATTTTCACCCATGCTTTGGCGCGGGCTTTGCGGCGGTTTCGGAGGAAATATAGTGCCAGTGCTGCGGTTGCCAGGAGAAGCAGTATCTGGATGATGATTTGGGTGGTGGTCTGCGTCATGGGAGTCTCCTCGCTAGGAAGCCGTCGGCCAGGATGTTTACGCCGTTGAGCAGGGATTGCCCCTTGCTCATGGAGTATTCGGTGTAGAGGATGTCTACGGGTTCTTCTGAAATGCGCCAGCCGCGTTCATCGATTTGGTCGACGATTTCGGATGCATGCGACATGCCGTTCATGCGGATGTTCATTTCCTGCGCCACTTTTTGGTTGAATACGCGCAGGCCGTTGTGGGCGTCGGTGAGCCCAAGTCGGCGGGTTTTCGGTGACAGCAGGACCACGGTGCGCAGCACAAGGCGCTTGATTAGTGGCACCTGGTCATCGGCTTGGCGTGGGCGTCCAAAACGCGTGCCGACGATAATGTCCACGTCCTCGGCACGCAGTCGCTCCACCATGCGGATAACGTCTTTCACTTGGTGTTGGCCGTCGGCGTCGAAAGTTACAAAGTATTTTGCACCGGGTTGCTTGCGGGCGTATTCGATGCCGGTTTGGATCGCGGCACCTTGTCCGAGGTTCACGGGGTGGTTGACCAGGTGTGCGCCGGCCGCATGGATTTCTTCCGCGGAGTTGTCCGGGGAGCCATCGTTGACCGCAACAATATTAGGGAATGTTTTGAGTGCGTTCTCTAAAACTTCCCGGATAACTGTTGCCTCGTTATAACAAGGTACGACTAGCCAGGTGTCTTTAAAGTCGCTGTTTTTTGATGCATCCATGATAGGAATAGAGCCTAGTGCATGATGGCTGATTTTCCTGTTAGGTGCCACCGACCCCAGTGATGATAACTTGATTGTCATGAAATCCATTGATCTTGAGCAGCTGGCGGGCACGCAATCGCGCACGTATCAATCGCGAAAGATCACCGATGAGATGGTCGCCCGGCCGGTGCATGTGGCGATCGCGTTGTGGGAAGTGCCGTGGGAGTCGGCAAAATCCGGCAAGATTGAGGGTTGGGTCATTGCCGTGGATTCGCCGCGTGGGCGGTTTGTGCGCAGCGGGCAGACCAAAAATGGCGACGCCGTCAACCGGACTGTGTCGATGCTGAAATCAGCGTTGAAAGGGGTCCGCGGGAAGGCGTGGATTGTAACTGGGCGTCGACAAGCAGCTTTACGCGCAGCCCTGGTGCGCGAAAACTACCTGGTCACCGGAAGCTTCGCCGAGCAAAATAGGGCCGGCGTGAAGGCGTCGGCGATCTCGCGCCGCGCCGAACAATCCGCGCTCTACAAGGCGAAAAAAATCGGCGAATTCGCCGAGCGCGCCCCACGCGTCAAAGAGCGGCAAGAGGCACATTGGTGGCCACGGTTGTCACGCACGCAAGGCACCGCAGGCGTTTTACGCTTAGCGACGGACGCCTCTACCGATGGGGTCTTCCGCGGCGCCATGTGCTTCGTAGCCTCAAACGGCGACTACCTCCTGGAGACCCAAGACACCACCGCAAGCTCCGACGAATTAGAACTCGAAAGCATCACCCACGCCCTGATCTACCTCAAAACCATCGGCGCGACCCAAGCCATCATCGAATCCGACAGCAAAGCCGCACTTGAAGCCATCGACTTCATCCTCAACAACCGACCGCGCCGGGGCAGGTGGCGCGGCATCACCGCATGCGCCCGCAACCGGTTCCGGGATGCCTGGGAAGCGCTTATCGACGACTGCGTTGTGGAATTATCCCGCGTACTAGGGCACGCCGGGGATCCACTGAACCAAGCAGCCGACCAAATCGCATACATGGGCATGCGCGCCGTAATTTTTGAACAAAAATCCGCACACCCCACATTGCTCAAAGGAATTGACAAGGCGCTTCGCAAGGCCGAGTAAGGTGGGCAACGAGTCGGTGAGAGTATGAGGAATATTTGATGAGCAACAAACGCATCGGTGTAGTGATCGTTTCCTACGGACACGAACAAGATGTTGCCAACCTGGTAGACACATTTGCAGATCAGCTGAAAACTGGTGACCGCGTAGTTGTCGTGGACAACCGCAAACCTTGGGTGTTAAAAGACGCCGTGGGGGAGCGCCTGGAAAAACACGGCGCAGAGATCATCAACCACGACAACGGTGGTTTCGCCGCTGGCTGCAACGTGGGCGCAGCGCACATCGTGGATGACGTTGACCTGCTGTTCTTCCTCAACCCCGACACAGTGATCGACGATCCCACCCTGTTCAATTCGCTGAGACGCGTCGATGAACAGTGGGCAGCATTCATGCCGTACCTGCTGCTTCCTGACAGCACCATTAACTCCGCAGGCAACGCCCTGCATATTTCCGGACTGTCGTGGGTGACTGGTCTGGATGAAAAACCAGTTGAAGGCTCATCTGAAGTTACCGATATTTCCATTGCCTCTGGCGCCTGCCTTGCCGTGCGCGTGGACTGGTGGAAACGCCTCGGTGGCATGGAAGAACTGTATTTCATGTACCACGAAGACACTGACTTCTCCGCCCGCTTGCTGCTGGCCGGCGGTCGAATTGGTCTCCTGCATTCCGCGTATGTCACCCACCATTACGACTACGCCAAGGGTGACTACAAGTGGATTTACATCGAACGAAACCGACACGTTTTGCTGCTCAGCGTGCTGCCGCTTCCATTGCTGTTCGTGCTGATCCCGCAGATCCTCGGTGTGAACCTGGGACTGTGGGCGATTGCCGCAAAGGAAAAGAGGGTCGGACTCAAGGTGAAGTCCCTTCGCCTCCTGATCCGCGATCTACCAGCGATTTTCAAACTGCGTAGGAGCACGCAGGAGCTTGCCGAACTCACACCATCGCAATATCTGGCAAAAATGGAATGGCGCCTAGACAATCCCAACCTAGGCAACATTGGATCCAACAAGATTGTTGCGACTGGATATAAGACCTATTACAAGTTGTGTATGAGTATCCTGAAATTGCTCGCTTAACACCCCATAAAGAGGGTGAAGATTTAAGTTCAGGTGCGATCTGGGTGAACAGTACATAAATATCATCTTTCGCTAATGGAAAGCCCCAGCTCACCGAATTCTCCATTCGTTTTAATTGCTTCGTTAATTAAAACGCCATATAAAAACCGGCGCATTGCCGGTATTTTTCCAGGAGAATTTAATGAAGAGGCTTTCCCGTGCAGCCCTCGCAGTGGTCGCCACCACCGCAGTTAGCTTCAGCGCACTCGCAGTTCCAGCTTTCGCAGACGAAGCAAGCAATGTTGAGCTCAACATCCTCGGTGTCACCGACTTCCACGGACACATCGAGCAGAAGGCTGTTAAAGATGATAAGGGAGTAATCACCGGTTACTCAGAAATGGGTGCCAGTGGCGTTGCCTGCTACGTCGACGCTGAACGCGCGGACAACCCAAACACCCGCTTCATCACCGTTGGTGACAACATTGGTGGATCCCCATTCGTGTCCTCCATCCTGAAGGATGAGCCAACCTTGCAAGCCCTCAGCGCCATCGGTGTTGACGCATCCGCACTGGGCAATCACGAATTCGACCAGGGCTACTCAGACCTGGTGAACCGCGTTTCCCTCGACGGCTCCGGCAGCGCAAAGTTCCCATACCTCGGCGCAAACGTTGAAGGTGGCACCCCAGCACCTGCAAAGTCTGAAATCATCGAGATGGACGGCGTCAAGATCGCTTACGTCGGCGCAGTAACCGAGGAGACCGCAACCTTGGTCTCCCCAGCAGGCATCGAAGGCATCACCTTCACCGGCGACATCGACGCTATCAACGCAGAAGCAGATCGCGTCATTGAGGCAGGCGAAGCAGACGTAGTCATCGCATTGATCCACGCTGAAGCCGCTCCAACCGATCTATTCTCCAACAACGTTGACGTTGTATTCTCCGGACACACCCACTTCGACTACGTTGCTGAAGGCGAAGCACGTGGCGACAAGCAGCCACTCGTTGTCATCCAGGGCCACGAATACGGCAAGGTCATCTCCGACGTGGAGATCTCCTACGACCGCGAAGCAGGCAAGATCACCAACATTGAGGCGAAGAATGTCTCTGCTACTGACGTTGTGGAAAACTGTGAGACTCCAAACACAGCAGTCGACGCAATCGTTGCAGCTGCTGTTGAGGCCGCTGAAGAAGCAGGTAATGAAGTTGTTGCAACCATTGACAACGGCTTCTACCGTGGGGCGGATGAAGAGGGTACGACCGGCTCCAACCGTGGTGTTGAGTCTTCCCTGAGCAACCTCATCGCAGAAGCTGGACTGTGGGCAGTCAACGACGCGACCATCCTGAACGCTGACATCGGCATCATGAACGCAGGCGGCGTGCGTGCGGACCTCGAAGCAGGCGAAGTTACCTTCGCAGATGCATACGCAACCCAGAACTTCTCCAACACCTACGGCGTACGTGAAGTGTCTGGTGCGCAGTTCAAAGAAGCACTGGAACAGCAGTGGAAGGAAACCGGCGACCGCCCACGTCTGGCATTGGGACTGTCCAGCAACGTCCAGTACTCCTACGACGAGACCCGCGAATACGGCGACCGCATCACCCACATCACCTTCAACGGTGAGCCAATGGATATGAAGGAGACCTACCGCGTCACAGGATCATCCTTCCTGCTCGCAGGTGGCGACTCCTTCACTGCATTCGCTGAAGGCGGCCCAATCGCTGAAACCGGCATGGTTGACATTGACCTGTTCAACAACTACATCGCAGCTCACCCAGATGCACCAATTCGTGCAAATCAGAGCTCAGTAGGCATCGCCCTTTCCGGCCCGGCAGTTGCAGAAGACGGAACTTTGGTCCCTGGTGAAGAGCTGACCGTCGATCTTTCTTCCCTCTCCTACACCGGACCTGAAGCTAAGCCAACCACCGTTGAGGTGACCGTTGGTACTGAGAAGAAGACTGCGGACGTCGATAACACCATCGTTCCTCAGTTTGACAGCACCGGCAAGGCAACTGTCACCCTGACTGTTCCTGAGGGAGCTACCTCTGTCAAGATCGCAACTGACAATGGCACTACCTTTGAACTGCCAGTAACCGTAAACGGTGAAGGCAACAATGATGACGATGATGATAAGGAGCAGCAGTCCTCCGGATCCTCCGACGCCGGTTCCCTTGTAGCAGTTCTCGGTGTTCTTGGAGCACTCGGTGGCCTGGTGGCGTTCTTCCTGAACTCTGCGCAGGGCGCACCATTCTTGGCTCAGCTTCAGGCTATGTTTGCGCAGTTCATGTAATAACTTGTAGTAAATAAATCGGGCCTTCCCAAAAGATTCTTTCTTGGGAAAGGCCCGATTTTGGTATTTGAGGTCTTTTAGTGGAGTGTCTTAGACATTTGTCGCAACACTGACTAACTGGCGGTCGTATTTGTCAGTTGTCGCACTTTCAAGCATGACCCACGCAGCATCTTCATATGAGGTGTACATTCCGGTTTCTCGATTTACTCGAACAACACGATTCTCAAGCTTACTGCGTGCCCCTTGAGCATCCATAAGGGAAGTGACGGGAAACTGTCTTTAAGCCCTGAACGTAAGAGATCAACGATGCTAGTGGACAGTCTTTAGATGCCTTTCATCGCATAGATTATTAAAATGCAATTACCAGCCAGATTTGGTTGATGAAGTCACTGTTGTTCGGGGAATATTTCAGCGATAAGTCTCTGTTGTTCTTCTTGTTGTTTTTGTAAGGCTTTCCAAGCGGTACTATTTTGGGCTGTTTTAATGTCCGCAGTGAGACGGTTGGATTTGTCTACTATTTTCATGAATTCTTTAAATTTTATACCTCCTGCAATGAAAGCTGCGACTACAAGTATGAGTCCAAGCACAGCTCGTGTGCCGTCGTCAAAGATAAAGCTGATTGCGTAGGCTAGTAGGGCGACTGCGATGATGTAAATTCCCAGTATGAGAGCTATTTTCTTGCGCACTACTTTTCGGTCTTGCATCAAGCTGTAAATGTGGGGATCGATGGGGGTTTCCATGATGGCTCCTTGGAGGATTGGTTTCCTTGTTTATTGCTTTATGTATTTGCTGCCGTCTCGTGGGTTGTGAAAGTTCAAATATCGATTGAGCACGCGGTCCCATGTGACAATTTTCTGTTTCTGGATTGGTATATGCAATCGGGGGTCATCCCCACTTGCGCGGGGAGGATCCTTGGCTGAAAGCTGGCCGACCCATTCAAAAGGGACCATCCCCACCTGGGTGGGGAGAACGCGTCCCCGACGTTTTTAACAAGCTTGTTGACGGGATCATCCCCACCTGGGTGGGGAGAATGCTAATTAACCAGCAGAAATGTTGAATCCAAAGGCTATTTTACATCACTTAGATTTTGAATCAGAGTGGTACTAATTTCTGAGAAATATAAATGGTTCCAAATTCTTGTATTGAATAATTGAAACCCAAAAGCGGTGCCGGAGGAACCGACACCGCTTAAAAGTAACTCTCCAAAGCCAGGGATAAAGTCTGAACTTCAGTAAACCTAAACCGCCTCAACCTCAGCAAACGAAGCAGTATCAATGACAACGCGGAACTGAACGTCGCCGGCAACAACACGGTCGTAGGCTGCATCAACATCGTTGACGCCGACAGTTTCGATCATCGCACCGAGGCCGTGTTTTGCACAGAAGTCGAGCATTTCCTGGGTTTCAGGGATGCCGCCAATGTTGGATCCGGTGAGGACTTTTCCGCCGCCGATGAGCGCACCGAAGCTCAGTGGCTGCTTCTCTGGTGGCAGACCGACAACAGCCATGACACCGTGTGGCTTGAGAAGGCTCAGGTACTTGTCGACTGGGATGGATGCGCTAATGGTGTTGAGGATGAAGTCGAATTCACCGGCGTGTTCGGTGAAGAAATCCTCATCAGAAGTCGCAAGCGTGCGAGCTGCGCCGAGTTCCTTGGCAAGTTCTGCCTTGCGCAGGGAACGGGACAGAACGGTAACCTCAGCACCCTTGGCTGCAGCGATCTGGACACCCATGTGTCCGAGTCCGCCGAGGCCCATGACTGCTACTTTGTCGCCTTCTTTAACGTTCCAGCGAGCGATTGGGGAGTAGGTGGTGATGCCTGCGCACAGCAGTGGTGCTGCGACATCGAAGTTAAGTTCCTCTGGGATGCTGCACAGGAAACGTTCGTTGACCACTACCTTTTCAGCGTAGCCGCCTTGGGTGATGGTGCCGTCGACGTCGTTAGAGTTGTAGGTTCCGACGTTTCCGCGAAGGCAGTTGTTTTCAAATCCTGCGACGCACTGTTCGCATTCGCCGCAGGAGTTAACGAGGCAGCCGACGCCCACGCGGTCGCCGACTTTCCATTTGGTTACATCGGATCCAACCGCAGAGACAACGCCTGCGATTTCGTGGCCGACGGTGAGCGGGAAGTGCGCCTCGCCCCATTCGTTGCGGATGGTGTGGATATCGCTGTGGCAGATGCCCGCAGCTTTGATATCAATAACCACATCATCTGCGCGTGGGTCACGGCGTTCAATGATCTTGACCTCGAAAGGTGCTTCTGGGCCGGACTTTTGTAGTGCTTTTACTGAGATACTCACCCCAGTTAGCCTACCGAAAAATCAAAAGCGCCTACGAGCGCTTCTCGACGCACCCCTCCACAACCACACCGTAAATTACAAAGCTCTCAGCAGGTAGTTTCCGTAGCCTGATTTCTTCAGTTCCTCACCAAGCACTGTGAGTTCTTCAGCTGTGATGAAACCTTCGCGGTACGCAGCGACTTCGGGGGATCCGATGATGTTGCCGGTACGTTTTTGCAGGACCTCAACATAGGAAGACGCCTCGGACATGGAATCGATTGTGCCGGTATCTAACCAGACATCGCCACGGTCCAGGCGCTGCACAGTTAAAGCACCTTGCTGGAGGTAGGCATCGTTAACGGAGGTGATTTCCAGTTCGCCACGCGAGGAAGGCTTGATTGACTTGGCGATGTCCACCACGCGATTGTCGTAGAAATATAGTCCTACCACGGCAAAGTTGGATTTTGGCGCGGTGGGCTTTTCTTCAATAGACACCGCCTTATTAGCAGCATCAAATTCCACCACGCCATAACGCTCAGGATCGGAGACCTCATAAGCAAAGACAATGCCACCGTCGGGGTTGGAGCACTGCTTTAGTGCGTGGCCAAGTTGTGCGCCGTCGAAGATGTTATCGCCAAGCACCAACGCGACGTCGTCGTCACCGATGAATTCCTCGCCGATGATGAATGCTTGGGCTAGTCCGTCGGGGGAGGGTTGGACGGCGTAGGTGAGGTTGATGCCCCAGGAGGAGCCGTCGCCAAGCAAGCGTTCAAAGGAGGCGCTGTCTTCAGGGGTGGTGATAATCAGGATGTCTTTGATGCCGGCCTGAATGAGCGTGGTCAGTGGGTAGTAGACCATGGGTTTGTCGTAAATCGGCATCAGTTGCTTGGAGATGCCCTTGGTGATGGGGTAGAGCCGGGTGCCGGAGCCACCTGCGAGGATGATGCCTTTCACTTTGAGAGTTCCTTGAGGTAGTCGTTGAGGCGGGTCTGCCAGGTCGGTGCGCTAAATCCGGTGGCTTCGATTTTGCCGAGATCCAAAACGGAGTTCAGTGGGCGGGGCGCTGCGTCTTTGTTGGCGAAGTACTCGGCGGTGCTCACGCCGGTAACTTTGGTGGGGTCGGAAAATACTGCGCGGGCAACATCGGCCCAGCTTGCGGGTTCGCCGGTGTTGGTGAGGTTGTAGGTGCCATATGCTGCACCCACTTCCAAAAGGTGCGCGATGCCGGCTGCGATGTCTTCGGTGAAGGATAGGCGGCCGATTTGATCATCAACTACTGATGGTGCGATGCCGCGTTCGTCGAGGGATTTCATGGTGCGGACAAAATTATTGCCATCGCCAATCACCCAGCTGGTGCGCACAATGTAGTGGCGCGGTGCGGTGGTGGCTGCGATGTCGCCGGCTGCTTTGGATTGGCCGTACACGCCGAGTGGGGAAAACGGTGCGTTTTCATCGTAGGATTCGGCCGCACCGTCGAAGACATAATCTGAGGACACGTGCACGAGGGTGAGGTTGTTGTCGCGCGCGATGGTCGCGAGGTTAGCCACTGCCGCTGCGTTGATGTCCCACGCTGCTGCGCGGTCGTGTTCTGCCTGGTCAACGGCAGTGTAGGCGGCGGCGTTTATGATGGTGGAGTATTGTTTCCACGCGCGAGCCTCGGTGAGATCTGAGGTGATATCGAGTTCTTGGCGCGTGACAAATTCCGCGTCTGGGAACTGCGCGCGTAGCGCGGTTCCCAGTTGTCCGCCGGCGCCGACCACGAGAACCTTGCGGGCGGGCAGGGGGGTGGCGTCGATAAGCGCTGGATGTTTTTTATCTTTTTCGGAGATCTCGGTGATGGGCAGCGGCCAGTCGATCATGTTGAGGTTGACGTTGGCGTAATGCGCGTCGGGGGACCAATGATCGTTGACGAGGTAGGTGTACAGCGTGCCGTCCTCGAGCGCCTGGAAGCCGTTTGCCACACCACGCGGGACGTAAACTCCCACGTCAGGGGTAATTTTTTGCGTTACGACGTTACCGTACGTGCTCGAGCCCGCGCGCAGATCCACCCAAGCTCCGAAAACGGAACCCACCGCGACGGACACAAATTTATCCCACGGCTCAGCGTGCATGCCGCGAGTCGTGCCGGCGGTGGCGTTGAAACTCATGTTGTTTTGGACGGGGCCAAAATCGGGCAGCCCCAGGTTGGTCATCTTGGTGCGCTGCCAATTTTCCTTGAACCAGCCGCGGTTGTCGCCGTGGACGGGGAAATCGAAAACCAGTAGGCCTTCGATGTCGGTGGTGTGGGAGGTGAGTTGTTTACCGTATTCCATTATTGTCCCTGCTTAGCGTAGGTAGCTTCGACGTTGTTCTTGGCAGGGCGCCACCAGGCCTCGTTTTCGCGGTACCAATCGATGGTCTGCTCTAGGCCTTTGCGCATGCCGGAATCAACGTCGGTGTATTTAGGTGCCCAGCCGAGCTCGGTGCGCAGCTTGGTGGAATCCATGGCGTAACGCATATCGTGGCCGGGGCGGTCTGCGACGTGCTCGTATGCGTTTTTGTCGAGGCCCATGAGTTCACAAATAAGCTCGATGACCTGCTTGTTATTCACATGATCGTTGTCGGCGCCGATGATGTAGGTTTCGCCGATCTTGCCCTTACTCAGGATCAGGTGGACGGCGTCATTGTGATCATCGACGTGGATCCAGTCGCGGACCTGCTCGCCGGTTCCATAAAGTTTTGGTGTCAGGCCGGCCAGAATATTGGTGATCTGGCGGGGGATGAACTTTTCAATGTGCTGGTAGGGACCGTAATTGTTGGAGCAGTTAGACATGGTTGCCTGGATTCCGAAGGAGCGGATCCATGCGTGTACCAAGTGATCAGACCCTGCCTTGGTTGCAGAATATGGAGACGATGGCTTGTAGGCGGTGGTTTCAGTGAAGCGGTTTGGATCATCCAGCTCTAGATCGCCGAAGACTTCATCGGTGGAGATGTGGTGGAAGCGTTTGTTGTGCTTGCGGACTGCTTCTAGCAGGACAAAGGTGCCGATGAGGTTAGTGTGAACAAACGGGGAGGGGTCGTTGAGGGAGTTGTCGTTGTGGGATTCTGCTGCGAAGTGGACTGTGATGTCGTGGTCTTTGACCAGGGAGTCGACTAATTCAGCATCGCAGATATCGCCTTCGATGAGGGTTACTTTGCTGTCGGGGAGGCCTTTGAGATTGTCGGCGTTTCCTGCGTAGGTGAGTTTATCCAGCACCGTGATGTGGGTGTATTCAGGGTGCTGCTCTACGGTTTGGCGGACGAAGTTGGCGCCGATAAATCCGGCACCTCCGGTCACAAGCAAAGAAGTCATGCCGTCTACCTTAGTTCGTCCGGGCGAGCTGGCAGAGTTAGTAGCTGTTGTCGATGCGCCTATTCTGCAAACGACCAGGGTGCTCCGGCTGTTCATTAGGGAATCCGGTAGCAATAACAAGGGCGATTGCACGATCCTCACGCCCGCCGAGACCGATTGCTTCCTTCACTTTTTCCTCATCCCAACCAGTAGTCGGGCTGGTACTCAAACCCTCCGCCTGGGCAGCCAGAATTAGAAAAGCCGCCGCGAGGCTGGCATCCCTCAACGTTGCTTCGCGTGCCTGCTGAATGCTGCGACCGTTGATGAATCCCGCGACACGTTCAGCCCTTTCCGTACCAAGAATCTCTTCCAAATCCTCAGGCTCGTTTTCCACGCGGGCAACCGCAATGAAAGTTACAGGTGCGGTGAGGAATTGTTTCTGATGGGAGGCCTCGTAAAGCTTCTGCTTCTGTGCGGGATCAGTAATCACAACAATTTCACGTTGCTGCGCATTGAACGCACTGGGTGCCTCCAGGGCAAGGTCAACGATTTTGTCGATCAGCTCAGGGGTAGGAGCTTCATCGGTGTATTTGCGGGTGGCGCGGCGGTTGGTAATCGCCTCGACGACTGAAAGTGACATTTTTTATCCTTTTTATGTGTTGGAAACAGAGTCATGGTAGGTCGCCTTATTTGTCAGTGCAAGGGTTTTATTAGCTTTTGGAGATAGTTTCTGGCTGGTTGAAATAGTTGACATCTGTGCAGGTTGGGGGCTTTTGTTTCCGACTTGGGGTTATGTGAAGTGGGGTGCTGTGTGGCGTTTTAAGCGGTCGACTGTCTGCGGCGACCTGTTGTCCTAGTTTTGGCGAGTTGGGTGCTTAGAAGCGGTTTTAGCGGGGGTCGAATTTGTGACGATTGGGGCTATTTTGATTTCTGCTGGGTTGCTGTGGGCTTGCTGATCAACTTCTCATTCCAACGGGGCCTCACGCCCTCAAACGGGGACGAGTTTTCGCATTATACCCCGTGATTAGCGCAAATTTTCGATTAAAAATGGCCTTTTCCCTCTGGCTGGGGACGGATTTTCGCAACTTCAGACAGTCACGTGTCGGGTGGGGTGTGGGAGGACCCATGTAGGCGGCGCCTACTGGGTGATGATGGTTAGGATTCTCCATTTTTAGGATGCCACCTCGAAAAAATGGTGAATCGGCACGCTTTTAACCTCTCGAAAGTGTGCCAATTCAACATACTCTGCGCCCACCTTTCGGAAAATGGTGAATCCTAACGGCTTTAGGGGCCTGTAAGGCGAAACTTATTGCGGGGGTACGTCTTGGGGAAAGAGTTAAGGATAACCTTGCCTTAATTATTTGAGTTACAGTAATTTAAGTGAATGCATTTTTGTCTCCTGCCTCTGGCCAAACCTGCCAAAGTTGTGGCCCCGCTCCTCGGCGTCGCACTCCTTCTAAGCTCCTGTTCTTCAACATCTTCCGATGAATCAATCCAACCTGAAGTTGCCAGCACTGGATATTCAGTGGAGCACGCAATGGGCACCACCGAAATCCCTGAAACCCCAACGCGTGTGGTCGTCATTGATTCCCCACACCTCGACGCACTTTTGGCTTTGGGAATTACTCCAGTCGGAGCTACGGAATCTGGATCCGAAAATGGTTTCCCCGCCTACTTGGCTGACGAGCTAAAAGACACCGAATCTGTTGGGCTGACATCTGAGCCAAATTTGGAAAAGATCGCCGCACTGGATCCGGATTTGATCATTGGCGCAAAGGTCCGCCACGAGGCTATTTATGATCAGCTTTCAGACATCGCACCAACCGTGATGTCCGAAGGTTCCGGCACAAACTGGAATGAACAGGCAGAAATCACTGCGGCAGCAGTAAACAAGTCTGATGAGATGGACAAACTGATCTCAGACTTGGACACCCGTGCCACAGAGCTTGGTGAAGAGATCGGTGCTGACGGACAAACCGCTTCAATGGTTCGATTCCGCACGGACAACTTCAGGCTCTATGGTCCCGAGACCTTCTCTGGTTCAGTTCTGGAACAAGTTGGATTTGACCTGGGGGAACGTGATTGGAATGAGTACTCCATGATGGAGCTATCCTCAGAAAACTTTGGGCAGATCGATGGAGACCTTATTTTCTACACCATCCCAGGATCCCCTGAAGCAACCACTTATCCAAAGATTTCCGAACTGTGGGTTGATTCACCAGCAGTTCGGCAAGGTAGAACTTACGAGTTTGAAGACGAAACCTGGATGGTCGGCATCGGTGTATTAGGTGCCAATGAAATCTTGGATGACCTGGAAGAAACTCTGAGCTAGTTTCCTTTAGGCCAAGCAACCCCTCGCCGTTGTCCCTCCGCATATTAGGAGAGTCTCGATGACGAGGGGTTCTTCTTATTCGAAGAACTGTCTTCGAAGCACTATCTACTCAAACTCGAATTCGAGCTCAATCTTGGTGTCTTCGTATCGATCTGTATCGAGTTTCTCGGTGAATTCGTGGAGCAGGTCGTTGTAGAAATCAACCGCTTGATCTTCCAACATTTCCCGGTTAGTGGTTACTTGCTCGACGAAGTTCTCTTGGCTCATGATCTCAGAAACTACTTCTGCAGTATCGATATCGTCAGTGCTGAAACTGATCCAACCGTCATCTTCGGCTATGGTCTTAAACTTTAGATCGTCGTATCCGATGAAGATGAACTCAGGGATAGTGATGGAAAGCTTATTGTCACCTGCGGATTTGATTTCAACATCTGAGGCATCGATTCCGAGTTTTCCGGTGTAGCTGTATTGGACGTGCACGGTCTTTTGCGTGCCAGGAATACGTTTTCCACGAATTGTACGTTCAACGGTTTTCTCATGGATTCCAAGTGCTCCGGCGCTGAGAAGGACGATTTCTTCTTCGCGCTGGAGAGCTCTGATGACCATGGAGTCATTGACTGTTGTGCGAGTTGAAGATGATGTCTGCTCACCGTTTTGCGAGTTAATTAGCAGCAAAATACCGCCAGTTACTACACCGATCAGTGCGATTAGCGCGAAGAGCCTAAGGAATAGCCTGTTTGGAAGCACGTGTTTTGCTTTCTATGAATGTGGTGGGCATTCAGTCTTCCGCGGTCTTCTTGCTATGGAATTGCAGGTGGTGTGTGGAAACTTAATGCGATATTGAGAGGATGTGTGGAATAGTAGCAACTTGTTTAACAAAGTAAAACTGAACTACCACGTTTTTCACAGGGACTTTTGCTCTTCTAAGCAATCGAAATCCCCCAATCAAACCAAACTATCCCGCAGTCAAAACCCGATTCCGATCCCCACCAACAAACGCTCCCATGTGTACCAGCAAACCGCAGAGTGGGCCAACAATGAGCGCAAGGCCAGCAGCGACGCCCAAATCAAAAGGTCCCAGCAAGAATCCGACGGCAACAACAGTGGCAACAACCCATCCGGTGAGATAGATCCCGTGACGTTCAAAGGCGATCGCCGCGCAGCCGGACACCATCAATGAAGCGGTGGTGGTGGCGCCTAAGGTGAGCATCGCGAGTAGCCAGCCAGGGACCGCGAAGAGTTCCTTTTGGAGTACAACGTCCAGGATCCATGGGCCAACTAACCATGCAAGACCAGCTCCAACAAGTCCGACTGCCCACACAATTGCCAACGGACCCGCCAAAGTTTTCAATGGACCGGACGTACCTTTGACAAAACGAACGATGATCGCCGATTGGAATTGCTGCAGCGGAACCAGCAGGGGAGCGCGGGTCAGGATGACGGCGTAGGAAACAGCGGCCATCGAAACCCCTCCTGCAACCGCTGAAGGGTTCGTGAATTTCAGCAGGGTCGGGAAACCAGTAATCAGCACTGCCGTGGCGCCGGATGCTGCCATCGCAAGCAGAGCCTGTCGGATGAAAACGCCCCGTGAAACATCAGCAACCGATCCCAAAACGGAACGCACCGAACCGAAGCACAGCACGATGACCAGCCAGGATATTGATCCCACAACGGTGATGATCAAGAACGCCAGCAATTGATAACCCAGCAACCAGGCGGCAACAGCTAAAACCATGCGCACGCCGGTGTCCAAAGAAATCAGCGAGGCATACTCTTTCCACAATTGGCAGCCGGACAAAATGCCGGAGATTGTCGCTTGGATCGCGTAGCTAGCAAGACCTACAGCAAGTAGCCCAACACCAACACCTTGCAAATTACTTAAAAGCTGGCCGATCCACAGCGGCGCCGAAGCGCCAAGCACCACGAGCACTATCGCCGCAACCACGAAGCTAAACAAAAACGGCCTAAATCCAACAACAGAACCAGCACGCCCACCACGAGAACCACCACGAGAACCGGCCGTCACCGCGCGGGTCGTCTCCTGCGTCAACCCAGTCAGCACTCCGGTTCCTGCAAAGAACAGACCCCAGTAGGCGGTGAATTCTTCGGAAAGTTGGCTGGAATCACCAAGGGCCCAGGCAGCGATGATGATGACGACGAACCCGGAGAGACCTGCGATGATTGTGGCCAGCGTCAGATAGCGCACTAGTCCAAACCACCAGAAGGAAACTCCGGCAACTCCAGATCGCGAAGCCAGGACTGCCACACTGCATCTAAAGCTGCGTGGTCTGTGGAGACTGCGTAGAGGTGTCGTTTCAGGTCGCGGGGTTCAACGAGTCCGTGTCGGCCTTCGGCAACGTAGGAGCGCACAGCTTTGAAGAATGCATCATCGCCAAGCAATTCCCGCAATGCATGGACAGTCAGAGCGCCGCGCTTGTAGACGCGGTCGTCGAACATATCCTTCGCGCCGGGGTTGGCCAGCAAAATATCCTTCGGCAGCGCCTCCAGGCCTCGATAGAATTCCAACGCACTTTCCGCAGCCGACTTAACTCCAGCTGCCTCAAACCAGAGCCATTCCGCGTAACAGGCGAAGCCTTCGTTGAGCCAGATGTCGTTCCATTGGGCGAGGCCGAGTGAGTTGCCAAACCACTGGTGGGAGAGTTCGTGGGCGATGAGTCGTTCCCAGGTTCCTTCGCCGGTGGCGTGGTTGGCTCCGAAGCTGGAGAGGCCTTGGGCTTCGAGTGGGATTTCGAGTTCGTCTTCGGTGATGACTACGCGGTAGCTGCGGAATGGGTAGGGGCCGAAGAGTTTTTCGTAGGCGTCTAACATGTCGACTTGTTTGGCAAAGTCCTCCAAAATCCGAGCCCGCAAGGCCGCATCCCCCACAGGCACATACGCCTCCACCACAACGCCCGATTCCGAAACGCCCAGGGATACAGTGTCGTATTCTCCGACGTGGACGGCTGCGAGGTAGGTGGCCATGGGTTCGCGGGATTGGTAGTGCCAGGTGGTCATGCTGCCACTGACGTGTTTTGAGATTAAATCACCGGTGATAATGGCGGCGTATCCGTTGTCGGTGTGGAAGTGGACGTCGAAAAGCGCCTTCTCGTCGGGCGTGTCGTCGCAGGGGAACCAGCTCGGCGCGCCGTTTGGCTGGGCGGCGACGAGGGCGCCGTTGTCGAGCTCTTCCCAGCCGATCATGCCCCATTCGCTGCGCAGGGGGCGCGGGTTGCCGCGGTAGCGGATGGTGAGTGAAAATTCCTGGTCAACCGGGATTTGGTTGCGGAAGGTGATGCGCAGTTTGCGGCCGGCGTGGCGGAAGCGCGCGACTTGGATGTGGGTGCCGGCGGTGCCTTTGGCGGTGACTTTTTCCACGCGCAGGCTGCCGCCGAGGTCCAGGGTCAGCGCGTCGAGCGCACGGTAATTATCCATGTGCAGCGTTGCGGTGCCCATGAGCAGGTTGGGTGCTACGCGGTAGGTGAGATCAAGCTCGTAGCGTCGGATGTGGAAGCCTAAGTTGAAATCAATTCCTGTGTAGGAATCGCGTGTACCAGGGACCGGGGTGGAGCGCAGCCTTCGCATAATCATAGGTATTAAATGCTACCCTGCTGATCCAAAGTCTTCTCGATCCAGGTGTAGATCAGCGATTCCACAAACGCGGTCTGCTTGTTATCCGCCGCGCCGGCATGGCCGCCCTCGGTGTTTTCGTAGTAATCCACGGCCTGGCCCGCATCAAGCAAAGCTTGAGCAAAAAGGCGCGCGTGCGCGGGGTGGACGCGGTCGTCCCGGGTTGAGGTCGTCACCAATGCGGGTGGATAAATTCGCTTCTCGACGCCCACCACCGCCTGCACCGGCGAGTACTGCTCAATCACCGCCCGTTCCTCCGGATCGTCAGGGTTGCCGTACTCCGCCATCCACGAAGCACCCGCTGACCAGGTGTGATAGCGCAACATATCAGCCAACGGCACCTGCACAACTGCCGCACCGAATGCTTCTGGGTACTGAGTTAACGCGCCACTTGTCAGCAAACCACCGTTGGATCCGCCACGAATCGCAATCTGCTCCGGCGTTGCGTAGCCGCGCTCCACAAGGTCGGCGAGCACCGCGCGGTGATCCTCCCACACCTTCATGCGGTTCAGCTTGGTTGCCTGCGAATGCCATTCCGGACCGAATTCACCGCCACCACGCAGGTTGGCTTCCACAAAGTAGTAGCCCTTTTCCAACCATGCGATGCCGCGGGTCGGGGAGTGGCTTGGGGTAAGGGAAACCTCGAAGCCGCCGTAGGCGTGGACCAGGGTGTTTTGTGGTTCCTCCTCGAAGGCTCCTGTAATAAAGTACGGAATCTTCGTTCCATCCGCCGAGGTTGCCCAATGCTGACGAGTCTCCTGACCAGCATTTTCAAACTGCAACGGCGCCTTCTTCACAGCCTCAAGCGCACCAGGCAGCTCCGCACGCAGCAACGTTGGCGCTTCGGTGAAACTCGCTGCCTGCACCCAAATTTCATCGCCATCCAACGGGGAGGTAGCAACCACATGCGCGGTGACATGCTCTGGGAGGTCAATGTGTTCATGCTCCGTTGTCGGATCATTGAGCGGCACTGTGACGATTTCTGTGGAGACATTATTAAGGAGCGTTAAAACCAGGAAATTCTTTGTCGTGGCCAATCCCTGCAGCGACGTCGACTCAGTAGGCGTAAACACAGGCTGAAAATCGCGCCCGCCCTCAAGGAACTCCTTTAACAGCAGCACTCCCAAGCCACCTGCTGGAATCCCAGCGAAATCCGTCCGAGGACTCACAAAAATCCACTGCTTCTTCACAATGACATCGCAATCGGTCGGCACATCAAGCTTGACCAGGCCACCCTCGGTTTCCAGCGACGTCTCCGAATTATAGAAATCCAACGACCTTGACACAAACGTCCGCTCAAAACCAGGTGTTGAATCCCGCCACGCATGAGTCGCCACATCCTGACGCGACCCCTCAAAGAACAACTCCGCCTGCTCAAGCGGAGTCCCACGCTTCCACGTGAGCACCCGCGCCGGGTACCCAGAATCCGTCAGTGACCCCTCGCCGGTATCCGTGCCCACCAGCAACGTATCCAGATCAACCCACGTGACATCGGACTTCGCCTCCTCCAATTCAAACGGCGAATCATCCACGAAAGCAGCCGTGGCCAGATCAAACTCCCTAATCACCGTCGCATCAGCCCCGCCCCGCGAGAACTTCACCAACGCCCGATCAAACTCCGGCGAGCGCACAACCGCGCCCTTCCATACCCAGTTTTCGCCCTCATCCTCCGCCAACGCATCCACATCAATGAGCACGTCCCACTCCGGCTGGTCACTTTCATACGACTCCAACGTGGTCGTGCGCCACACTCCACGCGGATGCTGCGCGTCCCGCCAAAAGTTGTACAGCTTCTCACCGCGCCGGCTCACGTAGGCAATGCGATCATCGGTGTCCAACGCAGCCAGCAGCCTGGCTTCCAGGGCGTCCTTGGCTGGGCTTTTTAGCTTTTCGACGCTTTCCCCCGACCATTTTTCCGCCCACGCGAGCGCTTCCGGGGTGTCAATGTCTTCGAGGAACGTGTAATCAGTCATGAAGTTCAGGTTAGTGATCTTTTGACCGGCAGGTTTTTTAAGGCGGCTTCCGAGGGCGCCTCCAATTGGATCAGCCGACGTAAACGTGAACCGAGTAGTACCGGCCGTTTTCAAAATCTACGCGCACTCCGATTTCCCCGGTGTCTTTTTCATCATACGGGTTTGGCCCTGAATTGTAACGCCAGCAGAATAAGGAATGTAGATTCGGCTGGTCACAAGTCTGCAATGAAGAGCCCCTAAAGGAGCGCTCCCCGCATCGCGGGATGGACTCTTCTGTGTCGGTGGTTTTGTGTACCCGATTTCTTATACTTTGGGCAGTTAATTGTTTTGATGAATGCGGTGCCCCAAGTAGAGCGATAGTCTCTTTGCAAGCCAGACTCTACGGATAGGCAGCTTAAAATTACATATGAGGCGGTGAGTTTACTCAACTCACCGCCTTAAAAGGCTTAGATCAAGGGACTCATGACCTCCGAGGCCCTAAGAGTCTTAGCAACTCCCGAAGATCCCCAAAACCCAAACTACCTAGGGCGTGATTCGCAGCCGATGCCGTCGCGGTCGCGGTCGAGGTGTGTGCCGTAGCCTGGATCGCTTTGGCGGATGGACCTTCCCAGGACGTTCCATACTTCGGTGCAGTTTTTGTAGGTGCGGTTGGTCTGTACTGGGGCTGGAGCAGGCGCGACAACCTGGGGAGCGACAACCTGGGGCGCGACTGCCTGAGGGGCAGGAGCGGGAGCAGGTGCTGGGGCAGGCGCCTGAGGTGCCAGTGCAGGGGGATTTGGAATGATTCCTGGGAGGGGATTTGGGATCATGCGCTGTTGTACTGCCCAGTGCACACCACTTGCGATAAGTCCGCCGACTGCAGCGATAGCTGCGATGCCGAAGATGATGTCCCGGTTGGAGATGTCAGAATCTTCGGAATCCTCTGAACTTCCTGAGCTTGTGCCGCTGCTCAGCTCAGATGACACGGAGGCGTCAGTGTCTGTGTCCACGGTTTGCGCCTGCACTGGTGAGATGGCGGAAAAGGCGATCGCGGTGGTCGCGAGCATGGTGATGAGGGTTTTACGCATGCCAATCATCTTTGCACGAGCTGTCAAAATTATTACTATTTTCTGTCAGCGCTCCCCTTTTTTTTGGGTGTATAGGAGATGCTATTTTCCGGGCATCTAGCGCGCAGGCACCCCGGTAAGCTACATGTCCGGTGCAAGCTTTTTGCTTATCGACGCCCCCTCAACCACAATCCACCCAGCCCCAATGCAACTTTATTTAGATACCAACCGCATTATATTTACCTCGCGGGGAGACGAAATTAGGTTGGGTTGGATGAAAACGATTTACACACAATGCCACCGGCTGTTCATTATCTATGCAAGATGGAATTAATTTGAAAATCTTTAGGATGAAGTTGATTCGGAGTGTTTATAACTGGCTGGGATAGTGTCAGACCCCGGCAACTGTGACGTGGCCGATTGGTTACCAAACACTCTTGTTCAGAAGCTTCTGGGCTAAAAGAGAGTTGTGTAATGCCACTTTCACACATAGCCGGTGAGTGCTGTAAATGATTACGGGGAATTTAACTATTATGCTCTTTATCTTCCGTTTTTCTGGTGGTCAGAGCATCATCGGCAAGCGCAGAAAGGTGAAACAAACTGGTGAGGAGAGAACCATAGATAGGCCACTTCTTTGAAGTTAATTGTTGATCCTCACTCATCTCACTTGAAAGTTTAGAGAGCCGGTCGCGGATAGGATCTATTTCCTGATTCGGATCTGCGAGCAAAGCTCCGGCATCGTGCATAAGGGATACCCACTGTTGCTGGAATACTGGATCCCAGTCGGAATCTATAATCGGGGTATCACGAAGAGTACGGGCAAGGTGGCGTAAATGAGCGATCCCTTCATCAATGCTGGTGAGGTTTGATTCATAACTTGTTTCCGTAGGCTGGGGGCGGCCCTCTTGGATGCGGATTTTACGAGGATTAACTCGACGGCTTTCGCGAGCGAACCGCACGGAGTGCCACGCTTTTTCTAGGTCATTGTTAATAGAATTAATTTCTTCCAGCCACTCATCTGCATTGTCGATATTCCACTTTTCTGCAAGCTCATCGGCCATTTTTTGTAAAACCTCACCCATCCTCCGATCTAAGTTTCCTACCACCATGTTTGCCTCCTGGTCGCGTAAGGGAGGAAAGATGATGAGGTTGATGGCTATGGCAACAGCCACGCCGAGCAGGATCTCTAAAATACGGTCGTATAGAAGGGGTTGTTGATCATCAAACCCGGAGGCAAGAAGAAAAATGGATGTAGTAGCAATACCTATTCCTTCCGCGCGGAGCTTTGGTACTCGTGCACCTATTAATCCTATGACCATTGCAAGGCCAAAAGTCCACACACTGACGTCTAAGTAAGTGCCTATGACAAAGGAAAGTCCAACTCCGATGACAGAAGCAATTGCAGTCTGAATTCCACTGATAAAGGTGTGGTAGACGGTGAATTGCATCGTCATTAACGCTACCCAGGGAGCTAAAAAGGGTAGTTGGGAGTTAAGGAGGTTAACCGAAATCCACCACGTGACTGTCGCAGCAAGTGCTGATTTAAAAACCTGCAGTGCATCTGATTGGACTGCGGGTGAGCGAATTTTTTCCATTAATGGGGTGGTTATTTCAGCCACGAGTCTCTCTTCAACGGGGATGGTTTTACAGAAGCCTATCCGAGTTCCCGTCGAAAAGGCCGAGCCTAGTATGGCGAGGCAATAAAGATGGCAAAACCGGCTGCCTTTTATATCTAAAAGGCAGCCGGTTTCAATGTTAAATCTGTTTCTAGGCCTCTAGCTCAAACGCACGAGCGAAGGTGGTCCAAGATCCGCGGAGGTCATCTTGCCACCAGCCCCATGAGTGGGTGCCGGTTGGGCGGAGGTTCCAGTCGGCTGGGATGCCGGCGGAGTCAAGTTTTGCCTTGAGGTCGTGGGTGCACTTGTTGGTTGCAGCTTCGATGATGCCGCCGGTTACCACAGTTTCTGCCATTGCGATGGACTGAACTTGTTGGTTGAGTCCTTCGAAGCGTGGGCTGTCGACGGATTCCCATTCACCAGCAAGGCCGGATGCGTTGGAGACGTATAGTTCGGTTCCGCGTAGTTTGTCGGAGTTGATCAGTGCGTCGTTGTAGATGTTGTATTCGCCACCACGTGGTCCCCACATTTGTTCTGGGGTTGCGTTGCCGCGGTCAAGGGTGAGTTTGAGGTATTCCCATGGGAGCAGGCTTGAGGTTGCTGCGCATCCTGAGAAGGATGCTGCTGCGTCGTAGAAGCCTGGGAAGTGTTGTGGGAAGAGTAGGGAAGTAGTTGCGGACATGGACATGCCAGCAATTGCACGCTGACCGTCAGTGTTGAGCTTTTCTTCCAATGGTCCTGGAAGTTCCTTCACCAGGAAGGTTTCCCACATTTGCTTGCCACCGAGGGACGCATTCTCTTCTACCCAGTCGGTGTAGTAGGAAAACTTGCCTTCCATTGGAATAACAACGTTAACGTTCTTTTCTAGGTAGAAATCCAGAACGTCAGTCTGCATAACCCAGTTAGCGGCACCTTCGCCACCGTCGCCACCGTTAAGAAGGTAAATCACAGGACGAGGACCTGCGGACTCATCGGCAGTTATAACTACCAGTGGCACATTGCGGTCCATGGAAGGGGAGTATGCCCACATTTCTTTGACGCGCTCGTCTGCTGCGTTGACGTGTGCGCGCCAGCGAGGTGCAGAGGCTTCATCTGCAGGAGCACTATCGGAGATGGTGGATAGTGCAGTATCGCCAGCAACGTCTGCTGGGGTTACTTCGGCAGCGCCTGCGGTGGATGGCGTGACAATGGTGGACATCGCAATTCCCAGCGCGATGGCTGGTGCAGCGATGCGGCGAAGAAGCTTCATACGTCTTTCCCTCGTGAACTTGTGGTTGGTAGCCCTGACCTCGCCATTACATGACCAGTTAGGGACTGCAGGGCCTAAACCCACTAATCGACAATATAAACCAAAGCTGTGTGTTCAGCCCGTTGTGGGTAAAACTAGCAGCTAAAAGTTGCGCCAAAGATTGTGGTGCACCTTTAATTTACATCTATATTTCAAGCTATTACGTTAACAGGCGCTTTACCTTTTCGAAATAACGAGCCAAAAATCTCTGAACCCAGGCACAACCTCCAATCCCAACAAACCCAGCGAACACCCCCAAATCAAAACCCAGCCCAACCCATACCTTTAAATTCAGATCCTCACCCCTCACAGAGCGTCCAAGCAGCACCCCAACACCACCCCTCTCAAATAGCCCCACACCCCACAAACGCCTTTGGAGTCTAAGAAATGCTAAGGTCAGCCCAAAAACTACCTAAAATCTCCATAAGAGTAACGCCTGCTATGTCTCTTAAATTTCATGTCCTGCCCCACAAATTTGGAAATTGCGCTGAACTAAAATCAATTTCAAGCTAAATTAAGGAACCTGAGCTTCTGACCTATTCAGCGCTGGATTTTTTCTGGCATTTTCTTGGCAGTCAGTGAGTTGCTAACGTTCTATTGGTTAAAAATTGATCTGCAAGAGGACTGCAAAATATGGAATTAAGGGAATACGCGACAATCCTGATGAAGAATTGGGTGTTGATCGTTATCGCATCCATTCTTGGAATTGCAGCGGGCGCTGGTTTTTCCCTTCTAGCTACACCGGAGTATCAGTCACGTACTCAGTTGTATGTATCGGTGCGGTCGGGGGCTGGGACAACCTCTGACATGGTTCAGGGTGCTAACTTTTCGCGTCAGATTGTGAATAGTTATGTTGATGTCATTAAGACGGGTGTTGTTCTAGAGCCGGTTGTTGATGAGCTTGGTCTGGAGTTGACGGCTAACCAGTTGAGTTCTCATATCAGTGCGGCTTCTCCTGCTGATACTGCGTTGATCAACATCACTGCTTCTAGTCCTTCTCCTCAGCAGGCGGCTGAGATCGCCAATGCAGTGGGGGAGAGTTTCAAGAATGTGATTCAGACTGAATTGGAACCAGACTCCGGCGATGGCATGAGCCCGATTAACCTGACTACTACTCAGGTGGCTCTGGAACCATCTTCTCCGGTCAGTCCTAATGTGATGATGAATATCCTCCTCGGCCTACTTGTAGGTCTTGCAATAGGTGTTGGTATTGCAGTGCTTCGCGCGGCTTTGGATACTCGTATTCATTCCTTGCGCGATATTGAAGAGGTTACTGATAAGCCACTTTTGGGCGGAATCATTGCGGATTCTGAAGTTGAGAAGCACCCGTTGATCATTAAGCACAAGCCGCATAGTCCTATTGCGGAGTCCTTTCGTGCGTTACGTACTAACCTGCAGTTCCTTAACGTCGGCGGCTCATCTTCAGTATTTGTTATCTCCTCTGCTAATCCTGGTGAGGGTAAGTCAACCACTTCTGTAAACCTAGCTTTGGCGCTTGCAGAGGCCGGCTCCCGTGTAGCGCTGATCGAAGCTGATCTTCGCTTGCCACGAGTGAGCAAGTACCTCGGAGTTGAGGGCAACGCAGGTCTGACTGACATTCTCATTGGCAAGGCCGAGGTTAATGATGTGTTGCAGCGTTGGGGTAGGACTCAGTTGTACTATCTCCCGGCAGGGCGCATTCCGCCGAACCCGAGTGAGTTGCTTGGTTCAGCTGAGATGGAAAAGGTCATTGCGGAGCTTGAGGAAAGCTTTGATTATGTGATCATCGATGCCCCTCCGGCGTTGGCGGTTACCGATGCTGCAGTTATTGGTCATGGCAAGGCTGGCATCCTGATTGCGGTCTCCGCAGGTTCTACAAAGAAGCCTGAGTTGGAAGCTACGCTGTCCACGCTTGAGAATGCGGATGCCAATGTTGTTGGCGTTGTCGCTACGATGCTCCCGCCTAAGTCTGTGGCTGGTTATGGCTACGGAAATTACGGCTACGGCGACACCTCCAAAATCAATGCCCCTAAGCCCGACAACACCGAACTAACCACCACCGATGCTTCCAAGGCCAACAATGAGCAATAGCTTCACTATTCTCACTGTCTGTACTGGAAACATTTGCCGCTCCCCGTTAGCTAAGCAGCTACTTGAACTTGAGCTTCCGGGGGCAGATATAATCCGCGTTGATTCCGCCGGTGTTCAGGCGATGGTTGATTCGCCTATGCCGGAGCAATCTTTAGAAATCGCACGTAAACAGGGCATAGAAAACCCTGAGGAGCACCGAGCTAAGCAGATTACTGAGGAGCTTGTAAACCAATCTGATCTGATTCTTGCGATGGATCGGGGGCATCGAAAATCCATTGTCCAGCTAAGCCCGCGTGCAACCCGTAAGGTTTTCACTGTTGTTGATCTTGCCAGGTTAATTGAGGCAACAACTGATGCTGATCTGCAGGAAGAGCTCAATCTGGCAGGGGATTCCGTGATCGATAGGCTGCATGCGACAGTTGAGGCTGCTCGTCTTAGCCGCAGTGAATTGAATCCTCTGGATAACCTCGCAGATGAAGATATTGTTGACCCGTACGGAAAGAGTCAATCGGTTTATGAGGCATCGGCGAGTCAGCTAATTCCAGCTATTCGTTTGATTGCTTCTTATTTGAACAAAGCACTGGAGTCTGCGTAATGGCGAGGAAGTATCGGGTGGGTCAACGCCAACGTGGTTGGTCTATATGGTTAAGCATTCTTGTTATTGTCGTGCTTTTGGTTGGGGCTGGAGCGCTTTCGGTTTTTGCCCTTAAAAGCGTAAAAGAAAACGATAAAAACGAAGGCTTTTCGACGACTAAAGCTGCCTCCGTAGAGCAAATAAGCTCTGAAACTTCCGAAGAAAGCCCCGAGGAAGCACCGGCAGAGATTTCAGAGTCGGAAGAAATCTCTGCTGAGCAGGCCTCGTTGCCACTCGTGGCGCCACAGCGGCAGATTGCACAATTTGAAAATCTAGCTGTGCGATCCCAAGTTGGTACGTGCACTGATCCTGGAACACTCGAAATCTCCACTGATGGTGGACAAGCTTGGTCCACATCAGCGTCATTTACAGCAACCACGGCGACACAAGTGCTTCGCTTGATTCCGGTGAGCACTTCAAACATCTTTGTTGTTGCACTGAATGCTGATTGCGAGCCACGGATTTACGGAACAACTGATCAAGGTGCAACGTGGCAACAACCAGTTTCAGCAGTAGGAACCTGGTACTTAGATCCTTCTAACCCAACGCAGCTAACGGCTCCCGGTGGGGCTAAAGCAATTAGCTGTGAGGCAATCTCGATCGCCCCAAGAACTGACAGCAACGTTGATGTGCTGTGTGCAGATGGATCGCTGACTTCCACCTCTGATGGAGGAGCAAGCTGGTCAGAGCCCGTTGCGGGTGCTGGTGTATTTAATGTCGCGCACTCAAATGGTGATTGGTTGCTGATCGCTCAAGACCCTGATCAATGCACAGGAATCCAACTAAGTGACACTCTTCCTGTTGCTGAGGGAGCTACATGCGTGCATGCTGAACTCGGTGAATCCGATGCCGGACAGATCGCAGCAACTCAATTTGGAGATTCAGTTTTAGCCTGGGTTGGCGAAACCCAATTTATTTCAAAAGATGGTGGACAAACATGGCAATAAGCATTGGTAAAGCAGGACAGAACTTAAAAGGGTCAGTGCCTATCGGAAAAGTCCTTTTTCTCATTGATGCCCTTGCCTGGATTTCTGCACTATTTATCGGTGTGGTTTTGCGGTATGAATTCAATCTGAGTTCTATCAACTGGAGTGCGTTTGCATGGTTCGGGCTTGCTGCAGTTATTTTGCAGTTTGTTCTCGGACTTTCTCTCCATCTTTACCGCAAGGGATTACGTCACCTTTTCGGTAGCTTCGAAGATACACTAAACGTTTCTATCTCGGTCATTGTTGTCGGTGTTGTCCTTTGGATCGCCTCACTATTTGTTGGTCAGCGTTGGGAAATCTCACGCGGTGTCATGCTGCTAGTTATCCCGCTTGCTCTCGTATTCGTATTGGCAGTGCGTTATCTCGCGCGTATGCGAGTTGAGCGTCTTCGTCGTCCGGCTGCGGATTCCACACCAGCATTGATTCTTGGTGGTGGATACATCGGTACCAACCTGATCCAGTGGATGATGTCCGATCCTAAGTCGCCTTTCCGCCCAGTCGGCGTTATTGATGATAACCCTGAATTAGCATGGCAACGCGTACGTGGTGTGCCGGTTCTTGGCAAGTTTGATGATATCGCCCAAGTTGCATCAGACACTGGCGCAGAACTTCTTATCGTTGCTATTGGTGATGCCGACTCTGCACTTTTAAGGCGTGTCCAAGATACCGCTAATAAAAATGGTCTTTCAGTAAAGGTAATGCCGGCTATTGACCGCGTCGTTTCTAAGGGCGTTCGTGGAAACGATTTGCGTGATCTCTCTATTGAAGATTTGCTTGGACGTCAACCTGTTGAAACCAATGTTTCAGAAATTACTGGCTATCTAACAGGTAAGCGTGTTCTTGTTACCGGTGCAGGTGGGTCAATTGGTTCCCAGCTATGTACGGAAATTGCCAAATACGGACCTGCTGAGCTTATGATGCTTGATCGCGATGAGACTGGTTTGCAGCAGGTTCTGATTAACGTTGCTGGTAACGGTTTGTTGGATACGGATGCTGTGGTTCTTGCGGATATCCGCGAAGCAGACGCGATGAAAGAGATTTTTCTCAAGCGTAAACCAGAAGTTGTCTTCCATGCAGCAGCATTAAAGCACTTGCCAATGCTGGAGCAGTATCCAGATGAGGGCTGGAAAACAAACGTTCTAGGAACTCTTAACGTTCTTGCTGCCGCAGAAGCTGTTGGTGTTGAGACTTTCGTCAATATTTCCACCGATAAGGCAGCTAATCCAACCAGCGTCTTAGGGCACTCAAAGCGAGTCGCTGAAAAGCTGACTGCCTGGTATGGACAGAATTCCACCAGCAAGTACCTATCGGTTCGATTTGGAAACGTCATTGGTAGCCGTGGATCGATGCTCCCGACTTTCACCAGGCTAATCATGGAAGATAAACCGCTAACAGTGACGCACCCGGATGTCACTAGGTTCTTCATGACAATTCCTGAAGCTTGCCAATTGGTCCTGCAAGCCGGTGGTATTGGACGTTCCGGCGAGGTTCTCATCCTTGACATGGGTGAGCCTGTAAGCATCCTTGAAATTGCACAGCGCATGATCGCAATGTCCGGTAAAGATATTGACATCGTGTTCACCGGCCTTCGCGAGGGCGAAAAGATGCACGAAGAGCTGGTTGGTGATGGTGAAACCGAAGATCGTCCATTCCACTCAAAGATTTCGCATGCACATGCAGAAAGCCTCGCTCCTAATAATCTCGATAGAGATCGATTTATGCAACGTGCTGGAAAACTAGCTTCAACAGATTCGGAGATCATCTAAATGACTAATGAACGAATTTTTCTATCATCGCCAGATGTAACACAGTTAGAGGAAGACGCATTGGTACGCGCAATCCGATCAGGATGGATTGCACCGCTTGGTCCAGAAGTTGATGCGTTTGAGCAAGAACTTGCTGAGTATTGTGGCCGCAAATATGTTGTTGCACTTTCATCGGGTACTGCAGCCCTCCACTTAGGTCTATTAGCACTAGGCGTTGGAGAAGGAGACTTGGTTCTTACATCATCAATGACTTTTGCAGCGACCACCAACGCAATTGTTTATACGGGTGCTGAGCCAATTTTCGTGGACTGCGATGAATCTGGAAATATGGATCCAGATCTTTTAGAAAAAGCCTTTGCTGAGCTAAAGAGTGAAGGAAAGGAAGTAAAGGCTGTAGTACCTGTCGATCTACTTGGCAAAGTTGTTCAGCACGAGAAGATTAAAAAGATTGCTGATGAATACGGGGCAGTAGTGCTTTCTGATGCCGCTGAATCCTTGGGCGCCATTCGCAATGGAAAGTCTGCTGCAGCATATGGAGTGGCGGCAGCGGTTTCCTTCAACGGAAACAAAATTATGACTACCAGCGGTGGTGGAGCTTTGTTAACTGATGACAAGGATATTGCAGACAACGTCCGCTATCTTGCGACACAAGCTCGCCAACCTGTAGTTCATTACGAACACACCGATGTTGGGTATAACTATCGCCTTTCAAATATCCTCGCTGCACTGGGACGAGCTCAACTTTCCCGACTCGACAAGATGATTGAGCGTCGACGTCAACACCGTGCGTTCTATCGAGAATTGTTTGCAGGTGTTTCTGGAGTAGAGATCTTTGGCGAGCCATCAGGGGTCGATGGTGGCGACACTATTGATAATTTCTGGCTCACTTCTATTCTTATTGATAAAGAAGTTGCGGGATTTAGCTCTGAAGATCTTCGATCAGTTCTAAATCAGGCGAATATTGAGTCTCGTCCCTTGTGGAAACCAATGCATCTCCAGCCAGTATTTAAGAAGTATCGTAGCTTCACCAATGAAGAAGGACAGAGGCTATTTGATTCAGGGCTTTCTCTCCCAAGCGGTTCAGTACTTGATAATGCGTCAATGAATCGTGTTGAGACTACAATTGGCCAGTTTTTGGAGAGTCAGCATGCGATCTAAGTACAAAAACTATGGCGTAGTAAAACGTGCGATTGATATTGGGGTTAGTGGCGTAGGGCTGATTATCTCTGCGCCGATTCAGCTGGCAATAGCAGCAGTTGTATTGAGAGCTCATGGTCGTCCGATTCTATTTCGTCAACCACGACCTGGGAAAGACGGTGTGGTATTTGAGATGATTAAGTTTCGAACCATGCTTGAACCAGATGAAAAACATGTAACTGATGAACAGCGTCTAACTAAAGTTGGAAAGCTTCTGCGGGAAACGAGTTTAGATGAGTTACCTACACTCTGGAATGTATTTAAAGGTGATATGAGCCTTGTAGGGCCTCGACCTTTGCTTGTTAGCTATCTGGAACATTACTCTTCTGAACAAGCTCGACGCCATGAAGTTCGTCCTGGGATTACTGGTTTGGCTCAGGTGAATGGCCGTAATCAAACTACTTGGGATGAACGACTTAAGTTGGATGTCGAATATGTGGATCGCTGTAGTTTGAAACTAGATTTCAAAATATTAATCGCCACTGTAAAAACAGTTCTTTCTAAAAAGGGCATTAGTAATGAAGGTCATGTCACGATGCCATCCTTCATTGAAGAAAGAAAATAGCAGGTAAAAATTTTACTTTCTGTATAGAGATGCGCCACCAATTTTGGTGCGTAAAAAGGCTCGACCCTGAGCAATTCTTGGGCTCGAGTCTTCTTATAGTTTACAGATGTAAAATATTTTGCATCTGAGCAGTTAGAAACGGTATGTCGGTAGTAACCGATACGATTTATTGAAGCTATTTAGTAATTGAGGACAGGTGTGTCAATGATACTAAGAAATAGGTCACGTTGTAGATCTTCTAGAGAGAATGTGATTCTCTTTGGGGCTACGACAGACATGTCAAATATTTTTTATGAAGGGATCCTGCAGAATCTAATTCAAGATGGGTGGGATGTGCACCTTGTTTCAAATCCAGGCCCAGTTGGGAAGAAATTACTGAATGGTAAAGCTCATACTATCGAGATGTCTAGAGAGATTTCAATAGGTACCGATGTTAAATCATTATTTAATTGGGTGCTATTGCTTAGGAAAATTCGTCCAAGAGTGCTGATAGTTGGAACTCCGAAAGCTTCATTGCTGGGAGTCGTGGCAGCACGAATTGCTCGAGTGCCACGAATTGTCTATGTGGCACATGGGCTGCGCTCTGAAACTGTTTTAGGCTTAAAAAAGAAGATTCTAGTGTTTTTGGAATATTTGACCCAGTTGTTTGCACATCAAACTTTGGCTGTAAGTCATTCTCTGAAGAAAGCAATTGAAGATGCGCACCCTCGTTTTAAAGGAAGAGTGCAAGTCTTAGGTTATGGCAGTATGAATGGAGTTGAGCTTGATCGCTTTAGAGTTCCATCCCTTGAAGAGAAATTATCTGCTCGTAATGCTTTAAACCTGCCTAGTAAATCTGTCATTGTTGGTTTTGTCGGCAGAATAAATAAAGATAAGGGAGGAGATCTTCTCGCTGCTCTTACAAAACATGAGGCTTTTACCCGATTGCGACTGCATCTCTTAATTATTGGTGAATTGGAAGACGATGACTTGCGAGAAGCATTCATTAAATTAGTTAATGAAGGGCAGGTTACGATTACAGGATGGATTGATTTCCCTGAAGAACCATTAGCTGCAGTTGATGTTTTGCTTCACCCAACTCAGCGAGAAGGTTTAGGTATGTCTTTGCTGGAAGCTCAGGCTATGGGAGTGCCTGTATTGACGAATGCTGTGACTGGAACAGTTGATGCAGTAACAAGTGGAGAAGGTGGCTTTTTTGCCGATGACGATTCTGTTGAGTCCTGGGTTTCTAAGATTGATTTATTAGTTTCCGATCCTAAGTTAAGAGACCGGATGGGACGTGCTGGTCGCCAGTTTGTGTCAGCTCGTTTCAATCGTGATGATGTCGCAGCTCGTTTCAGTCATTTCGTGGAACAATTCAAAAAATAGGGCTCATTCAATTTCAATATTCAGATAAATGGGAAGGGGTTCTTTTTTCAACTTTTACCTATTGGTGCGAAGAATCAGATCCACCCTATTGATCTGAACATTAAAACGAAATGTAGCTAATTTAGATCGCGAATTTATATGGAAGAAGACCGATGGCAAATACTAGAGATGAAGCTACTGAAGTACCTGAAGATGGCTCTTTGAGGAAGGGCGCAGCTCGGGGATCCGCTATCACTTTAGTAGGGCAGATTACGAGAATTTTGATTCAGTTACTCAGCGTAATCTTACTAGCTAGATTAATTCCTCCTGCAGATTTTGGTTTATACGCTATGGTCCTTGCAGTTTCAGGCGTGGCTCAGATCTTTCTCGATCTAGGGTTTTCTATGGCGGCCCTGAGATCACGTGATCTAACTAAGCAACAACATTCAAATCTATTTTGGATTAATACTTCCGCTGGTTTTCTTCTATTTATTATTATTTTTTCACTTGCGATTCCTTTAGCAACTTTCTATGGAGATGATCGATTAATAAGGGTTACACAGTGGATATCTATTGTGTACCTGTTGGGGGGAATCACTGCTCAGTTTAGGGTCCATTTAAATCGTCACCTGCGATTTGGAGCTTTATCTCTTGCAGATGTTTTAGCACCGTTGGTAGCTCTCGTAGTGGCCGTAATTATGGCAATGAAGGGTTATGGAGTTCAAGCTCTTGTGGTTCAAACAATATTGAACTACTTAGTTATGCTGGTTTTGGTTGTCGTGATGGCCCGGTGGGTTCCGAGTTTTCCTCGTAAGACTCCCGGTATGAAGCCATTGCTTACTTTTGGTATGGGACTTGGCGCGACTAGATTCTTATCTTATTTAACTCAAAATATTGATAGTATTATTATTGGCCGGGTGATGGGGCCAGTTCAGCTCGGGTTTTATGATCGTGCATTTAGGCTGGCAGTCGCACCTGTTGTGCAAATTAGTTTCCCATTCACACGTGTAGCAATACCATTTTTAGTTCGTGTAATGGATGATGGAAAAAAGTATGTTGCCGCACTACGTGAAGCTCAAATGGTCGGCATCTATGGAACTGCTAGTTTTCTTTTGGTTTTTGGCGGTATGGCTACACCAATTGTGACCTTAATTTTTGGTCCTGATTGGGTAGAAGCGGGACTTCTGATGACAATTCTATGCATAGGTGCAATATTCCGTACATTGCAACAGGTTGCTACTTGGGTATTTATGTCAAAAGGACTGTCCGGGGCATTGCTGAAGCTAAATCTTGTCATGCAACCGGTGATCGTATTGTTAATCATCGGTGGTGCTCGATGGGGCACGGTTGGTGTTGCATGGGCAGGGACTCTGGGATACTTTCTGTTTTGGTTGGTCTCAATAGCTTGGGCAAGTTATGCCACTAATTTAAATTTGTGGAGTTTAGTCACAAATCCTCTAGAGATTATCGGTAAATTTAGCCTTCCTGCGGGGCTTATTACTTTTGCGATTTCGTCAAATTCATCCCTTTCGCTATTAACACAGTTCTTGGCATCTATTGGTGGTGCATTGATTTGGTTTGTATTCATTTATTGCATCTCAAAGAAGATTAAAAAAGATATTCGCCGACTAGTTGGAATCGGAATGCTAGTTTTAAAGAGGCGTTGAGGGGTAGTATCGCGTAAGTTTATTAGTGGTTAGCGTAGATTTTTCGAATTGAAGATGTTTCTGAAAGGTATTTAGATATGTATGCAGAAATTAATGGCGGTTTTATTCCAGAGGGCACCGTGCGGGTAAGCGGCGCAAAAAACTCTGCTACTAGACTTCTCGCGGCGGCACTGCTAACCGATGAGGTGGTGCATCTTGGTAATTTCCCAACCAAGCTTGTGGATGTTGAACATAAAATTCGCTTTATTGAAGAGCTTGGCGGAAAAGTGCATGTCGACCATGATGAGCAAATTTTAGTAGTTGATGCTAAGGATCTTGCAGCGCGAGAAATGACTACTGATGAACTGAATATTCCGATTCGAACTACTTATCTCCTAGCAGCAGCGCAGATTGGGCGTGGGGAAATTGCTCGAGTTCCTTTTCCTGGGGGGTGTGCTATTGGAGGAGGTCCTGCTGGCGGACGAGGATATGATCTTCATCTTATGGTCTGGGAACAGCTAGGTTGTAAAATTCTTGAAAAAGATGATCACATTGAAGTAACTGCACCCCAGGGCTTTATCGGGGGAGTTATTGACTTTCCTATTTCTACTGTGGGAGGCACTGAAAACGCGTTACTATGCGCAAGTATTGCTTCAGGGGATACTAAAATTGCCAATGCTTATATTACCCCTGAGATAACTGATCTTATTGAACTTCTGCGACGTATGGGTGCGGAGATCACTGTCTACGGTACCAGCCGTATTCATGTAAAGGGTCGAGCAGGTCTTTTGCAGGGCGCATATATGGACGTAATGCCGGATCGTATTGAGGCATTGACGTGGATCGTGTATGGAATTATTTCAGGCGGAAGGATTACCGTCGAAGGTGTTCCATTTAGCTCGATGGAAGTTCCTTTTATCCACCTTGAGAAGGCTGGAGTGGATCTTTTCCGTAATTCAAGTTCCGTATATATTACACCAGAATGCTTGCCTTCAGGCTCAGTTCAGCCATTTGAGCTAGCGTGTGGAACTCACCCCGGAGTAATTTCGGACATGCAGGCACTTTTTGTTCTTTTAGGATTAAAAGGTGCAGGAACTTCACGCGTCTATGACTATCGATACCCAGAAAGAATTGCATTTGTTGAGGAATTGACAAATCTAGTTTCGGGCGACAAATTAAGTGCAGAGGCTGGCAAGATCACTATCCAGGGAGATGCTACTTTCCGGCCAGGATATGCGAACTCAACTGATCTACGTGGTTCTATGGCTGTTGTTTTAGCGGCGCTTTGCGCTGATGGAAAGTCCACGATTAATAACGTCCATATGGCGTTACGTGGGTACAACGAGTTGGATAAAAAACTTCGTTTACTTGGTGCGGATTTAACTATCAGAGAAGGCGAAGTTCCTTCACCTTAAGAACGAAAGTTTTACATTGAATGATTTTAAGAAAGTCTCCGAAAGTCTTGAGACCGCATTGCGTAATGAGTTCGACTTTCGGTTCGCTACCGAAGTCTCATTGAAGGAGATATCGCGTTGGAGGATCGGAGGTCCTGCAGCTGTATTTGCTGAGCCTAGTTCTATTAATGAGATCTGTGCTCTTCTTGCATTCATGAAAAATCGTCCGGAACCAGTAGTAGTTGTTGGCGGTACTTCCAATATTCTTTTTGATTCAGATGGCTTTGGTGGCTTAGTTATAAAGTTGGGTGAAAATTTTAGCAACTTTATAATTGAAGGCAGCCGTATTCGTGCTCAAGCTGGTGCTTCGGTACCTCAACTAGTGCGTGCTGTTGCGACCGAGGGGCTGGAAGGAATAGTTCATGCGGGCGGAATACCTGGAACTGTAGGTGGCTTAGTTGTTATGAATGGCGGAACCCAGCGTCGTGGAATCGGTGAGCATGTCACTAAAGTATTAGTAACAGATGCTGAAGGCAGTATCCGAGAACTGAACGCAAATGAATTGCAGTTTACGTATAGAAACTCCGTACTTAAGAACTCTGAAACTACTGTATTAGAAGTCGAACTTCTTCTGAAGCCAGGAAATGCTGGAGAATTGTTGGCCGAATTGGAAACGATTCTAGATCAACGTTCTCAAAAGTTTCCTGAGGATCTTCCAAACTGTGGATCGACATTCCTTTCAGATCCCGCTATGTACAGTATTGTTGGTCCTCCTGGTAAGGCCATAGAAGATGCAGGATTAAAGGGACTTAGACGCGGTTCTGCAGAAATTTCCATGCAACATGCGAATTTTATAGTCAATCATGGGGATGCATCTGATGATGACATCTTGTGGTTGATCTCTGCTGTTCGAAAGGAAGTTTATAGCAGAACTGGTTTTGTAATGGATTGTGAAGTTTTATATCTGTCATATTCTGGTGATTTTCGCCCTGCTCATGAAGTGGCGGACGAGCAATGGCCCGATATAGATTTAGTAAGGAACTAAAATGCCAAAAGTAAGTGTGGTTACTGGTTTTTATAACCGCTGTGAGCATTTAGAACGAACCATTGAGTCTATTCTTAACCAAACTTATAGCGATTTTGAATTAATTGTTTTTGATGATGCATCGACAGATGGAACAGCTTCACGATTGTTAGAGTTAAAAGAAAAATATGATGATCCGCGTTTCCGATTTATCATTCATGAAGAGAATAAAGGTTTCGTAAAAGGGTTATCAGAAGCAATTTCTGGAGCTAAAGGGCAGTATATTGCAGTCCAGGGATCAGGCGATGTATCTCTTCCTCGCCGTTTAGAGCTTCAGGTAGAGTTTCTAGACGCGAATCCTTCGGTAGGTGCTGTGGGTGGTGCTATCTATAATATTCAAGAAGATACGGGAACACGCAACCCACAGAGATTTGAAAAGCCAATTGCTACATTCGATGATTTATTGACATCTAATCCGTTCACTCACGGAGAAGTGATGTATCGCTTAGACCTTTATAAGAGTATAGGTGGGTATCGAAGTGGCTTTACTTTTGCTCAAGATCGTGATTTATGGTTGAGGATGGCGAAAAAAGCAGATCTGGGTATCATTCCAGATTTTCTTTATCACCGTTACACACTTTTAGATGGTGTCTCTTTCGTCCCGGATAAAACTATACGTCAGCGATGCTTTTCAGAAGCTGCGGTGCGACTGGCATTAATGCCAGAAGAGGAAGGAGCTTTAGCCTACTCTAGGCTGGAAGCTGAAGGGCCTACTGCCGTAGTTCCTATCGCTGATAGAGCTGTTCAGAAATTTGTCCCTAAAGCGGCTATTCGCTTATGTCTATATGGTGCTCCGGAAACTGGTTTACACATGGCTCGAGACTATATCCAGAACCCTCTGCGCCGTACCATAGTTGTAGTTTTGATCAGCATCTATTCGTCTAGATTAATTAAGCCTCTTCAAGATATTCTATATAAGTCTATTTTTAAGGGGGTCTCGATTTCTAAACCTATTAAGAGTTCACTCGTGAAGTTTACAAGAAGAATTCAAGGGAAGTAGCGAAAAACCGCATCTACCAAGGTAGTCTACCTTGGAGCGCAAGTTCCTAGTAGTGCTTTGTTCGGAGAGTACGGACACAGTATGGACAATAGTCCAACAACCTAATGCAGCGGTCTGGTGTTGGGCAAGTATGACATAATAAAAACTTACTCCGCCTTGCGCGTGTTTGGGTCGGCAGCCAACCGTTGGGTGGTGGCAAACAGATGCGCCAGGGTCACTAACACCGTGTGGTGATCCTAGTCTAACCAGCTGCACCCGGATCTGACCCCTGTTTGGCCGTCACCTAACATCCCAACAACAAGGAATCGAAAGGCAATCTGCCACCTTGCCAAGCAAGTCCTACACAGAGGAGTTCAAGCTCGACGCCGTCGCCTTGTACGAGATCTCCCCATAGGTTTCAATCCGCATCATCGCCACCGACCTCGGGATCAGCCGGTTTTGTCAATATTTTATCTGCCAAAAGAGCGCGACGGGTTCAGCTGGGCAACACAACATGTAGGAGCTCAGTGTGAAGATGGAGGTTCCTACAGAACCATCTGAACACGCTGGGATCCACGTCTTGAAGCCTACTGGGAACCTAGTCGCGGACACTCCGATAAGGTGCGGGACCACATCCTCTGCTGGCTCGTTGATCTTCCGTCGTCGACTTCCGCATCCGCCTGGATGCCCGCGTACTCCGCTTCCTATGCACAGCTATGTCGTGTACGAGGAAGATCTTCCACAAATCCTGTACTGCGCGGATGACTGATCCAAGTTCAACCACCGGGGCACTGCTAGATCTTGCAGCGCTTGGTGATTGACGGATGAGTGTGTCTGCCACGGCTAAAGCACTGAAGATCGGCTGGGAACTAGTCAACCAGGTTGCACTCGATGCTTGCCGACAGCTCATTTACAACGACCCGCGCCACCTTGAAGTCGATGAACATGTATGGAAGTATACTCGAAAGCCAGGTTAGCCGTCGAACCTGGTGACCATCTTCGTCGGCCTCACCTCGCTGGGGGATGGGGAGATGGCCTGCTTGACTGCTGGAGGACCGCCCAGGCCGTACTGCGTACCTGGCTGCCGGAACGCGACCAAAGAGTGATGGATCGCTTTCACGTAGAGCATCTGGCGACGGACAATCTCACCGGGTGCCAGCAGTGACTTTAACGAGAGACCACCGGATCCCGCGGGCACAAAGATAACCCCCTGTACAAATACCGCCGTACGCTTTTGACCTGGAAGAATTATTTCACGCAGTGGCAGAAACGAGGACTCGTCATGTTGTGGGCCACCGATGATGACTACGTGGCTTTAGATCTGACGTGGTTGTTCTATCAAGACATGATTGCGGCGTATGGGAATCCGTAGAAATCAGAGGAAAAGAAGCTGATGAGAAGGGGATCAACAGCCTGCGCAAAGGCCTACCAGCGAGAATGGACGAGCTTGCCCAACTGGGGCACACCTTGTGGCGTCGGCGTAAGAACGTGTTGGCGTCCTTCAATATCGGTGCATCCAACGGACCTGTCGAGGCCATCAACGGCAGACTTGAGCACCTGCGCGGGATCACCTTGGGGTTCAGGAACCTCAACCACTACATCTTGCGGTGCTTGATCCAAGCCGGACAACTGCAGAGGAAGATCAATGTACTCTAAATCCGAAGAGTTGGCAAAGATCATCGTTGATGAAGTCGTCGAGGTCACCGCGGGCGCGAGAAACCTGTGAGGTGTTCATATCTCAAAAATTACGCGGGGAAGGAGACCCGCGGACGAGAGCTGACAAAGCGCTACTTGAACAACTACCTCTTACTTAAAAGGCTCACCATTTGAGGCAACCAACTCATTCCATAATGCGCTAGAGAGACTACGAGCATACGTAGCGGTCAAATGATGTGAATCCCTGTATACCAAAACATTTCCGATAACAGCGGAGCAATATTCTTCCGGACAAATCCAATTACTCAAATCCAATACAGGCACGTCTATATTTTGAGCTGCAGTTTTTTGCTGAGGATGAGCTTCAGTCCCAAGCGCAACGCTCCGGTGAACTGAACATTCTGAGAGATTATCGCGGTTTGATGCTACACATTCTGGGATATCAATTTGCGGCCGAGGAGTATCAAGAAGTACAGAAATAGAAACACCTGCATCTTTTAATGAATTCCATGCCATTTCATATCCTTCGGAAACGGTTCCCGTCGCGACACTATCGATTAACGGATTTGCAGAAGCGTAACGTTGGCTACTTACAATCACATGATTTGGTGCAGAAGGTCCAGTTAGCTTAGCAAGTAATTTTTCATTCCACTCATAGCATTCTGCATAAAAAGTTTCACCAAGTTTGATCGCAGTGCTTATGAGTGGACACTGTGACTTTGTATAAACTTCCAATCTCCACCCCTGTGCTTCAGCAATTGGTTCCAAGGCAGGAAGCCAATGACCAGCGTGGGAGTCACCGACAAGTGCTACAGAAAAATCAGAATTTTTATCACCATAAACACATGACTCAGGACTAGTCTCATTGACTTCTTGGTGACAACCCGCTGCATAGTTACTTGGGTAATCTCGTTTTGCCTTAGCAGTCGTCGGATAAAAATTATCTACTCGATCAACAACCTCACCGGCATCCGGATCCACTGTCAACGCCTCAGCGCCAAACAGATTCTTTGCTGCTTCTTTTTCCGACTCCTTATTTACAGCGGTTGGATCATACGGGGTCAAACTAAATTGGGGTGGCGCAGCTTGGCTTCTATTTGGAGATAAAAAGAGGAGGATCCCAGCAGTCGCCGATACCGTCATCAAAATAACTCCAAAGGCCACTGCTTTTCTTGCGTCAGCCTTGATTGCTGACCAATTACGCATTGGATTCTCAATGAAATGATAACTTAGCCAAGCAGGGATGAAAGAGAACCCGATAATTAGGAGACCTTGCCAAAAGTGCATTTCTCCATTGAAATAATAAATCCCTACAACGATCAATGGCCAATGCTATAGATAAAGCGAATAGGAAAGATCTCCGATCCAACGCATAGGTTTAACTTTTAGAAGTACACCTACACCTTTTTCCGCACGACCTCCCATGCCACCAATAATTACAGCTGCTGCACCTAATGTTGGCACCAGCGCGGCATAGCCGGGAAAAACTGTCTGAGAATCAAAAGTCACTCCAGCTGCTACGATGCTTGCTAATCCCATTACACCAAGCGCATATCCTATCGGAGCTGAAATTCGTTCTAATTGGAATGAAAAAGAGGCGAGAATCGCGCCTATTCCAAGCTCCCACAGGCGTGTCGAGGTAATGAAATATGCGGGTGCCGGATTGGTGTATGAAAAATAAATGGAAAAGCAAAGAGAAACTAACGTTATAAGTACAGCTGCTAAAGCGATATAACGCTGCAGCCAACGAACTTTGTTTAGTTTCGTGCCACTAGTTTCCTCTGAGTCCAGTGTAAAACGATGCCGACTGAAATACAACAACCCAATAAGTAGCGCTGGCCAGAGGATATAGAACTGCTCCTCCACAGATAAGGTCCAATAATGCTGAACTGGACTGGCAGCAGCTTCTGCATTCAAATAATTCGTATTTGAGGCAAAAAGCCAGTTTACCAAATACACTGAACTTGCAATGATCTCAGCACCGATAAGCATCCACCGGGTATCAGGCAACACTAAAATCGTAATTAGGGCCGTGAATACCAAAACGGCTGTGGCTGCTGGCAGAATTCTCCTAATCCGGCCCGCATAAAAGTTAATTAAACTAATTTTTCCCTTTTCTAGACAAGACCTGATCAAGTGTCCAGTAATCAAGTAGCCAGAAATTACAAAGAAAATATCAACACCCGTAAAACCTCCGGAAAGCACGGAGCCATCGCCAGCATGAAATATCAATACTAAAAGTACCGCGACGGCTCGCAGTCCTTGAATGTCGGGACGGAAATGACTTTTCGAAGCTTGTTGTTTAGCAGTTGCCGTCGATGTAGTCATAAAAACCTTCCGTATGATTCTTTAATTCTGAATTGCAATAATCTAATCAGTTGAATGTTGCTGGCAATTTTAGCGTAGACAAATTGATTTAAAACTTCGAAGATCATACGCTTATTGCACCTTCGTATATGCATTAAAGATCGTAAGCTATTGGCTGTAATTGTGCAGGAAGAATATACATGGATCTGGCTCCTGCTTGGTAGACACCTAATGTCCCAACAATTTGGGACAAAAAGGTAACCTACCGATCATGGCAACTAAGACCTAATCCGACGTCGTTGGTTCAGGATGCGTTGATGATGGCTAAAGACCAACTAGACATCGTAAAGGATGCTGTGTTCCACTGAAGAACATGGCAGTGTGTACACCTCGCAAGTATTCCAGGACATCTGCACAAAGTCGGGTGGTTTGTCAGTTGATGGGTGCTGTGGGTATCGGTGCGGATAATTCGCTGGCTTCAGTCGTTTAATGCCGCATTCAAGCGGGAAGTTCCGCGCAGGATTCCAAGACGTTTGCGAACCAGTTGGTGTGCCGTCGGGAGGTATTTGAAGTGGTGTACCAGGTACAACACGAGTCTTAGGCAATCCTGGTGTGGTCATCTCACACCTGCGATGTATGAGATTCGGGGTTCTGCTATCCTGAAATCTGCTTCTTGATTAAATTTCCTGTGTCTACTTTCCAGGGGTCAGGCCCCATAATTAGCGTCTAAAGTTTTTGCCGTGGATTCTTCATGCCTCTTTAAGGAGAATATTGAAAGGTTCACCACAGTGTTCAAAAAGGCCACAATATTTTCAAATCGTCTCTCCTTTAACTTCTCTAGTTGCTGAGGGCGAAATATTAAGTGAAACTAGAACGAGGTCGGAGAGTGTAATTTAATTTAGTGGAGATTGCATACATTACGTTCCAGCCCGTTGAAATAAAGCCACAATAAAAGCTAGTAAGCTAATCGCAAATAATTGTATTGCGAATCACCTTTCTTTCCGGCCGGAATCAATCTCAGCGTTCTATACTCGTCAAGGGCCTTCGATAAAACAAAGACAATTTTCCCCCGACGGGACAATCTGAAAACTTGCTGTATCAATAAAACACGAAAAGGAATACTTTTATGAAAATTGCCGTCGCAGGGCTCGGATATGTTGGGCTTTCAAATGCAGCTCTCCTCTCTAAAAATCATAAAGTTGTTGCAGTTGACATTGATGAAGAACGAGTGAAACTAGTTCAAGAATTTCGTTCGCCAATTGTCGATAGCGATCTCGAAGAATATCTGTCCACTAAGCCTCAAAACTTAACTGCCACAACGGACGCCGAAGCCGCTTACAAAGGCGCAGATTTTATTGTTATTGCAACGCCAACTAATTACGACCCAGAGTCAAACTTTTTTGATACTTCCAGCGTTGAGTCCGTAATTGAGATAGTCCTTAAGGTTTCTCCTGGATCCACAATCGTAATTAAATCGACTATCCCTGTTGGTTTTACATCGGAACTACGCATTAAGCATCCAGAAGCTTCGATTATTTTTTCACCTGAGTTCCTGCGTGAAGGCCGAGCATTCTACGACAATCTCTACCCATCCAGAGTTGTCGTTGGTGATCGCAGTCCTCTGGGGGAAGAATTTGCGACTCTGTTAGCTGAGGGGGCAAAAGAAAAGCCTCCGATTCTACTTACGGACTCAACTGAGGCAGAGGCGATTAAATTATTTTCTAATACATATCTTGCACTGCGAGTTGCTTTTTTCAACGAACTGGATACTTATGCGTCTGTTCGAAGCTTGGATACTAAGCAGATTATTGAAGGGGTAGGGCTCGATCCACGTATTGGATCTCATTACAATAATCCTTCATTTGGATATGGCGGATATTGTCTTCCGAAAGATACGAAACAGCTTCTCGCCAACTATAAGGATGTCCCGCAGAATCTAATCTCTGCAGTAGTCCAAGCAAATAAGACTCGTAAGGACTTTATTGCAGAGGATATCCTCAGTAAATCACCTACTGTAGTTGGAATTTACCGCCTTGTAATGAAGTCTGGATCAGATAACTTTCGTTCTTCTTCTATTCAAGGAGTCATGAAACGAATTAAGGCCAAGGGAATCGAAATTGTAGTATTTGAACCGAATCTCGGAGAAGAAACTTTCTACAATTCGAAGATCCTTAATGACATCGAAGAGTTTAAGGATTACTGCGACATCATTATTGCAAATCGTCCAACCGATGAGCTTTCTGATGTACCAGAAAAAGTTTATACACGTGATATTTTCCAGCGTGACTAAGTGGAAAGAATCTTTTGTTGATGACCCGCTACAAATCATGAGTCCCTAACAAATCTTCAACTAGTGCCATACACGAGACTTGTGTAGGGCACTAAGTCATTCCAGTTAAGTCTACAGCTACACAAAACTTGTTTTGGACGTGTATTTTGAAGCGGCGTGGGTAACGATCGTGAAGCAGCATGATGAGTGTCGTGAAGCACCAATAAACGCCAGAACCTACACTTTCTAATACCTACCCCCGACATCAAAGTCGAGGCGGAAAATTGAAAATATCGGCACGGTGATCAATTCCCGGTCGATCACAGCCATGCACTAACAAGGTAATTCCTACAGAACCATTCAATCTCGATGCGGTGCTGCACACGTAACGATCTCTAAAGCTCAGAAAGCACTTGACCGAAATTGATCCGCGCTTTCTTTAAACCCCACAATTCTTAACAAGCGGTACTGCGATTCCGCGTATGTGGTGTGCTCTATCACGACCTTGTGCACAACGTCGCGATAGAGCACACCCGCTGCGCAGAAAACCGGTACGACATAGCCGAATACAGCGTATGCGGTTGAAAGCCACCTGGCGTTAAAGCGTTTCTTACTGATTGATGCTGGGGTGGGTACTGCTTCATGATGTCCACTCAAGTGCTTCACGATCGTTACCACGTCGCTTCAAAATGCACGTCCGGAACACAAAACTGAATCAGCCTGAGTTTTTCGGCGGCAAAGGGTAGAAAATCCTTTTCGGGTGTGTTGCGCTTGTCAAGCACCCCAAAACTTGACGTGTGGATTCGTATTATCAGTTTCATAGCGTGTTAAAATCACCTTAACGAAGCAATCGTTGTCAATGAGGAGTAATAGCAGACAAAGTTACCACTACTTTGCTGGTTGTTTATTAACTTTTCTTGATTTTGAAGAATGGGCATTTTGGTTAGTGGAAGCTAGTGAAGAGGATCCAATAATGACCACTAAGGTTAAACCTATCCAAAAGTTAAAACTGACGGCCAGACTGCCTGATACCGAGGAACAAATCACTAAGAATATTAGACTGGCTCGTCCGAGATAATTGATTTTTCGAAAGAGATAAATCAAGGTTGCAAACAGGATGAATATAGGGAGAGCACCATATGCTACCCACATTTCAAGAAATAGATTATGTGGTGACAGGAATTTATCCGAGCTACTAATCGAATAAAAACTATGCACTTTTTCCATTCCAACTCCGGTCAGCGGGCTGGTTAGAGCTAGGTCGATAAATTCTTGCCAAATATGGAGACGCGCTACAGAGTCTTCACTGTAATAAAATGATTTTATGGCGTCTCTGGAAAGTATAATTACGGGTCCTACTAGCAAGGGGCCCCAGACTATAATTCGATTTCGAACTCTATAATCTTGCAAGCGGTGTGTAGAAGATTTTGTAGTGTTTGCGTATAGGAAAGCAACTGCAAGAGCAATAATCGGCCCCCATGATAGTGCACTTAGTAAACAAACTAGAAGGATGGAACTAACGAAAAGGGTAAATTTCGGAGTGCTTCGTTTGGTTATATGTAGAAGCCAAACCCCGAAAATTGCTAGGCCTAAGAACTGAGAAGCGAAAATAGGATTGGCACCAAATGCTCCGGCTTTCAAATGCAAAGCTCCGCCACCAGCAATTCGTAATAATTCTCCTACTCCGTAGATTGATACTCCGGTTGAAAAACCCCAAATAATATGCGGAATATTATCTCGGAAAGAACTGGTTACTAAGAAAAGGAAGCCAGTAACAATGGCGCCGAGTAATGTTCGAGTTTCTGATGCGCTTTCATTATTTATCCATTCGATGATGAAAATGGCAGGAATCAGTGAAAGAAAACCTGAGTACTTGGTAAAAATACTAGCATCAGGAAACTTCTTCTTTCGGAAAATTAATATAAGCAGGCATAGAACAAGGACACCGATAGTTAACGCAAAGCCTGCTAGAGATGGTGCAATTCCGGGGAGGGAATGCCATACGCCAACTATGAGACCCGCTACAAAGCTTGGTAGCGAGAGTATGAGGATTGTCGCAAGGAAAATTAGACTTCCGACAGCTAAAGGCTCACGAAGCACGGAACATCCTTAAAGTATTTCTGGTTATTGACTTGTGTAATGTGAGTTTCTTCAAGACAGCCCCCTCATTTCTTTTACTAGGGGCAACATCATTGATGCACATACCACTTATCGGCACTGGGCGGACTGTTGACTAGCAGGATGCTACGAAATCTTTGGAAAAGAATAGCTAGACCGATGTTAGATGCGGTCCGGGGTGTATCCCGTCATGAATCCTGCTTTACGCAACCCCAAGTATCGAGTAACTTGAGCGCCATACCATATAAAATTTAAGAATATTTGTCGAACTGGTGACCGCTTTAAGAACGAAGCAAGTTCCATCCTTCGTTTTAGTATGATCCAGGTATATTTCTTAAATGGGGAGGTTTTCCTGCTGTGCTGGCCACCATGAATGCGGTATGAGCTAAGGCTTTCGTCAAGGTATCCGATTGCTCCAATTTTGGAGAGCCTAAGGAATAGCTCATAGTCCTGGGATCGAGTCATCTCCAGAGAGTATCCCCCGATCTGTTCAACAACTTGTTTGCGGTACATAACTGAGGAGTGAATGATTGGGTTCTTCACTAACAGGATTTGTCTGATGTCCTGGGAAGTTGGAAGGTCAGCTGATTGTCCAAAGATTTTCCCATGTTCATTAATGTGCTTTGTTTTTGTTGCAACGCAAATAATGTATGGATGGTTCCTGAGAAATTCCTCTTGCTTGGATAAGCGGCTGGGAGCAGCGAGATCGTCTGAATCTAGTCGTGCAATTAGCTGTCCATCAGACGCTTTGATTCCATTGTTTAAGCTCGTGGGGGTACCTTGTCTAATTTTTTGCTCGACAATTTTAATGCGTTCATGTTCTTTTACCCATTGGGGAACATCCTTAATGGGCGCCCCGTCCAGAACTAGGACTATTTGCCAGTTTTCATAGTTTTGTTCGCAAACCGATTTAATAGATTGACTGCAATATTCGTCATAAGCGATTGTTGGGATTACTACACTTATTAATGGAGCGGAACTAGTCATGGTGGCTTTCTTTGAGAATATTTTTCGCTGACTGCTTTAATTTACTTGATGGGCAATAAGCTTACATCGAAATATTGAAGAATAGCTTCTCCTCTGGGGCATAAGAGAAAGAGGCAATTTGCTTCTAATTTTGTTTTTGCTCTATTGAACAGGGCTAGCTTGATATCTGGCTCTGAGCGGGATTTATAGACCCTTTCAGGATCTTTTTCAAAATGTAATTCATTTATGGTTGCGAATTATGATCGCTATATGCTTTTAGTAAAGAGAAGATGTGTTGAAGGAGAGGTTAGAGAGATAAGGCTCTATTTGATCATCTGCAGATAGATACGTGTTTTCAAGAACTTGCAATTAAGAGGGAAGATGGTTGCTCAAAACTCAGTCGTAGTGATAGGTGCATCTGGATTCGGTAGGGAGAGTCTAGACGTTCTCGAAGCAATGAAGGAAGCCGGACATTCGTTAGAGATAATTGGAGTAGTTGATGACAATCCTGCTGCAATCAATTTGCAGCGTCTTGCGGAGCGAAAAATCGAATATCTAGGAACTTTAAAAGAATGGATTGAGGGATCTCCCAAGTCGTGTAAGTATGTGCTTGCGATTGGAAACCCAACGATTCGCCATAAGCTTTCTGCTCTTTTAGACAAGTCTGGTTTCGATGCATTTACGGCGGTGCATCCCTCTGCAGTGATAGGAAGCCAAGTAGTGTTTGGGTCTGGGGCTGTTGTATGTTCTGGGGCCGTGATTTCGACCAATGTAAGGCTTGGTGTGCATGTGCATATCAACCCAAATGTGACAATCGGGCATGATTCAATTCTTGAAGACTATGTTTCGATAAATCCGGCTGCAACAATTTCGGGTGAAGTCCTGATCATGGAAGAAACTCTTATTGGAGCTGCGGCTACAGTATTGCAAGGACTGACTATCGGGAATAGGTCGTTAGTGGGTGCATCTTCGTGCGTCACTAAGGATATTTCTGCAGGGAAGGTAGTTAAGGGTATTCCTGCGCGCTAAAAAAGTAGAAATTATCGACCTTTAACGCCATTGTGATTAGTATTTTGGCGTTGCCTCCTGAGCGACTTGCAAATAGTTCATTTCGGCAGAGTGCTAACGGTTAGGCACTATTTTCCGTTAGTTCTTTTGTAGTCCCGACGCATCTAAGCCGAAACAGCTAAAAGTCGCACAGGGCCGTGTAATGCCCGTAAGAGATATTTAAGGAATCTAAACTATGCCAATTCATGAACAGATCATCTTCTTCATCAACGAAATCTTAGGTTACGGCCTGCATGCTGGATCCTCCGCATTCAGTAATCTTTCCCACAGCATCGGCTTGTTCTAAAACAGCACGGTGCTTAGACCGTACATAAAACACCTGCATTTCTGTGCCCATTTGGGCCCGGATGTGGGTGTTTTTCATTTTCTTCCACTCTAAAATTAAGTATGGAAAACCAACCGCACCCGGATGCACGACAATGACCCACTAAACACGTATCCTTGAATGCGTGACTGAACATTATGACGTAGTAGTACTCGGAGCCGGCCCCGGTGGCTATGTCTCCGCCATCCGTGCAGCGCAGCTTGGCAAGAAGGTTGCTGTAATTGAGAAGCAGTACTGGGGTGGTGTTTGCCTAAACGTGGGCTGCATTCCTTCCAAGTCTCTGATCAAAAACGCTGAAGTTGCCCATACCTTTACCCATGAGAAGAAGACCTTCGGCATCAATGGCGAAGTGACCTTCAACTATGAGGATGCTCACAAGCGTTCCCGTGGCGTTTCCGACAAGATCGTTGGAGGCGTTCATTACTTGATGAAGAAGAACAAGATCATCGAAATTCATGGTCTTGGAAACTTCAAGGATGCTAAGACTCTTGAGGTCACCGACGGTAAGGATGCTGGCAAGACCATCACCTTTGATGACTGCATCATCGCAACCGGTTCGGTAGTCAACACCCTCCGTGGCGTTGACTTCTCAGAGAACGTTGTGTCTTTTGAAGAGCAGATTCTTAACCCTGTTGCGCCAAAGAAGATGGTCATTGTTGGTGCAGGCGCAATTGGAATGGAATTCGCCTACGTTCTTGGTAACTACGGTGTAGATGTAACCGTCATCGAGTTCATGGATCGTGTGCTTCCAAATGAAGATGCTGAAGTCTCCAAGGTTATTGCAAAGGCCTACAAGAAGATGGGCGTTAAGCTTCTTCCTGGCCATGCAACCACTGCTGTTCGGGACAACGGTGACTTTGTCGAGGTTGATTACCAGAAGAAGGGCTCTGACAAGACAGAGACTCTTACTGTTGATCGAGTCATGGTTTCCGTTGGTTTCCGTCCACGCGTTGAGGGATTTGGTCTTGAAAACACTGGCGTTAAGCTCACCGAGCGTGGCGCAATCGAGATCGATGATTACATGCGTACCAACGTCGATGGCATTTACGCCATCGGTGACGTGACCGCCAAGCTTCAGCTTGCTCACGTCGCAGAAGCACAGGGCATTGTTGCCGCAGAGACTATTGCTGGTGCAGAAACTCAGACTCTTGGTGATTACATGATGATGCCACGTGCAACCTTCTGCAACCCACAGGTTTCTTCCTTTGGTTACACCGAAGAGCAGGCCAAGGAGAAGTGGCCAGATCGTGAGATCAAGGTTGCTTCCTTCCCATTCTCTGCAAACGGTAAAGCAGTTGGCCTGGCAGAAACTGATGGTTTCGCAAAGATCGTTGCTGATGCAGAATTCGGTGAGCTGCTCGGTGCACACCTGGTTGGAGCAAATGCATCAGAGCTCATCAATGAATTGGTGCTTGCTCAGAACTGGGATCTCACCACTGAAGAGATCTCTCGTAGCGTCCATATTCACCCAACGCTATCTGAGGCAGTTAAGGAAGCTGCACACGGTATCTCTGGACACATGATCAACTTCTAGAATCCACCTCGTTGGCCCTGTTTCTGTATGGAAACAGGGCCAAAACCGATTTTCAATCCAAACCGAGTGCTGGTTAGTGCTCATACTCACACAAACTTTTCGATTATCAAAGAGAATTATTTCTAAAATTCGGTATCGTCTAAGAAATGAGTTTGCCAATAGCTCAGCATCAAAATGCTGTAAAAACTGTCGTGGTACCAGCTGCAGGAATGGGAACACGGTTCCTTCCTGCAACGAAGACAATTCCAAAGGAGCTTCTTCCTGTAGTTGATACCCCGGGTATTGAACTTGTTGCCAAAGAGGCTGCTGATCTTGGTGCAACTCGGTTAGCAATTATCACTGCTCCGAACAAAGACGGAATTCTTAAACACTTCGAGGAGTTCCCTGAGCTTGAGGCAACTCTTGAGGCTCGCGGTAAGACTGATCAACTGAATAAAGTTCGAGCAGCTCGAGAATTGATTGCAACAGTTCCAGTGGTTCAAGAAAAGCCATTGGGGCTTGGTCACGCTGTTGGCCTTGCTGAGTCTGTGCTCGATGATGATGAAGATGTTGTGGCTGTCATGCTGCCAGACGATTTGGTGCTGCCATTTGGTGTGACCGAGAGAATGGCAGAAGTTCGCGCTAAGTTTGGCGGATCTGTTCTTGCAGCAATTGAGGTGGCTGAAGATGAAGTCTCAAATTACGGAGTATTTAAGCTCGGTGAACTCGATGCAGAGTCCGAAAGTGAAGGCATTAGGCGTGTTGTAGGAATGGTTGAAAAGCCTGCGCCTGAAGATGCACCATCAAGGTTTGCCGCAACGGGCCGTTATCTACTTGATCGAGCTATTTTTGATGCACTGCGTCGAATTGAGCCTGGTGCTGGTGGAGAACTGCAATTAACAGATGCCATCGCATTATTGATCGAAGAAGGCCATCCGGTACACATTGTGGTTCATGAAGGAAAGCGCCATGACCTTGGTAATCCAGCTGGGTACATTCCTGCTGTTGTGTACTTCGGACTTCGTCATGCAGAGTACGGTTCCAAGATTCACCGTGCGGTGAAGGAAATACTCGCTGAGTTTGAATCTTAAAAAGGAAACCGCCTTCCACATTGTGGGAGGCGGTTTTCTCATGCGATTAGAATCTTATGCCATGGCTAAGAAAGTAGACACCTCGAACGCTACCCCCGCTCTAGCCCTTCTTACGGAGAGGCAGATTCCTTTTGAGCTGGATGTTCATGATGTAGATCCAAAATCATCAAAGGGCTTTGCATTGGATGCCTCTGAAGTAATGGGTGTGGAGCCGGAAGTGGTGTTTAAAACGCTCATGGCAGATATTGATGGTGAACACGTGGTCGCGATTGTTCCAGCCAGCAGAACGTTGAATCTCAAGCAGTTGGCTAAGGCTGGAAAAGGTAAGCATGCAAACATGATGGATCGCAGCCGTGCACAGGTAGTTACGGGGTATGTCCCTGGTGGAATCTCACCGATAGGGCAGAAGAACAAGCACCGCGTGTTTTTGGATGAGTCTGCAATTCTCCAGGAGCGAATCTACGTCAGCGCAGGGCGACGCGGGTGGTCCCTGATTATCGCCCCGGATGATGTTCTTCTGGCTACCGATGGTGTTTACGCGGATATTGCTGATCATTCATAAAAGGTAAAACCCACCCCCGCAGGGGTGCGTCGTAAAGCAAGCTCCTTTTCTTAGTACGGCGCGATAGTGGATTCGTGCGCGTCGATGTTGATGCGGCCGTGGACGGATGGGAATGCGCGCTGCGCGCAGTTCTCGCGGGTGCACACTCGGCAGCCGGACCCGATGGGGGTGGCGGTGGAGAGGTCCTGGAGGTTGAAACCGCGGGAGTACACAGTGCGGTCGGCGTGGCGCGCTTCGCAGCCCAGGCCGATGGCGAACATTTTGTCTACTTCGCCGAACCGGGCTTCGTGGTGTCGCACGGTGCGTGAGATCCACAGGTAGTTGCGTCCGTCGGGCATTTGCGCGAATTGGCGGAGCACTTGGCCGGGGTTGGTGAAGGTTTCAAACACGTTCCACAGGGGGCAGGTGCCGCCGTAGTGGGTGAAGTGGAAGCCGGTGGCGGATTGGCGTTTGGACATGTTGCCGGCGCGGTCGACGCGCACGAAGGTAAAGGGGATGCCGCGCAGGTTGGGGCGCTGCAGGGTGGACAAGCGGTGGGCGGTTGTCTCATAGCCCACGCCAAAGAGTTGGCCTAGGTACTCGATGTCGTAGCCGGATTTTTCGGCCTCGGAGTGGAAGATTTTGTAGGGCAGCATCACGGCGGCGGCGAAGTAGGAGGCCACACCGCGGATGGCTAGGGTGCGGGCTTCGGGGGTGGACCAGATGCCGTCGTCAACGATACCTTCGATGAGGTCGTTGGCTTCTAGGTAGCCGAGTTCGGTGGCCATGCGGAAGGCGCGTTGCCCGGGGTTGAGGCGTGCGTGGATTGTCAGCAGACGCGTCTCGGGGTCGAAGTGGTGCAGCGTGCCGGATTCCTCTTTGGAGGAGGTGATGGTGACATCGTGATCCATTTGCAGGCGGCGGGCGATCGAATCTTCCATGGCGCGGGAATCGTACGGCTGCCAGCCCAGTTGCGCGGCGATGGCTTCGGCGCGGCGGTCAAGGGCATCGAAGTAGTTTTGGCGGGCGTAAATGAAATCGCGGACCTCTTCGTGCGGCATGCTCACGGCCTCCGCGATGGGACGGCGTTCCTCAGGCGTGTTGGTGCGATTATCCACTGCGATGGAGAACTTATCGCGCACGTTTCGGTAACGCTGGTGCATTTCCACCATCGCGCGCGCTAGTTGGGGGTGGTTGTACACCATCTCCGAAAGCTCTTGCAGCTCCACGTTCGCAGGATTGATCTCCCGGTCCAGCATGACGTCTTGGACCTCGGCGAGCAGGCGGGAGTCATCGTCGCGGGAGAAAAACGTTGCGTCTACGCCGAACGCCTCGGTGATGCGCAATAACACCGGTACGGTGAGCGGGCGTACGTCGTGCTCAATCTGATTTACATAACTTGCAGATAAGCCAAGGGTTGCTGCTAAGGATGCCTGGCTCAGGTCTCTTTCGCGGCGCAGTTGGCGCAGCCTGGACCCCACATATGTCTTTCCCATGGCGCAACTATAGCGTGATCACCATCACCTTAACCACTCTTGGCACTGAGGTGTTGCAAACTTGTTGATTTTCGCTTTTCGACGCAGCCCGCCGCCACCAGGTGCCCGGCGTGGTCGGGCCACATCCGCCCCGGGAACTTTTTAGGCACCTACGGTGCAACTGTTGGGATAATTGTGTCACCTGCGCAAAGTTGCTCCCTGGATCGGAAGGTTGGGCTGTCTAAACTTTTTGGTTGATACCAAACGGGGTTAGAAACTGTTCGGATCGGTATCCTGTGAGGAAGCTCACCTTGGTTTTAGAATGTTGAAAAGGCCTCACGTTTCCGCAGGTAGAGCACACTCAATTAAATGAGCGTCAAACGACAATAAAGTAAGGCTATCCTAATAAGTGGGGTTTTATGTCTCTAAACAGCCAGTTGGGGGTCATGGGGGAGCGCCCCGTGACTGGTTAATGCCCCGATCTGGGACGTACAGTAACAACGACACTGGAGGTGCCATGACTGTTAGAAATCCCGACCGTGAGGCAATCCGTCACGGAAAAATTACGACGGAGGCGCTGCGTGAGCGTCCCGCATACCCGACCTGGGCAATGAAGCTGACCATGGCCATCACTGGCCTAATGTTTGGTGGCTTCGTTCTTGTTCACATGATCGGAAACCTGAAAATCTTCATGCCGGACTACGCAGCCGATTCTGCGCATCCGGGTGAAGCACAAGTAGATGTCTACGGCGAGTTCCTGCGTGAGATCGGATCCCCGATCCTCCCACACGGCTCAGTCCTCTGGATCCTACGTATTATCCTGCTGGTCGCATTGGTTCTGCACATCTACTGTGCATTCGCATTGACCGGCCGTTCTCACCAGTCCCGCGGAAAGTTCCGCCGTACCAACCTCGTTGGCGGCTTCAACTCCTTCGCGACCCGCTCCATGCTGGTGACCGGAATCGTTCTCCTTGCGTTCATTATCTTCCACATCCTCGACCTGACCATGGGTGTTGCTCCAGCAGCCCCAACCTCATTCGAGCACGGCGAAGTATACGCAAACATGGTGGCTTCCTTTAGCCGCTGGCCTGTAGCAATTTGGTACATCATTGCCAACCTGGTCCTGTTCGTCCACCTGTCACACGGCATCTGGCTTGCAGTCTCTGACCTGGGAATCACCGGACGCCGCTGGAGGGCAATCCTCCTCGCAGTTGCGTACATCGTTCCTGCACTGGTCCTGATCGGCAACATCACCATTCCGTTCGCCATCGCTGTTGGCTGGATTGCGTAAAGGTTAGGAAGAATTTATGAGCACTCACTCTGAAACCACCCGCCCAGAGTTCATCCACCCAGTCTCAGTCCTCCCAGAGGTCTCAGCTGGTACGGTCCTTGACGCTGCAGAGCCAGCAGGCGTTCCCACCAAAGATATGTGGGAATACCAAAAAGACCACATGAACCTGGTCTCCCCACTGAACCGACGCAAGTTCCGTGTCCTCGTCGTTGGCACCGGCCTGTCCGGTGGTGCTGCAGCAGCAGCCCTCGGCGAACTCGGATACGACGTCAAGGCGTTCACCTACCACGACGCACCTCGCCGTGCGCACTCCATTGCTGCACAGGGTGGCGTTAACTCCGCCCGCGGCAAGAAGGTAGACAACGACGGCGCATACCGCCACGTCAAGGACACCGTCAAGGGCGGCGACTACCGTGGTCGCGAGTCCGACTGCTGGCGTCTCGCCGTCGAGTCCGTCCGCGTCATCGACCACATGAACGCCATCGGTGCACCATTCGCCCGCGAATACGGTGGCGCCTTGGCAACCCGTTCCTTCGGTGGTGTGCAGGTCTCCCGTACCTACTACACCCGTGGACAAACCGGACAGCAGCTGCAGCTCTCCACCGCATCCGCACTACAGCGCCAGATCCACCTCGGCTCCGTAGAAATCTTCACCCATAACGAAATGGTTGACGTCATTGTCACCGAACGTAACGGTGAAAAGCGCTGCGAAGGCCTGATCATGCGCAACCTGATCACCGGCGAGCTCACCGCACACACCGGCCATGCCGTTATCCTGGCAACCGGTGGCTACGGCAACGTGTACCACATGTCCACCCTGGCCAAGAACTCCAACGCCTCGGCCATCATGCGTGCATACGAAGCCGGCGCATACTTCGCGTCCCCATCGTTCATCCAGTTCCACCCAACCGGCCTGCCTGTGAACTCCACCTGGCAGTCCAAGACCATTCTGATGTCCGAGTCGCTGCGTAACGACGGCCGCATCTGGTCCCCTAAGGAACCGAACGATAACCGCGATCCAAACACCATCCCTGAGGATGAGCGCGACTACTTCCTGGAGCGCCGCTACCCAGCATTCGGTAACCTCGTCCCACGTGACGTTGCTTCCCGTGCGATCTCCCAGCAGATCAATGCTGGTCTCGGTGTTGGACCTCTGAACAACGCTGCATACCTGGACTTCCGCGACGCCACCGAGCGCCTCGGACAGGACACCATCCGCGAGCGTTACTCCAACCTCTTCACCATGTACGAAGAGGCAATTGGCGAGGACCCATACTCCAGCCCAATGCGTATTGCACCGACCTGCCACTTCACCATGGGTGGCCTCTGGACTGACTTCAACGAAATGACGTCACTCCCAGGTCTGTTCTGCGCAGGCGAAGCATCCTGGACCTACCACGGTGCAAACCGTCTGGGCGCAAACTCCCTGCTCTCCGCTTCCGTCGATGGCTGGTTCACCCTGCCATTCACCATCCCTAACTACCTCGGCCCATTGCTTGGCTCCGAGCGTCTGTCAGAGGATGCACCAGAAGCACAGGCAGCGATTGCGCGTGCACAGGCTCGCATTGACCGCCTCATGGGCAACCGCCCAGAGTGGGTCGGTGACAACGTTCACGGACCTGAGTACTACCACCGCCAGCTTGGCGATATCCTGTACTTCTCCTGTGGCGTTTCCCGAAACGTAGAAGACCTCCAGGATGGCATCAACAAGATCCGTGCCCTCCGCGATGACTTCTGGAAGAACATGCGCATCACCGGCAGCACCGATGAGATGAACCAGGTTCTCGAATACGCAGCACGCGTAGCCGACTACATCGACCTCGGCGAACTCATGTGTGTCGACGCCCTCGACCGCGACGAGTCCTGTGGCGCTCACTTCCGCGACGACCACCTCTCCGAAGATGGCGAAGCAGAACGTGACGACGAAAACTGGTGCTTCGTCTCCGCATGGGAACCAGGCGAGAACGGAACCTTCGTCCGCCACGCAGAACCACTGTTCTTCGAATCCGTCCCACTGCAGACAAGGAACTACAAGTAATGAAACTTACACTTGAGATCTGGCGTCAAGCAGGCCCAACTGCGGAAGGCAAGTTCGAAACCGTCCAGGTTGACGACGCCGTCGCGCAGATGTCCATCCTGGAGCTGCTTGACCACGTAAACAACAAGTTCATCGAAGAAGGCAAAGAACCATTCGCGTTCGCCTCTGACTGCCGCGAAGGCATTTGTGGTACCTGTGGTCTCCTCGTGAACGGTCGCCCTCACGGCGCCGACCAGAACAAGCCTGCCTGTGCGCAGCGCCTGGTCAGCTACAAGGAAGGCGACACCCTCAAGATCGAACCACTGCGTTCCGCCGCATACCCAGTGATCAAGGACATGGTCGTCGACCGCTCCGCACTGGACCGTGTCATGGAACAGGGTGGCTACGTGACCATCAACGCAGGTACCGCACCTGACGCTGATACCCTCCACGTCAACCACGAAACCGCAGAACTCGCACTTGACCACGCAGCCTGCATCGGCTGTGGCGCATGTGTTGCTGCCTGCCCTAACGGCGCAGCACACCTGTTCACCGGCGCAAAGCTTGTTCACCTCTCCCTCCTCCCACTGGGTAAGGAAGAGCGCGGACTGCGTGCACGTAAGATGGTTGATGAAATGGAAACCAACTTCGGACACTGCTCCCTCTACGGCGAGTGCGCAGATGTCTGCCCCGCAGGCATCCCACTGACCGCTGTGGCAGCTGTCACCAAGGAACGTGCGCGTGCAGCTTTCCGAGGCAAAGACGACTAGTCTTTAATCCAAGTAAGTACCGGTTCAGACAGTTAAACCAGAAAGACGAGTGAACACCATGTCCTCCGCGAAAAAGAAACCCGCACCGGAGCGTATGCACTACATCAAGGGCTATGTACCTGTGGCGTATAGCTCTCCACACTCATCCCTCGAGCGCAGCGCAACCTGGTTGGGCATGGGATTCCTCCTCACTGCTCTGGCAGGCGTTGGCGCAGTCCTCTTCGCAGTCGGCGCAAACAGCGTTGGCCAGCAGCAGGAACACTGGGTCCTCTACAGCATCATCGGTGTTGTATTCGCCGTTGTCTGCACAGTTTTGGGCACCGTCCTGATCATCAAGGGCCGAGCACCTTACAACCGTTACGTCAAGGAAACCGGCCGTACGCAGTAGTTTCTGTATGCAGGTTCTTTGACTAGCACCTCCAACAACACCCTTTCTTCCATTTATGTGGGGGAGAGGGTGTTGTTTTGTTTTTGCTTGGAGTTCCCTGGAGCCTTCATCGACAGCCCCCAAGCCCTCGAAAACGCCGAAAGCAACCCACTGTGGAGCCAACTCCCCGCAGTCAAAAACGGTCAACTCTGTACCACGGAAAACCTCACCCCATGGATCCTCACCGGACCAGCAGCAGCTGAGATTGTGACCTCTGACCTCGAGGCATGTTTCGCTGCTTAGGAGACATGGAAGATTGGTGGAAATTGGGTCGTGCAGAAGGATGCTTGGAGATATAGGATACGCAAGTTCGAATTCTCGGCGGAGTAGTTCGTGCAAACTTGTCATTTTAAATTTTTTCCTGAGGAGGCGACAGGGATGTCTTTCGAGTTTGAATCCCCAATTTATGGGTTTCGCCGGAGGTTGGCGTCGATAAGCAAAAATCTTTGCCCGTATTTGGTTGCCAAACGTGCGTGCTAGGTAATTGCAGCTTCACTTGTATCACTCAGGGTGATACAAGTGAAGATTTTGCTGGGCTAAACCGGCAGTGCCTCACCCTGAACTACTTTGAAGGGTTTGAACACACCGTTTTTGCCGGGACCGATGCTGAAAAGGTGCTCGGGATCCATGACGTGGCTGCGGTCGGTGTAGGAAAGTAGGTATTCATCAAAGGCGGGGAGGGTTAGTTCCAACGCTAGTGCATCAGAAACCTCTGCGTCTGTGACATCATCTGCCCAGGTAGGGATCCACATTTCTTCACCATTCGGGCCTTCAACAGAGTGAATCAGTCCATCCGAAGACACGGCAGCGATGCCTTTCTTTACATCACGCACAGTCAGTCCGGTCCACCACACCAGATCTTTCACAGTGGCAGCACCACGGGAGTGGAAGTAGCGACGGGTCATCTCTGTGAGCGCTTCGTCGCCGTTAAGTGCTAGGGAAAGGGGGCAGATGGAATCGAGAAGCACAAAGGAATCTTCCGTTCCGATGGGCGGGCCTTGTACGATGTCACCTTCGCCACCGAAATGCCGGAGTAAATGTTGGCCTCTGTGCTCGCCGGGGTCAACGTCTACGGATCGGAAAATTTCGTAGGCCTGGGTTCTGGATACGGGGGATTTTTCGGCGGCGGTTGTTAGTGCGTCGCGGGCGCGCTGGACTGCGGCGCTATCAAGCGAAAGGCTGGAGCGGCGCTTGGCTGAAGCAGCCAGGATGCGTGGGGAGCATAGTAGCGTCATCCAGCGGACGTCTTCGGCGGCAAGTATTTGGTGGGTGCCGCGCTGCGTCCAGCTGCGGATGAGCAGTGACTTTCTTAATGCCGTGGCGGCGTCGGCGTTTTCCGAGCGGGTGTCTAGCGCAACGAGTGCGGAACCGCGTTGTTGGGCCTGGCTGGCGAGCATGTGTTTTGCCACGTCGACGGCATTGCGCTCGGACTTAAAATTCAACGCCGCAGATGGTGCAAGCAGCTGTGAAATGAGGCGTAGGGCGCGGACGCGTTCCAGAGAAAGTGCAGGCATAACCCCTAAAATACCCTGATCTTCCCCCGTGTCCTGCCCCCGTGTCCACCCCTGCGTACATAATAGGACGCATGGGAAAACATGAGGTTGCTCAGCAGACGGTTCCGGGTCCTTCGCCGGAAATGGAAGCGCAGCGGCGTAAAGAGTTGCGCAAGCACAAGGCCATTGCCACTGGCCTGTTGATTTTTGCTGCCGCTGTATATTTTCTTTGCCGTTTCGTGGAGACCCGTCCGGGTGAAACTGCAGCGTGGGTAGGTTTTGTGCGCGCTGCGGCAGAGGCCGGAATGATTGGCGGGTTGGCCGACTGGTTCGCGGTCACCGCGCTGTTCCGTCATCCATTGTGGCTGCCTATTCCGCACACTGCGATTATCCCGCGCAAGAAAGACCAGTTAGGTGAGGCCTTAAGCGGGTTTGTGGGGGATAACTTCCTAAATGCCCAGCTCATTACGGAAAAAGTCTCTCAGGCGCGGATCCCAGAGCGCGCCGGGGAGTGGCTCGCCCAGCCGGAAAACGGGGAGAAAGTTTCGCGCGAAGTCGGCAAATTGACCGCTAATATTGTGCGCGCAATCGATCCGTCAGATGCTGAAGCGGTGATTAAATCTGCGGTGATCGACAAGCTTGCGGAACCCACCTGGGGCCCACCAGCTGGGCGGTTGCTGGAACAACTCCTCGCCGAAGGCAAAGCCGAACCAGTTGTCCAGGAACTCGCGCAGTGGCTGCACAAAAAGGCGTTGGGCTCCGAGCCGCTGATTGATCGCCTGCTCAACGAGCGCCGCCCGATTTGGGCGCCGAAATTCACTGCGCAGCTGGTCAGCGGCAAAGTCTATGACGAGGTCATAAAATTCACTGAAGCCGTCGCTGCCGATCCTAACCACGAGGCCCGCAAATCGCTGCGCCGATTCCTTAATAAATTGGCGCAAGACCTGCAGCATGACCCAGGCATGATTATTAAAGTTGAAGAAATCAAACGCGACATCATGGGCTCCGGCGCCATCGCGCAAGCCGCGCCAACCATCTGGGCGTCAGCCTCCGAGTCGCTCATTGAATCCGCAGAAGATGAGTCATCAATTCTGCGTCGCAAAATTGCCGAAGCAGCTACCAGCTGGGGTCAAAGATTGCTTGTCGACGACTCCCTCCGGCATTCACTCGACACCCGGATTACCGGCGCCGCTGCTTTCCTCGCCGACAATTACGCCCCCGAAGTCACCGGCATTATCTCCGAAACCATTGAACGATGGGACGCTGAAGAAGCTTCAGAGAAAATCGAACTCATGGTGGGCAAAGACCTCCAATACATCCGCCTTAATGGCACAATTGTAGGTGCATTAGCAGGACTGGCCATTTACGCTATTTCCCATATCCTCTTCGGAGCTTAACTAGGAGTAACCATCATGTCCGATGCAAAAGACGATTCCATCTTGTCCAAGTGGAGCAATGCAGCTTCCGAGCTCAGCGGTGCCGTCAGTGGAGTAGCGAAGAAGCTCCGTGAAGAACTCTCTGAGAAGGAAACCTTCAGCAAGCTTAAAACCGAAGCCAGCGAAGCCGTCGATCAAGCAAAGTCCGGCTCCTACCTAGATGCCGGTAAGGAATTCGCCCGCGACGCCGGATCCATCATCAAAGATGCAGCCAAAACCGTCAAAGGTGCCGTCAGTGATTCCGATAAAAACGACGTGAAATCCGCCTTCGGTAACGCCGTGGAAGCTTCCCGCGACAAGTTCGATGACACCCTCGAAAAGCGCAAGGCTAAGAAGGATTCCCCAGAACCAGGCGATGACGATATCATCGATGGAGAAGTAATTCCTCCGCAGAATTAAGGAAGTCGGTTTCACCCCATGGATATTTCCATGCTCAACGTAATAACGAGCTACACCATTTGGGCCATTTTTGCCATCATCGGCATCTGCGGATTCGTTGGTGCCTTCTTGGCAGCCACCACCAGAGAAGATGCCTTTGAGGTTGCTGATCGCCAAAAGAAAATGGTGTGGGTAGCAATCCTTATCGCATCCGGATTTGTCCTCACCGCGCTAGGTCCATCGATTCCGATCCTGCCATGGGTCGCCATCATCATGATCGGCCTGTACTGGTTTGATGTTCGCCCGCAAATCAAGAGCATCCTTGAAGGTGCCGGCGGCTGGTAAAAGCTCCCTGAACTGCGAAAATTCCCCTACATCCCGTAGGGGAATTTTTTCGGCCCATGTGCGGTTGTGTCCTAAGTCATTGATGTCACCTAACGCCCCTAAGTTCACTCGGTGCAATATTGCACTGAGTGCAAGTTTACACTAGGTTTACTTCAGTGGATATTGAAGAGCAGCCCTCGTTAAGAGAAATCAAGCGCCAAATGACCCTGGAAGCGATAGAAGATAACGCAACCAGGCTCATTCTGGAGCGTGGCTTCGACAATGTCACAATCGAAGACATCTGCGCAGAGGCAGGGATATCCAAGCGCACATTCTTTAACTACGTGGAGTCCAAAGAGTCTGTGGCCATCGGGCACACAGCCAAGCTCCCAACGGATGAAGAACGTGAAGCATTCCTGGCTACGCGTCATGAAAATATTATCGATACTGTATTTGACCTGGTAATCAACCTCTTTGGCAACCACGACAACTCCAAGTCTGGAGTTGCAGGCGACATTATGCGTCGACGCAAAGAGATCCGGGTGAAGCATCCAGAACTGGCAGTGCAACATTTCGCCAGGTTCCACCAAGCACGCGAAGGGCTAGAACACCTAATTGTTGAGTACTTCGAAAAATGGCCAGGCTCCCAACATCTAGATGAGCCTGCAGATCGAGAAGCAATCGCCATAGTTGGCCTGCTGATCTCGGTCATGCTTCAAGGTTCTCGTGAATGGCACGACATGCCACAAGGCACGCAAGCTGATTTCCAAGCCTGCTGTCGCAAAGCAATTAAAAATACTTTTCTTCTTAGAGGTGGATTTTCAGAATGACATCACAGGTCAAGCCGGACGACGAACGTCCGGTAACAACAATTTCAAAAAGTGGTGCACCTTCGGCCCACACCTCAGCACCATATGGTGCAGCAGCAACTGAAGAAGCTGTCGAGGAAAAAACCAAAGGTCGCGTTGGATTTATCATCGCAGCCCTCATGTTGGCGATGCTTCTTAGCTCCTTGGGTCAGACCATTTTCGGTTCTGCCCTGCCAACGATTGTTGGTGAGCTTGGCGGCGTTAACCACATGACCTGGGTGATTACCGCCTTCCTCTTGGGCCAGACCATTTCATTGCCTATTTTCGGCAAGTTGGGTGACCAGTTTGGTCGCAAATACCTCTTCATGTTTGCCATCGCACTGTTCGTGGTGGGTTCCATCATCGGTGCTTTGGCTCAGAACATGACCACCTTGATTGTGGCTCGTGCACTGCAGGGTATCGCCGGTGGTGGCTTGATGATTCTTTCTCAGGCAATTACCGCTGATGTCACCACCGCCCGTGAGCGTGCAAAGTACATGGGCATCATGGGTTCCGTTTTCGGACTGTCCTCCATCCTTGGCCCATTGCTTGGTGGCTGGTTCACTGACGGTCCAGGCTGGCGTTGGGGTCTGTGGTTGAACGTTCCAATCGGCATCATCGCACTGGTTGCTATCGCTGTGCTGCTGAAACTTCCAGCTCGTGAACGTGGCAAGGTCTCCGTTGACTGGTTGGGAAGCATCTTCATGGCTATCGCCACCACCGCATTTGTCCTCGCAGTGACCTGGGGTGGCAATGAATATGAGTGGGCATCACCAATGATCATCGGTTTGTTCATCACGACATTGGTCGCTGCGATAGTGTTCGTTTTCGTCGAAAAGCGTGCTGTTGACCCACTGGTCCCCATGGGCCTTTTCTCGAACCGCAACTTCGTGCTCACCGCCGTCGCCGGTATCGGCGTAGGCCTGTTTATGATGGGCACCATCGCGTACATGCCTACCTACCTGCAGATGGTTCATGGTCTGAACCCAACGCAAGCTGGTCTGATGCTGATCCCAATGATGATCGGCCTGATTGGTACATCCACTGTGGTGGGCAACATCGTGTCCAAGACTGGCAAGTACAAGTGGTACCCATTCATCGGCATGCTCATCATGGTCCTTGCCCTAGTACTGCTATCGACGCTGACACCTTCGGCAAGCTTGGCTCTCATTGGACTGTACTTCTTCGTCTTCGGATTCGGCCTGGGCTGTGCAATGCAGATTTTGGTTCTCATCGTGCAGAACTCCTTCCCAATCACCATGGTTGGCACCGCGACCGGTTCCAACAACTTCTTCCGCCAAATCGGTGGAGCAGTAGGTTCCGCACTGATCGGTGGCCTGTTTATCTCCAACCTGTCCGACCGATTCACCGAAAACGTCCCCGCAGCAGTGGCTTCCATGGGTGAAGAAGGCGCACAATACGCCTCAGCAATGTCCGATTTCTCCGGTGCATCCAACCTCACTCCACACCTTGTTGAATCACTTCCACAAGCACTCCGTGAAGCAATTCAACTTTCTTACAACGACGCCCTGACACCAATCTTCTTGGCGCTCACCCCGATCGCAGTAGTCGCCGCGATCCTCCTCTTTTTCATCCGTGAAGATCACCTCAAGGAAACGCACGAATAATGACACACGAAACTTCCGTCCCCGGACCTGCCGACGCGCAGGTCGCAGGAGATACGAAGCTGCGCAAAGGCCGCGCGAAGAAGGAAAAAACTCCTTCATCAATGACGCCTGAACAACAAAAGAAAGTCTGGTGGGTCCTCAGCGCGCTGATGGTCGCCATGATGATGGCCTCCCTTGACCAGATGATTTTCGGCACAGCCCTGCCAACAATCGTCGGTGAACTCGGCGGCGTTGACCACATGATGTGGGTCATCACCGCATACCTACTTGCCGAAACCATCATGCTGCCGATCTACGGAAAGCTCGGCGACCTGGTTGGACGTAAAGGTCTCTTCATCGGAGCCCTCGGCATCTTCCTGATCGGCTCCGTCATCGGCGGGCTTGCAGGAAATATGACCTGGTTGATCGTCGGCCGTGCCGTACAGGGCATCGGTGGCGGTGGACTGATGATCCTCTCGCAGGCAATCATCGCGGACGTTGTTCCAGCACGTGAACGTGGCCGCTACATGGGTGTCATGGGTGGAGTCTTCGGACTCTCTGCAGTTCTTGGCCCACTACTCGGTGGCTGGTTCACCGAAGGACCAGGCTGGCGCTGGGCATTCTGGATGAACATCCCACTGGGAATCATCGCCATCGGTGTCGCCATTTACTTCCTGGACATTCCAAAGAAGAGCGTCAAGTTCCGCTGGGATTACCTGGGCACTTTCTTCATGATCGTTGCCGCAACCAGCCTGATCCTGTTCACCACCTGGGGTGGATCCCAGTACGAGTGGTCTGATCCAATCATCATTGGACTGATCATCACCACCATCGTTGCCGCTGCACTGCTGGTTGTTGTGGAACTGCGCGCAAAAGATCCATTGGTTCCAATGTCCTTCTTCCAAAACCGCAACTTCACGCTCACCACCATTGCAGGCCTGATCCTGGGTATCGCAATGTTCGGCATCATCGGCTACCTTCCGACCTACCTCCAGATGGTCCACGGAATCAACGCCACCGAAGCCGGCTACATGCTGATCCCAATGATGGTCGGCATGATGGGTACCTCCATCTGGACTGGTATCCGCATCTCCAACACAGGAAAGTACAAACTCTTCCCACCAATCGGCATGGTGGTTACCTTCGTGGCACTGATCTTCTTTGCCCGAATGGAAGTGTCCACCACCCTGTGGCAGATCGGAATCTACCTCTTCGTCCTCGGCGTCGGCCTGGGTCTAGCCATGCAGGTTCTGGTCCTGATCGTTCAGAACACCCTGCCAACCGCGGTGGTCGGATCCGCAACCGCTGTGAACAACTTCTTCCGTCAAATCGGTTCCTCACTCGGATCCGCGCTGGTCGGTGGCATGTTCGTTGGCAACTTGGGAACCCTCATGGAAGAAAGAATGCCAGCAGCCATGGCACAACTTTCACCAGAAGAACAAGCCGCCATGGCAGCCCAAGGCGGACTGGACTCCAACGAATTGACGCCGGCAATCGTCAATCAATTGCCAACCGCGCTCCACGATGCGTTCGCCGGTTCCTACAACGACGCACTCATCCCAGTGTTCTACGTGATGATGCCACTGATCGGCATCGCGCTGCTTCTCTTGCTGTTTATTAAGCAAGAAAAACTACGCGAAACCACCACAGACTAAACACAAAACAAATGAGACCTACCCTCGGGTAGGTCTCATTTGTTTAGGGTCGCGTCGAAAAGCAAAAAGCCTTAATCAAAGACAACCGTGCGGTTACCGTAAACCAGCACCCGGTCCTCCAAGTGGAAACGCAAACCGCGAGCCAGCACCTGCTTCTCCGCATCGCGGCCCAAACGCTGCATCTCAGTCGGCGTATCCTTATGCGTCACACGAATAACATCCTGCTCAATGATCGGACCATCATCCAGATCCCCAGTCGCATAATGGCAGGTCGCACCAATCAACTTCACACCACGGCTATACGCCTGATGATACGGGCGCGCACCCATAAACGACGGCAAGAAACTGTGATGAATATTCAACACACGACCAGCCCACATCTCACACAAATCCGGCGGCAAAATCTGCATAAAACGAGCCAAAACAATCGCATCCGGATCATAACCATTCACAATCTCAGCGACCTGGTCAAACGCCTTCCGCTTACCAACCGCATCCTTAGGAAACGGCACATGGAAAAACGGAACATTATGGTTCTCCGCAATATAACGCAAGTTCTCATGGTTACCCACAACCGCAACAACTTCCATCGGATAATCATTCTCAGCCACACGACCTAACAAATCGTGCAAGCAGTGGCCCTCCTTAGACACCAACAACACAGCCTTCTTCACCTGCGCAGTGTCAGTGAAACTCCACTTAGCCCTCGGGCCGAACTCCTCCGCAAGCGGAGCGAACTCCTCCCGCAACTGCTCAATCGTGGTATCAATCGACTCAGCGCGAATCGCCTGACGAGTAAAGAACCAATTCGAATCAGGATCCGTGAAATATCCAGCCTCAGTAATCCAACCCCCACGCTCAGCTAGGAACGACGACAACTTCGCCACAATTCCAGTGGAGTCAGGGCAGCCAAAAGTGAGCACAAACTGACGCTCTTCAGGCGCAGCGCTCGGACGATTACGAACTTCAGGAGAACTCGGGGTCATTCGTTGCATTCTACCCTGGAAATTTTCCCACACTAAGTCAGGTCTAAGTAGGGTATGGATATGACGATTTCCCGCTCCACCATGGCCCAAATCCTTGACTACACCCTCCTCGGACCAGAAGTAACCAACTCCGAACTGGCCGCATTTATAGATTCCGCAATTGAGCTGGGAGTCGGCACGATCTGTGTCCCCAACAGCATGGTCAACCTAACTGCAAAAGCCCAAGAAGCTGGAATTCGAGTGGCCACCGTCGCAGGATTCCCGCACGGCAAAACCCCCGCGTTGGTGAAAGCCGCCGAAGCGCGCCTTGCCGTACAGTCCGGAGCTTCCGAAGTAGATGTTGTTTTGGATATTGCGGTAGTGAAAGAGGGAGATGCCAATAGGTTGCTGCAGGAAATTGTGGCAATCAGGGAGGCTGTTCCATCTCCTGTGGTGCTGAAATTCATCCTCGAAACAGCTGTTGTGAGTGATGAAGCAATTGTGACTGCAGTGAATGCGTTGATTGCTGCTGGTGCTGACTTCGCTAAAACTTCCACGGGATTCCACCCAGCGGGAGGGGCAACTGTTGAGGCTGTTCGGGTGATGGCTTCGGCTTCTCGGGGAAGGGTTGGAATTAAGGCTGCCGGTGGGGTGAAAACTTGGGAAGATGCGGTGGCGTTTGTTGAAGCAGGGGCTACTCGCATTGGAACTTCTAATGCGGGAGCCATTTTGGAGGGTGCGCCGGAGTAGTTTGGCGTTCTAATCGGGACTGATGGGTAATTGAGGGCGGTTAAGAGGGTTCGAAGTTCGATTCGGGGGTCGGGCTTCGGGGCAATGCAAAAATCCACCACAACCTGCAGGAATGTTGAGATCTGTGGTGGATTTTCCCGCTTTAGAGGCCTTGGGATGCAAAAATCAGACCGATTCTGCTGCGAGGCTGCTCGTTGTGGTGAGTAGTTGATCAGGGAACTCACAGACTCCTGGGGTGGGGTGAAAGGGGCTGAAAAATAGCCTTGCATGCAAAATATTTGATGCTTTGTGTGCCGTTTTAAGAGCTTGAAGGCGAGGAACTGACACTAGAGCTCATTTGGAGAATTGGGCGCCTTAAACGGGAGGGAACCGAATCGGCGGAATCACAGTCTAACTTAAGCATGAAGCCAATTAGATTTGAAGATGTCCAGCATGAAATGAATAGAAGACAGTTCTCTGCAAAGTACACAAGAGTAGTGGGAACGTTTTGGATTAAGAAGGAATATGCGGAAAATCCGGTTGTGGTGGCAGATGCGCTATTGCGGAGATTTCCCAACGGTGTAATCAGGGGATTCACTGCACTGATTGTGAGAGGATACTCCCTGTTGGATGAACCTCGAACGGCGGAAATTAGCGTCCCGAGGGGAGCGAGCCATGTGACTGTCCTTTTGGGAAAAGTCGTGCGCCACAAAATGCCAGAGGTGCATGTGGTGAAGGGGAGGCGCTGCGTGAGTGTTGCCCAGGCGCTGTTGGATGAGTTTCCCGCGATGGTTCTGGAACAGCAGGTGGCATTGGTAGACCATTTGGTGAGGCAGAATGAGGATCTGTACAAGCAGCTGCAGCAGGTGAAAGCGCTAAAGGAAGTGATGCGGCTGGTGAATCCGATGGCGGAGTCGAGGCCGGAATCGATGCTCAGGGTGAGGCTTCGTCGTGAGGGGATTTGGGGGTTTGAGCCGCAGATTCCGGTGGAGTGTGATGGGGTGACGAGGTTTGTGGATTTGGGAAACCCGAAGCTTCGGATAGCGCTCGAGTATCAGGGGGCTGTGCATTTTGAGGATGCGGAGAAGAGGTCGCAGGATAGTCGGCGGGTGAATGAGTTGAGGGCTGCGGGGTGGGTGGTGATAGAAGTAACCTGGCCTGATCTTGCGGATCAGGCCAGGTGGGGGAGGTTGCTTACTGAGTTAAGGAAGCAGATCGGGCGGGCAGAGGAGGAAAGGAAAATGAGGAGGACACCGATTCCAATGCCACCGGATCCGTTTAGGCCTTACTGAAGCGGGCGATGGCGTCGGAAACTTCTTTGAGTTTTGCGTCGAGTTCGTCGCCGCCGAGGTCAGCTGCTTCTTTGACACAGTGAGCGAGGTGATCGTCGAGGAGGCCGAACGCCACGTTTTTGAGTGCGGAGTTCACTGCGGAGATCTGCGTGAGGATGTCGATGCAGTATTGTTCCTCGTCGATCATGCGGTGAATGCCTCGGGTTTGGCCTTCGATTCTTTTGAGGCGTGCGAGGTAACGCTGCTTTTCTTCGATGTAACCGTGGGTGTGGCATTCGCTGTTGGACATTAGTTGCTCCTTGCTTTGAATCCTCGCAGACGCAAGGAATTGGAGACGACGAAAACTGAACTGAAGGCCATCGCAATGCCGGCAAGCATTGGGTTGAGGAGTCCGATCGCCGCTACTGGGATTAGTGCAACATTGTAGGCGAAAGCCCAGAAAAGGTTTCCCTTGATGGTGCCGAGGGTTTTACGGGACAGTCGGATGGCGTCGACTGCGGATCGGAGGTCGTTGTTCATGAGGGTGATGTCGGAGGCTTCGATGGCTACGTCGGTGCCGGCTCCCATGGCGAGTCCGAGGTCAGCTTGGGCAAGAGCTGCGGCATCGTTGACGCCGTCGCCGACCATCGCAACGTTTTTGCCTTGTGCTTGGAGGGCTTCTACGTTTTGGACTTTTTCGTGGGGGAGGACGTTGGCGATGACTTGGTCGATGCCGACTTCAGCGGCTACGGATTTAGCTGCGCCTTCATTGTCTCCGGTGAGTAGGATTGGGGTGAGTCCCAGTTCCTTGAGTCCGCGGATTGCTTCGGCGGAGGTGTCTTTGACGGTGTCGCGGACCGTGATTATTCCGGAATCTACGCCGTCAATCGTGACGACTACGGGGGTTCCGCCGATTTTTTGGGCGTGTTGGAAGGGGTGGAGGAGGGCGTCGATAAGCGTGCTTGAAGGCCTGCCCACGCGGACCTCGTGTCCGCGGACTACACCGGTGACTCCCTGACCTGCGGTGTTTTGGAAGTCGGTGACTTGCTCGTGTTCGGCGGCCTTGGCGATTGCCTGGGCGATGGGGTGTTCGGAGGCGGACTCGACGGCTGCAGCGAATTCGAGGATTTCGGTTTCGCTGTAGTTGATGGCGGTGACGTCGGTGACGGACATGGTGCCGGTGGTGACGGTGCCGGTTTTGTCGAGGACGATGGTGTCGACTTTTTTGGTGGATTCGAGGATTTCAGGGCCCTTGATCAACAGACCGAGTTGCGCGCCGCGGCCGGTTCCGACCAGAAGTGCGGTTGGGGTTGCCAGGCCGAGGGCACAAGGGCAGGCGATAATGAGGACGGCGACTGCTGCGGTGAATGCTGGGGCGAGGCCGGCGTCGGTGAAGACGAGGTGCGCGATCAGCGTCGCAATAGCAATTACGATGACAACGGGAACGAAAACCTGCGAGATTTGGTCAACAAGACGCTGGACAGGGGCCTTTTTGGACTGTGCGTCCGTGACCAGTTTAGCCATTTGCGACAGGGTGGTGTCGGCGCCGATGCGGGTTACTTTCACCATGAGGCGGCCGGAAGTGTTCAGCGTTGCGCCGGTAACTTTGGAGCCCTTGGTGACTTCAACGGGGATGGATTCGCCGGTGAGCATGGATTCGTCGACTGCGGAGGAACCTTCGACGACTTCACCGTCGGTGGCGATTTTCTCGCCGGGGCGGGTGATGAAAACGTCGCCGAGTTTAAGCTGATTCACAGGAACGCGGACTTCGGCGCCGTCACGTAAGACGACTGCATCTTTGGCGCCCATGTCCAGCAGCTTGCGCAGAGCTTCCGAAGATTGGCCCTTAGCTTTTGTCTCAAACCAGCGTCCAAGCAGCAGGAACGTAATAACGACCGCGACGGTTTCGAGGTAAATCTCATCCATCGTGGAGGCCGACGGCAGCAGGTGCATCTCCATCTTCATGCCAGGGTGACCAGCATTTCCAATGAACAAAGCCCACAGGGACCACAGGTAAGCAGCGGACGTGCCGAGTGAAACCAGGGTGTCCATGGTGAAGGAACCGTGCTTCAGGTTTGCCCACGTTGCCTTGTGGAACGGTGAACCGCCCCAGAAGAAAATCGGGGTGACCAAAGTGAGTACGGCCCACTGCCAGTTGTTGAATTGCAGCGCCGGGATCATGCTGACCAAAACCACAGGAACTGACAACAGTGCAGAGACGATCACGCGGTGTTTCAGGTCGGCTGCTTCGTGGTCGCGAGCTGCGTCGATGCGGGACTGGCCGCTGTCAGCTGGAGCGTTGTCCTCTTCTGATTCGGCAGCTGCGGAAGCCATCGTGAAAGCACCGTAGCCGGTGTCCTCAACAGTCTTAATCAGCTGTTCAGGGCTGACCTTTGAGGGGTCGTAGCTGACCTGTGCGGATTCCGTCGCGTAGTTGACGGTTGCTTCAACGCCGTCGAGCTTGTTCAGTTTGCGCTCGACGCGGGCGGAGCAAGAAGTGCAGGTCATGCCGGTAACGCCGAGGTCGACGTCAATGAAATTCAGTGCCGCCGGGATTTTGGCGGGTGTCTGAGCCATGGGATCGCTCCTTCTGCGAGTATGTTTACATGACTCACTGTATACCCCCTAGGGGTATGGGTCAACCCTTCGCGGGAACATGCCTGGCGTAAACCACGTGAGGGTCATTGCAATTACTGCCGCGATAATCGAGCCCCATGTGGCGTCGACGAACCTGTATATCGCGAAACTAATCGCCGCGATCAGGAACCAAATTAGCGGCACAAAAATGGATGTTCGATTATTGCGTGTGATTTCCTCATCAATCCAGCCTTCCTGTGGAAACCTGGCGCGCGCTTCTCGACGAATCCTCCTCGCCGTTTTCGACGCCGGCACGAAGGTGGCAAACAAGACCAAAACGAGACCCACTCCTGTAATAAGTAGGTCCCCACTTGCCGCGCCGAAAGCGATGGTACCTGCAGCAACACATGCCGCAAGACGTTCACCGAAAGTGATGGGAATGGGCGTTAATGGATCTACGTCCGGATAGAGATTGGGGAAAGCTGCATTTTGAAAAGTCATGATGGCGTCTCGGGCTCTGTGAAAGGTCGGGGGGAATCAACCTTTTGGCGGGTTCTGAAATTGAAACAATTTAAGTTAGCATAGCCTTAACTTCATTTGTGCGTTGATTACTTTGATGCAAACAAAATGATGGCCTGCCCCTGAAACTTTTACGGCTTTCAGAGCGCAGGGCATCATTTTCTTGTGTCGCCAACACTTGAGAAAAATTGCGGAAAAGGACACTGCTGTTCATGAAACTTGCACCTCGTATGCGGATGAGGAGCCCCAAAACTTTCGCGGCCCTCGCCTCACTTGCTTTAGTCATAGGTCTCGGCCAGGTACCGATCGCCCAAGCTCAAACCGAGTATCGAACCGCCTCCGACGGTTCCCTGAACTGGGGATTTAGGCAATCGTTCCGCAATTACATCCAAACCGGCGTGGCCAAAGGTTCCATCACGCTTGGCGACGGCGCATCCGACAACGGTGGCAACTTCGCATTCACCCCACGCACCAACGGCACCACCGTGACCAGCGATTCCCAAGGCACCGTGGAATTCAACGGCTCCGTGCACTTCCTCGGACACCAGGCAGAGGACAAATGGATCCTGGACACCACCATGTCTGACATCAAAATGGTGTTCAACGGATCCTCCGCGCAGCTAGTTGTGGATTTGGTTGCCCGCGAATTCAAGGGCACCACCTACGATGACATCGGCGAATACATCATCTCCGACGACATCGTGCTTGCCGACGTCTCCCTCAACTCCGCCGCCGACTTCTCCCAAGATTCCATCGACCTGTCCGGCACCACCGACCTCACCGCAGCTGGCGCCCAAGCTTTCGGAGGATTCTACGAAACCGGCGAAGCCCTCGACCCGACCGGCGGCAGCCTGACCATTTCCTCCACCACCACCGCGCCATCGACCAGCACGACCTCCACCTCTGCCTCAACTTCCGGTGGAACCGCCGACTGTTCCTCCGGCGCATTGGGTGTTGTCACCACCGGAACCAACGACGGCATGCTGGGCACCATCCAGGAAGTAAACAACACCTTCGCGATTTGGAACAACCTCATCGTCAACACCGAGCGCATGTTCTGCAACATTGATACCCTCAAGGCGCGCTTCGACACGGATGATTCCAGCGATTCAGCGACCTCTGCGACTTCTGGGACTACTGCGTCCACCGGCACCACCGCTGCAACTACCGCGGGAACCACGGGTACCACTGGAACTGCCAGCACCGCTTCCGGAACTTCCGGAACTTCCGGAACCTCCGGCACCGCAGCAACTGTCGCTGGCACCACCCCAACTGACAATGGCGTTTGCACCGCTTCCGGATCTTTGGGCGTGACCCAAGCATCTGCGCAGTGGGGTGTGAAGGCGTCCTTCCAGAACTACATTCGCGGATCGATCGCCAACGGTAGCTGGACTCTCAACGGCGTTGGTTTTGATAATCAGCAGTTCCAATTCTCTGGAAATTCCGGAGCAGTCGACGCGGAAAACAAGACCGGCAGCATCAATTTCCCTGGTTCCATCCACTTCACGGGTCACGGCGGAATCTTGGACATGCAGATCGCAAACATTGAGATCAGCTTCAACGGCAACTCCGGCGAGCTGATTGCGGATGTCGTTTCCTCTGACATGGATGGAAATTCCACCAACTACGGTCGCACTGTCGTGGGCACCCTGAACTTCTCTGCGTTGAATGTTTCTGCAACGGAAGCTTCCGGTTCCGCTTCGGTGTCCCTGTCACAGTCGGGTTCGCAGGCGTTCGCTGATTTCTACACCCCAGGCACCCAGTTGGATCCGATCAGTTTCAGCGCAACTTTGGGCGGCGACGCCAGCTGCGCCACCGGATCCACCTCGACCACAGGCGCTGCTGCCACCGCGAACACTGACAACACCGAAGGTGTTGCCGGCGAGGAATCCACCACCCCCGCTAACCAAAACAGCCAGTTCCAAATCCGCCAGGCCGCTGCAGATTCCACCGGACTGGATACCACCACCACAATGTTGCTCATCCTCGCGGCGTTCGTTGTCGCAGGTGGCTCCATGACTCGCTTCACCGTCGGCAACCCGACTGGAAAATAAGGCTTCACATGAATAACGCTTTTCGACGCACCCTTACATCCGTAGTCCTCGCCGCTAGCTTGGCCTTAACGGCCTGCGCAAGCTGGGATTCACCTACGGCATCTTCCAATGGTGATCTGATTGAGGAGATCCAGGCAAGCTCCACCTCAACAGATCCGCGCACCTTCACAGGCTTGAGCATCGTGGAAGATATCGGCGATGTGGTTCCCGTAACCGACAACGCCTCACCAGCTCTGCCAGTTTCTTTGACCGACGCTGATGGCAACGACGTGGTGGTGGAGGACGTGTCCCGCATCCTCCCACTGGATCTCTACGGAACCTATTCCAAAACCATCGCTGGCCTGGGACTCGTGGACAATATTGTGGGTCGTACTGTTAGTTCCACCGAGCCTGCATTGGCGGACACTGAGGTGGTCACCACTGGCGGACACACCCTCAATGCTGAAGCGATCCTTAATTTACATCCGACTTTGGTGATCATCGACCACTCGATCGGCCCACGCGAAGTCATCGATCAGATCCGCGCAGCTGGTGTCGCCACGGTGATCATGTCGCCGCAGCGTTCCATTGCCTCAATTGGCGACGACATCCGCGACATCGCCTCCGTCGTTGGACTTCCTGAAGAAGGGGAGAAGCTCGCGGAACGTTCCGTTGCTGAAGTCGAAGAGGCCAGCACGGTTGTCGATGAACTCACCCCAGAAGATCCCCTCAAAATGGTATTCCTCTATGCCCGCGGAACTGGTGGAGTGTTCTTCATTTTGGGCGATGCCTATGGTGGACGCGATCTCATTGAAGGCCTGGGCGGCGTCGACATGGCTGCTGAAAAGGGCATCATGGATCTGGCACCAGCCAACGCGGAAGCACTTGCCGAACTAAATCCAGACGTCTTCGTGATGATGTCGGAAGGACTAGTCTCGACAGGAGGTATCGACGGTCTTATGGAACGCCCCGGCATTGCTCAGACAACCGCCGGACAAAACCAACGAGTACTGGCGCTTCCCGATGGTCAATCATTGGCCTTTGGTGCCCAAACTGGCGAGTTGTTGCTCCGCGCATCCCGCGAACTGTATGTGCAGGGCGGCGAGTAGATGGTTGTGAAGGAGGTTGACGTCGAAAAGCAAAAAGCTGGCCGGGTGCCTGGTGCTATAGCTAAGCGTCGGACCGTGCGGATTGTGCTGTTTGTCGCGCTGGGCGCGATCGTGATTGCGGCGTCGCTGTGGTCGATTCTGGTCGGCCAATACACCATCCCGATTCGCGATCTACCTGCGATTTTAGCCTCCGGTCCGACCGGTGCGCAGACGATGGCGGAACAAGTCGTGTGGCAAATCCGCATGCCGCGCATCGTGCTGGGACTGCTCGTGGGTGCCGCTTTGGGCGTGGCCGGCGCGCTGTTGCAGGCGGTGTTTTCCAACCCGCTGGCGGAACCGTCGATCATCGGCGTGACCTCCGGCGCGGGCGTGGGTGCTGCTGCGGTGATCGTGTTTAACCTGACATTTTTGGGCACATCCACCGTCGCAGTCGGCGCGTTTATTACCGCGGTGATCACCACGATTTTGGTATATCAGCTGGCCAGAAGCCGTGGACGTGTGCAAGTGATCAACCTGATCCTCACAGGCATCGCCATTAATGCAGTATCCGGCGCGCTGACCTCGTTCTTCATCTACATCGCGCCGACGAGCTCCCGCGAAGAAATTATTTTCTGGCAGATGGGTTCCCTCAACGGCTCGCAATGGGCGCACGTCAACGTGGTGTTTGTGATCGTGACAATCGGCCTCGTCGCCGCATTTGGCCTGGGCAAACAGCTCGATGTGCTGGCGCTCGGCGAAAGCGCCGCCGGACACGTCGGCCTCAACGTGAAGAAACTGCGCATCATCGCGATCGCCGTATCCACCCTCCTCACTGCCGGTGCCGTCGCATACGCGGGACTAATCAGCTTCGTTGGCCTGATCATCCCGCACCTGCTTCGCACAGTCACCGGACCTGCCAACAAAATCCTCGTACCAGCCTCCGCACTGGGCGGCGCAGCACTGATCAGCGTCTCTGACATCCTCGCCAGAACGCTCATCCCATACGCTGACCTGCCGATCGGCATTTTCACAGCGCTGGTCGGCGGCCCAACATTCTTCATAATGTTGCGCCGAATGATGAAAAAGGGCGTGCACTAAATGGCCATTGTTTCCCTCGACAACGTCACCGTATCCATTGAAGGAAAAAAGCTTCTCGACGCCGTCTCCCTCAAGGCCTACCCCGGGGAAGTGTTGGGACTCATCGGCCCAAACGGTGCCGGAAAATCCACTCTGCTGAGTGTCCTTTCAGGCGATCGGCTTCCCGATTCAGGCGAAGTCAACGTCGGTGGCTTAGATCCCGCAACAGCAGCGGCATCCGATATGGCCAGGGTGCGAGCAGTCATGCTTCAAGATGTCAGCGTGGCATTTTCCTTCCTCGTGTGGGACGTCGTAGAAATGGGCAGGCGGCCGTGGCAGAAGGCGTCAACCCCCGAAGAGGATCATGAAATCATCGAAGCAGCGCTTGCCGCCACCTCGGTATCGCACCTTGCCGAACGTGAAATCACCACACTGTCAGGCGGCGAGCGGGCACGCGTTGCCTTGTCCCGTGTCCTTGCTCAGCAAACCCCCATTGTGCTGTTGGACGAACCAACAGCCGCGATGGATATCAGCCACCAAGAACAAACTCTGGGCACAGCGCGAGCACTGGCAGCCGCCGGGGCAGCAGTGATTGTGGTCCTTCATGATCTCAATGCGGCCGCTGCATATTGCGACAGCATTGTGTGTCTCAGTGATGGTCGAGTGATTGCCTCCGGTTCTGTTGATCAGGTGTATTCCACGGAAACGCTGTCCCGTGTTTACGGTTGGCCTATCAGGGTCGATCATAGTGGAAAATATGTTCGAGTGGAGCCGGACCGTTCTGAGGCGAATTTACCCTCCGTACTACAGGTGAAAAATACGGTTTCACCAGCTTAGATACATGACTAACTAAGGTTACCCTACCCTCTTTGGGGTAGGGCTCTTCCATTTTTGCCAGGTTAGGTTAAGCTAATCTAGTTTTTATTGCGTTATCGAACAGGAGAACAAAAATGAACAAGCTTGCCACCCGTGCGCTCGTTGCTCTCACGGGATCCGCCATCGCCATGACCGGCCTCACCGTAGTCTCGGCTAATGCAGCCGAGAAAACCGGCAAATGCCGCGTTGTCACCACCACAGGAACCGCCGACTGGTCAGTGCGTGAATCATTCAACAACTACCTTGAAGGTCCAATTGCAAACGGTGCAGCATACAAATACCACGGTGGCATCGAGGTCCGTGACGGTGTAGAAACCACCGGCACGAAGTCAGCTCGCGAGTTCACCTGGCCAGTACTTGGCAGCGAAGAAGGAGCCGTCAAACTTGGCGGTGGCGTTCACTGGACCGGACACAATCACTACTCCGGCGACGACGAGTCCCAGGCGCCAGACAACTTCATCCTTGATCTCGACTTCTCCAACCCAACCGTCAAATTCGATGGCAACGAGGGCACCCTGCTTGTCGACTTCAAGTCCCGTGAGTTCGTTGATACCAAGACCGTCGCTGACTTCCTCACCGGAACTCAGGCAGAGTTGGCTACCATCACTTTCGATGAGCCAATCGACCTGACCCAGGAGAACGTCACCGTCACCGGCCAGACCAAGCTGACTGCAACTGGTGTCGATGTCATGGGCACCTTCTACCCAGAAGGTGAAGCACTTGCGCCAATCACTTTGAACCTCACCAACGAAGTTGTATGCGACGAGCCTGAAACCCCCGTTGAGCCTGAGGTTCCTGTAGAGCCTGAGACTCCAGTAGATCCGGAAACCTCGGTCGACCCAGAGACTCCAGTAGATCCGGAAACCTCGGTCGACCCAGAAAAGCCTGGCGATGACAACAAGGATGACGGAAGCAACAGCAGCAGCAACGGCGATATCCTCGGAATCTTGGGCATCCTCGCAGCGCTTGGTGGCGTTGGTGCACTTGTGTACAACTTCCTGGTAGCTAGCGGATTCCTTGCAGCGTTTAAGTAAATGAATCGTTTTCCTAGTGCCTTATTAGCAGCCTCTGTCGCGGGGGCTGCGTTGGCCATTCCAGCGACCTCTGCACATGCAGCAGAATCTATTTGTACATTCACCGGCGATGTTGGGTGGAATGTGCGCGATTCTTTCAACAGTTATCTTTTGGGAAACATCGCAAATGGTAGTGCTTATAAATATAAGGGCGGGTTGGACGTTCGTGACGGCGTCCAGACCGACGGTAACGGCAAAACTCCAGCACTGACCTGGCCAGTTGATTCGGTGACGTCTTCGAAGATTTCCACTTCCGGAGGCGCGCACTGGACCGGACACAACCTGTACCCCGGTGATGACCTCGCGGAAGTCCCTAACAATTTCACGTTGGATCTTGATTTTTCCAACATCACTGTGGAGCTGAGTGGTTCTACAGGTCGGTTGTTGGTGGATTACACATCTCGGGAATACATCAACACCCACACGTTGGGTGAGTTTCAAACTGGTGAACAGGCTGAGCTTGCCACGATTACTTTTGCCAAAGCTCCAGACCTCACCTCTAATTCAGTCAACGTGACTGGCGATGTGGCATTGACTGCTGATGGTGTGGAAGTTTTCGGTGGTTTCTACACGGCAGGGGAGGAGTTGGCGCCAATCACGCTGAATCTCACTGCAGATGAGGGATGTGGATCGACCCCCGAGCCGGAGGACCCAGAAACCCCTTCTGCATCGTCTTCTGATGTCAGCAGCAGTTCCTTCGGGGATACGATTACTCAGGTGTTGTCGATTGGTTCGATGGTGGGCATGGCTGGTTTGTTGTTCACGATCGTGAATTACTTCATCCAAAGCTTCGCCCCATAAACCCATAAACCCATAAACCAGAAAAAAATCGCTGTCACCGTAGAGGTGGCAGCGATTTTCTTCGTTTAGGACTAAAAGTCACAGACGCGAAAGCGCTCTTTACTGTGCGGCTTCTAGGGTCTGGATGTTGATGTTGTCTCCGGTCAGGGTGACGTTGATGCCAGCGTCGACAACTTCGAGGCTTTGGATTTGCAGGCCACCGGCTACTTCATTGATTGATGATTGCAGTGCGTCGGTGAGCATTTGGGAGATTTCATCGGGGAGGCCGAATCCGAAGAGTTGGGAATCTACGATCTCAAAGCCGAGTTGGCCGTTCGTTACGATGGGGTGCAGTGAGGCTCGGGCGGCGCCGTCGGTGAATTCAACTTCGATGGTTTGATTAGCTGCATCGGAAGTAATGTCGGTGACTTTGATGAGTTCCTGGATAAGCTGTTCTGCGAATCCTTGGGAGGTGCTGTTCCCGCCGGTTGCTTCGGCCATCTGCTGTTGGATGGTTGCCAGGATGAAATCGTCGGTTGCCAATGTGGTTAAGGTGAGGTGGTCTGCGACTGGGTTGTCGCGGTCACCGATATCAAGCCCTTGGAGTTGGATAGTTGACTCTGGTGTGCCACTGATGGAGGGGACACCGTCTTGGTTAGTGATGGATACGGAGTCGGGGGTGTCGATTGTGACTTCATTGATGCTTCCCCGAGCGATGCCTAACAGGAGTGGGGATGCGCCGAAGCTGATGGAGGGCTCTTCAGTTGCAGAGATTCCTTGTGAGGAAGCCTGAGCTTGGAACTCATCTTTCAGTTGTTTTCCGATCATGAAGCGCAGCCCGAATTCTGCTACCAGCACGAGCAGGAGCAGGATCACCACGATGGTGAGCAGGACTTTAGGTAAAGCAGATTTCTTTGATTTAGCCACGCCCACTAGTGTTCCTTATCCGGCTGAGGTTGGAAAGTTGCAAACCAGGTTAATCACCTAAAAGGTTCCTGTCAGCACGCGTAAAACAATTAAGGCGCCACCGTTTCCCACGGTACAGTCAGCAGGCTATCGCCCACGCGTCGCCTGGACACTGCGATGGGCCAACCTTGGTCGATGAGCATCTCGCGGGCTTTTTCCCAGCGCACGCGCGGTCCGTGGGGTTCCCAGCCGGCGCAGTAGTCCCAGGCTAAATCAGCGGCTGCTAGCAGTGCGTGAATCTTTTCACCAGGAATGTTGCGGTGGATGAGCATTTTGGGCAGTCGTTCGGCCACATCGGAGGGGGTGGAGATTCCCCAAGGATCCCATGCAAGGGTGAGTTCTTGTGGGCCGTCTGAGTTAAGTGTGATCCAGGTGCAGCGTTTGCCGATTTCATCGCAGGTGCCTTCGAAAAACAGTCCGCCTGGGGCAAGTCTGGAGGTGACGGTTTCCCATGCGGCTTCGACTTGGTCCACGTCGTATTGGCGCAGCACGTTGAAGGCGCGCACGAGTTGTGGGGTGTAGCCGGCAAGTTCGAATCCGCCGAGTTCAAAGGACACGCCGTTTTGGGGTTCGAGGACTCGTTCGGGGTTGATTTCTAGGCCGATGACATCCATGTCGGGTTGGAGGCGGTGGAGCCAACGTCCCCATTCGACGGTGGTTGTGTGGCTGGCGCCGTACCCGACATCTAACGCCAGGGAAGTGGCGTCGAGAAGCGAACGTATTTTGGGATGATGAAAGCACCACCGATCGAAGCGCCGTAGGCGGTTCACACCGGTGGTGCCGCGGGTGATCACGCCGATTGGCTTCTGCTTTCCGTTTGCACCCTTGCGGAAAGAGGCGCGCAGATTGTGGGCGTGATCAGCCATTTAGAGGTTCTCGGAGATCCACTTTTCGGTCAGAGCGCCTTCGTTTGCGAAGAGCTCGCCGAGTGCGTCGGCAACCTTAGGCTCGATTGCAGGGCCCATGAATGGGATGTTCACGGACACTTCGTTGCTGTAGTCGAAGGTGGTTGCTGCGTCGTCGCCGTTGATGGCGATGGTGCCCTTGAAATCAACAGGGGTGCCCTTGACGTCAGCGTTGTACTCGACGGTTGTGGCGTTGTTGGTCAGTGCAGGAACCGTGAGGACTCGCTTGACCTTCAGTGCCTGGCTGATCATTGCGCGAACTGCCTCTGGGAGGACCTCGAGTGGGAGGACCTCAAAAAGGGTTGCGGTTGCGCCACCGTCAGCTGCGGTGAACTCGTTGACCTCGCCAGCTTCGGGGGAGAGGTTCTCTGCGATGTATGCCCAGTAGGCTTCGGTGGTCAGTGCTTGGTGCACCTTGCCGACGGGCTGATTGATCGTAATGGTGTTTTCTGTACGCGTTGCCATGAGGATAAGACTACCGTTAGTGGGGTGTTGGATTCATCGCTAGCCCAGGAAATCGCCGCGATCGACGGCGTCGAACTCGATTCGGAAGTCACTTTCGCCGATCTGACGACCCTCCGCATCGGCGGAAAACCCCGCAGCGCCGTACGTTGCCAGACCACGGAGGCGCTGGTCAGCGCCATAAAATTGCTTGACGACGCCTCCCTCCCCCTCCTCATCGTCGGCGGCGGGTCCAATCTCGTCGTGGCCGACGGCGATCTGGATGTTATTGCCGTCATCATCGAAACCGACGACGTCTCCATCAACCTCACCGACGGTCTCCTCACCGCCGATGCAGGCGCTGTTTGGGACGATGTTGTCCACCTTTCGGTGGATGCCGGCCTCGGTGGAATTGAATGCCTCTCCGGAATCCCCGGCTCCGCCGGCGCCACCCCAGTCCAAAACGTGGGCGCCTACGGCACGGAAGTTTCCGATGTACTCACCCGCGTCCAGCTTCTCGACCGCACCACCCACCAAGTCTCCTGGGTCGACGCCTCCGAACTCGACCTCTCTTACCGATACTCCAATCTCAAATTCACCAACCGCGCAGTCGTCTTGGCGATCGAACTCCAGCTCCTCACCGACGGATTGTCCGCGCCGCTACGTTTTGGTGAATTGGGACGTCGATTAGCGATCTCCGAGGCCGAACCCCACCCACGTCGCCCCGTCCGCATGGTCCGCGACGCCGTCCTAGAACTCCGCCGCGCCAAAGGCATGGTCGTGGAACACACCGACCACGACACCTGGTCCGCCGGATCCTTCTTCACCAACCCAATCGTCGACCCAGCCCTTGCCGACGCAGTCTTTGAAAAAGTCGGCGAACCCACCATGCCCCGCTTCCCAGCCGGCGATGGCAAAGAAAAACTCTCCGCAGCCTGGCTCATCGAACGCGCCGGCTTCAAAAAGGGACACCCCGGCGCAGGCGCAAAAGCCTCCCTGAGCACCAAACACACCCTCGCACTCACCAACCGTGGCGACGCCCGCGCCTCCGACCTCGTCGCATTAGCCAAAGAAATCCGCGACGGAGTCCTCGAAACCTTCGGCGTCACCCTCGTCCCAGAACCCGTCTGGATTGGAATCAGCATCGATGACTGAATTTTCCGACGTCCCTGGCACCGCCGCCCCACTGCACAGGGCGTTGGAAAATGCCGGATACTCCACTTTAGAATCCCTCGACGGTGTTCCCTACAAGACGTTGATTGCCCTGCATGGTGTCGGAAAAACTGGCCTCGGCAGGATCCAGGCAGCATTGTTGGAACGTGGCCTTTCCCTGGGGGAAGAAACAAAAGGCGCCACCATCACCCCAGGTCACACCGGTAAAGTGGCCTCAGATATCAAAACTCACATCACTTCCGTGGATCCCGTCGCATACGTCGATGGTCTAGAGGGGCGTCGGGTTGCTCACGGGCACCAATTGCTATCGATCTTCGGTCGCGTCACCGGCGCGGAACCCAAAATGTGGGGACCCTCCATGATCGGATACGGCTCAGTCCACTACGTTTCCCACACCGGAAGGGAAGGCGATTGGTTTCAGTGTGGTTTCAGCCCGGCGAAGTCCAAAATCTGCCTGTATGGCCTGAAGGATTCGCCTCGCGGTGAGGAATTGCTGCAGAAACTTGGAAAATACACCGAAGGCCGCGGATGCGTGTACATCAATAAACCGGAAGACATCGATTTGGATGTTTTAGAGGCCATGATCAGCGAGTCATGGGCCGGCCAAGGCTAGGTTGCAAATCCCCACCACAAGTTGCTCTGATCAGCGATTTTGTGGTGGATTTTTGCGTCTCCGCCACCTGAAACCGCAAGGATTCACCACAGATTCGAGTTTTCCTTTGAAACGTGGTGGATCCTTGCCCTGCAAACTTTCAGGAATCACACCAGTCCCACTGGCCACAAATGGGAAACCCCTCAGAATCGCTTCTGAGGGGTTATCTAGCGCCAGTTGGGGTAAGTGCCCATTTGGGAAACTCGACCTCTTAAATCGGCGTCTACTTGCCGAGCTTCTTCAACGTCCACTCGTGCGGGGCCTGAGTTGCAAATCCCCACCACAAATTGCTCTGATTAGTGGATTTGTGGTGGATTTTTGCGTCTTCGCTATCTGAAACCGCGAGGATCCACCACAGATTCGAGTTTTCCTTTGAAACGTGGTTGATCCTTGCCCTGGAATCTTTCAGGAATCACATCAGTCCCACTGGTTACAAAGTGGAAACCCCTCAGAATCGCTTCTGGGGGGTGAACTAGCGCCAGTTGGGGTAAGTGCCCATTTGGGAAACTCGACCTCTTAAATCGGCGTCTACTTGCCGAGCTTCTTCAACAACTCCGCCTGCACTTCACGACGCCTAATCTTGCCCATCTGATCCCGCGGCATCTCCTCAAAGTGGTAGAAAGTGCGCGGAACCTTGTAGCGGGTGAGGTTCTTGCGGGCGAATTCCTTCAGGCCATCCGGATCCAGCGCTGCACCTTCCACCAAAGTGATGGCAGCAACGACGTTTTCGGAGCCGTCTTCACGCGGGATACCAACGACTGCGGAATCTTCAATGTCTGGGTGCTCTGCGAGGACTTCTTCAACCTCAGCTGGGTACACGTTGAAACCGCCAGTGATGATGACTTCCTTGATGCGAGCAACTAGGCGGATGAACCCGTCTTCTTCCATCACTCCGACGTCGCCGGTGCGGTACCACTCGCCGTGGAAGCTGTTCTTGGTGGCTTCTTCCTGGTTGAGGTAACCCTTGAACACCTGTGGGCCCTTGACTAGGACTTCGCCTTCGCTGCCGTCGGGCATGGTTTCGTCGAGGTTTTCTGGGTTTGCGATGCGCACGATGGTGTCGGGGAAGGGGATTCCTACGTAGCCTTGGCGTCGGTGATCGCTCATGGGGTTACCCACGATGATGGGGGAGGTTTCGGTGAGGCCGTAGCCTTCGACGAGGCGTCCGCCGGTGTGCTTTTCCCAGCGTTCAACGGTGCGCTGGGAGAGTGTGGATGCACCGGAGAAGGCGTTGCGGACTCCCTTGATGGGGATTCCTTCTTTTTCGGAGGCGTCGACGATTTTTTCGTAAAGGGTGGGCACGCCTGGTAGCCAGGTTGGGGTGTGCTTTTTCATTACGTTCATGATCAGGTCGATGCGTGGGGTGGGAAGTAGCACCATTTCGCCACCGATGAACACGGACAGTGTGCCGACCATGGTCAGACCGTATGCGTGGAACATTGGTAGGGCTGCAAGCATGCGTTCTGGTTTGTCTCCGAGACCTGGAACCCAGTGCTTTCCTTGGAGGAGATTGGAGAACAGGTTTCCGTGGGTGAGCTGGGCACCCTTGGGGCGTCCGGTGGTGCCGGAGGTGTAGAGGATCAGCGCGACGGATTCTTTGGTCACGGTGGGTTCTGAAACTACGTCGTCGCCGTCGCCGCCCATTGCTGCGCTGGTCAGGGTTTCAAAAGGAACGGTGTTGGGGGCTGCGCCGGAGAGGGATTCGCGGCTCTTGCGCAGTGCAGGGATTGGGAGCCGAAGTGCTAGGCGCTGGAGTGGTGGCATCGCGTTGATCATGTTGACCGACACGATGGTTTCCAACTGGGTCTGTCCACGTAGCTGTTCGACGGTGGGGGAGGCTTTGTCCCAGACGATGGCAACGCGGGCACCGTGGTCTTTGAAGGGTTCGAGCAGTTCGTGGGCGGTGTAGAGCGGGTTGTGCTCAATGACTACTGCGCCGAGTTTCAGCACTGCGTAGAAAGCTGCGATGTGCTGTGGGCAGTTGGGGAGGATAATCGCTACGTGATCGCCGGGGCGGACACCTAGTGCGCGCAGGCCAGCGGCAGTTTTGCGGACTTCTTTGTCCAGTTCACCGTAGGTTTGTGAACGACCGAAAAAGTAGGTGGCTGGCTTGTCTGCGTTGATGGCCAGGTTGTTGTCGTAAACGTCCAGCAGGGTGGTGTCGCCATATTCCAGCGAGTGTGGCGTCCACTCTGGGTAGTGCTGGAGCCATTCTTTGGTTTCGTATGCTGACATGGTGTCCCTTCAACTGCGTTGCTTTAGTGCCCTTTAGTATATAGAGACGTCCCGCTGCTTTCTTCGGCGATCTAGAATGTGGGCATGCGCGTAGCTATGATTTCCATGCACACCTCTCCATTGCAGCAGCCCGGAACTGGTGATTCAGGCGGCATGAACGTCTACATTCTTTCGACCGCGACTGAGCTAGCGAAACAGGGTATCGAGGTCGATATTTACACTCGTGCCACGAGGCCTTCTCAGGGTGAGATCGTGAGAGTAGCTGAGAATTTGCGGGTCATTAATATCGCTGCGGGGCCGTATGAGGGGCTTTCCAAAGAGGAGCTTCCTACTCAGTTGGCGGCGTTTACCGGCGGAATGTTGTCGTTTACGCGCCGGGAGAAGGTTACTTATGATCTGATCCATTCTCACTATTGGCTGTCTGGTCAGGTGGGGTGGTTGCTGCGCGATTTGTGGCGGATTCCCCTTATTCATACGGCACACACTTTGGCGGCGGTGAAGAATTCTTATCGGGATGATTCGGACACTCCGGAGTCGGAGGCGCGTCGCATTTGTGAGCAGCAGCTGGTGGATAACGCTGACGTGTTGGCGGTGAACACTCAGGAGGAGATGCAGGATTTGATGCATCACTACGATGCGGATCCGGATCGGATTTCTGTGGTGTCACCGGGTGCGGACGTGGAACTTTATAGCCCTGGAAATGATCGCGCGACGGAACGTTCCCGTCGTGAGCTGGGCATTCCGCTGCACACAAAGGTAGTGGCTTTTGTGGGTCGGTTGCAGCCGTTTAAGGGCCCGCAGGTGCTGATCAAGGCGGTTGCGGCGTTGTTTGATCGCGATCCGGACCGAAATCTGCGCGTCATTATTTGTGGCGGCCCTTCTGGTCCGAATGCGACACCGGATACCTATAGGCATATGGCAGAGGAACTGGGCGTCGAAAAGCGAATTCGCTTTTTGGACCCGCGCCCGCCGAGCGAGCTAGTGGCCGTGTATCGGGCGGCGGACATCGTGGCCGTGCCAAGTTTTAATGAGTCCTTCGGACTCGTCGCCATGGAGGCGCAAGCCAGCGGCACACCGGTCATTGCGGCCCGGGTTGGCGGCCTGCCCATCGCAGTCGCGGAAGGGGAGACGGGATTGCTTGTCGACGGCCACTCCCCGCATGCCTGGGCCGACGCCTTAGCCACACTCTTGGACGATGACGAAACGCGCATCAGAATGGGTGAAGACGCCGTCGAACACGCCAGAACATTCTCCTGGGCGGCCACCGCCGCACAGCTATCGTCGCTGTACAACGACGCTATTGCCAACGAAAATGTCGACGGTGAAACGCATCACGGCTAAGTAAACGCGCGTCGTGGAACATAAAGTGGCAAACTAGTACCTATGACTAACGGAAAATTGATTCTTCTTCGTCACGGTCAGAGCGAATGGAACGCATCCAACCAGTTCACTGGATGGGTCGACGTCAATCTGACCGAACAGGGTGAGGCTGAGGCCAAGCGCGGAGGCGAACTCCTCGTCGAGGCAGGCGTCCTCCCAGGCGTTGTATACACCTCCTTGCTGCGTCGCGCGATCCGCACTGCAAACATCGCACTGAACGCTGCAGACCGCCACTGGATCCCAGTGATCCGCGACTGGCGCCTCAACGAGCGTCACTACGGCGCACTGCAGGGCCTTGACAAGGCTGCAACCAAGGAAAAATACGGCGACGACCAGTTCATGGAATGGCGCCGCTCCTACGACACCCCACCACCAGAGCTCGCGGATGACGCAGAGTACTCCCAGGCAAATGACCCTCGTTACGCGGACCTCGACGTAGTTCCACGCACCGAATGCCTCAAGGACGTTGTGGTTCGTTTTGTTCCTTACTTCGAGGAAGAAATCCTGCCACGCGCAAAGAAGGGCGAAACCGTCCTCATCGCAGCACACGGCAACTCCCTGCGTGCGCTGGTTAAGCACCTTGACGGCATCTCCGATGCTGATATCGCAGAGCTCAACATCCCAACCGGCATCCCACTGGTCTACGAAATCGCCGAAGACGGTTCCGTAGTAAACCCAGGCGGCACCTACCTCGATCCTGAGGCAGCAGCAGCCGGCGCAGCAGCAGTAGCAAACCAGGGTAATAAGTAGCTATTTGTAGGTGAGCACTCTTCTTGCTTTCGTATTGGGCGTGGTCCTCATGGGCCTCGCCCTACCTGCGTATACGAAAATTAAAGATCGGATGCGTCGCCACAAGTCCGCGGTCACCCTGTCCGAAAACCAGGTCACCACGGTGGGGCAGGTCCTCCACCTGGCGATTCAAGGCTCCCCAACGGGAATCACGGTTGTCGATCGCACCGGCGACGTCATCTTATCCAACGGCCGCGCCCACGAATTGGGCATCGTCCACGAAAGATCCGTCGACGGCAACGTTTGGCGCGTCGCCCAGGAAGCCTTCCAAGACCAAGAAACCCACTCACTCGACGTCCACCCAGACCGCAATCCGCGGCGCCCGGGTAGTCGCATCACCGCAGTGCAGGCAGTGGTCAAGCCTTTAACGCTTATCGACGATCGTTTCGTGATCATCTATGCCTCCGACGAATCCGAAAACGTGCGCATGGAATCGGCACGCCGAGACTTCGTCGCAAACGTCTCCCACGAACTGAAAACCCCCGTCGGCGGCATGGCACTCCTCGCGGAAGCCCTCATGGAATCCTCCGACGACCCAGAACAAGTCGAATACTTCGGATCCAGGCTCCACCGCGAAGCCCACCGCATGGCCGACATGATCAACGAACTGATCTCCCTTTCCAAACTTCAGGGCGCCGAACGACTCCCTGATATGGAACCCGTCCAGGCTGACGACATCATCAGCGAAGCCATCGAACGCACCCAACTCGCCGCCGACAACGCCAACATCGAAATCATTCGCGGCGACCGCACCGGCGTTTGGGTAGAAGCCGATCGATCCCTGCTGGTCACAGCCCTGGCGAACCTGATCAGCAATGCAATCAACTACTCACCAAAATCAGTCCCCGTCTCCGTTTCACAAAGCATCCGAAACGACGTGGTCATGATCCGAGTAACCGACCGTGGCATTGGCATCGCACCCGAAGACCAAGGCCGAGTTTTCGAAAGATTCTTCCGCGTCGACAAAGCCCGCTCCCGCCAAACCGGCGGAACTGGCCTTGGCCTCGCGATAGTCAAACATGTCATGGCTAACCATGGCGGTAGTATTAGTTTGTGGTCACGTCCTGGAACAGGCTCCACATTTACACTTGAACTCCCTGTATACCACCCAGAGTCCAAGGAACCGGCAGGATCTAAGCAGGGACCTAGTTTGGATTCACCTATTCGTACGACTGCGTCCAAAGCATCTGGGCGCCGAAAGGAAAAATCATGACGAGAATCCTGATCGTTGAAGATGAGGAATCGTTAGCAGATCCTTTGGCCTTTCTTCTTCGCAAAGAAGGTTTTGACACCATCATCGCCGGTGATGGCCCAACCGCACTTGTGGAGTTCAGTCGCAACGAAATCGACATCGTCCTCTTAGACCTCATGCTCCCAGGCATGTCTGGCACCGACGTATGCAAAGAACTCCGCAGCGTATCCACTGTTCCCGTCATCATGGTCACCGCCCGCGACTCCGAGATCGACAAAGTTGTTGGCCTCGAACTCGGCGCCGATGATTATGTAACCAAGCCATATTCTTCCCGCGAACTCATCGCCCGCATCCGCGCTGTCCTGCGCCGACGCGGAGTTACTGAAACCGAAGCCGAAGAATTACCACTTGACGATCAAATCCTCGAAGGCGGCCGCGTCCGCATGGACGTCGATTCCCACACCGTCACCGTCGGTGGCGAACCAGTGAGCATGCCACTGAAGGAATTCGACCTTCTGGAGTACCTCCTCCGAAACGCCGGCCGAGTCCTCACCCGCGGACAGCTCATCGACCGAATTTGGGGCGCAGATTACGTCGGCGACACCAAAACCCTCGACGTTCATGTCAAAAGGTTGCGTTCCAAGATCGAAGAAGAGCCATCTCGCCCTCGTTACCTCGTGACCGTGCGTGGATTGGGCTACAAATTCGAGCTGTAGGGCTCTGTTAGGCCCTGTTGGGCGCTCAACTTAGTTAAAACCAGACACACGTGCCCACGGTTCGGGTTTTCCGAGTTGGTGGGCACTCTGGTTTGGTTTATCGCTTTCGAAACCGGTCCCAGTTGCCCAAGTGTTTCGATTTGAGGATTCGTGGGCACACCTGTCTGGTCGGGGTGAAAAGTTGGCCTTGGACCTGAAAATGTCGACTCGCTGTATGGCCGTTAGACGCACTTCCGTGATCCACTTTAGGGGAACGTTCCTTCGAAAAACTCGACCGCTTAAACGGGCTTCTAGAGTGTTGATGCTTTAAGGGGCCGTAAATGTAGGGTTCTTTGGATGGGAGCTAAGGCCAGGGCTCACTTTTGCTTTGATCGGGAGGCTCCAAGCCAGCAAACCAGACACACGTGCCCGCGGTTCGGGTTTTTCGAGTTGGTGGGCACTCTGGTTTGGTTTATCGCTTTCGAAACCGGTCCCAGTTGCCCAAGTGTTTCGATTTGAGGATTCGTGGGCACGCCTGTCTGGTTGGCCAGAAAAACTGGCCTTAGACCCAAAAAACCAGACTCGCTGTATGGCTGTTAGACGCGCTTCCGTGACTCACTTTAGGGGAACGTTCCTTCGAAAAACTCGACCCTTTAAACGGGCTTCTAGAGCCTTGGAACCATTTGGACTTCTTCGGAGTCTAACCAGAGTATGGACAACAATAATTCCTACCTCTGGCCAGTAACCTACGACGAAGTCTCCCATGAATTAACCAAGTGGAAGTTCTACAAACACTTCACCAAAATCTCAGGATCGGTGTATTTAAAGAACGATCTGATCGATGATCCTGTTTTAGTCACCCAAGCACTCATAAAGAGATGCCCTCAAGGAGTGCTGAGGGGATATGCGGCATTGAATCGAAGAGGATATCAACTATTCGACGACCCTTGGATGCCCATAATTAGCATTTCGGGTGAGCCTCGCACGAGAAAAACAACCAACGTCGGAAAAATCATTCGTCGCGAAACCCCTGAAAATCTAAGGCGTAGTGGGGAATTCACGCTCGTGAGTGATTCCCAAGCACTTTTGGATGTGTTTAGTTTGCACGGGCTCGATAGTTTTGAGCATCAGGTGGCGTTGATCGATCATCTGATTAGGCAGTGTCCGGATTTGAAGGATGAGATCAAAAAGGTTCCTGAACTGCGGAAACATGCGGAATTTACGGATGAGTTTGCGGAGTCGCCACCGGAGTCGAGATTGCGGGTGCGTCTTCATATGCAGGGGTACCGGAATTTTATGCCGCAGGTTCGTGTGGAATTGGAGGGGAGGAGGTTTTATTTGGATTTGGCGGATCCGGTGTGGGGTGTCGCGTTGGAATATAACGGTGGGTGGCATTACACCGCTGAGCAGAGGTCGAAGGATGCGTTTCGGAAGAATGCTCTGAAGAATGCGGGGTGGGATGTTTTTGAGGTGACTTCTAAGACGTTGCAGAGTCAGCAGGCGTGGGATTATTTCTTTCAGCAGGTCAGGGTGGCGATTCAGCGGAAGTATGCGGATCGTAAGAGGAGGTTGCCGATGCAGACTGTTAGTTGATTGCTTCCAAAGGGGAGATTCGGGAGGCTCGGTTGGCTGGGATGAGGGCTGCTATGCCTCCGATGATGATTGCGGAGATGAGCATTAATCCGATTTGGGTCCAGGGGAATTCGACGGGTGCCATGCCTCGGGTGCGGAGACAACTGACGATTGCCCAGCCGATAAATGTACCTAGGAGGAGTCCGTGGATTGCGCCGTGGATGGAGAGGATGACGGATTCGAGGGTAATCATGCGGCGGATTTGTCCTCGTTGGACGCCGGTGGCGCGGAGGATTCCGATTTCGCGGGTGCGTTCGCTGATGGAGAGGAACAGTGTGTTGACGATTCCCAGGACTGCGATGATCACTGCCAGGGCGAGCAGTCCGTAGATGATGCCGAGCAATTGGTTGATTTGGGTGCCGAGGCTTCCGCGGAATTCATCTTTGGATTTCACTTGGACGATGAGGAAGGGGGCTACGGCGTCGACGAGGATGTCGCGGAGTTCTTCGTTGGTGGTGGAGCCGTCGCCGTTGACGAAGATTTGGGACCGGTGGTAGGTGTCCGCGGAGGTGAGGACTCGGTTGGTGGCGGCTGCGTTGACCATGAGGTGTCCGACGAGGTTGGTTTCTGCGTAGATGCCGGTGATGGGGACGCGGATGCCGTCGTCGGATCCGTAGGGGTTGACGGTGACGGTGTCGCCTACTTCGAGGTCGGATTGGTCGGCGTAGGTGGTGGAGATCATGACGCCGGGGGTTTCGTCGTCGAAGGCGTCGCCGGAGCGGACTGCGAGGTCGAGGAACTGAGAGAGGTCGCCGTCGAAAATTGTGGTGTTTTCGTTGTCCCATCCGTTGACTTGGACGCTGCCGGTCATGAGGGTGCCCACTTTGCCGACTCCGCGGGTTTGTGCGATTTCCTGTGCGACGGCTGCGGACATGGACAGTGACCTTGAACCGCCGGCGGGTTGTCCAGGGATCATGGTGCCACCGATGCTGTCGAGGACATATGGGGATTTGATGGTGGATTCCATGGACCCGAAGACGCTGGCGCGGGTGGTGGCGCCGATGACTCCAACGCAGGCGACGAGGCCAACGCTCAAAGTGACGGCCAGTGCGGTGGTTGCGGAGCGTCGCGGATTGCGCAGGGTGTTGCGTTGTGCGAGCTTGCCGACGGCTCGGAACGGCGACATTATCGCCACGCCAAGAGTCTGAGAGGTCGCCACCATCAGTGCGGGACCGGACAGGGAGAGTGAGAAGAACACTAAGAGAAGTCCAGCGCCGATGAATGCGAGGCGTGTTTCTGTTTTGAATTCATCTCCGTTGATGGCGGATACCACGGCACCTGCGATCGTCAGGCTGATTCCAAGGGTGAGCATGACGGCGGCGACGAGGAAGCGGATCCTTCCGAGGGCGTCGCTGCGTGCATCGGAGGATTCGAATGCTTGGACTGGTGGGAGGTTACCGGCGCGGTGAGCAGGCGATATGGAGCTTAGTACGGTGGCAGTGACGGCGAAGAGGACAGGGAAGATGAAGGATCCGGCGTTGTAGGTGATGTCGATGGAGGAGAGGGTGTCGCCGAATTGGTTGAGCACTTGGACAAGTGCATTGACCACTCCGAAGCCAACTGCGATGCCGATGAAACCGCCGATAAGTCCGACGAATACTGCTTCCATAATCACGGAGAATCCGATTTGGAACGTGGAGACACCAATGGAACGGAGGAGGGCGAATTCGCCGGTGCGTTGGGCGACGATCATCGCGAAGGTGTTGGCAATGATGAACGAGCCAACAATCAGTGCGATCGCGGCGAATGCCAGGAGCACGTAGGTCATGAACTCCAGTTGGCGGGCGGTGTCGCCGGTGGTTTGGTCGATGATTTGCTCGGGCAGCAGGGGCAGGAGGTCGCGGTGGTTTTTGCCGATGCGGTTGCGGACTGCCATGGGGTCGGCGCCGTCGTTGACTGCGATGGTGATTTGGCTGGCGTCGGTGCCGTTGGTGAACAGTTCGACGTAGCGCTGTGGGGTGAATCCGACTCCGACCCAGCCTGCGACGTCGGTGTTTGATTCGAAGGTTCCAGACAGGGTGGCGTCGATGCGTTCGGTGGGTGTGACGATCGTTAGGTGATCACCGAGGGAGAGCCCGCCACGTTTGGCGGCCGAAGCGTTGACTACTACCTCGTCGGGTTTTGTGGGGAAGTGGCCGTCGATAAGCGTTGGCTCGGGCGAGACCCACTCGCCCTGCGGATAAATGGCTAGCGGGTGCGTGCCGGAGCTGCCTGCTTGCAGGGGATTGCCGTCGGAGTCGGTGAGGATCAGCGCGGATTGGCCGGTCATGGTGGTGCCGGAGGGCATGCCGGGGCCGTCGCCGATGATGTTGACGGCGCGGACTTCCGGATACTGCTCAATTTCGGCGATGACGGAGAAAGGTACGCCGTCGGGGTTGTTTTGTTGCGCGATAACGCCCACGTCAACGCCCTCCACGCCGGCATCAACGATGGAGGAAAATGTTCTTTCAAGGGAATGTGTGAGGAGGAGGGAGCCACACAAAAATGCGGTTCCTAGCACAACCGAAAGCACTGTTAATGCCATGCGGAGTTTATTCGCCACAACGCTGCGCCACGTGATGGTGCGCAGCGGCGAATTTAGAAAAGCCTTAGCCGTTTTTAAGACGGTGATAATTTTCCTCCTTGGTGAACTCCTTAAAGTTTAACCGCGAGGAGTCTCATTATTGTTACTCGCAGAAGCTGGGTGCTGGGCTCGCAAATGTGCTGGGATGGCTGATCGTGCTTCCAAATATTTACGTAACACCTCGTAGGAGTTTGGTCCCATGAGTGCACGGAGTTCTGTTTCCTGTGTTTTCCACATGGGTTCGGCATTGGTGTGGCAGCGCGGAGAGGTGGTGCAGTACCAGTCGAAATCCTCGCCGCCGTTGCCCCAGCCGCGCCGGTTGTATTCAGTAATTGTGGTGCGCAAGATTTCTTGCCCGTCGGGGCGCTCTTCCCAGGCCTCCAGGCGGCGCAGCGGGAGCTGCCAACAAACTTCAGGCTTGACGACGGTTAGATCCTCATTTGCGTTCACGCCCCACTGATGCAGCGCACACCCCGCGCCTGTTTCCCAACCCGCCCTGTTGGCAAAAATACAGGCGCCGTTGACCACAGTTGTCTTCAAAGCGGGCTCGGGATTGCCGTCTTCATCATCTAATTCATCCCATGTCAGCCACGGCTCAATGTCGGTGCCGTCATCGGATGCTAAAAACGAGTCCGTGGAGGCGGGGCGTAGCTGCCAATACTTAGCGGGCATCTGAGCAACGGCATCATAAAGCTGATCTCGATCTGTCTCATCTGCTAAGAATGCACCGTGGCCGCAACAACCCACGTCGGCGTTTTCGGAATCAATACCTAAACAATCGGGGGTACCAAAGGTGCAATTCCAATTAGACTCAAGCCACGTTAAATCGATGCTAAATACATGCTCAATATCAGTTGGATCCGTGAATTCATACCATTCACGTGGGAAATCAAGAGGGAGTTCCTCCCCAGCACGAATCGATGCCGCCGCTGGCGAAGACTCGGGGAAACCTAAAAATACCGAAGAAGAATTTGACCGATTCACACTTTGCCACCCTAGACCGTCTAACCTTTAGGTGTGAGATTAGGTGTATTAGATGTGGGCAGCAATACTGTCCACCTAGTTGCAGTAGACGCGCGTCCCGGTGGACACCCCACCCCGATGAGCAATTGGCGTACCCCACTGCGCCTTGTTGAGCTTCTTGATGACTCCGGGGCGATCTCCGAAAAGGGCATCAACAAACTCACCTCAGCAGTCGGGGAAGCAGCAGACCTAGCGAAAACGCTCGGCTGCGCTGAACTGATGCCATTTGCTACATCGGCAGTCCGCTCCGCCACCAACAGCGAGGCAGTGCTCGACCACGTGGAGAAGGAAACCGGCGTCCGCCTGTCCATCCTTTCCGGTGAAGACGAAGCACGCCAAACTTTCCTCGCAGTTCGACGTTGGTATGGATGGTCCGCAGGGCGCATAACTAACCTCGACATCGGTGGCGGCTCCCTGGAACTATCCTCCGGAACCGACGAATCCCCAGACCTCGCGTTCTCACTGGATCTGGGTGCGGGCCGCTTGACCCACAACTGGTTCGACACCGATCCACCGGCACGTAAGAAAATCAACCTCCTGCGCGATTATATCGATGCGGAACTTGCAGAACCCGCCCGCCAGATGCGCACCCTAGGGCCCGCGCGCCTGGCAGTGGGAACATCCAAAACTTTCCGCACCCTGGCACGACTGACTGGTGCTGCGCCCTCATCCGCAGGACCACACGTCACCCGAACCCTCACCGCGCCGGGTCTGCGCCAGCTGATCGCATTTATCTCACGAATGACTGCGGCGGACCGCGCTGAGCTGGAAGGTATCAGCTCGGATCGGTCACATCAGATCGTGGCAGGTGCGCTAGTTGCGGAAGCTGCGATGCGTGCGTTGGATATTGACAAGGTAGAAATTTGTCCGTGGGCACTTCGTGAAGGTGTGATCCTCACCAGGATCGACAAAGGACTCGAGTAACATTTACCCGGAAAGGAGTTGGCGAAAATGAGTGAAGAGAAACTCACAGTCGCTGAGCTGATGGCGCGTGCCGCGAAAGAGGGACGCTCCACCGATGCTCCCCGACGACGCAGGCGCCGCAGCATCGAAGACGGTGGCGTATCCGTTGCTGAGCTGACCGGCTCCATTCCTGCCGTTAAGGAAAAGCCCGCGGAGTCCAAGCACTCCAGCGTGCCCATCGATGCACCAGCAGAACCTGAGGTTGTTGAGGCCCCCAAGCCTGAGCCCGCCGAAGAAGTAGAAGTGGCTTCGGTGGAGGGCGACGTCGATAAGCAGGAAACCCCTGAGCGTCCGGCGCCGAGCAACGAAGAAACCATGGTGCTGCGCATCGTGGATGAAAAAGATCCAATTAGCTTGACGACGGGCGCGTTCCCCGTGGTTCCGGCAGTTGCCGCCAAGCCGGCGCCCGTAGTGCGCGCGGAGAAGGACGCCGATGTGGAGACTGCCGTAAAGGCAGATTTCGCAGAGGTGGAAGTCGATAACACTGACACCACGCAGATGGCTGTGGTGGAAGAAGTTGACGAGGAGCCAGAGCAAGAAAACAAAATGTCCGTATTCGCGATCATCATGATGGCGATCGTCGGAGTTGTTCTCGGTGTCGTTGTATTCCTCGGCTTTGAAATGCTGTGGGAGCGCCTGAACAAGTGGATCGTCGCTGTTCTGGCAGTCGGCGTGACCTTGGGAATGGTGGGCATCATCCACGCTTTGCGCACCTCACGTGATGGTTTCAGCATGGTTCTCGCAGGAATCGTGGGCCTGGTCATGACGTTCGGGCCGCTGGCAATCGTCATGTAATTTGTCGTTTTGGGCCCCCGCTGCTGCAAAACAGGGGTGGTTAGTGGCAGTGTGGGAACCATGACAACAATTGCTGTAATCGGCGGCGGACAAATCGGCGAGGCTTTAGTCTCAGGTTTGATCGCGGCCAACATGAATCCACAAAATATTCGCGTCACCAACCGTTCGGAAGAGCGCGGCCAAGAGCTGCGTGACCGCTACGGCATCCTCAACATGACGGATAATTCCCAAGCCGCAGACGAAGCCGACGTGGTGTTCCTGTGCGTGAAGCCGAAATTTATCGTCGAAGTGCTCTCCGAAATCACCGGCACTTTGGATAACAACTCCGCACAAAGTGTTGTGGTCAGCATGGCCGCAGGCATCAGCATCGCTGCCATGGAAGAAAGCGCCTCTGCGGGGCTCCCCGTCGTGCGCGTCATGCCGAACACTCCAATGCTCGTGGGCAAGGGCATGTCGACTGTCACCAAAGGCCGCTACGTTGACGCGGAACAGTTGGAACAAGTCAAGGACTTGTTGAGCACCGTTGGAGACGTCCTCGAAGTCGCGGAATCAGACATCGACGCAGTCACCGCGATGTCCGGATCCTCCCCTGCATACCTGTTCCTTGTGACCGAAGCGCTCATTGAGGCAGGAGTTAATCTAGGCCTGCCCCGCGCGACCGCTAAAAAGCTCGCTGTGGCCTCATTCGAAGGTGCTGCAACCATGATGAAGGAAACCGGCAAAGAACCCTCAGAATTGCGCGCAGGCGTTTCCTCACCCGCAGGCACCACCGTCGCAGCCATCCGAGAACTCGAAGAAAGCGGAATCCGAGGCGCTTTCTACCGCGCAGCCCAAGCTTGCGCCGACCGATCTGAAGAACTCGGAAAGCGCTAGAAACCGTTATTTCCCCGTTATCAGCTCGTTGTTTAGGAAGAAATTCACGAAAACGTTTTTCTTCCACCAACTCCAATGACCTGCAGATTCACATTCGAAACTATTAATAACGGGCGAAACACCCGCGTGTTTAAACAACAATTGTCGCACTATTCACACAAATCACGCTAAGCTGAACCAGGCAAAAGCGTGATCGTACTGCGGGAGGGGAAGCCCGCAGCGCGCGAATTGCTGAAGGGTAATGATATATATGGCTAGAGAAGATAACGGAACCTTCCTGACAGTCGCCGAGGTCGCAGAAATCATGCGCGTCTCCAAAATGACTGTCTACCGATTGGTTCACTCCGGAGAACTCCCGGCAGTTCGCGTGGGACGATCATTTCGTGTCCACGAGAAAGCTGTCAACGAGTACCTGGACTCCTCCTTCTACGAGGCTGGCTAGACTCCACAACAGCAAAAACCTCTCCACGTAACTCCCGGATAACACCTCCGAAAGTGACGTAGAGAGGTTTTTCTGTTTGTTCGCCCGGCATGATGATTTTGGGGTTTTGTTGAGGTGTTTTTGAGGTGTTTTTGGTGCTCAATAGTCTTAAAGGTAAGATGGAAAAATCGTGCCAGCGCACACCCTTGGAAATGCCATCGCGGATACTTCCGATGGTGTAGCACGCGGGTTAGATTTTTGCTCGCGATCCGAAAGTGCACTTCGGCAAAAAGTGCTGGCAGGTTTTGTACGTACAACATCGATTTAAGCGAGGGAAACCGTAATGGGTTCTGTCATCAAGAAGCGCCGCAAGCGCATGTCCAAGAAGAAGCACCGCAAGATGCTGCGCCGTACTCGTGTCCAGCGTAGAAAATTGGGCAAGTAAGCCTTCAATTGAGCTTCAAACTAGCACCGCCTTTCGGGGCGGTGCTTTTTTGTGTCTTGGGTGGGGTGCGTTGGGGATTTTTTATGGGTTCTTTGTGGGTTCGGGGGTCTCAAACTCCCCGGGAAAGCGATTCGGGTGCTGGGGTTTTGGAAAACGTGCGTATTGAACCAAGGAGCACTTCTCTGGACGAGCTTTTGGTCTGAATCTGCAGTTTCGCCGCCTCGAAATGTGCAAATGAGACCAAGGACCGGCTTGGCCCAGGTAGTTTTGGTTTAAAACGGCAGTCTGCTCGAAACAGCAGCGAGGAACCCAGAGATCATGACCTCTCAGATTGGCGTTTAAGCGCTTGAAACGCCGAAACCCGCACTAATCCCATCGGAGAATTCGGACCTCTTAAAACGGCTCCTGTGCGTTATTGTTTTCTCCATCGGCGGCGTAGTCTCCAGCCGGCGACACTGAATGCGGCGGTGACCAGGGCGGGGATTCCGTATTCGCGGGTGGCTTTGCGGATGCTTCGGAAATCGCGGACGTCCCAGCCTCGGGTTTCGGCTTCTTTGCGGAGTTTGGAGTCGGGGTTTACTGCGACGGCGGTGCCGACCATGGAGAGCATGGGGAGGTCGTTGATGGAGTCGGAGTAGGCGGTGCATCGGGTGAGGTCGAGTTGTTCGATGGATGCGAGTGCTGCGACTGCGTGTCTTTTGCCGGGTCCGTGGAGGATGTCGCCGACGAGTCGGCCGGTGAATACTCCATCTTTTGCTTCTGCGACTGTGCCGATCGCTCCGGTGAAGCCGAGGCGTTGTGCCAGGATTTGGGCGAGTTGGACGGGGGTTGCGGAGACGAGCCAGACTTGGTGGCCGGCGGCGATGTGCATGTCGGCGAGTTGTTTGGTGCCGGGCCACATTTTGTCGGCCATGCGTTGGTCGACGATTTCTTCGCAGAGGTCAACTAGTTCTTGGACGGGGCGGCCTTTGATGAATTCGAGGGCTTGTTCGCGGCCGCGGGAGACGTCTTCGGCGTTTTCGGAGCCGGTGAGTTTGAATTTCACTTGTTTCCACACCACGGGGAGGATTTCTTTGATGGTGAAGAATTTCTTCCGGAAGAGTCCTTGGGCGAAAACGATGAGGGAGGAGCCTTGGATGAGGGTGTTGTCGACGTCGAAAAATGCTGCGGCTCCGACATCTTGGGGGACATCGGGATCGGGGATGCTGACGTGGATGGCGCCGGCAGATTCGATGGCGCCGGCGACGGCGTCGACACCTGCGTTGAATTCGTTGAGCTCCATGCCGTAGATCGCTGCGACGGCTTGGGTTGCTGCGGCTTCACCTGCTTGGCGCTGGGCGGCATCGTTTATGGGGGCGGCTGCGTGGTCTTCGAAAAAGCGTCGTAGATTTCCGCGGGATGCGCTCCAGCTGGCGAGGAAATCCTCTGGGGTGCCGATGGCGGCGTAGTCCCAGTTGTGGTTTCTTCCTTCAGAGCTCATGAGACAAACAAAAACCTTCCTGGTTCATGAGCGCACAGACGCCAAACCGATAATGGATATCTCCATTGAGTATCGTATCCATGGTAAAGCTTTCGGGGCGGATACGCTCGCGAAGGGTAGTGAAATGTGAGGGAGTGGGCGCAACCATGGGCCATTCGGTGGAGATCATTGTTCGGGACAATTGTGGCTCGTGTGTTCGGGTGAAAGCCCAGATTTTGCCGATTGTTGAGGCTGCCGGAATTAAACTCACTGAGCGAAATGTTGATCAAGATGCGAGCCTTAAACTGGAATTCGGTGATCGCGTGCCAGTCATTTTGGTAGATGATGAAGAGTTCGCATGTTGGGAAGTGGATAACGACGAGTTAGCCAATGCTTTGTTGTGATGTCCGCGAATGAAAGCTACCGTATTTTAATCAACTAGGATTCATTCTTTTGGTGGATCAAAGGCTCCGTTGAAAGTCGGGTGGAATGGTGAGTGTACTCATCGTAGGGATGTCGCACAGGTCTGCGCCTGTGTCGCTTCTTGAACGTCTGAGCATGGATGATTCAGTACGTGGTGAAACAACTCAAGCACTCCTGGGTAGGGCGTCTTTAAGCGAGGCCCTCATTGTCTCTACGTGTAACCGCCTGGAGGTCTACACCGTCACTAGCAGTTTCCATACTGGTGTTAATGATGTGGTGGAGGTTCTCCATGAGGCAAGTGGCGTAGATATTGAAACTTTGCGCGGATATCTTTATGTCCGTTACGCCGATGCTGCTGCTGAACACATGTTGGTGGTGACTTCCGGGTTGGATTCCATGGTGTTGGGTGAGCAGCAGATCATTGGTCAGGTGCGCACTGCGTACCAAGCAGCTAATGAATATGGTTCTGTCGGTCCTGCTTTGCATTCACTTACCCAGACCGCGCTGCATACCGGCAAGCGCGTGCATTCGGAGACTGCTATTGATGATGCTGGTGCATCGATGGTGTCTTTCGCTGTGGATCGCGCGTTGGTGCAGATGGGTCTTGATTCGGAGGCAGAAGCCCCACTATCTGGCAAGACAGCCTTGGTGTTGGGCGCTGGCGCGATGAGTTCTCTTGCAGCCACTCACCTTGGTCGCGCTGGAATTTCCAACTTGATCATGGCCAACCGCACTCTGGAACGTGCCGAAAGGCTTGCGGAGCATTCCCTAGAAGCCGGAGTTCCTGCAGAGGTTGTGGAATACGATCAGCGAGCTTCCGCCTACAATCGCGTTGACCTGGTAGTTTCCGCCACGGGAGCGGATGATTTCACCGTGAAGCCTGAGGATATTCCAGAAGGTGCTTCGTTGATGTTGGTGGATTTGTCCATGCCACGAGACATCGATGATGCTTGTGCGGATCTGCCGGGCGTTGATTTGGTGAACATCGAACGCCTGCACAAGGCCTCCCGTGAGGGTGGATCGGGCATGGCGCCAAGCGAGGAAGAAGCTTTGGCGATTGTTCGGGAAGAGTTGGATTCTTTCACCTCTGAGCAGCGCATTCGCGATATCGTTCCAGCTGTGTCCGCGTTGCGCAGGCAGGCCGCGTCGGTGGGAAGCGATGAATTGGATCGACTCCGCCAACGTGCCCCCGGGATTTCCGAGGTGGAATGGGGGGAAGTGGAGAAAACAGTGAGACGGGTCGTCGATAAGCTTCTTCATGAACCCACTGTGCGCGTCAAGGAACTGGCGGCCCGGTCCGGCAGCATCTCTTATGATTCAGCTCTGCAAGAGCTGTTCGGTTTGGAGTCGCTGGCGAGCACCGCAGCACCGGCAACCACGTCCGTCAACGCGTCAGAACTGCCGGATGCGGGTATCGTCGCATTCGTGAACGCACCTTCTGCCACACAAACGAGGGAGTAACATGACCTTAAAAATTGGTACCCGAGGATCCAAACTTGCCACCACCCAAGCTGGCACCATCCGCGACCAGCTGAAACACTACGGACGCGACGCTGAACTGCACATCGTGACCACCCCTGGTGATGTCAACATGTCCCCAGTCGAGCGTATCGGCGTCGGCGTGTTCACCCAGGCGCTGCGCGATGTGTTGCATTCCGGTGAATGCGATGTGGCTGTGCACTCCATGAAGGATCTGCCGACCGCCACCGATCCTCGATTCCACCTGGTCGTGCCAACTCGTGCGGACTCGCGCGAGGCCCTTATCGCCCGCGACGGCCTGACTCTGGCTGAGCTTCCAGAAGGCGCAAAGGTGGGAACTTCCGCTCCTCGACGCATCTCCCAGCTCAAGGCAATCCGCCCTGACCTGGAGATTCTCCCACTGCGCGGAAACATTGACACCCGCATGGGCAAGGTCACCTCCGGTGAACTCGATGCTGTGATGCTCGCCTACGCAGGCCTCACCCGCGTCGGCATGCAGGACCGCGCAACGGAAGTTTTCGACGCCGACATCATCATGCCCGCCCCCGCACAGGGCGCACTTGCGATCGAATGCCGCGCCGACGACACTGAAACCGTCCGCGCGCTCAACATGCTGATGCACGCCGACACGTTTGTTTCCGCGGTTGCAGAACGCACCGTGCTCAACCGCCTCGAAGCTGGCTGTACCGCGCCTGTCGCAGCGCACGCCACCTTGGACGGCTACTCCGGCGACACCATGACTCTCACCGCCGGCGTCTACGCACTTGACGGCTCTGACCAGCTGGTATTCTCCGCCGAAGGTGACGGCGCCCGCCCAGAAGAGCTCGGCGAGCTCGTTGCACAACAGCTTATCGACGCCGGAGCCGCCAATTTGCTCGGCGACCGCAGCTAATTAGGGCCCGAAATTTCCATATTGAGGGCGTAGCGAAAGAATGTGCGAATATCCACCACAAATGGCTGATTAGGGGGCGGTTTGTGGTGGATTTTTGCAACTTCCACGGCCTGTGGTGCAAAAATCTGTTCGATTTTAAGGTCTGGCCACAGGATTGTGGTGAATCCTTGATCAGGGAACCTGCAGGAATCACACCTGTCTCATTCGCAACAAACCGTAGGTGCCTCAGAATCGTTTTTAAGGCCATAAACGGGCCTCATCCATATGTGGACCTATTTTGGGGATGTTGACCCCTTAAAGTGAATTGTTTGGGAATACTTATGTGACTCGCAGGTATTTGGGGGCGTTACATGCCACAATTGGTGGGGTCGTTTAACCGCCGCACAGTCGGCAGAAAAGAGCTTGATCGTTGTGGCTGAGTTGAGAATCAATAATCGTATCGTGACTGTTCATTTGTCATGGTGGGAGAAGTTGAGTGCTAGGCGTAGCCATTTGAGGATTCCTCGGAAAGCAATCCGGAACATTCAGGTTGTAGACAATGTCATCAGTTCAGTTGACCGTCCCATTAAGCGCACTGGTCGTTTGCGTATTCCGGGGGTCTTTGTGGCTGGCACTCATGCGTATGTCAATGAAACTCTTTCGGAAAATGAGTTCAGCATGTGCCGAAAGAATGAACCTGGTTTGGTCATTGAGCTGGAGAACATCAGCATCGATCGCATTGTCATTTCCACACCAGATGCCCACCGCTATGCGGATGAGCTCATGGCGGCTGTTTAGAACTCAGTTTCCGTCAATAAATTTCTGGATCAGGGCCTTCACCGCGGGGGTGGGTTGGGGGTTCCAGGTGATCCAGGTGCGAACAACAAGGTCATTTCCGGAGGCGTCTTCGCCTTCGATGGGGACCCATTGCCAGCTGGGGAAGTTGGTGCGGGCGGATTCCTCTGTTGTGAGTGCGACATCGGCCTGGACAAGGTCTGCGATCAGTGAGCTATATTGCCCAAATTTTCGGAAGATCCACGTGGCATTAACTCCTGCGGCGAGCATGGCGTTTTTGAGGATTTCTTCCTGAATTCTTACTTCACCGCGGGAGTGTGCGAGGACTCGAAGCCCTTCAAGATCGAAGAGTGTGGCGTTGTCTTTTCCTGCGACTTTTTGGTGCAGTTCGGAGTTTTTTCGGACGACGATTCCCAGTTCTTGTTCGTGGACAAGTGTGGTGGCAAAGGCCTCGCTTTGGCGTCGACAAAGGGCGATGTCGAGTTCGCGTTGTTTAAGAAGTTTTAGCTGATCATCGGTGGGGGATTCGATCAGTGAAATGCGGGTCTCGGGGCCTAAATCGATGAGTTGGCAGCGCAACCAGTCGATGGGGATTCCAGGGGGAACTCCGATGTTGATGCTGGTGATGAGGTGCTCACCGGATTGGATTTCATCGACTACCGATTGCATCCTGCTAAGCGTTCGGAGGGCTTCTTCGTGGAGGATTTCTCCGGCCTTTGTGAGGGAGACACCGCGGGAATGGCGTTCGAAGAGTGGAGCTCCGACGGATTTTTCAAGTGCGGAGATCTGTCGGCTGAGAGCGGGTTGGGAAATGAGGAGTTCTTCGGCGGCGCGGTTGATCTGTCCGTGTTGGGCTACTGCGATGAAAAATTCGAGCTGATTGAGGTGCATGTGTGCTAAACCTTTCGGCCGGTATGCAAGAGATGGATATCACGGTTAATGTTTATGCATTTGTACTATAGATCACAATTGCTTAGAGTTCAGGGAAAGGGTCATACATCCACCCCTTCTGAGAAGTTAAAAGTAGGGACGCCAACACAATTGGCAGAATTTAGAACTTCAATGCATTACCCACAATTTCAATCGGTTTATACAACCAGCCTCTAACTGGCAACAGGACTGCAGACAGAAACTGTTGCTGGAACCTTCGATGAACAGGATCGACAATGAGCGAACAACTTCAGGGTGTAACTCACTCCGAATCAACTCCGGGCAAGACGCCCAAGCGAGCAGCACTATCCAGCTGGATCGGCTCAGCTCTCGAATACTACGACTTCGCTGTTTACGGAACCGCTGCAGCGCTGGTTCTTAACCACCTCTTCTTCCCAGCTGATACTTCACCAGGCATCGCAATTTTGGCTGCGATGGGTACCGTGGGTGTTGCTTATGTGGTTCGCCCTCTTGGTGCGCTGATCATGGGTCCATTAGGTGACCGTTACGGACGTAAATTTGTCCTCATGCTGTGCCTCTTCCTGATTGGAGCATCCACTTTCGCAGTTGGCTGCTTGCCAACATTTGATCAGGTCGGTTACTTGGCTCCGGCACTGTTGGTGCTGTGCCGTGTGATCCAGGGACTGTCTGCATCCGGTGAGCAGTCCAGTGCGATTTCCGTTTCTTTGGAGCACGCCGATGAGCGTCACCGCGCATTTACTGCTAGCTGGACTCTTCACGGAACCCAGTTCGGTACCTTGCTGGCAACCGGAGTATTTATCCCATTCACCTTGTTCCTGAGTGAAGATGCTCTAATGTCATGGGGTTGGCGCGTTCCGTTCTGGCTGTCCGCTGCTGTTGTTTTGGTTGCTTTCCTCATCCGTCGTGGACTGGAAGAGCCACCAGCATTCCGTGAAAACAAGGAAGCAGTTGCAGGCGCAGCATCTCCACTGGCGATGACCTTGCGTTACCACAAGGCGGCGGTTGCTCGCGTTGCTATTGCTGCGATGATCAACTCCGTGAACATTGTGTTTACTGTGTGGGCACTGTCGTTCGCCACCAACATTGTTGGCCTGGATCGTTCAACTGTTTTGCTGGTTCCAGTTGTTGCGAACTTGGTTGCACTGATTGCGATTCCTTTGTCCGGCATGCTGGCTGACCGCATTGGTCGCCGACCAGTGTTCATCATGGGTGCCATTGGTGGTGGCCTGGCCATGAACGGTTACCTGGGAGCTATCTACTCCGGCAATTGGACCATGATCTTCTTCATGGGCGTGTTGATGTCTGGTCTGCTGTACTCCATGGGTAATGCCGTGTGGCCAGCGTTCTACGCAGAAATGTTCCCAACCTCTGTGCGTGTCACCGGCTTGGCTCTTGGAACTCAGATTGGTTTCGCAGTCTCTGGTGGTTTCGTCCCAGTTATCGCATCCGCGCTTGCTGGTGATCAGGGTGACCAGTGGATGAAGGTGTCCATCTTCGTTGGTGTTGTTTGTGTGATTTCTGCACTGGTTGCCATGACCGCTAAGGAAACCAAGGCTCTGACTCTGGATGAGATCGATGCTCTGCACACTGCTGGTGGTGAGGCCGCAGACCTGGCAGCCGCAAGCAAAGCCTCCGAGGCCCAACTCGCGGCTCAGTAAAACCAAAAGGAATCTTTGACCACATGCGTACATCCATTGCCACTGTTTGTTTGTCCGGAACTCTTGCTGAAAAGCTGCGCGCAGCTGCAGATGCTGGATTTGATGGTGTGGAAATCTTCGAGCAGGACTTGGTGGTTTCCCCGCATTCGGCAGAGCAGATTCGTCAGCGGGCTCAGGATTTGGGATTAACCCTGGATCTGTTCCAGCCGTTTCGAGATTTCGAAGGTGTGGAAGAAGAGCAGTTTCTGAAGAATCTGCACCGCTTGGAAGAGAAGTTCAAGCTGATGAACAGGCTTGGCATTGAGATGATCTTGTTGTGTTCCAATGTGGGCACCGCGACCATCAATGATGATGACCTTTTCGTGGAGCAGTTGCATCGTGCAGCAGATTTGGCTGAGAAGTACAACGTCAAGATTGCTTATGAAGCGTTGGCGTGGGGCAAGTTTGTCAATGATTTTGAGCATGCGCATGCACTTGTGGAGAAGGTGAATCACAAGGCGCTGGGAACCTGCTTGGATACGTTCCATATTCTTTCCCGTGGTTGGGAAACCGACGAGGTGGAGAACATCCCTGCGGAGAAGATCTTCTTTGTTCAGTTAGCGGATGCGCCGAAGCTGAGCATGGACATTTTGTCCTGGTCGCGTCACCACCGTGTTTTCCCTGGTGAAGGCGATTTCGATCTGGTGAAATTCATGGTTCATCTGGCCAAGACGGGTTATGATGGCCCGATTTCTTTGGAGATCTTCAACGATTCCTTCCGCAAGGCCGAGGTTGGTCGCACCGCGATTGATGGGTTGCGTTCTTTGCGTTGGTTGGAAGATCAGACCTGGCATGCGCTAAATGCTGAGGATCGTCCAAGCGCTCTTGAACTGCGTGCACTTCCTGAGGTCGCGGAACCTGAGGGTGTTGATTTCATTGAGATCGCCACTGGACGTTTGGGTGAGACCATTCGGGTTCTTCATCAATTGGGTTTCCGCTTGGGTGGTCATCACTGCAGTAAGCAGGATTACCAGGTATGGACCCAGGGCGATGTGCGCATTGTGGTGTGTGATCGTGGGGTCACCGGGGCTCCAACCACGATCTCTGCGATGGGCTTTGACACCCCCGATCCAGAAGCTGCTCATGCCCGTGCGGAATTGCTGCGGGCTCAGACAATTGATCGTCCCCACATCGAGGGCGAAGTTGACCTAAAAGGTGTGTACGCACCGGATGGGGTGGAGCTGTTTTTCGCGGGGCCGAGCCCCGATGGAATGCCCGAGTGGCTGCCGGAATTCGGCGTCGAAAAGCAAGAAGCTGGTCTCATTGAAGCCATCGACCACGTCAATTTCGCCCAGCCGTGGCAACATTTTGATGAGGCAGTGCTGTTTTACACCGCGCTGATGGCGTTGGAGACTGTGCGTGAGGATGAGTTCCCGAGCCCAATTGGTTTGGTGCGCAATCAGGTGATGCGTTCGCCGAATGATGCGGTGCGGTTGCTGCTCAGCGTGGCGCCGGAGGACGGTGAGCAGGGAGATTTCCTCAACGCGGCCTACCCGGAGCACATTGCGTTGGCCACGGCGGACATCGTGGCGGTGGCTGAACGTGCGCGCAAACGAGGCCTGGATTTCTTGCCCGTCCCAGAGAATTACTACGACGATGTGCAGGCGCGTTTTGATTTGCCGCAGGAATTCTTGGACACACTCAAGGAAAACCACCTGCTTTACGACCGCGACGAGAACGGCGAATTCCTCCACTTTTACACCCGCACGTTGGGCACGCTGTTCTTCGAAGTGGTGGAACGCCGCGGCGGTTTTGCAGGTTGGGGCGAAACAAACGCTCCGGTGCGGTTGGCGGCGCAGTATCGTGAGGTGCGGGACCTCGAGCGGGGAATCCCAAACTAGCATCCCGAACTAGCCCCCCAACAACAATTAGAAATGGAACCTAAAATGCCTGGAAAAATTCTCCTCCTCAACGGCCCAAACCTGAACATGCTGGGCAAACGCGAGCCTGACATTTACGGACACGACACCTTGGAAGACGTCGTCGCGCTGGCAACCGCTGAGGCTGCGAAGCACGGCCTTGAGGTTGAGGCGCTGCAGAGCAATCACGAAGGTGAGCTAATCGATGCGCTGCACAACGCTCGCGGCACCCACATCGGTTGCGTGATTAACCCCGGCGGCCTGACTCACACTTCGGTGGCGCTTTTGGATGCTGTGAAGGCGTCTGAGCTTCCTACCGTTGAGGTGCACATTTCCAATCCGCATGCCCGTGAAGAGTTCCGCCACCATTCTTACATTTCCCTCGCCGCGGTCTCCGTTATCGCTGGCGCTGGCATCCAGGGTTACCGTTTCGCGGTCGATATCCTGGCAAATCTCAAAAAGTAGAAAGCCCAAAAATATGAACGACAGTATTCTCCTCGGCCTAATCGGCCAGGGCCTCGACCTATCGCGCACCCCCGCAATGCACGAGGCGGAAGGCCTCGCGCAGGGACGTGCGACGGTGTACAGGCGCATCGACACGCTTGGGTCGCGTGCTTCCGGGCAAGATTTAAAGACGCTTCTCGACGCCGCCCTCTACCTTGGCTTCAACGGCCTGAACATCACTCACCCGTACAAACAAGCAGTATTACCCCTGCTTGACGAAGTCTCCGAACAAGCCACCCAACTCGGCGCAGTGAATACTGTCGTTATCGACGCCACCGGCCACACCACCGGCCACAACACCGACGTCTCCGGATTTGGCCGCGGAATGGAAGAAGGCCTCCCCAACGCCAAGCTCGATTCCGTCGTGCAGGTCGGCGCCGGCGGCGTAGGAAACGCAGTGGCATACGCCCTGGTCACCCACGGTGTGCAGAAACTTCAGGTCGCTGACCTCGACACTTCCCGCGCGCAGGCACTGGCAGATGTCATCAACAACGCAGTCGGCCGTGAAGCCGTCGTGGGAGTAGACGCCCGCGGCATCGAAGACGTCATCGCCGCCGCCGACGGAGTAGTCAACGCAACCCCCATGGGAATGCCAGCACACCCCGGCACCGCCTTTGATGTCAGCTGCCTCACCAAGGATCACTGGGTTGGCGACGTCGTGTACATGCCCATCGAAACTGAACTTCTCAAAGCCGCCCGTGCCCTCGGCTGCGAAACCCTCGACGGAACCCGCATGGCAATCCACCAAGCCGTCGATGCCTTCCGACTGTTCACCGGCCTCGAACCCGACGTCTCCCGCATGCGGGAAACTTTCCTGTCCCTCTAAAAGAGTCAGTAAAACCTCGACGCTTCGACCGTTTCCTTCGCTTCCTTCAACCCTGCCCCGGTAAGTTCACGGTGACGTTTGATCGCCGCGATCTTCTTACCCTGCTGCAGGAGCGCCACAACGTCAGGATGTAACCCTGATTGTGGTCTTTGCAACGACAGCGGAATCGAAGAATCACCCCCTAGCTGAGCAATGATCCGATCTTGCTCAGCTAGTCTGCGTTCAAGAGCAGCAACACGAGCTTCCAAAGCACTGAGATTTACGTCTTTTCTGCCAAACATGCCCCCACAATAGGTGAGTGCTTAGTTTCGGGGGTGTCCCATGCTCAACTTCGCGTCATACGACTTCAGTAGGAAATCCGGTGATCGCCTAATGAAGTCTACACATGAGAAGTCGCCCTTTAAGGTGATCAAATGCCTCTTTGGCTCACCAGCAGTCGAAAACCAAACCAGGTGACCGAGATTCCCTGAGGAAAAAGTTTTCGGTCACCTAGTTTGGTCTGCCTAGATTCACAGTAAAGAACCCGGAAAACATGCCCTCGCAGAATCGCGTCTAAGCCCCTAAAACGCCTCGACCCATACTTAGACCCATCCGCGAAATTGGACCCCTTAAAATTAGGCGTCAGTATTAGGCCAAGGAGCACTTTTCTTGGGGAGCTTTTGGTCTCAAACTGCAGTTTCGTCGCCTCGAAATGTGCAAATGAGACCAAGGCACCACATCGCCGCCGCCGTTTTGGTTTAATCCGCGCGGTAGACCATCGGGTTGTCGATGCTGAGCCCGATGGTTTCGCCGATTTCGGGGAGGGAGCAAGTGATGGACATTCGGAAACTGTGTCCGCTCTGGGTTTTCGCGGTCACGGAATAGGACGTGACCTGGAACAGCACCGAGGTGATCTCCGCGAAAATGTAATCGGGGTGATGAGCGGGGCCGATGTCAACGGAGTGGGGTGGGATCGCGATGTCGACGAGGTCGCCGTCGAAAATGTCATCAATCGCCTGTACTGCGTCTAGATCCCAAGAAGTATCGAGATCAGGACACATCACTCTGCCATTTCGAACAATTCCATTCAGGACGGTGGCGTCGACGATGAATCGGGCAACATCGGCAGTAGCGGGGGCGGAAAGGAGCTCAGTAGGGGTGGCTACCTGTTGGATTCGACCGTTGCCGAGTACGACGATGCGGTCAGCGATGGAGATCGCTTCGGCGCGGTCATGCGTCACGTGCACAGTAGTGAGGCCTTCGCGCCGGGTCAAAGATACGAGTTCGCGTCGTAAAGCGTCTCGCAGCGGTTCGTCGAGGGCGGAGAGGGCCTCGTCGAGAAGCAGCACGGTGGGGTCGGCGATGATGGCGCGCGCAAGCGCCACCCGCTGACGTTGACCACCAGACAGGCTGGCCGGTCTGCGACTGCCGAACCCCTCAAGCCCCACCAGCGCGAGCGTGCGCTCCACGCGTTTGCTTATCGACGCCCCCTTCTGACCACTTCGCGCCAGCGGGTATCCCACATTCTTGGCGACCGACATATGCGGCCACACCGCATGCTGCTGAAACACCATGCCCATGCGACGGCGCTCCGGCGGGACATGCGTCATGTCTTCGCCGCCGATGAGCACACTGCCGGAACTTGGCTCCACAAACCCCGCGATGGTGCGCAACATGGTGGTTTTACCGGACCCCGACGGCCCGATGAGCACCACAAATTCTTCCGGCTCAATTTTCAAATTGATATCTTGCAGCCCGAAGGTTCCGTCGCGGAAGCTCACGCTTAAATCGCGCAATTTGATCGATGACACCTAAAACTCCTTCTGGCTGCGCACCGTCAACGCGAGCGCCACGATACCGATAATCGCAAACATCAACGACAACGCCGATGCCTGATTGTAATTTCCCGCCTGCTGCAAATTGAACACCTGCACACCCAGGGTGGTGGTGCCCGGCGCGATGAGCAAAATGGACACGGTTAACTCTCGAACCGCAGTTACCGCAACCAGCACTGCGCCGGCGAAAGCTGCGGGAATTGCCATCGCTCCGGTGGTGTCCATGATGGATCGTAATCTGCCTGCGCCGCTGATTCGTGCGGCTTCTTCGATTGCTTCGGGTGCTTGACTGAGTGGTCCGCGTACAGCTTGGACAACCAGCGCGGTAAAAGCACACACATATGCACCCAAAATCACCCAAGGTGTGTTGTAAATTCCGGTGTATCTGCCCAAAATGAGCCAGCCGACGCCGATGATCATGCCCGGCAGTGCGGTGGGAAGCAGCACAGTGAGTGTCAACGGTACGTTGGCGAAATGCTGGGTTCGGGTGATGAGCACTCCGATCAGCCATCCCAGCACCCCACAGATTAGGGCTGCACCCAGGGATAACATGAGGGAGTTGCTGAATCCTTCGATTACTCGTGGATTGCTCAGTGCTGCTTCAAAGTTGTTGAGCGTGATGTTGTCTAGGTTGAACGGCACACCTGGGGCAGGCAGTAATGCTCTGTATGCCAGACCCAGCAGCGGGGCGGCGGTGATGATCAACGCGATGATCCACGTGATCACGCTGACTGGGATTCGTGATTTGTTGAGAGTAAAGCGATGCGGTGTTCCTGCGTCTTGCAACTTTGATGCCGCGTACAAAGACACCAGATAATCCGCGGTTACTGCTGCGATTCCCAGGAACAACAACACGATGCCAATGGTGGATACCACCTGCAATGGATTGCTCACGGTGCCGGATTCCATGAAGCGATAAATCATGGTGGCTAAGGTTTCAAAACGCGCTGGCGATCCCAACAGAGCTGGAATGCCAAAGTCGGCGAGGTTCGCCACTGTGGTAAGAGTAAACGCCGACAACAATGCAGGTTTGAGCAGTGGGAGTGTGATGGTGCGCAACACCGTAAAAGTATCCGCCCCCGCGATCCGTGCAGCTTGCTCCAAATCACTAGGAAGTTGCCTCAGAGCTGCCGAAACAATGATGTACACAGTGGGATAGGAGTGCACAATCAACAAAAATGTCACACCATCAGCGCCGTAAATATCCCACACTTCCGTGCCGAAAAACCGGTTGATGCCCTGGTTCTTCCCGAACAGCTGCAACCACGCAATAGCCCCAATAAACGGAGGGATCAACAGCGGGGATAACAAAAATAACCGCAACGCGGTGCGCCCGAAAACATCAGTTCGGTCCAGCGTGAGAGCCATGATCGTGCCGATAATGGTCGCGCCCACCGCAGAAAGCACTGTTGTATAGGCGGAATTCCATAGGGCTTTGCCCAATCCGGAATCCCACAGAGCAGGAAACTGATTGCCTCCCAACGCCAAGCCCACCACCAGCGCCAACGGAGTGATAAACAACCCCGCGACAATCAGCCACACACCCAGACGCATGAAAGACAAAGACGTCAACGCAGAGATGTGAAAGCGCTGCGTCGACGTATTTGAAGGAGATAACTGCATAGGAAAACTAGTTCATTGCGTTTTGGAAGAACTCAACAGCAGCCGCCTTATCAGCGGTTACAACCTCCAGGTCAGGGGTCATGAGCTCGATGTCAGCCAACTCGGGGGTGCCCTCTGGAGTTCCGACATCTTCACGCACTGGCAGGTATGCCTGCTCAACTGCGATTTCCTGGCCTTCAACAGACAGCAGGAAGTTGATGTAGCGCTCGGCTGCTTCCTTCTTTTCAGAATCAGCGAACACACCTGCAGGCTCAGTGATGTAAGGAGAACCCTCCGATGCGTAGATGGTGTCGATTGGAGATCCAGCAGCAGCCAAGTCGCGCACCAAGTAGTCCACCACGATGCCCACTGGGTGGCCACCGCCAGCGATCTCCTGGGAGGTTGGGCCGTTGGACTGAGCGATCATTGGTTGGTTTTCACCCAAGGCGGTGATCCAGGCTTCGCCAAGCGCAGGGTCGTTCTTCCACACAGAAGCATTGAAGGCTGCAGCACCAGACACAGCTGGATCCGGCATGACCAGTTGGCCTGCATACTTAGGATCAGTCAGATCAGCCCAAGACGTAGGAAGCTCAGCCTGATCAACAACTTCAGTGTTGTATGCAATCACGGTTGGGATGATGCGGGTGCCTACATAAAAGTTCTCAGCATCCAGAGCCTCTTCAATGATGTCGGAAGTCTCAACATCTTCCAGCTCTGCAAGGTCGCCCTGTGCTGCATAAGTTTCAAAGGTTGCAGCATCCGCAGCCCACAACACATCAGCCTCGATAGAACCGGATGCCTTTTCAGCTTCAATGCGAGCAGTCAGATCGCCAGTACCAGCGCGGTACACCTCAACCTCAATATCTGGGTTGGCTTCCATGAACGCCTTGTTGATCTCATCGACCTTTTCCTCAGGCTCAGAGGTGTAGACGGTGATGGTTACTTTTTCACCGGCTGCATCGGATGCGTTAGCGGAAGAGCTTGCAGTGGTGGTCTCTGCGGTGGAAACGTCCTCAGAAGGTTCAGAGCAAGCCACGAGGAGAGCAGCGGAAGCGCCGAGTGCAAAAACAGTAACGGCAGTGCGCTTCAAAGGGTGCTTCGAAGACATGAAAATAAGGCCCTTCTTGAAATTTTAAGGAGTGTTTGGGGGAGGAAATAACATCTTTACATGAATGGGCGCATTTCGCAGGACTTATGGAAATGTCTGCACGTTTGGCGATGTTTCAGTTAGACCTTGAAGGGGAGACCTACATGAAGAGAGGTATTTCACGGATTCAATCCCTTAGATCGGGAGCCCTACAAGCAACTGCAATCTGCAGTGAACTGCCCAACAAAGGGGTGGGTTATGTGGGTAGGGAAAAGAATTATTTGTACCGCTGGCGGAACATCAAAAAGTGTTTGTGCTGAATCTGCCTGAACAGCTTGTATGGTGCATGAAAGGTGTGACCCAGGCTGCTAAAAGGGGACCTAATTAATAGGCCAAAAATGCCGTTTGGTAAAAGCAAGAATTGAAGCGGTTTTTCAAAACAGGCATGACTCAATTATCGTGTATATACCACACGGTAAACACCTGTTGAGAGGGTGGTCGGTTTTTACGCCACCAATGTTTGAACTGGCCGTTTTCTTTGAAAATCGCGCTCGGTTTGGATGCCCTCGTAAAATAAGGTGCAAATATTGTGCGCCGACCAGTTATGTCCTCATCCGACGGCGGTCAGTGTGCTTCATTAAATTGTCGTGGACAATCCCGGATCGAAAATTTGATTCGGCTTTTTTCATGGCTGTTGATGGAGTACGTTGGTCGTTTTCGAGACAAGTACTAGAAAAGATATTGATGACTATCGCCCATAAGCCCGAGATGGCTGAAACTACCGGGATCGAGACCAACCAGGTTTCCGAAACCATCGGGGTTGAATCGCTCACGCACGGAAACTTACGTCCTGTTTCATCTTTTGAGGGACAGCATGAGGGACAAACGGAAGAGTTACTTCCAGGCAAAGTCATTTTTGTTGGGGCCGGTCCCGGTAACCCTGATCTTCTTACAGTTCGTGCCCGTGAAGTTCTGGGCAACGCGGTTCGTGCGATTACTGATGAACAAGTACTAAGCGGCGTTCGAGCTTTTGTCGCCACTGAAATTCCTGTGCCGGAAGATAAGCTTCAGGCTGCGGAAGATGAGTACGAGCGCATCTGCATTGAAGCGAAGGAGAACGGTGCACGCCGTAAGCCTCCTCGTCCAGCACCACCAACCGCTGCAGAGATCACGGAAGTTTCTGAGGCGACTCCAGCTCAGATTGTTGAGCTTGTGCAGGATGCTCTTTCTTATGGTGGAGATGTTATTCGTCTTGTCACCGGCAACCCATTGAGCAGCGATGCCACACTGGCTGAGATCTCTGCAGTTTCCGAGGCTGGCCTGGAGTTCCAGGTGGTTCCAGGTATGTCTTTGCCTGCAACGGTTCCTGCATTTGCGGGAATTGCGTTGGGTTCTACCTACACCGAAACTGATGTCAACGGTCAAAACTTGGACTGGGATCAGTTGGCTAGCGCACCTCAGCCTTTGGTGCTGCAGGCCCGCGTGGATGACCTTTCCCGTATTGCACAGGAACTAAAGGCCCGCAATATGTCTTTGGAAACTCCTGTTTCTGTCACCGCTAACGGCACCACCCGTTTGCAGCGCACCTATGACACCACTTTAGGTCTGTTGCACAAGCTTGATGCTGAACTAAGCGGACCTTTGGTTGTTACCTTGGGCAAGGGTGTGGATGATCGCTCCAAGTACTCTTGGTGGGAAAACCGCGCTCTGTACGGTTGGCGTGTGCTGGTGCCTCGCGCTCGGGAGCAAGCGGCATCCATGTCCGCACGTCTGAGCAGCCACGGCGCTATCCCGCAGGAAGTCCCTACCATTTCTGTCGAACCACCGCGCAACCCAGCGCAAATGGAACGCGCCATCAAGGGCATCGTCGAAGGACGCTACCAGTGGGTTGTCCTCACCAGCGTCAACGCAGTGAAGGCAGTCTGGGAGAAAATCACCGAATTCGGCCTCGATTCACGTTCCTTCGCGGGCGTCCGCATCGCCGCAGTCGGTGAAAAAACCGCCGCTGAGATCCGCGCGCTCGGCATCACGCCGGAGCTTCTGCCTGCACGTACCAGGCAAAATGCGCAAGGGCTTGTCGACGTGTTCCCCGAATATTTCGAAGAACTCGATCCAGTCGGCCGTGTCCTCTTGCCGCGCGCAGATATCGCAACCGACGTGCTTGTCGACGGCCTGACCCACCTTGGTTGGGAAGTCGAAGACGTGGTGGCTTACCGCACCGTCCGCGCAGCACCACCAAGCGCTGATATCCGAGATATGATCAAGACCGGCGGATTTGATGCAGTTGCCTTCACCTCTTCGTCGACCGTGAAGAACCTCGTTGGTATCGCGGGTAAACCACACCCACGCACCATCGTCGCGTGCATCGGACCCATGACTGCAGCGACCGCTGAAGAACTGGGACTGCGCGTTGATGTCATGCCAGAGATCGCCGAAGTACCAGAACTGATCGACGCTCTTGCGGAACACGTGGCGGATCTGCGCGCTAAGGGCGAGCTGCCGCCGCCGAGGAAGAAACGCAGGCGTCGAAAAGCGTCTTAAAAGGTTTTTCACTAGGGTGTTGTCCATGGACATCCAGCAGCTAGACGCCGAAACAACAGCATGGAAAGACAGCCTCCTGCGCGCCGCACAGGAGGCTGGTTTTCATTTTGAGCCACCGAAACTCTTCGAGGATTTTGAGACCATGGTGGAGCAGTACAAGCAGGCAGCTGCGAGCGACCCGGACATTGATGTCACTGATATTCAGCAAATGTGGGGCATCGTGGTGGGGGAGTACCTGCGCGAAAAAATGGGCATGGAATGGGTCGTCATCACCGATGACTACGGCACTGACCTCGCGATTCTAGCCACGGCACCCAACGGGGACCACGTATATTCCTGCCCCATCATCGTGGTGGGCAAGCGCTTTTCACCCGACTATGAACCTGGTCAGCTGGAGTTTTTCTGCAATCAATTCATGGTGACGTCGCTCGCTCAACTGCAGTGAAAATAGTAGCGGACGTGGTCGTGTCCACCGCTGACTCTATGATTGGACAAAGGACCTAGAAATTTCAAGAGAGCAAAGGTTACAAGCAATGAGCACTTCTTCTGATTACTCCCACGCACTAATTCGTCGTCCGCGCCGACTTCGCGCCAACCCTGCGATGCGGGAACTAGTCGCGGAAACCGCATTGCGCCCGGCGGATCTTATTCTGCCAATGTTCTTTGCGGATGGAATCACTGAGGCACGTGAGATCTCCTCCATGCCGGGCGTTTATCAGCACACTGAAGATTCGCTGCTGCGTGCCGCCCATGAGGCTTTAGATGCTGGTGTTCGTTGCGTTGATCTGTTCGGTGTTCCAGTGGATGCGGACAAGGACTTCAATGGTTCCCAGGCATGGTCTGAAACCGGTGTGTTGAACCGTGCACTTTCATCGCTGCGTAAGGAATTCGGCGATGACCTGCTGATTATGGCCGATACTTGCCTTGATGAGTTCACGGATCATGGTCACTGCGGCGTAGTTACCGAGGACCGCCATGGAAACGCAATCGTGGACAACGATGCCACTTTGCCGCTGTACCAGCAGATGGCTGTTGCTCAGGCTCGTGCCGGTGCACATATTGTGAGCCCTTCCGGAATGATGGACGGCCAGATCGCTGCTATTCGTGCAGCGTTGGATGAGGAAGGCTACCAGGACGTCGCCATCATGGCGTATTCCGCTAAGTATGCATCAGCATTCTTCGGACCTTTCCGCGAAGCAGTGGGATCCTCCCTCCAAGGCGATCGACGTACCTACCAGCAAGATCCTGCGAACCTGCGTGAGTCTCTCCTTGAGGCAGAGCTAGATATCGCAGAAGGAGCGGACTTCATTATGGTCAAGCCTGCACTGCCATACCTTGATGTGCTGACCCGCATCGCTGATACCTCACCTGTCCCAGTGGCTGCCTACCAAGTTTCTGGTGAGTACGCGATGATCCAAGCAGCAGGCCGCAACGGTTGGGTTGACCTTGATGCAGTGATGATGGAATCTTTGACCTCCATCAAGCGTGCCGGTGCAAACCAAATCCTCACGTACTTTGCCGTTGACGCTGCCCGCGCACTGCGAAACGCTTAACAAGAACTAACTGATTAGTAGGACTCCCCATGAGCATGCTTCCCAATCTCACACCGAAGAAATCTGCCCCGCCTTCATCTTCTGCTTCTGCGAAAAATGCTGGAGAAAAGAAGGAAGACACCGTCAAGCTCCTGATTCAGATGTGGGCTGTGATGATCGGTTTGGAGCTGCTGCACCAGATCTTAAACGTGGTGATGAGCTTTACGGACCCGACTGCGCTGCGGACTGTTGCCAAAGAACAAGCAGCAGCACAGGGGCTTTCCGATGGCATTGTTAACGCCACAGTCATCGCAGCAATCTTGGTCATGGGATTCTTCAACCTCATTGTGATTGCCATTTTGTCCTGGATGGTGGTGATGGTGAAAAACCGTTCCAAACGCCTACCGACGGCATTCTTGCTGCTCACCATCTTCAGTTTCTTCTTTATCCTAAGAGTCTTGATGCTGTTTTTCGCCTCACCTGGTGGGACTGATGTTCCAATGGCACTATTTGCTATCGACGGTTGTGTACAAATCCTCGTCGGAGTGAGCGCCGGTGTGGCATATGCGCTCTCGCGCACTGAGCAGCCTGTCAAAATGCTCACCGACTACGCACCAGAAGACGCTAAACGGTAAGTACTGAAGAATTTTTAAAGACGACGGAGATTTCACCACAATGCCAAGCATGTTCCCATCACCCGCAACTGGCGGAGATGACATCAACCGACGCCCCCTGAATGAACCAAACGCAGATGCAACCACCATCCCCACTGCACTAAAAGTGGTGTTCTGGATGCTGTTTGCCACTGCAGCGTTCATGATTTTTACAGGCCTGGTGATGTACACCGCCGGATACACGGGACCTGATGATGTGGATGAGAGCTACAAAGCCGTTGTGGTGAACAACCAGGAGTTCATCGGTGGCATCAATGCCTTTGCTGGCGTCGTGATTGCTGCACTTACTTCACAACTGCCAAAGGGCGGCAAGAATCCGCGCCGTCTTTTGTTGGCCATCATGTTGTTGGTATTGCTGACAGATCTGTTGTCTTTTGCCACCCGCGCTGGAGGCTTCGCACTCGCAATCATCGCAGTCTTGTTGGCTTTGGAAGCACTCTTGATGTTCCGCCCAGCAGTCAATGATCACATTGACCGAAATCATATGGCTCGTGTAATGAATCGCGAGAAGTAGAACGGTTCGACCGTACTTTTTCGCTACCGTGAGTCTTACCGTGAGCCTTATACTGTGAGGACATTAAAAGTGACACCTCTTTTTCTATCTTTTACAACCCAAGAAGGTTTATCGTGAGCACACCGGATTCTTCCTCGGTGGACAAGGCCGTAAACACTGCTATCTCTGACGCCAAAACAGCGGCGCTCAAGGCAGGTGTTGGATTGAACCGAGCCACCGCCTCAGAAGAAGAGGAAGATTTAAGCTCAAGCATTAAGGTTTCTTTGGCCTTTGAGCTCGAGGGGTTAAGCAATGCACCATCGTTGATGGTGGTGGAAAAAGCCCTAGAGAAGATCCCCGGTGTATCCGCGGATCTGATTTACCCTTCACAAACTGCATGGATTACAGCAACTGATCGGGTACATCCCGAAACCCTCATTGAGGTGTTTGAGCAGTTCGGCATCAAAGCACACCTTTCTAATTCATCGCTGCTGCGCAGGCATCAACAGCTCAGCGCGGAAGTAAATAGGGAAGCACGCCTTGATCGTTACCGCTCCCGAATGGATGCCAAGCGAATCTCGCCTCGTGTGCGAAGGCATAACCGACAAGAAATGGTACATGCGGTACGCGCTCGTGAAAGTGGTTGGATTAAACGCAGGAATCACACCACCTCGCAGCATGAAGACCCAATGTCGGGCGATGTGCTGTTCACCGCCCGCGCACTGATTACACCTAAGCGTTTGTGGGTGTCGTTGCCGTTTGCGCTCATCGTATTGGCGTTATCGTTGAATCCTTCGTGGCAGTTTGATTATTGGCAGTGGTTGTCCGCTGTGTTGGCTATTCCTGTGGTGGTGTGGGGTGCCTGGCCGTTTCACCGCGCTGCAGCAGGCGGTATTCGTCGAGGAATTTCCGCTCTTGATGCGACCAGCTCAATCGCTATTGCTGCTGCATACGCGTGGTCTATCGCCATGCTGTTGTTTGAAACCCCAGGAGGTAAATCCTGGCGGTCATATCCGTCCTGGTTCGCTTTTGACCACGGCACGTTGACCCAAAACGAGATTTATTTTGATGTGGCCTGCGGAATCACCGTGTTGCTTCTTGCCGGACGGCTGCTGACAAGGCGTCGAAGCCAATCCAGTTTGTTAGCGGAACTTGGTCGCCTCCAAATCGATCCACAGCGCATTGTCACTGTGGTGCGTAAACACCGATTGAAGCGCGTAGTCCAGGAACTGAACATTCCAGTGCAGGAAGTCCGTGTCAATGACGATGTGAAAGTTCCACCTAATACCACGATCCCTGTGGATGGCACTGTCATCGGTGGCGGTTCGCGGATCGCAGCTAGCATCATCATGGGACAAGACCAGCGTGATGTAAAAGTAAATGACAAAGTTTTCGCCGGCAGCCTCAACCTCGAATCCGAAATCAAGGTTCGTGTTATTCGCACTGGTCACCGCACCCGCATCGCCGCGGTACATAGGTGGGTTAAAGAAGCGACGTTGAAGGAAAACCGCCACAATAGGGCAGCGATCCGTTCGGCCGGTAACCTTGTGCCCATCACGTTCACCCTTGCTGTGGTGGACTTCTGTCTGTGGGCACTGATCTCTGGAAACATCAACGCTGCATTTACCACTACCTTGGCTGTCCTTGCGTGCGTGGCTCCGGTGGCCTTAGCGTTGTCTGCTCCACTTGCCACGAGGAATTCCATCGAAGCTGCAGCACGACACGGTATTTTGGTCCGCTCTGGTGAAATTTTCCGAGTTCTCGATGATGTGGATACTGCCGTATTTAATCGTGTGGGCACACTAACCGATGGCGAAATGACAGTGGAAACCGTCACAGCAGACAAAGGCGAGGACCCAGAACTAGTGCTGCGTGTCGCCGGGGCGTTGGCCATGGAATCCCACCACGCGATTTCCAAAGCACTGGTGAAAGCATCCCGTGAAGCTCGTGATACCGGCGCCGGTGGTGAAGATGTCCCACACTGGATTGAAGTAGGCAACGTGGAAATCACCGAAGCCGGCTCATTCCAAGCAACCATCGAGCTGCCACTGATCAAACCATCTGGCGAAAAAATCATGCGCACCACAGAAGCACTCCTGTGGCGACCACGATCCATGACAGAAGTCCGTGAGCACTTAAGCCCCCGACTAGTGGCAGCAGCAACCTCAGGTGGCGCACCACTGATCGTGCGATGGAAAGGCAAAGACCGCGGAGTTATCACTCTAAGTGACCACGTGAGATCAGATTCCTCCGATGCGATTATTGCGATTGAAGAACAAGGCATCGAGACCATGATGCTTTCACGTGATACTTACCCGGTGGCACGTCGATACGCAGACAGCTTAGGCATCACCCACGTCTTGGCCGGCATCGCGCCGGGCAAGAAAGCCCAGGTCGTCCGTGCAGTCCACACCCGCGGATCCACTGTCGCGATGATCGGCGATGAATCAGTAATGGACTGTTTGAAAGTCGCTGACGTGGGTGTACTGATGGGCGTCGATCGTCCCTCAGATCTGCGTGATGATTCCGATGACCCGGCAGCTGACGTTGTGGTCATGCGCGAAGAGGTCATGAGCGTGCCGACGCTGTTTAAACTGGCTCGACGCTACGCCAAGTTGGTCAATGGCAATATTGCTCTGGCCTGGATCTATAACGGTGTTGCCATGGTGCTTGCAGTGTCTGGCTTGCTGCATCCAATGGCTGCGACCGTGGCTATGCTGGCGTCTTCGCTGCTTATTGAATGGCGCTCGGGCAGGGCGCGCAAGTACTAACCAGCAATTCCCAAGCCCAAAAACCCCTCCCATATAGTTCTTTTTACTGATGCATTGTCCTCAATTAGGTGTGGCTTCTTTTCCTAAATTGGGATAAATGGGGCAAGATTGAGCGCATGTCTGCTCTTACTATTCCAGCTGCGCGTCGCACGCTAAATAACGCGCCCATTATTGATGCCGCTAATGGCAAGACCCCGACTCGCACTCCGGTGTGGTTTATGCGCCAGGCGGGTAGGTCGTTGCCTGAGTACAAGAAGGTCCGTGAGGGAATCAGCATGTTGGATTCCTGTTTCATGCCGGAGTTGTTGGCGGAGATTACTTTGCAGCCGGTTCGTCGTCATGATGTGGATGCTGCGATTTTGTTCTCTGACATTGTGGTGCCGTTGCGTGCTGCGGGTGTTGGTGTGGAAATCGTGGCGGGTCGTGGACCTGTGTTGGATGCGCCGGTGCGGAGCCGTGGGGATGTGTTGAATCTTCCTATTTTGGAGGGCAACGTTCCGGAGGTGGAGCAGGGTATTGGCATCATTTTGGATGAGTTGTCTGATTCTCAGGCGTTGATTGGTTTTGCTGGTGCGCCGTTTACGTTGGCGAGTTACTTGGTTGAGGGTGGTCCTTCCAAGAATCATGAGAAGACCAAAGCAATGATGCATGGTGATCCTGAGACGTGGCATGCGTTGATGGCTCGTTTGGTGCCGACGATTGTGAATTCTTTGAAGTCGCAGATCGATGCGGGTATCGATGCGGTGCAGTTGTTTGATTCGTGGGCTGGGTTCCTCACTGAGCGTGATTACACCGAGTTCGTGTTGCCGTATTCCACTGAGATTTTGGAGGAAGTGGGCAAGTACCAGCTGCCTCGTATTCACTTTGGTGTGGGTACTGGTGAGTTGCTTGGTGCGATGAGCAAGGCTGGCTCAGAGGTCATGGGTGTGGATTGGCGGGTGCCGTTGGATAAGGCTGCGGAGCGTATTGCTGCGGTATCAGGTCCTAAGGTGTTGCAGGGTAACCTCGATCCTGCGTTGTTGTTTGCGGGTCGCGCACCTTTGACTAAGGAAATTGAGCGCATCAAGGCAGAGGCTCAGACTGCTGTTGATGCAGGTCATGCAACGGGCCATATCTTTAACCTTGGTCATGGTGTGCTTCCTAATACGGTGGCGGAAGATATTACTGAAGCCGTCTCCATCATTCATTCTTAAACTAAGAGGAGTTTCATGCGTTTTGCCATCATCGGTGCAGGCCTTGCGGGTCTGACTGCTGCATATGAGATCCATAAAGCTGATCCCACTGCCCAAATCGATGTGTTGGAAGCAGGCGAACGCATTGGCGGCAAGCTTTTTACGGTGCCGTTTGCTTCCGGACCTACCGATATTGGAGCGGAGGCGTTTTTAGCTGCGCGTTCCGATGCGGTGGAGTTTTTTACTGAGCTTGGGTTGGCTGATTCTTTGGTCAGCCCGTCTGCTGCGAAGTCTCAGTATTTCGCGGGCGGTGCGCTGCATGCGTTCCCCGCAGGTGGAGTGATGGGTATTCCAAGCAATCCACCAGCAGGCGCGCAAGACACCGCTTTTGATTGGACTCCTGGCCAAGACATTTCTGTTGGCGCCTTAGTGCGCCGTCAGTATGGCGATGAGATCGTCGATACTGTGGTGTCTTCGCTGCTTGGTGGCGTTTATTCCTCCACCGCTGATGATCTGGGTGTGCGCGCTTCCGTGCCGGCACTTGCTGCAGCCCTTGATCAGCTGGCTGAGGCCGGCGAGCCGGTGACTCTGTCAGCTGCGGTCAAGGCCGTGGAAGCTCAGCGGGAAGCCGCAAAAACAACTTCAGAAACCCGCCCCGTTTTCCAGACCTTCAAGGGCGGATACGCGGAGCTGTACGAAGCGTTGGCAGAGCAATGCGGTGCAGATATTCACTTGGATAGTTTCGTTTCCGCCATCACCAAAGATGGTGAAGGTTTTGCCATCAAGGGCGGTGGCGAAGGCACCTACGACAAGGTGATTTTGGCGGTTCCCGCTCCAACCGCCGCTGTGCTGCTCCGCGACTTGGCACCGGCCGCAGCGCCACATTTGCGCGCAATTAAGTTGGCTTCTTCAGCAGTCGTCGGCATGCGTTTCGATTCCAGCGAGGGCCTGCCCGACAACTCCGGCGTCCTGGTCGCTGTTAATGAGCCGGGCATCACGGCGAAGGCCTTCACGTTCTCCTCAAAGAAGTGGCCTCACCTGGAGGCTCGCGGGGGCGCGCTCGTGCGCGCGTCGTTCGGCAGGCTAGGCGATGAGGCGTCGGCACGCATGGACGAGGATTTGCTTGTCGACGCCGCCCTCGACGATCTCCTCACCATAACCGGGTTCGACGGCCGGGCTGCCGGACTGGGTGAAATTTTCGTGCAGCGCTGGTTCGGTGGGCTCCCAGCCTATGGAGTTGATCACATTGCTACCGTTTCGGCTGCGCGTGCAGAGATCGCAGCCGTGCCTGGCGTGGAAGCAATTGGCGCGTGGGCTGGGGGAGTGGGAGTTCCCGCAGTTATCGCAGATGCCCAGGCAGCAGTACACAGGTTGCTGGGATAAGCACCCAAAAACACTATTGACCACCCCAATCGCTGTTGAGAGTTTGTAAAGTTCGACTGTCAACGAGCTGGATTGGCTTCACAGATTGAATTAATACAATGACGCACATGACATCGTCCAATACGGCTCGATCCGCAGAGTGGTTTGAAAAGGCTCAGAAGCTCACCCCTGGTGGTGTGAATTCTCCTGTTCGCGCTTTCGGTTCAGTTGGCGGACAAGCCCGTTTCATCGAAAAAGCTCACGGTTCAACGCTGATCGATGTGGACGGAAATGAATACGTTGACCTGGTCTGTTCTTGGGGCCCCATGCTGATGGGTCACGCTCACCCAGCAGTGGTCGAGGCTGTGCAGAAGGCCGTCGTGGATGGTCTTTCTTTCGGCGCTCCCACCATCGGTGAGGTTGAGTTGGCCCAAGATATCGTCAAGCGCACTTCTGTGGAGGAAGTCCGCCTGGTCAACTCCGGCACTGAGGCCACCATGTCGGCGGTTCGTCTGGCGCGCGGTTACACTCAGCGTTCCAAGATTTTGAAGTTTGAGGGCTGCTACCACGGCCACGTCGATGCGCTGCTCGCATCTGCTGGTTCTGGTGTCGCAACTTTCGCTCTGCCTGATTCCCCAGGCATCACCGGCGCTCAGACTTCTGACACTATTGTTGTTCCTTACAACGACATTGAAGCCGTGCGCAACGCTTTTGCGGAGTACCCAGGCGAGATCGCCTGCATCATCGCAGAGGCAGCCGGTGGCAACATGGGCACCGTCGCTCCAAAGGACAACTTTAACGACAAGCTTCTCGCGATCGCTCACGCTGACGGCGCGCTGCTGATCCTCGATGAAGTCATGACCGGCTTCCGCACCTCTTACCGTGGCTGGTTCGGCGTAGACAAGGTTGCCGCTGACCTGGTCACCTTCGGCAAGGTCGTCTCCGGCGGCCTACCTGCCGCAGCGTTTGGCGGCAAGGCTGAAATCATGAACATGCTGGCCCCACAGGGCCCCGTCTACCAAGCAGGCACACTGTCCGGCAACCCGGTTGCGGTCGCAGCTGGTCGGGCATCGCTTAAGCTTGCCGACGAATCCCTCTACACAACCATCAACGCCAACGCAGATCGTCTCCACGGTTTGATCTCTGATGCCTTAACCCACGAAGGCGTAGCCCACCACATTCAGCGTGCCTCAAACATGCTGTCTATCCGTTTTGCAGAAGGTGAGGGCCACAACTTCTCTGATATGAAGGCAGCCGACATCTTCCGCTTCGCACCGTTCTTCCACACTTTGCTGGACAACGGCGTCTACGCACCACCAAGCGTTTTCGAAACCTGGTTTGTGTCTTCCGCTCTCACGGACGATGATTTCTCCAAGATCGAGCAGGCACTCAAGCCCGCCGCACGTGCAGCAGCAGAAGCGAAGGCATCATGACGCAAACCATTGTCCATCTAGTTCGCCACGGCGAAGTCCACAACCCAGAGAAAATCCTGTACGGACGCATGCCCGGATACAGGTTGTCTTCCCGTGGACGCAGCCAAGCCGCCCGCACTGCAGCTTCTTTTGAAGGCCACGATGTCACCTACATTGCGGCCTCCCCATTGCAGCGTGTGCAGGAAACCTCCGAACCGTTCATCAAGGTCACAGGCCTAGAACTGATCACCGACGAGGATCTTCTGGAAGCAGGCAACCGTTTCGAAGGCCTGCGCACCAAAGGTTGGCGTTCCCAGTTGTGGAACCCCGTGCGTTGGCCTTTGATGTACAACCCCACGCTTCCCAGCTGGGGCGAACACTACACCGACATTTTGGAAAGAATGATGGCGGCTGTGGAACGAGCTCGGGTGGCAGCGGAAGGACACGAAGCAATCCTGGTGACCCACCAGTTGCCGATCGTGTGCGTGCAACGCCACGCCCGCGGACAAAGCCTGTCCCATAACCCAGCGACCAGGCAATGCGACCTCGCCTCAGTGACATCCTTGGTGTTCCAAGACGATCAAATTGTCGGCGTGCATTACAACGAACCAGCTCAGGAGATTTGATCACTCGTGCGTTTGACCAAACTAGCAGCAACAATCGGCTGCGTGACACTCAGCGGACTTGCGCTAGTAGCCTGCAGCAGTGACAGTACCGCTGGTACTGACGCTGTTGCTGTCGGCGGAACCTTCCAATTCCACTCCCCGGATGGAAAGATGGAAATTTTCTACGACGAGGCTGACCGTCAACAACTCCCCGACATTGGTGGAGATTCCCTCATGGAAGAGGGCACACAGATCAACCTGTCTGATTTCGAAAACCAAGTTGTCATCCTCAATGCGTGGGGGCAGTGGTGTGCACCGTGCCGCTCCGAATCCGATGATCTCCAGATTATCCATGAGGAACTCCAAGCTGCCGGAAACGGCGACACCCCTGGTGGCACCGTGTTGGGTATCAATGTGCGTGATTACTCCCGCGACATCGCCCAAGACTTTGTCACCGACAACGGCCTTGATTACCCAAGCATTTACGATCCACCATTTATGACAGCAGCATCCCTCGGTGGTGTTCCCGCATCGGTGATCCCAACCACCATCGTGCTGGATAAACAGCACCGCCCCGCAGCAGTGTTCTTGCGCGAAGTCACCTCCAAAGATGTGTTGGATGTTGCGTTGCCATTGGTAGATGAGGCCTAAATGTCTGAGATTGTGGTAGCCCAAAGCATCGGCCAGCAGTTTGCTGACGTCGCAGCTTCCGGGCCACTGTTCCTTGGCATCCTTGCCGCAGCGCTCGCAGGTCTGGTGTCTTTTGCCAGCCCGTGTGTTGTGCCGTTGGTGCCAGGATATATTTCCTACCTCGCCGGCGTGGTCGGTGGGGAAGTGGAATACAGCGCGCAGGGCACCAAGGTGAAAACCAAGCGTTTCGCCGTGGGTGGCGCAGCCATGCTGTTCATCCTGGGATTCACCGTGGTGTTCGTGCTGGCTACGGTCAGTGTGTTTGGTGCCATCAGCGTGCTCACCCTAAACGCCGACACCCTCATGCGTATCGGCGGCGTGGTGACCATCATCATGGGTATCGTGTTCATGGGCTTCATTCCAGGCCTGCAGCGCGATACCCGCATGGCACCAAAGCGTTGGACCACCTGGTTGGGTGCGCCCCTTCTTGGCGGAGTGTTCGCTCTCGGTTGGACCCCTTGTTTGGGCCCCACCCTGGCTGCGATCATCTCCATTTCTGCAGGTACTGAAGGCATGACCGCTGCGCGTGGCGTGATCTTAATTGTGGGTTACTGCCTCGGACTGGGGCTGCCGTTCCTGCTGATCGCGTTGGGCTCCAGCAAGGCACTCACCGGAGTCGAGTGGTTGCGCAAGCATTCCCGCACCCTGCAAATTATCGGCGGTGTGTTTTTGATCTTGGTCGGAGTAGCGTTGCTCTCTGGCTCATGGGCAATTTTTATCAACTGGGTCCGTCAGTGGACCGTTGAATACGGCGCAACACTGCTCTAGAAAAAGACTTTTAGTAGGAAGAGAATCGGCACGACAATGCTCAAAACAGTCAAGCTGTATGCACGGAAAGCGTGGAACTGGCTCACCAGCATGCGCACAGCACTGGCGTTGCTGTTTCTTCTGGCGATCGCTGCCATCCCTGGCGCATTGCTCCCGCAGCGTTCCCTCAATGAATCAAACGTCATTGAATACATTGAGAACAATGGAAAGCTCGCTGAGTTCTACGACAAGATTCAGCTTTTCGACGTCTTCTCCTCCACGTGGTTTACCGCCATCTATGTGCTGCTCCTGATCTCTTTGGTCGGCTGTATTCTCCCTCGAAGCTGGGAACACTACAAAGCCATGCGCGCACCTGTGGTGCGGGCGCCAAGGAACCTCGAACGTTTGGCTCACAACGGCGAGGGGCTCGTCGAAAAGCGTGAAGAAGAGGTAGAAAAAGACGCCCGTAAACTCCTCAAAGGCTGGAAAATCACCGAATATTCCGCCGAGGAAGACCGCGCGGGAGTGCGCTCCATTGCCGCTGAAAAGGGCTACACGCGCGAACTCTTCAACCTGATTTTCCACCTGGGCATCGTGGGCATGATTGTGACCGCAGGCCTGGGACGACTGTTTTACTACGAAGGCCACGTCATCGTCGTGACCGACGGCGAGCAAAACCAACAGAACTCCGTGTTCTGCAACACTGCCACCGCCAACTACGACTCCTTCCGCGCCGGCGCCAACTTCGACGGCACCGGGCTGACCACCTTCTGCTTTGAAGCGCACGATTTCTCCGCCGACTACCTCGCCAACGGCCAGGCCGAGATGTTCCGCTCGAATATTTCCTACGCAGTCGGCGACGACATCCAAAACGACCCAGAAACCTGGGAAGACTACGAACTTCGCGTCAACCACCCACTGCGCATCGAAGGCGACCGCGTCTACCTTCAGGGCCACGGCTTCGCCCCAACATTCACCGTGACCTGGCCAAATGGCGAGACCCGCACCCAGACCGTGCAGTGGCGCCCAGACGACCCGACCTTCTTCCTGTCCTCAGGCGTGGTCCGTTTCGATCCACCCGCCGGCATGTACCCAGACCTTTACGAGCGCCGCCAAAACCAGTTGGCCATCCAGGGACTTTTCGCACCGACCGCGGAATGGGAAGGCGACAACAACGAACTGCTGACCTCCTCCTACCCGGCGATGCGTGACCCAGCCGTGGCGATCGATATTTACCGCGGCGACAATGGCCTCGATACCGGCATCGGACAGTCATTGTTCAGCCTGGACTCTAGTCTCATGCACAGCGGCGTGCTGCAAAAAATTGAGCGCGTCAACCTCCAAATCGGCGACACCGTCACCCTGGATGATGGCACCACCGTCTCCTTCGACGGCGCGTCAGAATTTGCCAACTACCAGATCAGCCGCGACCCCACACAAAACTGGGTGCTGGTCACCACCGTGATTTCGCTGGTCTCCCTGGTTGGATCCCTGATGATCCGACGCCGCCGCATTTGGGTGCGTTTCTATCCACAAGAAAACGGAACCACCCGCGTGGAAACCGGCGGACTTGCCCGCACCGACCGCGCAGGCTGGGGTGGCGAATACGAGAAATTCCACCGCGAACTGCTGGGTCTGAAGGAGGAAGATGAAGACGAAGAGTACTTCGACCACGACGACTAACACCGCAATTTAAAGGCTTTTCAAGCCTGCCCCACATCGAAGCAGTTTTCACAAAGAATAAGGTTGGAAAATTATGTTGCCCGTCAACCAAACGTATGCGCAGTTCTCAGACACTGCCTTCGTATCGGCATACATCATCTACGTTCTGGCACTCATCCTCTCCCTCGTCTACTACGTAAAACAACAAGGCATTATCGACGCCCGCCGCGAGCAAACCCGCGTCAGCGAACTCGTTGGTGCAGGCGGCAGCGCTGATGTTGATACTGACCTGCCTGATGACATCGCCGACGGTGTCCTCGCCGACGAAGACCTTGCAAAACGCGAAGAAACCGCACGCAAACTAGCCAACATGACCCAATCTCTCATGTGGCTCGGCGTCATGGTGCACCTCGTATCCGTCGTGATGCGCGCGCTGTCTGCCAGCCGATTCCCCTTCGGCAACCTGTATGAATACATCCTCATGGTCACCCTCTTCGCCATGATCGGAGCCGTACTCATCCTGCAGCGCCCACAATTCCGCGTGGTATGGCCATGGATCCTCACCCCAATGCTGGCACTGCTCTTCTACGGTGGCACCCAGCTGTACTCCGACGCAGCACCAGTCGTTCCAGCACTGCAGTCCTTCTGGTTCCCGATCCACGTTTCCTCCGTCTCCATCGGCGCATCCATCGGTATCGTCTCCGGTATTGCATCCCTGCTGTACCTACTGCGCATGTGGCAACCAAAGGGTAAAGAAAAGGGCTTCTTCGGCGCAGTAGCAAAACCACTCCCATCCGGAAAAACCCTGGATAACCTGGCATACAAGACCGCGATCTGGACTGTCCCAATCTTCGGCCTGGGCATCATCTTGGGTGCCATCTGGGCAGAAGCAGCCTGGGGTCGTTTCTGGGGATGGGATCCTAAGGAAACAGTCTCCTTCATCACCTGGGTTCTCTACGCTGGTTACCTCCACGCACGTGCAACTGCTGGTTGGCGCAACACCAACGCTGCATGGATCAACATCCTGGCGCTGGTCACGATGATTTTTAATCTGTTCTTCATCAACATGGTCGTATCTGGTCTGCACTCTTACGCCGGACTGAACTAAGCACTTTTGGTTGGCGGGGTTAGTGAGACCCGCCCTCGTTCTTCATTGAGCGAGGGCGGGTTTGTTGTTTTTTGGGGGCGCTCATGGATTTAGGGGCATTGTGTGCTTGCCTAGTCGATTATTTGTCATCCCTTTGGCTTTCCATCAGTCCTTGAAGCAGTCATAGGGGGAATGTCTTAGTCCACGAAAGTACAGGTACTTCCCGGAATCTCATTTAAAGGCGATCTAAGGGGGCGGGTTTTTCGAATGGGTGTGTGTCTGGGTTGGGTGGGGCTAGGCCCTTAAAAGCGATTCTGGGAGGGCAAGTTTTTCGAGGTTGGGGTGGCTTTTCGGGTGGCGTGTACGTATTAAACCAAGGAGCTTGTTTGAGGGGGAGCGCTTGGTTTGATTCGACAGTTTTCGGGAGTTGAAAGTGAAGAATTAGGCCAGAGGGGGCTCGAAAATCCGTCTCCTTGGTTCCAATCGCACGCTTTACTCTTTCTCGTGCCCCACATTGTCTTTGACTTTCGTTGGATCGTGGCTTTCACCCGCTCATACGTGCACGCCATTTAGCCAACGGATAGGAAGGGTTTTTAGGGAGGCCCTCTCTGGCGATTTAAGGGGTCGAGTTTTTCGAGGTTGGGGTGGCTTTTCGGGTGGCGTGTATGTATTAAACCAAGGAGCTTGTTTGAGGGGGAGCGCTTGGTTTGATTCGACAGTTTTCGGGCATTGAGCCTGACGGAAGGGGAGATCATTCCCATCCAAACAAAGCTCGGCCACTGGCGTGACGTGCGGGATTCCGAAGATCTGCCATTCCAAGTAATCGCATCGCGCACCAGCGTGACCATTATGGAAAACACCCTGGAATGGACCAACAGCCGCCTTGAGCGTGGCGAAGAGTTCACCGAGCTCGACATTTATGCTCACTACTTGGAAGAGTTGGAAGATTACGCCCTCCAATTCACCTTCGATGTCGAGCCCTACTTCACCAACCTGCACTCCTCCAACAGAATGCTCTTCCCTGGACCTCCTGTGGATTTCCCGATCAACGCAGAAACCCGATGCATTCAGCTCGACGCCGGTGTTGCAGTAAAGAAGGACGGCGTGGTGCTGGGTACCTCAGATATGGCGAGGTCCCTGCCTCGAACCGCCGCTGGCCAAGAAGCCTATGAGTACTTCTTCAAGGTGGTTCGTGAAGGCATCATCGGGCAGCTGCGCCCGGGCGTGATCTGCGCTGACGTGCACGAAGCAACCCTTGATTACCTAAGCCCGCAGCTACCTCGCATGATTGACATCGGAATGCTGGGTGCCGACACCGATTTCAACACCATCTACCGCAAGCGCAATGTTGGCCACCTCATGGGCAAGCAGGAATCCTTTGCCAATGAGCTTCGCCCTGGATACAAGCACATTCTTCACCACGGCTCCTATGGTGCCGCGGAGATCCCTTGGCGCTACAACGGTGTAGCCATTGGTACCGAGGATCTGTGGTACATCGGCGCAGACAAGACCTACATTTTGAGCCAGCGCTAAGGAGAACCCAGTGACAGAAATTGCAGAAAACCTTCAGCGCTTGGGTATTGAATTACCTGATCTACCAGCACCGCAGTATTCCTACGTACCGTTCAACCGCCAAGGAAACACCCTCTATGTATCGGGGCAGATTTCACGAACCGCAGCGGGAGACATCCTCGCCGGACGAGTTGGCGAAGACGCAACATTAGAAGAAGGAATCCACGCCGCAGAGGTAGCCACCATCAATCTGCTGGCCAGAATCCACCAATCCATCGGTTTAGACAATGTGGCCCAAATTCTGAAACTGAATGTGTGGGTCAATAGCTCCGATGACTTTATTCAGCAGCCTCAAGTGGCCGACGGTGCATCCCAGCTCCTTGAGGCAGTGTTGGGTGAGGCCGGAAAACATGCACGCACAGCACTACCCACAAATACTCTCCCCCAGGGAGCACTAGTGGAATTGGATGCTGTCGTTGCGGTCACCGAGGCCGCCGAAGTTTAGGACGCGTGGGCGAAAATTTCAGCAACCGTATCAATATGAGCGGAATTAATGCTGAAATACGCCCACTTTCCGCATTGTTCACGGTTGACCAAATTAGCTGCGATGAGCTTTTTCATATGGTGGGTCACCGTGGGGGCGGAAATATTGAGTGTGTGTGCCAGGGCATTCGCGCTCACCCGCGAGCTTTTTGTAGTGAAAATCAGGTACAAGATTTCTAGGCGGGTGGTGTCACCGAGTGCCTTGTAGAAATCGCTGGCCTCTTCGGCGATGTCCGTGATCCTGCTGGGTACGGATTTTAGCGGCGCGAAGCGCTGCTCTGTGGCACTGTCTGCGCTGGATGGGATAACGGAGGTCATTCACTCAATATATAGGTATGGCAAGCCTAAGTGAATTGATTGAGTGAATTGAATGCATCACACCCGATTACAGGGGTATTGAAAATCTTTTTAAAGAAGCCCTTTTAAGAATCCTCAGTGGGCTTCTCTGGACCTTCTTCTGAGCTTTCAGGCTTTGCGTAGCGTTCCCTGGCCCGTTTGAGACGTTCTTCCTCTTCTAATTGGGCAGCCTCGTCGGCGCGACGCTGTTTGAAGCGATTCTTTTCAATATTCCACAAGAATTCTTCATCATCGTCGGGGCCTTTCACTGCACGAGGTGCCTGGCCCTGATTGATCTCCGCGTTACGCTTCCATGTAGATGGCTTGAAGGCCTTCCACAGCAAGACGATTGCGACGATAACCAAAATAATCAGCAAAAGCCTACCCACTTGAACCTCTCCTTAAATATTTGCTTCAACCTCCCACAATACGGAACTTTGAGGCATTCTTGGGTATCGGTATGTATTGAGTAGGGTTGAATATGTGAGTGAGTCCAATACCCCCAATCTCCAGACACACCAAGCGCCGGAATTAAACCCGGAACTACAAAAAGCTGCCCGGAAAAACGTGCTGATTTACGGTCTGGCACGTTTGCTTCTGTTCGTCGTGCTGACCTTGATTATTCATAGCCTGGCTCTGCTGATTAGTGCGCCTGTGCCACTCGTTATGTCTGCGATGCTGGCTCTGATTGTGGCGTTCCCATTGTCCATGCTGGTGTTCAGCAAACTGCGCATGAATGCCACCCAGGCTGTTTCCCAGTGGGATGCACAGCGCAAGGCCCACAAGGAATGGGTTCGAAGCGAGCTGGCGGACCGCTAAAAAATTCCCCTCGTTCTTTGCGGAAGCGAGAGGAAAGGGGAGGGGAGCGTCGAAAAGCGTTTTAGCTAAACGCTAATGCCAGGCCCGTGAGCACGGCCCACAACGCCATGGCGCGCCCTGTTGAGCCGATGACGGGGATGAGATCCTTGCCGGTGGCGTTGTTGCGGATCGGCCCTGCGGCTTTCAGTGCCAGCGGGAAAACGATGATCGCGATCAGCGCTGGCCAGGCGACAAACGCCAGGCAGATGGACATGATGAACGGCGTGGAAATCAGCGCGAGGAACAGCTTACGAGCACCCGCATCGCCCAGGCGGACCGCGAGGGTAATTTTTCCGGTCTTGCTATCGGTTGGAATATCGCGAATATTGTTGGCCAAGTTCACGCCAGCAGACATCGACCCCACGCCAACTGCGGCGGCCAAACCGGCCCAGCTGACGGAACCGGTTTGGGTGAACTGCGTTCCCATGACCGCGACGAGGCCGAAGAAGATGAACACAGCAATCTCGCCGAGCCCGCGGTAACCATAAGGATTTTTACCGCCGGTGTAGAACCACGCGCCCAGCACACACAGGATGCCGATGAGGATCAGCCACCACGCGCTCAACAGGCTCAGCGCGGTGCCGGCGACACCTGCGATACCGAAAGAAATAAACGCCGCAGCTTTCACTTTCTTCGGCTCAGCCAACCCAGAACCAGTGAGTCGCAGAGGACCGGTGCGGTCTTCATCGGTGCCACGAATGCCATCAGAGTAATCATTGGCGTAATTCACACCGATGATCAAAGCCCACGCCACGACAAGCGCCAGCAAGGCCTTCCACCACACAAAACCATCATGAAAAGCGGCGACACCTGAACCGGCAATGACAGGCGCGAACGCATTTGCCCAGGTACGCGGGCGTGCGCCTTGAATCCAATCGGACAAAGTTACAGAATTCGGCTGGGGTTCCGTGTGAGACATAACCTCTATCTTTCCCCATCACATACTCGATCGCGCAATTGCTTGAAATACGTTCGGCAGGCTATGGGGGAGTGTGAAACGCTATTGTGAAATGAATAGATAGGTTCCATAGTCGATCGAGGAGGAGTCGCAGAAGTTTATGTGGGTTGGTTATGCGGTTCGACAGATCGCCAGTGTTTTTCTTACTCTTTTGCGCATGCTGCCACTAGCAGCGCGAAATCGAGTTGCCAGGGGACGCATCCCGGAAACCGGCGATGTGGTGATCTCATTGACCACCCATGGGAAGCGAATTAACTACGTTCACTTCACCATCGAATCGATCGCACGCGGCCATGTGAAAGCACCAATTGTGCTGTGGTTGGACAAACCAGACTTTGATGCGCCGTGGCCTGCCACCATTAAGCGACTTGTCGCCCGCGGTCTGCAAGTACGGTGCAGCGACGGCTTCTACGGCCCCCACACCAAATACTGGAACCAATTCCGAGAAATCCACGGCACCGGCGTGCGTGTCGCCACCGTCGACGATGACATGATCTACCCCGAGTGGTTCCTGCAGCGCTTGCTTTTTATTGGCGACCTGCGCATGGATGCGGTTGTCGCCTACCGGGCGCACAGAATTGAGCTTCGCGACGACCGAATGCTCCCGTACGTTAAATGGAGTGCCGCAGACACCTCAAAAGCGTCATTCCTGCACTTTGCCACGGGAGTGTCAGGCGTTTTGTACCCCGTGACCTTCATTGATTATGTGGTCTCCCAGGGCGATGTATTCCTTGAGAACTGCAAGCGCGCCGATGACGTATGGCTGCATGCCTGCGCACTGCGCTCTGATCACCCTATTCGCCAGGTCTACGCTCAGCCCCGACACTTCGCTGTCGTGCCCACCACCCAAGTGGGAGCACTAGTTGTTGGCAACACCCTCATGGGTGGAAATGATGAGCAGATCGCCAAAGTGTACACCGATGAAGATGTGGCAAAACTAGTTGCAGCCAGCAAGAATGAAGACTAAAACAGCTTCGCGATAGCACGTCGATCAGCTTTTCCAGGACCAATGCTGGGCAAAGATTCCAGATGCTTCAGCCGTTTGGGAAGCTGCCAACGAGGTAGATCGTCGAGGCCTTCAATAACTTCAGACGGACTGATCGATCCGGAGTACGCGGCCACAATTGCTTGGCCTAATCGGGGATCGGGAATACCCACAACACACGCCGCGGTGACACCTTTAATATCTGCGATGGCACGTTCCAGTACCTCTGGGTGCAACTTCAATCCACCGGAATCAATGACGGTATCCACGCGACCAGTCACGGTGAGAATCCCGTCGTGGAGTTCACCTGAATCAGAGGTGGTAAACCAACCCTCGTTGGCGAAATCCGGATGTTCAGGTGCATTTCTGTAGCCCTGCGCAATCATCGGGCCACCCAACTCAATGCGCTCATCCGAAATACGGACTTTCGCGCCGGGAATGGGCTTGCCATCATAAACGCAGCCACCTGAAGTCTCTGAGGAGCCGTAGGTGGTGACAATGTTGATGTCTAGCTGCTCCGCAGAAATTCGGGCCTGCTTAGACAATGCAGCACCGCCAACAAGAATGACATCAAAAAGTTTCAGGGCTTCAATGCCTTGCAAGGAGTCCATTGCTTTAAGTAACTGCATTGGAGTCAAGGATGTATAGACGCGGTCGCCGGTATTTTTCAGTTCTGCCGCGGCGCCTGCGAAAGCGTCAATGTGAAAACCTGTGCTGAGATCAATAGCTAGTGGCTCAACTCCAGCAATGAGGCTTCGAAGAAGCACCTGCATGCCTGCAATGTGGTGTGCTGGCATGGCAAGCAACCACTGGCCTTCGCCACCTAAAAACTGATGCGTAGCATCGGCGGAACTCACCAAATTCAACGGAGTGAGCTGAGCGCCCTTCGGGGTACCTGTAGAACCAGAAGTGGCCATCACCAAAGCGATCGAAGGATCGATGGCGAGGCCAACTCGTTGAGAATCGCGCAGCAACTGTGCACGGGTTTTATCTTGTACAGGGATGGGGAGGAAAGTTTTCTTCCCAGAGATTGCGTCCTCGAGATCTCCCAGAATTGCGGTGGGATCTGCAAGATCAACAGGTAGTGCTTCGAGGACGCGAGTATTCATATTCCGAGATTCTAGTGCCGATGGTTCAGAATTCGGAGTTGTGGCGCTAGATTTAGGCCTTGCGTTTTGCCAGAACCCCGTCGATGCTCCATGCACCTGCGCCAACTGCGATGAGAAGCAGCGCGCCAGCGCCGATTGCGCCGGTGAGTTCCCAACCATTGTTGGTGACAAAGATGCCGGAGGAGACGTGCGCAAACAGTGCTGCGAAGAGCATGTCTATGGCAACGAAGGCGGCAACGATGCGGGTAAATACTCCTAGGATGATAAGGATTCCTCCTAGGAGCTCGACGACTGCAGCAGCTATTGCGGCGATGCCGGCTGCTGGGATGCCGAGTGAATCGAAGAAGCCGGTGACGCCTTCAAGTCCTGTGATGGCGAACTTGTCCCAGCCGTGGGCGATGAGGATGACGCCCAAGAGGATACGTGCGATGAGGAATGCAATTTCCCTGGTAGTTGACATGGTCACTAAAGCTAGAATGAATTAGTTTCCGTGTCAACTATTGGGGTTTCGTCGGAGCTTTCTGGCAAATGTAAAGACCAGCTATTAACGGTCTATTTCCCGAGGTACAGCCCATTTATTCGCCTCAGAAACTGGATCTGGAAGCAGCTCAGCCGGGAAAGTTTGATAAGAAACCGGGCGCATAAATCTCTCGATTGCCAGGGTTCCAACACTTGTCGACTGCGCATTTGAGGTCGCCGGATAAGGGCCTCCATGGATAACCGTGTGCCCAACTTCCACACCCGTTGGCCAGCCGCCGTAAAGAACACGGCCCGCGAGATCCTCCAAGAGGGGGATAAGTTTCGAGACTTCCTGGAAATCATCCTGGGATGCGTGGATCGTGGCTGTTAATTGTCCCTCGAGTGAATTGGCTACTTGGTGGAGTTGATCCGGGGAATCATAACGCACCACCAGCGATGCCGCACCGAAGATTTCTTCCTGCAACACCACATTATTTAGCAACGCCTGCACATCACTTTCAAACACCACCGGGCCCGGCGCGTTCTCTCCATCTCCGGGGGTGCCTTGGGCGAGGATTTTTACACTTGGCTGTGCTGCAAGGTTGTCGACTCCGCGCTGCCATGCCTGAGCGATGCCTTGCGTGAGCATCGTTTGACCCGTGGTTTCTTTAAATTTGGCTGCTACGAGCGCCACAAAAGCATCACCAACAACACCGCGCGGGATGAAAACGAGGCCAGGCTTGGTGCACAATTGCCCGGAACTGCCGGTGACGGAAGCGGTAAACGCCTCAGCCAAGGAACTCGATGCATCCAAATCCGCCAGCGCGCCGGGGAAGACGAACACAGGGTTGGTGGCACTCATTTCTGCAAAGACTGGAACGGGAACTGGGCGGCTAAACGCAGTCTGTGACAGTGCCAAACCACCCTGGCGTGAACCGGTAAAACCGATTGCCGTGATATTCGGATCCGCAGCCAGCTCCTGGCCAATTTCCACGCCACGGCCGTAGACAAGGTTAAACACACCAGCATCAAACTCATGCTTTTCGACGGCTCCCCGCACCGCTTGCCCGACGAGCTCAGCTGTTCCAGGGTGCGCATTATGCGCCTTAAAAACCACAGGGCAGCCTGCAGCCAACGCTGATGCTGTATCGCCACCAGCAGTAGAGAAAGCGACGGGGAAGTTGCTTGCCCCGAATACCGCGACTGGTCCCAACGGAACCTGACGCTGGCGAAGATCAATCCGCGGTCCTCGTTCAATGCGTACTCGGTGGAACTGTCCGCTTCTCACGGTTTCTGCAAACAGGCGGAGCTGGTTGCTGGTGCGGGCTACTTCGCCTGTGAGTCGGGTAGTTCCCAAACCTGTCTCCAGGCTCGCCCGTTGCACGATCTCGCCGGATAGCGCATCGATGTTGTCAGCGATGGAATCCAGGAAATCTGCTCTAACCTCTGGAGTAGTGAGTCGGTAGCTTTCAAAAGCTCGCTTCGCCGATGTTGTGGCGGCGCGCAGCTGTGCGCTGTTTGCTAAAGAGTAGGAAGGGTTCAGACTCGCATTGGTGCGCGGATCGAATCCTGTAATCTCACCATTTTTTCCAGCGACCCACTCGCCATCAATCAGTGAACACCCATGCAGTGCGGTTGCGGTGATCATGCTTTCACCTCAACTGGAAGGCGGTAGGAACCTGCGCCAGAGGTGGCAAGCAAATCCGACAGGTCCGCGATATCTTGCTCGGAAAGGTTACGCAGTGGTGGGCGAACGCCGCCAGCGTTGCGGCCAACAGCCTTGAGTCCGCCCTTAACAATGGAGACACCGTAGCCTTGTGCGCGATCGCGGATATCCAAGTAGGGGAGCACAAAATCGCTCAGCTTCTGCTTTACTGCTGCGCTGTCCTGCGCACGAACATCGGCGTAGAAGCTCAGTGCGAAATCTGGAATGAAGTTGAACATTGCAGAGGAGTAGGTGCTCATGCCCATCTGAAGCAGTGGTAGTGCAAAGGTCTCAGCGGTGGGAAGTCCACCGAGGTAGAACAGGCGATCTCCGCATAGCGTGGTGATCTTTGCTAGGTGCTCGATGTTTCCGGTGCCATCTTTAAATCCAATGAAGTTGGGGTAGCGCTCAGAGAGTCGAGCGATAACCTCTGGGGAGTAGATGGCATTGGCACGGTTGTACACGATGACACCAAGAGAAGTGGATTCACAGACTGCGGCTGCATGGTTGTACAGGCCTTCTGCGTCGCATTCGGTGAGGTAGGGAGGAAGCAGGAGGACACCTTCAGCGCCTGCTGCCTCTGCGCCCTGTGCGTTTGCGATGGCAGACTTAGTTGAGCCAGTAGCAGACCCCAACACGGGAACTTCCGGGCTGGACGCCTGAACTGCAAGTTGAGTGACACGGTGGTTTTCCTCAACGGTAAGGCTGAATCCTTCGCCAGTACCGCCAGCTGCGAAGAGGCCGGCGACTGGGTAGCTGGACTGCCATTCAATGTGCTCGACATAAGCAGCTTCATCTACTTCGAGGTCATCTTGGAAAGCGGTGGCCGGGAAAGAGAGCAGTCCATCCTTGAGGTGGTCTGCGAGATCTTGTGGTGAAAAGCGTGCCATGAGGGCTCCTTGGGTGAGTGTTTTCTAAGACACTTTGGAGTCTAAGAGGAGCCAGTGATACCTGTCCAAGATTAGTTTGGCATGTTGAAATGCTTAAAAGGTATCGTCAATGTTTTTGATGAATTTCCGCACCGCAGGATTATCATTCGAGGTGGAATAAATAGCCTGCAGCTCCGCTAAACCAACAGGTAGATCATAAAAATGGCGATACTCAACACCGCTGTAATTGAGTTTTTTCGCAGACTCCGGAACCAGCGCAACACCCAGTCCAGAGGCCACCAGACTAACCATCGTGGTGATCTGGCTCAGCGTATGTTGCACCTGCGCATCATTGATCGTGAAGTTTCTAACAACGATGTCGTAGAGGTACTTCGCCTTGGTGGGAGAGTGCTGCAGAAAAGGAACCCCAGTCAGATGCTTCCGCAACAGTGGTCGATTCTGATCAAGAAGTGGATGCCCCTTCGGAGCTGCAAGAACCAAGGAATCTGCCTGGAGACGTCGAGTTTGAAGACCCTCAACTGGCGAGCTCAATCGGCCAATGCCAAGATCCAGTAGCCCAGATTCCAAGGCGGCGATCTGCTCGGTGGAGACCATCTCAAAAAGATCGACACTGACCCCCGGCATCTTCTCATGCAACTGATTCAACGTCGGGCCCAGAATGGAAAAACCCGCTGCAGCGGTGTATCCAATATTGAGCTGTCCCCACATGCCAGAGCTAGCCAATCGTGCGCGCTCAGCCGCCTTCTCGGTGGAATTGAGAATGAGGCGAGCATCCTTCAAAAATGCGAAACCCGCAGTGGTCAGTTCCACCTTGCGGTTGTCACGATCAAGCAGGGTTGCACCGACGATCTTCTCCAGCTTTTGAATCTGACGACTCAACGGCGGCTGCGTCATGGATAGCTCTGCAGCAGCTTTTCCGAAATGAAGATGATTGGCGACGGCGACAAAACACCGCAACTGTTCAAGAGTGAACAACAAAACTCCAATTAATTAATTGCGGGTGGGGAAGCCCTCAGCCTGCAGCTTTTTCTGAATTCGATCGATGTCTTCATCCTCAGGTGGCTGACTGTGAACATGCGTGATCAGCTTGCCGATTTTTTCACGCGTAATGGGATTATCGTGCAGCCCATTGTTCTCACCTTCCGCGATGAGAAGCTCTGCGAGCTCATTGAGATCTTCCTCAGTAAGTTCGCGCTCCAAAACGTAAAACAGAGCGAAAGTATCGTGCCGCGGAACACCGGTTGGATAACCTTGGCGGAGCCAATTGAGCGCTCGGCGAGCAAAGTTTGGGCTGTCGTTGTGGCTCATGATTTAAGTTTAGGCCTGTGGGAAAAGAAAATCATTGAATTTCACTATTGATTAATCCGTGGGCTTTGGGGTTACTACAACTCACGACATAGCAATGTCCCTCCCGCTTAACTTAAAAGCGGGAGAGACATTTCGGGTCTTAAAACTACTGGTCTCCGAGGTAGAACGCTGCAGCGTTGTTCCAGAAGACGTTGTCGACATGATCTTCGCCAACCGTTTCAGCGATCAAATCTAGGTCAGCGTCTTCGAAAGGTCGCTTAGTGCGGGTGGATGGAAGATCAGTTCCGATCATCAAAGCAGTGGGATCGACAGCCATGATTGCCTGGATGACTTCAGTTGGATCTAGTTCTACCCGTCCGAATCCGGTTGCTTTGACTTTAATGCCATTTTCTACCAAGCGAAGAAGTGCGGGAAGTCCATCGCGGTGGAGCCCTAAGTGATCAATGCTGACAGCAGGGAGGGAGGCCAAGGTTGATTCCAACTCGTCTAGTTCGCGAGCATCCACATAGAGTTCGGTGTGCCAACCGGCTAGGTCGTGGACTCGGCGTGCCAAGGTCTCGAGATCGTCAAGACCTGCCGAACCACCGCGCTTCAAGTTTAAACGCACAGCCTTCACGCCAGCTTTGTCCAGATCAAGAATCTCCTGATCAGAGGTATCTGCGGGGATCTGAGTGACACCGACATAGCCTGGGCCAAGCACTGCGAGAGCATCTTTGAGGTAGCCCTGGTCGAAAGCCTGGAAAGAACCGGAAACAATCGCTCCGCCAGCAACTTCGAGGCCTTCAACACGCGCAGTGTAATCCTCCACGGTGAAAGGCTCGGGGAGGTAGCCGTTGTTTTCGATCAGTGGGTGCTGGGGATCGATGATATGGAAATGGGAATCAAACAACTTGGCCATGATTTAGTTTTCCTTAGGTGCTTCAGGCAGACGGGAGACAAACTTCTCACGGTTAACCACACCGCGCTGGTGGGTGCCGGTGCTGATGGTGGCGAACTCATCAGCTGCAGTGATGTTGAAGGTAACTGCACGACGGTTGATCTCTGTCACCTCAACATCGATGGTGACCGTGGATCCAGGAACCGTTGGAGCTGCGTGGGAGAAGTTCACATGAGTGCCCAGCGAGATTTCACCGTCGTCCAAATGGGGACGCAGAAGTTCCATGCAGGCCCACTCGATGATGCCGACCATATATCCAGTGGCCAGGACATCTGGCATGGTTTCAAATTCTGCTGCTTCGGGAAGCAGATGCGGAACTGTGCGGTTTGCTGGCACTATGTAGGTCATTTGGTGGGTTAAACCGGTGGTCAGTGTCTCTTTCATGAGGACTCTCCTGAAGCGTTGCGTCGGATGTTAATAATTTCTGTTGCTGTTTGTTTTGCGTCCACGATGCCAGTGATCTCGCCGGTGGTGATGGCACGGACGCTGGCGCCGTCGATAAGCAATGAAAAGAATGACCCGCACTTTGCTGGGTTCGCCAGGCCATCTTGAGCGGAAAGCTCGGTGAGCGTGTGGCGAATCCAGGTATTCGGTGATGTCCCATTTTCTGGTATCACTACGGCGTTAAAGAACTGCGGCGACCAGGCCGGATTCAGCCACGACCCGGTCGACTCAGATCGCGCAGAGTCCTTCGGCGTAGAACAGCCGAGTGGCTTCGGAGAGGATTTTCTCTCCGCTTGTCGAGTACACGCCATCACCATAACTTACAGGTCAGTAAAGCATCTTGCTTTTGGAAAAACTTCTCATATAGGTCTCTGGAATGACAAAAACCAGGCCCCTTTGAAGAGACCTGGTTTGGAGAAAGTTGTTATTCGCAGCTGGTGCTTTTAGCCTTCAGTGCCGAAAATGTCGAAACCAGAGTACTGGTAGATCGTTGCTTTGGTGACCCAGAGAATGCCAGCGATGATAGCAACCGCAATGATGGCAAAGCAGATGGTTGAAGCAATTTTTCCAAGAGCGTTGGTGCCGTTGGAAGAAGGGCTGTGAGCAAAGCGGATTCCTAATGCAAAAAGGGCTGGAAGGCCTGCGCCGAGCAAAATGCCCACGAGGGTGACCTCAAAGATGCTTCCGAAAATAGTAGCGAAGTTCATTACTTGGTTACCTCATTCTCGTTGTTGAGATCTTGAACGGCTTGAGCGGCTGGAGCGGCAGGAGCTTCTGTAATCTCAGAAGCAGCCGGGGCGGAAGGTGTTGCAGGTTCCACGCTGTTTGATTCTTCATTCCAGTCAGCGTTGACGTTGCTTGGATCAACAGGCACGCGACGGGAACGGGCGTAAATGTAGCCAGACAGAATGACCAGAATGGCGAATGCAACGAGGACTCCGAGGAGGTCTGAGCTGATAAGACCAATTCCGTGAGCTACCCACCAGCAGAAAACGCCAACGATCGCGGAGGCAGGGAGGGTGATAACCCAGGCCATTGCCATGCGTCCTGCGACGGACCAACGAACCTTCGCCCCTTTACGTCCAATGCCGGTACCCATGATGGAGCCAGTAGCAACGTGAGTGGTGGACAGTGCCATACCGAAGTGGGAAGAAGTCAAAATGATTGCTGCAGAAGAAGTTTCTGCTGCCATGCCCTGAGGGGAATCAATCTCAACCAAGCCTTTGCCCAGTGTGCGGATAACGCGCCAACCACCCAAGTAGGTACCGATTGCGATTGCCAATGCACATGTAGCCTTGACCCAGAATGGGATGTCAGCGTCAGTTCCCAGGTGACCGGTGGCAACCAGGGAAAGGAAGATAACGCCCATGGTCTTCTGGGCATCGTTGGTGCCGTGTGCCAGGGAAACCAAGGAAGCGGAGCCGATCTGACCCCAGCGGAAGTAACGGTTCTTCTCGTTGTCTCCAACTGCCTTTGTGATGCTGTACACGGCGAAAGTGCCGATGGCGGCCACGAGACCTGCAACAACTGGTGCAGCCAATGCTGGGATGATCATCTTGGACAAGACACCTTCCCACACCACTCCGCCGAAACCGAGTGAAGCAATTGCGGCGCCAATGAGGCCACCGAAAAGTGCGTGAGAGGAGCTGGAAGGAATGCCTAGCAGCCAGGTCAGAAGGTTCCAGACGATGGCGCCAATGAGGCCGGCGAAGACGACAAGCAGGAGCTGGTGGGAATCCCAGGCATTGCTTAGGTCGAATTGGTCGAGGTCAACAACGCCTTTGGCAACAGTTGTCGCAACTTCTACAGAGAGGAATGCGCCAACAAGGTTCAGTGAGGCGGATAGTGCCACGGCGACTTTAGGTTTTAGAGCGCCTGTGGCAATGGATGTGGCCATCGCATTGCCGGTGTCGTGGAATCCGTTTGTGAAATCGAAGGCGAGCGCCGTCACGATAACAATCAATAAAATAATCAGCTCGGTCACGATTGGGAAGTATGCCCTAAAAAGCGTAGAAACCAAATGTCGATTTTGGATTTTCTGACGGTAAATGCCCAGGATAGAGTTCGAATTCCCCATGATTGGGGTGACCATTTGTATTGGGGCTATAGCTATTATTGGTTTGCACCAACTAGCAACATGGGGTTTTAGGTCAGTTTCGAGACCAAATTCGTTAAATTACTTAAGAAAGTAAAAACCTTAAATCAAGGAACCAACAAGATGAACAGTGAGTGAATTCTTTTGATCTTGCTGATATTAACGAGTTTCGGGGGTGGAAAGTTCCTGAATTTCAGAAACTACATGTGCGTACTTTTGGAGTGCCGAAGTTTTCCCCTCACCGTGTGTCAATGGAGATGAGCTGAGCGTGACAAGGGAGTTTGTTGCTGGCAATTAAGATTCTCATCCTGATTTCAGCTAAAGCTTCACGGAAAATGTTTTTAACTTCATTTACGGTGTGCACAGATCAGCTTTTGAAGGCGAATGGTAGTTGGTATAGCACCAATGGCGATTCCGCATTCATATGGATAACTCGATGTCCGAATAAAAGGGATTGAGCGGTGCACCCATGAGGGGGATCGTGATAGCATGAAAGCATTGCCTCCTGTTACGACAGTGAAGGAAGAAGACCCTAGGACCCCAGCCGGACGACTGGACCTAGGGTCTTCGCTTTGTTTTATTCTCATAGTGATTCCGGGGTTAATGAATTGAGAACAACTCTGTCTTGCAATTGTTTCCAGTAGAGATCATTTCCAAGATAGTTAGAGTTAATTTCTCCTAAGAAAATATCTGGAATCCAGAGTAAAGGTTCATCTCCGCCCCGGATGTGTACTATACGAATCTTTGAGGCTTGTCCACGCCCTTGTAGTGCGACGATATGTTCGATGTCCTTTTTATTTTGAGCCACTTGTCGACTTTCCAGGACGACCTATTGGACTCCCATGTTGGATAGCTCAAAATACATATTTTCGAGGCATTTCCTTCGGTAGCGTTCTGTCTTTACTTATCTCGCTGCGATGAGTAACTACAGCTTGCATGGAATCAAGGGTGGATAATGTCTTGACTATCGTTCTGCGACGACTCTCACGCTCGTCTGTCCAATGCAGCTTAATCTGACCTGGAAGGCGTAACGGTATGAGTTCAGTGCGTATCGCGTCCGAGTTGACAGAATCAATAATAGCCGCGCACACCATGTAATCTTGGCGGTTTTGGGATCGCATGGCTGATGATTCGTCTATATAGGCAACTAGCTGCGATTCCACATGTTAAAGCGTAACCTGTTCTGGTTTTTCTTCCGGCGGTCTCGTTGTAAAAAAGGAAAGCAAGCCTCCCCCTCTCAAAGTGAGGCGGAGGCTGGGCATGAAAAACAATTAAGACAGCCGAGCTCGTACCCGGTAAGTGTTTTAGGACCCCATGAACTCACTAGTAGTAGTAAGGGAATTCATTCCAGTTGGGTTCGCGCTTTTCTAGGAATGCTTCCTTACCCTCTACGGCTTCATCCGTCATGTAGGCCAGGCGGGTGGCTTCGCCGGCGAAGACTTGTTGTCCCATGAGGCCATCGTCGGTGAGATTGAAGGCGAATTTCAGCATGCGTTGCGCGGTGGGGGATTTGGTGTTGATTTCGCGGGCTGCTTGGATGGCTTCTTTTTCTAGGTCGCCGTGGTCGGCCACGATGTTGACTGCGCCCATTTGTTGCATGCGTTCGGCGTCGTAGGTGCGTCCGAGGAAGAAGATTTCGCGGGCGTTTTTCTGTCCGACCATTTTCGCTAGGTAGGCGGAGCCGTAGCCAGCGTCGAAGGATCCCACGTCAGCGTCGGTTTGCTTGAAGCGTGCTTCTTGGCGGGAAGCGATGGTGAGGTCGCAAACGACATGGAGGGAGTGCCCACCGCCGGCTGCCCAGCCGTTGACTACTGCGATGACAACTTTAGGCATGGTGCGGATGAGGCGTTGGACTTCCAAAATGTGGAGGCGTCCGCCTTCAACTTTGGTGCGGGCAATATCTACCGTGGAGACATCAGCGGTGGCATCGTCGCGCGCGTGTTCGGTGGCGTATTGGTAGCCGGAGCGGCCGCGGATGCGTTGGTCGCCGCCGGAGCAGAACGCCCAGCCACCGTCTTTTTCGCTGGGGCCGTTGCCGGTGAGCAGGATGGTTCCAACATCTGGGGTGCGGCGCGCGTGGTCGAGGGCTTGGTAAAGCTCGTCGACGGTGTGGGGGCGGAAAGCATTGCGAACTTCGGGGCGGTCGAAGGCGATGCGCACGATGCCATCGGCGCGGGTGGTGCCCACGTGGCGGTGGTAGGTGATGTCGGTGAATTCTTCAAAACCTGGAACGGTGGCCCATTGGGTGGGATCAAAAGGGTTGTCGGTGCTGTAGTTGCTCATAATCTTTAACCTTAAGCCTCTGCCGAAATGGCCAAGGTCTTGGCGTGGGCGTCGATGACTTTTGCTAGGGCGACATCACGGTCGGTTATCTCACCCACATCGTGGCTGGTGAGGGTGATTTCCACAAAACCATAGGTGAGAAGGATATCGGGGTGGTGGTTGGCTTCTTCTGCGGAGTCGGCAATGAGGTTGACAAATTTCATGCCAGTGGAGAATTTTCCGGTGTTGAAATGTGCGGTGAGCTTGGCGTTGGCGGAGGACCAGTGTGGGGAGACGTCGAAAAGCGAATTCATGGCCCCATCTTGCCTTAAAATGGCGCACATGCGCTTACTGCTGACCTCCTTTGGCCATGATCATATTCGGGATTTTGTACGCGGTACCGTGGCGTATATCCCTGATGCGACCAGGCTTTTTGCTGATAGTCCCGAGGCTGCTCCTTTTATGGAGACGGAGCGAAATATGCTGCGCGAGCACGGCTTGAGCATTCGTGAGCTGCCGATTTCCACGTCGACTCCGGAGGAAGTGGATCGGGTGCTTGGTGAGGTTGATGGGGTGTATGTGGCGGGCGGTGAGACTTTTGATCTGATGTGGCTGCTGCGTTCCACAGGCAATGATGAGGTGTTGATTAAGCATGTTCGCGCTGGTCTACCGTATATTGGAACGAGCGCCGGCGCGGTAATTGCAGGTCCTTCGATTGAACCGATCAGCTTTTTGGATAGCCCCGATGTCGCGCCGAATTTAAGCGACTATTCAGGTCTAGGCCTGTGCGAGCATGTCGTGGTGCCCCATGCTGGTGGCACGATCCCGCAATTTCCCATCGATGTGTTTGCGGAAACCGTGCGCACCTACGGCGCCGAATTCCCGCTGGTCCTGCTTAAAGATGGACAGGCACTGCTTATCGACGACCACGGCGTCCACCTAATTTAGGATGGTTCCCCATGAGCACCCCAACTGTTGATGAGATTCTAGAGCGCGCCCACGTGGTGTCGCTGCCGATGCGTGTGAAGTTTCGTGGCGTCACCACCAGGGAGGCTTTGCTGATTGAAGGCCCTGCTGGTTGGGGAGAGTTCGCGCCCTTCCTTGAGTATGACCCGCAAGAATCGGCCAGTTGGCTAAAGTCCGGCATTGAAGCAGCGTGGGAGGGTTTTCCGGCGCCGTTGCGTGATCGCGTGGAAGTCAATGCCACCATCCCAGCTGTTCCGGCCGATCAAGTGGCAGAAGTTTTGGACCGTTTCCCAGGCTGTCGCACCATCAAAGTAAAGGTCGCGGAACCAGGCCAGACCTTGGCTGATGACATCGCGCGAGTTGCCGCTGCCCGTGAGGCACGCCCCGGCGCGATCATCCGTGTTGATGCCAATTGTGGGTGGAGTGTGGAGCAGGCGGTGGAGGCGGCTCAGGCGTTGGCGCCGTTGGATTATTTAGAGCAGCCGTGTGCCACCGTGGAGGAACTGGCGGAAGTGCGCATGACGGTGCAGCGGCGCGGACTTTTTGTGCGCGTTGCAGCGGATGAATCGATCAGAAAATCTGATGATCCTTATCGGGTGGCGGATCTGCGTGCTGCGGATGTGGCTGTGGTGAAGGTTGCTCCTTTGGGTGGTGTGAAAAGGGTACTTGAGGTGGTGCAACATTTGCGGGCGCGCACGATGGACATCACTGTAGCAAGTGCGTTGGACACGGTTGTGGGGATGAATGCTGGGTTGGCTGCGGTGGCGGCGTTGCCGAAGTTGGATGATGACGATCTCATTGATGTGCCACCAGCGGCGGCGGGTCTTGCGACTTCGCAGTTGTTCCTGGAGGATGTCGCGACCCCGCACGCAATCACTGATGGGTTCATGGAAACGCGTGTAATTGCCCCGGAAATGGATCGTTTGGAAACGCTTGCTGCCAGCAAAGATAGGCGTGATTGGTGGTTTGAGCGCGTGCGTGAATCGTATCCGTACCTGGAGACGATCTAGACTGTTGTGCATGTCCAGCACGCCAGCTCAAGATCTTGCCCGCGCCGTTATTGATTCCCTCGCACCACACGTCACTGACGTGGTGTTATGCCCAGGATCCAGGAACTCACCGTTGTCGCTTGAGTTGCTGGCGCGGCAGGATCTGCGTGTCCATGTGCGTATCGACGAGCGCAGCGCCTCATTTTTGGCGCTGTCCCTAGCGCGTACCCAGGCCCGGCCGGTGGCTGTGGTGATGACCTCCGGCACGGCTGTAGCTAACTGCCTGCCTGCTGTTGCTGAAGCTGCGCATGCCCATATCCCGTTGATTGTGCTCTCTGCTGACCGTCCTGCACATTTGGTGGGAACGGGGGCGAGCCAAACGATTAACCAGACCGGTATTTTTGGTGATCTTGCACCGACGGTCGGTATCACTGAGCTGGATCAGGTAGCGCAGATTGCTGAAAGCCTTGCTCAGGGGGCTTCCCAGATTCCGCGTCATTTCAATCTTGCACTTGATGTTCCTTTGGTTGCTCCTGAACTGCCAGAGCTTCATGGTGAGGCAGTTGGAGCATCATGGACGCATCGCTGGATCAACCACGGTGAGGTGACCGTGGACCTGGGGGAGCACACCCTCGTGATTGCCGGTGATGAAGCATGGGAAGTGGAAGGGCTGGAAGATGTGCCCACCATCGCTGAACCTACTGCACCAAAGCCTTATAATCCGGTGCACCCACTGGCTGCTGAAATCTTGCTGAAGGAGCAGGTCTCCGCGGAAGGCTATGTGGTAAACACCAGGCCTGATCATGTGATCGTGGTGGGACACCCCACGCTGCACCGCGGAGTGTTGAAGTTGATGTCAGATCCTGGCATTAAATTAACTGTGCTTTCACGCACCGATATCATCACTGATCCCGGCCGCCATGCCGATCAGGTGGGCAGCACAGTGAAAGTCACCGGCACCCAGGAAAAGCAGTGGCTAAAGATCTGTTCGGCAGCATCAGAACTTGCGGCCGATGGTGTGCGTGACGTCCTGGACAACCAAGAATTCGGTTTCACCGGCCTCCATGTTGCCGCAGCCGTGGCGGATACCTTAGGCACCGGCGATACTCTCTTTGCTGCAGCATCCAACTCAATCCGTGACCTCTCCCTGGTGGGTATGCCTTTTGATGGCGTGGATACCTTCTCCCCACGAGGTGTCGCAGGCATTGATGGTTCTGTTGCTCAAGCAATCGGCACTTCACTTGCTGTGCAGTCCCGCCACCCCGATGAAATCCGCGCGCCACGCACTGTGGCCCTTCTGGGCGATCTGTCGTTCCTTCACGATATTGGCGGACTGCTCATCGGCCCTGATGAACCACGCCCAGAAAACCTCACCATCGTGGTCTCCAACGACAACGGTGGCGGAATCTTCGAACTCCTAGAAACCGGCGCAGATGGTCTCCGCCCCAACTTCGAGCGTGCTTTCGGTACCCCACACGACGCGTCCATCGCGGATCTCTGCGCAGGCTACGGCATTGAACACCAAGTGGTAGACAACCTCCAAGACCTCATCATCGCGCTAGTTGATACCACCGAAGTATCCGGATTCACCATTATTGAAGCTTCGACCGTCCGAGATACCCGCCGTGCACAACAGCAAGCTCTCATGGACACGGTGCACTAAATGGAGTGGTACCAAGTGCGCCGACGGGCCCGACAACTGCTCATTGTCCTTTTTATAGCAGCGATGCTCGGAGCAGCCTCCATGGTGATCGGGCCATTCCTTAACGACCGCACTATCGAAGGCAACTCCGGGCGCGCCTTGGCACAAGTAACCAACGTCGGCAGCTACCGCACAACGGTGGATTTCCAAGATGAAAACGGCATCTATCACTCACCAGCCACCGGCCTGTTGTTCCCCACGGGACTGGGCGAGGGGCAACGCGTGTGGGTGAACTACGCCAAATCAGATCCAGACCTGGTCAAAGTAGAAGGCCGCAAGTGGACACTGTCCATCATCCCAGCGCTTAGTGTCGCAGCTGTCGCCACCGCTACCTGGTCAGTACTATGGCTGGGAGTGGGCAGATTCGGAAGACGATCCGACGACGCCAACGAAACCACAGTGTAAAGCTCTATGCCGGGAGCATTCACCAGGATGTAACCGAAAAGATCTCAACACTTAAATAAAGTTCTCGATAAAGCCATGTTCGGTTAACTGCGATGTAGGCATGATGTGGAGATAATAAGGCCCATGCGGGTAGCAATTGTTGCAGAGTCGTTCCTTCCAAATGTCAACGGAGTCACCAACTCGGTGCTCCGGGTGTTGGAGCATTTGAAAGCCAACGGACACGACGCGCTCGTCATCGCGCCGGGTGCCCGGGATTTTGAAGAAGAAATCGGCCACTACCTGGGCTTTGAAATTGTGCGCGTCCCCACCGTTCGGGTCCCACTGATTGATTCACTGCCCATCGGTGTTCCTCTGCCCTCAGTTACCTCTGTGCTGCGCGAGTACAACCCAGACATCATTCACCTGGCATCCCCATTTGTGCTCGGTGGAGCGGCAGCATTCGCAGCAAGGCAGCTGCGCATCCCAGCAATTGCTATCTATCAAACTGATGTCGCAGGGTTCTCCCAGCGCTACCACCTGGCACCGTTGGCCACTGCAAGCTGGGAATGGATCAAGACGGTCCACAACATGTGCCAGCGCACCCTTGCTCCCTCATCCATGAGCATTGACGAGCTGCGTGACCACGGAATTAATGATATTTTCCACTGGGCTCGGGGCGTGGACTCCAAGCGTTTCCACCCTGGAAAGCGTTCCGTAGCGCTACGTAAGTCTTGGGATCCAAGTGGAGCAAAGAAGATCGTTGGTTTCGTTGGGCGCCTTGCATCCGAAAAGGGCGTGGAGTGCCTTGCTGGATTATCCGGACGCTCAGACATCCAATTGGTCATCGTCGGTGATGGCCCAGAGGCCAAGTACCTGCAGGAAATGATGCCGGATGCGATCTTCACAGGAGCTCTCGGCGGCGAGGAACTAGCCACCACCTACGCATCACTCGATCTGTTTGTGCACCCAGGTGAGTTTGAAACCTTCTGCCAGGCGATCCAGGAAGCCCAAGCATCAGGTGTGCCCACCATTGGCCCACGCGCAGGTGGTCCCATTGATTTGATCAACGAAGGCGTCAACGGCCTGCTTCTTGATGTTGTAGATTTCAAGGAAACCCTCCCCGCTGCAGCCGAATGGATTTTGGACGATTCCCGCCACTCCGAAATGTGCGCAGCTGCTTGGGAAGGTGTGAAAGACAAGACCTGGGAAGCTTTGTGCACCCAGCTTCTCCAGCACTACGCGGATGTAATCGCATTGTCACAGCGCATCCCACTGACATTCTTTGGCCCTAGCGCTGAAGTAGCAAAGCTTCCACTGTGGGTTGCTCGCGCGCTGGGTGTTCGCACCCGCATCAGCATCGAGGCTTAACTCTGCAGAATTAATCCATGGGAGTAGGATTAGCGCCCATTAACGCTTCACATCCTTATATTCCCAAGGAGCACGACCATTTCTGATTCAGCAGTCCAGGAGAATCACGAACCGCACCTCAAGCGCGGTTTGAGCAATAGACACCTTCAGCTCATCGCCATCGGCGGAGCGATCGGTACGGGTCTGTTCATGGGGTCCGGCAAGACGATCTCCGTTGCGGGGCCATCAGTAATTTTGGTGTACGCCATTATTGGTTTCATGCTTTTCTTCGTCATGCGTGCCATGGGAGAGCTGCTGCTCGCCAATTTGAATTACAAATCTTTGCGCGATGCGGTCTCTGATATTTTGGGTCCTGGCGCAGGTTTTGTCACCGGCTGGACATATTGGTTCTGCTGGATTGCCACAGGCATGGCGGACATCGTGGCGATCACTGGATACACCCAATACTGGTGGCCTGAGATCCCATTGTGGCTTCCAGGTGTGCTCACCATTGCGTTGCTGTTTGCCCTGAACTTGGCTGCGGTACGACTGTTCGGTGAGATGGAGTTTTGGTTCGCCATCATCAAAATCGTGGCTATCGTGTCCTTGATCGTCGTGGGACTTTTCATGGTGGTCACAGCCTTTGAATCACCTAATGGCACCACCGCGCAGTTCAACAACCTCATTGAGCATGGCGGATTTTTCCCCAACGGCATCACCGGTTTCTTGGCTGGTTTCCAGATCGCTATCTTTGCGTTCGTCGGGATTGAACTTGCCGGCACTGCAGCTGCAGAGACTGAGAATCCCACCAAGACGCTTCCTCGGGCAATCAACTCCATTCCCATCCGCATCGTGGTGTTCTATGTTTTGGCGTTGGCTGTCATCATGATGGTCACCCCATGGGATCAGGTCCGTGCTGACAACAGCCCATTCGTGCAGATGTTCGCGCTGGCAGGAATCCCAGCGGCGGCAGGCATCATTAACTTTGTGGTCATCACTTCTGCAGCGTCGTCTGCCAACAGTGGTATTTTCTCCACCTCCCGCATGTTGTATGGATTGTCTTTGGAAGGCGCAGCTCCGAAACGGTGGAGCCGGTTGTCCAAGAACTTGGTGCCAGCCAGGGGATTGACTTTTTCTGTGATTTGCCTCATTCCAGCGGTGGGTTTGCTGTACGCTGGCGGCACTGTCATCGAGGCATTCACACTGATCACCACGGTTTCTTCGGTGTTGTTCATGGTGGTGTGGTCCTACATTTTGGTGGCTTATATCGTCTACCGCCGCAACAGCCCGGAATTACACAAAAAGTCGATTTTCAAAATGCCTGGCGGCGTGGTCATGGCAGTTGTGGTGTTGGTGTTCTTCGCAGCGATGTTGGTGGTGCTGTCCCTGGAGCCGGATACCCGTGCAGCGCTCATCGCGACGCCAGTGTGGTTCATCATTTTGGGTATCGGTTGGTTGTCCATCGGTGGAGCTAAGGGCGCTAAGCATCGCAGCCAAATAACCTCCCACTAAAGCTCCTGGGTTAGACTCGAACGCGTGGCTAAAGCAGATTTAGACAAGGACCCCTTCGACGTAGCGTCAATGTTCGATGACGTCGGAAAGAACTACGATCTCACCAATACCGTGCTTTCTTTTGGTCAGGACCGTGTGTGGCGAAAGCGCACTAGGCAGCGCCTGGACCTCAAGCCAGGGGAGAAGGTGCTTGATCTAGCTGCAGGAACAGCCGTTTCCACCGTGGAGTTGGCAAAATCCGGCGCGTTTTGTGTGGCGTGTGATTTCTCCCAGGGCATGCTCGCCGCAGGTAAAGACCGCGATGTGTCCAAGGTTGTGGGCGATGGCATGCAGTTGCCGTTTGCAGACAACAGCTTTGATGCTGTGACCATTTCTTATGGTCTGCGCAATATTCACGATTTCCGCGCTGGCCTGAAAGAAATGGCCCGCGTGACTAAACCTGGTGGACGCCTCACCGTGGCGGAGTTCTCCACCCCCGTGATCCCTGTGTTCGGCACCGTGTACAAGGAGTACCTCATGCGCCTGCTGCCCCAGGCGGCGCGCGCAGTATCGTCCAACCCGGAGGCCTACATTTACCTGGCTGATTCCATCCGCGCATGGCCTAGCCAGGCGGAACTAGCACGGGAGATCAACCAGAATGGTTGGTCAGATTGCGGTTGGCAGAACCTGACCTTCGGCATCGTCGCGCTGCACTCGGCGATTAAACCAGAGAACTAGTCGAGTCCCACAGAGGGGAGCCCTTCCGCGCCCAACTAATCGCGGATCCGGCGGCCTGCCAACCCCTGGCGAGCAGGTCTTTATCCTCCTCTGTGATCAGGTTGCCCATCAAACGCGCAGCCGCCGGCATGATGGCCTTTTGCAGCGGCCCGCGGAATGCGAGCGGCCCAGCCATCGGCAAAAACTGCGGGTACGTCAGCAGTCGAGCAGCCGTGCGCGCCAACATGAAGGTCTCGCCGTACGCGTCGCGCAACCTATGTGGCCATACCAAGGTCAAATCGCGCTTGGGGTTTTCCACAAGCGTGTCGACGGCCATCGCCGCGGTTTCCAGGCCATAGTCGATGCCTTCGCCGTTCAGCGGGTTCACACACGCGGCGGAATCGCCGATCAGCATCCAGTTCGCGCCAGCCACATTCGACACCGCGCCGCCCATAGGCAGCAGGGCAGAGGCGACGTCGTGCTCGGGCCCGAGTTGCCATGCTTTACGACGCTGACCCGCATAGAAGCTCAACAATTTCTTCGTATTGATCTTCGCTGGTCTCGTATCCGTCGAGAGCGCGCCACAACCCAAATTCACCGTGCCGTTGCCCAGCGGGAAAATCCACCCATATCCTGGCTGCACCACACCATCTTCATCGCGCAGTTCCACATGGGAGTGAATCCACGGTTCATCAGACAGCGGAGTTTCACAATAAGCACGAGCCGCAATGCCATACACCTCATCGCGTTGCCACTGCCTACCCAGTTTCTTACCGAAAGGGGAGCGGACACCATCGGCAATAATCACATGCTTCGCCTTGACGGTTTTCTCTTGCCCTGCGTGATTAATCACAACGCCTTCCAAGAAATTCCCCCTCAAAATGGGGTCTTGGGCGCTCGCGTTCTCCCACGTGGTTACTTCCTCATGAGATTTTGCCAAGCGGAATAACAAATCATCGAACTCCATCCGCGACATCGCGGAACCCTTATTCGTGAAATATGTCTCCGGCCACGGCGCCTCAACAGAGCCACCAAAACCATGCAGTTTCAAGCCCTTGTTGAAATAATCCCCGGTAACCTGATCAGCAACACCTAGAAGTTCTAGCTGGTGAATCGCACGGGGAGTAAGGCCATCGCCACACGTTTTATCCCGCGGGAAGGAGGAGGCGTCGATAAGCAATGTTTGAAGCCCAGTCCTGGCCGCATGGACGGCGGCGCTGGCACCTGAGGGGCCCGCGCCGATGATCAACACATCAAAAGTTGTAGACACAAACCCCATTGTCTCAGTCCGGAGAGCAAGAAGACTAACCCAAGGTGCTTCAAGTGCCTTCCGTCGACTACGGTTAAACAAAAAGCTTTTTGTCCATTTCACTGGATTCACCGAAAGAATGAATCCACACTCGATCACCAAAGGTAGCGATGAATGAGTAGCGGCCGAACCGTTCCAACCCGTTCCCACGGGCTCGGAAAAGAAGGTGTATCCACCACAGGAGCATCTCAGGTCGAGTTTGGTGATCCCGAGCTAACGGCCAGGATCAATGACGCCATGGTGCAGGTAGAAGAACTCCTGCACACTGAACTATCGTCCGGGGAAGACTTCCTCGTCGATATCGTCATGCACCTAACACGAGCCGGCGGCAAACGATTCCGCCCCATGTTTGCACTGCTGGCCTCCGAGTTCGGTGAAAAACCACTCTCCGAAAACGTCATCAAAGCCGCCGTTGTCGTAGAGATCACCCACCTGGCCACCCTGTACCACGACGATGTCATGGACGAGGCATCCATGCGCCGCGGCGTCCCAAGTGCTAACGCGCGATGGGACAACTCCGTAGCCATCCTCGCAGGCGACATCCTCCTAGCACATGCATCAGGTCTGATGAGTCAGCTGGGTACCGACACAGTCGCCCACTTTGCCGAAACATTCGGCGAACTAGTCACCGGCCAAATGCGCGAAACAGTCGGGCCACGCGACACCGACCCGATCGAGCACTACACCAACGTAATCCGTGAAAAAACTGGTGTCCTCATCGCCTCCGCAGGCTATTTGGGAGCCATGCACGCAGGCGCCGCACCTGAACACATCGACGCCCTGAAGAACTTCGGCGCAGCCGTCGGCATGATCTTCCAAATCGTCGACGACATCATCGACATCTTCTCGGAAACCCACGAATCCGGAAAAACGCCCGGCACCGACCTCCGCGAAGGTGTATTCACCCTCCCAGTGCTCTACGCACTCCGTGAAGACACCCCCGTCGGCGCAGAACTCCGCGACATCCTCACCGGCCCTCTAGAAGACGACGAGACCGTCAACCACGTCCTCGAGCTCCTCTCCCAATCCGGCGGACGCCAAGCAGCCCTCGACGAGGTCTACCGCTACATGGACATCGCCAACGCAGAACTCGACCGCCTCCCAGACAGCACCGTCAAGGAAGCCCTCCGCAACCTTGCAACCTTCACAGTCAAGCGCGTCGGATAACCCCGTAATCCACCACTTAACCTGCCGATTTGCATAACAGGCGGGGTCTCATAGTAAAGTATGAGGCGCACCAAACGAGGTGCCCGCCAGATTGCCCGAGCGGCCAATGGGAGCGGACTGTAAATCCGTCGGCTTGCGCCTACGTAGGTTCGAATCCTACATCTGGCACAATCACCCGCTGCACTTTCTTAGGAAAGTGCAGCGGGTTTTTGCATGCGTGGACTTTTTGAGGATCTTTCTGGGATCCCCAGAGGAGTAGCGGCGGCGTTGGCTCCGTAAGTTCGATTTCACGGTAGCGGTTTCTCAACTACGGTTTCTTGCGCTCAATTTCTTAAGAGCGATTTCACTCGGTTTTTGGTGGTTTTGCGAATGGTCTCGAAGGTAAGAAATTGGATTTGAGAAATTGTATTTGAGGTATCGAACTTAAGTGGGGGAGTCCTTCGCCTCGATATGGCGGCAGCAGTCCTATTGCTCGACTTCGCGTGTGCTGACTTCTCATACTCAACTTCTCGTCAGACGACTTCAGTAGGAAATCCTGACAGCACCGACTGAAGTCGAGCATAAGAAGTCGGTGTTAAGATGTCGTCGTTGAGGTGTTGCCTTCGAGAAATTGAACTTAAGGCAACCACACCAAGCGTCTGTTGCAGATAACTCAATCCATTGTCACTTTAGGGCGTCTTTGAGTGCTGAAAAGTGGCGCCTGACCAGTGATTTTGTGTTTCTTCAAGTTCACGCTAATCTACTTAAGACTTCAACGGAGCACAGCCAGGCTGTTTTTGAAGAAGTAGATGCCCCCTTAGCTCAGTCGGTAGAGCGTTTCCATGGTAAGGAAAAGGTCAACAGTTCGATTCTGTTAGGGGGCTCTTTTTGCATTTCTGGACCATTTTGGAATCATTTCTGGATCTCTTTAGGTCACAAATGCACACCTGGCAGACGCACTCAAGGCGTGAGTTTTTAGTTTCAGGCCACATGCATCGCAGTAGGGGTGCAATTTAATCCAAGAAAACCTTTAGCTTCCTGCAGATTTGTGTTGCGGTAGCGGTTCGGGTTAAAGTTCTTAAGGCTTCAACGGAGCGCAGCGGTAGTTATACGGACTGCATTTCAAAGAGCTTGACGCCCCCTTAGCTCAGTCGGTAGAGCGTTTCCATGGTAAGGAAAAGGTCAACAGTTCGATTCTGTTAGGGGGCTCTGTTGCTTTTATTCTCGTAAGAGATGTTGAGCAATGTGGCGGTGTAGCTCAGTGGTAGAGCAAGCGACTCATAATCGCTGTGTCGCGAGTTCAATTCTCGCCATCGCTACCGCGGATGAAACCGCTTCTAACTGCAAATTTTTTGAGGTTAGAAGCGGTGTTTTCGCAAATTGACAGGCTGATGGTAACATTGCCTGTGCTCCATAGGGGCGTAGCTCAATTGGCAGAGCAACGGTCTCCAAAACCGTAGGTTGCAGGTTCGATTCCTGTCGCCCCTGCAAGATGAACACCCTTGATCTGGTTAAACAATAAAACCAGATCAAGGGTGTTTTTTGTTTCATCAAGGGATCTTTCACCTGTAGCAGGTATGTCCTAATAAATATTGCGAGGGTTCGCGGGATTAATGTACTCTCGAAGGTTGAACACAGGGCTGCGATTGTGCTGGATCAAATGTCTGCACGAAAAATTGTTATCGCCCCTGGATGAGTAGTGATTTAGAGGAGTGCTGTGAGCGACGAGCAGAATTCTGGCGTAGGCGGAACGTCTCGCCCAACGGGTAAACGCCAGCTGTCGGGTGCTTCCACTACCTCTACCTCTTCTTATGAGGCTAAGCAGGTATCTACACAGAAGAAGTCATCCGGTTCGGATTCTAAGCCTGGCGGCGGTGTTATTTCTTTTCTGCCTGAGGTTGTGGGAGAAGTCCGTAAGGTTATTTGGCCTACTGCGCGCCAGATGGTCACGTACACCCTTGTCGTTTTGGGATTCTTGATTGTTTTGACCGCTTTGGTGTCTGGTGTGGATTTCCTAGCTGGTCTTGGAGTTGAGAAGATTCTGACTCCGTAGGTAGGATGTGTAACATCTTTTTTGAAAAGTCCCGCTGGTTCCCTGGAGGAGCCGGCGGGATAATTTTTGCCCAGGTGGTTGGTTTGGGGCAGCGGTTGCAATTGGATGTAATTGGTTGTTTGTCGCAGTAGCATGGGACGAAAGCTGTTAGATAGCATGTTGCATCCCTGCGTTGGCTGATTATCGCTGGGTTTTAGGGTCGATAGATAGGTTGGGAGAACACGCATTATGAGCGATGAGAACATTAACGAGTTTGAGCAGGACGAGGATCTGAACTTCGGCGCGAGCTTTAGTGATGAATTCGCAGATGACGATTTCGATGCAGAAGCAGACGTAGAAGCAGATGCTGCTGCAGAGGCCTCTGCCCTGGAAGCTGAGCAGGATCTGGAAGAAGAGACCCTAGATGCTCCAGAAGAAGCCGCAGAAGAAGCTCCTGCTGCTGCAGAGTCCGAAGCTCCAGTAGAAGAGGACGAAGAGGCTGACAGCCTTGCTCAGGCGGCTGCTGCACTTGGTGACACCGATGAGCAGGACGCGGATGCAGAGTACAAGGCTCGTCTGCGTAAGTTCACTCGTGAGCTGAAGAAGCAGCCTGGTGTTTGGTACATCATTCAGTGCTACTCCGGCTACGAGAACAAGGTGAAGGCGAACCTTGACATGCGTGCTCAGACCCTTGAGGTTGAGGATGACATCTTTGAGGTTGTTGTTCCTATCGAGCAGGTCACTGAGATCCGTGATGGTAAGCGCAAGCTGGTTAAGCGTAAGTTGCTGCCGGGCTACGTTTTGGTCCGCATGGACATGAATGACCGCGTGTGGTCTGTTGTTCGCGATACACCTGGTGTGACCAGCTTTGTGGGTAACGAGGGCAATGCAACTCCTGTGAAGCACCGCGATGTTGCGAAGTTCTTGATGCCTCAGGAGCAGGCTGTTGTCACCGGTGAGGCTGCTGCTGCGGCTGCCGAGGGTGAGCAGGTTGTGGCTATGCCTACCGATACCAAGAAGCCTCAGGTTGCTGTGGACTTCACTGTTGGTGAGGCTGTGACCATTCTGACTGGTGCTTTCGCTTCTGTTTCTGCAACGATTTCTTCTATCGATCCTGAGCTGCAGAAGCTGGAAGTTTTGGTGTCCATCTTTGGTCGTGAAACTCCTGTTGATCTCAGCTTCGACCAGGTTGAGAAGGTTAGCTAGTAGCTAAACTGCACCACTTACCCCGCATTTCCTAGGCCACATATAAGGGCTTTGGTGATGCGGGGTTTTGCGTGTAGGGTAGACAATCGCGTGTTTTTTAAGCATGCTCAAAATCATTCATCCCCGGTGGCCCGGTTACGTAAAGATCAGCAAAGATGATCAACTAAAGCGATCATCTGAAGTTGTAGCGGGACCGAGCATCCGGACGGTTACTAGTGGGGTTTCATCGTCCCAGTTGTGGCCGGTAACAAGGAAGCAGGTTTAACGATGGCTCCTAAGAAGAAGAAGAAGGTCACTGGCCTCATCAAGCTCCAGATCCAGGCAGGACAGGCAAACCCTGCTCCTCCAGTTGGCCCAGCACTTGGTGCTCACGGCGTCAACATCATGGAATTCTGCAAGGCTTACAACGCTGCGACTGAAAACCAGCGCGGCAACGTTGTTCCTGTTGAGATCACCGTTTACGAAGACCGTTCATTCGACTTCAAGCTGAAGACTCCTCCAGCTGCAAAGCTTCTTCTGAAGGCTGCTGGCCTGCAGAAGGGCTCCGGCGTTCCTCACACCCAGAAGGTCGGCAAGGTTTCCATGGCTCAGGTTCGTGAGATCGCTGAGACCAAGAAGGAAGACCTGAACGCTCGCGATATCGACGCTGCTGCGAAGATCATCGCTGGTACCGCTCGTTCCATGGGCATCACCGTCGAAGGCTAAAAGCTTTCACACCGGTTAGTGGCTCATTCAAAATGAATGGCCACCAACCAATTTTCACCAAAGTTTTATGTGGCAGGGCCAGCTCCGGCCCGTTAAACCACAGAATTCCATGAAAGGGAATTTCTAATGAGCAAGAACTCTAAGGCGTACCGCGAGGCCGCTGAGAAGATCGACGCTGGTCGCATCTACTCCCCACTCGAGGCTGCAAACCTGGTCAAGGAGACCTCCTCCAAGAACTACGACGCTTCCATCGACGTAGCTATCCGCCTGGGCGTTGACCCACGTAAGGCTGATCAGCTTGTTCGTGGCACCGTCTCCCTGCCTAACGGCACCGGTAAGACCGTTCGCGTTGCTGTGTTCGCACAGGGCGAGAAGGCTACTGAGGCTGAGGCTGCTGGCGCTGACTTCGTTGGCACCGACGAGCTCGTTGAGAAGATCCAGGGTGGCTGGACCGACTTCGACGTTGCTATTGCAACCCCTGATCAGATGGCTAAGATCGGCCGTATCGCTCGTGTCTTGGGCCCACGTGGTCTGATGCCTAACCCTAAGACCGGCACCGTCACCAACGATGTCGCTAAGGCTATCGAAGAGGTCAAGGGCGGCAAGATTTCCTTCCGCGTTGACAAGGCTTCCAACCTGCACGCTGCAATTGGTAAGGCTTCCTTCGATGCGAAGAAGCTGGCTGAGAACTACGGCGCTCTCCTCGACGAGATCATCCGTATCAAGCCTTCTTCCGCTAAGGGCATCTACGTCAAGCGCGTGACCCTGTCTTCCACCACCGGTCCTGGTGTTGAGGTTGACACTCACGTCACCAAGAACTACGCAGAAGAGGCATAAGCCTTCCCACGCGTAACTCTTTAGGCCCCATGCTTTGCATGGGGTCTTTTTATTGCTTTTCGACGTCTCCCTCCTTCGTTGCGATCACTAAGAGCAGCTCCGCTCTGGTCAGTGGATCATTGAGGTCGATTTCGCAGATCTCTTCAATGCGGATCATGCGGGTGCGCACGGTGTGGCGGTGGATGCCCAGTTCTTTGGCGGTGTCGCCTATATGTCCGCTGTGCTGAGTAAAAGACACCAAGGTGGGGGCGAGCTCGGTGTTGTTGGTGCGGTCGTGGTCGAGGAGACGGTCGTAGGTGTCGCGGGATCGGATCTTAAGGATTTTGCGCAGCTCGGGGTTTTGGAGCCACAGCAAGGTGCCGTCACGGGGTTCGGCGTGGGTTCCAAGTTGTAGGGTTTTTGCGGTGGCAGTGAGTTCGCGGATGAGTTTCTTATCGATGTTTTCCGCTCGGGTGGGCAGACCAATGCAGAGGCGAACTCCGCTTGCGGCAGTACCAAAAAGTTGCACGATGTTGTGCACGCTGCGGCTTCCGCGAAGGAAGAGGAGTTCGGTGGATTCGGCGAGGCGTAGATGAGCTAGTGCTCGTTCCTGTTTGTACAGTGCGGTGGCGACACTGGAGAGTGCTTTTCGTACTGATTGGGGTGTGTTGCCGGTGATGAGGATGGGGCGGATATTTCCGGAAGCATCAGTGATGTCAGCGAACACGCGGTGAATGGTGGCTAGGTCGTCGCTTCGACCCAGAAGTAGTGACATGGCAAGTGAGCGCACTTCGATTTCTCGGTCGCGCATGGCTTCGGGGCGTTGAAGCAAAATATCGGCAAGGCCTGCGCAGTGTCTGATCAGTGCGCGGTGTTGTTCGCTGGGGCGGGTGGGCATAAGGACTGAGAGCACGTGGTGGCGGTCGCCGTACCGGGTCATACGGTGGATGAATCCAAAGTTGGTGGCATCCGTGAGTGCTTGACTGGATCCGTTAAGGCGCGAGACAGCTTGGGGGAGTGCGTCTAGGTCATCGGTGGTAATAGAGCAAGCCACGCGGCCGTCGCTGTCCACGATGGCTACTGCACCACCCAAATAGTCGGCGGCAGCACGGCACAGGGCTTCGATGCCACCGGAGATGGCGATGGAGTTAAGCCGTTCCTGTTCCAGGAGGAGTTCTTGTTGCAGGCGGCCGGCACGGCGGGTTTGCTCATCACGCACGCTGGAGGTGATCGAGATAAATGGAATTTCACGGGGGACTTCAAAGAGGCCGAGGCCAAGGTGGAGGGAGGCGTCGATAAGCGCCTGCGGAACCTGTGGGAAGGTGAGGCCGGAGCCGAACCCGATCGCGATGACCCCTGCGTCGGCGAGTCGGTGTGCCCAATCGCGAAGCCCGTCGGGCGTTTCTGCGAAGGCGATGCCAACGGATAAGACCACGCTGTTGGGGCTGATGAAGTCGGTGGGGTCAACGAGTTCGCTGATTTGGATGACATCGAAGGTTTTGTTTGTGGGGAGAATTTCGCGGAGTTTGAGCTGGCTTTGGGTGTATAACCAGCGGACATCCATGTCTTGGGTTGGGGTTTCCATGGCGTTAAACTCCTGTCAATTATCCATATGGGCGAAATATTGTCTACAACTTCGCCCTCATGGACATATTAACTTCGTTGCCTCGGAGAGAATACTCATCACCTAGACAACAGTTTGTATCTCACCTCACAGGAGGAACCGTGGAAGATCTCTCATACCGCATCCCGCAGTCGCGCACCGTGGCCGAGCAGGTGCCAGGGCCGAAGTCGAAAGCGCTGGATGAGCGTCGACAAGCAGCAGTAGCACGAGCACTTGCACCGGGTCTGCCTGGATACGTGGTGGACGCAGACGGTGGCATCTTGGCTGACGCGGACGGCAACCGTTTCATCGACCTGGCCTCCGGCATCGCCGTGACCACGGTCGGCGGATCCAACGCGGCCGTCGCGAAAGCCGTCGGCGCCGCAGCTGCCCGCTTCACCCACACCTGCTTCATGGTCTCACCTTATGAAACTTACGTGGCCATGGCGGAGAGACTCAACGCCTTGACTCCAGGCGATCACGACAAGAAGAGCGCGCTGTTTAACTCTGGCGCCGAAGCCGTGGAAAACGCCGTCAAGGTGGCACGCGCCTACACCGGCAAGGGCGCGGTCGTGGTGTTCGACAACGCGTACCACGGACGGACCAACCTCACCATGGCGATGACCGCGAAGAACCGCCCATACAAGTCCGGATTCGGACCACTAGCCGCAGACGTCTACCGTGCACCAATGTCTTACCCACTGCGCGACGGACTGTCCGGCCCGGAAGCCGCAGAGCGCGCGATCTCCGTGATCGAATCCCAGGTCGGAGCCGAAAACCTCGCCTGCGTGGTCATTGAACCGATCCAGGGCGAAGGCGGATTCATCGTCCCCGCACCAGGATTCCTCGCAGCCATTTCCACCTGGTGCCGCGAGAACGACGTGGTGTTCATCGCCGATGAAATCCAATCTGGCTTCCTGCGCACCGGCGACTGGTTCGCCAGCGACGCAGAAGGTGTGATCCCCGACGTCATCACCACCGCAAAAGGCATCGCCGGCGGCATGCCACTATCCGCAGTGACCGGCCGCGCAGAAATCATGGACGCACCCGGCCCCGGCGCGCTCGGCGGAACCTACGGCGGAAACCCCGTTGCTTGCGCCGCGGCACTTGCAGCCATTGAAGTGATGGAACAAGCCGACCTTAAGACCCGCGCGCAAGAAATCGAGACCATCATCCGCGATGAATTCGCGCAGCTGAGTGCCTTCCCGGAGGTCGCCGAAATCCGCGGCCGCGGAGCAATGATGGCCATTGAGCTTATCGACGCTACCGGCCGCCCGAACGCAGCTTTAACCGCCGCAGTGGCTGCGCGCGCAAAAGCTGAAGGTGTGCTGCTGCTGACTTGCGGCACCGATGGCAACGTCATCCGCCTGCTGCCACCACTGGTCATTGCAGAGGACACTCTCCGTGATGGTCTTCAGGTGTTAGTCGCAGCCCTAGAGCGCGAAACCGCGCACCAGAAGGTGGGCTAAAGTGTCTTTGACCTTCCCAGTAATCAACCCCAGCGATGGCTCCACCATCACCGAGCTAGAAAACCACGATTCCACCCAGTGGATGTCCGCGCTCTCTGATGCAGTTGCAGCTGGTCCTTCATGGGCTGCGAAAACTCCCCGCGAAAGATCCGTGGTACTCACCGCAATCTTCGAAGCACTGACCGAACGCGCCCAAGAACTTGCAGAGATCATCCACCTGGAAGCTGGAAAATCCGTTGCAGAAGCTCTTGGTGAAGTCGCTTATGGTGCAGAATACTTCCGTTGGTTTGCGGAAGAAGCAGTGCGCCTGCCCGGCCGCTACGGACAGTCACCTTCCGGAATCGGTCACATCGCCGTCACCCGCGCACCCGTGGGACCAGTGCTGGCGATCACCCCATGGAATTTCCCCATCGCCATGGCCACCCGCAAAATCGCCCCAGCCCTGGCCGCTGGTTGCCCCGTGTTGGTGAAACCTGCTTCCGAAACCCCACTGACCATGGTCAAAGTGGGGGAGATCATCGCCTCCGTCTTTGATACCTTTAATATCCCGCAGGGCTTGGTCTCAATCATCACCACCACTCGAGATGCAGAGCTATCGGCAGAACTCATGGCTGATCCTCGCTTGGCTAAAGTCACCTTCACTGGATCAACCAACGTGGGACGCATCCTGGTCCGCCAATCCGCGGACCGACTGCTGCGCACCTCCATGGAACTCGGCGGAAATGCAGCTTTTGTTATCGACGAAGCCGCAGACCTCGACGAAGCCGTATCCGGTGCCATCGCCGCAAAACTCCGCAACGCCGGCCAAGTATGCATCGCAGCTAACCGTTTCTTGGTTCATGAATCCCGCGCTGCCGAATTCACCTCAAAGCTGGCGACAGCCATGCAGAACACTCCCATTGGGCCGGTGATTTCTGCCCGCCAACGCGACCGGATCGCAGCACTAGTGGATGAAGCCATCACCGACGGCGCCCGCCTCATCATCGGTGGGGAGGTCCCCGACGGCTCCGGCTTCTTCTATCCAGCCACCATCTTGGCCGATGTCCCTGCACAGTCACGGATTGTGCATGAGGAAATCTTCGGACCTGTGGCCACCATTGCCACTTTCACCGACTTGGCCGAAGGCGTTGCACAAGCAAATTCCACCGAATTCGGCCTCGCAGCCTACGGATTCAGCAACAATGTGAAAGCAACACAGTACATGGCGGAACACTTGGAAGCCGGAATGGTCGGAATCAACAGAGGCGCCATCTCTGACCCAGCAGCACCTTTTGGCGGCATCGGACAATCCGGCTTCGGCAGAGAAGGCGGAACCGAAGGAATCGAAGAATATCTCTCCGTGCGTTACCTCGCTTTGCCGTGACACATGAGCTGTCCGGTGAATAACCCGAAGGAAAAAACATGACTACCGAATCAATAGTTGCGCACAATGCTGCAGGTACAGCACCTCAGAATGTGTCCTCTGCTAAGAAGAAGTACCTCAGCGTTGCCCAAGGCGTTGCCCTTATCTACGGAACCAACATCGGCGCCGGTGTGCTCAGCCTCCCATACGCTGCCCGCAACGGTGGTTTCCTCGCCCTGGTTGTTGCCCTGCTCATTGCGGGAACACTGACCACCATCTCCATGCTCTACATCGCCGAAGTATCCCTGCGCACCAAGAAGCCACTGCAGCTTTCCGGCCTGGCAGAAAAATACCTGGGGCAGTGGGGCCGCTGGCTGGTGTTCATTGCCATTGTGGTCAACAGCGTGGGTGCACTGATTGCCTACGCATCAGGATCCGGCATTTTGATAGGCAACCTCACCGGCCTGCCACCAATCGTGGGCACCCTTGGATTCTTTGTTTTAGGCACCTTGATCATGTGGAAAGGCCTGCACACGGCAAGCTTCGTGGAGGCATTGATCACCACTGGCATGGCAACGATCATCATCGTGCTGTGTGGATGGACAGTGCTTGGCCCTGGAATTTCCGCAGACAACCTGATCGTGTTCCACCCATTCTTCATCGTTCCGATCATGAACCTCGCGGTCTTTACCTTCCTTGCCCAATATGTGGTTCCAGAAATCGCACGAGGAGTTAACCCTGCCACCCCGAAGGCAGTGCCACGCGCGATCATCATCGGCATGGTCGCAACTGGTGTCACCCTGGCAGCTGTACCATTCGCGGCACTAGGGCTTCTGGGCACAGGCGTCAGTGAAGTTGTCACCATCTCCTGGGGCGAAGCACTCGCCCCAGTGGCCTATTACATGGCCAATGCCTTCGCACTATTGGCCATGTTCACTTCATTCATCGCCATTGGATTCACCGCGATGCGCAACGTACTAGATATTGGCCACTGGCCACAACACGGATGGCAGCGATCCGTTGCTGTCGGACTAACTGTTCTTCCACCACTGGCAATTTCACTTGCGGGATTAGGCGGATTCGTGGCAGCACTGAGCTACGCCGGAGGATTTGCCGGAGCAATCATGTCCATCATCCCCGTGCTGTTGCTGCGCAACTCCCGCAAGAGTGGTGACCAAGAACCAGTGTGGAAAGCCACCTGGCAAGCGCACCCCATCTTCCAGATCCTGTTGATTGTGGTGTACTCCCTGGCGTTTGTGTACTCGGTTCTCGCGATCGTCGGATTAATGCCTGCGGGTTGGGCATAGTCACTTCCTGTTGTGGCTGCCTGTTGCAGCCAAATACGGCCAACGGCTCCTTGGAAATTTAAGGGGTCGTTGGCCTTATTATTTTAGGGAAAGCCCATCCTTACCTTGCCAAGGGAAGCCTGTACATGCTGGTCAGGGACATTTTTATGGGTGATAATGGGGTTATGAATAAAAAACTTAATACCCCAAATCCCTGGATGTTATTCATCCGCTCATTTGATGGCATCATCACTGTCGCAGCCCTTGTTGCCATCGCAATACATCTCATTTTATGGCTGGCTCTAGATCTAGATGGCCTTGCTAAAAACTGGCCTTTAATAGCCATCGTTATCGTAGGTGGCATTCCGTTGATGTGGGATGTGCTGAAATCAGCCATTAAAACTCGCGGTGGCGCGGATACTTTAGCAGCAGTCTCCATCATTACTTCTGTGTTGTTAGGGGAGTGGTTGGTTGCCGCGATCATCGTGCTCATGCTCTCTGGTGGTGAAGCGCTAGAAGAGGCAGCATCACGGCGAGCCAGTGGCACCTTGGACGCACTTGCCCGGCGCGCACCAAGTACAGCTCACCGCCTGTTGGGTGCAACCATTCTTGATGGAACCGAAGAGATCGCCGTGGAAGAGATCACGGTTGGTGATTTAGTGGCGGTGCTCCCGCATGAACTTTGTCCCGTGGATGGTGAAATCGTGGCAGGCCACGGCACCATGGATGAGTCTTATCTCACGGGTGAGCCCTATGTGGTGAGTAAATCTAAAGGTTCGCAAGCAATGTCGGGTGCAGTCAATGGTGATACTCCGCTGACGATTGTTGCCACAAAGCTTGCCCATGATTCCAGATACGCCCAAATTGTTGGTGTACTCCATGAAGCAGAAAACAACCGCCCAGAAATGCGCAGGATGGCTGACCGTCTTGGCGCGTGGTATACGGTGATTGCACTTGCCCTCGGTGGTCTTGGCTGGATTGTCTCCGGCGACCCAGTGAGGTTCTTGGCTGTTGTCGTTGTCGCCACCCCATGTCCATTGCTCATTGCAGTGCCAGTGGCGATCATCGGTGCGATTTCTCTTGCGGCTCGTCGGGGCATCATCGTGAAGAACCCTGGAATGCTGGAAAACGCTTCAGGAGTAAAGACAGTGATGTTCGATAAGACTGGAACGCTCACCTATGGCAGGCCAGTGATTACTGATATCCACACTGCTCCCGGAGTTGAGGAAGATACAGTCCTAGCTTTGGCTGCTTCAGTAGAGCGCTACTCCAGACACCCGTTGGCTGACGCGATTCGTGAGGGCGCAAAAGCCAGGGAACTTCATCTGCCTGATGTAGTGGAAGTATCGGAACGTCCAGGACAGGGACTAACCGGCACGGTGGGCGAGCACCTGGTTCGAATAACCAATAGGCGCAGCACACTAGAAATTGATCCAGACAGCAAGAACTACATTCCGGTGACAAGTTCCGGCATGGAATCTGTGGTGCTTGTTGATGATAAATATGCAGCACTCATTCGCCTCCGGGATGAACCTCGTGCATCTGCCAGTGAGTTCATCGCGCACTTGCCCAAGAAGCACAAAGTGGACAAGCTCATGATTATCTCTGGTGATCGCGCATCTGAGGTTCGTTACCTTGCGGACAAGGTTGGCATTGATGAGGTACACGCAGAGGCCTCACCGGAAGACAAGCTGAACATTGTTAATCGGCATAATGAGCACGGCGCCACCATGTTCTTAGGTGATGGAATCAACGATGCGCCAGCCATGGCCGTTGCCACCGTTGGTGTCGCGATGGGAGCAGACTCCGATGTCACGTCCGAAGCAGCAGATGCTGTGATTTTGGATTCTTCCCTGGAACGTCTCGACGATCTGCTCCACATCAGTGCACGGATGCGTCGAATAGCGTTGCAATCTGCGGGCGGTGGCATGGCGTTGAGTGTCATAGGAATGATCCTCGCGGTATTTGGATTCTTGACGCCACTGATGGGTGCGATCTTCCAAGAGGTCATTGACGTGCTGGCTATCCTCAATTCCGCTCGGGTCGCACTGCCACGCGGAGCGATTAGTGATTTTGATACGCAAGAAAAAGTTTCTTAGCAGGGTAACCTAAATGTCGTGACATTTCGAGGCGGAAACACTGGCGCAAAGCACGCGGTCGTTGTTGGTTCTGGCCCCAATGGGTTGACCACGGCGGCGGTGCTGGCCAAAGCAGGTTGGCAAGTAGATGTGTATGAGGCGGCGCCAACCCCTGGAGGGGCGGCGCGCTCAGAAAGCGTTCTGGGGGAGGGGACTATCAGCGATTTGGGTGCCGCAGGGCATCCTTTCGGGGTGGCAAGCCCAGCTTTTCACTATTTGGGTCTGGAAGATCACGGCCTGGAATGGGCGTATTCTCCCTTTGCGATGGCCCACCCGTTAGATTATGGCAGGGCCGGACTGCTGGAAACGTCACTCCCAGAGACCGCCAAAAAGCTTGGACCTGATGCACGTCGTTGGAAGAATTTGCACCAGGGCTTAACCAAAAACATTGATAAACACTTGGCCAATCTATTAGGGCCGGTGCTGAAATGGCCAGCACATCCGATTCGGATGGCAAAGTTTGGCCCATTTGCGTTGCTGCCCGCGAAACGTCTAGCCAGTGCCGCTTTTGAAACAGAAGAAGCCCGATCCCTGTTTATCGGTTCGGCGATGCACTCGGTGACTCCACCACACAAGCCGATGACCGCATCACTTGGATTGCTTTTTGGCGCTCTGGGGATGTCGCGAGGATGGCCGGTTGCAGTTGGGGGAAGCGGACGGATCGTCGATGCTCTGGTCAATGTCATAAACCATCACGGTGGCACCATTCACTGCGATTCACAGATTGATTCCCTCTCACAATTCCGCGACACCGATGCCATTATTCTGAACCAAACCCCCTCACAGGTGCTGAAACTCAAAGGAACTGACCTTAATGCAGGGCTTCCGCAACGCATGAGCACCTGGAAACACGGACCAAGTTCCTACAAAGTGGACTACCTCCTCGACGGACCAATTCCCTGGAGCAATCCCCAGGTAGGCCAGGCCACAACCGTCCATGTGGGCGGAAGCTCTGAGGAAATCGCTTTCGCAGAAGCAGAAGTCGCAGCGGGGCGGATGCCCGAACGCCCGTTTATCATTTTGTGCCAACAACAAGTGGCGGATCCTTCACGCGCCCGGGAGGGGCGCCACGTCGTGTGGGCCTACGCGCATGTGCCGCGGGGTTTCGTCGATAAGCGAGCTGCTTTATTAATCACTGCGCAGATTGAACGCTTCGCCCCCGGTTTCCGTGATCGCATCGTGCATTCAGTGGATACCAACGCGGAGGATTTAGAGGCGTGGAACCCCAATCTTGTTGGCGGAGACATCACCGCAGGGTCCGCGCTGCTTCGGCGAATGCCGACCAAAATCGGCGAGAAAACGTACATGGCATCCGCCTCCAACGCGCCGGGCGGGGGAGTCCACGGAATGCCCGGCTGGTGGGCAGCGCAAGCCGTTTTAGCAGATCACAGGTAGAATTGCGACATGGAGCCCACCGTAAAAGCCAGCGCGCGCCACACCATCCACGTCACCGCCGACACCTGGCGCATCCGCCTGAGTGCCTCAGCCCACTCACACCCCAACGACGCGTACGCGCGCCGGGCTACGGCAATTTCCGCCATAGGCAGCGTGCTTATCGACGTCCCCCTCCAAGGCGAACGCATCTCTGAATCCACTGCATACGACGGCCAAATCAACGCCGACTGGAACGCAGAAGTCACCGGCACCGATGTGAACATCGCACGCGACATCATCTCCCGGCTCGCAGCGGTGCCAGACGTTCAAGTCGACGGCCCGTTGTGGTCCTTGAGTGACAGTTTGGCTGCAGAGGCTGCTGTGGAGGCATTGCAAGGTGCTGCCGACACTGCGCGGAACACCGCGACCGCCATCGCAGAATCCCTCGGCGGGCAGCTAGGTGCACTTCTCTACGCAACAACCGACACCCACAGCTCCACACCGATACCAGCACGCGCAGAAATGATGGCAGCAAAAGCCTCCATACCACCGCGCACACTCGACCTAGAACTCGCCCCCTCTGACATCGAAGTCACCAAAGAAATCGCCGTGACCTTTGAATTCCTTGCAGGCTAAACCGCGATTTGGTATTTCGGCCGATCCTGCCCTAAAGTAATAGACCGAAGTTTGAACGATCGGCCACGCGCCAGATCGAGCTCAAGGTTCACCGAAGACCGTAGGTCATCCGCATGACGGATCGAAGGTTTCCTACCCTTAGGAACGGCCCACGCAGGAGACACTTGAACGCCTTAGATTCCTTATGTGGAATGTATAGCGCCCTGTGCTCTTGCACGGGGCTTTTCTCATTGGTTTATTGACCGTGTGAAAGCTCCGCGGATCAGTAGATTACACATAAGAGGAAGGAGGCGAAGTAATGGCAAACCCAAGAAACGAAGCAGCTCTGGCAGAGCTCAAGGCACGTTTCGCTGAGACCGACACCGTCGTTCTCACCGAGTACCGTGGCCTGACCGTGGCTCAGACCACCGAACTGCGTAAGGCACTGGGCTTCGATGTCCAGTACTCCGTCGCCAAGAACACCCTTGTTAAGATCGCCGCTAACGAAGCTGGCGTCGAGGGCCTTGATGATCTCCTGACCGGTCCAACCGCTGTTGCCTTCATCAAGGGCGAAGCAGTTGACACCGCTAAGGTGCTGAAGAAATTCGGCGAAGAAAACAAGGCATTCGTAGTCAAGGGTGGCTACATGGATGGCAACGCGCTGACCGCTGAACAGGTCAACGCAATCGCCGAGCTGGACAACCGTGAGACCACTCTCGCGAAGCTTGCCGGCGCCATGAAGGGCAGCTTGGCAAAGGCCGCAGGCCTGTTCAACGCTCCTGCTTCCCAGGTCGCACGCCTCGCCGTTGCGCTCCAGGACAAGAAGGACGCATAAGTCGCCACCAGGCGCACCAGTTTTACCCCAAACTTTTTCGAGCGTGTTAAACGCTCAACAACAGGAAGGATGCCACCATGGCTAAGCTCACCAAAGACGAGCTCATCGAGGCTTTCAAGGAAATGACCCTCATCGAGCTCTCCGAGTTCGTTAAGGAATTCGAAGAGGTCTTCGACGTAACCGCAGCTGCTCCAGTTGCAGTTGCTGCTGCAGGCGCTGCAGGCGGCGAAGCTGCTGCTGCAGAAGAGAAGGACGAGTTCGACGTCGTTCTCGAAGACGCAGGCGCAAAGAAGATCGGCGTCATCAAGGCTGTCCGCGAGCTCGTCTCCGGCCTGGGCCTGAAGGAAGCAAAGGAGCTCGTTGAGGGCGCACCTAAGGCTATCCTCGAGGGCGCAAACAAGGACGACGCTGAGGCTGCAAAGGCTAAGCTCGAAGAGGCTGGCGCAAAGGTCACCCTTAAGTAAGAACTTTCTTACACCTTTTCAAAACCCCACACCCTGGACTCGATCCAGGGGTGGGGTTTTGTGCTGTCTGGGGTGGGTTTGGGTTGGGTTTTGGGGTTTGTTGGGGTCGGCGGTGTCTTAAGTTCGATTTCACGGTAGCGGTTTCTCAACTACGGTTTCGCGGGCTCAATTTCTTAAGAGCGATTTCACTCGGTTTTTGGTGGTTTTGCGAATGGTCTCGAAGGTAAGAAATTGGATTTGAGAAATTGTATTTGAGGTATCGAACTTAAGTGGGGGAGTCCTTCGCCTCGATATGGCTGCAGCAGTCCTATTGCTCGACTTCGCGTGTGCTGACTTCTCATGCTCAACTTCTCGTCATACGACTTCAGTAGGAAATCCTGACGGCGCCGACGGAAGTCGACCACGTGAAGTCGAGTGTGTGAAGTCGCCCTTTAAGGCCCGTAAAGCACTCCACAACACTTCACGGCAGGCCGTAATTTCCCTGTGAGGTACTTTCTTGCAAGTTGTAGCGCACCGCCGATACCAATGCCTGGCGGGTGCTCCGGTAACATCGTCCGCATGCTGCCTAAATCCCGGATTTTCTCCGCAATCTTGCTCGGAATTGGTGTGGCACTTGTGGTCTGGGGTCTGGTGGCTCCGCGCTTTGTGCACGCTGATGGCCGTTTGCCTCTTGATTTGGAGGCGACGACGTACGTTCTCCATGACTCTGACGCTCAGACCACTATTAATTCTGATCCGTTGGCCGGTGTGGTGACTACGCCGGTGACTCGTCAGTTGCATTTTGAGGTGATGGATCCGGCGAGTGCTGATGATGCCACTATTCGTATTGGTGATTCGATGTTGCGTGGTAATCCTGATACTCAGGGTTTTGAGCAGGAACGGCTCCTGTCAGCGACTGTGTCGAGTTTCCGCATTGATCGCACCTCTGGTGAGGTTTTGTCCGATATTGCGCTGACTAATCAGTTGGCGAGCCCTACGGTGCAGTATTCGGTGGATGGCATTTGGTTGAAGTTCCCAACTGACGCGCAGGAGACCACTTACAACGTGGTGGATCCGGTGCTGAGGTCTGCGCTGCCGGCGGATTTTGTGGAGTCCACGGAGATCGATGGCCGTGAGGTGCTGCATTACCGTCAGGTGATTGATAACGTGAATGTGGCGGAGTATTTCGCGGATGCCAACAACACCACCACGTTGACTAAAGAGGATGGCGGTACCACGACGGGCTATTTTTATCACAATGTGACTCGTGATTTTTGGGTGGATCAGCGTACCGGTTTGGTTGTCGATCTAGCTGAAAATATTGATGATTTTTACGGCGACCGCAGCGGCCAGAAGTACGAACAGAAATTGCTTTTCGACGCCTCCCTCGACGATGCAGCTGTCTCTAAGCTGGTTGCACAGGCCGAAAGCATCCCTGATGGAGATGTGAGCAAAATCGCAAATACCGTAGGTATTGTGATCGGTGCGGTATTGGCTCTCGTGGGCCTGGCCGGGTGTTTTGGGGCGTTTGGGAAGAAACGTCGAGAAGCTTAACCTGCTGTTCAAATAGATTTTCCCTGTTTCGAATTGCGGAAACCCCGGGTTTGTTTGCTAGGGTGCCTCGTAGAAGGGGTCAAGAAGATTTCTGGGAAACGCGCCCGTGCGGTTGGTTGCTAATAGCACGCGGAGCACCAGATGAAAAATCTCCCCTTTACTTTCGCGCGCGATTGGTATACTCTGAGTCGTTGCGTTGGAATTCGTGACTCTTTTTCGTTCCTGTAGCGCCAAGACCTTGATCAAGGTGGTTTAAAAAAACCGATTTGACAAGGTCATTCAGTGCTATCTGGAGTCGTTCAGGGGGATCGGGTTCCTCAGCAGACCAATTGCTCAAAAATACCAGCGGTGTTGATCTGCACTTAATGGCCTTGACCAGCCAGGTGCAATTACCCGCGTGAGGTGCTGGAAGGACCCATCTTGGCAGTCTCCCGCCAGACCAAGTCAGTCGTCGATATTCCCGGTGCACCGCAGCGTTATTCTTTCGCGAAGGTGTCCGCACCCATTGAGGTGCCCGGGCTACTAGATCTTCAACTGGATTCTTACTCCTGGCTGATTGGTACGCCTGAGTGGCGTGCTCGTCAGAAGGAAGAATTCGGCGAGGGAGCCCGCGTAACCAGCGGCCTTGAGAACATTCTCGAGGAGCTCTCCCCAATCCAGGATTACTCTGGAAACATGTCCCTGAGCCTTTCGGAGCCACGCTTCGAAGACGTCAAGAACACCATTGACGAGGCGAAAGAAAAGGACATCAACTACGCGGCGCCACTGTATGTGACCGCGGAGTTCGTCAACAACACCACCGGTGAAATCAAGTCTCAGACTGTCTTCATCGGCGATTTCCCAATGATGACGGACAAGGGAACGTTCATCATCAACGGAACCGAACGCGTTGTGGTCAGCCAGCTCGTCCGCTCCCCGGGCGTGTACTTTGACCAGACCATCGATAAGTCAACTGAGCGTCCACTGCACGCCGTGAAGGTTATTCCTTCCCGTGGTGCTTGGCTTGAGTTTGACGTCGATAAGCGCGATTCGGTTGGTGTTCGTATTGACCGCAAGCGTCGCCAGCCAGTCACCGTACTGCTGAAGGCTCTTGGCTGGACCACTGAGCAGATCACCGAGCGTTTCGGTTTCTCTGAAATCATGATGTCCACCCTCGAGTCCGATGGTGTAGCAAACACCGATGAGGCATTGCTGGAGATCTACCGCAAGCAGCGTCCAGGCGAGCAGCCTACCCGCGACCTTGCGCAGTCCCTCCTGGACAACAGCTTCTTCCGTGCAAAGCGCTACGACCTGGCTCGCGTTGGTCGTTACAAGATCAACCGCAAGCTCGGCCTTGGTGGCGACCACGATGGTTTGATGACTCTTACTGAAGAGGACATCGCAACCACCATCGAGTACCTGGTGCGTCTGCACGCAGGTGAGCGCGTCATGACTTCTCCAAATGGTGAAGAGATCCCAGTCGAGACCGATGACATCGACCACTTTGGTAACCGTCGTCTGCGTACCGTTGGCGAACTGATCCAGAACCAGGTCCGTGTCGGCCTGTCCCGCATGGAGCGCGTTGTTCGTGAGCGTATGACCACCCAGGATGCGGAGTCCATTACTCCTACTTCCTTGATCAACGTTCGTCCTGTCTCTGCAGCTATCCGTGAGTTCTTCGGAACTTCCCAGCTGTCTCAGTTCATGGACCAGAACAACTCCCTGTCTGGTTTGACTCACAAGCGTCGTCTGTCGGCTCTGGGCCCGGGTGGTCTGTCCCGTGAGCGCGCCGGCATCGAGGTTCGAGACGTTCACCCATCTCACTACGGCCGTATGTGCCCAATTGAGACTCCGGAAGGTCCAAACATTGGCCTGATCGGTTCCTTGGCTTCCTATGCTCGAGTGAACCCATTCGGTTTCATTGAGACCCCATACCGTCGCATCATCGACGGCAAGCTGACCGACCAGATTGACTACCTTACCGCTGATGAGGAAGACCGCTTCGTTGTTGCGCAGGCAAACACGCACTACGACGAAGAGGGCAACATCACCGATGAGACCGTCACTGTTCGTCTGAAGGACGGCGACATCGCCATGGTTGGCCGCAACGCGGTTGATTACATGGACGTTTCCCCTCGTCAGATGGTTTCTGTTGGTACCGCGATGATTCCATTCCTGGAGCACGACGATGCTAACCGTGCACTGATGGGCGCGAACATGCAGAAGCAGGCTGTGCCACTGATTCGTGCCGAGGCTCCTTTCGTGGGCACCGGTATGGAGCAGCGCGCAGCATACGACGCCGGCGACCTGGTTATTACCCCAGTCGCAGGTGTGGTGGAAAACGTTTCAGCTGACTTCATCACCATCATGGCTGATGACGGCAAGCGCGAAACCTACCTGCTGCGTAAGTTCCAGCGCACCAACCAGGGCACCAGCTACAACCAGAAGCCTTTGGTTAACTTGGGCGAGCGCGTTGAAGCTGGCCAGGTTATTGCTGATGGTCCAGGTACCTTCAATGGTGAAATGTCCCTTGGCCGTAACCTTCTGGTTGCGTTCATGCCTTGGGAAGGCCACAACTACGAGGATGCGATCATCCTCAACCAGAACATCGTTGAGCAGGACATCTTGACCTCGATCCACATCGAGGAGCACGAGATCGATGCCCGCGACACTAAGCTTGGCGCCGAAGAAATCACCCGCGACATCCCTAATGTGTCTGAAGAAGTCCTCAAGGACCTCGACGACCGCGGTATTGTCCGCATCGGTGCTGATGTTCGTGACGGCGACATCCTGGTCGGTAAGGTCACCCCTAAGGGCGAGACCGAGCTCACCCCGGAAGAGCGCTTGCTGCGCGCAATCTTCGGTGAGAAGGCCCGCGAAGTTCGCGATACCTCCATGAAGGTGCCTCACGGTGAGACCGGCAAGGTCATCGGCGTGCGTCACTTCTCCCGCGAGGACGACGACGATCTGGCTCCTGGCGTCAACGAGATGATCCGTATCTACGTTGCTCAGAAGCGTAAGATCCAGGACGGCGATAAGCTCGCTGGCCGCCACGGTAACAAGGGTGTTGTCGGTAAAATTTTGCCTCAGGAAGATATGCCATTCCTTCCAGACGGCACTCCTGTTGACATCATCTTGAACACCCACGGTGTTCCACGTCGTATGAACATTGGTCAGGTTCTTGAGACCCACCTTGGCTGGCTGGCATCTGCTGGTTGGTCCGTGGATCCTGAAGATCCTGAGAACGCTGAGCTCGTCAAGACTCTGCCTGCAGACCTCCTCGAGGTTCCTGCTGGTTCCTTGACTGCAACTCCTGTGTTCGACGGTGCGTCAAACGAAGAGCTCGCAGGCCTGCTCGCTAATTCACGTCCAAACCGCGACGGCGACGTCATGGTTAACGCGGATGGTAAAGCAACGCTTATCGACGGTCGCTCCGGTGAGCCTTACCCGTACCCGGTTTCCATCGGCTACATGTACATGCTGAAGCTGCACCACCTCGTTGACGAGAAGATCCACGCACGTTCCACTGGTCCTTACTCCATGATTACCCAGCAGCCACTGGGTGGTAAAGCACAGTTCGGTGGACAGCGTTTCGGCGAAATGGAGGTGTGGGCAATGCAGGCATACGGCGCTGCCTACACACTTCAGGAGCTGCTGACCATCAAGTCTGATGACGTGGTTGGCCGTGTCAAGGTCTACGAAGCAATTGTGAAGGGCGAGAACATCCCGGATCCAGGTATTCCTGAGTCCTTCAAGGTTCTCCTCAAGGAGCTCCAGTCCTTGTGCCTGAACGTGGAGGTTCTCTCCGCAGACGGCACTCCAATGGAGCTCGCGGGTGACGACGACGACTTCGATCAGGCAGGCGCCTCACTTGGCATCAACCTGTCCCGTGACGAGCGTTCCGACGCCGACACCGCATAGCAGATCAGAAAACAACCGCTAGAAATCAAGCCATACATCCCCCGGACATTGAAGAGATGTTCTGGGGGGAAAGGGAGTTTTACGTGCTCGACGTAAACGTCTTCGATGAGCTCCGCATCGGCCTGGCCACCGCCGACGACATCCGCCGTTGGTCCAAGGGTGAGGTCAAGAAGCCGGAGACCATCAACTACCGAACCCTCAAGCCTGAGAAGGACGGTCTGTTCTGCGAGCGTATCTTCGGTCCAACTCGCGACTGGGAGTGCGCCTGCGGTAAGTACAAGCGTGTCCGCTACAAGGGCATCATCTGTGAACGCTGTGGCGTTGAGGTCACCAAGTCCAAGGTGCGCCGTGAGCGCATGGGACACATTGAGCTCGCTGCACCAGTAACCCACATTTGGTACTTCAAGGGCGTTCCATCACGCCTCGGCTACCTTTTGGACCTTGCTCCAAAGGACCTGGACCTCATCATCTACTTCGGTGCGAACATCATCACCAGCGTGGACGAAGAGGCTCGCCACAGCGACCAGACCACTCTTGAGGCAGAAATGCTTCTGGAGAAGAAGGACGTTGAGGCAGACGCAGAGTCTGACATTGCTGAGCGTGCTGAAAAGCTCGAAGAGGATCTTGCTGAACTTGAGGCAGCTGGCGCTAAGGCCGACGCTCGCCGCAAGGTTCAGGCTGCTGCCGATAAGGAAATGCAGCACATCCGTGAGCGTGCACAGCGCGAAATCGATCGTCTCGATGAGGTCTGGCAGACCTTCATCAAGCTTGCTCCAAAGCAGATGATCCGCGATGAGAAGCTCTACGATGAACTGATCGACCGCTACGAGGATTACTTCACCGGTGGTATGGGTGCAGAGTCCATTGAGGCTTTGATCCAGAACTTCGACCTTGATGCTGAGGCTGAAGAGCTGCGCGACATCATCAACAATGGCAAGGGCCAGAAGAAGATGCGTGCACTGAAGCGCCTGAAGGTTGTTGCAGCCTTCCAGCGTTCCGGCAACGATCCTGCCGGCATGGTTTTGAACGCGATCCCAGTGATCCCACCAGAGCTTCGCCCAATGGTTCAGCTTGACGGTGGTCGCTTCGCTACCTCCGACTTGAACGACCTTTACCGTCGTGTGATCAACCGCAACAACCGTCTGAAGCGCATGATTGAGCTCGGTGCACCTGAGATCATCGTGAACAACGAGAAGCGCATGCTGCAGGAATCTGTGGACGCGCTGTTCGACAACGGTCGTCGTGGTCGCCCAGTTACCGGACCGGGTAACCGTCCGCTGAAGTCTCTGTCTGACTTGCTCAAGGGCAAGCAAGGCCGTTTCCGTCAGAACCTTCTGGGTAAGCGTGTTGACTACTCTGGTCGTTCCGTAATTATCGTTGGTCCTCAGCTGCGCCTCCACGAATGTGGTCTGCCTAAGCTGATGGCTCTCGAGCTCTTCAAGCCTTTCGTCATGAAGCGCTTGGTGGAGAACGAGTACGCACAGAACATCAAGTCTGCAAAGCGCATGGTTGAGCGTCAGCGCCCTGAGGTGTGGGACGTCCTCGAAGAGGCCATCTCTGAGCACCCAGTGATGCTGAACCGTGCACCAACCCTGCACCGCTTGGGCATTCAGGCTTTCGAGCCTGTCCTTGTTGAGGGTAAGGCTATTCAGCTGCACCCACTTGCTTGTGAAGCTTTCAACGCCGACTTCGATGGTGACCAGATGGCAGTTCACCTGCCGCTGTCCGCTGAAGCTCAGGCTGAGGCTCGCGTGCTGATGCTTGCATCCAACAACATTTTGTCCCCAGCTTCCGGTAAGCCTTTGGCTATGCCTCGTCTGGATATGGTGACCGGTCTGTACTACCTGACTCTGGAGAAGTCTTCCGAGGAGTTCGGTGGACAGGGCGCTTACCAGCCTGCAGATGAAAACGGTCCTGAAAAGGGCGTGTATTCCTCACTGGCAGAAGCAATCATGGCTTATGACCGTGGTGTACTTGGCCTGCAGGCCCCAGTTCGCATCCGTTTGAACCACCTGCGCCCACCAGCTGAGGTAGAAGCAGAGCAGTTCCCAGATGGATGGAACCAGGGCGAGACTTGGTTGGCTCACACCACCTTGGGTCGCGTTATGTTCAACGAGATCCTGCCTTGGAACTACCCATACCTTGAGGGCGTTATGGTCCGTAAGGGTGGCGGCTCCGACAAGATCATGCTTGGCGACGTAGTCAATGACCTCGCTGCTAAGTACCCAATGATCACCGTGGCTCAGACCATGGACAAGATGAAGGATGCTGGCTTCTACTGGTCAACCCGTTCCGGTGTGACCATCGCTATGTCTGACGTTTTGGTTCTTCCTAACAAGGAAGAAATGCTGGACCGCTACGAGGAATCTGCACGCCAGATCGAAGTTAAGTACAACCGCGGTAAGCTCACCGGCCGTGAGCGCTACGACCGTCTGGTCGAGCTGTGGAAGGACGCAACTGACGAGGTTGGACAGGCTGTCGAGGATCTGTACCCAGACGACAACCCAATTCCAATGATCGTGAAGTCTGGTGCTGCCGGTAACATGCGTCAGATCTGGACCCTTGCTGGTATGAAGGGCATGGTTGTGAACTCGAAGGGTGACTACATCACCCGCCCGATCAAGACTTCCTTCCGTGAAGGCTTGACCGTTCTCGAGTACTTCAACAACTCCCACGGTTCCCGTAAGGGCCTGGCCGATACCGCGCTGCGTACCGCTGACTCCGGTTACCTGACCCGTCGTCTTGTTGACGTCGCTCAGGACGTCATCGTGCGTGTTGAGGACTGTGGCACCCGCCAGGGTGTTCGCGTTCCTGTCGCTGCTGAGGTTCTGGATGCAACTGGTGCTGTCACCGGCTACACCCGCCATGACCTGATCGAGACTTCTGTCTCCGGTCGTGTTCTGGCTGGCGATGCAACCAACGCTGCAGGCGAGGTTGTGCTTGCTGCTGGTACCGACCTGACCGAGCTCAACATTGACCTTCTGGTCGAGGCTGGCATCAAGGACGTCAAGGTTCGTTCCGTACTTACCTGCCAGACCCCAACCGGTGTTTGTGCTAAGTGCTACGGCAAGTCCATGGCTTCCGGCCAGCAGGTTGATATCGGAGAGGCTGTCGGTATTGTTGCTGCACAGTCCATTGGTGAGCCTGGTACCCAGCTGACCATGCGTACCTTCCACCAGGGTGGTGTCGGTGGCGATATTACCGGCGGTCTGCCTCGTGTTCAGGAGCTGTTTGAGGCACGTGTTCCTAAGAACTGTGCACCAATTGCTTCTGTTGAAGGTGTTATCCACCTTGAGGATGAAGGCAACTTCTACACTCTGACCATCGTTCCTGACGATGGCTCCGACAACGTTGTCTACGAGAAGCTGTCCAAGCGACAGGGTCTTGCATCCACTCGCGTGGCTATGGAGTCCAACGCTGGTGCGTTCATTGAGCGCACCTTGACCGAAGGTGACCGCGTCACCGTTGGTCAGCGTCTGCTCCGTGGTGCAGCTGATCCACACGACGTGCTCGAGATCCTCGGTCGCCGTGGTGTGGAGCAGCACCTCATCGATGAGGTGCAGGCTGTTTACCGTGCACAGGGTGTGGCCATCCACGACAAGCACATCGAAATCATCATTCGTCAGATGCTGCGTCGCGGTACCGTCATTGAGTCCGGTTCCACCGAGTTCCTTCCTGGTTCTTTGGTTGACCTCTCTGAGGCGAAGCTGGCTAACTCTGAGGCAATCGGTGCGGGCGGTCAGCCTGCAGAGCTGCGTTCTGAGATCATGGGTATCACCAAGGCCTCTCTCGCAACTGAGTCTTGGCTGTCTGCAGCGTCCTTCCAGGAGACCACTCGTGTCCTGACTGATGCTGCTATCAACAAGCGCTCCGATAAGCTCATCGGCCTGAAGGAGAACGTGATCATCGGTAAGCTGATCCCAGCTGGTACTGGTATTTCCCGTTACCGCAACATCTCCATCAAGCCAACCGAGGCTGCTCGCAACGCCGCATACTCGATCCCAACTTATGGTGAGTCGATTTACGGTGACGATGGATTCGGTGAGTTCACCGGCGCATCCGTCCCATTGGATGAGGCTTTCTAGAGCAAGGAAACCTTAAATCCAGCACAGCTAATTGGTCGCTGAGAAGTTGAGGCCCTGGATCTACTTGAAAAAGTAGAACCAGGGTCTCCTTTCTTTTTGTACACAGACGTGGGGAATAAAACCCTTAACCCCAGATTCTTAGGCAAATCCCCAGATCAGACCTAGTTTTATAACTATGTGGAAACTATCTATTGGCATCGCAGTTGGTGCCATCTTGTTCGGTTTAGGTCTGTGGGGAACCCACTTTGAAGACACCGTCATCTCGATCGCAGGATGGGTCGGAACGTTCGCGTCGTTTGCGGTGTGGTTCTGGGTCATTTGGTGGGCAGCGGTAGGAAATACAAAAAGCCCACTCTAAGATGGCAGGGTATGGATGAGCTGCTCAAACAGGAAGTCAAGGATTTCCTCACCACCAGGCGTGCACGGATTACGCCGGCCGCTGCGGGACTAGAAACGCAGCCGTGGAGTGATCGTCGGGTGCCGGGGCTTCGGCGGGAAGAAGTCGCGGATCTGGCGGGCATTTCTTTGGAGTATTACATCCGGTTTGAGCGCGGAAATCTCAAGGGTGCATCGCCTGAAATATTGCAATCGTTGGCTAAGGCTCTCCAACTGAGCCCAATTGAGCGCGAACACCTTCACAATTTGGCTTATCGCGCCGACCATCCGCGCAACCTACCTAGTGCAGAGACCCCAACGGCACCCCTCCAGGACATCGTTGATGCGGTCACAGATAAACCGGCGTGGATCCGCAACGAGCAGATGGATATTTTGGCTACAAATCGGCTCTGCGCGGAACTTTACGCCCCGATTTTCAAGGATCTGCCCGATCGGCCCAACACTGCGCGGCATTGCTTTATCGGCGCAACAGCCTCCGAGTTCTGGGTGGACCGGGATCAGTTCAGTGCGGAGTTCGCTGCCAAACTACGCCTCGAGTACGCCCGGCGCCCCAGCGTGCCAGGTTTAAAGGAGCTTATCGACGAGCTCCATCAGAAAAGTTCTGTTTTCCGCGATAATTGGGCGTCTGCTGATGTTTTGTCATTCGGCTCTGGCATCAAACGTTTCAGGCACCCAACACTGGGGGAGCGGGTCTATGAATACGAGACGTTTAATCTCAATAGTGCACCGGGGTATGTGTTGAGCATTTACTTTTAGGTGGTGGAGGGGCGCGTCGACAAGCTTTTTAAATGTTTTTCTTGGTGACTACGCTGACTCCGCCCATGAACGCCAGGCCTTTGATGTGGACCGTGGGCGCGTTGCTTGGCAGGCGCGCGGGATTGAGTGCACCGGCCTTGTCCACAGACTGTTCGAAGCCGCCGAAAATGCCCATGCCATCACAAATGACAAAAACACCCTCGGGAACAATAATCTCGATGCCACCCATGAATGTGTAGGCGTTGATCTGAATGCGGTCGCTTTCCAGGAAGGCGTCGCGCAAATCGATCTGATTGCCGCCCATCATGGCGAAGGATGTGTGAACATTAGGCACATGCCATCCACCTTTGCGCACGGTGCCACCCATAAACGAGACCGACATTTTGGAGCCATTCGGGTTGCCGGTAATCCTGTTGCGGACAATATTTACAGGATCTGACACATTGGGCATCGCTGGGGGAGTGGTCTCGTAGGCCGCCGGCGCATAGGAGGCGCCGGGAAATTGCTGACCAAGCAGAGTGTAGGGATTGTCGTTCACATCAGAGATCAGCTCTACAAGAGTGTCTAAGTGGCGGGCATTCCATGCTTTGGAGGAGCGATCTTCAAATTCCTCCAAAGTGAGTTGACCTCGGGAAACAGCTGCAGAAAGTTCATCCACGACTTGGTTTCGGTTAAGGTCAGTGGCGAGCTTCTTTGCTGGTTCGTTTCCTTGAGGAACAGTCATGGGAACCATTCTAACAAGGGATTTGGTGTTTTCTGCGGCTAGCTGATAATGTGAACGGCTGAGTCCCACTCTTGTAGTTGGGAATTGACGGCACCTCGCACTCAAGCGCGGTATCGCCCCTGGTTTTCCGGGACGCGGTGGCGCATGTTTGCATTTGATGAGGTTGTCCGTGACATGTTTGGTCGGGCCCCAAAAAGAGCCCCCTTTTTTGCGTGTCTGGACACTTTTTCAAATCCTTCGCCATCGACAAGCTCAGCCTTCGTGTTCGTCCCCCGGGCGTCACGTCAGCAGTTAAAGAACAACTCCGAAATAAGGATGGTTCATGCCAACTATTCAGCAGCTGGTCCGTAAGGGCCGCCACGATAAGTCCGCCAAGGTGGCTACCGCGGCACTGAAGGGTTCCCCTCAGCGTCGTGGCGTATGCACCCGTGTGTACACCACCACCCCTAAGAAGCCTAACTCTGCTCTTCGTAAGGTCGCTCGTGTGCGCCTTACCTCCGGCATCGAGGTTTCCGCTTACATCCCTGGTGAGGGCCACAACCTGCAGGAGCACTCCATGGTGCTCGTTCGCGGTGGTCGTGTTAAGGACCTCCCAGGTGTCCGTTACAAGATCGTCCGTGGCGCACTGGATACCCAGGGTGTTAAGGACCGCAAGCAGGCTCGTTCCCGCTACGGCGCGAAGAGGGGATAATTAAAAATGCGTAAATCAGCAGCTCCTAAGCGTCCAGTAGTTCAGGACCCTGTATACAAGTCCGAGCTCGTTACCCAGCTCGTAAACAAGATCCTCATCGGTGGCAAGAAGTCCACCGCAGAGCGCATCGTCTACGGTGCACTCGAGATCTGCCGTGAGAAGACCGGCACCGATCCAGTAGGAACCCTCGAGAAGGCTCTCGGCAACGTGCGTCCAGACCTCGAAGTTCGTTCCCGCCGTGTTGGTGGCGCTACCTACCAGGTGCCAGTGGATGTTCGCCCAGAGCGCGCAAACACCCTCGCACTGCGTTGGTTGGTAACCTTCACCCGTCAGCGTCGTGAGAACACCATGATCGAGCGTCTTGCAAACGAACTTCTGGATGCAGCCAACGGCCTTGGCGCTTCCGTGAAGCGTCGCGAAGACACCCACAAGATGGCAGAGGCCAACCGCGCCTTCGCTCACTACCGCTGGTAGTACTGCCAAGACATGAAAGCCCAATCACCTTTAAGATCAACGCCTGCCGGCGCCCTTCACATTTGAATAAGCTGGCAGCCTGCGTTTCTTCAAGGCGACTGGGCTTTTAGTCTCATTAATGCAGTTCACCGCTGTAAGATAGCTAAATAGAAACACTGTTTCGGCAGTGTGTTACTAAAAAATCCATGTCACTTGCCTCGAGCGTGCTGCTTGAATCGCAAGTTAGTGGCAAAATGTAACAAGAGAATTATCCGTAGGTGACAAACTTTTTAATACTTGGGTATCTGTCATGGATACCCCGGTAATAAATAAGTGAATTACCGTAACCAACAAGTTGGGGTACCACTGTGGCACAAGAAGTGCTTAAGGATCTAAACAAGGTCCGCAACATCGGCATCATGGCGCACATCGATGCTGGTAAGACCACGACCACCGAACGCATCCTCTTCTACACCGGCATCAACCGTAAGGTCGGTGAGACCCACGACGGTGGCGCAACCACCGACTGGATGGAGCAGGAGAAGGAACGCGGCATCACCATTACCTCCGCCGCGGTTACCTGTTTCTGGGATAACAACCAGGTCAACATCATTGACACCCCTGGCCACGTTGACTTCACCGTTGAGGTTGAGCGTTCCCTCCGCGTGCTTGACGGCGCAGTTGCTGTGTTCGACGGCAAGGAAGGCGTTGAGCCACAGTCTGAGCAGGTTTGGCGTCAGGCTACCAAGTACGACGTTCCACGTATCTGCTTCGTGAACAAGATGGACAAGCTCGGTGCTGACTTCTACTTCACCGTTGGCACCATCGAGGACCGCCTGGGTGCAAAGCCATTGGTTATGCAGCTCCCAATCGGTGCTGAGGACAACTTCGACGGCGTCATCGACCTTCTTGAAATGAAGGCACTGACCTGGCGTGGAGTTACCCCAATTGGTACCGAAGCTACCGTTGAGGAGATCCCAGCAGAGCTCGCAGACCGCGCAGCTGAGTACCGTGAGAAGCTTCTCGAGACCGTTGCAGAGTCCGACGAAGAGCTCATGGAGAAGTACTTCGGTGGCGAAGAGCTCAGCATCGCTGAGATCAAGGCAGCTATCCGTAAGATGGTTGTTAACTCTGAGATCTACCCTGTTTACTGTGGCACCGCCTACAAGAACAAGGGCATCCAGCCACTGCTCGACGCAGTCGTTGACTTCCTGCCTTCCCCACTGGATCTCGGCGAGACCAAGGGCACTGACGTTAAGGATCCTGAGAAGGTTCTGACCCGTAAGCCTTCCGACGAAGAGCCACTGTCTGCACTTGCATTCAAGATTGCAGCTCACCCATTCTTCGGTAAGCTGACCTTCGTTCGTCTGTACTCCGGCAAGGTTGAGCCAGGCGAGCAGGTTCTTAACTCCACCAAGAACAAGAAGGAACGCATTGGTAAGCTGTTCCAGATGCACGCCAACAAGGAAAACCCTGTTGAGGTTGCACACGCTGGTAACATCTACGCGTTCATCGGCCTGAAGGACACCACCACCGGTGACACCCTCTGTGACGCAAACGCTCCAATCATTCTTGAGTCCATGGACTTCCCGGATCCAGTTATCCAGGTTGCTATTGAGCCTAAGACCAAGTCTGACCAGGAGAAGCTCGGCGTAGCTATCCAGAAGCTTGCTGAAGAAGACCCAACCTTCACCGTTCACTTGGACGATGAGTCCGGCCAGACCGTCATTGGCGGCATGGGCGAGCTGCACCTCGATGTTCTTGTTGACCGCATGAAGCGCGAGTTCAAGGTTGAGGCAAACATCGGTGACCCACAGGTTGCTTACCGTGAGACCATCCGTAAGCCTGTTGAGTCCCTCAGCTACACCCACAAGAAGCAGACTGGTGGTTCCGGTCAGTTCGCTAAGGTCATCATCACCATTGAGCCTTACGCACCTGAGGCAGACGAGCTTGAAGAGGGCGAGTCCGCAATCTACAAGTTCGAGAACGCTGTCACCGGTGGTCGTGTTCCACGTGAATACATCCCATCCGTTGACGCTGGTATCCAGGACGCAATGCAGTACGGCTTCCTGGCTGGCTACCCACTGGTTAACGTCAAGGCAACCCTTGAAGATGGCGCTTACCACGACGTTGACTCCTCTGAAATGGCCTTCAAGCTCGCCGGTTCCCAGGCGTTCAAGGAAGCTGTTGCAAAGGCAAAGCCAGTCCTCCTCGAGCCAATCATGTCCGTTGAAATCACCACTCCTGAGGAGTACATGGGTGAAGTCATCGGTGACGTGAACTCCCGCCGTGGCCAGATCGCTTCCATGGATGACCGTGCAGGCGCCAAGCTGGTTAAGGCTAAGGTTCCACTGTCTCAGATGTTCGGTTACGTCGGTGACCTTCGCTCTAAGACCCAGGGTCGTGCAAACTACTCCATGGTCTTCGATTCCTACGCTGAGGTCCCAGCCAACGTTGCCGCAGATGTTATTGCTGAGCGCAACGGCACCGCTTCCTAAAGATCGTTTAGATCCGAAGGAAAACGTCGAAAAGCAATTTGCTTTTCGACGCCCCACCCCGCGCGTTTTAGCGTGTCAGTAGGCGCGTAGGGTAAGTGGGGTAGCGGCTTGTTAGATATCTTGAAATCGGCTTTCAACAGCATTGATTTCGATGTATTTAGCTGGCCGTTACCCTGCGAATGTCCACAGGGTAGCTGGTAGTTTGAAAATCAACGCCGTTGCCCTTAGGATTCAGTAACTGGCACATTTTGTAATGCGCTAGATCTGTGTGCTCAGTCTTCCAGGCTGCTTATCACAGTGAAAGCAAAACCAATTCGTGGCTGCGAAAGTCGTAGCCACCACGAAGTCCAGGAGGACATACAGTGGCAAAGGCGAAGTTCGAGCGTACCAAGCCCCACGTAAACATCGGCACCATCGGTCACGTTGACCACGGTAAGACCACCACCACCGCGGCTATCACCAAGGTTCTGGCTGACACTTACCCTGAGCTCAACGAGGCTTTCGCCTTCGACTCCATCGATAAGGCTCCTGAGGAGAAGGAGCGTGGCATCACGATCAACATCTCCCACGTTGAGTACCAGACTGAAAAGCGCCACTACGCACACGTTGACGCTCCAGGCCACGCCGACTACATCAAGAACATGATTACCGGCGCTGCTCAGATGGACGGCGCAATCCTCGTTGTTGCTGCTACCGACGGCCCAATGCCTCAGACCCGTGAGCACGTTCTTCTTGCTCGCCAGGTTGGCGTTCCTTACATCCTCGTTGCTCTTAACAAGTGCGACATGGTTGAGGATGAGGAAATCATCGAGCTCGTCGAGATGGAAGTTCGTGAACTTCTTGCTGAGCAGGACTACGACGAAGAGGCTCCAATTGTTCACATCTCCGCTCTGAAGGCTCTTGAGGGCGACGAGAAGTGGGGCAAGCAGATCCTTGAGCTCATGCAGGCTTGCGATGACAACATCCCTGACCCAGTTCGTGAGACCGACAAGCCATTCCTCATGCCTATCGAGGACATCTTCACCATCACCGGTCGTGGCACCGTTGTTACCGGTCGTGTTGAGCGCGGTACCCTGAACGTGAACGATGATGTTGACATCATCGGCATCAAGGAGAAGTCCACCTCCACCACCGTTACCGGTATCGAGATGTTCCGTAAGCTTCTTGACTCCGCTGAGGCTGGCGACAACTGTGGTCTGCTTCTCCGTGGTATCAAGCGCGAAGATGTTGAGCGTGGCCAGGTTATCGTTAAGCCAGGCGCTTACACCCCTCACACCGAGTTCGAGGGCTCTGTCTACGTTCTGTCCAAGGATGAAGGTGGCCGCCACACCCCATTCTTCGACAACTACCGTCCTCAGTTCTACTTCCGCACCACCGACGTTACCGGTGTTGTGAAGCTTCCAGAGGGCACCGAGATGGTCATGCCTGGCGACAACGTCGACATGTCCGTCACCCTGATCCAGCCTGTCGCTATGGACGAGGGCCTGCGTTTCGCTATCCGCGAAGGCTCCCGCACCGTTGGCGCTGGTCGTGTCACCAAGATCATCAAGTAATTTGATGCTCTAACTGTTGAGGTCTTTTAGACTTTGACTAACTGACAGCGATCCCAGAGGAAATATCCTCTGGGGTCGCTGTTTTGTCGTTTCTAGGGTTGGTTTCGGAGTTGGTTTGTCTAGTCGGCGTCTTAGGTTCGATTTCACGGTTTCGGTACCTTGCGCTCAATTTGTTAGGGGCGATCTCAGTCATTTTTTGGTGGTCTTCCTAGTGGTCTTGAGATTAAGAAGGGGGACCTCCTCCGAGATATGACTGTATAAGTTCTACAGTTCGACTTCGCGTATGCTGACATCTCATGCTCAACTTCTCATCCCACGACTTCACTAGGAAATCCTGACATCGCCGACTGAAGTCGACCACGTGAAGTTGAGCGTGGGAACTCGTGTGATGAGAAGTCGCCCTTAGGAAATCGACTTCTACCAAACCACCTCCGAATCTGCATCCCATCACTCCGGAACTACAATCAGGAGTTATGAAAGATCCATCTAGAATTCCCCCAGTTGTGGCTCAGTTACAGAAAGTGTGGGAGGCTCAGCCAGATTTAGCGTTGCCGACACTTTTGGGGATTTTGGGTAACCGTGGCATTGGGTGGGGAAGTACTGATGAGGATCTGGTCGAGGCGCTAAACACGATGTATACGGAGAACCCGGGCGAGATTCGTGGGGGTTCTAGACTTGCAGATCCTCAAAGGGAAGTTCCGGGGCGTTTTCTTGTGGAGACTGAATCTCCGGCTTATCGGATTACAGTGGATCCGTTTCGGATCAGTGTACGGAGAATCGCCAAGGGTCCGCACCGACCTTTGCAACCTGGGGTGTGGGAGTTTCAGGAGATTCGTCGGTGTCGGTCAGGTGAGCCTTTGTTGATTACTGATGTGGAGGGCATTGATCATCGGCTGGGTGTGGTTGTTCGGATTACGCTGCTGAATGATTCTCCTGCTCCAACGACGAAAAGCCTAGACAAGGTCCGACGCCGTGAAGTGGGGGACAAGGTGTTTTACTTGCACTTTGAGAGCGGGGATACTGCTTTGTTGAATCATGGTTTAGAGATCTACCAGGCGTCTAGGCGCACCTTGGAGCAGCACAGTGTGAAATGGGATCAACTCATTACTGCTACTCCGGGACAACTTTTGAAGCTGAAGGAAACCGGCAGTGGGAAAATCCTTGAGCTTGGGGTGTTAGAGAAGATCATTCCGTTGGAGGGGTAGCTACTTAAGCTCCTGCGCGAGACCGACTGAGGGGAACGACGGTGGGGGTTCCTGTGACGGGGTCTGGGGAGATGATGCAGGGCAGGCCAAAAACTCCTTGAACCATCTCGGCAGTTAAGACTTCCTCCGGTGTGCCCGTGGCATGTACGTGCCCATCTTTCATCACGATGAGGTGGTCGGCGTAGCGGGCGGCTTGGTTGAGATCGTGAAGCACAGTGACCACAGTTTTCCCGGCCTCGTTGAATGCGCGCAGCAATTCCAAGAGTTCGTATTGGTGGGCGATGTCGAGGAAGGTGGTGGGCTCGTCGAGAAGCATGATCGGTGTTTGCTGGGCGAGCAACATGGCCACCCACACTCGTTGGCGCTGGCCACCGGAGAGTTCATCGACGAGGCGAGCTGCAAGTTCGGTGAGATTCGTGGAGGCGAGCGCTTGCGCGACGGCGTCTTCGTCGGAGGTGCGCCATTGTTGTATGAGGCTTTGGTAGGGAGCGCGCCCGCGCGCGATGAGATCGTAAACCCGGATGCCTTCTGGGGCGATGGAGGTCTGTGGCAGCAGGCCTAGTTCTCGGGCGATCTCTTTAGGCTTGAATGAATCGAGTTGCCGACCGTCGAGAAGCACTTTGCCGTGCTGCGGATTGAGCACGCGGGAGAAACCGCGGAGCAGGGTGGATTTGCCGCAGCCGTTGGGGCCGATGATGGCGGTGAAGGTGTTGTCGGGGATGGTGACGTTGAGGTGTTCGGCGATGACGCGGTTGTCATACGCCATGGTGACGTCTTCCATGGTCAGGCGGTTATTCATGAGGGATCCTTAAAAGAACTATCGGATGGTGCCGGTGCGGTATTGGCGGCGGGTTTCGCGCAGCAGAAGCCAGATCATGTAGCAACCACCGATGGATACAGTCAACAGGCCAACCGGGATGGTGCGGTAGAAGGAGCTGATAATCAGGGAAAGGAGGTGAGCGCAGCTGAGCAGTGCGGAACCCATTGCAGCGGCAGCAACCAGGCTGACACCAGGGGTTTTAGTGAGGCGACGTGCCAGCTGTGGGGCAACCAACGCGATGAAGGAGATCGGTCCGGCAGCTGCTGTAACCAACGCGGAGGTAGCAACGCCGACAACGATGAGTGCCAAGCGGGTGGAGTTTGTTTTCACACCGAGGGTGGTGGCTACGTCATCGCCCATTTCCATGAAACGCAGTGACCTTGCCAGCACAATGGCGGCCACGATGATGACAGCAGCGATCACCAGAGAGGGGAGCAGAGATTGCCAGGTAATGCGGTTGATGGAACCGGCACTCCAGAAGCCCACAACCATGGCGTCTTCCACATCGGCGCGGGTGATTAGATACGCGTTAACGGAACTGAGCATGGCCGAGACACCGATGCCCACGATGATCAAGCGGAAACCTTGCACACCTTTACGCCACGCCAGGACATACACGGCAAAGGCGGTAACAATGCCACCGACGATGGCAGCGAAAGCGATGCTCCAGTAGTGAGTGTTGCCGAGGACCAAAATGACAAGAACCACCGCCGTGTAAGAACCTGCATCGAAACCAATCACGTCAGGTGAACCCAACGGGTTTCGAGTAATCGACTGGAAAATCGCTCCACCTATGCCAAGCAGCGCGCCGAAGACAACAGCAGCAATGGCTACAGGTAGACGCCATTCCCGCACCACCAACAACTGGAATTTCTCGCCGGTGCCAGCAAGTGCATTAATCACCTGCCCCAAAGACAGTGGGTAATCGCCCATCGTGATAGCCCATGTGGCGCTGCATAGCGCGATGGCGAAAAGGATAAGGCTAACCACCATGAGGCGGGCTGGGATGCGGAAAGAGAACCGGCGCCTCTGCACTGAAACTGCGTGGTAGCCGGGGTTAAGCGCAGGGCTTGTCGAAGCTTCAGACACAGGTCTAGTGGATTCCACCGGCTCAGACGCAGCAACAGGAGTTTCATCAGTTCTAGATTTGATATTAAAGACCACTGGCTTTCCTCCGTCGAACTAGTGCGATCAGGACAGGTGCGCCGATGACTGCGGTAACAATGCCTACTTCAATTTCGCCGGGGCGGGCGATGATGCGTCCCAAAATGTCTGCGCCGAGTACAAGAACAGGGGCGCACAGGGCGCTGAAGGTGATGATCCATCGTTGATCGGGGCCAACTACCCAGCGCACAACGTGGGGAACCATAAGGCCTACGAAGCCGATACCACCAGTAAGGGCGGTCGCGCCGCCGGCCAACAAGGTGACTGAAATGATGCCGAGCACGCGGGTGCGCATCACTTTGGTGCCCAGGGATGCAGCAAGGTCATCGCCAAGCGCAATGGAGTTCAGTGCTCCCGACAGCAGGAGCGCGATGGCCAGTCCGACTGCCAGGAATGGCAATACGGTCATGGTGTCGCTGAGGTCGGTGCGTGCAACAGAACCAAGATTCCAATTGCGGATGCTTTCAAAAGTCTCAGGATCAATCAGTGTGAGGAAGCTCGTGACGCCACCAAGCACGGCGGCCAGAGCAACGCCGGCGAGGACCAGAGCAACAGGATTAACGCTGCCGCTGGTGCTCGCACCAATGAAATACACCAGCAGGGTAGCGGCGGCAGCGCCCAGGAATGCGAACCAGATGTAGCCCGTCACGCTGCTGAGTCCGAAAAATCCGACACCTACGGTCACTGCGAAACCTGCACCCGCGTTAACTCCCAAAATTCCGGGATCGGCAAGCGGGTTGCGCGTCAGCGCTTGAATTAAAGCACCCGCCACACCAAAAGCAGCGCCAGTCACGATGCCCACCAGCGTGCGCGGAATACGCATTGACCACACGATAATCGACGCCTCAGAGCTGTCGTGTGCGGTAAAACCCTGCCATACGGAGCTAAAAGAAAGTGGGTTCGCACCCACAGCAATACTTAAAACAATAAGCGCACCCAGTGCCACGACGATTCCGAGAATGCCCAGCGCTCGGCGCCTGCCGAGGTTTTTGCTTATCGACGTCTCCTTCTGCTTCTCTACCGCCACCGCCGTCATATCGCGTGACTCCTAAAGATCGAGGGGGAAAGAAAAGTATGAGACATCGAAAGTCCTTAAAACTAGCTGAAACTAAAACGCTTAGAACATCTTAGGTGAGCCTTTACTAAATGAAAATCCCCCGTGCTATAAGTTTCATGGGACTATAGGGAAATCTTTAGGAAAACCGATTGCTAAACGTATGAATTTTTAGCGCTTCAGAGGAGTTGGAGCAGTTTGGGGATCTTAAAGGCGACTTCACGTGCGCTGACTTCTCGTGCTCAATTTCACACCACACGACATCACTGGAAAAACCTGACATCGCCGGCTGATATATATGGAAATATCAACTCCACCCACGTTGCGGGTACGCGCGTGATGAATGGTATCGGCGGCTCGGGCGATTTCACGCGTAACGCCTTTGCTTCCACATTTATCTCTCCCTCGGCAGCCAAAGTTGATGCGATTTCCGCGATTGTGCCTTTCGCGTCCCATATCGATCACACGGAACATGATGCGATGGTTGTCATTACTGAATATGGCTACGCAGACCTGCGCGGGCTATCGCCAAAACAACGAGTCCCCAAAATGATTGCCATCGCCCACCCGGACTATCGACCACTGCTGGAAGCATACTTTGACCGGGCGCTGAACAGTGCTGATTCCTATCAGCACACCCTGCATGATCTGCGCACCGCCTTCGATTTCCATAATCGCTTGAACTCACAAGGAACCATGAAAATCGAAAAAGCATAGTGCTTTTCGACGAGCCCTCCACCTTCGCCGCCACCAGAGTGCCGGCGGTCAAGGTGGGTGGGCTATTTCAGTGCGGGGCAGTGAAAGTAAAAACGCAACTTTCTTACAGAACAGGGTTGTCTTTCAGACGACTATGTGGTTAACTACTTGGGCTGCTTTAACACGGCGTGAATTAACCATGCCAGTTGGTAAGGCAAACATGACACCTTCAATTGGAGTCGAGGCGCATGAAAATGCACTTCAACTTCAGGGGGTATCCACTGAAGCCGGGTGACTGGTGAAGGCGGAACCGGAGAAGGGGCATGGCAAATAAACAGCGGCAGTTACGTTAGGGCCTAGATCACGCATTTTGGTCCCTTCCGATTTCCCTGACTTCATTGTTGGGTTCATCGTGGAGCGTTTTATTTGTACAGCGCCCGTGATCCAATGTCAGAAGCATTTGACAGGTCAGGTTAAACACTGGCGTTGCGCCCGAGCCCCAAGCCCGGACAACGTTATAGAGAAAGAATGAAGCGAATTCCCACCGCTTTTCCAAAATGGAAGATGTGGGACGAGCGAGGAAGAGGATAAGCGTGGCGGGACAAAAGATCCGCATTAGGCTCAAGGCCTACGACCACGAAGCGATTGATGCGTCTGCACGCAAGATCGTTGAGACGGTCACCCGTACGGGTGCCCGAGTCGTTGGACCGGTGCCTTTGCCTACCGAAAAGAACGTATACGCCGTTATTCGTTCTCCACATAAGTACAAGGACTCTCGCGAGCACTTCGAGATGCGCACTCACAAGCGCCTGATCGACATCCTCGACCCGACGCCGAAGACTGTTGATGCCCTTATGCGCATCGACCTTCCGGCCAGCGTCGACGTGAACATTCAGTGATCGACGGAATTTTTGGCAGCGGAGAATAAATAATGAGTGAAAACGAGATCAAGGGCATTCTGGGCACCAAGCTCGGCATGACTCAGATCTTCGACGAGGAGAACCGCGTTATTCCGGTTACCGTCGTTGAAGCGGGTCCATGCGTAGTTTCCCAGATTCGCACCGTTGAGACCGATGGCTACAACGCCATCCAGATCGCCTACGGCGAAATCGACCCACGCAAGGTGAACCAGCCATTGACTGGTCACTTCAAGAAAGCAGGCGTTACCCCCCGCCGCCACGTCACCGAGATTCGTATGGACGATGTCTCCGGTTACGAGGTTGGACAGGACGTTACCGTTGAAATCTTCAACGACATCAAGTTCGTTGACGTCACCGGTACCACCAAGGGTAAGGGCTACGCCGGCGCTATGAAGCGCCATGGCTTCGCTGGCCAGGGTGCCGGCCACGGTAACCAGGCTGCACACCGCCGCGTAGGTGGCATTGGTGCAGCTGCTACCCCAGGTCGCATCTTCAAGGGCAAGCGTATGGCTGGCCGCATGGGTAATGACCGCGTCACCACCCAGAACCTCAAGGTTCAGAAGATTGACGCCGATGCCAACATCATCCTTATCAAGGGCGCAATCCCTGGTAACCGTGGTGGCATCGTTACCGTTAAGACCGCAGTGAAGGGCGGTGCACACGCATGACGAATCTGAAGCTGGATGTTCAGACCGCTGATGGAAACATCAACGGATCTGTAGAACTCCCTGCAGAGATTTTTGACCGTGAGGTCTCCGTCGCACTGCTGCACCAGGTTGTCAACGCACAGCTTGCAGCAGCTCGACAGGGCACCCACTCCACCAAGACCCGTGGCGAAGTACGTGGCGGTGGCCGTAAGCCATTCCGTCAGAAGGGAACCGGTCGCGCTCGTCAGGGCTCGATCCGCGCACCTCACTTCACCGGTGGTGGCATCTCCCACGGCCCTAAGCCACGCGACTACTCTCAGCGCACCCCTAAGAAGATGATCAAGGCTGCACTTTACGGTGCACTGTCTGATCGTGCACGCAATGCACGTATCCACGTCGTCTCCGAATTGGTGCCTGGCCAGACCCCTTCGACCAAGTCTGCAAAGGCTTTCATCGAGCGTCTGACCGAGCGTAAGTCCGTGCTGCTCGTAGTGAGCCGTGAGGATATCAACGCCCAGAAGAGTGCTAACAACCTGCCTGGCGTCCACATCCTGGCCGCTGATCAGCTGAACACCTACGACGTTCTCAAGTCTGACGACGTTGTGTTCTCCGTTGAGGCTCTCCACACCTTCATCAACCGCGCTTCCGGTGCGGCACAGGAGGAGCAGAACTAATGGCTACTATCGCCAACCCACGCGACATCATCATCGCACCGGTCGTTTCTGAGAAGTCCTACGGCCTCATGGAGCAGAACGTTTACACGTTCTTCGTCTCCACTGACGCTAACAAGACTCAGATCAAGATTGCCATCGAAGAGATCTTCGGCGTCAAGGTTGCATCTGTGAACACCGTTAACCGTGCAGGTAAGCGCAAGCGCTCCCGCACCGGCTTCGGTACTCGCAAGGCTACCAAGCGCGCTTATGTGACTCTTCGCGAAGGCAGCGACTCCATCGACATCTTCAACGGCTCCGTCGCTTAAGACGTCGATAGAAAAGGACACATTATGGCTATTCGTAAGTACAAGCCGACAACCCCGGGTCGCCGCGCAAGCTCCGTTTCCATGTTCACGGAGATCACCCGTTCGACCCCTGAGAAGTCACTTCTCCGCCCACTGAGCAAGACCGGCGGACGTAACTCTCACGGCCACATCACCACCCGTCACCGCGGTGGTGGACACAAGCGCCGCTACCGCGTCATCGACTTCCGTCGTAACGACAAGGATGGCGTATTGGCGAAGGTCGCTCACATCGAGTACGACCCAAACCGTACCGCTAACATTGCACTGCTTCACTACTTCGATGGCGAGAAGCGTTACATCCTCGCACCGAAGGGCCTGACCCAGGGCACCGTTATCGAGTCCGGCGCTGCAGCCGACATCAAGGTTGGTAACAACCTGCCACTGCGTAACATCCCGACTGGTACCACCATCCACAACGTGGAGTTGAAGCCAGGCGCAGGTGCAAAGCTGGCACGTTCCGCTGGAGCTTCCATCCAGCTTCTTGGTAAGGAAGGCTCCTACGCAGTTCTGCGTATGCCATCCTCCGAGATCCGACGCGTAGACATCCGCTGCCGCGCGACTGTTGGTGAGGTCGGCAACGCCGAGCAGATCAACATTCGTTGGGGTAAAGCTGGTCGTATGCGTTGGAAGGGCTGGCGCCCAACCGTCCGTGGTGTCGTTATGAACCCGGTCGACCACCCACACGGTGGTGGTGAAGGTAAGACTTCTGGTGGTCGCCACCCAGTCTCCCCATGGGGACAGAAGGAAGGCCGCACCCGCAAGCCTAAGCGTTACAGCGATGACATGATCGTTCGTCGCCGTCGTGCTAACAAGAACAAGAAGCGCTAAGAGGAGGTAACGAAGAATGCCACGCAGCCTTAAAAAGGGTCCTTTCGTCGATGAGCACCTCCTCAACAAGGTAGATGCTCAGAACGAAAAGGGAACCAAGCAGGTCATCAAGACCTGGTCCCGCCGTTCCACCATTCTCCCCGATTTCATCGGTCACACCTTTGCTGTCCATGATGGACGCAAGCATGTGCCAGTTTTCGTGGACGATGCCATGGTTGGCCACAAGCTGGGCGAATTCGCCCCTACCAAGACCTTCAAGGGTCACGTCAAGGACGACAAGAAGGGACGTCGATAAGCGATGAGTGACAACATCACCTCCGCAAGCGCGACTGCTCGCTTCGTCCGCGTCAGCCCAATGAAGGCACGTCGCGTCATTGATCTTGTTCGCGGCAAGACCGTCGTTGAAGCACTGTCAATCCTGAAGTATGCGCCACAGGCAGCATCTGAGCCTGTAGCAAAGGTTGTTGCATCTGCAGCAGCTAACGCTGAGAACAACTTCGGCCTGGATCCACGCACCCTGGTTATCTCCGAGGCTTACGCCAACGAAGGTCCAACCATGAAGCGCTTCCAGCCACGTGCTCAGGGACGCGCATTCCAGATCCGTAAGCGCAGCAGCCACATCACCGTGGTCGTTGAGAGCCAGAAGGAAGGAGCCAACTAGTGGGCCAGAAGATCCATCCACACGGCCTCCGTTTGGGCATCACTTCCGACTGGAAGTCCCATTGGTACGCCGACAAGTCTTACGCTGACTACGTCGCAGAAGACATCAAGATTCGCGAATTCCTGTCCAAGGGCCTCGACCGTGCCGGCATCGCCGACGTCGTCATCGAGCGCACCCGCGACCGCGTTCGCGTAGACATCCACACCGCTCGCCCAGGCATCGTCATTGGTCGTCGTGGCGCTGAGGCTGACCGCATCCGCCGTGAGCTCGAGAAGCTCACCGGCAAGCAGGTTGCCCTCAACATCCTCGAGGTCAAGAACGTCGATGCTAACGCTAAGCTGGTGGCACAGTCCATCGCTGAGCAGCTGACCAACCGCGTGGCATTCCGTCGCGCAATGCGCAAGGCTATCCAGTCTGCAATGCGTCAGCCACAGGTTAAGGGCATCAAGGTCGTGTGCTCCGGTCGTCTCGGCGGTGCCGAGATGTCCCGCACCGAGCGCTACCACGAAGGTCGCGTTCCACTGCACACCCTTCGCGCAGAAATCGATTACGGCACCTACGAGGCTCACACCACTTTCGGACGCATCGGCGTCAAGGTGTGGATCTACAAGGGTGACGTCGTTGGTGGACGTCGCGAGAGCGAGATCAATGCACCCGCAGAGCGTCGCGGCCGCGGCGACCGCAACGCACGTCCGCGTCGTGGTGGCCAGCGTCGTCAGCGTGCTGAGCAGAAGCAGGAGGGCTAAACATGCTTATTCCTAAGCGCGTTAAGTACCGTCGCCAGCACCGTCCTACCCGTAGTGGTATCTCCAAGGGCGGCAACCGCGTCACTTTCGGTGAGTACGGCATCCAGGCTCTCGAGCCTGCCTACATCACCAACCGTCAGATTGAATCTGCACGTATTGCAATCAACCGCCACGTCAAGCGTGGTGGCAAGGTTTGGATCAACATCTTCCCAGACCGCCCACTGACCCAGAAGCCACTCGGCGTTCGTATGGGTTCCGGTAAGGGCCCTGTGGAGAAGTGGGTTGCAAACATCAAGCCGGGCCGTATCCTCTTCGAGATGAGCTACCCGGACGAAGCTACTGCTCTCGAGGCTCTGCGCCGCGCTGGCCAGAAGCTTCCATGCAAGGTCCGTATCGTCAAGAGGGAGGATCAGCTCTAATGGCTATCGGTACCCCAGCACACGAGTTCCGTGAGCTCAACGAGGAAGAACTGGTTACCCGCCTCAACGAGGCTAAGGAAGAACTGTTCAACCTTCGCTTCCAGCTTGCCACCGGCCAGCTGACCAACAACCGCCGCCTGCGCACCGTCAAGCGCGACATCGCCCGCATCTACACCGTTATTCGCGAGCGTGAGCTGGGCTTGTCTGTGGTTCCGGGAGCTGAGGCTTAATCATGAGTGAGGCAAACGTGAACAACCAGGAAAAGAGCACCCGCAAGGTCCGCACTGGCTACGTGGTTTCTGACAAGATGCAGAAGACCATCGTTGTCGAGGTCGAAGACCGCAAGCAGCACGCTCTCTACGGCAAGATCCTTCGCTCCGCGAAGAAGGTCAAGGCTCATGATGAGGAGCAGATCGCCGGAATCGGTGACTTGGTTCGCATCGAAGAGACCCGCCCATTGTCCAAGGACAAGAACTACCGTCTGATCGAGATCGTCGAAAAGGCTAAGTAGTTTGGGCGTCATCTACTGATGACCTCTAGCTATTCGCTTCAAGCGAATGCGTAACACCCCTGGTGGAATTTCCTTTTGGGAATCCACCAGGGGTGTTTCTTTGTCTTTATAACAGCCAAGTACTAGAAGCCGAAGACGAAGAATCCAGCTGTCAGCCAAATGGTGGGGGACAGCAGGGCGAGGATTGCGCAGATACCCAAGACCCAACTCTTGGACTTGAAAGCGGTAAACAATGCATATCCAATGAGTGGAACGGCAATGATCGGGTAGATCCACTCACGGATGCCGTACCAGGAAATCGGGACGAGCCACAGGACATATCCGAGGATTGCGACAACTAGAACGCTAAGCCATGCAAAAATTGAAACAGTTTTTTGGTTTTCATGAGCCATCCGAATGTTCCTAATAGAAGGGGCATGGAGATTTAACCACCAACGTATCAAGAGTTTTTAGATGGGGCTACAGCAGATATAGACGCATGTGAGTATCGATGTGTTCTGGGAGATCGCCGCGTCCTGAAAGAACGCCGTTGTCAACGAAGAAGTTAAAGGTGAAATAGTCCGTAACACCTTCGGCAGTAGATCGGCCGGCATGTCCGTAAACAACTTGGATTTCTGAATCTGACACTCTGGTGACGGATTCCACGGTCTTCATTTCAAAAGGAGCAGGACGAGCAACCATATGGCCGTCGATAAACAGCACCACCACGTCGGCGATCGCAGCACCCGTTCCAGTAGAACGTTCGGCGTCTCCATTGGAACCGTTGAGAACCACATAGCTGAGCTTGGAACAGGAATCGTAGCCGTTGTCGCCCATTTGGAAGTGATAGAACCAGTCAGGAACCTGCACGACGGAATCTGCAGATCCAGCTAGCTCACCAACCGGGGTGCGAGATTGTGCAAGATATGGCCCAAAATCCGAGGTACGGGGATCCAAATTGCATTGCACTGGTGCAGTAGTGGAGGCTTCTGTAGCACTTTGCACAGTCGTTCTAGTGGTGGGTTCTGCTGCGGCGGTGGAAGTGAGTGTGGCAGTTACCGTGGTGACATTCTCCGTGGATGTATCAGTGGAGCGCTCATCAAGGGAAACACACCCGCTTAGCACGGCTGTGAGTAGTACTGTGCTGCTTCCGAGGGCGAGATTCTTGCGTAGGGACATGCCATGTACCTCCTAAACTAGGCGACTACTTATGCTGGGAAAACAAGCTGATTAATATATCGCGAATCACACCGATATTGTTCCTTATTAACGCGCAACACGGATTTGAATTCGGGGGTAGGGGTGTGGTTAGATATACAGGTTGTCTGTGTAGGTCGGACTCGCGGTGCTTTTCCGAGTCGCGTTTCCGAGACCCCTCGACGAGGCCGTAAAACGCCAAGCGTTCGTTGCCCACATTCGTGGAGTATGTAGACATCTGTAGTACAAAGACCACGCGTGTTTGGGACGGAAATCCAGCACGCATTAATCCAGGTCAGGAGACCAGTAGTGATTCAGCAGGAATCGCGTCTGAAGGTCGCCGACAACACTGGTGCACGTGAAATTCTGTGCATCCGCGTTCTCGGTGGATCCACCCGACGTTTTGCTGGCATTGGTGACGTCATCGTCGCCACTGTCAAGGAAGCAACCCCAGGCGGCAACGTAAAGTCTGGCGAAATCGTCAAGGCTGTTATCGTTCGCACCAAGAAGGAGACCCGTCGTGCAGACGGTTCTTACATCTCCTTCGATGAGAACGCTGCCGTCATCATCAAGAACGACAACGAGCCACGTGGCACCCGTATCTTCGGACCAGTTGCTCGTGAACTTCGTGAGAAGAAGTTCATGAAGATCGTTTCTCTCGCACCGGAGGTGATTTAAGAATGAAGGTCCACAAGGGCGATATGGTTCTGGTCATCTCAGGTCCAGACAAGGGTGCTAAGGGACAGGTCATCGCGGCTTTCCCTAAGACCGAAAAGGTTCTCGTCGAAGGCGTTAACCGCATCAAGAAGCACGTAGCTAACTCCGCACCAGAGCGTGGCGCAGAGTCCGGCGGAATCGTGACCCAGGAAGCTCCGATCCATGTCTCTAACGTCATGGTCATCGACTCCGACGGAAACCCAACTCGCGTTGGCTACCGTTTCGATGAAAACGGCAAGAAGGTCCGCGTTTCTCGTCGCAATGGGAAGGATATCTAATGACTGAGAATTACATCCCTCGTCTGAAGACCCGTTACCAGGACGAAATCCGCACCAAGCTTCAGGGCGAGTTCGAGTTCGAAAACGTCATGCAGATCCCAGGCGTCACCAAGATTGTCGTCAACATGGGTGTCGGCGACGCAGCTCGTGACTCCAAGCTCATCAACGGCGCTATCGAGGACCTCACCGCAATCACCGGTCAGAAGCCACAGCTTCGCCGTGCGAAGAAGTCCATCGCTAACTTCAAGCTCCGTGAAGGCATGCCAATCGGCGCAAAGGTTACCCTGCGCGGCGACCGCATGTGGGAGTTCCTGGACCGTCTGCTGACCGTGGCACTGCCACGTATCCGCGACTTCCGTGGACTTTCCGACCAGCAGTTCGACGGCCACGGTAACTACACCTTCGGCCTCACCGAGCAGACCATGTTCTACGAAATCGACGTCGACAAGATCGACCGTCCTCGTGGTATGGACATCACCGTTGTTACCACCGCTGTAACCGACGATGAAGGTCGCTCCCTGCTCCGCGAGCTCGGCTTCCCATTCAAGGGTGAAGACGGCAACCGCCAGCAGTAAACTGCATAGTTAAAAGCACTTACCTTAACTGGTAGGTGCTTTTTTCATGTCTACGCAGTGGGTAACTTTCAGAGGAAAATTACCCAACCAAAACAAAGGAACTTTCATGAACGTGCAACGCAAACTGCTGGCGATCGTAGGGGCTTTCATGGCAGGGTCTTTAGCCTTGGGAACACCAACTGCACAGGCCCAAAGCATTGGCAGCAGTGCCTCACAGAGAACTGAAGTCTTACGTGGGCTGACCTCATCTGCCGGAATACCAGATGCCACAGCGCCGGAAGGCGGGGCAAAAGTCGTGGTCTTTGGAGATTCACATGCATCAGGAACCAATGCACCATTTGATGTGGATGAACGCGGCTGCCTCAAGGGGAACCAATCGTGGCCTGATCAATTGCAAGCACAACAAGGATTGCAGCAGGGGGAGCTCATTGACCTTTCCTGCAACGGCGCCTCCATCAACTCGACGGGTTTCCACTTTTCCGATGAAGTTCGGCATGCAGAAGCACTAGGGGCCATTGGACCAAATACCGAGAACATCTTCATCCAATTTGGCAAGAATGATCAGTGGGGACACTCACCAATCAATTTGCGCTATTCCGTGATCAACTGCCTTTTTGATGCGGCCAACGGATGCGGTGAGAAAGCTGTAGCGGCTGGAACCATGCAGGATCCCTCCTCGGTCACCGGCGAAAACTATGCTCAGCGGATGAAACCTGTCATCGACTACCTCAAGTACTACGCTCCAAATGCGCAGATCACGTTGCTGGGATACCAGGAATACACCCCACGAAGCGGAAGCGAGATTTGTGTCCGCGTGGGAGGTACGGAACTAAGGAAACCAGACGCCACCAACCTGGTGTCCTATATGAACAATCTTGAGTCGGCCATTTTTGAAGCCTCTGAGATTCTTGACGTCCAGCATGCCAATCTCCGTGAGGCCACTGCAGGACACAGCAGCTGCTCAGCTGAACCGTGGGTCAACGGAGTGCTGGATATGCGGGTAAACGCTGTAGGAGGCACCTGGCACCCATCTCCAAAGGGAGATGAAGTGACCGCGGGCCTCCTCGGAACCTTGATGTAACTATCTAGAATTCTTCATAGACGGCTGGATCTTGATCTTTGATCCGGCCGTTTTTGCGCGCCAAAGCGGTAATCGCCTGGACGTCTTCGTCGATAAGCGAAATCTTTACCGCCTCCAAGTTGCTGCGCTGCCTGGCCGGGTTGGTGGAGCGTGGAATCGGAACGATTCCCCTGGCGTGATGCCAAGCGAGGGCGATTTCGCCGCTGCCGACCCCGTAGCGCTCGCCGATTTCCTTGAGCAATGGCTCTTCGACGAGTCCGCGACCGTTGCTGAGCGGGCTCCAGGCCTCGGTAATGATGCCCAGCTCATCGTGGAAATCTACCTGCTCCACCTGCGGGAAATAGGGGTGCAACTCGATCTGGTTAACGGCCGGCAGTTCACCGGTTTCGCGGCGCAGGCGATCAATGTGATTTGGAAGGAAGTTAGACACTCCGATGTGCTTGACCAGGCCAGCATCGCGGACTTCAATCAGCGTTTCCCACGCCTCGACGTAGAGATCCTTGCTGGGATTAGGCCAGTGAATCAAGAGGAGATCGATGTAATCTAAGTTGAGGCGGTATAGACTTTCCTCAATGCGGACGCGTCCTAGATCGCGAGCATGGAAGCGGCCAGGGAGCTTACTGGTAACAATCAATTCCTCGCGGGGGACACCCGACTCGCGGACAGCCTTGCCCACGGTACCTTCATTTTCATAGTTGTACGCGGTGTCGATGAGGCGGTAACCAGCATCAATGGCAGTAGCGATGGCTTCAACGCCAGGTGCGCCATCAAGATGAACGGTGCCGAAACCAATTGGAGGAAGGGAAAGAGTCATGTACGCCAGGTTAGCGAAACTTCAGGGAAGGGGATCGGTAAGGAATTGAAGGTTAGGCCTCGAGGAGGAAAAGAATTCAAAAAGGCAGCCGATACGCAGGTCTCCAGGTACTTGACCATGCTCATACTTTCGCTGATCTACAGCCGACCAGGTGTAGATCTCTAGGAAGTAAAACCACTCTTCAAGGGCATTCCACAGACAGTCTTGGATTTGTTTGTGCGAGAGGTCTTCCCAGTTGTTTGGAAACGATAAAGTGACCCCCGGATAGTGGAAAGCACCCGGCTGGTGGGCGAGAAGATCGTTGATTAATGAATCAAAATTGATGATCAATGGCATGACGAAATCTTGGTCGTCATAACTGAAACTGAAATCAGGGAACAGCCACCTTTTCGGGGAGAACTTCATTGCCTGACCGACAGACATATCCCTGTTCTCTGCAGCTGACACGAACCACTGCGGGAAAATCCTCTCCAGCTCTTCGCGTGCTTGATTCGGCTGTTCTACCTGTTCTGGCATTATCCGAGCTCGCCCGCATAGTGGTTAAACTTGTTGCCCCGAACAAAACCAGCAAGGAAAATACCTGAATCCTGCGCCGCCTCGATTGCCAGCGATGTTGCAGCACCAACAGCGATTACACCCGAAATTCCAGCCATGGCAGCCTTTTGGACAAGCTCAAAAGACGCCCTAGAACTCATCACCAAAATAGTGTTTTCCAAGGGGAGCTTTCCCGCCATCAGCATGTTTCCTATAACTTTGTCAGCTGCGTTATGCCGACCGACATCCTCTCGAATAATCAACATCTCACCATCAAGCGTGGCCAAACCAGCAGCATGAACCCCACCAGTTTTGTCGAAAATCTTCTGCTTCGACTTCAACTTATCTGGCAACGACACAATCATCCGAGGATCCGGTGTAATCGGCGTAATGGGCCAGCCCTTCTTGTTCATCAACTGCTCAATAGACGTCGTGCCACAAACACCACAAGCAGACGTAGTCAGCACATTGCGTTGGGCTGCCACGAGGTTTAGTTCGCGTACCGGTTGGAAAGTTGGGATGTGGAGTGCTTCGTGTTGGCTGCCTTCGGGATTATGGGAGGGATTCTGGACGGGATCCCGGGCCGGATTGTCTTTGGGGATGACATCAAGTTCTAAGACGTTGTACGTATTTTGATTATCTGGGCCAACAGCTCCTGCACAATAGCGGGCGGTAAAAACCTCAGAAGCATCCGTGATCAGACCTTCTGACAAGAGGAGGCCATGCACCAACTCAATATCATGGCCGGGCGTGCGCATAGTGGTGGTAAGCGCAGTGCCATTAACCCGAATTTCTAGAGGCTCCTCCACCGCAACAGTATCCGGACGAGTGTTAACAAAAACTTGCTCGTCAGTGGACACAACGCGTGGGACCTGCAAGTTTTGGGTAATCCGACCCATTTTTATTTAGCCTCCGGGTAATTTTTAGCGATGATTTCTTGAAGATGCAGAGCATTAACCAACGTGGACTCGGCCCAATCATCAGTGCTTGTTCCAGAACGGCCAGCAGCTAAACCAAGAAGGAAAGACGTCATTGGTGCCGCTGGTCGAGAAGGGCCATGCGCAACATCACGCGTGAGATTCAACAGGTGGGGGACAACCTCTGCGAGAATGTCTGGATCAATATCCAGCTCTGTGCACACAGTGTCGAGCCATTGATACATTTTCTGCATCTTCTCGGCTTCGTTGTTTTTGCTTGGGGTGGTGTCCACAGTGAAACTCGTTTCTGATGATGGCTGCAATTGTAAAACTGCAATTATAAATAAGCCCGCATCCTCGTTTATTTAAACAAGGAAGCGGGCGCGGAAAATTCCCTGGTGTTTTTCTAAGAAGCAGTACGTCCTGTTGCTTCAAGGCGAACCACAACTGACTTGGACACTGGAGTGTTGGATTTTTCAGCTACTGAATCCAATGGAACCAATACGTTGGCCTCAGGGAAATACGTGGTGACGCAGTCCCTCGCGGTGTCATATTCCACCACTCGGAAATTCGGTGCTCGGCGTTCGCCATCATCAAAGACAGAGACGATATCGACGATGTCTCCATCCTTGAGACCACGTTGCTTACAATCTTGAGGATTGACGAACACTACGCGGCGACCATTGCGAACACCGCGGTAGCGGTCATCCAGACCGTAAATCGTGGAGTTGTATTGATCATGTGAACGTACCGTGTTCATAAGCAAATAGTCCTTGGGTAGCTCAATCACATTGGTTTCATTAACCGTCAATTGGGCCTTGCCATTGGATGTGTTGAAGATGCGCTCACGAGGTCCGTTGGGGAGGAGGAATCCACCGGGGTTGTCGATGCGACGGTTGAAATCGTGGAACCCAGGAATGGTGGCCTCGATGTGATCGCGGACCACATCGTAGTTATCAATCATCGGCTGCCAGAAGGCATCACCGAAGGTCTGCTTACCGATGGTTCCAATGATGTCGCATTCGGACTTCAAATTCAGATCCTTGTTGGCGGTTCGTTTACCAGTGGATGCGTGAACAGCGCCGGCAGAATCCTCAACTGTCACACGCTGGACGCCTGACTTTTGGACATCCTTATCTGTTCGAGCAATCACCGGAAGGATAAGTGACTGCTCACCAGGCCATGCTTGTGAACCATTGGGCTTGGTCGACAGATGCACCGTCAGCTCATTGGATTCCATGCCCTTTTCGACAACAGACGTATCTGAGGACACTCGAACAAGGTTGCCACCGAGGGAGAGAAAGAACTTGGTCTTGCCTTCGCGCATGGCTCGCAGGGAATTTACCGTGTCGAAGCCGTGCTTGCGGGGCACATCGAAACCAAACTCGTTTTCAAGAGCAGCAAGGAATGCCTCCGGCATTTTCTCCCAAATACCCATGGTTCGATCACCCTGGACGTTTGAGTGCCCACGAAGCGGGGCAGTGCCTGCGCCAGGCTTACCAATATTTCCAGTAAGCAGCAGGAAGTTCACCATTTCACGGATGGTGTACACAGCGTTCTTATGCTGGGTGACCCCGAGAGTCCATGACACCACCACGGTGTCAGACTTTTCCACCATGTCAGCGGCCTTGTTGATCTCCGCTGCCGTCAGACCGCATCCCTTGAGCAGAACCTCATCATCGAGTGATTTGAGGTGCTCGATGGTTTCATCCACACCTGAACAGAATTTATCCAAGAATGCATGATCTAGGGCATCTCTACGGATGAGTTCCTTGTTGAGCGCCTGGAAGAATGCGCGGTCTCCATCAAGACGGATCTGCAAGTATTCATCAGCAAGTTTGTCTGAAATGCTCAACGCGCCCTTGACTGATTGGGGCTCACGGAATTTCATCAGACCGGTCTCTGGCATGGGGTTCAGCGCCAGAATCTTGCCACCGTTTTCCTTCAATTCTTTGAAAGCCGTCAACGCACGTGGGTGGTTGGTGCCCGGGTTTTGTCCCACGGAAATCAACAAATCAGTGTTGTAGAAATCCTCCATCACCACGGATCCCTTGCCCAAACCCAAGGTCTCACCCAAGGCAGTACCGGTGGACTCGTGGCACATGTTTCCACAGTCTGGAAGATTATTTGTGCCAAGTCGGCGGGCTAGAAGCTGCAGCATATAAGCCGGCTCATTGGGTGCTCGACCAGAGGTGTAAAACACCGCTTCATCTGGCTCGATCTCGCGGAGCTTCGACGCAATGATCGCAAATGCACGATCCCAAGAAATAGGGCGGTAGTGATCATCGCCAGAAGAACGATCATAAAACATGGGCTCGGTGATTCGGCCACGCTTTCCCAGCCAGTGATCGGTCTTTTCCCGCAGATCATAAATAGAATGCTCTGCCCAGAACTCTTTGCCGGCACGATCAGGTGTTGTTTCCTCGGCGACCGCCTTGGCACCGTTCTCGCAGAACTCAACCACACCAAGGTTGGCAGTGGAAGGCTCAGGCCAAGCACAACCAGGACAGTCGATGCCGCCTGGTTTATTCATGGTGAGCAACGGCAGCAGGGCACGATTCGGAACAGCATGCTGGAGCGCATGCAAAACGCCTGGCACACCAGCAGCAGAAGTAATGCGCCGTCCCACATCCGGATCATCAAATTCATTCGCGGTGGGATTCACGTTCGAAATCTCAGTTGGAGGGGTTGTCATAGGTCACAGTCTAGACCCGGCAATTGAACCCATGCCGAAAAATGAATTCTTCAATCTATATGGGGGTATGTGGAAAACCTAAAATCAAGAGGACTCCCAGCACATGCGATAAAATCTCACATGTCGTTTGATACTGCAAAGTACCGAATCGCACTGTTAGTTTTTCAAGGGAAGCCGGTTAACAATCCGGCGCTGACCCGCAACCGTAGATCACCTTCGCCTGGAGTTTTCACGCAAAGGGGACAAGCCGGATTACTTGGAAAACTGACATTGACTTAGAACCTTTTTGTCGTGGACTACGAAAAGCTTGCATCTTCAAATTCTGCGCACAAAGTGTTCTAAGACGACGTCTGCCCATCGGCGCTCTAATGCACATTACAGCGTTTACAGAATTGAAAATGAAAGGTTCAAAGCCTTGACCATTACTTTTAGCCGCGTTGCTCTGACCACCCTGGCAGTCACCGCAACCACTTTGTCCCTGAGCACTGCTGCGAATGCACAGTCTTCCTTGTTGGATAAGACTCTTGATGCCCGTCAGTGCATCGATGCAGACAACGTCTGGGTCTCAGTTGACTATGGTGCAGATTCCGAAAAAGAACCAGAGGGCGCATGTGCCACCGAGTTCACTGATGGTGTTGTAGCTCTTGAATCTGCTGGGTTCAAACTGACCTTTGACGAATCTGAAATGGGCAAATACATGACCGGTATCAACGGAGTTGTTCCTGATTGGGTTGAAACTGGAACTTACTGGAGTTACTACTCTGGTGAAGTCGCAGATGATTACAGCGTGGACTACACCTACTACGAGGTTGGTGCATCTAATTCTGAACCTGAAGGTGGAACTGTTGAGGCTTGGGTTGTTGGCACCGGCGAGGAAACACCAGCACTCGAGACTCTTCCTGAAACTCCAGCAGCAACCGGATCTTCTGAAGACGGCGGCTGGATTGCAGTCATCGCAGGTCTTCTCGCACTGATCGGTGGTGGAGTTGCAGCTTTGTACCAGGGCTTGATCACTATCCCAGGTCTGGTTCTGCCTAAGTTTTAAGCAACCTAACCTAAAGCTTCAAACAAGAGTGCCCACCGACCCTTCAAGATCGGTGGGCACTTTAGGTTTGCTCCACGAAGCAAGCCAACAAAATCTTTAGACCCGAGGCACCCCGGCCTCCCCGAAGTCACGCTCGACGCCGAAAGCGGCGCGGCGGCTGGCGCGTCGTAAAGCACCTAAAACGGGTTTGGCTGTGAGCAGTAATAGCACTGAGGTGAAGAAGGCGCGGCCGAGATCCCAACCCATGGATGTGGTGAGGCAGAACAGCATGAAGGTGTGGAGGTTTTCCAGGACGGGCGCGCCGGGTGTGAAGGAAAGCCCGCTGGTGACACCGATGGCGTAGGGCCAGAAGCTCATGTTCATCATGGTTCCGTAGCCGAGTGAAGAGACGATGGCGTATAGGACGATGATGAGCATTTCCTTTTTGCCGCGTACTTGGGGGAGTAGGCCGGCGCCGAAGCTGACCCAGGCGGCTGCGAGCATTTGGTAGGGGAGCCACGGTCCGATTCCTGCGGTGAGCAGCGCGGATGCGAACAGTCCGGTGTTGCCGAGGATGAATCCGAAGCCGGGTCCGAAGGCTCGTCCGCCGAGGATGAGGACAAAGAAGACTGCTTCAAAGCCTGCTGCGCCGGCACCGAATGGTCGGACTACGGCAACCATGGCGGTGAGGACGCCGAGCATGGCTACGGCTTTAACGTCGAATCCGTTTTCACTGATTTCGGCGATGACAGCGGCCAGCACGAGGGGAATGACGATCGCGATGTAGAGGGGCGCTTGGGCTTTGTCGGACAGGAAGGATTCCGGGTTGACGATCAGCGGCCAGAAGAAAATCACGATGCTCAAAACCGCAAGGAAGCTTAAGGTGAGGAAGGTTTTGGGCTTGAGTGTGATGGCGTTGATCATGAGATTTCACCATGCCCTAGCGCAGCTTTCACGGCCGAGACTGTGAGCCAGTGTGATTCCTCTTGGATGCCGGCGGTGATTTTTGCGACTTGTGGGGCGTAAGCCGGTGATGCGGGGAGGATTTCTACGGCTGTGCCATCGGAGATGATCTTTCCAGAGGCCATAAACAACACTCGGTCGGCGCACAGTGCAGAGAATTCCACGTCGTGGGTGACCACCAAAATGGCGTGGCCGTCGTCTGCGAGTTGTTGGAAGGAGCGGGCGAGGGATTTCTTGCCGTCGTAGTCTAGGCCGCGGGTGGGTTCGTCGAAAAATACCACGCGGGGTTTTGCGGCGAGTTGGATGGACAGCGCGAGGGAGAGCTTTTGGCCTTCTGATAGATCACGTGGGTGGAGATGGTCCGGGATATTCGGGACCAGTGAATCCAGGATTTCCCGCGTGGTGCCGGCGGGTGCTGCGGCATCTTTATCAGAGCGTGCGAGCTCTGCATGCACGGTTGATTCATACAAAATATCGGTCGGTGTTTGCGGAACCATGGACACAAGATTGCGCCGCTTGGCGGGCTTTAAAGTTTTGGGGTCTGTCCACGAAAATCCCGCGGCCTCATCAAGCACCTGCACCGAGCCCTGATTTCTAGTCCCTGAACCTTGTAAAGCCCACAGCAGGGATGATTTTCCGCAGCCGTTTCGGCCCATGAGCACGGTAATTTCACCGGAGTTGAGATTCAAGTTCACGCCGTCAACGGCACGGATTTCGGGGAAATCAACCATGATATCTTCGGCGATCAAAAGTGGCTGGACAGCGTGGTTGTGTAATTTGTTCACCACTAAACCACGCTGATACAGGCGTTTGCGCATGTCAGCGGAGTGTGCGCGTGCATCGCGGATCGATAGCGGTAGGGGAGCCCAGCCAGCCCAGCGTCCTAATTCCACAATGGGTGGTGCCACATCAGAATCAGCCATGATTTCTTCCGGCGTCCCAACAGTGACGTGCCCATCAGCGCCCACATGCGCCACGCGGTCCACGTACTGCAGTACGCGCTCGATGCGGTGTTCAGCAAGCACTACGGTCATCGCCAAGTCATGAGCCAGCTTGGTTACGGTTGCCAGCACATCCTCGGCACCATTAGGGTCCAAAGCGCTGGTTGGTTCATCCAAGATAATCAGCGCGGGGCGAGTGGTCAGCACCGCGCCAATCGCCACGCGCTGCTGCTCACCACCAGATAGTTCCGCCAATGGCACGTATCGCAGCTCCGCGATGCCTAAAAGATCAAGGGTTTCCTCTACGCGCTTGCGCATGACCGCAGGTGGGAGCCCTAATTGCTCCATGCTGTAGGCAAGTTCTTCTTCAACCGTGTTGGTGATAAAACTTGCCGCCGGATCTTGCCCAACGACGCCGACCACGTCGGAAAGCATGCGTGGTGGGAAATCACGCGTATCCCGGCCGACCACGCGCACGCGCCCATCAAGTCGGCCGCCGGTCGCATGCGGCATCGCGCCGGACATCGCGTTCAGCAGCGTCGATTTGCCGGAGCCGGTGCGCCCCACAACCAGCAGGATTTCGCCTTCAAAAAGCGTCAGATTCACGTCGCTGATCTGCGGCGCCGCCAGCGTGCGCTCATCGTCATAATACGAGGCAGCGACGCTTTCCAGTTCCAGCACGGGGTCCGTCGACCACGCAGTGCGCGCGCTAAAAGGAGCACTCATTAAACTTCGGCCCTTTCTGGGCTATTTATTGCTTTTCGACGCTTGACCCTCACTTTGTTCTTCGGCAAGCGGGGCGTCAAGAATCCTGGCATCGTCGCCACAACAAGTCCTGCCACAACGAGCAACGGAACGGTGTCTGGCATATGCAAAGGAACCCAGGTGGTGATCATGGAACCTGGATCAAGGTATCGTGTCAGCGCAGCCATGAGCAGCGGAATCACACCTGTGATGCACACAAGCCATTCCGCAGCACCCCAAGGCAACTGATCAAAAGTGGTGGATGTTTTTCTATGTGAAGCAACGACCAACGAAATGATCAAGAAGCCCACGCCGGTAATAAACACCGGAACGGCAACGAACATCGGTGATGATGCATCTAAGACCACAAACAGACCAACGGTCACGCCGAGTATTCCGAATGCACCAAAAATAGAGGTCACACGCTGTTGGAATTTGGATACATGAGCCTGCCTGCCATAACCACGGGCATCCATGGAATTAGCCAGGGCCAAAGACCTATCCAAAGTGTCCTGGAAAACCGGCATCAAAATCCGCGCGAAACCACGAACACCTTTGGCATCATCACCACGCAAGGTTCGTGCACGATTAATGCGGAACGCCGACTCAGCCATCTGAGGTGCAATGGAAATACCGATGACCACCGCAGTTCCCAGTTCGCCCAATGCGCCAGGCAACGATTTGAGCAGCTTCTTGGGATCCGCCAAAGAGTTCGCAGCACCCACCGCCACGATCATCGTTCCAAGCGTTAAGCCTTGCGTCGTCGCGATGATCAGACCCTCGAGATACACCGTGCCAAACACGTGGATACCCGCAGCCCATTCCGGCAACTGCACCGGCGGGATCCGAAACAGTTCAATGGTGCCAATTTTTGCTCCCACCACAATGTGCATGACCAACCGGTACACCACGAGCCAACCCGCGATCATCAAATAGATCGGGAAAGCACGCGACCACGGCGATGACCCACGACGGTTAAACACCACAAAACACAACGTGGCAAAAGTGAGCGCCAAAATATAAGGATTGTTGGTCATGCTGGCACAACCAGCAATACCCAACGCCCACACCCACCACGCCCAGGGATGAACCATCCGCCGGGACAGCACATATCGCTCAATCCATTTCACGAAGCTTTAACCCTGGACCTCTGAACGACGAATCGCCCACGCCGCCACAGCAGACGCTGAAACCAAGGAAATGACAGCCAGTGTGAGTCCAATGATCCATCCCTGAGCAGAAGAATCCACCGTGCCTGTGGCGTACGTCTGCTGCGTCGAACCCTCAGCCATGACGTCTCCATCTTGGCCCGCAGGCGCCATAAGAACCTGCGTGGTCATCGGATCAACTTCAGGAGCTTCTGCCACCGCTGTTGCCTGCGGTTGGCTATTTGCTTCACCAGCCCCAGCTGGGGCTTGGACAGCAGCAGTGGTCTTAGCGGCTGCTGCAGCAACCAAGTTCTCGTACTGACCTTTAGTAATCGAGTTTCCTTCAGAATCCTGATACACCAATACCTCATTAGGGTTCTCAGGGTTTACCTCAGCAGTGGGTTCAGCTGCTTGTCCTCTTGCCGAACCAGCTCCAGCCCCTGCGATAGGAGCTTCAGTAGTTTCAGTGGGCTCTTCGTCACCCCCTAAATCGGCGATAGGGGACTCGGAGGTTGGGGTTGTGGTGATGAAATCATTTGGATCAAAATCAATTTTGTAATCCGGATCCGCGGAGTCTAACCCCAACTCCGCCTGAGATTTACTCACCGGGATCGCGCCGGGACGATCAGTATCTCCCCAATACCACGCTTCAACAGTGCCGGGTTTGGGGTAGTAGAGGAAAGCTCCAAGGTTGCTGTATTCCCATTCATCTCCGCCGAGGGGAGCATGCCAATAAGACCAATAAGCTTCAGCAGGTGATGCGGTCATGCAATCGTCCACATCAGGACCTGGGAAATCATTGATTCGGCACAAGAATTCTGGAAACTGAACGGTGGTTTCCACATCAAATCCGGCATCAAGAAGCGTTTGATAGCCATTTCCGCCGGCGTCAGCACAGCCGATGGTGTTGCCCTCAACCATCACTGTCACTTGGTCGTCTTCACAAGGCGTGGTCAAGGCGTGCGCAGAAGGAACCCATGGCGATATGGCAAGAACAATCCATAGTGCGACTGCAGCTGCAAAAGACTTCAGCGACAGGTGAAAAGTTGAGGTTCGAGACATCACTGTACTTCTCTCAGATGTTAAAACTGCAGGTTAGCCATCATTGGTCCCATGACACCAGCGATGGCGGCAAGGATGGCCAAGATGGCGATGATAATTCCAGCGCCGCCAATTCCACCGGTGGATCCCTCTGAATCAGCTGGGGGAGTTGGAATTTCTGGATCTGGAGTTGGATCTACTGGGTTCGCAATGGTGATCAGTTTATCGTTGGCGTAGTTACCGCCTGCAAAACCTAATGCTGCTTGGCCAGTTGCGCGTCGAATCTGATCGCTAATCGCAGTGTTGGTTTCCTTAGCCTTCACGGTGAAAGCAAAGCCACCCTGAATCGATGGGTCTGCATCTTCGCCAAATTGAACAGATGCCAGGTATTCACGAGCCTTGAGGTAGTTTTCCTCATCGCCCGCAAGAGCAAAAGCGGATCCGACAATTCCCGTGGAGTTGGAATTCACACCGGTCCAAGTATTTTTGACACCACCGGTCTCATCCATCGTGGTGACGAGGTAATCGAGAGTGGCTTGTGTGGTTGGATCCTGCGCACCATTTGCCAGAGTCAAAGCCTGTGCAGCCATTGCAGTGACATCGGAATCCGTGGTTTTGCATGTAGGTTCGATTGCTGAGGCTAATTGGACACCACCGTCGGAGCACACTTGAGTTTTAAGGAATTCTGTTGCGCGCTCGGCTGCTTCGGTTTCACCGACGCGGTGCAGAGCTAGAACGCCCCAGGCCTGGCTGAAGTTATTAATTGCAGTTGTGGCTTCACCATTATCTAAGTTTTTGATCTGACCGTTTTCTTGAACAGCGCTGACAAGTTGCGCGATAAAATCAGCATCTCTGACGCCGAGGGCATCTTGGAAAGCTACGGTCTTGGCTAGACGATCGCTGAAGATGTAGTCAGAAACTGAGACATAGCCCTCGAGCTCCGGAGCAATTGCAGCATATGCAGCGTCGATCTCTGGAGAATCAGGGGCAAGCGCATTTAGGGACAGCAACAGATCCTGATTGAGCCCAATATCTGGAGTACCTACAGGCCCAGGGATGAGGCCATTCGTTGCAAATTCTTTTTCGATGAATTGGGTAGCTAATTGAATATCCGATGATGCATCCTGTGCAGCAACGACCTGTGGAGCCAACAGGGAAACACCGGTTGCTAAAGCCACGGTTGCAGCAGACCAGCGAATGGTTCTCTTCCCACGTAGATGAGCCATGAAAACATGTCCTTAAAATGAATTGGAGAAATGTTCTGACCCCGCTTTAAGGCACACATTACTGCGCTTCAATACGGGCTTCAGAACCGTAATCCTCGACGGTTTGGAGCCACTCATTTCTTATTCAGGTGATCCGGCTTAATGCAATACCTGGTGAAAGCGATTGCATAATACGGTTGCGGGTCAGCTTCGGGTTCTCACCGAAATTCCCCTGAAAAAGAACGGATGGTGTCCTACACCATAAAATCACCATCGGTGCTGGTCAAATGAAAGCCCCCGTAGGGGTGGCAGGGAAAATGTAAGTTCTTGCGAAGATTTTTTAAGAATCTGTGGCTATCCAATAGCGTCGCATTCCACGGATCGTGGATTCATAAACTCCACCGCACTTTTCGATGACGTTCCTGGACGCTTCGTTATCTCCTGCGACGCACAGCAAAACCTTGTCGATGCCCAAGGCCTGAGCTTCATGAACACCGAGTTTCAGCGCTGCGGTTGCAGCACCTTTTCGACGCGCAGACGGGCGCACGCCGTAACCAATGTGGCCCGCGACTTCCAGGAGATGTTGGTTCAGCTCGTGCCTTAAAGCTAAGAATCCGACAAGAACATCGTCATCATCAACGATCCAGAAATAGCTGCAGTGCACAAAACCTTCCGGTGGTGGAACCGAAGGATCGGCCGCGTCAGTGCGCTCCTTGAGGTAGTGGTGAAATCCTGCTTCGGAATAGTCGATGGGAAGATAGTTCTCGAAATAACCCGAGCCGTGGATGGGGCCTGATCCGAATTCTTCCAAAGCCTCTTTCCACATGGCGTGGCCTGACAAATGCGGTGAGATTAATTTGTACATCGGGCCAGGTTAGCAGCGCTAACCGTGCCCCGCGTGGGGCACGCGGGGGAGGGCTGATGGAGGGCGGCGTCGATAAGCGTGCTAGGAAGTTTGTGTTTTAGTGTTCACTTGCTGTACTCTGTCCGTTTGGACTTTGCACCAGAAAACTCTATAGAGCACAACGGTGTTTTAAAGATCCATGTAAACGTAAACACCTACTTTGTTGTAGGCCCCCCGCCATGAATGGCGATCCGTGTGGGAAATGGTAGCGAGCAAACCGACTATTGAGTTCGGTGAGCGTTGAGTGGCCAGAAAACACACGGTTAACGTCCAAGGTGGGAAGGGAACCCCAACGAGAAAGGCATCAGGTCGTCTCTAATGACAATGACTGATCCAATCGCCGACATGCTGTCGCGCGTGCGCAATGCTAGCAATGCGCACCACGACACCGTGTCCATGCCATCCTCCAAGATCAAGGCAAACATCGCCGAGATCTTGAAGCAGGAAGGCTACATCGCTAACTACACCGTTGAGGATGCAAAGGTCGGCAAGACCCTGTCCCTCGAGCTGAAGTACAGCAACACCCGTGAGCGCTCCATCGCTGGTCTGCGCCGCGTTTCCAAGCCTGGTCTGCGTGTATACGCTAAGTCCACCAATCTGCCACAGGTTCTGGGCGGCCTTGGCGTGGCTATCATTTCCACGTCACAGGGCCTCCTGACCGACCGTCAGGCTACCGAGAAGGGCGTAGGCGGAGAAGTCCTCGCCTACGTCTGGTAATAGGGAGGATTGACTAAATATGTCACGTATCGGAAAAGAACCGATCACCATCCCATCCGGTGTCGAAACCAAGATTGACGGACAGCTCGTTGAGGTTAAGGGTCCTAAGGGCACCCTGAACGTTAACGTTCCAGAGCCAATCTCCGTTGCAGTGGAAGACGGCAAGATTGTCGTCACCCGCCCGGATGATCACCGCACTAACCGTTCCCTCCACGGTCTCTCCCGCTCCCTGGTTAACAACCTGGTTGTCGGCGTCACCGAGGGCTACACCATCAAGATGGAAATCTTCGGTGTCGGTTACCGTGTCGCGCTGAAGGGCAAGGACCTTGAGTTCTCCCTCGGCTACTCACACCCAGTTCTGATTGAAGCTTCTGAAGGCATCACTTTCGCAGTTGATGGCAACACCAAGCTTTCAGTTTCTGGCATCGACAAGCAGAAGGTTGGACAGGTCGCAGCAGTGATCCGCCGCCTGCGTAAGGACGATCCTTACAAGGGTAAGGGCATCCGCTACGAGGGTGAGCAGATCCGCCGCAAGGTCGGAAAGACGGGTAAGTAAGCAATGAGCAACACTGAAAACAAGCAGAAGCGCGTTTCCGTTGGCAAGGACATCGCGACTCGTCGTCGCGTTGCCCGTGCACGCCGCCACTTCCGCATCCGCAAGAACCTGCGTGGCACCCCAGAGGCTCCACGTTTGGTTGTCCACCGCTCTTCTCGCCACATGCACGTTCAGATCATCGATGACGTTGCAGGCCACACCCTGGCTGCAGCTTCTTCCATCGAGGCTGAGGTTCGCGCAACTGAGGGCGACAAGAAGGCTAAGGGCGCAAAGGTCGGTCAGCTGATCGCCGAGCGCGCTAAGGCTGCTGGTATCGAGCAGGTCGTCTTCGACCGCGCTGGTTACAAGTACCACGGCCGCGTTGCAGCTCTCGCTGACGCCGCTCGTGAAGGTGGTCTGAAATTCTAATGATGACCATTTCTAAGAACATCAACGGAAGGATTGCGTAATGCCGGGACGTGAACGGCGTGACGGCGGACGCTCCGCCGACGACAACAAGCAAAACGATCGCAACGAGCGTCGTGGCGGAGGCCGCCGCGATGACCGTCGCAATCAGCAGCAGGACGAGCGCTCACAGTACATCGAGCGTGTAGTCACCATCAACCGTGTGTCCAAGGTCGTCAAGGGTGGTCGTCGCTTCAGCTTCACCGCACTTGTCATCGTTGGCGACGGCAAGGGAATGGTCGGTGTCGGTTACGGCAAGGCCAAGGAAGTTCCTGCCGCAATCCAGAAGGGTGCAGAAGAGGCTCGTAAGAACTTCTTCCGCGTCCCAATGGTCAACGGCACCATCACCCACCCAGTTCAGGGCGAAAAGGCAGCCGGCATCGTTATGCTGAAGCCAGCTGCTCCAGGTACCGGTGTTATCGCCGGTGGCGCAGCACGTCCAGTTCTTGAGTGCGCAGGTATCCAAGACATCCTGTCCAAGTCCCTTGGTTCTGACAACGCTATCAACGTCGTCCACGCAACTGTGGATGGCCTGAAGCAGCTGGTCCGCCCTGAAGAGGTTGCAGCCCGCCGTGGCAAGACCATCGAAGAGGTCGCACCAGCACGTATTCTGCGTGCACGCGCAGGTCAGGAGGCGTAAGAAATGGCGCTGAAGATTACTCAGATCAAAGGCACTGTGGGCACCAAGCCCAAGCATCGCGAAAATCTTCGTTCCCTCGGTCTGAAGCGAATCCGCCACACCGTGATCCGCCCCGATACCCCAGAGGTACGTGGCATGATCCTGGCAGTTCGCCACCTGATCGTCGTCGAAGAAGTGGCGGGGGAGTAGGTAACAATGAGCGAACCAATTAAGCTCCACGATTTGCGCCCAGCAGCGGGCTCAAACAAAGCTAAGACCCGCGTTGGTCGAGGCGAAGCATCCAAGGGTAAGACTGCAGGTCGCGGTACCAAGGGTACCAAGGCACGCAAGCAGGTTTCTGCAGCATTCGAAGGTGGCCAGATGCCACTGCAGATGCGTCTTCCTAAGCTGAAGGGCTTCAAGAACCCTAACAAGGTTGACTACCAGGTAGTTAACATTGCAGATCTCGCAGAGAAGTTCCCACAGGGCGGCGACGTCAGCATTGCTGACATCGTTGCAGCAGGACTTGTCCGCAAGAACGAACTGGTTAAGGTTCTTGGCAACGGCGACATCAGCGTCAAGCTGAACGTCACCGCTAACAAGTTCTCCGGCTCTGCCAAGGAAAAGATCGAAGCCGCTGGCGGCTCCGCAACCGTGGCATAAGTTCACCAGAACTTTAAAAATGACCTCCAAGGGAAACCTTGGGGGTCATTTTTAGGTTTTTTGGGAGGACCTGGGGTTCTCGGAGGGGGATTGCGCAGGGGGCCTACTGATTGGGTTTGATTTGAGTGCATGGAAAATGCCACTCTGTGGGGTAACAAGAGTGGCATTGCAAAGAGACTTACTTAGTGGGTGGGGAAGCCAAGCTCAATCTGTGATTCATTTGGAAGAGGCCAGCGAGTGGTAACCACCTTGCTTCGGGTATAGAAGTTGAAAGACTCAGATCCATACATGTGTGTGTCTCCGAATAGTGAGTCTTTCCAACCTCCAAATGAGAAAGCGCCAATTGGGACTGGGATTGGCACGTTAATGCCAACCATTCCGACTTCGATGTCCATCTGAAATTCTCGAGCTGTACGGCCATCAACAACTATTGAAGCGCCTTCTTTCAAGGCTGAATCGAGAATTCTGTCCGCACGTCCCTGTGCCTGAGAATTGGAACTTTCCAACCTGGCCTTTTGAAGGGGCTCTATTGGCGAATATCTTGTTCTTGGCTTGTAGAGATTCCGGTGAGGTTTGATTTTGGCGAAAAGGGTTAACTAGTAGCTTGACGGCGCCTGGGCCACATTCGGCTAATAAGTAGGGAAGATTCGGCGATGACTGCTCCTGAAGCCACAAGGAGGACGGCGACATCGAGAATTCCCTCGGGAACGGTGATCCAGAGATAGATGCAAATTCCCACAATGATCAGGCCAACAAGTCCTACGGTCAGAAGAACCCATTGGGGAGATTTTTGAGTGAGTGCTGCGGTAATGATGGCCGAAGCGAAGGAAAGTGCAAGGATAAAGCCAATTACCACTATGTCTGGAATAGAACCAATCTTGAACCACAAACAAAGCGCGACAAGAACTACTGCGTAAAAAGCAAGAATCGATTTACCGGGTACCGGGGGATGTTGCACTGCGCGGACTCCTGTTGGGCATCAAATGTTCTAAATGGGAATAGCTTTTAATAAGCAAACCATACTGAGCATGGATGATCATTAGTTTGATGCGATACAAATGGGCTTCCCTAAAACTAAACACCCGCCACAATGAAACGCGGCGGGTGTTTAGCTGAGAACTTTCAGTAACTAAATGGTTCGGTGAATACTCTTGTATGTCAGGTAAGCACTGAGGCCTTCGATGCCGTATTCCACTCCCATACCGGATTCGTGGCGTCCTCCAAATGGGGCGGAATGGTTGGAACCGAAGAAGTTGATGCCTACGGAACCAGAATCCACTTGACGGGCGACTTCTAGTGCTTGTTCCTCATCCGCACCAAATACCAAGCCACCGAGACCGAATTTCGTGTTGTTGGCTAGTGCGATTGCTTCGGAAACACCGTTTGTATCGTCGTACTTTAGGATGGAAATAACAGGGCCGAAGATTTCTTCGCGTGATATCCGCATGTCGGGGGTGACATCGGCAAACACGGTTGGTTGGATAAACTCGCCTGATTCTAAACCTTCAGAAAGGCTGATTGACCGGGTTCCACCTGCAACCACTCGTGCACCTTCCTCTCGTGCGGAGTCAATGTAAGACATGACGGTTGAGTACTGAGAGGCGCTGGCAACTGGCCCAAAAACCGTTTCTTCATCATAGGGGTCACCTTGTCTACCTGCAGCGATAGTGCTTGCCACTGTTTGTACGACTTCCGCATAGCGTGAGCTAGGGGCAATAATCCGGGTACTGATGTAGCAGGTTTGTCCAGTGTTGCGCATACAGGATCGAATCAACCGCGTCGAGAGTACTGACATGTCTGCATCAGGAAGGATAATCGCGGAAGATTTTCCGCCTAGCTCTAAAGTCACTGGTCGGAGTAGTTCTCCGCAGGCGGCAGCGATCTTCTTTCCAACAGGCGTTGATCCGGTAAACGCTACCTTGTCTACTCCGGGGTGGCGGACAAGGGCATCACCGAAACGCCCTGAACCGGTGAGTAGGTTGACTACGCCTGCTGGCACTCCGGCGGCTTCGATGGCTTCGATGATGAAACGGATCGACAGTGGGGTGGGGGAGGCTGGTTTGATGATGACGGTACAGCCGGCAAGAAGTGCTGGTGCCAGTTTGATGACTACAAGGTTGATCGGGAAATTCCATGGGGCGATGAGTGCGCAGACACCGATGGGATCTTTATCCACGATGGATTCGGCGCTACCGGCAGGAAATGGGCGGATGTCTTCGCCGTCTAACCAAGGCGCGAGAGTGGCAAAGTAACGGAAAATTCCTGCTGCATTGGACGCAGCTCCACGGGTCTCGGAAATGGGGGAACCATTTTCGCGGGTATTAGTAAGTGCTAGAGCTTCAGAACGGGATTCAATTTCCGTCGCGATTTTCAGGAGGTAGCCTGTTCGTTCCGCACCTGTAAGTGCACTCCACGACTTTAGCGCTGTACGTGCAGCTCCCACCGCAGAGTCCAATTCAGATGCGGTTGCTTCTGGAACAGATCCCCATTCTTGACCGACCGCAGGATCAACTACGGGGTTGCGTTGTGTTCCTTCTGCTTTAACCCAGGAACCGTTGATGTAGAAATCATCGACATGGGTATAGGGGAGTTGCAGAGAAGCACGCCTGGTTGCAGCATTCATCGGATCGCATCCGTTCTTAACAGGGCCTTTGCACGATTGAGGTCTGCAGTAGCCATCTGGTGTGCAGCTTCGGTGATTAATTCTGGGAGGATTTCCCTGTGCAGGCGGTCGACATAATCTGAGACTGGCATCCCGAACCATGAGCTAGAAGCCGTGATCCCGGCGCGGTCGAAACGCCAGAGTCGGTCGCAATCGCGAACAAGAGCGTCTTCTAGTGAGTAGGCCACTTGGCGGGTGTCGTGTCCGTCGATGATGTCGCAGACATGCTCGACAAAATCGACAGTATATCCGAGGGATGGAAGCACTCGGCGGGCCACAGTGCAGCCTTCTGTTTCGTGTTCGAAGCGGATTGCTGCTTTGCGCCAGTTTCCGGAGAATCCTTCGGAGATGATTCGGCTCTCATCGACATGTGCCCAGCCCGTGTCGTGGAGGATTGCGGCTACGAGAACCAATTCTCTATCTGCCAGTGGGTAAGCGTCGCAGAGACGTTCAGCGTACGCCACGACGATGGGAAGATGAATGTCGTTGGCGCGGGTGCGGGTTTCCGGCTCAATGGCTTTCCATAATTGCTCAAATCCATTTGAAGGTGTTGCACAGATAGCGGTGGTATCAATTGGACCTACGGCCGGGATGGGACGAATCCCAAAATCCTCCGCAAAAGTGATGGCGCGGGGATCAGAGGCGTGGACGCTGGGGTCTGCTTGCTCCCAAGCGGGTAAATTACTGCGAGTCATCGGGTAACCTCCAGGTCAACGGCTAGTTTTTTCAGCGGCTGCGAAATATCTGCAGCAAGGTCGGCGGGGATATTTTGGTTCCTGGAAAGTGCACTGCGCACAGCCATGAAATCCAGTGGAGCGTTGACGCAATCGGCGGCGATGATGTTGTCGCCACGGTAATAAAGGACAGAGAACTTCTTTTTCTCGGGATCCTGTCGGATTACTGTGCTGTCATAACCAAGGGTAAGTCCTGCAATTTGTAGTTTGAGATCGCCTTGGTTGGACCAGAACCAGGGGATTCCGGCGTAGGCTTCGGGCTGGCCGACGAGTGAGTATGCAGCGATCTTTGCGTGCTCGATGGCGTTATTGACGCTTTCTAGTCGGATGCGTTCATCAGCGGGGGAACCAGGGATTGGATTGGGAATGTTGGCGACATCGCCAATCGCAATGGTGGTGCCATCTGACGCGACGGCATGTTTATCCACCACGATGCCGTTGTTGATGTCTAAGCCCAGAACAGCGGCAAGTTCTGTGTTCGGAATGACACCGATGCCCACAATGACTAGTTGGGCAGGAATTACTGTGCCATCTTCTAGCTCAATGCCGCTGAGCTTTCCATCCTTGCCCACAAACTGTTTCATGCGGGCATCAAGCACGATATTTACGCCACGGGAACGGTGTTGTTCGAGGAAGAATGCTGCGGTTTCTTCACCCACCGCTCGGCCAATCAGACGCGGACCATATTCCAGGACGGTGACATTTTTGCCGAGGTCATGAAGCGAACACGCAGCTTCCAATCCGATGAACCCACCACCGACTACAACGGCATCGGTGACAGAACCAATCATCGCTTTGAGCGCCAAGGCGTCGTCCGCGTTGCGCAGGTAGGTGACACCCTCCAAGGTGGCGCCCGGGAGGTCGAGGTGGCGAGGGCGGGCACCAACCGCTAGAGCGAGACGTCGAAAAGCGAATTCTTGTCCGGCGCCGTAGGCGACCCCTGATCCGTCGTCGTTCTTTTCAATGCGTTCGATGCGCACGCCCTTGACCAGGCGAATATTATTTTCTTCCCAATACTCATTGGAACGGAAAATCAGACGCTCTTTGTCGATCTTGTCCTGGAGGAACTCCTTGGACAAGGCGGGACGCTGGTAGGGGCGGTGATCCTCCTCGCCTAGAAGCGTGATCGATTCGGTGAAACCCGTGGCCCGCAGGGAAATCGCCAGCTGCACACCCGATTGGTTTGCACCGATGATCAAGATTCCAGTTTCAGCTGAAGTATTCATGATTCAACCTCACACTTGCGTTTCTGGCGTGGTCAACGAAAGATCCATGCCTTCGGTGACCTTGATTTGGCAAGACAAACGGGAGCAATCCTCACGGTCCACGGCAGCACCCCACAGCATTTCATCTTCCATCTCCTCCATTGGGGGAAGCGCATCATACTGTGCAGGGTCAACAAACACATGGCAGGTTGCACACGATAAGGAACCGCCGCATTCAGCAACAATTCCAGGCACTCCGTTTCGGACTGCGGTCTCCATTACTGAATCACCAACAGTCGCCTCGATGGTGCGGGTTTTGCCAGCATGATCAATGAAATGAATAGTAGACATGATCTTCTCCTTAGAACTTTTAGTACTTAGATGAACTGTCGGCCACCATCAACGATGAGTGTTTGCCCAGTGATGTATTCGGCTTCTGGGGATGCAAGAAACATGGTGGTGCCGACGATGTCTTTCGGTTGGCTTGCGCGCTTGATGGATCCGCGATCGACACCGTACGTTTCCGCGCTATCCATGAGTCCCAAGCTGGCTTCAGTCAGCGTAAACCCAGGCGCAACCGCATTGACCGTGATCCCACGACCACCCAGCTCTTTAGCAAGCACCCTGGTTAAAGCAATGACCCCACCTTTGGATGCCACGTAGTGCGCCCAGTGTGCAGATCCTGAAAACACAGTCGCGCTGGAAAGATTGACCACACGGGCATTATCGGACAAAAACGGACTCACAGAACGCGTCACCAACCACGGGCCTTTGAGATTGACTCCCATGACCAAATCCCACTCCGCAGGGTCAATATCCTCAAACGGTGAACGAGTCACTGTCGCATATATCGCTGCGTTATTAATAAGGACATCAATTCGGCCACCGCCAAACTCAGCGGCACCGGCGGCTAGGGCCTCGGTGGACTCCAAAGACGTGACATCAACTTCAAAGGCTGCGGCATCTGCGCCCAATGCTTTCAGCTTGTCAACGGTCTCTTGCGCCCCATCCAGATTGATATCCGCCACCGCGATACGGTCTCCTTGGGCTGCGAAACCTTCAGCGAATGCCCGACCCAAACCGCCAGCGGCACCAGTGATAAGAACAGTGCGTGGACTAGGCATGTGTATCCACCCCATGTGCTGCTACTGAGTGCGCATGGCTGTGCGCGCCGGGTCCTTCGATGCGTGGCGCATCTGGATCAACAATGACAACCTTGCCCTTGGTTCCATCGACCTTGAGGTAATCGCCGGTTTTGATGGTGGTGGATGCAGCGCCAGTTCCAGTAACAGCCGGCAAGCCGTATTCGCGGCACACGATCGCAGCATGGCTCATCATGCCACCAATATCAGTGACTGTTGCCTTGATTTTGCCAAAGATTGGGCCCCAAGAAGGTGCTGTTACAGGGGCAACGAGGATTTCATCCTGCTGGATTTCTGAAAGGTCATCTGCGCTGAGAATTACTCGAGCGTAGCCTTCCACCACACCAGGGGATGCAGCCATGCCTTTAAGGGTTCCTTCTTCGGCATCCTCGTCATTGCCCAACCATGATTGCACCTGTTCGGTGGTGATTCCCCAGAGCATGCGGGTGAAAGGTTCGGTGATGGACTCTGGAGGAGTGTTAAGAGCTGGCGCTGGTCGGGCAGTTTTCAAAGCGGTGACAATTGCTTTTCTTCGCTCAATTTCTTCCGGCCAAATGATCGTGCCAATTGGACCACCGGGTGCGCCGACACCCCACGCAGTAGCCAGGTCGAAGAGGACATCGCGGACTTCAGTGCGGTTGAGGTACAACATGTCATCCTCGTTCTCCCAGAAACCGTAGCCCTGGAGAGTGCGGGAAAGTTCGCGTACTTTGCGCCAAAATACTGACATGGTCCAGTGCTCGATGTAGAAGTTATGGTTTTCCACATAGGGGTATGCAGTAGCAGCGAGGCCGCATTTAGCATCAAACTGCGCGAGTTGTTCTCCATCCAAAAGGTCGCGGTATTCTTCCACCACGCGTTCCTTTTCTGCGATGAGTTCATCTTTCGGGCGGGAGATGGTTTGGCCTTCATCTAGGCGGCGGATGTAATCCGCGATGTACCCCAGTGGAAGTTCCAGGTGCTCGATCCAGTATTTATCGTGACCGTAGAAGCCATTACCGACGGTGAAGTTGAACCACGGATCTTGTGCTTCTTCCCAGCGCGCTATCCATGTCGCGCCGCCTTCTGCCTTTGCGATAGCAGCCAAGGTAGCTTGCGGATCATCCGGGTTGGCAAAGTGAGTTTGCAGGCCAAGGTCGACCGCTAGCTGTGCCAGAATCTTTAGTTCATCATCGGGGCGGAACAGCTCCATATCCACGCCCTGAACCATCATCGAAATTGATTGATCAGGGATATCTGGGAAGACTTCCTTGCAGAAATTGAAGAAATCTAGGTAAGCGATGTAACCCAAGTTGAGGAACTCAAAGTGGTATTGCCAGTTTTGGTAGGCGAGCTGAATGAGCCGATCGAAGTTTTCCATGAGTACTTCGGTGCCGTCTTTGGCTTTTCCGGAGACAATATCATCGATAGGCACGTAGTCAGGCAGTGGCTTGAATTCTAGAGATTCCAGCTCATTGATGGTTCCTAATACTCGCTCCTTCCAATTTGCCAGCATTGGCTCCCAGTTTTGGAAGTAGTGCGTGATGCGTTCCTGGAACATGGGGACGCGTTCCGCAATCTGATCTTCAGGCACTGGAATAGGGGACATATAGAGGTATCCCAGATGCACGCGGAACTCGATGCCATTGGCATTCGGGATCATCAAATGCCGAGCGTTGTATTGGCCGAGGCACTTTACAGCGAATTCACCACCGATAGTTTCAAAAGGCTTGAACACAGTTGGCCAGTGCTGTGAATCGCAGAACCAGAATTTCTCATTCTCTTGATCCATGAGCTTGTCTTGGAAAACGAGGTAGTACGGGTACAGATCTTCCCAACCTTCAGCGCCCTTGGGCACTGGAAGATCGGAGGGCTTGGGGAAAGATTTATTAGCCATGGTCAAACTCCTTTTAGATGCTTTTCGACGAAAAGATGCGGTGGTTTTACTTCGTGCCGGTCATTGCGACGGTGATTGAGCTGAAATCGAAGGTGCCTATGGTTTTGGCAGCCTGCGGAGTTGGGGTTTCCTTCTTCACACCGTTGGAGTGGATAGTTTCCGGGCGGGATTGCAATAACAGAAGGTTTTCTCCATCTGGCAGATCAGCGTCCAGCGCCCATTCGATATCTTGTGGGCACTTGTAGTGTTTTTCTGCACGCTTAGCCATTTGTGCCACAGCGAGCATTTCCTCATCAGTCAGACTGCGGCGGTTTGCGCGTTCTTCATCAACGGGCTTTTCCACGAGGCTTCCACTGGTGGCATCGGGGATGAGTTCAGCGTGTTTGCTTCCAATGTGTTCGGAGACAACCTGCAGCGTGATCTTGTCCAGCAAGATATTGTCTGGTGTCACTTCACCTGAGACCACCATTTCACCAACACCCCATGAGGAATCGATGGTGATCTTCGAGCGGTCGCCGTTGGAAGGATTCATAGTGATTGCCACGCCTGCGACACGAGAGTTGACCATTTTTTGAACAACTACCGCCATGGAGAGGCCCTCATTGGGGATGTTGTTTTTCAGACGGTAGATAATGGCACGGGAAGTGAACAGCGAAGCCCAGCATTTACGGATGTGTTCAGTGACAGCGCTCAAACCGACTTGCCACAGATAGGTGTCCTGTTGCCCTGCGAAGGAAGCATCGGGCAGATCTTCGGCAGTGGCCGATGACCGGACAGCAACCGGGACGTCGCCACCGCATCGTTCCATGAGATCGCGATAAGCCTGGTGCACTGCGAAACGAGCATTCTCTGGAACGTCAAGACTGCACAGCTCATCGCGGATGATCGCAGAAACTCGATCCACTTCCTTAACATCTTCTGCATCGAGATCGTTTAGGAATTTATCGATGTGTTCAGCAACCCCTGCTTCACGGATGAATTCATCAAAGCTGGCAGTAGTGACCACAAATCCAGGTGGAACGGGCATTCCAGCATCTGTCATGGTGACTAGTGAAGCGCCCTTGCCACCGAGTACTTCTAGAACAGGATCCAGGCCTTCATCGAAGCGCTGGACAAACGGGATGTTCAAACTGTTGGTCATGGTGTCTCCTTATTTAATAAAGCGTTAAGCGTTCCAAGTCACGGGAACAGAAGTGGGGACGCGGAAGGAGAGGTTCTCCCGGAACCCGATAGCTTTGTCCGCAACCAAGTGCAGGGAAGGAACAAGCCTGGTGACTTCCTCGAGACAGATCTTGGCTTGAAGTTTGGCCAGCATGTTTCCTAGGCAATAGTGGATGCCGAAACCAAAAGACAGGTGCTCGCGCGCATTAGCGCGGCTGATATCGAATTCCTCGCCATTTTCAAAGCGAGCTTCATCGCGGTTCGCGGAACCCATGAGCAGCAGAACACCATCGCCTTCCTTAATGGCAACGCCGCCGATCTCGGTGTCTTTTAATGCTTTTCGACGCCACCCCACGATCGAGCCGGAGTACCGCAAGACCTCATCCACTGCCGCAGGAATCAGTTTTGGATTCTCTAGAATGGCTTGCCACTGCTCTGGATGATCGAGGAGAACTCGGAAACAATTGGAGATCAACGTGGTGGTTGTTTCGTGCCCCGCAAAAAGCAGGGAGTACAGCAAAGAAGCAATCTCATGATCGGTGATTTCTTGACCCTCTTGCTGTGCTCGCACTAGATCAGCGGTGAGGTTGTCGCCACCGTGTGCATGTGCATCAGCTACCATGCGTTGGCATTCCTGCCAGTACTCAACCAAATTGTGTGCGTGTGGGATCTGCTCTTCATCACTAAGATCGCCCCAGGTCATGGCCGCACGGGAATCTGACCACCGCTTGTAGGTGTCCACCATGGAAATATCTGCACCGATCAGCGTCAGGATCGTGATGGTTGGAATGTCGTAGGCAAGATCTGACACCATATCGCCGACGTGTTGATCATTCGCCAACATTTTCTCCACACGATCAATCACCATTGCTCGGATATCTGGTTCGAGTGCTTTATAGCGGCGTGGCGTGAAGGCCTTTTGTGCGATTGCGCGGATGCGGGTGTGCTCTGGTGGAATACGAGCTGATAATCCGGAGTATGCAGTGAAGCCGCCATCGGTCATGATTTGGGTTGCCTGAGGTCCACGCTTGCGGACTGGGGCTTGTGCATTTTCAGAGGAGAATGTTTCCCAGTCATCAAAGGTGGTTTTGATGTCGTCATATTTGGTTACCACCCAGTAGCCGATGCGCTCATCGAACATCACTGGCTCTTCCTGACGGAGTTCTTTATATGCAGGAAACGGGTTGTGCATATCGAAAGGCTGGTAGCCGTGATGGCTGGTGGACTCTGATGTGTGCCCGAATGGGCATCCACCGGTTGAGGTGGATTGTTGGGAAGTCTGGGAAGTCATTGTCATCTCCTGACACTTGTGTGTGGCCGAAGCCGATCACAGTGAAGTTTGAATCACTTTTCCTAAAGATTCGTGATGGCTATCACTTTTAGGTGTGACTCAAAGTGTCGTCAAGAAGAGATGAAGATACGAATTCAGATTCCACTCAGTGGAATCAGTTTTAGTTTATGCAGATGGAGGGCGGGTTTAGGTATCGCCTTTTCGTTCTGCATTTTTGTGTGAAGCCAAAAGTGTGTCCAAAGGAATGAGCGCGGTTGCTTTTGTAATTCTCTGACTTGTCGCCTGAAGGATCGGGAGATAGCGCTCAAGATTTGCAGCCTGTGCGGTGGGAACCACCAACCCCAGTGCTGCTCCCAGTTTTCCTGTATGCCAGACCGGTACGGCGATCGATGCGCCGCCGATTCGTTGCTCGTCATGTGTGATGGCAAAGCCTTGCGAGTGAATTTGTTTCAGCTGCGCAGCCAAGACGTCGGGATTCACAATTGTCTTTGGGGTGGAGGCGTTGAGTGGCAGCTTGAGATAGGACTGTTTTACCCATGGCTCATCAAACGCAAGGAGAATCTTGCCAACCGCAGTGGAGTTCAGAGGTAGTCGACCACCGACTCGAGCCGAGCGTGGAATTTTCTTCGTGCCGTAGGCTCGGTCAATCAAAAGTGCTTCATCTTTATCGCGGACCACTAGCTGCGCAGTCTCGGAAGTAAGTGAGTAGAGCTCTTGGATGAACGGGCGTGCAGTGTCGCGTAACTGCCGTCCTGTATTTTGGGCGAGTTCCCAGATACGTAAGCCCAATTGGTAGCGCCCATCAGATTTCTTGCTGAGTAGTCCGCCTTCGGTTAATTCAGAAACGAGACGGTGGGTGGTACTTGGTGGGAGGTCTGCCAGCTCAGCGATTTCAGTGACACCAAGTGGACGCATGGTGTGTTCAAAAGCTCCCAGTACGGCGATCACCTTGGAGGTGACTGTACGTCCAGGTTCGCGATTTCCTCCCGCCATTATTTAATGCTCCTCTAAGTTCCCCTGGCACTCCGATGAAGGGTAAAAGTTTTGAAAGGTATCAAATCGGCCAGTGTAACGACGTATTGTTCAAGCCTATCGCCAAATCTTTGATGCGACACAGACCCAGTATTTTTATTATCCAACACTTAAGGTAACTATTGGGCGGGGTAGGGGAGGAGCTTTTCGCACCTATGATGCGTCTTACAAAAAAAGGGGTTGCCATGCGGTTCTTGGGTAAATACTGGTAGGGTGGACAAGTCAATCGTGTCCGATTTGTAATCGGACCAGGATCTAAAGAACACATCTCCCGGTACCTTTTAGTCACTATTGTGAAAATATGTGGGTTTAAGTGCTGAGGAGGCCAGGAGGATAAGTGTCCGCCATTATTCAGGCATTCAAGGACGCCGATCTGCGTAAGAAGATTTTCTTCACTATCGCAATGATCGTTCTATACCGCATCGGTGCGCAGATCCCTTCCCCGGGAGTTGACTACGCAACGATTAGTGGTCGTCTGCGTGACTTGACTCAGGATCAGTCAAGCGTTTATTCGCTGATTAACCTGTTTTCCGGTGGAGCGCTGTTGCAGCTGTCCATTTTTGCTATTGGTATCATGCCGTACATCACGGCGTCTATTATCGTGCAGCTGCTGACTGTGGTTATTCCACACTTTGAGGAGTTGAAGAAGGAAGGCCAGTCTGGCCAGGCCAAGATGATGCAGTACACCAGGTACTTAACGGTTGCTTTGGCGTTGCTGCAGTCTTCAGGCATTGTCGCGTTGGCGGACCGTGAGCAGCTGCTTGGCGCAGGTATTCGTGTGCTGTCGGCTGATCGCAACTTCTTCGATCTCATTGTTTTGGTCATCACCATGACTGCAGGTGCGGTGCTTGTGATGTGGATGGGTGAGCTCATCACGGAAAAGGGCGTGGGCAATGGTATGTCGTTGCTGATTTTCGCTGGTATCGCAACTCGCCTCCCAACTGATGGCATGAACATTCTGGGTAACTCCGGCGGCGTGGTTTTCGCTGTTGTTCTGGCTTCCGTTCTGATCCTGGTCATTGGTGTTGTATTCGTTGAGCAGGGCCAGCGTCGTATTCCAGTGCAGTACGCAAAGCGCATGGTGGGACGTCGCCAGTACGGTGGTTCTTCCACTTACCTGCCATTGAAGGTCAACCAAGCTGGTGTTATCCCAGTGATCTTCGCGTCTTCGCTGATTTACATGCCAGTGCTGATTACTCAGATCGTGAACTCTGGTTCGCTGGAAGTGTCTGATAACTGGTGGCAGCGCAACATCATTGCGCACCTGCAGACGCCTTCTTCCTGGCAGTACATTGTTTTGTACTTTGCACTGACCATCTTCTTCTCTTACTTCTATGTTTCCGTTCAGTATGATCCAGCTGAGCAGGCTGAAAACATGAAGAAGTACGGTGGATTTATCCCTGGTATTCGTCCGGGCCGCCCGACTGCTGAGTACTTGGGATTCGTCATGAACCGCCTGCTGTTTGTTGGTTCCCTGTACCTGGCTGTCATTGCTGTGCTGCCAAACATTATGCTGGATCTAGGTGTTGACGCCGGTTCGGCCGGAGCAACTCCATTCGGCGGAACCGCAATCTTGATTCTTGTATCTGTTGCACTGACCACAGTGAAGCAGATTGAGAGCCAGCTCCTGCAAAGCAACTACGAAGGACTTCTAAAATAATGCGACTCGTACTCCTCGGACCTCCCGGTGCTGGTAAGGGCACCCAGGCTGCAATTCTCTCTGAGAAGCTTGGCATTCCTCACATTTCTACTGGCGATCTTTTCCGCGCCAACATTGGCGAAGGTACCCCTCTGGGTATCGAGGCCAAGCAGTACATCGACGCTGGCAAGCTGGTTCCAACCGACGTGACTGCACGTATGGTTGCTTCCCGCCTTGCTGAGTCCGATGCTGCAGAAGGCTTCCTTTTGGATGGTTTCCCACGCACCGTTGAGCAGGCTGACATCTTGGCTAACCTGCTTTCCGAAGCTGGCCAGACCCTCGATGGTGTTGTTAACTACCAGGTTTCTGAAGACGTCGTCGTGGAGCGCATGCTGTCCCGTGGTCGCGCTGATGACAACGAAGAGACCATCCGCACCCGTCTCGGTGTCTACCGCGACGAGACTGCTCCTCTGATCGATCACTACGGTGACAAGATCATCAACATTGAGGCTGAAGGCGAAGTCGAAGAGATCAACGCTCGTACCCTCAAGGCACTGGGCAAATAAGATTTCTTCTCTAGTGCTGCTGAATCTACGATGATAGGTAGATAGCAAGCAGTGACGTGGAAGTACTCACCTCAAGGTGGCCGGAACCGCATGCATTGTGCGGTGCCGGCCACCTTTGGTTTTAACAGTTTAATTTGAAGAAAGAGACGTGGAAGCATGGGTTTCCGTTCCAAGAAGAAGGTTATTGCGGCAAAGACCGCCGCTGAGCTGGACGCGATGCAGGCGGCGGGTGAGATCGTCGGCAAGGCTTTGCAGGCTGTGCGCGCTGAGGCTAAAGCTGGCATGAGCACGTGGGATCTGGATCAGATCGCGGAGCAGGTTATCCGCGATGCTGGCGCCGTTCCTACATTCCTGGGTTACCAGGGTTTTCCGGCATCAGTGTGCGCTTCGGTCAATGAGGTGATTGTTCACGGCATTCCATCCAAGGAGACCATCTTGGAGGAAGGCGATCTGGTGTCCATCGACTGCGGCGCAACCTTTGATGGTTGGGTCGGCGATTCCGCGTGGAGCTTCGGCATCGGCGAGCTGGACGAGGACGTCCAGGGTCTCAACTTGGCTACCGAGTGGGTCCTCATGGAAGGCATGAAGGCCATGGTTCCAGGCAACCGTTTGACCGATGTCTCCCACGCTCTCGAGGTCGCAACCCGCAAGGCTGAGTCCAAGTTCGGCGTCGCGCTCGGCATCGTCGATGGCTACGGCGGACACGGCATTGGCCGCCACATGCACGAGGAGCCATACTTGGCTAATGAGGGCAAGGCCGGCAAGGGCCCTGTGATTCAGGAGGGCTCCGTGCTCGCCATTGAGCCTATGCTCACCCTCGGCACCGAAGATTCCGCAGTGCTGGAAGATGATTGGACTGTCGTGACTCTCGACGGTTCATGGGCATCACACTGGGAGCACACCGTTGCAGCCACCAAGGGCGGCCCGCGCATCCTCACGCCGCGTTATTAAAATGATGCTTTTCGACGCATCCCCACGTTTTGGGGCTAAAAGTTGCCCGGTTGAGCAAAGGTTTGCGACCTCCCCGGCGTGCCGCCAGGGGAGGAGGCGATAAAACTTTTTTACCTTTCGAATATCAAAATCATAAAACAGCCTTATATACTTCAACGTATGGCGAAGAATTCTCGAATCCGATACAGCGCGTCAATCAAGCGTGCCGCAGCTGCAATCCTCACCGCAGCTGCTACCTCAGTCGCGTTGATCGCTGTGCCAGCAACTGCTTCAGCACAGGACCTCGCAACCGGCAGCTCCCAGATCCAGACTGATGCTCGTGAAGGTGCGTGGGCAACCCGCAACACCATCCAAGACCAACTTGCCTCCATTGGGCCAGCAGCCCTCCCAGTCCGCGCAGCGGTAGACAATGCCATCAACGGCATGTTCCCAGGACTTGTTGATGAAAAGGTTGCAGCAGAGCAGGAAGCTGCACGCGCAGAAGCTGAGCGCGAAGCAGCAGCTGCACGTGAAGCAGAAGCAGCCCGCGTAGCCGCAGAAGAAGCCGCACGCTTTGACCGCGGCTCTTGCCCAGCAATCGCTGATGTCTGCGTGGACATTGATGGTGGACGTACCTGGCTGCAGGAAAACGGTCAGGTCACCTACGGTGCAGTCCCAGTTTCCTCCGGCGGAGTTGGCCAGGAAACCCCTCGCGGAACGTTCTACATCAACCGCAAGGTCAAGGATGAAATCTCTTACGAGTTCGGTAACGCCCCAATGCCGTACGCCATGTACTTCACCTACAACGGCCACGCATTCCACCAGGGCAATGTTGCGACTACTTCCGCTGGTTGTGTTCGCCTAAACACTCAAGATGCCATCTACTACTTCAACAACGTTGGCATCGGCGACATGGTGTACATCTACTAAAACTCACCGTTGCTAGCAGGCGCGTTTTCAGATCATGATTGATTGGGCGTGCCTGCTTTTGTGTTTTTTAGGGACCCCAATGCGCGTGATTCAACTCATGTTTGATATGTGCTCCTAAGGTGTGTAACCTATATCGATGGTGTGCGTACATCTTGAGTGACGCAACCATTTTGAAGTGGAAAAACTTAAGGCCTCCCGCAGGGGAGTGTTCTGGAAAAGCGGAGGATATGGCTAAGGAAGGCGCTATTGAAGTTGAGGGTCGCATTGTCGAACCTCTGCCGAATGCAATGTTCCGAGTCGAGCTCGACAACGGACACAAGGTACTCGCCCACATCAGTGGAAAGATGCGCCAGCACTACATCCGTATCCTTCCTGAGGACCGCGTCGTTGTAGAGCTGTCGCCCTATGATCTGACTCGTGGACGAATCGTTTACCGCTACAAGTAAAAATAAGCTTTAAGCCTCCATATATCAGGGCCAGTCGGGGATATCCCGGCAGGCTGACACACCTTCAGGCAACGATGGCTGAAGCCTTGCGAATCACAATCCACCTCCCGGTTTCCGTCCGGGGAAAGTATTGCTTGGCAGGGGCGATTATGGGGAAAACCATCGCAACAACCGGAAAGGTAACTGCCACATGGCACGTCTAGCTGGTGTTGACCTCCCACGCAACAAGCGTATGGAAGTCGCTCTCACCTACATCTACGGAATCGGCCCAGCCCGTTCCAAGCAGCTTCTCGAGGAGACCGGAATCTCCCCAGACCTGCGCACCGACAACCTCACTGATGAGCAGATCGCTGCTCTTCGTGACGTTATTGAAGGCACCTGGAAGGTCGAGGGTGACCTCCGCCGCCAGGTACAAGCTGACATCCGTCGCAAGATCGAAATCGGCTGCTACCAGGGTATTCGCCACCGCCGTGGCCTGCCTGTTCGTGGTCAGCGCACCAAGACCAATGCGCGTACTCGTAAGGGTCCTAAGAAGACGATCGCCGGAAAGAAGAAGTAAAAATGCCTCCTAAAGCACGCACTAACGCGCGCCGCACAGGCCGTCGCGTTGTAAAAAAGAACGTTGCTAACGGCAACGCTTACATCAAGTCCACCTTTAACAACACCATCGTTTCGATCACTGATACCAACGGTGCTGTAATCTCTTGGGCTTCCTCTGGGCACGTCGGATTCAAGGGCTCACGTAAGTCCACTCCGTTCGCTGCTCAGATGGCTGCAGAGAACGCTGCCCGCAAGGCAATGGATCACGGCATGAAGAAGGTTGACGTTTTCGTCAAGGGCCCAGGATCAGGCCGCGAGACTGCAATCCGTTCCCTTCAGGCTGCAGGCCTGGAGATCGGTTCAATCTCCGACGTGACCCCACAGCCACACAACGGCTGCCGTCCACCAAAGCGTCGTCGCGTTTAATAGGGAAGGAAAGGTAATACAAAATGGCTCGTTATACCGGCCCAGCAACCCGTAAATCCCGTCGTCTGCGCGTCGACCTTGTTGGTGGAGACATGGCGTTTGAGCGCCGTCCTTACCCTCCAGGACAGGCAGGCCGTGCACGCATCAAGGAGTCCGAGTACCTGCTGCAGCTCCAGGAGAAGCAGAAGGCTCGTTTCATCTACGGCGTCATGGAAAAGCAGTTCCGTCGTTACTACGCCGAGGCTAACCGTCGCGCAGGCAAGACCGGTGAGAACCTGGTCGTCCTGCTCGAGTCCCGCCTCGACAACGTCGTGTACCGCGCAGGTCTGGCAAACACCCGTCGCCAGGCTCGTCAGCTTGTTTCCCACGGTCACTTCACCGTGAACGGCAAGGCAATCGACGTTCCATCTTTCCGCGTTTCTCAGTACGACATCATCAATGTTCGTGAGAAGTCCCAGAAGATGAACTGGTTCGAAGAGGCTCAGGACAACCTGGCCGACGCAGTCGTCCCAGCTTGGCTCCAGGTCGTTCCTGAGAACCTTCGTATCCTCGTGCACCAGCTCCCAGAGCGCGCACAGATCGATATCCCACTGCAAGAGCAGCTCATCGTCGAGTTCTACTCGAAGTAGTTTTTGCTTACCCGGCTGCCCCGGGTGCACAGGAATCTTTCGATTTTCCAAACATCCTTCATGGTTTTAGAAACCTTTACCGACGTCAAATAGCGGTCGTCACTCAAGGAGAGTTCAATGCTCATTTCACAGCGCCCAACCATCACCGAGGAATTTGTTAATAACGCACGTTCCCGGTTTGTCATCGAGCCACTGGAGCCAGGTTTTGGCTACACCCTCGGTAACTCCCTGCGCCGTACCCTGCTGTCCTCCATTCCTGGAGCAGCAGTAACCAGCGTCAAGATTGACGGTGTACTCCACGAGTTCACCACCATCAGCGGTGTTAAGGAAGATGTCTCTGACATCATCTTGAACATCAAGGGATTGGTTTTGTCTTCTGATTCCGATGAGCCAGTTGTTATGCAGCTGGTCAAGGAAGGCCCAGGAGTTGTAACTGCAGGTGACATTCAGCCACCAGCAGGCGTGGAGATCCACAACCCGGATCTGCACATTGCAACCCTGAACGAGACCGCCAAGATTGAGATCGAGCTCATCGTCGAGCGTGGACGTGGCTACGTTCCCGCAACTGTTACTGCAACCGGTGGAGAGATCGGCCGCATTCCGGTCGATCAGATCTACTCCCCAGTACTGAAGGTCAGCTACAAGGTTGAAGCTACTCGTGTTGAGCAGCGCACCGACTTTGACAAGCTGGTCATCGACGTTGAGACCAAGAACTCTATTACCGCACGTGACGCCCTGGCGTCGGCAGGTAAGACCCTGGTTGAGCTGTTCGGCCTCGCACGCGAGCTGAACATCGCAGCCGAGGGCATCGAGATCGGACCATCTCCTCAGGAGACCGAGTACATCGCTGCCTACAGCATGCCAATCGAGGATCTGGACTTCTCTGTCCGTTCCTACAACTGCCTCAAGCGCGAAGACATCCACACCGTGGGTGAACTCGCAGAGCGCGCTGAGTCCGATTTGCTGGATATCCGCAACTTCGGACAGAAGTCGATCAACGAGGTAAAGATCAAGCTTGCTGGCCTGGGTCTGACCCTGAAGGATGCTCCTGAAGACTTCGATCCTTCAACTCTTGAAGGTTATGACGCCGAAACTGGTGGCTACATCGATGTCGAGGCGGAAGATTCCGAGTAAGTCGCATGGTCCAATTCATGGGCCGCGCTAAATCAACGTACAAGGAGTACATCTAATGCCTACCCCTAAGAAGGGCGCCCGCCTCGGCGGATCCGCAAGCCACCAGAAGAAGATCCTCTCTAACCTGGCTGCATCTCTGTTCGAGCATGGCGCAATCAAGACCACCGATGCTAAGGCAAAGGCTCTGCGTCCATACGCTGAGAAGCTGATCACCAAGGCTAAGTCCGGTTCCGTTGCAGATCGTCGTAACGTTCTCGCACTGGTTCCTAACAAGGAAATCGTGGCTTACCTGTTCAACGAACTTGCTCCTAAGTTCGAGAACCGTCCAGGTGGTTACACCCGCATCATCAAGCTGGAGAACCGTAAGGGCGACAACGCTCCTATGTCCCAGATCTCCCTCGTTCTCGAGGAGACCGTCTCCGCAGAAGCATCCCGCGCAACCCGCGCATCTGCTTCCAAGAAGGCTGCTGAAGAGGCTGAGACCGAAGAGGTAGTCGAGGCTCCAGCTGAGGAGACCGCAACCGAAGAGGCTGCAGAAGAGAAGTAAATTTCTCTAACTCCGCATAGAATGCCCGCAGTGAACATTGTTTACTGCGGGCATTTTACGTATCTGCACCCCGCCCGGCTGCGCTGAGCAGCCGTAAAGCGTGGGGCGTGACGTCGAAAAGCAAAAAATGAAAGGCAGACATGGACAATTCAACGGTGCGAATCCGGCTGGATCTAGCGTATGACGGCACGGATTTTCATGGCTGGGCGAAGCAGGGGACCAGCGATCTACGCACCGTGCAAAAAGTGTTGGAAGACAATTTGAGCATGGTGCTGCGTGAGACTGTTGAATTGACTGTGGCCGGGCGAACCGATGCGGGGGTGCATGCGGCGGGCCAGGTGGCGCACTTTGATATTCCGGCACACGCTTTAGAGCAGCGCAGTATTGATGGCGATCCAAGCAAGTTGGTTCGGCGCTTGGGTCGGTTGCTGCCCGATGATATTCGGGTGCATGGCGTACGTTTTGCCGAGCCCGGGTTTGATGCGCGATTTTCCGCGATGCGCAGGCACTACGTTTATCGCATTACGACGCATCCCGCCGGCGCGCTGCCTACGCGCCGCCACGACACGGCGCAGTGGCCAAAACCTGTCGAACTAGAGCGGATGCAATTAGCCGCCGATGCACTGCTGGGGCTGCATGATTTTGTGGCGTTTTGCAAAGCTAAGCCACATGCGACGACGGTGCGTGAACTACAAAAATTTGCGTGGAAAGACGTCTCCACTGACATCGAACCGCAGGTGTATGAAGCACACGTGGTGGCCGATGCTTTTTGCTGGTCGATGGTGCGCTCGCTGGTCGGCTCCTGCATGGCCGTGGGCGAAGGACGCCGCGGATCAGGGTTTACTGCAGAATTGCTTGATGCAAGCGAACGCAGCCCCATGGTTCCAGTAGCACCTGCGAAAGGTTTGAGCTTGGTTGGCGTGGATTATCCTTCCGCTGATAAGTTACAGGAAAGAGCGCTGGAAACCCGAGCTGTTCGCGAGTTTCCGGACGCGTCCGCGAGCCTAAAACTAGATGATGAGTAAAAGGGACTAAACTCGTCTCTCGTATCTTTCAGTCATTTATGTCTGATAAGCAGGCGCGTGCGCCACACAATTGGCACAATCACAAGAAAGTGAAGTGGGAACCTAGATGCTGACGACACTATGGATTGCGGTGTTGGTATTTACCGTTCCAGGATTGGTCGTCTCGTGGGTTTCTGGCCTTAAAGTGCCCTGGGCTATCGCAGCCTCCATCCCAGCCACCTTCGGTATTTACGGCCTGTCCGCCTGGTTGCTGGGCTTGTGGGAGATGCGTTTTGATCTCCATTCTGTAGTTATTTCCACATTGGTTTTCGCTGCGGTTGCTTTGGTATGGCGCTTGTTTTTTGTCGGTGGTTGGCTTGTACGTCGGCGTAAAGCACGTATCCGCAGGCAGACGCTCGCGGATGAAGAGCGGGCAGAAAATGCTGAGGTATCTGCAGGGGAGCCTGCCGAATCGAGCACAAACGAAGCAGCCGAATCTGAATCTGAAACCTCGGAGCGTCGCGGAATCTGGCGCGTGATCTTTGATTACATGCGCGACGGTGGCATCTTGGATCACCGTTGGCTGCTGCCTGCCGCAGGTGCTATCACTGGTGCGTGGCTGATCATTGATCGTGCCGTTGATCTGCTCTTGAGCACCGAGCATGGTTTGGGCGATATCGTCCAAGGCTGGGATGTCCATTGGCATGCTTCGACTGTCCGTTTTATAGATGAGACCGGCATTGCGTCATCCACGATGATGGGGCAGCTGCGCAATATTGAAACGCAGCAAGATCTGTTCTACCCAAGCGCATGGCATGCTGGTGCATGGGTGCTGTCGGATGTCGGAAATCTGACGATTGTTGAAGCCACCAACCTCACTGGCATTGTGCTGTCCGGATTGTTGCTGCCGTTAGCTGTTGCACTGATTGCATGGCGGATGATCAACAATCGTGGACTGACCGCGCAGATTGGTGCGGGCTTTGCTGGACTGATCACCATTGCCTCTCCGGTACTGTTCTGGGTTGGTAACTACGTGGGTGCGTGGCCTTATGTTGCTGCGATCGGTGCTTCAGGTGTGGTGCTTGCGCTGTTTATGTCCACTCCGTCTGTGCCGGTAAGAATCTTTGCCGCAGCATTGGCGTTCATGGGTATGTTCCAGCTGCATCCAGCCCCATCCACCATCGTGATCATGGTGTTGCTGCTGTGGTGGCTGCTCAAACTCGTGGTGGTTCCAAGCCAGAAAGTGAAGGGCTGGAAGGCGGGCATCGGTATCCGTTTGAAGGATGTCGGCATCCTGGCCATCACGGGCATCATCGGTGTGCTCTTCATGCTGCCTCAGGTGATTTCAGGTTCCGAACAAACCGAAGATGTGCTGTCATATTCTGCTGAGGAACAAGTCACCCGCAGCGAGTCCTGGTTGGTGTCTATTTTCATGGAGACCCGCCATGTTGATTTCTTCGGAAATATTGACATCGTCCCAGTGCTGGTATTCGCAGCAATCGGTGGCGTGGTTGCTTTGGTGTGGCGCGGAAACTTGTGGGCGCCGGTGTTTTACTTCGCCAGCGTTGCGTTGACCGCTAACTCGCTGAAGCCTTTTGAAGAGCCGTGGGGTGATTGGCTCAACATCGTGGGCGGTCTGCATTACTCCACAGGACACCGTTTGATCATGCCTGTCGCCATGTTCACTTTTGCTGCCGCAGGTATCGGCGCTGCCGCAGTGATCCGTTTGATCTGCTTGGGACCAATAAAGAAGTTCACCACTGTTTCCGGTGTTGTTTCTGTGGTGATGGCTCTTGTTGTGGCTGTGCCATTGCAGACTTGGGCGAAGGATTTTGTAGAGGAAGGATCCGAAACCACAATCCTTGCGCCACACAATGATGAACGTATGGTGAGCAACAACGACTTGGCTGCCTGGGACTGGTTAATCCAACAGCCAGGTGGAGCTGACATGAACATCATGGGTGACCCCGCAGATGGTAACGGCTGGATGTATGCCTACAACGGCTTGCACTCCGTGGCCCGCCACTATGCATGGCCAGCAGCAGGCGAAGGCTCTGCCACCGCGATGCTGTTCTGGTGGCCTCAACTTCTAGGTGTGGGCACCGATGAAAACCCAGATCAAGTCAACGATGTGGATCAGGCTGCTCGTGATCTCAACGTCGGCTACTTCATGATCAGTCCGTGGACGTTCTGGGATTTCCAGATCCCCAACTTCCGCCAGATCGATCTGCTGTGGCAAACCCCAGGCGTGACACCGGTGTACAAGAAGGGCGACTCGGTGATCTTCGCAGTCAACGATATGTTCACTGACGCCGAACTGGATCAGATGCGTGCACCTGGTAATTCTCCAGAACCACTGCCAGAGCTTCCTACCTTGGGCGAGCTTGGGTTGGCTGAAACTGAAGACGAGGTAGATCAGACTTATTACCATCGTCCAACGGTTCCTGCTGGTGTGAACTCAGAGATGCCTTCAGCCGAAACTCTGTATGCACCGGATCCAACGAAGCCGCATACGGTCCCTAACTAATCACAAAGAGTATTCAGTAAATCGACCGCAGTCGGTGAATCCTAGTTTGCGATAAACGGGCTCACCATCTTCGGAAGCTTGCAACACGGCGGTGTCACACCCTGCGTTACGTGCGGTATGCAACGTGGCTAAGGTGATGGCTCCGCCGTAGCCACGCCGGCGTTTGTGCTCAAGGGTGGAGATATTGTAGATTCCAACTACGCTCGCGTGTATGAATGCTTCCGCAGAACACACTGCGCGGTTGCCCGCATAACCCACCAGATAAAGTGCGGGCGAGTTCTTTCTCAGTGCGTATTCAGCTGCTTCGGTATAGAAACGCTGCACAGTTTCGGCGGGTGGATTCCAATTCGCAGAAAGAACTGCAGCGTAATCTGCCAGCTCTTCGGGAGATTTAACCACCCGGATCTCTAAGCCCTCAGCGCAAGCTTCGGGCAGCGGTTCGGTTAAGTCTTTCCACATGCCTGTTTCTGTTTCGGAGGCATTTCATTGGGCCTCAACGAGCAGCTCTCCGATATTTCTAGGGCTGGATGCGGGGCCGACCCACCAGGAAAACGGACGGAGTGCATGTTCTACAAAAGCGGTGGTTTCAGCAATCCGCGCAGCTGCAATCTCAGGGGTAAAGCGTGCGCCCGCAATAATGTTGAACGTGTCATCGTCGAGGCTACTGTCTGCGATGAGCAGGCCATCGGTGTGCGTGATTGTTGCGGATGCAAGATGCCGGTGGAGATGGCAGAAATGCTCCGCTAAGTTCTCTTCGATTGCGCGTTGTAATTTACCGAGGTCCTTCATAAAACTTCATTTTAGGTATCACAAAGGTGCCATAAGTCGCACCCTTTGTTAGACTGCAAAACTCGCCTTTTGGTTCCCTCAAAAGCAAATCTGAGAATCTTCCCACTTTCACTAGTCTTATCCCGGACCAGCGCACTACAGTTCCTGGATTAGGGGATGTAAAGATCTAAAGCTGGGGGAATACATGGCTGAAGGCATGTTGATGCCCACGACATCGGCGCAGGTGTCGGGGCATAAATTTCTGGTGCGGCGCATCGAACATGGGTTGGTGATGGGCGATGTGCGCATGATTCATGATCCACTTGGTAGGCGCCGGCGGGCGTTGGTGTTTGGGGTGGTGGCGTGCGTGATGTTGGCGGTGGGATCATTGGCGTTGGCTATTTTTCGACCCGCGAAGGATCCGGCCGATGCGCCGTTGATCCGCTCTGAATCCGGCGCGCTCTTTGTGCAGCTGGATGGGTCGGTGCATCCGGTGGCTAATGTGGCCTCGGCTCGGTTGATTGTGGGGGAGCCGGTGGATCCGGTGAACGCCAGCGATGCGATCATCGCGGGCATGCCGCGCGGAGTGCCGGTGGGGGTTCCTGATGCGCCGGGGCTTTTCAGCAGCACCGAAGAACCCGAGCAAGATTGGTTTGTGTGCCAGGATGTCGGCACTGGGGATCTACACATTACGGTTCCTAGGGGCGGACTAGGGCCCACCCTGATTGCGGAAGGAAATGGGTGGCTGGGGGCGTCGAAAAGCGAAACCGGCGAGGTCACCTGGAACCTGATTACCGCGGACGGGCGCCGCGAACTGCCGGCGTGGGGCAGCGAACATGGGCGCATTATGCGCCGCCACCTGGGGATTTCCGAGGACACCCCGCGCGTATACCTGACCACTGAGCTGCTCAACGCGATCCCCGAGCACGACGCGGTCCGCTTCCCAGCCCCGCTGCCCGAGCTTGTCGACGCCTCCACCCGCAACTGGTTACGGCTCGACGGGGCGCTCGCCGAAATCACGCCGCTACAGCGCGGGTTGCTTATCGACGCCGGTTCCGGTGTTTTCCCCGACCCCACCGCGCTTCTTGGTGTGCATGAAGAAACAGCCAACACCTTGACGCTGCCCGAGCAAACAGTTTCTTGGCAAGATCTGGACGGTGGTTTTGCCTGCGCGGATGGTGAAGGCCAGATCGGTTTCCTGGAAACTCTGGAATCGGGGGTGGCGCTATCTGGTGATTCCAGGGCGAAAAGTTTCAGCACAAACGCTGGTGGGGCAGTGGGCGTGGACAGTGGCTTTGGCTACTATGTGGTCTCTGATTTTGGGCTGATGCACCCTGTTTCTACTGGTGAATCGATGGTTGCCCTAGGAATCACTGACGTGCAGGTCGTGCCGTGGAGCGTGCTGCGATTGTTGCCGCAGGGAAGTGAATTAGCAAAAGAGACAGCGCTCGCGCCCACCTATTAAGGAGTATGGTGGCCTTACATGAGCGGATTAGTTGACCCGGATAGTACTTTTTTAAAGACCATCGGAAAACTGAGCAACAGCTTGTCCATTGGTCGTGGAGTAGATCAAAAAGAGGTAATCCCCAAAGGCTGGAACGCCCATTGGGAGGCAATTACAAAGCTTAAGAGAAGCTTTGACGCGATTCCTGCTGGGGAGCGGGTGCGTTTAGCTAAGAAAACCTCCAACCTGTTCCGTGGACGCTCCGATGCAGGTCACGGCCTAGATGTGGCAGCGCTTGGGGGAGTGATTGCCATTGATCCGGTCAATGCCACCGCCGATGTACAGGGCATGTGCACGTATGAAGACCTGGTAGATGCCACTTTAAGTTATGGTCTGATGCCGTTGGTTGTGCCTCAACTGAAAACCATCACGCTTGGTGGCGCAGTGACCGGAATGGGCGTGGAATCCACATCCTTCCGCAACGGTTTGCCACACGAATCAGTGCTGGAGATGGATATTTTTACCGGCACTGGTGAGATCGTGACTTGCTCGCCCACAGAAAATGTCGACCTTTACAGAGGTTTTCCCAACTCTTATGGTTCGCTGGGATACGCGGTGCGGCTAAAAATTGAGCTGGAACCAGTGCAAGATTACGTCCAGCTGCGCCACGTGCGCTTCAACGATTTAGAGTCTTTGACCAAAGCGATTGAGGAAGTCGCGTCTTCTCTGGAGTTTGATAACCAACCCGTCGATTACCTTGACGGCGTGGTGTTTTCACCCACGGAAGCCTACTTAGTTCTTGGCACGCAAACCTCACAACCTGGCCCCACCAGCGATTACACCAGGGATTTAAGCTACTACCGCTCCCTGCAACACCCAGAGGGCATCACCTATGACCGCCTGACAATCCGCGATTACATCTGGCGCTGGGACACCGACTGGTTCTGGTGTTCACGCGCATTCGGCACCCAAAACCCCGTGGTGCGCAAACTCTGGCCCAGGGATCTGCTGCGCTCGAGTTTCTATTGGAAGATCATCGGCTGGGATCGAAAATACTCCATCGCTGATCGCCTGGAAGAGCGCAAAGGCCGCCCGGCTAGGGAACGGGTGGTCCAAGACGTGGAAGTTACGATTGATAAACTGCCAGAATTTTTGAAATGGTTCTTTGAAAGCAGCGACATCGAGCCGCTGTGGCTGTGCCCGATCAAGCTTCGGGAGGTACCAGGTAGTTCGGTTGGTGCTGGAGAAATTTTGAGCTCCGCTGAAGCAATCGACTCCGGTGCTGCTGAACACCCTTGGCCGCTGTATCCCTTGAAGAAGGACGTGCTGTGGGTCAACATCGGATTCTGGTCCTCAGTGCCGGTTGATCTGATGGGCTCCGATGCACCAGAGGGAGCATTTAACAGAGAAATCGAACGCGTCATGGCAGAGCTAGGCGGACATAAATCGCTGTACTCCGAAGCGTTCTACACCAGGGAAGACTTTGAAAAACTTTATGGCGGAACCATCCCGGCGCTGCTAAAAAAGCAGTGGGATCCCCACAGCCGATTCCCCGGTTTGTATGAAAAGACAGTAAAAGGCGCCTAGGATCGCTCACTGTAGGTAGAGGCTTGTGGTCACTACTTGTGGCCACATTTTAAAAAAATGCACAAGAAGAGAAAGCAAAGCATTATGAGTAACGCCGTAGCGCAGGACCTCATGACCATCGCCGACATCGTCGAGGCCACGACCACTGCACCCATCCCATTCCACATCACTGCCTTCGATGGAAGCTTCACTGGCCCTGAAGATGCTCCCTACCAGCTGTTTGTTGCCAACACGGATGCAGTATCCTACATCGCAACAGCGCCAGGAGATTTGGGTTTGGCACGTGCCTACCTCATGGGAGACCTCATCGTGGAAGGTGAGCATCCCGGCCATCCTTATGGGATCTTTGATGCGTTGAAGGAGTTCTACCGCTGCTTCAAACGCCCAGATGCATCCACCACCTTGCAGATCATGTGGACTCTGCGGAAAATGAATGCCTTAAAATTCCAGGAAATTCCACCAATGGAACAAGCCCCTGCATGGCGTAAAGCACTGATCAACGGGCTAGCATCCAGGCACTCGAAATCCCGCGACAAGAAAGCCATTAGCTACCACTACGACGTGGGCAATGAGTTCTACTCCCTGTTTTTAGATGATTCCATGACCTATACCTGCGCGTATTATCCAACGCCAGAATCAAGTTTGGAAGAAGCCCAAGAAAACAAATACCGCCTCATCTTTGAAAAACTGCGTCTGAAAGAAGGCGATCGCCTCCTAGACGTGGGATGCGGTTGGGGAGGCATGGTCCGCTACGCCGCCAAACACGGTGTGAAAGCCATCGGAGTTACGCTGTCTGAACAGCAATATGAGTGGGGTCAAGCAGAGATCAAACGCCAAGGTTTGGAAGACCTCGCGGAAATTCGCTTCATGGATTACCGCGATGTTCCAGAAACTGGATTCGATGCGATCTCAGCAATCGGCATCATTGAACACATCGGTGTGAACAACTATCCCGACTACTTTGAATTGCTCAGCAGCAAACTCAAAACAGGCGGACTGATGCTCAACCACAGCATCACCTACCCAGACAACCGCCCCCGCCACGCAGGTGCATTTATTGATCGCTACATTTTCCCCGACGGTGAACTCACTGGCTCTGGCACCCTGATCAAGCACATGCAGGACAACGGTTTCGAAGTGCTGCACGAAGAAAACCTCCGCTTTGATTACCAACGCACCCTGCACGCGTGGTGCGAAAACCTCAAAGAAAATTGGGAGGAAGCAGTTGAACTCGCCGGTGAACCCACTGCACGACTCTTTGGCCTGTACATGGCAGGTTCGGAATGGGGATTTGCCCACAACATCGTCCAGCTGCACCAAGTACTGGGTGTGAAACTCGATGAGCAGGGAAGTCGCGGAGAAGTTCCTGAAAGAATGTGGTGGACTATCTAAAGAAACAATGTTTCTTTTTAAGGTTCCCTAGGGGCAGGAGTTAATTGTAGGTAAACTCGACTAGCAATTAGCGACTGTCCCATTTCCCACCTGCTTTTGCGGATTTCAACACTTTCAGGATGCATCTGTAACTATGCCCATGCCACACCCCATGTTTATCGATGTCTCCTTCCCACCCGCGGAGACCTGTAGTTAACCCATGGGCACGATGCGAGAAATGGTCAGTGACCGCATTGACCGACTACAAGAAGCACACGCGCGATCAAAGCAGAAGAAGTTCGGCTTCTTAGTTCGGCCAGGCACCCTGATCCTTGGATGGTTGGTCACGATCATCGGTCTGATCACCATTCCACTTCCCGGCCAAGGCTGGCTGACCACCTTCATTGGTGTGGGCATTTTGTCTCTGGAGCTTAAATGGGCGAAGAACCTCCTGGCCTGGGGAGTGCATCAGTATGATCGCTTCTTCACCTGGTACGGCAAGAAATCATTCCGCTTCCGCATGGCGATGTTGGCACTGATGATTCTGCTGATTTGGGTGGTGTTCATCGTGACATTTTGGTTGATGTGGCACGCCGGAACTATCCCGTGGGCAGATGAGTTCTTCACCTGGCTTGGGTTGAGCCGCTAGCAACTATTCGCTTTGAAGGCGATCCATTAATTCGGAGCGCCTGGAAAAGATCTCATCCAAGGCATGCGATACAGATTCCTGAGTCGTTTGTGTAGTTGGTTTGGGCTCTTGCGGTTGATGGGATTCTGAACGGTGCCTCATAGATTAAGTGATAACACTTGAGCTAGCTTTTTGAAAGGCCGAGTGATGATGAATTCGGCGTAGTCCCATCAGCACAGCTAACACTGCGAGCAACCCAACAATGATTGCGGTAACTAGGATGCCCCGCTCCCGTGGAGAATCATCCGGCGGCGTGGGAACACTTAGTGCGATCTCATGAACCAGGGGAGTGGTGGGATAGATTTCTTGAGTAAGTGCCAGGTAGGGATCAATAGCGCCTCTTGCAGGGTCGATGCTGTTGAAGATTCGTGCACGAATTTCATAGGGTGTGGCAAAGGGAAAATGCTGGCGAAGCAGTGCAGCTGTGGCGCTGACAACTGGAGCGGCAAAACTGGTGCCCTCGAAGGGGCTTTCGCCAGCGGTGGTGATCATGTGGCTGGCGAAGCCGTCGCCACGCGGTGATAGACCAGCCTGAATGTGGCTTGGTGCAGAGAGGATTTGTTGGTTGCCAGGCATGGAATATTCTGCAAGCGTGTGAGAATCAAAACGTGCCGACACAGAGAGCACAGTGTCTGAATGTGCAGGATAAACGGTAGATCCAACTGGACAATCCTGCCCGAGGTTTCCTGCTGCTGCCACCACTATCACCCCTTGAAGTTCTGCTCTGTTAAGAGCATCCGTCAGAGGCTGGAACGATGCGGCCTCGTCGGGTGATTGGGGCAAACAGGACACCACGGAAATATTGATCACGTGGGCACCGGAATCGAGAGCTCGGTGGATGGATTCCGCCAGGGTGCTCAGCGTTCCGACGTTGGAATCTTCACGAGTACGCACATATGAGCTGGTTTGTTTAATGGAGATGATTCCGGAATCTGGGGCGACACCGATATAAGGATCGGAGCTGCCGTCATATGGCCAGCCGGTGCCGGGGTTTCCTTGGGAGGCGATGATTCCGGCGACGATGGTGCCGTGGCCGTCGCAATCGATAAGTTCACCTGGCACATCGGGGCTTTGGTGGGCGCCCACGAAATCACCGCCGGGAATTAAGTGGGGCAGACGTGGATGCAGGGATACTCCGGTGTCGATGACTGCCACCATCACACCGGCGCCAGTTGCTAGTTGGTGAGCTTGGGATAATGACTGCGAAAGGTGTTCATCTAAAACTGCGGAGGAAGGATCGGCGATCGCTACCTCGGGGCAAGCGAGAGCTTCTACTTCCTGTGCCCTCGTCGCTGGAGTGGAAGCCAACATAAACAGAGCGGCCAAGCTAACCGCGATGAGTCTGCGCATCTTATCCACCGAATCCAATATCAAGACCGCGCAGCATTCCAAATACATCCAGCAAATGCAGTGCGAGTGGCAGACTAGCTGCAAGACACAGTGATTCCAACCTTTCAAGCCACACAATGGTGGTGGGTTCCAGCGTGGGGACTGTACTGATCCACAATGCCACGCTGACCAGCACAGCGATGATAACCACAGAACCGATCAGTGCAATTAGTGAACCTGATCGGCTTGCGGATAACGCCATGGAAATGAAACCAAGGGCAGATAACCCCATCAATGTCCACGTGGGAATTGGTGCTTGATGACGATTAGCGTGAAGCAGCGAAGCCACCGCGATGCATAAACTAAAAACGGTGGTTGTCCAGGTGCCCGGGGTAACCGACAACAACGCCAAAGGCCCGCTCAAAACGCCAAGGCCAAGGATCTGGGCGTCGAAAAGCGTCTTTGTTGTTTTTATTCTTTTCTCGGGATCAGTCATGGTGAGGTCGCTGACGGAGAGATCTTCGCCGGCGGTGGGAAGCGATGGGACGCGCAGGCCTGCTAGCGATGCTGCGATTTTCGGGGCGAAGCACATGGTGATGGTGGAAGCGGTGACCGTGATCGCTGCTGGACCGCTGAAATCTTCGGTAGCTTTGAGCTTCCACAGAGTGGTGGTTGCTGCAAGGACTAAGAGACCGAGCCCCAATGTGGACAGTGTTGCCACCAGAAGAATTGCTGGACGATACACCACATGAACCAGCAGCGAACTGGCAAGAATAGTGCACGCGCCAGCGAAAATCGTCCAGGTAAGCGCGCCGGGAGAAGTCCCAGAAGTGCCTGCAACCAGCACTGATACCGCTCCGCCTGCGCCCAAGATCAGGGTAATCGGCAGGACGTTTCGAAGGATCGGGGTGTGCGCGGGTGGGAGCCACAGAAGCAGTAGAGCGCAGATTGCGACGAAGATTCCCATGCGGCCGGGCACAATAATTCCGGAGGCAGCAGGACTTGTCATTAACACGGCAGCCCCGATGAGCCCCGCGAAAGTCATCAATTCCACGAGGTGCCCGGCGCGGTTCGTGGAAGAAAACTCCACCAACGCTTCGGCGACATCACGCAACACGGGGGCTTCCAAGTCCCTTTCGGGTGAAAGGACCACCACGCTGCCTTGTTCCACTTGTGTTTCTGCAAGCGGAATCCCGCAATCAATGGGACTTCCCGCAGCAGTGTGAGCCACCCACGGCCTGGAAATCCGGGGTGCATCGGTGAGTTCTAAAATTTCATCCAAAATGTCCGCCAGACTCGAACCTGCAGGTAGCGCCACATCAGCCACAGCAGCGGGCGCATCGCCAACGGTGAGATCTATGCGGATGCTCACGCGCAGCGCATTATCGATTGCCAAAATAACCAACCCCCAAAATTGTCCCCCAACAAATGTGTCTTTGAGTATGCCAGCAAAAGGGGACGGGGAGCAGCGTTGGTGAGAATTCCCCTAATTTCACATTCAAGGGAACCTTTTGGCCGTTTTTCCAGTCAAACACTTATTGACAGCCTTTTCTTTTTTAGATGACTTTCTAAAAAGCACGACACTAGGCAAGACAAGAAGAACTCGGGGGAGTTAGAAAATGACAACATCAGTGGAGCGACAAGAACAATCACCAACTGGTTACATCGTGGAACCGGTGACGTGGCCAGAACGCGATCCGGCGCCACCGCTGCCAACGGAGCCGCTGATCGCTGAAGCTGTGCCACAAGCGGTACGTCCAGCGCCGAAACCACTGCTCAAAGTATTGATGCCTGTGATCATGGTGGCCATGGTGGCCATGGTGCTGGCGATGGTGGCGCTGATGATCCTTACCAGTGGGCAGTTAAATCCTATGGTCTTGATTTTTCCAATGATGATGGGTATGAGCGTCCTGATGATGTTCGCCCCACCTGAAGGTGACGATACTGATGAGGTTCGGCGCACCTATTTACGTCACCTGGGTGCATTGCGGGCGAAAGCGACAGATCACGCGGCGATGCAGCGCAGGCATGAATGGCACAGGCATCCTGATCCAGCAACCTTGTGGTCCACGTTGGGGACTCGGCGGATGTGGGAGCGCACCCAAGATGATCAAGATTGTTTGGAAATCCGTTTTGGTTTGGGCGTGACCAGGCTTGATCCGGCTATTAACGTGAGTGATTCGGGTGCGCCGGAGGATCTTGATCCGGTATGTGCGGTGTCGTTGCGTCACACCATTCGGGATGTGGGGTCGGTGCAGAGCATGCCGGTGTCGGTTCAGTTGCAGGCGTTTCGATTCATTGGGCTCAACGGTGCGGGCGCACATGATCTGGCGCGGGCGCTGGTTGTGCAGTTGTTGTACCACCACGGACCGGAGGTGGTGGGTATCAAAGCGATCGGGGAGTCGGGTTGGGAGTGGCTGAAATGGGTACCGCACACCCGCGATCCGGAGAAGGCAGCCTTTCGGATTTTGCTGGTGGATTCCGTGTTGACCAACGGCACCGAAAGCTTCATTGATGACCCCCAATGGACCACGATCATCAACGTTGGCGCGCAGACCAGCACCGCATTGGGCCAGCTGGCAGAGGATGAAGGGCTGCTGTTGCACGTCGATAAGCGTCTGCATGTGGCTACCGCGCACGGCGCGGAGGAGCTGGGCACGCCGGATGCGGTTAGCGCTGAGCTTGCGGAGGTTTTTGGCCGCCGTTTGACTGCTTTTCGACGCACAACCACAGCACACGCGGCGAGCTCTGGTGAATTGCTGTCCCTTTTGGGGATTGATGACGTGGAGCATTTAACTCCAGAAACCTTATGGATGAACAAGCGCACGCAGCCTAAAACTCGTTTGGCGGTGCCCTTGGGTTTGAACGCGTCCGGTCGGCCGATGGTACTGGATCTGAAGGAATCGGCGCACGGCGGAATGGGACCACATGGGCTGTGCATCGGCGCTACTGGCAGCGGAAAATCCGAACTTTTAAGAACACTTGTTCTAGGTTTGACGATCACCCATTCGCCTGAGGAATTGAATCTGGTGTTGGTGGATTTTAAAGGTGGCGCCACCTTTTTGGGCTTCGAGCAGCTGCCTCACACGTCCGCGGTGATCACCAACTTGGAGGAAGAGTCCGTGCTGGTGGAGCGCATGCATGATGCGATTTCGGGTGAGATGAACCGCAGGCAAGAAGCCCTTCGGCAGGCAGGTGGCTGCGCCAATGTGGATGAATACAACCAGCGTGATGGTGTGAAACCGATGCCCGCGCTGCTCATTGTGATCGATGAATTCTCGGAGTTGCTTGGCCAACATCCCGATTTCGCAGACCTATTCGTCGCCGTCGGACGCTTGGGCCGTTCCTTACACATCCATTTGTTGCTCGCTAGCCAACGTCTGGAAGAGGGGCGGTTGCGCGGATTGGATTCCCACTTGTCCTACCGGATCGGCTTAAAAACCTTTTCCGCATCCGAATCGCGCCAGGTATTAGGCATCACTGACGCATATCAATTACCCAGCCAACCCGGCGCAGGTTTCCTCAAATCCGACGTCGACACCGTCACCCGCTTCCAAGCAAGTTATGTATCCGGCCCCATCATGCGTCGCCATCACCTCGCACCAACGCAGTCCCGGGTGCGCCTTTTTACCAGCTGGGAGGAACCCAAAGAGGAGGTGATTGTCGAGCAAAGCACCGAGACGCTTATCGACGCCGTGGTTGCGCGCGCCATCAGCGCCGCGAAGTTGCGGGGGTTAAGCGCTCATCGCATCTGGTTGCCACCGTTGCCGGCAGAAGTTTCGATTGGTGCTTTGGCTGATGATGTCGGTGAGCTAAGCGCCGTGATCGGGATGATCGATAGACCCTATCAACAGCGACAAGATCCATTGCTGATTGATTTTTCTCTCAACGGTGGAAGCGGACACTGGGCTATTTGTGGTGGGCCCCAAACCGGAAAGTCCACGGCATTGCGCAGCATCGTGATCTCCATGGCAGCAACGCATAGCACAGAAAACATCCGCTTTTACGTGCTGGATTTATCTGGAACCTCCCTGGAAAATCTCTCCCGGCTGCCTCATGTTGCAGGCGTGGCAGGACGCAAAGATCCAGAGAAAGTCCGCCGAGTTGTCGATGAAGTACGAGGCCTGATCAACCACCCTGAACAACGCCACACCTTCCTTATTGTGGACGGCTGGCACACCATCACCCAAGAATTCGACGAGCTTTTCGACGCCTTCGTAGACATCGCCGCCAACGGCCTTGCCTCGCGGGTGCATTTAGTTTTAAGCACTCAACGCTGGAGTTCCATCCGCCCCGCGGTCCGCGATCTGGTGACTGGCAGAATCGAATTGAAACTCGGCGAAGCCATGGATTCGGTGATTGATCGTAAAGCTCAGCTTCGGATCCCGTCGAAACCTGGGCGTGGCCTCAACCTGGATAAAGAACACATCCTTATTGCTCATGCGTCTGGCCAAGACATCGCCCAGGTATGCGTCATGGCCGATGGGCAAGGATGGCAGCAGGTCCCACAATTAAGCGTGCTGCCTGCGCATATCCTGCTTCACGAGCTTGAGCTTTCTGCGACACCTGGCATCCCGATTGCACGGGGAGGTGCTGAACTATCCACGCTGACGTGGGATCCAGAATCCAGCCGCCACCTTCTAGCTTTTGGTTCTCAAGGTTGTGGCAAATCCTCGCTGATCCGCACGATTGTCACGGGTCTGACAATTGTGGGGCGGGAGAAAGCACGCTTGGTATTTTTCGACCTTCGACGCACCCACCTAGGCCTGGTCCCCGAAGACATGTTGGCTGCTTATTGTGCTACTTCCACAGCAGTCCACAACACCATCAAAGACATGGTGGCTACGCTATCCGCCAGACTTCCAGGACCTGATATCACCGCCCAAGAACTCCGCGATCGTTCCTGGTGGCAGGGGCCCGACATTTATTTAGTTATCGATGATTATGATTTGCTCCCCGCCGGCACCCTGCACCCGCTGCGCGAGATCATCCCGCATGCAAGAGACGTAGGCCTGCACATCGTGCTCACCCGCAAAGCCGGTGGCGCCTCGCGTGCGCTCTACGATCCGGTCATGTCCGAGATCAAGGACCAATCACCGCACGTCGTGCTTTTCGACGCCGACCGCGACGAAGGCGCTATCCTAGGCATCAAACCCACAGCACAACCACCAGGACGTGCCACGATGTCCATCCGTGGTGAAAACATCGGTGTTGCACAGATGGCACGCATAGGTGATGACTCATGAGCACCCAAACAATCACCATCACAGTCCTAGAAACCGCCACCATCTTTGACGGCCCTGAAACCATCTACCGCTATGACCTGGCTGCCGAAGGCATCCTTGATGGATGGGCTCACTCTGCTGTGCTGGATCAAGTGAAACAAATAGCAGGTGAAAACTGGCCGACTGTTGAGATCGTGGTGGATGGCACCGACAACGTAGTCAATGCACTCACCTCCATGTTTGCTTCCAAAGGCGTGACCTGCGGTGGGGTTGGAGTAGAAGCACCTCCCGTTGCGGAGGAACCACCGAAAATTAAACGGCCCACGAGTGGAAAACAAGTCCGCCAGTTCTACGGCATCAAGCCACTACACCTGTTGTTGGTCAGCATATTGGTTGGTTCTATTGCTGGTATTTGGGTGATTTCGGGTTTCACTGGGCCAGTGGACTCACGGCCGGTAGATAAGGTGGCGGAGATTTCAACGCAGGGGGAGACGTCGATAAGCAATCAACCCCAACCCCAGCCCACCGTGCTCGTGACCGAGGACCTGCTTATTGAGGCGCCATTTGGTTTTGAAATGCGAAGCGACGAACAGTCGCGCTACCTGGAAGGCCCCGACCCGAATCTGCGCATCCACGTGGGCGTCGATCCGCTGCACGGCGCGGACGCCGCGCTGGTTGCCGAAGAGCTGCGCCGCCTGATCACCGAGGATCCTTCGCTGGAGGAAATTCCCGCAGGGGAGTGGGGCGAGAAAACCACCATCGACTACCGCGAAACACCCGGCGATGGCTCTCATGTGCTGTGGGTGACCTGGTTTGACACCGACCGACAACTCAACGTTGGGTGCCATAGCAAAGCCGCCGAAACCCTTGTTCACAAGGCACAATGCCGAAATGTGATTGAGCATCTGACGCTGAAATGATGCCGGTTTCTATCCGGAATAGGGCCGGAATAAAAAAGTTTTGAAAAATAGGGAACCAAAACGCGACTTTCACAGTCCAACATAAATAGGAAAGGCAAAAAGCTTTTCCGGGGGAACACCAGAGAAACTGGTGAACTTTAAAATCATTTCGTTCGAGGAGGGGCGAACCAATGTCAAATCTTTTCAGGACAGAATCCGATGTGATGCTCGCGACGGCGAGCCAGGTAGACGACATTAACGATCAAGTTCAGGGCGAACTGAGCCGACTTCGCGGAGTTGTTGATTCCGTACGCGGCAGCTGGGCCGGCCAAGCACAGGTCAGCTTCGACTCCCTGATGAACCGCTGGAACTCATCAGCACGCCAACTGCAGGAAGCACTGGCGTCCATCTCTGACAACATCCGCCACAACGCGCGCAGCTTCGAAAACACTGAAGCCGACAACTCCCAGGCATTCAACGCTGTCGGTGCTGGCGACGGCGCTGGACTCCCACTGTAAAACTCTCAAAGAAGAATAAGGAACCAAGAACATGGACATGATCCGCTATGAATTCGGTGCCATCCAAGGTGCCGCAACCGACATCAACTCCACCTCAGGTCGAATCAACTCTCTACTTGATGGCCTGAAATCTCAACTGCAGCCGATGGTAGCCAGCTGGGAGGGCGAATCCAGCGAAGCATACAGCGAGGCGCAGCTGAAGTGGGACCGCGCAGCAGCAGAACTCAACACCATCCTTGCCACCATCTCCAACACCGTTGCCCAAGGCGCTGAACGTATGTCTGATGTGAACCGCCGCGCAGCAGCAAGCTGGGGTGCATAAGGGCTAGTTGTAAAGGCTGGCTTTGATTGCTAGCGGGGTTGCTGCACTTTTTAAAAAGGCAAAAAATAGCGAAAACACACCCCAGGTTTTTCCCGTAACCCCGCTAGGCTATGCAATTTCGGTTTAACCCAGTTTTTCAAAGAAGGTCACTAGCTTTTCCGCTGGTCACCTTCTTTTTGGTTTTTCAACGCAGAGATAGTACACTTTACTCTTTGTGTGTGGAGTCAAACCTCCCCTTTAAGGGGTGCGCTTGGACAGCAGGACAAATTCGGGTCACCACCGGCCGCCGAATTTAGCTTCCTTCCGAACATATTCCTGGCTGGCAGTTCTAGACCGACTAATTCAAGGAGTCATTGTGTCTACTTACCACCCGAAGAGCGGTGACATCACCCGTAAGTGGTACGTCATCGACGCCACTGACGTGGTTCTGGGTCGCCTGGCAACCCACGCCGCTGACCTACTTCGCGGCAAGGGCAAGCCTTTGTACGCACCTAACGTTGACTGCGGCGACCACGTAATCGTGATCAACGCTGACAAGGTTGCAGTTACCTCCAACAAGCGCGAGCGCGAAATGCGTTACCGCCACTCCGGTTACCCTGGTGGCCTGAAGTCCATGACCCTGGGTCGTTCCCTGGATCTGCACCCAGAGCGCACCATCGAGGATTCCATCGTCGGCATGATGCCACACAACAAGCTCACTGCTGCTTCCGCAAAGAAGCTGCACGTTTTCTCCGGCTCCGAGCACCCATACGCTGCTCAGAAGCCTGAGGCCTACGAGATCAAGAAGGTGGCCCAGTAATGTCAGAGCCTATCCAGAACGAGAACGTAGAGAGCAACGTCGCAGACGCTGCTGACATCGCTGCAGCAACCGCTGCAACCGAGGAGTTCACCAACACCATCGGCGATGCAATTGCTACTGCTTCCGAAGAAGAGACCATCGAGGCTGCACCAGTAGTACTCGACGGCCCAATCCAGACCGTTGGTCGCCGTAAGCGCGCCATCGTTCGCGTCCGCCTTGTAGCTGGCTCCGGCGAGTTCAAGTGCAACGGTCGCACCCTGGAAGAGTACTTCCCTAACAAGCTGCACCAGCAGCTGATCAAGGCTCCTTTGGTCCTCCTGGACCGCGAGAACCAGTTCGACATCGTTGCAACCCTGAAGGGTGGTGGCCCAACCGGACAGGCTGGCGCATTCCGCCTCGCAATTGCACGTGCACTGAACGCATACAACCCAGCAGAGCGCGGCGAGCTGAAGAAGGCTGGCTTCCTCACTCGTGACGCTCGTGCAGTTGAGCGTAAGAAGGCTGGTCTGCACAAGGCACGTCGTGCACCTCAGTACTCCAAGCGTTGATATTTACTCAACGTTTGCGCAAACCCGTTTCGCCGAATTTCTCGGTGGGGCGGGTTTTCCGCATTCTTGGGGTTTCTTGTGACTTAGGGACTTGGGTTTACACAGCTCAACCGAAGAAAAATTGTTCAATAGAGTTTTGAACAATGCGATCTTGGCCAGGCCGTGCATAATTAATCGCATGACTCGACTATTTGGAACTGATGGCGTCCGCGGACTAGCCAATGAAGTACTCACCGCACCTTTGGCCTTGAAGCTGGGGGCCGCTGCAGCTCACGTACTTACCGCAGAGAAACGGGTAGATGGACGTCGCCCGGTTGCGATCGTTGGTAGGGATCCTCGAGTCTCTGGAGAGATGCTCGCGGCAGCACTTTCAGCAGGCATGGCCAGCCAGGGTGTTGATGTCATTCGTGTTGGTGTCATCCCAACCCCTGCTGTTGCATTCCTCACCGATGATTATGGCGCTGACATGGGCGTGATGATTTCTGCATCCCACAACCCAATGCCGGACAACGGAATCAAGTTCTTCTCTGCAGGTGGACACAAGCTTCCAGACCATGTGGAAGACGAGATTGAGCGTGTTATGGACAGCTTGCCAGCAGAAGGCCCAACAGGGCATGGAGTTGGCCGTGTCATCGAAGAAGCAACCGATGCACAGGACCGTTACCTAGAGCACCTGAAGGAAGCTGTTCCTACGTCACTTGAAGGCATCAAGATTGTTGTGGATGCAGCCAATGGTGCGGCAAGTGTTGTAGCTCCAACGGCTTATGAGGCTGCGGGTGCAACTGTAATTGCTATTCATAACAAGCCAGACTCATACAACATCAACATGGACTGCGGTTCCACCCACATTGATCAGGTGCAGGCGGCAGTCCTGAAGCACGGTGCTGACCTTGGACTCGCGCATGACGGTGATGCTGACCGTTGTTTGGCTGTGGACAAGGATGGCAACCTTGTTGATGGTGACCAAATCATGGCGCTGTTAGCCATTGCGATGAAAGAAAACGGCGAGCTGCGCAAGAACACCCTCGTGGGCACTGTCATGAGCAACCTGGGATTGAAGATTGCTATGGATGAAGCCGGAATTACACTGCGTACCACCAAGGTAGGAGACCGCTACGTGCTGGAAGACCTCAATGCAGGTGGATTCAGCCTGGGCGGCGAGCAATCTGGCCACATTGTTCTTCCAGATCATGGCACCACTGGCGATGGAACTTTGACTGGTCTTTCCATCATGGCGCGCATGGCTGAAACCGGAAAGTCCTTGGGCGAGTTGGCACAAGCTATGACGGTGCTGCCACAGGTTCTGATCAATGTGCCAGTTTCGGATAAGTCCACCATCGTGAGCCACCCAAGCGTTGTGGCTGCGATCGCGGAAGCAGAAGCTGAGTTGGGCGCCACCGGTCGCGTTCTTCTTCGTGCTTCTGGCACCGAAGAGCTTTTCCGCGTGATGGTTGAGGCTGGAGACAAGGAACAAGCTCGTCGTATCGCGGGACGTCTTGCTGCAGTGGTTGCAGAAGTCTAATTCACTTCAGTCACAGCGCAACGCGATCTGCGGGGTCGAACCTGCCCAAAGGCTACTTATATCGAATTAGGCAGGTTTGACGCTTGAGGGGCCACATATAGCATCACCAAATGTGCATATGTGACCCCTTTTTCTCGCCTGTTAACTTGCTGGTCAAGGATCCGTCCCCGGGGAAGTGGGAAATGCTAAAATGGAACGAGCATTCGCATAATGGTCATAAATTAGCGCGAATATTCGATCAATTTTGGCGGAAAGTTCAGAAAATGATCGAGAATTTGCATTGCCAGTCCTGCGCAGGACTGGAACACACATCCTTCGAGAAAAGTTTCCCCAAATTGGGAACCTAAACGCCTTTGAGACAGTCAAACCATAGTGGAGGGCAAAAATACTGCCACGAAACTGACATTGGTTGACACATCTTAAAAAGGGGGACTTTTAGGTGTCTGGATTCGAACTTAAAATTGGGGAATCTTTAGCGACACTGCGCGGGCTTCTGGGGGAAACCGCGCAGCAACACAGCATTCACCGGCAACGCGTGCCTTACTATTCACCTTCGGCCTCTGGCCGAGGATTTAGCGCGCACGGCGTGGCCTTGGCGGACATGTTTGAGGGGCTGCACAGGGGCGTCGAGAAGCGTATCGACGCTTTTACCCAAACAACCCAAGCCGCCGAGGAAGAAGTTAAACGATTCGACAATACCGACAAAGTTTTTGGTGCCGGATTTGATGGGATTGATCCGAAGTGAATGATCCTTTAGCCGGCTACGGAGCAGTGATCTCCGCACTACAAGGCGCCAGTGGTGGGATGTATCGCGGACCGGCGAAATCCGAAGGCCAGTTGCGCGAGATGTACCAAACCATCGAAGGGCTAGACACCAGCTCGTTGCGCGAAGCTGCCGAAGCAGCAGTGGGCGGAACGAACGAAGCCAGAATACAAGGGTGGGTCGGCCCGCTCTTGAAATTCTTCGGGACGGTTGGCGGGGGAATGATCGCCACGGAGATAGCTGAACGGGCAGTCGATTGGTTCAAAAACCGTAATGATGTGGAAGAAGTCAGCGAAGCCGCTGATAAAGCCGCCGATGCGATCGACTCCACTGTCACAGAGTCCGACCAGGGCATGATGCACATTATCCAGCAGCTCTTGGACATTGTGTCTACGTTGACGCAGATTCTTGGCAGCATGGATCGGGGGAAATTTCCTCAAGAATTCCGGGACTGTGTCCAAACTGGAGCTGATCTTATTGACCAGGCAGGGGACATGCTTGAAGGATTGTGCGCTGATCGAGATGATGCGATTTCACAGTGTTTCTCCGCGTTGACCGATCATGGAAAACAAGTTTGTGAAACTGAGCCAAAGCCGTTGTGTAGTGCAGCTTCTGGGGGTTCATCTGGTGGAGCGACTTCTTCGGCTGCGGCCTCTTCAGGTGGTTCAAGCTCGAGCACTGCTAGCTCTGGGAGTTCTGGCGGATCGAGCAGTGCTGCGGATAGTTCGACGTCGACCAATGCTGAATCCAGTGTTGAAAAGGAAAAGACCACACCTGCTGCCGTTGAGAAACCTGACGAGAAACCAGTGGAGAAGCCGGTTGAAAAGACGCCAGAAAAGCCGGTAGAAAAACCTGTCGAGAAGCAAGAGTGTGAAGAAAAGCCTGACCCTGACCCGGAAAAATGCAAAACAGAGCCGGTCGAGTGTGAGCCAACACCGAAACCTGAAACAGAGCCTGAACCAAAACCGACACCCACGCCCACACCCGGAACACCAACACCAATACCTGAGCTAGAGACTGAGGATTGTGAACCTGGCAAGGAGACGGGCACAGACTCAGAATCTGAATCGGAAGAGTGCGCCCCCGAGCTCAATGACGTTCCAGAAGAGTCGGATCTGATTGGGCAACTCATCAAGGGAGCAATCGGTATTGGGATTGTTGTTGTAGGCGTTGGGCTGTTGGTGAATTTCCTGGAGCAGTGCGTCCCTGTGATTGAAGAAGTACCTGTGCCGGAGCCCGAGCCTATACCTGAACCCGCTCCGCAGCCTGAGCCAACTTCAGTGAAACCACCAGAGTCTGAACTAGATAAGGTGGCTGAGCCTGCGCCGAAGCCAATTCCACAAGCTAATTACACTGCTGCTGCAGCAACTAACTATTCCGCTCCCGCGCACGCTCCCGTTGTCCCAATTACGCCGGCAGCACCTGAAGTTCCGGCAGCACCAGAAGTGCCTGCACCGGCGGTTAATCTTCACAAGGCCGGCGGGTGGTAGCGGTGGAGTATGCGGAATTTCTCCAGCAGTTTCGGGAGCGCACAGCTAAGCGGATGGAAGAGTTCGAAAAGGCGATCGCTTCGACTCAACGAAAGCTTGATGATGTGGCGGAAGAGGTGGAAAAGAAGAAACAGCCTGTTGTGGTTGAGTCTCTGGAAAAACCGATTCGGATGGCAAGGCGACAACAGAGAGGTCGGGGGCCTGTGAAATCGGTACTGCGGGAAGCCTAAAACTAGAAAGGGGTGATTTTGGTTGGTACAAAACCGCAAGACCGCGTTAGTACCAAACAAAATCACCCACTAAGAAAAGCGAACTACTTCTCGTTAAGGAACGCGAATGGGGACGTGTCCTTAGGGAAGGCATGTTCCTGCAGCTCCTGGCCGAAGTAGGAGACAACTTTCTTAGCTTCAGCGTCTGGTTCGGAGAATGCTTTGTATTTCTTTTCTCCGGCAAGTTGGTGGAGAAGGAATCCGGTGAGGAGGCCGCGGACGGTTTCTTGAGCTCCGGTTTGTGGGCTGCCGATTCCTGCGACAAGTTTGAACATGGTGTCTTCAGAGAAGCCCTGTTGGTTGCCTTTTTCTGATTCGCGGTAGCAGACATCGCCGGCCCAGTTGGCTGCGAGTTTTGCTGGCTCGCCGGATTCAAAGAGGCCGAGGCTGGAGGATCCGATGACTAGGCCTGGGGCTTTGACAGCGAAGGCGGCGTCGATTGCTGAGGGGGAGGTTTTCGCTGGGTAGATTGCTCCGACTGCGCGCACGAGGTCGCGGTTTGCTGCGGATAGTACTGCAGCCCCAGCACCCATGCCGTGGCCTACTACACCGAGGCAGGCTGGGTTGACGGTGACGTTTCCGGAGCCGAGTTTTACGCCGCCGAGAATCTGAATGGAGGATTCGAGGTCAGAGGCGAAACCTTTGTGGTCTGGCATGAAGCCATTTTCGGTGTCTGGGGCGGCAACAGCGATGCCCCAGGACGCGAGGTGTCGCAAAGTTTGGTGGTAGTACTTGATGGATTTCATCCAGTCGTGGCCGAAAGCTACACCTGGGATGCCGTCGCCTTCTGCTGGGGTGTAGATTTTGCCCGGGATGCCGGCGTAGTTCATATCGCCTACCAGCACGCGGTGCGGTCCGCGCTTGGACAGTTTGGACAGGTGTTTGTTCAGATTCTCAGCCACGTGTTTAAGGATAGTTGAAAGCGTGGGGCAATACTGGCACTAACCCCGGCACCAATCGTATTTCTGTCCGCGGTTGGTGGCACAATAGTTCAACATGAACTTGCTGACCACCAAAATTGACCTGGATGCCATCGCCCATAACACGAGGGTGCTTAAACAAATGGCGGGTCCGGCGAAGCTGATGGCGGTGGTGAAGGCGAATGCATATAACCATGGCGTAGAGAAGGTCGCTCCGGTTATTGCTGCTCATGGTGCGGATGCGTTTGGTGTGGCAACTCTTGCGGAGGCTATGCAGTTGCGTGATATCGGCATCAGCCAAGAGGTTTTGTGTTGGATTTGGACACCGGAGCAGGATTTCCGCGCCGCCATTGATCGCAATATTGATTTGGCTGTTATTTCTCCCGCGCATGCCAAAGCCTTGATCGAAACTGATGCGGAGCATATTCGGGTGTCCATCAAGATTGATTCTGGGTTGCATCGTTCGGGTGTGGATGAGCAGGAGTGGGAGGGCGTGTTCAGCGCGTTGGCTGCTGCCCCGCACATTGAGGTCACGGGCATGTTCACGCACTTGGCGTGCGCGGATGAGCCAGAGAATCCGGAAACTGATCGCCAAATTATTGCTTTTCGACGCGCCCTTGCGCTCGCCCGCAAGCACGGGCTTGAGTGCCCGGTCAACCACGTATGCAACTCACCTGCATTCTTGACTCGATCTGATTTACACATGGAGATGGTCCGACCGGGTTTGGCCTTTTATGGGTTGGAACCCGTGGCGGGACTGGAGCATGGTTTGAAGCCGGCGATGACGTGGGAGGCGAAGGTGAGCGTCGTAAAGCAAATTGAAGCTGGACAAGGCACTTCCTATGGCCTGACCTGGCGCGCTGAGGATCGCGGCTTTGTGGCTGTGGTGCCTGCGGGCTATGCCGATGGCATGCCGCGGCATGCCCAGGGGAAATTCTCCGTCACGATTGATGGCCTGGACTATCCGCAGGTTGGGCGCGTATGCATGGATCAGTTCGTTATTTCTTTGGGCGACAATCCACACGGCGTGGAAGCTGGGGCGAAGGCCGTGATATTCGGTGAGAATGGGCATGACGCAACTGATTTTGCGGAGCGTTTAGACACCATTAACTATGAGGTAGTGTGCCGACCAACCGGCCGAACTGTCCGCGCATATGTTTAAGTGAATACGTTTAAGGAGCAGCAATGAAATCTGAGTTTCCGGTATCCGGCACGAGGCGTTTTGAGCATGCCGCAGATACCCAAAATTTTGGGGAAGAATTAGGCAGGCATCTAGAAGCTGGCGATGTGGTGATTTTGGACGGCCCGCTGGGTGCTGGAAAAACCACATTTACTCAAGGTATCGCTCGTGGATTGCAGGTGAAGGGGCGGGTGACATCGCCGACGTTTGTGATCGCGAGGGAACACCGCTCGGAAATCGGTGGGCCAGATCTGATCCACATGGATGCCTACCGATTGCTGGGCGAAGACAGCGAGGATGCTGATCCGATCGGTGCGCTGGACTCTTTGGATTTGGATACCGATTTGGACTTGGCTGTGGTTGTTGCGGAATGGGGCGGTGGCTTGGTGGAGCAGATCGCTGACTCGTATCTTTTGATTACCATTGATCGAGAGACCGCTGTGCAGGAAGACCCGGAATCTGAGGCTCGAATTTTCCATTGGGAATGGCGCGAAGGCCGCTGAGAAAGTTTTCCACGCTAAAATAGTGTGATTCTGTCCGAATCTGTTGTTTTAGTTTTGAAACTGCGGGATCATGGAAAGTAGTGAAAAGTGAATTTTAGTTCTGTGCTTTCTCTGCCCTTTAAGTGAACCTTTTGTTGGATCTTGCATTGAAAAAATGAAAACCTCGTCGGGAATGCAACTTGGGATCACGTCTCGGGCAAGAAACGTCCTTAAAAAAAGGGGAGTGATTGTGAGTGCTTGATTTCTTAGCTGCGAACCCGCTGATTGCGCTGGTGGTTATTTTGGCCGTTGGTTTAGCAATTGGTCAGATTAGGGTCTTTGGCCTTTCTTTAGGTGCCGCCGCGGTGCTGTTTGTGGCCCTGGTGGTTTCAACTGCAAATACCGACATCGTCATCCCCATGATTGTTTATCAGCTGGGCTTGGCGATGTTCGTTTATGTCATCGGTTTGTCCGCCGGACCAGCATTTTTCAGTGAGTTCGCTAAAAAGGGCTGGAAGCTCACCATCTTTATGCTCCTGCTGCTGGCAACACTGATTGGTTTGGCGTGGGTGCTTATTAAGTCACTGGGGCTTGATGCAGCGATCGGTACCGGTATGTTCACCGGCGCGCTGACCTCGACTCCCGGTATGGCAGCGGTCGTGGAATTGATTGAAGGAATCGATCCAAGCCTTGCCAGTGAACCTGTTATTGGTTATTCCTTGGCATATCCGGGAGCCGTGCTGGGATCCATTGTGGTGGCCGCGGTTGGAGCGAAACTGCTCAAAGTAAATCACCGGGAAGATGCTCGAAAAGAAGGCATGATCACCGCACCGCTGGTGTGGAAGGGTGTGCAGCTCAAACCTGGAATCACAGGCAGGGTGGGAGATCTTCCACGCCTTGCAGGTGAAAGTATCATCGCAACCCGCATTGTGGATGATCCACATACACACCGCCTCGCGGATCCAGATCTGCCGATTACTGAAGGCATGGAACTGTTGATCAACGGCACTGAAGAAGCCGTGGATCGGGCAATTAAGGCGTTGGGTGAAGAACGCGAAACCAAAATTGAGGACACAGAGCTGATCTACACCCGCCTGACGGTATCTAGCCCTGAGGTTGCAGGTAGAACCGTTGCTGAGCTTGATACTGTAGCTCACGGATTCATGATTGCCCGTATCCGCCAGGGCGATTCTGAGGTAGTGCCTAAACCTGACACCGTGATCAACTACTCTGACCGCATCCGCGTGGTGGTTGCTCCTGGTCGTGTGGCTGAAGTGCGACGATTCTTAGGGGACTCTGAAAAGTCCCTTGCTGATGTTAATCTGCTGCCTTTAGCCATCGGATTATCTCTTGGCCTGTTGTTGGGCGCGATCCCGATTCCTCTTCCAGGCGGCACCACGATGTCCCTTGGCTTTGGTGGCGGCCCGATTATTGCCGGCCTGATTTTGGGAGCACTCAAGCACACAGGACCGCTGACGTGGCAGATGCCGTTCCACGCCAACCGCACGATCTCCACCTTGGGCCTGGCGCTGTTTTTGGCTGGTGTGGGTACCTCTGCAGGTGCAGGATTTAGAGCTGCGCTTACCGATTCCTCCTCCTTGATCTACATGGCCGGTGGCTTGGTGATCACCTTGGCCTCTGCGCTGCTGTGTGCTGTGATCGGCATGTGGGTACTCAGGTTGAGGTGGGATGAAGCCATGGGTGTTGCCGCTGGCACCACCACAAATCCTGCAATTATTTCCTATCTGAATGGGCAAACCGGAACGGATCTTGCCAACAGGGGATATGCCACTGTGTACCCCACGGCGATGATCGGTAAAATCCTCGGCGCGCAGATATTGTTCTTGCTGCTCTAAGGTGATTTTTGGGCAGTGGTGGGGGTGGTGTCCACCCCTGCGCGTAACCTGGGAAGCATGACTAAAACACTTGGTTCCCTTCAGCTGGAAGAAATCACGCTGACCCTCCCTCTGACTGAAGATGTGGCCGATGAACGCACCATTGATGTGTTCGCACGCATTGCCACACGCGTCGGTGGGGAAGACCTTCCATATTTAGTATTCCTGCAGGGTGGGCCTGGCAATGAAGCTCCACGTCCAAGCCTTAATCCCCTCAACCCCAATTGGTTGGGCGTGGCCTTGGAGGAATACCGCGTGGTCATGTTGGATCAACGTGGCACCGGCCGTTCCACCCCAGTGGGTAATGATATTTTGGAAAAACCCACAGCAGAAGTAGTGGAGTACTTATCCCACCTGCGCGCAGATGGCATTGTGCGAGATGCTGAAGCCCTGCGTAAGCATTTGGGTGTGAATCAGTGGAACCTTTTAGGCCAGTCCTTCGGAGGTTTCACCACCCTGCATTACTTGTCCCGGCACGCCGATTCCTTGGACAACGTGTTTATTACCGGCGGTCTCAGCGCTATTGATCGCCCAGCAGAAGACGTGTATGCCAACTGTTACAACCGCATGCGCCGAAACTCTGAGGAATTCTACCGTCGCTTCCCGCAATTACGGGAAACTTTCCGAGGGTTGGTTAATCGTGCTCGCGCCGGGGAGATTGTGCTTCCCACCGGCGAAGTTGTGTCAGAAACCAGGCTGCGATCCCTTGGTCACTTGTTGGGTAGCAATGACGGCTGGTTTGATCTGTACAACCTGCTGGAATTAGATCCCACCTCCAACGCTTTTGTCCATGACCTGGCAGGACTTTTGCCTTTCGGCAACCGCAACCCAATTTATTACGTGCTCCATGAGTCCTCTTACGCCGACGGTGTGGTGACAAATTGGGCAGCAGAGCGTGTGCTTCCAGAGGATTTCCGCGAGGATCCAACACTGCTCACCGGTGAGCACGTGTTCCAGGAGTGGACAGACACCGTGCCGTCGCTCAAGCCGTGGAAGGACGTTGCCCTGGCATTGGCTCAGCAGGAATGGCCCAAGCTTTATGATGCGAAGGCATTGGAAAACTCACAGGCCAAGGGCGCTGCAGCAGTGTATGCCAATGACGTTTTCGTCCCAGTGGATTACTCTCTGGAAACCGCACAACACCTGCCCGGTGTGCAGCTGTTTATCACCAGCCAGCATGAACACAATGGACTTCGTGCCAGCTCAGGCGCAGTACTGAAGCACCTTTTCGATCTGGCCCACGGCCGAGAGGTACGCTGATTCCTCGTGTTAGTACTAGCCCTAGACACCTCAACCCCTGACCTGATCGTCGGCGTCGTCGACTCCGACACCGGAAACACCCGCGCCGAAACCATCATCGAGGACACCCGCGCACACAACGAGCAGCTCACGCCCACCGTCCAGAAGACGCTTCTCGACGCCAACTTGAGCTTTTCAGATATCGACGCGATCGTCGTGGGTTGCGGCCCGGGACCGTTCACTGGACTTCGAGTAGGCATGGTGTCCGGCGCAGCGTTCGGTGATGCCCTGGGAATCCCTGTCTATGGAGTCTGCTCACTCGACGCGATCGCTCACAATATTGGTGCACGCAACATCCCGCACGCATTAGTTGCCACTGATGCGCGCCGCCGTGAAATCTACTGGGCAACCTACCGCTCCGGCGAACGTGATCAGGGACCAGATGTCATCGCACCAGCAAACATCCAGATCAGCGGCGCTGTAGACACCATTTCGATTCCTGAGCACCTGGTGGAAAAACTCCCAGAAGAACTCCAGAATGTCACCATGCATAGCGGCAAACCTGCCCCCGCAAGCTTGGTGGCAGTGGCTGATTTCAGTGTGGAACCACAACCATTGGTTCCTCTTTACCTGCGCCGCCCAGATGCCAAAGAACCAAAACCAAAACCTAAATCTGCAGCCATCCCCGAGGTGGATCTTTCATGAGTGAACAATTCGAGCTACGGGAACTCCGCAGGGAAGACGCGGGGCGCTGCGCCGACCTGGAGCAAATCCTGTTCCCAGGTGATAACCCCTGGCCACGTGATGTCTTTGCCGTGGAGTTTTCCCACCCCACCAATTTCTACATCGGCGCTTTCGACGAAGGATACTTGGTGGCGTACGCAGGTCTTGCCATGATGGGACCTGCGGATGATCCAGAGTTTGAAATCCACACCATTGGTGTCGATCCGGAATTCCAAAGAAAAGGCTTGGGACGCGTACTCATGGATCAAATGATGCATGCAGCGGACAGCCACGACGGTCCAGTTTTCTTGGAAGTCCGCACCGACAACGTACCCGCGATTTCCATGTACGAGGCTTTCGGCTTTAAAACCTTGGCCGTGCGCAAAAACTACTACCGGCCATCCGGAGCTGACGCCTACACCATGCAACGCCCACGCTTGAGCGATCGCAAAGATCAACAGACAGACACAGAGGGGACACCCAGCTAAACCATGATCGTTTTGGGAATTGAAAGCTCCTGCGATGAAACAGGCGTAGGCGTAGTCAAACTTGACGGCGAAGGAAACCTAGAGATCCTCGCCGACTCAGTGGCCTCCTCCATGCAAGAACATGCCCGCTTTGGTGGCGTCGTGCCAGAAATCGCCTCCCGGGCGCACCTGGAATCTATGGTCCCCGTGATGCGTGAAGCGTTGAGGCAGGCGGGCGTCGACAGGCCAGATGCTGTGGCTGCAACCGTGGGCCCTGGTTTGGCGGGCGCGCTGCTCGTTGGAGCCAGCGCTGCGAAGGCGTATGCCGCTGCGTGGGGAGTTCCGTTTTACGCGGTCAACCACCTGGGCGGACACGTCGCCGTGGCCAATCTGGAAGGTGAAACTCTTCCACACGCGGTGGCTTTGCTGGTTTCCGGCGGACACACTCAATTGTTGGAAGTCGACGCGGTGGGATTACCCATGAAGGAATTGGGATCCACCCTCGACGATGCCGCTGGCGAAGCCTATGACAAAGTCTCAAGGCTGTTGGGATTGGGCTACCCAGGCGGCCCCATCATTGATAAATTGGCGCGCCGGGGTAATCCAGAGGCCATTGCTTTCCCCCGCGGATTGATGAAAAAGTCGGATTCTCGGCATGATTTCAGCTTTTCCGGTTTGAAAACCTCCGTTGCCCGCTACGTGGAAGCTGCGGAAAGAAACGGTGAAGTTATTTCCGTGGAGGACGTCTGCGCATCATTCCAAGAAGCGGTGTGTGATGTGTTGACGTTTAAGGCCGTGCGTGCGTGCCGCGATGTCGGTGCGAAGGTGCTGCTGTTGGGTGGAGGAGTGGCTGCCAACTCTCGTCTGCGGGAGCTTGCTCAAGAACGTTGCGATAAAGCCGACATCGAACTCCGGGTTCCTCGTTTCAATTTGTGCACCGATAATGGTGTCATGATTGCAGCGTTGGCGGCTCAAAGAATCCACGAAGGTGCCCAAGAATCACCAATTTCGGTCGGAACTGATCCTTCTTTGTCCGTTGAGACCCCACAGGTGTTTTAAACATTTAGTATTAGTTCCATGAAACCAGTCTTCTCCGTTGACCAAATCCGACGCGCAGAAAACACCCTTTTTGAGCTTCAGGCAGATCCGGATGAGCTGATGATCTCCGCGGCATCGGCGGTGGCCGATGTCGCGTTGGCAATGGTGGACGGCCCCGCTCCAGCGGTCTCCAGTGAGGAGTCAATCCTGCTGCTGGTCGGCCCCGGTGGCAACGGTGGCGACGCCTTGTATGCAGGCGCGTTCCTTGCAGAAGAAGGCCACCACGTTGATGCTTTGCTGTTGGGAAACGGCAAAGTCCATCAATCAGCATTGGCATATTATGAGTCTTTGGGCGGGCAGATCATTTCCGATTTTCCCCCTCACTACCTCTACCGCCTGGTGATTGATGGTTTGTTTGGCATCGGTGGTCGGGGAGGGCTCACCCCAGAGCTGGCCAGTTTGGTGGAGTCTTTTTCCGCTTCAGGTATCCCCATTTTGGCGATTGATGTGCCGTCTGGCGTGCATGCCGATAGTGGTGAACTGCCGCCCGGCGTGATGGTGACGGTGGAAGGATTTGATAATGATGCACCGATGGCGCGTCAGAAAATTCCGGCACACATTGACGCTGATGTCACGATCACGTTTGGCGGTTTGAGACGCGCCCACGCGGTCAGTCCTGCGTGTGGTGAAGTGCTCTGTGCTGATATCAACATCGCTGGTGGCGGCGGAAAATCGCTGTCCGCTGAGTTGAGTCAGGTGCAGGCAGAAGACGCGACCCCGCAGATGTTTGCCTCCAAGGCGTATCAACGGAAAGATTCGCTTTTTGAGCGCGCGAATCTCAAAGCTACGGCGCCACATATCCATAGGATCGGCCAGCACTTTACCGTGTTGAACATGGAGCCTGGCCCGGATCATGATAAATACAGTGGCGGAATTGTCGGCATTGTTGCAGGTAGTGGCACCTATCCAGGTGCTGCTGTGCTGTCGGTGAAGGCGGCTGTCAGGGCCACAAGCGCCATGGTTCGATACGTTGGCCCTGCGTTAAATTTTGTCATCCAGTCGCTGCCGGAGGTCGTCGCAACGCAATCACTTGCCACCGCCGGCCGCGTGCAAGCGTGGGTGCACGGCCCCGGACGCGGGCTGGAGGCTGAGCAATCAGCCGAGCTTGCGGAGCTTTTGAGCCGGCCTGAGCCTGTGCTTATCGACGCCGACAGCCTCTCATTACTCCAGCTCTCAGCGGAGCTTCGGCAGGCGTTGCGCGAGCGAAAAGCACCAACGGTGCTCACTCCGCACAAGGGCGAATTTGAACGCATCGCAGCAGAATTACGCTCTGAAGGCGTCGAGATTCCCCAAGCGGACAAAGATCCCATTGGTGCTGCGCAAGCGTTAGCTAAAGAATTTGATTGTTGCGTACTGCTCAAGGGGAAATACACCGTCATTGCAGCTCACGACTTTGTGCATGCGATCAACGCTGGGCATTCCTGGTTGGCTACACCTGGCTCTGGCGATGTGTTGTCAGGTCTTGTCGGTGCACACTTGGCTCAAAGCTACGCAGAATTAAACCGCTTGCCGGAGTTTTTCCCCGATGTGACCTTGTCTGATTCGGCGATTTACACCCAGATTGCACCTGCTGCGACCATCCACGCGGTTGCTGCTGGGTTGGCCGCACGAACCGAATTTGGGTTTGCGCCGACCTCCGCAAGTTTGATCGCTGATGCCATCCCTGCAGCGACCGCCAAGGTGGATTTGAAGCGAATTGTCTAGCTCTGCATGAATTCCGTATGAATTCTTTTCTTTCAAGTGGCCGAGATGTGAAGCGCACGGTTAATTGAGAGGCATGACCTACGGATTTCTTGTCAACACAGATCTCACCCACCGCGCGATTGACTTTGATTTAGAAAACGCTGCGAAGTTCCTCGGCGGTGCCGATGATGGCCGCGTCGCTGTCGCTTTCCAAGAGGATGGCACCTTGTACGCCGCTCTCTACAGCGCCAGCGCAAAAGATGAGGGTGCCGCAGCAAACCCAGTAGCATCCCTTGGCCGCAACGCCGCTGCTACCGGTGATGGCTCCTTCTTCTCTGATCCGACCACTGCAATCTGTGGCCCTGTGATCTTCGTGGGGGCCGAAGGCGAAGACATCACGTTGGATGAAATTGAGCGAATTAAGGACGGCATTCGCGCCGCTCGTAACTACCGCGATGATTATCCAGAGGAATTCAACCTGTGGCGCAACGCTGTATATAACCTGCGTACGGCTTAAAGTTTGGCTGCCATGTGAATTTTTAGCACCCTCAACAGTTGAGTGCTGGCACTCTCGGGGGTAGAGTGCCAAATAGGTTGTTTGACACACAGTTGTTCACCCGCGACGACGGCTGTGCTGGAAACCCACAACCGGCACACACAAAATTTTTCTCATGGAGGGATTCATCGTGGCAAACGTCAACATCAAGCCGCTTGAGGACAAGATCCTCGTTCAGATCAACGAAGCAGAGACCACCACCGCTTCCGGCCTGGTCATTCCAGATTCCGCTAAGGAAAAGCCACAAGAGGCAACCGTTATCGCAGTTGGCCCAGGCCGCTTCGATGACAAGGGTAACCGCATCCCACTGGACATCAAGGAAGATGACGTTGTGATCTTCTCCCGTTACGGCGGCACCGAGATCAAGTTCGGTGGCGTGGAGTACTTGCTTCTCTCCGCTCGTGACATCCTCGCAATCGTCGAGAAGTAGGGGATAAGTTCATGGCAAAGCTCATTGCTTTTGACCAGGACGCCCGCGAAGGCATTCTCCGGGGCGTTGACGCTCTGGCAAACGCTGTCAAGGTAACCCTCGGCCCACGCGGCCGTAACGTGGTTCTTGATAAGGCATTCGGCGGACCTCTGGTCACCAACGACGGTGTCACCATTGCCCGCGACATCGACCTTGAGGATCCTTTTGAGAACCTCGGTGCGCAGCTGGTGAAGTCCGTTGCTGTTAAGACCAACGACATCGCTGGTGACGGCACCACGACTGCAACTCTGCTTGCTCAGGCACTCATTGCTGAAGGCCTGCGCAACGTTGCTGCTGGCGCAAACCCAATGGAGCTCAACAAGGGTATTTCTGCAGCTGCAGAAAAGACCTTGGAAGAGTTGAAGGCACGCGCAACCGAGGTGTCTGACACCAAGGAAATCGCAAACGTCGCTACCGTTTCATCCCGCGATGAAGTTGTCGGCGAGATCGTTGCTGCAGCGATGGAAAAGGTTGGCAAGGACGGTGTCGTCACCGTTGAGGAGTCCCAGTCCATCGAGACTGCTCTCGAGGTCACCGAAGGTATTTCTTTCGACAAGGGCTACCTTTCCCCTTATTTCATCAACGACAACGACACTCAGCAGGCTGTCCTGGACAACCCTGCAGTGCTGCTTGTTCGCAACAAGATTTCTTCCCTCCCAGACTTCCTCCCATTGCTGGAGAAGGTTGTGGAGTCCAACCGTCCTTTGCTGATCATCGCAGAAGACGTCGAGGGCGAGCCTTTGCAGACCCTGGTTGTGAACTCCATCCGCAAGACCATCAAGGTCGTTGCAGTGAAGTCCCCTTACTTCGGTGACCGACGCAAGGCGTTCATGGATGACCTGGCTATTGTCACCAAGGCAACTGTCGTGGATCCAGAAGTGGGCATCAACCTCAACGAAGCTGGCGAAGAAGTTTTCGGTACCGCACGCCGCATCACCGTTTCCAAGGACGAAACCATCATCGTTGATGGTGCAGGTTCCGCAGAAGACGTTGAAGCACGTCGCGGCCAGATCCGTCGCGAAATCGCCAACACCGATTCCACCTGGGATCGCGAAAAGGCAGAAGAGCGTTTGGCTAAGCTCTCCGGTGGTATTGCTGTCATCCGCGTTGGTGCAGCAACTGAAACCGAAGTCAACGACCGCAAGCTGCGTGTCGAAGATGCCATCAACGCTGCTCGCGCAGCAGCACAAGAAGGCGTTATCGCTGGTGGCGGTTCCGCTTTGGTTCAGATCGCTGAGACTCTGAAGGCTTACGCCGAAGAGTTCGAAGGCGACCAGAAGGTCGGCGTTCGCGCACTGGCTACTGCTTTGGGCAAGCCAGCGTACTGGATCGCCTCCAACGCAGGTCTTGACGGCTCTGTTGTTGTTGCACGCACTGCTGCTCTGCCAAACGGCGAGGGCTTCAACGCTGCAACTTTGGAATACGGAAACCTGATCAACGACGGTGTCATCGACCCAGTCAAGGTCACCCATTCCGCAGTAGTGAATGCAACCTCTGTTGCACGCATGGTTCTGACCACTGAGGCTTCTGTTGTTGAGAAGCCTGCAGAAGAAGCAGCCGATGCACATGCAGGACATCATCACCACTAAAGTTCTGTGAAAAACACCGTGGGGCAGTTTCTGCTTCGCGGTGTTTTTTATTTGTGGGGCAGAAGTGCTGGTTAGAGTTACTGTGCAAAAGAGCTCTGCATAAGAATAAAGACCCGGTCTGGTGACCGGGTCTGCTCTTTTAAACTGCTACTGGTTGCTTGCGCTCGTTGTTGCGAAGGATAACCAGTCGTTCGGACTCTGAAAGTCCGCCCCATACTCCATAAGGCTCTGCTACAGCTAGTGCATGCTTGCGGCAGGATTCCAATACTGGGCATGCTGCACAGATGGCCTTTGCGCGCAGCTCCCGACGCTGGCGAGCACGACCGCGCTCGCCGTCCGGGTGATAGAACACGTCGGAGGTCTCGCCGCGGCACGTTCCGTGCAACTGCCAGTCCCAGAAGTCTGCATTTGGCCCGGGAAGCTGGTGAGGCAATGTCATCTTCAAATACTCCCTATTGTCAGCTACTTTTTATAGCTTTGATCGCGTTCTCTGATGTGGGGTGTTCGCCCGAGACAACAGTGTCGACCGCAATGATGAACAGATTGTGACTTGTTAGTGAAGCAAAGCTGACTAAATGGCCATATGCAGGCGAACTCCTGCTAGTACGCCCGTTCTGACCTGCGGTTATGTGTCGAGGTGAATCTCCGGTGAATTCTTATAGATAACTTGTTTTTGCAGGTCAGGACGGGGTTAAGGGGATGGGTGTTATCTGTCAGTATGTGAGGAGATCAAGGTGTTGGGGGTTCTAGTTGCTAAGATGGTGAAAACCCGTGAGGCCAAAATCCAACTGGGTGAATTACCCCTGCATAAATGCATGAGGGCTTTATACTTGTCTTATTATTAAACTTTTAGGGTTTTGATGCAGGAAGGTGCGAGAACTTGGCTGATACTGAGCGCGAGCTCGCTGACCTGGTACCGCAGGCAACGGCGGGCGATCGTCGGGCATTGCAAAGAATAATGGAGATTATTCACCCCATTGTTTTGCGTTATGCTCGCGCTCGTATTGGAGGTGGACGCCAGCCAACGGCAGAAGACGTTGCTCAAGAAATCTGCCTGGCGGTAGCCACCTCCATTAGGAACTTTGTCGACCAGGGTAGGCCGTTCATGGCGTTTGTCTACGGCATTGCATCTAACAAGGTCGCAGATGCTCACAGGGCGATGTCGAGGGATAAATCGACTCCTATTGAGGAAGTCCCAGAAACTTCACCAGATACTTTTACCCCCGAAGACTTTGCGCTGGTCAGCGATGGAAGTAACAGAGTTAGGGAACTTCTCGATCTACTGAGTGAAAAGGCACGCGACATTCTTATCTTGAGAGTTATCGTTGGTCTTTCCGCAGAAGAAACTGCAGAGATGGTGGGCAGCACCCCAGGTGCTGTACGAGTTGCCCAACACAGGGCACTCACGACACTTCGAAGCACACTTGAGCAGCAGGAGAACAAGTAATGACTCGACGTCTACATGGTGGTGAGCAGGATGGCCAGGAACACGTTAAAGGACAGCTAAAGCAGCTGTTCGACGACGACGCGTTCTTGACTGACCTGTCCCGCGGCGTTGATCCCTCAGAGGGCGATGACGCCCTCGCTGGCCTCCTCCTCGATTTAACAAAGGAAGCTCAGGAGCCGCCGGCAACAATGCCGGATTGGTCTACTTTGCTCCCTGGAATTTTGGATCAGGATCAGGATTTGCCAGTGGAATCCACTTCGGACACCACGGTTATGCAGGCATCAAACCCTGCAACCCAAGAATTCGCACCTGTTTCTATTTCTGATACCCCCAACACTGCAACTAATTCAGCTGATGCAGATGAGTCCGCAACTGTTGTTCCACTTGCAGCACGCCGTGAGAAGCGTGCCAAGAGCGGATCAAGCGGGGTTCATTCACTGGATGCTTCGGCAACCCAGCGCAAATCTCACCCATTCCTTAGCGGTTTGGTGGGTGCTGCAGCTGCAACTCTAGTCATCGCAGGCGGTGGAGCAGCAGTGTACAACGCTGATGAAAACTCCCCGTTGTATGGCATGAATCAGCAGCTGTTTGGCAATCAAGATTCTCCAAGCGTGGTGGAGCTTGCCTCCACGCTGGAAGAAGTTGATAGTCGTACAGCTAGTGGCGATGTGGAAGGGGCACGTGCTCTACTCGAGCAGGCTCGAGCAATGCTGGATGGCATGGCACCTCCTCGAAAGGCGCCGTCGGAGGCAACCCGAACGGTTGAATCTGAACCAGGTACTCAGACGTTGACTGCAACGGTTACTGAATCCGCAAGTCCGGAACCACCGGTCACGGAAACTCAAACTGTTACCTCCACCGAGGTACAGACAGTGACAACCACTGCGGTTGCTCCACCGGTCTGGACTCCTAATCCAGAGCCAACAACCACAGCTGCCCCGACTTCTACGCCTTCAACTGGTGGCGGTGAGGGAACCGGCAATGATGGTGACTCTGGACTTGTGCCACCTCAGACTCCTGGAAACTAGGTAAAAATATAAAAACTGCTAGCAACGTATCTTTAGTTGCTAGCAGTTTTTATTTGGCTTCAAGTCCGTCTAGGTAACCAATGCAGTAGTCCCACGGCACATAGGCATCAATATTGGGTTGCGCACTTGGTTCATGCACGGGGCTGAGTTCCCCAGCCAAGGTGGCGCGCATGTTTGCTGCCATGATGTCCCAGTCGTAGTAGTGGAACTCTTCGCAGTCTTCGCACATGAAGAACACGCCTTCGATTCCTCGGGGACCTAAAACTTTTTTAAATTCCATCACGAGGCGAAGGTCTTGGCTCACGTGGATTCGCTCTTCTTCAGAAAGCGGTTCGGGATGATCATAAGGGTCATCGTCGGTAATAAACGATGCCGGGTCATTGGGATCATCGGCAAACGGGTCGCGGGGCATCATCGCATCAAAGTTCACATCTTCCACCCTATTGGCAGAGGTTGCTAAAACCCAATACACTGCCAGATTTCCGGTTGTGGAATAGCGTGTGAGCTGCAGCGGTTATCCGATTTAAGGACAAGCTACTAAAGTTTAGATAATTGTGGACACACTATGAGGAGGAACTGTCGCACATGACAACCCAGAGCCGAGTTTCTACCGGAGGAGACAACCCAAACAAGGTTGCCCTTGTTGGATTAACCTTTGATGACGTACTTTTGCTTCCAGATGCGTCGGACGTTGTTCCTTCAGAGGTAGATACCTCGACGCAGTTAACACGTAATATTCGCCTTAACACCCCTATTCTTTCTGCCGCAATGGATACTGTCACCGAGGCTCGCATGGCTATCGGCATGGCACGCCATGGCGGCATTGGTGTTTTGCACCGCAACCTGTCTATTCAAGAGCAGGCAGAAAACGTTGAGCTGGTGAAGCGTTCTGAGTCTGGAATGGTCACTGATCCTGTTACCTGTACTCCTGACATGAGCATCCAAGAAGTGGATGATCTGTGTGCACGCTTCCGCATTTCCGGTCTGCCTGTTGTTGATGAGGCCGGAAAGTTGGTTGGTATTTGCACCAACCGCGATATGCGTTTTGAAAGCGACATGAACCGTCGTGTCGCTGAAGTTATGACCCCAATGCCTTTGGTTGTTGCTGAAGAGGGCGTCACCAAGGAGCAGGCTCTTGCTTTGCTGTCTGCAAACAAGGTGGAGAAGCTTCCTATCATCGCAAAGGACGGCAAGCTTGTCGGTCTGATCACGGTGAAGGACTTCGTTAAGACTGAGCAGCACCCGAACGCATCCAAGGATGCATCAGGTCGTCTGCTGGTTGCGGCTGGCATCGGCACGGGCGAGGAGTCATTCCAGCGAGCTGGTGCGCTTGCCGACGCCGGCGTCGACATTTTGGTCGTAGACTCTGCACACGCCCATAGCCGTGGAGTTTTGGACATGGTGTCCCGCGTGAAGAAGTCGTTCCCCAAGGTCGATATCGTTGGCGGCAACTTGGCGACCCGCGAGGCTGCGCAGGCCATGATTGAAGCTGGCGCAGACGCTATCAAGGTGGGTATTGGCCCAGGTTCTATTTGCACCACTCGCGTTGTCGCAGGTGTCGGTGCACCTCAGATCACTGCGATCATGGAGGCAGCTGTTCCAGCTCACAAGGCTGGCGTTCCTATCATCGCCGATGGCGGCATGCAGTTCTCTGGTGATATCGCTAAGGCTTTGGCTGCTGGCGCTAACTCCGTGATGCTGGGCTCCATGCTGGCTGGTACCGCTGAGGCTCCTGGTGAGACCATCACCATCAACGGCAAGCAGTACAAGCGTTACCGCGGCATGGGCTCCATGGGCGCTATGCAGGGCCGTGGACTTAGTGGTGAGAAGCGTTCCTACTCCAAGGACCGTTACTTCCAGTCTGACGTTAAGAGCGAAGACAAGCTCGTTCCAGAAGGCATCGAAGGTCGCGTGCCTTTCCGCGGTCCCATCGGAGACATCATTCACCAGCAGGTCGGTGGACTTCGTGCAGCAATGGGCTACACCGGTTCCTCCACCATTGAAGAGCTGCACAACGCTCGTTTCGTGCAGATCACCAGCGCGGGTCTGAAGGAATCCCACCCGCACCACATCCAGCAGACTGTGGAAGCTCCTAACTACCACTAGATTTTGCTCACTTAAACAGCCCGATTTCTTCATTGAAATCGGGCTGTTTCTGGTTGTGTCGCGTATCTCGGGTAAAGTCTTCGTCGTATACGACCATTTAAGGGAGGCCCGTCACAATGCGTGACCACGTTGAAATCGGTATCGGCCGTGAGGCACGACGCACCTACAGCTTGGACGATATTTCTGTCGTTTCTAGCCGCCGCACCCGTTCATCCAAAGATGTCGACACCACTTGGCATATTGACGCCTACAAGTTTGATCTGCCGTTCATGAATCACCCAAGTGATGCATTGGCAAGCCCTGAGTTTGTCATTGAAATGGGCAAGCAGGGTGGCCTTGGCGTGATCAACGCTGAGGGTCTGTGGGGTCGCCATGCTGATCTCGATGAGGCGATCGCAAAGGTGATTGCTGCGTATGAGGAAGGCGACCAGGCTGCAGCCACTCGCACTCTTCAGGAGCTGCACGCAGCGCCACTGGATACTGAGCTGCTGAGTGAGCGCATTGCGCAGGTTCGTGATTCCGGTGAGATCGTTGCTGTGCGCGTGTCTCCACAAAATGTTCGTGAGATCGCACCAATCGTCATCAAGGCAGGTGCTGATCTGCTGGTTATCCAGGGCACCCTGATCTCTGCAGAGCACGTCAACACCGGTGGAGAGGCCCTGAACCTAAAGGAATTCATCGGTTCTTTGGATGTTCCTGTCATCGCTGGTGGCGTGAACGATTACACCACCGCGTTGCACATGATGCGTACCGGTGCTGTGGGCATCATCGTCGGTGGCGGCGAGAACACCAACAGCCTAGCATTGGGCATGGAGGTATCCATGGCCACTGCGATTGCTGATGTCGCTGCGGCACGTCGTGATTACCTGGATGAGACCGGTGGACGTTACGTGCACATCATTGCAGATGGAAGCATTGAAAACTCCGGTGATGTAGTCAAGGCTATTGCCTGTGGCGCAGATGCTGTGGTGCTGGGTTCACCGTTGGCTCGCGCTGAAGAAGCTGCTGGAAAGGGCTACTTCTGGCCAGCAGTGGCAGCGCACCCTCGTTTCCCACGCGGTGTGGTTACTGAGTCCGTGGACTTGGATGAGGCAGCACCAAGCTTGGAGCAGATTCTGCATGGTCCGTCTACGATGCCGTGGGGTGTGGAAAACTTCGAAGGTGGATTAAAGCGTGCGCTGGCTAAGTGTGGCTACACCGATTTGAAGAGCTTCCAAAAGGTAAGCCTGCACGTTAACTAGGTGTGTGTACTCGCCTCTTCGCGTTGCATTTTGAGTGGAGGGGCGCGTCGACAAGCATCTTTTTAGGCTCCCACGTGACGCCGATGCTGGCCGCGATGACAAGGATGATCGCGGCCCACTTGAGCGCGGTGGGGGTTTGATCAAGCAGGATCCAGCCGACGGCGGCGGCGAATGCCGGTTCGAGGCTGAGCAGAATACTGAAAATGGGGGCGGGGAGTCGGCGCAGTGCCGATAATTCCAGCGAATAGGGGATAAGCGACCCGAGAAGTGCTGTGCCAAGCGCCAGGATGAGTAGGGTTGGGGTCTGGAAAATCGGGCCCATGTGTGTAGCACCCAGTGGAAATACTGCCACTGCGCCGATAATCAGTGCGACGGCCAGGCCGCTTGTTCCGGGGATGAGTTGGCCGATTTTCTTTGATGCCAGGATGTAGCACACCCAGAAGATTCCTGCGACGGCTGCGAAAATGACGCCGAGTGGGTCAAGGGTTTCGCCGCTGAGGGAATCGATACCCAGTAGTGCCATGCCGAGAAACGCTAAAGCCACGCACAATCCGTTTTTCAGCGTGCGGGCTAACACCGCGGAGAAAATCAGGGGGCCGAGGAACTCAATGGTCACGGCGGTACCCAGCGGGATGAGTTCGATGGATGCGTAAAACAGGCTGTTCATTCCGCCAAGAGATAATCCCAACAGCAGCACGGCGATCCATTGTTTTTTAGTCCAGGAACGAAGTCGCGGGCGGATCACCAGGCACATGATCAAGCCTGCGATGAACAGCCTTAAAGAGGTGACAGCCCAGGGGCCGTTGAGGGGGAAAAGCTGCGTTCCAATGGCAGCACCAAATTGCAGGGATAGGGCGGAACCCATCACCATCAACACTGCAGCGGACTGTTTATTCATGCCCTTGATTATTGCCAAAGAAACCTTTAAGGACTAGATCGAAAAACAGCCAACTATAGTTAAGTAATACTGAACAATTTTGGAGGTGTCGTGCTCAATCTCAACCGCTTACACATCCTGCAGGAATTCCACCGCCTGGGAACGATTACAGCAGTGGCGGAATCCATGAACTACAGCCGCTCTGCCATCTCCCAACAAATGGCGCTGCTGGAAAAAGAAATTGGTGTGAAACTCTTTGAAAAAAGCGGCCGAAACCTCTACTTCACAGAACAAGGCGAAGTGTTGGCCTCAGAAACACATGCGATCATGGCAGCAGTCGACCATGCCCGCGCAGCCGTTCTAGATTCGCTGTCTGAAGTGTCCGGAACGCTGAAAGTCACCTCCTTCCAATCCCTGCTGTTCACCCTTGCCCCGAAAGCCATCGCGCGCCTGACCGAGAAATACCCACACCTGCAAGTAGAAATCTCCCAACTAGAAGTCACCGCAGCGCTCGAAGAACTCCGCGCCCGCCGCGTCGACGTCGCACTCGGCGAGGAATACCCCGTGGAAGTCCCCCTTGTTGAGGCCAGCATTCACCGCGAAGTCCTCTTCGAAGACCCCATGCTGCTCGTCACCCCAGCAAGCGGCCCATACTCTGGCCTCACCCTGCCAGAACTCCGCGACATCCCCATCGCCATCGATCCACCCGACCTTCCCGCGGGCGAATGGGTCCATAGGCTCTGCCGGCGCGCCGGGTTTGAGCCCCGCGTGACCTTTGAAACCAGCGATCCCATGCTCCAAGCACACCTCGTGCGTAGCGGCTTGGCCGTGACATTTTCCCCCACACTGCTCACCCCGATGCTGGAAAGCGTGCACATCCAGCCGCTGCCCGGCAACCCCACGCGCACGCTCTACACCGCGGTCAGGGAAGGGCGCCAGGGGCATCCAGCCATTAAAGCTTTTCGACGAGCCCTCGCCCATGTGGCCAAAGAATCTTATTTGGAGGCTCGTCTAGTAGAGTGAGTTCTTGTGAGCCTTCAGACAAATCATCGCCCAGTACTCGTCGTTGACTTCGGCGCACAGTACGCGCAGCTGATCGCACGTCGTGTGCGTGAGGCCGGCATCTACTCCGAAGTCATCCCGCACACCGCCACCGCAGACGATGTGCGCGCTAAAAATGCAGCAGCCCTCGTCCTTTCCGGTGGCCCATCCTCCGTGTATGCCGAGGGAGCACCATCCCTTGACGCTGAGATTCTTGATCTCGGATTGCCAGTATTTGGCATTTGCTACGGCTTCCAAGCCATGACCCACGCGCTTGGTGGCACCGTTGCCAACACCGGTAAGCGCGAATACGGACGCACCGACATCAACGTTGCCGGTGGCGTCCTCCACGAAGGCCTCGAAGCCTGCCACAAGGTGTGGATGAGCCACGGCGACGCCGTCTCTGAAGCCCCAGAAGGTTTCGTAGTCACCGCGTCCTCCGAAGGTGCGCCTGTCGCAGCTTTCGAAAACAAGGAACGCAAAATGGCTGGCGTGCAGTACCACCCAGAGGTATTGCACTCACCACACGGCCAGGCAGTTCTGACCCGCTTCCTCACTGAGATCGCAGGTCTAGAGCAGAACTGGACCGCAGCAAACATCGCTGAAGAACTCATCGAAAAGGTCCGCGAGCAGATCGGCGAAGATGGCCGCGCTATTTGTGGCCTATCCGGTGGTGTGGACTCCGCTGTTGCCGGTGCTTTGGTGCAGCGCGCCATTGGTGACCGTTTGACCTGTGTCTTTGTTGACCACGGTCTGCTGCGTGCCGGTGAGCGCGAGCAGGTGGAAAAAGACTTCGTCGCAGCAACCGGCGCCAAGCTGGTTACCGTTGATGAGCGCCAGGCATTCCTATCCAAGCTGGCCGGAGTTACCGAACCAGAAGCAAAGCGCAAGGCTATCGGCGCTGAGTTCATCCGCTCCTTCGAGCGCGCAGTTGCCGGTGTGCTGGAAGAAGCTCCAGAAGGTTCCACCGTGGACTTCCTGGTTCAGGGCACCCTGTACCCAGACGTCGTGGAATCCGGTGGTGGATCTGGTACCGCAAACATCAAGAGCCACCACAACGTCGGTGGACTGCCAGACGATGTGGAATTCAAGCTTGTTGAGCCACTGCGTGACCTCTTCAAAGACGAAGTCCGTGCCGTTGGCCGTGAACTTGGCCTGCCTGAGGAAATCGTTGGCCGCCAGCCATTCCCAGGACCAGGACTTGGTATCCGCATCATCGGTGAAGTCACCGAAGATCGCCTAGAAACCCTCCGCCACGCTGACCTGATCGCCCGCACCGAGCTCACCGAAGCCGGACTTGACGGCGTGATCTGGCAGTGCCCAGTAGTCCTCCTGGCAGATGTCCGCTCTGTTGGTGTTCAAGGCGATGGCCGCACCTACGGACACCCAATCGTGCTGCGCCCAGTGTCTTCCGAAGACGCAATGACCGCCGACTGGACCCGCCTGCCATACGAGGTTCTGGAGAAGATCTCCACCCGCATCACCAACGAAGTTCCAGATGTGAACCGCGTGGTGCTGGACGTAACCTCCAAGCCACCAGGAACCATCGAATGGGAGTAGGCCTTAAATGAGCCTTCGTTAAGCGGCAATCACCTTATTGGAGATTGTCGCTTTTCCCATTTCTCCGGGTTTTCTGGAACTTTTTGGGCGTATGCTGGGAATGATTCTATTATTGCCAAATCAGAAAGCAGGAGAGACCCGATGAGCGAAATCCTAGAAACCTATTGGGCACCCCACTTTGGAAAAACCGAAGAAGCCACAGCACTCGTTTCATACCTGGCACAAGCTTCCGGCGATCCCATTGAGGTTCACACCCTGTTCGGGGATTTAGGTTTAGACGGACTCTCTGGAAACTACACCGACACTGAGATTGACGGCTACGGCGACGCATTCCTGCTGGTTGCAGCGCTATCCGTGTTGATGGCTGAAAACAAAGCAACAGGTGGCGTGAATCTGGGTGAGCTTGGGGGAGCTGATAAATCGATCCGGCTGCATGTTGAATCCAAGGAGAACACCCAAATCAACACCGCATTGAAGTATTTTGCGCTCTCCCCAGAAGACCACGCAGCAGCAGATCGCTTCGATGAGGATGACCTGTCTGAGCTTGCCAACTTGAGTGAAGAGCTGCGCGGACAGCTGGACTAATTGTCTCCCATTTAAGGAGTCCGATTCTTCAGTTGAGTAGATGCCTCCAAGTGAGGCTGGGAGGCTCTTAGAATCGATTCTGAGAGGGCACTTTTTATCGGCCCTGGGGTGGAATTTTTGATTGTTTTTGCAAAACCAGACAGGCGTGCCAAAGGTCCTCAAAAATCTGAATCTTTGGCACGTGTGTTTGGTTATGGGGACTTGGAACCAGACAGGCGTGCCAAAACTTCAAGCAAAAGGAAGTTCTTGGCACGCGTGTCTGGTTTTGCTAAATCGACTACTCACATAGGGTCGGGCTAGTCATTCTGATCAGCGAACTCCACCTTCACATCGCCGATTCCAGAATTTACAACCAGATTCAACATCGGACCTTCCAAATCAGCATTGTGGGCGGCGAGGTCTCCAACATCACAGCGCGCTGTGCCCACACCGGCGGAGCAACTCAAGCTTACTGGCACGTCATCAGGCAGGGTCACCATGACTTCACCGATACCTGAGGTGATTTGAACGTTTTGTTCCTGATCAAGTTGGGTGAGGTTGCTGAAATCTAGGTTCATTTCGCCCACACCAGAGGTGTAGCTGCTGAGGAGTTCATCGTTGGTGGGGATGAGATTGACATCGCCGATTCCAGGGTCGTCTTCAAAGTAGATGGGATCGATATTTGAAATAAACAGGCCTGCGAGGGCGCTCATGACAACTCCGGTACCAACTACACCGCCGACAATCCATGGCCACACATGGCGCTTTTTCTGAGGCTTTTGTGGAGGGACTTGTACATCCCAGGTGTTGTATTGGTTTTGGGCAAGTGGATCCCAATGAGGCGCTTCGGGGGTTTGTTGCGCGAAGGGTGCATAGTAGCCCTCAACGGGGGTGATAGTGCTTAGATCTGGTTGGGGTCGTGGGTAGAGATCTTCGTTTTTCATGGTGGCATCCTCAGAAACAGTGAATTCAGTGGTGAGTAGTCCGCGGGGTGGAAGTGGTTGTTTCTTATGCAACGCCCACCACATGGCTAAAAGGCAAAGGTAAGTAATGGCTGCTGCTGGGCCGGATATTCCTCCAGCGCCGGAGGATAAAACACCTGAGAACATAAAGAACGCGATGACCAGCCACCAGCCGTGGTTGCGGTCTTTGGTGTGGCCCGGGGTCCAGAGAGCTTCGATGGGGGAGACCGGAACGGAGTAGCGGGGCATGCACAGCCATGCAATGAGATAGGCTGCGACACCGGCGCCGAAGACACCAGTGACCACGAAAAATAGACGAATGAGCACCGGGTCGATTTGATAACGCACACCAATGCCTTCACAGACACCAGCTACTTTGGCGTGACCACCTTGCTTGGCAGGGATGCGTGCGGGGCGGGTCTGCCACATTTGCTGAAAAGTACCAGTTGCAAGGTGTGGTGTTGGAGCTTCATAACCAGGTTGGGCAAAAGGGATGAATCCCTGGTTGTGGTGGGGCTCCTGAAAAGTACTCATAGACTCTATTGTGGAGTGTTGAGGCTGATAAGTGAATGGGGGAAAGCCCTGAAAAGGTGGCGTTCAGGGTCTTCCCTGATGGTTTGGTGTCGCAGGGGCATGACATGATCGAAGATATGAGTAACACACCTGCGCCTTATACCCCGCAGCCTGCGGGGCAAGCGGTGCCTTTATATCCCACGTTTACCCGGTCAAGAGATGGTCGGGTTGTTGCGGGTGTCGCATCGGGGCTGGCAAAGCATCTTAATGTGTCGGTGTTTTGGGTTCGTGCGCTGCTGATTTTTGCGGCGTTGCTGAGCGGTGCGGGTCTTTTTGCGTATGCCTTGATTTGGATTTTTACGCGCATTGAGAAAAAGGGGAGTGGGGAGGCGTCGACAAGCAAGCGCTGGGTGTCGTGGTGCCTGGTGCTGCTCGCTATCGGTGGTGCTGCGGCGTCGGTGATGCTGAGCACCGGCTTCGCGGTGGGCACGTTGGTGCCCATCGGCGTGGTCGGTGTGGGCCTGTTGATGGTGTGGCTGGCGTATGACCGCGGGGTGGAATCCGGCCCGAATCTGCTGATTATTGCCACCGGCGGTGTGTTGATGCTGGTGGCGATCGTGCTGATCGTGATGAATTGGAACACCCAGGACGGCTTCGTCATGGCGCTGGTGGCCGTGGTGCTCACGCTGGTGGGTGTGGCTGCGCTGGGCGTTCCGCTGTGGGTGCGGATGTGGGATCAGCTGGGCGAGGAGCGCGCGGAAAAAGCCGCAGCTGCTGAGCGCGCAGATATTGCTTCCCGCCTGCATGATTCGGTACTGCAGACCTTGGCGCTGATTCAAAAGCGTGCCGACGACCCCGCCGAAGTCGCCCGCCTGGCCCGCGGGCAGGAACGCGAGCTGCGTCAATGGCTGTTTGATTCCCAAGATAAAACACCTCAAACAACCGGCACTGTCTTTACTGCGTTGGAGCGCGCCTGCGGTGAAGTCGAGGATATTTACGCTCTGCGTATCGTGCCTGTGACCGTGGGAACCGATGAAGCGCTGACTGAGAAAACGCAGGCAGCGGTGATGGCAGTCCGCGAAGCACTCGTGAACGTGGCCAAGCATGCCGGCGTGGAAACCGCCGATGTGTACGCCGAAATTATGCTCGGCGAACTGAACATTTTCGTCCGCGACCGCGGTGCAGGATTCGACCCCGACAACATCCCCGACGGGCACCACGGGCTCGCCGAATCCGTCCAAGGCCGCGTCGAACGAGCCGGCGGAAAAGTACGCATCAAATCTGAAATCGGCGAAGGCACCGAAGTGGCAATCACCATGGATGTGTAGTTGGTCGTACGCGCGTGTCTTCGGGGCTGTAACCTGAAAGGCATGGTTGATGTGTTTTTGGTCGATGACCACTCCGTGTTTCGCTCCGGCGTCAAAGCAGAACTAGGCAACGCCGTCACAGTAGTCGGCGAAGCAGGGACGGTGGCCGACGCCGTAGCCGGCATCAAGGCAAGCAAACCAGAGGTAGTGCTTCTCGACGTCCACATGCCCGACGGCGGCGGCCTCGCAGTGCTCCAGCAGATCAACGACTCCGATGTGGACACCATTTTCTTGGCACTCAGTGTCTCTGATGCTGCGGAAGATGTCATCGCCATCATCCGTGGCGGTGCCAGGGGATACGTGACCAAATCAATCTCCGGTGAAGAACTCATCGAAGCCATCAACCGCGTGAAATCCGGCGACGCATTCTTCTCACCACGCCTGGCAGGCTTCGTCCTCGACGCCTTCGCCGCCCCCGATTCCGCAGCTGGCGCAGGCATTGTCGACGCACCCGAAAAAGACGCCGCCGTAGAATCCGGAAAAATCCTCGACGACCCAGTTGTCGACGCCCTCACCCGCCGCGAACTCGAAGTCCTCCGCCTACTAGCCCGCGGCTACACCTACAAAGAAATCGGCAAAGAACTGTTCATTTCCGTCAAAACCGTGGAAACCCACGCCTCAAACATTCTGCGGAAAACCCAACAATCCAACCGCCACGCGTTGACCCGGTGGGCTCACTCGAGGGATCTTGACTAATGGCGGCTAAAAAGAGTGGCGCTGGTTCTCGGGGTGGGGCTGGGAGGTCAGCTTCGGCTGATAAACAGATCGATCAAAGCCAAGCGAAATTCACCTTCCAACCCACCCGAACACTGCTGTTCAGTGTTATTTTCACCGTCTTGGTGATGTGGCAATCCGGTTTCTCATACTGGTACGCGATCCCTATTTTGTTCTTCATCTGGGCGATTTTCATCCTCGGCCACAGCTTCTACAACTGGGCAAACCTCAAGTTGATCGAAATGGGGCGCCGCAACAAACAGGTCCTAGAAGAACAAGAAAAGCAGAAAAAGAAGAGGGGCTTCTAGGCTCTGTTTGGGGTTGAGCTGTAGTGGAGCGGACTGCTTAGGTCGATTTCCTGGGTGGTCCGTTTAGGTGTTTCGGCGGGGGCCTTCAGCGAACGCCAGCTTCCGGCTGCCATCCACGTGGGGGAACGTTAAATACATCCAGCCGGTAGCTGCCAGGAACACTAGAATCGTTGCCCACAATGGCGCTCCTGAAATAATCGGTGCAAGCATCAGCGCCAGCCATGTGAAAAATAGTGGCATCACCTGGCCAATGGTGGGGACTGGTGAAATATTGTTTTGGAAGCGGTACATCCTCATCTCCCCACGGTAAGGATGCGCAAAAGCGATGAGCAGCGCGAGTGCCAGACCAACTCCAGTGACAGAAAACTTTACGGCCGGGGCTAGATCAGTGGTTAATGAAGCGATGGCAGCACCTACTAATACCGAGCTACTCAGCCGCACGCTCACCGGCGTTGGAATTGGGGTGACGTGGGACTTCATGGTGTTGTAGCTGTTCATCGGATCCATAATTTCTAAGAGTATCGCCTTCCCAAAACCCATGCTGCAGGAGTGCACTCTTTGATTTTAGATTTATGGCCCATAGACCCATTGTCCGCCTGAGCACATCATTATATTTCCAGAAGCATCTTGCCCACCGGCCTCGTATCCTTCGCATGCCCCACCCGGTGTAGCAGTCCCGACTCCGAGAGGTTCTGGGCCGTAGACCCAGATTGGGTTGGGGGTTCCTGCATAAATGCAGACCAAAGCTGAACCATCTGCAGCTTGACTTGGCTGCTGGAGCATCGAGACAGGGCAAGAAGCGCCATAAGCAGGTACCGCAGGAGCAGGGGCTACAGGAGTTTCAATGGTGTTTTGTGAGATCACAGTTTCCTGTACTGGAGTTTGCTGAGGGGTGCTCGGATCGATTGCTGCTTCGTCTCGCATAGTTGATTCAGTAGCTGGCTCCGAATTACTCAAATCATTGAGTGCAATCCAAGTTAGTTTCCCATCACCGAGCTCACTATGTGTGAATCCAAATCGCTCCGCAGTGGCATCTTTAGGGATTTGAAATACCCAAGTCATTGGTGCGTCGAAACCGGATCCTAGATTATGGTTGCATTCCGGGTTTCCTGGGATGAGGAATAAATCGCGTATTGGTTGGTATACGGCCTCTTGATTAGTGGAGATTTCTGCATAGACAGTTGAACCAGTGGATGCACAGGTGATGTCCATATCTGCTCCACTCTCGTTCTTTATAGTGGTTTCGACTACGACAAAGATTCCGTCTTCTCTAGACATCTCGGGTTGGATGTCGCCAGAAGGTCTGTCTAGGGATTCCATTTCTACAGAGTCTGTCGTGAAGGCAGAATCGATAGTGATCGTCACGCCGTCTGCTGATACTGCGGAGTTCATTTCAGGCAGAGTCGAGGTTGTTTTCGTTGCAACACTAGACACTGTCGTCTCCGATATAGCGGTATCTTCCGTAGTAGAGCAGGAAGATAGCCCTAGGCCCAAGGCGATTAATGCTGTGGCGAAAGCACGGGAGCGTTTAGACATGATTCGACTTTTCCTCAGCCTTTATTTGATTTCGTTTCGAGTAAAAATTAAATCTAGCAGGTTTCATTTTCATGGACGTTGAAATGGTTTTTGAAAAGTAGATAAGGGGATAAGCCTTTGTTTGGGGCAGCTGTGGATTTTTCACAACCACCCCTTTTCTCACACCAGCCCCGCATGAACAGGCTGGTTGCACACCGTTGAAAATGAGTGTTTACTGGAACTCATGAGTGGAACAGGTGTTCGAAAGTTGTGGGGAGATGGCACTCCGGTGTCGCTCCCTGACCTTTCAGGATTAAGTAGAGCGGAGCGCATTGATGCGTTGCGTTCACGCATGTCCACCATGGGTGCTGCGGTGCCAAAGTTTGAGCCGTCGGTGGAAGAAAGTGCTGAACAAAAGCAGGATTCTCTCGCCGAAAAACAGGACATAGTTGCAGTTCCTTCCGCTTTTTCTGATCTTTTCCCTGGGGATGGTTTGCCGCGTCGTGCGGTTACTCAATTGGTTGAACAGCCACTTGTGGTGGTGGACTTCCTGGCTCATATTACTGCCCAGGGTGGACACGCTGCGGTGATTGGGTGGAAGGATTTAGCCTACGCCGGGGTGATTGATTCCGGAGGTGTGTGCGAGAACATCATTGCTATTCCAAATCCTGGTACGGAGCCACTGAATGTGGCAGCGGTGCTGTGTGAGGGGTTGGATGTGGTCGTGTACAAAGGCCCGGAGATTTCCCTGTCGCCAACCAGAGCGAGGCCGTTGCTGGGAAAGCTGAGGCAGGGGACTGCTGCCTTGGTGATGGTTGGCACGAAAGTAAGCTCACCGGCGCTGTCGGTGGATGCAGAGATCACTGATTATGTTGGCATTGGTGCAGGTAGTGGGCGTATTCGTGGCGTTGAGATGCAGGTGCGGGCTGTGTCGAAAACTCACGGTGTGCGCAGCGGAAAAGTCCTGATCAGTAGGCCTCAGGATGCAGCATTGCTTGAGCCTGAACAGCCAACAACGTTGCGGGCGGTCCCATGACGCGGGTGATGGCATTGTGGTTTCCGGATTGGCCTGTGCAGGCGGTTCATTTGGATGAAGATGCTCCCGCGCACAATAAACCTGTGGCGATTGCTGCGCATTACCGCATCCAGGTGTGTGGCGTGGCTGCGCGCAAGCGTGGGGTGCGTCGTGGGATGAAGGTTCGGCAGGCGCAGGCTGTGTGCCCTGAGCTGGAGGTTGTTGACGCGGATGCAGATCGTGATGCCCGGATGTTTGAGGGCATCGTGGCATCGCTCGGTGAGGTTGCCTCCAGCGTCGAGGTGCTTCGTCCGGGTCTGGTCGCGGTCGATGCGGGAGCTGCCGCGCGCTATTACGGTTCAGAGGACATCGCTGCTCAGATGCTTATCGACGCCGCCCTGCGCCAAGGCATCGACGTTTTCGCCGGGGTTGCGGATGAGATCACGACGGCCGTCATCGCGGCGAGGGCGAATGGTGGGACTGTGGTGAAGAGGGAGGCGTCGAGAAGCTTTTTACAGCAGCAACCCCTGGGCGTGCTGGCGGCCGAGGAAGCGCTGGGTTGTGAGGCGGAGGTGGTGCGCGCGCTGGCGGATCTGGGCATGCGCACGCTTGGTGAGCTGGCGGAACTGCCGGTAGAAGCCGTGGCGACGCGTTTCGGCAACGCTGGTCTGCGGTGTCACAACATTGCGCGTGCCAGGCACGATCGTAAGGTCGCGCCACCGATCACGCATGCAGATTGGGAGGTTTCGCATGTGCCGGAGGAGCCTATTTTGCGTGTCGACGCCGCCTCGTTTGTTGCGCGCAACCTTGCCTCGCGCCTGCATCAACTGCTGAGCAAAGGTGGCGTGGTGTGCCAATTGCTCAAGGTCACAGCCGATTTCAGTACTGGTGATACGGTGAGCAGAATTTGGCGTACCGGTGAACCTTTAACGGAACAGGCAACTGCGGATCGGGTGCGTTGGCAGTTGGATGGGTGGTTGACTGCGCGCGGTGTGCATTCCGATGATCCGAATGAGCACGATGGGATTACGGCGTTGTGGCTTATTCCTTTGGAATGTGTGCCACCGGATATGGCCAGCGGCGGATTGTGGGATACCGGGCGCAGCCAGCAGCATGTGGCCAGACAAGTCATTGAGCGTGTGCAATCAAGCTTGGGCGTGGATGCGGTGCTGCAGCCTGTTCCGGCTGGTGGTCGGGGAGTAGAAGAACGCATTCATTTTGTTCCCTATGGTGAAAAACGTGATGCTATCCGCAATCCAGCGGGGTCGTGGCCAGGGAAAATACCAGGTCCGCTGCCTGCTCGGTTGGGCGGTGGGATCAACCACCCGGCCTCGCAAGTGACCATGATTGATACAGAAGGGCAGCGTATTTACGTCACCGCAGAGGCATTGCTCAGCTCGTCGCCGTATGCCTTGTCCTGGGGGCCGGCCCGCTATTTGATCACTGGCTGGGCTGGGCCATGGCCGGTGGATGATCGATGGTGGGAGAAAAACGGCACAAAATATGCCCGCCTCCAAGTGGTGGGACGGGCAGTATCTGAAGAAAGGCAGCTCAGTGCGTGGCTGTTGATGTGGAAAGACAACAAGTGGCGGATTGAGGCCACATATTAGGAAACTACTGCGCTAAAACATCCACAACGAGACGGTGCGGATCCTGCAACTCAGTGACCGAGTAGCGGTGCTTGCCGTTGAGGCCGATGACGAACTGGGAGCGTCCCTCAAAAGTACCTGCGCTGACGACCTGGGTGACAATGCTGCCGGAGCCATCCACGGTGCCGATCTCTGGATCCTCAAGGCCCAAATCGAAAGGATAAACAGTACCGTCAATATTTACGTTCAGCGCTGTATCGCCCGTGAAGTTGATGGTGTTTCCGCTGCCCTGCTGGGTGGGATTGGAGGTGTAATCAATGAACCAACCAGGAGTTCCGGTGCCAGTGAGATCAAATACCACGCGGTCAAAGCCACTGTGAGAGCCAATCCGAACATCGGTGACCATGAGCTGTGCAGGCGCATCAGGTCGGAGAGTCTTCATTGCTACATCGGCTTCGCCCAATGCGGTTGGGCCGGTGGAAGCTTCGTTGGACAACTGTGCGCCATCCGCAGTTGCGGACATAGTTTGGGTTACAGAAGAAGCATCGTTGGTGGTGGAATTGGAGGTTCCACAACCCGCAAGAGTCAACGCGCTAGCGCCGACAATCGCTAGAGTCTTCAGGCGGGCACGATGCTTTGAATGAGAAGTTGGCTGCACAATCATGCACACACCGTAACCCTGGGTCACCCCCGAAACCTAAGCAAGACGCCCAATTTCGCTCAATCGTGAACGAATTGTTGTAATTCGTCTTAAAAACGCCAGGAGACGTGAAAATTACAGACACCCCAGACATCAGATGGAGGCGGCGATACTAGGGTAGAGGACATGACTCTTCGCTGTTCTGACGTCAATGTTGAACCCCTGCCGGGAACGGCAAAAACAGGTTCTGGGTTTGTTCTCCTTGAACATGCTGGCTCGTGGAGCCGTGATGTTTTAGACGGCGGAACATTTGATCCTGAGTTGACTGATCAATTGAAGAGGCACCTGAAAGCTTCCGGAATGGGTCTGCAATTAATTAGGAAGCCGGGAAGGGAGGGTCGAAACGTCGAAAAGCATAATCTTTTTCTCGTTTTTGCTGAGGCCTCAATTATTGAGCACCTGGTGGTGGACGCGCCGGCTGATGTTTTGGATCTTGATTTAAGCGGGCCGGGCAAAAACAATGCGCAGCGCATGGATGATCCGATGCTGCTGATTTGTACGCATTCGAAGCGCGATGTGTGCTGCGCGATCAAGGGGCGTCCGCTGGCAGCTGCCGTGGAGCCACAATTTGGGCCGCTGCATGTGTGGGAGGCTTCGCACACCAAGGGCCACCGTTTTGCGCCATCGATGCTGCTCATGCCGTGGAATTACTCTTATGGCCTACTTGATGAGGCCGAAACCGTGCAGCTTTTCCAAGGCGCGTTGGACAACAAACTCTTCCTGCCGGGCAACCGTGGCCGAGGAACCTTAGATGCTCGTGGCCAGGTTGCAGAAATTGCCGTGGCGGAAGCTTTCGGCGAGGCGGTTGCTCCTGCGAGTTTGCAGGTTGAATTCGAAGATGATTCTGTTTTGGTTACTCATCCCGATGGGCGCACGTGGGTTGTGGAGCTTGAACGCATCGAGGTCGACGGCGTGGTGTCCTCGTGTGGTGATCAGCCGAAAACTGGAAAAGCGTGGGTGGCTAGGCAAGTTACAGAACTGATCGGATAAAAGCAGAGTTATATCTGATGAATTGCTATTAGCAGTATCGTTATCACAGCACCAACAAAGTAGTTCAGCCACAGGAAAACTTTCCAACTGCGATTAGCCTGTTCACAACTGGCATCTGTAATGTTCCAAAATCGTGCGGCATTAAATACGTAAGTTAGAATCGCAATCCCGATGATCCACGCCGGATTAGGCAAAGTAGTGACTAACACAGCAGCTAGTAAATAAAGTACTACTGAAAGCCGAATGGCTCCACGCGCCCCAATTACAGTGGCAATTGAGCTCAGATTAGCTTCCCGGTCTGCATTAACATCCTGTACTGCTCCAAGGATCTGACTGGCCATGCCCCACAAGAAAAAGGATCCCAGTGCTATCCACATCGCTGCTGAAGGAGATGTTCCAGTGATCGTTGCACCGATTAATGCAGGTGAAGTGAAGTGAGTAGAAGATGTTAGAGCATCGATAAAGGGGCGTTCTTTAAAACGCAATTTCGGTGCTGAATAAGCAATCACTGCTAGCACTGAGAGTGTCAGCCATAAAGACGACATCCAGGTGCCAAATATGAAAAGAATAACTAGGAAAGGAATTGTTGAGATAGCCGAGGCCCATAACAGTGTGCTGTGGGAACTTTTCGGTAGCACGGCCCCCTCGACGCCGCCTTTGCGGGGATTACGCATATCAGATTCGTAATCAAAAACATCGTTGATACCATACATGGCGATGTTATACGGGATAAGAAAAAATACGATGCCTAGCCAAAACAGCCAGTCAATCTCTCCTGCATTTAATAGGTAGGCCAGACCAAAGGGGTAGGCGGTATTGATCCAGCTAATGGGGCGAGATGACAATAGAATTAGTCTTATTTTTTCCATCATGACTACGGCTTTTCTGGCTCAGATTGCGTGGTGGTGGATCTAGTAGTGATGCTTCCATTGGCGATGGTGGGTAAGGAATGGTGTGGACGTTTTTTCCTGCGTTTAAACATATTTCCAGGCAACCATAGGGCAGGAATCAGAAGTACTGCGAAGAGCGGATAGAAAAGATCCTCTAGGGGGATTAAACCGAGCCAAATGCCAAGGTGCTGGGTATCGCCATATCCAAAGAGATCAGCCCAAACCATGAGGTTATCAAATATGATAGTTAGGGAACATAGGGTAAGGGCACTGACAGCGGTGATTGGTAAAAGTTTAGGTGTTCCAGACTGCAGCTTTAAGACAAATAGGACCATGGCTATTGCTAAAAAAGGAATGCTTATAAAAATATAAGTCATGGTTCAACCTCGGGAGTGGTAGTTGGTTGGAAAGTATCGCGCTGTGGTGTGAGGGGAGACTTTTTACCGGGTTTTTTAGGCAGTGGTGCTTTAAGCCATAATGCTGCTGCCGAGGTAAGGTTGAGGGTGATGTAGCAGAGGAAGAATAAGAAAAAAAGTTCTTCAATGGGCATATGGGGTGCAAGGTTAATACCGGACATAAACGCTGAGTCTCCGCGATAAAAAGTGCCAGTAATAATGCCAAATATATCCCATAAAAGAAATCCAATATATGCAGCACCTACCGAAAGAATTGCTCGTAACGGATGGCGGAAGAACGCTAGCTTCCAACGGTGGTCGCACAAAGCCATGCACCCAATGAGAACTAGGAGAGTACCTAGATAAATAAAGGCCATAAAAATATCGCTATCTTGCTCATTTTGTGAAATATCGATGATAGGGATCAAAATTTAATGATCGTATGAGGTCTTTTGAGATGGTGTCGTTTTAGGCGGCAATGGTTCGGGCAGTGGTCCTGCACTGGTATCGGCATGTAAACGCTTAATAATATTCTCGGCAGAAATTAAACACATGGGTATTCCTACACCCGGGACGGTGGTGGCACCGGAATAGAAGAGGTTATTGACCTTGCGGGAGCTATTGCGCCCTCTTAAGAAAGCGGACTGTCTGAGGGTATGTGCTGGACCCAGCGCACTGCCTACCCATGAATGGTAGCGGTGCTCAAAATCCGCAGGGCCAATGGTGCGTTTGACCACAATTCGGTCAGTGAGGTCAGGGATGCCGGCTTGCGTAGCAATTTGATTGATTGCATGTGACGCGATTGTTTCCACGGATGCTGAAGCCGACTGCATATACGCATCACCGTGGCCGATGCTGCTAGAGGCCTTGGTCGGAATTAAAACAAAAAGGTTTTCGTATCCAGCAGGTGCAACGCCGTCTTCGGACGTTGAAGGCTTGGAGACATAAATGGAATTTGATGCATTGTGGGGGCGGGTAAGTTGAGGCCCGTCGAAAACTACAGCAAAATCATCTGTCCAATCTTCACTGAAGAAAAGGTTGTGATGGTCGAGCTGGGGTAACTCTCCTTTTACGCCCAGGAGGATTAATACCGCTCCAATTCCAGGATTGCGATTGGACCAATATCGTTCGGGATAGGTTCGAAGTTCCCGGGGAAGCAGATTATTTTCTGTATGGTGTAGGTCGCCTGCTGAAACCACAAGATCCGCATCTAGATTTTGCACTTTTCTGTTGTGAAGCAAGCTCACACCTGTGGCGCTTGTGTTGCCCCTCGATGAAGCAGTGTTGATGGAAATGACCTCAGAATCGAGTTGAAACTCAACCCCGTTTTCCAGCGCTAACTGATGCAGAGCGTTAACCACTGCAGTAAAACCACCTATAGGGTATTTCACTCCCTGCACCAAATCGGTATGACTCATCAAGTGGTACATCGATGGGGTAGTAGTGGGTCGGGAAGACAGGAAGACTGCTGGATAGGTTAGGATCTGGCGCAACACCGGGCTACTGAATTGACTATTTACGTACTTTTGTAAAGAACGGGTCAGTAGAGAAAACAGTCGGCCAGCTCGGGTCAGTACATCCCGGTGAAGCAGCGGGCCTAACGTGGAGAAATTATTATAAAGGAATCTATCAATGGCAATGTCATAGGCGTCTGCCGCGCTATCAAGATAATTTCCTAGTTTTGCACCCGCGCCGGGTTCGATGGATTCGAATAGCGCAATTGCTTCTTCACGCCCAGTGGGGACATCGACAGCGTCATGTGTGCCAGAAAAAACTCGATAACCAGGCGTTAATTCTACCAAATCGAGATAATCAGAAGTACATGCACCAAAAAGTGCGAAGAAATGGTCAAAGGCCTCGGGCATGAGGTACCAAGAAGGTCCGGTATCCCATCGAAAGCCAGGAAAGCCTGATATTTCAAGCGATCCAGCTCGGCCACCGACATCAGTATTTTTTTCCAAAACAGTTACTTGCCAGCCATCACGTGCTAAAAGTGCAGAAGTGGCTAAACCAGCAACACCTGCGCCTATGACTACGGCGGTACCTGAGGAGCGTGGAGTTTTAGTCGAGACCTTCATCACGAATTCTTTCTGTAGATGCTCATAGATAGACCTTTCATCGTGGCTCTAGCGAGTGTAGAGAGTTTGATATGAAGTGGAACTCTGATTCGCTCCCGCAATAAATCGGCGGTAGGAGTAGCCTCAATTCGGTCAGTGAGTTTTTGAAAGAGCAAATAAGCAGAGATCACTCCGATGCGAGCCTGCACTGGTATTTCTGGAAATGCATCGTGGGCAATTGCTAGGTCTTGACGGATATCAGCGATGAGATCTTCTTTTTGTTCTTTAGTAAGAGTTCCTTGGCTGGTTTTGGGGAAATAAAATCGGCCCAAATTTTGCTGATCTTCTGCCAAGTCACGGAGAAAGTTAATTTTCTGGAATGCCGCTCCCAATGAGCGGGCTCCGTTTTGCATAATCTCTAGCCGTTTTTTGCTAATCGTTCTACCTTGGTTGAAAACGCTGAGACAAAGCAGGCCTATAACTTCCGCGGAGCCATAGACATACGTTGTGAAGCTATCTGGGTCGTGTGTATTAGCTTTGAGGTCCTTACGCATTGATGCAAAGAAGGCTATTACATGCTCTTGTTCGAAATCACAGCGTCGGGCAGTTTCACCATAAGCTTGTAAAACAAGATCTGTGTTGAAGCGTTGTTGTGGTGCTGCAAGAACCGCAATTTCATAGGCATCGAGAATCTCTTCGATTTTGGCAGTTGAGCAACCAGCGGCATGTGCAGTGCCGTCGACAATCTCATCGGCGATACGAACTACTGCATAGAGATTTCGTATGTCATTTCGTATGCGTGGGGATAGCAACCACGTAGACAGACTGAAGCTCGTCGAATATTCTTCGATCACTTTATGTGAAGCCTTGAATGAGGCCCGATTGTAAAGTCTCAGTGCACTTTTAAGGAAGAGAGGCGAATTTTGGTGTGTCATAGCTGAGGCTGCTTCTGGTATTTCTGATTGGACAATTTTGACGGCCACCAGATTTTCGGTCCGATGTCGTAGAACAAAGCAGGCACCAAGAAGGCGCGAACGAGCAGGGTATCAATAAGAACTCCAAAAGCGACAATGAAGGCAATTTGTGCCAGGAATAGAATTGGGATGACATAGAGTGCTGCGAACGTTGCGGCGAGAACTACTCCAGCTGAGGTAATTACTCCGCCGGTTACTGTCAGGCCTCGAAGAATTCCAAGTCTTGTGCCGTGGGTTTTGGTTTCTTCACGGATTCGGGTGACTAAGAAAATGTTGTAGTCGATGCCCAAGGCTACTAAAAATACAAATCCGTAGAGAGGTACTGCGGGGTCTGCTCCTGGGAAACTGAAAACGTGATTGAAAAGTAAAGCAGCCACGCCTAAAGCAGTAGCAAAAGACACCACGGTGGTGACTACTAGCAGGAGTGGTGCGACAATAGACCGCAGCAACAGCATGAGAATAACCAAAATGACCAGCAATACAATTGGGATGATCAGGTTGCGGTCATGGATGGAGGCATCGTTAGTGTCTACGGAAGTTGCAGTGACACCGCCTACTACCGCTGATATATTTTCATCTGCAAAAGTTTGGCGGATACTGCGAATAGCTTTTTGAGCTTCTTCGGAATCTGGTGCTTCGACAAGTGTTGCTTGTAAAAGGACTTGCCCTTCTACAACTACCGGGCCTGGAGCTGTACCAGAACCTAACGGCACAATACCGTCAGCGGTGATTGGGGCTGAGCCAGAGGGGGAGTCAGCACTAGTTACAGTTACAGTCTCGAAATTGTCGTTGTTAAGGACTACGTCAGCAGCCTGTGCTGCCTGTGTTTCATCAACGATAATATAAGCAGGACTGCCGGATCCACCGGGGAAGTGTTCGCCTAAAGCCTGCTGGCCATCACGTGCTTCAGAGGAACCCAGAACTAGGTCGGATTGGGACACACCGTCCGCTTTTAGTGTGGGAACGAAAGCCGCACCCAAGAGAAGCACAATAAGTGTAGATACCCAGATTGCACGAGGATGCTGCTCCACTAAATCAGCCACTTTTGACCAGATCCCGCTGGCGGGGATGTCGTTTTTCGCACGGGCTTTTTCAGGTTCGTATTTTGGTCGCTTGGGCCAAAAGGCCACCCGACCGAATACAAACAGCAGGGCTGGTAGCAGAGTAAGAGCAGAAAGCATTGCAAAAATAATGCCCACCGAAGCTACTGGACCTAGCGTGGAGTTAGATTTCAAATCACTAAATAGCAAACAAAGGAGGCCCGCAATAACAGTGCTGCCCGAGGCAAGAATGGGTTCCACCGATGCCCGGATGGCTTTCCCTGTGGCTATCCCTTTATCTTGTTGAACGCGTAACTCTTCACGGAAACGAGCAACGTATAGCAATGAGTAGTCGGTGGCGGCGCCAATGACCAGAATGAAGAGGATGCCTTGAGTCTGACCCGAAAGCAGCAGGATGTCCCACTTAGCTAGCCACCACACCACCAATAGAGCTACAGTCAGCGCAAACAAACTGGTGGCAAGCACGGCGATGGGCAGAATGAAGGAGCGATAGACGATGACAAGAATGACAAGGACGGCAGCCAAGGCGACTGCTAGGAGTAGCCCATCAATACCCGCGAAAGCTGCGCTGAGATCAGCGGTAAACCCAGCCGGTCCGGTCACATAGGTGCTCACATAGTCCGGCGTTTGCTGGGTCAAGGTCTCAGAGAGCTTCTCGACGCTTTCCGTCAGCTCCGCTGATGGATTGAGGGGGACAAACACTTGGACAGCTCTGCCGTCCTCGGATGGAATAGCAGGGGAGACTTCATCGGAAACTATGTCTAATTCTGAAAGCCCAGCAACAACTTCATTGAGTTGTGTGATGTCTTGCTGTGTTAAGGGTTCATCGCTGACCATTACGACAATGGCTGGGATGGATTCAGAATCAGTAAAATCTCCCAACTGTTCCTGTACTTGAGTGGCATCGGCAGATTCTGGCAGATATGTGGTCTGGCTGTTGGAGGAGACCTCACTAACCTTGCCAAAATAAGGACCGCCGACTCCAGCTCCTACAAGCCAAACTAAAATTAGCAAGGCGGGCAGAAAGATTCTCATCAAGCGAGGAGGACCAGATTTCTTCTTGTTCTCTGTTGTGATGCTAGTAGACATCAAATTCACTTCCGTTAAAGGCGTAAAGGTTAGTTCTAAGATTTGCGGCTGGCTAGTTGCTCAACTTGTTTAAGTAATAAATTTTGAGCCTTGGGATCTACCTGGGGGCTTAGTGTTTTGATCATCGAACGGCAGATATTTAAGTGGTCGGAGATGGCATTCAAGGAGTGATTCTTTGCTCCACACTGTATGAGAAGATGTTGAATTCGCTCTGCCTGAGAGGTGCTCAGATCTGCGGAGCCGAAGTTGTCTTGAATATCAGTCCATTTAGCAGTATCTCGAGCGAAGGCGATAATTGTAGTTTCTTTTCCTTCTCGAAGGTCAGAAAAGGCATCTTTGCCGTGTTCGGCTGCGTCACCAAAAGTAGATAAGTAATCGTCCTGCAATTGATAAGCGATGCCCAAGTTTGTGCCTATCTCACCTATCTTTGTTTCAATCTCCTGAGGTAGTTCCGCGAGAATTGCCGCTGCTCTCATTGGAAGTTCAAAAGTGTATGTGGCTGTTTTTAGCCGACTCATTTCTAGAGCAATGTCCATATTGGGGCTGATGGCTTTGCTGCTTAATCCCACATCAAGAAACTCACCCACAATAGTGTCATTTATCGTGTGGTTGAGTAAATCTAAAAGTCGAACCCGTTGGTGATGTGGAAGGTCAAGGCGCGCGAAGATTTGATGGGTGGCAGCAAGAAAAAGATTTCCCATAAGCAGTCCATTAGATTGTGCCCAATCTAGATGCTCTGGATCGCGCTGGATTTGTGCAAAACTTTCAGGTGTGCGATGCATGAGAATCTGCCCAATAAAATTAAGTTTGCCTCGGCGATAGAGGTCTCCGTCAATAACATCGTCATGAACCAAAAGGGAAAAATGCAGTAGTTCTAAAGCCACTGCTACCTGTAAAACGGTGTTGAGTTTGACCTCAATGTCATCGTCTACAAGCGTGTTGTATAGCCCCAGTAGCATTCGAGGGCGGATTAACTTGCCACCTCGCAAAGCTTGGAAAGCAGCATCTAGGCAGGTACGGAACTCTGGTTGATATGTGCTGCACTGTTGAGATAGCGAAGCGCAGATGCGGTTTAGTTCCCGATAAATCTCATCATTGAAATCAAGATCAGGATGAGTTGAATGTTCTGTGGTGATTGTCATGCCATTGTCCATTCGAGTATCACACGGCCAGTTATCTCGCAAAAATTCCCAATCGTTGTATATGGCGCTTTATTTTGATGAAGTACAGAAAGTGTGAATTTGGGTCCATAAAAATAATGTGCCTACAAGAAATTTATAGTATCCCATGAGTTAATATTTTTAAAAATAAACTTTATCTGACTTTGTAGAAAAAGGTGATTACTATGCTGAATATGCAGGAACCAGATAAAATCCATCCGGCAGAACCTACACTTCGTAATATTTATGACGTTAAAACTAGTGATCCCAAAAGTGAATTAGTTGATCGTTCTGGCATGTCGGAAGAAGACATTGCGCAAATTGGGCGGCTAATGAAATCGTTGGCCAGTCTTCGCGATGTGGAACGTAGTATTGGTGAAGCCTCGGCACGTTATATGGAGCTAAGTGCCCCTGATATGCGAGCTTTGCACTATTTGATTGTGGCGGGCAATGCGGGCGAAGTGGTGACTCCAGGAATGCTTGGAGCTCACCTTAAGCTTTCCCCGGCATCTGTAACAAAGACGCTTAATAGGCTAGAAAAAGGTGGGCATATTGTTCGTAATGTGCACCCCGTCGACCGCAGGGCTTTCGCCCTCATGGTCACTGATGCCACTCGTGGAGAGGCGATGCGGACGCTTGGTAAGCATCAGGCGCGTCGTTTTGATGCTGCTAAACGATTAACTCCACAAGAGCGTGAAGTGGTTATCCGATTCCTTCAGGATATGGCACAGGAGTTATCCCTTAATAATGCACCATGGCTCAACACGGAGTAGATGACCATCTACGTTAATTAAAGTGTGCAGAGCGGAGTGGCGGTGTTTAAGCCACCTGTCGCTGGGACTGTAATGAATGCGCATGGCCACCACCCACTGTCCTCTGTAATGTTCCGAACGTGAGACCATTGGTCACTACTGAGCTGTGGCGTGCGGGATAGTATAAATCCTGAGGACCGGCTTGGGCTGCCGACGATTGCTAGTGAATAATCATCTTCGATATAGGTCACGCGGTAGTTTGCTTGATTGTCTTCACTCTGAAATGGAATACCTGGGAAGCTAACCTTTAATGAAGCATTGGAAACTACTTTAGCGCTGCCTTCAATAACTGAAGGCCCAAAGAAAGTGCCACACTTATTTGTTACAGAGATTGTGTCCGAGTCGATCACGCCGTAATCAGCGGTAACGTCATGTGAGCACTGTAAAGAGAATGGTTGGGGAATTGCTGCGACTTGATACCACTTGCCTTTGTAGCGTTCTAGGTCAATGCTATTTTCAATTTCGGGCAGCGCTAGGTTTTCAGGAACCGAACTTAGGTTAGATACCTGCGAGGAGCCACCTGCAAGTCGTCCGCCGTCAAAAATGTCTTGGGCTTGTGCCGTGGATATCCCGAAAAGTGAAATGGCTGCGAGTAGTGCTGTGGTGACAAGTTTGCTTGAAATGCGCATAAAGCAAATCCTTTCTTCATGTTTATATTAACTCAATAGTTATTACTTCTAAAAGTATAGTAGATAGTTGTGGATGGGTGAAGAATTTCATAGAAATCGCACTCGATTCACTAAAGACCCAAGAGTAAAATCCCAGGATTTGCTTATACTTGCGCTCATGGATAATCAACTTCGTCCCACTTTGCATTATCAAGCTCAAAACCCGCACCGGCGAGTGCTGGTCACCGGTGCGACAGGCTACATTGGCGGCAGGTTGATTACTGAGTTACTTGCTGCCGGTTTCCAAGTTCGGGCCACCTCGAGGAAAAAAACAAGTCTTCAGCGCTTTGACTGGTACGAGGACGTCGAGGCAGTGGAAGCGGATCTGACTGACGCGACTGAGTTAGATACGTTATTTAAGGATGTAGACGTTGTTTACTATCTAGTGCATTCCATGGGAGGTAAGAATGTTGATTTTGAAGAGCAAGAGCAACGCACTGCTGAAAATGTAATTCAAGCTGCTGATCAAGCCGGGATAAAACAGATTGTCTACCTTTCCGGCTTACACCCGCGTAATCGAAAAATAGAAGAACTATCTAAGCACATGCGCTCACGGGAAAAGGTCGCCCAGATTTTGCTGGCAGGCCAGACACCAGCTTTAATTTTAAGGGCTGCCACAATTATTGGTTCCGGCTCTGCATCATTTGAAATAATCCGTCATCTCACGGAGCGTTTGCCTAGAATGATAGCGCCTCAGTGGATTACTAATCAGATTGAGCCTTTAGCAATACGGGATGTTTTGCATTACCTAATCTCGGCGGCTGATTTAAAGGATCCAGTCAACCGCTCCTGCGATATTGGGTGTGGAAAGTCGTATGAATTTGCGGATCTATTGCGTATCTATGCCGATGTTCGGGGACTGAAACGTCATGTAAATTCCGTACCTCTCAATTTGCCCATGGACAAGCTATCCGGTCTTTGGATTAGTCTAGTGACACCTGTTCCATTTCAATTGTCTTTCCCTTTAGCTCAATCAATGGCTGAGGATGCCGTCACTGAAGAGCACAGCATTAAAGATATTATTTCAGATCCACCCGATGGTTTTATTGAGTATCGGGAAGCAGTGGAGCTGGCATTAGCTGCAGAATTTGATCGTGGAGTTCCAACGTCATGGGATCGAAGCTGGACTGTACAACAACCGTGGGCTGGCCAGCCTACCGATCCAGAGTGGGCGGGCAAAGCTGTATATGAAGACGTCCGCACAGAAGATACTGATCTCCGAGCAGCGCAGGTCTGGCCGATCATTGAAGGTTTGGGTGGCGTGAACGGCTGGTATTCTGCACCACTGCTATGGCGATTGCGGGGTATCGCTGACAGACTCATCGGCGGTCCAGGTTTGGGCGGACGGCGGGATCCCCGTCATTTGAAACTTGGGGATCGCATTGATTGGTGGCGGGTTACTGAGATCGATCCACCACATAGATTAGTGCTCACCGCAGAGATGAAAGTAGATGGTGGCGCTTGGCTGATCCTGGAAGTTGCGGACAAGGAAAATGGCGGATGTACTTATACCCAGCGCGCAATATTTGAGCCGAAGGGTTTGCCCGGTTATCTCTATTGGTGGGTTGTTTCACCGTTCCATGCGATTATTTTTCCTTATATGCGTTCGAATATTTTAAAAGCTGCGCGTAAACTCACTTAATCGCAGAGTAGGCGTCTAAAGCAATTTGACGGGATTCTTTCAGATCGACGATGGGATCCGGATATGATGGTGTTCCATATTCGGGTACCCAGCGACGAATATAAGTTTCATCTGGATCAAATTTTTTCGCTTGGGTGACCGGATTAAAAATACGGAAATAAGGCGAAGCGTCATCTCCGCTACCCGCAGCCCATTGCCAGTTGAAAGCATTAGAAGCTGGATCAGCATCTACGAGAGTTTCCCAAAACCATTCTTCGCCATGACGCCAATGGATCTGGAGATTCTTGGTTAAAAAACTAGCTACTACCATTCTGACGCGATTGTGCATTGACCCGGTGGCCCATAATTCTCGCATGCCTGCATCGACCAGCGGAATTCCTGTTTTTCCTGCACGCCATGCTGCTAAATCCTCATGGAATTGGTCAGCTTTGGTGGGGATAAGAGGGGTGGATGGAGTGTTAAGTTTATCTTTTTCACTCGGATCCCAGGACCATCCGAAACGATTAAATTGCATACGAACGTTTTGCGTGTCCATGTGTGGCAGGGCATAAAGTCGATGCCACGCAAAATCTCTCCAGAGAAGTTCTTTAAGAAATAACTCAGTTCCTTCAGAGTCTATTGCTGCAGTCTCTGCCCACACGCGGTGGATGCTGATCTCACCAAACCTTAGATGAGCAGATAATTTACTTGTAGCGGATCGGGCTAAGCTGTCTCGAGCTTGCGGGTAGTCCTGTAGATGTTCCAAAAAATCAAAGAGTTTTTCCGAAGCATTTTTTTCACCGGGAGCACACTCCTTAACTAACGTTGTTGACCAAAAAGGTTGCTCCATTTCTAGGATGGGCAGCTCTACATCCTCTGGTCCTGTTAGGTGAGAGGGGACAGGCACATTGTTTTTAACAGTTTCATATGCATGTACTCTGGCTACTTCCCATGCGGCTTTAGAAAAAGGGGTAAATACCTTGTAGGGAGTTCCGGTAGCGGTACTGACTTCCCAGGGTTCAGTGAGTAAAAAACCTGGGTGGCTATGCACTTCAATCCCTTTATCACGGAGATTCTTTTTGAGAGTGGCATCCACTTCACATAACGGTTGATGATAGCGTCGATTCCATGTGACGGCTTTGACTTCCATCTCAGAGACTATTTTCGGCAGTATTTCAAGCGGATTACCGGTACGTCGTAGTAAAGGTACTCCGTAAAAAGAAAGATCTTGGGCTAAAGCATTAAGGCTTTGTTCTCGCCACCATCGTGCTGCGGCCCCAATGCTGCGATTGATCGTTTCATCAATGAAGAGTCCAATAACGGGGCCATGATCAGCAGCCCATTTTAAGGCAGCATTATCACTTAGTCGGAGGTCATCGCGGAACCATAGAAGGGTGGGAGAGCGTTGTGGATCATTCATAGCTAATGAGTTTAAAATAAACACCCTTGCGTTTGCATTCATTCAACCGTGGAGAAAGCCAGATTTATGACAACCTCAATCCAACGCAGAATCAGTATCGTAATTCCATGTCTAAATGATGCAGTACTTCTAGAACAGTGCTTAAGCTCAATTGTTGCGCAGACTCTTCAACCTGAGGAAGTCATCGTCGTGGACAACGGTAGCACTGATAACTCAGTTGAAGTGGCAAATCGGATGGGGGCTCGCGTGGTTCATGAGCCACTTCAAGGCATCACTTGGGCTAGTGCAGCTGGATATAATTCTGCGCGTGGAGACCTAATTGTCCGTTTCGACGCAGATTGTGTGATTCCTCCTGATCATCTAAGCCAAGTCAATGCCATTTGGAACCGTACAGAGGAGACGCCTGGCCGTACTATAGTTGCGCTAACAGGTACCGGCAGTTTTGATATTCCTGGCCGTATGGGAGAGTGGTTGGCTCTATGCTATCTAGGCGCCTACCGATGGTCTACGAAACAAGCACTAGGACACTATCCGATTTTTGGTTCGAACTCCGTAATTAGCAGGCAATGGTGGGAGGATGTAAAAGACCAAATTACGTTATCAGAAACTTTTGTGCATGAGGATATGTACTTTTCCTTCTTTGTCCGCCCACATGAGACGGTCTGGTTCGAAAAAAATTTAAAACTCATCATGCATCCACGTGCTTTGATGGGAGTCAGGCAGTCCTTTATCCGATTGGTACGAGGATTTTATACTATTAAAATTGCTTGGAAAAGAGAACCAGTCCATCAGCGGCTGGAATCTAGAAGAGATTGGACCTAACTTTTCTTTTTTAGATTCCTAACATCTCCGAGAACCTGGGGTTGGGGGCTCATCTGTTTATGGTGGTTAATCACAACACATCTTAGGAGATTAATCGCGTCTGAATCGACCAGAAAGCGCTGTAGCTTGAATCCTAGCCTATACAAGAAGATTCGGCTGCAAGAAGATTCGGCATAGAATTTTAGCGGCTTATCAAGCCTGGTGCCTATGATTATTAAGGCTGTATTAGTCGTAATCGGAATTTATGAGGTCGTTGTCCAACCCGAACGGATGCTGTTTATTTTCCTTATTCATCTTGGCTTTCGATTCTGCTTAGGCGGTTTGTGAAATGTTGTCAACTGGTTCTGGTTCGAAAGAACCCAGGTAAATAGTCGATTTTTGGATTTTATAATCAAACCACCCGACGTCGTTTGTTCGCCAGCACGATGAGCGCGCACAGTACAGATCCTGCGACCATCGCGAGAACCGTTCCGCCGAGAATGTCTACTTGAAGTGGTGCCGTCGCAGCGGTGTTGGTGGCAGAACTGGCAACGAATCTGCCTAAGAATCCTCCCGAAACTGCACCAACAATGGCAGCCGGCAATGAGAGCGCGATCATTTCAATAGCCATCACCAGAATCTGACCAGTTGAGGTCAGTCCAATGGTGCGCAGCAAATAACGATCGCGGGCACGCTCAGAAATGGTGAGTGCCACTGTGTTGATCAGGCCAACGGCAGCGATCGCTAAGGCCACGATGGCAAGCAGTGTGGACATGGTGGTGATGCGGGAAACCAGTTCAAAAGTGTTTTGGCGGGCGGAGAAACCCTCGGTGATGGAGTATCGTCCGTCGAAAAGCGAAATGGTCTTGCGTACCGCCTGCGCCGTGGCGTTGTCGGGGGCCTGGTTGGAGTCGCCGTCGAGCAGGATCAGTACGTTGCGTGTGGTGCTGGGGCCGGTGGCGAGTGCTGGGTCGATCATGGAGAAGTAGTTGTCGCTGTGGAAGATTTCCGCCTGCGTTGGGGTATCCGCGACAATGATGTTTGCAGCCTGGCCGGCCGGGTAAGCATCCTGGTCAGGAGAGTTTCTGCCCAAAACAAGGCCACCAGCTGGTGCACCAGTATCGCCTGCGCGCATCACGGAGGCTCCGTCTTCTTCAGCGAGCATGAGCACAGAGAAATTGCCGGAATCTTCCAATTCCACAGCGGTGGTGGCTGGCGCGATGGCAGTTTTCACGCCGTCGATGCTAGAGATTTCCTCCAGCATTCCGGCGGGGATTTCCCCATCAAGCGCTGTAACCATCATGTCTGTGCCGCCCATGCCTTTAGCCACGGCCACCAAATGCGTGCCGATATGTGCCTGGCCATGCAGAACAGCGGAGCTTAATGCAGAACCAGCAAGAATCACAGCGATCAGCGCCGCCGAACGAGATTTCTGCTTTGCTGCAAACGCCAATCCCAACTGAAGTGTTGGGACGGTGCCGCCCACAATCCTGGAGAATACGTGCAATAACCAGGGCACGAGCACCGCCGTGGCAATCAACAACGCACACACCAAAGCGCCTGAACCGGCGATGGATAAAGCCACTGAACGCATGCCGCGGTAGTCCGAGGTTGCCTCATACGCCCACATTCCGCCGGCGCCCACAATGCCCGCGAGCAGCAACCATAATGCACCGAACCAGGGGGAAGTCCTCGAAATAGCAGGCGTACTCAGTGATTCCACTGCGGATTTTCTGCACACACTGAACACTGCCGGTAATGCCGCAATCACGGACATCACCACGCCGACGCCAGCGATGAGCCACATCGTGCTACTTGGCAGATCAATCACATCAATGGGCACACGAATGCCAAAACGTGCGGCATTATCCGCCAACAAACGCGCCGCCATCAATCCGGCGGGCGCACCAAAACCAGCAGCCACCACACCGAGGATGCCGGCTTCAAAAATCACTGACCCCAAAATCTGCGGCGTCGATGCGCCCACTGAACGAATCAGCCCGAACTCGCGAACTCGCTCACCAGTGAGCACCGAATATGCAGAAAAGACCACCAAAAACGCCACGGCAGCAGCCACTGCCACAAACGCTGCGAGCAGCAAGAAATAGCGATCTCGCTGGCCCAAATAAGAATCAGCAAGCTTATCGACGTGCCCCTCCGCCGAAGCAACCACCACCGTAGCGTCGCTAAAGCTTGCAGCCTCTAGCGAGGCAGGATCGGAAGTTGCCACTCGGAATTCACCCCGCACACCGGAAGAATTCCACTCCATCAGCGCATCAGGAGACGCCACAACGAACGGTGCGCCACCTAAAGTTTCCTGCGCCGCTGGCTCCACCACGCCAACCACAAGAACCTCAGTGTCCTCAGTGTTTTGGGACAGGCGAATGGATACGTGCTCACCAACTTCAGGCGCACCCGGGGCCGTTGTTACTGCAATCTCACCAGGTCCTTGGGGCAATCGGCCTTCTAGGATTGGCCGCCACTGCAGTGGGCCTTCCGAAATTGACTGGACTGAAGTACTGGCGTAAATCCCGTCTGATTGCTTTACAGAGGCTGCAAAATTTTGATCAAAAGCCAGAGCTTCAACACCAGGTGTCGTAGCTAATTGTTGCTCAAAAGCTGCAAAGGAATCTTCGTTTTTCGCAGACACCGTGACCACAAGATCAGCGTTTTCATACGGCTTGGCAAAAAGATCATTAACACTGGACACCAAAGAATTTGTCAACGCAGTGGCGCTAACAGTCAATGCAACCGAAGCGAAAATCGCGAAAAACAATGAAAAATAGCGCCCACCTCGTCGCCGAAGTTGAGCGAAAGCAAGCCTGAACATTAACGCCCCACCCGCAAATCTGCCGTATCGATGATCTTGCCATCACGCATTGTGATCAACACGTCACCACGGTGAGCAGCATCTTTATCGTGGGTGACAAACACAAGTGACTGCCCAAAATCATCAACAATGCTGCGGAACAAATTCAACACTGCATCGCTGGTGACGGAATCCAAACTTCCTGTTGGCTCATCCGCAATGACAATATCGGGCCTAGACATCAACGCCCGGGCAATCGCGGCGCGTTGTTGCTGACCGCCAGACAGCTCCCCAGGCAAATGGCGCATACGATTATCAATCTTCAACACACTGGTGATGTGTTCAAACCACTGCTTATCCACCCTGCGATGCGCAAGACGCAACGGCAGCAAAATATTGTCCTTCACCGACAAAATAGGCACCAAGTTGAAATCCTGAAACACCATGCTGATGTGCGTGCGACGCAGCTTGGCACGCTTATTTTCTGACAGGGAGCTCAACGTGATGTTGTTTTTGTTCAGTGTCACTCTGCCTGAGGTTGGCTGCGCCAATCCGGAAAGGCACTGCAACAGAGTTGTTTTGCCAGAGCCTGATTGCCCCATGATGGAGGTCCATTTGTCGGACTGAATCTGTACAGAAATGCCATCGAGAGCCCGAACTTCTGTTGATCCTTTTCCATAGATCATCATGAGATCTTGGGCTGAAAGGACCGGCGGAGCGTTATCTGTGGCAGGGTTCAAGATTATTCCTTTGGGGCGTAGCTGCGTGGGTGGACTAACGCATCAACACTATATGGGCATTTGGGCATAGAAAAACCCGCGATGCCTACTTCGAGGTAGATATCACGGGTTTTTCTATGCAAGAGGTTTAGCGGCGCATGATCTTCTTGGACAGCCAATTGCCCAGAAGCTGGGCTGCCTGCACGATGATGACGATAACCAGGACGGCAACGTACATAACTTCGTTGTCGAAGGCGCGGTAGCCGTAAACAATGGCGAAGTCACCAAGACCACCGCCACCGATGTAGCCGACCATTGCGGACATATCGACGATCGCGATGAACAGGAAGGTGTAACCCAGAACCAATGGTCCAAGTGCTTCTGGAATGATCACGGTGGCGATGATGCGCATCGGGGACGCACCCATGGAGCGAGCTGCCTCGATGACACCAGGATCAATGGAGACCAAGTTTTGCTCCACGATTCGAGCCACAGAGAAAATCGCTGCGACAACCATGACGAAGATGCCGGCATCTCGGCCGATGGAGGTGCCCATGACGGCGACCGTTAGTGGCTTGATGGCGGCGATCAAAATAATGAATGGGATGGGTCGAACAAAGTTCACCAGCACATTCAAAATGGTGTAGATGACCTTGTTCTTCAAGATTCCACCAGCGCGGGTGGTGTAAAGCAGCAGGCCGACGACAAGACCCAGTAAGCCAGCCACCACCATGGTGATGATGACCATCAACAGGGTGTCAATGATGGCTGTTTGGAAGGTGGGTCCTAGCCGGTTCCAGTCAGCTGCGAGGATCATCTCGTTCATCGGGTGATCTCCTTGATGGTCGTGGTCTTGGTCAAGGTTTGATAGAACTCTTCAATCGCAGCGGTGTTGCCGGTGAGTCGAACAGTCATTTTGCCAAATGATTGGCGTTGCAAGGTGGTCACGCCACCGTGAACGATGTTGACAAAAGCACCTTGTTCGGCAGCACGAGCGGTTGCTGCAAAGAAGCCGGACGTTTCAGTCAGATCAATGGTGAACAGACGTCCCTCATGGCTAAGCAGATCTTCCGATTCCACTTGGTCTGGGGTGTTACGCAGCGCGGTGGCCACGAACTTTTGAGCAACCTGTGTTTGTGGATTGGAGAACACCTCGTAGACGCTGCCGTATTCCACAACTTTGCCGGATTCCATCACAGCAACCTTGTCTGCGATGGAACGCACAACTTCCATTTCGTGGGTGATCACAACGATGGTGATGCCCAGTTCGCGGTTTACCTTGCGCAGCAGCTCCAGAACTTCATGGGTGGTTTCTGGGTCCAAAGCGGAGGTGGCTTCGTCGGCAAGCAAAAGCGTTGGATTGGTGGCCAGTGCACGGGCAATGCCGACGCGCTGCTTCTGGCCGCCCGACAGCTGCTCGGGGTAGTTTTTGCCTTTGTCGCCCAGGCCGACGAACTCGAGCATTTCTTGCACGCGAGCTTTACGAGCTGCCTTGTCCATCTTGGCAACTTCCAGCGGGTACTCCACATTTCCAGCCGCAGTACGCGACTGGAACAGGTTGAACTGCTGGAAAATCATGCCGATATTACTGCGCAGTTTACGCAGCTTAGACTCGGGCATTCCGACGATGTCGGTGCCGTTGAGCAGCAACGAACCGCTCGTGGGGGAGTCAAGGCCATTGATGAGGCGGACAAGAGTGGACTTGCCGGCGCCAGAGTAACCGATGATGCCGATTACCTCACCGGGTTCTACGGTGAGAGTGACATTATCAAGCGCGGTGGTTTTAGCAGATTTATTGTTGCTAAAGACTTTGGTTATGCCGCGGAACTCAACGCGAGTGCCCTGGGTGCTGGGTTGCTGCGCGGAGTATTCCTCTGGCGTCGGTGTGGACGCGGTGTGTGACACGACGGTGTCCTCGATTCGTACAAAAGTCGGGGGACAAAAGCTGGAAGACAAATAGTTTAACGCCCCGAGGAAGCGTACGCGACGTGGTGTTCGTCAAAAGATTCCAAGCGGGGCGTTTGAAGTTCACAGTCTGATTTTCAGGCTGTGATTGTGCAAAGAAATCTGCACATGGGTATGCAAAGAACTCAAAAGAGATTATGCGTTTTCCTGATCAGCCTCAAGGCGATCAAGGATTTCCTGAAGGTCAGCTCCTGGACGATCAACTGGGACGGAGGTGCCCTCAGAGTCGCGGTCTACTGCAGCCAGAACCTCTGGGTCGTGCCACAGCTCAACGAGGCGGGCGATGTTGGCATCGTCCTTGTCCTCAGCCTTGGTGACGAAGACGTTGATGTATGGCTCTGCTTCTTCAGACTCAGGATCATCTTCGAAGACCGCGAGGTTTGGATCGATGCCTGCGCGGTCAAGGAAGGAGTTGTTGATGATCGCTGGGCGACCCTCCTGGTAAGCGGTTGGTGCCTGAGCTGCGTCGACTGGGATGACGGAAACCTTGGAAGCTGCCTCGTCGATATCGACTGGAGCTGGGGTGACCAGACCTGGGGTCTTCAGGGTGACCAGACCTGCCTGAACGAGAACGTTGATGGCGCGGCCCTGGTTGGAAGGATCGTTAGGGATGGCAACGGACTCGCCGTCAATGCCGTCGATGGAGTCGTGGTCCTTCCAGAATAGTGCCAGTGGCACGATTTCGCTGGAGCCAACTGGGGTGAGGTCTGCGCCGGAGCCGACGTTGTACTCAGCCAGGAACTTCAGGTGCTGGAAGAGGTTAACGTCCAGCTGATCCTGGGCAAGAGCCTCATTTGGGGTGGAGTAGTCAGAGAAAGGAACGATGTCGAGGGTGATGCCCTCTTCAGCTGCCTTGTCTTCGAATACGGTCCATGCTTCCTTCGCAGCGTCGGTGGTGCCGATGCGGATGGTCACGCCTTCGGTGCCTTCAGCAACAGTGGTGCTGCTTCCATCGGAATCGGAGCCACAGGCAACAAGTGCGGTTGCGGCGAAGAGGCCAGCGATGGCGGTGGTTGTGATGCGACGAAGTTTCATTTTCAAATACGTCCTTGTTTGGGAAAGTTTTTGTGAATGGATCATGAAATGGTCATTCAAGTATTTAGGAGATTAGCACCATAGACCGCGATCTGTACAGCTTGGTCTATTTCCTTCTCCGGCTGGCGTGGAAAACTTATTGGAAAATTTGTTCTAAAAATGTATCCTATCATTATGGAATGGAATGGCGGGGGAAGCTTTAACGGCAGGCCATTATCGTGGTCCAAATTGGAAAGAATCCTCTCAGGTAAAAAGGTCGAATCTCTGCGTCCGGTGCTGCATGAGCCGGATGCGCAGGCGCCTTCATCTGCCATGCAGGGGGAAGCGTCGGTTCCTTTTGCCGAGCTGCATGCCACCAGCAGTTATAACTTTCTCACTGGCGCATCGGATCCGTCTGATGTGGTTGTGCAGGCCAAAAAGTTAGGACTTGTTGCTCTATCAGTCATGGATAGGGATGGTTTTTATGGTGCAGTGAGATTTGCGGAAGCTGCCGCGGAAGCTGGAATGCATACCGTTTATGGTGCGGAGCTGAGTCTGCAAGAAGGCGTGTTGACAGTCTTGTGTAAAAATCCGGAAGGCTACAAAAAGCTCAGTCACCTGATCAGTGACGCGAAAATGGCAACGGGAGAAAAGGGGGAAGTTCGCTATCCGCCGCTGCCAATGGTTGCTGAACATGCTGCAGGGGATTGGGTGGTCCTTGCAGGTTTTCAGTGGTTGGACAAAATCGACTATGTGATCGATTGCTTTAAACCGGAAAATATTGTGCTGGAATTCGGTTCAACCATGACACCGGAAGACGCCGACCGCAATGAATACCTCAGAAGAACGCAAGCCAAATTCCAGCTTCGAGGCATCCTAAGCACCAACCCAGAATCCGCTGCCCGGGGGAGCGTGCGGCTTGCCGGCGCCAAGCAGGCACTAGCCCGCAAGATGCCGCTTGCCGACGCCGAAAGCGAGCTACATCCCATGGGCACTACCTGGATGCGCAGCGGGGATACATTGTTAAAAGCACACCCTGATTACGCGGATCTCATTGCAACCACGGTGGAATTAGCTGCTGAATGTGCTTTCACCCTAGATTTGGTGGCCCCGAATCTGCCCAAGTGGGATACCCCTGGTGAACACACGGAAATGTCCTGGCTTGCGCACCTGGTTTCCACTCGGATTGATACCCGCTATGTGGGGCGCTCCGCAGACATCAAAGCACGAGCTGCCACACAAATTGACTATGAATTAGGCGTTATTGAAAAGCTGGGTTTTCCAGGCTATTTCCTCGTCGTTAATGATCTGGTGGAGTTTTGTCGCGATTCCAATATTTTGTGCCAAGGCAGAGGTTCCGCGGCGAACTCGGCGGTGTGCTTTGTCCTAGGCATCACCAACGCGGAGCCGATCTCTGCTGGATTGTTGTTTGAACGGTTTTTATCTCCTGACCGGGATGGTCCACCAGATATTGACATTGATATTGAATCCGGCAGGCGCGAAGAAGTAATCCAATACGTGTATGAAAAATACGGAAGGGATAACGCAGCTCAAGTAGCCAATGTCATTACCTACCGAACAAAAGGCGCGATGCGTGATGCTGCCCGTGCACTGGGTTACCCGCAAGGTGCTGCCGATGCCTGGGCTAAAGGAACCTCGGAACCACCCGATGATGTGCTGGAATTAGCTGCGCAATTTAAAGGGCAACCACGGCATTTGGGTATTCACTCCGGTGGCATGGTCATTTGCGATCGCCCCATCGCCGATGTGGTGCCAGTGGAATGGGCTCGGATGGATAACCGCTCGGTTGTGCAATGGGATAAAGATGACTGTGCCACGGCAGGCTTGGTCAAATTCGACCTTTTGGGATTGGGCATGTTGGAAGCCATCCATCACATGCTGGATCTGGTGGCAGAACACCGAGGTAAAAAGATCAATTTGTGGGAACTAGATCTGGCGGAACCGGAGGTCTATGACATGTTGTGCAAGGCAGATGCCGTGGGTGTGTTCCAGGTGGAATCACGTGCGCAGTTATCCACGCTGCCTCGACTCAAGCCCCGCACCTTCTTTGACCTGGTCGTGGAGGTAGCTCTGATTCGTCCAGGTCCCATCCAAGGCGGATCGGTGCACCCGTATTTGCGGCGCCGTGCTGGTGAAGAGGCCATCACTTATGACCACCCCGTGTTGGAAAAGTCTTTGGGTAAAACCTTAGGAATCCCACTGTTTCAGGAACAGCTCATGCAGGTAGCTGTTGATGCTGCAGGTTTTAGTGGTGGGGAAGCGGATTCCTTGCGCAGAGCGATGGGGTCGAAACGCTCACCTGAACGCATGGCTGCGTTGCGCTCGCGGTTTTTCCAAGGGCTGAAAGATACCAATGGGATTGTGGGGGAGACCGCCGAGAAACTGTGGAACAAAATTGTGGCCTTTGCTGCCTACGGTTTTCCGGAATCGCATTCGCAGTCGTTTGCGTCCTTGGTGTATTTCTCCGCGTGGTTTAAATACCACTACCCGGCTGAATTCTGCGTGGGATTATTGCGGGCACAACCCATGGGTTTCTATTCACCACAGTCTTTGATCAGTGATGCCAGACGCCACGGCGTGAGTATCCTGCCGATCACGGTCAATGATTCCGGTGTGGAGGCCGATGCTCCGAATGGTGCGATTCGATTGGGGCTCAACCTGGTGAAAGGCCTTGGCCACGATGCCGCGCAAAGAATAGAGGACAACGCCCCGTTTGATTCCATTCCGGATTTATCGCGCCGGGCTGATCTTAATGTTGCTCAAGTTGAGGCATTGGCGCGAGCGGGAGCGGTGGACTGCTTGGGGGTCGGACGTCGACAAGCATTATGGCAAGCGGGCGTCGCAGCGACCGAAAAACCTGGAATGCTGCCTGGCCTTTCGGTGATTGAAGCTCCGGCGTTGCCGGGGATGAGCGCCTTTGAGCTGATGGCGACCAATATTTCCGCCACGGGAGTCACCGCGGATTATCAGCCGATGGCGTTGATTCGGGAGCGGATGGAGGAGCTGGGGATCGTGCCGGCGGATCGGCTATTGGAGGTGGAAGATGGCACGCGGCTGCGGATCGCTGGCATTGTCACGCACCGGCAGCGCCCGCAAACTGCGTCGGGGCTGACATTTTTAGGGATGGAGGATGAGACCGGGCTGATGAATGTGATGGTGTCCGTTGGGTTGTGGCAGCGGCAGCGCGTGCTGGCCAGAAATGCCAAGGCGTTGATTATTCGAGGGATTGTGCAGAATGCGCAAGGGGTGGCGACAGTTGTCGCTGACCGGTTGGAACCGTTGGACATGGGGGAGTTTCTCAGCCGTGGCTCACGAGATTTTCGATAATTTGGCAAAGTGGACATTATGACAAATACGCACAGGCGAACCCCAGAACCACATGAGGGCATGAATCCAGTGTCACCAAAACTGACCACGGCCAGGTACCTCACCCGCATTCCATGGCTGCTGATCAGCGCGATTGTGTTTGGGGTGCTTGGAGTTTTTGTGTCTTCGTGGTTTTACGCCGGTGTGATCGTAGTTGCCGTCATTCTTATCTGGCAGCTGTGGCTGATCCCGCAGCAGGTCAAGCGACTGGGATGGCTGGAAACCTCCGATGAGCTGCTGATCACCAAGGGAAAACTGTGGCACACCTTCACGGTTGTTCCCTATGGCCGCATCCAGTTTGTTGATGTCACCGCAGGTCCCCTCGAGCGCGCGTTTGGCATGAAACAAGTGCAATTGCATACCGCGTCGGCGTCCTCTGACTCCACCATTCAAGGCCTGCCTGTCGCGGAAGCCGATGCCTTACGTGAGCGACTGGCTATTAAGGCCCGGGAGAGGATGAGCGGACTATGAGCAGCCTTGAAGGGTTTCGAAAAGTCCACCGCGCCACCCCATTCCTTCGCATCTGGACCATCATCGTCGCAGTTCTCGCGGCATTCGCATTCAATTCCGGCGCATCCGTTTTAAGTTTCATCTGGGGTGTCGTCACCGGCGAATACGGATTCGCAGTGCTGCCGATTCTATTGACCGTCGGTGGCGCCGTCATTGTGGTGGCACTGGCCTGGATTATCACCGGAATTTGGTGGAAAGCCGTCGGATTCCGCATCACCAATGAAGAGGTGCAGCTGCAACGCGGAGTGATCAGCAAAGACCTCCGCACCGCCCGATTTGACCGTATCCAAGCCGTTGACCTGGTGGAATCATTCATCGCCCGTATCTTCCGACTGGCAGAAGTCCGCATCGAAACCGCCGGCGGCAGCGACTCCGCCATCAGCATTGGCTTTTTAAGAAAAAGCGAGGCCGAGGCCCTAAAAAGGGAGCTTCTCGACGCCTCCCAGCACTCAGTCGCCACCACCCCAGCCGGAGTTCCGGCTGAGCCTGGGGTAGGGGAGACCGTTGTAGTTGAGAGCGCGGGCGATGTTCTGGTTCCACAAATCCCCGTGCAACGCACCCTCGCCAGCACCGCCTTATCACTAGCAACCATCATCACCGCGATCGGTATTGTGATTTTGCTCTTCGTTCCTTTCGGAGTGAGCATTGCCGTGCCGTTCTTTGTAGGCATGGTGCCAGCGGTCTGGAACTTGATCGATAAGTCGTGGCAATTCACCGCAACACAGCGCAACGATGTCCTGCATGTCAGCTATGGACTTGCCAACCGCCGCAAACAATCAATCCCACTGGGACGCATCCACGCAGTGAAACTAAAACAGCCATTGCTGTGGCGACTGGTTGGCTGGTGGACCGTGACCGTGACTGTAGTTGGCTACGGCGACACCACCCAAGGCGGAACCTCCAAAATCTTGCCCGTGGGTTCCAAAGAACTCGCACTAAAAGTCCTTGAAGCGGTGGGGCCACTAAACAGCGCCGACATCGCCGAATCTGCAGACCCATCACATATGAGCAGACCCCAGTACACACCACCAGTTGCTGCACGCCTGCTCACACCAGTCGATCGGACCCGCCAAGGCGTCACGTTGATTGGTGTGGCTGGTGCCCCTGGTGCGGTGGTCGTGCATGAAGGCAGATTCATGCCACGTATGTCTGTGATTGATACCTCCCACATCCAAGAACTCACCCTTAAACACGGGCCGATCCAAAGAATACTGGGACTCTCCACCGTTGTGTTTAACCTGGTCCAAGGGCCAGTGGGAATGGCCGCATCGGATCTCAGTGCAGCTGATGGAAAAGAACTTCTCAACATTCTCCGCAACAGAAAACTACCCGCACTGGAATCAGCTCCGCTGGGACAAAACAGCCTGGACTAAGGTGTAATCATGCACATCTCAGATCTTCCCGATAGGTCCCAGGACTACCTGAAGACAATCTGGGACATCACAGAACTCCTTGATGATCAACCAGCAGCACTCGGCGATATCGCCGAAAAAATGAACCAGAAAACTCCTACCGCCTCCGAAGCAATCAAAAAGCTGGCGGCAAGGGGCCTGGTCAACCATGAAAAATATGCTGGTGTCACCCTCACTGAACAGGGCAAAACGCTAGCCATCGACATGGTGCGACGCCACCGCCTGCTGGAAACCTTCCTCCACGATGTTTTGGGATACACCTGGGACGAAGTCCACGCCGATGCAGACCTGTTGGAACATGCAGCCTCTGATCAGCTCATCGAACGCATCGATGCTCACTTGGGTCGTCCACGCAAAGATCCCCACGGCGATCCCATACCAACTGCCGAAGGCGTTATTGAAGAGTCTCCCCGAACCACCCTCGAGGCAGTTCAGCCAGGGGAGACTGTCACGATTTCCAGGGTCAAAGACATTGATCCTGAATTGCTGCGCTACCTCGCGCAATACAACGTCTCACCAGGATGCCGGATCACCGTTGCGTCCGGCCCACTAGCTGGCATGGTGCATGTCGTTGTAGAAGGCACCGACACCAGCTTCCCCCTGGCCGAAACGCAACTGCCATTAATTACAGTGCAGGACTAAGCAGATTCATCATAATGGTGCTCATATTTCCCGATGAGACCAAACCAATCTGAATGATGACCGCCACCGAGAATACGAACAGTAAGAACTTATCGGCAGGACCGTTGGCACGAATGCTTAAAAACTTAGGCAATTTGAGGTTCCACCAGCGTTTGCCCTTCAGCGGAATGACCGGGGCAAATGCTGGGATACCGGCCTTAGTGGCCATATCGCCAGCCAAGTGGGTCAGGCTTCCAACTGTAATGGCGGAGCCTAACACAATGCCGAATGAACTTTCGGGAGCATAATTCCATACTCCCACTGCTAATGCAGCGGAAGCTCCAGTAACTAAAAGCCAATCTGCGTTCTTTGACCATTCAGGCATGAGACCTCTAATGGCGAGCCCGAGGAAGAAAAACAGCAAACCAATCACCGCAGGTTTTCCATAGGCGCCAATTAGCGCTGTGGCACCAGCGCCTGTGGCAGCAGCGCTCCACACCGTATGTGTCAACGTGCGGTGCCCGTTGTTGCAGTGTTTGTCTTTCCTGCCCCTGGTGACATTGACGAAAGTTTGGCAAATATTCTCTGTAAAACGCGAAATCACTTGGGTAATCGGACCAAAAGAACGCGACACCGTGGCCTGCGGTGAATCAAGGTCCGGGAGCAGCGCTGCACCCGCCGCTAAACCCGCATAAATAAAAGCCTCCGTGGCGGTGGTAACCCCACCCCATTCTGCTGGGAGAATTTGAGCAACAGCAAGCCCCACGGCTGCACCGCTCATAGCGTGGGTTGGCCCCATAACCACTTGTGCATCAACTACTTTCACAACTAAAAATTCAAAACTTAAGTGAGTTCAAGAATAAACCAAAGGGTGGACACTTATTCGAACGGGTGCTTGATTTAGGCAACTTGAGCAAAATTCTGCCATTTCGCCTCAAATCGGGCTAGTTTTGAAGCATGAGCGAACGTCAGCTGGAAAAGTCAATTGAGCACGCCGTCGAGTTAGCCCGCGAAGCCCGAAACATCGAAGTTTTTACCGGAGCCGGAATGAGCGCCGACTCCGGGTTGGAAACGTATCGTGATGATAAAACCGGGCTGTGGAGCAACGTAGATCCACAAGCGATGGCAAGTATCGATGCATGGCGCAAAGATCCAGAGCCAATGTGGGCGTGGTATCGCTGGCGCGCCGGGGTGGCAGCTAGGGCAGAACCCAACGCGGGGCATCAAGCTATTTCCTACTGGGAGGGGAGTGACACCGTCGAACACGTTCACATCACCACCCAGAACATTGACAACCTGCACGAGCGAGCTGGCTCTAGCGATGTGACACATCTTCATGGCAGCTTGTTTGAATACAGGTGCTCTGATTGTGCGACTCCATGGGAAGACGATAAAAACTATCCGCAAGAACCCATTGCACGCCTTGCTCCTCCACAATGTGAAAAGTGCGGAGGGCTGATTAGACCAGGTGTGGTGTGGTTTGGTGAGAACCTGCCCGTAGAAGAGTGGGATATTGCAGAGCAACGCATCGCAGAAGCCGATCTCATGATCATTGTGGGTACCTCCGGGATTGTTCATCCTGCAGCAGCACTCCCGCAATTAGCCCAACAACGCGGCGTTCCCATCGTGGAGATCTCCCCAACGCGCACCGAACTTAGCCGGATCGCAGACTTCACCTGGATGTCCACCGCAGCCCAAGCGCTACCAGCGTTGATGCGAGGTTTGAGCGCCTAACATGACTGAAGATGACTTAGATCTGCTGCACCGCACAGTAGAACTAGCCACCCAGGCACTCAAGCAGGGAAACAGTCCTTATGGATCCCTGCTGGTTGATCCCTTCGGCGCGGTCGTTTTTGAAGACCACAACCGAGATGCCGATGGGGATCTGACCAAGCACCCGGAATTCGCCATCGCCAAATATGCGATCGAAAATTACAGTGCATCAGAACGTGCTGCGTGCACTGTTTATACCTCGACGGAACATTGCGCGATGTGCGCCGGTGCCCATGCGTGGGCTGGACTGGGCAAAATTTACTGCGCCACCACAGGTGGGCAAACAGCCGCTTGGTACGCAAAGTGGGGTGCAGAATCTGGGCCTTTGAACCCGATTTCAGCGGACAAAATTAGCCCGAACATATCCATCGAAGGACCTGCTTCCAGATTTGAGGAAGTCCTGTATGAACTGCATCGATGGTTTTATTTAGGGCAGTCTCCGAATAAGGCTCTTTAGCGCTGGGCATGTGACTTTAAAAGCGCACTAAGAGCTCGTCAATTCTTTAAAACAAGCTGAGAATGTGAATAATAGGATAGGTTAACCTGATTCGATTAGAAAACGGAGATTTGTCGTGCAATCCCGCCTGTCCAAAATCCTGCGCAGTAGCGTCGTAGGCGTTGCTGTCCTAGCCCTGTTAGCTGGGTGTTCTAACAATGCAGATGACACCGACGCTGATTCAACATCCACGGGAAACTCCGCTTTTCCTGTTTCGATTGAACACGAGTTCGGAACCACCACAATCGATGATGTACCCGAAAGAGTTGTCACCCTTGGCGTTACCGACGCCGATATTGTCCTCGCATTGGGGACCGTCCCAGTAGGCAACACCGGATACAAATTCTTCGAAAACGGATTGGGACCGTGGACTGATGAGTTAGTGGAAGGCAAAGAATTAACACTGCTTGACTCTGATTCCACACCAGATCTTGAACAAGTAGCAGCCCTGGAGCCAGACCTGATTATTGGAGTCTCTGCGGGGTTTGACGACGTTGTATACGAGCAACTATCTGATATCGCACCGGTGGTCGCCCGTCCAGCGGGAACAGCTGCATACGCAGTAGCTCGCGAGGAAGCTACCAACCTTGTTGCCCGTGCGATGGGGCAATCAGAAAAAGGACAAGAGCTCAATGAGGAAACAGATGCTCTGATCCAAGCTGCGCGTGATGAAAATCCTTCTTTTGACGGTAAAACAGGAACCGTCATCTTGCCATACCAGGGTAAATACGGTGCCTACCTGCCAGGCGATGCACGGGGACAATTCCTCGATTCACTTGGCATTTCGCTGCCGGAAGCAGTTCTTTCGCGAGACACCGGCGACAGCTTCTTTGTCGATGTCCCCGCTGAAAGCGTCAAAGACGTAGACGGTGATGTTCTCCTCGTGCTTTCCAACGACGAAAATCTGGATATCACAGCAGAGAATCCACTGTTTGAAACACTCAACGTTGTGCAAAAAGACGCAGTAATTGTGGCAACAACCGAAGAACGCGGGGCGATTACCTACAACTCAGTGCTGTCTGTTCCTTTTGCGTTGGAACATCTCGCACCACGTATTGCTGAGGCTTTGAAGTAAAACTCAACTACTCGAGCACAATCAAAAAAGAAGCACCCCGGAGAATCTATCCCCGGGGTGCTTTTTAAATGAGGCACATGCCTGCCCCAGAAGCCCAGCAAAAAACTAAACCCCACCCACAAATCCGAGTTGACGCCATGCTTCATAGGTCGCTACCGCCGCGGAATTTGAAAGGTTCATGGAACGCCTACCGGGAAGCATGGGGATCCGAAGCTCACTGGTGATTCGGGAATGCTCAACATGTTCTTGAGGGAGTCCTGTTGGTTCAGTTCCAAAAAGGAGTGCATCGCCAGGTTCAAAAGCGATATCGGTGAAGCGGGTATTGGCCGTTGTGGTGAAGGCAAATACGCGACCAGGGACTGCAGCCATGGCTTCATCGAAGGTTGCATGCACTGTGACATCGGCTAAGTCGTGGTAGTCAAGGCCTGCTCGGCGAAGGTGCTTTTCTGTCAGCTCAAAGCCTAAAGGTTCAACAAGGTGCAGGTGAGCGCCTGTTCCTGCACACATTCGGATGGCGTTTCCGGTGTTGGGAGGGATGACAGGATTGTCGAAGATAACGTGAAGTGGGTGTTCCGGCATGTGTTTGATTGTAAGGCCTTGGAAAAGGGTGGAATAATAGCGGGCGTGACTGCAATCAAACTTGATGGAAACTTATACCGCGGGGAAATTTTCGCCGACTTGGAACAGCGCGTTGCTGCGTTGAAGGAGAAAGGGATTGTGCCGGGGCTTGCCACCGTGCTGGTGGGTGATGACCCAGCGAGCCACTCTTACGTGAAGATGAAGCATCGTGACTGTGAGCAGATTGGTGTGAACTCGATCCGTAAGGATCTGCCTGCTGATGTCACGCAGGAAGAGCTTTTCGCTGTCATCGATGAACTGAACAACGATGATTCTTGCACTGGTTACATTGTGCAGCTTCCTTTGCCTAAGCACTTGGACGAAAACGCTGTGCTGGAGCGCATTGATCCAGCTAAGGATGCTGATGGCCTGCACCCTGTAAACCTGGGCAAGCTTGTGCTCAACGAGCCAGCTCCACTGCCATGCACCCCGAATGGTTCCATCAGCTTGTTGCGTCGTTTCGGCGTTGAGCTTGATGGCGCGAAGGTTGTTGTCATTGGCCGTGGCGTCACCGTTGGTCGCCCAATTGGCCTGATGCTGACCCGCCGTTCCGAGAACTCCACGGTTACTTTGTGCCACACTGGCACGAAGGATCTGGCTGCGGAGACCCGTGCGGCTGACGTCATCATTGCTGCAGCTGGTCAGCCGCACATGCTGACCGCAGACATGGTCAAGCCAGGCGCAGCGGTGCTCGATGTCGGCGTCTCCCGCAAGGACGGCAAGTTGCTTGGCGACGTCCACCCCGACGTGTGGGAAGTCGCCGGCGCGGTCTCACCAAACCCAGGCGGCGTTGGCCCTCTGACCCGTGCATTCTTGGTGCACAATGTTGTCGAGCGCGCTGAAAAGCTGGCTGGACTCTAAAAACACATGACTAATCCCGGCAAAAAGCACATCAGTGAAGAGCAACTTCTGGCGAATCCCCATGACGGTGGATTAGCCCCATCGAAGTTTCCCATCAAGGTGCAAAAAGCCGGGATTGTCGTATTCGTACTGGCAGTAGTGGCGGCTTCGGCCTTTGCTCTCACAGAGCACTGGCGCCGAGCCACATTCACACTTGGTGCATCACTGCTGTATCTTTCGCTACTGCGTCTGACCTGTGACTCCAAGATTCTTGGAGTGCTCGCAGTGCGATCGAGGCGTTTTGATGCCATCTACACCGCCATTGTTGGCGGATTGATGACATTCCTTGCTACCTCAGTCGATGCGCTGGGCAGCTAGATTATTTTTCAGAGCGATCTTCCACAGTTTCATCGCGTGAAAGCGCTTCAGCAATCGCTGCACCCTGAGCGGAGCCCTGTGCATGTCCAGCAGCACGGCCTTGGATGATCTCAGCTAGATCAATGCCGGTGGTTTGCTTGACTGATTCAATAATGGATTTCAGTCCAAGTGCTTGTTCACCGGCAAAACGTGAACCCACGGAATTCTCGGATCCTTCTCCACCGGAGAGCACTGTCATGGATCCAATGTTTGCGTATCCAGAGGCGAAGTTGCTCATGAGTTCCGGCAGGATTTCCATGGCTTGCTGGGCGAGTAGTGCTTCTTGGTTTTCGCGGTAGGCCTCGGCCTTTGCCTTGATAGCGTCTGCCTCTGCCTGTCCCTTCAATCGAACAGCTTCGGCTTCAGCCATTGCACGAACCTTTGCAGCGGTAGCTTCGGCTTCTGCGATTTCGACCTGAGCCTGTGCGCGCCTGGTTTGCTCGAAAGTATCGGCTTCGACTTCCTGCTTGCGGCGGTAGCGTTCAGCGTCGGCCACCTTGTTCACTTCGGCTTCCAGCTCGATCTGCTTATTTTCAGCCTGTTGGCGAAGAACCTCTAGTCGAGCTTTTTCATCGGCAAGGCGTTCAGCCTGCATAGCCTGGGCACGGGCTTCACCGACCTGAGCATCAGCGGCAGCCTTGTTGGCATCAAGTTGGGTCTGTTCAACCAGATCTGCCTCTTGGTTAGCAATGCGTGATTTAGCGATCGCACGAGCAGCTTCAGTTTCTGCAATTTCCGCAGCCTGCTTCTTTGCCTGAATTTCCGGTGCGCCGAGGGATTTGATGTATCCCACATCATCGGTGATGCCACGAATCTGGAAGGAGTCAAGAATCAAACCCTGCTTCTCTAGCTCGGGGATGACTGTTTCAGCGATCTGCTCGGAGAATTTTTTACGCTCACGCATGAGCGACGTGACTGTTTGCTGCGCCACGACACCACGAAGCACACCTTCCAGCTGATCCTGTGTGAACCGAACAATTTCTTTGTCACTGGAAGCGAAGCGCTGGGCAGCGCGACGAATAAACTCAGCTTCGGAACCGATCTTCACCAGCGCAACAGCCTCGACATTCAACGTGACATTGTCATCGCTTTGTGCCGTCACCTGCATATTTACCTGACGGGAACGCAGAGAGATCTTCTGGTGAGTCTGGGTAATAGGCATTACCACAGCTTTGCCGTGGACAATGACCTGCGATTCCCCCTTCTTCTTCGCAGAGACAATGAGCGCTTCATCAGCTGCAGCCACCTTGATCCAGGTGCGTGAAGTTAAGAAGAAAATACCGAGGACAATGACCGCGACGACAAGAATCGCCCCAATGACAAATAGTATGGCAATAGCTTCCATAAATGATCACTTGCTTTCTGTGTTGCTGGTTTCTAAAAGGACTGGGCGGAAAAGGGCGGTAGTCAAAGCGGATGCACATGTAGAAAATGACAAGGCTTCAAACACAAGAGCAAAACTCTTTGCCCTAACCAAACTACTATTTTCCGTTTATAAATCACCCTATGGTCATTAATCGGGTGCCCCTGAATAAGCCCAGTTCCGGACTGGTAGGAAACTTAAGAGCTGAAAAATTAGACGGAATGACCGTAGTAGAGAGTGCCTATTTTTGAACCACAGAAGCTCTGAGCGGAAGTATTCGGCATTGACAAACTATTCGAGCACGACTACTCGAGCTATTAGATCCAAACTAAACCAATGCCAGTTAAGGTGACTGAAAAGAGGTCTGAATATTGGGGACTCCCCGTGCAGAGAGTTCAGCGTTTTCAGGCACGCTCTCTTTATAGCTGAAGTCGAGCTCAGGGCCTTTCATCTGGAAGAATGCTGAGCCATCTTTCTGCTCATTCCAAATGATGTAGGTATCACTGAACGTATCAGCGATTTCTTCTTGCTGTTCAGAGCCGGAATCGCCATTGGCAAGGTCGATCCAGTTGGAGGTCATCTTTAAGAACAGGGTCTTTTGCTCTTCAGTGAGCTGTGCTCCTCGCAAACCGGATCCTTGGAGCGCTGCCTGCTGGGTTGGATTGAGGCTTCCCACCAGTTGTTCCGCAGCTTTTTTGATTTGCGATTCCGAATAGGAGGTATCTAACGCCTCAGTGACACTAACGACCTCAGCTGGGCTCAGGCCCAAATGAGCATCCTTGAAAGTGATCTGACCGTCCGGATCGAAAGTGACTTTCAATCCGACAGTTGGTCCATCCAGGGTCAATTCCCAAGAATTCTCGGTGGATGGTTCAGGCGAGAACTTCAGAAAGTGGTGTGGATTATCGCCAGGTTCTTGAGCTACATGCTGAATCACTGCAGAAACCAGCTCGTATGCATGCTCATTGAAGAGGGATTCCAGCACACGCAGCGCGGTAACCTGGTTGGCCCAGGTCAGCGTGCTGATGTCCAGGCCTTCACCGAGCAAGGCGGCGCGTTGCTCCTCGTCAAGATAGTCCAAGAAACCCAGCGCCGTCAGCGAGGTTTCGCGTGAGGCGTTAAACGAGGTTTCATTGCTTATCGACGTCTCCCCAGTCGTTGTCTGCATTGCCGCCGCAACTTTAGTCGGCGGTTCAGGGGAGCTCGTAGCACTGGAAGTTACGGAGGTACATCCGCTTAATCCGAGAGTGCTGGCGACTAGCGTGGTAGCAAAAGCGCCAGCGGCCCGACGAGAGTTCAACAAAGTCACAACTACTTATGTTAGAGATTGTTTTTTGGTTTATCCGGAGGGTTGCCTGTGAGTTGTTTAGAGATCCCTGTCTATTTGTCGTAAATACCTATTAGATGTAGAACTCGATGTAGGTCGAAGGGTTGTCTTCGTCTGGGGAGATGAGGCTGAAGAAGTTCCTCACGATGCGATCCATTTGGCGGCTTTCGGTGAGGAAAGCATCGTGGCCGACAGGGGATACGATTTTTGCCATTGCCAGTAGATTTCCCAGGTTTCTGGAGAGGTGTTCTTGCTGGTGGTAGGGGTACAAAATATCGGTATCTACGCCTGCGACAAGGACTGGAACTTTGATGGATTCGAGTGCCTTGTTGAGGCCTCCGCGGTCGCGACCAATGTCGTGGCGGTTGAGGGCGTCGGTGAGCAAGACGTAGGAGCCGGCGTCGAAACGCTGTACTAGCTTGTCTGCTTGGTAGTCCAAGTAGGATTCCACGGCGAAGCGCTGGTCGGGCTTGCGGTAGGGACCGAGTGGGTTTTCGTTCTTTTGGGCTTTGGTGCCGAAGCGTTCGTCGATTTCTAGTTCGCCACGGTAGGTGAGGTGGGCGATGCGTCGGGCGGCGCCGAGTCCGGTGGCTGGGTTGCAGCCGGATTCGTAGTAGTTGCCTTCGTGCCAGTGGTGGTCGTTTTCAATCGCCTTAATTTGGGCGGATTGAATGCCGATTTGCCAGGCGCTGGCGCGTGCAGAAACTGCAAGAACAGCAGCTGCGCCAACAGTTTCTGGGTACATTGCGGCCCACTCTAGGGTGCGGGCACCACCCATGGAACCACCAAGTACTGCGGCGACCGTGGTGATGCCGAGTGCGTCGAGGAATTGTTTTTCGGCGTTTACCTGATCACGAATGGACGTGGCGGGGAAGCGATTACCCCAGAAATTTCCATCTGGATGCATGGAGCCAGGTCCGGTGGAACCGTTGCAACCACCGATGACGTTGGTACAGATCACGCAGTAAATATCAGTGTTGATGGCTTTGCCGGGACCGAGCAAGTCAGCCCACCAATCGGCTGCGTTGGAATCTCCAGTGAGGGCGTGTTCGATGAGAACGACATTGCTGCGTCCTTCTTTATCTACGCGGTATTCACCCCAGCGGTGATAGGCGATTTCAGCGTTTGTAATGATTGCTCCGGCTTCGGTGGAGACATCACCGATCGCTTGGATTTCAAGTTGACCTGAAGGCGCGAGGGTGGGCATGAAAATAACCGCCTGTTCTGGGTGGACAAGACTAAAACTTCGTCCAGTGTATATGGACAGCTCTGTCTAGTCTAGTTTGCATTCTCACGAGTCTGAAAAAGAAAAACCCAGCGCTTTAAGCACTGGGGTGAGTCTATTTAAAGCTAGATTGCAGCAAAGCCGCCTTCGAGGTCAGCGATGATATCATCAATGGTCTCGATGCCAACGGACAGGCGGACGGTGGACTGGGTAACGCCCGCGCGTGCCAGGCCAGCTTCGTCGGACTGTGAATGGGTGGTGGTTGCTGGGTGAACAACGAGGGAGCGAACATCGCCGATGTTTGCAAGGTTGGAGTGTAGCTTCAGGGCGTCGATAAATGCCCAAGCCTCATCCTTGCCGCCCTTGATCTCGAAGGTGAGAACGGAGCCGGTGTACTTCAGGCCAAGCTTTTCCTTGGTTGCGTACCAAGGGGAATCCTTCAGGCCTGCGAAGTTAACCTTTTCCACCTTCTCGTGGTTGTTGAGGAATTCTGCAACCTTGATGGCGTTTTCGTTGTGGCGCTCCAGGCGCAGGGAAAGGGTGTCGATGCCCTGGACTGCAGCCCATGCGTTGAATGCGGAGAGGGTGGAGCCGGTGTCGCGTAGAAGGCCAACGCGAACCTTGAGGCCGAAGGCTGGTGCACCAAGGTCTGCGTACTTCAATCCGTGGTAAGCAGCATCTGGAGTGACGAAGTAGGGGAATACTGGCTTTCCATCCTTTTCGACAGTCCAATCGAACTTTCCGCCGTCGATAAGCACGCCGCCCAGTCCGGAGCCGTTGCCGGTGTAGAACTTGGTGAGGGAAGCGACGACAACGTCTGCGCCGAGCTCGAGCGGGCGCACGAGCGCTGCGGTAGCGATGGTGTTGTCGATGATCAGTGGAACGCTGTTGCGGTGCGCAACTTCAGCCACCGCAGGAATATCCAGGACGTCTGCCTGTGGGTTGGCGAAAGTCTCGCCGAAGAATGCTTTGGTGTTTGGCTGAACGGCTGCCTGCCAGGACTCAGGGTCGTCGGGGTTTTCCACGAAGGAAACATCGATACCCAGGCGGTTAAGAGTGATAAGGAATAGAGTCTCGGTGCCACCGTAGAGGCGTGGGGAGGTGACGATGTGGTCGCCCGCTCCTGCCAGGTTCAAAATGGCGTTGGTGGTTGCGGCCTGTCCGGAGGAGAACGCTACAGCGTGGACGCCACCTTCGAGGGAAGCGATGCGGTTTTCCAAAGCCTCAACGGTTGGGTTGGTGAGGCGGGAGTAAACAGGGCCTAGATCCTCAAGTGCGAAACGCTGCTTGGCGTGCTCAGCGGAGTCGAACACGAAAGCGGTGGATTGGTAGATCGGAAGGTTTCGTGCGCTGGTCTGTGCGTCTACTGACTGGCCTGCGTGAATGGAGCGGGTTTCAAAGCCCCACTGGTCAGCATTGGAATTGTCGTACTTTGGCATTTGGAGGTCCTTAAGAGTTTTTATTAGGAAATTCTTCTCCCATGCACCCTACTGAACAGCTTGGTCTATTGCAATAGACTGTGTGGTATAAATTTATTCTCGGGTAATTTTCTTGACTTTTTCCAACTGATTTGAAATCGATTGCGTACAGCTAGGGTTATGGGGGTATGACTAGCCCCACTCTAAATGGTGCAGGATGGTATAAATCATCTCTCAATGTTACTTTTCCATTGTTAAGAATTAACAACTCTCGGTGATTTGTCGCATACCCAGCTGTCAAAGATCCGATCATCGGCATACAGAAACACCCATCTGGCCGAACTTTCCTTTTTCTGCATGCATTTCTGCACACAGTTTCTGCCCGCTGTTTCTACGCATAGTGGCTTTGAAACGACCCGAAGAGAAAACAGTAAAGATCGTGACCATAAAACAGACTGACAACATCAATGACGATGATTTGGTGTACAGCAACGCTACTGACCTTCCAGTAGGCGTGAAGAAGTCCCCTAAAATGTCACCGACCGCCCGCGTTGGTCTCCTTGTCTTTGGGGTTATCGCGGCGGTGGGTTGGGGAGCAATCGCTTTCTCCCGTGGCGAAACAATCAACTCTGTGTGGCTGGTTTTGGCGGCAGTTGGTTCCTATATCATTGCGTTTTCTTTCTATGCCCGACTGATTGAATACAAAGTTGTTAAGCCGAAAGATCAGCGAGCAACCCCGGCGGAATACGTTAATGACGGCAAGGACTATGTCCCAACGGATCGTCGTGTGCTTTTTGGCCACCACTTTGCAGCTATTGCAGGTGCCGGTCCATTGGTTGGACCTGTCATGGCCGCGCAGATGGGCTACCTGCCAGGCACCTTGTGGATTATCCTCGGTGTGATTTTCGCCGGTGCAGTGCAGGACTACCTAGTGCTGTGGGTGTCTACTCGTAGGCGTGGACGCTCACTTGGCCAGATGGTTCGTGATGAAATGGGCACGGTCGGTGGAGCTGCCGGTATCTTGGCGACCATCTCCATCATGATCATCATTATCGCGGTGCTCGCATTGATCGTGGTTAATGCACTGGCTGATTCACCATGGGGCGTTTTCTCCATCACCATGACCATCCCAATTGCACTGTTCATGGGTGTGTACTTGCGTTACCTGCGCCCAGGTCGTGTTACTGAAGTGTCCATCATCGGTGTGGCACTGCTCCTGCTGGCTATCGTTGCTGGTGGTTGGGTTGCAGACACCTCATGGGGCGTGGAATGGTTCACCTGGTCTAAGACCACTTTGGCGTTGGCCTTGATCGGTTACGGAATCATGGCTGCGATTTTGCCGGTGTGGCTGCTGCTTGCACCGCGCGATTACCTGTCTACCTTTATGAAGATCGGCGTCATCGGTCTGTTGGCAGTGGGTATTTTGTTCGCACGTCCTGAGGTGCAGATGCCTTCCGTGACCTCCTTCGCACTTGAGGGCAACGGTCCGGTGTTCTCTGGAAGTCTGTTCCCATTCCTGTTCATCACGATTGCCTGTGGTGCACTGTCTGGTTTCCACGCACTGATTTCTTCAGGAACCACACCAAAGCTTGTGGAGAAGGAATCCCAGATGCGCATGCTCGGCTACGGCGGCATGTTGATGGAATCTTTCGTGGCGATGATGGCACTGATCACCGCTGTTATTCTGGATCGTCACCTGTACTTCTCCATGAACGCTCCGCTGGCACTGACTGGTGGAGATCCAGCAACCGCAGCTGAGTGGGTTAACTCCATTGGGCTGACAGGTGCGGATATCACCCCGGAACAGCTGTCGGAAGCTGCTGAAAGTGTCGGAGAATCCACTGTTATTTCCCGTACCGGTGGCGCACCAACCTTGGCGTTCGGTATGTCTGAAATCCTCTCCGGATTCATCGGCGGCGCTGGAATGAAGGCGTTCTGGTACCACTTCGCCATCATGTTTGAGGCTCTGTTCATCCTCACTACTGTGGATGCAGGTACTCGTGTGGCTCGCTTTATGATGACCGATACCTTGGGCAATGTTCCAGGTCTGCGCCGTTTCAAGGATCCTTCATGGACTGTCGGTAACTGGATTTCTACCGTGTTTGTGTGTGCTCTATGGGGTGCTATTTTGCTCATGGGTGTTACCGATCCACTGGGCGGCATCAACGTGCTTTTCCCACTATTCGGTATCGCTAACCAGCTGCTCGCCGCTATTGCACTTGCTCTCGTGCTGGTTGTTGTGGTGAAGAAGGGCCTGTACAAGTGGGCGTGGATTCCAGCTGTTCCTTTGGCATGGGATCTCATTGTCACGATGACTGCGTCATGGCAGAAGATTTTCCACTCTGATCCGGCTATTGGCTACTGGGCTCAGAACGCGAACTTCCGCGATGCAAAGTCTCAAGGCCTTACCGAATTTGGTGCCGCTAAATCTCCTGAGGCAATCGATGCGGTTATCCGAAACACCATGATTCAGGGCATCTTGTCCATCCTGTTCGCGGTGCTCGTCCTCGTTGTTGTCGGCGCAGCCATTGCGGTGTGCATCAAGTCCATCAGGGCTCGTGCAGCCGGAACACCTTTGGAGACCACTGAAGAGCCTGATACTGAATCTGAGTTCTTCGCCCCAACTGGATTCCTTGCATCTTCCAGGGATAAGGAAGTCCAGGCCATGTGGGACGAGCGCTACCCAGGCGGTGCGCCCGTGTCTTCTGGAGGGCACTAAAACATGATGGCTCTTACTCATGCACTGTGGAAAATCCCGCGGGCGGTGTGGTGGTATCTCACTGAGCTCATGGGGGACACGGCGTATTCCAAGTATGTGGTGCACTTAAAGCACCACCATCCGGATGCTCCGATTCCTACTGAGCGGGAGTATTGGCGGGCAAAGTATGCAGATCAGGACGCTAATCCTGGTGCCCGCTGCTGCTAGATAAAACGAAAAGGCGCGTTGATTCTTAACTGAGTCAACGCGCCTTTTATCTGTGGCAGGAAGCGATTAGCCGCGAACCAAACCAGGTGACCGAAAAACTTCCGCCACTCAATTTTCGGCCACATAGGACAGTTATCAGCGCTCGAAACCAGTCCATATGACCGAAGAACTCTCAAAACTTCTCCCGTAGGTCACCTGGTTTGGAATGAAGAGCGAGGCCACCCCAAAAAAGACTTTGCTTATCGACGCCTCCCTCCAGCGTCCAAGAATATGCCCCCGCGCGCCGGGTGGGGAGCGAAGGGAACCCCCAAGGAATTGGCGTTGAGGTGGTGATTTTGCATGTTTTACTCAAAATCACTTTGATGGTCACAAAATTACACAACTTTTACAGTGACCTACATTGCTTTTTAAAGAATTAGTGTGGTGTGCAACATTAGTTCGTTGAGAAGGAGTCACATTCCAGCCATGATTAACCACGAAGTGCGCACCCACCGTTCTGCGGAAGAGTTCCCGTACGAGGAGCACCTGGCTCACAAGATCGCTCGCGTTGCAGCCGACCCAGTTGAGGTTGCTGCGGACACTCAGGAAATGATCATCAACCGCATCATCGACAATGCATCGGTGCAGGCAGCTTCCGTGTTGCGTCGACCAGTTAGCTCTGCCCGTGCGATGGCACAGGTCAGGCCAGTTACCGATGGTCGGGGTGCATCTGTTTTCGGTCTGCCAGGACGTTATGCCGCGGAATGGGCTGCGCTTGCTAACGGCACTGCGGTGCGTGAGCTTGATTTCCATGACACGTTCCTCGCTGCGGAATACTCCCACCCAGGAGATAACATTCCTCCGATTTTGGCTGCAGCACAGCAGGCTGGAAAAGGTGGCAAGGATCTGATCCGTGGCATCGCTACTGGGTATGAGATTCAGGTTAACTTGGTGCGTGGAATGTGCCTGCATGAGCACAAGATTGATCACGTTGCTCATCTTGGACCATCAGCGGCTGCTGGTATCGGAACCTTGCTAGACCTAGATGTGGAACACCATCTACCAGGCAATTGGTCAGGCATTGCACACCACCACGGCGACGAGGCAGTCCCGTAAAGGTGCGATTTCTTCATGGAAGGCATTTGCTCCTGCGTTTGCGGGCAAGATGTCCATCGAGGCAGTAGATCGCGCAATGCGTGGCGAGGGCGCACCGTCACCAATCTGGGAAGGCGAAGACGGCGTAATCGCGTGGCTGCTGTCCGGTCTTGATCACATCTACACCATTCCTTTGCCTGCAGAAGGTGAAGCCAAACGAGCAATCTTGGATACCTACACCAAGGAACACTCGGCGGAATACCAGTCACAGGCACCGATCGACTTGGCGCGCAGCATGGGGGAGAAGCTGGCAGCACAGGGCTTGGACCTGCGTGATGTGGACTCCATCGTTTTGCACACCTCCCACCACACTCACTACGTGATCGGCACCGGATCTAATGATCCACAGAAGTTCGATCCAGATGCATCGCGAGAAACCCTTGATCACTCCATCATGTACATTTTCGCTGTCGCGCTGGAGGATCGCGCGTGGCACCACGAGCGTTCCTATGCTCCTGAGCGAGCCCACCGCCGAGAGACCATCGAGCTGTGGAACAAGATTTCCACGGTGGAGGATCCTGAATGGACCAGGCGTTACCACTCCGTTGATCCTGCAGAAAAGGCCTTCGGCGCACGCGCAGTGATCACCTTCAAGGATGGAACCGTCGTGGAAGATGAACTGGCTGTGGCGGATGCGCATCCTCTGGGAGCACGGCCTTTCGCTAGGGAGCAGTACATTCAGAAATTCCGCACCTTGGCTGAAGGTGTTGTGTCCGAAAAGGAACAGGATCGCTTCTTGGATGCGGCACAGCGTACGCACGAGCTTGAGGATCTTTCAGAACTCAACATTGAATTGGATGCCGATATTTTGGCCAAGGCTCCTGTGATTCCGGAAGGACTGTTCTGATGGCGGGTTTGTTTTCCTCTGCTGTTGCACCAACGGAGCGTCGAAAAGCATTACGCGCGGCACTGGCTGCGCCTGAAATTGCCCGCATGCCTGGTGCATTCTCCCCGCTGGCGGCGCGCGCAATCCAGGAAGCCGGATTTGAAGGCGTGTACGTCTCGGGCGCCGTCGTGGCGGCTGACCTTGCATTGCCGGATATCGGCTTGACCACATTGACCGAAGTGGCGCACCGCTCCCGGCAGATCGCACGCGTGACAGACTTGCCCGTGCTGGTCGACGCCGACACCGGCTTCGGCGAACCCATGTCCGCAGCGCGCACCGTCTCCGAACTCGAAGATGCAGGTGTCGCGGGCTGCCACCTGGAAGATCAAGTCAACCCCAAACGCTGTGGGCACCTGGACGGAAAAGAAGTAGTGGGCACGGACATCATGGTTCGTCGCATCGCCGCAGCTGTCAACGAGCGTCGCGATGAGCAATTCGTCATCTGCGCTCGCACCGACGCCGCGGGAGTGGAAGGCATCGACTCCGCGATCGAGCGCGCCAAAGCTTACGCGGATGCCGGCGCCGACATGATCTTCACCGAAGCGCTGTACAGCCCTGCAGATTTTGAAAAATTCCGCGCGGCCGTCGACATTCCGCTGCTGGCCAACATGACGGAATTTGGCAAAACCGAACTTCTGCCCGCGCAGCTTCTGGAAGACATCGGATACAACGCAGTGATCTACCCAGTGACCCTGCTGCGCATTGCGATGGGACAGGTCGAACAAGCTCTCGGCGACATTGCAAACACCGGAATCCAAACCGACTGGGTCGACCGGATGCAACACCGATCCAGGCTGTATGAGCTGCTGCGCTACAACGAGTACAACGCTTTCGACCAGCAAGTATTCACCTATTCCGCTGACAGCTACAAGCCCATCTTCTAACCCGCCTATATATAAGGAGTGAATCACCATGTCCAGCGCCACAACCACTGATGTTCGCAAAGGGCTCTACGGAGTCATCGCCGATTACACGGCCGTTTCCAAAGTCATGCCAGAGACCAATTCACTGACCTACCGTGGCTACGCGGTGGAAGATTTGGTGGAAAACTGCAGCTTCGAGGAGGTGTTTTACCTCCTGTGGCACGGCGAGCTGCCCACTGCGCAACAACTTGCGGAGTTCAATGAGCGTGGCCGTTCCTACCGCTCCCTGGATGCCGGTTTGATCTCCCTGATCCACTCTTTGCCCAAAGAAGCCCACCCGATGGATGTTATGCGCACCGCGGTGTCCTACATGGGCACCAAGGATTCCGAGTATTTCACCACCGATTCTGAGCACATCCGCAAAGTTGGCCACACCTTGTTGGCGCAGCTTCCGATGGTGCTAGCCATGGATATTCGTCGCCGCAAGGGCCTCGATATCATCGCCCCTGACTCCAGCAAGTCAGTCGCCGAAAACCTGCTGTCTATGGTGTTTGGTACTGGCCCGGAATCACCTGCATCCAACCCAGCTGACGTCCGCGATTTTGAGAAATCACTGATCCTCTACGCCGAGCACTCCTTCAACGCCTCCACCTTCACCGCCCGCGTGATCACCTCCACCAAATCGGATGTGTACTCCGCAATCACCGGCGCGATCGGTGCTCTCAAGGGCCCATTGCACGGTGGCGCCAACGAGTTTGTCATGCACACCATGTTGGCGATCGACGATCCCAACAAGGCCGCCGCCTGGATCAACAACGCTTTGGACAACAAGAATGTGGTCATGGGCTTTGGCCACCGCGTGTACAAGCGCGGCGATTCCCGCGTGCCATCAATGGAGAAGTCCTTCCGGGAATTAGCTGCCCGCCACGACGGCGAAAAGTGGGTTGCCATGTATGAAAACATGCGCGACGCCATGGACGCCCGCACCGGCATCAAGCCGAATCTCGATTTCCCTGCTGGCCCTGCCTACCACCTGCTCGGTTTCCCGGTCGATTTCTTCACCCCGCTGTTCGTCATCGCCCGCGTCGCCGGCTGGACGGCCCACATCGTGGAGCAGTACGAAAACAACTCGCTCATCCGCCCACTGTCCGAGTACAACGGCGAGGAGCAGCGCGAGGTCGCGCCCATTGAAAAGCGCTAAAAGATTTTCGCTTTTCGACGCCCCCTCCCACTCATTTCAGCCATGGTGCAACATTCTCGTCCCCACCATGTTCTTCTGACTCCCGGGAAGAACATGTTTCGCCACCGCTTCGCGCCACACGTAAAAATGCGGCGCGCAGCGGTGGGCATCAAGAGCCGCTTGATCCGCGTAAAGTTCGAAGAAACTGAAATGAAGCTCATCATCAACATCTTGTGAAACGTCGAAATACACGCAACCTTCTTCATCCTGAAAGCTGCGCTGCGCATTCTCCGAAATGGCGTTGAGGAATTCCTCTAGATGGCCAGGTTTAACGCGCAGATCAACGGTGAGTTACAACATGGTTCTCGATTGCCAGTTCTTGCAGTTCCATCCACGTTTTTTCAGGCAATGAAATACCGTGCGCAGAGTTTTTCCGATGCGCACGGTCTTCCGATTCACCGGGGTAGAAAATCTCCTCGGTGTTTTGTGCTTTCGGAGTGGATTTAACTTCCCCAACCAGATCGCTGAGTGCGTCATCGAAATCTTGTGGATCGCGAAACGCTGCAACATCCAACGCGATGAACAAGTGGCCAGCTCCACCTGGGGGAGTGGGATCATACGGACCATGTACCTTGGTGCTGTGCTGGGAACCAGTGAGAACTCCAGAAAGCACATCCATCATGAAGCTAATCGCATAACCTTTGTGACCAGCCATGGGAAGGACGACACCGTTGATTGCCTCAGCAGGATCCGTGGTGGGTGCGCCCTCACTCGTGATCGCCCAAGTCTCAGGAATGGGCATGTTTGTCTGTCGTGCGTGGTAGATCTTTCCGCGCGCAACCGCAGTATTGGCTATATCGACTACCGTAGCCGTTTCTCCAAAAGGTGCCGCAATAGACCATGGGTTGGTACCGATCCGTTTTTCTCTGCCACCCCAGGGCGCCATCGCCGGAGATGCATTGGTGGTGAGAATGGAAACACATCCTTGCGCTGCCGCTTTCCGGGTGTAGTACATGGCAGTTCCAAAATGATTGGAGTTGCGCACCGACACCGCACCGATGCCGAACATCATTGCCCTAGTCACTGCTTCTTTACGAGCATGATCAGCTAAAACTTGGCCGATTCCATTGTGTCCATCCAACGCCAACACGGCACCCAAATCATTGAGAACCTCCACGTGTGCATGTGTAGTCATCGCGCCACTGTGGAGTCTGCGCACATACCAAGGCAGTCGAAGCACACCGTGGGAGGGGTGACCCCAAAGATCAGCCTGCACCAAACTATCACCGACAAGATGGGCGTCTGCTGCAGGTACTCCAGTTTTGGTGAGGATGTCTGTGCAGAGAACAGTGAGTTGTTGGGCGTTGACAGTGACTTCTGGCATGAATCCCTCAATTCGGTTTAGGTATACCGAAATGTATACCAGCAATAGGTATAGGCGCAACCCCCTTTAATCGCCATCAGTGCACGCTGGTTCTAAGACCTAATATCAATGCCCTGCGAGCCCGTAGAATCAGCATTAATCAATGCGGTCAAAATGCTCTTTTCTACATGGATCAGGTGCTGTCTACACGCAGCGCCTGCCGACCTTAAATCTCCTGAGGCCACAGCTTCACACATTTCAATATGTTCCTGAACCGATTGGCGCAGACGCGCATGATCGGAATGCGCAATGATCCGCAGCCTCGTGGTGTGCGGTTTTAAACTTAAGATGCTGCGTCCAAGGAATTGGTTGTGAGTATTTGCTGCAACAAGATCATCAAACTTACTGGTCAATCGCCTAAAATCGGCGGTGAAATCTGCATCGTCTGCAGAGTTTTCCAGCTCTCGAAAATCTGCCGCCAACGTAGAAAACTCACCAAAGATACGCGGTGATTTACTCGCTCCAACAGAGATTTCCTCAAGCGCTGCGACCTCGACGATCCTGCGGAACTCAAACAGATCCTTAATGTGGCGAAGCGAAAGTGGCGACACCATAGGCGCCTGACGTGGCTCCAAAATGATCAACTCGTCTGCGGCTAACCGGCGGAGAGCATCCCGGACTGGGGTTCTCGAAGCGCCGGTGTGTTCAACCAGCCACACTTCCGACATTCGTTGCCCAGGATTTAAGGTTCCATCTTCGATTTCACGACGAATCTGTGTGTATACCTGATCTGCTTTTCTCGTAGCAGGGGAGGCCTGGGCATCTTTTTGGACCATGACAACACCTTAGTACACCGAAATTTAGACTATTTGTGACACTGGGTTGCAGAAAGTGGATGCTAGGTTGGGGGAGACGTCGACAAGCAATTTTTTGCTTGGCGTATTACTGGCTGTGCTTGGACTGCTTCCTTGAGTTAGTCCACGCCCTGATCCCGAGGACGATGACCGCCAAAGCGATGGCGCCTCCAATCAGGATGTACTGCAGTGGGATTGGGCGGGCGTCATCGATGGCATCGATGCAGTTTTGGAAATCCTCTTTAAGAGCGGTTTGGGATTCGTTGTAATCATCGGTGCGGTCGGCGAATACTTCGGCGCGGATTTCTGCGGTGCGGGTGCCGGTGGTGGCGGCTTGTTGAAGTTGGCTGAGTACATCGCTGGCTGGATCGCTGGAGAATCCGCTGATGATGTCTTTGGCTTCGTCGTATGTGTACTCCGTTTTGAAACTTTCCTCGGCGTTGGGGTCTGCCAGCGTGGGATCGTCTGGGAGGAGCATGGCTAGGCCTTCGCCGGATTCGATGGCATCGAGGCGTACTTGCAGTTCAGCAGCAGTTGGGGCGTTGTCATCTTGGGCGATGTAGCTTTCAATCGCCGCTTTGATTCCTGGATCTTGGGCGTCTAGTTCGTCGAGGCGTTGTTCGCGCACGGAGTCTTCAATGGAGTTCCAGAAGGTAACCACCGCGGAATCGTCGGTGTTGCTGGCGATGCACAATTCCTTGTCGGTGTCGGCGGTGAGTGTGGCAGCAGATGCTGTTGGGATGCTCACGGCGGTGGTGATAAGAAGTGCGGGAAGAACTCGAGAAAAACGCATGTGCCCATTATGGCAATAAAAATATGAAAAAGCGCTGTGCTTCCATGTGAGGAAGCACAGCGCTTTTTGTGAAGAGACTTTACTTCTTCAGTGCGTCAACGATCTCGTTGAACTGTGCGACTGGGCGCATGATGTTGGTGAGCTTCTCCTCGTTAGGGGAGTAGTAGCCACCAAGGTCAGTTGCTCCACCCTGAACTGCGAGCAGTGCAGCATCGATGTCTGCAGCGCCTGTGTTCAGTGCTTCTGCGACTGGTGCGAAGGTAGCAGCCAGATCTGCGTCCTCGGTCTGAGCAGCGAGCTCGTCAGCCCAGAACTTGGTCAGCCAGAAGTGGGAGCCACGGTTGTCGATCTCGCCAACCTTGCGGGATGGGGACTTCTCTTCGTTCAGCAGCTTCTCAGTTGCCTTGTCCAGAGCGTCAGCCAGAACGCCGGCCTTGGTGTTGCCGTTGTTGTTGAGCTCGTGGCGGAAGGACTCAGCCAGTGCGAGGAACTCACCGAGGGAATCCCAACGCAGGTGGTTTTCTTCCTGAACCTGCTGGACGTGCTTAGGAGCAGATCCACCAGCACCGGTCTCGAACAGTCCGCCGCCAGCCATCAAAGGAACGACAGACAGCATCTTTGCAGAGGTGCCCAGCTCCAGGATTGGGAAGAGGTCGGTGTTGTAGTCACGCAGAACGTTACCGGTGACAGAGATGGTGTCCTCGCCACGGCGGATGCGGTCGATGGAGAGCTGGGTTGCCTCAACAGGGGAGAGGATCTGGATGTCCAGGCCCTCGGTGTCGTGGTCAGCCAGGTACTTCTCAACGAGGGAAGCCAGGTTGCGGTCGTGTGCGCGCTCTGGATCCAACCAGAACACTGCAGGCATTCCGGAGAGACGGGAGCGGGTGACAGCAAGCTTTACCCAATCCTGGATTGGGGCATCCTTGACCTGGCATGCACGCCAGATGTCATTTGCCTCAACGTCGTGCTCGATGAGAACGTCGCCGTTGGAGGAAACAACCTGAACCACACCGTCTGCTTCGATGCGGAAGGTCTTGTCATGGGAGCCGTACTCTTCAGCCTTCTGAGCCATCAGACCAACGTTAGGGACGGTACCCATGGTGGTTGGATCGAATGCGCCGTTCTTGCGGCAGTCTTCGATAACGGTCTGGTAGACGCCAGCGTAGGAGGAGTCTGGGATGATTGCCAGGGTGTCCTGCTCCTGGTCGTCTTTGTTCCACATGTGGCCGGAGGTACGAATCATTGCTGGCATGGAAGCGTCCACGATGACATCGGAAGGGACATGCAGGTTGGTGATGCCGCGAGCGGAGTTAACCATGGCCAGGTCTGGGCCGTCTTCCAAGCCCTTCTCGAATGCAGCCTTGATTTCTTCGCCGTTGTCCAGGGACTCCAAGCCGGAGAGGATTGCAGCGAGGCCGTTTTCGCCGTTGAGGCCAGCTGCGAGCAGCTGCTCACCGTACTGTGCGAAAACGTCTGCGAAGTAAGCGCGCACAACGTGGCCGAAGATGATTGGGTCGGAGACCTTCATCATGGTGGCCTTCAGGTGTGCGGAGAAGAGGATACCTTCTGCCTTTGCGCGAGCGACCTGCTCGAGAAGGAATGCGTCCAGTGCCTTTGCGGACAGAACGGTTCCGTCTAGAACTTCGCCTTCAAGAAGCTTGAGGCTGTCCTTGAGGATGGTCTCGGTGCCGTCAGCTGCGATGTGCTTGATCTGAACTTCATCAGCAGCGTCGAGGATGATGGACTTCTCGTTGTGGCGGAAGTCGTTTGCATCCATGGTTGCAACGTTGGTCTTGGAATCTGCAGACCACTCGCCCATGCGGTGTGGGAACTTCTTAACAAAGTTCTTGACAGCGATTGGTGCGCGGCGGTCAGAGTTGCCTTCACGCAGCACTGGGTTCACAGCGGAACCCTTAACAGCGTTGTAGCGTGCGAGGATGTCTTTTTCCTCGTCGGTGGTGGCGTTATCAGGCAGTTCTGGGATGTCGTAGCCCTGGTCCTGCAGTTCCTTAATAGCAGCCTTGAGCTGTGGAACAGAAGCGGAGATGTTTGGAAGCTTAATGATGTTTGCTTCAGGAGTCTTAGCAAGCTCGCCGAGTTCTGCGAGTGCGTTGCCTACCTTCTGATCTTCGGTGAGGCGCTCTGGGAACTGGGCGAGGATGCGTCCAGCGAGTGAAATGTCCCGGGTCTCGACCTCAATGCCCGCGGTAGCAGCAAATGCCTCGACGACCGGCTTCAGCGAGTAGGTCGCGAGCAGCGGTGCTTCGTCGGTGCGGGTCCAGATGATCTTAGCCATGAGTCTCCTTGGTTGATGGGCTCTTTTGTTCAGCTACCTAGAATACAGTGTTCTACTAATTGCTGGCGCCTATGGTGGCAGTTTCAGCCCCGCATGGAAACGCCGTGTTTCCAATACCCCATGAATGCCACTTGGGAACGGTCGAGGCCTTTCTCTTTCACTAGAGATCGACGAATGCTGGTCACGACACCACTTTCGCCAGCAATCCAGTAGTAGTCGCCTGAACGTGGGTTGGATTCTGTGATCTGTTCGCCAGTGGCGGAGAACACAGGAGTCTCCCACACAAGTTCGCCTTCGGAGGTGGCTGCAGCTTCTGTTTCTTCATGGTGGAGGGCCAGGGTTTCCATCAACAATTCACCGTGCTTGCGGCCGTTGCGGGGCAGCCATTTCACATCGATGGAGGAAGGTCCCTCGATGGCAAGTGCATCGTCATCTGAGGGGATTTCGATCATGGCGGTTCCTGGAATATCGGAATCTGCGAGGTCTTCGAGGATGCGCGCGATTGCGGGTGCTGCGGTTTCATCGCCTGCCAAGATCACCTTGGTGGCTGCACCGGGAGCGAATTCAATGCCACCCATATATTCAGCATCGAGTCGTGGTGCCACAATCAAAATTTCATCACCAGCTGCAGCAGACGCCGCCCACGTGGATGCAGGTCCGGTGAGCCCCGGCGCGATGTGGAGGACGAAATCGACGGTCATGCGGGTGGCTTCTTCGGTGCGCTCCAGTGAGCGGATGGAGTAGGTGCGCATGACGCCGCGGGAGTCTTCGGGAAGTTTGGCCCATTCTTCGTACCAGAGTCCTTCTTGGGGGAATTCAGGTAGGGGTTGGCCGGGGTTGGGAAAAATGAGTTTGATGCGCTGATCGTAAAGCGGTGTGTCGCTGCCCACCACTTTGAGTTCTGGTCCGGTGAACACAATCCGGATGAAGTTGGGGCTGATCTGGGTTGCGGATTCAACGATGGCGGTTACTGGGGCGGGCATGGTGTTCTCCTAGTGAAGTGCGGTGATGTGGTGTCGTCCCATGGGCATGACCAGTGGTGCGCCGGAGACTGGGTCGGCGATAATGCGGGCGTCGGTGTGGAAGACCTCGCTCATCATGGTTTCGGTGATGACGTTGGTGGGGGTGCCTTGGGCGTAGATTTTTCCGGCGTTCATGGCGATGAGGTGGTCAGAGTAACGTGCGGCAAGTCCCAATTCGTGGAGCACCATGACGATGGTGGTGCCGTGGTTGTGGTTGAGGTCAGTGAGGAGATCAAGCACTTCGAGCTGGTTGGCGATGTCGAGGTAGGTGGTGGGTTCATCAAGAAGCAGGATGTCTGTTTCTTGGGCAAGGGCCATGGCGATCCAGACGCGTTGGCGTTGGCCGCCGGAGAGTTCGTCGATGGGGCGTTCGGCAAGCTCGGTGGTGTTGGTCATTTCCAATGCTTGGGCCACTACTTCGTAGTCGCGTGTGGACCATCTGCCCATGAGTCCTTGGTGGGGGTGGCGGCCGCGGCCCACGAGGTCGGCGACGACGATGCCTTCAGGTGCGGTGGGGGATTGCGGTAACAGCCCGAGCATGCGAGCTAGTTCTTTGCCTGGCAGTGAAGGAAGGGGGTGGGCGTCGATAAGCGCTTGCCCGGCGCTAGGTTTAAGGAGGCGCGCAAAGGCGCGCAGCAGCGTTGATTTGCCGCATCCGTTGGGGCCGACGATGGAGGTGATTTTGCCGGGGACGATGTCGACGCTGAGCGAATCGATGATGGTGCGCTCGCCGTACGCCAGGGAAATTTCTTCGGCGGATAGTTGATGGTTGGTGGTCACAGGGTTACTCCCGCGCGGTTGGAACGAATGAGTAAATAGATAAGGAATGGGGCGCCGAATGCGCCGGTGACAACTCCGACGGGGTAGCGGGTGCCGAGGAAGTATTGGCCAATTAGGTCGGCGATGAGCACGATCAACCCGCCGATGAGTGCGGAGGGGATGATGAGCGATCCGCCGGAGCCTAAAATGCGCGCGGCAATGGGGCCAGACACAAACGCCACGAATGCGATCGGGCCGCATGCAGCGGTAGCAACGGCGATGAGCGCAACAGCGGCAATAATCGCAATGACGCGCGTGCGATTAGTAGCAACGCCCAAACCCACCGCGGAATCATTGCCCAAACGCATAAGATCCACATTGCGCGCATTAGCCACCAGCAGCGGAATGAGTACCACAGTGGTGACAATCAGCGGCATCGCACGATCCCACGTCGCACCATTGAGCGAGCCGGTAAGCCAGCGCGTCGCGGTCGGCAGATCCCAAGAATCAGCCTTGGACAGCGAATACGACACTAATGAATTCAGCATCGCAGCAATACCAATGCCGGTAAGAATCAGACGCGTGGCCGAAAAACCACCGCGATACGCCACCAGATAAATCAACAACGCCACAGCCAAGGACGCACACAAAGAAATCGCCGACACTGCAGACTGCGACATCCCGAAAAACACAATGCAAATTACGCCCGCCGCCGACGCGCCAGAAGAAATGCCGATAATATCCGGCGACGCCAACTGATTACGCAACACCGTCTGAAAAATCACGCCCGCCGCGCCAAACGCCAAACCCGCAGTCAAACCCATCACCGCGCGCGGCAAACGCAACACGCCAACGGAATAACTCGCGCCGGGAACCTGCTGTCCAGACAACACTTTCAGCACCTGAGCAGGGCCATAAAACACCTCGCCCCACATCAAAGAAAAAGCAAAAATACCAAGCGTGACGACGCCCAATGCCGCAACAATCAGCCACCTGCGGGAGTTGCGCGATGCGCGCTGGCGCTTGAGTTGATGGCTAAGGCTCATAGCTCTTTGACTTTCTGACGACGAATAATCCAAATAAACAGTGGCGCACCAATGATCGGCATGATGATGCCCACGGCAATTTCACTCGGACGAGTCACCACGCGCCCAAAAGTATCCGCCGCAACAATCAACACCGCGCCCGCTAGCGCCGAACAGGGCACCAGCCAGCGATGATCCGTGCCCACAATCAGGCGCGTAATGTGCGGCACCACCAGCCCCACGAACGCGATCGGGCCGGCCAGCGCCGTAGCCACGCCGCACAAAATAACAGCGCCTATCGACGCCACAATCCGTGTTCTCAGCACATTCTCACCTAAACTGGTGGCCACATCATCACCCAACGCCAACGCGTTCAAACCAGTGGATGTGAGCACACACAGCAAGAAACCGACAGCGAGAAACGGTGCAGCCAGGGCCATTCGATCCCACTCTGCGCCACCCACGCCACCGATCTGCCAAAAGCGGAATCTGTCCATGACATCAACGCGAGGCAACAACACAGCACTGACCAAGGACGTGAGCGCAGCGGTGGTGGCTGCACCTGCAAGAGCAAGCTTGAGCGGCGTGGCCCCACCGCGACCCAAAGAACCCACGGTGTACACAAACACCGCAGCAGCCGCAGAACCAACGACCGCAACGATCATCGTGGGGACCGCGCCAGCCAAACCGAAAAAGGAAATGCCAATGACCACAGCCAGAGAAGCACCAGCAAGAATGCCAAAGATACCTGGATCTGCCAGCGGATTCCTGGTCACCGCCTGCATGGTGGTTCCCGCAATCGCCAGGGCAGCACCAATGATGATGCCCAGCACAGTCCGTGGAATTCTCTTTAATGCTGCTGCTTGCTCCGTGGTGTCCGAATGCCCAAGCAATGCCTGGATCGCATCATCAGTGCTGGTGGAACGCACACCAAATTTCACAGAGCACACGCACGCAACAGCTAAAAGAACCAGCGTGGCGCTGAGAAACAAAAGCTTTTTGGTTGTTGACATCAAGCAGTTTTACTTCAGAGGTTCGGCGAGTTTTGCAAAGTAATCGTTGATACCCCAAGGAATAGATAGTGGGGATTCATTCGCTGAAGCAGCCAGTGGGTTAGCACCCAAGAACACAACCTTGCCCTCGGCGATAGCTGGGATTCGAGACAGCAGTGGATCAGCCTGCATCTTGGACAACAGCTCAGCGTTTGCAGCATCATCTTCGGTGCCGTAGGTGATGATCACATCAACATCGTCGAAGGTTTCAGGGTTTTCTGCAGAAACCTGCTCGTAGAAGCTATCTGGGCTGGAGTGCTCCTTGAGGACTGAAGCTTCCTGGACACCCGCATCAAGCAAGAAGCTCATGCGAGGATCAATGCTGGTGTACACACCAATCTGCGAGAAATCGCTCTCATCGAAGAACGCGAATACAGGCTTCGCATCCTTCAACTCTGGGTTGGCATCGATGGCGGAAGCAACCTCTGCATCCAGATCTGCGATGAGATCCTTGCCTTCTTGCTCCAAGCCAATCGCCTTAGAGTTCATCTCAATCATTTCATCCAGGGAGGTGCCCCATGCGATTTCTGGGTAGGCAACCACAGGTGCGATCTGGGACAGCTGATCGTAGTCTTCCTGGGTGATGCCAGAGTAGGACGCCAAAATGACATCCGGAGCAGTGTTGGCGATCTCCTCAAAAGGAATGGAATCGGTGGCATCGAAAAGCACAGGCTCATCGGAGCCGAGCTTGCTCAAGGTTTCTTCCACCCATGGCAAGATGCCGTTGTTGTCATCGTCGCCCCACGTGACCTTCTCAAAGCCGACAGGAGTCACACCCAATGCGAGAGGGACTTCATGGTTGGACCAGCCAACAGTTGCGATGCGTTCTGGCTTGGACTCAATGGTGGTCTCGCCGAAAGCGTGCTCAATGGTGACAGGGAACGCCTCGTTGGAAACGTCAGAGCTTTGGGATGCTGCTGAAGACGAATTGGAGGACGTTTCTGAAGAATCCTGGGAGCAGGCCGCGAGGGACACCGTGAGGGTTGCGGCAAGAATGCCGGCTAGAACGCGAGACGTACGCATGAAAAGTTTCTCTCTCTTTCTCGAACAACAACGGAATAACTTAGGTTAGGCTGCCCGACAGAATATCACTGGAGAGGTATTGGAGGAAATGTCTCACGTCACAACCTTTTGAAAGGTGGCTAAGTACGCACATTTGTTGTCTGCAATAGTGCCGGTGAGGGAGCTGTCCGATATTGTGCTTACATGCACGAATCTGGAAAAAATCCTGTCAAGGTTGTCGACTCGCAGGCACCACAAGGACGCGGTGGGCATATCGGCGGACATATCAAACGCCGCCCGATTCCTAGGCAAACGGAAATTTCCGAGGTTCGTCGATATATCGTCATGACTGCCCTCGCACTCGGTGGCTTCGCCATCGGTGTGACGGAATTTGTCTCCATGGGTCTGCTCAGCGCGATCGCCTCCGACTTTGAGATCTCCGAAGACCAAGCCGGACACATCATCACCATCTACGCCCTCGGCGTGGTTGTGGGTGCCCCGCTGATCACAGCGTTTACCGGCAAACTTCCACGACGCCGCCTGCTGCTCATCCTGGTGGCCTTCTTTGTGGTGGGTAACGCGTTGTCCACACTGAATGCGTCCTATGAAGTCCTGTTGATTGCCCGCTTCATCGCTGGTCTGCCACACGGCGCGTACTTCTCAGTTGCAGGTTTGGCAGCAGCATCGATGGCACCAGACGGACAGCGTGGACGTGCGATCGCCTATGTCGGTATGGGTCTTTCCGTGGGTACTGTCGCCGGTGTTCCAGCAGCCCAAGCACTGGGCGATGCTTTCGGTTGGTCCACCGCCTACGTGCTGGTCACCGTCCTGGGTGTTCTCACCTTGCTGGCCCTATGGTTCCTCATGCCACACATGACAGAGATGAAACCCACCAGCCCGCTGACAGAACTCAGTGCTTTGAAGAACAGCCAGGTCTGGCTCACCCTGGGCATTGGTTCCATCGGTTTCGGTGGCATGTTCGCGGTCTACACCTACATCTCTTGGACCATGACCGACCAAGCTGGCATGCCAAGCTCCCTGATCTGGATTGTGCTGATGGCCTACGGCGTGGGCATGATCTGCGGAAACTACGTCGGTGGACGCATCGCCGACTGGAACGTGGACCGCGGAATCCTCCTCGCACTGATCTGCATCGTGGTGGCCCTCATCGGTTTCTACTTCACCTCCAACAACGCCATCCTGGGAACCATCAACTTCGGACTCGTCGGATTCTTCGGCTCCACACTGATCCCATCACTGCAGATCCGACTCATGGACGTTGCAGGACGCGCACAAACGTTGGCTGCATCTCTGAATCAATCTGCACTGAATATCGGTAACGCTTTGGGCGCAGCGATCGGTGGCGTGGTTATCGGCGCGGGTTATTCCTACAGCACTCCAGCCCTTGCTGGCGCTGGCCTGGCATTCCTTGCCATCGTGGTGTGGTTCCCCATGGTGGCCTTGCGTAAACGCACATAAACGGGGTTGGCGGATGGAGGATTTCCCCAAGCACCCACTAGTGTGACAAGCATGAGTTTTCACATCACATCCGTCAATGTCAACGGCATTAGGGCAGCGGTCAAACAGCGAAGCGAAACAAACCTAGGTTTCCTTCCGTGGCTTGAAGAAACTCGCCCGGACGTTGTCCTCCTCCAAGAAGTCCGCGCAAGCGAAAAAGACACCGCCACCGCACTGCAACCCGCCTTAGATAACGGATGGCACTACATTGGTGCCCCAGCAGCTGCCAAGGGACGTGCCGGTGTCGGCATTTTGTCTAGGCATGAACTTGAAGATGTGAACATCGGTTTTGGATCTTTCCTTGACTCCGGCCGCTACATTGAAGCAACCATCAAAGACACCACCCTGGATGTGCCAGTAACCGTGGCATCTCTTTACCTCCCCTCAGGTTCAGCGGGCACCGACAAGCAGGATGAAAAGTACCGCTTCCTCGATGAATTCGAAGGGTTCCTGGACCAGCGCGCTAAAGAACGCTCCCACATGGTCATCGGTGGCGACTGGAACATCTGCCACCGCCGCGAAGACCTGAAAAACTGGAAAACCAACCAAAAGAAATCCGGTTTCCTTCCCGACGAACGCGCATTCATGGATTCAGTCTTTGGCACCTTCCCAGATGAGGCAACCCAGGTTGCAGGGGCCGGCGACTTCTTCGGTGCCGTGGACTATGAAGGAACGAGGCGTCGAGAAGCAACTACGGACCCTGCGTGGTTCGACGTTGCACGTCGCCTGCAACCTGAAGGCGACGGCCCCTACACTTGGTGGACCTACCGCGGAAAAGCCTTCGACACCGGCGCCGGATGGCGCATCGACTACCAAGCAGCAACCGCAGCGATGCTCGAACGCGCAGAACGCTCCTGGGTAGACAAAGCCGCTGCATACGATTTGCGCTGGTCAGATCACTCACCACTGAACGTGATCTACTCCTAAAATGCTGCTGACAATTCTATGGGCCATCGGCATCACCGCCGAAGGCATGACAGGCGCGCTGGCCGCAGGCCGACAAAAAATGGATCTCTTCGGAGTATCCGTCATCGCATGCGTTACCGCGATCGGCGGCGGATCCATCCGCGACATGCTGCTGGGACATTACCCGCTGGTGTGGGTGGAAAAGCCACTGTATCTACTGCTGATCATTGGCGCAGCCATTTTGACAGTGTCCATTTCCTTCCTGATGGAGCACTTCCGTGTGTTGTTCCTCGTGCTCGACGCCGTGGGTCTTTCTGCATTCGCTGTGATCGGCACACAAATCGCACTGGAAATGGGCTACGGATTCATCATCGCAGTAGTGGCATCAGTGCTCACAGGTGTATTCGGCGGCGTCATGCGTGACCTTTTGTGTGACCGCATCCCACTGGTATTTCAAAAAGAGCTCTACGCATCAATCGCATTCCTCGCCACCTGCGTCTACTTTGCGATGATGTACCTTGGAGCTTCCGAAAACGTCACCGTCCTGGTCTCTGTGGTGGTTGCCTTTGTAGTCCGACTGCTATCCATCTGGCGCGGATGGAGCCTCCCCGTATTCGACTACCAAGAACGCGAATACAAACGAGATCCCAAAATGCGTCTGTGGAGAATGTTCCGGAAGTAAGGATTTTGCACTCGGGGGAAAATTTTACTACCCCTAATTGCAGAAGTTCCTTAAAATACGGGTAAGGTCAGATCAGAAAACTTCAATGAGGATGTATCAACTTTTCTCAAGCTGATACGAAAAGTAAGGATTGTACATGGGTAAGTCATTCGCCCTTCTAGTTCTTGGCGCTATCATCTTGGCCGGTGGTGTCTGGTACACCATCGAGGTTGGGTACTCCGTGATGGCAATTGTTGCCGCACTGATCATGGCTGCCGGTGGCGGAATCATCACCTGGGGTCTCGCAGTGGCTGCAGATGTAAATTCACCAACCTCACACAAGATCTAAAACAGACGCCCCTTTGGGGTGTTTTAAGTTAGAGGCGTTTAAGGCGCACGTTTGCTCTACTAGCTGTGGCTAGGGAGGGAGCGTGCGCCTTTTGCTGTGCTTACTGGGCTTAGTGGACTTTTCATTGCGTGCGAGAGGCCGAACCCTGCTTTGGACGCAGGAGGCGATTTAAGAGGGTGAGAACTTCAAATTAGGTCCTGGTATGGGGTGGGCCAGCTGAGGCGCTTAAAAGCGATTCTGAGAGGTTTCGATCTTGAGGCTAGTGGGGCGGATGTGATTCCTGTGGATTTACTGATCAAGGATTCACCACAAACGTGTGGGCTAACCACTAAATCGAACTTATTTTTGCATCACAGGGTCTCATGAGTACAAAAATCCACCACAAATGGAACTTTACCTCCATCCTGTGGTGGATATTCGCACATTCTTTCCCCTGCGGGCTATTCGTGGGTCAGTAAGCAGTCAAACAGGGAACTTCCGCCGCGGGATCCGAACTAAACACCCACGATAAAGACAAAAGAGGAATTACGTAGGGGAGTTCTTGGGCACTTGGGCTAGTTTCAACATCTCAAAACTAGCTCAGCATTTCTGCCACTTGCTGCAGACCAGTGGTGATATCGGTACCTGCAGTAACTCCAGTGGTGACAGTGTCGGCGTAGAAAATCTTGTCGTTTTCAATGGCGGGAACGTTGGCTAGCGCTGGGTTGGAGAGGAAATTAGCGAAGTTCTCTCGGCCTTTACCTTGGAAGTCCTGAATGATGATGATCTCAGGTGCCATCGCAACAACTTGTTCTGGGTCTGCAGTGATGGTGCCTACCGCGCCGAGAGAATCTACCACTGGAGTGCCGCCGGCTTCGCGGATCAGGCCGTTGAGCATGGCAGATTCTGGCATGACCATTTGGCGTGGTCCGCGTTGCATCAAAGTGAGCACAGTGGGGGAGGTGGCAGGCTTGTCGATGTCGATGCGGTTTGCATCGATTTCTGCGATTGCTTCTGCGGCTTTGTCTTCTTCGCCGACGAGTTCACCCACAATTTCTAGGTGTTTGGTGATGGCGTCGATGTCTCCCCAAGCGTCTGAATCGAAGTTAACTACGGGGACGTTGAGGCCTTCCAAAATGTCGATGGTGCCTTGTTCGGTATCGAAACGCGCACTGACGATCACCAAATCTGGGTCGGCGGCGACAACTTGTTCGGGGTCGAGGCTGCCACCGTTTTTGACTTGGTATTCCACTTGGGAGGCCAGAGCTGCGGTTTCTTCGTCAGCGGTGTCCATTTCGGCGGTCATCACGACGCGGTCGGCGCCTGTGATGGGGAGAACCAAGGATGCTGCCTCTGGGGTGAGTACGGCGATGCGCTCTGGTTTGGATTCTAAGGTGATGGAGGAATCGTCGAGTGTGACGGTGCGTGGGAATGCGCCGTCAGCTGCGGCAACGCTGGTTGTAATCGAAGTGGTTTCCACAGTTCCGGAAGTGCCGGAAGAGTCAGAAGAATCAGAGGTGCAGCCGCTTAACACGAGCGCACTGGCAACAATGGCGATGAGTGATTTTTTCATGGGTTTTTAAGTCAAACTTTCAATCAAAAGGGATTTGGATGCGGGATCACGCGAAGTGAGCTGGTTTCGGGATCATCGCGCACCGCAATGGGCAGTCCGTACACGGTGGACAGTGTGGCAGGTTCGAGCACCTCGCGGATGTCACCTTGGGAGACAACTTCGCCGTCGGCCATCAACACTGCATGGTCGCACCAACGGGCAACGTGGTTGAGATCGTGAAGGACGACGATCACGGTGGTGCCGGAATTAGCTCGGGCGCGCAGGAGTTGAAGGACTTCAACTTGGTGCCGTAGATCAAGGGCGGAGACGGGCTCGTCGAGAAGCACGACGGCGGTGTCTTGGGCGAGCGCTCGGCCGATGTGGATGAGCTGCTGCTGGCCGCCCGATAATTCGTTGACGGGCTGCTCGGCGATGTCGAGCGCGTTGATGGCGCGCAGGGCGTCATCGGTGGCGCGTCGATCTGCGTCGGTCTCCACGGCGAAGCGGCCACGATGCGGGTAGCGGCCCATCGCGACAACGTCGCGTGCACTAAAACCAATGCGCAACTCGGTGTTTTGCGGCACGAGTGAGAGCAGGCGGGCTCGGGCTTTAGCGCTTTTCGACGCAACCCCACTCCCACCAACCATTACCTCGCCGGTGGATTCAACCAATCCTGCAATCGCCGAAAGGGCAGTACTTTTACCAGCACCATTTGGGCCAATCAGTGCGGTGACTTTTCCAGCAGGTGCAGAAAAAGACACGTTTTTCACTGCATGGCGAGAGGGGAATTCAACGTTGAGATCACGAATTTCAACTAATTGAGGCATGAGTTTTTACAGCCCCAATCCGCGTCGCTTGCGCATGCTGAGCAGTAAATAAAGGAAAATTGGTGAGCCAATGAACGCCACCACCACGCCTGTTTGCAAGACGATGGGGGAGAAGATCATGCGGGCAACAGTGTCGGAAACGATAACAAACGTGGCGCCCAAAATCGCGGCGGCCGGGAGTAACGCTCGGTGATCGGCACCTAAAACAATGCGCACCAGGTGGGGTACTACCAATCCAACAAACGTAATGGTGCCGGAGACCGCAACAGCTGTGGCGGTGAGCAGTGCCGCAAGTGCTAGCAAAATGATGCGTGCGCGGTTGACGTTGAGTCCAGATGTTTGCGCTGTGGAATCACCCAGCAGCAACAAGTTCAGATCGCGGGAACCGCCGATAGCTAGAATCAACCCAACGATAATGGGGATTATTGCAACGCCCACATGTTCCCACGTCCGAGATACCAGATCGCCGTTGAGCCAAAACGTCACGGATCGAAGCTCAGAATCTTGTGGTGCGTTCGCAGTGGCGCTGGAAATAACAGCACCCAAAAAGGCAGTGATAGCCATGCCGACCAGTACCAACGTGGCCGGATCTGCGCCACGGCCATCCATCGCGCGGGAACTAGCGATCAAATATACCACAGCCACCGTGACCAATGCGCCCACGAAGGCCGCAAAAGGAACGGTCCATTGGCCAAAGAAACTCGCACCGGTGACAATCGCCAAGACAGCTGCAACAGCTGCACCGGAGGACACACCCACAATGCCGGGATCCGCCAACGGGTTGTGAAACACCGTCTGCATGATCGCACCGGAGACAGCCAGCGCCGCACCCACCAATGCTGCGATGATAATGCGTGGTGCACGGATATCGGTGACAACGGGGTTGGTTGCAAGCTCATTCAATGGAACCGTCACGGGACCCAGCATGAGGGAAGCGGTGAAGGCGATGATCAACAAGACGAGGGTGCCGATGATGACAACAGGAGCGGTGAGCTTTGGTTTTTTCGAAACACCTGTGCGCGACAAAACGACCCTTAATGAAAATTGTTATGACTTGTTTACCCAAGCAATACTAACCAACAGATTGAACAAAACCCTAAACTTTCGGCCGATAGCAACCCCGCTCGACTGGTAAATGTTGCCTCACCGGAAAAGGTCTGTCCAAGGTGACTACACTGATACAGCATGACGACGCAGGATAAAGATCTCACCGCACAAACCGCTTCCAGAGTCCTTTCTGGAATTCAGCCCACCGCCGATTCCTATCACCTGGGCAATTACTTGGGAGCAGTCAAGCAGTGGATTGACCTGCAAGATTCCTACGATGCCTTCTACTTCATTCCAGATCTCCACGCGATTACCGTCGATCAGGAACCAGAAGAGCTGCGCAACCGCACCATTTCCGGCGCCGCACAGCTGCTGGCCCTGGGCATTGATCCAGAACGCTCCACCTTGTTTGTGCAGTCGCATGTTCCCGCACATGCAGAACTGTCATGGGTTCTGACCTGCCTGACCGGTTTCGGCGAGGCATCCCGCATGACCCAGTTCAAGGACAAGTCCTCCAAGCGTGGCGCCGACCGTACCTCAGCTGGTCTGTTCACCTACCCGATGCTGATGGCAGCAGATATTTTGCTGTACCGCCCACATCTTGTCCCAGTCGGTGAAGATCAGCGCCAGCACCTGGAGCTCACCCGCACCCTCGCGGAGCGTTTCAACAATCGTTTCGGCAAGGCCTTCGAGGTTCCAGAAGGATTCATCCCGCAGGGCGCATCCAAGATTTACGATCTGCAGAACCCCACCGCCAAGATGTCCAAGTCCGGCGACAACCCGAAGGGCATCATCAACCTGCTTGATGATCCAAAGGTGTCCACCAAGCGCATCAAGTCCGCAGTCACCGACAACGACGGCGTCATCGCCTACGATCCAGAAAACAAGCCTGGCGTGTCCAACTTGCTGGTCATCCAGTCTGCGCTGACGGGTACCTCCATCGATTCGCTTGTCGACGGCTACCAGGGCGCTGGCTACGGTGCGTTGAAGGGTGACACCGCCGACGCGCTTGAGGCTTTCACCACTCCTTTGAAGGCAAAGTACGACGAGTACATGAATGACCGCGGCGAGCTCGAACGAGTCTTGGCTATCGGTGCTGAGCGCGCCACCGAAGTTGCCAACGAAACCTTGGCTGATGTGTACGACAAGATTGGTTTCTTGGCGTCTCGTCGCTAACAACTAGACCCTCGATTATTACAATCCGGCTACTTCGGAAGCGTTTGTGGCCGGATTTTTCTATCCTGGAAGGTATTAATACTTCTTTAAGGGTCGGAGGATTTTCGTATGTCTACTAGAACAACGCCACAAGACCGTTATACCGACGAATACGGCATCGAACGCGTCAACAAGGATGAACCCGGCCTGGTGGACAAACTCCGGGACAAGCACGACTGGTTTGATCATCTCATGCGCATGAATGAACGTTTCGGCGCAAAAGGTGGCAACCAATTGTCGGCGGGTATTACGTATTTCTCCGTGCTGTCGATCTTCCCGATTGCCATGCTTGTCTTCGGTATTGCAGGTGTCATCCTTGCCGGAAACCCTGAAGTTCTCACAGATATTCAAAATCGAATCAACGATGCTTTAGAAGGCGAGATCGGTAACACCGTCAACGGCATCATTGATTCCGCGATTGCGCAGCGTGGTGCTGTGTTGGGCATTGGTGGTGTAACTGCCCTGTGGTCTGGACTGGGGTGGATGGCGAACCTGCGCTTTGGAGTTTCCCGCATGTGGGCCATTGACCCAACTGAAGGCAACTTCATTCAAAAGAAGCTCACCGACTTGGTCGCGCTGATCGTCTTGCTGCTGGCCATGGGCGTAGCCTTCGGTATCACGGCGCTCGGTGCTTCCGGACTAACCAAAAACCTGCTGGACTTTGTGGGCCTGGGGGAGATTCCGGGCATTAGCTACATCACCTGGGTGGTCGCAGCACTTGTTGGTGTCTTGGCTAACTTCCTGGTGTTCATGTGGCTGATTTTCTCCCTGCCACGTACCAAAGTTCCCATGAAACCGGGTCTTCAGGCAGCACTGCTTGGCGCAATCGGTTTTGAGGTGGTCAAGCAGGTTGGATCGCTGTTGGCTTCAAATGCATTGAGTAACCCCGCGGGTGCAGCATTCGGTCCGATCATCGGCATCATGGTTGTGCTGTATTTGATCTGGCGCATCCTCATGTATTGCTCTGCGTGGGCTGCCACCAGTGAAGAAGCGTTGCGTCTTGCGACTGTTCCAGCACCAGAGCCTGCGATCATTCGGGTTCGCCATGAAATTGATCCAGGTGAAGAAGTCTCCCAATCTGCTCGAAAAGTGGGCATTGGAGTGGCCGTGGGTGCCGCGACTGCGGGTGCTTTTGCGCTGTTGCGTAAAAAATAGTTTTTATTAAGGGCATTCCCTGATTCCCAGGTGGTGCCACATTGTTTATGGTGGAGATATGAACACGAACTTGCCGAACCTATACACCGCATTTGACCTTGATCGAAGTGAATCCTCCGAAGCTTTAGGTGTTTCCCTTTCTGCCCGCGATCTTCGCTTAGAACAAATGGGAATTGCCCAGGACGATCCTCGACGTGCCCAAACCGTCCAAGCTTTCGCAGTGCTTGCAGACCCAGCAAAACGCGCCACCTACGATGCTCAATTAGAAGCTGGAGTTCCACTCACCTGGGCGCAGATTCAGCATTTAGGAAACTTCGGCACCTTGCCTTCCACCCCTACTGCGCAGCCGTTTGCGGCACCTCAGCCGGAGCCGTCGCCGGAACCGCAACAGCAGTGGAATAGCGGACAAAACTATGCGTATGGCAATCCGACCATGGATTACCAAACTCAGCAGAGCTACAACCCGATGCAGGACCAAACCCAAGCGTCGATGTATGCGCAACCTTTCGCGAACACCCCTGCACCGATGTACAACAGCAATCAGGTTTTTAACAGGCCTACTGCGGGTACGCGTTTGTGGATGGCGATCCTCGACAGTATTTTTGCCGGCATCGCTGGTGGAATTGTCTCCGGTATTTTCGGCTTTGGATCTGAATTCCTCACCAGTGTCATCATGATTTTGGTGCTGATCGTCTATATCGTGGGTAGTGAATCCTTCCTGGGATCCACCCCTGCGAAGAAGATAATGGGCTACGAGACCCGTGATGTGGACACTCACTCCAAGCTTTCCGCTGGTGCCGCAGCAAAGCGCAACTGGTGGAAACTGATCAGCTTCACCGGTATCGGTTCTGTGGTGTCGTTTGTGATGGCCATCGTTTATGGCTCTTCCATTAATGAAAGCAATCAGATGCGCGGTATGCACGACCGCTTGGCCAACGCAGAGGTCGTGAAGAAGAACACCTAGTTCTTTTTCTTGGGAGATCTGAATGTCCACGCTAGTGCGGCGATTAGCAACAGCACGATGATTCCGATGGGCACCACGAGCTTAAGCAGCGTGTTCTGCGACCCACCCTCACCTGAAGTCAGGTTGTCGGTGGGTTCTGGTAATTCTGGGGTCGCCGGTGCCACATCGTTCGCGCTGCCGGAGCCCAGCTGGCCCACGCCGGACCCCGGCGTGATGGGGAGGGAGGCGTCGATAAGCAATCGTGCTTGTTCCCACGGACGAATGTCGCTGACGGTGGAATCCAAGAGTACGGCGGCGAGGCGGCGACCACCCCGATCGAGACCGCCGACAAAGGTGTGGTTCGCGTCGTCGGTGTAGCCGGTCTTGCCGCCGATGCCATCAGGATCGTTCATGAACAAGGCGTTATCGTTCCAGACTTGGAAACCCTCATTGTCGCCCCAACCAGGGAAATCAATGTGATCGGTGGAGATAATCGACTCGAAAACCGGGTTCTGCCACGCATGCTGATAAATCAATGACATGTCGTATGCGGAGGTCGACATTCCCGGCGCATCCAAACCGGAATAAGTGGCAACGAAGGTGTCTTGAGTGCCCAACTCCTTGGCCAGCGCGTTTACTTTCTCCAGGGTTGCTTGATCCCCACCAAGTTCCTGAGCCAACAGATACGCCGCATCGTTACCGCTGGCTAAAAGAAGACCGTGCAGCAGCTGATCAACGGTATACTGGCCGCCCTCGCCGACACCCACGCGGGAGCCCTCGATGTTGGCGGCTTCCATCGTGCCCGTGACCACGGTGGTGGGGTTCAGCTCATCGATGGCAACCAAGCTGAGTAACACCTTGATGATCGATGCGGGGCGATACCTTCCGTGGGGATCCTTTGCTGCGATGATCTCACCGGAATCAATATCAAACACCATCCACGCCGACGCAGTGATAGTTTCATCAGAATCTTCAGGAAGCTCAAAGCCATTGGGAGTGATCACACCGCATGTCGCCAATTTCTCACCACCTGCGGGAACAGATGGAACCGGAACCAGCGCGGGCGTTTGTGCACCCGGCGCGACTACCTCTGATGTGCTGCGCGCCGGGGAAGGAGATTCCTTGTAGGGGCACAGATCAGTGTTGGGAGCTTCCAACCGGGTGGTGGGGGTAAGCGCGTCGTCGATGATGTCTTCGAGAGTTTCTGCGTTGTCGGCTGTCACTTCGGGGACGTTGTCGATCGGTTCCTGTGCTACCGCAACAGTGGGTAAAAGTAGCGCCCACGTTGTCAGAAGTGCTGTGAATCCGTGTCGAAGTGATCTCCTCATGGGTTGGACATATTACCTTTTCTTGCGTGCTCGACGAGGGACCGGTGGTGTTTAGGCGTGTCTGTGTGCCTGTGATGTCGTGGCCGGCTGGGCGGCTATTTAAGAGGTCGAGATTCCTAGATGAATGCTTGTGTGGTTTAGTGCGTTAAAAGGCCTTAGAGACGAATCTGGAGCCTCTGTTTTTGGGCGATGCTGGACAGAAAAAGGATGGTTTCCAGTGCGACCAAACAAGAGTGCCCACGAGAGCCTCGAAACCAAACTTTGGGCATCTGTGACCGGTATTGAGGCCGCAAAACCACACAGGTGTGCCCACGGACCGGGAAAAGCTGATCCGTGGGCACTCCTGTTTGGTGCGGTGGGGACGAACCCCAAATAGGCGACCTAGAACTTGCTGAATCGCTTGATCAGCATCTCCTCCAGCTCGCGCCAGCTCTCAGAGTGGTCGTTGAATGGTGCGTGAGGGACATATCCGGAGGTGTCGCTGCCGCCGAGCATGTAGGAGATGTAGTCCTGCATGCGTGGGTTGGCCAGGAAGTAGGAATTCATGGAGTCGTCGTCGGCCCAGTCGGCGGTGTCTGCCATGAGTTCGTAGGCGCGGGCCATTTGTTGGGTGTCTACGGCGTCGACGGAGGTGTTGATGTCTTTGACCAGGCCGTTGAAGGAGTAGACGTTGTCGCTGTGGACGAGGAGTTCGGTTTCACCGGCGTTGATGCCGAGCATGAGGTCGCTCCAGGTGGAGGCGCGGGCGAGGTCGTGGTCATCGTGTTCGACGAGCCAGCGCAGGAGGGATTTTTGGCTGTTGAAGGTGAAGATTTCGCCGAATTTTCCGAGGAATACTGGCTGTCCGCCGAGGTAGGTGCGCAGGGTGTAGATGGTGCGTCCGTCGATGGAGACCTTGATGGGGTCGATGCCTGCTGCAGCCCATGGGGAGTTGTCGTAAGGGTCGACCTTTTCGGCTTCTTCCTTGGCGATTTGCTCTTCAGCCTCGCGAGCTGCCTGAACAGCTGCTTGTGCTTCTTGAATGCGGGTTGCGGCGTCTTCGGTAAAGAGGCTGTTTACTTCCTTGACGGTGATGGCTTCGTCGAGGGCGTCGACAACGCCGTTCCAGTTGGTGGCTACTGCGCGACCAACGGAGGTCCATTCGCCCAGGCCGTTGGGTCCGGAGTAGTGCTCGGATCCGCGGTCAACGTTGCTGAGCACGGAGTGGGAGGAGAAGAACACGGTGACTGGGGAGGCAGCGGTGACGTGGCCGAGGCTGCGCATGACAGCGAAGATGCGGGAGAGGGTTTTGACGTTTGCGTAGGAGGGGCGATCGGCAAGAAGTGCTGGTGCGCCGATGATGTCGAGCTCTGCGTTGGCGTCTGGGACAACGCGGGCTGCGTCGCCGGAGTTGAATTTCTTCCACTCTGGGTGGGAGGTCAGATCATGCTTGTCGTCGGATTCTAAGAAGACGAGGAGCTCTTCCGGGGAGTTGAATACATAAAGGTCATCGTTCGCACCGAGAAACGCTTGCCATTCATTGCCGCCTTCGCGCCAGTTTGGTGCCCACAGGGTATAGAAGTCACCTTCTGTGAGGGAGAGTTTAACGGGAACGATTCCTTTTTCAGCCATGCTGATAAATCCTAGCCGGTAGTGGTTTTCTTCGTCACGTATGAGGTAGGGCCTTTAAGGATTTTCTTAGCCTGTGGGTCGGAAGTAGCCGTGAAAAGCCATCCCGATGTTGGAGGTTCGGATGGGATTGAGCTGCACGGGGTCGCCGGCTTCGATGATTTGCCCACCGCCGGCGTACATGGCTACGTGGCCGTCCCAAATCAGTAGATCGCCTTCTTGAAGTTCGTCGTAGGTGACTTGCCGGCCGACTGCTTGCTGGTCCGCGATGCGCGGAATTTCCACCCCGGCGCGACGCCAAGCCCACTGTGTTAAACCGCTGCAGTCGAAGCCGGAAGTGCTGGTCCCGCCCCATAAATAGGGTGTGCCGAGGGCTTCTTTCGCCGCGGCTACTGCTTGTTTGCCCACCTCGTTGTCATTGCTTGGCGCCTGCGCCGCCATATAGACCGGCGCAGTTTCCGCGACGGGTTCGGCGGTGGGCTCAGGTGTGAGGTCCTGAATCTGCACTAGCTTTTCGACGATTGGTTGCACCTGTCGGGACATCTCTTCTAGCCGTTGACTGGCTTCGGCAATCATCAGTCCAGGAAGTGAAATTAATTCGGTGCGCGCTGCGAAAGATTCCGCCGGATTCATGGAGAAACTGCGCATGACTAATCCCGCTGCCTGGTTGAGGTAGTGCTGCGCGGTGGTGGCGATGTCGTGGCGGGCTGCGTCAATGAGGGGAGCGGCCTGGATGAGGGAGGTGACAAGGAGGTGGTGTTGTTGTGACGTGGCGTCGAAAAGCGATAAAAGGGTGGTGGGGTTGGCGCTGAGCTCGCGCCCGAGCGCGATGGCGGCTGAAATGTCAGGCGCCTGCGGGATGGCCAGTTGCGGAAGTTGTGCTGGTTCGTGTGTGGCTAGGCGGCTAAGGGCGCTGATCAGACCGATCATGTCAGGCGCTCCAATGCGTGTGCGAGTTGGTCGTCGGTGTCTTCGATTTCAGCGAGGCCCGTCAGCGCGCGGTTTCCTAAATTCTCGGCGGTGTGGGACAGCAAGGTGAGGTTGCGGGCATAGGTGGCAAGGGAGGCGGATAGTGCCTGGTGGATATCAAACTGCGCGCCAGAATCAGTGGGAAGCGCGGGCACAGCAGGGGTGGGCAACAAACACAGCTCGTGGGCGAGCTCTTTGGCGTGGGGCAAATTAATCCTCATACTTTGTTGGACTGGAAAAGTGGCCGTTTGGTTCCCTCCAAGCCCAAATTCGCCCGCGCGGTCTTCTTCTGGGCGGCAATGATTTAACATGTGAAGCTATGGACATCACCATCGTCAACCACCCACTCGTTGCTAGCCGCCTAACCCTGTTGCGCGACGAGCGCAGCGACAACGCAGCTTTCCGTGCAGCAGCCAACGACCTCGGCGCCATGCTGATCTACGAAGCATCCCGAGATCTGGAAGTCGAACACTTCGACACCAAAACCCCCGTTGCCATGGCTGAAGGTACTCGCCTGAAGCAGCCACCCATCATCGTTCCCATCATCCGTGCAGGTCTCGGCATGATCGACCCAGCGCTGTCGATGATTCCGGATGCACAGGTCGGCTTCATTGGCCTTGCCCGCGATGAGGAAACCCATGAGCCAGTCCCATACCTTGAGGCGCTGCCACAGGATCTAAGCAACCAGCCTGTATTCCTTGTCGATCCCATGCTGGCCACCGGCGGTTCCCTCCTGCACGCGATCCGCCTTCTTGCTGATCGTGGCGCCACCGACATCACCGCCATCTGCATGGTTTCTGCGCAGCCAGGTGTGGACGCATTGGCGGAATCTGGTCTTCCAGTTCGTTTGGTTACCGCCACCATCGACCCAGGTCTAGACGAAAACGCCTACATCGTGCCTGGTCTTGGAGATGCCGGTGATCGTCTCTACGGTCCGCGAAACATCGACCTTTAAAAGTTTCTAAGGGCATTACGGAAAATTCTTGCCCACTGTAGTGGGCGGTGAGTATTCTTATGCATCGGCAATGTTGTCTATGTGTCGAAGGAAATGTCGGAAAAGCGGTGGTCAAGCTATGGCCACGCTTTCGCGAGCCGACTGAAAAAACTTCGAACCCTCCGTGGCTTCAGCCAAGAAGAGCTCGCAGATCTCTCCGGAGTGTCCCGAAACACCATTTCTAATTACGAGCGCAACGAAAACAACAAGGGCAACGCCGTCGATCCGCAGCTGTCCAACATCTACAGGTTGGCCCAAGCCCTCGATGTGCCGCCCATCGCGCTCATGCCCGCCGGCTCCGTGCCCGTGGCAAAAATCTGCGTCGACGAAACCGCCGCCATTGACGTGCGGTGGCCTTCAGAAAAAGATCCACTGCTTTTCGACGCAGACCTCCGGCTCACCCGCAACCGCGAGCAGCCAGGAAACTAAAGCTTGCTCAACCAGCTTTGGACTTCATCCTCCAGCTGATGCAACAACTGAGCTGCTTCATCATGGGAGCTGGCCTGACCAACTTCCAAATAGAGCTTGGCTTTCGCCTCAGTTCCAGAGACTCGACCAATAGCACGGATATGCACATGCCCCACCTGGCCATGCAAAGCAATGCCCTGTTTTTCAGGAAGAATATGTGGGGTGACAGACACTCCAATGAGTTCTTGCTGAGGATGCGCAATCCAGTGATCAACTAACTCGCGTGGACTGCTCGTGCGCACAGCAATTTGCGAGGACGCAAAATACCCATATCGGCGATACAACTCATTGAGTTTTTGCTGCAGGCTTGCGCCCTGAGCCTTCAGTTCGGCAGCCCACGACGCCATGAACAACGCTGTAGAGATGCCGTCCTTATCCGGCACGACATCTGGAACCGGGCAGGTGCCCACAGCTTCCTCATAAGCGAAAGCAAGCGGTCCGTCGAGACCATCGGCAGCCCTCGACAGATTTTTGAATCCCGTCAGTGTCTCGGAATAATCCCACCCTTTATCCTCGGCGATGATACCCAGAAGCTGCGAAGACACCACCGTGGTGGCAACCACGGGACGTGGGCCTTCACCGGAATACTCCGGAACCAAACGAGTAGCCAAAAGTGTGCCCACCTCATCGCCAGAGAGCATTCGGTGGCCGCCATCAGCGGTACGAATACCCACAGCACAACGATCGGCATCAGGATCAAGCGCAAACAAAATGTCAGCGTTCTTTTCCTTTGCGCGTTCCAACAACAACTCAATCGCAGAAGGCTCTTCCGGATTGGGGAACGCCACAGTGGGGAAGGTGGGATCAGGATACTGCTGAGCCTTCACGCCATGAGTATGGGGAAAACCAGCAAATTGGAAAGCATTGGCCATCGCGCGGCCACCCACACCATGCAGAGCGGTATACACCACGCGAAGATTGCCCCGCTCAGAATTCACCCGCAACAAATCAGCCTGATCAGGAGTCACCAACGACACCATCTCATCAACATATCGACGCAGCTGATCAGCAGTGGGGCGCACCGTCACCCGAGGAACCCGAATCGGATCTTCCACAGCATTGATATGCGCCTCAAGCTCAGGCTCCAGTTCAGAATAAAGCTGGCGACCATTAGACAAAAACACCTTGTAGCCATTGTCCGCCGCACCATTATGCGAAGCCGTGATCTGAACGCCCGCATCCAACCCATGCTTGTTCACCAACCACGGAATCAACGGCGTAGGGCTAGGCGTGGGGAGCAACGTCACCTCAAAACCAGCACCCGCGAACACCTCCGCAGTGGTTGCAGCAAAAGTATGCGAACCATAGCGAGCGTCATACCCCACAACGACCCGCAACGGACCATCTTGGGGATACAACGCCCTGCCGATTCCTGTTTCATCCTCAGGAACCAAATGCGGCACTGGATTTAGTGCCGCACGTTCTGCCAACCAACTAGCAACACCTGCTGTAGTTCTGGTTACCTGCAAAACATTCATCTGATGGCGCGCCGGGCCAACTGGTGCACGCAACCCTGCTGTGCCGAAACTAAGCTGACGAGACTCGTCCATGAACACCCCGATCCTTTGTTTTCGTGGGATCACTATTAGACTCGACTCTACCGCGCTGCAGGTTTTCCTGATACGCCTGCGGACAAAACAGAAAGGTATTTCACGTGATGGAAATTGGTGTGCAGGTTGCCTCATGGATGGACCGCCACCATGACGAGGTCATAAAGTGGCGCAGGCATTTGCACAGCCATCCTGAGCTCTCCCACATGGAATACCGCACGACTGAGTATTTGGCCTCGGTTCTGAAAGATCACGGCATGGAACCACACCTGTTCCCAGGAACCGGTTTGATGGTGGATATCGGACCAGAAGGGGACTCCCGCCTGGCGTTTCGCGCTGATATCGATGCCCTTCCGCTGCTTGAATCAACCGGCTTAGAGTTCTCTTCCACAGCCACTGGCGTTGCGCATGCCTGCGGACATGACGTGCACACGGTGATCGCTTTGGCACTTGCCTGTGCACTGAACACCATCGAACTGCCCATCGGCATTCGGGTGATTTTCCAGCCGGCAGAAGAAGTCATGACTGGTGGCGCAACGGACGTCATTGCCCACGGTGGCCTTGATGGTGTGGATGCGATTTACGCCATCCACGTTGAACCCAAATTGAAGGTCGGTCGCGTCGGTGTACGCGCTGGCGCGATTACTTCTGCCTCAGATGTGATCGAAATCAGAGTCAAGGGTGAAGGAGGACATAGCGCACGTCCACACCTCTCCGCTGATGTTGTTTACGCCTTGAGCAAATTGGTCGTTGATCTTCCCGGTTTGCTGTCCAGGCGCGTCGATCCACGCACCGGCACCGTGCTTGTTTTCGGCACCATCAACGCCGGCTATGCGCCCAACGCGATCCCAGATTCCGGCATCGTGTCAGGCACCTTGCGTACAGCCGACATCTCTACCTGGCGTGACATGCGTCCGCTTATCTCTGAGCTGGTGGAACAGGTGCTCGCACCCACCGGAGTCACCCATGAACTGATCTACAATCCGGGTGTTCCACCAGTGCTTAACGACGATGTCGCCACCGCTTTGTTGGCAAGCGCAGCACGCGACATGGACACACAATCTGTTGTCCAAGCGCCGCAGTCATCCGGTGGAGAAGACTTCTCGTGGTACCTTGAACACGTCCCAGGATCAATGGCCCGGTTGGGTTGCTGGCCGGGGCACGGACCCAAGCAAGACCTCCATCAAAGTGACCTGGTTGTGGATGAGCGAGCCATCGGAGTTGGCGTCAGGCTCTTTGGCTCCCTTGTGCAGCAGTACAGTAGCCGATCTGAAGCTTTCTTAAATTCCTAATGGGGGTAGTGTGTAGGGCTGGCTCTAAATTGCTGACACGTCACCCAGGCTAATTCAGCAGTAATCATTTAGACTTGGAACCGCTTACCAGTGGTTTCAACAATGCATTCACCCAGCTCACACGTGTGGAGGTGCCTTAATGGCAAAGAGGATCGTAATTATCGGCGGTGGACCTGCAGGCTATGAAGCCGCACTCGCAGGCGCTAAATACGGTGCAGAAGTTACCGTTATTGAAGATGTCGGAGTTGGCGGATCCGCAGTCACCATGGACTGTGTACCTTCAAAGTCCTTCATCGCTGGTACCGGTATCAAAACCGACCTCCGACGTGCTGATGACATGGGACTTAACCGTGGGCTTGGAAAAGCACACCTAGAAATCGATGCACTGAACATCCGTGTGAAGGACCTTGCGAAAGCACAGTCCGAAGATATCTTGGGCCAGCTGCAGCGCTCAGATGTCCGCATGATTAACGGTGTGGGCCGCTTTGATGATTACAACACCAAGCAAACCACCCACTACATTAAAGTCACCCACAGCGATGGCTCCGAAGAAACCGTTGAGTGCGATCTGGTGCTGGTTGCAACTGGTGCAACCCCCCGCATTCTTAAAGGTGCAGAGCCAGACGGCGAGCGCATCTTGACCTGGCGTCAGGTCTACGACATTGAAGAACTCCCCACCCACCTTATCGTGGTTGGTTCCGGTGTGACCGGTGCGGAATTTGTCTCTGCGTTTGCTGAACTCGGCGTCAAAGTCACCATGGTGGCATCCCGTGACCGCATTTTGCCTCACGATGACGCAGATGCCGCAGACGTGCTGGAAACCGTTCTGGCTGAGCGCGGAGTATCCCTGGAAAAGCATGCCCGCGTGGAGTCTGTCACCCGCACCGAAGACGGTGGCGTGTGTGTTCGCACTGCTGACGGACGAGAAATCTACGGTTCTCACGCGTTGATGACTGTTGGTTCCATTCCAAACACGGCAGATCTTGGCCTGGAGAACATCGGTGTTGAGCTGGCACCATCCGGCCATATCAAGGTTGACCGCGTCTCCCGCACCAACATCCCCGGTGTGTACGCAGCAGGTGACTGTACTGACCTATTCCCACTGGCGTCCGTTGCAGCGATGCAGGGCCGTATCGCCATGTATCACGCACTCGGTGAAGGCGTGAGCCCCATCCGTTTGAAGACTGTTGCCACCGCAGTGTTTACCCGCCCAGAGATCGCAGCAGTAGGTATCACCCATGCACAAGTTGATTCCGGCGAAGTGTCTGCTCGCGTGATTGTGCTTCCTTTGGCTACTAACCCACGCGCCAAGATGCGTTCCCTGCGCCACGGTTTTGTGAAGCTGTTCTGCCGCCGTAACTCTGGCCTGATCATCGGTGGTGTCGTGGTGGCACCGACCGCGTCTGAGCTGATCCTACCGATCGCTGTGGCAGTGACCAACCGTCTGACAGTTGCTGATCTGGCTGATACCTTCGCGGTGTACCCATCATTGTCAGGTTCGATTACTGAAGCAGCACGTCAGCTGGTTCAACATGATGATCTAGGCTAATTTTTCTGAGTCTTAGATTTTGAGAAAACCCAGGATTGCTTTGTGCACTCCTGGGTTTTCACTTTGTTAAGCAGTTTTGGGGAAAAGTGCAAAGTTTGCAAAGTTTAGAAATATTTTAAGAGGTAAGATGTCTGCAGGTGGAAGCGTTTAAATGCGTTAAACTTGGCCAAATGTGGCAACCTTTGCAAGGTGAAAAACTGGGGCGGGGTTAGATCCTGGGGGGTTTATTTCATTCACTTTGGCTTGAAGTCGTGCAGGTCAGGGGAGTGTTGCCCGAAAACATTGAGAGGAAAACAAAAACCGATGTTTGATTGGGGGAATCGGGGGTTACGATACTAGGACGCAGTGACTGCTATCACCCTTGGCGGTCTCTTGTTGAAAGGAATAATTACTCTAGTGTCGACTCACACATCTTCAACGCTTCCAGCATTCAAAAAGATCTTGGTAGCAAACCGCGGCGAAATCGCGGTCCGTGCTTTCCGTGCAGCACTCGAAACCGGTGCAGCCACGGTAGCTATTTACCCCCGTGAAGATCGGGGATCATTCCACCGCTCTTTTGCTTCTGAAGCTGTCCGCATTGGTACCGAAGGCTCACCAGTCAAGGCGTACCTGGACATCGATGAAATTATCGGTGCAGCTAAAAAAGTTAAAGCAGATGCCATTTACCCGGGATACGGCTTCCTGTCTGAAAATGCCCAGCTTGCCCGCGAGTGTGCGGAAAACGGCATTACTTTTATTGGCCCAACCCCAGAGGTTCTTGATCTCACCGGTGATAAGTCTCGCGCGGTAACCGCCGCGAAGAAGGCTGGTCTGCCAGTTTTGGCGGAATCCACCCCGAGCAAAAACATCGATGAGATCGTTAAAAGCGCTGAAGGCCAGACTTACCCCATCTTTGTGAAGGCAGTTGCCGGTGGTGGCGGACGCGGTATGCGTTTTGTTGCTTCACCTGATGAGCTTCGCAAATTAGCAACAGAAGCATCTCGTGAAGCTGAAGCGGCTTTCGGCGATGGCGCGGTATATGTCGAACGTGCTGTGATTAACCCTCAGCATATTGAAGTGCAGATCCTTGGCGATCACACTGGAGAAGTTGTACACCTTTATGAACGTGACTGCTCACTGCAGCGTCGTCACCAAAAAGTTGTCGAAATTGCGCCAGCACAGCATTTGGATCCAGAACTGCGTGATCGCATTTGTGCGGATGCAGTAAAGTTCTGCCGCTCCATTGGTTACCAGGGCGCGGGAACCGTGGAATTCTTGGTCGATGAAAAGGGCAACCACGTCTTCATCGAAATGAACCCACGTATCCAGGTTGAGCACACCGTGACTGAAGAAGTCACCGAGGTGGACCTGGTGAAGGCGCAGATGCGCTTGGCTGCTGGTGCAACCTTGAAGGAATTGGGTCTGACCCAAGATAAGATCAAGACCCACGGTGCAGCACTGCAGTGCCGCATCACCACGGAAGATCCAAACAACGGCTTCCGCCCAGATACCGGAACTATCACCGCGTACCGCTCACCAGGCGGAGCTGGCGTTCGTCTTGACGGTGCAGCTCAGCTCGGTGGCGAAATCACCGCACACTTTGACTCCATGCTGGTGAAAATGACCTGCCGTGGTTCCGACTTTGAAACTGCTGTTGCTCGTGCACAGCGCGCGTTGGCTGAGTTCACCGTGTCTGGTGTTGCAACCAACATTGGTTTCTTGCGTGCGTTGCTGCGGGAAGAGGACTTCACTTCCAAGCGCATCGCCACCGGATTCATTGCCGATCACCCGCACCTCCTTCAGGCTCCACCTGCTGATGATGAGCAGGGACGCATCCTGGATTACTTGGCAGATGTCACCGTGAACAAGCCTCATGGTGTGCGTCCAAAGGATGTTGCAGCTCCTATCGATAAGCTGCCTAACATCAAGGATCTGCCACTGCCACGCGGTTCCCGTGACCGCCTGAAGCAGCTTGGCCCAGCCGCGTTTGCTCGTGATCTCCGTGAGCAGGACGCACTGGCAGTTACTGATACCACCTTCCGCGATGCACACCAGTCTTTGCTTGCGACCCGAGTCCGCTCATTCGCACTGAAGCCTGCGGCAGAGGCCGTCGCAAAGCTGACTCCTGAGCTTTTGTCCGTGGAGGCCTGGGGCGGCGCGACCTACGATGTGGCGATGCGTTTCCTCTTTGAGGATCCGTGGGACAGGCTCGACGAGCTGCGCGAGGCGATGCCGAATGTAAACATTCAGATGCTGCTTCGCGGCCGCAACACCGTGGGATACACCCCGTACCCAGACTCCGTCTGCCGCGCGTTTGTTAAGGAAGCTGCCAGCTCCGGCGTGGACATCTTCCGCATCTTCGACGCGCTTAACGACGTCTCCCAGATGCGTCCAGCAATCGACGCAGTCCTGGAGACCAACACCGCGGTAGCCGAGGTGGCTATGGCTTATTCTGGTGATCTCTCTGATCCAAATGAAAAGCTCTACACCCTGGATTACTACCTAAAGATGGCAGAGGAGATCGTCAAGTCTGGCGCTCACATCTTGGCCATTAAGGATATGGCTGGTCTGCTTCGCCCAGCTGCGGTAACCAAGCTGGTCACCGCACTGCGCCGTGAATTCGATCTGCCAGTGCACGTGCACACCCACGACACTGCGGGTGGCCAGCTGGCAACCTACTTTGCTGCAGCTCAAGCTGGTGCAGATGCTGTTGACGGTGCTTCCGCACCACTGTCTGGCACCACCTCCCAGCCATCCCTGTCTGCCATTGTTGCTGCATTCGCGCACACCCGTCGCGATACCGGTTTGAGCCTCGAGGCTGTTTCTGACCTCGAGCCGTACTGGGAAGCAGTGCGCGGACTGTACCTGCCATTTGAGTCTGGAACCCCAGGCCCAACCGGTCGCGTCTACCGCCACGAAATCCCAGGCGGACAGTTGTCCAACCTGCGTGCACAGGCCACCGCACTGGGCCTTGCGGATCGTTTCGAACTCATCGAAGACAACTACGCAGCCGTTAATGAGATGCTGGGACGCCCAACCAAGGTCACCCCATCCTCCAAGGTTGTTGGCGACCTCGCACTCCACCTCGTTGGTGCGGGTGTGGATCCAGCAGACTTTGCTGCCGATCCACAAAAGTACGACATCCCAGACTCTGTCATCGCGTTCCTGCGCGGCGAGCTTGGTAACCCTCCAGGTGGCTGGCCAGAGCCACTGCGCACCCGCGCACTGGAAGGCCGCTCCGAAGGCAAGGCACCTCTGACGGAAGTTCCTGAGGAAGAGCAGGCGCACCTCGACGCTGATGATTCCAAGGAACGTCGCAATAGCCTCAACCGCCTGCTGTTCCCGAAGCCAACCGAAGAGTTCCTCGAGCACCGTCGCCGCTTCGGCAACACCTCTGCGCTGGATGATCGTGAATTCTTCTACGGCCTGGTCGAAGGCCGCGAGACTTTGATCCGCCTGCCAGATGTGCGCACCCCACTGCTTGTTCGCCTGGATGCGATCTCTGAGCCAGACGATAAGGGTATGCGCAATGTTGTGGCCAACGTCAACGGCCAGATCCGCCCAATGCGTGTGCGTGACCGCTCCGTTGAGTCTGTCACCGCAACCGCAGAAAAGGCAGATTCCTCCAACAAGGGCCATGTTGCTGCACCATTCGCTGGTGTTGTCACCGTGACTGTTGCTGAAGGTGATGAGGTCAAGGCTGGAGATGCAGTCGCAATCATCGAGGCTATGAAGATGGAAGCAACAATCACTGCTTCTGTTGACGGCAAAATCGATCGCGTTGTGGTTCCTGCTGCAACGAAGGTGGAAGGTGGCGACTTGATCGTCGTCGTTTCCTAAACCTTTCTGTAAAAAGCCCCGCGTCTTCCTCATGGAGGAGGCGGGGCTTTTTGGGCCAAGATGGGAGATGGGTGAGTTGGATTTGGTCTGATTCGACACTTTTAAGGGCAGAGATTTGAAGATGGAGACCAAGGCTCAAAGGGAATCCATGCCGTCTTGGTTTAATACTGCACCCGTCTAATGAAAATCATTACTATTAGGTGTCATGATGGACCATGCACACGATTCCTGCTCACCAACTCTGCGCCGTGATTTGGAGGTCACTGGCCAGCTCCAACCTGAGAAAGCTGTCGATTTAGCAGCGCCGCACGAAGGGAAGGTTGCCAATATAACGAAGGTGACCTCCTCAAATATGGAGCACACCATCACGCAGGCCTCAAAAGCTAAGGAGGTGGTGGTGCTCATTGGTCACTCCCTGCTGCCCACATTTCAGGATTTGGAAAAAGACATTCTGCACTTTCAGGCAGGTAATAAAGGGCGATTTTCTGTAGCGATTGTTGATCCTGATCGCAGTGCAGATGTGGTTGCCAGATTTAGGCCAAAACAGATTCCGGTGGCATACGTGGTGAAAGATGGCGCCAGCATTGCGGAGTTCAACTCGCTCAACAAGGAGCCGGTTGCACAATGGCTTGATCATTTTGTGTCGCGGGAAACGATCCCCAATGAAAAAGAGGGGGACGTCGATAAGCAAATAGACCCGCGCCTGTGGCGGGCAGCGGAATTGGTGAACGCCGGTGATTTTCGCGCGGCGTTGGCGTTGTATGAGCAGTTGCCGCAGGATGCGACGGTGAAGCGGGCGCACGCGGCGGTGTCGGTATTGGCGCGGATGTCTGTGGCGGATCGGGGAGAGGATCCGATCGAGAAGTCGCGCCGGGATCCAGACGATGTGAACAAGGCGCTGGCGGCGGCGGATATGTATGTGTTGATGAATCAGCCGGACACAGCGCTCGCGCACCTTGCAGCACTATTGCCAAAACCGGAGGCTGCCCGGCGGATCGTGGAGTTGCTGAACTTGTTTGATCCGCTGGACCTGGTCGCATTGGAAATCAGGGCGCAGGTGGGGAATGCAATGAGCTAAGAAAACACTTTAAATATTCTAAGAAACAGTTCAAGTTTTGCTGTAGTTTAGATATGACAAGGCAATGACACAAGGAGACAAATGAAGAAGGCCATGAGAGCTGCGATCGGGCTCGCTGTTTCCACCGCCATGACATTTGGGATAGCTCCGAGCGCACACGCTTTTACCGCACTGTCGAGCAACATTTTTGCCCCACCAGCTCGCAATACTGAAAATGCGAACGGCGATGTGAGTCAGGTTGAATTAGAAGTATTTGCGCTCGTTAACCAGCATCGAATTGCCCATGGTGTAGCACCGTTGGCGATGAATGAGTCTCTTAATTCCGGCTCTAAGAGCTGGTCTTATACAATGTCGCGAACCGGAAATTTTGTTCATTCTAGTGGCGGAAACTATGGCGAGAATATTTACTGGGCTAGCAATATCCGCCCAGCTTCGCTCATTTTTGAAAGCTGGAAGAACTCACCTGGGCATAACCGGAATATGCTAGACACGCGCTACTCCCAGATTGGTGTCGGAGTTGTCTATGATAGTTCTGGCCAAACGTGGGCGACAACTCAGTTTTATTTTTAGTGCAAAAAGGGCTTCGAAAAGTAGTATGACCAGTGCTTTTTGCGGATATGGTCGATGATTGAAGGACATTTTATAGGCTGTCGATTCGGCCCGTTGCCCAAATTTCTAAGCAAGGCAACGGAAGGAATCGAATGCGTCTGAGCTTGAGGAAGAGCCCCGGAAATTCCTTCGGGGTCACTGCCTTTACGCTGCCTTTACGAGCGAAGTCACTGTGGAATTCACGGACTTGAGGAACTCACAAAACCAGTGCCGCCACTTCCGCATCGGTAAGCGTCGCGCCTTGTAGCAGTGCGAGCAAGGTGGGGCCGTCGATGTGGATGCCGATCAGGACCAATTCAGTGCCGGGGGTGATCTCTGAATTGGCCCAATAGGCGGCCGGGCGAATGCTCAAATTGGGGCCGGCTTGGTGCCAGACCTGGACGATGTTGAGGTGATCAGCGATCCAGCAATAGCCTTTGGAGCGAACGAGTCCAGTGGTGGAACGCAGTACCTGAAGTAGGCGATCCTTGTTGAACGGCCGGTCAGAGCGGAATACCACGGAACTGATGCCGTATTCCTCGGTTTCGGGAGTGTGCGGGTTTTCGAGTTCTTCCGTGTAGCCCTCGTAGGCGCGGGCGGTGGCTTCGTCGTAGAGGAAAGCTCCGAGGATGTCGTCGGTGATGGGGGAGCCGTCATTGAGGCCATCGATGAGTAAGTCAATGCGGGCGCGTGGACTCATGCTGGCGATTAGTGCGCGGGTTTGCTCGAGGACAGTGCGGTCCACCAGGTCGGATTTGGTGATGTAGATGCGGTCGGCGAACTCGATTTGATCGGTGAGTAGGTCGGCGATGGTGCGTTCATCGTCCTCGGTTGCGCCCATGTCAGCCTCGGTGAGGGAGGTGTTTTTGCGGATGAGGTCGATGAATTGGGTGGCATCGACCAGGGTGACCATGGTGTCGATCGGTGCTTTGTCAGCCAGGCGGGTGCCGTCATCCCACTGCCATTCAAATGTGGCGGCTACCGGCATTGGTTCGGAGATACCCGTGGATTCGATGACGATGTGGTCGAAGCGGTCGCTGCTGGCGAGTTCGCCGACGGAATCCACGAGGTCTTCGCGCAGGGTGCAGCAGATGCATCCGTTGGTCAGTTCCACGAAGCGGTCTTCGCCGCGGGTGAGGTGGCCTTCGGATGCGATGAGGGCTGCGTCGATGTTGATTTCTGAAAAATCGTTGACAATGACTGCGATTTTCCGGGATCCTCGGTGGTGGAGGATCTGGTTGAGCAATGTGGTTTTTCCGGAGCCGAGAAATCCTGATAGCACGGTGACTGGGGTCGTTGTGGCCATGTGAAAGCCCTCCTTTTGGGAATCATTTTCAATAGAGTCGACGCAAGTGTACACTTCTTAATGGAAATTGTTTTCAATAAAGTCAAGTTTTTTGACCTTCGCTTTTTAGGAGCACCCCATGTCATCTCATGATCTCGTTGACGTAGTTGTCGTCGGCGCCGGCGCTGCAGGTCTCGCCGCCGCTGTCGCGCTCGGCCGCTCACTGCGCAGTGTCATCGTCATCGACGCTGGTCAACCCCGTAACAGCTATGCGCACGCTGCTCACAATGTCCTCGGCCAGGAAGGCATTGCGCCCGCCGAGCTGCTGGAAAAAGGCCGCGCCGAAGCGCGTTCCTATGGCGTCACCATTGCGCCCGGGCGCGTAGCAAAAGTTGAGCGCACCGGTTCCACCTTCGCCATAACGCTTGACGACGCCTCCCTCCTTCACTCTCGGCGCATCATTTTGGCCCACGGCGCCGTTGACGATCTGCCAGAGGTAGAAGGACTGTCAGATTTTTGGGGAACCAAAGTGTTGCACTGCGCTTACTGCCACGGCTTTGAGGCCCGCGATTCTGAAATCGTCGTGGTGGGTACCTCGCCCATGGCTGCGCACCAAGCGTTGATGTTCTCGCAGTTGTCCAAAACTGTCAGCTTGGTGGGCACGATCGACATTGATGAACAAACCAGCGAGAGCCTAGATAGTGCTGGAGTAAAAGTGTTGGGCACCAATGCGGTGCGCGTATCCGCCGAAGGTGATGGCCTGTCTGTGGAACTGTCCGAAGGCGATCATTTAAGCTGCGACAACATCGTGGTGGCATCTCGTCCACTGGTGGATGGCACGCTGTACACCCAACTTGGTGGTCAGATGGAAGAAAACCCGATGGGCAGGTTCATTCCAGGTACCCAAACCGGGCGCACTCCTATTGAAGGTGTGTGGGCTGCCGGAAACGCGCAAGCTCCCATGGCGATGGTCTATGGTTCCGCTGCTCAAGGCGTGATGGCTGGAGCAGAGATCAACTTTGATCTGATCCTGGAAGATATTTCCGTGGCAAGCGCGCAGAGCTAAACTGCGTGAGGTTGTGGCCTGTCACACATAATCGGCCTAGGGTGGGACTTTAAGGAAACAGTGCACAAATAAATCTCAAGGAGCCCCATGCGCATCCACGATGTTTATACCCACCTTTCGGCCGATAACTTTCCCAAAGCAGAGCACCTTGCGTGGAAATTCTCCGAGCTTGCCACCGACCCCGTGGAGGTGACACCGGATGTTTCGGAGATGATCATCAACCGGATCATCGACAACGCGGCGGTGTCTGCCGCGTCGGTGTTGCGCCGGCCTGTGACTGTGGCCAGGCAACAAGCGCAGTCCCATCCGCGGGAAAAGGGCGGAAAAGTTTTTGGAATTTCAGGCAGCTACTCACCAGAGTGGGCTGCCTTTGCTAATGGTGTGGCCGTACGTGAATTGGACTTCCACGATACATTTTTAGCAGCTGAATACTCCCATCCCGGCGACAATATTCCACCACTTCTTGCAGTAGCGCAGGCTCAGAGAAGCAGCGGCAGGGATCTCATTCGGGGTATCGCCACTGCCTATGAGGTGCAGGTGGAATTGGTGAGGGGGATCTGCTTGCATGAGCACAAAATTGATCACGTAGCCCACCTTGGTCCCAGCGCTGCAGCGGGTTTGGGCACGTTGTTGCATGTAGATGAGGAAACCATCTACCAGGCGATCGGCCAGGCATTGCACACCACGACGGCTACGAGGCAGTCGCGAAAAGGTGAGATTTCCAGCTGGAAGGCGTTCGCGCCAGCGTTTGCGGGAAAGATGGCCATTGAGGCGATGGATCGTGCGATGCGTGGGGAGGGTTCGCCCGCACCGATTTGGGAGGGCGAAGACGGGGTCATCGCGTGGCTGTTATCGGGCAAAGATCATGTTTATCATGTGCCATTGCCGGAACACGGCGAGCCCAAGCTGGGGATTCTAGAGACTTACACAAAGGAACATTCAGCGGAATATCAATCGCAGGCACCGATTGATCTGGCGCGCAGGATGAAGCCACTGGTTGACGCGGCTGGCGGAACGGAACACATTGCAGAGATTGTGCTGCGCACCAGTCACCACACGCATTATGTGATTGGCACTGGGGCGAACGATCCGCAGAAGATGGATCCGCAGGCCTCGCGTGAAACCCTGGATCATTCCATCATGTACATTTTCGCCGTCGCGCTTCAAGATGGCGTGTGGCACCACGAGTTTTCCTACACCCGCAAGCGTTCCACCCGCCCGGAAACTGTGGAGCTGTGGCACAAGATTCGCACCGTGGAGGATCCTGAATGGACGCGCCGATACCATTCTGATGATCCTGCAAAAAAGGCCTTTGGTGCGAAAGCAGTGATCACAATGGCTGATGGCACCGTGATTGAGGATGAATTGGCTGTCGCGGATGCCCACCCGCTGGGTGCTCGGCCGTTTGCGCGGGAGAATTACATTGAAAAATTCCGCACACTCGCGCAGGGGATTGTCATTGATTCAGAACAGGAACGCTTCTTGCATGCCGTGCAAAGCCTGCCTGACCTGGATGATCTTGATCAGCTCAACATCGAAGTCGACATAAGCAACCAGGCCGCGACGAAAGCGGGGCTGTTATGAATCTCTTTTCGAATGGTGTTGATGTGGGGAGGCGTCGACAAGCATTTAAAGCGGCACTCGCCGCACCCCACATCGCCCGGCTGCCCGGCGCATTCTCCCCTCTGATTGCGCGCTCCATCGAAGAAGCCGGCTTCGAAGGCGTCTACGTTTCCGGCGCCGTCATAGCTGCTGACCTGGCACTACCCGATATCGGCTTGACGACGCTGACCGAAGTCGCCCACCGCGCGCGGCAAATTGCGCGCGTCACAGACCTAGGAGTGCTTGTCGACGCCGACACCGGCTTTGGCGAACCCATGTCGGCCGCACGCACCGTCGCCGAATTGGAGGACGCCGGTGTGGCCGGATGCCACCTTGAAGACCAAGTCAACCCCAAACGTTGCGGGCACTTGGACGGCAAAGAAGTCGTGCGCACAGACGTGATGGTTCGACGCATCGCAGCCGCCGTCTCGGCCCGGCGCGACCCGAACTTTGTCATCTGCGCCCGCACCGACGCCGCTGGAGTGGAAGGAATCGACGCCGCCATTGAGCGCGCGAAAGCCTACTTAGATGCGGGCGCCGACATGATTTTCACCGAAGCCCTCCACAGCGAAGCCGACTTCCGATACTTCCGGCACGCCATCCCTGATGCCTTGTTGCTGGCGAATATGACCGAATTTGGCAAAACGACGCTGCTGTCAGCCGACGTGTTGGAAGAGATTGGCTACAACGCCGTGATCTACCCCGTGACCACGCTGCGTATTGCCATGGGACAAGTAGAACAAGCACTAGCCGAAATCAAAGAACACGGTACCCAAGAAGGATGGCTGGACCGCATGCAACACCGCAGCAGATTATATGAGCTCCTGCGATACGAAGACTACAACGTCTTTGACCAGCACATTTTCACCTACAGAAAAGGAGAAAACAATGAGTGACAGCCAAGTCCGCAAAGGACTCAACGGCGTCATCTCTGACTACACAAGCATTTCCAAAGTGATGCCAGAGAGCAACTCGCTGACTTACCGTGGCTACGCCGTGGAGGATTTGGTGGAAAACTGCAGCTTTGAAGAAGTGATCTACCTCCTGTGGTTTGGGGAGCTGCCCACCACTGAACAACTCCGGACCTTCAACACGACAGGTCGAAGCTACCGCTCACTCGACGCCGGACTGATTTCCCTCATCCACTCCTTACCCAACACCTGCCACCCCATGGACGTGCTGCGCACCGCAGTGTCCTACATGGGTACCTTTGATCCCGATCCGTTTACCCGCGATGCCGATCATATCCGAAGCATTGGACACAACCTGCTTGCGCAGCTTCCCATGGTGGTTGCCATGGATATCCGCAGGCGAAGTGGGGAAGAGATCATCGCACCTGACCACAACAAAGGTATCGCTTCGAATTTCTTATCCATGGTGTTTGGCAATGATGATGGTTCTGTAGCCAACTCCGCAGATGACATCCGCGATTTTGAACGCTCCCTCATCCTCTACGCCGAGCACTCCTTCAACGCCTCCACATTCTCAGCCCGCGTGATCTCATCAACGCGATCCGATACGTATTCGGCGATCACAGGTGCGATCGGTGCTCTCAAAGGCCCACTGCACGGAGGTGCCAATGAGTTTGTCATGCACACCATGCTGGATATCGACGATCCCAACAATGCTGCCGACTGGATGGGCAAGGCGTTGGATCGTAAAGAACGCATCATGGGATTCGGGCACCGCGTGTACAAAAACGGCGACTCCAGGGTCCCCTCCATGGAGAAATCCATGCGCTCCCTTGCTGCTCGTCACCGTGGTCAAAAATGGGTGCACATGTATGAGTCGATGCAAGAAGTCATGGAGGCTCGCACTGGCATTAAACCCAACCTCGACTTCCCGGCCGGCCCTGCCTATTACATGCTGGGATTCCCCGTCGACTTCTTCACACCACTGTTTGTGCTGGCCCGAGTGTCAGGGTGGACGGCACACATCGTGGAGCAATTTGAAAACAATGCGCTGATCCGACCATTGTCTGCCTACAACGGAGTGGAAGAAAGGGAGGTGGTGCCCATTTCGGAGAGAACCTAATCAGTGAGGCTGATTTCTAAATAGCCTTGTGCCCATCTGGTGATGGTGTCGCGGCCCTCCGCCACAGCATCGCCGATGGTTTTCGGAGCGAGCACTGGATCATTGGGCAATTGGGTGGCGGGATCACCTGCGGGCACGACCTCGAGTGTGCGCTGCTTGGGATCAAGGCGTGCCAGTGCCAGTAGTTCAACACTGGTCTGCTCGCAGATAGCCCAGGTGTATTCGGTGTCCTCGTGCCAGGCTGTGGTGGCGTCCGCGATGAACTGTGCTGCATCGGCAAGGATCAGTGAGAGCGCCGGGACATCATCAATCCGATTATCTGAGGTGAGCTTGCGGGCGTAGAAACGACCGCCGTTTAGTTCCATGGGTTCCATAGTGTTTTTTAAGTGCTGCCTTTTTAGTTGAGGAGTTGGACAGGGGCTGGGCGGATAGATTCTTGACCCGATGGTGGGAATGCACGCTGCACACAGTTCTCCCGAGGACAGATCCGACAACCAGGGCCGATCTCTGCGGCGGACTCGGGATCCAAATTAAGGCCTTGGGAATACACCAAGCCTGGTGCCTCGCTGATATCGCAGCCCAGGCCGATGGCGAATTCCGCAGCAGGATACCCGAAACCATGAGTTCGACCTTTCACCGCGCGTGCGAGCCACAAATAGGTCCGGCCATCCGGCATGCGAGCAACCTGGCGGGTGATGTTTCCCTGACGTTCAAAAGCACGATGCAGCGCCCACAAAGGACAAGTGCCGTCTGTTCGCGAGAAGTGGAACGTAGCTGCAGATTGCCGCTTGGAGATATTTCCTGCACGATCCGAGCGCACAAAGAAAAACGGCACCCCTGACGCCCCCGAACGCTGCAGAGTAGACAGGCGGTGGCATGCAGACTCGAAAGACACTCCAAACGCCTCAGAGATCAACTCGATGTCATAGTGCTTATCCTGGGCGAATTCCAAAAAGCGGGTGTACGGCATGACAACAGCAGCCGCGAAATATTGGGAGAGACCCACCTTAGCCAGGCGGATAGCTGCCTCAGAAGGGAGATCCGGTTGATCTGTGGTCAGGGTATCCAAGAGCTCTGCATGAGCAAGAAACGTCAATTCCTCCGCCAACTGGAAACACTGCTGCGCCTCGCTGAGATCTTGCCGCAGCAGAATCTGACGCGATTGGGGATCAAAGTGCCTCCGGCCAGTAATATCCGGCGCCCGGAAACGCACCGTGATGTTGTACTCCGCATCAAGCAACTGCGCGAGCCTAGTAACCCGAAGTCCCGGCTGACCAATGGCAGTTGCCAACTCCTCTCCAAGGCGATCGAGCGAATCAATGTAGTTTTTGTGGGTGGCAAAATAATCCCGAACAAAATCATGCGCAGAACTATGCGTGGGATCAACCTCAGCAGGCTGGATAATATGCTGCGCTAACTGAGGGAAACGATCCGCGAAATCTAAAAGATCATCCATCGACATCGTCGGACCCTGATTCATCGCCAAGGTTTCAGCCAGTCGGGTAGCAGTGGCCGTACCCCGGTCAGGGGAGAAGTAACTGGCCTCAACATCGAACACTTTCATCAGCTGCAGAAGCACCGTGGCAGTGAGTGGCCGTCCGTCATTTTCCAACTGGTTGAGATAGCTGGTGGAGAGATCAAGCTTGTCGGCCAATGCTGATTGGGTGAGCTGATGGGTTCGGCGCAGTGCATTGATCCTTGCCCCCGCGTAAAGCTTCGACATCCTTTGACAACCTCCCGAAAAGCTTATGACCTCATGATTTAACTAGATTTACAAAAACCTTCAAATCCACACGACACAATTACACAAATTTTACCTTGTGCATTGAAAGCCGTCAGCCGATTAGCGTTAAAGAAAATAAAAAACCACAAGGGGAGCACACCATGAAAGACACCACCGAGATCAACTGGCAAGGCTACGCCGATGGAACCGCAATCCGCGAAGCAGTCATCCACTCCATTGAACGAGAAGTATCAGCGGGCGAGCAGCCAACCCCAAACGATCTTAAATTTCTCGGGCTGTTCCAGCACCGCGCCGGGTATGTGGGCTCGTTGATCACCGGTTAAGTGTGGGGAGCAGGCTGGCTAAATAACAATCAACGCAGCGAACCGTGAAAGCCCACAATGCGGTGTACATTCGACAACAAGATTTCCTGATTTTGACCACCTTTTTACCGAAATCTTGTTGTCGAATGTACAACAGGGGCAGAGTGTATTCACAAATAGTAAAACCGGGCCACATCTGAACATCAGATGCGACCCGGTTTTTGACTAACAGGAATCCAAGAACTTACTTGATCTCGAGGAGAACAACGCCCTTGTTGACACCCTCGCCTGCAGCGACAGTAAGGCCGGTTACGGTTCCGGACTTATGAGCCTTCACAGGGTTTTCCATCTTCATAGCCTCGAGGACAACAACGGTGTCGCCTTCGTTGACTTCAGCGCCTTCTTCGACGTTGACCTTGATGACAGTGCCCTGCATTGGAGCTGCCACTGCATCGCCGGATACGCCAGCCTTTGCACCACCTGCGCGACGCTTCTTGGCCTTCTTCTTAGGACCAGCGGTGCCACCGAGTGCCAGATCGCCTGGGAGTGCAACCTCAACGCGACGGCCGTTGATCTCCACAACAACCTTCTGTGCTGGGGTCTTGTCCTCATCTTCGTCGAGCTCGGAAGCGTCAACGTAAGGTGCGATTGGGTTATCCCAAACCTCTTCGATCCACTTGGTGTAGATCTCGAAGCCTTCGTCGTTGCCCACGAATGCTGGGTTTTCCACGATGTGCTGGTGGAATGGGATAACGGTTGGCATGCCCTCGACAACGTACTCTGCAAGTGCACGGCGGGAGCGCTGGAGAGCCTGCTCGCGGGTGTCGCCCCAAACGATCAGCTTTGCCAGCATGGAGTCGAACTGTCCGGAGATTTCGGAACCTTCAACGACACCGGAGTCCATGCGGACGCCTGGGCCCTGTGGCTCGCGGTAGCTGGTGATCTTGCCTGGTGCAGGCATGAAGTTGGAGCCAGCGTCTTCGCCGTTGATGCGGAACTCGAATGCGTGGCCGCGTGGAGCTGGATCTTCCTTGATGGAGAGCTCGTGGCCTTCTGCGATGCGGAACATTTCGCGGACCAGGTCGATGCCGGTGGTCTCTTCGGTGACTGGGTGTTCCACCTGGAGGCGGGTGTTGACCTCGAGGAAGGAGATCAGGCCGTCGGAGCCAACGAGGTACTCAACGGTGCCTGCACCGTAGTAGCCAGCTTCCTTACAGATAGCCTTCGCGGAGGAGTGGAGACGCTCGCGCTGGTCATCGGTGAGGAATGGTGCTGGTGCTTCTTCGACGAGCTTCTGGAAACGGCGCTGCAGGGAGCAGTCACGGGTTCCGGCGACAACAACGTTGCCGTGCTTATCGGCGATGACCTGAGCCTCAACGTGGCGTGCCTTGTCCAGGTAGCGCTCCACGAAGCACTCGCCGCGGCCGAACGCTGCGGTTGCTTCACGGGTTGCGGACTCGAAGAGGTCAGCGACTTCTTCCATCTTGTAGGCAACCTTCATGCCACGTCCGCCGCCACCGAAAGCTGCCTTGATGGCGATTGGGAGACCGAATTCTTCAGCGAAAGCCACAACTTCTGCTGCGTCTTTTACTGGTTCCTTGGTGCCAGGAGCCATTGGAGCCTTGGCGGTATCTGCGATGTGGCGAGCGGTGACCTTGTCGCCGAGGGAGCGGATGGACTCAGGTGAAGGTCCAATCCAGATCAGGCCTTCGTTGATGACTGCTTCTGCGAAGTCAGCGTTTTCTGCGAGGAAGCCGTAGCCGGGGTGGATGGCGTCGGCGCCGGACTTGCGGGCCGCATCGATGATCTTGTCAATGACAAGGTAGGACTCAGCGGATGTTTGGCCACCGAGGGCAAAAGCCTCGTCTGCATATGACACGAATGGTGCATCTGCATCTGGCTCTGCGTAGACGGCGACAGATCCGATGCCTTCATCTCGAGCTGCACGGAACACGCGGATTGCAATCTCACCACGGTTAGCGACAAGAACCTTGGTGATCTTCCTAGTCTCGACTGACACTAATAACTCCTGATTTAAATTGATGACTCAGTGGGTAGACACATAGTTGCCTGACCAATAGTGAATATTCTTGCACACTCAACCCCGAAGAACTCAACCAGATATGAGGACTTACTCATATTCTGGGGGAATTCTTCTGTTTTAGGCAGGAAATATGGCTTATGTTCAGGCAAAAAGGGGATACGCCTATTCTATGACACCGAAACGTTATTTTTGGTGTTTTCGCCAGTTTCGATCGGCATGCGAACCATATTGCCCCATTCTGCCCACGATCCGTCATAGTTTCGGACGTTGTTGAAACCGAGCAGATACTTCAGCACGAACCAGGTGTGGGCCGCGCGGTCGCCAACCTGGCAGTAGACAACGGTATCGTCAGCTGGGTTGAGATCGGCGTAGAGCTTGTCCAACTCTGCACGGGTGCGGAAGTTTCCGTTGGGAAGAACAGCGTCCGACCAATCCAGGTTGATCGCGCCTGGGATGTGTCCACCACGAAGCACGCCGGTGTTTGAGGTTGGGTTGCCGTGCTCATCCAATCCGGAGAACTCCGAAGGGGTCCTGACGTCGACAAGCGTCATGCCACCGGATTGCGTGAGCGAACCGAGCACCTCAGCCACGAACGCGCGCTGGTTTTCGTCGACACGCTCCACGACGGGGTAGTTGGCGGAGGGGTACTCCGGAACCACGTAGGAGGTGTCGCGCTCTTCAGCCATCCACGCGTCGCGGCCGCCGTTGAGCAGGCGGACATCGGAGTGGCCGAACAGTTCGAAGACCCACAGGGTGAACGCAGCCCACCAGTTGGACTTGTCACCGTAGACAACAACGGTGTCATCGCGAGCGATGCCCTTGCGGTTCATCAGCTCAGCGAAAGCTTCACCGTCAATGAAATCGCGGGTGAGGGGATCGTTGAGGTCCTTTGCCCAGTCAATGCGCACAGCGCCGGGGAGGTGTCCGATATCGTAAAGAAGGGAATCTTCATTGGACTCCACAACCTTCAGACCAGGGGAGCCGAGGCGGGCGGAAAGCCAGGATGCAGACACGATCCTTTCAGGGTGTGCGTATTCCTCAAAAGCTGGGAATGGGTCGAACGGTGCTGCCATGTGGGGTCGCTGCCTTCCATAAACGAGTGCATAAATGGGTGAAAATTAAATACTGTATCCCAGCATATTGGTTAAAGGTGTTTGTGTCCTTAATTACTAGTGGCATAGTTGGGAAGCAAAGAACATCATCTGTGCTTTATTGTCTATTTTGTCAACGTGAAAATGCCCGGCGCTCAAGCTCACATTCAAGCGCTTCGAGGTTTCAGGGTTTCCCACGTTGAACATAGAAAACGTGTCTAAAAATTCAGTTTTTATTGCTGCTGATCACCTCTTGAAGAACTCAACCCAAAAGTGCTTCAAGTTATGAGAAAGTGAAATCCAACACCCATGAAAAAGAGCATCGTTGTATTTGAAGTCGAAGGCGGCTCCGACAAGCACTTCGACGGTCACCGTAAAGACACCATGCCTATCGTCAACTCCATAAATGATGCTGGCTGGCAGGCAGAGGTTGTGTACTACCGCCCAGAGTGGACCGAAGGTCTCTTTGAGTACGTATCTGAAAACTTCGACGGCTACATCTCACGTGTCAACCCAGGCAACATCCCAGGCGGCGAGCGCGGCTACTTTGACCTGCTCACCCGCCTGTCCGAAGCAGGGCTCGTGGGCATGTCCACCCCTGAGGAAATGATGGCATACGGCGCGAAAGATGCGCTGGTCAAGCTATCCCAAACCGACCTGGTGCCATCCGACACCGAGGCGTACTACGACGTGGAGACCTTCCACAAGGTTTTCCCAACCTCCCTGTCCTTCGGTGAGCGCGTGCTCAAGCAAAACCGTGGCTCCACCGGCTCCGGCATTTGGCGCGTCCAGTTGGTAGACAAGGAACTGGCTGCATCCATCGAGCCAGGCACCGCACTGCCATTGGACACTGAAATCAAGTGCACCGAAGCAGTCGACAACCACACTGAAGTCCGCAAGCTCGGCGAGTTCATGGATTTCTGTGACCAGTACATCATCGGCGACAACGGCATGCTCGTTGATATGCGTTTCATGCCACGCATCGTCGAAGGCGAAATCCGCATCCTTCTCGTCGGACCACACCCAGTGTTCGTCGTGCACAAGAAGCCAGCAGAAGGCGGCGACAACTTCTCCGCAACCCTGTTCTCCGGCGCGAAGTACACCTACGACAAGCCAGAGCAGTGGCAGGAACTGATTGACCTCTTCGCAGACGCTCGCCCAGTCATCGCAGAAAAGCTCGGCGGCGACAACATCCCATTGATCTGGACCGCAGACTTCATGCTCGGCGATGTCGTTGACGGCAAGGACACCTACGTGCTCGGTGAAATCAACTGCTCCTGCGTCGGCTTCACCTCCGAGCTGGACATGGGCATCCAGCAGCTTGTGGCATCAGAGGCCATCAAGCGCATCGAGGAATTCGCGCAGCTTACTGTTTAAAACTTTGCTTCTCGACGTCTCCCTCCCGCACCTTGCCAGGCAAGGCGCGGGAGGGAGATTGTTTTATTTTTGGTGGTTTATTTGTCGAGTAGGACTGCGACGGACTCTGGATCCGCATCAGAGAGCATCTGGCGGCAACGATCGTATTCGTTGTCCTCACCAATCAGCTTCGCAGCAAGAGCTAGGGAAGCGATAGCCCGCAACACTCCCTGGTTTGGCTCATGAGAGAAGGGGACAGGACCCCAACCCTTCCAACCATTGGCACGCAGACGATCGAGACTGCGGTGGTAACCCGTGCGCGCAAAAGCGTAGGCCTGAATCTTCTCTTCATCATTTGATGCAGATTTGATAAGATTTTCAGCTCGGTACGCCCACACCAATGGGCTGTCAGGATGCGCAATCGCTGTCGAGGTCAAAGTTGGATCGGCGCCGAGGGCAGGATCTTCCGGAAGTTTTACTGGAGGAGGGGCAAGCATGTCATTAATTTGAACCATGTCCCCAATCCTAACTTCAAAGGCAAGTGTGAGAAGATCATAGCGTTGTGCAGGATATGAAAAGAGGTTGTCGGTGGGAACGGCGAGAGGGCTTTCTCAAGTTCTGAAAGAAGCCAGACAAGGTGGAAAACCCACTTCAGCCACCCAGAAAGTTCCACGCTCCGGCTACAGATATGACCTCGATGGGCTCCGCGGCATCGCGATCGCCTTCGTAGTTTTGTTCCATGTTTTCGTCGGAAAAGTCTCCGGCGGTGTGGATGTCTTCCTGCTGCTGTCTGGCTATTTCTTCTTAGGGTCGCAATTGCGTTATGCAGATCGTCCAGATTCTTCCATCAACCCCTGGTGGCCGATTTGGCGCACGCTACGCAGATTACTTCCTGCGTTAGTGCTGGTGTTGGGCGTTTCCATGGTCCTCATCTTGGCGTGGGTGCCCAGACTGCAACGAATAGAAATAGCCAACCAAGCAGTAGCCAGCCTCTTCTATGTCCAAAACTGGGAGCTCGCATCCCAAGGTGCTGCCTACGGAGCAGCCTCTGCAGAAGTCAGTCCTTTCCAGCACTTGTGGTCCATGGCTGTGCAAGGGCAGTTCTACCTCTTTGCCATCTTGTTGAGCATGGCGATCATCCTGATTCGTCGATACCGCCCCGAATACTCCGCAGTGCGACTAGCGACTCCTGTGCTGGCAGTGCTCACATCCGTATCATTTTTCAGTGCAATCCTGTGGCATTTCATTGATCAATCAGTCAACTACTATTCCACCTTCACCAGGTTCTGGGAGCTCGGCCTTGGTGCACTATTGGTGCTGCATGCGCCTCGAATTTTGATTTCTGCGAAGACTAAATCAATACTCGCAGCCGTCGGTTTGTTTATGGTGCTATCCACTGGATTCTTCATGGATGGCGCAGAGACTTTCCCTGGATTCCCCGCGCTGTATCCCATCTTGGGTGCTTGCTTAGTCATCCTTGGCGACGGTAAAATCTCGGTCTTTCTCTCCCGAAAATGGATGCTTTGGCTCGGCGATATCGCCTACCCGCTCTACTTGTGGCACTGGCCTCTGCTGATCATTTTCACCGCTTTGTTCAACCAAGAAGAGCCATCCATCTGGCTGGGTATCGCCGTGATTATGCTGTCCCTTGGCTTGGCGCAGCTGACTAACAAATACGTAGAAAAACCAATGCAACAGCAGGGAAAGCGCCCACTATTTAGGGAATCCCGCAGTGCTGATGCTTTGCAAAAGCTGCGTTCCTCCAGGCCTGCCCGAATGCGTGCGTATGCGGGTATCGCAGTAGTCGCAGTCGGTTTCGCCCTGACATCTACTCCGCAGGTGCTCTACCAACGAGTCCTCGATACCCAAATGAGTGATCTCGATCCGGAGATCTACCCCGGTGCACTCTCCCTGGCGGGCTTCGATGCCCCCGAAGTAAAACCCAAACCAAACCCCTACGTGCTGGCCGATACCGTCTCACCCGCCTGGGCAAAAGGCTGCATGTCCGTCTTCGGCGACGATCCATCTGAACTAGCACCAGACAACTACGACGAAGATTACTGCGCTTTCGGCAACCCCAACTCACCCGTCGAGGTCTACCTCGTCGGCGGATCCCACGCCGAACAATGGATGGCACCACTCGACGCCCTAGGCAAGCAACACAACTTCAAAGTGATCCCCCTCGTCCGCCAATCCTGCCCCACCTTCGTGGTGGAACTCGACGGAATTTTCAGCGACGACTGCATCGAATTCAACGAAAAAGTGATCGAACGCCTCGCAGAAGTAAAACCCGACCTCGTGGTCTCCAACTCCACCAGACCGCTCCTTGAAAAAGGCCGCGGCATCGACGAAGTGCCAGAATCATACATCACGCTGTGGGACTTCCTCGAAGCCGAAGACATCCCATTCATGGGACTCCGCGACAACCCGTGGTTCATCCAGCCAGGAGGCGAAGGATGGATGGTGTCCCAATGCTACGAAGAAGAACAATCCTTGGTGGACTGCTCGATCACCAAAGACAACTTCTACGCACCAGTAGACCCCGCTGAAAAAGAACTAGCCATCAGAAACAATATGCTCGCAGTGGATACTTCACGATGGTTCTGCCCAGACGACCTGTGTATCCCAGTGATCGGCAATGTGTATGTATACCGCGACGGCAACCACATGTCCGATGAATACGCACAATCTTTGGCTCCATTCCTGTGGAGCAATATGCGCAGGCTTCTGGTCGCTTAGGACTCTTTATATAGGCGGGGCTGTGTTAGGCCGTTAGAAGCGGTTCTGAGAGGTCTACTTCTTTGGGGATAAGTGCCGGACATAGCGTCGGACCAAACGAGAATGCCCACGAATCCCTAAAGGGGAGTTCGTGGGCATGTGTGTTTGGTTTCCGAGCCTCAATACCGGTCACAGATGCCCACGGATGGGGAATTCATCGTTGGTGGGCACTGTGGTTTGGTGGGGGACTCGAGACAGACCAGACAGGCGTGCCAAAACTCTCGACGAATCGAAAATCTTGGCACGCCTGTTTGGTGCGGAAAGTGTTTACATGTTCCAGAAGTCGCTGGCGTTGAAACCGAGGCGGTACAAAGCACGGCGCACGACGGGGAGAGACAATCCGATCACGGATGAGGGGTCGCCTTCGATGGAATCGATGAACCAACCACCAAGTGCTTCGAGGGTGAACGCGCCTGCGCACTCTAAGGGTTCGCCGGAGTCGGCGTATCGCTCAATATCTACATCGCTGGCCTCGGCGAAATGAATGTTGGTGGAGGAGGACTCCACGATCACTTCATCGCCAAAGATGATGGCGTGGCCGGTGATCAGTGTGGCCTTGTTGCCGCGTTGTTGTTTCCATCTTTCGATGGTGGCTTCGCGGGTGTGCGGCTTGCCTTGGAGGGTGGCGTCGATAAGCAGCATGGAATCGCCACCGATGACGACGTCGCCCGGATAGGACGGCGCAACCACCTGTGCTTTAGCCAGCGCAAGCTGGCGGACGATCTCCTCCGGCGCAGAGCCGTTGAGGGAGTGAAGGAGCGCGTCCTCATCAACATCAGCTGGGTGGATGAGGGGCTCGACGCCCGCCGAATTGAGGATTCTTCGGCGGGACGGGGACTGCGAAGCCAGAACGATCTGCATGTAACTAGAAGAAATTCACATTCTGAAACGCGCTGGGGTTAAACGTGTTCGGGCGAGACAGACGCTCATCCAGGTTGCCCCAGTTGTTGCGGTCCTTGCTTGCCGACACCATCTGCTGTGCAGCGGCAGCTTTAGCCAAACCAGCGAACACCACGGTCAAGGCAGCAACCTCTTGATCGGTTGGGTTGCCAGATACGATCTGCAGAAAAGGCTTCTCTGCAGCCTTGGTGTCCTGAGTGGTTTCTTCAGACATGGTTCTCCTTTAAAAAACAGTTTCTATAGTGGAATGTTACCGTGCTTTTTAGCAGGAACATTGACCACCTTGCGATCCAGCAGACGCAGACCCTCAATGATCTGGCCGCGGGTCTCAGAAGGTGGGATAACGGCATCAACCAGGCCACGCTCAGCTGCGACATAAGGGTTGACCAGAGTTTCTTCGTACTCCTGCTCGTAGCCCTTCATGACCTCAGCAACGTCCTTGCCTTCGGTGGCAGCCTGCTTGAGTTCCTTACGGTAGATAAATCCAACAGCACCTGAAGCGCCCATGACGGCGATCTGTGCGGTAGGCCAAGCGAATACGAGGTCAGCGCCCATATCCTTGGAACCCATCACGCAGTACGCTCCGCCGTAGGACTTGCGGGTGATGACGGTGATCTTGCCGACGGTTGCTTCAGCGTAAGCGTAAAGCAGCTTTGCGCCGCGGCGGATGATGCCGTCGAATTCCTGGTTGGTGCCAGGCAGGAAGCCTGGAACGTCCACGAACTCAAGGATTGGGATGTTGAAGGCATCGCAGGTGCGGATGAAACGGGCAGCCTTCTCAGATGCCTTAATATCCAAGCAGCCAGCGAACTGGGTTGGCTGGTTAGCCACGATGCCAACAGAACGGCCCTCAACGCGAGCGAAGCCACACAGGATGTTCTCTGCGTAGTCTTCCTGGATCTCGAAGAACTCGGCGTCGTCGACGATGCGGGAAATAACTTCCTTCATGTCATAAGGCTGGTTCGGGGAATCCGGGATGATGGTGTCCAATTCCAGATCCACATCGTTGATGTTTTCCTGGATGGAACCGATCATGATGTCGGCCTCCTGGCGAGGAGTTTCCGCACGGTTGTTGGATGGAAGATAAGAGGTCAGCTCGCGAACCCAATCCAAAGCATCTGAATCATCAGAAGCAGAGTAATGGGAGGTACCGGAGGTAGCCATGTGGGTGTGAGCGCCACCGAGCTCCTCCTGGGTGACATCTTCACCGGTGACAGTCTTGATGACATCAGGGCCGGTGATAAACATCTTGGAAGTCTGATCCACCATGACGATGAAGTCAGTCAGAGCAGGGGAGTACACGTGACCACCAGCGCAGGCACCCATGATCAAAGAGATCTGTGGGATAACGCCAGACGCCTGGGTGTTGCGGTAGAAGATCTGTGAGTACAGACCCAGAGACACAACACCTTCCTGGATACGCGCACCAGCACCCTCATTGATTCCGATCAAAGGCACACCGGTCTTGATCGCAAGATCCATAACCTTAACGATCTTTTCACCATAAACTTCACCCAAAGCGCCACCGAATACAGCGCCGTCCTGGGAGAACACACAGACCTTACGGCCATCGATGGTGCCGTAACCAGTCACAACACCGTCAGTAACTGGACGCTTGGCATCCAGGCCGAAGTTCTTGGAACGGTGACGAGCAAGAGCATCGATCTCTACGAAAGAGCCCTCATCGAGCAAATACTCGATACGTTCGCGGGCAGTCTTCCTGCCAGCAGCGTGCACTTTTTCTACAGTTGCTTCGCCCATTGGAGCTTGAGCTTCTGCAAGACGGGAGCGAAGATCGGACAGCTTTCCAGCCGTGGTGGTGAGGTCAGGTTTGGTCTGTGCTGCAGTCATGGTTTCTTAGTCTAAATCCTGAAGGGTGAGAGTGAATAATGCGCTTGGTCGTGGTCGACGTACTTTGAAGGCGTTGTGCAGGGTTCTTGTGTGAACATACAAACGCCAAAATACGACCCACTTCGAGGGTTAATCCCCCTAACAAGGGACTAATCGTTTCGCTAACCGGTTATATTAGCCCAGCGCCACCCCCCATGTCTTAAAGATTGGGTGTAAAGAGTTGCCAATTTTCATTGGTATTTCTTTACACCCAATCATTTAAGACGGCCCTTATTGAACCCTTATTGAATTCTTATTGAATTCTTATTGAATTCTTTTGAACCTTTATGGATTCGCCGATTTACAGTGGCATGTTGCCGTGCTTGCGAGCAGGGCGAGTGACGTTCTTGTGCTTGAGCAGGCGAAGGTTGCGGGAAATCTGTCCGCGGGTTTCGCTTGGCAGGATCACGGCGTCGATCAGGCCACGTTCTGCAGCGTGGTACGGGTTGAGCATGTGGTCTTCATACTCGCGCTCGAAGGACTTAGCCAGAGCTACGGTATCGAGGCCCTTGGCATCAGCTGCCATGAGCTCCTTGCGGTAGATGAATCCAACTGCGCCAGCAGCGCCCATGACGGCGATCTGTGCGGTTGGCCATGCAAGGTTGATGTCAGAGCCCAAGCCCTTGGAACCCATCACGCAGTACGCTCCGCCGTAAGCCTTACGCATGGTGACGGTGATCTTTGGAACGGTTGCTTCGCCGTATGCGTAGAGCAGCTTTGCGCCACGACGCAGAATGCCACCGTACTCCTGGCCTGCGCCTGGGAGGAAGCCGGGGACGTCGACAAGCATGACGATTGGGATGTTGAACGCGTCGCAGGTGCGGACGAAGCGAGCTGCCTTCTCAGAGGAGTCGATGTCCAGGCAGCCAGCGAACTGGGTTGGCTGGTTGGCAACAAAGCCAACGGACTGGCCTTCGATGCGGCCGAATGCAATAACAACGTTTTCTGCGCGGTCTGCCTGGATTTCCAGGTATTCGCCATCGTCGGTGAGGCATTCGATGACATCGCGGACGTCGTAAGGAACGGTCGCGGAATCTGGGATGATCTCGTCGAGCTTCAGATCGTCAGCGGTGATGTTTTCTTCAACGCCGCCTTCTTCCTCGTCGAAGTCTTCCATCGGTGCGTAGGAGCGATTGTTGGATGGGAGGAAGGACACCAGGTCCTGTACCCAATCCAGTGCTTCCTCATCGGTCGCAGCGGTGTAGTGGGAGTTACCAGCGGTCACCATGTGGGTGGTTGCTCCGCCAAGCTCTTCCTGGGTGATTTCCTCGCCGGTGACGGTCTTGATCACGTCTGGGCCGGTAACGAACATCTTGGAGGTCTTGTCCACCATGACCACGAAGTCGGTCAGAGCTGGGCCGTAAGCGTTGCCACCTGCACATGCGCCCATGATGACGGAGATCTGTGGGATAACGCCAGAAGCCTGAATGTTTTGGTAGAAGGTCTGGGAAATGAAGTCCAGGGAGACAGCGCCGTCCTGAATACGAGCGCCAGCGCCTTCGTAAAGACCGATCAATGGGCGGCCGGTGTCGATTGCCAGCTCCATGATCTTGATCATCTTTTCGCCGTACACCTCACCAAGCGCGCCACCGAATACGGTGCCGTCCTGCGAGAAGATGCAGACTTCGCGTCCATCAATGGTGCCCCAGCCGGTCACGATGCCGTCGGTTGCAGGACGCTTAGCGCCCAGGCCGAAAGCGGTGGTGCGGTGGCGAGCCAGCTGATCGGTCTCGATGAAGGAGCCCTCATCGAGTAAGTAATCCAAGCGCTCACGGGCAGTGAGGCGTCCAGCAGCGTGGACCTTCTCTACTGCCTTTTCACCCATGGGGAAATGGGCTTCCGCGCGGCGAGCCTTAAGGTCGGCGATCTTGCCGGCAGTGGTGTTGATGTCTGGAAGGTTGGCGACGTCAATCAAAGGTGAGGAAATGGTCATGTTTTGAAATCGTAGCGGTAGGCGGGGGTAACGTCCACAATATTTCCGCGGTGATTTACATCACTGAACAGGTTCGTGCTGCGTGCGGGTAGTTTTTAAAGGTAAAACTTTTTGGGCGTGTCGCCCTTAAAGCGCGCTTTTCGACGCGACCCCACTACATTGGCTTCCATGAACGTTGACATTTCACGATCCAGAGAGCCGCTAAACGTTGAGCTCCTGAAGGAAAAATTGCTCCAAAACGGTGACTTTGGCCAGGTCATTTACGAAAAAGTGACAGGCTCCACTAATGCTGACTTGCTGGCACTTGCAGGTTCTGGCGCTCCAAACTGGACGGTGAAAACTGTCGAGTTTCAAGATCATGCGCGTGGGCGACTCGGCCGCCCGTGGTCTGCCCCTGAGGGTTCCCAAACAATCGTGTCTGTGCTCGTTCAACTATCTATTGATCAAGTGGACCGGATTGGCACTATTCCACTCGCGGCGGGACTCGCTGTCATGGATGCGTTGAATGACCTCGGTGTGGAAGGTGCCGGACTGAAATGGCCCAACGATGTTCAAATCCACGGCAAGAAACTCTGCGGCATCCTGGTGGAAGCCACCGGCTTTGATTCCACCCCAACAGTTGTCATCGGTTGGGGCACTAATATCAGCCTGACTAAAGAGGAGCTTCCTGTTCCTCATGCAACTTCCCTCGCATTGGAAGGTGTTGAAGTCGACAGAACCACATTCCTTATTAATATGCTCACACATCTGCATACTCGACTGGACCAGTGGCAGGGTCCAAGTGTGGATTGGCTCGATGATTACCGTGCGGTATGTTCCAGTATTGGCCAAGATGTTCGAGTGCTTCTACCTGGGGATAAAGAACTCTTAGGTGAAGCGATCGGTGTCGCGACTGGCGGAGAAATTCGTGTTCGCGATGCTTCGGGCACCGTTCACACCCTCAACGCCGGTGAAATTACGCACCTTCGCCTGCAGTAAGGTGACGGTATGGGGAATTCACTTGAGAAACATATTGCAGAGGGAGACCGGATCCACGTCGATCTGACATCTCCTTTATCCGCAATGTTGTTCCCCATTTTTGAACTCATTGTGATTACTGGAATCTGTTGGATGGGCATCGGCTTTTTGGATCAGCTTCCAGGAATCGATGGCACCAACCCCGCCGATAGCTTCCCCGAAGGCACCCGCAATCTTCTAGTGGGTGTGTGGGCAGTACTTGCTGCATGGCGTTTCGGTCTTCCTTTAATAAGGCAACGTCGACTCCGCGTGATCTTGAGCGACCGCAAACTGCTGGTCCGACGCGCGGGTCTGCGCACCGGGTTCGATTCCATTCCACTGAGCTACATTCAGCGAGTCCAACGTCGGCGAAACACCCTGGTCTTAGGTGTTGGTGGACACCACCGACCCTATGTAATCAACCAGGTTCCCAAGGCTCGAAAAGTGGAAGCGCTGCTCAAAGATCTTACATTTTGGTGAAGGCGTTATAGTTAGGACTTGTGACTTCTACAGGAAACCAAGCCCACGCTCCAGGAATGCCCATCGTCGCAGTAATTGGTGACGGCCAATTAGCCCGCATGATGCAGACCTCCGCCATCGAACTCGGACAATCACTGCGAGTTCTAGCTGGAGCGCCGGATTCCTCCGCAGCTCAAGTAGCTGCTGATGTTGTTCTCGGCGATTACACCAACATTGATGATCTGCGCGTCGCCATCGAAGGCGCCGATGTGATGACCTTCGACCACGAGCACGTCCCCAACGAACACCTGCACCAACTCATCGCAGAAGGCGTCAACGTTCAGCCACGCCCAGAAGCGCTGGTCAACGCACAAGACAAACTTGTCATGCGCAAGCGTCTACGTGAACTCGGCGCACCAGTCCCACCATTTGCTGCCATTGAATCAGTCGAAGATGCAGTGGGATTCTTCGAAGCAGTTGATGGCCAAGTTTGCCTCAAAGCACGCCGTGGCGGATACGACGGCAAGGGCGTATGGTTCCCAGCCGATGTAGCAGAGCTTCAGTCGCTTGTGGCAGAGCTTCTCGACGGCGGCACCCCACTCATGGCAGAAAAGAAAGTTGCCCTCAACAGGGAACTGTCCGCCATGGTTGCCCGCACCCCAAGTGGAGAAACCAAAGCGTGGCCAGTCGTAGAATCAGTGCAGAAGAACGGTGTGTGTGCAGAAGCAATCGCTCCCGCACCTGAACTATCCGCAGAACTGCAGGAATCCACCAGAGGATTGGCCCAGAAGATCGCCACGGAACTCGGCGTCACTGGTGTCTTGGCAGTGGAGCTTTTTGAAACCCTCGACCAAAACGGCCAGCCAGAGATCTTTGTCAACGAGCTCGCCATGCGTCCACACAACACCGGCCACTGGACTCAAGATGGCTGCGTGACCAGCCAATTCGAGCAGCACCTCCGCGCAGTCCTCGACTACCCACTGGGTGCTACCGACACTTTGGCTGATTACACCGTGATGGCCAACGTGCTCGGTGCCGACACCGACCCAGAGATGCCCATGGCAACCCGCATGGTGGAAGTGGGGCGCAAGTACCCAGATGCCAAGATTCACCTCTACGGCAAGGGACATCGCCCGGGACGAAAGATTGGCCACGTCAACATGGTGGGATCCGACCTTGAAAAGACCCGAGCCGAAGCCCTGGCCTGCGCATACTTCCTTGTCAACGCTCGCTGGGATTAGGTCTTTTCTGAGCGCTAGCATTTCTCCACTCAAAGGAGCATGCTTAACCGCATGAAAAGTGCGCGGCCAAAATCAGTCGCTCCAAAATCCGGACAAGCTTTACTCACTCTCGGTGCCCTAGGTGTTGTGTTCGGCGACATCGGCACCAGCCCCCTGTACTCACTTCACACTGCATTCAGCATGCAGCACAACAAAGTCGAAGTCACTCAGGAAAATGTGTACGGCATCATCTCCATGGTGTTGTGGACCATCACTTTGATCGTCACCGTCAAATACGTCATGCTGGTCACCCGAGCTGACAACCAAGGACAAGGTGGCATCCTGGCGCTCGTTGCTTTGCTGAAAAACCGTGGGCACTGGGGAAAATTCGTGGCAGTAGCCGGCATGTTGGGCGCCGCATTGTTTTATGGCGATGTGGTGATCACCCCGGCGATCTCTGTTCTCAGCGCAACAGAAGGCTTGACGGTTATCTCCCCAAGCTTTGAGCGCTTCATTCTGCCCGTATCTCTCGCAGTTCTGATCGCTATTTTTGCAATCCAACCGCTCGGTACAGAAAAAGTCGGCAAAGCCTTCGGCCCCATCATGTTGCTGTGGTTTGTCACCCTTGCAGGATTGGGAATTCCGCAAATCATCGGGCACCCAGAAATCTTGCAGAGCTTGTCTCCACATTGGGCCCTGCGCTTGATTGTGGCTGAGCCTTTCCAAGCATTTGTGCTGCTTGGTGCCGTTGTCCTGACAGTAACGGGTGCGGAAGCGCTCTACGCTGATATGGGCCATTTTGGGGCGAGGCCAATCAGAGTGGCGTGGTTTTGCGTCGTCATGCCTGCTTTAATCTTGACGTATTTGGGGCAGGGCGCCTTGGTGATCAACCAGCCTGAAGCGGTGCGCAACCCCATGTTTTATCTCGCGCCGGAAGGTCTGCGGATTCCGTTGGTTATTTTGGCGACCATCGCTACGGTGATCGCATCGCAGGCCGTGATTTCTGGTGCGTATTCATTGACCAAGCAGGCCGTGAATTTGAAACTGCTGCCACGCATGGTGATCCGGCATACCTCCCGCAAAGAGGAAGGCCAGATCTATATGCCACTGGTTAATGGATTGCTGTTTGTATCCGTGATGGTTGTGGTGCTGGTATTCCGATCCTCTGAAAGCCTCGCCAGCGCGTACGGACTTGCAGTGACCGGAACCTTGGTGCTGGTCAGCGTCCTGTATCTGATCTATGTTCACACCACATGGTGGAAAACAGCGCTGTTCATTGTGCTCATCGGTATTCCAGAAGTACTTCTATTCGCCTCGAACACCACGAAAATTCACGACGGTGGCTGGCTTCCACTACTTATTGCGGCCGTGCTCATCGTGGTGATGCGGACCTGGGAGTGGGGAAGTGACCGCGTCAATCAGGAACGCGCAGAGCTGGAACTTCCCATGGATAAGTTCTTGGAGAAACTCGATCAGCCACACAATATTGGTCTGCGTAAAGTTGCCGAAGTGGCAGTATTTCCACATGGCACCAGCGATACTGTCCCGTTGTCATTGGTTCGCTGCGTGAAAGACCTCAAGCTTTTATACCGAGAGATCGTGATCGTTCGAATCGTCCAAGAACACGTTCCGCACGTGCCACCAGAGGAACGCGCGGAAATGGAAGTGCTCCATCACGCCCCGATCAGAGTCGTGCGAGTTGATCTGCACCTTGGTTATTTTGATGAGCAGAACCTGCCTGAGCATCTCCATGCCATTGACCCAACATGGGATAACGCCACCTACTTCCTGTCTGCCCTGACTCTTCGGAGCAGGTTGCCTGGAAAGATTGCTGGCTGGCGTGATCGTTTGTATCTTTCGATGGAACGTAATCAGGCATCTCGAACTGAGTCTTTCAAATTGCAACCAAGCAAAACCATCACGGTTGGAACAGAGCTGCACCTTTAATCAGGCAGTTGCTGGCCAACTGAGTTAGCCTAAAACGATGAAGAAAAATCCTTTGGTTGAATGGGTCTGGGTTATGGATGAACTCGGGGTTGGCTGGTGCCAATGCGAGAAAGATTCCATCACCGGAAAAGCACCACATCCCGTGAACAAGCCACTGGTCACCAAATCCATTATCAGGGCTCTAGGCGATGTCCCCGATGTCATGAGCAACCAGGACATCAGCCTTGTGGTGGTGGATTTGTGGAAATTCGATACCATTACTCCTCCAATCGCAGAATCCCTCATGCGTTCCGTCAAAGCTGTTAACGGTGAGATGCACCCGCAGTATCCCACCGCGACAGCAATGGCTGCGATCAAGCATTTCTCCAACACTTTTGATGGACAGATTAACGCTTAAAAGGCCTGTTATAGACTGATAAACCGATACGTAACTTTCGCGCTTAAGGAGAATTTCAGTGGGTCCTCTAGTTGGTTTGATCATGGGTTCGGATTCGGATTGGGACACTGTAGCGCCAGCTGCAGAGGTACTCGCTGAGTTTGGCATTCCTTTTGAAGTCGGAGTTGTCTCTGCACACCGCACCCCAGAGAAGATGCTCAACTACGCAAAGACTGCACATGAGCGCGGCATCAAGACGATCATCGCGTGTGCTGGCGGCGCTGCACACCTGCCAGGCATGGTGGCTGCAGCAACTCCACTTCCAGTCATCGGTGTTCCACGCGCATTGAAGGATCTCGACGGTTTGGATTCCTTGCTGTCCATCGTCCAGATGCCAGGCGGCGTTCCAGTCGCCACTGTCTCCATCGGTGGCGCGAAGAATGCAGGCCTACTTGCCGTTCGTATTCTCGGTGCTGGTGATCCTTCTTTGGTCACGAAGATGGCCGATTACCAAGAGAATATGGCGAAGGAAGTTGAAGCCAAGGACGAAGCACTGAAGAAGCGCTTGCTCGGCTAATGAATCCGATCGTGGTGCTGGGATCCAAAGTTGTTGATGGTCAAGTCACTGGCCTTTTGGCCTCAAGGCTGGAAAAGGCCATTGAGGTCTCATCTTTGACCCCAGAAGCACCCGTTGTGGTCAGCGGTTTCGGTGAAGCCGCCGCCATGGCAGATTATTTACGCGCCCGTGGAGTGACCACCATTGTGGAAGAACCATGGGCCACCAGCACCAATGAGAATTTAGAAAACGCCCACGCATTATTTCCGGACACACTACAGTGGACTGTTGTGACCAGTGGCTTTCATGCCTGGCGCACCTATTTATGGGCTTGGCATTTAGGGATTCCCATCAAGGTGGTCACTGCTCGTACACCTTCAGCTGAGCGCCTAGGGATGGCGATGAGAGAGTGTTTTGCACTGCCGCATTCAACACTTCGAGTGCTGTGGCGAAAAATCCGAACTCCAAAGAACTAGCCTAAGAACTAGCCCCATGAGCTATCCCTCAAAAAATTACTGATAGTGAGGTTTTCGCATGTCAACTGCATATTTTATTGCGCACGGAAACGATACGTACCGCCCAACGGAGCATTCCAGCGGTGTGTGGCGCGATGATGAACTCCACCTTGCACCGGTTGCCGGTTTGGTGATTCACCATATGGAACGTTGGCGCAGGGAAGTGGTTGGCGATGCTTTGGTGTTCAGCCGTTTTAGTTTGGAGGTCTTGGGCCAGATCGCTCGGGATGATGTCACCTTGAGAACAGAGATCGTTCGTCCCGGGCGCACCATTGAACTTATTGAAACCGTGGCTGAAATCAACGGCAGAGTGACGATTCGTGCACGCGCCTGGTTGCTGAAGACCTCTGATCTTGCCCATATTTCTGGCGATACTTTTGAAGCGTTGCCGTCAATGACTGAACTGGCAGATGTTAAGTCAGCGTTCCAGTGGTCTGGTGGATTTATGGACAGCATTGTGTTTGTTGAGGACGCTGAGAAAATTCCGGGCAAAAACCGCGCGTGGATTACCGGCGATGTGCAGTTGGTTGACGGCGAAGATTCTGAGCCTTTGGCAGAGTTTTCCAAATTCTTGGATGTGGCCAATGGCGTGGCGGTTCGGGAAGATCCAAAGACTTGGATGTTCCCGAACGTGGATCTTACTTTCCATCTGTTCCGCCAGCCGGTGGGCACCAAGGTGGGTTTTGATACCCGCGCGGCGTTTGGACCCAACGGCATCGGTTTGACCACGTCGGTGATTCACGATGCCGAAGGTCCTGTGGGCACGCTTAATCAATCATTGACAGTGCGCCCAATTGCTGAGTTAAACAAGTGACCTAGTTAAACAAGTGACCGGGCTGAATAAGCAACCTGGTTAAACAAGTGACCGCGCAGCGTGGTGTGACTGTATTCTGTGCGGAATCGGCCACGTCGCTGCAGTTCAGGGACTACTAAGTCAACAAAGTCGTCCAAACTGTGGGGGAGCATCGGTGGCATGAGGTTGAAGCCATCGGCACCGCCCTCGTCGATCCAGCGCTCGATTTCATCAGCGATGCTTTCCGGAGTGCCGATAAATGTGGCGTGCCCACCGCCTGCTGCGAGGTAGCCCAAAAGTTCGCGGACGGTTGGTGATTTAGATTCGATGATCCGCAGGACCGTTTCGTACCTGCCTTTAGGACCGGAAAACTCTTCTAGCGGTGGCAGTGGTGGGGGAGGTGCATCCAAATCCCACGTCGAGCAATCTTGACCCACAAAGAAACTCAACTGATTTAGTGAGTCTTTGACCGGCAGCAACGCATTAAGAGCCTGCTGTTTTGCACGCGCTTCTTCCACGGTCGTGCCAACAAAAGTCACCAAACCAGGAAGCACCGGCATGGGCTCGCGACCCTGGGCAGTGGCACGAGCATGAATATCAGAGCGATAATCTTGCGCTTGCTCCAAATCCCACGCCACAGAGTAAATTGCCTCGGCGTATTTCGCAGCGATTTCCCGTCCTTGCGGTGAGGATCCAGCCTGAAAAAGTACGGGTCGACCCTGCGGAGGACTGGGGATATTCAGCGGACCAGCGACTTGGAAGAACTCACCATCATGATCGATAGATTTAATGAGCGAGGAGTCCGCAAATTTTCCAGCACGATCCATCACCAAACTTTCCGCAGGCCAAGAATCCCACAGCGCAGTGATGGTTTCAATAAATTCCGCAGCGCGCGCATAGCGAACATCGTGACCCGGCAACGCATCCATCCCGTGGTTACGCGCCTCCGCATCGGTCATCGATGTCACCACATTGATTCCAGCACGCCCACCCGAAATATGATCCAAGCTGGCGATCATCCGCGCCGCATGAAACGGCTGCCAAAACGTACTGGAAATTGTGCTGATCAACCCAATATTGTTCGTCGCCCGCGCCATCGCAGTCAACGCGGTCACCGGCTCCAAAAACCAGCCCGGCCCATTCTCCAGACCGACCGGATTAATCGCCTGCCCATCGGCCAAAAAGACCGCATCCAGCTTGCCCCGCTCAGCGGTGCGCGCGAGTTCCTCCCACCAGGAAATTAAACCCAGCTTTTCGACGCTTCCCTCCACCGCTCGCCACGCCGCCGCGTGGTGCCCGGCACCGAAAGCAAAAAGGTTGAGGTGTATTTCTTTCGGTGTCATTAGTTGAAAACCAGTCTGTAAAGTGTCAGCACGTTGTGCACACCCAATGTCATATCCTTGTGCACGCCCTATCCCACTAGGTTGTGCACACACAAAGCCACAGCAGTGTGCACACCAACCCAGCCCCTCGGGACAAGTTTCTAGCGCAGAAGATCCCCCGGATCTATCGACTTGAATCGCTTCTCAGCCTCATCACGTTTGCGTTGCCACAACGGTGTCGGGTGTTGCATCCACACCCCACGAATGTTGTAAGAATTGATATACGACTTACCCCGGGCAATCGCCACAACCGGCAACGGAATCGACAACTCAAGCTCCCCGGTTATCGCATCCCAGAAACCAAGCTCAGTTGCCGTCACCGTCCGATAAAACTCCCTGTCCCTCATCGTACGAGGAACAGAAATACGCATCCCCTGGAACACCACCTTCTGATTATTCCCAGCAAACGTAAACACATCAGGATCCACCGGCTTTTTACCAAAACGACGTACCCGTCGACGTTGCTCGGTCTGCTGCATCTTAGACACCGGAACAGATTCCTCCTGCCGAACAAGCGGGACATCTGATTGCTTCTCAATTCGACGACGGGCATAGTGATCGGCTTGCTGTTGAAGCACGACGGGATCAATCGGGGGTTGTTGTTCCACACAGCCCACAATCTCCCAGGCCGCGGCCGGGGTGAGATTATTCGGCAACCCCTGATGCGGGCGACGATTGTTGTAATGATCGCGGAACTGTTCAATATAGTGCGCACATTCCTCAAGTGTGTGTGGTTGATGAGCTTGAAGGAAACGAAATAGTGTGCGGTGGCTGCGTTCGTTTTTACCTTGGGTTTGAGGATGCCCAGGCTTGCCGGTAATGCTTAAACACCCCACCGTCGCGAGATAGCTTTCCAAGCTTCCGACGTATCCTTGCCGCATCCGGTTAAACGCTGAGCCGTTATCACTGAGTAATTCATGCGGGGCACCGAAATGAGCAATCGCTTGTTCTAGCGCTGTTCGGGCATCGACTGAGTTTTCATTCGCGGGGAAGACACAGGTTCCGACATCAAACCGAGTGGCATCATCAAGGATTTGATAGATCGTTACCCGAGTCAGATCAGTATCGTGCAGTGTGTAGATGAAACCATCTATTTGCCACATTTCCATGGCTTGACCTCGTTGAAACCTCACCACCGACGACTTCGGTCGCTTCTTAGGGTTACTTTCAACAGCTCCTGCGGCGCGTAACAAACGAGCAATGGTTGAAACAGATGGAATCGGTGCAGTCAGTTCCCCGGTGGAGATGCCTTCGAATCGAATAGAGATCGGGCCGTACTCCCATCCTTGGGCTTTCAGGCGTGCGCGGATGGACAGCAAGGTGCTGGTGATGGATTCATCGTACGTTCGCCGGGCGGTGATTGGGGCGCTGGAGTGTGGATGCAGTGCTGCGTTGGCGTCTTGTTGGTATCGGTTGCGGATGTTGTAGAAGCTGCGCCGCGATATTTTTAGCCGACTGCAGAACTCTTCGATCGAGGGGCTGTTCGGTGCGAACGGATCGAAATCGATGATCTTGCGTCGGGTTTCTGGGGGTAGGGGTTTAGGCATGATGTCAATTGTGAGCAGCCTAGGACTATGCCTGTGGTGTAGGTCTGGGGTGTGCACAAGGTCATGACACTATGCATGCACAAGGTCATGGCATTAAGTGTGCATAAGGTCATGACACTGAGTGTGCACAACCCTCTGACACAAAACAGTTGAAAACCAGTCCTCCGTCGACGACCAAGTTTTGGCCTGTAACCGCGCGCGACCAGGGGGATGCGAAGAAGAGGGAGGCGTCGGCAAGCTCTTGGGGAGTGGTGACGGACCCCAGTGGGGTGCCGGCGGCGATGAAATCAAAGACTTCCTCGGGCGTGGCGGCGCTGGCGCCGGTGGTGCGCAGCAGGCCGCCGCTGACCATGTTGACCGTGATGTGGCGTGGGCCCAAATCCTTGGCAAACGTGCGAGTCAAGGACAGCAGCGCAGCCTTCGCAGCGGTGTAATCGTGGTAGGGGACAGTCGGATTCTGGAAAAGATTCGTGCCGATGTTAATCACACGACCACTTCCCACCTCCTCAAAACCAGGCAAAGCCTCCTGGATGGTGTTCAGCGCGCCCTCGATTGCGCTGGTGTACTGCTGATTAAAACGCTCAATGGTGATGTCCTCCGCCTTGGGACGCGCATCGCCATCAAAGCTGAAATCCGCCAAAGCGCTGTTGACCACAGTGGTGATCGGGCTGCCGAAATGTTCCTTGGCCTGCGCAAACATGCTTTTCACCTGTTCGCGATCACGAACATCAGCCTGAATCGCCACCGCCTTTTCACCAGCCAGCTCTGCGGCAGCATCAGCCGAACGGTGATAGTTCACCACAACACGAGCACCCTCGCGCAAAAATGATTCAGACAACGCGCGACCAAGTCCGCGTGCACCGCCGGTGACCAAAACAATTTGCTCAGAAATATCAAGCATGAAAAAACGCCCTTCTTGGGTTGGGGCGAAGGGCAGAGGGACCTATCCCTTGGGAGGATGGGTCCAATGCGACAGTCCCTTCGCCAGTACTAACTGGATCAGGTTCGACGGGTGTAATCTCAGCGAAAGCTTTTTTAAAGTGCTTTTGCACCCCGTGTCACTAGTAGCCGAGGGTATCAGTTTGTGAGCGCGTGTGGGGCGAGTTGGTACAGAAGAGCAATTCAGGCCGACACCACAAACTCCGATCTAACAAAGATTTGCGCTGCCAACTATGGCAGTTTTGGATCCTAGATACCATGCTTGTAAAAGTACTGCAAATGGATACTGGACTGTCGTAACGGTATACCATAGAAACAATCTGTAATCCTCTAAGGAGCGCGATGAAAGATTCGTCTAAGTTTGCGACAAAAAATTATTCTGCTCGACTGTTCTTATTGCTTTATGTCTTAACGGTCGTAGTCGGGTGGATATTTGCCCTTGGGAATCCCTATTCAGTAGTAACCGCTTTTTCAATTTTTGTTGGAGTTGGTTTTGCTGTAGCTGCAGTTGCTTGTGCCCTAACAAGAAGAGCTCCCTTGTGGCTTTTGGGGTTCTTAGGTGGTGTAGGAATCGTTCTTGTCTTGATGGGAATCTATTTCAGGGTAACTCAGCCTGATGGAATCCTAACTGGATATTTGATACCGATTGGTTTTGGATTTTTTCTCGCAGAAGCAGCTGTGGCAATAGAGCGTTATTGGCATCGTCGTCACTAAGCACTGCGTTCTTAAAGGAAGAGCTTTCTGCCCAAAACTCTACAAATTAAGCCCCTTTAATCGTCTCCAGGGTGATCTCGGTGAATTGTCCAACCTCGCGGACATTTACGGTGCGGAGACGATTACTTTCGATCCGGCGGGGCATCGCTGGCTGCCCTTCATCGAGAAACACTGGCGCCATGGTCAAGATGATCCGATCGAGTGCACCCGCATCAAAGAATTGACCCGCCAGATCGCCACCACCGACGATCCAAATATCAGTGTTCTCTGGACTCTCTTCCAGTATGGCGGGGAGAACATCGGCGACATCTCCATTTACTACCTTGACAGGTTTTCCTTCCGGGGTTTCCAAGTTCCTGCTGCTGAACACCCACGTGGGGCGATCGCCATACACATCGGTCCACTTGTGGGGATCGCTGATGAAATCTAGGTCCTTGAGCAGCCATTCATAGGTGGTGGATCCCATTACGATGGTGCCGGCTTTTGAAAGGAAATTACCGAAGTCTTCAGAGGCACCGTCGCTGCCGGGGACGTCGAAAAGCCATTGCAGGGAGTTGTCTTTGTCTGCGATGAAGCCGTTGAGCGTGCTCGATGTGTTGTAGATGATCGCCATCACACGATGCTACCTACGATGGGGATCATGGGAATTAAACGTTTGGACAACGTGGCGATTGTGGTGGAATCGTTGGATGAAGCAGTCGGTTTCTTTGAGAAATTAGGGATGTCCCTAGATGGCCGAACAATGGTCCAAGGGGATTTTGCTGATCGGACCGTTGGTCTCAGCGGAATTCGATCTGAGATCGCGGTGCTGAAAACTCCGGATGGACATTCTCGGGTGGAGCTTACTCAATATCTACAACCGGAACCGATTGCAACCGCTCCATCTGCACCTAACCAGATTGGGATGCACCGTTTGATGTTTGCGGTGGATGATATTGAGGAAACGATCGAACATATCGGTGCGGAACCACTAGATGGGATCGCAAATTACGAGGACACCTACCGATTGTGTTATCTGCGCGGGCCATCTGGAATTATCGTGGCGTTGGCGCAGGAACTTTAATTAGGGCGGCGCTTTCGCCAAGCCCTCCATACTGACACTGTGGCGATTACTAAAACGAGCGCGAGAAGAGCTGGCCACACGGCAGGTTCGGGGCGTAACACGTTGATGACTGCCTGGATGACGGCGAGGAATGAGAAAAATCCCAGGAATCCAAGCAGCGCTTCGGGTTGAAGCCCTTTGCGTTGCGATTCGGATTGGTCCTGGGATTTATCAGCACTCATGAGTATCTAGTCTAGGCTTTCACGCCACCTGCGGTGAGTCCGGAGACGATGCGGCGTTGGAAGATGAGAACCATGATGATCAGTGGGATGGTCACCAAAGCTCCCGCTGCCATGACAGAGGCGTAGGGGTATTCGAAGGAGCTTGGTCCGGTGAACCTTGCGATCGCAACGGTCACTGGCTCTGTGGAGGTGTTGGATAGTTGGCGGGCCAGCATGAATTCGTTCCACGTTGCAATGAATGCGAGGATCGCGGTGGTAAATAGTGCGGGCGCTGCTAGAGGAAGCAGGATCATGCGGAAGGCTTGGCCACGTGTGGCGCCGTCGACACGTGCTGATTCTTCGAGTTCCCAGGGCAGTTGCCTGAAGAAGGATACGAGCGTGTAGATCGTCAGAGGTAGCGCGAAGGAAATGTTCGGGATAATCAGCGCTTGGTAGGTGCCGATCCAGTTGAGGTCACCGAAGAGCTGGAACAGCGGAGTGACCAGGGCGATGCCGGGGAACATGGAGGCTGCCAAGATGATGCCGGTGACAATGCCTTTGCCCGGGAATTCCAGTCGGGCTAGAGCGTAGGCGGTGAACACTCCCACGAGAACAGCGATCGCTGTTGTGGTGACGCTGATGACCAGTGAGTTGCCAATGGCTGCGAGGAAGTTGTTGCCTTTGTCGGTGGCCAGTGCGTCCCGGAAGTTATCCAAGGTGACGTGCGTTGGCCATGGGGTGGTGTCAAAGGTGTGCTTGGAATCGCGCAGTGCGGTGATAACCATCCAGTAGAAGGGAGCTAGTCCCCAGAAGAGGATGAACACCACTCCGGCGTAGTTGAGGATGAGTCCTTTTGTTCGTTTAGTCATGGCTTAGCGGCTTCCTTCACAGCAGAATCGGCCTTTACAACAGCATCCTTAGCGGTGGGTTTCTCATCCTTGGTTCCGCCCAGTTTCTTTTTCTTTATTCCGCGTTGGCCCGAAACATCTGCGCCGAGGAATCGGATCATGATGAACGCCACGAAGAAGATCAGCAGGAAGATCAGTGTGGAAAGGGCGGAAGCGGAGTTGAAGTTGTTTTGGCGCATGTCTTCCACAACCAGCTGGGAGATAACAGCGGTGGGGGAGTTGGAGGAGCTGGAGATCATGATGACGGGGAGGTCATACATGCGTAGCGCATCGAGGGTGCGGAAGAGTACTGCCACCATCAAAGCTGGGCGCACCAGCGGGAGGGTGATCTTGGTGAATTGCTGCCACGCGGTTGCGCCATCGACGCGGGCTGCTTCGTAGGTTTCCTTCGGGATCATTTGCAGACCGGCGAGGATCAGCAGTGCCATGAATGGTGTGGTTTTCCAGACGTCGGCAAGAATGACGGCGGCTCTAGCTGCCCACGGATCGGTGGTCCAACTGACACTAAGTCCAAACATGGAGTTGATGATGCCTTGTGGTGCGAAGATGAACTGCCACAGTTTTGCGGTGACGGCGGTGGGGATTGCCCAAGGGATAAGAATCGCTGCGCGAACAAGTGCGCGGCCACGGAATTCTTTGTTCATGATCAGTGCCATGGCGGTGCCGAGGATAGTTTCCAAGCCGACGGTAACCACGGTGAAGAACAACGTGATGCGTAGTGCTGGCCAGAAGTCGGTGGCTAGTGTGCCGGGTGGGCAGGTACGGATGGTGCCGTCTGAACCCATGCATCGTTGGGTGAGCCAGTAGAGGTAATTGTCTAGTCCTGCGAAGCCACCGTCGGTGAAGAGTCCGGTGGTGGGGTCGAGGCCTTTGTCGGCCTGGAAGGATAGCCAAATTGCTCGGACGATGGGATATCCGATCACCACTGCAAGGACCACGAGGGCGGGGGCGATCAGCCAGGCAGCGCTTCTGGCCTGTTTGAATGTGGCCATGTGTCGTCGCTCCTTTTGTCAGGTCAAAATAAGTTGATTGTCAGTTCTGTGAAACTGCACATTCTTGTTACATGGATCATAATCCGCCACACATCGTGATGGACACATTGCCTATTGCTTATAAAACCCGTCGCGGAGGTTCACTCCGTATTCCAGCCACGCTTTTAGTGCGGACAGCATGCCAGTCCATCCCATCTGGCTGCCCAGAGCCTCTTGGGCTCCTGCGGGAGTGAGCGGCCAACTGCCTTCGGTGATGGTGAGTTTCGTGCGGGTGAAATTTCTAAAAGGTTCGAACTCGAAGTTGACGGAACGCAGCTCATTTGCTTGTCCCCAGCGGAGTTCAATGTGTTCAGCCTGTGTAGCTGAGACAACTTGGACCGGAAACGCACCGGGAAAATCAACGAAGTCCCAATAGACAGTCGATCCGGTTTCGAGGCGGCCAGATACTCCGCCGGTGGCGAAGTAGCGTTCTAGTTGTCTGGGATCTGCGATTGCTTCGTAGACCTGCACGGGGCAGCGGGAGATGTAGCCAAATGTGGAAACTTGAAGATCTTTGCCGGAAGCCATCCGGACTCCTTTCACACAAGTTCAATTACACCCAACAATAGGACAAAACTCCGGCCACCTTTGTGGAAATCCGCTAAGGATTTCAGGGAAGGTGGCCGGAGAATGAACTAAATTACCGAACTAGCTGGAAGCGTTTTCGATCGCTGCCTTCATATCGGTGGTTGCCTGGTCAACGTCGACGTTGCCGTTAAGCGCTGCGTAGGCGTTGTCCTGGATTGCCTTGGAGATGGCTGGGTAGAAAGGAGACACTGGGCGTGGTGCTGCGTTTTCCAGGGATTCCTTCAGTGCTGGCAGGTATGGGTACTGCTCAACAAGGGACTCATCATCGTAGATGGATGCCAGAACTGGTGGGAAGGAGTTGTCCGCGAACCAGGTTTGGTTCTCTTCGTTGATGATGAATTCGATGAAGTCGCGGGCGGTTGCCTTGTTTTCGGAGTTGACGTTGATGCCGTTGTTGTAGCCACCAAGGGTGGATACGCCGACGCCGTCTTTACCTACGAGGGGCTGTACTTCGAATTTGCCTGCGGTTGCTTCGGCTTCTTCGGAGTTGGTGTACATGTATGGCCAGTTAATGGCGTAGGCGGTTTGGCCTTCGGTGAATGCGAGGTTGGTTTCTTCTTCGGTCGCTGCAAGGGATGCCTTGGAGATGGTGCCGTCGTCGAAGCCGTCGACAAGCGCTTGAAGGCCTGCCTTGGCGTCGTCGCTGTCTACGGTGACGTTGCCGTCATCGTCTAGGACGCTGCCTCCCCAACCTTCGATGAAGCCGATGGTGTTCACTGAAAGGCCTTCGTACTGCTTGAGCTGAGTGGTCAGGCAATCAACGCCTGCTTCTTCAGCAAGCGTGCAGGATTCCACGAGGTCAGCCCAGTTTGCTGGTGCTTCTGGGATGATTTCGGTGTTGCGGAACAGTAGCTGGCCGTTGGTGTTCTGTGGCAGTGCGTAGAGGGTGCCGTTGTAGGTTGCGGAATCCACGGTGGATTGCAGCAGTCCGGAGGTGTCTACCTCGAGGTCGCCTTCAAGTGGTGCGAGCCATTGGTTTGCCGCGAAGTCTGCGGTCCAGATGACGTCGAGCGCCATGACGTCGTAGTCAGAGTTGCCGGCCTGCAGGGATTGCACGAGGGTTTCGCGCTGCGCGTCGGCTTCACCGGCGAGTTCGTTGAGCGTTACCTGCTCATCGGGGTGGGCTTCGTTCCAGCGGTCGATGATCGGAATGACTTTGTCGGTGTCGTTTTTGCCCATCGCAAAGGTGATGGGGCCGCGGCTGTCTGCGCCTTCGCTAGCGGTGGAATCTGTGGAGTCGGAGCTTGAGTCTGAACTACAACCGGCCAGTGCGATCGCTGCCAACAGTGTGGTGGCTGCAAGTGACGCGCCGGTCTTGCGGGAAATCGAGGACATAGGAAGTCACCTTTCTTAACAACAGATGCTTATCAATCTAATGACCTCGAACACGTTTGTGTGGAATTTTAGGTTAAATCACCCCCGGAGGGTCAAAAATAAAGATGCTTTTCGACGCCTCCCCACGTCCGAAACTAAGCGATACGCTCGCCCGACTCCAGATCGAAATGATGCGCCTGCGCCGCATCATAGGAAAAAGTCACAGGCGTGCCAGGGGCTGGCACGGGGCCTTCCACCCAACGGGCCACCAGGCGGTGGCCCTCCCAAGTGGCATAAACATACGATTCGGAGCCAAGCTCCTCGACGATATCCACCACAGCATCAATGCTTGTGAAACCCTCAGGGGTCTCATTGACCAGCATCTTCTCCGGGCGCACACCCATCTTGTGCCCGTTGGCAGGGAAGAGGTTCATGGACGGCGAGCCGATGAAGCCCGCAACGAATTCGTTGACCGGGGCGTCGTAAAGCTCCCTGGGCGGTGCGACCTGCTGCAGCAACCCGTCCTTGAGCACCGCAACCCGATCGCCCATCGTCATTGCCTCAACCTGATCGTGGGTGACATACACCGTGGTGGTGCCCAGGCGACGCTGCAAAGCAGCGACCTCCGCGCGGGTTTGCACGCGCAATTTCGCATCCAGGTTGGACAGCGGCTCATCCATGAGGAACACCTTCGGATCACGCACCAACGCGCGACCCATCGCCACACGCTGACGCTGACCACCCGATAAATCCTTAGGCTTGCGATCCAAAAACTCCGTCAACCCAAGAATTTCCGCAGCCTCATTGACCTTCGCATCGATCTGCGCCTGCGGCAGCTTAGCCAACTTCAGCGCAAAACCCATATTCTTCGCCACCGTCATGTGAGGGTACAGAGCATAATTCTGGAACACCATCGCGATATCGCGATCCGCCGGCTCCTGACCAGTGACATCCTTGCCATCAATTTTGATCACACCCGACTCCACGCCCTCAAGCCCCGCCAAAGCACGCAGCGTAGTGGATTTACCACAACCCGAAGGGCCGACGAGCACCAAAAACTCGCCATCAGCGATATCTAAATCAAGCTCATGAACTGTTGCGCGCTCCGCGCCGGGGTACCGGATTGTGACCTTGTCGAATGTGACCGTTGCCATGTTCTACTAAATTACCAGCACCAGTACACATTGTGGGTTTAGCGGGTCTAAATTGGGACCGCTGTTCAAGGTCAGGAGCAGAACGCATGGCTACTGCCAAAGTTCGCGATCGGTGGCAACAACTCTTTTGGGGCGGCATCAAGCTCAAAGGACTCAACGGCTTATTTGAGCTCATCGGCGGAGTGCTCCTCCTTCTTGTCGATCCCGAAAGCCTTCACCACTGGACCGTTCTGCTCACCCAAAACGAACTGAATGAAGATCCCGACAATGGCATCGCCACGTTCCTTGGGCACAGCAGTGAATCACTCACCAGCCACGCTACGTTGTTCAGCGCTAGATATCTACTGACGCACGGCCTTGCGAAAGTGGTACTCCTGGTCGCAGTCCTGAAAACAAACTGTGGGCATACCCGTGGATGATTGCTGCTGGCTTTCATCGCGTATCAGCTGTACCAAATCGCACTTCACGCCAGCGCCGGAATGATCGCGCCGACAATTTTCCACAGTATCGGTGTAACTCGGGAAAAACTCCACCACGTATGGATCTGCAATGTCGACGGCGTAGTTGGTGTCTCCTGTTTGATTCGTATTGATATTGAGAATCTGATCCATCACCAGCTCAACGGGAGCACCAGAACGATCACGTTTTCTCGTGGTTGTTCATCTACGCTTTCACTGCTCCATGAGACAAGCGATGCGCCAAGGGCAAGAGTTGCTCCGATTAAGGCTAAAGTGCGTCGTGTATTTATGCGTCCAATTCGAATTTTATTGGGGTTGGGATCTTCGCGATGATACTGAAAGCACCCCAGCCTTAGTCGGTCCCACAGCTGCTTTTAGCTGTGGGTAGCTGGTGTTATCTACTCAGATTTTGGCATCGCAACCGCCATATGGTGAAGCAAGTCCAATGCAATATCGCGCCTTAAATCGAGATGGAAACGCTGGTTAGAAAATGATCGCAAACAGGCATAACACGAAGTATCGATGCCACAAGAACAGGTTTCGACCCTTCTAATTGCCGCTTCGAGTACTTGAGGGAAGTTTTCTCGAACTTTTCGGGTAATACCAGCTCCACCAGGAACAGTATCGAACAACACCATCGTTGGCCTGTTGTCGTGTTTCGCCATGGTGCCGTTTAGATCATCACGATTGATTTCTAAACATTCAGCAGCTGCCTCGATGATGGCGTACATTCCAGAGCGCCACCCTTCGAAGTCAAGATTTGTATAAGAAGGAACGGCAACTGTCGCGATGTCAGTTTGGTAGGTGTGACCCAAAGAGTGGGGTTCTAAGTAGTAGGTGCCACACTGCTGCTTAGTTCTGGGGTTTCGATGGCTTTTAGGGATTTCGGCGCCATTGGGAGTGCCGAATCCGCATGTTTGGCAATACCAAAATCCATTCTTGTTAGGACCTGTTTCAAGCGCTCCCATCTCCGTCCGACTCCAAGAAGAAGTAAGTACTTGCGCAGTTGCTGTCCCATCTGAATTTGAGAACTCTTCACTGTCATCTTTGACACCGAACTGCTTTACAAATTCAAGTCGATTAGAGGATCGGACCGGGGGAGCAGTGCCCACTTCAGTTGGATTTGGGTCTGCAACGAAACCAAAACGAGGGATAAGGAACTTGTTCTCTTTACCCAGCGATATTGGTGCAGAGCACTGAGAACAGACATCTTCAGATGTAAATCCAAAACGAGAGGTTTCAGTATGTTTACACTCAGTACACGTTGTCCAATAAAAAGTTTCCACCTTTTTACCGGCTAGGTGTCGAATGCCAGCGGATTTCCACAATTTTCCGCCTGCTACTAACTCCGCACCAGGAGCATAGTCGGTAATCGCTAGCTGAAGATCTCGTGACAAGCTCACCTTATTTCCAGCTTCACTGAAGTTTGTTTGAAGATCTACTGTATCGACAGGGAAGCTGTACTTGGGCAGCATGTTCTTCTTGGCCAAGTATCCCAAAAGATCTTGGTCCATCAGAGTTGTGATTGTGCGTTTGAAGGCATCTGCCTTTTTGCCTTGTTCACTGCCCAGCGCTCGCCCTTGCATCTTTTTAAGCGTTTGGAAATCTTCGGAGATCTCCTGACGAGTTGTATCGAAAATTTCAAGGAATTGTTTAACCCAACCTTGATTTTCAATATCCAGATCCTCATGCAGGGACTCAGGGAATACGCGACGGAGGGCTTCAGTGATGTAATTAGGAACAGGGGAGAGAAACTCTTCGAGGATCTCCGTTGCCTCTTGCTCTGCGACAGCAGGCCTAAGGTATGGAGCTGCATCAGTGCCAAGGAAGAACTCTCCGGCCTTTTTCCAGAACCGATTTTGGGCAGCCTGCTCTCGGAAAAATGCGGCGAGAGCGATTGAATAGGTGTGACGACGGGCGATTCGGGCATTGTTAATGTGCAAAAATGGCACTGTCATTTCGCCATCAATCATCTGGGTTGGGTTCTTAAATACAGCCAAGTCATGAGAAGATCGCTTAGCAAAGGTAAGCACAAAAGCTGCTGAACCTGATCGGCGTCCCGCACGTCCCGCACGTTGCACATAGTTAGCCGTACGTGGCGGTACGTTGCGCATCATTACTGACTGCAGATCACCAACGTCAACTCCAAGCTCAAACGTAGTAGAACAGCTTAGGACATTGATTTTTCCTTCGATGAATTCTTTCTGAACCTCTGCAGCCTCCGTTGGCGTCCATTGAGCAGTGTGCTCTTTGGCTGAAAGCGGAAGAATTTCAAGCGATGTTGCCAACTTCCGATAATGATTGTTGGCATACTCCGGTAAAGAAGTATCGATTTCTTTTAGCTTGCCTTTACAGAACCCATGTGGACACAGCCCGAGAACATTAAATGGCGTTGTATTTCTACAAGTGTCACATTCATACCAGGAATGTTGTTTTCCAGGGCTTACTTGCAGTGAGTTGTAGTTAAGTGTGTAGCCTTCGGCCTTTTCGCCTGGGACCTTCAAAATTTCGGAATTAGTGTAGTCATTCCATAGGTGATGGAGAAGCGTCGTAATATTTTCACCTTCGTCACCTGCTTGTCCGATGCGGTTCAAGACTTTTGTAATGAAGTCCTTGCGATTGTTGGTTCCTCGTTGCGGAATCCATGAGTAGAGGCGTCGTGTTGATTTTCTTCCACCATCTTTGGTGAAAAAGTGCTGCCCACGACGAGGGCCAAAGCGTTCATCCTCAAGATTGACGTAGTCAGGGCAATTGATTGCGCCCTTGTGACGGAATTCTTGAGCGAAGAGATTAAAAAAGGCGTCGGCGGCATCCGGATCCCCAAACATCTCGCCAAGTGGTTTTCTGAAACTGAGTTGCGACAAAGCCTCAGGGGTCAGTTCAATTTTGGCTAGTCCAAGCCCTTCAGTCGAACTACGTCGGACTGTCGAAGCAAGATCTGCGAATACCCAGTTACCTGTCTGTTCTAGTGTTTCGCGTGGGTTCAAGTTGTTAGCGAGGACTCGATTGTTTTTCGCCACTTCACTTGCGCGGGAAATCCATCGTTCAATGGATGCGCCTTCAGTAAATTCTTCATCCCGCAGGGTCTCAATGAGGATTCTTCGCTCTAGCAACCTGGTGTAACTTGCTTGCAAATATGGTGCTGCGTAAGCGGCAGCCTGGCGGGAGTCAGAAAACGTGAGTAGTTTGCGTCCAGCACCGATCTTGCGTGATGTATCTTGATCAGCTGATTCTGGCAACAGTTGGAACAATGATGTGGTGAGGACAGAAGGTGCAGCATTTGAATCGGTTCGGAGTCGTCGAATCAGGTTCTTTTCTCGGCCACCGCATCGAGTGCATGTTAATTGGCTACCATTCCGGGGTTCCAAGATCTTTACATCAATAAACTGGTCATGATGTGATGAGCATCCGGAGCAGAGAAGAGAGTTCTTTCCGTTTAGTTTTCCGCAGGCCGTACATAATTTTTGTAGCTCAAGGACTTTGACGTTCTCGTCAGCATCAGTTTCTAGGTCATCTTCGTCGATGTCTGCTGTTTCGAAATCATCGGTGAGGACTACCCATTTGAGCTGTTGTTCGTCGAAATTTGAGGAATTCTCTGGAGGCACAAGGAAACCAGAATCATTATGGGCGCTGATATGAACGGTTCCACATTTGATGCAAGCACCCATTTCATACATTGGTCGAGCTGTGTCGCCTAATGTCACTTGCCGGTCCAAGGACACGATTGGCTTTCCTTGCTCTGTATACCCAAGAAAAGCGCCTTCAACTGCGCGGACAAACATGTGATAACGCGCGGACAGAGCTGGTACTCCATCATGGGATAGAACGCCACTGCCTAAATTCACCAGCATATGTGTGCGGTGCATTGATGCTTTATCAGTAACATTTGGCCAAAGACCCTTGCCGATGTCTTCAACTCGAGTGCTTGATTGCTGGGATAGTTCGCGGAGTTTTACGATGTGTTCTTCTTTGGAGAGCTCTTCGTATTGATCTCCACCGCGCTCTTGTAGTGCTTGGAAAAGACCATCACTTTCTAAAGGCTGGTCAAAGAGCTCATCTGGTAGGGACCACGTAAAGGTTTTTGGTAGTTTTCTCCGATGCGCGGATACCAAATCCTGGCGCGAGGGATCTTCGTTGACAAACTCAAAAGGTTCACCAAAGAGGTCTTGTCCAAAGGTCATGATGGCTTCTTTAGTTCCTTCCAAAGAAGCACTTGTAGCGATGCACTGGAGGGGATTTCCTCGTTGGACACGATCTTTCAGGCGCCTCATCAGCATGCCGACTTCAGTGCCTTGTGCTCCGGCGTAGACATGAGCTTCATCAAGAACAAGGAACTTCCAATTATTGGAATATGCATCATCGAAGAATGCGTTGTCTGCAGGACGAAGCAGGAGGTATTCCAACATTGCGTAGTTGGTGAGCAAGATATGAGGTGGATTTTCCTGCATCTCATCACGGCTAATTAGCTCATTAGGTAGAGGGGTCGCATTTCGCCCATTAATCAGTTTGAAGTATTTCTCGGCTTCTTCACGGGTCTGTTTGGTATCTCCGGTGTATCGACCAAAAGTAATTTCCGGGGTGTCTGCCAATAATTCGCGGAGACGTTTCTCCTGATCATTTGCAAGAGCATTCATAGGGTAAAGAAGCAATGCTCTGACACCAGGATTTAACTCACCGGCTTGTTGTTGGCGGAGCAGTTGGTCAAAGATCGGGATGAGGAAAGACTCTGTTTTTCCAGATCCTGTACCGGTTGAAACGATTAAGTTTCGGCCACTAGCGATTTTTCGCAGAGCGTCTTCCTGATGCTGATAAAGCGGGCGATCTTTGGGTAGTGCGGCATCGAGACGTGAGAAGTTTGGAGAAAGGACTCCCTCATCAATTAATTGAGCAGGGGACTTACCTGGTGCATAAGGCGGAGTCAGCTGCAAAATTGGTCCGTAGACAAGGTTTTCGGACTCATCAATCTCTCGGTTGAATTCTGCCGCAATTGTCTTATTACTGGGGCTAATAAGTGTTTTCAGGTAGCGGCGGTAGTCGCGGCTGATTTGTTCTGCTGCTTCGACTGGATCAATATTTCGAGTGACTTCAGTCTTGGCATTGACTTTCTCTACCTCAATTGCCGAGAGCGTAATAGTTGTTTCAGTTTCGGTTGCTAGTGGGGAAAAGAAGTCTGAAAAGCTCTTTTTAGGTGCGTTGGACATAGTGATCCTTAAATTGCAGTTGGGATTATATTGTTGTTGTTTATTGCGCTGAGCACTTTCGCTTCGGCACTCACCAGGTCAAATCCTGTGAGACGAGGAATCAGCCGAGCAGCGTTTGCCCAATCGTGCCGTGAGTAATTGATCTGAGCGATCGGACGTATTACTTCATGAGCGATCATTCGGTTAAGCAAGCTGTAAATGAATGACACATATGGTGCATAAAGCCAGTTTTCAGCGTTGCCGCGACGGTGTTCCGACGCAAGAGTAGACAGCTCACGTGCAGTGACCTTGATGCGATCATCACCTAAGTGATCGATGAGGTACTCGTATTTCTCGGCGAAATCGAAGAGCGTTGGGAGCTGGCCGAGATCATTGAGCTCTCGGCGGTTTTCCAACCATTCAAGCTGAGCTCGTAGGCGTGAGTCTGCTGAAATAAACTCGGCGCTGAACTGATCGGCGCCCAGCCCATTGCGCATAGCTTCCAAGCCTGAATTACGAATCACATTAATCTCAGTGGCTTGTGGTGCGCATTTTTGAGCAAGAGACAATCCCTCTGAATTTCCTTTTAGGATATTCCACAATTCACTGCCTCCTATCTCACGGATGTAGCTCTGCGAATTTCGGCGTTCGATGGCTCGTTCTTCTGTTTCATAGCCTTGTATCTGCAGAATTCTGAGGTCGTTCATTTCCTGGATCAGGCCGATCCAGGGAACGCGATGGATATCTCCGGCTGTGTCGTCAACTTCGAAAGAAAGCTCAGCTAATCCGGATCGGATGAATGATTCAAAGTGGGAATTAGACGGAATTGAGCTCTTATCCAATTCATCTAATGCCACCCGAGGATCACTGGTGAGATAGGTACTGGTGGCATCGTCAAAATCTTGAATCGATTTCACATGAAGGTTTTCACGCTGCGCTAAGACATGGCGCATATTGAATCGGGCGTCCCACACTGTGCGGATTTCTTGTGGGAGTAAGACCTTCCCACTTCGTGGAGCGAACATCCATCGGTGTGTGAGGAAAGGATCAAATTGAGGGTCCAATTCAAATGAGGGATCATTTGCAACCACGGCTTTAACTGAGGGAACTTTTGGCTGCCATTGGGAGAGAAACTCTTTTTCTCTCACTTCCACGATTAAAGGGCCAACGACGAAGTGGGTGTCTGGAAGTGAGCCTGAGGTTCCTTGGAAATCGACTTTGATTGGTGGATCAAGCGGGTTGAGCGCAGACCATGCCCAGCCTTCCAGTCTCTTAGAAGTGTGCCGACCAAGTTCCAACTCCACGGTAGAAAGCTTAATTTCAGCCGCAGCTAGTAGGGGCTTTTTCTCAATTGTTGCAATGTGGGAACTTGCTTGAGGTTGAGGACGAGCACTCTTAAGCGCTGCATTGGAGATTTTTCCAGTTCGCTTAGCTTCGCTAATGATCTTCTCTCGGTGCTGGTCTTTACTTTCAGCGAACCACTCCGCGATCAAAAGGAATTGGGCATCATCATCCATGAGTTCCTTGATGCGATCCATAGGGATAGACCACACTTTGCTTGAACCAATTTTGCTTAAGTATTTAGGCTCACTGGACTCAGGTTTCTTGTATGCCACCATTTTAATGATTTTCAAGTTTGGATCATAGACTTCATTAGGGAATCTGATCTGGAGGTTTCCATCGGCAAAGTCATTGAAATCTAGTGTCGTCTTTGTGCTTTCCCACTTTGTTTGGCTGTGTGTGACAGGTACTTGGTAGTGAAGTTGCGGAGGCGTGATGAAAACGTCGAGGTTGTAGTCCTCAGGGAAATCACCGCTTGCGATGTTAAACGCTTTTTGAGAGGTGAATGCATCAAGCCCGATGATCTCATCTGGGAACCTGATGTGCTTTTCAGAATTGGAACTAAAACGGGCGAAAGTCTTTGTTAAGCCAGTTTGTCCCTGATTGATGCTGGGGTACCTAAATCGATTTTCAGGTCCGCCTCCGCTGAATGTTAGGGAAAGATCGAGGCCTTCCGCGAGATTGAATTTGCGGGTTTCATAGACTTTTTCATCCTTGAGCAGAGTTACTAAAAATTGCCCGACCCAAGGGTCGTCGGATTCTTCGAAGAGGTCTAGTTCGTATCCGAAGTTTTCAGGTTCGACTGGGTAATCTTCCATTTCGATGAGGCTGCCATCTGGAAGAATCTGTGAATACTGAATTACCCAGTTTGATCCAGAGGTGGGGAATTCGATGCGGGGACTCGTGTGGAAAACGGGCTCATGATCGAGACCTTGAAGATTCTCGATCGTGAGATCCTCAGTAATCCATTGAACATCAACTTTGCGTCGAACTGGGAGTTCTTTTCTGAAGCCACCGTGGGAGACTGTGATCGATTCAGCTCGTTTGAGTGGGATCGAACGAATGACCCACTTGTTCCATCCGGACAAGGGACCCAAGTCTTGATAGTTGAAAGTCTTGGAAGCTCGCATACGTGCACGAATGATTGCTGCAGCTGGGACTATAGCTGTGACAGCGTTGCCACTGAGCATTTCTTGGTTTGCATATGGCTGACCGTTGTTCTTAAAGAACATAATGGGATTCTTGTGGCCAAATCCTTCAATCAGAATTAGGGATTTCTCTGTTGGAGTGATGACTCTCAAGCTGGAGAGCGGTTTGTCTAAAGGCAAACGGTATTCGGCGAAACCTCCGTAGGACCAGTCCTGTTCGGGACGAACTTTAATGGAGTTTCCGTCATAAATCACTGTCCATTCTGGTGCTGGAATCTGAAGTGCTGCAGTTTTAGAGATCGCTGGGAAAACAAGACTGAGTTCAAAACTCTGTGGATCCAGATAGAGATGCGGAGGTTCCAGGTTTTCCAGGCTTGCTGGTGCTGCTTTCGTCTTTTCGGCAATTTGTTCAGCTTCGCCGCTCAGACACTCCAGAAGAAATTTGAAAGACAATTCCGGCAGCCCATGAGTACCTACGAAGGCTTCTACTTCATTGAGGTCTTTGAGGTCGCGGTACCAATTGGTTAGTTCATAGACTCTGGCGATGAAGTCGACGGAACGCGCAGGGATGTGGGTGACTAATTGCTTGAGCGACTCCGTGGTTAATAGGTTGTCCCCGGAGGAGAAGACACTCTTCGCATATGATGCAAAGTCCTCACCAGAATCCCATCCTTGGTTTTCTGCTCGAGTGTGATCGATAAATTTGACCAAGGCGAGCATGTCTTTTGCAGAAAGGCCACTGTGAAGTTGGATGAGTCCGACATATTCGCGTCGATTGAGGTCAGCGAGAGAAAAAGTTTCTAGGCCATTTTTGCGGATGCTATTAACTAGTTCTTTACGGATCGCGTCGTATACATGCTCTGGAACTGACACCTGAGTGCGTTTCCAGAACGCAGGCCAGAAACCTTCTTGAGCATCGAGCATGGCGGTTCCAGAAAGCGCTGCCAGGAAGACGAGTGGATATTCTATAAACAGATCTTTAAGAATCGCTGGCTTGGATTGATTTCCGCCAACTGCTTCCACCAAGATTGCAATGATCGTTTCGTATTCTTCAACGGTCAGCTGAAAATCCAGCGCAAGGAGTGGGGTAGGGCGCGTGATTTTCTTTCCATCATTGCCAATACCACTGATGCGAGCTTGCAATTTGGCGTTTGTAAACCGCAGTTGATCATTGAGAGTTTTGAGATCTTGAAGATCGTCAGCGAAACTGCGCTCTTGTTTGAGTCGGCGAGAGATAGTCACGGAATGAGGCCTTTGAACGGAAGAATCGGATCAAATAATTAAGTTTCTCGTTACTGTAGCGACTCTGGTGGACACGAGATATGCGAATGGGAACAATTGTGTGACATATCGCTTAGAAATTCTTCATTGCGCCAAGACAGGCGGGCGCATCCATCGCATCCAGGTTCGATTGCTTTTCGACGTTTACCTCCGTCAGGTTGCACATCCTAATTAGTAGTAACCGAAATTTGCCTAGATACGGTGGGTTGTCTTCTCATTGGTTGCAATCTGGTTTAAACGCTCAATATCAGCCAGTCCGGTCACAATTACTGCAGAGCCACCCACTGCGAGTGGTTCTAAAACCTGGTGATTGAAGGACTCGATATCTGACCAACCAGTTGCAAGAACTCTGGCGCCAACCGGAACATCAGAATGCTGGATGATTTCCGGCAATGTGCGGGTAGGCTGGAAGAATTGATCGCCATAAAAACGCACTGTGGGGCCAAAATCGATGGCACCATTAGGCAGTTCACCGCCACCTTCAACAACTCCACGACCAAAAGGATCCTCGCTGACAATCAGCACATCACTATGGCCCTTGTAGTGGGAAAATCTATCGAGGGAGGTAAAGATGGCATCTGCCTCGGGATCATCAAAAGAGACCTCAACACTAGTTGCTAAAGCGCCGAGCATAATCATTGCGGCCTGCCAGCTCACCGGCAAATCAATAGTGATGAGCGAGCCTTCCTCCAGATCCAATTCCTCAAGGAGCATATTGCCAACCTTGGACGCCCAGTTATCAAGAGTGATGGCGGAGAAATCCAAACGCGCACCCGTGGACTCGTTATAAACAGTCAAACGAGGGGAGGCAGGATCAAGAGCAAGCAAGTGGGAGAGAAGTTCCATAACTCCAAGCCTAAATAAAAGCTAGAGATTGTGCTTAAAGGGGAGTCCGGTGGTCAAAGTTTGACCACCGACTACGGCTATTAGCTATCCAATTCCTCTAAACGCTGCAGTAATTCCCTTAAGCGGCCTGACCTGAGCTCTTCGAGCAAATAGTCATCACCCATCATGGATGCGATATTAAAGTGTTGAGTGAGTACAGCAAGGATGTGCTCTGCGCTTAGTTGTTCAATCACATTTTGTTTGAGGAATTCTGGAACAGGTAGGCCCCCTAGGGCTGCTTGAGGATTCTCCGGGCTAAAGGCTGTCAGTTGTTCCTTGAGCTTTGAGAGGAGAGGAATAACCTCTGTATCCGCCCCCTCGAGATTCTCAGCTTCTTCTAACTGTGGGATGAATTTAGTCAAATCGGAATATTTCTTTTCTACCTCTACCTCGAGTTCATCATCTCGGGGTTCTACATCATTTGCCAGTGGTCGAAGGGTGAAAACCAATGCTTCCTGCTCTAGCCCCAGTTGAGTAAAAACTCTGCGGAGGAAGCCAATCTTTACACTCGTACTAGAGCCAGTGTCTACAAAAAGCCCGTGGTCAATTTCACGGAGACTGCTGTTACTGTTGTTTGAAGTTGCCAGGCAGATTTCTTCATTGGTCAAAGCTATGAGTTCCTGGCGGAAGGATTGGTTCAAGACTTTTAGAACGCTCTGGAGCATGTCTGCCCAGGACGTTACCGTTTCCTTGTAGTCCTCATATTCAAAGGCGACAATTTCGCGTCCGCGGAAAGAAAGATCACTATCTAAGGATTCTGTAGGAAGCACAGCTTGTGGTGGCTGGAAGGTTTCTTTTGGAAGGGGCCAGTAGTCCAGCGCTGCTTGAGTGAGCAGCTCGGTTCGCTCAATTAGCTGTTCTTCAGACCAATGCTTCTGCTTTTTGATGAAATTATTGATGCGATAGGGGGATACCAAAAATCCATTTTCCATCGTCCGCTTGCGCTCATAGGAAGAATTTGAATAGGCGGAGTTGTAGCCGGTGATGGTGAGGTTACCAATTCTATTAATCCAAGTCTCATGAATTCGAGCATATTCAGGGCCGAGTTCAGCTCTCCACTGATCGTTTAGGCTACGTGGCATGATGTGTTCAATGGAGAGAGATCCTTCATCCAGACTTGTTTGGATGTCACGAACATCATTGGAATCGGCATTTTCTAGACAATCAAATAAGTAACGCCTGTTTTCGTTATGAATATTCCAGAAATTTTTGGTTGCGAAGTTCTCACGGAATTCACTGTCGGAGGGAAAACGCCCGGAACCATCGCGACGTTTCAGAATGTAGGCCAGCAGTGAGCTATAACTTTGCCCTGGAGTCCAGAATTTCTTGATGTCGCTATAAGCAGTGGAGAAGATCTTGCTTAAGGCGTTACTAGCAACCCCGACTGCAAAACGGCGGAATAAATAGGATTCCAGAACTTTTAGAACTCCGAGGAAGTCTGATTCGGTGATGATGCCGTCTTTAGCATCTTTGAGAACAGGCAGCAGAAAAGGCAAAACCACATCGCCCATGACAGGGACAAAACGCTTAAGACACCTATCGGCAGCTATAAACCCAGTAGTGGCACCTAAGAGATCTCGGTACAGCTTCGCGTACTCGTACATATCGTCGAGGATGAATTCGACCGGGAGCTTGGAGTTACGGATGAATTTCTTGAATTCCTCATAAACATCTTGCTTTCTTGGGGTGCGCGCGGTTTTGAGAGTTAAGTACCAGCGAATGAAATTGTCGGTATCAAATTTCACGCAGACTTCAATGGGATTCCAACGCTGCTCATAGAGCTTTTCTTGGGTTTTGAGCTCCTGATCCATAAGAACCAAGTTGCGTACCTTATCAGCTTCACTGAGCTCTAATCCCGTGGAGTTGAGACTTTCAAAGATTCGCTGCGGATCATCAAATTCCTCAAGGTCAAGATACATGACCCTGAGTTTCTCGATAGCTTCCCATAGTTGAGCTGCGGTGAGATCGGTTGCCTTAAGGACATTGCGGAAGTAGCGATAATTAGCAGTGAGGTTTGAGGACTCTATGAATTCAGATTCTGGGCCGAAGAGCTTTTGATAAGCCTCATTATCGTTTTTAACTGGCTTGAGCTTGAACTTGAGGTTTCCCTCATTGCCGGATCGGAGGTAGTCATCCTCAATCAATGTGGCTAGATCAATGTTGTAGCCAGCATTAAACTCACCTTCTTCAACTTCAGATGCGCGCAAGGAATGTACCAGCGCAAGCATGAACAAGCTGATTGTTGTAAGACGCTGCTGTCCATCGATGACAACCCAGGTCCAGCTGCCTTGAGGCTTACCAACCACAGCTCCAAAAAAATGTTGACGGTGGTTTTCTTTGACCACTTCGCTGAGGTCATCAAAGAGGCGTGAACATTGCTTTTCAGTCCAGTCGTAATTGCGTTGATAAACCGGGATTTCCAAGGTTCGGTGCTTGCCGTCATAAACCTTGGTTATTTTTTGAACGTCACCACGCATTGGATATTCACCCTTAGAATTGAGAAGAATTTTCTTTAAAAATACAGTGTATGCGCAGAGGCCGACACCGTTCGGAAATACTTTCGAACTTTAGTTACTTGGTGCTCTAAACCCGCGGCAGCAACTCCGAAGGCTCAGTATGCGTGGTGAGAACAAGGGCATCACGTGCACGAGAAGCTGCAACGTAGAGCAAGGAGCGTTCGCGCTGTTGGGCGTCGTTACGCTCGGCCTCGCCTAAACCTTGCATGGTGTATTGCAAAGGAATGAGGTCACGGCCCATTCCGATCAAGATGACATGGGTAAACTCCATGCCTTTAGCTCCGTGCATTGTCATTACACTGACAGTTTCGTGGGCTGCAAGTTCGGCATTTTGCGTCTTGACGGCATCGATGCCCTGCTCAGAGAGCGCATTAACCACGCGGTTGATCAAAGGACGGGTGCGTGCCAAAATGCCGATGCGTACATCGGTGGTCCTGTCCTGCCACACCTTGATGAGCTCAGCGATTGCTTCGAACTCGTCGGTCTCAGATTCAAATTGGTAGAGGTGTGGCTTGGGGCCCTTACGCGCTGAGCGATAGTGCTCAATTGTGTCCGTTTCGCCTTCGGCGTCGGTCCATTCACCGGTGAGCATGCCAAGTGCGTAACTGAGGTTTTCGGCGGTGGTGCGGTAGTTAAGGGTGAGTCGCTTAGACGCCCGACCGCGGGTGGAAATACCAAAACGGCTTAGCACATGATGTTGGCCGTAGATGCGCTGGTGTGAATCCTCAGCCAAGAAGATGTCATTGGGACCTTCGGCTACCGCAGCCCTGAGTAAGAGCCAATGTCCGGCGTGGAAGTCCTGGGCCTCGTCGATAAGCACATGGTCAAATAGCCGGCCCTGGCCGGCGGCGGCGCGCTGCTCCAGGATGTTTGCGGCGATGGAGGAAAGCGCTGGCCAGGACATCTTTCCTTCGCGCGCACAGGAAGTCATGAATTGCTGAATAATCGCCCACACTTTTTTGCGTTGTACGCGGTTTAGTGGGGTACCACGGCCGGGACGAGGTGCACGCAGATAGTCCTTTTCTTGGGTGATTCCGCGGGCTAGGATTACGGTTTCAAACTCTTGGGCGAGGAATTCAGTATTGCTGATTTCTTCTGATAGATCGCCGGGATCTGCGGAAATGATCGCGTCGATCCAAAATTCTTGTTCGCCGTTGCCGATGAATGGGGTGATTCTGCCGGCTGCACGCCCCAAGATAGCAGTGGTTGCTGCCTCACGTTCGGCGGTGTTTGCTAGCGCAACCACCTTATTTGCCAAGGCATCAATTCCGCTGATCCACAAGCCAGGACTACCGGGTTTTTCTGCCTCGGGGAAAGTGGGATTAAGCGCGTTCATGGAGGATTTCAACGCATCGGCCAAACCGCGGGTATAGGTGGTGAGCAGGACTCGAGGCGTCTTATCGTCGGTCTCAAGGTGTCCATCAGAAGTGACCAGGCGGTTGGCACGGTGGACTACCACCACGGTTTTGCCGGTGCCAGCTCCACCAAAAACGCGACCCGATCCGCTGAAGTTGCGGGTGACTAAGGAGCGCTGGCTGGGGTCGATATACACGCGCCAGCTATCAAAACCTTCAGTTTCAATAACGCGGCGCAGGTCATTGCTATTTGGGGTATCCAAATAGGCAAAGTCCATTTGCGCTGCTGGGGTTTTAAGCCCAGCAATGAGCCTGGTATCTTCGCTGCGGGTATCCGGCTCTGTGGAAGGTGCGGGGATAGCGAGCGATTCGCGGATATCTTCAATGCTCAAACCGGCGACAAGGCCGATAAGTGCGTCTTTTTCCCACGTCGGGCTGCTAGGAAGCGCTGCTGCGATGTCATCCTCTGAGGCAAGTTCCAACACAATACGGGTGGCAGCCGGGTCAATGCCGAGCTCGGCTTCCAGGACTTCTGGGGTGTGCCCTGCATGTGCGAGCGCCTCACCAGGGCTGGGCAGCTCCACTGGGGTGGGTACTTCGACGGCGTCCCGGAGTTGCTCCTCCGCCCGCTTTGCGGCCTCTTCCGCTTTGCGACGAGATTCCTGATCGTCTTTTTGCGCAGGAACGGTAGTTTCCTCGATGAGTCGAGTAATGCCGTTAACAGAGTTGACTTCAAGGCGGATTTTTCCTGCCTTGGTGATGGCATCATCATGGGGATAAACACCAACCACTACAAAGTGATGATCAAATTCGTCGTGAAGCTCAAAAAGCACTGCGCGGAATTGATCATTGACCCGACCTGTGCGGACGCGGGAGTCGATGCTGTTTTTGATGGGCTCAATATGAAGCCCCGGGGAAGCTGGATTGGTGGCTAGTTTATTGAGGAAATCGAGGGTGAGTTTTTTGAGGCTGCCGTCGATATCTAGTGCGCCGTGCACGCTATAAGAAACCATGATTTTTATCTTTCATAAACTTTGGGTGTACTAGGGACGAAGGGCAGCGGGAATATCGGAGGTCTCGAGGTCATTTGCAAAAAGCAGCGTCCAACCTTCAGCTTTGAGATCATCCTCCAAAGGCTCATCGGGATCAGATTCATAGAGCAAAGCGATCTTGACACTCGGCCACGTAGCAATCGTAGGAATACTCGAGAGCTCATCACCGGTGGTCTCTGGAACCAGGGCATGTTCCTTAGCCAAGATCTGCAAAGCGCCTTCGGCTTCTTCATCTTCATCGGCGGTAAAGCCATCCAAGATGGGAGCCCACAATTCAGGAACTTCAACAGCAAGCGGAGCTGCTGGAGCAGGCACAATATCAATTTTATGCGGTGAACCATTAGTGCTTACGTCTACGGATTCCGGTGCCAGCCACATGAGGTTGGCCAAATTGAGGAAGGCAGTCCAGGTATCCACTTCCAGCTCTTCTGGAGTGGTGGGAGCAAGCCACAATTGGCGGGCGCGCAGTTCCCGATTAACCATGGTGGCCCGCAAGGAAATCTTATTGCGGAAGGTACCAACAATTCCGTCGCCATTTTTTTGTGGATTATGCCCAAGCATGTGAGCAGCAGCGATATGAGCAAACTCCTTCCACGAGGATGCCGCGGGATTATCTAAAAATGCCAAGAGTTGATCCATAGGCGTTGCTGCCAGGAGTGCAGTTGATTGTGGATCAAGAATCAAATTTGCTTTGCTGAGCTGCCTGCCGATGGGGCTAAACCATGCTGGTTCCTCACCTTGTGCAGCGGGATTACTAAAGCGGTCGAGGTCTAAGCTAGTGATATTCCACGGCAAAATATTGTCTGGATCGAGCGCTAGTTTCATCCGTTTCTGAATATCGCCATCAAGACGGTAGTTAGCTGAAGAGATATGGAACGCAGCGCCATCGGTAAAAACAGCCACGGTGGGATAGTTGCCGTTGAGCGGTTCAAACCAGAAATCAGGGCGTGTATATCCACGATCAACTTGTTCGCTCATCCGCCAGCGCACACCGGAGCTCATCTCAATATCCACATAAGAGTTTGAGCCGTTGACGCGGTCCACAAGTTTGGCATGGCGATTTTTTAAGGCGCGTCGCAGCATCACGCGGAAACGCAGTTCCAACTGAGAGCCAAGAGTGTTCTCTGGGCGCTTTTCCAAGAAAGTCCAGTCCGGTACTGCAGAAAGGTCAGTGATTTCTTCGGGGCGCGAGCTATTGAGCAAAATTGCGCGCAAGGCTTTTTCTGCAGCTGCGCGGGAAGTCTGGAGGAGCGTGGCAGTGCGGGTATAAGGCAACAAACATTCTGGGCAGGCCAGCCTTTCATCATACTGGCATTGGCACCTAGACACCCGCTCCCAAGCTCGGGAAATAAGTTCACGAACCTTTGTAGGATCGGCAAATTGGTTAAGATAACCCGTGCCTCCTGGAACCTGATCGTGCAGCAAAAGGGCATCAAGTGCACCATCGCCAGAAGTACGGGGGACCTGCACACTGGTGACATCCAGGTGGTCAGGATCGCCACCCAACACCTCACGAAATCCTAATTTGATAGCAGCAATGAGGCTGGTTACCACCATAGAATCGGCTTCACTGCCAAAATATTCGGGCAGCAGCATGAGCACGCCTTGGGTTTTAAGAGTACGACCCAAAGCGAAAGATACGGTATCTTCTTTTTGCTCATAACGGTGTGGGCACCAGGGTCGGTGATCCCAGCGTGAGTTAGCTCCTGCCTCGGAATCTAAATGTCCACAGTGGCGGCACACATTAAATAGTGGGCTGGTGACTTCAAAGCCACCGAGCCGACGCTTTTGGCCATTGCCAATTCCTAAGTTCAGCCAGCGTAATTCCACCTTGGGCAGATGCTCAATGCCAAAACCATCATTCAAATACCAGGATTTTCCATGGCCATCTGGTGGAACGACAAAGCTGACGTGCTGGTTAAAGCGGGTGCTAAAGCGATCTTCACGGTCATCGCTAATGGCAGCGCGAGTTTTCTCCACTGCGGAGGAAACCTTACGCATTTGCACTACCTCTAGGATTTGTCCCTTATCGGCAAAGGCGGGGGAGCCACAGGTAGGACACGATCCCGGTGTAGAGACACCCGGCTGGAGGATTTCGGAGTGCGAGCACACGGGGCACAACCGCCATTGCTCAATGGCAGAGCCATGTTCACCAATCTCAATGGAATCAACTTTGGCAGCAATTCCTTGGGCATAAAAGGTCGCACCGGGAGCGAGCTCAAAAAGCGCTGCAGAGATCCCACGCGAGTAGGCATGATTCTTGGTATCAAATTCCACTTCCTGGGGGTTGAACGAAGTAACCGCCACATTAAGTTCTACGGAATCATCAACCAGGGTGAAGTTGGGCAGGAGACCATAACGCTCCAAAGCAGCGATCCAGAATTCACCAAGTAGATCACGGATTTGAAGTTTGACGGCTTTAAGGGAAGCTGCGGTTTTACGTTTTTCTTCCTTTAGCTCTTCATCATGTGCATCATTGCGCGCATCTAGTTTGTCAAAGATTTTTTCGAGTTCTCCCCGCCGCGCGGTAAGGCTGCGGCGTTCTTCCATCCACTCTTTTTGGGAGGTTTCCAGCAGCGCGAGGAGGGAGTCTGTGCTATTTCCAGATGCCCAAGTGCGCAGTTCGAAAATATTATCAATGCTGATTTGCATGTTGAGGGTGCGTACAAATTCCTCCAGCAAAGGATCTAGGCCTGCGTGAATCTGCGCTTTGAGTAATGCAACCAAAGGTGTTTTTCCGGCGGCATTATCAAAAACATCAATTGCTGTTTCGAGTTTTGGCAGTTCGGCGCGAGTATCTAAGCAGTCGATCACATATGCCAAGAATTGGCGGTGCAAGATTTCACTGGCGGAAAGATACGCAACTGGTGGGGTAATAGCTCCCTTGATCATGGAGAGCGGTTGGTTAAGACGAGGCAATGTGACACCGCGGCCACGCACCACGGCGAGTACCAACGAGTTTCCGCTGAGGCGCCCGGCACGACCAACACGCTGTACATAACTGGCCACTGATGTTGGCAAAGACGCAAGCATCACGGTGGAGAGATCGCCGATGTCAATACCCATTTCCAGCGTTGGCGTAGCTACCAACACATTGGGCGCATCGGGGGATTGTTTGGCCGAGCCTTCTCCACCTCTAAAGGATTGTTCGAGTGCGAGGCGGTCTTTTTTCTTGAGCATGCTGGTGTGCTCGCGGGCAATGACAGTGCGCGGTTCAATTGCGGAATAAAGCCTGCGGTAGTAGTTGTCTTCTACTTCCTCGGTATGGAGAACGCCCCCACAACTAGGGCTAAAACACGGAGCGCCATCAAGAAGTTCACGCACATGATCAGTTACACCAGTTTGGGCATGGCACACGCTGCATTCCAGAACTTCGGGATGGTCTTCGCTAAAAATACGGATGCGTTCGGCCTCGAGGCAGTAGATTTTTCCGCCGCTGTCGGTAGATATTGAGGAGAGAATGCTGCGGTTGCTTAAAGCGTCGAAAAGCTTTGTGATGGCGGTGGCGGCATCGTGGGTGCTGATGCCAAGCACCTGCGAGGTCCAGGACGCATAACGTCCGCGCGGGCTACCAAGCGGGGTGGTGCCGGTGCTGGAACGCAGGGATCCGGAAAGTGCGGAACCTACACGTGGGAATTCAGGTGCACCACCGCGGACAAAACCGGGAATGCCCTCAGCGCGGGCTTGGCGGCGGTTAAGCATATAGGGGTTGCCATCGGTGCGCAGGTAGGCGCCAAACCACTCATGGTTGATGCCCCCGCGGGCGCGCAAAAGTTCCAGGGCACCTTGCACCCAGCGCAGTCGCAGGTTCTCATCCTCAATATCTAAGGTGGGAACTTCGATGGCATAAAGTGCTTCGGCAGCCGCGGACAATGCAACACCTTTGGGCAAATCCACAAAAGCACTCAAAGCGCCGGTCAGCGCAAGGGAACGGGGTAGATCAGCGCGTTGTCCAAACTCGAGGGCGAGATCAAAACTTAAACGTTTATGCACATTGCGGGAGGCCTCACGGCGCTCAGCCTTGCTGGCATCGGGGTGCCAATAAGGTTTGTAAATATCAAGATCGGTCAGGTCAGGGGGTAGGAGCTCATAACGGGTGCGCCCAGAGGTGGCGTTATCCATCAGCGCCCGGGAGATTGATGGCAAGGTGACTTCATTATCACCCACTGCGCGCCGGGTATAGGTACGAAGGGCAAAAGCGCGGGAACGTGCTTGGACGTACCCGGCGCGGTGCGCGGCATCTTGCACGGAATCGGCAAAGACCAGCGTCTTTTTCTCAGCGCTATCCAAATCGGCCATACCAAAAAGATTGGAGAGTGAGACAGAGAGCAGGGTAGAGATTCCCGATCCGATATAACGGATGGAATCAACATCACCACAGGAAGGGCAGGTCTGTTTGGCGGAGAGATCGTCTGCCTCAGGGCCAAAGTGGGTGAGCACTGCGATAGAAGAACCTGATTGTTCTTCTTCTGGGCTGGGTTGGCGCGTGCTGAGTTCATTGCTGGCGCTATGGAACCACAGCACTGCTGAGGTGCCATCAACTCCTCGCGGCCCAGCAACGCTGCGCCCCTGCTCAATGGCTGCGCGCTGCTCAGAGGTGGCGTCGAGAAGCGCTCTTTGTTTATGGGGTTGTTCAAAGGAGTTGAGGCGAATTTTTTGTTCTTCCAACACCGGGATATTGGTGCCTTGTTCCAGGCTGACCATCCAGCCGGAACGGCCACAACTGCGGCAATAACACGCCGGCAACCATTGTTGGGTATTGGCATCTTCTGCCGGGCCATCATCGGACCAGCGAAACATGGATTGTTCATCCCCAACCCCCAGGGCGCGGTCAATGCGGGAGACCTCGCGCACCCAAAGATGCGTTTCGACGCCAGGTAGGCGCTTGGCACCCCAGGCGGCAACTTTGCCGTATTCCGCGCGCACAAATGCCATGGCAGCCAGTGCATGGCTGATAAATTCCGCAGCTTTAACCTCACCTAAGATGCGGGCGGTAGCCCCCAATACCAGCTCCGGAAGGGCAGTGACCTCATCTTGATCACGCCTGCTAAGCGGGGTGGAATCAGCAGCATGCTGCAAAATCGCAGCAGTTAAATCATGAGCCGCATAAGCACTGATCGCTGCGTGCAGATCAGCCTCACACAGCCACACTTTCTCACAAAAAACGCGGAAGCAGAGCTGTGCATAATCGTCCTCATGTTGAGCTGTGGCGATGGTATCTAAAACCACCTCAATATCTTCCACAGTGGGTAGCTCACGGGGCTCGCTAACTGCTGGGGCACCAAAATTCTGGGCAATTTCTGCGCGCCATTGATCCAGCTCCAGGCGAGTTTCCCCGACGATGGCATCAGCTGGAAAACGCTCACCAAAAATGGTGTAAGCAAAATCCAACATGGGGGAGCCGGAATCACCAGAACCCAAGGTTGCTGAGGTAGCCACTGGCGTAATAATGCCCAATGGCCGGTGCATGGCACTATCATCCAAAAAATTAGCAGGCTGCTGGGATTTCAGCATGAGCCCCAAACGCCGCAACAACAACGCCACATCTGTACCTTGAGCACCGTCATAAGTGTGGAACTCATCAAGTACTAAATACTGCAAAGAGGTGGCGGATTTTTGCCACATTTCGCGGTCGACGCTGCGCAGCAAGAGCTGATCCAACATTTTGTAGTTGGTGAGCAAAATATCTGGGGGACTAACCCGCATGGCTTGGGGATCATTAATAAGCTCCCTTTCGCCCATCTGCGTGCGATTGCCCTTGGCTTCACCGGTATAAATACCGGCGGTAACACCTTTAAGTGCTGGGTTATTGTGAATGAGCCGCGCCAAACGATCTGCCTGGTCATTGGCCAAGGCGTTCATGGGATAAAGCAACAGCGCCTTGATGCCTTGTTGGCCACGTTTCCGCAGGCGCAGGGCATGATCCAGAATCGGGTAGAGGAAAGATTCCGTCTTACCGGAACCCGTTCCAGTTACCACCAAGGTGGGATCGGGGCGGCGATCTTTACCTCGGTTATCGAGGGAACTCAGCCGCTGAAACGCCGCTTTTTGATGGTGATAGGGCACAAAGTTCTCAGGTAACCAACTCAGCACATTTTCCCATTCCTGTGCCTGAGCATAGGGCAAACGTGCACGCACATAAGGCCCGTGGAACATGCCGGAATCACCGTGGCCCAAGAACCGCTTGAGCTCGGTGGCCACTTGCTTATCCGCAAGGGAAAAACTGGTGGTCAAATATTCGGTGATGCCTTCTTGAATGCTGCCAGCCGCATGGACAGGAATGAGTGAGGACATAAGCGCTCTATGGCTCCTTTAGCTGGTTTTCAAATTTTGCATATGCAGCACGCAGATCAGCTTCACGATCCAACACCCGGAAAGGATATTCAAAGGTATAGGACACTTCTGATTGGGGATGCACCCAGGTGCGCTTTTCCACGCTGAGCTCTTGGCCATCTTTAAGTTTCTGCTGCAGCTTGATGATCTCTTTAGGAACTTTACGGCCATTGGCATCAAAATGATCTTCTTGATCATATCTACGCATCACTGGGAATTGAGTGCGATAAATCATGCACAGCTCATCAGCACTAATACCCAAAGACAATGCCACCATGGCATCAATATCGTTTTGCGCTGCTCGACGTTGCTCGGCATTGCGCAAAGGCACCTGAACATCCCACGGCTCACCGGTGATCTCTTCCCACAATGGGGCATAAGCTGAGGTCAGGCAGTTGAGGCGGAGGTATGTGCGGGCGAACTGCTTTTCCAAGGATGTGAAATTTGGAAGTGGAATCTTGCGAACAATGTCGTTAAATATGTGGCTTGAACCCGAGGACCGAGCAAAATAGTCACTTAGAATTGCACCAAGCTGTGCTCCAACGAGAATGGTTTTTAAGTTTGAACGTGATGCAGCGCTATTAACTGTGTGCACATGGTTGGCTCCCGGTGGAATTACTGATGGGTAGACAGTCCTAAATCCCGTGGTGGCAGCCATCTCCCTCCATGCAATTCGGAAAGTGTCTGCAACTGGTACCTGCTTGTCCCCGAAAGTCCAGGTGCCGTAGTCAGCATCATAAGTGGGCTTTGTTTGGCGATCGGGCTGGTACGCCGTTGCAGGTATGAAGTTTGCAGGAATGGCCTCGAAATCAATTTCAGACCAATCTTGATTATGCTTCATTGTCGGATTGGGCTGCTTGATCATTGGTGTAGCAACACCCAGGTGCGGCCCCTGCAAAATGGCATCAGACCAGGAAGCTGGGTAGCCCCAACCAACGTCAAAGTATCCCTTTTTCTTATCGGTGGTTTCATTCCAGCCACTGGAGAACTGCAGCCCGAGTTCTTTGATACGAGGTGCAGAAGCCAACTTTTCCAACACTGCTGCTGCTTCCGTGTTGACGGTATAAACCATGCGGGTATCCAAGTATGGCGTTTGTTCATCCTCCAGGATGGACTTCCACACCGTCAAAGTATCGGCATTGACCAGTTGGATACGGTCCTTGTGTGGGCGACGGTCCCAGTTGCCATTGTCGTCTTTAAGACCAGGGAGATTACCTGAACCGTCATGATCAAGTGAATCAAGCACTGTTTGTGGGTGATAAAGCGACGCAGCACTTAAAAAGTTAATAGATTCCTGCGGAGCGCCATAGACATGTACGCCATATTTAACCAAGTCGTGGACGTCAAAAAGAATCAACTCATTAATGAACTGCCAGTGGCGGCGCAGACGCTCATATGCTCCCCGACGTAGCGGGGCAGCTTTTTTCTCAGTGAAGTGGGATTCGGGGTGGATCAGTGAGATCGCACCTGCCGGGGAGGCATTAGACCAAGTCTTTTCCATAAAGCCCCGGTAGAGGTCCGGGCGTTGATCTTTAAGATGCGGATAGAGAGTAACCGAACCGAGGATCGCAGAAGTAGCCACGGTTTCACCTGCACCACTGACCACATGTTCGAGGCTCTTAGGATTGTTGTGAAAATTCTTCTGGCGTTCTTTTTTGGATGCCTGGGTTGGTTTACTCATTACAGCCCACCACGGATCATGTTCAGCAAGCAGATCCTCAAAGTTCACATCTGGTCGCACCCATGGTGGATTACCAACCTGCAGATCAAATCCACCCTTGGCAAAAACGTGGGCGAAGTCTAGATCCCAGTGGAAGAAGCTCTGTTGTTTAGCCACTTGGCGGGCAACATTGATCCACGGGTGATTCGCGCTAACACGCTCAAAGCTCAATGCCCCAGAAAAACCAAGATCAGTAGCCTCGGCATCATTAATGGCTAGCCAATTGGTATCTGGACCTAAGACAATCTGATTTTCGTTTTTGGACTTCAGAGGGAGATCAATACCCAGAATCTCCGTCAGGGTGGCTAGCCACTCATCAAGATCTGGAAGGGCTGGACGCTCCGGATGCTCAGCGGTAGCAACAGCATCCAAAGGCCAGAACCACAGCGCACACCAAGCATCCATCACCAAGCGTAGACGGTTATATGCACCATCAATATTGCCAAAGAGGTCTTGTTCAATTTGCTCACGTGTGACAACCTCCGAAACCTCAGCTGGCTCTTGACCCCAGAGAGTAGTGCTACGTGAGATCTGGGATTCTGCAATGCGAATACGCATCAGCACAAATCGCCATAGTGTTTCCACGCGTAGGGCAAGGTTATTGAGCTGCTTAATCTGAGTTTTACTCAAAGACGCACGGATGGAAGTACGCCAAGATTTAAGCTCCTTGATTTCAGTAGCCATAAGATCTTTAAGATCTTTGGCATCTGCAGTGGCTCCCCAGCCAGTAGAGGGCAAGAGGAAGTGGTGGATGCCGTGGTTGAAGAGGGGTTCTGCTTTGTTTTCATCAATAGCCTGCGCGATATCATCAAGCCGATAGCGGGTTGGAGTAGCAGTTAACCAGGCTTTTTTATTAAGCAGACTAGGTGCATACAGCGAACGGGTGGCACCAACGAGGGAGTTACCATTACGCAGGTGCAGGCCATACCAAGGTGCGTCCATTTCTGCATTCATGGTGTCTAGCCACAGCGAGATTTCCGCCAACTCCACAGCAGTGCTGTTAAGGTCCACACCATAAACCTGGTGCAGCGCAATGTGCGCTTTGACCTTTTGGAGTTCCTTGGCACGGTCTTCCGCTGGAATCTGCTGCTCTAGTTCTTCTTGGCGCAATTCCAAATAAAGCTCTGCTAATTGGCGTACTGCTTCCACAGCGAAGGCGCCGGAACCCATGGCAGGTTCACAGATGGTGAGGCTGAGAACATCATTGGCTGTGGTGATGCGCTTTGATGCCTGGAGTTCTTCAATAGCCTGGGTGACAGTAAAGCTGGTGAGTACTTGTGGGGTGTAGAAGGACGCTGAGCGTTCGCGGTCACGAGAGGACTGACGGAACACAAATGATCCGCGCGGGTGGCGTTTACGCACCTTGATTACGCCGCCACCAGGGGCTTCTTGATCAACTTCGATAAAGCTATCGGCAGGGACTTCATCAGCCTTTGAGACCGGGAGCATCCAGGAACCTTTATCGGCTTTGCCATGTGGTGCAACCTCAAAAAGATCTTCCTGGGCGATAAAGCCGGTATAGGACATCAGACCCTCATAAACTTGGCCAAGCTCGGTAACACCCAAGGTGGCATAGGAGATAAAGCCGCGGTCTTTACCGGATTGCACCCGGGAGAGCAGGAGGTTTTCCAAGACCTTGTTTAGGGCTTCATTGGAAAGACCAACTCGATCAATAAGTTCTGTGGCTGCAGGGAGGAAGAGATCCGCTGAAAGGTTGCGGAAGTGCAGGCCTTCTTCTCCAGCCTCGGCATCAAAAGCTACAGCCTTAGCATCTGTTGGGTGGTGGCCTTTATCCACCAGAGTGAACAGCAGCTGCAGGGAATCATAAAGGTGGGTGCCCGTGCGAGCATGCTGGGTAACTGGGGGATTAAGAATAAGCTCGCGCAGGCGTGCCAAGCCATAACCCTCGTCATATTCCGGGGTGCCGGTTGGCAGGATTTCAAGCTCTGGTGAAGCCTCGGCAAAAAGCAGGAACAAAATGCGGTAGAGATAGCGCAAAGATTGCTTAGCTAGCTCGCCACCGTCGATCTCAGCGGTGGAGAGCTCTTTAGCTTCATAGCGTGTGAGCACGTCATTGCCCAGGATTTCAATGGATTCACGCACCGCACTGCGTAGCTCGCCAGAAACCTTGACAGCATGTTCGCGGGATTGCTCAATGGTTTCTTCCCACCAGGTGGTGCCATCGGCGGCACGCTCGGTATTTTCGCGGGCTAGTGCTACGACCGTCTGCTGCATCTCACCCTGGGCTTTGGTGTCATTACGTTCCACCACCAGGGAAATATCAATAGCTAGGTGGCGGCCTAGAGGCCAGGTTTCACGCTCGGCTAAAACCACCCATTTACCAGCGGTGATAACAACAAAAGCAGGGGGAGTATCACTAAGGAAAATCTGGCCCACCAATTTGGCTGCGGTGATATCCTGGGGCTTGTCATTGACCGCTACTGGCTCAAGGGGAAGGGATCGGAAGTTCTCTTCAAAGCTTTCAGCGGGAGTCGCTGCAAGAAATTCCACACTGCCGGCATTTCCCACCCAAGAGGAATAGGATATTGTGTCGGAGCCGCGCTGCGCGTGGCGCGCGCTGGGGACACCATACCCCAGTGCAGAGGCCACTAAACTGGCGGCGGTGGTGGCGTCGTCAAGCTCAGAAAGAGCATGCTGCAACTGCAGGCGGTTGCTGGAAAAACGAGTTAAAGGGCCACTCTGCTGGGTTGCGTCCTCGGTGGTTTTCCATTCTTTAATGCGCTCGCGCACCCGCTTGGAAAATGAGGCACCTTTGGCATCGTCATTGGTGAGGTAGTGGTCACTGATCCACTCTTCAACATTTAGGATCGAATCAAATGCACTCATTGTGTTAAACCTCGGTGTTCAAAGTTGCGGGCTGCGGAAGAATGACGGCCAAAGGCCTAATAAGTTCACGGTCTGGCTCGAGAGCATTACTCAATTTCTGCTGCTCCTCAATCAATTTTGCAGTTCGCGCGGTACGGGACGTGGACGCTGCGCCACTTCGTTTGTTATTCCAGGCTTCGGCTCGCTTAGCCCAATGCTCAACGCGAGTTTGAGCCTGAGCGCGGGCGGCGATCATTAATGGACGGATCTCGCCGCGGGCGGCCTGAACAGCAAGGGAAATAAGCTGCTCAATATCGTCGGGGAGTGCAGCGGTACCTGGGTTAATGGCGGTTTCATCGAGGCCTATGGAATGTAACCATTGGATGGGATCGGACAGCACCTCAGTATCAAAGGGGCCAGAAGAAGCCACAAAAGAACGAGACACAATTTGGCCACGCCGATTGCTCAATGTGGACATAAGCAGCACCGTTGGCTCTGTGACTTTGCCACTAGCCGCCGGAATTTCCGAACGTGGCATGGTTGCCAGCGCGCGGTCAGCTGCCCACGAAGTGACTGGGTGCAGGGGGCCTAGATAGTGGGCACTTGGCCAGGTACTGCCATCTTCACCAGTGCGCGCAGCGTTGAGGCGTTCTTGGCCACGCATCAGTGTGGAAGCTAGTAGGAGATCTTCCTTAACTTTCCGGGCAGCCACATAATCCTGCGGGAGGAAATCTAGACGACGGCGCAGATCATCGGTGGGGGTGAGCTCCACGATGTCATTATCGTGTTTTTTGAACCCCACGCCACCGCGGTTGATGGAATCCTCCGGTACGTTATTGAAACCTTCGAGGAGGCAGTCATAGAGGAAAGAGCTTTCCTGTGCATACAACCGGCGTTGTGCATGCTGCGTGCTATTGGAAGCTGCATCTGGTGCTGTTTGGTTTTCTGTTTCTGCTTCTGCTTCTGTTTCTGCCTTGGCATCGGCTTGGGCGATTTGGGCTAGCAACCAATCAATATCATCTAGGCCTGCTGGGTTTTCTAGGACTTCCGCTGGATCAGCCACTGCATCATTAAAGTTTTGGGCACCGCGCAGGACTTCGCGGATGGTTTCTTCTTCCAAACGCTCAGAGTGCTTGCCCATGAGAGATGCGGCATCACCGAGCAAAGAGTGCGCCTCATGTTCGCGCTCCATGAGCCTCTCCAGCACATGGACTTCACCTACTTTGGAATCCTCGGCGGGATCGAGCAAGAAGGTAACGATGGAAGGGTTGTGGGTTTGACCATAACGATCAATACGGCCATTGCGCTGCTGAATGCGGATCAGTGACCACGGGATGTCATAGTGCACCAAGTTGTGGCAGAGAGTATGCAGGTTCACACCTTCTGAGGCAACATCGCCGGTGATCATGATGCGGATGGGAGAATCCGTCTTTTTAAACTCATCCACCAGGCGCATTTGCTCCTGGTCGGGGAGACCGCCGTGCATAACAGCAATAGAGTTGGGTGGCATCTTGAGATCACGGATGAGGTTTTCCTGCAGCCAGTGCAAAGTAGCGACACGCTCAGAGAAAATCACCACGCGGGTATCGGAGTTCTTCTTCACTCCGATGTCACCGAGGTAGCTCAGTAGAGATTGGTACTTCTGTGAGGTCTGCGGGGTGATCGCAGAATTAAGTTGTGAAAGGGTTTCTAGGGCGCGTTTTTCTTCTGGTGCAGAGGCCTTTTTGAGGCGATTGGACACTGTTTCGCCCAAGGCTGCAGGGGAGGAGAGAAAAGCCTTCACCAATGTCCAGGGGAAGAGGCGATCCTTGATCGGATTGCTCGCACCTGGTGAAATCCACACATGGTTGAGTTCTGCAGCAACGCCGTTTTCTTCTTTTGACGCAGCGACCAGGAAGTTCTGAGGCTCATTGCGTGGAGCCCATTTTTCGCCCACAAAACCTGAAACCTCAGGGCTATTGCGATGGCGACGAATGATCAGACGCTGTGCAGCTTCGGCATCAATGGTGCCATCAGGCATCACAGCGGTGGGATCAAGCAAACGCAAGATCTCCTTAAAGGATTCTGGATCACCATTGTGCGGGGTGGCAGAGGCCAAAATAAGAGCCTCGGCAGTAGGCGCAAGTGTGCGGGCTAGCTCATTATTTTGGGTGCCAGCATTGGTTGCATTGTGGATTTCATCTATAACCACCGCATCCCAGTGCACCTTTTCTAGTTGCGCGCGGTACTTCGGAGATTTCAAAGTATCCATAGAGACAATCACGCGCGGGAAATAAGTAAAAGGGTTGCGTGATGCTGGCAATTTTTGGCGCACTTGCTGGATGCCCACGGAATCTAGACGAACGAGCGGGATGGCAAAACGGGTCCACATTTCCTGCTGGAACTGCTCCATAATGTGGCGCGGGGTGACTACCAAAATGCGCTCACCACGGCCACGGCGGATAAGTTCCGCCAAGATCATGCCCATTTCTAGGGTTTTGCCAAGTCCCACGGCATCAGCAATAAGCACGCGGGGGCGCAAGTTAGCACTAGAGAGGGTTTTGCGCACGGCTGCTAATTGGTACTCCAGTGGATCGGCGAGCATTTGATCTGCCACGGAAAGTGACTCTTGATAGAGCGGTACCGGAGTTTTACGCATGGTGGCCTCCAACCACAGGCGGGTGCGACGGTAATTGGAGGAATCATCAAGACTGACGGTGACCTGGGTAGGGTCAATGACCTTCAAATCTTTATCAAGTGCGGTGAAGAACGTAGCTTCGTGGTCCCGCACATAATCAGAGAGACCACGAGCTTTAACCCTAAAACCATCTGTGGAGCGAGTAACGTGAGTAACCAGCCAAATTTCATCTCGGACTTCAATGGTGACACCCGGGGATAGAGAGTCAGTAGAACTTAGCGCACCTGATTCAGACATAGGTTAAAGATTAACGCGTCTTAACAAAGTATTTGCGAATACGGTCCACTTTGTGGCAAAAACGCCACACCCCGCAGCCCACGGTGGTGGGCTGCGGGGAGGCGTCGAAAAGCGGGGTTTTAGTTAACGCAACGGGGACCGTCGCCACCAGCATCGAACTCGGGGCTTTCAATCGGTTCACCGACGTCCGCACCGGGCTGGCCGACGGTGCTGGATGTCACGGCGTTTGCTTCCGCGGTAGGGCCAGCGTAATCGCCGGCGGATACGACGATGACGGTGTTGTCGTCGAGGGAAGAGTTGGCCACGATGGGGAGGCCGCCGAGGGCTTCGGAAATCGCGAGGGCCTTGGCGCTGTCTTCTTCGGCGGCGAGGATCTGGGACTCGTAGTAGAGGCCTTCCGCTGCGTTGCCGGTCTCTGCGATGGAGTAACCCAATTCCTGCAGTTGCGCGGCGATACCGTTGGCGAGGCCTTCGACGTAGGAAGCGTTGAGGACGTGGACCTCGACTTCGCTTAGGTCAGGGGCCTGATCAGCAGATTGATCGTCGGAGCCGTCTTCTGGAGCTGGCTCTGCTTCGCCGAGTGCTTCTTGGAAGAATGCATGCACCTGGTTGACATCGATGGTGACAACGGACTCGCCGTAATCGCCGGTGCCGTCGATAGAGGTAACCGGGATGGTGGCAAATGTGACGTTGCCGCCCGCGAGGTTCTGCAGCTGAGTGGCAAAGCTCATGATCTCCCAGCCTTCGTCGATGACGACGGAGCGGGTGACGGCATCAGCAAGTGCGGAAAGCTTTGCAGGGTTGGTGAGTGTTCCAGAAGACAGCACCTGATTAACAAGCGATGCCATATACGACTGCTGGCGGACGATGCGGTCGAGGTCGCCGCGGGGGAGATCGTGGCGCTGGCGCACATAAGACAACGCATCGGAGCCACCGAGGGTTTGACGGCCTGCAGGGAAGTTGGCGCCGGATAAAGGCTCATCGACGGCGTTGTTGAGGCAGACTTCGACACCACCGACAGCATCGGTGAGCAGGACGAATCCCAAAAGGCCAACTTCGGCGTAGTGATCGACGGTGATGCCGGTGAGATCTGACACAGCATCGATCAAACCTTCTCGGCCAGCATCCTTCGCCCGGGTTTCCAGCTCTGACTCATTGGTGAAACCCTGTTCCATGAGCTCAGCGCGACGGGCATCCTTGTACGCACCGTAAACGCCGTTGATCTTCATGTTGCCGTAATCGTCATCATGAATATAGGTATCGCGAGGAATCGACACAGCGGTGGCAGAGGAACCATCGTTAGGAACACGAATCACCATGATCGTATCGGTGTTGTCGTTCTCCTCGTCGCCTGCGCGGAGCATCGCCAGCTCCTCCTCAGTCAGCGTGTTGCCCTGAGCATCGGAACGGGAATCAGAACCCACCAACAAAATATCGGTAGCACCGTCAGCAGCATTGCCGTCCTGGATGCCGCGACCGCCACCAAGGTTCAAGTTGCCAGAAGCGACACCATCCACTTTTCCGACAGCAAGATACCCCAAACCCGATACCAACAACACCAGCACTGAAACAAAAGCGACAACGCTTCGGAACACAGGATGGCCCGCTTGTTTAGTTGATTGCATTGCTGCCGGAGCAGGCTTAATGTCACGGACGGGACGATACTTTTCAGTCACGTGCTGCTAACCCTTCGCGGTAATTAGATTGTCGGTCAAGTTCTGTATGTGTTCTGTATTTATGGAGCGGGGGTTTTCATACGCGGCCATTGGCTGCTTGGGGCGGCCTTGGCGACTTTAGGCTGCTGAACTGTGCTCAAAAGCTTGTGTGCCGGTGTCCTCTCGGCAAGCGAGAAGCCCCGATGAAATTATGAAAAACCATAGGTTCTGGACAATTCTAAGCCATATGAGGGTGTTTTCCTCATCGGTTATCGGGAGTGGCGGATACTTCTTGCAAACTTAAACCACTATGCTTTCGCTTCGTGAGTACTTTGAAATCCCCCATCGCTGTGATCACAGTGACCTATTCACCAGGTAAATACTTGGCGTCGTTCCTGGATTCTTTGCCTGGTGCGACTTCACGAGACACCCACGTTGTGATGGCAGACAATGGTTCTGTGGACGGTGTTCCTGAGCAGGCAGCAGCCTCACGCAGCAACGTGGAGTTCCTCTCAACTGGCGGCAACTTAGGCTACGGAACGGCTATTAATATTGCCGCCCGATCGTTGCGTGCGCGCCGGGAGGCAGGAGAGATCGATGGGGAGTTCTTCCTCGTCTCAAACCCTGATGTTGTTTTTGACGAAGACTCTATTGATCAATTGCTTGAATGTGCGAAACGTCACCCTGAAGCAGGAGCGGTTGGCCCGTTGATCCGTGAGGCGGACGGTTCGGCGTATCCGTCGGCTCGGGCGGTACCCACTTTGGCGAATGGCATTGGTCACGCTTTGTTGGGTGCTGTGTGGAAATCCAATCCGTGGTCGGCGGCTTACCGTGACGATGAAGATATGGACACTGAGCGCACTGCTGGCTGGCTGTCGGGATCGTGCCTGTTATTAAGGTGGGATGCGTTTGATCGAGTTGGTGGTTTTGATGAGCGCTACTTCATGTACATGGAAGACGTTGACCTGGGAGATCGGCTGGTTCGCGCCGGTTTCACCAACGTCTTTTGCCCAAGTGCGCAGATCATCCACGCGAAAGGTCATGTTGCGGGTAAAAACCCAGAGAACATGTTGCCCGCACACCACGAGAGCGCGTATCGCTTCCAGGCTGATCGCCTCGCGAAGCCGTGGCAAGCCCCAATTCGGTTGGCTCTGCGAATTGGTTTGAAATTACGAGCCGGAGTCGCGGTTGGTGTCTCTAAGATGAGAACGAAAGCCTCTTAGACCGTCGACGACCACCGGACGGTGAATTCAACTCATTTCAGGCAAATGTAAAGTGAATCTACATTAATTTTCTGAAATGGATTTGCTGCGGCCCCGGAATTACCCTTTTCGCGGCCGTCATCAAATTTGTACCCCCTTAAAGACACCCTAAACACGAGTGAAATAGGAACACATGACTTTAACTGACAACAGCAAAAACGTTGATGCTGTCATCTTGGTCGGTGGCAAAGGTACCCGACTGCGCCCCCTGACCGTCAATACTCCAAAGCCAATGCTGCCAACTGCTGGCCACCCATTCTTGACCCACCTTTTGGCCCGCATCAAGGCCGCAGGCATCACACACGTCGTGCTGGGAACGTCATTCAAAGCTGAAGTCTTCGAGGAATACTTCGGAGATGGCTCCGAAATGGGCTTGGAAATTGAATATGTCGTCGAGGATCAGCCTTTGGGCACTGGTGGTGGCATCCGAAACGTCTACGACAAGCTGCGTCACGATACTGCGATTGTGTTCAACGGCGATGTGCTCTCCGGTGCGGATCTCAACAGCATTCTGGACACCCACCGCGAAAAGGACGCAGATCTGACCATGCATCTCGTGCGCGTAGCTAACCCTCGTGCGTTTGGTTGCGTCCCCACCGATGAGGATGGTCGCGTCAGCGAATTCCTTGAAAAGACCGAAGATCCACCAACCGATCAGATCAACGCCGGCTGCTACGTGTTCAAGAAGGAACTCATCGAGCAGATCCCGGCAGGCCGAGCAGTTTCCGTCGAGCGCGAAACCTTCCCTCAGCTGTTGGAAGAAGGCAAGCGAGTCTTCGGCCACGTCGACGCTTCCTACTGGCGCGACATGGGCACCCCAAGCGACTTCGTCCGCGGCTCGGCTGACCTGGTCCGCGGCATTGCGTACTCCCCATTGCTCGAAGGCAAAACAGGAGAGTCGCTTGTCGACGCCTCCGCCGGCGTTCGCGACGGCGTCCTGCTGCTCGGCGGAACCGTAGTCGGCCGCGGCACTGAGATCGGTGCCGGCTGCCGCGTTGACAACACTGTTATTTTCGACGGCGTCACCATTGAACCAGGTGCGGTCATTGAAAATTCCATCATTTCCTCGGGAGCACGCATCGGTGCTAATGCGCACATCTCCGGTTGCATCATTGGCGAGGGCGCACAGGTTGGTGCTCGGTGTGAACTCAACGCAGGGATGCGCGTCTTCCCAGGCGTTGTGATCCCAGACAGCGGAATTCGTTTTTCGTCTGATCAGTAGGCATTTTTAGCCCTTTTGGACGGGCGTTTTCACAGCGACCGTTCGGGGGCGAAAATGTTTTTGGTTGAGCGGTTTTTGGAGATTATGCAGCACTGCTTATACTTGTAGGGAGTGCTGATCTTGTGGCAGAATCTGTCTAATTAAGATTAATGACACAATATGTAGTACCCCCGGAAAATGCCCCCGCGAGAGGGCTTTTGTGACTGGTGTGAATATTGTGAATTAACCGGCGGAAGTTTGGCTGATTTTTTCTGTAACGGTTGACGGCGATGTACCAGCACGTGTGTAATCGCTTGGGAGAAGGAAAAATTTTCCAAACCTGCTCGGGGACCAACATCCCCGATGAGAACAGACTTAAAGTAGCTTTGAAAGTGAGAGGGGGGCGAGTAATGGAAGATTCAGCTGGGGACGTATCTGCAAAGTTGAAAGCAGGCCAGACTCGCACCGCACTGGAGATGACTTTGGATGATCTGTTCGGAGCGGTTGAGCAAGAATGGCAGGAGCAGGCGCTGTGTGCGCAAACTGATCCTGAAGCATTCTTTCCAGAAAAAGGTGGCTCAACTCGCGAAGCCAAGCGGATCTGCCAGGGCTGCCCGGTTCGGGATGAATGCCTAGAGTTTGCTCTTGAGCATGATGAACGCTTTGGAATTTGGGGTGGTCTCTCTGAACGTGAGCGCCGCCGCCTGAAACGCGAAATTTCGTAAAACTTCAAGACCAGTAAGCGAACCTTTAATTAATTGAGGGTTCGCTTTTGTTCTTGGCTGCACCGGCTTCTAAAAGACCAAAACCGGCGTGTTTTTAGAGCTACTTTGGTCTCGATCGCTACTCTGCAGGCCTGAATGGGGTGGAACTGGACCAAAAGTGGCAATGGCTGGAATCGTTCTTGGTCTCGATTGTTAACCTCCGGTGGAGTGCCATTGAAACTGGCCTGGCGTCGGAGAAGCCCAGAATCGTCTCCCAATTGCCCATGGTGCACCGGCCACGCTAGAGATCCTGGAATCCCGGATCGATGTCTCGTGGATCAATATTCAGATAGTTCGCCACCAAAGAGGTGAGAACATGAGTCAATAGCTCGTGGCGTTCCACAGCGTTGGTGACTCGTTGCTCGATCGGCATTCTGAAAATAACGATGCGCGCTCTCGTGGGGTTTCCCTTGGTATCGATCGCCGGTGGGATGACGCGACCAAGTGGAACGGGGCCGTCGGCGGTGATTTCATCGGGGAGAATGGCAAGGTCGGCGCTGAGTCGCATGCGAGGAACGGTATCGACAGCGATGTCTAGATTGCTGAGCTCTTTTTGGTAAATCCCGTAAAGAGGGGAGTAGGCCTCTAAGACTGCGCGGTCGAAGGCTTGGCGTCTAGAGGCGTGGCGGGGAACTTCGACGGGCATGAGTGGGCCGCGGAGACCGCGTCCGTGCCGATTGCGGAAAGTTCTCGTATGCATGAAAACAAATTCTATGTGTGTTGAGCTGCCAAAAGGGGTTGGCGCGCCGATGATGACTGTCCAAACCTAAACCAAAGGTCTAAACTTTGGCTTCGTGAGTCAGTTTCGTCGTTGTTCCCGCCCTGGTTGTGGCAAGCCTGCCGTCGCAACCCTCACCTACGCATATTCGGATTCCACTGCGGTGGTTGGTCCTTTGGCGCCTGCAGCAGAGCCCCATAGTTGGGATCTGTGTGAGCATCATGCCGAGCGTATTACTGCGCCCCTTGGTTGGGAGATGCTGCGGGTGAACGACATCAAAGTCGATGACGATGAGGATCTGACGGCTCTTGCTCAGGCTGTTCGTGAGGCTGGACGCACTGTGAGTGGTCTGGTTCCTGAAGACGAAGTGGGCGGCAACCATCCGGTGAACCGGAGTGCGCGGATCGCGGAACAGAAGGTTCACCGCAGGGGTCATCTCTATGTTGTGCCTGATCAGGACGAATCATAAGGTTTGCTATTCGGATTGGATCCTTTGGCAGGGGTAGGATTGCAAGCGTTATTTTGTTCCCTAACCCCTTCGAGGATTTATGCGTACCCGTGAATCTGTCACAGCTGTAATTAAGGCGTATGACGTCCGTGGTGTTGTTGGTGTCGATATTGATGCTGATTTCATTTCTGAGACTGGCGCTGCCTTTGGTCGGCTCATGCGTAGTGAGGGTGAAACCACCGTTGCTATTGGCCATGACATGCGTGATTCCTCCCCTGAATTGGCCAAGGCGTTTGCCGATGGCGTGACTGCACAGGGTTTGGATGTTGTTCATTTGGGACTGACTTCTACTGATGAGCTGTACTTTGCGTCCGGAACCTTGAAGTGTGCTGGTGCGATGTTTACTGCGTCGCATAACCCCGCTGAGTACAACGGCATCAAGTTGTGTCGTGCGGGTGCTCGTCCGGTCGGTCAGGATTCTGGTTTGGCCAACATCATTGATGATCTGGTTGAGGGTGTTCCAGCGTTTGATGGTGAGTCAGGTTCGGTTTCTGAGCAGGATTTGCTGAGCGCATATGCCGAGTACCTCAATGAGCTTGTTGATCTGAAGAACATCCGCCCGTTGAAGGTTGCTGTGGATGCGGCAAACGGCATGGGTGGGTTCACTGTCCCTGAGGTATTCAAGGGTCTGCCACTTGATGTTGCGCCACTGTATTTTGAGCTTGACGGCAATTTCCCCAACCATGAGGCCAATCCTCTGGAGCCTGCCAACCTGGTTGATTTGCAGAAGTTTACCGTAGAGACCGGATCTGATATCGGTTTGGCGTTCGACGGCGATGCGGATCGTTGCTTCGTGGTCGATGAGAAGGGCCAGCCAGTCAGCCCTTCGGCGATCTGTGCGATCGTAGCGGAGCGTTACTTGGAGAAGCTTCCGGGTTCCACCATCATCCACAACCTGATTACCTCTAAGGCTGTGCCTGAGGTGATTGCTGAAAACGGTGGCACTGCGGTGCGTACTCGCGTGGGTCACTCCTTCATCAAGGCGAAGATGGCAGAGACCGGTGCGGCCTTTGGTGGCGAGCACTCTGCGCACTACTACTTCACTGAGTTCTTCAATGCGGACTCCGGCATTTTGGCTGCGATGCACGTGCTGGCTGCGCTGGGAAGCCAGGACCAGCCACTCAGTGAGATGATGGCTAGGTATAACCGGTACGTTGCTTCAGGCGAGTTGAACTCCCGTTTGGCTAATGCAGAGGCGCAGCAAGAGCGCACCCAGGCTGTGCTCGATGCGTTCGCTGATCGCACCGAGTCCGTGGACACCCTTGACGGCGTGACTGTGGAACTCAAGGACACCTCCGCGTGGTTCAACGTGCGTGCGTCCAACACCGAGCCGCTGCTTCGCCTCAATGTTGAAGCTGCATCGAAGGAAGAAGTCGATGCGTTGGTAGCGGAGATTCTAGGGATTATCCGCGCATAATCCCATTTTCCGGCGGGCATCACGGGAATTCCTTATCCTTGGTAGTCAAAGTCAAGGAAAGGACTTCAATCCCCGTGGTGCAAGTGGACAATACCTTTTATGACGGTTCTGCTTATGATCCTGAAACCGTCCGATTTTTTGATGTGGCGCAGGAGGGGGCCCAGGTTCGCCAGATCGGTGGCCTCGTGGCGCAGGGCGCGTTGAGTGCGTTCGAGGGGTTGCGGCCACGTAGCGTGGTGGTGATGCTCGACGGCCAGATTCACCGCAGTTGTGTGCGATTGGTGGAAACCTTGCATTCCCCGATGCGCCAGCCGCTGGTTATTACCTCCACGCTGCCACATTACATCGGTGCGCTCGACGTGCTGATTGTCATCACCGACAACGGTGCAGATGAAAAAGCGCTCAAGGCACTCATCACGGCGTCGCAGCGGGGCGTGGCCACGCTGCTCATTGGCCCTAGTTCGGGCCCGCTTATCGACGAATCCCCCCAGGACACCTTCGTCCTTCCCACCTTGCCCACGGCCGCAGGCTTGTCGCCTGCCCGCATCGTGGCGTCGATAAGCACTCTTTTAGATCTTTTAGAAGCAGACCCCAGCATTATTTCCGACCGCTTGGAACACCTCGCCGACTGCATTGATGAGGAAGTGGAATCGCTATCGCCGGAACGTGACGAACTAGTCAATCCCGGCCGAAAACTGCGCGCATACGTAGATCACGCACGGATCGTGCATACCGGCCGAACTGATGTGGGACTCGCGATTGCCAACGTTATCGCCCCAATCTGGACCCGACGAGGCCTGGTATCAGCCGTGCTGGATTTTCCCGAGCTCATGGAATCATTGCCGGAACTCCGCGGACCCGAGCCAATTACCGACGATATATTCCATGACCCATTCATAGATGACGAACCCGGGGTGGTACCGTTTAGGGCTGTTGTCTGGGCCGAAGAGGAACCCGGAATCCCCGATGCCATGGCGCAAAGCTGCGACGGACCTAGCAAAGGGGCGCTGACACAAGCACTGCGTTTGCTGGTGCGCGGACAGTCAGCCACGACCTATTCCATTGAAGAAAAGGACTTGTAAATGGAGCTATTGGAAGGCTCACTGCGCACCTACCCATGGGGTTCAAGAACACTGATCGCTGATCTCAAAGGCGAAGAATCACCATCGTCTCGCCCAGAGGCCGAAGTCTGGTTCGGTGCCCACCCAGGATCACCATCAACCATCGGTGGAAACGCACTCAACGAAGTCATCGCAGCGAACCCCGAAGAAGCATTGGGCACGCGTGTTGCCGAAGCGTTTGAAAATGAGCTTCCATTCCTCCTCAAAATCCTCGCAGCGGGAGCACCCCTATCACTGCAGGCCCACCCATCGCTGGAACAGGCCCGTGAAGGATTCGCCCGCGAAAACTCAGCAGGAATTGACCTCGGCGCACCGAACCGCAACTACCGCGACCCAAACCACAAGCCAGAGCTGATCGTTGCTCTCACGGAATTCATCGCGATGGCAGGCTTCCGCCCACTGCGGAACACCCTCACCATTTTCGACGCCCTCGCCTGCGAACCCCTCGACCGCTACCGCAGCATGCTCACCGTCGACAACGAGGAAGAATCCCTCCGCGCACTGTTTACCACCTGGATCACCATCCCCATCGGTAAACGACACGAACTCATCGATGCCCTCATCAGCAACGCCCACACCTACCTTGAGGCAAGCGATCGTGACGAGGACATCGCATTCGTGCTCTCACACATCATCGAGCTCAACGAACAGTACCCCGGCGATGTCGGCGTTCTGGGTGCTCTGCTGTTGAACTTCTACAAACTTGCCCCAGGCGAAGCCCTCTACCTCGACGCCGCAAACCTTCACGCATACATCAGCGGCCTCGGCGTAGAGATCATGGCGAACTCCGACAACGTGCTCCGCGGTGGACTGACATCCAAATACGTCGACGTCCCGGAGCTTGTGCGCGTGTTGGATTTCAACTCTTTGGAAAACGCTCGCGTGGACGTTGAAGAAGACGGTGCAACGACCCACTACCCAGTTCCAATCAACGAATTCCAACTCGATCGCGTTGCAGTTCAGGGCGAAGCAGAAGCCAACCACGATGGTCCCATGATTGTTCTGTGCACCTCCGGAACTGTTTCCTTGGAAGCAGGGGAGAAGACCCTCGAAGTAGCAGCAGGTCACGCCGCATGGGTTCCAGCAAACGACCCAACCATTGCGATGCGTTCTGAGGACGCAGAAGTATTCCTCGCTAGGGTTTAGATCTTTTTAGATTAAAATCATGCGCCCCGCCAGAACTTGGCGGGGCGTAAATCTATTTTCTGCTCGGATTGGCTGACGGGGCGTGTCTGCTGCCGTCAAAATCTGGATTCGGTTGGGGAGCCTCTGCACAACCGTCCTATATGGCCAAAACTAAAAAGCTCGAGGCTTTTGGTCACCTAGTTTGGTCTGGCTCAAAACTTGCATCTGTACCCAAATATTAGTGCCTCTCAGAATCGCCTGTAAGAGCTTAGAAACCTTGTGGTGGCACTTACACGCATTGCCACTTTTCGACCTCTTGAACGCCCTTCTAAATGCACGTGAAATTCAGGTCGAAGTGGTTTAGCTCGTGGCAGTTGGTTCCACAGAGTTAGCTACAGAATTGGATGTTGTGTCAGCTGGTGCGCTTGGTGTTGCGTTTGGCGTCGCATCAGTAGTTGAACCGGCTGGCTGATCCGGATTGAGAGGAGCAGTAGGTTCCTCTACGAAATCGGTAGGTGGCGTATCAGACTCATCTGGTTGGGGAGTGCTTGTTGAATCATCGCTCGTTGGCGGGGTGGACGGAGCTACCGGATCGGTTGTCTCAATCGGATCGGTTGTCTCAATCGGATCGGTGGGTTCCGTAGGTTCAGAAGGTCCAGTTGGGTCTACCGGATTTGTAGGTTCGGTTGGCCTGTCTGGGCTCGACGGTTGTGTAGCAGCAGTTGACTCATCACCAGGTTCACTAGGCTCGTTTGACCTGGAGGTGATTTGAGTCGGGCTTGCCGATCCTGCTGAGGAGGGAGAACTCACCCGAGAGGTGGTAGTTGGAGAACTGCCAGAAGGGGTTAAACCGGAGCTTCGGCCATTGTCTGGACGCACAAAAGCATTCGGTGGAAGATATGGATCTTCGGTGTTGATGGGCGCCAAAGTTTGGTTTTCTAGGTCAGGTTCCGCCTCTTTGGTCTCTGTATTACCTGGGGAATCGTACCTAGCCTGGGTTTGGGTGGTAGACGTAGTAGTAGACGTGGCAATATCAGAGGTGGGTCGGCTTGGGCTGGACATCTGCCAGACCATAAAACCCAGGGCGGTGGCGGCTAAACAGCCGGCGACGATGAAGACGAGGGCTCGTCGAGTTTCTGTTTTCATCGTGGTTCACCTCCGAAGTGCAGTAGTTGTCTGAAAACTGGAAAATAACAAGTCAATAACAAACGCTATCATGTCTTGGCTTTCTTGAATAGGTCGCCAAGTAAATATGCAGGTAATTAGCGATTTTAAAGTTCGTTGATGTGCTGTCTGAATCGTGTGGGCGTTAGATGAATTGTTATAAACCGGATGTTTAACGGAATTTAATACGTGTCTTATTACGCGGACTAGAAAGGTTTTAGGGACATGGGTGCATGGGACGATGCAATCTTGACTGAGGAAGTCAACGTTGATTTTCTCGACGAGATCTCAGAATTAGATACTCAAGACATTCTTGAGGCGTTGGAAGACGCATGTTTGCTGGTGGTTAACCAGGACAACGCCACTGAAGACGAACACCTCAACGGTCAGGCGGCTGCGACGATCGCGGCCATCATGTTTGGCGCTCCATATTCTGCGGGCCAGGTGCTGGAGAATTACCCATTTATCCGCGAACTCGTCGGTGAGGGCTCTGAAGCTCTTCGCGGTGCTGCAGCGCAGGTTTTGGAAGAGGCAGATGTGGAATATGACCTCGAAGCTTATTTAGAGGCCCTCAACTAGCCCTCCACTAAACAGCTTCAATCAATTCGGTGTCCACTCCAACATGTAGAGTGGTGCGCGTTAAAAAAGTTTTCCTAATTTTCATTTTCTTAAAAGGAGCTCGCCAGGACATGGCACAGGTTATGGACTTCAAGGTTGCCGATCTTTCACTAGCAGAGGCAGGACGTCACCAGATTCGTCTTGCAGAGTATGAGATGCCAGGTCTCATGCAGTTGCGCAAGGAATTCGCAGACGAGCAGCCTTTGAAGGGCGCCCGAATTGCTGGTTCTATCCACATGACGGTCCAGACCGCCGTGCTTATTGAGACCCTCACTGCTTTGGGCGCTGAGGTTCGTTGGGCTTCCTGCAACATTTTCTCCACCCAGGATGAGGCTGCAGCGGCTATCGTTGTCGGCTCCGGCACCGTCGAAGAGCCAGCTGGTGTTCCAGTATTCGCGTGGAAGGGTGAGTCACTGGAGGAGTACTGGTGGTGCATCAACCAGATCTTCAGCTGGGGCGATGAGCTGCCAAACATGATCCTCGACGACGGCGGTGACGCCACCATGGCTGTTATTCGCGGTCGCGAATACGAGCAGGCTGGTCTGGTTCCACCAGCAGAGGCCAACGATTCCGATGAGTACATCGCATTCTTGGGCATGCTGCGTGAGGTTCTTGCTGCAGAGCCTGGCAAGTGGGGCAAGATCGCTGAGGCCGTTAAGGGTGTCACCGAGGAAACCACCACCGGTGTGCACCGCCTGTACCACTTCGCTGAAGAAGGCGTGCTGCCTTTCCCAGCGATGAACGTCAACGACGCTGTCACCAAGTCCAAGTTTGATAACAAGTACGGCACCCGCCACTCCCTGATCGACGGCATCAACCGCGCCACTGACATGCTCATGGGCGGCAAGAACGTGCTTGTCTGCGGTTACGGCGATGTCGGCAAGGGCTGCGCTGAGGCTTTCGACGGCCAGGGCGCTCGCGTCAAGGTCACCGAAGCTGACCCAATCAACGCTCTTCAGGCTCTGATGGATGGCTACTCTGTGGTCACCGTTGATGAGGCCATCGAGGACGCCGACATCGTGATCACCGCGACCGGCAACAAGGACATCATTTCCTTCGAGCAGATGCTCAAGATGAAGGATCACGCTCTGCTGGGCAACATCGGTCACTTTGATAATGAGATCGATATGCATTCCCTGTTGCACCGCGACGACGTCACCCGCACCACGATCAAGCCACAGGTCGACGAGTTCACCTTCTCCACCGGTCGCTCCATCATCGTCCTGTCCGAAGGTCGCCTGTTGAACCTTGGCAACGCCACCGGACACCCATCATTTGTCATGTCCAACTCTTTCGCCGATCAGACCATTGCGCAGATCGAACTGTTCCAAAACGAAGGACAGTACGAGAACGAGGTCTACCGTCTGCCTAAGGTTCTCGACGAAAAGGTGGCACGCATCCACGTTGAGGCTCTCGGCGGTCAGCTCACCGAACTGACCAAGGAGCAGGCTGAGTACATCGGCGTTGACGTTGCAGGCCCATTCAAGCCGGAGCACTACCGCTACTAATGATTGTCAGCATTGAGGGAATCGACGGCGCCGGCAAAAACACCCTGGTTTCGGCATTAACGCAGGTTATTGATGCAAAAGTCCTTGCATTCCCACGTTATGAAACCTCGATTCACGCCCAATTGGCCGCGGAAGCACTCCACGGCCGCATGGGCGACCTCACCGACAGCGCCTACGCCATGGCCACGCTTTTCGCCCTCGACCGCCACTTCGCGATTGATGACTTAAATGCGCCCGGCGTGGTGCTGCTCGACCGATACGTCGCCTCCAACGCGGCTTATACCGCCGCCAGATTGCTTGACGACGACGCCCCCCGCTGGGTTGCCGACCTGGAATTCGGGCGGCTTGGGCTCCCACGTCCGACGCTTCAAGTGTTGTTGGATACCCCCGCGGAGGTAGCGCAAGATAGGGCTAGACGTCGAGAAGCGCTTGACTCCGCGCGTGCGCGGGACCGCTATGAATCGGATTCGGCGCTGCAGCAACGCACCGCCGAGCACTATCGCCGCCTCGCGGCGGACAACTGGGAATCACCGTGGATCGTGGTTGCCCCTGATGAAGACCCCGGCCACGTTGCGCAGAGAATCGTGGAATTCCTGGGTACTATAAACTAATCCCAATTAGCAGGAAGGATTCTCATGTCACAGAAAATTCTCGTGGTTGATGATGATCCCGCCATCTCCGAGATGCTCACCATCGTGCTCAGCGCAGAAGGCTTTGACACCGTAGCTGTCACCGACGGCGCACTCGCCGTGGAAACCGCCTCCCGGGAACAACCGGATCTGATTTTGCTCGACTTGATGCTTCCAGGCATGAACGGCATCGACATTTGTCGCCTCATCCGCCAAGAATCCTCCGTACCCATCATCATGCTCACCGCCAAAACCGACACCGTTGATGTGGTGCTCGGTTTGGAATCCGGTGCAGACGATTACGTGAACAAGCCTTTCAAAGCGAAAGAACTTGTCGCCCGCATCCGTGCCCGCCTCCGCGCAACCGTGGACGAGCCCAGCGAAATCATCGAAGTCGGCGATCTGTCCATCGACGTCCCAGCACACACCGTCAAACGAAACGGCGCTGAGATTTCCTTGACCCCACTCGAATTCGACCTCCTGCTGGAACTCGCCCGCAAACCACAGCAAGTATTCACCCGTGAAGAATTGCTGGGCAAAGTGTGGGGCTACCGCCACGCATCCGACACTCGACTGGTCAACGTTCACGTTCAGCGTCTGCGCGCCAAGATTGAAAAAGATCCAGAAAATCCGCAGATCGTCCTCACCGTCCGCGGTGTTGGCTACAAAACTGGCCACAACGATTAAGTTTTTCATTTAAAAAAGGGGCAGTTTCTCATTCTTGCCTGGCTCACGCGACTTCGACATCGCATTGTAGATAAATGGCGAACCTCACTGCAGGTTCGCGTGCTCGGCTCCATCTTCACCGCATCAGCTGTCGTGATGATCCTTTTGGGGCTGGGCATGCTGACTGTATTCACCCAACGGTTGGTGGATCAGAAAATCGATATTGCGAGCTCCGAAATCGACCGCGCCCGCGTCATCGTCGAAGAGCAAATCACCGCATCCGGCGCCTCAACATCGGTGCAGGCGCGAGTGAACTCTGCCCGCGCTGCGCTCTCCAGCTTGGGTACCAGCGGCGGTACAGAAACCAACGCCGCCTACGATCCAGTCGTGTTGGTGAACAACGATGACCTGGTGGTCTCTCCCGAGGGTTACCAAATCCCAGAACGTCTGCGATACTTCGTCTCTGAGAACCAAGTCTCGTATCAGTTCTCCAGCATCGACCAAGGCGACGGATCGTCCTACCAAGCGCTCATCATCGGAACGCCCACGGAAAGCGACATCCCGAACCTCCAGGTGTATCTGGTGTTCTCCATGGAAAGCGACGAATCCTCTCTTGCTCTCATGCGAGGACTCCTCTCAGCTGCACTGCTGATCGTGGTGGTGCTGCTGGTCGGTATCGCATGGCTAGCCACCCAACAGGTCACCGCGCCGGTGCGTTCGGCGAGCCGGATTGCGGAGCGTTTCGCTCAAGGCAAACTGCGTGAACGCATGGTGGTGGAAGGCGAAGACGAGATGGCCCGCCTGGCGGTGTCCTTCAACGCGATGGCCGAATCGCTGTCCGCGCAGATCACCAAATTGGAGGAATACGGCAATCTGCAACGACAATTCACATCGGATGTCTCACACGAATTGCGCACACCGCTGACAACGGTGCGCATGGCTGCTGATCTAATTGCCGATAGTGAAGATGAACTTTCACCCGGTGCGCGCCGCGCCAGCCAACTGATGAACAGGGAGTTGGACCGATTCGAGTCGCTGCTGAGCGATCTGTTGGAAATTTCCCGACACGACGCCGGCGTTGCCGAACTGTCCACCGCGCTTCACGATGTCCGCATCCCAGTGCGATCGGCATTGGAACAAGTACAACACTTGGCCACCGAGCTCGATGTGGAATTGCTTGTTAATTTGCCCGAAGAAGCGATCAACATTCAAGGCGATTCCAGGCGCATCGAAAGAATCATTCGCAACCTTCTAGCCAATGCGATCGACCACTCCAAGGGCTTGCCTGTTGAGTTGAAAGTTGCCGACAACGTGGACGCAGTAGCGATCGTTGTTATTGATCACGGCGTCGGCCTGAAACCTGGACAAGACGAATTGGTGTTCAACAGATTCTGGCGAGCCGACCCTTCGCGCGTCCGCCATTCTGGTGGCACCGGCCTGGGTCTTGCGATTTCTCGCGAAGATGCGATGCTTCATGGAGGAAACCTTGATGCGGCGGGAACGATCGGTGTTGGTTCCATTTTCCGTTTGGTCTTGCCTAAAGAACCGCATGGAAATTATCGTGAAGCACCGATCCCGTTGATCGCTCCAGAGACACCGTGGGAAGGGGAGCAGCAGTGAGTAAAATTTCGACGAAACTGAAGGCCCTCACCGCGGTGCTGTCTGTGACCACTCTGGTGGCTGGGTGTTCCACGCTTCCGCAGAACACGGATCCGCAAGTGCTGCGCTCATTTTCCGGGTCCCAAAGCACACAAGAGATAGCAGGGCCGACCCCGAATCAAGATCCGGATTTGTTGATCCGCGGCTTCTTCAGCGCAGGTGCGTATCCGACTCAGCAGTATGAAGCGGCGAAGGCGTATCTGACGGAAGGGACGCGCAGCACGTGGAATCCGGCTGCGTCGACTCGTATTTTGGATCGCATTGATCTGAACACTCTGCCAGGTTCGACGAATGCGGAACGAACGATTGCGATCCGTGGAACGCAGGTCGGAACGTTGCTCAGCGGTGGCGTGTATCAGCCGGAGAATGCGGAGTTTGAAGCTGAGATCACGATGCGTCGGGAAGATGGGGAGTGGCGTATCGATGCTTTGCCGGACGGGATTTTATTAGAGAGAAACGATCTGCGGAACCATTACACTCCGCACGATGTGTATTTCTTTGATCCTTCTGGCCAGGTGTTGGTGGGGGATCGGCGTTGGTTGTTCAATGAGTCGCAGTCGATGTCCACGGTGCTGATGGCCCTTCTGGTTAATGGTCCTTCGCCGGCAATTTCTCCTGGTGTGGTCAATCAGCTGTCCACGGATGCGTCGTTCGTGGGGTTCAATGATGGGGAGTATCAGTTCACTGGTTTGGGAAATTTGGATGATGATGCGCGTTTGCGTTTCGCCGCCCAGGCCGTGTGGACGTTGGCGCATGCTGATGTCGCAGGCCCCTACACTTTGGTCGCTGACGGCGCGCCGTTGCTGTCGGAGTTCCCAACGCTCACCACCGATGACCTCGCCGAATACAACCCAGAGGCTTACACCAACACGGTGTCCACGTTGTTTGCGTTGCAGGATGGATCGTTGTCGAGGGTCAGTTCCGGCAATGTGAGTCCACTACAGGGCATTTGGAGCGGTGGAGATATCGATTCTGCAGCGATTTCCTCCTCCGCCAATGTGGTGGCAGCGGTACGCCACGAAAACAACGAGGCAGTGCTTACTGTTGGCTCCATGGAAGGCGTGACTTCAGATGCGTTGAGGAGTGAAACGATCACTCGTCCCACCTTTGAATACGCGTCGAGTGGGTTGTGGGCTGTGGTGGATGGGGAGACGCCTGTCCGAGTCGCACGATCGGCAACAACCGGTGAGCTCGTCCAGACGGAGGCGGAGATTGTGCTGCCAAGGGATGTGACGGGTCCGATCTCTGAATTCCAACTGTCACGAACTGGGGTCCGGGCCGCCATGATCATTGAAGGCAAGGTGTACGTGGGCGTCGTAACGCGTCCTGGTCCGGGCGAGCGGCGCGTGACAAATATCACGGAGGTGGCGCCGAGCTTGGGCGAGGCGGCGCTGTCGATCAACTGGCGCCCAGACGGCATTTTGCTTGTGGGCACGTCAATTCCAGAGACGCCGCTGTGGCGCGTCGAGCAGGACGGATCGGCGATTTCGTCGATGCCGAGCGGGAATCTCAGCGCGCCGGTGGTGGCGGTGGCAAGTTCCGCGACGACGGTCTACGTCACTGATTCGCATGCGATGCTTCAGCTGCCGACTGCCGATAATGATATTTGGCGCGAGGTGCCCGGTTTGCTGGGCACGCGTGCGGCGCCGGTGGTTGCGTACTGATGGAGCTGTTCTTCCCGCGCGCATGTGGTGGTTGTGGGGCGCCGGGGGCGTCGTTATGCAGTGACTGCCAGCGTGTGTGGAGGAAGCCGCCAACATTGGCGCGGCTTGATTTAGATTTACCGGTGTGGACGTTGTCGCCGTATGACGGCCCGCATCGCAACGTGCTCATTGCGCTGAAGGAGCACGGCCGTGCAGACCTTGTGGCGTTTGTGGGCGCGGTGGTGGGGGCGTCGATAAGCTATCTGGCGGCTCAGGGGGAAATTGAGCACGACATCACGCTGGTTCCGGCGCCCACCCGCGCCACCTCGCGACGCCGGCGGGGCGGCGATCCGGTTGAGCGGGTGTGCAATGCATCACGCTTATCGACGTTTCCCTGCCTTCAAATCTCATCCCGCACACCAGACTCCGTCGGTCAAACTGCGCAACAGCGAAGACTCAATATGCGAGTGGAGTTAGTCCGACAACCTCGGGGTTCTGTCTTGATCATCGACGATGTGGTAACAACGGGGGCAACTATTTCCGCATCTGCAAACGTTCTTCGCGCAGCGGGTGTGCAGGTCAGAGGAGCTTTAACTTATTGCCAAGCGTGATCTTGGATATAAAAGGGGCCCCTATTGGCAATGTGGTTATGACCAGAAGTAGTATAAGAAGTGAAGTTGATCGCGTCATCGTAGTACGAGTAATTCCACTCACACATCAATGCGGTGACCACAATTGGGAGGAGAAGTAGCACGTGACTACACCTGCTGAGAACAACACCCTTAGCCCCGAGACCAAAGTAAGCATCACTGGTCGAAACGTTGAGGTTCCTGATCACTTTGCAGAACGAGTAAATACCAAACTCGCAAAGATTGAGCGCCTCGACCCAACGCTGACCTTCTTCCACGTTGAGCTACAGCACGAGCCAAACCCACGTCGTGCTGACGAAAGTGATCGCATTCAGATCACCGCCACCGGCAAGGGACACATCGCCCGAGCAGAAGCAAAGGAAGACAGCTTCTACGCGGCACTGGAAACTGCACTAGCCAAGATGGAGCGCTCCCTGCGCAAAGTGAAGGCACGTCGCAGCATTTCCCGCTCCGGTCACCGCGCACCACTAGGCACTGGTGAGGTCGGTGCACAGTTGGTAGCCGAGTCCCAAGAGGCACGCGGTGCCGATGAACTGGGCAAATACGATGTTGATCCTTATGCAGATAAGGTCGATGACGTCATGCCAGGCCAGGTTGTTCGTACCAAGGAACACCCAGCAACCCCAATGAGTGTGGATGACGCACTATCCGAGATGGAATTGGTTGGACACGATTTCTACCTCTTCGTCAACGAAGAGACCAACCAGCCATCGGTGGTGTACCGCCGACACGCATTCGACTATGGATTAATTTCCCTGTCCGATGCATAGCAATTAGTTGCTAAGTACCCGCTACCGTAACGGTAGCGGGTACTGTGTTTTAGGAACCGTGCGTAGTTTTAGGAACAGTGCGTACAATATAGGTTCGTTATCATTTCCGTATCGCTATTTATAAGGACGACTGCTCGTGTTTGGATTGTCCAAGGTGCTCCGCGTCGGCGAAGGCCGTGCCGTGAAGCGACTTCACAAGATCGCTGACCAGGTTATCGCGCTTGAAGATAAGTTCGCCAACCTAACCGATGAGGAGCTCAAGGCAAAAACAGCCGAGTTCAAAGAACGCATCGCTGGCGGTGAAGGACTCGACGAAATCTTCCTCGAAGCGTTCGCAACAGCCCGTGAAGCAGCTTGGCGTGTGCTCGGCCAGAAGCACTACCATGTACAAATCATGGGTGGCGCAGCGCTGCACTTTGGCAACGTCGCCGAAATGCGCACCGGCGAAGGCAAAACCCTCACCTGCGTGCTTCCAGCATATTTGAACGCACTTGAAGGAAAAGGCGTCCACGTTGTCACCGTCAATGATTACCTAGCAAAACGTGACGCAGAAATGATGGGCCGTGTGCACCGCTACTTAGGCCTCGAAGTGGGAGTAATCCTCTCTGACATGCGCCCAGACGAGCGCCGCGAAGCCTACGCTGCCGACATTACCTACGGCACCAACAACGAACTCGGCTTCGACTACCTGCGCGACAACATGGCACGCTCCCTAAGCGACCTCGTGCAGCGTGGACACAACTACGCCATTGTCGACGAAGTAGACTCCATCCTCATCGACGAAGCCCGCACCCCACTGATTATCTCCGGACCAGTAGACGGCACATCGCAGTTCTACAACGTCTTCGCACAGATCGTCCCACGCATGACCAAGGACGTTCACTACGAAGTCGACGAACGTAAAAAGACCGTCGGTGTGAAAGAAGAAGGCGTCGAATACGTCGAAGACCAACTCGGCATCGACAACCTCTACGCACCTGAGCACTCACAGCTGGTCAGCTACCTGAACAACGCCATCAAGGCACAGGAACTGTTCACCCGCGACAAGGACTACATCGTCCGCAACGGCGAAGTTATGATCGTCGACGGCTTCACCGGCCGTGTCCTTGCCGGCCGCCGATACAACGAAGGCATGCACCAGGCGATCGAAGCCAAAGAGCGCGTAGAGATCAAAAACGAGAACCAGACCCTGGCGACCGTTACCCTCCAGAACTACTTCCGCCTCTACACCAAACTCGCCGGCATGACCGGTACCGCAGAGACCGAAGCAGCAGAGCTCAACCAGATCTACAAGCTCGACGTCATCGCGATCCCAACCAACCGACCAAACCAGCGCGAAGACTTGACCGACTTGGTGTACAAAACCCAAGAGGCTAAGTTCGCAGCAGTCGTCGACGACATCGCAGAACGCACCGAAAAGGGCCAACCAGTCCTCGTCGGTACCGTCTCCGTCGAGCGCTCCGAATACCTCTCCCAGCTGTTGACCAAACGAGGCATCAAGCACAACGTCCTCAATGCGAAGCACCACGAGCAGGAAGCACAGATCGTTGCTCAGGCAGGTCTTCCAGGCGCCGTCACCGTTGCCACCAACATGGCGGGCCGTGGAACCGACATCGTGCTCGGCGGAAACCCAGAAATCCTCCTCGACATCAAACTCCGCGAACGTGGACTTGATCCTTTCGAAGACGAAGAAAGCTACCAGGAAGCCTGGGACGCTGAACTTCCAGCAATGAAGCAGCGATGCGAAGAACGTGGCGACAAAGTCCGCGAAGCCGGAGGACTCTACGTCCTTGGCACCGAACGCCACGAATCCCGACGCATCGACAACCAGCTGCGCGGTCGTTCTGCACGTCAGGGCGACCCAGGATCCACCCGCTTCTATCTCTCTATGCGCGACGACCTGATGGTTCGCTTCGTCGGCCCAACCATGGAAAACATGATGAACAGGCTCAACGTCCCAGACGATGTGCCCATCGAATCCAAAACCGTCACCAACTCCATCAAGGGCGCCCAAGCTCAGGTGGAGAACCAGAACTTCGAAATGCGTAAGAACGTTCTGAAGTACGACGAAGTCATGAACGAACAGCGCAAGGTTATCTACAGCGAGCGACGCGAAATCCTCGAATCCGCAGACATCTCCCGCTACATCCAAAACATGATCGAAGAAACAGTCAGCGCATACGTCGACGGCGCCACCGCCAACGGCTACGTCGAAGACTGGGACCTCGACAAACTCTGGAACGCCCTCGAAGCCCTCTACGACCCATCGATCAACTGGACCGACCTCGTCGAAGGCAGCGAATACGGCAAACCAGGGGAGCTGTCCGCCGAAGATCTACGCACCGCACTCGTCAACGACGCCCACGCCGAATACGCAAAACTCGAAGAAGCCGTATCCGCAATCGGCGGCGAAGCACAGATCCGCAACATCGAACGAATGGTGCTCATGCCAGTCATCGACACCAAATGGCGCGAACACCTCTACGAAATGGACTACCTGAAAGAAGGCATCGGCCTGCGCGCAATGGCACAGCGCGACCCACTGGTCGAATACCAAAAGGAAGGCGGCGACATGTTCAACGGCATGAAAGACGGCATCAAGGAAGAAACCGTCCGCCAGCTCTTCCTCCTCCGCAAGCAGTTCATCAAGCAAGACGCGGAAGTCGCTGACTAACTCAGAACCCTGAAATTCAGCATCCGCCACATGCCGCCCGATTCGGCCAATCGGGCGGCATATGCCGTTCTCCGAACACCCATAGAAATACTCCCGCACACTTCCGCAGACTTCTCTCCGAGTTGGACATGGCAAGATAACAGATCCGCCGACTCGGTAAACCCCAGCCTGCGGCGAGCGGAAACGTGGGCGCGGACGGGGGCGTCGAAAAGCTTCGGGGTTAAGTGAGCGATTGGCCGAAGGCCGAACGCGGAATCCAAAGCGACCCTCACCAGCACTGACACCTCGCGCGGCACTTCGGTGCGTGCGTGGATTGCCTGAGGCAACGGATCGGGCACAAGATATAACAAATGTGCGAAACCTGGAATTGGAACAAGCACAACAAATCTCCTTGAGAGAAAATCTCAAGGCAAAAAACAAGCCACCCCAATCTGTGCGACAATCAAACCACAGACTACGACTATTATGTCACGAAGAAACCAAAGAAAGGGAAATAATGCGCGGACTAATTGTTGACTACGCTGGAGTACTAGACGGAACCGATGAGGACCAGCGTCGCTGGCGCAACCTGCTCGCCGCAGCAAAGAAAAATGGCGTCGGAACCGTGATCCTCAGCAACGATCCAGGTGGGCTCGGCGCAGCGCCGATCCGGGAACTCGAAACAAACGGGGTAGTCGATAAGGTGCTGCTGTCGGGAGAACTTGGCGTCGAAAAGCCAGAGGAAGCAGCTTTCCAGGCCGCCGCAGACGCCATCGACCTGCCCATGCGTGACTGCGTGCTTGTCGACGACTCGATCCTCAACGTGCGCGGCGCCGTCGAAGCCGGACTCGTAGGCGTCTACTACCAGCAATTTGACCGTGCAGTCGTCGAAATCGTCGGACTGTTCGGGCTAGAAGGAGAATTCTAATCTTGCGCGTCTACATCCCAGCAACGTTTTCCACACTCCGCGGACTCAATGAATCCCGCGTCATCACAGCACGCTCCGGATACGGTTTCGCAGTCACCCCAGCACTCCTTGACTTCTACACCGACGGTGACGAAGAAGAAATCGCACATGCAGCCTTCCAAGACGCCGCAGAAGCCTCCATCCGACTCCTCGCAATCGGCGACGAAGAAACATTTCCCTACCGCAGAGTCGTCGTCTCAGTAGATGTTGACGACTCCGTGGTGACCTACCAGCCTGAAAACGGCGAATCCGTAGTCAAACTCAGCCCAGCGCACATCAACCTCGACGACGTGGCAGCAATCCACATCGACGTTGAAGCCTCCGAAGCAGACACCAAAAAAGCTATCGAAGTCATCGACGAATCCGACCTCGGCGAAGAAGACGCCGAACTCACCGTCGGAGACGCCCAAGACAACTTCATGGCCTGGTACGACCCAGAAGAGCTCCCCTTCCTAGTCGAGCTCCTCTAGATCACATATCCCACGCGTCGTTGCTCCTCAACGCAACGAGCAACGCACGCACCGCCTCAACACGACGCGCACTCGCACCCTCCAGGCGATCCAACGCACAACCAGGATCCGCCGGAGGACCCAAATGCGAACACCCACGAGGACAATCCTCCGCCGCTAAAGCCAAATCGTCGAACACACCAACCACAGTGTCCGCATCAACATGCGCCAAACCAAACGAACGAATACCCGGCGTATCGATAATCCAACCATTATCAATGGCAAGAGCGACCGACTGCGTCGACGTATGCCGACCCTTGCCAACCCCCGACACGACACCAGTCTCACGATCGGCATCCGGCACCAAACGATTCACCAACGTCGACTTACCCACACCAGAATGCCCAATAAGCGCCGTAATATGGCCCTCCACGACCTCCAAAACAGGATCAAGAGGATCATCAACACCACAAACAACAACCGGCACTTCCAAAGCCTCAAACTCCGCAGCGAACTCCGCAGGATCCGCCAAATCAGACTTCGTCAAACACAACACCGGCTGCAAATTACCAACAAACGCAGCAATTAGAGCACGCTCCACAAAACCCGCCCGAGGCGGCGGATCGGCGACAGCAGAAACAATCAACAACTGATCCGCATTAGCCACCACAATCCGCTCAAACGGGTCCGTGTCATCAGCCGTACGACGCAACACACTCGTGCGCTCCTCAAGGCGGACAATTCGAGCCAACGAGCCCGGACGGCCAGACGTATCGCCGACAACTCCGACACGATCACCCACTTCGATAGCCGTACGCCCCAACTCACGGGCACGCATCGTCACAATGGCATCTTGACGACCATCGAGAACAACACCCCAACGACCACGATCCTTCGTCACAACCATGCCCACTAGAGCATTCTCATGCGATGGCCGATCCTTCGTACGAGGGCGGGTACCTTTACCTGGGCGAACACGAACATCGGATTCGTCATAGCTGCGTCTAGCCAACCATCTCCTCCCAAACATTTTCAAAACCAGGGAAAGTTTTGGAAGTGGTCTTAATGTCTTCAACCTGAACGCCATCAACCGCGAGGCCAATGATCGCACCAGCAGTAGCCATACGGTGATCAGCATATGAATGCCACACACCACCGTGCAGCGACGCAGGCTCAATCAACAGACCATCCTTAAGCTCAGTGCACTTTCCACCAAGTTTGTTGATCTCCGCAGTCAACGCAGCCAAACGATCCGTCTCATGGCCACGAAGATGAGCAATACCGGTCAAACGAGACTCTGTCGACGCCAACGCAGCCAACGCCGCCACGGTAGGGGTCAACTCACCGATATCGGACATATCGATCTCAATGCCCTTGAGAGCAACCGGACCAGTCACCGACAGATCGTAACCTTCACCCTGAGCAACCAGCTCAACTTCGCAGCCCATGCGCTCAAGAATCGAACGAATAGCATCGCCAGGCTGAGTAGTTTTGATTGGCCAGTGGTTAATCTTGATGGTTCCACCAGTGACCGCAGCGGCAGCTAGGAACGGAGTCGCATTAGAAAGATCCGGCTCAATGCGCCAGGTCCGACCCAAGATCTCACCAGGATGAACAACCCACTGATTTTCTGACTCTTCGATCTCAATGCCTGCGGAACGAAGCATATCGACGGTCATCTCAATATGCGGCATGCTCGGCAGACGACCACCGACGTGCTTAACGGTGACGCCATTTTTAAAACGAGGCGCTGAAAGCAAAAGACCAGAAACAAACTGAGATGAGCCGGAAGCATCAATCTCAACCACGCCACCCTCAGGGACCTCACCAGCATTAACAGTGAAAGGCAGATTGTTGTTGTCTACCTCCACACCAAGCGAACGCAGCGCATCCAAAATGCTGGTCATCGGACGAACACGAGCTTGAGGATCGCCATCAAAATGAACAGGACCATCAGCGAAAGCAGCAACAGGAGGCAAAAAGCGCATGACCGTACCAGCAAGACCACACTCAACGGAGCCAGCAGACAACTGTCCGGGCTCAACGCGGTAGCGATCGACTGCCTCTTCAGTAATGGTGATTCCGAGGCTGCGTAGACCATCAGTCATGAGATCGGTATCACGACTACGAAGGACATCAATGATGGTGGATGGAGTTGATGCGAGCGCAGCCAAGATGAGGGCGCGGTTGGTGATCGACTTGGAACCAGGGATAGCCAGGTCCGAGACTATGGGGCCGCGAGCGCGCGGAGCATCCCAAATGGGCAAAGAGATAGACGAATCAGACACAAAGACCATAATAGATGTTATGTGTGGAAGATTTGTTTTGTTCACCACCGGTGATTCGCTTATTGATGCAACCGAGATAGCACTTGACCGATCAGTCGTGGCTCCGCAAGGAACTCCGGGACCGCGATACAACCTTGCTCCGACTCAGATAATTCCGATCGTTCGCCCCGGGGAAGAGATGCTTTTGGAACCGGCGCGTTGGGGATTGTTTCCGCATTGGAAGAAGGATGATTCAGGTCCTCCGCTTTTTAATGCACGTGGCGAGACGGTGGCGGAGAAGCCGTCGTTTCGTGATGCATTTAAACAGCAGCGTTGTTTAATTCCGATGGATGGTTATTACGAATGGCACGATAAGAAGCCTCATTTTGTTTCTTTAGGTGATGAGCTGATGTGGGCTGCGGGTTTGTGGTCGACTGGTTTAGATCAGATGTCGGCGACGATGGTGACGACCGAATCTGTGGAGCCGATTGCATGGTTGCATAATCGTTTGCCACGGTTTTTGGAGCATGACGAGTTGGAGCAATGGCTGTTTGGTACAGCTGAGGAAGCTAAAGAGATGTTGCATCCGGTTTCTCAAGAGTGGGTGAAGCGCTTGAGTGTCCGAGAGGTGTCGTCTGATGTGGGGAACGTGCGTAACGATCACGCTGGCTTGCTGGATTAGGCGGCGATTCGACGCTCCATGTATTTGCCGAACTTTGTCCCCCAGGTTTTATTCGATTTAGATAAAGGCCCGTCGGGGATGGAGAACACCGGTATTCCATCCACTAGGAATAGGACGGTGCCGTCCGGTAGTGGATAGCACTGGAGCCTCCCTTCAGTCTTCTGGATGTGGTGGAAGACACACAGGGGATGAATATTCCACGGTGTTGTCGGCCCTCCTTCACCCCAGGGGATGATGTGGTCCAGTTGGCAGTTTTCGACCGCTACACTGCAGCCAGGGACGCTACAGGTGGTGCGTAGACCTTTGATGTAGACGCGCATTTCTCGGGTTGGAGCGTAGGCGGTGGTGTAAGAGAAGTGGGCGGCGTCCATATCCCGACTGGACGTGGTTCGGGTTTTCCAGAACTCAGACTGTTCCTTTGACAGCCAGGTTCCTCCTTCTAAGTATTCAGGGCTGTCTTTGGTGCCGTAGGTGTTGAGTACGACTTTTGTCGGCAGGCCACGAATGATGTGGAGTAGGGAAGTGCCTGGTGTGCAGTCCTTATCTTTGGACATTTGTTCCAGGGCAGCTTTGATTTCTGTTACTTCGCTGGCGGTGGCATCGACGGTGATACTGATCCCGCCTTTGTTGTTTCTGCGGTAGCGGATGGAGCCATCATTGGTGGCTGAGGAGGCCTTGTCGTCGGGGCAGTGTTGTGCGATAAATTTCCGCATCATTGCGGAAATTGAGCTTGCCTGGGGCAAGCACTGAGCCTCCGCTCGAGGCGTCAGGTAATCGACGAGGTAGGCGTCGAAAAGCTCTCTCTTCTCGCTTGGCACTTTTTCGCCAGCTTTAGTGATCGCGTTGATGCGCGCCATGTCGAGATGACCAAGCTTTTCGACGAGTTTGTGGAAGTTGGGTAAGTACGGCAGGAAGCAGATGCTAAATAAACAAGCGGCGATCAGTTTGCGGGATAAGCCTGTGCGCACGCATATTTTGTTGATGGCTGTGGCTAAATCATCGTCATCTTTGGGGCGTAATCGATGCCAAAATGCGAGGTCACGGCGATTAGTCTCAACAATTTCGGTGCTTAAAGGATCCTGCGGATTATTGACGGTGAAGTAGAACATTGTTTCCCCCTAGATTTGAAGTGGTACATATGTTCTAACTGATGTGGTGGACACGCGGGGGTAGAGTAAAGTCTAAGCAACAGCTCACGTGGCTTTACAGCTACCCCCGAAAGGTCTGTTTTTTATCGGAAGTAGAATAGTCAACACGCATTTTCGAAAGGGGCCACATGGCTGAAAACCGAACCGGCACAGTCGATGGAGACGCGTTGGCTGCCCGCTTTGAAGAGGAGGCACTGCCACTCCTTGACCAGCTCTATGGCGGTGCTCTGCGCATGACTAGAAATCCCGCAGATGCGGAAGATCTCGTGCAAGACACCTATATCAAGGCGTACCAGGCGTTCGCGAGCTTCAAACCAGGCACCAACCTGAAGGCTTGGCTCTATCGGATCATGACGAATACCTACATCAACATGTACCGAAAGAAACAGAGGCAGCCATCGCAAACCTCTGCCGATGAGATCACTGACTACCAGCTCGTTGAATCTCAATCGCATACCTCAACAGGGCTGGAATCCGCCGAGGTTGAGGCTCTGAAAAATCTGCCAGACGGAAAAATTGGCGATGCAATGAATCAACTCAGCCCGGAATACCGGATGGTGGTTTATTATGCCGATGTAGAAGATCTCGCATACAAAGAAATCGCCGAGATCATGGACGTTCCACTCGGAACTGTGATGTCCCGACTCCATCGTGGAAGAAAACAGCTCCGAGGAATGTTAAAGGAAGTAGCGAAGGAACAAGGCATTGGTCTTGAACATCCCGACATGAAGAAAAATTCGGAGGCATAACGATGACGAATCTCAACCGCAGCGACTCGCAAGGTGATTGTGGCTGCCCTGAATTCTTCGATGAAATGTATCAGCTACTCGACGATCAACTCAGCGAGTCCGCCTGCGAGCGTCTGCGGATTCACGCGGCAGGCTGCCCGGCATGCCAGCAACTGCTAGAGGCCGAATCGGAGTTTCGTAGTCTGTTGCGCAAGTGCTGCTGCGAATCGGCACCTGTGGAGCTCCGTCAGCGAATTTCTTACCGAATTCGTGTCGAGCATCATCTGGAATAGAAAAAACCGCCTGGAAGAAAATGTCTTCCAGGCGGTTACTCTTTCTTAAGAGTTAGGGCGACGTCCGTGGTTCGCGCCCTTCTTGCGACGATCCTTACGCTTACGTCCTCGCTTGCTCATGAGTCCTCCTTTTAGTTCAAATGTTGATCAACTGTAGATACTTTAGCGGGTGCTCATCAGCGGAACAAAGATGAGGTTACGCAGCGGGAAAAATGTAGTTGTGAAAGTTGTTTAAACTGCGATGCGTGCGCGACCGCGGCCACGGTTCTTGCGGCGCTTGAGAGCGCGACGCTCGTCTTCGCTCATGCCACCCCAAACGCCAGCATCCTGACCGGTTTCCAGCGCCCATGCAAGGCACTGGGAGGTAACTGGGCAGCGGTTGCAGACCATCTTTGCGGATGCGATCTGTGCGAGTGCTGGGCCGGAGTTGCCGACTGGGAAGAACAGTTCGGGATCCTCTTCACGGCAGATTGCTTCGTGGCGCCAATCCATTTCGATAACTCCTTTTCGTAAAAGCCTGTTGTTGTCACTGGTCCGGGCGCGCAGGAAGGAGACCATCTAGTGGCCTGAAGAGTGGATTTCACAACCCGCGATCGATAAATACGGACGCTCTTTGCGTCCTGCCGTTTACCTGGGGTTCATCTTGCGCTGCACCGGTGTTAAGAATCAGTTTTTTCTGAGTTCTTTTTGGTACTTGAAAATAGTCTCATGTACACCCGCTGTTGGCTAGACCTAGACCCCATTTTGTGAGGTAATTCACATATTCAGGCCGAGTTTTAATCGAATTCAAGGCATATATTGTGGGGTGGAACACATTGCCCTGCTGTTTGAGGCGTGTTAAAAGGCGGACTACCTGTAGTTTCTTGAAAACTAGAGAAAGAACACTCTCGCCCGATGTGTCAAATCCCCTTAAAGCTTTCACCGGAAAGTATTGTCACCTGGTGCAATATAAAAGTTAACCAACCAGTCATCCAATATGTCGCCTAAGTAGTCTTCCCAAAGTTAACAGCTAGAATCATGGCCGTGACTTCTCCGAACATGCCTGCATCAATTCGCTGGGGCGGCATCGTCGCCCTCATTCAATCCACCATCGGATTCGGTTACGCCTTTTTCCTTATTTACAGGGAAGCTACGGGCGAGACGGATCCAAGCATCGTCTACGAAACCGATAACGCCAACACGTGGGTTGGCTACGGTACCGCTGCATTCTTCATCATTGTGTTCGGAACGGTTGTTGCAGGCGCAATCAACATGATGAAGGGGCATCGCTGGGGACGCGGAGCTGTCGTCATGCTGAATATTATTTTGTTGCCGGCTGCGTATTACATGTTTATCGAAGGCCGATTCTCCTGGGCGATCGTCACAGGAATCTCAGCTCTCTTCGTTTTGGGCGCACTGTTTAATAAGCGCGCCGTCCTTTGGGCTAACAACGAGATCTAGCCTAGAGCAACGATCTCAGAGCCACGCTTTTCGACGATCACCTGCCCTACAACGCCGAGCGCAACTTCACCGTCGTAGCCCGCACGGTCCACCGGAATGGTGCGCTGCACCTCTCCGGTGTCCCAATTAGCTACCGTGATGCCCTCAGCGGTGGGGTAGAGGAGACTTCCGTTCAACGCAATGCCGGTTCCTAAAGCATCATTGAAGCTTTGTCGTACATTGAGCTGAGTGGGAGAGAACAGTACGAGGCTGTCTCCGTTGAACCAACTCATATGGTGTGGAAGATCAGCGGTCGCGCTTTGAAACGGCGGATCCGGGAACTCAACCTCATCGACTGCTTGTTCTCCAACTAGTTCACCATCATCGTTGTAGGAGACGATTCGAGGCGAAGGATCGTTTGTATACACCGCAGCCACTGATTGACCGATGGCAACGATCCTGCCATCGGTTATTTCTATGTCTTGGGTGATTTCAGGAGTTCGGGAATCGTCTGGTGTTGTGCCCATGAACCTCAAGTAAGAAGATCCGTCAGGGCAATCCTCGGTGATAGCCAATAGATCTTTGCGTGTCATGGCGGACGTAATCGAGCATTCCGGATGTGGTTGTTGCCCAGATTCTTGAGGAGCTTCCACATCGCCGTATTCGATGGTTCGCACCAGATCGGATCGCCAAAGCTCCAAGCGTTCTGTCCCGAGAACACCGATCCGATCGTTCGAGGAGATCGGTGCTACGTGGTCGCTGGAGATTGCGCTGCGTGTTGCTTGGTATTGGCCGTCGTTGGCGTTGATGGCGGTGACGTCGCCACATCCGATTCCGGTTTTGTAGGTGGCGACGGCGGCGTCGAATCCTACGGAGAGGCTGCAGAGTTCTTTGTCGCGTTCGTAGCTCCACAGGAGGGCGCCGTCGGGGGTGTAGGTCTTGATGGTGTTGCCGTCGGCGGTGGAGATGACTCCGCCGGTGATGAGGGGTTTGTGGTTTGTTGAGGTGTCGGTGGCTCGCCAATGTTCGCTGAGTGTTTCGGGGATGGCGTCCAGTGTGGTTGAGGCGATGAATGGTTCGTCGGCGGGGGTGAGTTCAGATCCTCGTATTGGTGCGGTTGCCCAGACCGTGCCGACGCCAATGACTGCTAGTGCTGTGATGACACCGGTTGCGATGAGGTCTTTTTTGGTGCGTTTGAGTGGTTGAAGCTTTGCTGCCATAAGTTATTTCCGGGTGCGGCGTGGTGGTCGTGGGGCTGTTCCGCCTAGAACTTTGGTTGGTGGTCCGACTCGTTCGGTGACACCTTCTGGGATGTCGAGTGTTTCAAGCAGCTCTGGTGAGGTGGAGAACCATTGTGGTGGGTTTGGTTGGCCGAGTTCGAGTTCGTTGTCGATGACAGTCCATTTGAGGGTTTCGTCGTAGCCGACAAGAGTGACGGCTGTTCCGTTGTGCCCTGCGCGTCCCGTGCGTCCGATACGATGGACGTAGGTCATAGGATCGTCGGGGGTTTGGTAGTTGATGACGTGGGTGACGTCATCAACATCGATGCCTCGGGCGGCTACGTCTGTGGCTACAAGGATGTCAATTTTTCCTGTGCGGAATGCGTTGAGTGATTTCTCGCGGGCTGGTTGGCCCATGTCGCCGTGCACTGATCCGACGGAGAATCCTCTGGAGGCTAGGTCTTCGGCAACTTGCGCTGCGGTGCGTTTCGTGCGGGCGAAGATGATCGTTTTGCCGCGATCTTTCGACTGCAGAATTTTCGCGGTGATGGCTTCCTTGTCCATTTTGTGTGCCTGAAAAACCACTTGTCTGGTGGTTTTGTGTGTTGCTGAGGCGTCCGATGTCTCGGCTCGGATGTGCACTGGTTTGTTCAGGAAGCTGCGTGCGAGTGTGAGGATCGCGCCGGGCATCGTGGCAGAGAACAGCATGGTTTGATGCTGGTGGGTGAGGGCACGGAGGATTTTTTCGATGTCGGGCAGAAAGCCCAGATCGAGCATTTCGTCGGCTTCATCGAGGACTAAGATCGCTACTTTGTCGAGCGATAGCGCGCCTCGTTTGTGCAGGTCGAGTAATCGTCCGGGTGTGCCTACGACAACGTCGACGCCGACTTTGAGTGCGTCGATCTGTTCTTCGTAGGGGGTGCCGCCGTAGAAGGTGAAGATCTTTAGCGGCAGGTTGGTTGCTGCGCGTTGGAGGTCGTCGCCGACTTGGACTGCGAGTTCTCGGGTGGGCACGATGACGAGGGCTCGGGGGGTACCGTCGGTTTCTGCGACGTCGGCTGAGTCGAAGACTCTATCGAGGAGTGGGACACCGAATCCGTAGGTTTTGCCCATGCCGGTGCGGGCTTGGCCGATGAAGTCGTGGCCGTCGAGCGCGATGGGAAGTGTGTACTCCTGGATCGCGAAAGTTCGGTTGATGCCGAGGGCTTCGAGTGCGTCGGTGATTTCCACCGCAACGCCGAGCTCTGTGAACGTAGGTCTGGGGCTTTCAGAAGACACAACTTAGATACTATCGTTGCACGGTTACAATAGGGTCATTCCAATACAACGATTCTTTTAGGAGAGCTATGGATATCAAGATCGGATTTGCCGATACTGCCCGTGAACTGGTCATTTCTTCTGCTTTGCAGCAGGATGAGGCCGCTGCGAAGGTGTCGGAGGCTTTGGCTAATGATTCTGGCGTTTTAGATTTGAGCGATGAAAAGGGTCGCCGTTACATTATTCGTAATAGCCGAATCGCTTATGTTGAGGTCGGCACGAGTGCTCCTCGTACTGTCGGCTTCGCTGGCGCATAGGGGCTTTTAGACACGTGTCGTCTAAGGAACCTTTTTTGGTCCGCTTTGCGCGGGATTATGGTTGGCGTGCGTACGCCATCCCGGTGTTGACGGTCATTACTGTTTGGGTGCTGTTCGACGTGTTTTCTGCCGATCAGCCCGCTAATGGTGCGAGTGGGGAAGCGTCGACAAGCTTATCGACGCCCACCTCCACCCTCCGCGCCGGCCCCGACCCCGCGCAGGCCGAACCGCAAAGCGTTCCGCTGACGGAACTGCCGCCTGGCGGCAGCTACACCGAAACCGGTGCTGGCACTTTCCGCCAGGTCGGCGCTGCTCTTCCTCGCGTGGGCGAGGGGCAGGAACAAACTTTTACGTACGTCATTGAGATTGAGGATGGCGTCAACACGGCCGCTTATGGTGGCGACGATGCGTTCGTCGCAGCCGTCGATGCGACCTTGTCCGACCCCAAAGGCTGGACCGCCGACCCCGCGTTTGCCTTCGAGCATATTTCTGGCGACGAGGACCCGGATCTGCGCATTCAACTGACCTCGCTGAGCACTACGCATGAGTTGTGTGGGAATGACATCGAGATGGAAACGAGCTGTTTCTACTCCGATGGCGGACGCGTCATGATCAACGAATCACGATGGATCCGTGGAGCCGCACCTTTTAAGGGCGATCTGGGCTCTTACCGCCAGTACTTAATCAATCACGAAGTCGGGCACGGCCTCGGCTACGCCGCCCATGATGCCTGCACCGCCCCTGGCGAGCTCGCTCCGATTATGATGCAGCAAACTTTGAGCTTGAATAATTCTGAACTTTTCCGCATCGACCCAGATGAGGTTTACCCCGACGACGACGCCACCTGCGAATTCAACCCATGGCCGTATCCTCGCGGATTTTAGGAGATAAATGTCTAATCAATTACCCGATCACGTCCGCGACGCCTTCCAAGTAGGTGCGGGACCTGCCGAACAACTCGGTCAAGCTTGGGACTTCGGATTCCGCGTCGGCAACACTGTGTTCGCCAAAGTGACGGCGCCGGAAGTGTCGGGCTGGTCGTCGAAAACCCGCGAAACCCTGAAACCAGAAGGCGTGCGCGTCGTACGACCGATCCGCTCCACCGACGGCCGATTTGTGGTTGCGGGGTGGCGCGCATCGGTGTTCTCTACGGGAACGATCAGCAAGCGAGTCGATGAGACGGTCGTTGCGGGTCTTCGTTTGGCAGATGCATTAGTGGATACGCATGCACCGGAACCTGTGGACAATGTGTTTAACCGTGCTGATGTGCAGGCCTGGGAAGAGCAGCCCGGTCGAATCGGTGAATTGTTGGAGCCGATTAATCGCGTGAACCAGGTTGGTCATGCGGATATGTTGGCGACAACGCTGTATGCGGGAACTCAGCCACCTGCAGTGACGGATTTGGTGCCAGTGCTGCGTCCGCATGGTTTCACTGCGGCATTGGTGATCGTTGATGGGTTGCTGCTGGGTGCGGTTGATGAGGGAATTCTGCGGAGGTTTTCGCATTTGCCGGAAATTGAGCAGCTGGTTTTGAGGGCATTTTTGTTCCGTCGAAACTTGCAGGAGTTCTCTGAGAACAACGATCCGAATGTTATTTCGAACCTAAACAGGGTGGAATCGACACTCGTGTCGTATGTTTCTGACAAGATTTGAGGTATGTCGGAATACAAACCACCCATTCCATCGGATCCACAAGTTCGGCTGATTAAGCCAACATCCAAGCTTCGTCCTCGTTCGTGGGAGGGCGAAGTTTCGCATTTAGTTAAACAAGGCACCGGTTTGTGGCGGGTGACTGGTGAGGCGGGCTCGGGGGTGAGCTCCGCTGTTGTCGATACTGTCCTTGAACGCATTCGCCAAGGGTGGGAGCCGTCATCGATGTTGGTTGTCGCCACGTCGAAAGAGGCGGCGAGTCGCTTGAGGCAAGAGATCTCGGAATCCGTAGCCCAGATGGATTATGTGTCGGAGGGGCCGTTGGTGCGATCGGTGCACTCGGTGGCTTTCGCGCTGATTCGTGATGCGTCGGATGATGATGTGCGGTTGATTACGGGCGCTGAGCAAGATGCGGTGATTCGGGAGTTGCTGCGTGGTCATGCTGATGATGGTCGTGGGGGGTGGCCGCAGGAGCAGCGTGAGGGTTTGCGGATGGTGGGGTTCGCTAGGCAGTTGCGTGACTTTTTGCTTCGTGCGGTGGAGCGTGGTGTGGGCCCTGATGAGTTGGTGGAATTGGGGGAGCGATTTGAGCGCGCCAATTGGGTTGCTGCGGGTGAGTTCCTTCGTGAGTACAAGCAGGTGATGAAGCTGTCGGGGGCGCATAGTTTTTCTGCGTCTGAGTTGGTGACTGAAGCGCTGCGTGGTCCTGAGCCGTCGGTGAAGTATCGCGGTGTGTTTATTGATGATGCGCAGCATTTGGATCCGAAGTCGGCGGAACTTGTGTCGCGGTTTTTCCCTGAGGCGGAGTTGGCTGTGGTGGCGGGTGATCCGCAGCAGTCGGTGTTTAGGTTCCGTGGTGCGAATCCGGATTTTCTCACCAAGTTGAGTGTGGATCACGAGGTGGTGTTGAAGGGGAGGAGGAAAGCGTCGACAAGCATTGTCGTGGCAGAGACCGAGTCGGCGCATGCGGACCTGCTTGCTGACACGGTGCGGCGCGCGCATCTCATTGATGGGCGCAGCTGGTCGGAGATCGCTGTTATCGTGCGCTCGGCCGGCATGATTGCGCCGATTTGGCGCACCCTGCTGGCCGCCGGCGTGCCCGTGCACATCAGCCCGACTGATGTGGTGCTCGCCGAACAACGTATCGTTGCCGCAATGATTCTCGGGCTGCGCGCGCTGACGGAATCGCTCAACGCCATCGAGTTGGAGGATCTTCTCCTAGGACCGATCGGTGGCGCCGATCCGGTGACTCTGCGTCGTTTGCTGCGCGGGTTGCGGCAGGCGGAGATGAAGATGGGTGGGCAGAGGCGAGCGATCGAGGTGCTCAGAAGCCTGCTCGCAGAGTCGGATGCGGAGATGTTGGGCTTTTTGACCGATCGTGAGCTGAATTTGCTCGAGCGGGTGCGATCTGTGTTGGAAGCGGGTCGTGAAGCGCTCGCGGAACACGGCAGTATCGAAGAGGTGTTGTGGGCGCTGTGGTCGGCGACCGATCTGTCGAACTCGTTGTCCGCGATCAGCCTTCGAGGCGGCGCATCGGGGTCCCAGGCCGATCGCGATTTGGATGCGATGATGGCGCTTTTCGACGCCGCCGGCGACTACGTGGAGCGCTACCCGTCAGCGGGCGTGCGGAGTTTCATTCTGCATATTTCTGAGCAGGAACTTCCGACCGGCATGCGTGAGCGACGCGGCGCGATCCCGGAGGCCGTCGAGGTGCTGACGGCGCACGCGACGACGGGTCGTGAGTGGAAGCGCGTGATCGTTGCTGAGGTGCAGGAGGGCAGTTGGCCGTCGCTCGGTGAAACTGGCACGCTGCTTGGTCAGGAAGAGTTCGTCGATTTGGTGGATGAGGGTATTGATCCCGATATCATCATTTCCCGATCCGCCGAACGACTGGCGGAGGAACGCCGACTGTTCTACCTCGCCACCACCAGATCCACCGAATCGCTCCTGGTTACCGCTGTGAATTCCCCCGACTCCGACGAAGTCCGCGAACCCTCCCGGTTTTTGGAATTGCTGAGTCAACCGATCGTTGTTCTCGAGGGGGAGGAAGCTTCGGCGATCGCGGAACCGGAGGAGATTGGGCATCGGTTGTTGTCGATTCCTGCGATGGTTGCTGAGTTGCGTCGTGTGGTGAATGATCCGCGGGATCCGCGTCGGAAGCAGGCTGCGAGGCAGTTGTCGAGGCTTGCGGAGGCGGGGATTCCGGGTGCGAATCCTGCCGAGTGGACGAATCTGCGCACTCCGTCGACTGATGAGGAGTTGATCAAGGGGGCGGTGTCGTTGTCGCCGTCGCGGATTGAGCAGTTGTTGAATTGTCCGCTGCGCGCTGTGTTGGATCGTTTGGACAGTGAGGAGGAAACGCCGATCGCGATGCTCAAGGGCACCTTGGTGCACGCGTTTGCGGAGGCGGTCGCCGGTGGCGTCGATGCGGCGCTCGCCGAAGAGAAGGTGACCAGCGCCTACATGCAGCTGGCGAACGTGCCGAGCTGGTCGCGCGAAAGCACCGAAATTGCTTTTCGACGCATCCTCTCACGTACCGATACCTGGCTGAAGACTTCTCGCGCCGATTTTACGGAAGTGGGAACGGAGATGGACGTATCGGTGACCATCGATGACTCCGTATCGATCCGTGGTCGCATGGACCGTTTGGAGCGAAACAAATCCGGCGAGTTGGTGGTTGTTGATTTCAAAACGGGCAAAACTCAAATCGCTGCAAAAGACATGGGCGATCACCCACAGTTGTTTGCGTATCAATTGGCGTTGTCGAAAGGCGTGCTGCATGGTGACAAAATCAGTGACCCCAATCCCGGCGAAACCCCCGATCCTGTAGGCGGCGGATTGCTTGTCTACCCAGCAACCGACACCAAGGCAGTCGGCCAGCGAATGCAGGATCCGAAAACTCAAGAAGATCTCGACGATTTCGCAGCGATGCTCCCCGGCTTGGCAGAACACCTCCGCGGCCCCAATCTGCTCGCCCGAGTAAATCCCACATGCTCGACGTGTCCCGTTCGAAGCCTGTGCCCAGTTCAACCCGAAGGACGTGTCATCCATGCGTAGGATTTCTCCTCGACTGCTCTCCCAATATTTGGGACAAGAGCATGCGCCAACTGATCAGCAATCTGCGATCATTGGATCCGAACCCGGCCCACTGTTGGTAGTGGCTGGTGCCGGCGCAGGAAAAACGGAGACGATGGCTGCACGAGTGGTGTGGTTGGTAGCGAACGGATTCGTCGCCCCAGATCAAGTGCTGGGTCTGACATTTACCAGGAAGGCGGCGCAACAGCTGTCGCAGCGCATCCGAAAGCGTTTGGAGACTCTTGCTGGTGTGCCTCGCCTGAAAGACATTGATCCCACCGGCCAGTTGGAGAAAAACCTTCAGGCGATCACCCCAACGGTATCCACCTATGACTCCTATGCGGGCACGTTGATTAGAGAATACGGATTGCTGCTTCCAGTAGAACCTTCCGCAAGGTTGATCACACAAACGGAGCTTTATCACATCGCTCGCAACGTGGTGAACAACTACGACGGTGAGCTCACCGCCACCCAAACGCCGGCCACTGTCACGGAATACCTCCTCAAGCTGGTATCCGAAATGGACAACCACATGGTTACCGCAGAGGATATCCGTGAGGAGTCCGATCCGTTCATTAAGCTTTTCGACGAACTCCCCAAGGGCAAGGGTCAGCGCGACAACCTCAACGCCGAAATGACGAAGTGGCGGGATACACAGGTCGCTCGCCTCCAGTACTTGCCCCTCGTGAAGGCTTTGAAAGAGGAACTGCACAATCAGGCTGTGGTGACGTTTGGTGAGCAGATGTCTAAGGCAGCTCATCTCGCATCGACGCATCCTCAGGTGGGCTATTCGCAGAGGCGACGGTTCCGCGTTGTCATGCTTGATGAGTATCAGGACACCAGCCACTCGCAGCGTGTGTTGTTGAGCAGTCTTTTCGGTGGCACCGATCCTGGTCTCACTGTTAATGCTGTGGGCGATCCAATGCAGGCGATTTATGGTTGGCGAGGTGCGACAGCGGCGAACTTGGAGAATTTCGTTGACGATTTCCCCGTCATCCATCTCGATGGAAAAACGAGAGCACCGAAAAACGAGTTGACCACAAGTTGGCGAAACCCACCAGAAGTCCTCACCCTTGCCAACGCAGTTTCGCGGGAGGTGCTTGGGTCGCCCGATGCGCCGACTCGGACGGTGCAGCCGCTGCAGCCTCGGGAAGGCGCACCGACCGGTGAAGTGTCGCTCGGATGGTTTGGTACGGCGGCGCAGGAACGTGAGTTTGTGGCTGATGAGATGGTGAAGCATTGGAATGCGCGGGAGGAGAAGGGCACATTTACTGCTGCGGTGTTGGTGCGTAAGAAGCGTCATTCGGCACCGATGGCGGAGGAGCTGACCAAGCGTGGCATCCCCGTGGAGATCGTCGGACTGTCTGGTTTGTTGGATATCCCTGAGATTGCCGATCTAATTTCTCTAGCAACTATGCTCGTGCGTCCTCACGATAATCGGGCTGCGTTGCGTATTTTGGCGGGCCCGCATGTGGGTTTGGGTGTGGCGGATTTGCAGCGGTTGCAGGGTCGTGCGCGCAATATTGCGGGTCGTGTGTCTCGTGAGCGTCGAGAGAAGAACCCAGATCCATTAGCGGAGCTTGATGCGATTATTGAGGAAGCGACTGCGATTGAACCGGAAGCTGTGGTTGGTCTAGCTGATGCGGTTGCCGATTTGGGTGAGGGCGATCGTTTCAGCGAGGAGGGGTTGAGTCGTTTGAAGCGACTGGCCACTCAGTTGCGATATTTGCGTAAGTACAGCTTGGGTCGTTCGGTGGCGGACATTTTTGCTGATATTGAAACTGTGTTCAATATTCGCACGGAGGTGTTGTCGAGGCAGGATCCTCACGCCGATGGTGCTGCTGGAACGGTGCATTTGGATAAGTTCGCAGAAGAGGTCGCAAGTCACGGTGGCATTGGGCTGCCTGAGCTGTTGGACTATTTTGAGCTCGCGAAGGATCAGGAAGAGGGCCTTGAGCCGGGTGAGGTGACGGTTCGCAGCGATCGTGTGCAGATCCTTACTGTCCACAAGGCTAAGGGTTTGGAGTGGGATATCGTTTCGGTGTTGCATGCCGATGCGTCGACCTATGATGCGAAGGCTTCGACGTGGTTGAAAAATGTCACGATGATCCCGTCGTCGCTTCGTGGCGATGCCGGGACCGGCGCCCCAGAGATGGATACCTCTGAGGCGGACGATCGCAAAGCTCTGGAAGATTCCGGCAAGGAGTACACCAGTGAAGTGCGTGAGGGGTTACGGGAGGAAAATTCGCGACTGTTTTATGTCGGTATCACGCGCAGCGAACGGGTGTTGCTCGTGACGGGTTCGGCGCTTGATGAAAGTGGCACAAAGGCGAAAGTTCCCTACGGCCACTTGGAGATCCTTCGGGATAAAGCGCCGGAGTGCGTGGTGTCGTGGTGGGAAGGGGAAGAGGGGGACGTCGAAAAGCAAAAACCTGCGGAAGGCGTCTTCCCGCAACTGCTCGCCGCTGACTCCTCCGGCGCGGATTTGGTGCGCGGCCCGCGCGCCGAGCCAAACAACGAGGGCGGGCTGGAAAGCTTGTGGGAAAAAGAGGTAAGCGCGCTTATCGACGAACACCGCCGCCTTTCCAACCCCATCGTCGAAGTCGAAACGCCCCGCGAACTCACGGCCACCGACCTCGTCTCTATGAAAAACAATCCCGAACAGTTCGCCCGACGAATGCGTCGCCCTGTCCCGTTCAAACCAAACACCTACGCAAAACGCGGCACACTGTTCCACCAATGGCTCGAAGATCGGTTTGGCAGCACCGCGCTTCTCGACGAAACCGAGCTCCCCGGCATCGACGAGGACTACTCGGATGACGCATTCATCGAACTCCGCGACGCGTTCCTAGGATCTACTTGGGAAAACCGCACACCGGAATTCGTCGAACATCCCTTCGAAGTAACGATCGGCGAACACGTCATCCGCGGCCGCATGGACGCCGTCTTCCACACCGATGGCACCTGGATGGTGGTCGACTGGAAAACCGGACGCACCCCAACCGGCCCCGAAATGGACGCAGCGATCATCCAGCTCGCTGTCTATAGACTCGCCTGGGCACGACTCAAAGGCCTCGAACCTGAAGAAGTCCGCGCAGCATTCCATTACGTCGCCCACGATCACACCTTTGAGCCGAACGATCTGCCGACTCAAGAAGAACTAGCCCGGCTGCTCAGTCAGGAATGATGCGCCTAAGATCAAACAAGAATGAAAGGACGGTGAACAATGGGCCGAATGAAAAACGATGGTGAACTCGCGGATCTGCCGGATCATGCACTTTTGAGCATTATTCGAATCCCGCAGGCGGCGAAAAGAAGCCCCTGGGCGCTGATCTTAACGCGCATCGGATACGCGATGGTGCTGCTGGTTATCGTCACCATGGTTGTCTATTTTGACCGCAACGGATACTCCGAAGACCTCACGTTCATCGACGCGTTGTACTATTCCACAGTCTCGTTGACCACCGTGGGCTACGGCGATATCACCCCGGTGACGCAATCGGCACGCCTGATCAACATCATCGTCCTCACCCCAGCACGCATCGGCTTCCTGATCCTCCTGGTCGGCACCACCTTGTCAGTGCTCACCGAAGAATCGCGCCGGGCCCTGCAAATCCAACGTTGGAGAAAACGCATGCGCAACCACACCGTCGTTGTCGGATACGGAACCAAAGGTCGCTCCGCGGTCGCTGCACTGCTTGCCGACGGCGTCCCCGCCAACCAGATCGTTGTTATCGACACCGATCAAGTCTCCCTCGACGCCGCCAACAACAGCGGACTCGTCACCGTCAAAGGCTCCGCCACCAAAGCAGATGTGTTGCGTCTAGCTGGCGTGTCACGAGCGCGCGCCGTCGTCGTGGCACCGAACCTGGACGATACTGCAGTTCTGGTGACTCTATCGGTGCGAGAAATCGCGCCGCAGGCAATGATTGTGGCCAGTGTCCGAGAATCTGAAAACCAACACCTCCTCGAACAATCCGGTGCGGACTCGGTTGTGATCTCCTCAGAAACCGCTGGCCGAATGCTCGGTCTGGCAACAGTTACCCCATCGGTTGTGGAGATGATGGAAGACCTCCTCTCACCCGACGAAGGATTCTCCGTTGCCGAACGACTAGTCGGTGAGGATGAAATCGGCTCCAACCCACGACACCTCGCTGACATCGTCCTCGGTGTTGTTCGATCCGGTGAGCTCTACCGCATCGACTCCCCAGAAGCAGAAACTGTAGAGCCCGGCGATCGTCTCCTTTACGTTCGCCGAGTATTTAGCGAGGAGGTAAATGACAAATGAGAATTCTTCCCATCGGCCCCCACGATGAAATCGCCGTCAACGGATCAATAGTCCTTCTATCCGAGCACGACGGAGACATCGTATCGGTCGGCCCCGACCTCGGCACGGTGCGAGTTACCCTTGAAGAGATCGAAAGTTTAGGTACACCGACGGCACCCCGCGATCTGGGTTCTCGGGAAGTCGACGCATGCGTATCGTTGCTCCGCAACCGCGAGTTAGTGCGATTCGATCCCCACGATGGCAGTGAATTAACCTATCGGGAACATAGCGTTGCTTACGGTGCGAGTGGCAAGCCATTGTTTCCCCGATTGGATCCAGCGGTGATCGGCATTGTGGAGCTGCGAGGTGAGGATCGTTTGCTTCTGGGCATGAATGCGCAGAAACGCCAACGCTATTCATTAATCGCAGGTTATGTTTCGCATGGTGAGTCGCTGGAAGACGCATTCACCAGAGAAGTGTTCGAGGAAGCGGCGCGCCGGGTATCTGAGATTTCCTATGTGTCGTCTCAACCATGGCCGATCTCTGGTTCGCTGATGCTGGGTATGAAGGGCTTCACGGAAGATGAGTTGCCTCAAGGCGAAACTGATGGTGAATTAGCGGAGACAATCTGGGCTTCGCCACTAGACATTATCGATCGTAAGATTCCGATCGCCCCACCCGGATCGATTGCCTACGACATGATCAACGCCTGGGCGCGAGATAAACAAAACTAAGGGAGCTTTTTACAGTGATCAATTTGCAGGACCTCGACGAGGATCAACGCATCGCTGCTTCTGCGCCTCGCGGACCAGTGTGCATTCTCGCCGGAGCCGGCACGGGTAAAACTCGAACGATTACTTATCGCATCGCGCATCTGATTGATCAGGGTTTTGTGAGCCCGAATCGTGTTCTTGCTGTGACGTTTACATCCCGCGCGGCAGGGGAGATGCGTCATCGCTTGAATCTCATGGGGATCGGTGGCGTGCAGGCAAGGACATTCCACGCAGCAGCGAGGAAGCAGTTGTTGTATTTCTGGCCTCAGGTGGCGGGTAATCTGCCGTGGCGCCTGTTGGATAATAAGTTTCAACTTGTGGGTCGTGCGGTTCGTGGTGCGCGGTTGGAATCGCAGACTGAAAAAGTTCGCGATATTTTGGGTGAAATTGAGTGGGCGAAGGCGTCGTTGATTACACCTGAGCAGTATCCGGATCGTTTGGGTACGAGGACCCCTCCGGCGCCCGCGGAGAAAATCGCTGAGGTGTATCAGCGATACGAAAACATGAAGGCAACCCCTGAGGGGATGTTGCTTGATTTCGACGATCTGTTGCTTCACACCGCCGGCGCGTTGGAGAATTCCCCGGCGGTGGCGGAGGAGTTCCGCCAGCAGTATCGCAGCTTTGTGGTCGATGAGTATCAGGATGTGACGCCTCTGCAGCAGCGGGTGCTCGATGCGTGGCTCGGCGATCGCGATGACCTGACGGTTGTCGGCGATGCGAACCAGACGATTTATTCGTTCACGGGGGCAACACCTGAATTTTTGCTTAATTTCTCGAGGAAATATCCGGAGGCAACCGTCGTCAAGCTGCAGCGCGACTACCGCTCAACGCCGCAGGTCACCGCGCTGGCCAATACCGTCATCGGCCAGGCGCGGGGGCGCGTTGCTGGCACGCGCCTGGAGCTTCAGGGAATGCGGATCGCCGGGCCGGAGCCCGAATTTTCGGCTTTCGACGACGAACCCACCGAAGCCCGCGAAGTTGCGGGCCGCATTTTGACGCTGCTTAAAAACGGCGTTCAGGCCTCAGAAATCGCCGTTTTGTACCGCATCAACGCGCAGTCGGCGGTTTTCGAGCAAGCGCTTGCCGACGCCGGCATCGTATATCAGGTGCGCGGCGGCGAAGGCTTTTTCACCCGCCCAGAAATTCGCCAAGCCCTGAGTCAACTGATCCGCACTTCCCAACGCGACGTCGATGAAAGCGATCTGGTGCGTCTGACGCAACGCACACTCGTGCCACTTGGGTTGAGTTCGGAAGAGCCCAGCGGTGCCCAAGAGCGGGAACGCTGGCAATCGCTCAACGCTTTAGTCGATCTGGTGAAAGACCTTGTTAAAGCCACACCAGATTTGGATCTCACAGGCTTGCTGCTGAAACTTCGGGAACGCCAAGAGGCGAAGCATCCGCCGACCGTCGAAGGTGTCACCTTGGCATCGCTACACGCGGCGAAAGGCCTCGAATGGGATGCGGTGTTTCTTGTCGGACTTGTCGATTCCACGTTACCGATCAGCCACGCCATTAAATCTGGCGATGAAGCAATCGAAGAGGAACGTCGCCTGTTCTATGTCGGTGTGACCCGTGCCCGCGAACACCTCCACTGCAGTTGGGCACTCGCGAGGCAAGAAGGCGGACGGAAATCGAGAAAGCGGAGTCGATTCCTCGATGGCATAGTCGTGGAGATGGCCTCCGAATCGGGCACACCTCGCAGCAATCGTCCGAAAAACTGCCGAGTGTGCGGATCGGTTCTTTCAAGCCCTGCCGAAAAAGCTGTCGGTCGGTGTGCGAGTTGCCCGATCCAAGCGGATGAACGAGTCTTCGAACAGCTGCGAACGTGGCGCAATGACACCGCGAAGCGCGAAAACAAAGCGGCGTACATGGTGTTCAGCAATGCAACGTTGATGGCGATCGCTGAAATGAACCCCACCAACGAAAACGAATTGCTCAGCGTGCCGGGTGTGGGGCCGATGAAGATCGAGAACTATGGCGATGACGTGCTCGCGATTTTGGGAGCACTTTAGGAACCTAAACTCCAACACATCGGACATTTTGGATGCACAGGGAGGGTGCGTACCGAGTTTGTTCGATCGTGGGGGTTTACTTCCTCCACAACGCCGGGCAACCATGTATCGGCAGTGACCCAGGCGACGAGTCGGGCAGCCGTCGCCATCTCCGTGACGGGATCAGGAAAGGTGGGACCGTTGGGTTGCTGATTGATAATAGAGAGCCAATGCGGATCGATATCGCAGCGATGCAGATCCACACACATCAAACACGGCCCCGATCGTGATCTCCGGCCCGGGCCGATGATGCCACGATTATCGACGATCGCGGCGCACAGATACGTCGGCGCATATTTGTGAAGCAGCGGGGATAGACGTTGGGAATGTGCGAGCTTGTTGAGAACCAAAATGTGGCTGGAGGGAAGCTCGAAAAACTCTCGAGGCGACTCATCGATGATCTGGGGTCTGGGAACAAAGCCGGAGGTTTCCAAAAGGAAGGAGGTGACGTCGACAAGCGAACCGTCCCCGAACAGCAACACCTGCGCCGCCGCCGATTCGCGGACCACACCGAATTCTAAAAGGTCCTCGAGCAAACTGCTCGCAGCGGTGGGTGCGAGGCCTGCAGTCGTGAGGTCGGCGATGACATCAACGATCGGTCGGGCGGTCCGCAGATTCCGCAGCACCGGGACGACTCGCGACGACAGCGATGGATCGATATTTAAGACGCCAGCGCGGGTGGCGTCGATGCCGAATTGAATCGCAGAATCCGGGCGGATCAGAACTTGGGCAGAGTTGGCTAAAGCGATGTGTGTCATCTGAAAAATTTCCCCCAAAACTTAATCGACACAGTTACTTCATCTGGCCTTATTTCATCACAGTTACAATCATCTGTCATGCAGGAAAAGCCAGAGATGCCAGCGATTGAGGTCATCCGTTCAGCGAAACGCACCAAAACTGTTCAAGCTCGAATTGTGGACGGGCAAATCCAGGTGCGCATCCCTGCGAGGATGTCTAAAGCGGAGGAAGAAAAAGCGGTGGGGGAGATCGTCGCAAAGCTAAAGCGACGCACCCAATCGGCCGTCTCAAGCGACGCTGACCTGATTGAGCGCGCCCATAAGTTGAACAAGACTGTGTTGGAGGGGCGGGCGCGGGTGGAAAGTATTCGGTGGGTGAGTAATCAGAAGGGGCGGTGGGGGTCGTGCACGGTGGCGACTGCGGAGATTCGGATTTCGGATCGTTTAAAGCACGTGCCGGATTATGTGTTGGATGCGGTGTTGGTGCATGAGCTGACGCATACGTTTATTGCGGGGCATTCGGCGGAGTTTTGGGAGTGGGCAGACAAAACGCCCCTGGCAGAGAGGGCCAAGGGCTATTTGGAGGCGTATCAGCGGTGGGGCTGAAGGTTTAGTTCTTGTCGGAGGTTCCTTCAGAACCGTCGTCCTCGGAATCATCTTCGGAATCGTTTTTCTTCTCTGCCTCTTCCGCAAGCAGTTTTTCCAGGGCGGTGATTTCTGCGATGGGGTCGAAGTCTTCGCCGTCGGATTCGCCGAGGAGTGCGTCGATGAATTCGGCTGGTTTGTCGATATCTTCGGCGGTTGGGAGGAAGTCGGGGTGGTTCCAGACTGCGTCGCGGCGTTCTACCCCTACTGCGTTTTCGACTCGGCGCCACAGTTCGGCTGCTTCGGAGACCTTCGGTGCGCCGAGCTCAATGCCGACTACCTGGGAGAATGCTTGTTCTGCGGATCCGCCGGTTGCGCGGCGGCGCTTCCAGGCTTCGTTCATGGCGTCGGTGGATGGGATGCGTTCGCTCAGGGCTTGGGTAACTACGATGTCGACCCAGCCTTCGACGAGTGCGAGGAGAGTTTCCAGGCGGGATACTGCGTTGGCGTTGCGGGATCCGATGCGTGGGGACAGGTCCATACCTTGGAGTTCGTTCATCATTTCCTGGAGGCGTTCAGGATCTGGGTTGTCCATTTGGAAGTTGCCCATGGCCTCTTGGATGTGTGAGGTGTCGATTTCTAGGCCGACGGCGTATTCCTCAACGGAGGAAACGAGGCGCTCGACAAGCCACGGCACGTGCTTGAAGAGGCGTTGGCGGGCGGCTTCGCGGGCACAGATGTAAACGAGCATTTCTTGCGGTGCCACGTTGAGGCCTTTGGATGCTTCGGCGATGTTGCCGGGCAGGACGGCAGATACGCCGACTGGGGAGATAGGCAAACCGAAGTCAGAGCCGGTGAGGGTCTGCTTTGCGAGGTCGCCCAGCGCATTTCCTAATTGAACTCCGAAGTTCATCGAAGACATGGAGTTCATCAAAGAAGACATCGGGCCCATCATCTCGCGGGCTTCTTCAGGGAGGTTTTCTAATTGGGCTTTGTTCATTTGCTCCGCAACAGGGGAGACAAGACGCTTCCACACAGGCAGGGTGTTTTCTAACCAGTTTTCTGGATTCCACGCTTCGACGCGGTGCCCGGAAGTGGGGAGCTGGGTGGCGTTATCGAGCCAGAGTTCAGCAAGGCGAAGGGACTCTTCGACTGCTTCCTTCTCAGAATCCTTCACCGGCGCTACGCGACCAATCTGCTGGCGGGCGATGCGTGCTGCTAAATCATAATTAACCGGGCCTGCTGCTTCGGGGGAGTTCATCGAATCTCCCATTCCGGACAGCATCTGGCCGAACTGGTTTAAAATATCGCCTAATCCGCCGGGGCCACCAGCGCCACCTTGTCCTCCGAATCCGAAGTTGCCACCGAAAAGGCCGAATGGGTCGTTGTTGCGGTTTTTGTCATCGTCGTCATCGTTGTTGCCAAAAGAGAAACCAAAGCCATTAGAGTTCATATTTACCAATCTACAAGGCAACTATTTCCTATTGCTACGATCCGAACAACGCTGTAAGCGAACACAGGTTGTAGGGTGGATATTCGTGAATCGCCGAATCAAGACTCTGACGTGGGGTGCTATCCCTTTGGTGCTGCTGGCATCGTTGGTAAGCATTGACCATATTCCGGGAACAAACATCAACTTGAGCGTGCCTTATGCCGCTGAAGGCCCAGGTCCTACGATCAATACGCTTGGTCAGGTCGACGGCGAGGATGTTGTGTCCATCAGTAGTGCTGATCTGGATGAGACCGAAGGTAACCTGAACATGACCACTGTGTCGGTTCGTTCCGGCATGACATTGTCGCAGGTAATTTCCCGATGGCTGTTTACCGATGACACAATCGTTCCCATCGAGCAGGTTTTCCCTCCCGGCCAATCCACCGAGGAAGTCGAAGAATCCAACCGCACCGCGTTCATCTCTTCGGAGTCTTCCGCAACGATCGCCGCGATGAATTACCTCAACATTCCCGTCGAAGTTGAAGTTGCAGAAGTCCTCACCGACAGCGCCGCAACCGGAATTTTCGAACCCGGCGACAAACTTCTCAGCATCGACGGCACCGCAATCTCCACTCCCGGCGATGCACAAACCATCGTGCGATCGAAAGCTCCCGGCGATGAGATCACGATTTCCTACGAGAGAAACGATGCGGAATCTCAAGCAACCATCACTTTGAGGGAACACCCGGATGATTCTTCGGTGGCGTTGTTGGGTATTTCAATGTTGTCGGTGCCTTCGAGCGCGATTGAGGTTGATTACAACTTGGAAGATATCGGTGGTCCGAGCGCTGGCATGATGTTTTCGTTGGCGGTCGTCGATAAGCTTTCGCCTGGCGCGCTGAATGGTGGCAAGTTTGTCGCTGGCACTGGCACCATCGCGGAGGACGGGTCGGTGGGCCCGATTGGCGGTATTGCGCACAAGGTGCGCGCTGCGGAGGACGCGGGCGCGGAAGTGTTTTTGAGCCCTGCGGACAATTGCGCGGAGGCGATGAGTGCGAAGCCTCAGGATATGACGATCTTGAAGGTGGATTCGTTGTCTCAGGCAATCGATCAGATGGCTGCCTACAACGAGGGCTCTGATTTCCAGACGTGTGGCTAGTTTTTAGACGCTGAGGTTTCTTCCGAGGACTCTTCAGTGTCCTTCGGTGTCGACAGCCCAAGTTCGTAGATGCGTTCCTCCGGATCGATTTTGTCGGAGGACACCATTTGCTGCAGCACTAGGCCTTGGTCATTATCAACGACCGTGATAATCGACATCGTGCCAATCGTGGTCCAGCCCACAACCTTGGATCCGGAATCCTCAACCACGCGTGAGCTGCGCAGTTCCGTGAGCAGCTGCGTCGTGCTCGTGGCCTTCGACGCATTGTCAAAGAATTGGAATTGGCCAACTTCCGGCCCGTTGCACGCGAAGGAATCCTCGACCCCTGACGGGTCGCAGGTTTCGAATTGCTCAAAAAGCTCGACGGGCGCGAGCGAGGAGAAAGCTTTATAGGCGACTTCAACGTCCTTGGTCATACGAGGTTTGCTTGTCGACGTCTCCCCACTCTCTTTCGTCGACGTTTCGGCAGTGCTTGACTCTGTCGTTTCAATTACTGAAGACGAAGCAGTGGTAGCAGGAGTTGTCGTTGCTTCCGTTGTTGTCGCAGGAGTTGTTTCTGCCGTGGATTCAGTGGAAGTTTCGGTGGATCCGCCGCCCGTACATGCAGCTAAAAGAGGAATGAGCGCCACTAATCCCAGTGCAACGCGGACATGCTTGTGCGGGGTGGACGCCACAGTGTGAACTCCTCAAATAAATTGTGGGCGGGGTTAACTTAATTTATCCTAGCGAACCTGGACGAAAAGTCAGTTTTTAGATTTCGTCTGGGTCCGCTTCGAGGGTGTAGCGCAGTGCTGCGATTACACCCGGTGCAACCCCTGGGCCGCCGCGCAGTTCGATTTCATCTTCAGCAAACGGTCCGCGTTCTGCCAATTCCTCTTCGGTGGGGCGAAGCTGCAGAAGGGTGAGTTCTGCTTCGCCGCGCAAAACGCCGGAAAAAAGACGAGCGGGTCGTGGTTCTGAGCCTGCAACGGCAGCATCGGTGAACATAATTTCCTGAGCCAACACCGCGCCGGCAATCTCTGCTGGCCACGCCAAACGGGACACATAGTCACCTAACGCTTCGGAACCTGGCAGCAAGTTGTCAGGGAGGTTGTCCTGTACAACAAGGGTTAGTGGGGAGTCGTCAGCTGCCTCATCAAGAGTATCCACCAGCATTTCAGTGGGGACCAATGCGAACAGGGTAGGGCCGGCGTCCCAACCTTCGGCGTGGATAAACTCGACGGCTTCGAGCATCGCTTTATTCAGTGCTTGGGGACTAAAAATGGAATCGTTCATAATTTTTTCCTTTTGTGAACTACTTGTTGGCCTTTATAGGTGATTAAACCGTAGAGTGGGGGAGAAACGCATAATCACGTACATATAAGGATATTGTCTTGTCGACTGGTCTCACACCTCCTCCCCAACCGATCAAGCGACCTCCCAAGGCGGTGACATGGATCTTCGCCATTATCGCGTTGGTCATTCTCATCGCCCCAATGAGTGTTGGCTTCTATACCGACTGGCTTTGGTTCGGTGAAGTCGATTTCCGAGGCGTTTTCAGCAAGGTTATTGTCACTCGCATTGTTCTCTTTGTGATCTTTGCGCTAATTGCTGGGTTTGTCACATGGCTTGCTGGTTATTTTGTGACAAAACTTCGACCTGATGAGATGTCGGCGTTTGATACCCAGTCGCCTGTGTATCAGTACCGTCAGATGATCGAAAACAGCCTTCGTCGCGTTATGGTGATCATTCCAATTTTCGTCGCGTTGCTGGCTGGCCTAATTGGTCAGCGTTCGTGGCGCACCGTTCAAATGTGGCTGAATGGCCAGGACTTTGGCGTTTCGGATCAGCAGTTCGGCTTGGATTATGGATTCTACGCGTTTGATCTTCCGATGCTTCGCCTCATCGCTGACTCACTGTCGATGATGTTGATCGTTGCTTTCCTGATCGCACTCGTTGGCCATTACCTCATGGGTGGCATTCGCGCTGGAAACCAGATGACGGGCCAGAAGTCCTTTGTATCCCGTGGTGCGCGCACTCAGCTTGCGGTAACTGCTGGTCTGTGGATGCTTGTTAAGGTCGCTGGCTACTGGCTGGATCGCTATGACCTGCTGACTAAGGAAAACTCAACCTTCACAGGTGCAAGCTACACCGACATCAATGCACAGCTGCCAGCGAAGATCATCCTGCTGGTTATCGCATTGTTCGTGGCGATCGCGTTCTTCTCTGCGATCTTCCTGAAGGACCTCCGCATCCCAGGTCTTGCCGTAGTTCTGATGCTGCTGAGCTCTGTGATCATTGGTGCTGCTTGGCCTTTGATGCTGGAGCGTTTCTCCGTTCAGCCAAACCGTGCAGAAAAAGAAGCCGAGTACATTTCTCGAAACATTGAATCGACTCGCTATGCCTATGGCATCACCGATGAAGATGTCACCTACGAGGAAAACTGGGGAGCAGGGGAGACCACCAATGAAGAAGTCGCCGCTGATTCTGCAACGATTTCTAACATTCGTCTGCTGGATCCACAGATCCTGTCACCAACCTTCACCCAGCAACAGCAGCTGCGAAACTTCTACGGTTTCCCAGACCAGCTGGCGATGGACCGCTTTGAAGTAGATGGCAAACTCCGCGACTTTGTTGTGGCAGCACGTGAGCTCGATCCAAACGCCCTGCAGCAAAACCAGCAGGACTGGATTAACCGTCACACTGTTTATACCCACGGCAACGGCTTCATTGCAGCTCAAGCAAACCAGGTGGATGAGGTCGCCCGCGACGTCGGATCCACTCGTGGTGGTTACCCTGTCTACACCGTCTCTGATTTGCAGTCGAATGCTCGTGCTGCAGAAAGCGAAGATGCTGAGGAGCTTGGCATCAAGGTTGATGAGCCTCGTGTGTACTACGGACCACTGATTGCTTCTGCGACTGATGGTGCTGACTACGCAATTGTCGGTGACACCGGCGATGGCCCAGTCGAGTACGACACTGACACCTCCAGCTACACCTACGAAGGTGCTGGCGGCGTGGACATTGGAAACATGGTCAACCGTGCGATGTTTGCATTGCGCTACCAGGAAATGAACATGCTCCTGTCTGATCGTGTTGGTTCCGAATCCAAGATCCTATTTGAGCGCGATCCTCGTTCCCGTGTGGAAAAGGTTGCACCTTGGTTGACCACTGACTCCAAGACCTACCCAACTGTGATTGATGGTCGCATCAAGTGGATCGTCGATGGCTACACCACCTTGGATAGTCTTCCGTACTCCACGCGCACCTCACTGACGGAAGCGACTCAGGATGCTGTCATGCCTGACGGCACCCCACAGCCACTGATCACAGATAGGGTCGGTTACATCCGCAACTCCGTGAAGGCTGTTGTTGATGCGTACGACGGAACTGTTGAACTCTACGAATTCGACACCGAAGATCCTGTTCTGAAGGCATGGCGTGGCGTGTTCCCAGACACCGTGAAGGACGGGTCGGAGATTTCCGATGAGCTTCGCGCACACCTGCGTTACCCAGAAGATTTGTTCAAGGTCCAGCGTGACATGCTGGCCAAGTACAACGTTGATGATTCTGGAACATTCTTCACCAACGATGCGTTCTGGTCTGTCCCAGGTGACCCAACTGCAGCGGAGGGCCGCCAGGAACTTAAGCAGCCTCCTTACTACGTGGTGGCAGCAGACCCAGAGACCGGTGAGTCCAGCTTCCAGCTGATCACCCCGTTCCGTGGACTTCAGCGCGAGTACCTCTCTGCACACATGTCTGCGTCGTCTGATCCAGTTACCTACGGTGAAATCACTGTTCGTGTGCTGCCTACCGATTCTGTGACCCAGGGTCCAAAGCAGGCCCAGGATGCGATGATGTCATCTGACCAGGTTGCTCAGGACCAAACACTGTGGCGTGGATCGAACGATCTGCACAACGGAAACCTGTTGACCTTGCCAGTTGGTGGCGGAGAGATCCTCTACGTTGAGCCGATTTACTCGCAGCGCAAGGATCAGGCATCGGCCTTCCCGAAGCTTCTGCGCGTGCTGGTCTTCTACAAGGGTCAGGTTGGTTACGCACCAACGATCGCTGAAGCCCTATCGCAGGTCGGCATTGATCCGAAGGAAGCGCAGGACATCGAAGAGGTAGATGGCACCGCTACGACGCCATCGACTGATGAGACTGACACTGACACTGATCAGCCTGCAACCGAAACCCCAACTGCACCAGTGAGTGAGGCGGAAGGAATCGCGGCCATCAACGATGCGTTGAGCAACCTTGAAGCTGCTCGCGATAGCTCTTTCGAAGAGTATGGTCGTGCACTCGATGCGCTTGATCGTGCCGTCGATAGCTACCAGTCCGCACAGTAGCGTTTGAGTAAACAGCCCGAGAGGATCGTTCCTCTCGGGCTGTTTTTTCTTTAGCCTAGAGACACCGCATCGCTGATCTCAGCAAGCACCCATCTGAGGGTGTCTTCGTCGTGGGAGCCGAAGCCGAAGACGATGCCGTTGTCTGCGCCGGTGCCGCCCCAGTAGTGGGAAAGCGCGGTGACGTTAAGGCCTCGGGAGGCGAGTGTGGTGACGACGAGGTCTTGGGGTTTGTCGCAAAGGAGAACTGCGTGGAGGCCACCGTTGATGGGGCGAAGCTGCGTATTCGGGAGGTCACCGAGGGTGTCTTGGACGATGGAGCGGCGGTGTCGGTAAAGGCGCCGCAAACGTTGGGTGCGGCGTCGTAAAGCGCCTGAGGCGAGGTAGGACGCGAGCGCGTGTTGGGTGATGGCGCCGACTGGCTGGCCGAGAATCCCGCGAAGCGTGGCGAGCACGCGCGCCTGGGGCGTCGGCGCGATGAGGTATCCGCAGGCGACTTGTGGTGTGATCACGGAGGAAAACGTGCCGAGCAGAATCGTGCGATCGGGCGCCAGCGCACGCAGCGGCGGAAGCGGCATACCGACGTAGCGCAGCTCAGAATCGAAGTCGTCTTCAATAAGCAACGCATCGTTTGCCTCAGCCCACGCGACTAGCGCGGTGCGGCGATCGGCGGGCAGCGAGCCGCCGTAGGGATATTGATGGCTAGGGGTTACCAGTAGCGCGTTGAGGTCGTGGGGCAGCGCGCGGGGTACGAGGCCGGATTCGTCGGTCGGCACATCGATCGTCTCATGGCCAAGCACCTGCGGGATGCGGCGCAGGCTGGGGTAGCCGGGCGATTCGACGCCGATGCGGGCAGGCGCATCCATGGTGCGCAGCAGCAGACTCAGCCCCTCGCGCGCGCCGGCGGTGACGATGATCTGCTCCGGCTCGACCATGAGGCCACGCATCTGGCGCAGGTGGTCGGCGATCTCGATCCGCAGCCTCAAAAGTCCCTGCTCAGGGGAGTGCGTGGGTGGCTTGGCGCAGGCTTCGCGCCACGCAGCGCGCCATGCGGAATCGGCGAGCGTCGCGGTATCGGGCACGCCGGGGCTCAGGTTGAGCAGCGGGGGCGGGACGCTTCTCGACGTCTCCTTCTTCTCAATTTCCACAGGCTTCAACAAATGCAGATCTGGGTTGATCGTTGTACCGGAACCGCGGGCGGTGCTGAGGTAGCCTTCACCGGCCAATTGGTCATAAGCGGTCACCACACTGCCGCGGGATACCCCCAATTGGGTGGATAGTGAGCGACTGCTGGGAAGCGGGTCTCCTGGGGTGAGAATTCCCCTCGCCACGAGACGACGGATCTGTTCTGTGAGCTGCGTGGGGATGGATGTTGGTTCGTGTGGGTTTAAGGCGATGGGAAGGTCGGCAAGCATGGCTTCATCGTCCTCAAAAAAGTGGTCTAATGCAAGTGACTGAAAGTGGATCTACCGCTAGTCCACTTTGTGGCGTTGGATCATCTGTCATGACCGAAACTCAAGAAACTTACCAAGCAACCACTCGTGTGAAGCGCGGCCTTGCCGACATGCTCAAGGGTGGTGTGATCATGGATGTGGTCACCCCTGAACAAGCGCGCATCGCCGAAGATGCAGGTGCCAGCGCAGTTATGGCACTCGAGCGCGTTCCCGCCGATATCCGTTCTCAGGGCGGCGTTGCTCGCATGAGTGATCCTGACCTGATCGAAGGAATCGTCAATGCGGTCTCCATCCCGGTCATGGCGAAAGCTCGCATCGGTCACTTCGTGGAAGCTCAGGTTCTGGAAGCTCTCGGTGTTGATTTCATCGACGAGTCCGAAGTTCTCAGCCCTGCCGACTACACGCACCACATCAACAAGTGGAAGTTCGACGTTCCTTTCGTCTGTGGCGCGACCAACCTCGGCGAAGCTTTGCGACGCATCACCGAAGGCGCTGCAATGATCCGTTCCAAGGGCGAAGCCGGCACCGGCGATGTCTCTGAAGCTGTCCGTCACCTGCGCACCATCCGCGGCGACATCAATCGCCTGCGCTCCCTGGATGAGGATGAACTCTTCGTCGCCGCCAAGGAATTCCAGGCACCATACGACCTGGTCCGCGAAGTCGCCTCCACCGGCAAGCTCCCTGTGGTCACCTTCGTTGCAGGTGGCGTCGCAACCCCAGCCGACGCTGCACTCGTGCGCCAAATGGGCGCCGAAGGCGTCTTTGTCGGCTCCGGCATCTTCAAATCCGGCAATCCAGCCGCCCGCGCCGCAGCGATCGTCAAGGCTGCAACGCTTTTCGACGACCCCTCCGTCATTGCCGACGTATCCCGCGGCCTGGGTGAAGCCATGGTGGGCATCAACGTATCCGACGTCCCAGCACCACACCGACTCGCCGAGCGCGGCTGGTGATCGTTGGAGTTTTAGCTCTCCAGGGCGGGGTGGAAGAACACCTCACCGCCTTGGAAGCTCTCGGAGCGACGACCCGAAAAGTACGTGTGCCAAAGGACCTTGATGGTCTCGAAGGCATCGTCATCCCCGGCGGGGAATCCACCGTGTTGGACAAACTGGCTCGGACATTCGACGTGGTAGAACCTCTAGCGAATCTCATTCGCGACGGCCTACCCGTTTTCGCTACCTGCGCTGGCCTGATCTATCTGGCGAAACACCTCGACAACCCAGCAAGGGGACAACAAACCTTGGCGGTAGTGGACGTGGTGGTGCGTCGAAACGCATTTGGCGCCCAACGCGAATCCTTCGACACCACCGTGGATGTTTCCTTCGACGGTGCAACATTCCCCGGAGTGCAGGCCTCGTTTATCCGAGCTCCCATCGTCACTGCTTTTGGTCCTACGGTAGAAGCGATCGCTGCTCTCAACGGTGGGGAGGTGGTTGGTGTACGCCAAGGCAACATCATCGCGCTGTCTTTCCATCCCGAAGAAACCGGCGATTACCGCATCCACCAAGCCTGGCTGGACCTGGTGAGAAAACACGCTGAACTGGCGATTTGATGTTTTCGGTAGCGCTCTGTATAGTTTCTACTCGTTGCACAGAGCGCGAAAGCAATCATTGCAAAAGATTAGATGGTTTTATGATCATCGCGTCGCGGGGTGGAGCAGCTCGGTAGCTCGCTGGGCTCATAACCCAGAGGTCGTAGGTTCGAATCCTGCCCCCGCTACTAAGTTAAAAATCCCCTCAACTTCGGTTGGGGGGATTTTTTCATTCCTATCTATATGACTGATCGGGCCGCGTTGTTAGCGACTCTCGTGGCTAAGAGCAAGACAGCAACCTCGCACAGCATTCCGGCCAAGTCAGAGAGAATACCCCAGGGAGTACCGAGAGCTAGTTCGGTAGCAATTGCAATTGGGGTCGTTATCGCTGCGACCCATCCAATCGTATAAATAAGTGGCAATGCAGCGGAGTGTCCCTCTTTCCAAGCAGCGTTGGAAGCTTGAGTGTGGCGGGAGCGAATTCCTGCCGAGCTATGCCTATCTAATTTCGCCTGTGCTGCCATGCGTGTCATTGAAATGCAGACAACTGCTATAAGGACTACCGAAAATAGCATCAGTACAACACTGCCTAGACTTGAATCCATGAGGAGTCCTTCTCATTGTTTTCTTGAGGATAACACGTGTGGGAATACATATCTTGGTGTTGCGGTGCAGGCGGAGGAGCTAATCTGCTTCTGAATGTGGACATGACACCAATAAATCATTACCCCTAAATGGGGGATTATGAGAAATGGGGCTACTTTGGCATTTCGAGGCGGGCGTGTATCTAAAAGATGGAGTTTCCCCAGTTCAAAAGCCTTAATGTATGAAAATATTCGGTATTTCACAGCCCTTTCCTAACGTAGCCTTTGAGCGTATTTCGGAAAATGAAGTGAAATTTCTCCCAGTCAGAATTACCTAGGTCACACTTCGAATTTTAGCAAGCAAAAGTTACCTAGAGCGTGGCATTATGTAGTGCATTGCCCTTTTGCTGTTATGAAAGTGAACTAAAGATATCTATGCGCAGACCGGTCTCACGCCGCGCCATTTTTGCAACATCTGTTTTGGTTGCGGGGGTGAGCATCATGTCACCTTCGGCCAACGCAGCTGAGGCTCCGGCATCGGAATGGGTGAATACGACAGCGATCGTAGATCAAGCGAATGCTCAGTTGTCGCAGTTTGGCGTGAGTCTTGACCGAAGTGCAGCAGAACTTTTTGATGATCAGGCAAACTCCCAAATTGATGCAGCGCTTTCACCGTATGCCGATAAGGTTCCAACCTCTGGCGGCCAGGTAGTCGAGCAAAGTCTTCAGGTTGTGGAGCAGGAAGTTCAAAAGGCACTGCCCAACTATGAAATCCGTACCGATCTGCAATCCCAGGTGATGGGTGCAACTCTAGGAGAGGTGCTGCACCGAGTTCCTGGATCATGGTTTGATGCGCCAGCAGTTCCTGAAGAATCCAGGATTGTAGAGGAACAGGGTAAATCCCTGTATGGGCCCGGTACCCCGATCTATCTCAACGGAAATTCCATGTGCACGCTTGCGGTGACTGGAACTGATGCAGATGGGCGCAAGATCGGTATCACTGCAGGTCACTGTGGAAAATCGGGCGATGCAGTCCGTTCGGCTGACTCCTTCTGGGTCGGCGATACCGGAACAGTGGTGTACAACGCGCCTAACGCTGACTACTCCGTGATCGAGTTCGGTTCCAATGCAGAGTTGAGCAATACCTACAACGGTGTCACCGCGAATGCTGTCGGCGGTGGCGTGACTAATGGCCAAGAAGTATGCAAAAACGGAGTTGCTACTGGCTACACCTGTGGTTTGGTGTGGACTGCTGATGAGCGCATGACGATGTCTCAGGTGTGTGCGGGTCGTGGTGATTCGGGTGCTCCGCTGATTGCAGATGGTCGTGTGGTTGGTCTTGTATCTGGTGGTGTAATTCCTGATTACAACCTGGCATGCGCCACTCCGTTGCAGGGACCTTTCTTCATGCCAACGCTGTCAGTGAACATGGATACTGTCCTAACTGATTTGGATTCGCAGGATCTTCCCGGTCGAGGTTTTCAGCCAACTGCTGGATAGAATTTAGAAAATCCGCCGTTCCACACAAGGAACGGCGGATTTTTTGATGACTAAGTGAGTTTGGATGCGGAAGATTTGGGCTATTTCCATAAATCGAACCAGGTGACCGAGAGTTAGAAGCCTGGAGAGGACGGTTCGCTTGGAATCTTTCCCCTTGTTCGAGGGTCCTGCCTTTTATCTGGGTGGTGGAGTTATGAAAAACTTGCGTATTAGACCAAGAGCCGCTTTTTTCGGGGAGTCTTTGGTCTCCATTGACTCTGTGTCGGAGCCGAAAAAAGAGCTTGGATCGCTTGTTTAAATCTAAGCTTCGTTTAGTTCTTGCCGGGCACTTTTTGAACGCGGATCCATCGGCGATGGCTTCAATTTTCGATGTGGATTTTGAATCTGGTGTTATTAGTTCCGTCATTAGGGCACGTGAGCTTACGTTGGATGACTTCTCTTTGGGCTGTGTTACGCCTTTGGTTGCTTTTGTGGGTTGGGAGTTTCCTCAAGGGGTTGAGCCGTGTTTACCGGTGAAGGTTGAGCAGTCGATCATTTATCCGCGTACTAGTGAGGGGGTAGGTGCTTCTCAAGGTGAAGGGATGGGTGATGCTGATTTTGAAGGGTTCTCTGGTGCGTGGTGTGCTGGTCTGGAGCTCTACCTGGCTCTGAAGCTGGGTGCTCGTGTGACATGTCAGATGGGGTATTCGCTGGAAGGTCTCACTCGTATGGTCAGCCCTCGATGTCTTTACGGTCTGCGCTTCGGCAAATGGTAATTGATCGATCTGCTGCTAAAGAGATTTTCGGTAGAGGGTCTTTGGAAGAGCTCACGATTAAGATTGCGACGAATGCTGGTTATGGGAAGCTCTCTCAAGATGTTGCTCCTCGTTCAGGCTGGAATGCTTTCGAGGAGACTATGGAGTCTATTGGTGGTTCTGCGGTTACTAGTCCTTATCATGCTGCCATGACTACAAGCTTGGTTCGTGCCTTGCTTTTGGCTATCTCAAATGAGATTGAGATTCTTAGTGTTACTACTGATGGTTTCATTACCAGGGAATCTAACATTGAGGCTCTTGAGTGTTGTGGCATTGCTGATGTATTTCGTGATTCGCGTGGTGCGCTGACAGGTGACCGGACGGTGTGGGAGATCAAGCATCTTCAAGATGATTTGCTGAATTTCACAACTAGCGCCAATATCTCACCTTCATATGAAGGTGGAGGATAGCGAAGGTCGAGTTATCGAAAAGGGTGGTGTGTGCGCTAAAGGTGGGTTGAAACCCCCAAAAATATAAAGCGTGGGAGTTTAGAAGAGCGGGTGTGGTTTCGCCACGCCGTGCTTTCACACATAGGTAAAATTAATAATCCTTATCATAGTTTTCCTTCGTTTCGTGAGCTGTCGTGCTCTCACAACCGTGTTGACTTCGTCAAAGGATCACATTCACCGTAGATTTCTCTGGATTACGATTTTCAACGGATGTCATTGCAAGAATTTGTAGTTGTTGATTTTATTGATGGTTTTGAAGTAGTGGGTTTCAAGACTGTTGCGTGGGACTCTGTGAAGGACTACCAACGTGCTTGTTATATTGCTGATCATCGTCCGGGTACCACTGTGGTCCAGATCGTCCTAGGGGGTTGATTACGGATCGAACACGATTGGACTCATTGGTTTGAGAGATTTAACAGTGAGGAACATCGTCGTATTCGTACTGCCGAGTCTGTGCGCTTGACTAAATTGGTTGCTGGCCATAAAGAGGTCAGGTGGAATCTTCCAGTGTTGTCTTCAAAAGCTAGTGTGGTTCAGGTCTTTGGGTTACGGGGATTTCACTCGAGCACAGTGGGACCATATGAGTAAAAGCGAGGCGTAAGGACGTTCTCAAGGGTATTGACATTGGTGGTGGATGCTTTGATTGCTCAAACTTGATGTGTATCTCTTGACATTAGAGGCTGTTAAAAAAGATCATGAAGATTTTCTTTGGCGTTTAGCGCTGTGTGTAATCTTTGGTTTTGAATTGTGGGTCACCGATTCATCAGTTGAAGTTTTTTACTGATGGAACGGTATTTTTATGTTGATGAGATTCTGCTAGTGCGGGAAATATGCAAGATCTGACAAATAAGTACGGGGGCATCGCAAGACTTTTAATTACTATTTAATTGGCACCTTGTAGATACGTGAGTCGGCGCTGATGGACGTGTCCGTTACTTTGGCTTTTCGCAGAAGCCGAGATTGTGGCCGGTGTGACAGCCTATATTGCGCTAGATATTTTGGTGCTGCATACGATGATCACGTCGCTATGACGCAACGCCATTCGTGATCTGTGTTCTGGAACTTATGCGTGATTTTCCTGCACGAGCAATCAAAGACTGCACCTAGCTGGAGTTCATAGCTGGAAATGAAGAAACCATTTGCTTCTGAAGTATGTCCGCACTCGCTTAGCTGATGTCATCCAATGTAGAGAAGTTCAAAAGCTGAAGCAGGGGAGCACAATTCTACTTCGCTACAGGAAAATCTCCATTCAAGCATCCAGCACACAAGGGCTAAAAAGTCAGTAGCCAAAAGTTACCTTTCTCGCGTGATATGTGCCATGCCCGGAACGGGGGTAAAAATACACGTAAAACAATTTTATGCAAAGAACTTATAGTGTTTTCAGGTTAGGGTCAGATCATTCACATCAACTAGTAACGAAAGGGTTATGTGAATGAAACTGTTTTCTCAAGCTGCAGGTATCATCGCCGCAGCGCTCCTTGTCACAGGTGGTATAGCGCCTGTGGCACAGGGGCAAGCGCTTCAGGTGGTTACACCTGAGCAGCAAGAGTCCTATGTCCAACAGTTCCATCACGACGGTGATACCCCACCTGTTGTTGATGGGGTTGGTGGCTACACCGAGCAAGAAGTCGCCGAGATTCATGAGGCTATCCGTCAAGCCCAAGACTCTGGTGCACCTAATGATGAACTTATTCCTGGTGAGATGTGGTCAGATAAGGTCGAGTTACCCTCAACGATTGATAAAGCAGCTGCTGATGAAGCTGAGATAGCTATTGCACAGCAACAGTCCCAACCCCAGGCGAGAGGACTAGCCGCTGCTGCAGCGTGTCAGACATTTTGGCCGTCACCTTATCAAGTTTGTGGTGCTATCTTAGAGCGCTATATCCAGCAGGGTGCCCAGTTTGGGTGGATGTTGTTGCTTACTGAAGGCCAAGCGCTTAACCCTGATGGTCAGGGATATCGTCAGCGGTTTATGAATGGGTTTATCTATTGGCATCCTTCTACTGGTGCGCACGCGGTTAATAATTACAGTGCACAAGTCTGGGAGCGTAACGGTTGGGAGTCTGGGTGGATGGGGTATCCCACTGGTGGTGAAGTCCCTGTGTCTGGGTCTAATCCGATTGATGGTGAGTTGAGTGGGTGGGTGCAAACCTTCCAAGGTGGGCGAGTGTATCGCAGTCCGGTATTGGACGGTTTCCAGGTGGCCAGTATTAATGGGCTGATCTTGGATAAATGGCTTGAATTGGGTGGTCCTGATAGTGACCTTGGTTTTCCCATTGCGGATGAGGCTGTGACAGCTGACGGTGTGGGTAGATTTTCTGTTTTCCAGAACGGAGTTGTCTACTGGCATCCGCAACACGGAGCTCACCCTATATTAGGGAATATATACAGTATCTGGAGAGAAGAAGGAGCTGAGAGTGGGGAATTCGGTTACCCTATCGGCGATCCAGAAAAGTATACAGAAAACATGGCTAATCAGGTATTCGAAAAAGGCGAACTTGCAGCTAACCTATACCCCAATCCTCTTGAGGCTTTTATTGAGTTTTTACCCTTTGCTAATCTTGAGGAAGCAATAGAGTATTTTGAGAACGGATTGTCAAATTCTCGTGTAGAGGCGAATTCACTTAACGCCAAGAAAGATTCGATTCAATGTCAATCGCAATCCGCTAACATTCATGTGAGAACGAAGAGTGACGGAGTCGGGATTAGGGTTCCAAAGATTGGGTTTAAGGCTAGGATGGATTGCGACCTTCCTGGAACTGTCTCAGATGTAGTGGGGTATGGATGGATTTACTACGACTATTGGGGACGATGGGCTCAAGCAGCATATGCACAACAATTCTTCGGTAATAGGAATTCTGTTGTGCAAACCAATTTAGAGGCGGGTTGCAGCGGGGAGAAGAATACATTATTTTGGGGTACTTCATATTTTCAGGTGACTTATGAAGGTCAGCCGTATTTCGGTCAGTCAGCAACTAACTACGCTTATCTTCCGTGTACGATAGACCGTAGTTAACATAAGGAATGGAATAGGAGAATTGCGGCATGTATTCCGACAAGCTGATTCTCTTGTTCCTTTCTGAGCAGGATTCAAGCTATGAATGCTGCGTAGGTTTATTAGATGGCTCAGATGGACTTGATTATATTGAAAAGCTTCTGAAGGGTAGGAAGCTGAAGAACCATTTTCTTGAATGGGAAGATATTAACAAGGCTGATGTTGCTCGTGAAGAAATATATAAAGGGCAATTGGTGCATCTGGTGTTTGTGACGGCTCTTTCCACGCCTGGTGAAATTTCTTTTGTTTTTCCAGGTCAATCTCTTATGAGTGCAACACTCGAAGAAGACTTTGCTGCGCTTGTGCTCGAAGAGGAGCGCACATCATTTAGACCTGAACTGTCTCACCTGTGGTCACTCCCCGTAGGGTGGGTAGCTCCGGGGCTTGAGGGTTTCGTGGAGCGTAATTCCGAGGCAGCTTGAACCACCGCTTTCTGAGCCGGAAACCTCACGCGATAATGGCATCGAAAGACAATTGATTCATGCTGAATTCAGAGATCTACAACCTGTTGCGATAGTCCATCTCACGATGTGCCTAGTGTATGAGCTAATAAAGCTTAGACCTCTCTGCATCCCTGATAGCACTTTCGTAGTTATCAGATGCTATTTTGAGCTAGAAGTGGATCTTATCTACCAGGGTGAAAGCCAAACAACGCTGTACCTTTCTTTGCTGATGGGTGCAACGAAGACGGAGTTATGATGAAGGAACGACGAATCAAGACTTTGGCAGCCTTAGTAATCTGCGGCCTGACTGTTTCAGGATGCGGCAATTATTTGGGAGACATTAATGTCAAAGGGCGCGCTGGTTTTTCAGTATCTGAAGCAGGTGATCTCATTGTTCGTGTACAACCATGTGGGTTGCCTATTGATACAGTAGACATGGCCGGCCCAATGCCACAGGATCAACCACCCCAAGCAAACCCGGTGTATCTTCAATTGAGTGATCCCGACGGTCGTACTGATCCTTTCATAGTAGATCCTGAAAACTTAGACCCGAGCTGGGCAATTATAGCAGGTGACGGCCTGCCAACAGATCCTGATGCACTCATCATCGTTAATGCGCATGTCGAGGGTGAGAGTACTCAAACCTCACAGGTGTCAGCGTATGTTAGGGATGTTCAGGGGTTGAGGACAGATCAAATCTATGTAGGTACCCTTGAAAGCTCACGAATAGTTGACGAGAGTACTTTTCTTCATTGTCGCAAGTAGCGTGTGGATCACTGCTGACGTTGAAGGTCAGGTTGGATTGACGCGTGCAAGTGACGGAGCGATCTCAATCGTGGTCCAACCATGTGGCCTTGAGATAGACATGGTTGCGATTAAAGGACTTCTCATCTTGCAGACTATTGAGGATTTTCACCAGTGCAGCACACCCTTGTTGATGAGAGTAGCGATGTAGTTTAGTGTCGCGTAAGTCTTTTTCAATCCTGAAAACAACACCCCGTACTGAATTTATGCAGTACGGGGTGTTGTCTGCGTGAATACCGATTTGTGTCATATCTAGAGCACTATGCGTGGAGGGCGGATCGCTAAGCCTCGTTCAACATATGCATAGGACAACGGTTGATAGCCGTTGTCCGTATGGAATCCACCGTTGAAAATGTATTCCATAAAAATTGTGCCTTCATTACTGAGAAAATCCGTATCGCGATTGAGTATCTCGTTGACCATGTCGATTGAGTCTTTAGTTGAAAAAATCTCTGCGAGCTGTTCAAGCTGATCGTAATGAGGTACAACCCTACCGTTGTTGATCTCCTTAAATTGCTCGCGGATCATGATCTCTTGTCGAGGAGTGGTGCACATATCAATCATGTCTTGGAGGTCGCGCTCGTTGAGTGTCGTCGGTTGCTGTAGTTCTTGTTCCGGCTTTGGTGCTGACGATGTAGCTATGTGTGTAGCTTCTGTGCGTCTTTTTTTCAGCTCTGCGTTCTTTCCAGTTATTTATAGATCTAGGAATCACTACTTCAAACAGGTGATTGACGCCCTTTTAGGTTAATTGATTTAGTGACGTCACCTATTACTGAAGTCGCAAATGAATTGAGTTTTGATGGGCTTTTAACTAGACGCGGTTCTTTTACTAGCTCTTCCAGCGTTCCATTTTGGTGTCGCACGCCCCAGAACTTAAGGAATCGTTAGTGACTTTGTTGCCGTTTTTTTGGTGATTTTTGAGACGTAACCTTCAATCTTTTGAAGATTCGAATTATTTTCGAGAGGCATGCATAAAAAATATATCGTATTGTCGATATTATTGGGATGTTCAGACATATTCGGAGCCGAAATATACGTTGGAGGCCAAGACTCGGATTGGCGGGGTCGGTTTTGGTCAGATATGACAGTCAGCCTGCAATTACTATCTGGAACTCTAGAATCAGGGTCCTCTCAGGATCGTATATAAGAGGCTGAAATGCTTCAATTATACCTCTCTGAGAAATTTGATCCTTATAAAACGGCTCCTGTGCTCTTTGTACTTTCTGGGTAGTGGGGTTGAGGAAAATTCGACCAGGTGGCCGAAAGATCCACCCCACCCCAGACGTCGGTCAAATAGGACGGTATCCGGAAAACCAAGCAAAACCCGGGAGTCTATTTTAAACGATCCAGCGTCTCATCGTGCAGGATGCCGTTGGTGGCTACTGCATCGCCACCGTGTGGTCCATCGACGCCAGCCAGTGAGGTGAACTTTCCTCCGGCTTCGGTGACCAGGATGGACAGGGGAGCAAGATCCCAGAGGCTGACTTCTGGTTCAGCGGCGATATCGACGGCACCTTCGGCGACGAGGCAGTAGGAGAAGAAGTCGCCGTAGCCGCGGAGTCGCCAGGTGGTATCAGTTAGGGAGACGAACTGATCGCGCAAATCTCGTTCGGCCCAGCCGGAGAGGGAGGAGAAGGAGAGGGAGGCGTCGTCAAGCTTGGACACCTGGGACACGGACAGTTTGCGTGGGGAGCTGCCGTTGAAGGTGCGCCATGCGCCGGCCCCTTCGGATGCCCACCAACGCCTAGCCAGTGCGGGTGCGGAGATGACACCTGCGACGGGTTTGCCGTTGTCGAGCAGCGCGATCAGGGTTGCCCATACGGGGACGCCGCGGACGTAGTTTTTGGTGCCGTCGATGGGGTCGATGATCCACTGGCGGCCGCTGAATTCTACGTCGCCACCGAATTCTTCACCGAGGATGGAGTCGGCGGGGCGGGCGGTGGCGATTTTCTCACGGAGTGCTTCTTCGGTCGCCAGGTCGGCATCGCTGACGGGAGTCATGTCTGGCTTGGAGGATACTTCCAGGTCAGAGGCTTCGAAGCGGTCGAGGGTGATGGAATCGGCAAGTTCGGCAAGTTCGAGGGCTAAGGCTAAATCGTCTGCATATTTGCTCATGTGTTGTTAGTCTAGTGCGCTTAAAGTTTCGGAGATCTCACTAACTGCTTCCGCGTTTCCTGCAACGGACCATTCGACGCCGCCGGCGGTCACTTTGATGCATGCTCCGCCGACGCCTTCGATGAGTGCGCGGCCGGGTAGCCAGTCCCAATCTGCGACGCTGTGCTGCACCCATGCGCCGATGCTGCCGTCGGCGATGTTGGCCAAATCGATGGAGCCGGCGCCGAACATGCGCAGCGTTGCAGGGTGGGTGGCAACGCTCATCCACGCCTTTTGAATATCAGGTTCCGCGATGCGTGACGGGTGGATGTAGGTGGCCAGGGAGATTTGATTGAGGGGGGCGTCGACAAGCAAATCTAGCTCCTTGCCGTCGAGCGTGGTGCGGATTCCCGGGCCACCGAACCACGTATAACCCATGGCTGGGCGGTGTACGGCGCCGAAAAGCACGCGCGATGGCGCGGATGGATCGCCCTCGACCAGCGCGAGCGCCGAGCACCAATAATCTGAGCCCTGGGTGAAGTTGTAGGTGCCATCAACCGGGTCGATGACCCAGGTTTTTCCGCTTTTCGACGCCCGGTCCGCGCCTTCCTCGCCAAGCACGCCGTCCTCAGGCCGCAACGCTTCAAGAACGCCTGCGACGAAGGCCTCGGCCGCACGATCGGCATCCGTGACCACATCAGACACAGAAGTCTTGTAATCCGTATCCACACCGTTTTCGCGCATGCGCCATGCCAAACGTCCAGCGTTGTACACCAGTGCCTGCGCAAGATGCTCATCAGAATCCTGATCGTGAGCAATCACGAAGGTCTTTGTGATGGTTTTGATCATGTCTTCGAGGCTTGCAGCGGGATGTGTCTGCTCTGGATTAGTCATGCCTTCCATTGTGCATGCCGTCGGCCAAGTGTGCTGAATAAGGTGGCGTTCTAAGAATCACAATCGGTGCGGGTAATATGTGCAATCATGCGTCCCGAATTTTCTGCAGAACTCTCCGAGCTAGACAGCACGCTGACAACCATTGAAAAAGTGCTGAACCCGCAAGAGATGTCTGACCGAGTCAGAGAACTTGAAGCTCAAGCAGCTGACCCGTCTCTGTGGGATGACCCTGACCATGCACAGCAAGTCACCTCTGAGCTGTCCCACGTCCAGGCGGAGCTGCGCAAAATTACCGATCTGCGCCAGCGCATCGAAGATCTGCCCATCATGGTGGAACTCGCAGAGGAAGAAGACGGCGATACCTCCATCGCGGAAGAAGAACTCGCCGATCTGCGTTCTCTGATCGATGCGTTGGAAGTAAAGACCATGCTGTCGGGTGAATATGATGCTCGCGAGGCAGTGATCAATATTCGATCCGGTGCCGGTGGTGTCGATGCTGCGGACTGGGCTGAAATGCTCATGCGCATGTACACCCGCTGGGCGGAAAAGAACGGCCACAAAGTAGATATTTACGATATTTCCTACGCCGAAGAAGCCGGCATCAAATCCGCCACCTTCGTGGTCCACGGCGACTACATGTACGGCCAGCTCTCCGTGGAGCAAGGCGCACACCGCCTCGTGCGCATCAGTCCTTTTGATAACCAGGGCAGGCGCCAAACCTCCTTCGCCGAGGTAGAAGTTCTTCCCGTGGTGGAAAAAGTGGACTCCATCGACATCCCTGATGCCGATGTTCGCGTCGATGTCTACCGCTCCTCCGGCCCAGGTGGTCAGTCCGTGAACACCACCGACTCTGCCGTGCGCCTGACCCACATCCCAACCGGCATCGTGGTGACCTGCCAAAACGAGAAATCACAGATCCAAAACAAGGCATCCGCGATGCGTGTTCTCCAGGCAAAACTGCTTGAGCGTAAACGCCAGGAAGAACGCGCCGAAATGGATGCCCTCGGAGCTGGAGGCAATGCATCCTGGGGTAACCAAATGCGTTCCTACGTGCTGCACCCTTATCAAATGGTGAAGGATCTGCGCACCAACTTTGAAGTCAACGATCCGCAAAAAGTCCTTGACGGCGATATCGATGGCCTTTTGGAAGCAGGTATTCGCTGGCGAATGGCTGAGAGCCAGTCGGCGGAATAAAGGTTGGTTTTCTGGCAGAATCTGGCGATTTCTTAAGAATTACCGGTTATTTGTCGTTGAGTTCTCCTCTGAGCACTCAGGGTAGTCACTTCCGTTTCTTTAGCCACAGGAGTTTCGCTAAAGTGTGACCCGTGATCACCTTCGAGAACGTCACCAAGAACTACAAGACATCAACCCGCCCTGCATTAGACAATGTGTCCCTACACATTGAAAAAGGCGAGTTCGTGTTCCTCATCGGCCCATCCGGCTCCGGAAAATCAACCTTCCTGCGCCTGATGACGCGGGAGGAAAACGTCAGCTCCGGATCGCTGACACTGGCTGATTTTCAGGTGAACAAACTTCGCGGCACGCAAGTAAACAAACTGCGCCAACGCATCGGATATGTGTTCCAAGATTTCCGACTCTTAAAAAACAAGAATGTCTACGACAACGTCGCATTCGCATTGGAGGTCATCGGGAAGAAGAAGGACAAGATTCAAGAACTTGTCCCCGAAACTCTGGAAATGGTTGGCCTTGCCGGAAAAGCCAACCGCATGCCCAACGAACTATCCGGTGGTGAGCAGCAGCGCGTGGCCATCGCCCGAGCTTTCGTGAACCGCCCACTCGTCTTGCTTGCTGATGAACCAACCGGCAACCTCGACCCCGATACCTCCGATGAGATCATGATTTTGCTCAACCGCATCAATCGCCTCGGCACCACGGTGGTCATGTCCACCCACAACGCCCGAACTGTCGACGACATGCGCAGGCGAGTAATCGAACTGCAATTGGGCAAACTAGTCCGCGATGATGCCCACGGCGTCTACGGCGAAATGCGATAGGGGAGTACTTCACATGGCTTTTGGATATGTACTGCGTGAAGCTGTTCGCGGCATGGGCCGCAACGTCACCATGACCATCGCGCTCATCATCACCACCTCTATTTCCTTGGCACTTCTTGCCACTGGATTTTTGGTGACCAACATGACCGACCGCACCAAGGACATCTACCTGGATCGCGTCGAAGTGATGATCCAACTCGATGAGGACACCTCTGCCAACGATCCCGAATGCACCGCGGAGTCCTGCACCGAAGTTCGTGATGTCTTAGAAGGACTCGACGGCATCGATTCCATCACCTACCGTTCCCGCGAGGCCTCCTACGAACGATTCGTAGAAGTTTTCAAAGATACTGACCCAGTTCTCGTCGCTGAAACCTCTCCCGACGCATTGCCAGCAGCGTTCCACGTCCGACTTGAAGATCCACTTGCCGTTGAGATTCTCGATCCGGTCCGCGATCTTCCTCAAGTAAGCAACGTGATCGACCAGGTGGATGATCTGCGCGGAGCAACCGAAAACCTTGACTCCATCCGCAACGCCACCTTCCTCATCGCGGCTGTGCAAGTTTTGGCATCGATCTTCCTGATTGCCAACATGGTGCAAATCGCTGCATTCAATCGTCGTGAAGAAACTGAAATCATGCGCATCGTCGGCGCATCGCGGTTCTACACTCAGGGACCATTCGTCTTCGAAGCGATTCTATCCACCCTCATTGGTGCGGTTTTCGCCGTCGGCGCGCTCTTCTTGGGTAAAGAACTCGTCATTGATAAAGCACTCCGCGGACTCTACGATTCCCAGCTCATCGCACCAGTTACCACCACAGATATTTGGCTGGTCGCACCGATAATTTCCGGCATTGGCGTGGTGATCGCCGGCATTATCGCACAACTCACCCTGCGCTTCTACGTGAGGAAATAAGACTATTGAACTCCTTGCCGTAGACTTAGAAAGACTATGGCCAAGAAGAAAAAGAAAGTCGACGAAAACAACTCAGTTCTCGCGACCAATCGCAAGGCCCGCCATGACTACCACATCATTGATACGTGGGAGGCGGGCGTGGTGCTCTTAGGCACCGAAATCAAATCACTGCGCGAAGGTAAGGTATCCCTCGTGGATTCCTTTGCCACCATTGATAACGGAGAAATCTGGCTTCAGCATCTCCACATCCCGCAGTATTCCATGGGCTCCTGGACAAACCACACGCCCAAGCGCACCCGCAAACTTTTGCTGCACCGCAACGAGATTGATTCCCTGATGGGTAAAGTCCGCGACGGCAACCGCACGTTGGTTCCGCTCAAGCTTTACCTCAAAAACGGTCGCGTCAAACTCGAACTCGGACTCGCACAAGGTAAGCAGGATTACGACAAGCGCCAAGATATCAAGCGTCGCACCGAAGAACGCGAAGTCACCCGTGAGCTCGGCCGTCGCATTAAGGGAATCAACGCGTAAATGAGTATTCACATCGCAAAAGTCCACGACGTCCTCAAAGGTGAAAAAACCTACGGAACCACCATTTTGGTGGATCGGCTCTGGCCACGCGGTGTGAAAAAAGACGACCTTGAGCCAGACCTCTGGCTCAAAAGCGTCGCCCCCACAACCGAACTCCGAAAATGGTTCGGCCACGACCCAGCTAAATTCTCCGAATTCAGCACCCGTTACACCGAAGAGCTCAACGCCAGCAACGACAAAGACCTAGAGACGCTTGTCGACGCCACCTCCCGCCACCCCGTAACCCTCCTCTACGGTGCTGCCGACCGCGACCACAACCACGCCATTGTTCTAGCCAAGTGGCTAAAGAAATAACTCCTTGCAAATAGTTGCAAACTTAAGTTATGATGAACCATCTTGTGGAACTCGCACGAGCCCACCACAGGAATCAGTAAGAATCAATGGGGCTGACATGGTTTCGACTACGTTGATTTAGCCAGGGGAAGCGTGCCGGTGAAGGCTGGAGACCACCGTAAGCGTCGCAGCAAACCAATAAGCGCCGAGAAGTCTCAGCGCGACTACGCCCTCGCTGCATAAGCAAGCGACCGCGTGTCTGTCAGCCTAGGGAAGTCCCTGACCTAGATCCTGGCATCGACTAAGGGACTTGCTGTTCAATCGCGTCAGCGGGGTTGAACAGGACTTTTACCGTTGACTGGGCTCATCATCCGGAAGTGTTCGTCCTAGCCGGAGGGCCAAGCAGAGATCTTTGCGCGAACTGCGCACGGAGAAGCCCTGGCGAGGTGACGTAGGACCCGGGTTCAATTCCCGGCAGCTCCACCGAAACGAAGTTCCCCACACCATCTGGTGTGGGGTTTCTTTGTTTTTCACTCTCATAAAAGGGGAAAATGTCTTCCTATGCGTACATTCGCCAGCAAGATTTGGTCAAAATCAGGATATCTTGTGGTCTAATGCACCATGGGGTAGAAGGAAAGGCGGGTAAGAGATTGCGCGGATAGGAAGATACAGGGGGCCACGGTGGGGTGGTGAACAAGAGCAGGCACGAGGCCTGGTAGATACGGATTCGACCAAGAAAACGTACACCACTCAGGAGCACTCGTGCTTGCCCTTCCATCCTCTATCATCGACCCCCTCTGGTGCCAGTTCGCCGCGCTGATCCCACCCGTGACCGACACCCACCCACTTCGGTGCCACCGCCCACGCATCCCGGACCGGATCATCTTCGACAAGCTCATCCAGGTCCTCGTCCTCGGCGCCTCCTATGCCAAGATCGCCGACACGACATGCTCGGCCACCACCTTGCGCACCCGCCGGGACGAGTGGATCACCGCTGGCATCTTCGAGCAGCTGGAACAGATCTGTTTGGAATTCTACGACCGTATCGTCGGACTCGATCTCTAAGTTCGGATTGGCTCGAATTGTCGCATTGTGCGCCGACTGAAGCGCCCTGTCTATCCCTACCTGGTGCCGAAAAAGTTGCTCGGTGAGCATCAAACGGCTAGGTGTCCGTCGTAGAGACAGGTTTTCTTAGCGATTATCTTGAAGAGAATGTGGCTACTATCCATGCTAGTTGTGTTGCGGAGCTGTGGGAATTGAACCCGGAACCTCGGTTTTCCACTGGGAATTCGCCAATAATTGGTAAAAAATAATAATGGGTGTACAGTGATCATCGAAGCAAACAGCGAAAGCATGTTGTTTCAACATATGTAGCAATACATAGCGTCGCGGGGTGGAGCAGCTCGGTAGCTCGCTGGGCTCATAACCCAGAGGTCGTAGGTTCGAATCCTGCCCCCGCTACTAAGATTCCAAAACCCTCTTCAACTTTTGTTGAAGAGGGTTTTGGCGTTCTGGGGTCTGAATCTGAAAGCTAGTCTACGGTTCGTCGGCCGTATTTCCAGTAGCCGAGGAAAGTGATTCGTGAGGAATCAACTCGGTAGCTGTTGATTAGTTCTTTGCGAATGAAGCGCACCATGCTAGTTTCACCGGCGATCCAGAAGTGTACTGAAGGATCTGCTGCATTGGCTGAAGCCCATTGGAAGACCTTTGCTTTGTAAGCGTCGATGTCTTCGAAAGTGAGCTTGGTGGAGCTATCGGCGATCAATACATCATCTTCTAGGCTGTCTACGTGGAGGAAAACCGTAGTAGGTACTTTTGATTGATTGACGATATTTGCGATCGCGGGAGCTGATGCACAATCGCCGATGAGACAGAGGCGATCGATCGCAGAAGTCGGATGATAGGTGATTCCGTAGCCGGTTTCTCCTGCGCGTACGTCAGGGCCGGTGATGATTAGTTCATCGTCAACACTGCAGTTCTTTGCCCATCTGGATACTGGTCCCGAAGGGTTGTGAAGATAGATATCAATGTCTACTTCGCATAGTTCGGGTCGGACCGCAGATGGGGTGTAGGTGCGCAAGATCGGTCGTTGGTCCGCTGGAAAAGACTTAGCACGAGGAAGCCACGTTGTCGGTGGGGGAGTGGGTTCGTCGAGAATTCCGAAATCTGGGATGTTCCCAGCCGGGCTTGGAATGATCAGTTTGATGCGTTGGTCCAAACCCCACTGGCCAAAGAATCGGAGCTTGTCACCAGTGACGGTGATCCGCATGAAGCCGGGACTAAGCCGTTGCTTCTGCGAGATCTGCACGGGGAAGGCACTGTATTCCCACTTGAGCTGATCGGGGAGAGCTGTGGACATTATTGCTGTGCGTCGAGGAAGGCATCGATGTCTTCCAAGACTTTGCTGCCGCCAAGTGGACCGACGCCAGATACCCAGTAGCTGGTATCGACAAGGGTGAGTGATGGGAACTGTTCGCGGTTTTCTCGGATTACTTCGGGGAGCTCATTTTCATCGGTGACATCAGTTGCGGTGACAAAGACGTAGTCGGCGGTGGCGAGCATGAAGTTCTCAGGAGCGATGTCGGCCTGGAGGTCATCCTTCCATTCCTGATCAGGAATGGTGAGTCCTGCGCACTCCAAAGAGCTGCCGGCAAATGAGGTCGGGCCGTATAGGCTCATGGTTTGCTCGTCGCGGGGACGAATCATGTTGACGGTCTTACCTTCGACATCATGCTCGGACTTGATCTCTTCGCACTTGTCATTAAAGCCTTGGATGAGATCCTCGGATTCCTGCTTCTTGCCCAATGCATCGCCGATGAAGACGACATTGTCTTTCCACGGATCAACATGGGTTGTCATGAACACGGTTGGGGCGATGGATTCGAGGCGGTCGTAGATTTCGGCGTGGCGGGAATCGGTGCCCAGGATCAGGTCGGGCTCGAGAGCAGCGATCGCTTCGATATTTGGCTCAGAAACGGTGCCGACAGGCTCGATTCCATCGACGCCGAGATATGCAGGAATACCAGTGACGTTGTTGGCGACAGCTGCACCCACTGGGGTGATTCCGAGGGCGATTGCGGTGTCTAGCTCAAGTGGCTCGAGGACAACGACGCGCTGAGGATTTTCGGGAACTTCGGTTGTTCCGTGAGCGTCTGTGAATTCGCGAGTCGCAGAGCTGGTGGATGCTTCCTCTTCTGAGCTGGAGGAACAAGCAGTAAGAGGTAGTGCTGCTGCGAGAAGCACGATCAGTGCGGAGGAGAGTTTTCTGCGAGATGACATGGGCTGTGAATATCCTGACTTTAGATTGAAAAAGATTAGGCAAACCTTACAGCTTCGGTCAGGTGTGTGTAAATAGGGGAAAACTTAGACGTGGGGGTGGGCGTCGGCAAGCAAAAAAGACCGGCACAACCGCAAAGGTTGCGCCGGCCTGAAAGCCTTAAATGCCTAGAACATGTAGCGGAATGACCACACAGCTGCGGCTGCGATGAGCAGCAGCCAGACGATCGCGATGACCCACTTGTATTTGTACAGTGCGTTGACGAACGTGCTGTCGGAGCCGCTGAAAGTTTTCACATTCCATGCAGTGACCAGCACGAACATGATGATCGATACGGTCCACACGCCCATGCAGTAAGGGCAGAGCGCGCGGATGACGGACATGGATTGGTAGGCGAGCCAGTGGCAGAACATCATGGCAAAAGTGAGTCCGGCCTGGGCGCCGAACCAGAACCAACCGCGGAACCCGCCGCCCGCGAGGATGCCGGCGCCGATGATGGCGACAGCGGCGAAACCGGCGATGCCGATGAGCGGATTCGGGATGCCGAACGCGTTAGCTTGGCCGGAACGCATGACATCGCCACAAGCTAGGACTGCATTGAAATCGCAGCTGGTGATGTGACCGGGATCCTCGAGGATGGCAAGTTTTTCGGCCATGATGATCACCGACAAAATGAGGCCGATTATTCCGCCGATCATGAGCACCCAGCCAAGCCAAGTTGGGGCCTTGGGTGGGGCGTTGTGGATTTCGGTAGACACGGGGAGACCTCCGGGTGGGAAAACGTTTGTTGACTGACGATTAATCTTAAGTCTTTTGGCTTGATTTCTTGTGCTGTGCGCCGAAGTTCACAGGCTAGCTATACAGAAAGTGCCAAATTAGACAGGTTTTCGCTACAGAAAGCGTAATGCCCTTCATAAATTTATGCAGGGGTGACAGGGTTAGCTAAGACCTGCGCGTATGCAACGAAAATATGTGTCTTAAGTCGCAAAGGTTTGGCTTGGTTAACTAGCTGTGTTAACTTTCATCTTTAGGTAACCTAACCTCACTAAAACTCTGGGAATACTCTGGCAGTTTTGGTGGATTATTTTTATAGACTTTCAAAGGACGACATGGTGAAAAACCGATTCAAGCTAGTTTCAATCGCAACTGTTGCTGCCCTGGCGCTCGTTGGCTGCTCTTCCACCGACAGCACCTCTTCCGAGTCTTCTTCCGCTGCAGAGTCAACCGCTGCAGCTAGCACCCTGACTATCGAAGACAACCACGGCACCGAAGGGATCTCCCTGCCAATCGAGGGCGTCGCTGCGACCGACAACCGCGCATTCGAACTGCTTGATCGCTGGGGTGTAGAGCTCGTTGCAGCTCCACTTCAGCTGGTTCCATTTACCGTTACGGGCTACACCGAAGAGGGCGGCGTCGCTAACCTTGGCTCCCACCGCGAGCCAGACCTGGAAGCACTTGCTGCTGCACAGCCTTCCCTGATCATCAACGGCCAGCGCTTCGCTCAGTACTACGATGACATCATTGCCCTGAACCCTGACGCAACCGTTGTTGAGCTAGACCCACGCGATGGCGAGCCACTTGACCAGGAGCTTATCCGCCAGGCTGAAACCCTCGGTGAGATCTTCGGCGAAGAAGAAGATGCTGCAAAGATCGTTGCTGATTTCGAGTCCGCACTTGAGCGCGCTAAGACCGCATACGCAGCAATCTCCGACCAGACCGTCATGGCAGTTAACGTTTCCGGCGGAAACATTGGCTACATCGCTCCTTCCGTTGGACGCACCTACGGCCCAATCTTCGACCTGGTTGGACTCACCCCAGCACTCGAGGTTGGCAACGCGTCCTCCGACCACGAGGGCGACGACATTAACGTCGAAGCAATCGCAGCTGCAAACCCAGACCTGATCCTGGTCATGGACCGCGATGGTGGCACCAGCACCCGCAACGAAGCTGATTACGTTCCAGCAGAGCAGATCGTCTCCGACAATGAAGCACTGGCAAACGTCAAGGCTGTCACCGACGGATACGTTTACTACGCACCTGCAGATACCTACACCAACGAAAACATCATCACCTACACCGAGATCCTCAACGGCATGGCAGATATGTTCGAGAAGGCAGCTCAGTAGGGGATCGATCCCACACTGACCCCTAAGTAATGCGCAAAGTTTTATGCGTAAAAATTTCTTAGGTTAGGCTCTAATATGAAAGGCTGTCTTGTAAAGAACAAGGCAGCCTTTTTACTTGTCTTAAATAAATATTTTGAATTGAGAACCAAGACCTCGTTTTGGCCGCAAGTTCTCGTTAGTTAAAAACTGTAGGAAACCAGGTTCCACACATGACACACAATCGGTTTAACAGGGAAGGGGATCGGCACTGATGGCAACACCAGCATCGGCTCCCACTTCCGAACCACGTCTCAAACGCACCAGAGCCAAGCTTTTTGATTGGAAGCTTCTCATCGGCATCATTTTCGTCGCCGGCCTCGTGGTGCTTTCCCTCCTCACCGGCCAATACGACATTTTCGGTGGCGATGATGGCCAACTGATGTTCGAGGCAGTTCGCATCCCGCGTACCGTTTCCCTCATTTTGTCCGGTGCAGCAATGGCGATGTGTGGCTTAGTCATGCAGCTGTTGACCCAAAACAAATTCGTGGAACCCAGCACCACAGGAACAACCGAATGGGCAGGTCTTGGCCTCCTCTTCGTGATTTACTTCGTGCCAGCCGCGACCGTTTTGGATCGCATGCTCGGTGCCGTGGTGTTTTCCTTCATCGGAACCATGGTGTTCTTCCTCTTTCTACGCCGAGTAACACTGCGTTCCTCATTGATCGTCCCGATTATCGGCATCATGCTCGGTGCCGTGGTGTCATCGATCTCCAGCTTCTTCGCCTTGCAATTCGACATGCTCCAGCAATTGGGAACATGGTTTGCGGGTTCCTTTAATACAGTGTTCCGCGGACAGTACGAAGTGCTGTGGATCGTTGTCATCGTCGTTATTGCAGTGTTCTTCTTCGCAGACCGGCTCACCGTAGCTGGCCTTGGCGAGGAAATCGCGACAAACGTGGGTCTCAATTACAACCGCATGGTCCTTATCGGAACTGGCCTCATCGCCATCGCAACAGGTGTGGTCACCGTCGTGGTTGGTAGCCTGCCATTCCTCGGACTCATCGTGCCCAACGTTGTGTCCATGTTCCGTGGCGATGACCTGCGCTCGAACCTGCCATGGGTATGCCTAACCGGCATCGCGATCGTAACCATTTGTGACTTGATCAGCCGAACCATCATCGCGCCTTTCGAAATTCCAGTTTCAGTAATCCTGGGCATCATCGGCGCAGTGGTCTTCGTGATCATGATTGTGAGGCAACGTGGCCGTGGATAAAGATATTGAAAACCGCACCTCAGACCTTTCTCGATGGGAAACTATGGAGGAATCAGCAACGGTCGAGGGACGCACCGATGTCGAACTAGCATCAGCGCCGAGCAAACGACGCACCTCAGGTGCATTCCAAACAGCGCGCGCCAAGCGCCGCTACTGGATCATCATGGCCGCGCTGCTGGTCACCGCGCTTGCCTTCACCTGGGGCCTCATTTGGTACAAGAACCCGATGCCCGTTGGGCATCCGGCCTTCGCGCTGATTGCAGAACGACGCATGGAGTCGGTCTTTGTCATGCTGATTGTTGCGGTTTGCCAAGGCTTTGCGACGGTTGCGTTCCAGACCGTCACCAACAACCGCATTATCACGCCGTCGATCATGGGCTTTGAATCTCTCTACACACTGATTCATACCTCCACAGTGTTCTTCTTCGGCGCAACTGCACTGCTGGCCACCAGAAATCTCGAAATGTTTGTCGGCCAGCTGGTGATCATGGTTCTTTTGACCTTGGTCCTCTACACCTGGCTGCTTTCCGGAAAACGCGGCGATATGCACGCCATGCTGCTTGTCGGCATCATCATTGGTGGCGGACTCGGATCCATCTCCACCTTTATGCAGCGCATTCTGACCCCATCAGAATTCGATATTCTTTCCGCCCGACTTTTCGGATCAGTAAACAACGCGGAAACCGAATACTTCCCAATTGCTGTTCCACTAGTAGTAGTGGCGTCCGTCTTGTTGCTGCTAAGCTCTCGACGCCTCAACGTTGTAGGGCTTGGCAAAGATGCCGCAACCAACCTTGGAATTAATCACCGACGATCCTCCATTTACACACTGGTTCTCGTCTCTGTATTAATGGCAGTATCCACCGCACTTGTCGGACCGATGACATTCCTCGGATTCTTGGTCGCGACCTTGGCATATCAATTCGCCGACACTTACGACCACCGATACATCCTTCCGATGTCCGCACTCATCGGATTCGTCGTACTCAGCGGCGCTTACTTTGTCATGAACCACGTGTTCCGCGCACAAGGCGTCGTGTCCATCATTATTGAGATGGTCGGCGGTACCGTCTTCCTCATCGTCATCCTCAGAAAGGGCAGACTGTGATTACGTTAACTAATGTCCGCAAGGAATACTCCAGCGACGTTGCCATCGGCCCCGTCAACCTTGAGATCCCAGCCGGCGGCATCACCGCGTTGGTCGGCCCAAACGGTGCAGGCAAGTCAACACTGCTCACCATGATCGGTCGACTCCTCGGCATCGATGAAGGCAACATCACCGTAGCCTCCTACGATGTCACCTCAACCGCATCCAAAGATCTGGCCAAGATCATCTCCATCCTGCGCCAGGAAAACCACTTTGTTACCAAGCTGACCGTGCGCCAGCTCGTAGGTTTCGGACGCTTCCCATATAGCAAGGGCCGGCTGACGGAAGAAGACGAGGGAATCATCTCCCGCTACATCGACTTCTTCAATCTCACCGAACTCGAAGACCGCTACCTCGACCAGCTTTCCGGCGGCCAGCGCCAGCGCGCCTATGTCGCCATGGTGCTGTGCCAAGAGACGGACTACGTGCTTCTCGACGAACCCCTCAACAATCTTGATATCGCACACTCGGTGGAAATGATGAAACACCTCGAGAATGCTGCAGCCCAATTTGGCCGCACCATCATCGTGGTTCTTCACGACATCAACTTCGCCGCGCGCTACGCCGATTACATCGTGGCCGTAAAGCACGGAATGATCGAAAAAGAGGGAACACCTGAACAGATCATGAAAAACGAGATCCTTTCAGAAATCTTCAATACAGAGATCGAAGTTATTGAAGGACCACACGGCAAGATTGCTTGCTACCACTAAATGAAGAGAAATAAGCCGACATTTGATGTCGGCTTTTTCTTTTTTCTCGGGCTATTTGAGCTTGAGTCGGGCGGAAAGCGCTTCAACCTGCGGATTTGTAGAAAATCTGGGAGTAACGTACATTTAAACGCACACCAGCAACGTGGCCAAGAGGTTACAAGCTGGTTAAGACATGCAGAATGATTAAAAAAGAAACTTTGACTTTTTTAAATCGACTCTGTAAGGTCAATCAAGCTGCTAGGGGAGCAAGTACAAACATTGTATCTTGTTTTCAGAGTGTGCGTATGTTGTTTGAGAACTCAATAGTGTGCCATTTATTATTTTTGTCACTACCACAACCACTTAGGTTGTGGTGGGTCATGCCGGGTGGTGGATCGCCAATTTTATCCATCACTGTAAACAATAATCTTATTGTTGGCATGATTTTGTGGGTCTGCTTGTTCCCCGTCAAGGGACTAGGCCCACGTTGAAGACACGATGATCCTTATGTGGGTTGTGGTGTTTTTTTAGAATCATTATTTTTTGATAATGCCAGTAACACCCCATTATCTGATCGCACTGTGTGTGGTTGGTGGGGGTGTTGTTGTTTTTGTCAGGTGTTGGGCTTTTCACGGCCTGAACAATCTATTTATTGTTTTTTGTGGAGAGTTTGATCCTGGCTCAGGACGAACGCTGGCGGCGTGCTTAACACATGCAAGTCGAACGCTGAAACCGGAGCTTGCTTTGGTGGATGAGTGGCGAACGGGTGAGTAACACGTGGGTGATCTGCCCTACACTTTGGGATAAGCCTGGGAAACTGGGTCTAATACCGAATATTCACACCACCGTAGGGGTGGTGTGGAAAGCCTTGTGCGGTGTGGGATGAGCCTGCGGCCTATCAGCTTGTTGGTGGGGTAATGGCCTACCAAGGCGTCGACGGGTAGCCGGCCTGAGAGGGTGTACGGCCACATTGGGACTGAGACACGGCCCAGACTCCTACGGGAGGCAGCAGTGGGGAATATTGCACAATGGGCGCAAGCCTGATGCAGCGACGCCGCGTGGGGGATGAAGGCCTTCGGGTTGTAAACTCCTTTCGCTAGGGACGAAGCCTTTTAGGTGACGGTACCTGGAGAAGAAGCACCGGCTAACTACGTGCCAGCAGCCGCGGTAATACGTAGGGTGCGAGCGTTGTCCGGAATTACTGGGCGTAAAGAGCTCGTAGGTGGTTTGTCGCGTCGTCTGTGAAATCCCGGGGCTTAACTTCGGGCGTGCAGGCGATACGGGCATAACTTGAGTGCTGTAGGGGAGACTGGAATTCCTGGTGTAGCGGTGAAATGCGCAGATATCAGGAGGAACACCAATGGCGAAGGCAGGTCTCTGGGCAGTAACTGACGCTGAGGAGCGAAAGCATGGGTAGCGAACAGGATTAGATACCCTGGTAGTCCATGCCGTAAACGGTGGGCGCTAGGTGTAGGGGTCTTCCACGACTTCTGTGCCGCAGCTAACGCATTAAGCGCCCCGCCTGGGGAGTACGGCCGCAAGGCTAAAACTCAAAGGAATTGACGGGGGCCCGCACAAGCGGCGGAGCATGTGGATTAATTCGATGCAACGCGAAGAACCTTACCTGGGCTTGACATGGACCGGATCGGCGTAGAGATACGTTTTCCCTTGTGGTCGGTTCACAGGTGGTGCATGGTTGTCGTCAGCTCGTGTCGTGAGATGTTGGGTTAAGTCCCGCAACGAGCGCAACCCTTGTCTTATGTTGCCAGCACATTGTGGTGGGTACTCATGAGAGACTGCCGGGGTTAACTCGGAGGAAGGTGGGGATGACGTCAAATCATCATGCCCCTTATGTCCAGGGCTTCACACATGCTACAATGGTCGGTACAGCGAGTTGCCACACCGTGAGGTGGAGCTAATCTCTTAAAGCCGGCCTCAGTTCGGATTGGGGTCTGCAACTCGACCCCATGAAGTCGGAGTCGCTAGTAATCGCAGATCAGCAACGCTGCGGTGAATACGTTCCCGGGCCTTGTACACACCGCCCGTCACGTCATGAAAGTTGGTAACACCCGAAGCCAGTGGCCCAACCTTTTAGGGGGGAGCTGTCGAAGGTGGGATCGGCGATTGGGACGAAGTCGTAACAAGGTAGCCGTACCGGAAGGTGCGGCTGGATCACCTCCTTTCTAAGGAGCTTTATTAACCCACATCAGACTGTGTCTGGTTGGTGGGTTGTTGGTGTTGGAACCCGTATGTGGTTGCCATCAACATATTTTTAATCGGGTGGAGATGACCCCTCGGGTGACAACAACACAGCAAACAGTGCTGTGATTAATAGGTGGCATGCTGTTGGGTGTCTGGAATGACATCGCAAGCATCACCTTTTGGTGGTGTGTGTGGGTTGTTTCTAACATCGAGCATCGTCAACACGGGTAGAGAATGTTGTGTTCTTTGGTTGTGGTGGGGGTGGTGTGTTGTGTGAGAACTGTATAGTGGACGCGAGCATCTTTATTTTTTTGTTTTTTGTTGTGTGATACCGAACGCGCCCGCACTTTGTGTGTGGGTTATAGTATTTTGTTTGTTGTTTTGTAGGGCACACGGTGGATGCCTTGGCATATCAAGCCGATGAAGGACGTGAGAGGCTGCGTTATGCCTCGGGGAGTTGCCAACTAAGCGTTGATCCGAGGATGTCCGAATGGGGAAACCCAGCCGCAGTGATGTGTGGTTACCTGCCAGTGAATGTATAGCTGGTGTGGAGGTTTACACGGGGAAGTGAAACATCTCAGTACCCGTAGGAGAAGAAAACAATTGTGATTCCGTTAGTAGTGGCGAGCGAACGTGGATGATGGCTAAAACTTATGTGTGTGATACCCGGCAGGGGTTGCATGTAGGTGGTTGTGGGGCAATGACGTTCATATTCTGCCGGATGTGGGCATGTGCTGCGTGGTTAGTGGAAGTGGTGTGGAAACACCTGCCGTAGAAGGTGAGAGTCCTGTACACGAAGATCATGGTGGTGTGTGTGGTTGTTGATACCCCGAGTAGCAGCGGGCTCGTGGAATCTGCTGTGAATTAGCCGGGACCACCCGGTAAGCCTGAATACTTGATATGACCGATAGCGGATTAGTACCGTGAGGGAATGGTGAAAAGTACCCCGGGAGGGGAGTGAAATAGTACCTGAAACCGTGTGCTGTCAATCCGTCAGAGCATCCTTTGTGGTGTGATGGCGTGCCTTTTGAAGAATGAGCCTGCGAGTCAGCGGCATGTCGCGAGGTTAACCCGTGTGGGGTAGCCGTAGGGAAACCGAATCCTAACGAGGGTGTTTTAGTGGCATGTCTTGGACCCGAAGCGGAGTGATCTACCCATGGCCAGTGTGAAGCAGCTGTAAGAGGTTGTGGAGGCGCGAACCCACTTAGGTTGAAAACTGAGGGGATGAGTTGTGGGTAGGGGTGAAAGGCCAATCAAACTCCGTGATAGCTGGTTCTCCCCGAAATGCATTTAGGTGCAGCGTCGTGTGTTTCTTGCCGGAGGTAGAGCTACTGGATGGTTTAGCGGGACCAACATCTTAGCGACATCAGCCAAACTCCGAATGCCGGTAAGTTAGAGCACGGCAGTGAGACTGCGGGGGATAAGCTTCGTAGTCGAGAGGGAAACAGCCCAGATCGCCGGCTAAGGCCCCTAAGGGTGTGCTAAGTGGAAAAGGAGGTGGGGTCGCGAAGACAGCCAGGAGGTTGGCTTAGAAGCAGCCATCCTTGAAAGAGTGCGTAATAGCTCACTGGTCGAGTGATTCCGCGCCGACAATGTAGTGGGGCTTAAGTACACCGCCGAAGCCGCGGCAATGATCTTTATAGGATTGTTGGGTAGGGGAGCGTCGTGCATGCGTTGAAGCTTTGGGGTGACCTTGGGTGGAGTGTGTGCGAGTGAGAATGCAGGCATGAGTAACGAATGATGCGTGAGAAACGTATCCGCCGGATGACTAAGGGTTCCTGGGTCAAGTTAATCTTCCCAGGGTGAGTCGGGGCCTAAGGCGAGGCCGACAGGCGTAGTCGATGGATAACGGGTTGATATTCCCGTACCCGAGTATGAGCGACCATGGTGAATCAGTGATACTAACCACCCATAAGCACCCGCGAAAAGGCTTTGCTTTTTTGTGGTGTGTGGTTGCGTGGGACCTGATCTGGTAGTAGCTAAGTGATGGGGTGACGCAGGGAGGTAGCTCAGCCACTTATTGGATTGTGGTGTAAGCGTGTGGCACGCAGTGTTGGTAAATCCGCACTGTTTTTGTGTGAGGCGTGATGCGGAGCCCGTAAAGGGTGAAGTGGGTGATCCTGTGCTGTCGAGAAAAGCCTCTAGCGATGTTGATATTCGGCCCGTACCCTAAACCGACACAGGTAGTCAGGTAGAGAATACTAAGGCGTTCGGGTGAACTGTGGTTAAGGAACTCGGCAAAATGCCCCCGTAACTTCGGGAGAAGGGGGGCCACGGCGTGTGAACAACTTTTCGTTGGGAGCGTGTTGTGGTCGCAGAGAATAGAGGGAAGCGACTGTTTACTAAAAACACAGGTCCGTGCGAAGACGTTTAAGTTGATGTATACGGACTGACGCCTGCCCGGTGCTGGAAGGTTAAGAGGACCGGTTAGCCGTAAGGCGAAGCTGAGAATTTAAGCCCCAGTAAACGGCGGTGGTAACTATAACCATCCTAAGGTAGCGAAATTCCTTGTCGGGTAAGTTCCGACCTGCACGAATGGCGTAACGACTTCCCTGCTGTCTCAACCACAGGCCCGGTGAAATTGCAGTACGAGTAAAGATGCTCGTTACGCGCGGCAGGACGAAAAGACCCCGGGACCTTCACTATAGCTTGGTATTGGTGTTTGATTCGGTTTGTGTAGGATAGGTGGGAGACTGTGATCATATGACGCTAGTTGTGTGTGAGTCGTTGGTGAAATACCACTCTGATCGGATTGGATGTCTTAACCTTGGCCCATGATCTGGGTTGGGGACAGTGCCTGGTGGGTAGTTTAACTGGGGCGGTTGCCTCCTAAAATGTAACGGAGGCGCCCAAAGGTTTCCTCAGCTTGGTTGGTAATCAGGTGGTGAGTGTAAGTGCACAAGGGAGCTTGACTGTGACACTGACAGGTGGAGCAGGGACGAAAGTCGGGACTAGTGATCCGGCACCTACTTGTGGTTGTGGTGTCGCTCAACGGATAAAAGGTACCCCGGGGATAACAGGCTGATCTTCCCCAAGAGTCCATATCGACGGGATGGTTTGGCACCTCGATGTCGGCTCGTCGCATCCTGGGGCTGGAGTAGGTCCCAAGGGTTGGGCTGTTCGCCCATTAAAGCGGCACGCGAGCTGGGTTTAGAACGTCGTGAGACAGTTCGGTCTCTATCCGCCGCGCGCGTTGAAACTTGAAGGAAGGCTGTCCCTAGTACGAGAGGACCGGGACGGACGTACCTCTGGTGTGCCAGTTGTTCCGCCAGGAGCAGGGCTGGTTGGCTACGTACGGGAGGGATAACCGCTGAAAGCATCTAAGCGGGAAGCCTGTTTCGAGATGAGGTTTCTTTTGAGGTTCCCTAGAGATTATGGGGTTGATAGGCCAGATCTGGAAGCACTGTGAGGTGTGGAGGTGACTGGTACTAATTTACCGATAACAACAAACCATTACGGTTTGGTGTAACGCAACGTAACGAAAACAGAACAATATGTGTTCGCGTCCATTATGCAGTGTCTGACACAGCACAACCAACCTTTGGTTGGTGTGGTGTGTGGTTGTGTCGGTGGTGATAGTAGCAGGGAAACGCCCGGTCCCTTTCCGAACCCGGAAGCTAAGCCTGGTTACGCTGATGGTACTGCACTCGGGAGGGTGTGGGAGAGTAGGTTACCGCCGACCAAAAACTTAAAATAGTATGGATAAGCCCAGAAACACTGTGTGTTTCTGGGTTTATTCGTGTTTGAGGGGGTGTGGTGGATACACATGGTTGTGTGTTCACCGCACCCTCTCTTTTTTTGTGTTTGTGGGGGTCTTGGGCCCCTTGTGCACGCGGCACGCACGCTGGGGGCAAGCGTCGACAAGCACAAACTTTTTGCTTAATTGAATCCTTTGCGCACCAATCAATGGGGGATCAAATATAGTAGCTGCATGAGTAATGACTTCGTCGTTTCTAGGCTTAGACCCTTTGGTGAAACGATTTTTGCAACCATGACCCAGCGAGCTGTTGAGGCGGGTGCAATCAATCTTGGTCAGGGCTTTCCTGATGAGGATGGTCCTCGTCGGATGTTAGAGATCGCGTCGGAGCAGATTCTCGGGGGAAATAATCAGTATTCGGCGGGGCGTGGGGATGCTTCGTTGAGGGCAGCTGTGGCTCGTGATCATTTGGAGAGGTTTGATCTGGAGTACAACCCTGATTCGGAGGTGTTGATCACGGTGGGGGCCACTGAGGCGATTACGGCGACTGTGTTGGGTTTGGTGGAGCCTGGGGATGAAGTGATCGTTTTGGAACCGTATTACGATGCGTATGCGGCGGCTATTGCGTTGGCGGGGGCGACGCGGGTGGCGGTTCCTTTGCAGGAGGTGGAGAACTCGTGGGATGTGGATGTCGATAAGTTGCATGCGGCGGTGACTAAGAAGACGCGGATGATTATCGTTAATTCGCCGCATAATCCGACGGGTTCGGTGTTTTCTAAGAAGGCGTTGAAGCAGTTGGCGGGTGTTGCTCGTGCGTATGACTTGTTGGTGTTGTCAGATGAGGTGTATGAGCATCTTGTTTTTGATGATCAGAAGCATGTGAGTGTCGCGAAGCTGCCCGGTATGTGGGATCGCACGGTGACGGTGTCGTCGGCGGCGAAAACGTTCAATGTGACTGGTTGGAAGACGGGGTGGGCGTTGGCACCGGAGCCGTTGTTGGAGGCGGTGTTGAAGGCGAAGCAGTTTATGTCTTATGTGGGGGCTACACCTTTTCAGCCGGCTGTGGCGCATGCGATTGAACATGAGCAGAAGTGGGTGTCAAAGATGTCTAAGGGGCTTGAGCTCAAGCGGGATATTTTGCGTACTGCGTTAGATAAGGCGGGGCTGAAGACTCATGACAGTATGGGCACGTATTTCATCGTTGCGGATATTGGGGATCGTGATGGTGCGGAGTTCTGTTTTGAGTTGATTGAGAAGGTTGGGGTGGCGGCGATTCCGGTGCAGGCGTTTGTGGATCATCCGAAGAAGTGGTCGTCGAAGGTTCGTTTTGCGTTTTGCAAAAAAGAAGAGACGCTCCGCGAAGCTGCGGAGCGTCTCAAGGGGATTAAGAAACTATAGTTTGAACAGGTTGTTGGGGGTCTTTTTAACGTCCTCCAACTTGCCGCGGTTCTTTTCTAGTTTGGCCCAGAGTTCGTGGGGGATAGTTTTCTCGGCTTCACGGATGATGTCTTTGTCCGTGGTGCCCCAGGTAATTGGCATGGGGCTGATTTCATCCCAGTGGTCTTGGTCTTTGACGGTGCGTCGGCCGGTGATTGCGACGGATGGGATACGTTCGCCGAGGCGACGTTCGTGTGCTCCGACGCGAACGATCGTGCGGGTGGCCAATGCCCACTCTGGTTTGGCTTCGGGGTTCACATTGCGGTTGACGAGTGCCAGGAGGACCACATCGCGGGGGTTTACTTCTGCGATGATGGCGGGGGCTAGTTCGTAGTCATCGTAGAGCGTTTGTGCGTTGCCCATTTGGCGGGGGATCACAGGAATCATGATGAAGCTCAACAGGGCGAGGAAGACCATGACGATGGCGATCATCCACATCCACACTGCTCCGTTAGAAAACAGGTAGACGGCTACGGCTCCGCCGCCGAGGATGAGTCCAAGGCACAGTGCTGAGATCTGGAGTCGCTTTGCGTCGCGGAGGATTTCGTTGTTCTTCTTGGCGTAGGATTCGTCCACGTCGAAGGAGAAGTTGTGCACGTTATAGCTCTTTCTTGGGTAGTGGGAAGAGGATGTCGTCGGCGTCGAGGATGCGGTATGCGTAGCCTTGTTCGGCGAGGAATCGCTGGCGGTGGGCTGCGTATTCGGTGTCGAGGGTGTCGCGGCTGACGATGGAGTAGAAGTGGGCTTCGCTGCCATCGTGCTTGGGTCGCAGGAGGCGGCCTAAGCGTTGGGCTTCTTCTTGTCGGCTGCCGAATGTTCCAGAGACCTGGATGGCTACGGATGCTTCGGGCAGGTCGATGGAGAAGTTCGCCACTTTGGAGACAACCAGTACGGAAAGCGAGCCGGAACGGAATTGATCAAAGAGGGCTTCACGCTTTTTGTTGGGCGTTTTGCCGTCGATGACTGGTGCGTTGAATTCTGCACCTAGTTCTTCCAACTGATCGAGGTATGCGCCGATGATCAGCGTGGGCTTACCAGCGTGCTCTTCGAGGAGTTTGCGCACCACGGCCACCTTAGTGTGGGCAGTGGCGGCTAGACGGTAACGATCTGCCGACTCGGCAGTCGCGTACACCATGCGCTCAGCATCGGTCATGGTGGATCGGATTTCTACGCAGTCGGCGGTGGCGATGAACCCTTGGGACTCGAGGTCTTTCCATGGTGCGTCGTAACGCTTGGGGCCGATCAGGCTGAAGACATCGCCTTCTCGTCCGTCTTCGCGCACGAGGGTGGCAGTCAGTCCGAGGCGTCGCCTGGATTGCAGGTCGGAGGTCATGCGGAAAACGGGGGCGGGAAGAAGATGGACTTCGTCGTAAATAATTAAGCCCCAGTCGCGGGAATCAAAAAGCTCGAGAGCTTTGTATTCGCCTTTGGTACGCCTGGTGACTACTTGGTAGGTGGCGATGGTGACGGGTCGGATTTCTTTGCGTTCGCCGGAGTACTCACCGATTTCGTCTTCGGTGAGTGTGGTGCGGCGAAGAAGTTCGTCTTTCCACTGTCGGCCGGCCACGGTGTTGGTGACAAGGATCAAGGTGGTTGCCTGTGCGCGAGCCATGGAGGCTGCACCGACCATGGTTTTACCCGCGCCACAAGGCAGCACGACTACGCCGGAACCGCCTTCCCAGAAGGAATCGGCTGCCATTTGCTGATAATCGCGCAGCGACCAGTCTTCAAATTCAGTGGAGAGACCAATGGGGTGGGATTCACCGTCCACATATCCCGCGAGATCTTCCGCTGGCCAACCGACCTTGAGCAGTTCCTGCTTGAGGCGCCCGCGTTCTGACGGATGGACCACGATGGTTTCAGGATCCACTTGTGCGCCCAGCATGGGTTTGATCTTTTTGTGCCGGGAGATTTCCACCAGGATCGCAGGTTCGCCAGATTCAAGGATCAGCCCGTGTGCGGGGTGACGGTGCAGGCGCACACGTCCGTAGCGGGACATCGTCTCTGCGATGTCGATCAGGAGCGCTTGCGGAACGGGGAAGCGTGAAAAACGCTCCAGCATGTCCACGACTTGTTCGGCGTCGTGGCCTGCGGCGCGCGCGTTCCACAACGCCAGAGGGGTGATGCGGTAGGTGTGAATATGCTCGGGTGCACGCTCGAGCTCTGCAAAAGGTGCTAGAGCTATGCGTGCTTCGCCTGCTTGGGGGTGATCTATTTCTAGCAGGACTGTCTTATCGGATTGGACGATTAAAGGTCCATCGCCAAAAGCCACGAAATGCTTCTCCTAACGAGGTTTAAACGTCCATTATGTCACTTCTAGGCTAGTTATCCACTATTACTTCTGTGATCCTGTGCAACATGAAACGATGCACCGCACCTGTGGCTTCATCCACAGCGTCCACCTGCCCGGCGTTGACGGTTAAAGGCTTGACGACGCGGTGCACGGCCACGCCTTGCTTATCGACGAACCCCAACGTCACCGTGCGCTGCCCTCGCACTGCAGCCTGCAGCACCGAAAGAGTTGGCTGTGTGGAAACAGTTCCTTGAGATGCTGAATTTTCCCGTCGGATTGCTTTGACTGCTGCCTGTACCCGGCTTTCATCCAGTGCCGGAACAACTGGTGGTGGGGAAGCTGCGGGCACACGTGCAGGGGATGGCGAGATATTCAGACTTGCGCCTTCGCCGTCTTCTGCCACAGGTTGGAACCCGGCAGCACGCAGCACAGTGATCACCTGAAGCAGGGGTGCTTGAGCAATCGCAACGGTGGGAGCGATCTGCCGAAGCGCCACATCGGCGCCCGCCTCCACTGCGGAATGCAGCAAAGCGGGATCGTCGCTACGGATATAGGACAGTGCAGGGCCGCCTCGGAGGGTGCCGTGCTTTCTGGCGATATCGCTGAGCAAATAGCCCACAGATTGGGGCAGATCTGTCATGGAATGTTCTTTGAGAAACTCCAAGATTTCCGGGGTGGTGAGCCCAAGATCCAGAGCATGCCTGATGGATTTCTCGCTGAGTCGATACACCGAGGCCAAACCAGGTGATTCCAACGATGCGATCGAATCCATGGTTTTTTGCATCGCAGGGGTTAGTGGTCCTGGAACCATGATGGTGAAATCGCCTTGCACGATGAAATTCTCCACCGGCGCAGGAGCCTTGATTACCTCCGTAGGGTTTTCGCCATCAATTAAGGCCTGACCCGCTGCGGTCACGCCTTGAGAATATGCTCCGATCCACTGGGCTTCCTGTACCAGCTGTGTGATGGTGTCAGGATTCATCCGACTCGCCGCAAGGGGATAATGGAATGCTAAATCCGCGTGCAGATTGTCCACTAAAACCCTAGATAAAGAGGACAGGATCTTCGCACGAGCATCAGGAAGCGAATCAATGATGCTTGTTTTACTGAGAACATGGATCGGCTTGTCCTTATCATCAGCCCGACCCACCAACCACGGCGCGTAAGTTTGCTTCCACCAACCAGACATCAACGTGCCCAATTGGTGCGCCAGATCATATTCCATCCATTCGTCAGCCAGCGGGGTGGGAGCGACGTAATCGCCGCCATCATCATCCATGGGCAATGGATCGGGCACGCCTTTACGGATTAGACCGCTGGCCATACCCAAACTCAGTAGACGTGCCAGCTCGGTCTCATCAAGGTCTAATTCCTTGCTCAGGCGAGTCACCACGCGCACACCGAGGGCTCCGACTTTCAGCGTGGGGGCGGGAACGTGGCTGAGGGCGTCGATAAGCAATCGCATGTGCCGCACCACCTCAAGGCCGGCTGCAATGCCGCCATCATTCGAACCTGGCGCCGCCGTGCGCGGAATTGGGCGCACCTGAGCGGGCAGCTGCTCGCGGCCCTCAATCACACGCCGCACCATCGCCGGCAGGCGCACGGTCTGCTCATCCACGCGCGCCAACAACCCCGACGCCAGCAACTGCGGAATCGGCCGCGACGGATCCGCATCAGGCGCCGCATCGCGCGTCAGACCGAAGCCACCCGAGGCCGCAAGCGTGTGCAAAAGTTTGCGGTGCCTATCAGAAAGCTTATCGACGCTTTCCCTCACCTGTTCCTCACTCTGCCCGCGATCACTTACCTCCGGAAGCAACCGCCAATGAACAGGCAACGCAGGCATCGTCTCCTGAGCAATCATCAACTGGTCATCGCCATAAACCAACGCGAAATTTTTCAGCGTGGCAAGAGCCGCACCAATCGTGTCTTGCGCTGGAAGATCCTCTGCCAACGCCACATGCAAATATTCCACCACTTCGGGGGCAGTAACCGGGTGGAGTTCACCACCAAGGTTGGCCACGGCCTCCAACACACCAAGTTCCAACGCATTGAGTTTCAACACCGCGCGAATCGCAGACGCCCTCAGCTGTAAACGCGCAGCAAGAGAGGCCAAATTAGGTGGTAAAGGGAGAACCGTATCGGGTCGATTTCTAAGGATTGTGGAGAGCTGATCATCACTTTGAGTATCCAACCACCCCTTGAGGGTGGGGATGGGGGAGTCTTTTTTCATGATGTTGTTAAGTTTAAGCCTTGTTGAGGTGACTTTTGTTCCCAGAGTTTGAAAGAATGTATGACATGGCAAACGTAGAGAAGAAGCACTTCGTCGATCCGGCATGGCCGGAGCACAATCCAGCTGACGGACACGTCGTTACTGAACTCATCTCCAAGGTCGCAGGCGCGTCCAGCCCATGGGGCGATGACAAGGAATTCCCAGTTTCTGCAGAAGAGACCGGATACGTTCACCCGTACACCCGGATCAACCGCTAAGAAACTTAAAAAAGAGGCAACCCGTTTCGGCGGTGTTGCCTCTTTTTTCATGCGGTTTTTCTACTGGGCGTACTTTCGGCACCAAGGTTTCGGCAAAATGGTGGCCAAAATCAGGAAATCTTGGTGCCCAATTCACAAAAGGATGACTGGCGCGTCGTGAAATGGCATGCAAAAAGGGAGGGAACCCGTTTAAGGTTCCCTCCCTTTTAAAAAGTGCAGCTAGATTTAGCCGACGAAAGCGTTGTAGTAAGACTCAACCTCAGCTGGAACGGTGATGCCGTACTGAGCGAGGGTGCCGGTGACAGCGCCGTAGGTGGACTTGATGGTGTTCAAGTCGGTGGAGCCAACTGCGATGTTGGCTGCAGGAGCGTTGTACTCAGCAACAGCTGGTGCAGCTGCAGCTGGCTCTGGGGTGGAGGTGGTAGCGGAGAGGTCACGCTGGGTTGGAGCGGAGTTCAGTCCAAGGGAAGCGGAGCAAGCAGGCCATGCGCCCCAGCCCTGACCAGCCAAGGTGCGCTCTGCAACAGCGATCTGCTGCTCACGGGTTGCCTGGTATGCGTAGGTAGCGAACTCCTGGCCGCCGTAAGCAGCCCAGGTGCTAGCGGAGAACTGCAGACCACCGTGGTAGCCGTTACCGGTGTTGATTGCCCAGTTACCACCGGACTCGCACTGTGCGAGGCGATCCCAGTCGGAATCAGGTGCAGCAGATGCAGAAGGAGCCATGATGGTTGCAGCAGCACCGAAAGCGATGGTGGAAGCTGCGAGCTTGGTGAACGCGGAGCTAGTCTTAGTGGAGTGACGTCCCATGAAAAGTTTTCCTCTCATTTGTCGCCGTCGAGGTTAGCTGTCGGGTTAGAGCGGAGGAGTTGCTCTGCCAGTGGATGTCTGGCTTCACCCCAAGGAGTTGGCCTCCATGCCTTCTTTTGTGAAAAGATGGTGGGTGGTTTCCCCGTCCCTGTCTGCAATATGGCCCACATGAATGCGGGAGTTTGTGGTTTAAAGTTCTGTTGCACCAAGGAGGTTGTTCAACTTCCGACCCCAGACAGGGTTTGGCGATGAGCCGGACTTGCAGATGAACTGTTGCGGTGCCTGGGATACACGGTAACCCGAAGGTCACGATTGTGTCACGTTATTTACGAAATCTATATCAATCTGACTTTGGTGCGACCTTGAAGTCGCAGGTCATCCCGCCTGAATCATCGGGTGTGATTTATGTTACATATTTGGAATATTTCGGGTAGCGATGTAACTTTCCGGGAAATTTTTACCGCGATGCTTGCGGTGTATAATAATTTCTTCTGGTCAAAAATAGTTGATCAATTTGAATCAGCATATGAATTAGGAATGAAAGTGGTGAGGACAAGTGCCTGTCGGAACAGTGAAGTGGTACGACGCGGAGCGTGGTTTCGGCTTTGTCTCCAATCCAGGTGGTGAAGATTGCTTCGTAGGTAAGCAAGTACTTCCCAAGGGAGTCACCGAATTGCACAAGGGACAGCGAATCGATTTTGACTTCGCCGCAGGCCGTAAGGGCCCTCAAGCACTTCGAATAAAGATTCTTGAAACTCCACGCAGGCGTCCACAGCACAAATACAAGCCAGAAGAGCTCAACGGAATGATCTCTGACCTCATCACGCTTCTAGAAAGTGGAGTGCAACCAGGCCTTGCCAAAGGGCAATACCCGGAGCACAAAGCTGGAGCGCAGGTAGCAGAAATTCTTCGCGTTGTTGCGAAGGAGCTTGAGTCTTAAAACAATAAGGAGAGGATCCGAAAACGGATCCTCTCCTTATTGTTTGTGAGTGAGTTACTCGTTCATCGTGGATAGCGACCACGTGACGGTGTAAGGGCTTTCCTCACCATTTTCATCCTCACCGATCATCACAGCGGACACTTCCACTACGACCAGACGTGGGCGCTCCGCACCCTCTTCGGTTGGATCCACAGAACCAGGAACGGTTGCCTCGGTGGCGTCGTAACTGGTGTGGTAGAACTCGTCATTTGCAGCCGGATCATCATAAATGGTCAACAAGTACCAGTCATGATCATGAATTGCCTCTGGAATCGTCAGGTGCAACTCTTCATCAGCACCAACTTCCAGCGTTGGCACCTCGTTCTCTTCGCATTCAACACCTGGTTCACACATGCTGAATGGGAATACCTCGATTTCACCAGCGGGAGAAGATGCTGAGATAGAGATCTCTTGGGGGAGTGGCTCTGGGCGATTGTTCCACCATTGCTGGAACACCACAGACAAAATCACCACCAATAACACAGCAACGATAAGGCTGAGAATCTGAATGAGGTTTTTACGCTTGGTCTTCCGGCTTGCCATGAGTCTTGATTCTAGTCAGCAGGGACGAATCTAACCTCATAGAGGTCAGGCCAACGCTTACCAGTGATATAAAAACGATCGGAATCCGGAATATGTGCAATGCCGTTGAGCACATTGTTTGTATCTGGTGTGGCGTTGTTAGGAATATTTGAGGCATCGATCACTGCGGTGACTTCGCCGGAGTTCGGATCGATTCGCATGATGTCTGTATCGAGGAAAATATTGGCATATACCTCGCCATCAACGCATTCGAGCTCATTGAGGTTCCCAACCGGAGAGCCGTCTAGTGTCACATCTACAGTGCTGTTCTCTGCAAAGGTTTCCGGATCCCTAAAGGTGAGGGTGGAGCTTCCATCAGAGGTGATGAGGGCATCGTCAGTTGAGCAAATTCCCCACCCCTGGCCATTATATGAAACGCGATCTAACTCCTCGAGAGTATCTGCATCACGCTTGAAAGCGACACCTTCATTCCATGTCAGCTGCCAGATGGCATCACCAGACTTGGTGATGCCTTCACCGAAGAATTCTGGATCAAGCGATTGGGAAACAGATTCCTGGCCATCAACGGAGCTGCGATAGATTCGGGAACCACCGTATTGGCCAGTTCCCACAATCAGCTCGTCGCCATCTAATTCCAACCCCTGAGTAAACGAGGTGGAATCAAAAGAGTGGGTGGAGATAATTTCTGGAACCAGATGCTCAACGACAGCCTCTGAATCTGTTGGAGGAGTGGAACACGAAGCCAAAGGGAGGCTGGAGAGGATCGCTATGGATGCAAGCTTTTTCACAGCCCCGAGAATAACAGTCGAGCGACCTACACTTGCTGTGCAGTGCTCCATAGGTAGTCATTGACTTCAGAAAACGTCGGCACGAAAGCTGCCACAGGTCGCGTTTCTGAGACTGGGAATTTGGAACCGTATTCGAGCCATGCAGCGACGCGACGGATGCCGGACAAAGAATCCACCAGCCACACTTCCGAAGAGCGCAAATCATTGATGTTGAAGCCTTGCTCTCGAGGCTTTGCATTACAGCCTTGTTCCTGCAGGTAGGCAATGACCGTTGATTCCAGAACAGACGGCAGCGACCTGGGGTGCGTGGAATGAAACACGGTGTCGCCCTTAATCGCCAAGAGAGAGGCATTGATAGCCATGATCACCTGGCCGGACTCGTCGACAAGCAATCCATCATCGGCGCCCTGGCGGCGGCTGTTTGCGGTGGCCGTGTTCTGCCACGCGATATCGTGGCCTTTAATCTTTGGATGTAGGCGCTCATCGCGGTGGCCGTGGGTATCAAGGGTGACCAGTGAATTTAACTTGCGGGGCGGGCGCAGCTCGACGTTATAGTGGTTATTTTCAATCGTGACAGCTGCCTGAACACTGCCCGGAGCTTCACGCAATTGAGTGATGATGCGATCATGGAACTGTGAAGCAGTAGGGGCTGCCGCCTCGAGGCGATCGATGTGGCCCTGAAGATTGCGGATGTGTCCGTCAACCATGAGAAAACTTGTGGTCACCACGACGTGTAGTTAGACCTTCCGGAATCGAAAAAGCTGGTGAAAGTGCATTTTATTTGAGATTATCACCCTACTAGCCAAACTGCGGATTTAGCGTGTCCACCCCTTGAGTTACAGTGTGGGCGTAGGTGAAATTGGTTTGGGCCACTGGGGTGGGTTTTTGGTGGGTTCATCACTTTTAGGCGGTGGACTTGCCCCATCTGGTAGGCAGATGGAAAAATTCTGTTGCGCTAAAGGTTTCAGCTAAAAGAAGAATCCTTGCTAGTGGAATCAGCTGAGTTTTCCACGAGTTTTCCAGCTTTCTCACAACTTGAATAGAAATTGAGGTATCCGGCAATGACGTCAGGGAAATCAACGAGTACTAGGGGAGCCCTAGACCGGTATTTCAAAATCTCGGAGCGAGGATCAAGCATTGGCACGGAAATCCGTGCAGGTGTGGTCACATTCTTCGCGATGGCCTACATCATCATCCTCAACCCCTTGATCCTTGGCACCACCCCTGACGTAGAGGGCAACACCCTAGGCATCGCACAGGTTGCAGCGGCAACAGCGCTTGCCGCTGGTGTCATGACCATCGCGTTTGGTTTGATTGCGCGTTATCCATTCGGCATTGCTGCTGGCCTGGGAATTAACACCATGGTCGCCGTGACACTGGTTTCAGGTGAGGGCCTGACCTGGCCGGAAGCAATGGGACTTGTGGTCCTTGACGGTGTGGTCATTGTTATTTTGGCTGTGTCCGGCTTCCGTGTTGCTGTGTTCCGTGCGATCCCAGCATCCATGAAGGCGGCCATCAGCGTGGGTATCGGCCTGTTCATCGCCATGATCGGCCTCGTGGATGCAGGCTTTGTTCGCCGTATTCCAGATGCTGCCGGTACTACTGTGCCAGTGACTTTGGGCATTGATGGTTCCATTGCGTCTTGGCCAACGTTCGTGTTCGTTGTCGGTGTTCTTCTCTGTGGCATCCTTGTTGTCCGTCGAGTTCGCGGTGGACTGTTTATCGGCATTTTGGGAACCACCATTTTGGCGATCATCGCAGAAGCAATCTTTGATTCCGGTGCGTCCTTTGAAAATGGTGAAGCAAACGCAGAAGGCTGGTCACTCGCCGTTCCTGGTCTCCCAGACTCCTTCGGTGGCATCCCGGATCTTTCCATCGTCGGCGCAGTTGATTTGATCGGTGCGTTCAGCCGCATCGGTGTGGTCGCCGCGACCTTGCTGATCTTTACCCTGGTCCTTGCAAACTTCTTCGACGCCATGGGCACCATGACCGCTCTTGGTAAGCAGGGCAACTTGGTTGATGATGAAGGCAACCTTCCAGACATTAAGAAGGCACTGGTTGTGGAAGGCGCAGGTGCCATTGTCGGTGGTGCTTTCTCTGCATCCTCCAACACCGTGTTCGCTGACTCTTCTGCAGGTGTTGCAGACGGCGCACGAACCGGCCTTGCCAACGTGGTCACCGGCTCCTTGTTCTTGGCTGCCATGTTCTTGACCCCACTGTATGAAATCGTCCCCATCGAAGCAGCAGCACCAGTGCTTGTAGTTGTTGGCGCGATGATGATGGGGCAGGTTACCGAGATTGATTTCTCCAAGTTCTACATCGCATTCCCAGCGTTCTTGACCATTGTGATCATGCCTTTCACCTACTCCATTGCAAACGGCATTGGCGTTGGATTCATCATGTACGCCATCATGGCTGCAGCGGCAGGCAAAGCAAAGCAAGTGCACTGGCTGATGTGGCTGGTCGCTGGACTCTTCGTCGTGTTCTTCGCGATTGATCCCATCATGGAAGCTGTCGGCTAATGACAACGCGCACGGTAATTTCTGATCCCGCAGATCCTCGTCTGGATGATGTCCGCGATCTCAACCATTCCGATTCCCGGCCAGACCTACCCGGTGGCAAAGGCCTTGTTGTTGCCGAAGGTCCGTTGGTGGTTGGTCGGCTTCTGGAATCGCGTTACCCAGTGCGTGCGATCGTCGGGTTTAAAAACAAGCTGGATTCTTTCCTCGACAGCATCGATGCATCCCTTGTTGAAGGCATCCCAGTGTATGAGGTATCCCGCGAGCTCCTCGCAGAGGTCGCAGGTTTTGATATGCACCGCGGACTTCTGGCGACAGCCGATCGCACCGAGGAAGCAAGTGTTGCGCAGGTTCTAGAAAACGCCCGCACCGTGGTGGTGCTGGAAGGCGTAGGCGATCACGAAAACATCGGATCCATGTTCCGCAACGCAGCAGGCATGGGCGTTGACGCCATCTTGTTCGGCAACGGTTGTGCCGATCCTTTGTATCGACGTGTCGTTCGAGTCTCAATGGGCCACGTGCTCCGCCTGCCGTTCGCACACTTGGAAGGCACCTACACCACGTGGCAGCGCAGCTTAGAGCAGCTCAAAGAAGCCGGATTCCACCTCGTTTCACTCACCCCAGATCCAGAGGCGGAACACCTCGAAGATGCGCTCGCAGGCAAAGACAAAGTGGCTCTACTCGTGGGCGCTGAAGGCCCAGGCCTGACCGAGCATGCGATGCGCGCCACCGATGTCCGCGCCCGCATCCCGATGGCGCCGGGTACCGATAGCTTGAACCTGGCTACCTCGGCGGCGATTGCGTTTTATGAACGGGATCGCTCACAGCGTTAAGTAACAGCGCTAAGTAGTAGCGCTAGCGGTCAGTGTGGCGGAGTCTTTCCGCCATGTTTGACCCGAATTCGCGGCTGGCTCGCCACAGAGATTTACCAAATTTCTGTGCTGAGCTGGCCGCTTTTTTCGCGTTTGAGGTAATGCGCTTGGACACCACTCGATCGGGTGCCTCGTATTCTTCGTAGTCGTCGTAGAAGGCGGATTCGCGCAGTCCTAGCTTTTCGACGGCGGACCTTGTCACTTCCTCGCTGTTAATTATGCGGGGTGCAGCGATGCGCGGCTCGGGGCGACCATCGGTGGCATAGGCAACGACGTTGATGTCAGGGGAGGTGGTGGCGTCGAATCCGAGCCATGCACGTTGTGCTTCGTGGACTAGTTCGATGGGGTTGAAGGGCAACGACAGCGCAGTTTTCCGGGTGCCTTTTTTGCCTGCCCAGTAGGGGGTTTCAAAGCCGCCGGGGATGCCGTTGTCTTCGAAGACGCGCTCTTCATAGGCGATGAAGGATCGTTTGATCTCACCGTTGTAGATGTGTGCGAAGCCACCAAGGGTGGTTTCTTCATTGACGGCGAAAATGTAGACATCTGTTGCCGGGACGCTGCGCAGTAACCGAGGATTCAGCTTGGATAAAGAGGTGACATCTTCCAACACGGTTTGAATGATGGTGATGCCGGGAAAACCAGCGATGTAGAACTCGTTGGCACTAGCAGGAACGGATCTGTTGAGGGCGAACTGCCCGATGGGGGTAATTGGCCACGTTGGGTTGAGCTGTGCCAACAGTTTTCGGCCATATCCACGATCCGCCCGAGGTTCCGAGCGGATGATGGATTGGGGATCGGATGCGCTAACAAACCAGAGGGTGACGATCGCCGCGTTTTCTCCCAATTGACTTGGCATCAGCACATCCTATTTCTTCGGGCGCTTTGTGTTTGCGCGAACTCCTAAAAGAACATCTTCCCAGTGTGGGGTTACTGCTTTTCGACGCCTGTTGCGTGGGCCTTCCGCATCGACTTCAGGTTCGTTGTCGTTGGTGATTTCAGCAACGGCATCGGATTCTGAGTCTGGTGCGTCGTCAGGGCTTGGTACGGTGTCGAAAACATCGGTTTCGTCGTCGTACTGTTCCTGGGTGGAGTTTACGGACGTCAAGGTACGTACCGGCTGAATGAATTCAGGATCGATCAAATCGGCTGCGACTGGGGTCCGCGGATCAGCGGTGGGATTGCTGGTGTTGTGCAGGTTTAACGTCCACTCCGCGTAGTTGTCGCTGAGTCCTGCTTTCCAATCAACTCGCACGATCCACTGGTTGGTGGCGTCTTTGTAGGCGTCCCAGCGTGCTGTGGTGAGATCGTGGCCGCGAGTGGCAAACGCCGTTGCAAGAATTTCCCAGAGAGTCAGTTTTGCAGGACCATTTTCCCTGATGGGGTGTGATTGCTTAGCCAAGTCGGCAATGCGGGCACGTTCCAGCAAAACGGGGTGGGCATAGGGCTCAACGCGGGCTTCGGTGACGCCGATTTCTTCGGCTAATTCTTCGATGGTGGCGCCTGAGCGAACCCGAATCTGAATTTCGCGGGGTGACATCGTCAGGGGAGCGCTGATACGAGGGTCAATTTCTTTTTCCTCACGGGGCTCTTCTACCGCAGCGACCGGCTCTAGAACAGGAGGTGGGACCTCTTTGTGTTCTTCGGGTTCTGGGGCGCTCTTAATCTCGCTATGACCTGCAAGAATGGCGTGGAGTTCATCTGTTACAGCAATGAAAAATTCCTCAGCGCCGTCCTCTTCGGAGGTCTTGAAAACCAAGGATGATTCGGTGGAATCACCGCTGATCAGGAATATTTCCCGCATGTTGACTCCTTCTAGCTGGGTTAAGTGATCACCCAAGCTTAACTAAAAAACACCCCGTACTGGTGTAACTGTACGGGGTGTTTTTCAAAGTGGGGGTATTACTTCCTTGCAAAACCGCCATCGAGGATGAAGTCGATTGCTCCGGTGAGCTTTTCCACATCGGTGGAATCGATCGCTGGGAACATACCGATGCGCAGCTGGTTGCGTCCCAGCTTGCGGTAAGGCTCGGTGTCCAGGATGCCGTTTGCGCGCAGTATCTTAGCGATCACTGCTGCGTCGATGGAGTCATCGAAGTCGATGGTGCCGACAACGAGGGAGCGCTTAGCTGCATCTGCCACGTATGGGGATGCCTCCTCGCGAGCCTCAGCCCAGTTGTACAGGGCGGAGGAGCTTGCTGTGGTGCGAGCAACCATTCCATCCAGGCCGCCGTTGGAGTTCATCCACTTGACCTGGTTGTCCAGCATCAGCAAGGTAGCAACAGCTGGGGTGTTGTAGGTCTGGTTCTTCAGGGAGTTATCCACTGCGGTCTGCAGGTTGAGGAACTCAGGGATGAAGCGATCGGAAGCGTTGATCTTCTCGATGCGCTCGAGAGCTGCTGGGCTCATCGCTGCAAGCCACAGGCCACCGTCGGATGCGAAGCACTTCTGTGGGGAGAAGTAGTAAACATCGGAGTTCTTGATGTCTACTGGCAGTCCACCAGCGCCGGAGGTTGCGTCAATGGCAACCAGGGAGCCTTCAGAGCCTTCGGGGCGAAGAACTGGAACCATGGCGCCAGTGGAGGTTTCGTTGTGTGCCCATGCAATAACATCGGCGCCTTCGAATGCCTGTGGGGCCGGAGAGTCACCGGTTTCTGCGGTGACGATCTCTGGCTCGTCGAGCCAAGGAGCAAGCTTAGAAGCCTTTGCGAACTTGGAGGAGAACTCACCGAAAGAAAGGTGACCGGACTTCTTTTCAATGAGTCCGAAGGTTGCTGCATCCCAGAATGCGGTCGCACCACCTAGGGAAAGGATGATCTCGTAGCCTTCTGGAAGGGAGAAGAGGTCGGAGAGTCCCTCGCGGATTGAACCCACGACGTTTTTTACTGCCGGCTGACGGTGTGAGGTACCGATGACGGATGCGGATCCGTCGACAATAGCCTGAATCTGTTCTGGTCGAACCTTGGAAGGTCCGCAGCCGAAACGGCCGTCGCCAGGGATGAACTCAGAGGGCAGGGTGGGGAAGTCGGTCATGTCTTCGGGCAACTTTCTGCGCTTGGAAGTAAAAGGGCCAGGGATCGTTAACGATCTGACCCAACAACTATAACCCTGAAGCTGTCAGTTCCTAGCACCCTAGATTCTTCACGCAGTCTCCCAAACGATGAAAAACGCCCAAAACTGGCGACACCGAACTATTGAAAACGCGGGGATTAGTTGACCAGCCACCAATTTGGGGGTAGCTCAAAGTTTTGCAAAGTTTTCAATTTCTAGGTTGTTAATATCCCCTGAGGTTGCGTTATAGGGTGGCGAATTGCATGGGGAAAGCTACTCGGCACCCATCCTTGTCGCGTGCATCACAAACTTTGCTAAACTGTGCACCAGTCCACTTATTGTGGGATTTTTAATGCCTTAAAGGCCAGCATTTTCACCCTCTAGCGGGGTTGAATGCTGGCCTTGAGGGTGCAGAACTAAATAGCAGCACATCGGCACAATTGATCTGAGTTCTATTGGCGTGACCGTGGCTACTGATTACGGTGGCTGTGGGTGGTCGGGAATGATGTAACCAACGTGATTGTGGGGGAATTGGCTCTCACTTCGGATATGGCTAAACCGCATTTATCGGTATAGCGTGTTAACCGGACCAGATTGGGAAAGAAATGTGTCGAGTAACAAAAACTGACATGCGCTTGGCGCATCCCAGTTGGTAAGAATAAACGGGACTACTTCCGTAATCCGGAAGAGTTTTTTTCCGAACAAATATGTTTGAAAGGGATATCGTGGCTACTGATAACAACAAGGCTGTCCTGCACTACCCCGGTGGCGAGTTCGAAATGGACATCATCGAGGCTTCTGAGGGTAACAACGGTGTTGTCCTGGGCAAGATGCTGTCTGAGACTGGACTGATCACTTTTGACCCAGGTTATGTGAGCACTGGCTCCACCGAGTCGAAGATCACCTACATCGATGGCGATGCGGGAATCCTGCGTTACCGCGGCTATGACATCGCTGATCTGGCTGAGAATGCCACCTTCAACGAGGTTTCTTACCTACTTATCAACGGTGAGCTACCAACCCCAGATGAGCTTCACAAGTTTAACGACGAGATTCGCCACCACACCCTTCTGGACGAGGACTTCAAGTCCCAGTTCAACGTGTTCCCACGCGACGCTCACCCAATGGCAACCTTGGCTTCCTCGGTTAACATTTTGTCTACCTACTACCAGGACCAGCTGAACCCACTCGATGAGGCACAGCTTGATAAGGCAACCGTTCGCCTCATGGCAAAGGTTCCAATGCTGGCTGCGTACGCACACCGCGCACGCAAGGGTGCTCCTTACATGTACCCAGACAACTCCCTCAATGCGCGTGAGAACTTCCTGCGCATGATGTTCGGTTACCCAACCGAGCCATACGAGATCGACCCAATCATGGTCAAGGCTCTGGACAAGCTGCTCATCCTGCACGCTGACCACGAGCAGAACTGCTCCACCTCCACCGTTCGTATGATCGGTTCCGCACAGGCCAACATGTTTGTCTCCATCGCTGGTGGCATCAACGCTCTGTCCGGCCCACTGCACGGTGGCGCAAACCAGGCTGTTCTGGAGATGCTCGAAGACATCAAGAGCAACCACGGTGGCGACGCAACCGAGTTCATGAACAAGGTCAAGAACAAGGAAGACGGCGTCCGCCTCATGGGCTTCGGACACCGCGTTTACAAGAACTACGATCCACGTGCAGCAATCGTCAAGGAGACCGCACACGAGATCCTCGAGCACCTCGGTGGCGACGATCTTCTGGATCTGGCAATCAAGCTGGAAGAAATTGCACTGGCTGATGATTACTTCATCTCCCGCAAGCTCTACCCGAACGTAGACTTCTACACCGGCCTGATCTACCGCGCAATGGGCTTCCCAACTGACTTCTTCACCGTATTGTTCGCAATCGGTCGTCTGCCAGGATGGATCGCTCACTACCGCGAGCAGCTCGGTGCAGCAGGCAACAAGATCAACCGCCCACGCCAGGTCTACACCGGCAACGAATCCCGCAAGTTGGTTCCTCGCGAGGAGCGCTAAATTTAGCGGATGATTCTCGTTCAACTTCGGCCGAAGCCACTTCGTCTGTCATAATGACAGGGATGGTTTCGGCCGTTTTTGCATGAAACCAAAAAATACGATTTTCAAGGAGCATGTACAGCACATGGAAAAGCCACAGATTGAGCTACCGGTCGGTCCAGCACCGGAAGATCTCGTAATCTCTGACATCATCGTTGGCGAAGGAGCAGAAGCCCGCCCAGGTGGAGAAGTTGAGGTCCACTATGTGGGCGTTGACTTTGAAACCGGCGAGGAGTTTGACTCTTCCTGGGATCGTGGACAGACCAGCCAGTTCCCACTCAACGGCCTCATTGCAGGTTGGCAAGAGGGAATTCCAGGCATGAAGGTCGGCGGACGTCGTCAGCTGACCATTCCGCCAGAGGCTGCTTACGGCCCTGAGGGTTCCGGCCACCCACTGTCTGGCCGTACCCTGGTGTTCATCATCGATTTGATCAGCGCATAATTTTCTTTACTGCGCTAAACGCTCAAATCGTGTGAAGCGACTGTCGCGTCCCGCCCTCTCCGGATTGTTATCCAATTCGGAGAGGGCGTTGCTGATTGTGCCGAGAATTTCTTCAACAAAGTGCTCGGTTTCGGCGACGATCCCGTCGATAAGCCCTTGGCTTAAAAGTGCGTGCGCCTGCACGCCTTGTCGCTCTATGATTTCCGCGGCGTGGTTGGTGTCGCGGAAGAGGATGGCCGAGGCGCCCTCTGGTGGCAATGCGGACAGCCACGCGTTTTCGGCCGCGTAGACCAGATCGGCGGGCAGCATGGCCAGCGCGCCACCGCCAACGCCCTGACCAATAATGACCGAAACGGTGGGGAGGGGAGCGTCGATAAGCTTGGACAAGGTGCGCGCAATCGAGCTTGCGATGCCGAGCTCCTCAGCCGCCTGCGACAATTCGGCGCCGGAGGTGTCGATGATGGACACGATCGGCAGGTTTAGCTCGCGCGCCAGCGAAATGCCACGACGCGCAAAACGCAGCTCCTGCGGCCCAAGCGTGAAGCGGCGATCCTGCCCAATCAGCACCACGGGCCGGCCCCCGATGCGCGCCAGGGCAACGCGCACAGCCGGGCTCAATGCGCCAGCACGCGCACCAGAAAGCTTGACGACGTCTGCCCCCAACGTTTCCATAATCTCCCCGATTCCAGGCCTCTGCGGGTCACGAGAACGCGCAATCGCCTCCATCACCGGAAGTGCCACGCCAGGAGTTGTTGGAGAAAAACGATCCGTTGCCTCTACCGGCTGAATAACCTTGAGGGTTTTTGCCACCGCTGCACGCAATTGGAGTGGCGACACAATTCCATCAATCACACCAGTTTTCACCAAATTCTCCGCCTGCTGCACACCGTCTGGAAGCGCATGCCCAGTGGTTAACTCCACCACGCGAGGACCCAGGAAACCTATCTGCGCGCCGGGTTCCGCAAAAGTGAGATGCCCAGATGAACCCCACGAGGCCATGGCGCCACCCATCGTGGGATTGCGCAAATACACCAGGAACGGCAAATGCGCCTCGCGGTGACGCTGCACAGCCGCGGTTATGGACACCATCATGACAAAAGCTCGATTGTCTTCCTGCATGCGCGCACCACCGGAAGCAGGGGAGACCAGCAGTGGGAGTTTCAGCTCTGTGGCGCGGTGAATCGCCTTCATGATGCGCACCGACGCGACCGTGCCCAAAGAACCGCCGAGGAAGGAAAAATCGGACAAAATAACGGCTACCGGAATGCCCTCCACGGTGCCTTCTCCAGTAATTACCGATTCATCGCATTTGGCCTTGCTTCGAGCCCGCTCCAAGGTCTCTGCATAGCCTTGATTGAGGTTGTCATATTGGGGAGTTTCATTCCAAGAAATGAAGCTGTCAGGGTCCAAAACCGAGTCTATGAGCGTCAATGCTGAAGTGTGTTCCATGCCCCACACCATAGTCGGAAAACGCTTCTCCACGGCCGAAAAATGGCTTTGTTAATTAATTCGAATGTCTCTGCATACCTATTTAGAGGCGGAAGATCTAAGCCCAATTTAGGCTATCGATTGCGTAAAAAATGACGGATTATGCGTTTCATCTCACAAAACTACTTTTGCCTAGACGTCCCGAACATAGCCTAAAACCGGACAGAATGGTGACGTGTGAAGCCCGTTAACTATTGCACTGTTGTGTTTGCAATCTTTGCAAAAGGGGTATTTCGGGGTAAAGAGGGGGTAGATCGGGAACTTTTATAAATGCAGGTAAAACACTACTTTTAAGTTTAAGTTAAGATATTGGGGGGAGTGAGTTTTCCAAATCGCTATCGCATTGCAATGTGAGTTAGGTAACTTCACATTCACACGTTTAGCTGTGATCGACAACATACTTCGTGGTCGTCGGCCAGATGTGGTGAGAAACATATAAGTTGCTTTATTTTAAAGCCGGCATTGCTTAGAGAGTGGCCGATCACCGACTCCCGCTCGAGGGATATGAAAGCGAGATAAGTTTCCAGTGAATGCAGAACAAATCACCCAGGGGCGTCGCCAGCCGACGGCTCAAGAGTTTCGGGACATGCAGGCGAGCCCAGAATTTGGAGAGCTCCGCAGCAAGTTCCGTTCCTTTGCTTTCCCAATGACCGTTGCCTTCTTCTTGTGGTACGTCGTCTACGTTCTGGTTGCATCCTTTGCATCAGAGTGGATGGCAACCCCAGTTTTCGGCGCAATCAACATTGGCCTAATCTTCGGCTTCCTTCAGTTCGTAACCACATTCGTCATTACTTACATCTATGTCATGTTTGCGAACAAGAACTTGGAGCCTCGTCAGGCTGCTATTCGCCAGAAGATGGAAGGTTAATCAGATATGAATTCCACTATTCTCCTTGCACAAGACGCTGTTTCTGAGGGCGTCGGTAATCCGATTCTTAACATCAGTGTCTTCGTCGTCTTCATTATTGTGACGATGACCGTGGTGCTTCGCGTGGGCAAGAGCACCAGCGAATCCACCGACTTCTACACCGGTGGTGCTTCCTTCTCCGGAACCCAGAACGGTCTGGCTATCGCAGGTGACTACCTGTCTGCAGCGTCCTTCCTCGGAATCGTTGGTGCAATTTCACTCAACGGTTACGACGGATTCCTTTACTCCATCGGCTTCTTCGTCGCATGGCTTGTTGCACTGCTGCTCGTGGCAGAGCCACTTCGTAACGTGGGCCGCTTCACCATGGCTGACGTGCTGTCCTTCCGACTGCGTCAGAAACCAGTCCGCGTCGCTGCGGCCTGCGGTACCCTCGCGGTTACCCTCTTTTACTTGATCGCTCAGATGGCTGGTGCAGGTTCGCTTGTGTCCGTTCTGCTGGACATCCACGAGTTCAAGTGGCAGGCAGTTGTTGTCGGTATCGTTGGCATTGTCATGATCGCCTACGTTCTTCTTGGCGGTATGAAGGGCACCACATACGTTCAGATGATTAAGGCAGTTCTGCTGGTCGGTGGCGTTGCCATTATGACCGTTCTGACCTTCGTCAAGGTGTCTGGTGGCCTGACCACCCTTTTAAATGACGCTGTTGAGAAGCACGCCGCTTCAGATTACGCTGCCACCAAGGGGTACGATCCAACCCAGATCCTGGAGCCTGGTCTGCAGTACGGTGCAACTCTGACCACTCAGCTGGACTTCATTTCCTTGGCTCTCGCTCTGTGTCTTGGAACCGCTGGTCTGCCACACGTTCTGATGCGCTTCTACACCGTTCCTACCGCCAAGGAAGCACGTAAGTCTGTGACCTGGGCTATCGTCCTCATTGGTGCGTTCTACCTGATGACCCTGGTCCTTGGTTACGGCGCTGCGGCACTGGTCGGTCCAGACCGCGTCATTGCCGCACCAGGTGCTGCTAATGCTGCTGCTCCTCTGCTGGCCTTCGAGCTTGGTGGTTCCATCTTCATGGCGCTGATTTCCGCAGTTGCGTTCGCTACCGTTCTCGCCGTGGTCGCAGGTCTTGCAATTACCGCATCCGCTGCTGTTGGTCACGACATCTACAACGCTGTTATCCGCAACGGTCAGTCCACCGAAGCGGAGCAGGTCCGAGTATCCCGCATCACCGTTGTCGTCATTGGCCTGATTTCCATTGTCCTGGGAATTCTTGCAATGACCCAGAACGTTGCGTTCCTCGTGGCCCTGGCCTTCGCAGTTGCAGCATCCGCTAACCTGCCAACCATCCTGTACTCCCTGTACTGGAAGAAGTTCAACACCACCGGCGCTGTGGCCGCTATCTACACCGGTCTCATCTCCGCGCTGCTGCTGATCTTCCTGTCCCCAGCAGTCTCCGGTAATGACAGCGCAATGGTTCCAGGTGCAGACTGGGCAATCTTCCCACTGAAGAACCCAGGCCTCGTCTCCATCCCACTGGCATTCATCGCTGGTTGGATCGGCACTTTGGTTGGCAAGCCAGACAACATGGATGATCTTGCTGCCGAAATGGAAGTTCGTTCCCTCACCGGTGTCGGTGTTGAAAAGGCTGTTGATCACTAAATCTAGTTTCTGAAGTTATTTAAACCGCCCACTCTCCAGTCGGAGGATGGGCGGTTTTCGCATGCAGTACTATTAGTGGACGTGTCAAGAACTTCTAAGGTTCACCCGGGATGGCGGGTGTCTACTGTCCTTTTAGCAGGAGTAGTTATTATTGGCGGAATTTTTACTCTCCCTCAGAAGGAGGAAGTAAAGGTTTCCGAATTGCAGCCACAGGCCAGCGCTGCATCCATCCCGTCTTCATCTTCCACAGCTGGGAAAGCAGTGGAAGAAAGCCCTCTAACGCAGTTTGTGGAAAACTCGACAGGCTCCCAAATTACGTACATGAGCCTGAAAGACGATTTCCATACTGGCACGTCTACGGAACGTTTTGCGCGCCCAGCGTTAAGTTTGTCTAAGCTCTACATCGCTGAATATGTGCTCGAGCACGGCACGAATAATGAGAAGTCTTTGGCGATGGAAATGATCAAAGATTCCTCCGACGTATCCGCCGAAATCTTGTATGAGGCGTACCCAGAATCAATTGAGGAGATTGCGGATCAATACGGATTGCTCTCCACAAGGGGAGACGCGCACTGGGGATACTCGGTGACATCCACTTACGATTTGGTGAAATTTGTCAGCGCTCTCATTATCGATGATCCAGATTCACCGATCCTTGAAGCGATGCGTAATGCCAGCGCAGTCGCGGCTGACGGTTATCCGCAAGACTGGGGGACAGCGGTGCTTGATGAGGCAGAAGGATCCAAATGGGGATGGTCTGATGATCTCATGCTGCACTCCTCTGTGACCTTTGGCGAAGACTATGTTGTGGCAGCTGCTGTGACTGGATCAAAAGAAGACCTCACCCAATTGGTGGAAAACCAATTGGGTGAGGTTGTGAGTCAGCACGGCTAGTTTAGCTAGATAGGGTGCCAAGAATCTTGATTACTTGGTTGATGGTGTCAGCATCAATTCCAGTACCTGTTCCCGTGTTGGAGTTTCCAGGAATGGTGGGGATGGCATCGTCAACCGCGTTGCCTGGGGTCCACTGACCCCAGTCGTCTGCATAGACATTGTTCATGTCGATGCCGACTCCGTCGAGGGTGTCCTTATCAATGCGGATCTGGTGGATGGTGGTGCGTGGGTGGATCTTTCCTTCTGATCCCCAGTTGTGCATCCAGAAGAATTCTCCAAGGCCGTCGGCGATAGCCCAATTAATGACGTTGTAGTTGCCGTAGACACCTAACTGGTAGCCGGCAGCGGACAGCGCAACATTGAATGCCTGGAGGTAGGGGCGAATCTGATTGGTGTATTCAGACCAGCTTGGGTTGTCGTCGATCGCCACGTAGATGGGGCGATTTTTAGGGCCACCAGCTGCCACGTGAAGCGCAATTGCCTGTGGAGCGTGGGTTGCCGCTCCTGCGGCGCCGTTCTTCCAATCGGCGGTCTCTGCCTTTCCGTATTGATAGACGGATGCGGTTTTGAGGCCGTTTTGTTCAAAAGCTCGGGTTTCTGCCAGTGTGACTGGCTTGCCGATCATCCAGGATTCAGTGCCGGGGCGTCGCTGTGACACGTAACGGACAGCTCCAAGGTGCCCTGCATTTTTAATGGATGCTGCGCTGGGGACGCCTGCTGCGTAGTCGATGACGGTGCCCTTGATTGCTCCAAGGGCGTTGGCCTTTGGCATAAACATGCTGGCAGCGCCGATAGTGGCAAGTCCTGTGGTGGCTTTTAAGAAGCCTCGGCGGTTTATTTGCATGTCCAAAAGTTCTCCCAAAAATAAGTATTAATCCCACCAGTAACAGTGGTTAACAATAACAACACTCATTTAAAAGGGCTAGGGGTGGGATTTTTCGACCTTTAACGACACCGTTATCTTGTGATGTTGCTCACGGTGAAAGGTTTGTTTCCTGCAAAAACAAGAAATTGCCAGAAAAACATGAGGGTTTAGTCATCTATTTCGGCTACGCTCACGTAACCTACGCATTCGTAAGTGGTCATGGGTCCAAGAAGCCCATTCCAAGACTTAGGAGCTTTATTTCGTGAGTATTTCTTCACTGACACCGCTGCACTCTTTCAAAGAGCCAGCAATTCTGTACGCCGGTCAGGCTTCTGCCTGGCAGCAGGTGATCGCTGATTCCAGCGAAGACCACATCACCGCAACGCACCTGCGCGAGCTCCTGTCTCGCTCCCGTGCAAAGACTGCACCTTTCGCTCGCCAAATCACCGCCATCGTGCCTGGCTCACTTGCTCGTCTTGAGGAACTGACCCGCGAAGACGCACAAATCGGTGCAGACATCGACGCACAGCCTGCCGTTTCCATTCCAGGCATTCTGCTGGGACAGATCGCTGCAACCCGTCAGCTGCGTGACCTCGGACTCGATGTCGCAGCAGCTTCCCGCCTTGGACACTCCCAGGGCATTTTGGGCGTTGAAGCAGTAGACAATGAAGAAGACGTTTTAGCTTTCGCCATCCTGCTGGGCGCAGCAGCTTCCCAGTTCGCTGGCAAGGGCGCACATATGCTCTCTGTTCGCGGCCTGTCCCGTGAGATCATCCAGGACACCATCGCTGGTGTCGATGGGGTAGAGGTCTCCCTGCGCAACGCTCGTGCACACTTTGTTGTCTCTGGTAAGCCAGAGGCACTGAAGAAGGCTGCTGCTGCTCTACAGCGCGCAGCTGATGTTTACAACGAAGACATCAACGAAAAGCGCAAGGGTGGATCCCTGGCAGAGCCTAAGTTTGACTACTTGGATGTGGCCATTCCTTTCCACCACTCCTCCATGCAGGACGCAGCCGACTTGGCTGTCGAGTGGGCAACCACCTGTGGCCTAAACGTCAACGCGCGCGCGTTGGCAGAAGCAATTCTAGTTAACCCAGCTGACTGGGTTGAGCAGATCGCAAACCTCAAGGCTGATTACGTTCTTTCCCTCGATGCAGGCGTCAGCCGTTTCACCGCTCCATTGCTAGACGGTCGCGGAATCTCTTTGGTTCCTGCGTTCTCCGCTGCAGAGCGCGACAACTTGGCTCGCCCTGGCTTCCACGTTCCTACCGCTGAGGATTGGTCCGAGTTCGCTCCAAAGCTGGTTAAGCTTCCAAACGGTGAGCACAAGGTTCTCACCGGGTTCTCCCGCCTGACTGGTTATTCCCCAATCGTCCTGGCTGGCATGACCCCAACCACCGTTGATCCTGAGATCGTTGCAGCTGCAGCGAACGCTGGACACTGGGCCGAAATGGCCGGTGGCGGACAGTACTCTGAAGAAGTCTTCACCAAGAACAAGGAAAAGCTCGTTTCCCTGCTCAAGGTTGGACGCTCCGCACAGTTCAACTCCATGTTCTTCGACCGCTACATGTGGAACCTGCAGTTCGGTGCACAGCGCATCGTTTCCAAGGCACGTGCAACCGGTACCTCCATCAACGGTGTTGTTGTCTCCGCTGGTATCCCAGAGGTTGAGGAAGCAACTGAGCTGATCAACGATCTGAACGCTGATGGCTTCCCATACGTTGCATTCAAGCCAGGCACCGTGGATCAGATCCGCGCAACCCTGAAGATTGCTGATGCAAACCCAGAGACCAAGATCATCATCCAGATCGAGGACGGACACGCTGGTGGCCACCACTCCTGGGTCAACTTGGACGATCTGCTCCTGACCACCTACGCAGAGCTGCGTTCCCGCAAGAACGTTGTCGTCATGATCGGTGGCGGCATCGGAACCCCTGCAAAGGCTGCTTACTACCTGACCGGTGAATGGTCCACCGATTTGGGCTTCCCAGCAATGCCAGTGGACGGCATCCTCGTGGGTACCGCTGCCATGGCAACCAAGGAAGCAACCACTTCTCCTCAGGTCAAGCAGGCACTGGTCGACACCCCAGGTGTTGATCCACACGACGCTGGCGGCTGGGTTGGCCGTGGCGATGCTCGTGGTGGCGTGACCTCTGGTCTGTCACACCTGCACGCTGACATGTACGAGCTGGACAACGATTCTGCTGCAGCTTCCCGCCTGATCTCTTCCATCGATTCTGATGATTACGCAGATCACCGCGAAGAGCTCATCGAGGCTATCAACAAGACCGCTAAGCCTTTCTTCGGCGAGGTCGAAGAGATGACTTACGCAGAGTGGATCCAGCGTTGGGTTGAGCTTGCTTACCCAACTCAGGACCCAACCTGGGATGATCGTTTCCTCGATTTGGTTCACCGCATTGAAGCTCGTCTCAACGAGGCAGAGCACGGCGCCATCACCACACTGTTCCCAGACCATGCGTCTGTGGAAAATGAGGAAGAGGCCGTCGAAAAGCTTCTTGCTGCTTACCCGCAGGCCCGCGAGATCCAGGTCTCTGCGCGCGACGCCGCGTGGTTTATTGGTCTGTGCCGCAAGCACCACAAGCCTATGCCTTGGGTTCCAGCAATCGATGCTGACCTAGCACGCTGGTGGGGCCTTGACACCCTGTGGCAGTCCCAGAACGAGCGCTACGGCGCGAACTCAGTCCGCGTTATCCCAGGACCAGTCTCCGTCGCCGGCATCGACCGTGTTGACGAGCCAGTTGCAGAGCTGCTCGGCCGCTTCGAAGCTGCCTGCGTTGACGCTCTCGACGGCGAGCCAGAAGAGATCTTCGCTCGCCTCAATGAGTCCAAGAACGAGCGCGAATTCCTGCTGGCTACCCCACACATCGTGTGGCACGGCAACCTGATCGACAACCCAGCTCACGTCCTCAACGAGGGTGCTTTCGAGCTCATCGAGGAGGATGGCTACTGGGTCATCCGTATCCTGGCTGATTCCTACTTCGACGATCTGCCAGTTGAGCAGCGCCCATACCTGGTTCAGCATGTTGACATCCCAGTTGAGCTGGGTGACGCTGTTGCAACCGGTGGCTCCCCAGTTGTTTCCCGTGAGAAGCTGCCTGAGTCTGTCTTCGCACTTCTTGCTGGCGTTGCTGGTGTTGGATCTGTTTCCGCTGCTGGCGATGAGATCAAGGCACTTCCAGAGGCAGTTCAGGACGGCACCCCATTCGGCACCGTCCGCGATTCTTTCACCCTGCCTGCATCCCTGCTGACCGCACACACCGCAGTCACCGGCGCAGCGCTGGAAGCACACAACGTTGGCACCCCAGACGTCCTGATGGGCGCTTGCTGGCCAGCAATCTACGCGGCCCTAGGCACCGGTAAGCTCTCCGATGGCTATCCAGTCATCGAAGGCCTGCTCAACGCAGTCCACCTGGATCACCTTCTTGATCTGCGCATCCCACTCGAGGAGCTGGCAAACGGCCGCACCATCGATGTTGAGGCACGCACCGACTCCATCGAAGAGTCCGCATCCGGCCGTATCGTTACCGTGCGCATCGTGCTCACCACCGAAGGCGAAGTAGCAGCCAAGCTGGTTACCCGCTTCGCAATTCGTGGACGCATCACCACCAACGAAATGGCTGCACCAGCAGATTCCTACGGCGCACGCGACGAAGTTGTCGAGGCAACCCCTCGTTCCTTCATCCGCCAGGCAACTGTTTCTGCACCTGCAGACATGACCCCATTCGCCATGGTTTCTGGTGACTACAACCCAATTCACACCTCTGACAACGCTGCAAAGCTTGTTGGCCTGGACGCAGCTCTTGTCCACGGCATGTGGCTGTCCGCTACCGCACAGCACCTCGCTGGTCTTGGCTCTGAGGTCATTGGTTGGACCTACTCCATGTACGGCATGGTTCAGCTCAACGACGTTGTTGACATCACCGTCGAGCGTGTTGGCCGCGCAGGTCTGAAGCCTGCATACGAGGTCACCTGCCGCATTGATGGCAACGTTGTCTCCCGCGGACAGGCACTGCTCAAGGCTCCTTCCACCGCTTATGTTTACCCAGGCCAGGGCATCCAGGCTAAGGGCATGGGCCAGGGCGATCGCACCGCAAGCGCAGAGGCTCGCGCTGTGTGGGAGCGTGCAGATGCACACACCCGCGCAAACCTGGGCTTCTCCATCCAGCAGGTCATTGATGAAAACCCAACTGAGCTGAAGGTCGGGGACACCACCTTCGTGCACCCAGCTGGCGTTTTGAACCTCACCCAGTTCACGCAGGTCGCGCTCGCCGTGGTTGCCTACGCTCAGACCGAGCGCCTCAAGGCTGCAAACGCAATTGTCGACGGCTCCCTCTACGCAGGCCACTCCCTCGGCGAGTACACCGCACTGGCATCCTTGGGCAACATCTTCGAACTCGAAGGCGTCATCGACGTTGTGTTCTCCCGCGGTTCCGCAATGCACTCCCTGGTTCCACGTGATGAGAAGGGCCGTTCCAACTACGGTCTTGCCGCATTCCGTCCGAACATGATCAACGTTGCAGCCACCGAGGTGGAGAACTGGGTTGACCGTGTCGCTGAAGAATCCGGCGAATTCCTGCAGATCGTTAACTACAACGTTGATGGCCAGCAGTACGCAGTCGCAGGTACCTTGGCTGGCCTGAAGGCCCTCAAGGCTTCTGCATCTGCAAACCCACGTGCTTACGTGAACATTCCAGGCATTGACGTGCCATTCCACTCCAGCGTCCTGCGCCCAGGCGTTCCTGCTTTCGCAGAGAAGCTGGACGAGCTGCTGCCAGAGACCATCGACATTGATGCTCTTCGCGGCCGCTACATCCCGAACCTGGTTGCTCGTCCTTTCGAGCTCACCCAGAGCTTCGTGGATGCCATCCTTGCTGTTGTTCCATCCGAGCGCCTCAAGGGCATCAAGGTGGAGGACACCGACGAGAACACCCTGGCACGTCTGCTCCTCATCGAGCTGCTGTCTTGGCAGTTCGCATCCCCTGTGCGTTGGATCGAAACCCAGGCTCTGATCATCGATACCGTCGATCAGATCATCGAGGTCGGCTTGGCAGCATCGCCAACCCTGACCAACCTGGCACTGCGCACCATGGATGTCATTGGCAAGTCCCGCCCAGTATTCAACGTGGAGCGCGACCAGGACACCGTTATGCTCAACGATGTTCGCCAGGCACCTGTTGCTGAGGTTGAAGAAGAAGCAGTTGAGGAAGCACCTGCAGCAGCCGCAGCTCCAGCAGCTGAGGCACCAGTTGCTGCAGCTCCAGTAGCCGCAGCCGCACCTGCACCTGTTGGAAACGCACCTGAACTGAAGTTCAACGCTGCCAATGCCATCATGGTTCTCTTCGCTGTCCAGAACAAGATCAACATTGATCAGATCACCGCAGCGGATACCTCTGAGACCCTGACCAACGGTGTGTCCTCACGCCGTAACCAGATGCTCATGGACATGTCCACCGAGCTGTCCGTCCCAACCATCGACGGCGCAGCTGACGCTGACGTAGCTACCCTGCAGGGACGTGTTGTCACCGCAGCTCCTGGCTACAAGCCTTTCGGACCAGTTCTTTCCGAGACCGTTCGTGCACGTCTTCGCGCACTGACCGGTGCAGCAGGTCTGAAGACCTCCTACATCGGCGATCGCGTGACCGGCACCTGGGGACTTCCAGAAAGCTGGACCGCACACGTTGAGGTTGAATTGCTGCTGGGCACCCGCGAAGGCGAGTCCGTCCGCGGCGGCAACCTGGGTAGCCTGCCTGCTAACGCATCCAGCAAGGGCGACGTCGATGCGCTTATCGACGCAGCCGTGCAGAATGTTGCTGCAGCCAACGGCACCAGCGTCTCCATGTCCTCCGGCGGTGCAGCTTCAGGTGGCGGAGTTGTTGATTCCGCAGCACTTGATGCCTACGCATCCACCGTCACTGGTGAAGAAGGCGTCCTGGCAAACGTTGCTCGCGGCATCCTGTCTCAGCTTGGTCTCGACACCAAGGACGAGGTTGAAGGCGCAGAGATCGACACCGAACTCTACGACGCTGTCGAAGCAGAACTGGGCACCGGCTGGCTGAAGCTTGTCACCCCAGTGTTCTCCGCTGATCGTGCGATCTTGTTCGACGACCGTTGGGCATCTGCACGTGAAGATCTGGCACGCCTTGCCAACGGCGAGGATATTGCCGTCGAGCGCTTTGCTGGAACGGGGGAGACCGTCGTCAAGCAAGCTGCATGGTGGGCTGAGCACGTTGAAGACACCGCTCTCGCTGCAACCCTGAAGCAGGTTTCCGAGGTGGCTGCGAAGCCAGCCAACGAGCCACACATCGACGATGTTGCGCTGGTTACCGGTGCGGCTCCTGAGTCGATCGCCGGTGCAGTTGCGGCTCGCCTGCTGTCCCAGGGCGCGACCGTCATTCTCACCGCATCGAACGTCTCCCAGGCGCGTAAGGAATACGCACGCAAGCTCTACGCTGCGAACGCAACCCCTAACGCAAAGCTGTGGATTGTTCCTGCGAACATGTCCTCCTACCGCGATGTTGATGCAGTCATCGATTGGATCGGCAACGAGCAGCGCGTCACCGTCGGCAGCACCGTCACCGTGACCAAGCCAGCTCTGACCCCAACCCTTGCGTACCCATTCGCAGCTCCATCCGTATCCGGTACCTTGGCGGATGCAGGCCCACAGGCTGAAAACCAGGCACGCCTGCTCCTCTGGTCCGTGGAGCGCACCATCGCAGGACTTGCAGATCTTGCATCCCGCGGTGTCGATGGACGCGTCCACGTTGTACTCCCAGGTTCCCCGAACCGCGGAATGTTCGGTGGCGACGGCGCTTACGGCGAAGTCAAGGCTGCTTTCGACGCCATCCTTGCCAAGTGGGGCTCCGAGACCGGCTGGCCACAGTTTGTCTCCCTCGCACAGGCACGCATCGGCTGGGTCGCAGGCACCGGCCTCATGGGTCGCAACGACGTGCTCATCCCTGCCGCTGAAAAGCTGGGCATCCACGTCTACACCCCTGAAGAGATCTCTTCCGAACTGCTGGGTCTTGCATCCGCAGAATCCCGCGAAAAGGCTCTGGAAGCACCGATCGATTACGACCTGACCGGTGGACTTTCCGGTGGCGTATCCATCGCAGCACTGGCAGCATCCCTCGAGTCCGACGCAGTAGAGACCACCTCTGCAGCAGAAGACACCATCAAGGCGCTTCCATCACCTAAGCACCCAGAGCAGCCAGTGGGCACGCCAGTTGGAGAGGTCAAGACCGATCTCGAAGACATGGTTGTCATGGTTGGCGTTGGCGAAGTCTCCTCATGGGGCTCCGGACGTACCCGCTTCGAAGCTGAGTACGGCATCCAGCGCGACGGCTCCGTTGACCTCACCGCAGCAGGCGTCCTTGAGCTTGCATGGATGATGGGTCTGATCTCCTGGAGCGAAGATCCAAAGCCAGCCTGGTACGACGCTGACGGCACCGAAGTGCCTGAAGAAGAGATCTACGAGCGCTTCCGCGACGAAGTCATCGCACGATGCGGTGTTCGTGAGCTTGTCGACGACGCATTCCTCGTCGACGGCGGCTCCCTCGACGCAGCTGAAGTCTTCCTCGACCGCGACATCTCCTTCTCCGTAACCTCTGCTGAAGAAGCACAGGCCTACGTCGATGCAGATGCTTCCGTGACCGTTGAAGAAGCAGACGGCGAATGGATCGTGACCAAGAAGAAGGGCTCCACCTCCTTCGTGCCACGCAAGGCAACCCTGACCCGCTCCGTAGCAGGCCAGCTGCCAACCGACTTCGACCCTGCCAAGTGGGGTATCCCAGCCTCCATGATCGATGCACTCGACAACATCGCAGCGTGGAACCTGGTCACTGCAGTCGACGCCTTCCTGTCCTCCGGCTTCAGCCCAGCAGAACTCCTGCAGTCCATCCACCCAGCTGACGTGTCCTCCACCCAGGGCACCGGTATCGGTGGCATGCAGTCCCTACGCAAGCTGTTCGTCAACCGCTTCCTCGGCCAGGATCGTCCATCCGACATCCTCCAGGAGACCCTGCCAAACGTTGTGGCTGCACACACCATGCAGTCCTACGTCGGTGGCTACGGCCAGATGATCCACCCAGTGGCAGCATGTGCAACCGCAGCTGTCTCCGTGGAAGAAGGCGTGGACAAGATCCGCCTCAACAAGGCAGATTTCGTTGTCGCCGGTGGTATCGATGACATCCAGGTTGAATCCCTGACCGGCTTCGGTGACATGAACGCCACCGCAGACACCCAGGCAATGCTGGACAAGGGCATCGACCCACGCTTCATCTCCCGCGCAAACGATCGACGTCGCGCAGGCTTCCTCGAAGCAGCAGGTGGCGGTACCGTCCTCCTGGCACGTGCATCCGTTGCTGCTGAACTGGGACTGCCAGTTCTCGCAGTTGTTGCACACGCACAGTCCTACGCCGATGGTGCTCACACCTCCATCCCAGCACCGGGACTTGGCGCACTGGGTGCAGCACGTGGTGGCAAGAAGTCCGTACTTGCTCGCGAACTGAACAAATTGGGTCTGACCCCAGATGACGTTCGCGTGGTCTCGAAGCACGACACCTCCACCAACGCCAACGATCCAAACGAGTCCGAGCTGCACAACCTGCTGTGGAAGACCATTGGACGCGAAGCCGACAACCCGATGTTCGTCGTCTCCCAGAAGTCCCTTACCGGACACTCAAAGGGCGGTGCAGCACTCTTCCAGATCGGTGGACTTGTCTCCATCCTGGAAACCGGCAAGCTGCCACAGAACGCATCCCTTGACTGCGTTGACCCAGAGATGGAAGCAAAGGGCGAGAACTTCGTCTGGCTGCGCAAGCCACTGGATCTCGGCGCAGGCTCCATTAAGGCCGGCGTACTTACCTCACTGGGCTTCGGCCACGTGGCTGCAGTCGTCGTGCTGGCAACCAGCGGCATCTTCGAGCAGGCAATGCGCAACGCAGGCCTCGACGTCGAAGCATGGCGTGCACGCGCAACCCAGCGCCTGCGCACCGGTGCAAACCGCCTAGAAGCTGGCATGGTTGGCCGAGCACCATTGTTCGAGCAGGTCGACGGACGTCGCCTGCCAGAGCATGGCGCTCACCAAGCAGAGATCAACTTGCTTATCGACGCTGACGCTCGCCTCGGTGCTGACGGCATCTACCAGGGCTAAACGTTAGATAGCTAAGAAAGCTGCATTCCCTAACGGGAATGCAGCTTTTTGTGTTCCTAGTGCAAATCGAAATCTCATGTGATTTACTTAAAACCTAATTAAATCTACTATCGGAGATCTCATGAAACTTCTCAAGTTTGCTGCAGCAGGAACCTTCGCACTAGCCCTGGCTGGCTGCACACAGACTGAGTCTCTCGTAGCAACAATCGAATCTGCAACCTCTGCAGCACAGGCATCCGGAAACGACGTAGAAGGAGACCAAACCTCCGCGTTCGAACTCTCCGTTGGCGAATGCTTCAACGACACCTACGAAGAAGAAATCTCCGAAGTACCCATCGTCGACTGCGCAGAACCTCACGACAACGAGATCTACTACCTCTACGACATCGAAGGCGACGACTTCCCAACCGACATCACCACCACAGGCTACGAAGGCTGCCTCCCAACATTTGAAGGCTTCGTAGGAGCTCCTTACGAAACCTCCATCTACGAGGTCTACCCAATGACCCCAACCTTTGGCTCCTGGACAAACGGCGACCGCGAGGTAGTGTGCTCCGTGTACTTGGCCACCGGTGAGCAGATGACCGGAACCGCAGCAGGAACCGCGCAGTAGATTTTGGATAGGGAATTTTGAGCTACCAAAAATTGTTAGAAGACTTCATCACAGAAGCACGGGATATTACAGATTCCATGATTGCCAATGCGCAGCGTTACGGCATCATCGACAGCAATCCCCGGGGTGAAAAATCCTTGAATTCGGTAGCTTCAAAATTTTGAAGAGGAGGACTTCACCAAAGAATCCTTAGCGTTATTCTTTGGTGAAGGGTTGGTTCGAGTCCACGGCGGTCAATGGAAGATCATGGCCGGTGAAAGAACTGAAAACCTCCAAATCTCACTTGTCTTTTACGTGGACTTCGGAGAAAAGGGAGGAACACTCCCATATGGGACCATCAACTATTTCTCAGATAGCCAGGATCCCACTGGGCTGAAAAGGCTCTTTGACATCAGTGTTTAGCTCTCGAACAGCTCTTTCAGATTTTTGTCGATCTGTGGGATGTAATTCTCAGAGACGTTAAAAAGCCCAAGGTGACCGGCGATGTCTTCGATCACTCGAAGCTCGCTGCCTGGGATGAGTGCTTGTTCTGCGGCACAGTCACGAACAGGAAAGAACATGTCCTCGCTGATGGGCATAACGAAGGTCTTAGCCTTCACTCGGCCAAGAGCCGCTGCCAAGTCGCCGCCGGTGTGGCGAGAGACATCGCCATGCTGCCACTTCCAAGCGTTGTTGAGCAAGGTATTAGGATCCATGGACATGAACAGCGGATCCAGGAAGTCCGCGAGCACTGACTCCTTACTTTCAAGTCCCAGGCGACGCCATGCCTCCTGCTTCCAGAACTCTGTGGAAAATCCCATGGCAGCCCAAAGATGCGATTGACGGCGAAGTCCATCAGCTACCTCTTCATGGGAGGAGTATTCGCCGCCATTGAACCCTGGATCGGCCTCAACGGTCTCATTAAGAGTCTGGGTGAAGATGAAATCATGAGGAGTGTTCTTCGCAGTGCCCGCGATCGGAGCTGCTCGATGAACTTGGTCAGGGAAGCGAACAATCCACTCATAGGTTTGCTGCGCACCCATCGAACCACCAACGACGGCAAAGAGCTCGGTAATACCAAACTCTTGGCGCAAGAGCCGGTCCTGGGCAACGACATCATCACCAATGCGAACATTCGGGAACTTGGACATCGAGATGCTGTCATCAGCCGTGTTGGCAGGGGAGACCGACAAACCATTACCGATTTGGTTGATGGAGATGATGAAATACTTTGATGGATCCAGCGCATGATCAGTGCCGATGTACTGCTGGAACCAGGTCTGATGGGTTCCGGAGTACCACGTCGGAATGAGGATGGCGTTGGACTTGTCCTCGTTGAGCGTTCCAGCTGTAGCGTAAGCCAACCAGCAATCCTCAATCACACCCCCTTCTTCGAGTTCGAGCCGGCCAATGGAAGCGGTTTCGTATGGGCCCTGAACCTCTGCGGTGTAAAAACTATTGTCGAGCATGAAAACTCCTAACAGTATGGGGTGTAGGTCACAATATACGACAAAGTTAATCTACGGAACACTCGGGCTTTGATCAAGGGTGTACAGACTCGAGAATCCAGCCATCGTTAGCGGTGAATTCCAGCGTTGCAGCAGTGGGGAAGAGCGTGAAGTCAATCCTTGGTTCAGAGCAAAAGTCGAGGTTTGACCTGCGATATCGCACCCATTTGTATTCGCCCGTGTCACTTTTTAGGAGAAGAAAATTGGTTTGTTCGTCTGGCCACTTATCTGGCCAGGGGGTATCTCCGACGTCAAGTTCCGCCTTCGCATAGTCACTTGGCGTGTAGGGGCAAACGACTGCAAATTCGGACCATTGATCGTTGTAAATGTCGTTGAGGGAAACTTGAGCTGTAGCTGTCTCAATGGAGGTGAGATAACTGGAAAGCTCGTCGTTTGCCCCACACGCGGTGAGCGTGAGCAATGCGGCGGACAGGCCGATGGCTCTCTTCGGGCTCTGTAGCATGATCTACAGTGTACGTAAGCGTGTATTTTTGCACTTTGGAGGAAATGATGAACCCCCATTGATGCAGTTCAATGGGGGTAAATTGTGCCCTGGAGAGGAATCGAACCTCCGACACCCGCTTTAGGAGAGCGGTGCTCTATCCACTGAGCTACCAAGGCGTACCGAACTAGATTACAACACGCGGGGGTGGGAAGAAAAAGAGGGGGTTGCTTTTGCTTCGACAAGCTGTTTCCACAGGTAAGGTGGGAGTTAATACTTCCCGACCTTAAGGAGCAGAAATGACCAGGTATAAGCCTTCGTTCCATGATGTGCAGCGTCGTCCAATTGTGGTCAATCAGATCACTAAAGATAGTGTTCCAGTGCTGGCGGTTGATGAGATCCAAGATGATGGAACGCCTCGCCGGATTATGCTGCTCAACAAGTATGATGCCAAGCAGTTGAGTGCGGCATGTGACCGTTATTTGCAGGAGATTTTCTCCGCGACATTTGCGGGAGTTAATACGGATTTGTCTCCCGATGATATGGCCAAACTGTTTGGTGATGAATAAGAAAAAAGAGCCGAAAGGCTCTTTTTTGCGTTTAGGCTAATGCTTCGATTTTGGCGATTACTTCCGCAGCTAGGGGATTAGTTGCGTGGGTGCCATCGGAGTAGCGCACGGTTGGGACGATGCGGTTGCCGTCGTTGACTGACTTAACCCACTCGCCGGCTTCCTCATCTTGGTCGACGTCGATGAGGTCGTACTCTTGGCCGTCGAGACCTTTGAGGAGGGATCGGCAGTAAGGGCACCAATCTGTGGCGTAAATGGTTACGTTGCTCATGTTGTTTGCTCCTTAAACCTTGATGTAGCGCTGGAACTTGTAACGATACTCGCCTGAGGTAAACCACTCGGATTCGTCATCGAGGTTGAAGTTCGCCGGGATTTCGGGTGCGTAGACGGGAGTGGAAACATCGAAGGTGGCGTCGATAAGCGTTATTTCTAAAACGTCGGCGCTGCCGACGGTGGCCTTGTAGACCTCGCCGCCGCCCATGATCCAGCCGCTTTTAGGGATTTCGGTGACCACTGTGCCGCCGGCGGACCAGTCGCCGGGCTCGCGTGAGGAGAGAATGAAGTTCTCGCGGCCGGGAAGCGGCTTGAACGGCAAAGACTCCCACGTGCGACGACCCATGATGACCGGCTGGCCCATGGTGGTTTTCTTGAAGTGTTTGAGGTCTTCCGGGATGTGCCAGGGCATGTCGGTGCCGTCGCCGATGATGCCGTCGCGGCCTTGTGCCCAAATCGCACCGATCATACGGCGACCTTGCCGCGGATCAATGGGTGTGGATCGTAGCCGGACACGGTGATGTCATCGAAGCTGTACTCAAACATGGACGCTGCCTTGTTGAGCTCCAAGGTGGGGTAGGGGCGAGCTTCGCGGCTCAGCTGCTCCGCGACCTGTTCCTTGTGGTTGTCATAAATGTGGCAGTCGCCGCCAGTCCAAATGAACTCGCCGACTTCCAAGCCTGCCTGCTGGGCAAACATGTGGGTGAGCAGTGCATAAGATGCGATGTTGAAAGGCACACCCAGGAACATGTCCGCAGAACGCTGGTAGAGCTGGCAAGACAGTTTGCCATCGGCGACATAGAGCTGGAAAAGCAAGTGACAAGGGGGAAGAGCCATGTTTTCAAGCTCGGAAACATTCCACGCCGAGACAATATTGCGACGTGAATCAGGGTTGTTTCGCAGAGTTTCTAAAGCACCTGAGATCTGGTCAATGTGACGACCATCAGGGGTTGGCCAAGAACGCCACTGGACACCATAAACAGGGCCCAGCTCGCCGTCCTCATCTGCCCATTCATTCCAAATGCGGATGTTGTTATCCTGCAGCCATTTGACGTTGGAATCCCCCTGAAGGAACCACAAAAGCTCACCCACAACAGAGTGGAAATGGACCTTCTTGGTGGTCAGAAGGGGAAAACCTTCATTGAGATCAAAGCGGATTTGTTGTCCGAATAAAGAAGTAGTGCCGGTGCCGGTGCGGTCGTCCTTGTGGGACCCTTCTTCAGCAATCTTCCGAAGAAGGTCTTCATAAGGCGTTGGAACAGTCATGCCGTCATCATAACAGCGTTAGTAAGTTCCATTCTCCTCGTAGAACTTCGCGCACATCTCGAGAAGTTCATCTGCAAGTTCAGGGCGACAGATCAAGATGTCTGGCATGTAGGTGTCTTTGTTGTTGTAGGTCAGCTCGGAACCGTCGAGCCTGGAGCAGTGCAAGCCTGCTGCCTTGCAGACGCCGACTGGTGCTGCGGAATCCCACTCGTATTGGCCGCCGGCGTGGATGTAGGCGTCGTAGTCACCGAGGAGAACGTGCATTGCTTTAGCGCCTGCGGATCCAAGGGCCTTGGTTTCAAAGCCGAGCTGCTCTGCGCAAGATAGAGCAACCTTTGGTGGGCGGTTGTGGGAGATGGCGATGACCTTGGAGTAAGGGCCAGTCACGGCGCGGGCATCAGCGGAGTGGAACACCACGCCAAGGTCGGGGAGGCCAACAGCGGCGTGGGTGGGAACACCGTTTTCTACCAGTGCGATGTGTACTGCCCAGTCCTGGCGGCCGGTGGCGAATTCTTTGGTGCCGTCGAGGGGATCGATGATCCACACGCGGTCCTTGGATAGGCGGTCTGGGTTGTCGGCGGCTTCTTCAGACAGGAATCCATCGTTGGGGCGGTGCTGCTCCAACACTCGAGCAATCCAACTTTGTGCGAGTTCGTCGCCGGCATCACCGAGATTCCGACCTCTTAACACCCCAACATTGCGGACACCTTTGAGGATTTCTCCGGTGCCTTGGGCGAGACGATGGGTGAGGATCGAATCATCAATCTGAGCAGTCATGTTCTCAATTCTAGATGTTTGGTTACATTAAGGCATGGCTAAAAGCATTCTTTCCCGATTCCGACCTCAAGTAGCGGAGTGGTTCCGGGATGTCTTTGCATCTCCGACCCCTGTTCAGGAGGGAACGTGGGAGGCGGTATCTAAGGGGAAGAATGCCCTCGTGGTGGCGCCGACCGGTAGTGGTAAAACCTTGGCTGCGTTTTTGTGGGCGTTAGATTCCCTCACTGAACAAACAGGTCAACAGGTTTTAGACACGGGAACACCGGTGCCTGTTCGTGGTGGGAAAGTGAAAGTGCTCTACATTTCCCCACTCAAAGCGCTTGGCGTGGATGTAGAAAATAATCTGCGTGCACCGTTGACCGGTATTGCGAGGACTGCCTCTCGGATGGGTTTGGATGTGCCCAATATCACTGTGGCGGTTCGTTCGGGTGATACGCCATCGGCGGAGCGGGCCCGGCAGGTGCGTAAGCCTCCAGACATTTTGATCACCACTCCGGAGTCGGCGTATTTGATGTTGACCTCAAAAGCGGGGGCGACCCTTTCGGATGTTGATGTGGTGATCATCGATGAAATCCACGCCATGGCCGGAACCAAACGGGGAGTGCATCTGGCGTTGACGCTGGAGCGTTTGGAAAAGCTCGTGGGGCGGCCTGTGCAGCGAGTTGGTTTGTCTGCAACGGTGCGTCCTTTGGAAACGGTGGCGGGTTTCTTGGGCGGTGGCAGACCCGTTGAGATTGTGGCTCCACCTGCGGAGAAAAAGTGGGATCTCACTGTCACTGTGCCGGTGGAAGACATGTCGGATTTGCCGGTTCAGGAGCCGGGATCAACTATTGGTGAACTAGTCATGGATGATCCGTTGGGGATTACTGGCGAATCAGCGCTGCCTACTCAAGGCTCGATTTGGCCACACATTGAGCAGCAGGTGTACAACCAGGTGATGTCGGCGAAATCGACCATCGTGTTTGTAAATTCCAGGCGTTCCGCGGAGCGTTTAACCAGTCGGTTGAATGAAATCTGGGCGATGGAACACGATCCGGAATCGCTGTCGCCGCAGCTGCGAAGAGATCCGGCGCAGATTATGTCGTCAGCGGATGTGGCAGGAAAAGCACCACAGGTGATCGCACGTGCGCACCACGGATCCGTATCCAAAGATGAACGTGCCACCACCGAAACCATGCTGAAGGAAGGTCGGTTGCGCGCAGTTATTTCCACCTCCTCGCTGGAGTTGGGCATTGATATGGGTGCCGTGGACCTGGTGATTCAGGTGGAATCGCCACCGTCCGTGGCAAGTGGCCTGCAGCGCGTGGGGCGTGCGGGGCACACGGTGGGGGCGACGTCGATAGGCTCCTTTTATCCCAAGCACCGCTCCGACTTGGTGCAAACCGCGGTGACCGTGCAGCGGATGAAGGAAGGGCTGATCGAAGAGATCCACGTGCCCAAAAACGCGCTTGATGTACTGGCACAGCAGACGGTGGCGGCTGTCTCGATTAAAGATGTGCAGGTCGATGAGTGGTACGAGACTATTCGCAAGGCGTATCCGTACCGGGATTTGGCGCGCGAAGTCTTCGATTCCGTCATCGACCTGGTCAGCGGTGTGTATCCCTCCACAGATTTTGCCGAGCTGAAGCCACGTGTGGTGTACGACCGGGTTTCAGGCGTGCTGGAGGGCCGGCCAGGATCCCAACGCGTAGCAGTGACCAGTGGCGGAACAATTCCCGATCGAGGAATGTTCGGAGTCTTCCTCGTCGGCGATGGTCCCCGGCGCGTCGGCGAGCTCGATGAGGAAATGGTCTACGAATCCCGCGTGGGCGATGTGTTTACGCTCGGGGCGTCGAGTTGGCGGATTGAAGAGATCACCCGCGACCAGGTACTGGTCACTCCCGCGCCGGGTCACACGGGTCGGCTGCCTTTTTGGACGGGCGATGCCGCAGGCCGGCCCGCTGAGCTGGGTAAAGCTTTAGGCGCTTTTCGACGCTCGACCCTCACCGATCCATCCAGCTCCGGCTTGGAAGGCTGGGCGCACGACAACCTGATCGCCTTTTTACAGGAGCAGGAAGAATCCACCGGTGTGTTGCCGGATGAGAAGACGTTGGTGTTGGAGCGTTTCAAAGATGAACTAGGCGACTGGCGCATTGTCCTGCACACTCCTTATGGACGAGGAGTAAACGCAGCATGGGCTTTGGCCGTCGGGGCGAAAATCGCTGAAGAGACCGGCATGGATGCGCAAGCCGTGGCAGGTGATGATGGCATTGTGCTTCGGTTGCCGGAAGGGGATGAAGATCCCAGCGCAGCGTTGTTTATGTTTGAGGCGGAAGAGATCGAAACGCTAGTGACAGAGCAGGTGGGTAACTCTGCGCTGTTTGCCAGCAGGTTCCGTGAATGCGCCGCGAGGGCCCTATTGCTGCCGAGACGAAACCCCGGCAAGCGCGCACCGCTGTGGCAGCAACGACAACGAGCAGCACAGCTTCTTGATGTGGCCAGAAAGTACCCGAGTTTCCCGATCATTTTGGAAACAGTGCGCGAATGTCTTCAAGATGTTTACGATCTGCCCGCTCTGAAGAATCTCATTGAGGATCTACAGCTGCGGAAGGTAAGAATCGCGGAAGTCACCACCCAGCAGCCCAGTCCTTTTGCCTCCGCATTGCTGTTCAATTACACCGGTGCATTCATGTACGAAGGCGACAGCCCGCTCGCAGAGAAACGTGCCGCAGCGTTGGCCCTGGATCCGGCACTGTTGGCGAAATTGCTGGGTGAGGTGGAGCTTCGACAATTACTGGATCCCGACATCATCGCAGAAGTGCACCAACAATTGCGCAGGCAAGGCGATCGTGCGGCGAGAAACAATGAAGAACTCGCAGATTCTTTGAGGATTTTAGGACCGATTCCTTTGGATGAATTGGGCGAACACATCACCTTTGAAAACCCAGACCTGGAGGATCGAGCAATGACTGTTCGGATCAACGGTCGGGAACATTTAGCGCAGGTCTTGGATGCACCTTTGCTTCGAGATGCCTTAGGTGTTCCCGTACCGCCTGGTGTGCCTGCGCAGGTAGAAACCATTACGGATGCGTTGGAACAGTTAGTCAACAGGTGGGTTCGTACCAGAGGGCCATTTACTGCGAATGATTTGGCAGAAGCCTTTGGACTGGGCATCGCCACGGCGATCACCGCCCTTCAAAGCGCACCTGTGATTGAAGGCCGCTACCGACAAGGCGTGGACGTGCAGGAATACTGTGCGACAGAAGTGTTGTCGATCATAAGGCGACGCAGCCTCGCAGCAGCGAGGAAACAAACCAGGCCGGTATCGCAATCAGCCTTTGCGCGATTCCTGCTTGATTGGCAACAGATCGCACCGGTGGGCGCCACACCTGAACTCCGAGGCGTTGATGGCACCTACACAGTCATTGAACAACTCGCCGGTGTACGTCTTCCCGCCAGTGCGTGGGAAGATCTCGTGTTGCCGCGCCGGGTTGCCGACTATTCACCGATCCATCTCGATGAGCTGACCTCCAATGGGGAAGTCCTCATCGTGGGAGCGGGCCAAGCCGGAAGCCGCGATCCGTGGATTAGCTTGCTGCCCGTGGATTATGCGGCGCAGTTGGTGGGGGAGGCGTCGACAAGCATGAGCCCATTGCAGGACGCCGTGCTTGACCAGCTGCGTGCGGGAGGCGCCTTCCTGTTTTCTGACATTCTCGAAGAGAATTTCGGCTACACCACAGCCCAGCTGCAAGAAGCGATGTGGGGGCTGGTGGAAGCAGGCCTGGTCAGCCCTGATAGCTTCGCGCCGATCCGCGCGCGCCTAGCGTCGGGAACCACGGCGCATCGGGCGAAACGTCGACCAGCGAGATCCCGGCTGCGCACCCGCACCAGCTTCGCGAGCGACGTGCCCCCAGACATGCGCGGACGATGGACGCTGTCCGTGCAACCCGCCGACGCCACCAGCCGCTCCGTCGCACACGGCGAAGGCTGGCTCGACCGCTACGGCGTGCTCACCCGCGGGAGCGTCGTCGCCGAAGACATCGTCGGAGGCTTCGCCCTGGCCTACAAAGTGCTCTCCGGCTTCGAAGAAAGCGGCAAAGCGATGCGCGGCTACTTCATCGAAGGGCTCGGCGCCGCGCAATTCTCCACGCCCGCCATCATCGACCGCCTCCGCGGCCACGACGATTCCCCCGACGTCGAAGGCTGGCCCTCCGGCGCCACCGACCCAGACGTCTACCTCATAGCCGCCGCCGACCCCGCAAACCCCTACGGCGCCGCACTTCCCTGGCCTGAGCAGGGGCCCAGCCGCGCCGCCGGAGCTATGGTCGTGCTTTGCGACGGACTCCTCCTCGCCCACCTCACCCGCGGCGGGCGCACCCTCACCGTGTTCTCCGACAATATCCCCAAAATCGCGACAGCCCTAATCACATACGAAAGGCTCACGGTAGAAAAAATCAACGGCGACAACGTCTTCGACTCCCCACTCCTGGAACAATTCCGCAAACACGGCGCCACCATCACCCCGAAGGGAATGCGATTTCGACCACCAGTGGCACGGGAAACCCCCTCAGATACGCTTCCCACCAGGACTTTTCGTGGAGGCTTCGGACGGCGCTAACCTGATGACATGCCAGAAGGTGATTCCGTATTCCAACTCTCCCGCAAACTTCAATTCATGCGCGGAAGAGAAGTGCTGGAAACCTCCCTGCGTGTGCCATCAGTGGCACTTCACGATTTCACCGGTCAAACCGTCAACCGCGTATGGCCCTACGGAAAACACCTCTTCATGCAATTCGGTGAAGAGATCCTCCACACCCACCTCAAAATGGAAGGGACGTGGGCTGTCCACCGCAAAGGCGATCGCTGGCGCAAACCTGGACACACCGCGAGGGTAGTGCTTGTGCTGTCGGAAAACATCGAGGTGGTGGGGCATTCCCTCGGCTTTGTCAGAGTGTTCCCCGCAAACCGCTACTCCGAAGAGATCGCTTACCTCGGCCCCGACGTCCTTGCCGAAGAATTCGACATCAACACCGCACGGAACAATATTGCATCGAACCCTTCCCGAACAATTGGCGAAGCCCTCCTCGACCAATCCAACCTCGCTGGAGTAGGCAACGAATACCGCGCTGAGATCTGCTTCCTCATGGGCGTCCACCCGGCGACACAAGTAGGATACGTTGACGTCGAAAAGGCTCTGAAGATTACCCGAAGACTCATGTGGGAAAATCGAAATTCGCCGATTCGAGTGACCACCGGGGTTCGACGCGCCGGGGAATCCACCTATGTGTTTGGGCGTAACAATAAACCGTGCAGGAGATGCCGAACCCCAATCGTGAAAGCCGAGTTGGGGGAGCGAATAATCTGGTGGTGTCCGCGCTGCCAACCGCTAAACTCGTGAAGCATGAGACTAATACTCAACCTGATTTGGTTATTCTTCGGTGGCATTTGGCTCGCGTTGGGATACGTATTCTTCGGAATCATCGCATGTATCTTCATCGTGACGATTCCCGCCGGTATCGCAAGCTTCCGCATGGCTAACTACGCGCTGTGGCCGTTTGGTAGGACGGTTGTTCGTAATCCTAAAGCCGGAGGGTTTTCTGCCCTGAGCAACGGACTGTGGTTTATCATTGCTGGACTGTGGCTGGCGATCGGGCACCTCACCACCGCGGCTGCCCAGGCGATCACCATCATCGGAATTCCACTGGCGATCGCAAACATCCGAATGATCCCCGTGACGTGTTTCCCGTTCGGCAAAGAAATCTATGACAGCAACCGCATTCCCTTCGGCTACGAACCGATGGTTAAGTTTTAATTCGGCGACGGACTAAAACAAACAACACATAAGCCACGATGAGCGCGATACCTACGTAAATGATCGTTGAATAGCTCTCAAACCACATCGACACCGTCTCCCATTCCGCCCCCAACCACACACCAGTCCAAATCAGAACCGCATTCCAAATGGTGCTGCCCACCGCAGTGAGCACACCGAAGAGAACCGGATTCATCTTGTCGACGCCCGCCGGAATCGAAATCAAACTTCGGACACCCGGCACCAACCGACCGAAAAACACCGAATACTTCCCGTACTTTTCGAACCACGATAGGGATTTATCCACGTCGGTCGCGTCGACAAGCCACATCCAGTCGGCGACCTGCCGCAACCGTGCCGCCCCGATTGAGCGCCCCAACCCGTAAAGCAAAAACGCTCCGGAAACCGACCCGATCACCGACCACATAAGCGCCGCCCACACATTGAGATCGCCTTGCGTGGTGGTGAAACCCGCGAGCGGAAGCACCACCTCACTTGGAATCGGCGGGAAAACGTTCTCCAAAAACACCGCGACACCCACGCCAACGGCGCCGAGTGCCTCCATGATGGAGATAACCCAATCCAAAATCATCGTTTACTCCGCGCGATCACCGCATGTGAAACAAGCGGATACGCAATGAGCATCCCCCACGCCCACTGCACATTAAACACCCAATTCAACACCGCAAAACCCACCAAAAACAGCAGCGTCGCGATCACACAAGCAGCGTCAGATCTTTGCGGCATAGCGCCATCCTAGCGATTTAAAAGCTTTTCGACGTAAACCTGCCTTGTCGCAAAGTAACCGCCTCTAATAACGAAGAGTGTTGCAACCGCAAAAAGCACAAAGATTGTTCGGAAGCTGCCTGTCGCATCGACAATGAAACCAGTCAACAAGGGACCGAAACACGCAATCGTATAACCCAAACCCTGCCCGAAGGAACTCAACGCAGAAGCACCAGCACTAGTTTCAGCACGAATATTAATGAGCGTCAACGCCATCGGGAACGCAAGGGGACCAAGACCAGACAACGTCGCCCACAACCACGGCGCAACATCCGGAGCCAAACAAAACCCACCATTACCGATGAGAAACATGACACTGGCGATAACAACCATCGGGAAGCAGTTAGTGAAACGCGTCACCAACCACGGTCCCAGAATGTTCAGCGGCAATCCCAAAATTGACCACCAGCCTAACAACACCGCACCGAGCTGAGGATCACCTACCATCTGCGGCATAAAACCCATGAGGATATACGTCGCAAACGAAGTAAACCCAAACATCAACCCGAGCCCCACACCAACCGAAGACTTCCACACAGGAAGAGAAACCTTCGACGGCGCCGCAACAACCCTGGCACCCTGCAAACTCAACAGCGGAATCCACGAAATCGCCGCAACCAACCCCAGCAGCGCCCACGAACCGAGCGACACCCTCCAACCGGTCAACCCCACATGTGTAGCCCACTGAGAAATCGGCACGGCAAGCGTCGGAGCAAGTGCCTGAACAATCTGGAACGACACCAGATAAGTTGTCGACATTCCACCGACGTGACGCGGAAAATACTCCCTAACAGCAATCGGAAGCAACACATTGGTAACTCCGATCGCAAACATCGCGAACACAGTACCGACCATCAACAGCGAAGCAGGTCCAGCGACACGAATAATCTGACCGGCAGCAGTCAACAGCATGGCAAACATCAACAGTTGGGAAGTAGTGAACTTCCTCTTCAACGACGGAAGCGCAAACGCAGCAACCGCGAACATAGCAGTCGGGATCATGCCCAACACACCAATAAGAGAAGCACTAACCCCTAAATCATCCCGAATCTCAGAAACCAGCGGAGCTAAAGCAGTAATAGCTGTTCGCAGATTGAACGAGGTCAGGATGATAGCGGCCAGTGCTATGAGGCGAGGATTCTTCACGCCCCTGACCCTATAAGCAAGCGACTACCTATTTGCGCGGTACCACTTAATCAGTGAATCAGTGGAAGAATCTCCCGAGTCAACATCCTCTTCACCAGAGACAGCCGGAGCGAGGTCATTTGCCTGCTGTTTGCCCAGTTCAACACCCCATTGGTCGAAGGAGTTGATGTCCCAAATCACGCCCTGAACCATCACGATGTGTTCGTACAAAGCGATCAACGCACCGAGAATAGAAGGGGTAAGTTCCTCCGCCAAAATGGTGGTGGTTGGGCGATTACCTGGCATGACCTTGTGGTTGACCAGCTCAGGTGCGACACCTTCCGCAGCGATCTCTTCAGCGTTCTTACCGAAAGCCAAAACCTTGGTCTGTGCGAAGAAGTTGCTCATCAAAAGGTCATGCATGGTGCGCTCACCGGCAGGAAGATCCTGCTTTGGACGAGCGAAACCAATGAAATCAGCTGGAACAAGGCGAGTGCCCTGGTGGATCAGCTGGAAGAAAGCGTGCTGGCCATTTGTGCCAGGCTCACCCCAGTAAATTTCGCCAGTGCCAGTGGAAACAGGGGAGCCGTCGCGGTGGACTGACTTGCCATTTGATTCCATGGTCAGCTGCTGGAGGTAAGCAGCAAAACGGCTGAGATCCTCGGAATAAGGTAGGACAGCGTGGGTTTCTGCACCATAGAAATCGGAGTACCAGACACCGAGCAGAGCCATCAAGATTGGAACGTTCTCTTCGAACTTGGTGGTGCGGAAGTGTTCATCCATCGCGTGGAATCCACCGAGGAAACGCATGAAGTCGCGAGGGCCGATCACTGCCATGAGGGAAAGACCAACTGCGGAGTCCACGGAGTAACGACCTCCGACCCAGTCCCAGAAGCCGAACATGTTGTCCGTGTCGATACCGAACTCTGCGACCTTTTCAGCATTGGTGGACACTGCGACGAAGTGCTTCGCGACAGCCTCTTCACCGAGCTTCTCTACCAGCCAAGCACGAGCTGCACGAGCGTTGGACAGCGTCTCCTGGGTGGTGAAAGTTTTCGAAGCGATCACGAACAATGTGGATTCTGCATCGAGGTCTTCCAACACAGAAACGAGGTCTGCTGGGTCGACGTTGGAGACGAATTCTGCTGAGATACCAGCGGTCGCGTATGCACGCAGAGCCTTCGTAGCCATGGCTGGTCCGAGGTCAGAGCCACCGATACCAATGTTGACGATCTTCTTGATCGTGTGGCCGGTGTGTCCCAACCAGTTGCCTGAGCGCAGCGCAGTAGCGAAGTCACGCATGCGTCCCAAAACTTCGTGGACATCAGCAGCAACATCTTGGCCATCTACTGACAGATCAGCTTCGGCAGGAAGGCGCAGCGCGGTGTGGAGGACAGCGCGGTCTTCGGTGTTGTTGAGGTGTTCACCGGCAAACATCGCGTCAATGCGTTCGCGAAGGCCAGATTCTTCGGTCAGTGCAAGGAGCTTGGTGAGGGTGGCGTCGTCAAGCAGATTCTTCGACAGGTCGACGTGGAGGCCAGCCGCGGAGAAGGTGTACTTCTCGGCGCGGTTTTCTTCCTTGAAAAGTTCACGCAGAGTGGTTGCCTGGAAGTTTGAGTAATGATCGGTCAGGTCTTGCCAAACCTGGGTGGTCGAAATGTCCGCCATGAAAACTCCTTTATTGTCGTTAAATAACATCTTCAGGTTAGCTTGCTTTTGTGGCCAAGCGCATCGAAGAGTGTTCAAAGTGGGAAACACGACAAATTTAGGTGCGTTTATTGGGCTGCTTTTCGACGTGGCCATCCGGCTACTTGGCGTCCTCCTTAACCCAACGCTTGTGGTGGCGTGCCCGGTGTTGGGCGACTGTTTGCGCCCATCTCGCATTTTTGGGATTGAGCGGCCCGTTGGGTTCTGACACTGCCCATGTTCCGTCTCCCATGAGCCAGACGATGATGCCGGAGAAGGGATCGAGAAGGTAGGTGACTCGGCCGTCGGTTTTCATGTTGTGGTGGTGTTGACAGAGGCAGCCGATTCCGCCTAGGCAAGTTTCTCCGCCTTCTTCGTAGGGGATGCGGTGGTCGGCTTGGGTTTTGAGCGCTGGGACTGAACAGCCAGGGAATCGGCAGGTGCCATCACGACCAATGAGTGCGTCACGCAACGCTGGTGGAGGATCGTGTTTGTCGGTGCTGATTTTGGCAGCCGCATCCATGTCTTGTTCTTTGTTGGCTTTCTCTGACCAGAATGTTCCAGTCTTGGCATCCAACCAGCCGATTCCGCTGGCCCACACTGGGGCGTTGGCGAGGTCTTTGGCGGTGTACAAGTTGAGGACTACCTTGACTTGGATATTGTTCCGAAGGATGTCGCTGAAAGCTTCGCCGTAGGTGAGGTCGTTTTTCTTCGCGTGTTGGGTGACGGCGTCGTTGATGATGTGCCCGTCCACAGCATCGACGGAGGCTCCGATTTCGGCGGTTCCGTCTGGGGAGAAGGTCACTCCGAAAGAGCTGTCGTCTTGGGTACCGCGCGAACCGGTGGCTCTTGCGTCGTCAAGCAAATCTCTTATTTCTTTTATCTTGCGTCCTATGGACGCCGGGCTTGGCAGAATCTGGTTGGGGCTGGTGGCGGTGAGGTATTCGGTGAGGATTGCGTCGGCGCCGGCGAGGTTGTCGGGGTTGATGCCGGCGAGTTCGTTGCTAATGGTGATCAGTCGGGAGAGGTCGAGGTGGTACAGCTTTTGTTGCAGGGCTTTGAGTTCGGGCAAGTCGGCGAGCGTGGCAAACGCGATGGATATGCGGGAGACCTGCGCTTTTGTTAGACCTGTGACGATGGCGAGGCTGGAGATTGCGGTGGAATGGTCATCGTCGTCGCCTGGCAGGTGTTCTTGCCAGAAGCGGTGTTCCAGTTCTCTGAGTTTGGTTTTTTGTCGTGCGGGCGGACTGTCTGGGTTGTTGACTGCGAAGAAGTTGGTAAACAAGGAAGGCACCTCCATTCGGGATTCTGCCCTGTAACCTATCCACTATTTTCTTCGTCGGAAACCAGCTCGCTAAAAACCTGTGGATAACTCTGCCCATCAACGGCTAAAACCCTGACCAAAACTAAAAGCCCTGGTCAGGGTATATAAATATTTTTCTACCTGTGGATAACTTATCCGAGTTTTCCGCGTCCCATGCGCAGCAAAATTCCAGCGAGGGCAGGGCCTTCCTCGCCGATCTCTTCACGGAATTGGTTGATGATTGCTACTTCTCGGGTGTGCACGAGACGTGTTCCGCCCGAGCTCATGCGTGTTTTTCCGATGGTTTGGGAAATCTTCGTGCGGCGTTTCACCGCATCGAGGATTTCGCGGTCCAAGCGGTTGATCTCCTCGCGATACTTTTGGATCTCCGCATCGGACAATGGGTCATCCGTGCCAGAAGGCATCCTGATCTCGAAGTTGTCACCTGCATTAGTCATGCACACTATTCTGCCACGTCTGGCTGTCGACTATGCGTGTCCACCCCACCTAGTAGGTTATTGGGGTAATGAATACTTCTCCTTTTACCCCAGGTTCCCCCGATCTCATCGATGGCTTGAATGAGCAACAGCGTGCTGCTGTGGAGCATATCGGTTCTCCGCTGCTGATTGTCGCTGGTGCTGGTTCAGGCAAGACTGCTGTGTTGACCAGGCGTATTGCTTATTTAATGCGTTACCGTGGTGTGCATCCGCAGCAAATTTTGGCCATTACCTTTACCAATAAGGCTGCCGCTGAGATGCGTGAGCGTGTCAGTCAGCTGGTGGGCCCGGTTGCGGAGCGCATGTGGGTGGCTACGTTCCACTCGGTGTGTGTGCGTATTTTGCGTCAGCAGGCGCAGTTGGTGGAGGGGCTGAACACTAACTTCACTATTTATGATTCGGATGATTCGAGGCGTTTGCTCACGATGATCGCCAAGGATCTGGAGTTGGATATTAAGAAGTTCTCGGCGCGTACGTTGCTGGGTGCTATTTCTAATTTGAAAAATGAGTTGGTTACTCCGCAGGAGGCTCTTGCGGATGCTGAACGCACGCACAATCCTTATGAAACAGTCGTGGCCAGGGCGTTTTCGGAGTATCAGAGCAGGCTTCGCCGTGCCAACGCTGTGGATTTTGATGATTTGATTGGGGAGACTGTTCGGATTTTCCGGGAGCATCCACCTGTTGCGGAGTATTACCGCAGACGTTTCCGCCACGTGCTGATCGATGAGTATCAGGACACCAACCACGCTCAGTATGAGCTGATTTCTACGCTCGTCGGCAAGCCTGACCAGGATCCGTCTGAGCTGTGTGTTGTGGGTGATTCGGATCAGTCTATTTATGCTTTCCGTGGCGCCACGATCCGCAACATTGAAGAGTTTGAGCGCGATTTCTCCAACGCCCGCACCATTTTGCTGGAGCAGAATTACCGTTCCACCCAGACGATTCTTTCTGCTGCCAACGCGGTGATTTCTCAAAATGAGAACCGTCGACCTAAAAACCTGTGGACTGCGCTGGGGGAGGGCGAGCAGATCATTGGTTATGTTGCCGACAATGAGCACGATGAAGCCCGTTTTATTGCTAGTGAGATCGACAATTTAGTTGACCACGGCATGAGCTATTCCGACATCGCGATCATGTACCGCACGAACAATTCCTCGCGCGCACTAGAGGATGTCTTCATGCGCACCGGCGTCCCCTACAAAGTAGTCGGCGGCACGAAGTTCTACGAACGCAAAGAAATCCGTGACATCATCGCTTACCTGCGCGTTTTAGAAAACCCCGATGACACCGTCAACCTCCGTCGCATCATCAACACCCCCAAGCGCGGCATCGGCGATCGCGCGCAGGCGTTCATCGCGCTGCACAGCGAGAACAATCAGATCAGCTTCGGGCAAGCGCTTCTCGACGCCGCCCTCGGCAAGGTCGACCTGCTTGGAGCGCGCGGCAAGAATGCGGTGATTAAGTTCAATGAGCTTTTCGACGCCCTCCGCTCCGAACTCCCCACCATGGTCAATGAGGTCACCGGCCTGCCAGACATCGGCCAAGTCATCAGTCGCATCCTCGACATCACTGGCTACAAGGCAGAACTTGAGGCATCCAACGACCCTCAAGATGGCGCACGCCTAGACAACCTGAACGAGCTTGTCTCCGTGGCCCGCGAGTTCTCCTCCGACGCCGCAAACCGCATGGTTAATGAAGTTCCAGAAGGCGAAGCCCAACCGGGCAGCTTACAGGCATTCTTGGAGCGAGTCTCCCTGGTTGCCGACGCCGACCAAATCCCCGATTCCGACAACGGCGTAGTCACCCTCATGACCCTGCATACCGCCAAGGGCCTTGAATTCCCCATCGTGTTCCTCACAGGCTGGGAAGACGGACAGTTCCCACACCTGCGTTCCCTTGGTGATGCCAAAGAACTTGCCGAGGAACGCCGCCTCGCCTACGTGGGTATCACCCGCGCCCGCAAGCGCCTCTACATGACCAGAGCCATGCTGCGTAGCTCCTGGGGCAACCCGGTGACCAACCCACCGTCACGTTTCCTCCAAGAAGTGCCCGCAGAACTCATCGATTGGAGGCGCGAAGAACCCCAGATGTCTTCCGCCTGGGCTCCTCGACCCACCCGAAGCATCCCCACCAAAACTCGCACCAACAATAAGCAGTTGGATCTGTCGGTGGGGGATCGCGTCAATCACGACAAGTACGGCTTGGGAACCGTGCTCTCTTCAGATGGCAGCGGCCCCCGAGCCACCGTCACCATCGATTTCGGTTCCTCCGGCAAGGTTAGATTGATGCTTCTTGGTGGCGTCCCGATGGAGAAGCTATAGCCCCAATCACGGCGCACACCAGCGGCGCCACAACGAGGAGGCTTACCAACAGAGGCCACGGCAGCATCATGTGTTCAAGCGTGCCGTAGTTCAAAATTGCTCCATCAACAATTTCATCAGTGGTGCCTGTCAGCAGCGCTGCAATCCATCCGGAGACAAGGCCCATGATGCCTCCGACAAGGGCAAGCAACGCTGCATTTAAGGCATTGACTTTGTAGATTGTTCCAGGTGTTGCTCCGATGGCAATCAATGCGTGCTGTTGGAGTTTGCGATTAGCCAGCACGATCACAAGGGAAACGACCACAATTGCCACCGCAGTTAGTGCAGCACTGGAAGCAAGTGAAGAATTATGGCCGTCGTGGCTGAAATGCGCATCTCTTGACCGATTGATTGCTTGTACAGTTTGGTCATCTAGTTCTTGGGGAAGCACGATTGTTCCCAAGAATTCTGTTTGTCCTCCGATTTCTTCAAAAGTTTCTGGGCTTAATAAAACATGTGAGTACAGCGGCGGTAAAACAGCAGCGGTGTCTAGCATGTAGGTTTCATCGCCGGGGTATATTGCGTATTCTTGCAGCCCGGAATTATAGGTTGATGGCGCGTAGATGTCGGCTTGTTCGTGGACACCGAACATGTCTAAAATCTTGGGCGTGGCAATAACTGGTCCGCCAAAAAATGAGGTCAGTGCGGGCACATAGTTGGCCGAGTAAAAATCTACATCTAGTTCATAGATACCAAAGCCATGGTTATCACCGTATACATCGATTTTTTGCCCCATGAGTCCAGGGATTTGTGTGTCACCGCGTAAGAATACGGCCTCAGGATACACCGAGGCGGTAGCTTCTCTATCGCTGGCTTGGGTTGCAAGTCCAGTTGTTTGCATAAATGTACCAAGCATAATCACTGCCGCCAGCGCACCAATCGCAGGAATGGAGTGCATTGATCGGCGCAGCATATCGCGCGTAGCTAGTTTGAATGTCAAACCAGGCAGGCGCCCAAGCGCCCACAACACCGCAGGCACTGAGGCCGGCAGGGCGATGACGGCTGCCAGGAAGCATAATTGCTTGACGACGCCTCCCCACTCTCCGTCACCGATAAACAAGGCGATTACCGCAGCTGCAATTAAGACGATTGGCCCGATGAGCATTCGAGGGCTCCACCGGATGATTTTGTCGGAGATTCCTCCGTAGATTCCGTTGATGATGCTTGATCTACTGACAAAAACTGCCGGTAAGAATGCAGCAATCGTTGAAGCGATGATTGCCAGCGCCCAAAAACCTACAAGAACTAGCCAGGGGGTGGTGAGGGAGAATTCAGGATAGGTGTATTTCCACCAGCCGTAGATGCCTATTTGCCCCAGAACTAAACCAATGGATGCCCCAACAAGACCTGCGAAGAGCCCATATGTAAGCACTGCCCACCGAATGTGTCTAGGTGTGGCACCCTGTGAGGCGAGCAGTGCGAAAGTTCTGGTTTGCCTTGAGGCGGAAATTGTAAATACTGGTGAGATCAGCATGAGTGCAACGACGGCGAGAATTGTCGTCGATAAAAATCCCATGATGTAGCTTGGGATCAAATTTGGGTCGACGGATATGGGGCCGCGCCGATATTCATTAACTTCAAAGCCAACTGCTTCTAGTGCTTGTCGGTTTTCTTCGGTGAAATTCGATCCGGGGAAGTACCAGGTGCCGGAAAAAGTTTCTGATTCGGAGAAATTCTCAAGAGAAAACAGAGTACCTTCGGGCAATAAGATATTTGTGGGAGAAATCGACTGAACTTCCACCGGGGTGCCGTGAATGGTCACGGTATCACCGATTGTGGCACCTAAAACATCGAGTGCATCGGCGGGAAATGAGGCTTGTTGTACGTTTGTTGATTGCACAACAAAGAAATTGACTTCCTCATCACCGAAGGAGACTTCTGGATAACCATTGGCAAAGAGTTCCAGGTGGAAGTCTTCTGGAAGGTTTTCTTGGAGGAGTTGGTAGGCTCCTTCTCCGTCATAGTGAGCTTGTACCTGGGAACCAGGATAGCTAGCTGCATTGTTGATTGATTGATCATAGGTAAGAAAGAAACTCACCAGGAACATCGGTACGGCCACCAACAAGATGGCTGCCAGCGATCGCCATGGGTGTTTAAAGGCATCGCGCAGGGTGGGGCGGGTTGCTGCTAGAAGTGTGGTCACTGGATTTCACCATCCCTAAGCATGATTGTTCGGTCTGCCCACGCGGCGAAGCGGGGTTCGTGGGTGACAAGGAGGCCTGCGGCACCGGAATCGATTCTTTGGCGGAGGACGCGGAGGACTGCGTCGCCGGTGGAGGTGTCGAGGGCGCCGGTGGGTTCGTCGGCAAGCAAGATTTTTCGGGGGCCGATGAGGGCTCTCGCGATGGCGACGCGCTGGGCTTGGCCGCCGGAGATCTCTTCGGGGAAGCGGTCGTCGAAGCCTTCGAGGCCGACTTCCGCGAGTGCGATTGCTACTGCCTGGCGGTCGGTTTTGCCGTCGAGTTCTAGGGGCAGACCGACGTTTTCTCCGACGGTGAGGGTGGGGACCAGGTTGTAGTTTTGGAAAATAACTCCGATGTGGCGACGCCTGGTTTCAGCTGCGCGTTTGGCGTTGAGGTCTGAGGCGCTGGCACCGTCGATAAGCACATGGCCAGAGGTTGCGCGCTGCAGGAGGCCGGCGACGTTGAGCAAGGTGGATTTTCCTGAGCCGGACGGGCCCATGATGGCAACGAGTTCGCCGGGATTGACTGCCAGCGAGACGTTGTTGAGCGCGGAGACGTGGCGTGGGCCTTCTCCGAAGGCGCAGGAGATGTTTTGAAGTTCAAGGGGGAAAGGCGTGTTTGTCATTTACTGCTCCAATGCTTCAATTCGGTCGAGCCAACGTGCCTGGGCTTCTAGTTCAAAGATTCGCTTTTCGACGAGGAGCCGCTGGGTGTTTCTGGTTTCGGCGAGATCGCGGCTGGATTTGTTGAGTGCGCGTAGTTCCGCCATGACTGTGTTGCGTTGAATGTCTAAAAGTGGAATCAAATTGAGGCCACGTGATTCTGCGATGGCGATTTTGGTGACTAATTCATCGCGTTCGGACAGTGTGACGGTGACGGGACTTTCGAACCACTGCGCGACAAGTTCGCGACCTAAGTCCGTGGGCTGGAAAGTATCTACGGTGCGGCCGTTGGAACTGACGGTGGTGCCTGCGGTTTCCGCCAGGCCGTCGCGCTGTAGCCGCTGGATGGTTTGGGTGACTTGGCCGATATTGAGCTGCCAGATCCCCATTGTTTCTTCAAACTTGGTTTGCAGCTGACTTGCCGAGGTTGGTTCGTCGAGCATGAGCACCAAGAGTGCATGTTTTATGGACATTGTTCCCCAATCAAGAGTTGGATACCCAGTAACTTACTGGGTATGTTTTGGGAACGCAAGAGGACGACCGTAAAGGGTCGCCCAAAAGTTAATTAAAGAGTAATGCCGCGCTCTGCAAGCCAAGGAGCTGGATCAACAGCGCCACCGCCTGCAGGGTAAACCTCGAAGTGGAGGTGGGAGCCGGTGGAGAATCCTCGGCTACCCATGCCTGCGATGCGCTCGCCAGCCTTAACAGTCTGACCAACGGTCACCTCAACGGTTTCCATGTGGCCGTACACGGTGATGGTGCCATCTTCGTGCTGGAGGCGAACCCAGTTACCGAAACCGGAAGCAGGACCTGCATCGATAACAGTGCCGTCCATGGCAGCGAGGATTGGAGTGCCGATTGCGTTAGCGATATCCACACCGTTGTGGTTGGTGCCCCAACGAGCACCGAAGCCGGAGGTGTAAGAACCTTCAGCAGGGCGAACCACTGAAGGGCCACGAGCGTCCAGGTCAGCCTGAATGCGGTCAGCGTTGTACTGAATGGTCTTAACGATCTGATCGCCCAAGTTCACAACTGGCTTGAACTCAGCGATGGACAGGATCTGAGGGGCGGAGCTTCCAGCCACGAGGTCAGTTGTGTCGTTTGCAGTAAGCTCGAAGTTGACCTCAACGGGCTGATTGGAAGCCTGTGCAGCAACTGCTCCGCCTGCGCCTGCAGTTGACACGGCACCGGTAGCTACTGCAACAAAAGCGACACCACCCTTAGTTACTGGGGAGGTAGTCTGCTTGCGGTGCTTGCCACCTCGAGTGTGCTTCTGCAATTTCGCCTGCTTCCGATTCTTGCCACAAAACTTTTCGAAGCTTATATCACGCTATCGAAGTTTAATTGAGACCATCTTGTTATCTACCGGAAGTAACACTAGCCGGAGATTCCCGATCGGGCAAGTGAAAAGCCAAAGTTTGATTACTTTTTAGCAAATTGTGCAAAAAGTAATACTTTTCTCACAGTGTTACTCTCCGACGTGCCATCGCCAAAACTATCCGTATTAGTGGCACAGTTGTTTATTGATGAGCAAGAAAAATAGTTCGCAGACACGACCCGGTCAGATCCGACGTCGCCGGCCAAAACCGCAAGCACCTGCGCAAACGCCACAGAAGGCAGCTCAGCAATCAAAGTTGCTGCGTTTCCTTCCAACCGTGCTGATTCCGCATGGCGTGGCGGTGCTTTTGGTTATTATTCTCGCCGTAGCCTCCCTAATGTTCACCAATTCTTCAATGGTGAATCTTTCGGCAACGATTGCACAGCTGTGGCTTTCCCTAAATCTCGGTGCGGTGGACGGCAGTGGGGAAGTGATCTCAGTACTGCCCACGCTTCCCGGCTTTATATTCCTCTGGGCCATCGCCGCGCGCATCCACCGCGCAGTCAAAGATCGTGTCAGCATCGCCGACTTAGGCGTCCTCGCAGCACTCGTCCTCGGCATCCCGCTTGCGCTCACCGCCATCGCAGCGTTCATGCTTTTCGACGCCTCCAGCGTCCTCAACGTCGAGGTCCCGCCAATCACGCGCCTCCTACGCGTGATGTTGTTCCACCTCAGCGCCCTCTTCCTCGGCATGGGGCCACGCCTGTGGCAGGCGTTGGCGCGCCGCTACGGTGCTCCAGAATGGCTTATCGACGCCATCACCCAAGCTTTCCGCTTCCTCATCGCATTTGGAACAGTCTCCTTGGTTTCCGTGCTCGTGATGACCGCGATCAACCACAGTGCATTCACCGCGACCATGCAGGGCTACGACGACTCCGCCTCTGTTGTGGCCTTGATCGTCCTGAGCATTCTGTATCTGCCCAACATGATGATCTTTGCGATGGGCAATCTGATCGGCTCACCCCTTTACTTCGGTGACGCCTCCATCAGCGTCTTCAGCGTGCATTCCGTTCCATTGCCACCGCTTCCCATCCTCGCAGCTCTCCCCAGCGAAGCCCTCTCATGGGCAGTGGCCTTACTGGTCATCCCTGCAATTATTGCCACCTGGGTCTGCGTGAGAAACCCCATGCGCCTTGCCGTGAACACAACAGCAGCAGTCATTTCAGCACTGTGTTTCCTCGTCCTGGCAGTTTTCGCCGGCGGAACCTTGGGCGTATACAACTACGTCGGACTCAACCTCCTGGCGTCAGTTGGCCTAGTTTTCGTCTATTTCGCCCTCGTTGGACTCCTCATCGCCGGAATCGACAAGCTGCGCAACCCTGTAGAAGTTAAGTCTGTTAAGGCTGTGGCTGTTGTGGAGCCCGAGCCTGAAGAAGTTGAAGAGGACGAAGAGGAGCATGTTGAAGAAGAAGTAGATGAGGAGGAAGAGGAAGTTGAGGAAGGGGTAGAAGAGGTCGAAGAAGACGACGCAGAGGATCCTGAAGAGAATCCTGAAGAGGAAGAATCCGACGAAGAAATTGAGACAGAAACTGAGGCTGAAGAAACCAATGATGGTTCCGAGGCCGAAGACCGTTAACATATCTGTTGTGAATTCTGACTCTACGACCACCATTGTCGTGCTAGCTTCCGGAACAGGCACCCTCCTTCAGTCACTCATTGAAGCGCAAGGTACCTATTCGATCGTGGGCGTTGTCTCTGACGTCGAATGCCCTGCACTTTCCAGAGCCGCAGATGCAGGTATTGATACTGCAGTTGTTCCGCTTGGAAAAGATCGTGCACAGTGGAACCACGAGCTTGCAGACGCAGTTGCAGTAAGCGACCCAGATTTGGTGGTCTCTGCGGGATTCATGAAAATTTTGGGCGAAGGTTTCCTCTCAAGGTTCCCGTCCCGCATCATCAACACCCACCCAGCTTTATTGCCTTCTTTCCCTGGTGCCCACGCGGTTCGCGATGCTTTGGCATACGGTGTGAAAGTGTCAGGTTCGACAGTTCACCTTGTCGATGCTGGTGTGGATACCGGCCCAATTATTGCTCAACGAGCAGTGCCGGTAGAAGTGAATGATGATGAATCCAGCCTGCATGAAAGAATCAAGCAGGTTGAGCGTAAACTCATTGTAGAAGTCCTGAACAGCGTGGAATTTTCGCGTCAGGGTGGCGTACAACTCAACTGGAGAGGCTAAATCCTTCATGAGCGATGATCGTAAGGCAATTAAACGCGCACTAATTAGCGTGTATGACAAGACTGGCCTGGAGGATCTAGCCCAGGCACTTCACCGCGAGAACGTGGAAATTGTTTCCACCGGATCCACTGCGGCGAAGATTGCTGAGCTTGGTATTCCTGTTACCCCGGTTGAGGAGCTCACCGGTTTCCCTGAGTGCCTTGAGGGCCGTGTGAAGACACTGCACCCTAAGGTTCACGCTGGCATCTTGGCGGACACCCGCAAGGAAGACCACCTGCGTCAGCTCAAGGAACTTGAGGTCGCCCCATTCCAGCTTGTCGTGGTGAACCTGTACCCATTTGCTGAGACCGTTGCGTCCGGCGCCGATTTCGATGCTTGCGTTGAGCAGATCGACATCGGAGGCCCATCCATGGTTCGTGCTGCGGCAAAGAACCACCCATCTGTCGCTGTGGTTGTTTCACCGAACCGCTACGAGGATGTCCAGGAAGCTTTGAAGACCGGTGGATTCTCCCGCGCGGAGCGCACCAAGTTGGCTGCTGAGGCTTTCCGCCACACCGCAACCTACGATGTCACCGTTGCAACCTGGATGAGCGAGCAGCTGGCTGCCGAAGATTCTGAGACTGAGTTCCCAGGTTGGATCGGCACCACCAACACCTTGTCCCGCAGCTTGCGTTACGGTGAGAACCCTCACCAGTCTGCAGCTTTGTACGTGGGCAACACCCGCGGACTTGCACAGGCTAAGCAGTTCCACGGCAAGGAAATGAGCTACAACAACTACACCGATTCTGATGCTGCATGGCGTGCAGCGTGGGATCACGAGCGTCCTTGTGTAGCTATCATCAAGCATGCAAACCCTTGTGGCATTGCTGTTTCTGATGAGTCCATCGCAGCGGCACACCGCGAGGCACACGCATGTGACTCTGTGTCCGCATTCGGTGGCGTCATCGCGTCCAACCGTGAAGTCAGCGTTGAGATGGCTAACCAGGTTGCAGAGATCTTCACTGAGGTCATCATCGCTCCTTCCTATGAAGAGGGCGCTGTGGAGATCCTGAGCCAGAAGAAGAACATCCGTATTCTTCAGGCTGAAGCACCTGTGCGTAAGGGCTTTGAGTCCCGTGAGATCTCCGGCGGTCTGCTTGTTCAGGAACGCGACTTGATCCACGCTGAGGGCGACAACTCCGCAAACTGGACTCTTGCTGCCGGCTCTGCTGTTTCTCCTGAGGTTCTGAAGGACCTGGAGTTCGCGTGGACTGCAGTTCGTTCCGTGAAGTCCAACGCAATTCTGTTGGCTAAGAACGGCGCTACCGTTGGCGTTGGCATGGGACAGGTCAACCGCGTTGACTCTGCTCGCTTGGCTGTCGACCGTGCAGGTGCAGAGCGCGCTACCGGTTCCGTTGCTGCTTCCGATGCGTTCTTCCCATTCGCTGACGGCTTTGAGGTTCTCGCTGAGGCTGGCATCACTGCTGTTGTGCAGCCTGGTGGATCCATTCGCGACAACGAGGTCATTGAGGCAGCCAACAAGGCTGGCGTGACCATGTACCTGACTGGTGCGCGACACTTCGCTCACTAAAGTTTTTAAAGATTTCGCTTGAAGGCAGACCATAAGGTCTGCCTTTTCGCGTATTAATGAGTACATGTCTGAACTTATTTGTGGACCAGCTATTCTCTTCGCACCAGCTGGACGTGCTGAGATCATTCCAAAAGCAGCATCGAAGGCCGATATGGTCATCATTGATTTGGAAGATGGGGCAGGGGAGGTAGACCGTGAGGTCGCCTACAGGAACATTAGAGAATCGGGGTTGGATCCTAAACGAACCATTGTGAGAACCGTAGGGCCGAGCGATCCACACTTTTTGGCTGACGTGGAGATGGTGAAGTCCACGGATTTCACACTTGTTATGGTTCCTAAACTTCTTGGCAGCGTGCCTGAGGAATTAGATGGCCTCAACATTATCGCCATGATTGAAACCCCTCAGGCTGCAACCAGCATTCCTCAGATTGCTGCGGACCCTAAAGTCGTTGGAATGTTCTGGGGCGCGGAGGATCTCACACACCTCTTGGGAGGCACTCATTCTAGGTTCTTGGGTGATGAGTCCAATGAAGGCTCCTACCGAGACACCATGAGGCTTACACGCGCCCTGATGCACCTCCACGCGGCGGCGAATGGGAAGTTCACCATTGATGCCATCCATGCGGATTTCCACGATGAAGAGGGCCTCTATTTAGAAGCGGTCGATGCTGCGCGGACTGGTTTCGCTGGCACCGCATGCATTCACCCCAAGCAGATCGAGATTGTTCGGAGAGCCTATCGGCCAGAGGCTAACCAGTTGGAGTGGGCGAAGAAAGTGGTGGAGGAAGCAGAAAACCATCCAGGTGCGTTCAAACTGGATGGTCAGATGATTGATGCTCCGTTGATTTCGCAGGCGCGGATGGTTATTTCGCGTCAGCCTGCTTGATTAGTTCAAGCGTTTTTTCGACCCGGTCGGCGGGCAGCGGCGCGCCGAGGACGGCGAGGGAGGCGTCGGCAAGCATAATTGCGGTCTCCGGGAGGCTGTCTGCGGAAAGCGGGCTTGGAATCTTGCCGTCGTTGCGACGCATTTCGATCACCGACATGGTGATGTGGAAGGGGAGTTCTGCGCGGGGGTCGTCACCGACGATTTCGGTGGCGAGGTCGCGGAAGACGTTGGTGAGGGCTTCGCGCTGGCTGTGGTACTCGGCGAACTCTTCAGAACCAACGATGGGGAGTTGGTACAGGCGACCGACGTTCCACTTGGTGGACAGCAGCAGACGCACTTCGGAGGCAACGATTGCCCAGAGGCGCATCTCAGGTCCGGCGTCCAGGGTGCTTAAGTCTTCGGCGAGCACAGTGGACGGCTCGACAGTAGATTTCAGCAGGGTGAGGAAGATTTCCGTCTTGGACGGGAAGTGATAATACAGCGAGGCTTGGCGGATTCCCACGGCATCAGCGATTTGATGCGTGGAGGTTGTTGCGAAGCCTTGACGGGTGAAAAGCTCAGCAGAGGCGTCAAGAATCTCCTCGCGAGGATTCTTGCCTGCCCGTCGCGGAGCTGATCTCCGGGGGCGTCCCACTGCTCCTGCCATAGCGTAATTCTACTTCCTTAAAGTTTTGGCCTATTGATCTCAAGAGATTGTAGCCAGTAATTGTGCAGAGTTCCTATTTGGTATCGATTTCACGGGCTTCAACGGACCGCAACACCTCAGAAAGCAACCGAGCCGATGCGCCAAAAGTGGCACGTTGCAGCGCGGGAAGCTCCCAAGCGGTGGTTTCTTGATCATGGATGTGATCCATCCAACGTTTCGACTGCAAGCTCAGTGCGGAAGTCCACACCTGTGTCAGCGCGTCGACTTCATCATTGGTGAGCACACCACGGGCATCCACGAGGCGCTGCGCAGTCGTAGGCGCCAAAGAACCAGCCTTGTGTGCTGCCCAGCGAGCGATCTTCACCGTGGGAATCATGAGGTTCTCACGAATGTTTACCACCATGTCCAACGAAGGAAGACCCTCATAAGTTTCCACCGCAGGCGGCCTAGATGACAACGCATCCTGCAACAGTGCTTTGTCATCTACTTCAGCGATCGCCGCGACCCACGTGCCAGCATCCAAATAGACCTCTGGATCCTCACCAGCGCGCGCACGCTGCTCCCACTCCTCACGAGTTGCCGCACCGATCGGCTCCGCAATGAAGCCCACCTCAGTTAACAGCGCTGAAATCTTTTCATTCGGATCTTCTTGGCTATCGACGACCGCCAGCCACCTCACGGGCGAGGTAGGCAGTGCGTCTCCACGCCCCACGGGGCCGGTGAGCACCACGTGGGCATCCAAGCCAGGGGAGTGCAAAACATCAGTAATAACTTGTGACAGCCACCCTGCAAGCTCCGCGGGCTCTTCACCGTGGTTCAGTGCATTGCCCAACAAATCCAGCGATTCCTTCAGCACACCGCGGACGGTGGCAAAATCCTGTGCAAGTGGGGCAGCATCCGCTAGCTCAGTCAATGAGGGGTGAAGCACGAGTGATTCCTTCCAGTTCTCTAGTAGTTCTAAAACTACACTGCGCATGCGACACCAATAGAATCAGACATAGAATTAGGCATAGAATTAGGCATAGAAAAAACCACCCGCACTCGAAATGAGTGGGGTGGTTCTTTGAGAAGTCGCTGTTACGTTATTCCCAGTCTTAGCGGCTGGTGAACGGCAGGAGAGCCATTTCGCGTGCGTTCTTCACGGCGGTTGCAACCTCGCGCTGCTGCTGCGGGGTCAGACCGGTGACACGACGTGAACGGATCTTGTGGCGGTCGGAGATGAACTGACGAAGGGTGTTGATGTCCTTGTAGTCCACCTTCTCGATGCCCGCTGCCTTCAGCGGGTTCTTCTTTGGGCGGCGAGTCTGCTCAAGGCGGACGCGCTTAGCGTTGTTACGCTGCTTCATTGGTAAAAACTCCCTTACCAGCTGGACTTACGAACGCCCGGCAGCTCACCACGGTGAGCCATCTCGCGCATACGGACACGGGAAAGACCGAACTTACGGAGGTAGCCGCGTGGGCGACCATCGTGTGAGTCGCGGTTACGAACGCGGACAGCAGCAGCATCACGTGGCTGGCTGTTCAGTTCGAACTGTGCATCCAGACGATCCTCGTCAGAGGTGTTTGGGTTACTGATAATTGCCTTGAGCTCAGCGCGACGCTCCGCGTAGCGGGCGACGATTTCCTTGCGCTTCTCGTTCTTGGCGATCTTTGACTTCTTAGCCATTGATTATCGCTCCTCGCGGAATTCGACGTGCTTACGGACTACTGGATCGTACTTCATGAGGGAAATACGGTCCGGGTTGTTGCGCTTGTTCTTACGGGTGACATAGGTGTAACCAGTGCCAGCAGTAGACTTCAGCTTGATGATAGGGCGGATATCATTACGTGCCATCTTTAGATCTTCTCCCCACGTGCGCGAATCTGAGCAACAACGGCTTCGATGCCGTCGCGGTCAATGACCTTCAGACCCTTGGTGGAAACGGTCAGAGTGATGGTGCGTCCCTCGGAAGGGACATAGAACTTGCGACGCTGCACGTTGGGGTTCCAACGGCGGGAAGTGCGTCGGTGCGAGTGTGAGACAGACTTGCCGAAACTCGGCTTGCGTCCCGTTACCTGGCAATGTGCCGACATAACTTACTTTCTCCTAGCCGCCCACATTCAGTTAGAAGACGCGCCGCACCGGGTGACCGGGGCGCGAGCATGCCAGCTGACGGGGCGATAACGAATATTTACGACAACAGCAAGGGACAAGTTTACATACGTTGCCCCAAAACACCTAATCGCCTATTCAATGCGGGTTTAGATCGCCCCGGAAGCCTTAACTGTTGTCGATCTTAACGTGTTTTCGGGCATGTTCAACCGCTGGGGCAAGGTCATCGAAGAGGTGGTTCTCATGCCGCAGTGATCTGATCGCTCCGAGGACGCCGAGAACGTGAATGTGTTCTTTCCGGACGCCCTTAATTAATACAGTGACATTTTTTCTTTCCAGCGCATTGACAAGCTCGGTGAGCTGGTGGGCGCCGGTGGCGTCGATCATTTGGATGTGTGACAGGCGCAGGATCACCACTTCGAGGTCCTCATAATCAAGGATTTGCTGCGAAAGACGTTCAGCTGCGCCAAAGAACAATGCGCCCTCGATACGGAAAAGGCCGATCTTTTCGTCGTTAAGCGTGGCCGGTTCGGGCAAGGTTTCCCGGAAGACGCCGGCGTTCATGCTCATGCGTCGCAGCATGAAGAACGTCGCGACGGCAATGCCGATGCCGACCGCAATGACGAGGTCGACGCTGATGGTGACGATCGCGGTGATGACAAAAACGATCGCATCAGAGCGAGTGGAGCGCATGACGCGCGAGATCACTTCAATGGACACCATGCGGCTCGCGGTGACCATGAGCACGCCCGACAGTGCGGCGAGCGGAATGACCGCAACGATATTCGCCGCCACATACACAACGCCGAGCAGCACAAGCGCGTGAATAATCGACGCTATACGGGTACGCCCGCCGGAGCGCACATTGACCGCCGTACGCGCGATTGCGCCAGTTGCCGGCATGCCGCCAAAAAAGCCAGCGCTTATCGACGCCAACCCCTGACCGACCAATTCGCGGTCAGCATTATAAGGACCCGTATCGGCCATGGAGGCTGCCACACGAGCGGAAAGGAGAGACTCAATAGCAGCGAGCGCGGCGACAGCAAAAGCTGGCCCCAGCAAACTCGTGAACATCTCCAGGTTCACATCAGGCAGGTGAGGGGCAGGAAGGGAATTGGGGAGCTCACCGATCAACTCAACGGGAAGCTTGAGCAGAGCCACGCCAATGGACACCACCAAAATGGCAATGAAGCTGGCAGGGAGCTTTGGGGCGATCTTTCCCAACACAATCATGATCGCAGCGGTGACGATAATAATTAAGAGAGGTAGAATTGCGTCCTTCGTGGCGTGTGAAACAGTGTGAATCGCAGCGAGGAGCGCATTGGTGGGCAAATGGCCCGAATAACCAAACGCAGCTGGCACCTGTTGCAGGAAAATAATCACACCGATGCCTGCCGTAAATCCTTCGATGACCGGCCACGGAATGAAACTCACCGTTCGGCCTAATCGAAGCACTCCGGCGACAAGGACGATAACTCCAGCCATCAGGCTGAGTAATGCAACCGCACCGACACCATATTGGGCGACGATTGGAGCGAGAACAACCACCATCGCTCCTGTTGGTCCTGAAACCTGCACATTGGAACCGCCGAAGATTGCTGCAACCAGGCCAGCAATAATCGCAGTCACTAATCCTGCCTCGGCTCCGACTCCAGAACTCACACCAAAGGCGAGAGCGAGGGGGAGGGCAACAATGCCCACGGTGACGCCAGCAGCAATGTCCATCTTCCAGGAGAAGCGGAGTAGCTGATAGTCGTCTCTAGAGGGTAAAAGGTCACGCATCTTCGCCAGCCATCCTCTTTAATAGTGAGCGGCTCACCTTAAGAAAGTCTGCGACCTCCGGGTAGGTGAGCCGGTAATAAACAACTAAGCCTTCGCGTTGGGAGGAAACCAGTCCAAATTTCCTTAAAACCTTAAGGTGCTGGGACACGTGAGAGGCTTCCAAATCCATCTCTTTGGTTATCTGACCGACTGAAACTTCATTATTCGTGGCAATGATTTCCAGGGCTCTGATGCGGTATGGATGTGCCAAACCCTTGAAAAGGTCAGCTTTGCGCTGATAAATCGGCAAGTCCTTGGAACTCAACATTATTCCTCCGTGACTAGGCTAGATGACGGATCCATCATATAACTCGCGGGAGATTTTGGCCTGGGCTAGACATATTCCATAATCAATTTTTAGTTACAGCGCAACAGGTGTAAGGTATTGGAGGTTCATTGCCAAATCATGGTGATGCATACTTACCGAACCCAACTCGGGCACGATCTGGCATCCGCTGGAACCGACCTGAAGTTTCAATCCTGAGGGAATCGAGAGTAAATGAAAAAGGATATCCACCCTGACTACCATGCGGTAGTCTTCCAGGACGCAGGTACTGGCTTCCAGTTCCTGACCAAGTCCACCGCTTCCAGCGACCGCACCGTGTCCTGGGAAGATGGTAACGAGTACCCACTGATCGTCGTTGACGTCACCAGCGAGTCTCACCCATTCTGGACCGGCGCTCAGCGTGTCATGGACACCGCTGGTCGTGTTGAGAAGTTCGAGCGTCGCTTCGGTGGCATGGCTCGCCGCAAGAAGAAGGCATAGGAGGGAAAACAATGGCAGTTCCAAAGCGCCGTATGTCCCGCGCAAACACCCGCATGCGCCGTTCCCAGTGGAAGGCCGACAATGTCGCCCTTCAGGAGGTCAAGATCGACGGTCAGACCGTTCGCATCCCACGCCGTCTGGTTAAGGCAGCACAGCTCGGTCTCGTGGACGTAGAGCAGTTCTAAACCTTAAATTCATCGCCTACAACCTTTTGTAGGTAAGAATTTAACAAGAGCCAGTTATCTTCTCTTAAAATGAGGAGGTAACTGGCTTCTTTATGCTTAAGAGGTGTTAGCATAAGTGAAATATGTTCCAACGCGTGGACGTCTTAATTGGGAGGAAGTCTGTCACGGACTGGAAGACGAAAAGGGTATCGATGAAAATTTTAGTTGTTGATGACGAGCAAGCTGTACGTGACTCCTTGCGACGTTCCCTTTCGTTCAACGGATACAACGTTGTTCTCGCAGAAGACGGCATCCAAGCACTAGAGATGATTGACAAGGAACAGCCTGCTTTGGTGATCCTCGATGTCATGATGCCTGGTATGGACGGACTTGAGGTCTGTCGCCACCTTCGCAGCGAAGGCGATGATCGGCCAATTCTTATTCTTACTGCCCGCGATAATGTTTCTGATCGTGTTGGTGGCCTCGATGCAGGCGCAGATGACTATTTGGCTAAACCATTTGCTCTTGAAGAGCTGTTGGCGCGCGTCCGTTCACTGGTGCGTCGCTCTGCAGTGGAATCAAATCAGAGTTCCAGCATTGAACAGGCTCTATTATCTTGTGGCGATTTGACGCTTGACCCAGAAAGTCGAGATGTCTACCGCAACGGACGCGCCATCAGCCTTACTCGAACAGAGTTCGCGCTCCTGCAATTGCTCCTCAAAAACCAAAGGAAAGTGCTCACTCGCGCCCAGATTTTGGAAGAGGTATGGGGCTGCGATTTCCCCACTTCAGGCAATGCCCTCGAGGTCTACATTGGATACCTTCGACGCAAGACTGAATTGGAAGGAGAAGACCGCCTGATCCATACAGTACGAGGAGTCGGATACGTCCTGCGAGAGACCGCTCCGTGACATTAAGGCGAATCGGCGCAGGGGAAAATGGGCCTGCCCCTACCGAAAGTGATGACTCCGACGGTTCAATGTCGTTGCGTTGGCGCTTGGCTTTGCTGAGCGCCACTTTGGTAGCTTTCGCCGTTGGTGTTATTACTGTTGCTGCATATTGGTCTGTCTCCAGCTATGTCACCAACTCAATCGATCGTGATCTGGAAAAACAAGCGGATGCAATGCTTGGACGAGCCAGTGAAGCGGGATTCTATGCAACCGCAGAAACCGAAATTGCTCTGTTAGGTGAATATGCCAGTGACACTCGAATCGCCTTAATCCCACCTGGGTGGGAATACGTCATCGGTGAATCCATATCACTGCCTGATTCAGATTTCCTTAAGAGTAAAGAAGCGGGGAAACAGATCCTCGTAACAAGTGCTGAGCGCATTCTCATGAAACGAGATAGCTCGGGCACAGTGGTGGTTTTTGCTAAAGATATGGTGGATACCGATCGGCAGCTCACGGTGCTTGGCGTCATTCTCTTGATCATTGGCGGCAGTGGTGTTTTGGCGTCGATTCTGCTTGGTTTCATCATTGCGAAGGAGGGGCTGAAACCACTGTCAAAGCTGCAGCGTGCCGTCGAAGAGATCGAACGAACTGATGAGCTTCGTGCGATTCCCGTGGTGGGAAATGATGAGTTCGCTAAGTTGACTCGTAGTTTCAATGACATGCTCAAGGCACTGCGGGAGTCTCGTACCCGGCAATCTCAGTTGGTGGCAGATGCAGGACACGAGCTGAAAACTCCACTGACCTCAATGCGGACAAATATTGAATTGCTGTTGATGGCAACCAACAGTGGAGGATCGGGAATCCCCAAGGAAGAATTGGATGGCCTTCAGCGTGATGTATTGGCGCAGATGACCGAAATGTCTGATTTGATTGGTGATCTTGTTGATCTTGCGCGTGAAGAAACCGCCGAAACGTCAAGCATTGTAGATCTCAACCAAGTGTTGGAAATTGCGCTTGACCGAATGGAAAGCCGTCGCATGACGGTGCGGATAGATGTTTCCGAGACTGTGGATTGGAAACTGCTGGGCGATGATTTTTCCTTAACCAGGGCATTAGTAAATGTTTTGGATAATGCCATTAAATGGTCGCCTGAGAATGGCATTGTTCGAGTGTCGATGTCACAGATCGACAAAGCAACGGTCCGCATTGTTATTGATGATTCAGGGCCTGGAATTGCTGAAAAAGAACGAGGATTAGTTTTGGAACGGTTCTATCGCGCCGTCAGCTCCCGTTCCATGCCGGGATCGGGATTAGGTCTTGCCATCGTGAATCAGGTTGTGAATCGGCATGGTGGCCAACTCGTTGTGGGTGAATCAGATGATGGCGGAACGAGAATCACTATTGATTTGCCAGGGGAACCCATTCGCAGCGGGTTCGAAAATGTCGATGATTAAACCACTAAAGAGCTCACAGGAAGTGTTCAGACTACTTAGAGTGACGCCCCAGCCACAGGGTTCATAATCAAATCATGACAAATCAATTCCCCACAAACAACGGTGAGAACCCGGACCGTGCATCGGAAACTCCATCAGAAACCAACTCCTTCGAACATGTGCGTAGTTCATATCCGCAGTGGGGTAACACTGCTTCCAATCAAAACCCCTATCCTGGTGCGGGCTTCGGCTCTGAACAAAACACTCAACAAGGAAATGAGCAACAAGCTCCAGCCTGGACCAGTTGGGATAATCAGCCTCTAAGCACAGATGTAAAGCCAGCTAAAGAAAAGCGAAAAGTTGGCATCGGAACGGCACTCGCGTTAATGCTTGTTGGTTCTATTGCTACCGGTAGCGTTGTGGGTGTTGCAGCAACCCAGCTTGGTTCGGACTCTTCAACCCCAGTTAATGCTCTTGAGCAGCCCAGCGTGCAGCGCACCACTAATGCTGAACCAGGTTCAGCGGAACAGGTTGCTGCCGCAGTTTTGCCTTCTGTCGTCTCTATTCAGGCCATTACTAGGACGTCTGCTTCTGAGGGCTCTGGATCCATTATTTCCTCTGATGGTTACGTCATGACCAATAATCACGTCGTGGCAGGCATTGAACAATCTGGTGTGTTAGAAGTAAGTTTCTCCGATGGAACTACAGCGCAAGCTGATTTTATTGCTGGTGATCCTTCCACAGATATTGCTGTGATCAAGATTAGGGATGTGTCCAACCTTCCAGTTATGAGCTTTGGAGATTCGGACGCATTAGGCGTTGGACAAAGTGTGATGGCTGTTGGTTCTCCACTGGGTCTGAGCTCCACTGTGACCACCGGTATTGTGTCGGCCGTGAACCGTCCTGTGCGAGCTTCTGGTGATGGCGGAGAGTCGTCCCTCATCGATGCTATCCAGACCGATGCTGCGATCAACCCTGGTAACTCTGGTGGTCCGCTGGTTGATATGGATGGCAACCTCATTGGCATGAATTCGGTAATTGCATCGATTTCGAGCACCAGCGATTCCGCAGGTTCCATTGGTCTTGGTTTTTCTATCCCATCCAACTTTGCCAAGCGCGTGGCCGATCAATTGATCAGCACCGGCCAGGTAACTCAGCCGATGATCGGTGTGCAGGTTGGCACTGACAACTCAGTGACAGGCGCTGTGATTGCCAGTGTTCAAGATGGTGGACCGGCCGCAGATGCTGGACTTCAGCCAGGCGATATCGTGACCAAGCTCAATGATCGAGTTATTGATAGCCCAGACTCCTTGATCGCTGCTGTTCGTTCGCATGATTTTGGCGAAACCGTCACTTTAACAATTACACAGCCAGATACCTCGCAGAGCCGGGAGGTAGAGGTTACTCTGACGAGTGAGTAGGTTTAAAAGAGTTAATCTGCATCTAATCAAGTAGCCAAGTATGAGTGAGGAACAATGAGCAAGGATCCATTGGGAAGTCTTACCGATGTTGTAGACACACGAGTTCCGCTTCCGGATGTTGAACCGGATCCGGAGTTCCTGAAGGCTACGGAAAAAGAATTCCACATGGCATCCCAGAAGCGCGCTCTTGTTGTCCTGGTGGGCGATCATGTCGCTGAGGCAGATGGGACTGGCCGTTTGGTTACGGAGCTGCTCTTAGAGTCTGGCTTCAACGTGGACGCTGTGGTCAGCGTGAAGTCTAAGAAGTCTCAGATTAGGCAAGCTATTGAAACCGCAGTTGTTGGCGGCGCTGACCTTGTGCTGACCATCGGCGGAGTGGGCGTTGGTCCTCGGGATAAAACTCCTGAGGCAACCAGCGCTGTGTTGGACCAGGACGTCCCAGGAATCGCGCAGGCGCTTCGTTCCTCCGGTTTGGCCTGTGGCGCGGTGGATGCAAGTGTTTCCCGAGGCGTAGCGGGCGTATCCGGCTCAACCGTGGTGGTCAACCTCGCTGAGTCTCGTTCGGCAATTCGTGATGGCATGGCAACTCTGACACCGTTGGTTGATTTTGTTGTAGATCAGCTTCGCACTTCCGTGGTTTGAGTTGGTCGGGTGTGAGTAGACAACGTAGACGAGCGTTCCGTGCGTCAGATGCAAAGGACTATGATCGCACGGCAGATTCTCCTCTGGAATCAACAACTAACGATGATGTCCGGGAAGTTTCTTTAGATCCAGAACAAGATGACCAACCAACAGGTGAGGAATTCTGGAAAGAACAGCAACCACCGCATCATGGTTAGCAGCATAATTTAGGCAACAAAAAGTGCGTCTGAGTGAAATACTCAGACGCACTTTTGTGCTTTTAGGGCCTTTTAACTACTGAAGGCGCTTTTGCTCCTGCAGGAGATCGCGGATCTCGGTGAGGAGTTCTGCTTCGATGGAAGCTGGGGTCTCGTCTTCTTCAACACCCTTGCGCTTTGCGAGGGTTTCGCTGAGCTTGTTCATTGGAGCAACGAGGACGAAGTAGACAATTGCTGCGATGATGAGGAAGTTGATCGCTGCGGTGATGACAGCACCAAAATCCACGAATGTTGCGGCATTGCCGGCGCGGATGTGGAAGCCGAGGCCTTCAACCTCTGTGCTGCCGATGGAAGCGATCAATGGGTTGATGATGCTCTCGGAGAATGCTGTCACGATAGCGGTGAAGGCAGTACCGATGACCACGGCAACTGCGAGTTCAATGACATTTCCGCGAAGGACGAAATCTCTAAAACCTTTAAGCATGGTTGTTACCCCTGACGATAGTGTGGACAGTAAGAACGACAAATGAACTGTAGCGGAAAGTACCTTTTTTTTGAATAGGGAACTATTCTTCGGTTGTGTAATTATCTGCTCTGTCTCCGGTCAGGACTACCGCCAGAGGGGTATTGAGCGATTGTGCTGCAACCTTTTCAGCGATTGATTGTGGAAGCGCAATCAAGATGGTTGAGGGGTCTGTACCACCCGCCAGAATTACTGTTCCACCTGCAGCAATGTTCTCTGGGAGACCGGTGTCTGGGTCTTGGGAAACAACCGAAATGGTGTCCCCATGCTGCAGTAGGGGGATGACGGAAGGTTCAGCCAAACTGAGTGGAACCATGTTAATTTCTTCCACCAAAGAGCTATCAGTGACGTTTGTCGCAATGGAGTTTATCAATTCGGTGCCCACGAATCGAGGCTTTGTGGCTATTTCCCCGGAACTTAATGTGGAGGCCGCAACGAGCCCAACTACATCGTCAATCGAATCGTAGGAGGTGCTGGGCAGTAGGGAAGTAGGGATTGCCTGAAGTCCAAGGTCAGAGGCCTCAACCTTGGTGCCAGCAGGAATTTCTTGCACTATGACAACGGCAGTTGGATCCTTCTTGAGCCAAGAATGTGCCATCAGCAGTCCTGCAATCCCGATCAGGATGAAGGCGATTATTCTTCTTAAAACTAGGGTGCGGTGCCAACTCGGGGTGGTGAATGTCTTTTTTAAGTCCATATAGTGGTTGGACTGTTTTTTAGGCTCCTAGGTTCCGAACACCTGCGGGGGTAATTATGACGTTGACGGGAAGATCATGTTCTTCCACTTCGATATCGTCGCGGATTTCTCCGTTGAAGAGCAAAGTAATCACGTCAGCCTTGACTCCGGTGGCTAGAGCGCGGTCGTAGAAACCGCCACCTTTACCTAGCCTGATTCCACTGGGGGTGCATGCCAGTGCGGGGGCGATGACAAGGTCGCAGAAGTTGAGAGCTTCAGGTCCAAGGCGAGTGCCACCGGGTTCCTGGATGCCAAATGCGCCAGGAACAAGGCTGGTTGGGCCTTCATAAAGAGCCCAGTCGAGGCGTCGATCCTCGAGGGAGACTGGCAAAATAAGCGCGGAAGTTTCGGCGTGGAGGGCGTCGAGAAGCAATCGCCCACCAGGTTCGGTACGCACCGGCACGTAAGCGGCAATCCTTTTTGGCTGCTTTGAGCGGATGTAATAAGAAACGTTGGCAATGATGGCTGCGTTTTCTCGCGTGCGAGAAGCCTCATCCATATTGGTGCGCGCTTCCCGAAGCTTCGTGCGCAGTTCCTGCTTAGTTTGGCTCATAAATCTAAGGATAACCGTTATTTTCGGAGGGGTACGACGATTGGGGTTGCGGGGGCAGGTACTCTTGGTTCCATGAGTTTGCCTATCGATGAGCACGTGAACGCGGTTAAAACCGTCGTAGTGCCTGCTGCAGGACTGGGAACCCGATTCCTTCCGGCCACCAAAACCGTACCCAAGGAGTTGCTGCCGGTTGTCGATACCCCAGGTATTGAGCTGATTGCTGCTGAGGCTGCCGAACTTGGTGCGACCAGGCTGGCGATCATCACTGCGCCAAACAAAGCTGGGGTACTTGCACACTTTGAGCGTTCTTCTGAATTGGAAGAAACGCTGATGGAGCGTGGCAAGACTGACCAGGTGGAGATAATCCGCCGCGCCGCCGATTTAATCAAGGCAGTTCCAGTAACCCAGGACAAGCCGCTGGGGCTAGGTCATGCTGTTGGTTTGGCTGAGTCTGTGTTGGATGATGATGAAGATGTCGTAGCGGTGATGTTGCCGGACGATCTCGTGTTGCCAACCGGTGTTATGGAGCGCATGGCTCAGGTCCGAGCAGAGTTCGGTGGATCTGTCCTTTGTGCAGTTGAGGTTTCTGAAGCTGACGTTTCTAAGTATGGCATCTTTGAAATCGAAGCTGACACCAAAGATTCCGATGTCAAAAAGGTCAAGGGCATGGTGGAAAAACCAGCCATCGAAGACGCGCCATCACGCCTCGCCGCGACTGGCCGCTACCTGCTTGACCGAAAAATCTTTGACGCCCTGCGCCGCATCACACCAGGCGCTGGCGGCGAGTTGCAGCTCACCGACGCGATTGATTTGCTTATCGACGAAGGCCATCCGGTCCATATCGTCATTCACCAGGGCAAACGCCACGATCTTGGCAACCCTGGCGGGTACATTCCGGCGTGTGTTGATTTCGGTCTGTCCCACCCTGTTTATGGTGCGCAGCTAAAAGATGCAATCAAACAGATTTTGGCTGAACATGAAGCTGCGGAACGTATTGCAGACGATTCTCAAGTAAAATAGCTGCCTGGTTCCGATTAGGAGGTCCGTAGTGCGATCAGTCGAGCAACAGCTATCCATTGTCACCGAGGCAGCGGTAGCTCCAGAGCCAGTGCGTATTGCTATTGCAGAGGCACTGGGTTTGATGTGCGCGGAAGAGGTTCAAGCTAGTCGTGCTTTGCCGGGTTTCGCGCAAGCAGCGATTGATGGTTATGCGGTTCGAGCAGTCGATGTCGGCGGCGAGAAGTCGCTTAGCCAGCAACTGCCGGTTGCTCCTCCGGAAAAATCCCTGCCCGTGGTGGGTGAAGTAGCTGCGGGTTCTCAGCAGCCGTTGCGCCTGCAGCCTAAACAAGCAGTCATGGTCCACACCGGTGCGCCACTGCCGATGCTTGCGGATGCGGTGCTGCCCATGGCGTGGTCAGATCGTGGCCGCAAACGAGTAACCGCGCAGCGACCTGTGCGCTCTGGCGAGTTTGTGCGCAAAGAAGGCGATGACATCCAACCGGGAGACATCGCAGTCAGCGCCGGCGCGGTCTTAGGCCCTGCCCAAATTGGTTTGCTCGCAGCTGTTGGTCGCTCCAAAGTGTTGGTGTACCCACGCCCACGCATGTCGGTTATCTCCGTAGGCGCTGAACTTGTTGATATTGATCGCCAGCCAGGCCTCGGCCAGGTTTATGATGTCAATTCCTATTCTCTGGCTGCCGCCGGTAGGGAAGCGGGCGCAGATGTGTACCGCTACGGCATTGCTGCCGGTGAACCTCGTCGCATCAAAGAGATCATTGAATCCCAGATGCTGCGCTCGGAAATCATCGTCATCACCGGAGCTGTTGGCGGTGCTGGTTCAGCTGGCGTGCGCCAGGTTCTCAACGAGCTAGGCGATATCGACACCGAACGCGTCGCAATGCACCCCGGTTCTGTCCAAGGATTCGGTCTGCTCGGCGAGAACAAGATTCCATGCTTCCTTCTGCCTTCCAATCCGGTGGCGTCGTTAGTTATTTTTGAAACCTTCGTCCGCCCGGTCGTGCGCATGAGCCTGGGCAAGAGCAATGCGGCGCGCCGGGTTGTTCGAGCTCGAGCGCTCAACCACGTTGTGTCTGTGGCGGGTCGAAAAGGTTTCATCAGGTCCAGGCTCATGCGCGATGCAGAAACCCAGGACTACCTCGTGGAGGCTTTGGGTGGTGCAACGGGCGCACCATCGCACCTATTGGCAGGATTGTCCGAAGCAAACGGTATGATCCGCATTCCAGAAGATGTCACAGAAATCCGACCGGGAGATGTCGTGGACGTGATCTTCCTTGCCCAAGGTCGATAGTTCGATGCGTAATGCACCGTCAGGTCCGACGCATTTTCGACACCCCGGCTGGCCAGAGTCAACGCAAACGGTCATTTTGCCGGATGGCGGCAGGCTACGTTTGAGGCCCTTGAAGCGCCGTGATTTCCGCGCATGGTCGGATTTACGCATGCGCGATAAGGAATTCCTCAAGCCCGTGGAGCCCACGGTTCCCACGTCCTGGAGTGAAGCGCATTCGCGGTTGTCCTGGTGGGATAACATCACCTATTTGATGCGCGCTGCGCGAAAAGGCACCGTGGTTCCCATGGTCATCGAGTTGGATGGCCGGTTCGTGGGGCAGTTGACTATCGGCAACATCCAGCACGGCGGCATCTCCGATGCCTGGATTGGCTATTGGGTTTCCAGCGCGGTGACGGGGCGCGGTATCGCTACGGCCGCCTGCGCGCTCGGCGTGGATCATGCTTTTCGACGCATAGGTCTGCATCGCCTCACCGCCACCTATCTACCCAGCAACCCAGCATCCGGGAAGGTGCTCGGACACAGCGGTTTCCGCCCAGAAGGCTATCTCATTAGAAATCTGCATATTGATGGACAATGGATGGATCACCATTTTGTGGCATTGCTGGCGGATGAGTATTCAATAACCGCGGTGGAACGTCTCACTAGAGAGGGACGATTGCGCCGATGATTACTAATGCGAAGAAATTTTTCGGCGTGGCACCCAAGAGGGGTGTGAGATTGCCGATACCCTCAAGTTCAGATTTAAATTTTGCACCCGTACGGGAAGGTTAGGTGCTCCACGTGTCCGGAATCCTTGTGATCGGCCTGATTGTGGTGGTGTGGCTTGTTGTGCTCGCACCGCTACTTCTTCGAGGCCAAAAGCCCATTGCTAAGGCTGGAGAAGCATTCGACGACACCCGCGTTATCTCTGAAGGCGGAAGCAACATTCCGTCTCCTCGTCGCCCTGGCTTGAGTTCTGCTCAGCTAGACGATGAGGAAGATACAGATGATGTGGATGATGATTATGAGATCGTCGATTCTCCCAGCATTTTCCGACCACGCAAAGAGGAACCCGTCGAGGAAGATCTCGACACCGATGTAGAGCTTGAAGAAGACATCGAAGTTTCTCTAGAAACTGATGACTACGTTGAGCCTGCTCCCGTCGTAGAAGTTTCACAAGAGTGGAATGTGGAAGATCATTACGAGCTAGATGATTCCTACGACACCCCGCTTGATCACTTGCACCCAGCTGCAAGGGCTCGTGCATATGAGGACTTCCAGGAACACCAGCCTGAGCAGCAGCCTGAGGTCGAAGAATTTGATGCAGACGATGAGCTGACTGAAGAAGATGTTGCCTTTGCACAGCGTCGACGTGGCCGTGGCTACTACGACCCAGAGGCTGACCGTGAGTTCGCTGCCTCCCAGTATGTTCGCCGCCAGCGCACCCTGTTGGGTCTTGCAGCCACAGTCGTTATCTCTGTAATTCTCGGATTCGTCTTTGGCGGTTGGGTCTGGGGACTGCCAGCAGTAGCATTGGCTGCGACCGCATTGTACCTGATGGCTCTGCGCAGTCAGGTTCGTGAGGAGAATGCTCTTCGCGCTCGTCGAATCCGCAGGCTCCGCCGCTCCCGGATGGGTGTACGAAACTCTGAAGACCTTCCTTCCCGTTTGCGTCGTCCAGGTGCAGTTGTCCTCGAGCTTGATGATGAATCGCCAGATTTCGAAGGCCTCCCAACGGTGGCAATGCCGGAGGAACCTTACTACGAGGAGCCACGTCGAAACATTCGACACCTGGGTCAGCGTCGCGTGAGCTAGCCACAGGGTAAGGTTTCGGACTATGTCCGGAACCTCCCCAAAACTAAAAGTCTTTACCTTTCTAGCTGTCCTCGTGGCAGCTTTTAATTTGCGCTCAGCCATCGTGTCGGTCGGCGCAGTGCTTGATGATCTCGTCCATGATTTTGGGGCGTCCGGATCAACCGCAGGAATTATCACAGCCATACCAGGAATCGCCTTCGGCATTTTTGGTGTGGCTGCTGTGCCTTTAGCGAAGAAAATCGGACTCAGTGGTGCACTTACATCCGGAATGATCGTTGGACTCATCGGGTTGTCAATCCGCCCATGGGTCGGCAACATTTGGGCATTTATCTTCCTCACCGGCTTCGTGGTGATGGGAATTGCGGTCGCCAACATTTTGCTTCCGGCGTGGATCAAACTCCACGGTGGCAAAAGCACTGTCGCATTGATGACGGTGTACACCACCGTGCTTGGTGTTGGATCTACCTTGGGGCCGTTGTCCACATTGCTGTTTAGCGGATCGAATGCGTGGCGCTGGGCAATCTTTATTTGGGCACTTCCTGCCGTTTTGCAGGTGGCAATCTGGCTGCCCATGTGGTGGGACAAGAAGTATGACTTCCCAGCCGAGACTGTGAAATCTGGTTCGACTGGAAAGATCTGGACATCGCCAACAGCATTCTTCATCATGCTGTTCTTCGGTTTGCAGTCCATGAACGCATATATCCAAATGGGATGGCTGCCCAAAATCTTTATCGATGCAGGTGTAAGTCCCGCACATGCCTCTATCGGATTGTCGATTGTGGGCATCATGGGCATTGTTGGTGGATTCACCATGCCTGTCGCAATCGCTAGGACCAGGGATAAGAACCTCGTGTGGTTCCCCGTGGTCTTTGGTGCATCGATGTTCCTCGGTTATGTGGGAACGTGGCTGTGGCCGTCCCAAGGCTGGTACCTGTGGTCATTCCTTCTTGGTTTAGGTGGACTCTGCTTCCCGATGGCTATCGCCCTGATTCCAGCGCGTACGAAAGATCCGAGAATTACCGCAAGCTTGTCTGGATTTGTGCAGCCGGTGGGTTACATTCTTGCAGCCCTTGGGCCATTGGCAGTGGGAGCGATCTACCAGGCGATTGGCTCCTGGTCAGAGATCCTCGTTGGTTTGGCCTTGGGCACAGTAGTGTTGTCGATTGTGGGATTCAGAGCAGCACGCAATGTGACGGTTGATGATGAATTGAGGAGATCAAAGTAGCCTCAACTAAGCGTCACGATAAGAACGAGGGGCAAGGCTGATGTACTCTGTCAACCATGGATAAACCGGTCGTGAGGGATGCAGCTCTGCTGATTTTTCGCGCTGTGCTCGGAGTGATCTTTGTGGCACACGGGTGGGAAAAGCTGTTCATCTCCGGAGTTACCAAGACAACAGGACAATTTTCAGCCTGGGGAGTGCCTCAACCCAAGCTCTCGGTGTGGATCACATCGATCTCTGAGCTGCTCGGTGGTGCCTTCCTAGTGGTTGGTTTGCTCACCACCTTTGTTGCTGGTGCATTAGCGCTGTTGATCGCCGCTGCTATTTACTTTGTGCACTTGAGTTCGGGCTTTTTCACAGTTGAGAACGGCATCGAATTCCCCTTGCTCATCATTGTTTCTTTGCTCGTGATCGTTGTGTTTGGTTCTGGTAGAGCCAGCGTTGATGGGGTGCTCACGCGTGGTTGACTGTAGTGCCATTCAAGCCGCGCTGTCCGCCAAATTAGATGGTGAGCCGACAGGCTTGGATGATGCAGTAATTGAAGCGCACCTCGCTAATTGTGAAGAGTGCAGAAATTACTACAACCGTGCTGCTGAGTTGAATCGGATGCTCAATTTTTGCGCCGCGGAACCTCGCACCCTGACCCCGCCTGATCTATCAGAGATCATTCTGGCAGAGGTGGAACCAGAATGGCGCAGGCATGCCAACGCCAAGGTTGTGGGATCCCTGCTATCGCGGGTGTTGTTGGTGATCCTGGGTGTGGTTTACCTCGCCTGGGGTATCACAATGTTGGGGGATTCGGCGTCGATAAGCGTCCAAGAAGACCCGCTCACCTCGCGCCTGCTCGCGGAGGCCGTTGCCTACCGCATTGCTCTTTCTGTGGGGCTGTTATTTGCGGCGTGGAAGCCGCGGATTATCGCGGGCATGCTCCCGATTTTTGGAACGTTGTGGACATTTAGTGCTGGTTTTGCTGCGCGCGATCTCGTGTTTGGCGTCGCCGATTCACAGACGGGACTGTCCATTGGTCTGCTGTTGATTTCTACGATTGTGCTGTCGTTTGCGTTGGTGAATAGTTCTGGACCGGGTATTTTGCGGCGCACATGGAACTCATTGAACGCCGCGCCCGGCTAAGGTGGGAGGCATGAGTTTTGCTGAACATGCGATCATCTGGCACGTCTACCCCCTGGGCGCTTTGGGTGCTCCCATCCGGCCTGAAGCCCCCGCACCTGTCACACATCGGCTCCCCAATCTAATTGGGTGGCTGGATTATGTTGTCGAACTAGGCTGCAACGCCCTCATGCTGGGACCGGTATTCGAGTCCGTCAGCCACGGCTACGACACCCTCGATTTCTACCGCATCGACCCGCGCCTCGGCACCGAGGAAGACATGGACGCGCTGCTGGAGGCTGCGAATCAGCGGGGCATTGGAGTGCTTTTCGACGGCGTCTTCAATCATGTTTCCAGTTCCTCTAAATATCTCGACCTGACCACCGGGGCGTCATTTGAAGGCCACGACATCCTGGCGGAACTCGACCACACGAATCCCGCCGTAGTGGATCTGGTTGTCGATGTCATGAACCACTGGCTCGACCGCGGAATCGCAGGCTGGCGACTCGACGCTGTCTACGCCATCGCCCCTGAATTTTGGGAAAAAGTCCTGCCAGAAGTGCGACGAAAACACCCACACGCATGGATCGTGGGGGAGATGATCCATGGAGATTACTCCGACTACGTGAAAAGCTCCGGCATTGATTCCGTTACCGAATACGAACTGTGGAAAGCCATTTGGAGCAGCATCAAAGAGCGCAATTTCTTTGAACTCGAATGGACTTTGAGTCGCCACAATGAATTCCTCGATACTTTCGTACCGCAGACATTCATTGGTAACCATGACGTCACCCGCATTGCCACCCGAATCGGTCAATCAAATGCGATCCTGGCCGCAGCGATCCTCTTCACGGTCGGAGGAACCCCAAGCATTTACTACGGCGATGAGCAGGGCTTTACGGGATTGAAAGAGGATAACGTTTTCGGTGACGATGCCATTAGGCCACCTCTTCCTGCCGAGTTTTCTCCACTGGGCACCTGGATTGAAAACATTTATAAGGCTCTGATCGCGCTGCGCAGGCAACACCCGTGGTTGTATCAGGCGCACACCGAAGTCCTTGAGATTGCTAATGAAGCGATGACCTATAAGTCCGTCGGTCTTGGAGGTGAAGAGCTGACAGTGCATCTTGATTTGGAAGAGGTGTCTGTTCGGATCCTTGATGGCGAGAAGGTGCTGTTTCAGTACAGCGCTTAGTTGTCGGTTCAAGGGTAGGGGAACAAAATTGCGAAAATACACCACAAATCACTTGATAATGGTGACGTGTGGTGTATTTTTGCGCTTCTGGTTCGATTCGATGCAAAAATCTGTTCGATTTTAAGGTCTGGCCACAGGTTTGTGGTGAGTTCTTGATCAGCAAGCTCGCAGGAATCACACCTGACCCACTGGCCTCAAAATGAGGGGCTCCCAGAATCGCTTGTAAGCGCCCAAATACGCTCGACCCATGCCCAAACCTGCTTTGAGGAAGTCCAACCCCTTAAATCGCCTTCTCCAGTCAAGGCGCATGCCAAACCAGGTGACCGAAAAACCTCCGGCCGATCAATTTCGGCCATATGGGACGGTTATCCGCTCTCAAAACCAAACCAGGTGACCAGTCGCTCTAGGAAATGAGCTGCGTCGGTCACCTGGTGCGGTAAAAGGGGAGGTTAGCGCCAGCTTGGGAACCACATCAAGGATTCGTAGACATAATCTGGGATGACAAATCCGTAAAACAGTGGCGAAAACGCGAGAAACATCATCACCACGAGGGAAATGTAGGTGACCACTGCCATTGATCCGCGGGTTAAGCCAGTGGGGGTCATTTTTCCACGGCCCCACAGTTCACCGCAGGCGAGTGCCAACATGATGATGGTGAATGGAACTAGGGCGGTGGCGTAGAAGAAGTACATTTGGCGGTCGTATGCTGCAAGCCACGGTAAAAATCCTGCGGCGAAAGCAACCAGCGGGACAACATAGCCACGACTCCGACGTGCGAAGAAAGACCACAGCGCCCACAGAATGACTGGGACTGTCAGCCACCAAATGGCGGGCGTGCCGAAGAGGTAGATCATGCGTCGGCAGGTGCCGCCAACGTCGCAGGAGATGTCGGTGGAGGAGAAGTAGAGGATGGGTCGACCGGAGACAAGCCAGGCCCACGGCTTGGAATCCCAGGGGTGGCTGTGACCTGAGGATGTGGTCAGTGAGCCGTGGAATTCCAGGACGCTGATGTGATAGTGGATCCAGCCCGCAATTGACTCAGGGAAGAGCTGCAGGATGGAGTCTTCTGTGATGGTGCCGTCTGTTTTGGCGTGGCGGTAGACGGAGGTTTCGGAGGCGAACCAGGCTCGCCAGCTCCAGATATAAAGCAGGGCAGGGATGATCACCAAGGAGCCGAGCGCTGGGATGACGTCATTTTTTAGGGTGCCGGTGACGTAGCGTCGGACGCCGTAGCGTTTGCGCAGCCACAAGTCTAGGAACACGCTGGTCAGGCCGAAGAATGCGATGTAGTACAGTCCGGACCATTTGACGGAGAGCGCGAGACCAAGGAATACACCTGTGGTGAAACGCCACCATCGGAAGCCGAATCGGGGGCCAAAGTCTTTGGTGATTTGGCCGTTGGTGAGGAGTAAATCGTTGAGGCGTTGGTGCATTTGTTGGTGGTCTCGGATCAATGCCCATGCTGCTGCGGTGATGAAGAAAACAAGGAAGATGTCCAGCATGCCGAAGCGTGATGAGACGAGGAGGACGCCGTCGGCAAGCGCGAGAATTCCGGCGATGAAAGTCACCATGGTGGATCCGCTGAGGCGCCGCGCGATTGCCATGATGGCGAAAATGGTGAGTGTTCCGAAAATGGCGACCATGATGCGCCAGCCGAGGGGGGTGTATCCGAAGACCCATTCACCGAGTGCTTCAAGTTGTTTGGCCAACGGTGGGTGAACGACGAGTCCGTAGCCGGGGTTGGATTCAATGCCGCCGGTGATGGGGTTGATCCAGGAGCGGACCATGTCCCAGGCTTGTGGGACGTAGTGTTTTTCATCAAAAACTGGGGTGCCTGAGGCGGTTGCACTGCTCAAACCTGTAAAACGCGTGACTAAAGCAAACACCGCGATGATCGCCCAGGTATAGGTATCCAGGCGGGTCCACTTGAACTTTGGCGGTGCGGGCGGGAGAGTACCAGCGAAAATCCCCTGGTCCCGCCCCTGGTCACGAACAGGTAGGGCTTGGCTCACTCGGTTGATTGTAGAGCCTTGGCGCGCATTTGTGGGAAGCTAGATGCATGCATGTTGCTGAATTATCTTTGCCCACTGGAATTATTATCGCGGCGACTCCGCTCGGCAACATTGGGGATGCGTCTCCGCGCCTGGTCCACGCGCTTGCCAACGCCACTGTGGTAGCTGCGGAGGATACCCGCAGGACGGCGTCCTTGGCTGCTGCGTTGGGGGTGGAAATTAAGGGGCAGTTGGTCTCGAACTTTGACCATAATGAACAGGCGCGCGTCGGCAAGCTTATTGAAGCAGCGCGCACGGGCACGGTGCTGGTGGTCAGCGATGCCGGCATGCCTGTGGTTTCTGATCCGGGTTTTGCGCTTATCGACGCCGCCCACGACGCGAACATTCCGGTCACCTGCTTCCCCGGGCCGTCAGCTGTGCCAACTGCGTTGGCATTGTCGGGCCTTCACGTGGGCCGCTTTGCCTTCGACGGTTTCGCGCCGCGCAAACAAGGTGCGCGCACCACGTGGTTGGAGTCGTTGAAAACCGAAAAGCGCGCGGTATGTTTCTTCGAATCTCCTCACCGCATCGCAGAAACCCTGGCTCACGCTGCCGAAGTTTTAGGTGAACGACGCGTAGCAGTGTGCCGTGAACTGTCCAAAACCTACGAACAGGTAAAGCGTGGAACCTTGCCAGAGTTGGCAGAATGGGCACAAGATGGGGTGCGTGGCGAGATCACCGTTGTCATCGAAGGCGCGGGCGATATCGCGGCCGACGTCGATTCGCTTATCGACGCCGCCCAGCAGCGCGTCGATTCCGGCGAGCGGTTGAAAGCGGTGTGCGCAGACCTCGCGAAAATCCATGGCGTGAGCAAAAATGAACTCTACGATGCGGTTATTTCTGCCAGGGAAAATTAATCGTTATGTCATTGTGATGCTCCCGTGAACATAAACGGGACTTACTGGCTTTACTTAAGTAACAGCTATGTAAAAGACCAGGTCAGGTTCGGGTCGGTTTAGGTACGAAACCCATTTTTCGGTTTGCTTTCCAGGTTTCCCCAAGTAAAGGTGAGTTTTATGACTACATCTGACCCAAATCCGAAACCGATAGTGGAGGATGCTCAGCCAGAGCAAATTACCGCAACCGAAGAACTGGCGGGCTTGCTTGAGAATCCAACTAACCTGGAAGGGAAACTGGCCGACGCCGAAGAGGAAATTATCCTCGAAGGCGAAGACACCCAGGCCTCACTTAACTGGTCAGTCATCGTTCCAGCCCTAGTCATTGTCCTAGCGACAGTGGTGTGGGGTATCGGATTCAAAGATAGCTTTACCAACTTTGCTAGTTCTGCGTTGTCAGCAGTAGTTGACAATCTCGGCTGGGCCTTCATTTTGTTTGGCACAGTCTTTGTATTTTTTATCGTTGTTATCGCCGCTAGTAAATTCGGCACGATTCGCTTAGGCCGCATTGATGAAGCACCAGAGTTTCGCACGGTGTCATGGATTTCCATGATGTTTGCTGCAGGTATGGGTATTGGTTTGATGTTCTACGGAACCACAGAACCTTTAACCTTCTACCGCAATGGTGTACCTGGACATGATGAACACAATGTTGGCGTTGCTATGTCCACGACAATGTTCCACTGGACCTTGCATCCATGGGCTATCTACGCAATTGTGGGCCTAGCCATTGCCTATTCGACCTTCCGAGTGGGCCGTAAACAGCTTCTAAGCTCTGCATTCGTGCCACTCATTGGTGAAAAAGGTGCAGAAGGATGGTTGGGCAAGCTCATCGACATCCTGGCGATTATCGCCACCGTATTCGGCACGGCATGTTCCCTTGGCCTTGGTGCCCTGCAGATTGGTGCAGGCCTGTCCGCAGCAAACATCATTGAAGATCCAAGCGATTGGACCATCGTTGGCATTGTTTCTGTTTTGACCCTGGCATTTATCTTCTCCGCTATTTCTGGTGTGGGCAAGGGAATCCAGTACCTCTCCAACGCCAACATGGTTCTGGCAGCTCTGCTCGCGATTTTCGTGTTCGTTGTCGGACCAACCGTGTCGATTTTGAACCTGCTGCCAGGTTCTATTGGCAACTACCTGTCCAACTTCTTCCAAATGGCAGGCCGCACTGCCATGAGTGCCGACGGCACAGCAGGTGAGTGGCTAGGTAGCTGGACCATCTTCTACTGGGCATGGTGGATCTCTTGGTCACCATTCGTAGGAATGTTCTTGGCACGTATTTCCCGTGGCCGCTCCATCCGTGAGTTCATCCTGGGCGTGTTGCTCGTCCCAGCAGGTGTGTCCACCGTATGGTTCTCCATTTTTGGTGGCACTGCGATTGTCTTCGAACAAAATGGGGAATCCATTTGGGGTGATGGTGCAGCAGAAGAGCAGCTTTTTGGATTGCTTCATGCACTTCCAGGTGGGCAAATCATGGGCATCATCGCCATGATTTTGCTGGGTACTTTCTTCATTACCTCTGCTGACTCTGCTTCCACCGTCATGGGCACCATGAGTCAGCACGGCCAGCTGGAAGCCAACAAGTGGGTGACAGCTGCCTGGGGTGTTGCTACCGCAGCTATTGGACTAACGCTATTGCTTTCTGGTGGTGACAATGCCTTGAGCAACTTGCAAAACGTCACCATCGTGGCTGCAACACCATTCTTGTTTGTGGTTATTGGATTGATGTTTGCGTTAGTCAAGGACTTAAGCAATGATGTGATCTACCTCGAGTACCGTGAGCAGCAACGCTTCAACGCGCGCCTTGCCCGTGAACGTCGTGTTCACAATGAACACCGCAAGCGTGAACTGGCTGCAAAGCGACGCAGGGAGCGTAAGGCGAGTGGCGCGGGGAAGCGTCGATAGGCAATTTTTAACCCCTGATACCCCTTTCCGGCCGGGCATAAATTAAGGTGGTACGCATGACGAAGAACGTGCTCGTATCTGTTGCCTGGCCGTATGCCAACGGACCCCGTCACATTGGACATGTGGCGGGGTTTGGTGTCCCCTCCGATGTGTTCGCAAGGTTCCAGCGAATGTCTGGCAACAACGTGCTCATGGTGTCCGGCACCGATGAGCACGGCACGCCACTTCTGGTTCAAGCAGACAAAGAAGGCGTCACCGTTCAAGACCTAGCGGATAAGTACAACCGCCAGATCGTCGAAGACCTCACCGGCCTGGGCCTGTCCTATGACCTTTTCACCCGCACCACCACCTCCAACCACTACGCAGTAGTGCAGGAACTGTTCCGTGGTCTGTACGACAACGGTTACATGATCAAGGAAACCACCCTCGGTGCGATTTCCCCATCCACTGGCCGTACCCTGCCAGACCGCTACATTGAAGGCACCTGCCCAATCTGTGGCACCGACGGCGCTCGTGGCGACCAGTGCGACAACTGCGGAAACCAGCTCGATCCAGCGGACCTGATCAACCCGGTGTCCAAGATCAACGGCGAAACCCCAGAGTTCGTTGAGACCGAACACTTCCTGCTCGACCTGCCAGCACTGGCTGAAGCACTAACCGAGTGGCTGAAGGGACGCGAAGACTGGCGTCCAAACGTGTTGAAGTTCTCGCTCAACCTGCTGGACGATATCCGCCCACGCGCAATGTCGCGCGATATCGACTGGGGCATCCCAATCCCAGTTGAAGGATGGCAAGACAACAACGCCAAGAAGCTCTACGTCTGGTTCGACGCTGTCGTGGGCTACTTGTCCGCATCCATCGAATGGGCCTACCGCTCCGGCGACCCAGAAGCATGGCGCACCTTCTGGAATGATCCAGAAACCAAGTCCTACTACTTCATGGGCAAAGACAACATCACCTTCCACTCCCAGATCTGGCCAGCGGAGCTTCTCGGCTACGCAGGCAAGGGCTCCCGCGGTGGAGAAATCGGTGACCTGGGTGTTCTGAACCTGCCTACTGAGGTTGTTTCCTCTGAGTTCCTGACTATGTCTGGATCCAAGTTCTCCTCATCCAAGGGCGTTGTCATCTACGTGAAGGACTTCCTCAAGGAGTTCGGCCCAGATGCGCTGCGATACTTCATCGCTGTCGCAGGCCCAGAAAACAACGACACCGACTTCACCTGGGATGAATTTGTCCGCCGCGTAAATAACGAGCTGGCAAACGGCTGGGGCAACCTGGTCAACCGCACTGTATCCATGGCGCACAAGAACTTCGGTGAAGTACCAGTACCTGGCGCACTGGAAGAATCTGACAAGAAGATCCTTGATCTTGCTACCGCTGCCTTTGAATCCGTTGCTGCGAACCTGGATCAGTCCAAGTTCAAGGCCGGTATCTCTGAAATCATGCACGTTGTCGGTGAGGCCAACGCCTACATCGCAGAGCAAGAACCATGGAAGCTTGCCAAGGATGACACCAAGCGCGAGCGTCTTGCCACCGTGCTGTGGACTGCGCTGCAGGTTGTTTCTGACTGCAACACCATGCTGACCCCATACCTGCCACACACCGCCCAAAAGGTGCATGAGACCTTGGGCCGTGATGGAATCTGGGCTGCAACACCACAGATCGTGGAAGTCACCAACGAATCACCACGCCAGCCAATCGGCGTGGGGCTACCAGATCCAGAGCACACCTACCCAGTAATCATGGGCGACTACAAGACCCAGCTGGCTAAGTGGCAGCGCATCGACGTTGTGCCAGGCACCACCTTGGAGAAGCCAGCACCGCTGATTGCTAAGCTCGATCCAGAACTTGGTGAAACCGGCCCAGAATGGGCACCAGTGCAGAACTAAAGCATCTTTAGCATGAACCGAGCAGGTTGATCAGAAACATCTGATTGACCTGCTCTTATTAGTTGGCGGGGGTGGGGCGGGGGAGTGTGTGTCCACCCCGTGGTGTTAGGTGGAAGGCATGAACGCAACGAGGGAAGAAGCCAACAACTTACTAGCTGGAATCGCCGGACCTGGCGCACAGCTCCGCGATGATCAATGGGTAGCAATTGATGCATTGGTAAACCAACGCAAACGCATGCTGGTGGTGCAAAGGACCGGTTGGGGTAAATCAGCCGTCTACTTCATCGCCGCCAAACTGTTAAGAGCACGCGGTGCGGGCGCAGCCGTGATTATTTCTCCACTACTAGCCCTCATGCGTAACCAGGTGGCGTCCGCCGAACGCGCCGGGATTAAGGCAGCGACACTCAACAGTGCCAATATGACGGAATGGGAAACCATCCAGCAACAAGTCGTTTCAGGCGACGCCGATGTGCTGTTAATTTCACCTGAACGCCTCAACAACCCAGACTTTAGAGACACCATTTTGCCTCGACTAGCAGCTGAAACAGGCCTAGTGGTGGTCGATGAAGCCCACTGTATTTCCGACTGGGGTCACGATTTCCGCCCCGATTATCGCCGCATCCGCGACCTGTTAGCGGGACTTGCGCCCAATATTCCCGTGCTAGCAACCACAGCCACCGCCAATGACCGCGTGGTTGAAGATGTCCGTGCCCAACTAGGAGATGGCACAGGTTTGCTTCGTGGTGGGCTAGACCGTGAATCCCTTTACCTATCAGTGGTGAACCTGCTCAACCCCACCGAACGCCCAGCTTGGCTTGCCACCCACCTCAAAGAACTGACGGGTTCGGGCATCATTTACTGCCTCACTGTGTCAGCTGCACATGATCTTGCCGATGCACTTAATTCTGTTGGATGGAATGTTGCCGCGTACACCGGTCGAACCGAAGCAGGAGAGCGCGAACGTTTAGAACATGCCTTGATCAACAACGAGATCAAAGCACTAGTAGCAACCTCTGCACTGGGAATGGGCTTTGACAAACCTGACCTTGGATTTGTTGTGCACATGGGCAGCCCCAGCTCACCGGTGTCTTATTACCAGCAGATTGGTCGCGCCGGGCGCGGCACCGCTCGTGCCGATGTCATCCTGCTGCCAGGAACTGAAGACAAAGAGATCTGGGAGTACTTTGCATCAGTATCGTTCCCACGCGAAGAGGTAGTCCGCCAACTGCTTGCGGTGTTAACCGATGAGGCGCAATCCACTGTCAAATTGGAATCACAAGTAGATCTTTCCCGATCACGCCTTGAACAAGTACTTAAAGTGCTAGACGTAGATGGCGCAGTCAAACGTGTACGTGGCGGATGGGTCTCCACCGGGCAAGAGTGGATCTACGATGCGGAACGCTACGCAGGACTTGAACAAGCAAGGAAAATTGAACAGCAAAGCATGGTGAACTACCAGAACACCACTGAGTGCCGCATGCTGTACCTCCGCAAAGAACTAGACGATGTGGAGGCAACTACTCCGTGCGGGCGCTGCGACAATTGCACGGGCAAAACGTGGGGGCTCGACACCGATGCCTCGATCACTTTGAAAGTGGACCAACAGCTTCAAACACCCGGAGTGAAAATAGCCCCACGAAAAATGTGGCCGACTGGCATTAGTGTCAGAGGAAAAATCGCAGGGCTAGAAGAAGGACGAGCACTGGGACGACTCAATGACATTGCCCGTGGACCTGCACTAAAGGCCCTGCTGGACAGCGGAGCTTATTCTGATGATCCATGGATGGCACGCATCATCGAAGTGCTGAAAAACTGGGATTGGACCAACCGGCCTGCCAACGTGGTCGCTCTCGGCAATACCAACTTTGGATCAACTGAGATGATCATCCAGGTAGCTCAATCAATCGCAGCGGTGGGACGAATGAACTTTGCGGGTGTACTTCCCGCCGCGCCGGGTGCTGAAGAAGTCATGGCTCAGAATTCCGCATACCGAGTAGAAGCCCTATTGAAACAATGGGACTGGTCGCAAGGCTTGCAACTAGTTCCCGGTCCCATTTTGCTGGTGACAGACCTTATTGATACTGGCTGGTCGGTGACAGTTGCAGGAAATGGCATTGCGCAGCGGACCTCAGAGAAGGTGCTGCCGTTCGCTTTAGCGAGTAGGGGATAGGTGCTCTGGGACGAGAGCAATTGGACGCACTGGGAAACTAGCACCATCTTTTGGAACTGGCCAAGGACAAGCAATCATCGCACCCGTTGCAGGAACCTTGTCCAAATTGGTGAGGTTTTCAATCTGCCAATGGTCACGGCACAGCCACCAGCGCTGTGCCTCCAGTGAAGGATCTGTATCGGGAAGATCGTGGCCAATGGCAATGACTCCACGGGCATGGAGGATTTCTAAAGCCTCGATAGACCAGCCGGGTGCGATCCCTTGTTTACCCCATTCCCATCCAGTGTGGAGTGCGACGAAGGATCCTGGTTCGATTTTCCCGTGTGTATGTTCAAACGCTTCTATATCAGCAGCAGTACATAGATCGGGGCGAGAAAACCTCAGGCAATAAAGGGGTAAATGCGTTTCCTCCACAGGGATCTGATCAAGCGTCCGACCTTGTGGATCGAAATGTGCAGGTGCATCTACATGCGTTCCCCAGGGACCAACAAGTCTGTATTGATGCATTAAAAAGCCATCGTTTTCAATCGTGGAGACCGTCTTAATTTCTTGATCTGGATCCCCAGGGTAGTGGGGTTGTCCGGGCGCGAACGCATGAGAGAGATCAATGATCTGCATGGGTTAAAGATATCGGAAACTTAGTGAATTCTAGGGCGGCGACTTTTCAGGAAGTTGAGGAAAAGTAAAAAGAGTTTATTGCCTTATTTGGTACGATCCTTCGCTTACAAAATATTTTGATGTCGTTTGATGACTTCCAAGGCAATTCGGCGGTTCTTTACCTACCCAGCGGTGAGATTGACGAAGAGTGGTAGGCGTTTATCACAGATCGAAAAGAATCAGAGCTTGTGACGATTATCAATGATGAGAATCTGAAAAACCTGAAGAGTCTAAGGCGTTTGTCGAGACCGCCTTCCGCGATGGTGGAATCCAGTATCAGTCCACACGATGGTTAATGGTGTTGTTACAAACAGGGATTTCGGCTCACTCACTATTGGTTAGCGTCCAGCGCACGATAGGTGATAGTTCTGTTAATTGGTTCGAAACGCGAGTTTGTAACAACATCCAGGGTACTAATTCGTGGGGGGCCGACCACCACGACATCGAGTTCAGCTTGGACTTTCGCGAATGCTTCAGCAGGAAAAAATGGCTTCCCCCCGTCCTCCAGCTGAACTCGAGCATTAGTCGGAGTGTTTATGTAGTCAAAGAACTTCTCGAATACCTCTGTGGTGAGCACTCCCAGCATCTGGGTATTGTGCCCTGCGAAGGCGAAAGAGTGGATGGTTCCGGCTGGGGCATGAACGTAATCCCCACGGGAGAGGATGATCTCTTGACCGTTGACGTGCAGTTTGACGCGCCCGTCCAGACAGATGAAGTTTTCGGTGTGAAGGCGGTGGAAATGACGAGGTATATAAGGCGTCTTGGCACCCTTGGTCTGCATAGCGAGGAACTGATTTCCGGTGTGTCTCGGACGGCAGACGAAGCTGTTGATCTGCTCGAACTGCTCAAGCCGGTCCCCCTCACCATCGTTCAGGGCAAACGCCTTCATATCTTCTGGGAGGCGATCGAAATGCGGCCCGAGCTCGGCAAGGTGGTCCCGCTCATAGAATGTGAATCCGCAATCCTCCAGTTCCTCGTAGGGAATCCCTGTGACCTCGCCACTGACGCGGAAGGTGTGGGAGAACGAGGACGTGCCAAGTTTCTCTGCCGCGTGTAGGAATGCATTCGAGGATGAGTAGTACACTAGAGCTGAATTTACTAGGCCCTCACAGGCGAAGGACCAGGGCGTATTCGTAGGAATGGTGGCACTGCCGCCAGCGATGATCTCTTGACGTCCATCAGCGAACCAGAGAGTCAACCGCCCCTCCATCATGTAGAGGAACGTCGGTCCTGCGACAGAGAAGAACCGGGTGGCGGGAGTCTTGCCTGCGCTCACACGAGCCAGCGAAAATATTCCACCGTTGTCTTCGGGACGGGACATAACTGTGAGATGGTAGGGGCCAAGCTGGTGTTGTTGTCCCTCACCTGCAGCCAGAGCATAGGGAACTGACTCGCAGGGAAGTGAATCCAGGATCGGGGTCAGGGAGTGACGCTTTTCTACGGTCTCCTCGGAATCCGGTGTAATCGTCGTGGGGAGGCTGGTGGTAGCCATAGCAGAAGCCTTCTTTCAGTAGATGATGAGTTGGGTGAAGGTAGAGTCTTAGCGAAGGTGCAGGGTGAAAAAGCGCTTGATCATCTCATGGTCGGCGGCAAGTCCCTGTAGTTCAAAGGGGTTTCCCGGACTCTGCTGCGCGCTGAAATTTGTCTGAGGCTCCCGCTCGAGCCGACCATTGTCTAGTCGAACGTTTGGCCCCAGCTCCGCGACTTCCCCGGGATTGAGGAAACCGTGGCCAAAGCCCTCAATGAGTACCAGGGTGGACTGCCGACCAGCCTGCACAAGATGGGTGTGCAGCGCAGCCGATTGCTCCGGAGGGACCATCCGGTCACCAGTGCCGTGCATGATCAGGAAGGGCGGTGCCTGTGCCGCATTCTGATGCACCGGACTGGCGTCGACTGCGTACTGCAGCTGGTGGTCGTAGTTTTCCGGCGAGGTTGCAGCTCCGCCGAGGAGATCTTGCTCAGGCGTCGTCGCTGGATTATTCCCGGCTGTGTTGACCTGTGTGTATGCAGGTAAGAGCTTTTCGATCTGGGTAGGTCCGTAGCCTTCCATAACGCAGCGGACATGGGAGGACACCCCTGGTAATCGGTGGGGAGCTCTTCTAGGTCAGTGTGCTTGAGGTTGCCCAGCAAGGCTGCCATGGCAGCGATATGCCCTGCGCCCGTATGGTGATTTGAGACAGGGTTTAGGAGAATTAGTTCCATGTCGAATCGCACGTCATCTTCACCGAAGAATTCAAAGCAGGAGCTGTGCAACTCGTCGTATCCTCAGGGCGCTCGGTCAAGGAAGTGGCCACCGAGTTGGGTATCAAAGAAGGAACACTGAGCGCGTGGGTAAGAACCTGGAGGGCCGAGCATCCAGACGCCGGTGTGGATGAACCAGGCCCAGTCGAATGGGCGAAATACAAGGCCCTGCAGGCTGAGAACGCCGCGTTGAAACGGGAAAACGAGTTTTGGGGAAAAGCCAGCGCCTTCTTTGGAAGCCGAAGCACCTGTAGAGGATCTCTCAGCGTTCATCGAGCAAGAGAAGGCGTCGTTTCCCATTACATGGATGTGCAGAAAGTTGGGTGTGTCCAGAGCGTCGTATTACCGGTGGGCCAAGCCTGCGGGTCTGACTCCGACAGCCATAAGGCATTTAGAACTCAGGGCTGAGGTTGCCCAGGAGTTTGAAAAAAGCAACCAGATGGCTGGCAGGGATCAGCTGACCACGTTGCTCAACCAGCGTGGTGTCAAAGTTTCTACTGGGACTGTGGGATCAATTATGAACGAATGAGGAGTGCGTGTCAGACGAATGCGGGCCTGGAAGAACACCACGGTCAGTGACCCTTTCTGCCCGGACCGAGCATATTAAAAATCATATGCTCGATAGCCACGGGAAACGAGACTTTACCGCTACCGTGCCTGGGACCAGGCTCGTTGGTGACATTACGTACTTAAAGACGGGTTCCGGGTGGCTGTATGTGGCTACCGTGATCGATTTGGCTACGCGGATGGTGGTGGGGTGGTCTATGGATTCTAATATGCGCACACCGTTGGTGATCAATGCGCTGGCTATGGCGCGTGATCATGGGTGTCTTCATCCTGAAGGCGCAATTTTTCACTCCGATAGAGGATCGCAATACACCTCCGAGCAGTTCCAGACATGGTGCGCCGGCAACAAGATCACCCAATCCATGGGATTGACCGGGGTGTGTTGGGATAACGGAAGTCGCGGAGAATTTTTTCTCACATTTGAAGACCGAAATGTATCACCACTATGATTTTGAGAATCACCTGTCGGACCGAACCGCGGTGATGGAGTACATCGAGGGGCAGGTCACAACCGGCGCCGCCCGCATAGCAATAACCAGGGGCTCTCACCGGCTAGTGCTTTGACCGCATATCAGCAGCAGTATGGATTAGCAGCAGCGTAAGAAGAAAAATCAATCAAGCTGTCTCAAAAACTTGACGAGCGCAACCTGGGGGATCTACCAGCGGATGATCGCGGCCTACCGCGAGAAGGACCGATCCCTCGGCCGCGCGGCGATGGAGGCGCTCATCGACGCCGTCAGCCAAGACGTCCCCGCCGGGCTGGACGAGTTGCGCAAGCTCGGTCGGACCCTGAAGGCTCGCGCCACCGACGTGCTGGCCTACTTCGAGCGGCCTGGCACCAGCAATGGCCCCACAGAGGCGATCAACGGACGCCTGGAGCACCTGCGCGGCTCGGCCCTGGGCTTCCGCAACCTGACCAACTACATCGCCAGATCCCTGCTCGAGTTCCGGCGGATTCAGACCTCAACTACACCCTCATCTGTGAAGAGCCGCTTTAGACATCCCTCATCGTCACGGACCACTATGAACGATGTCCCGACTCACCTATGAACGATGTCCTGAACCTACACACCTTCAGCTCCACCAATATGTTCAGGCAATGTGTTTCAGCAATAGCCTCCGGGCTCGTCGATGTGGCCGGTGGCGAGGATTTCGCCGGTGTGCCGGCCGTCGCGGGTCAGCTGACGGCGTGAGGCGATGACCCGTTCTCGGACCGGGCGTGGCCCTCGCCGCCACGCGATTCTATGGCCTGCCCAGCCTCTGACCGATGTCTCGACTCATCCGTCCCGGTGGACCTAGGGAGTCGAGCCCTAGGTCCACCCGAGATGGATAAGACATCGCTCAGGCTCTCACGGCGTCGCGCTACCTTGGGGACTTAGGCCCAGTCCTTGTGCGGCGACGTGCCGCCGATACCGGCGTTGAACGTATTCGTCGGATCGAGCTCCTTGAAGTGCTCTTCCATGGACTCCGGCAGCTTGTAGATGCGACCGTAGTTGTGCTCGGCGGGCAGCTTCGCGCCGCGCTCCTCCAGCAGGTGCTGGATGCGGTCGTGCAGCGCCTCGAGATCCACGCCCTGCTTGGCGACATAGTCCTGGTGCATCACATGGCAGAAGAAGTGCCCGTAATACGCCTTGACCTCAAGCTGGTCGTCGATCTCCTCCGGCAGCACCTCGAGCCAGTTCCAATCGTCGCGACGCAGGGCCACATCGATGGGGATGAGCCCTGCGATGTGCCGGCGCTTCAACGCGGCGTAGCGAGTGGCGGCACTGGCCGCGCCGAACCGGTTGAGCGACGCGCTCTTTTCTTCATCAGACGTGCAGATGAAGAACTCACCAGTGTGCTCGGGCTCTGCGAAGAACTCCTTGAGCATCTTCTCGCTCGCGGCCTTCTGCGACTCGCTGACGGTGAGCAGCAGGTGATGCTCGAAACGGTTGCGGTACTCCATCATGCGCTTGGGCAGCTGGTTGGGCAGCACGCTGAACATGGCTTGCGATACCGTGTCGGCGAAGGTCGGACCAATGCCGGGAATCTTCGAGAACAAGCCGTTGGCCCACGTCTTGAACGAGAACATGCGCGTCTGCAGCGCTGGACTCATGAACTTCAGGAAGACGAAGGTGTCTTTGCCGTACTTCTCGGCCAAGTCGAAGGCACTGCGGCCCATGTACTCACCAGAGATAGGCAGCGGCATGTCGGCTTCGAGGAACAACCGACGGATCTCTTCGAGCTCGTGCGTGTTGTTCGTGCCGATGTAAAACACGGTCGGGTGCACTTCGCGAGGGAAGGTGCGGGTGCGCACCGCGAACACCATCAGCTTGCCGGCCGAGCCGGAAGCCTCGAACAGGTACTCGGGGTTCGCATTGTAGCGAGCAGGCGAAGGCACGATCTTGCGCAAGTGCTCGGCGTACTCGGTCTCGTTCGAGTCTTCGGGAGCTGGGGTGACATCCTCGGGAGACCACTCGCCGCGCTGTAGACGGTCGAGTGCGACCTCAGGGTCGTCTCCGAGCGAGATGCCCAGGTGATTGACCAGCTCGACCTTGCCGTCGTCGTTGACGCGGGCGAAGATCGCTTCGCGCGTGAATGCCGGACCCTTGCGAATCTGGCTGCCGCCCGAGTTGTTCGCGATGCCGCCGATGACCGAGGCGCCGATTGATGTCGACCCGATCACCGAGTGCGGCTCGCGCTGGTGCTTGGCGAGCGCGTCGGTCAGGTGTGTCAGCGGGGTGCCCGCGAGCGAGATCGCCTCGCGCGCGTCGTTGATGAGGTGCACCTCATCGATGCGGTGAGTCGAGATGATCACAATGGGGCGATCGTAGTCTTGGAAGCCGGGGCCGGATCCACCAGTCAGGCCCGTGTTCGATGCCTGCGGGATGACGATGAGGTTGTTGTCGACGGATACCTGCAGCGCCCGCCACATCTCGACCAGCGTGCCGGGGCGCACCACGGCGAAGACTGGTCCTCCGCCGAATCGATAGCCTTTGCTGAATGGCATCGTGGCACGCTCAGAGGTCAGTACATGTTCGTCGCCGACGATTCTCTTGAACGCATCGATCGCTTCGTGCGAAGTCGTGGTGGTCTGTCCTGGTTGCGTCATCTCTAAGCTTCCTATATTCAGTTGCATCACAAGCGCGTCATGATGCTGAGGGGATGTCGCCTTGATCCGAGCTAGTCCGCGGTCGTTCATTTTTTGATGGGCGGGGAAACGAGCCAGGGGGACGACGTCTGCGACCGTCTGCCCGGAAGCTCGCTACGGCGTCCAAGGAGTGTGCGTGTGCGTATGCATGTGCATACGCGCATCCTCATTGTACAAGATGCGCATCAGATAGTTTCGGACCGCGGTACTTTCGGACTCCGGTAGGTTCGGACCGCGGTACTTTCGGACTCCGGTAGGTTCGGACCGCGGTACTTTCGGACTCCGGTAGGTTCGGACCGCGATAGTTCGGACCGCGATGTCGGCCACTGCCCTCACCCCATAGATCGACGCAGCAATCAGACTCGCCTAGCGCCGCTTGAACCGTCCCAGGTTTGGTGGCTCTTCACAGATGAGGGTGTAGCGCGTAGTCAAGGATCGAACGGCGTGGCGCTGCCCGGGTAGGCCCCTCCTTCATGTCCCGCCTAATAGGCCAGATCGGCGTCAGGCCATCCTGCGGACTGAAGTCAGGAGTTTCGTCAAGTGGCAATGCTTCGCCCGCGTGGCTGAGTCGCCCAGTCGACTCATCGAACCACACCGGATAGAACATATCTTTACGGTCAGCTCGAAGCGAGTCGTCGCCCGACCGCAAGAGCCCCTTCCATCGAGGCCTCTGCAGTTCCCCTTCAGCATCGGCCATGTCTCGATGCGTCAGAAGGTCGTCATCGACCGAACCGATTCGCGCGTCAGGACCAAATACAAAGAACGCATACTCTTCGACCCTCGAAAGATATCCCTGAGTAACGCCTTTAGGGTTGTTGACAATTGTGACGAGTTGCCGCGTAGATTCCGGGAAGAGCTGATCTAGCAACACGCCCAAACGGTTTACTTCATGCTCATCGATAGTTGCCACAAGAGTAGCATCGCTACGCATGAGCTCCCGACAGATCTTCAACCGTCGCTCCATGAACGCCAGCCATTTCGAGTGTCGATAGTCGTCATCACTCGCGACGTAATCGTTGTCGTACTTCCAGTCCCTCGCCCCGGTGTTGTACGGCGGGTCGATGTAGATGGCGTCGATGGAATGCCGGTGCGTATAGGTCAGCATCTCCAGCGCGTGGTAGTTCTCAGCGTTGACGACCGTGTGGAACGGCTTGTCGCCGCCCCGCTCAACCCTGCCTGTCTCCACCAGGCCGGGGTAGATGCGATCCCGGAACTCCGCGACGACCACCACGTCGTCGGCAAGCACTGCCCGAGTCTCGGGTTCTTCGACGTCGAGCTCCGCGAGATGAGCCACACGCTGCCCGTCGACGCACTCGATCCGAGTTGTCCGCCACAGCCGTTGGTCACCTGCCTTTGTCCCCCCTCGCGGAGGCAGCACCCGCACCTTGTCGCCGCGACGGACGACCCTGCCGGGCAGCTCGACAGCCTCAGGCTGATGCTGCTCAAAGACGAGCCCGAAGGTGCGACGCTTGGTCAGCGCAGCGACCTCGGCTTCCAGGTCAGTACCAAGTTGCGCGTCCGCCTTGCGCACCTGCCGCAGCAGTTCCGTCAGTCTCGACACGGATAGGGCTCCTTCGTCATCATCCGTAGCGCGTCCGGGCTATTTCTTACTTCCAGACGTAAGTCCCGTCCGGAACTCCACCACGTGATCCTTCAACCTGTATGCAACTAATCTAGCCAGTTTAGGACTAACAAGAATTTCTCTCTTGATTTACAAATACACATATATTTGTGTATTTGTAAATCAATCTTCGCACTCGTTAAGGTATCTGACTACTGATTGCTCTACGATTTCTTTCATCGTGCGATGTTCTTTAAATGCCTGTAGTTTCAACCGTCTATGCACACTGGTGGTCATGCGGACATTGAACATAGTGCTTTCCTCAGTCTTGGAGGCGGAATTGGTATCGACAAACGCTTCAACAATGGAGCGGCGCTGGTGGGGTTTCCCCGGCCCAAGACTCAACTTTGCAACAGCACCTTATTAAGTGCCCTAGAGTTATTCAGCCTTAGGGCACCGCTCTATTTCTTACGGCATTTCCCACTTTTCTCAATGGCTTAAAGAGCATGAAACCGCAGGAAACCGTTGTATTTCTGACGTGCGACCACATTATGTAAAAGACTCACCTGTCAGGGATCTATCTCCTTGTAGAGGAACTATTCCAGTCTTCTTTAAAAACACTTATGATCGCTGTGATCAGGTAATTTAATGAAAAAACTTATAGCGTTAAAACGTGATGATTTTTTGACGTCAAAAAGTTTTAGCACTATAACGTTATGACGTTTTAGTGCTAAAGTGTGGCTTGTCAGATTCGTGTTGGTCGTGCGCCCGTATGGTGATTTGAGACAGGGTTTAGGAGAATTAGTTCCATGTCGAATCGCACGTCATCTTCACCGAAGAATTCAAAGCAGGAGCTGTGCAACTCGTCGTATCCTCAGGGCGCTCGGTCAAGGAAGTGGCCACCGAGTTGGGTATCAAAGAAGGAACACTGAGCGCGTGGGTAAGAACCTGGAGGGCCGAGCATCCAGACGCCGGTGTGGATGAACCAGGCCCAGTCGAATGGGCGAAATACAAGGCCCTGCAGGCTGAGAACGCCGCGTTGAAACGGGAAAACGAGTTTTGGGGAAAAGCCAGCGCCTTCTTTGGAAGCCGAAGCACCTGTAGAGGATCTCTCAGCGTTCATCGAGCAAGAGAAGGCGTCGTTTCCCATTACATGGATGTGCAGAAAGTTGGGTGTGTCCAGAGCGTCGTATTACCGGTGGGCCAAGCCTGCGGGTCTGACTCCGACAGCCATAAGGCATTTAGAACTCAGGGCTGAGGTTGCCCAGGAGTTTGAAAAAAGCAACCAGATGGCTGGCAGGGATCAGCTGACCACGTTGCTCAACCAGCGTGGTGTCAAAGTTTCTACTGGGACTGTGGGATCAATTATGAACGAATGAGGAGTGCGTGTCAGACGAATGCGGGCCTGGAAGAACACCACGGTCAGTGACCCTTTCTGCCCGGACCGAGCATATTAAAAATCATATGCTCGATAGCCACGGGAAACGAGACTTTACCGCTACCGTGCCTGGGACCAGGCTCGTTGGTGACATTACGTACTTAAAGACGGGTTCCGGGTGGCTGTATGTGGCTACCGTGATCGATTTGGCTACGCGGATGGTGGTGGGGTGGTCTATGGATTCTAATATGCGCACACCGTTGGTGATCAATGCGCTGGCTATGGCGCGTGATCATGGGTGTCTTCATCCTGAAGGCGCAATTTTTCACTCCGATAGAGGATCGCAATACACCTCCGAGCAGTTCCAGACATGGTGCGCCGGCAACAAGATCACCCAATCCATGGGATTGACCGGGGTGTGTTGGGATAACGGAAGTCGCGGAGAATTTTTTCTCACATTTGAAGACCGAAATGTATCACCACTATGATTTTGAGAATCACCTGTCGGACCGAACCGCGGTGATGGAGTACATCGAGGGGCAGGTCACAACCGGCGCCGCCCGCATAGCAATAACCAGGGGCTCTCACCGGCTAGTGCTTTGACCGCATATCAGCAGCAGTATGGATTAGCAGCAGCGTAAGAAGAAAAATCAATCAAGCTGTCTCAAAAACTTGACGAGCGCAGGGTGTCCCACTTCCTAGGAAGTGGGACACCCTGATCGGTACGTGGGCCGCCGCTGGTCTGGGCCGGAAGCTGCCGGCAATAGCCCTCACCTTTAAATCACGTCGGGAACACCGCCAACTAGGCAGCCGCTTCCTTCCTGCGCAGTGAAGGCCTCAGCCTGAAAGTGCAGACGACCTCTGGCAACGACGCCACCCCATGTTGAAGTTAGTTCAGCAACAGCTGTATAGTTCAGCGCATGCTGACTATTGCTTCTCGTCTAGACGTGATGAACCGGTTGGGTCGGGCCATGGCGGATCCGACTCGTTCCCGCATTCTCCTGGCGCTGCTGGAGGGGCCGGCCTACCCGGCCGCTCTCGCCCAGGATCTGGAACTGACGCGCTCGAACGTGTCGAACCATCTCGCCTGCCTGAGGGACTGCGGAATTGTTGTTGCCGAACCGCAGGGGCGACAGACCCGCTACGAGATCGTTGATGCTCATCTGGCGCAGGCGTTGAACGCGTTGCTGGATATCACCCTGGCCGTCGATGACAACGCCGAATGCATCGACGCCGGATGCGCCGTACCTGGGTGTGTCACTGGACAGGAGAGTGCGTAGTGGCAACCGGTCTACTGTCGGCGATTGGTCTGTTTATCGCCACCAATATCGACGACATCATCGTGCTCTCGCTGTTTTTTGCCCGCGGGGCGGGGCAAAAAGGGACCACGCTTCGGATTCTGGCTGGTCAGTACCTCGGCTTCATGGGCATCCTCGCGGCCGCAGTCCTGGTCACGCTGGGGGCAGGAGCATTCCTACCTGCTGAGGCGATCCCGTACTTCGGACTAATTCCCCTGGCCCTGGGACTATGGGCGGCCTGGCAGGCCTGGCGAAGCGATGATGACGACGATGATGATGCGGAGATCGCCGGGAAAAAGGTGGGTGTGCTGACCGTCGCCGGTGTGACGTTTGCCAACGGTGGCGACAATATCGGCGTCTACGTCCCGGTCTTCCTCAACGTGGACACTGCCGCCGTCATCATCTACTGCATCGTTTTCCTCGTCCTGGTGGCAGGCCTGGTCCTGCTGGCAAAGTTCGTGGCCACCCGCCCGCCCATCGCAGAAGTCCTTGAGCGCTGGGAGCACGTGCTGTTCCCGATCGTCCTGATCGGCCTGGGCATCTTCATCCTCGTCAGCGGCGGCGCCTTCGGCCTCTAATAAGCCCATCCCGAGCGCCCGGGTGGCCTATCCAGGTGTTGCCATCGGCGTCGACTGAACCGCCATTCGAAGCCGCGGAAAAACCGCCAAACGAAGCTGCAAGTCACAATTTCCGCTGTTTCATTAAGCACCAAACCATTAGTTTTGATCCCCGATTGGAATAGCTAATAACCCTATTAAGACAGAGAACGGGCATGCCATGCTGTGGCATCTACAAAGTTCTGTGCTGTGAATGCAAGGTCAGGTCCGTCTGTTTTTCATTGGGTGTACAAGCTCAATCACTATTCGCATGAAACTTCCTTACTTCGGATAAGCTGGGTTTAGTGCTGATGTGACACGTGTGAAATGCAGTTATGTCACAAAGCAGTTATGTCACAAAGCAGTTATGTCACAAACTATCGAGTTGCAACGCCATCTTCTTGTTGCCCAACGAAACGGATCTTAACTAGAAGAGCCAGGTCTTGTTTATTTCGGCTACTGATTCAGTAGCTGCGCTCCGATAGGATTCTTAGTTTTCAGTTCAGTATCTTTGAGCCACGGCTAGAATGTGAATCCTATGTCTAAGAAGAAGCCTCGCCCCATTCCGGTTCCTGCCCAATTTATCCCTGGTCTCATTGATGCGCATACACATTTGGCATCGTGTGGAGGAGATCTTGCAGGGTTGGTGGAAAGGGCCAAGGAGGCGGGCGTCGAAAAGCTTTGTACCGTCGGTGATGGTTTGGCTGAGGCCGAGCTTGCGCTGGAGGCCGCGCAACAGTTTGGCAATGTGTTTGCTGCGTGTGCGATTCATCCGACGAAGGCTGATCAGTTGGATGGGGCTGCGCGTGCGCGGCTGACGCAGATGGCGGCGGATCCGAATTGTGTGGCCATTGGTGAGACTGGTTTGGATTCGTATTGGATCAAGCACGATCCAGAGGACACGGCGGCGTTGGATGTGCAAGAGGAGGCGCTGCGCTGGCATATTGATTTGGCAATTAGTGCGGATAAGCCGTTGATGATTCACAATCGTGAGGCGGATGCTGATTTGATGCGAGTGTTGGCGGATGCTCCACCTCCAAAAGATACGATTCTGCATTGTTTTTCTTCGCCGTTGGACGTGGCGAAGGAAGCGTTGGATCGTGGATATGTGTTGAGTTTTGCGGGCAATGTGACGTTTAAGCGTAATGAGGAGTTGCGGGAGGCTGCTCGTATTGCGCCGATTTCCCAGATTTTGATTGAAACCGATGCGCCGTATATGACGCCGGAGCCGTTTCGGGGGAGTAGGAATGAGCCGTCGTTGATTGGTCATACGGCGCTATGCATTGCGGAGGTTCGGGGGATGGCTGTGGAGGATGTTGCGGCGGCTTTGAATGAGAATTTTGATCGCGTTTATGGGGTCACAAATCTATAACGTGAGGTAGCTCACAGTCAATCTGTTGGCCGTGGTCAGCTGTGGGGGTTGTGGTGGGTGTGACTGAAGTTTATGAAGTTGCACGCCACGGCGTTTTGGTGATGGACGGGGGTAGTTTGTTACCGTATTGTGACTAATTGTTAATTCCCCCGAGAGCGAAGAAGTTTTACATGGCGCCCCATCAGAAGTCACGGATCAACCGGATCAACAGCACCCGCTCGGTGCCGTTGCGTTTGGCTACCGGTGGCGTGCTCGCCACCTTGCTTATCGGCGGAGTCACCGCTGCAGCTACCAAAAAGGACATCATTGTTGATGTCAACGGCGAGCAGATGTCCCTAGTGACTATGTCCGGCACTGTTGAAGGTGTGCTGGCGCAAGCTGGTGTGGAACTTGGTGACCAGGACATTGTTTCCCCTTCACTGGATTCATCCATCAGTGATGAAGACACTGTGACTGTTCGTACTGCCAAGCAGGTGGCGCTCGTGGTGGAAGGTCAAATCCAAAACGTGACCACCACTGCGGTTTCCGTGGAGGACCTCCTGCAGGAAGTCGGTGGCATTACCGGTGCTGATGCGGTGGACGCTGATCTTTCAGAGACCATCCCAGAATCTGGTTTGAAGGTGAGTGTTACCAAGCCGAAGATTATTTCCATCAATGATGGTGGCAAGGTCACTTACGTTTCTTTGGCAGCTCAGAACGTACAGGAAGCCCTAGAGCTGCGGGATATTGAGCTGGGTGCTCAGGACCGCATTAATGTGCCTCTGGATCAGCAGCTGAAGAACAACGCTGCGATCCAGATCGACCGCGTTGACAACACCGAAATCACTGAAACTGTGTCTTTCGATGCTGAGCCAACCTACGTGGATGATCCAGAAGCTCCAGCTGGCGATGAAACTGTGGTCGAAGAAGGCGCTCCTGGAACCAAGGAAGTTACTCGCACCGTAACAACCGTTAATGGTCAGGAAGAATCTTCCACGGTGATCAATGAAGTTGAAATCACCGCAGCAAAGCCAGCAACCATTAGCCGTGGCACCAAAACTGTCGCTGCAAACTCCGTGTGGGATCAGCTGGCACAGTGTGAATCCGGCGGAAACTGGGCAATCAACACAGGTAATGGCTTCTCCGGCGGCCTACAGTTCCACCCACAGACCTGGCTCGCATACGGTGGTGGAGCTTTCTCCGGTGACGCTTCCGGTGCAAGCCGTGAACAGCAAATCTCCATCGCAGAAAAGGTTCAGGCTGCACAAGGTTGGGGAGCATGGCCTGCTTGCACCGCAAGCTTGGGCATCCGATAGTAGAAATCTGGCATCCAATAGGTAGATTGGGATGCTATGGAAGAACCCTCAGGTGCACAGCTGCTCGGCCCGGTAGAAATCCGTGCGCTGGCAGAAAAGCTCGACGTCACACCAACTAAGAAGTTGGGGCAGAACTTTGTTCACGATCCCAACACGGTGCGTCGCATTGTTGCTGCGGCAGAGCTCACCCCAGACGACCACGTGGTGGAAGTTGGCCCTGGTCTGGGCTCTCTGACCCTTGCCCTGGTGGAATCTGCTGCTTCAGTAACTGCGGTGGAAATTGATCCCCGTTTGGCTGCGGAATTGCCGGAGACTTTTCAGTGGCGCGCGCCGGCCCTTGCTCACAAGTTGAGCATCGTGCTGAAAGACGCCCTGAAGGTTCAACAATCCGATATGGCTGTTCAACCCACCGCCTTGGTGGCTAACTTGCCGTACAACGTCTCTGTCCCTGTCTTGTTGCACATGATGGAGGAGTTTCCCACCATCAACAAGGTGCTTGTCATGGTGCAGGCAGAGGTTGCTGATCGTTTGGCTGCGGATCCAGGATCGAAGATTTATGGTGTGCCTAGCGTGAAGGCGTCCTTCTACGGTCCAGTTACTCGCGCCGGGTCGATTGGTAAGAATGTCTTTTGGCCAGCTCCAAAGATCGAATCCGGTTTGGTGAAGATCGTGCGCGAAGACACCGCGTGGAAGCAGGACGATGAGACGCGTAAGAAGGTGTGGCCGATCATTGATGCTGCTTTCTTGCAGCGCCGTAAAACCCTAAGAGCTGCGCTTTCTGGACACTACGGTTCTGGCCAGGCAGCTGAGGAAGCTTTGCGGGCCGCTGATATTGATCCAACGCTTCGTGGCGAAAAGCTTGATGTCACTGACTATGTGCGCCTAGCTGGGGTGTTGCAGCAAAAGGATGAGAAGTGAAAATTACCGCTAAGGCGTGGGCGAAAACCAACCTGCATTTAGGTGTGGGACCGGCTCACGACGATGGATTTCACGAGCTCATGACGGTGTTTCAAACCATTGATCTGTTTGACACCGTCACCTTAACCACCCTCGATGAGGAGTTGGTGGAGGAGGGGAGCGTCGTCAAGCAATTATCTGTGACCGGTGCCCGTGGCGTGCCTGAGGACGCCAGCAATCTTGCGTGGCGCGCTGTGGATGCGTTGGTTAAGCGGCGCGCGGAAAAGACGCCGCTGTCTGCAGTTTCGCTGCATATTTCCAAGGGGATTCCGGTGGCTGGCGGCATGGCTGGCGGCTCTGCGGATGCGGCTGCGACACTGCGCGCAGTGGATGCCTGGATTGGGCCTTTCGGCGAGGACACATTGCTGGAGGTTGCCGCGGAGCTCGGCTCAGATGTGCCGTTTTGCCTGCTTGGTGGCACCATGCGCGGTACCGGTCGCGGCGAGCAGCTGGTAGATATGTTGACGCGCGGCAAGCTACATTGGGTGGTGGCCGCGATGGCGCATGGCCTGTCCACGCCTGAGGTATTCAAAAAGCATGATGAGCTGAATCCGGAATCGCATATGGATATCAGCGACCTCAGCGCCGCACTTCTCACCGGCAACACCGCCGAGGTGGGGCAGTGGCTGCACAATGATCTGACCAGCGCCGCACTCAGTTTGCGCCCTGAACTGCGCAGCGTCCTCCAAGAAGGCATCCGCTCCGGCGCGCATGCAGGAATTGTCTCCGGCTCCGGCCCGACCACGGTATTCTTGTGCGAATCGGAGCACAAAGCGCAAGACGTTAAAGAGGCGCTAATCGACGCCGGCCAGGTGTACGCTGCTTACACCGCCACCGGCCCTGCGGCCTCAACCGCCGACCAGCGCGGCGCACACATTTTGACTGTTTCATAATAAAGACAAACTTAAGTATCGGAGTCGAAGAAAAACCACAATGGCCAATCTGATTAATCTCGAGAACGTCTCCAAAACCTGGGGATTAAAAACGCTTCTCGACGGTGTCTCCTTAGGTGTTCAAACCGGCGACCGCATTGGCGTCGTCGGCCTCAATGGTGGCGGAAAAACCACCCTGCTGGAAGTACTTACTGGCATCGAAAAGCCGGATCAGGGCCGTGTGTCTCACAACTCTGACCTGCGCATGGCTGTGGTGACGCAGCGTGCTGAACTCAATGATGACGACACCGTCGCTGACGTGGTGCTTGGACCTTTGGGTTTGGAAGTTTTCGAATGGGCATCAAACGCCACGGTGCGCGACGTCCTCGGTGGCTTGGGCATTGTCGATCTTGGCCTTGACACCAAAGTGGGCAACCTTTCCGGTGGCGAGCGCCGACGCACCAACCTGGCCGCCGCGCTGGTTCGCGACCTTGACCTGATCGTGCTCGACGAGCCCACCAACCACCTCGACGTGGAAGGCGTGCAATGGTTGGCGTCCTACCTGCTGTCACGCCGCATCGCCATTGTTGTGGTCACACACGATCGCTGGTTCCTCGACACAATTGCCACCACCACCTGGGAAGTTCACGACGGCGTGGTGGACTCCTACGAAGGCGGCTACAACGACTGGACCTTCGCCCGCGCCGAACGCGCCCGCCAAGCAGATGCCATTGAGCAGCGCCGTCAAAACCTCGCGCGTAAAGAACTCGCATGGCTGCGCCGCGGTGCACCAGCACGAACCTCAAAGCCTCGATACCGCATCGAAGCCGCCGAAGCTTTGATCGCAGACGTGCCAGCACCACGCGACAAAGTCGAGCTCATGGCATTTTCCAAGTCCAGGCAAGGCCGCGTTGTCATTGAACTTGAAGACGCCACAGTAGCCACCCCTGATGATCGCATCCTGGTAGAAGACCTCACCTGGCGTTTGGCTCCAGGAGAGCGCATCGGTCTTGTCGGCGTCAACGGCTCCGGCAAAACCACCCTGCTGCGCACCCTTGCCGGCGAGCAGCCACTTCAGGCAGGCAAACGCATCGAAGGCCAAACCGTCAAACTGGGATGGCTCCGCCAGGAACTCGATGACCTAGACCTCAGCCGCCGACTCATCGACTGCGTTGAAGATGTCGCTTCCTACGTGATGATGGGCGACAAGCAGGTCTCCGCTTCCCAATTGGCAGAACGCCTCGGATTCTCACCCAAGAGGCAACGCACCCCAGTTGGTGACCTGTCCGGTGGTGAACGCCGCCGACTCCAACTCACCCGCGTGCTCATGGCCGAACCAAACGTGCTGCTCCTCGACGAGCCCACCAACGACCTGGACATTGACACCCTCCAAGAGCTGGAATCCCTTCTCGACGGATGGCCAGGCACCATGGTGGTTATCTCCCACGACCGTTACCTCATCGAACGCGTCACCGACTCCACCTGGGCACTCTTCGGCGATGGCAAGCTCACCAACCTGCCAGGCGGAATTGAAGAGTACCTGCAGCGACGAGCAGCGATGGCCGCGGCCGAAGACAGTGGAGTGCTGAACTTGGGTGCGGCCACGCAGGCTGGAACCTTTTCTGCTGCAACAGAGCAGGCTGCCACTTCTGTGGAAAGTTCCGGAATTTCTTCCCAAGAACGCCACCGCATCACCAAGGAAATGAACGCCCTGGAGCGCAAAATGGGCAAGCTTGACCAGCAAATGGACAAGCTTAATCAGCAGCTCGCTGATGCAGCGGAGGCCATGGACACCATAAAGCTCACCGAGCTGGACACCAAGCTCCGCGCAGTGCAGGAAGAACACGGCGAGCTGGAAATGCAGTGGCTGGAACTCGGCGAGGAAATCGAGGGCTAGTTCATGCCGTCGGCAGGCGAGGAGATTTTAGAGCAGCGCGCACAGCTGGAGTTTGATCAGCGCCGCGCCGATGTGGTGATGATCGGCAGCCAGGTGGTTTATGGTTCCGTGGGGCTCAGTGCTGCCATTCCGGTGATGCACAACGAAGGCCTCCGCGTGGTCGCTGTCCCCACCGTGGTGTTAAGTTCCATGCCGCGTTATGCAAGTTCTCACCGCCAGCCGATGTCGGACCAATGGCTCGCCGACGCGCTGCAAGACCTGGTGGATCTGGGGATTATCGATGAGGTTTCCACCATTTCCACCGGCTATTTTACCTCCGCTTCTCAGGTGCGTGTGGTCGCTGCGTGGCTGCAGAAAATCCGCGAAACCCATCCGCATGTGCGCATCGTGGTGGATCCCATCATGGGGGACAGTGACGTGGGAATTTATGTCGCCGACGAGATCGCAACCGCCATCTGCCAGGACTTATGCCCTCTGGCTACCGGAATCATTCCCAATGCTTTCGAGCTCTCCCACATGGTTGGCTCCGGCGATCCGCGCTCGCTGCTCGGCCCGTTTGGCGAGTGGATCATCATCACCAGCGCCACTGAAACTGTGGGCACCACCGTCACCCGCATCGTCACCCGTGACAGCGTCCAGGAAATCGCCTCCGCCACCGTCGATACCACGGCCAAAGGGGCAGGCGACGTCTACGCCGCAGCATTAATCGCCGCCCTGCATAAAGATTTTTCGCTTATCGACGCCGCCAGCCACGCATCCAACACCGTCTGCGCCGGCCTGCAGACCAAAGCGCTTTAGGTTTCGTCCGTCTCTGACAGCAAACTGCCGAGCAGCAATCCCAGCACGAAATCATCAACCTGCCCGAACTGCACCTGACGAATCCGTCCTTTTCGATCAGCCAAAATGATGCTGGGCGTTCCTTCCAAACGATACTTTTTCATCGTCGAAGGAATCCGCTGGCCTTCCCTCGGCATATCCACTGCCACGGGGAACTTGATCCCAAACTCATCGATGAACACTTTCAAAGCCTCAGGTGTCATCACATCATGGTGCTCAAACACGCTGTGCAGCCCGATGACTTGCACTTGGGATTCATCAATCATGCGGTGGATTTTTTGAGCCTGAGGGACACCGTGATTCACGCATCCAGGGCATAGCATCTGAAACACCTCCACCACCACAACCTTGCCGCGCAGGTCCTCATTGCTCAAGCCTTCGTGGTTTACCCATTCCTGAACATCCAATTCCAGCAGCGGGGCATTGTCGAGCGAACTCATGGTTTAACTCCCTTCATGAAATGTGTGCGGGGTCACTGGTTCCCAGCCTAGTCTGAACTGGCTAAACAAGATCGGTACAGTGGTGGTCGTGATTTTGATTAATGTGAAATTCAAGCCATTGCCAGAATATGTAGACACCTTCCGCGAGCAGGTAGCGGAGTTTACAGAAAAGACCCGTGCGGAAGAAGGAAACATCTTCTTCGATTGGTCAATTAACACCGACAACCCAAACGAGTTCATCCTCATCGAAGCATTCCAGGACGACGCTGCCGAAGCTCACGTCAACAGCGACCACTTCAAGGCGGCCTGTGAGCTGTTCCCAACCATCCTGTCTGAGACCCCAGAGATCATCAACACCCTTATCGAGGGCAAGACTGAGTGGGACCGCATGGCAGAGTTCGCAGTCAACTAAAATATGACCTTTGCTGGTTGGCTAATTTTGGGTCAAAGTTTTGTGAAACGAAGTAAGCTTAAGTTATGCATATCGTCAACATTCGCTTCAAGCCCAAGGCTAAGTACGTGGATACATTCCGCTACACAGTCGACAAATTCACTGAGTCAACCAGGACAGAGGAAGGCTGTCTCTACTTTGATTGGTTCCGCAACACCGATTACCCAGGCGAGTACCTTGTAATTGGTGTGTGGACGGATGAAGGTGCGACGGAACATAAGAAGAGCGAGCACTTCTTGCGAGCTCAAGAAACACTTCCACCGTTGCTGCAACAAACTCCAATGATTATTCAGAGTGAGTTTTCCAAGAAGAAGGGTTGGGAACGTTTCAGCGATTTCACCGTCTACTAAGGAGCCCGCAAAAGCTTTGTTGCTAGCGGAAAGGCTTTAGCGACAAGGCTTTTTGCATGTTTTAATGCAGGGAATATTAACTTTTTGTTAATCTCTGACCATTGACCTTGTACGCTTAAAACATGCGAAAGAAAAAAGACGGTCAAAATCTCCCAGACTTCCGGAAAAATCCGCCAAAGCTGGATAAAAAGGCTTATGAAAAAGAACTAAAAAGACTTCAAGCCGAACTCGTCGATTTGCAACAATGGGTTGTGGAAACCGGTGCGCGCGTGGTCATCGTCATGGAAGGCCGCGACGCCGCTGGTAAAGGTTCTGCGATCAAGCGCATTACGCAGTACCTCAACCCCCGGTCCGCAAGGATCGAAGCGCTGCCCACCCCAAACTCTCGGGAAAAAGGGCAGTGGTATTTCCAGCGCTACATCGAAAAATTGCCGACTGCTGGTGAGATCGTTATCTTTGACCGCTCCTGGTACAACCGTGCAGGAGTCGAGCGCGTCATGGGATTTTGCACCTCCCAGGAGTACCGCCGATTCCTTCACCAGGCACCAATCTTTGAACGCCTGTTGGTGGAAGATGGCATTCACCTGCGTAAATACTGGTTCTCTGTATCTGATGAAGAGCAGATTGAGCGTTTCGAAGACCGCCTGAGCGATCCGCTGCGCCGGTGGAAGTTGTCGCCAATGGATTTACAATCGATCACCCGCTGGGAAGATTACTCACGCGCAAAAGATGAGATGTTCATCCACACGGACATCCCGTCAGCACCGTGGTACACGGTGGAATCTGAGGACAAGAAGCGTTCCCGCATCAACGTCATTTCGCATCTGCTCTCGACGATTCCTTATGAGAAGATCGATCGTCCATTGCCGGAAATCCCTCATCGCCCAGATTCTGAATCTGATTATGTACGTCCCCCTCGCGATGAGTTCCGTTATGTTCCAGATGTGGCAGCACACTTGGAAGAAGAGCGCATCAAGAAAGAAGAAAAAGCCAAGAAGGCAAAGAAGCCAGCTAAGGCTGCAGGAAAGAACTCGGATAAGCAGAAGTCTTCCGGAGGAAAAGGCAAGAAGAAGTCCAAGAAATAGAACGCCTTTTAAGGGGTTGAAAAGCCCCAAATAGGACTCAGTGTGGGTGGGGCTCGTTCAGGCGCTTAAAAGTGATTCTGGAAGGGCTCCATTTTGAGGCTGGTGGGGCACAAGTGATTCTTGAACAGTTGCTACAGGATTACTGATCAACTTCTCGTCACGAATCGCTGGCGAGTCCTAAAATCGAACGAATATTTGCATAATAGGGATCTATTAGAGCGAATTTTCGATCGAAATTGGACATTTGCTGCGGTCCGGGGGCGGATTTTGCGGTTCGCCAGGCCTTAAGCCTCAAAAGCTACTTTCTGAAAGTCTCCTGCAAGGCTCCAGGGCAAGGACTCACCACACCGCCTAAGAATCGACGGATCTGTGGTGGATCCTAACCATTTCGCCTGAACCTGCTGCCTGCAATCGTTAACCGTTAAGCAACTTCTCCAGCACCACAATAACGCCCTCTTCAATGTTGGATGGTGCAATTTCGTCGGCCAATTCCAAAATGTCCGGGTGGGCATTGGACATGGCGTAAGACTTGCCGGCGGCCTTGATCAATTCAGTGTCGTTGAGGTAGTCGCCAAACACGAGAGTTTGGGATTCTTCCAATCCGAGGGCATCGCGGAGAGCAGCCAAAGCTTGGCCCTTGTTGGCTGAAGGATCCATGACATCGACCCAGTGCTGGCCGGAGACAACAACGTTGGCGTTGGGGGAGGCTGCGCGGATGATGGGGGCACAGTCCTTTTCGGCATCTTGGAATGTAAAGATCGCTACCTTGATTACTTCATTGTTGACTGCTTCGTGGAGGTCTTGGACTTCCTCGATGGAGACGTAGTATTTCAGGCCTTCGGCGCGGAAAGCTTCGTCGTTGCGTTCGACGTAGGCGCGTTCTGGTCGGCAGACCACTACTCCCATATCGATGTCGGATGCGCGCACGGCATCGATGATGGAGTGTACGGTGTCGGAGTCGATGGTGGTCAGGGAGATAATTTCGCCGTCGTGGACTACCACGGTGCCGTTTTCTGCGATGTAAGAAATGGGTTCACCCGCGTGCCCGAATTGTTTTTGCAAGGTGGCTAATTGACGGCCGCTGGCTGGTGCGAAGGCGATTCCTTTGGCACGCATTTGTTCCAGGATGTCCCAAAATTTCTCTGGGACTTCGTGGTGGGTGTTTAAAAGTGTGCCGTCCATGTCTGTCGCGACGAGGCGAAAGTCCATTTGTTTGGATTCCTTTCCGATTATGTCTTGATCGCCCATTCTGTCACATCCGGGTTGTCTAAACACCCGCGAAGATTTCCTGTGATGTGCCACACTGGTTCTCATGTCTAACGTAGTGAACACTTTTGTCCAGAATTCCACCGGTATGGTGGAGCTTAATCGTCCCAAAGCGCTCAATTCTCTTAATCAGGAAATGATCGATCTCGTTCAGGAAGCTCTAACCACTTGGGCTGATGATGATCAGGTGCAGCAGGTTCTCATTTACTCATCCTCGGAGCGTGCATTTTGTGCCGGCGGTGATGTGCGCGCGGTCCGTGAGAGCGTGTTGGAGGGCGATGTTGCGGCCGGCGATAAGTATTTCATCGATGAGTTCGCGATGAACAACACGTTGGGAACCTATCCGAAGCCGGTCATTTCTGTGATCAACGGCGTCGCGATGGGTGGCGGAATGGGAATTTCCATGCATGGATCGCACCGGATCGTCACGGAAAAAGCGTTCGCGTCGATGCCTGAGATGGCGATCGGCTATGTTCCCGATGTGGGCTTTACTTATTTCGGTCAGCGTGCATCGTCGCTGGCCATCGCCACATTTTTGGCGGTGACCGGGTGGCGCATGAGCCCTGCCGATATGCTGTGGGCTGGCGTCGCAACGCATTTTGTTGAGGATGCGCAGGGGTTCATTGATGCGGTCTTGAACGAGTCGCTTGATGGCGCGCTGGAGAAATTCTCCACGCAACCTACGGGCAGCAGCGAGCTGGCCGGCGTCGCCAGCCAGATTGAGGAGACCTTTGGGCACAGCTCTTGGGCGCTTATCGACGCCTCCCTCCGGTCTCACCCCGATGCTGAATTTGTTGCCAAGGTGGATGGGCTGATGGCGTCGGCAGCACCGGCATCGGTGGTGGCTACCGTGAAGCTGATGCATCAAAACAGTGAGGCGACCACTCTGCGTGAAGGCTTGGACAATGAATTGGCGATGTCTCTTTATATGATCCGCCAGCCTGATTTTGCTGAAGGTGTGCGTGCAGTGTTGGTTGATAAAGACCGCAATGCAGCCTTCTCCCCAGCCAACTACGAAGATGTTGATGAGTCACATTTTGTGACCTTGTTCCAGCGCAGTTCATAAAACCGCCAAACTTTTGATAGCGTAGCAATGGCCCTTTCGGTGGATGGGGCCATGTTTGCACAATGCTTGAAGAAGGGTAGGGCAGTGAAGCCGCTGGGCAAGATCGCCGTTCCTTGGACTTGGTACCTGGGAATTGTTGGGGTCATCATATTTGATGTGGTGGCAGCAATAACGATGCTCACCCTCGTGCCCAACAAAATGCCCGAAAGAGTCAACAGTGGGCTTGTCGCGCTGGGTGGATCGTATGCACCCCCGATGAGCCGGGAAACACTCATTGCCAGAGTCATTGCCGGTGCAGTGCTGGTTCTGGTGATTTCTTTAGGTATTTCGCTGCTGATTTCCGCGCAGTCCAAGAACCTCGCGTCCGATCACCCGGATGCATCTGCCATTCAGATTGCTCGGCGTTGGGCGTTTTTGAACAATATTCAAAGCTGTATCGGCTGGTTTAGTTTCTTCCTCGCAGCGATTTTGAGCATCTCATCGCTAAGACTCAACGGCCCAGGTGCCACCACGCATCTTGAGATGGCCGTTTACATCATCGCTGTGTCGGTGTTGGCTTGGGCGTTGATGATTTCCTTGCGACGCGGCCAGGTGGCGATTGATCGTGCCATTCCAATTCGGGAAGATGATTCCGAACTGAAATGGGGCATGATCTACCACGATGCTTCAGACAAACGAGTTTTCGTGGAACTCGATGATGGCCACACGACCGTCATCAACATGGCGCGCGGGGGAGCGTGGCTGCTCATCGCAGTGATGGTGCTGCCTGCGCTGGCCATCGTCGGTTGGGTTTTGCTAGAAAACTAGCCCACCTTTGTTAAATGCTCGCCGTCAAAAGTCACGCCGACTTGTTGGCCCTCAACGGTGAGTGCGTAGCCATCAAAAGGAAGCTGTCGGTGAGCTGCATAGGACGCCACCGCGCGGCGGGCATCAATATCGCCTGGTAGCTGGTGATACAGCGTGGCCTCAACAGCTGCATGTGATGCTGGCGGAAGCTGCAGCCGAGGATGATCCAGCAGCAGGACAATTCCGGTGCCATCAGGTTGCTGCACGATGGTGTGCGTCCAAGTGTTGAGCACCTGTTTAGCCACATCAATCAGGTTGAATGCGGTGGCTTCCTCAGCAAGGATCTCTGCATTGGTGAGCAGTAGTAGGCCGTTATCGAAACCAAAGCGGGCAAGGCCTTCAGTTGCTTGACCATTGAGTTCTTTTAAAGACCATGTCCATACCCAACGCGTGCCGTCGATAACAGCAAGGGGGATGGCGTGAACTTGGTGTTCGTTTGCCACGGTCGCCACGTTGGTGTGTGGGTCAAAGGTGACGTTGTGAGACGAGGAGATGGCGTCGAAAAGCAATTGATGCTCAGCGGACATGAACGCCGCATCCGCGCGTACGTCGCGCAAGCTCAGCCCGCCTGCGATTTCGATGACTTTGCCGCCACGAAGCAACAGCGAGGTGCCATCGCTGAAGGAGATGCGGTTGTCATCGAATCGGATGCCCAGTTCGCAGAATGCAGCAAATGAAGTCAATGCCCGTTTGAGGTCAGTTCCAGGCTTCAGCGCCTGCAGGCCTTCGATGAGCGTGCGACGGATACCAACCAGTTTTGGCGTGTGATTGATCGCAACCAACGCCCTGCGACCATCGCGCAACGGGGCGATGAACGCCGGCGCATTGCTATACAGCGTGCGTGCGGCGGTGATCAGATCATCGTCGAGCGGCTGAATGCCCTGCAATTCAGGCAGTCCCAAATCCTCACCGCGCGTGCTGACCCACTCAAATTCCTGATTATTAATCCACGCAATGACTTCACCGGTGGTATCAAAAGGACTCCCCGACGCCTTATTGATCCTCACTTCAGCCGCGGTTTTATCGTCAGAAAGGTTGAATTCGACTCCAGTAACTCGCCCCAATTGGGCAGCAAATGCCTGATCAATGCAGGTTTGGCCGAGGGCACCATCAGTGATGACATCGATAAGGGATGTGGGCAGCGGAATTTCCATACCTTTAAGGATATGCACCGGGGGAAACTATGGGGATTTTGGGGGAGGTTGTTACAAAACCATACGTCTGTGAAGATATGACGAGTGCATGCCCAAAATAATGCATAGGAAAAAGGAAGAGTTAACAATGCGTAAAGGAATTTCCCGCGTCCTCTCGGTAGCGGTTGCTAGTTCTATTGGATTCGGTTCGGTGTTGTCTGGAACCGGCATCGCAGCAGCTCAAGACTCTGCATTTGACTACGGTATGGATCCGAGCATGAACTACAACCCGATCGACGACATCAAGGATCGTCCCCAAGGGTTATCCAACCTTCCCTACTTCGGAAGCAAACTAACCAGCTGGGGCTCATCAGATGCCACCGCCTCATCCGGCATCGTCACCTCCGCACTCCCGCAATACACCGACCCACGCTACCCCCTCGGCAAAGACGACCTGCCCAAAGCAACCATCGACATGGAGCCAGAAGCTCTTGCGCGCCTTGAGCGATTCGTCGGCGTTGACGGTGATCGCATCCGCCAAATCAACGCGTACTCGCCATCAATGGGACGCACCATTCCTCTAGTCTGGGTCGTGCCAGAAGACAACACCGTGCCTGGCCCAACGGTCTACGCACTCGGCGGCGGCGACGGTGGCCAAGGCGGCCAAAACTGGGTCACCCGCACCGACCTTGATGAGTTGACCAGTGAAAACAACATCAACCTCATCATGCCCATGCTCGGATCTTTTAGTTTCTACGCTGACTGGGCAGGCGAAAGCGAATCCATGGGTGGTGCGCAACAGTGGGAAACATTCCTCATGCACGAACTACCCGAGCCGCTAGAAGCGGCCATCGGCGCAGACGGGCAACGCAGCATCGTCGGCATGTCCATGTCCGGGGGATCGGTGCTGAACTTTGCGACGCATGACCCCAACTTTTATTCCTCTGTCGGCTCATTTTCTGGATGTGCCGAAACCAACTCCTGGATGGGGCGCCGTGGCATCGCAGCCACTGCCTACAACGGCAATGTCGTGCCTGAGCAAATCTTTGGTGAAGTAGACAGTGATTACTCTCGCTATAACGATCCTTTGCTCAACGCTGCGAAGCTCGAAGAACAAGACAACCTCTACATCTTCGCCGGTTCCGGTGTGTTCTCTGAACTAGATGTCATCGGTGACAACGCACCGATTGATGAGGATGCGTTCAAAAACCGCGTCTTGGTTGGGTTTGAAATCGAAGCTATGTCCAACACCTGCACCCATAACCTCAAGGCTGCGACCGATCAAATGGGCATCGACAACATCAACTACGATTTCCGACCAACCGGAACCCACGCCTGGGATTACTGGAACGAAGCGCTCCACCGCTTCTTCCCGTTGATGATGCAGGGCTTCGGCCTCGACGGTGGTCCCATCCCGATCTATAACCCTAACGGTGTGACCTCCAGCGAGTCTTCCTCAGAACTGTCTTCTGATGTGAGCCTTGGCACCGTGATCGGTAGTGTGGCGGGAAGCTCCGGATCAAGTGCAGGCAGCAGCGTCCGAGAGTTCATTGCAGGAAGTTCCGGATCAAGCCAATCAGCAGGAAGCTTCTACGAATAAAAAATTGTGGTGTGTGAATCTTGGGGGGAGGTTTGGGGGAGGTTCACACGCCACAATTTTTATTTCTTAATCCAGGCGCATGCCCGACGGATCAATGCGACTCCATCTTCTATGTCCCGGGGCTCGGAAGCTTGGTAAAACGTATGCAGCGAGGTTGCAATTGCCGCTGCATGCAAATGGATCAGAGTTGCCGCATCGAACTTGTCAAGGTCTTTGTCACGTTCAACCATGAACTCAAGCAACGGAGCAATGAGTCGCTCCTTATCGATAACACACTTGATGGGGTCAAGATTTTCAAGGATCTCACCGATTCGAAACATTGCGCTGAAAGAATCCATAGCGTCATCGCCATCCCGCAATTGGTTTATCACCAATTGTTCAATGGCATCTCGTGGGGGCACGCTTGTAGGAAACTCGTATAGCTGATCCGTGAGTTCCTGAACGCGAATGACCACAAATTGCACCAATGCGTCTTCCCGAGAAGGGAAGTAGTTATGAAAAGTCCTGGGGGAGACCCCGGCTGCAGCTGCAATGGCCGCAACCGTGAACGCCTCAGGGCCTTCCATCAAGGCGATCTCCGCAGCAGCACGTGACAATGCTGTCCGCGTAGCAGCCTTTTTTGTTTCTCTAAGCCCCGACACCTACATTTTCCTTCAGTTCCTCGGTGCGAGCCTCATGTAGTTCACTAAGACCCTCACCTTCAACATCAACGTTGGGAAGAATCTTATCCAACCACTTAGGTAGCCACCAAGCCTTGTCATCAAGCAGGAACATTGTTGCAGGGATAATCATCATGCGAACAACGAAGGCATCGAAGAACACAGCAACGGCCAGAGCAAAGCCCATGGTCTTAATAAACGCCATGTCCTGCGCTATGAATGCCGCGAACACAGACACCATGATCAGCGCCGCAGCAGTGACCACGCGGGCACCGTGCTTGAAACCATTCGACGTTGCGTTGCCCGCAGTCTTGCCCTTGGTGAAGCCCTCACGCATACGAGTAACGAGGAAGATCTGGTAATCCATGGCCAGACCAAATACCAGGCCGATGAGCATGATCGGCAAGAAGGACAGCAGTGGCTGAGGATCGTCGATGATGCCGAAAGCACCTTCTTGGAAGATCGCCACGGTAGCACCAAAGGTAGCCAGAACTGACAAGCCAAAGCCCAGAGCCGCGATCAATGGGACCCAAATGGACCGGAACACGAGCAACAGCACGAGGAACGCTAGAACCAAAACGATCAGAACGTAAGGAACCAGGACGTCGCCGAGGCGAGCAGAGATGTCATCGTAAATTGGGGTGACGCCAGTAATGCCATACGTCGCGCCGGTGTCATCAGCGAAGGTCTCAGCATCTGCACGAAGAGTTGCGAGAGTCTCAGAGGTGCGCTCATCGATCGCATCAAATTCTGGGGTAATCAGGATCTGCGCGGTATCGAAATTCTCCGTGGTCTGAGTGATCTGAGCATTCTTCACACCATCAGTGTTCAAGAATTGCTCCACCGCCTGTCCAAACACCAATGGGCGTTCTTCCTCAGGGACGTCGGTTGCGTCGATAAGCGCAATCATGGGCGCGTTGCGGCCCGGGCCGAACGCATCTGCCGTCATGTCATACGCCGTGCGCGGCGCGGTGCCCAGCGTGGAGGTGCCATCAGTCGGCATGGCCAGGCGCATATTGGTCGCAGGAATTGCGATTGCACCAAGCAAAACGACGCCAACCAGCAGGTAAGCCACCGGCATCTTGCGCACAAGGCGGACCCACTTCAGACCCATCGTTGGCTTCTCGTCCTCAGGATCCGGAACCTTAGGTCCAGGCACGCGTGCTGCGAAGATGCGAGTGCCAAGCAGGCCAAGCAGAGCTGGGAGGAAGGACAGAGCAACCAGAACTGCGATGGCAACGGTGATTGCGGCAGCAATGGCCATCACGGTTAGAAATGGAATATTAATGATCGACAGAGCAACCAGAGCGATCAGCACCGTGGTACCCGCGAATACAACCGCAGAACCCGCAGTGCCCACAGCCATTCCCATCGCATGCGCACGAGCAGCCAACGGCATGGTGCGCAGACGCTCAGCCAATTCCTTTGGCTCCAGATCATTAGCGCCAGTCTGAGAAATCAACTCATTGCGGAAACGGGACACGATAAATAGCGCGTAGTCGATACCGACAGCCAGACCAATCATCGACGCCAGGGTAGGAGTCATGTCATTGACCGAATCAGTAAACGCCGTGGCTAACTGAATGCCCATGATGCCGATTCCGACACCAATGATTGCAGAGATCAGCGGCATACCGGCAGCGATGAACGAACCGAAGGTCACGATAAGAACGACCGCAGCCACCAGCAGGCCGATGAGCTCAGAGGTCATGTCCAAGCTGGTTGCAGCTGCGCCAAACACGTTGCCGTTGTAGACAACAGTCAGATCGCCGTCATCGTATTCATCAAGAATATTGGTGACCTTCTCACGATCCTCTGCGGATATATCCATGGCAGAATCTGCATCAAAAGTCATCGAGATGATGCCGGTAGTCTCATCTGCACTCAGTGGACTAATCGACTCAATATCTGCGGCGATCTTCTCCGCAGGTACACCCTGAGCCTCCAGGGCTGGGGTCATCTGAGCAGCCACACCCTGCGCAGCCAACACAGGATCCACAACGGAATCAGCATCCTTCAGCACACCAGTCGCCCGAACCTCATCAAGCATCTGGTTTACTTCAGCCCCAACCTCAGGATCAGTGAGGGTCTTGCCTTCCGGTGCCTGAATGACGACAGAACCAGTGGGAGCCGATGTTGCATCATCCGAACCAGGGAAACGCTCCTGCATCTTCTCCATGGTCGTGACAGAATCAAGACCAGGGATAGAGAAGCTACTCGACGTTGGCTTGGCATACAGCCCCGCCAGCGTCGTGATACCTATGAGAATCACGAGCCAGACCGCAAGAAACGGCCATTTCTTTTGATAGGCCGTGGAGCCTAACTTATACAGGAATTTCGCCACGATTATCCTTTAATCTAGGAGTTGACTGTTCTTCTGGGCTTTCCAATTATTCGGACGGAGTCCCTTTAGGAATTTTTCAGCCTGAATGCAATTTTGCACAACGAGCGCAAGTTTAGCTTTGGGTGTGGTGTTGATTAAAGTTCGAAGACTAATTTGTGGGCAATCTGGTTTTTTCGTAATTGTGTGGGATGAATCTCTTAAAAATTCACATTTAGCAGGACAAGCATACTGTTTTAGTTCTATGCTGTGGGCATGACTCAAAGTGCTCCAGAATTCATTGCCACCGCAGACCTCGTAGACATCATCGGCGACAACGCGCAATCATGCGACACTCAGTTTCAAAACCTTGGAGGTGCCACAGAATTCCACGGAATAATAACCACCGTGAAATGCTTCCAAGACAACGCCCTCCTGAAATCCATCCTGAGCGAGGATAATCCTGGGGGAGTGCTGGTTATCGATGGCGACGCATCCGTGCACACCGCGCTAGTTGGCGACATCATTGCAGGACTTGGAAAAGATCATGGTTGGTCCGGAGTAATTGTCAACGGAGCAATTCGAGACTCCGCAGTCATCGGCACCATGACCTTTGGTTGTAAAGCCCTTGGAACCAACCCGCGGAAATCCACTAAAACTGGTTCCGGCGAACGAGACGTAGTGGTATCGATTGGTGGCATTGACTTCATTCCTGGTCATTACGTCTACGCGGACTCTGACGGAATTATCGTCACCGAGGCGCCAATTAAGCAGTAATTTGTTTTGACGACGCAGTAACGCAATCGGGGATTGTGGTCGATTCTTTAAGCAAGGGTAATGTCGAAACATCTAGGCAACCCGACTTTTATGTCCCTGCTTGAGTTGAAAACTGCTGTCGATCAAAGGTGCCCCAATTGTTTCATGCCGTGAGTTTTGCATTAATGGACTCCGTAAATGTCCTGCTCATTGGCATAATCGTCGCGATTGCTGCTTTGCTGCCTCGCAAGGGTAAATATGGGCCAATCGCCACGCTACTGGTTGCCGGCGATTGGCTTGGCGTTTTCCTCCTCAGTATTTTGGTGATGCTCGTTTTTGATGGACTAGAGGATTTAGTTCAGGGCTTTTTGGATTCAATCTGGTTCGGAGTCATCCTTCTTGTAACTGGCATCGTTTCCTTCGTTGCGACACTGGTTTCTAAAACCGACAGCACTAGAAAGCTTGATGGATTCCTAGCGCCAGTAAAAACTCCTAGTTGGAAAACTGTTGGAGCCGGATTGATCCTTGGAATCGTTCAGTCAGCGACATCTGTACCTTTTTATGCAGGGCTTGGATATTTGAGCGTTGGCAATTTCAGTCCAGAAATTAGGTATGGCGGACTTGTGGTCTATGCGACCTTGGCTCTGAGTCTGCCGATTATCGTGGCAATTCTCGTTGGAATGGTTCGCAAATACCCTGAAAGTCCTGTTGGTAGGTTGTTTGAACTGATTGGTCAAAATAAAGAGAGAGTCACCAAATGGTCGGGCTATCTCGTGTCACTGGTTCTGTGCATAATGGGCATTACTTCGATCCTGTAACTAGCGCATGTACTCATGAGTCACTAGTAGCCAACTATTGATTCGAAGGTCAGCTTCCCTCGAGGAAATTCCTTTGTGGAAGTCTTGATACATGCTCGAGGATTCTTCGAGTGGCTGGAAATGCGGGTAATAGTCTTCATGCTTCACAGTTAAAAGAACTGGCGTCCCATAAGAGTCTTCGAGGCCTGGGAATTTGCTTGCCAAGAATCCTGGGATGCGAACCTTTTTCATCACATTGCGATAATTCAGATATGTCATGAGGTCAGAGTGTTCCACCTCAACCCAACCTCCATAATCGAGCTTCTTCTTACCTCCATCGATGGGGATTTCGATGTTTGATTTGATGAAATGACGCTTCGGTTTCGGGTTCAAAATTTGGCACACCGATGATCCTGTAGAAACTCGATGTCCGCGCGATTGAGCCTCTATAACGGGGTCGGGGAGCTTGAGGTTAAGTGCAGGTGCTCCGAAGTGTGCAACGCCGCAGTGTTCGCACTAGAAATGGCCAGGTTTCATGATTTCTCCTTAAATTTAGAGTGTGAGACACCCATAGGCTAGGAGAGAATGGGGGAGAGTGGCGCTTTGAGGTGCCTGCCGTTGTGGATAACCATTTTGAGGTACGCGTTACCTGTGGATAACTCTCTTTGACCTGGAAGATTGGAGAGATTTAGGGAAGGATTGGGCGTAACTCTAGTGTGATCAGCTTTTGAATAAGTGTTTGAATATCACCCTTGCGTTCGAAAGTGTGAGCGGGTAAGGTGGGTGATAACAACGCGGGGAATAGATCAACGGGAAAGGGGGAAGACACCATGAGCATCACCACACACGTCCAAGCACTCACCACAGCACTCAACGCCATCGACAACCATTTGGCCAGCATGCTTGACCATGGTGTCACCCCAGACCAATACAAGGCCATCGAGCCCGACCTCATCGCCCTAGAACACACCATCAACCACCACGCCACCATCGCCGCCCAAACCACCGCCCTCGCCGAACGCACCAATGCTGCGCAGTCGATTGGCTCCACCCACCTCATCGACTACCTCACCACCACCTTCGGCCTATCTAAAGCACGCGCCCACCACCGCATCAATCTCGCCCACTCCCTCTACCCCATACCGAAGCCAAACTCTGGATCTGGCAACGGCGGTAATGGTGGCAATCCCGACGGTGGTCCTGATGGTGGCGACTCGGGTGATGACGACTCCGGCGATGATGACCCCGACCCCGAACCGGACAAGCCTGAAGACGGCAAACCTGATAGTGATAAGCCCCGTAGGCCACGGATCAGCGCGGAAAAACACGCCATCATCACCGACGAACTCGCCCGCCTCAACCCGAATACCACACCCAGCGCCGAGGAACTGCGCAACCAAGCCCTGAGTCAGGCGATCTGGCGCACCCCAGAAGACCTCCGCACGTGGCTACGCCACCAGGTCACCACCGCGAACAAAAACAACCCCAACCCCATCACCGCCATGAAAAGGCGCTACCTCTCAGTAGGTAAACCCGATGCCGACAACATGGTCCGCATCAGCGGCCTCGTGCCCGCAGCCACCGCAGCACTGATCACCGCGAACACCGCACCGTTAACCAAACGCGGCAACCTCGTGGATCTACCAGCAGCAGAAGATATGCGCACCCGAGGGCAACGCCATGCGGACGCGTTGCATCACATCATGGAGATCTACAACCACGGTATTGTCACCCCAGCTCGTGGTGGAACAGCCAGCATCATCATCTCCATGACCACCGATGATCTTGACGAGATCAACCACGCCAACAGCAGTGGTGAAAGTCTGCTTAACAACCTGTACCCCACCAATACGGGTTACTCATTGAACTTGGCGGAGATCATGAACCTCATCGCTGCGAAATACGACTTCGCTGTGCTCCTCGATGGTGAGACGGGGCAGCCGTTGAACGTCAATCGGATGCAGCGCTCAGCGAACCTGACTCAACGCATCGCGTTGTTTGCTTCTGAGTTGGTGTGCTCGGCACCCAATTGTGATCGGCCGCAGTTAGAGTGCGAGGTTCATCATTTAGATCCCTGGATGAGAGGTGGGCTGACCAACCTGGTCAATCTCACGCATCAGTGCTTTAATCACCACCCACGCAACGATGATTCCAGGAGTGGGGTCAATGGTAAAGGGTTTATGGACCGCGATCCTGCTACTGGAAGAGTGGGGCACTACCCAGTGGGTGGTGAGGGGCCGGTGTTTAACCGGTCGGCTGCTGCTGATCGTTCCGGTGGTGCGTGGGCGAGGCGTAAGCATCATGGCCCGCCACCCACACCGCCGGACCCGCCGGATCCGCCTGGTCCTGAGCCGGATCCTGGTGATGAGGGCAGATTGTTCTAGCTCTTGTTATTGCTGAGTTGTTGTCATGTTGCTGTGCCTGTTGTCAGTCGCCCCAGTGTGTCTAATACCGGGCACACCCATGCCTTGCATCAACATACCGACAAGCCAGCACACCCCGAACTGGCCAGCCGGGCCCGGGCCACCTGGAACCTGACGTCGACAAGCAAAAATCCCAAGCAGCCCAAGCCACCAAAGCCGCCCAGTTAATTACTCAGCTACCAGCGACTCCAGCACGAAATCAGGGTGCTCCTTCTCGATGAAGGATAGGCGCCACTTGTCGCTGAACAGTGCAATCAGTTCGCCGTCGGTGCGGGTGAAGATTTCCACGCCGCGCTGCTTCGCCAGTTCCGGTGCGGTTTCGGCGGTGGTGCGGCGGGCGACGGAGTATGGAATCGGATCGGCGACGGTTTCGACGTTGTATTCGACTTCCATGCGGGCTTGCATCACTTCGAACTGCATTGGGCCGACAGCGGCCATGACTGGGTTGGCGTCGCCACGCAGGTCGTTCTTGAGGATCTGGACGACACCTTCGGAGTCCAGCTGCTCGAGGGCTTTGCGGAACTGTTTGTATTTGCCGAGTGATTTGGCGCGCAGGATGCGGAAGTGTTCTGGCGCGAATTTTGGCATTGGTGGGTATTGGATTTTTCGGCCTTCGAAGATGGTGTCGCCTGGTGCGAGGGCGCCGGCGTTGACGAGGCCGACGATGTCGCCGGGGAAGGCGGTTTCGACGGTAGAGCGGGTGCGGCCGAAGACGGTGAGGGCGTATTTGGTGGAGAAGCTGCGGCCGGATTGGGAGTGGGTGACTTGCATGCCGCGGTCGAATTCGCCGGAGACGACGCGCATGAAGGCGAGGGTATCGCGGTGGTTTTTGTCCATGCCGGCTTGGACTTTGAAGACGACGCCGGAGAAGTCGTCGGTGGTGTCGCGGTGGTCGTCCATTGCGGAGGTGGCGGCTTCGAGGGCTTTGGGGTCTGCGTCGCGGCCGGCGGGGGATGGTGCGAGTTGGCAGAGGGTGTCCAGGATTTGGTGGACGCCGAAGTTGAGCATCGCGGAGGCGAAGATCAGTGGGGAGGTGGTGCAGTTGAGGAAGAGTTCCTGGTCGTGGACGGCGCCGTCGGCTGCGAGGAGTTCTGCTTCTTCGGTGGCGTTTTCCCAGACGTCGCCTTCGCGTTCGATGGCTTCTTCTGGGGTGTAGAAGTCTTCGGGGGCAATGGTGGAGCCGCCGGCGGTGCGGGTGAAGTGGATGTATTCTTCGACTTCGCCGTCGTTGTTGATGCGGGCTAGGCCGCGGAAGTCGCCGGCTTCACCGACTGGCCAGAACAGTGGGGTCGGTTGGAGTTCGATTTCTTTGACGATTTCGTCGACGAGCTCGAGTGGGGTGCGGCCGACGCGGTCCCATTTGTTGATCACGGTGATGATTGGCAGGCCGCGGGCTTTGCAGACGCGGAAGAGCTGGAGGGTTTGGGGTTCGAGGCCTTTGGCGGCGTCGATAAGCATGACTGCTGCGTCGACGGCCATGAGGACGCGGTAGGTGTCTTCGGAGAAGTCGGCGTGGCCTGGGGTGTCCACGAGGTTGATCATGAAGGGCTCGCCTGCGTGGCCTTCTGGTGCGTACTCGAATTGGAGTGCGGAGGAGGCGATGGAGATGCCGCGGTCTTTTTCCATTTCCATCCAGTCGGAAACGGTGGCTTTGCGGCCTGCTTTGCCGTGGGTGGCGCCGGCTTCGGAGATGATGTGTGCATGCAGCGCCAATGCCTCGGTGAGGGTGGATTTACCGGCGTCGGGGTGTGCGATTACGGCGAATGTTCTGCGGCGATGTGCCTCGGCGGCGGTGGTGTCGGGATTGGCGTTGCTCATGGGTATTAAGAATAGCGGGTTGTGGGCGCTGGGCCATAGTCGCCCCAGCTCAGCGAAGTTGTACGCCGGCGTTGCCTGCTTGTCGACGTTTTTTGCCACTTCCCTTAATTCGGGGGTGGCTGAAATGTAAGACACGTCACTACATTTAAGCTCAAAAACAACTACCTATAGGCTGACAGAAACTCTAAAAACTATAGAGCTATAGAAACTTTAACTTCGGAGGTATTCATGTCCCGTCCAATCGTTAAACAAGCATTCACCGTCACCGCAGTCACCGCGATGGCTTTTGCCCTGGCATCATGCACCCGCGCAGTGGATGCAACCTCCGCAGATGGAACCGCGAGCAACACCGCAGCTTCCTGTGTGGATACATCCGGCGACTCCATCAAAATCGGCTTCATCAACTCCCTGTCCGGCACGATGGCTATCTCTGAAACCACGGTGAACCAATCCCTGCACATGGCAGCCGATGAAATCAACGCAGCCGGCGGCGTTTTGGGCAAGCAGTTGGAGATCTCTGAAGAAGACGGCGCCAGCGAACCCGCCACCTTCGCCGAACGCTCCCAACGCCTCATCCAGCAGGAATGCGTTGCAGCCGTGTTTGGTGGATGGACCTCCGCCTCCCGCAAAGCAATGCTCCCCGTCTTTGAGGGCAATAACTCCCTGCTGTTCTACCCGGTGCAGTACGAGGGCATGGAATCCTCGCCGAATATTTTCTACACCGGCGCCACCACCAACCAGCAGATCATCCCGGCTCTTGATTACCTGCGTGAAAACGGCCTGAACCGCCTTTTCCTTGTCGGTTCCGATTATGTTTTCCCACGCACTGCAAATTCCATCATCAAGGACTACGCCGAAGCCAATGGTATGGAAATCGTCGGCGAAGACTACGCGCCGTTGGGATCCACCGACTTCACCACCATCGCCAACCGCATGCGTGACTCCAACGCAGATGCCGTGTTCAACACTTTGAATGGCGATTCCAACGTGGCGTTCTTCCGCCAGTACAACAGCCTCGGCTTCAATGCAGACACCCTTCCGGTGATGTCAGTATCCATTGCGGAAGAAGAAGTCGGAGGCATCGGCACCGCAAATATTGAGGGCCAGCTGGTGGCGTGGGACTACTACCAAACCATCGACACCCCAGAAAACGAGACCTTCGTGGAGAATTTCAAGGACCTCTACGGCCAGGACAAAGTGACCTCCGATCCGATGGAAGCTGCTTACACTAGCCTCTACCTCTGGAAAGAAATGGTAGAGAAGGCCGATTCCTTTGATGTCGCCGCAATTCAAGCAGCCGCCGACGGAACCACTTTTGATGCACCAGAAGGAACCGTGGTGGTTGACGGCGATAACCACCACATCTCCAAAACACCGCGCATCGGTCGAATCCGCCCGGATGGATTGATCGACACCATTTGGGAAACCGATTCCCCAGTTGATCCGGACCCATACTTGTCTTCCTATGACTGGGCCAAGACCACCGCTGCGACTTCCTAAGAGATAAAAATCATGGACATTTTACTCAATCAGCTCGTAGCCGGGCTTTCAGTTGGATCGGTCCTTCTATTGGTCGCAGTGGGATTGTCACTGACCTTTGGACAGATGGGCGTTATTAATATGGCGCACGGAGAGTTCATCATGGTCGGCGCATACACCGCATATGTGGTGCAGCTGGTCGTCGGTTCTGCCGGTTTATCCCTACTGATCAGCATTCCGCTGGCCTTTATTATCGGTGGGCTTTTCGGAGTTCTCCTCGAACAATTCCTGCTGAAGTATCTTTATCACAGGCCACTAGACACGCTGCTGGCCACATTCGGTGTCGGTTTGATCCTTCAGCAGCTGGCCCGAAACATTTTCGGAGCTCCCGCAGTGGATGTCAGGGCACCGGAATTTCTCCGCGGAAACGTCGAAGTTCTAGGCGTCTTGGTGCCGACCGCGCGACTATTCATCCTGGCGCTGGCCATCGCATCAGTGACTGCACTAGCTGTGTTCCTAAATCGCACTGCCTGGGGCCGACGCATCCGCGCCGTGGTTCTGAACCGCGACCTCGCGGAAACCGCAGGTATTGATACCCGAGCTACTGACCGAATGACGTTCTTTGTGGGCTCCGGTCTTGCCGGAATCGCCGGGGTAGCTATCACATTGATTGGCGCGACCGGCCCCACCATCGGTCAGAACTACATCGTGGATGCCTTCCTTGTTGTTGCCGCCGGTGGCATCGGCCGGGTGAAGGGCGCTGTGATCATGGCTTTCGTGCTGGGAATTACTCAAGCATTCGTGGAATATACGACAGGTGCGAGCATCGCGAAGTTCATCGTACTCATCGCTGTTGTTGCCTTCCTGCAGTTTAGGCCTCAAGGACTCTTCCAAACCCAAACTAGGAGCCTCGTATGAGCACTCAACTCAAGCTGAAGAAGCCCGCAAAGAAGAAAACTACGCCGAAACTTAGCGTCGTAAATGCTCCCACGCTGCGCACTGCGGCGTTGGGCCTGGCCGCGCTCGCTGCGGTATTGCTGTGCGCCCCGCTCTTTTTATCCACATTCCAGCTGACGTTGATGTCGCGCTTGGTGTGTTATGCGATCGTCGCAGTCGGCATCGGGCTGGCGTGGGGCAGAGGCGGCATGCTCACGCTGGGGCAAGGCGTGTTCTTTGGAATCGGCGCGTACATCATGGCCATGCACATGCTGTACAGCGATTCGCAGATTTTTGGGACCACAGTTCCGCAATGGTGGTCCATTTTTGCCAACCCGGCAGTCGCACTCATCGCAGTTGTGGCGCTTCCCGGCATCGTGGCTTTTGTGCTCGGCTTCTCCATTTTCAAACGACGCATCAAAGGCGCCTACTTTGCCATCGTGAACCAAGCGCTCGCCGCAGCTGTTGTGGTGTTGCTGGTCGGACAACAAGATTCCCTTGGAGGTTCCAATGGTCTTTCCGGATTTCGATCGTTCATGGGTTTTGCCGTCTACGACCCCATCAACCGCATCATGTTTTACTTCACCGCAGTGGGAGTTCTCTTGGCTTTGGTGGCTATCTCATATTGGCTCATGCGCAGCCGCTATGGAGAACTGCTCGTGGCCACCAGAGATGCAGAAGAACGCGTCCGATTCCTCGGATATGATCCCGCATTGATCAAAACCGCCGCATATGTCATTGCTGCGATGATTGCCGGAATCGCCGGAGCGCTGTTCGTGCCGATCGTGGGCATCATTTCACCCGCAGAAATCGGCGTGGTGCCATCAATCGTGTTCGTGATCGCCGTCGCCGCTGGTGGCAGGGCATCCCTATTCGGTCCCGTAGTTGGCGCGCTGGTGCTGGGCTGGGTGGAATCCACACTTGCTCAAACTTTCCCCAGCATGTGGTCCTATTTCCAGGGTGCGATCCTGGTTCTCGTGATCGTGTTGCTGCCGGGCGGAATTGCTTCAATTAAACTTTCCGCGCTCAAAAATAAGGCCAGGAAGGCCACCTCATGAGCCTTAAAATCACCAACCTCAAAGTCGCTTTCGGGTCGTTCATCGCCGTGAATGAGATTAGTTTTCAGGTGCTGCCCGGTCACGTCCACTTCCTCATCGGTGCCAACGGTGCAGGTAAAACCACCTGCATTGACGCGATCAGCGGATTGGCGCCGGGGCAGGGATCAGTGCAGTTGGATGGCACTGAGATTCTGGGAACCCCTGTGCACCGCATTGCTCGGATGGGTGTGGGGCGAACGTTTCAGACCGCCAGCGTGTTTGAAGAATTGTCTGTGTTGCAGAATCTGGATATTGCGTGCGGGATTCATCGTCCGTTGCGGGCGCTTCTCGGGGTGCGTCATCGGATTGATCCCCGAATTGAACACGCCCTGGAGGTCACGGGTCTTGCTGATCTGGTGAATGCTCAGGCGGGAACCTTGTCGCATGGGCAGAAACAGTGGCTGGAAATTGCAATGTTGCTGGTGCAGGATGCGCAGGTGCTCATGCTGGATGAGCCGGTGGCGGGCATGAGTGAGGAGGAGCGTGTCGCAACGGGTGAGCTTTTGCAGAGGGTTGCGCGGGGACGGGTGGTGTTGGTGGTGGAGCACGATATGGAGTTCATGCGTCGTTTTGCCACTCGCGTCACTGTGATGAATCGCGGCACGATCTTGTGTGAGGGGTCGGTCGATGAGATTCAGGCGAATCCGGATGTGCAGTCCATTTATTTAGGTACGGCAGGGAAGTGAGTTAGTCATGTTGGAAATCACTAATTTGTGTGCAGGTTATGGCCGCACGCAGGTACTTCATTCTCTTTCAATCTCCACGAGCAGCAACGGCATCCTGTCGATCCTCGGCCACAATGGCGCTGGTAAATCCACCTTGCTGCGAACCGCGGTGGGGTTGATTAAGCCGACTTCCGGAGAGGTCAAACTTTTCGGCCAGGATGTCACCTCGTTGTCCACGCATGAGCGAGTAAAGCGCGGAATGGCTTATGTGCCGCAGGGCCAGCAGTCTTTTACGCAGCTTAGTTGCATGGAAAATTTGCAGGTGGTAGCGGATCTGCAGGGACGTGTGGGCAAGGCACGCATCGCGGAGGCGCTTGATCGCTTTCCGGCGCTGACCCAGGTGCTGGACCGCCAAGCCGGCCTGTTGTCGGGTGGTCAGCGTCAGCAGCTTGCCATCGCCCGCGCGCTGATCACGGCGCCAAAGCTTTTGCTTCTCGACGAACCCACCGAGGGTATTCAGCCTTCGGTGGTTGCTGAAATTCAGCAGACCATCATCGATTTGGCTAAGGACGGCATGAGCATTGTCCTGGTGGAGCAAAACATTGGTTTTGCATTGGATGCTGCAACAAGCTACGCCATTGTGGCGCGTGGTCAGGTCGTGGAATCGGGACAAGGCGCTGAAACCACCGCAGAGAAGCAGACTAAAGTGCGGGAATCTCTAGCAATCTAGCGGCTGTGGATAGCGTTTTGCGCAGCAGATAATCCCTGGGCCAGCAGCAAATCCACTGCCTCGGCGGCAAGTTCAATGCCTGGTTGGTCGTGATCGACTGGTTCCAAAACGTAGTCGGGCACGGCCATTCCTGCTGGTGGTCGTGAAATGCCGATGCGGACGCGCAGGTAGTCTCTGGTGCCGAGCTCTTCCGTGAGGGATTTCAGGCCGTTGTGACCGTTTTCGTTTCCGCCCTTTTTCAGGCGTACTTTTCCAGCGGGCAGATCGAGCTCGTCGTGGATCACGATGATGCGCTCTGCTGGGATACCCAACGCTGCGGCGATCGGTGCGACACCTTGGCCGGAGTGGTTCATAAAAGTGGTGGATCGAACGGCGAGCACCCCTGGTGCGAGCTGCGTTGTGAGGGCCTTGTAGCCCGTGGCGGGGGTGAGGGGCTGCTGCTGGTGGGCGTCGATAAGCATGTCTTGGCACATGTAACCGACGTTGTGTCGGGTGGATTCGTACTTGGCGCCGGGGTTGCCCAGGCCCACGACCAGCCATTTGGCGGCGGGAAGTTCAGGCTTGGGGGCAAACAGTGCTTGGATTTTAGACAAAAAACTCACGGAAGTCATCCTATGGCAGGCGCGCCTAGGATGGTGCCATGAGCATCCTTGACACGTTGAAAACTCCCGTGATTGTCGCCCCGATGGCTGGCGGCCCGTCCACTCCCGCGTTGGTCAATGCAGCAGCAGAGGCAGGTTCCCTCGGGTTCTTGGCTGGTGGCGTCATGCCTCTTGAGCAGCTGAAACAGGAATTGTCAGAGGTAAAAGGCGTCTTTGGCGTCAACCTGTTTCGCCCGCAGACGGATGCGCCTAAGCCTTCAGACATTGATGAGCTGGCGGGATTGTTGTCCTCGGCGTTTCGGCAATTTGGCCTCGATGAGCCGACGGTGCCTACGCCGGATTTGAGCAATGGGTGGGAGGCTAAATTTGAGGCCGTTCTTGCCGCTAAGCCCGCCGTTTTTTCCTGCACCTTTGGTATTTTTAGCGCTGAAGAATTCGCCCGGATCAAAGCCACCGGAATTGAGGCGTGGGTGACGGTGACCAATCCGGAGGACGCGCTGGCTGCGCAGAAAGCTGGCGCCAACGCGCTTGTCGTGCAAGGCCCCGAGGCGGGTGGGCACCGCTCTACCTGGTCCATTGAAGTGGAGCCGGACGAGCGCGACCTGAAAACCCTCCTCGCAGCTGTCAAACAAGCGGGCGTTTACCTCCCGCTCATCGCAGCCGGCGGCCTTTCAACCTCCGCAGACGTGGCAGCAATTTTAGAAGCCGGCGCCAGCGCTGCCTCCTGTGGTTCCGCCTTTTTGCTTAGCGACGAAGCCGGCACCAGCTCACTTAACCGCGAGATCTTGGACGCCGCCCCAGCACTTGGTTTGGAATCGGTGTCATCTCGCGCATTTTCGGGCCGTTATGCCAGGGGAGTGGAAACCAGGTTCACCCGTTCGAACGAGGGGTTACCCCCGTTGTACCCATACCTCAACCCAATGATCACATCTTTACGTAAGGTGGCGGGAAGTGCAGGGAACTGGGATTACGCCTACTGCCTGGTAGGAGTCGGCCTGGAATCGATTGCGAAGGGTAGTGCAAAGCAGATACTGGAATCATTAACACCTTCCGCTTTGGGCTAATGTTGGGGGGAGTGCTTTCAACTATCCACGAGAGCTGCCCAGTGATAAACCCCGGGTTAACCCCACGCCTAAGTCAGTGAAGGACTTTTTATGACGCACAACCACAAGGACTGGAACGATCGCATTGCAGTTGCGGAGGAAATGGTGCCGTTGATCGGGCGCCTGCACCGCAACAACAACGTGGTGGTTTCCGTATTCGGTCGTCTCCTTGTGAATGTCTCAGACATCGATATCATCAAGTCTCACCGCTACGCCCGCCACATCATATCCAAGGAACTTCCACTGGAAAGCTCCTTGGATATTTTGCGCGAACTGGTAGATATGAACCTTGGTACCGCATCGATCGACCTGGGACAGCTGGCCTACAGCTTCGAAGAATCCGAAAGCACCGACCTGCGTGCCTTCCTGGAGGACGCTCTCGCGCCGGTCATTGGTGCGGAAACCGACATCAACCCAACTGATATCGTGCTGTACGGTTTCGGCCGCATCGGTCGCCTGCTGGCCCGCATCCTGGTTTCCCGCGAGGCACTGTATGACGGTGCTCGTCTGCGCGCCATCGTGGTCCGCAAAAATGGTGAAGAAGACCTGGTCAAGCGCGCATCCTTGCTGCGTCGTGATTCTGTCCACGGTGGATTCGATGGCACCATCACCACCGATTATGACAACAACATCATCTGGGCCAACGGCACCCCAATCAAGGTCATCTACTCCAATGACCCAGCCACCATTGATTACACCGAATACGGCATCAATGACGCCGTCGTGGTAGACAACACCGGCCGCTGGCGTGACCGCGAAGGCCTGTCCCAGCACCTCAAGTCCAAGGGCGTTGCCAAGGTTGTACTCACCGCGCCGGGCAAGGGCGATCTGAAGAACATCGTGTACGGCATCAACCACACCGACATCACCGCAGATGATCAGATCGTTTCCGCAGCATCATGCACCACCAATGCCATTACCCCAGTGCTCAAGGTGATCAATGATCGCTACGGCGTGGAATTCGGCCACGTAGAAACCGTTCACTCCTTCACCAATGACCAGAACCTGATCGACAACTTCCACAAGGGTTCTCGCCGTGGTCGCGCAGCAGGTCTGAATATGGTTCTCACCGAAACCGGCGCTGCAAAGGCTGTATCCAAGGCGCTTCCAGAGCTGGAAGGCAAGCTCACCGGCAATGCCATCCGCGTTCCTACCCCTGACGTGTCCATGGCTGTGCTCAACTTGACCCTGAACACGGAGGTGGACCGCGATGAGGTCAACGAGTTCCTCCGCCGTGTGTCCCTGCACTCTGACTTGCGCCAGCAAATCGACTGGATCCGTTCCCCAGAGGTTGTTTCCACTGACTTCGTGGGCACCACCCACGCGGGCATCGTTGATGGTCTAGCCACCATCGCAACCGGTCGCCACCTGGTGCTTTACGTGTGGTACGACAACGAGTTCGGCTACTCCAACCAGGTCATTCGCATCGTCGAGGAGATCGCCGGCGTGCGTCCTCGCGTGTACCCGGAGCGCAGGCAGCCAGCCGTACTATAGGTTATCCAAGCCTAATACACTACGATTAGGCATATGAGTAAGCGTAAGTCACGGGTGAAAGTTACCCACAATCCATTGGGCATGAAAGTCAAAGACACGTGCTGTCGCAAAACGCCGCGCTGCACCAACTGCCCAGTGGTGTACACACGCTTACTCAAATCCGGGGTCTTAGAAAACGACGACGCCGACCTGCCGCGCCGCCTCAAAGAGGCGCGGCGCAAGTAGCTAGCCCTGCTGCAAATGCTTTTCGACGAGATCTGCAGCGTCAGCCGCCATGATGGGAATATCCGCCAGTTCTTGCTTGCCAAAAGGCTTCAACACAAAACTTGCCGGATCCATCCGACCCGGTGGCCTACCGATACCCATGCTGAGCTTCCAATAGTCCTTAGTTCCCAAAGATTTGGACGTGGATTTCAGACCATTGTGCCCATGATCCCCGCCACCCTGACGTAGCTTCACTGAGCCGAAATCAAGCTCCAATTCATCATGCACCACGATGACATTGGCTGGGGAAATCTTAAAGAAGTCACACAGCGCCCGAATCGGAGTTCCCGACAGGTTCATAAAGCTGCGCGGCTTGGCCACAATTAGCCCAGGAAGCTGCGCGATATCGGTGTTGGAGCGCTTGTGCACACTAAATGATCCAAAGCTGCGCGACACTAGTTCTTCTGCAACCTCAAAGCCAATATTGTGGCGGGTGCCAACGTATTTCGGGCCGGGATTTCCCAGGCCAACAACTAAAAGGGGAGAGTTATTCACATCCCCCATCCAACCATGAGTCCACCACAAGCAAAAACAGGCCCCGCCACCATGTGAGGAAACCTCCATGATGATCGTGCACTGTCATCACTTTAAATTTCCCCGCACGGCAACGAGGCCCGCGAAAGATAAAGCTATCTAAAAAAGCTTACTCAGTAGCTGCTTCTTCAGCTGCTTCGTCCTCTTCGGTGTCTTCTTCCTCGACAGCTGGGAGAACGATGTTGACGATGAGGGTCTCAGGATCCTCAACCAGGGTGGTGTCGCCCTCGAGCTTGATGTCAGCTGCGGTGATCTGTGCGCCGAGCTCAAGGCCTTCGATGGAAACGGTGAACTCTTCAGGGATGGACAGAACGTCAGCCTCAACCTTGATGGTGTCAGCATCCTGAACCCACATGGTGCCTGGAGCTGGCTCGCCCTCGACGATAACTGGAACGTCAACCTCAACCTTTTCGCCGCGCTTAATGGCAAGCAGGTCCAAGTGGTCGATGTGGAAGGTCAGCACGTTCTGGTCGATGTGCTTGATCATGGTGAGCTGCTTCTGGCCCTCGATGTCGAGCTCAAGAACAGCGTTTACGCCTTCCTGGCGAACCAGCGCAGCGAAGGTGCGGTGGTCGATGGTGACGTGCAGGTTGGACTCAACATCTGCGCCGTAAACAACAGCAGGGATCTGGCCAGCAACGCGTGCACGACGTGCAGAGCCCTTGCCGAACTCAGAGCGGACAGCAGCCTCAATGGTTTGGTACTTTGCCATAGTGATTTCTCCTCATGGATGAAGGTGGACACTCGGCCGCGAAAATAAAAAATGCCCGCGACCGACTCGAATGTCTTGGTCGAGTCTTCGCAGGCAGCGCACAAAAGTGCACTTTAGAAGTCTAGATCGCGTCGATAACGGTTGAGCACTAGAAGTACTTGACCCTCGCCGAGACCTAAATATGCTAGCACGATGGCCAAACCTAATCCAAAAACCGGCAGTATACTGATTGGGGTCACATTAGCCAAAAGGCACTTTGAGGAAGTGGAACTCCTATGGCACGACTTCAGCACGACATGATTTTCATCAACCTACCAGTATCTGACCTTGCAGCATCTAAGCGTTTTTATGCAGGTCTTGGCTTCAAAGAAAACACCGTCTTCAGTGATGAGCACACTGCATCTTTTGAGGTCAGTGACGCCATCGTGGTGATGCTTCTGGAAACCGCGCGCTTCAGTGATTTCACTAAGCGCCCCATCGTGGAGAAGAACGGCTCCCGCGAAGTGCTCAACTGCCTGTCTGTATGTTCCACCGAGGATGCGGATGAGTTCGTGCGTCGCGCCCAGGAATTCGGAGGCACGATCACCCGTGAGCTTGCAGCGGAAGGCCCCATGTACGGCGGAGCTTTTGATGATCCAGATGGACACGGTTGGGAGCTGATGTACTTCGATCCAGAGGCACTCGCTCAGATGATGCCTGAGGGCTAAATATTCTTCAGGGCTTCTCGCCGGCTCAGTGGGGAAAGGTCCGTGGCGTCGACAAAAGCCCGGACCCAGCTGGGGTCGTGGCGGGCGAAATCCCGCAGTGCCCAGCCGATCGCTTTGTTGATGAAGAACTCGCTGGAGCCGAGGTTCTGCTCGATGATCCAGGCCAGCAGGGCAGCGTCGGTGTTTTTCTTGCGGCCCAGTTGGTGGATGATCGCGATGCGGCGCACCCAGAAGTCCTCATCAAGCGCCCACGTTTTCATCAGATCATCATCGTGTTTGGCGCCGATCGGTTTTGCTAGGGAATCGACGGTGTCCCACCAGGATTTGGTCTGCACTAATGCTTTGGCAAAACCTAGATCGGTGATGCCGACGCGATTGATGTGATCGCAGGCGACATACTGGTATTCCCGTTCAGCTGCGCCAAAGCAGTCTGAGACAAAGTCAGTGTCCAACTCTTTTAGCGCGGACAGCACGGGTTTGCAGGCTTCTTTTCTGGGGGTGGATGGGATGCCGAGAAAAGAAAACTGATCCCGCATGTAGCTTGCCATTCCGGTGGCACGTGCGGGATCAGCTAGAGGTTCCAATGCCAACCGGACGCGGTTGAAGACGTCCGTGGTGGGCATGGGTGTTTAGGCCTCGCCCTCGAAGAGGGTGGTGACGGAACCGTTTTCGAAGATCTCGTTGATGGTGCGAGCCAGCAGCGGTGCGATCGACAAAACGGTCAGGTTGCTCCAGCCCTCGGTGGACTGTGGCAGGGTGTCGGTGGTGATGACTTCTTCAGCACCGCATGCAGACAGGCGCTCGCGGGCTGGGTCAGAGAACACACCGTGGGTGCAGGCGATGACGACTGACTTTGCGCCAGCCTTCTTCAGGACGCCCACAGCGCCGGCGATGGTGCCGCCAGTGTCGATCATGTCGTCGAGAAGCACGCAGTCCTTGCCGTCGACGTCACCGACGACGCGGTTGGCGACAACCTGGTTTGCTACCTCGGTGGAGCGGGTCTTGTGCACGAACGCCATTGGGGCATCGCCCAAGGTGTTAGCCCACTTCTCTGCAACCTTCACGCGACCTGCGTCAGGGGAGACCACGCAGATGTTGTCCAGGTTGTAGTTTTCCTTGATGTGATCGGTGAGGATCGGCATGGCGTGCATGTGATCGACTGGGCCGTCGAAGAAGCCCTGGATCTGATCGGTGTGCAAGTCCACGGACACGATACGGTCCGCGCCAGCGGTGAGCATGAGGTCGGCGATGAGGCGAGCAGAAATTGGCTCGCGGCCGCGGTGCTTCTTGTCCTGGCGGGCATATGGGTAGAACGGCAGGATCGCGGTGATGCGCTTTGCGGAACCACGCTTCAAAGCGTCGATCATCAGCAGCTGTTCCATGAGCCACTTGTTGAGAGGCTGGGTGTGGGACTGCAGGACGAAGCAGTCGGAGCCACGAACTGATTCCTCGAAGCGGACGTAGATTTCACCGTTGGCGAAATCGCGTGCCGTCATTGGGGTGACGTTGACGTCGAGCTCTTTAGCTACAGCTTCTGCCAGTTCTGGGTGCGCACGACCCGAAAACAGCATGAGGTTCTTTTGGTTTTGTTTCCAGTGAGCAGTCATGAGGATCCTGCTTAGCCTTCCTGGTTGTGGACGTTTTGGGCGGCTTCTGCGGCTTGTGCTGCAGCGGTTCCAGGGCGCTTCTTTTGCACCCAGCCTTCGATGTTTCGTTGGCGTCCGCCGGACACGGCAAGGGCTCCTGGCGGAACATCGTCTTTAATTACTGTACCGGCTCCGGAATACGCTCCGTCACCCACGGTCACTGGAGCGATAAACATGGTGTCAGAACCAGTGCGAACGTGGCTGCCGATGGTGGTGTGGTGCTTGTTTTCACCGTCGTAGTTCACGAAGACAGAGGAGGCTCCGATGTTGGATTCCTCGCCGATGGTGGCGTCGCCGACATAGGTGAGGTGTGGAACCTTGGAGCCACGGCCGATTGTGGCCTTCTTGGTTTCTACGAAGCCACCGAGCTTGCCTTCTGGTCCCAGTGTGGTTCCTGGGCGGATGTAGGTGAAGGGGCCAACGGTGGCGTTTTCACCGATGGTGGAGTCGAAACCGTGGGTGCGGATTACGGATGCGCCGTCGCCGATGGTCATGTTGGTCAAGGTGGTGTCTGGACCAACTTCAACGCGGTCTCCGATGACAGTTTCGCCCTTGAGCTGGGTGCCAGGGTGGATGATCACGTCGCGGCCGATAGAAACCTCCACATCGATCCAGGTGGTTGCTGGATCAACGATGGTTGCGCCACCACGCATAGCGGCGATGACGGTGCGACGGTTTAGTTCGGCGCCGGCTTCTGCGAGCTGCACACGATCGTTGACACCGGCGAGTTCACGAGCATCGGCGGCGGTGTGGGCGCGCACTGGGTGGCCCTCGCCACGAGCAATGCCCAATACGTCGGTCAGGTACAGCTCGCCCTGAGCGTTGTCGGACTTCAGTTCAGCCAGTGCGGAACGCAAGATGGCGGCGTCGAAAGCAAAGACACCGGAGTTGACCTCATCGATGGCTTGGACTTCTGCTGAAGCATCTTTTTGCTCAACGATGGCGGTGACTTCGCCTTCTTCGTTGCGCACGATGCGGCCGTAGCCGGTGGGGTCATCCAGACGCATGGTCAACACGGTGACAGCGGTTGGAACTTCCACGTGTGCATCCAGCAGTGCAGACAGAGTGTGGTCGGTGAGCAGGGGAACATCGCCGTTGGTGACAATGATCGTGCCTTCAAAGCCCTCGAGCTGATCCATGGCGCACTGCACAGCGTGTCCCGTGCCATTTTGTTCCTCTTGGATAGCGATGAGGACTTCCCGGTCCAGTTCTTCTGCAACCTGGGCAACGGCTGGACCCACCTGGTCGCGTCCATGTCCAATTACTGCAACAATGTGCTCGGGATTAAGCCCGGCAGCTGCATGCAAGCTATGTGAAATGAGACTGCGTCCACCGATGCTATGCAACGTTTTTTGTAAGTCTGATTTCATTCGGGTTCCGGCACCAGCTGCCAAAACGACAACTGCGCTCGAGAAATCGCTTGCGCTCAAGATTATCTCAAATCCTTAAAAGTTCTTGCGGGGCACTTATACCCAAGCAAGCATAATGCCCCGAACCCCAAAACCTGCCTATTTGGGTGGAAAAGTTGTAAAACTATCCGGCGGATACTTCCTTGAGGCCACGGGCGCTAATGGTTCCAAGCAGGCCAATTGCCGCCAAGAAGAGCAGTGCGGCTTCGTTTCCGAAAATTGCAATGAAGCCAGATAATGCGCCAACAATGAGCAAAACTACACCCATTAGTGTGTTGGCGTCGGCAACATAGCGGGTGCGCTGATCACCTTCAGCCATGTCCATTACATAAGTTTTGCGGGCCACGCGGATGGCGGTGTGGGCCAAGGTGATGAGGAAGAAACTCAACGGGAACACCAGCGTGTTGATCTGCGCGGGTGCAAACGCGGAGCTGAGCACCACGAGGATTAACACGATGGAACCGAATAGGGCACCGCCCGCCATGACGTTTTTGGAGGAATGATCCGACCAGATTCCAGAGATTCGGCCACCAACCATGGACGCCAAGCCGGAGGCGATGAGGAAGAATCCCAAGGAGTCGATGCTGTTTCCGGATTCAGCGGCGAGTGCGACGATGAAAGCCGTGGAGAGTGCTGTCACCAGCATCATTGAGCGAACCAGAACGAAACGTCGAAAAGCTTTATCATCTTTTAATGCGGCGATGCAGCGACGCACCCACGGGTTTGCGGAAGGCGCGTTTTTTGGAGTCGCTGGCTTCGCGTATTCGATGCGCGCGAAAACAATGGAGGCAAACAGCCAGCTAAACGAGCTCGCGATCACCACTGCGGCCAGCACCCTCGTCGGGGAATGCGAGCCCAAGAAAATAGCGATCGCCAGGCCTGCAACCAGGCCCATCACACCGCCAATCACCGTCGCGCGGCCCGTTACCAGCCCACGCTTGCCCTTGGAAATCACCTTGCCCTGAACATCCTTCGATGCAATCGAACACATCGATCGAAACAGCGACAGCGCCGCAAGCAGCACGATCACCGTGATGCCCAGCGCCCACCCACGCAAAAACAGCGCAGCCACGCCGATACCCAGCGCCGAGACGAACTGGCCGTTCGAGCCAATCACCCAGACTTTGCTTCTCGACGTCTGCCTCAGCACCCAGCCAGTAATGGCAGCTTGCGGCAGCATCGATCCGGCTTCGCGGATTGGAACCAGAAGCGCCAGCAAAAAGCCCGGCGCGCCAGCGGCTTGCAGCAACCAGGGCAGGACTGTTTTGGCGGCAACGATTTGATCGCCGATGTTTTGCAGGCCGTTGGCCCAAATGAGGCGGCGTGCGTTGCGCTCCTCTGTGGGATTTGTCATGGGTGAAAGCTTAGAAGAACTACACCGTTTGGTTGATATGATGTGGGGTGTTTATGAAAATTTGTTTGAGGGAGTGAAGGCGCATGTTGTTGCCAGAGTTGAATCGTCGGACTTTTTTCAAAGGGGCCGGGGTGCTGGCAGCAACGGTGGTGGGTGCGCAGGTGCTGGTGGCGTGTTCCTCAGATGATGTGCGTGGTTATGGGGGAGAGCCGCGGACGTTGCCTATTCCACCAGCAGATTTAGGTACGCGTGAGGGATCTAGCGTGCACTTTGCCCTGGAGGCTCAGACTGGGGAGAGTCAGATTTTGCCGGATGTCACAACGAAGACGTGGGGTTTCAATGGCACTCATTTGGGGCCGACGTTGGTGGTGAAGAAAGGTGATGACGTCCACGTTGATGTGATAAACAATTTGGATGAAATGACCACTGTGCACTGGCATGGCATGAAGTTGCCGGCGATTGCTGATGGTGGTCCGCACTCACCGATCGGGCCTGGGCAGACGTGGTCACCAACGTGGACTGTGGCCAATGATGCAGCCACTTTGTGGTACCACCCGCACACTCATGGCCTGACAGGTTTGCATGCGTACCGTGGTTTGGCGGGGATGATCATTGTGGAAGATGAAGCAACAGACAAGCTGGATCTGCCACGCGAGTACGGTGTGGACGATATTCCGCTGGTTTTAATGGATCACCGCTTCTTAGAAGACGGTTCCCTTGATGAGGAAGACCTCCCCGATCTTGGGCTGTTGGGCGATACCCCCACTGCCAATGGCATTACCAATGCGCACTTTGATGCCACCACGCGCCGGGTTCGGTTCCGCGTGCTCAACGGCTCCAATATGCGGTTCTATAACTTGGCGTTTTCAGACACGCGCACCTTCCAAGTCATTGCCAGCGATTCCGGTTTGCTGGATGAACCTCAAGACCGCACCACCTTGGCTATTGGCCCAGGCGAGCGGTGGGAAATCGTCGTGGAGCTAGAGCCCGGCGAGGACGTCACCTTGGAATCTGTAGGTTTTGAGGACAACTACGGCGTCCCTGATGATGAGTTCGTGCCCGATTTCGGCATGTCAGATTCCTTCCAGCTGCTCACCATCACCGGCCCTTCCGATGATGCTGCGCAAGCACCTGCTTTGCCGGGCGTGCTGGTGAAATCCACCGAACCTGACGTCATCGATGCCACTGAACGCACCTTCATCATGAACACCTTCTCCATCAACGATCTACAGATGGACATGCAGCGCGTTGACGTGGTGATTGACCATGACCAGCCAGAAGTGTGGATTGTCACCAACGACAACTCCGACTGGCCCCACAACTTCCATGTCCACGACGCCCGGTTTAAGGTGCTGAAATTTGAAGGCACCGACGTAGAGCTCTTCAACGACGGCTGGAAAGACACCGTCGGCCTGCCACCGGGAGCAACCGCAACTTTAGCCGTGGAATTTGGCCACTACCCAGACCCGCAATGGCCCTACATGTATCACTGCCACATGCTCTACCACGAGGATCAAGGCATGATGGGGCAGTTCGTCATCGTGGAGCCAGGCGACGAGCCGGCGGCGGTGCTGGGGTCGGGCACGGGCTCCAGCATTGACTCCGCCGGCGGACATGCGCACTAGGGGCGTGGGGCGGCGTCGATAAGCGAGATTTTTTAGCCCTTTAGAAGCCACATGACATATGTCATGAAAATTATGTGCAAAGTGCAGTAATACTCCTGACATATGGCTCTACCAGCGCCAATGCGAAGTAGGAAGAATTATGCCTATGACAACGACACCAGCAATCGACGTAACAGACCTCGTGAGAACCTACGGCGACTACACCGCAGTCAAGGGCCTGAATTTCCATGTACAGCGCGGTGAAGTATTTGGTCTGCTCGGCACCAACGGGGCCGGCAAAACCTCCACCTTGGAAGTCATCGAAGGACTTTCCGCACCCAGCTCCGGCACCGTGCGCATCTCCGGGCTTGACCCCGTTGCCGACCGCGCGATCCTGCGCCCCGAGCTCGGCATCATGCTGCAATCAGGCGGCCTGCCATCACAGCTCACCGTCGCCGAAACCATGGACATGTGGCACGGCACCTGCACGTATCCGCGCGCCATTAAAGATGTGCTTGCCGACGTCGACCTCCTACACCGCGAAAACGTCAAGGTCGGCGCGCTTTCCGGAGGCGAACAACGACGCCTTGATTTGGCCTGCGCACTGCTTGGCGACCCCTCAATTTTGTTCCTCGACGAACCCACCACCGGCCTCGACCCAGAATCTAGGCGCCACACCTGGCAACTCCTGCTGGACCTGAAACAGCGCGGCGTCACCATGATGCTGACCACCCACTACCTGGAGGAAGCCGAATTCCTCTGCGACCGGATTGCCATCATGAACGCCGGTGAGATCGCAGTGGAAGGCACCTTGGATGAACTGGTGGCCCGCGAGAAGTCGATCATCAGTTTCGTGCTGCGTGGCGGGCAGGTGGAGTTGCCGGTCTTGAGTGGGGCTGAAATCATCCGCGACAACAACCACGTCCGCATCGCCACCACCACCCTGCAGCAGCACACCTTAGAAATACTTACCTGGGCTGCAGAGACCGGGATCGCGCTGGAAGGCTTCGCTGCAAAACCCGCCACCTTGGAATCCGTATTCATGGACATCGCCTCACTCGAGAACACCTCGCTGCAAACCGCCTAGAATCTTTAAGGAGACCACAATGACCACGTCACACACCGCCCGCGGCCTGCAACATGCAACCCCGGAGCGCCGCAAGACTTCATTTTTCAAAACCTCTCTGTTTAAGGCCGAATGGCTCCAGTTCCGCAGAAATAAAACCCTGTTGTTCATGGCCACCGTATTCCCAGTCGGAATCCCTTTGTTGCTCTTTCTCATCGGAAATGGTGGGGCAGCAGAGTCCGCGAACTCCTTCGACTACTTCGTCATGTACACCCTGCTATTTGTGCAGTTCTACACGGTGCTGTCCATGGCAACCACCCGCCGTGATGAACGTGTGCTGAAAAGGCTGCGCACGGGAGAAGCCCGCGACATCGATATCATCGGTGCCATCTGTTTCCCCGGCGCGCTCCTCACACTGATCTTCACCGTGGTGATCATTCCATTGCTCATGGTTTTGGGAGCTCCCGCGCCCATCAACCTTGTGCCCATTGTGTTTGCCGTACTGATCGGACTACTTCTTTGTAGTGCTCTTGCCTTGATGACCAGCGGTTTCACCCGAAACGCCGAAGCCGCACAGATGACCTCCATGCCCGTGTTCATGCTTGCGATGGGTGGACTTGGATCAATCCGCTTCGTATTCGGCGACAGCATTGTGGCTGATATCTTGGCCTACACCCCATTCGCCGCGATCAGTGACCTTGTCCAAATCGGCTGGGCTGGCGCCACCTTCGCCGACAGCGTTGGTGGAGTAGAGGCAGCAAACTTCGCTGGAATTTTCCAAGACATGCTCATACCACTTGGAATTCTGGCAGCGTGGACAGCTGCAGCGGTGTGGGCGGCGAACCGCTACATGCGCTGGGACTCGTACCGCTAAGCCTGCAGCCGACGGGATTAAGGCAGCTAACATTGAGACACGATGAATAAAGATTTCTGGACCGCAGGCTGGACCGCCCGCTGGTTTTCGCGCGGGGTTTCCCTTTTGGCCAGCCCAGTTACCGCCCCACTGAACTCTTGGCGGAGATTGCCTAACTTGGCCAAGTACACCCTCTACACCAGGGTGTCGTTGCAAGCGATCCCCGTGGTGTTGCTGTCGGCGTATTTCCTGGGCATCGTAGCTAATGCAGGCACCCTGAATCCCTCATTTGTGTGGCTGCTGGGTTTCTCGGTCATCCTTTTAATAGTGACGGTATTGGTTTATGAATATCAGCCATCGCTGAATTCTCATCCTAGGCGCAGCGTACAGCCGTTCTTCTTCACCGGGTTGGTGCTCAACGTTTTAGGCGTTGTGGTGTCTGTGGTGCTTCAAATTCCGGGCTTAAACATGTCGGACAACACCCGAGCAACTGCCCTTATTTTCACTCTTACCTGCGTATTTCTGCTTTCGATCGCCTACATTCCGTGGATGAATTACCGATGGGTTTGGCTGATCGCAATGTCTGCAGTGTTGTGGTGGACCAGCACAACGACTGATTATTTAAGTGCATTGTGGGTGGTTATCCCGCCACTCATGGCAGGAACCGTCCGACTTTCCGTATGGACCGTCGATGTCATGAAAGAGGTTGAGCGTTCCCGCGAATTGGAAGCCTCCCTCCGCGTCACCGAAGAACGCCTTCGTTTCGCCCAGGAACTCCACGACACTTTAGGACAACACCTGGCGGCAATGTCCGTGAAATCAGAACTGGCGCTTGCCCTGGCGAAACGCGGCGACGACCGCCTCGAAAACGAGCTGCGTGAGCTCCAAAAACTCACCCGCACCTCCATGTCGGAAATGCGCGACGTCGTCTCCGGCTACCGCACCGTCAACCTCGCCACGGAAATCGAGGGCGCTAAAAGTTTGCTTGCCGACGCCCACATCCACCTTTCCGTCATCGGCACCACGTCCCAGGTGTCACCCGCTCACCGAGAACTGTGCGCGTGGCTTGTCCGGGAAGCCACCACAAACATTCTGCGCCACTCTGATGCAACGGATGCCACCCTCACGTTGAGCAGCACAGAGGTGCGCATGGACAACAATGGTGTGAACAAGGACATCGGCAGACTCTCTGGTCTCAGCGCCCTGCGCTCACGAGCGGAATCAGCCGGAATGACGCTCATTGTGTCCCGCGAAGACGACCAGTTCAGCGTCCGCATGCTCATTAATGCACCTGCAAATACACCTGCAGAAAAGGAAGCTTAAATGATTTCCATTTCCATCGCCGACGACGAAGCCCTGATCGCAAGCTCCCTGGCAACCTTGCTCAGCTTGGAACCCGATTTAGACGTCCGACCTACCGCAGGATCCGGTGAAGAACTCATTGAAACGTGGGCGGATCCAAGCAACCGAACCGATGTATGCGTCCTTGACCTTCAACTCGGAGGCATCGACGGCATCGACACCGCCACCCGGCTCATGGAAACCACCCCAGATTTGGCCGTGCTCATCGTGACCAGCCACGCCAGGCCCCGACAACTCAAACGCGCGCTTGCAGCAGGTGTTTTAGGATTCTTGCCCAAAACATCCACCGCAGATGAATTCGCCACCGCAATCCGCACCGTTCACGCTGGACGACGCTACATCGACCCCGAACTAGCCGCCATGACGATCAGCGCCGGTGAATCCCCATTAACCAACCGTGAAGAAGAAGTCCTCGAACTAGCAGGCCAAGGACTAAGCGCCGAAGAAATTGCGGTGGCAGCGCACCTCGCGCCGGGAACCACCCGCAACTATTTATCCCAAGCTATGACAAAAGTAGGCGCGCAGAATCGCTTTGAAGCGTTCACGCGCGCCAGGGAATTGGGCTGGTTGTAGCTTGTGGCTTATCTCCTATTAAAGCTGGAGCTAGAAGGAGAGAACTGCCAGAACTGTGGAGCCTACGAAAGCTGGTACGAAAGTCTCACGTGGGAGACCAGTCATGTTTACCCAGTTGTTGGTGCTCCACTCAAACCAGTGGTTAACGATAGATACGATGTCCATGAACCAAACTTCCTTTGTGTGAGGTGTATTCAGAGGGCCAGCCCCAAAATACATTGACCAGTAGTGCTTCACATCACACTATAAAACAGTTAGAAGCACCTAAACAGTTTTTCCGATAACTGTTGTCATTTTGTGACCGCCTGGCTTTGTAGTTTTCCCTCCGGTGTCCAAGATGAATATGACATGATGAATGGCGTGGTACAGCCTCAGGAACATCTCGATGCAACGTTGATTGCTGCAGACTTCCACGGCAACCCCGAAAACTCTGGTGACCGCAAAGAGCGCCTGAATTTTCAAGGTTGGAAGTATGCCCTTAATCGCACGGTCAGGGATGTTTTTCCAGATGGCCTGCTCGATTTGGCGGCCTTGTTGACGTTCTTTTCCATTCTGTCGATCGCCCCTGCAGTGCTGCTGGGCTATTCGGTGATCACGATTTTTCTGGCCAGTGACTCCACCGAAATCCTCAACCTTGTCCGCGATGAGGTAAATCAGTACGTTCCGGAAGATCAATCCCATGTTGTCAACGGCGTGATTGATTCGATCGCAGGCTCGGCAGCTGCAGGTCAGGTCGGTGTCGCGGTCGGTGTGATCACGGCATTGTGGACATCTTCGGCATATGTGCGCGCTTTTTCCAGATGTGCCAACGCTGTTTATGGCCGAAGCGAAGGCCGCACATTGATCAAACGCTGGGCAATGCTGCTTTTCCTCAACCTTGCGTTGCTGCTTGGAATCATCATCATTTTGGTCTCCTGGGTGCTCAACGAGACCTTGGTGATGGGAATTTTCGCCCCCATCGCGGAACCACTTCATCTCACGAATGTGCTCAGCTTCCTCACGGACCGGTTCATGCCGATCTGGATCTGGGTGCGGTTCCCAGTGATTGTGGGGGTGCTCATCATGTTCGTGGCCACGCTGTATTACTGGGCCCCGAACGCCCGCCCGTGGAAGTTTCGCTGGCTCAGCCTCGGATCATTCTTGGCGATCGTTGGCATCCTGCTCGCAGGCGTGGGCTTGAATTTCTACTTCACGCTGTTCGCCGCTTTTAGTTCCTACGGCGCGGTGGGTTCGCTGCTCGCGGTTTTTATTGCGCTGTGGGTGTTCAACATTTGCTTAATCATCGGCCTGAAAATCGACGTGGAGATCAGCCGCGCCAAGCAACTGCAGGCAGGAATGCCGGCGGAGGATTACAGTTTAGTGCCACCACGCTCTATCGAGAAGGTGGCGAAAATGAAGCAGCGCCAGCAGCGCTTGATGGATCAGGCTGCGGCGATCCGGGAGGAAAGCAATTAAAAAATTGCTTATCGACGTCCCCCTCCACACACTTTTGCCCCTTTAAATACTTACACCTTTCCTATAGTGTGAAAGCTATCACAGTAATAGGGAAGGATTAACCATGAAGACTCGTCATCGGGCCCTCTTTGCGTGTATCGCGGCGGTTTCATTAGTGGCATCTCCCGGTCTTGCACCTACTGCTAACGCGCAGGATCGAGCACCAACTTCGACCGAAATCGCTGTCAACTCCACATATGGACTGCTTGATAACCCCATCACGGCACCGATTGGATTGTTTATTCTGCTGTCGTCCATGACCTGGCACTTCCTCATTTGGTGTCCCATTGGCCAGAGTTCAGGATTCATTGATCCGTACTCAGGAGAGTGTACGTTCTAGCCTTTGTTGTTCTTATCAAACAATTGTTTTAAGTCAGTGTTACCTAAGTTAGGCTGTTGGGAATTGAACTGACACATAGACAGGGTTTTGATGAGAACAACACACACCGCTTCAAGCATTCTGCGAAGAATGATCAGGCGGCAGCGGGGCAAGGTTGCGTTTGGCGCATTCTTTTTGGGGATGTGGCAGCTGTCGGAAGCATTGGTGCCGATTGCGATTGGTTTGATCGTTGATCATGCGGTTCTCACAAAAGATCTCCGCCGATTAGTGGTCGGGCTTGTCGCTTTTGTTGTGCTGTTTGTGGTGTTGAGTTTTTCTTATCGTTTCGGTTCGCGCGCGTTGAATAGGGCCGTGAACTTTGAATCCCATGCGCTCCGCGTAGAGGTAGCCGATCATGCGTTGAAGAATCTGGATCCGCGCAATTTGGTGCCTGGCGAGGTGATGTCGCGGTCCACCGCAGATGCGGATTCTTCGACGCGTATTTTCGGGCAGATCGGAACCGGTGTTTCGGCTGCGACGGGATTTCTTGGTGCAGCGACCTACCTGTTGATCAGTGACTGGCTGGTCGGGTTGTTGGTGCTTGTGCTGGTACCGATCATTTCGGGAGTGGTTGCACTGGCTAGCAAGGGCATTTCTAAAAGGAGTGTCACCCAGCAGGAGAAGTTGGCGGAGTCTGGTGCGCAGGCAAGTGACATCATGATGGGGCTGCGCGTGATCAAGGCGATCGGTGGCGAGCGTTGGGCCGTGAAGACTTTTGAAAAGGCGTCGCAGGCATCAGCGAGAGCGGCGGTTGATACTGCAGTTGCTTCGGGCAAAGTCGCTGGTATTGGTGAGTTGTCCATTGCGGTGAATTTGGCTGCGGTGTTGTTGCTTGCTGGTTGGCGGGTCACCACGGGGGAGTTGGGGCCTGGCCAGTTGATCGCAATTGTGGGTGTGGCGGTGTATTTGTCAGAGCCGATTCGCTTGCTGAGCAACTCGATTAATGCCTCAGCTATTGCGCACGGTGCAGCGGAGCGGGTGGCTAATTTCTTAAACCTCGACGAATCTCAGGCACAGTACGAAAGCAGCGAAACAATCAATGACGGCGAATTCCTCGTCATCGTGCCCCCAGCCAGCACGCTTCCACACGGCGACAATATCTTGGCTACACCTCATGCTGCCGACATTTTCGAAGGTACCTTGCGGTCAAATATTTCCATGAATCATGAGGACAACGTGCCAATTGATCCGCAGGTAATTCGCGCTTCTGGTCTGACTGACATCATTGAGGTGGACGGACTTGATGCGCCGGTGCGCGATACGGGAAGCAATTTATCGGGTGGGCAGCGTCAGCGAGTGGCTTTGGCCAGGGCGTTGCATGCAGACGCGGAAGTACTGGTGCTGATGGATCCAACCAGCGCGGTGGATTCAGTGACGGAGGTGTCTATCGCGCAGGGGATTAAGCAGCTGCGAGCAGGCAAAACCACCATTGTGGTGAGTTCTTCGCCCGCGTTTTACAACTTGGCGGATCGGGTGATTTCACATGTCTAATTTGATGGCATCATCGACACCGAAACAGGCGTTCAGCGCTGCTTTCACGCAACTGAAACCGCACCGGATCAAGTTATTTGGGGTTGTTCTTTGTGGCGTGTTGGTGGCCGTCGCGGGGTTGGTAGGGCCCTGGGCGGTGGGTGGACTCGTCGATAAGCTCCTTGCAACCCCGAGCATGCGCGACGTTGTAGTGTTCGCGCTGCTTATCGTGGCTGGCGGCGTTGTTTCGAGCCTGGGCACGTGGTGGGGCAGCGCGCTGATGGCGCGCGCGTTGGAGCCGGCGATCGCGGGGCTGCGCGAGGATGTGTTGCGCGCGGCGGTGAGTTTGGATGCGAACACGATTGAAACGGCGGGGCGCGGCGACGTGATTTCGCGTATCGCGGATGATTCGCGGGAGGTGTCCACTGCGGCGAGCACCGTGGTGCCGCTGATGGTGCAGGCGGGCTTTACCGTGGTGATTTCCGCGTTTGGCATGGCGGCGGTTGATTGGCGCCTCGGCCTTGTCGGTTTGGTCGCGATCCCGCTGTATTGGACCACGTTGCGCGTCTATTTACCCCGCTCAGGTCCGCTTTATACGCGTGAGCGCGAGGCCTTTGGGGTGCGCACGCAGCGGCTTGTCGGCGCAGTCGAAGGCGCGGAAACCTTGCGCGCTTTCCGCGCAGAAGATACAGAATTAAAGCGTATCGACGCAGCCTCCGGCGAAGCCCGCGACATTTCCATTTCTGTTTTCAGGTTCCTCACATGGGCATTTTCCCGCAACAACCGCGCGGAATGCATCACCCTCGTGCTCATCTTGGGCACCGGCTTTTACCTGGTCAACATCGATCTGGTCACCGTCGGCGCAGTCTCAACCGCCGCACTGATCTTCCACCGACTCTTCGGTCCAATCGGCACGCTCGTGGGCATGTTCTCCGACATCCAATCCGCCAGCGCATCGCTGATCCGCATGGTGGGCGTTATTAACGCGGCATCGAACCAGGTCAGCGGCACCTCGCCGGCGTCTGCCAGCACCGCTTTAACGCTTTTCGACGTCTCCCACCACTATCACACTGCACCCGTCATCAAGAATGCATCCGTGCAGCTGGAACCAGGGGAACACATCGCCATTGTGGGTGCGACCGGCGCTGGTAAAAGCACGCTCGCCCTCATTGCGGCAGGCCTGCTCAGCCCAACTTCCGGGCAGGTGGCTCTCGGCGGATCGAGTTTTTCTAACGTCGAACCGGAAGCATTGCGCCAGAAGATCGCGATGGTCAGCCAAGAAATCCACTGCTTCCGAGGATCTGTTTTAGATAATCTTCGTATCGCACGCCCCGAAGCCACCGATGCGGACATCCACGCCGTTCTCGCCGATATTGGTGATTCCTGGTTGGAGCGCTTACCGCAAGGCATAGACACCATCGTGGGTGATGGCGCTTTCCGTTTAACCTCTGTGGAAAACCAGATCATGGCGCTTGCTCGCGTACATTTGGCCGACCTAGCAATCGTCATCCTTGATGAAGCAACGGCTGAATCAGGCTCTGATCATGCAAAACAGCTTGAAGATGCAGCCCTTAAAGTCACTGAAAACAGATCAGCCATCATCGTGGCTCACCGCCTCAACCAAGCGAAAACCGCCGATCGCATCATCGTCATGGACTCCGGAGAAATCATAGAATCTGGAACCCATGAAGAGCTTCGAGCGATCGGCGGCCGATATGAACAACTGTGGACTGCGTGGTCTGCGCGCTAATTAGCCACCCAAGACCACGCCTTCTCTACGTGGATCGGCGCCACCGACAATGGTGTCGCCGTTTTTCACCAACGCCGATAGGCCACTGGATTGCTCGCCCACATTAACTTCGTGGCCTTTGCTTTCCAGTTCAGATACAAGCTCTGCTGAATCATTGGCGATCAGCGGATGCTCGCTTCCCAGTCCAGTCTTAGGCTGGTTCATCGCACCAAAGTTGGGCGCAGACACTGCCTGCTGTGGATCCATATCCCAGTCGATGATGTTGACCAGGGTTTTCACCACGTACTGAATAATCAAGGATCCGCCAGGGGAGCCCAGCACCATATTCAGATCCGCGATTTCACCATCGCCACTGGCGTTGAACACTAGCATTGGCGACATGGAAGACCGTGGGCGCTTTGCTGACTCGACACGATTGGCCACGGGCTCGCCGTCCTCATCAAGTGGTTCAGCGGAGAAATCTGTCAGCTGATTATTCAAAATGAAACCACGGGTGAAGTGGAAGGAACCGAAAGCAGCTTCCACACTGGTGGTCAACGATGCTGCGTTGCCATAGGAATCGATGATGGAAATATGGCTGGTGCCACTTTCCGGCAGGGCAGCCATGACTGGTTCCTGGCTCAGACCAGCAGTTGCCTGACCCATTGAATGCTCTGGATCAATAAGTTCTGAGCGTTCACCCGTGTAGACATCGCTGATCAACTCTTCGACACCACCTGCTGGAACTTCCACGAAAGCAGGATCACCGATGTAAGCATCGCGATCAGCATAAGCCAGGCGCTCAGCCTCTGAAATCAGGTGAACAGCTTCCGCATTTGGCAATCCGCCATCCAAACCAACCTCAGTGGGTGGGTATTGGGCGAGATCAAAGTTGTTCAAGATACCCAGGGTTTCCATCACTGTGACGCCACCCGATGATGACGGTGGCATGCCACAAACAATCTTGTCGCGGTAGGGAGCACACAAAGCTTCACGAGTTTCCGGAGTGTAGGCAGCCAAATCTGCCGTGCTCATCAGTGATGGTGTGAAACCGTCAACCTCACGGGTGGCGCGTTCCACGATGTCTGCTGCAATCTCACCCGTGTAGAACGCATCGGGGCCACCTTCAGAGATGAGACGAATCGTTTCTGCATAGTCAGGGTTTTGTAAAAGTGTGCCGGGTGCCTTCGCATCACCGTTTTCATCAAGGAAATATGCGGCAGCTTCCGGATCGTGGGAGAGATCCTCAGCGGAGTTAGCAATTGATGCTGACATGCGAGGGCTGATGGAAAAACCATCAGTTGCGAGCTGCTGCGGAGTTGTCAGCACGTCCTGCCAGGAGGTCTTTCCGAATGAATCATGCAGCTGTCCAAGGGCTGCCACGATTCCTGGCACACCAATTGACCTGCCGGAACGTCGGGCATCAGGAACAGGTGCCGTTTGATCCTCTGCAGAAACATGAATGAGATAGTTTTCATCAGCAGCAACTGGCGCTGTTTCACGGCCATCAATGGCTGTCACCGCATTGGCTTCGGCGTCGTAGTACAGAATGTATCCGCCACCACCAAGGCCAGACGACTGCGGTTCCGTCAGTCCCAAAACAAACTGCGCGGTGACAAGAGCATCAGCTGCAGTGCCGCCTTCTCTTAACACCGCGCAGGCTGCTTCAGAAGCGATGGGGTTTGCAGTTGCCACCGCATAACCTTGGGTTTGAACAGGGGTCATGCCCTCGCGGTAGCCGGTACCGATTTCCGGGGCAACAGAAATATCTTCACCTGTGTGAGTGCCTTCTACTTCCTCTTCAGCAGAAGCGTCGGCGGGAAGTTCACAAGGCGCAAGTGGGGGAGACGCTGCTGCTTGGGTTGAGGAGTTTTCAGTATCCGTGGAGCTTGCGGAGGTGTCTTCACCGCTGGAACACGAAGAGATGGTCAGGGTTAAGGCTGCGACAGTGAACGCAGCTACCGATTTAAGGAATGTGCTTTGGGTCACTTTCATCTCTCGAGCCTATCAAGGAACTTTTATGTGGGGAGATATTTTCTGAAAGAAAATTTAATTGGTAGAAACCCATGATTGGGGGCTTGCATTTGTTTCGTTGTTCACCTAAAGTTAACTCTAGGTTAACAAAAAGAGTTCTCAAGGTGAACTCAAGCGATCGGTGGAACATCCACTAACGGGGTTACCAAAAATCCTTCGCGGACACTCCCGAAGGAACACTTCTTGCGAGAAGGAAAGGAAGAAGCACTGTGAAGGGCATTCATCAGGAAATTAGCCGTATCGAGCGTAGCCACGATTATCTGTGGAGCGTCCGAGAAGACCTGCATGCACGATTCGACAACCAACTGAAGGCACACTTTGTAGACAGTGTCCTGGATAGCATTGCAGAAGGATATGAAGGCCGAATCAACCGATTCCGCAAAATCTTCATTGAAATGAAAGCGGTTGAAGAGCTGCGCACCATCGCCGCCACCCGCCCAAGCCACCTCTTGGCTGCATAAGACACTTAAAAGTTAAATAAAACACCCCGCTACCTTATTAATTGGTAGCGGGGTGTTTTTAACTATTCCTATTTATTCGCAGGCAATTCCGTCGCCATCGCGATCAAGCTTGGAACTATATCCAGGTGATCCCGCATAAAGGGGAGCTGCACCCGCCGCACGAACTGCCGCGCAGTTGGCGTAATACGTTTGAGCTGGTGCAACCGCCGGTGCAGGTTCCGGGATGGCCGCAAACTGCTGTGGCGTATTTACCTGAGGCTCTGAATATTCCTCCACGGCCGCTGGCTTCACAATTTCTTGGGCAAGATCTTCCGCGGAGGTAGTTTCCGTCACTGTCGAGGTGATCGTGCTGGCTTTAGCTGTGGTTGTCACCGTGGCTGTTACAGTTTCGGTAACTGTTGGTGCAGGGGCTTCGGGTTCTGCAGCGGCCGAACCGCACGCAGTAATAAGTCCCATGGAAATAATGAGCGAGGAGCCGATAAGGGCCATTCGTTTCATGCGGCCTGAACTGCCTTTGGTGGAATGTGTAGGGGTGGGGAGAGTCATGATGCCTCGAGCTGGTAGAGAATTCGATATGGTCAAGTATGCTATCACTCGGTTCGCGAGGCTGAAGATTTCTGTGTCTGTCGTCTCTAACTACATACCCTAATCGGGTTTGTGAATAACTTGGATCCTGAAGTTGAAGAGCCGAATATTTCTCAGTGGGAAAGTCTTGATGATGACATTATCCCTGGAAATTGCACTAAAGTGTTTCTATCTGAACCCCAGCTAATGCATGGTCCTCTCCTTAGAGCGTTTGGTGCTGTTGCAACTTGGGGCGGGAGCCAAGAAGGCTCCGTTTTTATTGTGTGATCAACGCTATGTGCCTGTGTTGTCAGGCCGTCTCGAATACCCGGCTAACAATCACTGCATCCGGATTCGGGTGACCATAGGCAAACATCGTGCCCTGCCCCTTCCGCAATGAGTGCATCGCCTCCATCCCTTTCAACGTCCGGTAGGCAGACGTTCGGTTTTTGAATGCGCCTTTCGGCCCCAGGATCCGCTTTAACCGACCATGGTCGCCTTCAATGACGTTGTTGAGGTATTTCACCCGACGATGCTCGACCGTCGATGGACAGACGCCTTCCGCCTTCAGCTCAGAGATTGCCCTGGCGAGTGAGGGGGCCTTGTCGGTGCTGATCACCCGCGGATAGCCTGCCGATTTATTCGACCGCAGCGTCTTCGCCAGGAAACGCTTCGCCGCCGCGACGTTTCTCTTCGGGGAGAGGTAGAAGTCCAGGGTCTGGCTACCGGCGGTGATTGCCCGATAGAGGTAGCACCACTTTCCCCCGACCCGGATATAGGTCTCATCCACCCGCCAGGACCTGGCCTGCCAGTCAGGAACTTGCCGATACCACCGGGTCTTCTTATCCAGCTCAGGAGCATATTTCTGGACCCAGCGGTAGATCGTGGTGTGATCGACCGGCACTCCCCGCTCGGTCATCATCTCTTCGAGGTCGCGATAGCTCACGCCGTAGCGGCAGTACCACCGCACCGCCCACAGGATGATTTCACGAGGGAACTGCCGACCGGAGAAGATGCCCATGGACCTGATTATTCCACGCCGGTCTTCCTACTGCCCCAACTTTGCAACAGCACCGTTTTAGGTTATCCTGCAGGTGACCCTGAACTCCAAGATGATGGTTGGTATAGACAAGCCTTTGCAGATGGTTTCTTGCATGGAAAACAACTGAGTACATTTTTTCCCGCATGGGACGAGTTTGCATGGGACGATTCCGCTGGTGGCGAACCGGGGGTACTAATGTCAAGGCAGGCGGCGAACTATGATAAAGGACCAGCTGGTGGAAATAAATACACTGATCAGGTCGTTCTTGAAACTGAGGATATGTGTGGCAATGAAATAATCCTCCGTAGAGGGTGGTACAACTCGGATGCCTCCAGAAAAGATAAGCCGTGGGGGTACGATAAAATTCGGCACAAACATGGTGTTTTTAGTTTGTGGTCAGTTAGTATAGTATTTGAAAATTCGTGTATCAACAGGATTGAAGGTACACAGCAGGTTTATGAAGAAGAAGTTTATCAAGTGAAATGTGATCGACTCTTCTTAAATTGTGAACAAACCGGGCAGTCTTTTGTATATCGCGGTATTTATGAAAGAAATATATATAAGCCTGGTGCTACAGAGCCACTTGGTTTGAGGACATTTTTTCCTGTACACAATGAGGGAACGCATGGTTCAAGTGATGTAACCCCAACATGGTTTAGTACAGACATTCCAACATTGGACTTATGGTAATGACGTACAAAGCAGATTATGATCTTGACTTGGAAAAAGTAGTTTTTCGTATGTCGCAGCTGTTCGAGGATCTTATTCCGTCAGAAAACGCTTTTGATTATTATGACAAGTCAACGTGGCCTACCCTGACTATGGCTGCGACATGGGTTCAGGATGATTGTCTCCTTATTGTTTTTAGGGTTGAGGAAAGCAGAGGTGAGACGTTCGTGGGTTATTTTTCTCGGATCTCGCCTCGATATAATCCCGACAACATCGAATTTGGTGCAGTAGAGCTAATGTATGCTGACTCAATTGCAGGTGATTGGTTTATAGAGAAGGTCGATCTGAAAGCTCCGCAAAAGATACATTGGAGAAATACCCACCATAGCCTCAATACTCCGGCGGATATAGAAGAATTATTGGACTATGCTAATGAGATACCAATGTGGTTGAGTCCAGACCTTGAGAAGTGGATGTGATGCACAACAAGACCATGGTCATCCAGCTTTATCTGGCTGAGCTGGGTATGTAATCACTTCTGAACGTAGTAGCCTCCTTGAGATTGTATTTAAGGAGGCTATTGTGTTTTTTCGGTAAAGGTCTCCGACTGAGCTATAGTCGGAGACTATTTCAATATCACCCCAGAGGGTGCTGTTGCAACTTGGCTCCCGCCCCAAGTTGCAACAGCACCGAGCGTTTACTGTATCTCTGATGCAGAAAAGTGGAATTTAGAGCCATTTGAAATAGATGATCATTTCACCGCAGTATCTGGTGTCTTGATCAGTCCACACCTCGACCAAATCTTGTGAGTCGTCGTCATTTTCTGGTCGGTTAATAAAAATCTCTGCGGAGAAATCTCCATCCTCCTTAATATGTTCTGGAGTAAAATAGAATTTGCTAACGATTTCTCTATTCTGAAATTTCGTGATGCGGTTTCTAATATCGGCTGACCAAAGACCATCCACATAGGAAACCAAGAAGTCGGGGCCACTTTCCGGATCGAAGCCCTTCGACCAGACCGTCACAGTCGCGTCAATGCCATGTTCAGTTTCTGTGAAATGTTGTTTATGCACGTCCGGTTGTGGAAAGAGGCTTTTCTTGATCAAGCGTTCATTCCATCCCAGTTTGATGTTTTTCACAAAGGCATCAGTATCGATATCAGTGAGGTCGTAGAATTTTTCTTCGTGAACAGCAGTGATATCCTTCGCGACGTCTCTAAGCTGCAAACGTGCAATCATTAATGGCACCTCTAGCGTGAGGTTTTGCTCGTCGATCCACTCCTGAATGCACACCTCTACAGCAAGGACTCTGTCAAACTTGTCAGTCATATCCTATTTTCCTTAAATTGCGGGGATAGCTGAGGCTGAAGTTATTTCAGTTTTGCTTCTCTCTGAGAGGATAGTGGGACTAACCAGCCTTGGGGAGGCTTGGTGAATTTAGGGTTTAGCGGCAGAGCGTGAAATCTCTGAGATCAAGTTACTTCGGGAACAAACTGCGCGGCAGCATCGATACATTGTTGAAGTCACTCAGCAGATCCGTGTGTGGGAAATTGACGCTACAGATCGTGGACACGATTTTCCACCACCGAAATTTGAAACGTTTTCTGAATTGAGTACGCGAATCTACGGCAGCAGGTTAAGGCAGTATCAAAGAAAACGAAAACCCCCGCTCATTAGCACTGAAAGTGCTGGTGAACGGGGGGTTCTACTTGCTTCCCCACCAGGACTCGAACCTAGAATGACGGTACCAAAAACCGTAGTGTTGCCGATTACACCATGGGGAACTGCAGTAATTAACTGCACCGCTAGAGTTTACATCATTGTCTTAGAAAACCAATTATTGGGGTCCGCTTAGCTGAGATACTCTGGATGACATGGTTCGACAGCGGATGACCGGCAAGGAACGTCGGGAGCAATTAATCTCTATTGGGCGTGCGGTTTTCGCTGAGCGCGGTTTCGACGGCGCGAGTGTGGAGGAGATTGCGGCGCGTGCGAATGTGTCTAAGCCGGTGGTGTATGAGCATTTCGGTGGCAAAGAGGGCTTGTATGCGGTGGTGATTGATCGTGAGATGGTCAAGCTGGAGGCGATGATCACGGGGTCGTTGCAGCATGGTCGTTCGCGTTATCGCATTGAGCAGGCGGTTCTTGCGTTGTTGACGTATGTCGAAGATGAGACGGATGGCTTTTTGATTTTGGTGCGCGATATGCGGCCCGGTGAGCGCCGGTCGTATGGCACTTTGCTTAACGACGCCACGACGCAGGTGTCGCACATCCTCGGCAATGCCTTCACCCGATCTGGGCTCAACGCTGAGTACGCGAATCTTTATGGTCAGGCGTTGGTGGGCATGGTGTCGATGACGGCGCAATGGTGGTTGGATGAGCGCACTCCGCCGAAGGAAGAAGTTGCCGCACATATTGTTAATCTTTGTTGGAATGGTTTGACGGGGATGGAAGCCGATCCGAAGTTAACTCCCATCAGTTCTGCTGAGGGTGCGATTTTTGGTCAAGAAAAGGAGAGTGAAGCGTGACACCTATGCTCGCGGGGCTGTTGAAGGTCGCTGCAACCGACCCCAAGTTGAAGGGGTTGATGTCGAATGTGGGGCAGCAGCATCTGCATATCACTGGCATTGATCAGGCTCGTCCGTGGGCGATTGGTGCGTTGGCGCATCATGCTCCGGTGTTGGTGGTGACTGCTACTGGCCGTGAGGCTGAGGATCTCACGGCTGAGTTGAAGGCGATGATGGGCGATAAGGTGGCGTGGCTTCCGTCGTGGGAGACTCTGCCACATGAGCGATTGAGTCCGGGTGTGGACATTGTGGGCAAGCGTGCTCAGGTGCTCAATCATCTAGGCGACCTCAAAGTCGTGGTGGCTGCTGCGCGTGCGTTTTGCCAGCCGGTACTCAAAGATGCTGAAGGTCGTGCACCCCTCACTCTTAAAGAAGGCGCGGAGTTTGATTTCTCTGCCCTGACCACTGAGCTGGTTTTCCGTGCGTACAAGCATGTCGATATGGTGGCCAAGCGCGGTGAGTTTGCTACCCGCGGTGGCATTTTGGATATTTTCCCCACCACATTGGATTATCCGGTGCGTGTGGAGTTCTGGGGCGATGAAGTCTCTGACATTAGGCAGTTCTCTGTCGCCGATCAGCGCACCATTCCAGAAATCACCATCAAGAGCATTGAGATTTTCCCGGCACGGGAATTGCTCATTACTGAAGAAGTGGCATCGCGTGCGGAGTCTCTTATTTCTAAGCACCCGGGCAACCCGACGCTTGTGGAGATGCTGTCGAGGATTGCGGATTCCCAAGATGTTGATGGCATGGAGGCGTTGATTCCGGCGCTGACGGATACGCCGATGGTTCCGATGCTGGAGCTCATGCCGGAAAACACCCATGTGTTGGTGATTGCTCCGGAGAAGGTGCGCCGACGCATTGCGGATCTGGAAGCAACCGATGCTGAGTTTTTGATGGCTGGTTGGGAAGCAGCTGCGATGGGTGCTGATGGTCCAGTGGCTGCGGAAGGCCTGGACTTGGAAGCTTCTAGCTATCGCAGTTATGAAAGTTTGGAGGTTTCTGCGTCGAAAAGCGATGTGCGTTGGTGGACTTTCGCGCCGCCGGGCATGTTTGAGGCCTCGGAGGAGGCGACGCTGCCGCTTGATTTTGAAGCCGGGCCGGCGCCGCGCGGTGAGCTGCCGAAGATCGATGCGATGATGGCGCAGCTGCTTGCGCACACAACCGGCGGTGGGCGGGCTGCGTTTATCGCGCCGACCCAAGGTGCGATTAAGCGCATGGTCGATCGTTTCGCGGAAAAGGGCATTCCCACCCATGTGGCGACCCCGGGTTGGGAGCCAACGCCTGGTCAAGTGACTCTTTATCATGCGCTGAGCCATGCTGGCCTGGTGTTTCCGAAGGTGCGTAAACACCGCGATGGCGCTGCAATGCCGTTGGTGGTTATTACAGAAACCGATCTGACTGGTAACCGTGTTGGCGATATTGCAGGGGCGAAACGTCGACCTGCAAAACGCCGCAACAAGGTGGATCCTTTGGCGCTGGAGCCAGGGGATTTGGTGGTTCATGAAACCCACGGCATTGGTCGTTTTGTGAAGATGACTGAACGAACCATTTCTGCGGGTGATGAGACCTCGCGCCGTGAATACATTGTGCTGGAGTACGCGCCATCTAAGCGCGGACAGCCCGGCGATCAGCTGTATGTGCCGATGGATGCGCTGGATATGCTCAGCCGCTACGTCGGTGGCGAGAAGCCGACGCTGTCCAAAATGGGTGGTTCTGACTGGAAGAACGCCAAGAAGAAGGCTCGCGCTGCCGTGCGTGAAATCGCCGGTGAGCTGGTAGAACTCTACGCTAAGCGCCAATCCGCGCCGGGTCACCCGTTTGCGCCGGATACGCCGTGGCAAAAAGAGATGGAAGATAACTTCCCCTACGTTGAGACCGAAGACCAGATGTTGGCGATCGATGCGGTCAAGGAGGACATGGAGAAAAGTGTCCCCATGGACCGCGTCATCATCGGCGATGTGGGTTATGGCAAGACGGAAGTGGCGGTGCGCGCGGCGTTCAAGGCTGTGCAAGACGGCAAGCAGGTAGCCGTTCTGGTGCCCACCACGTTGCTTGCGCAGCAGCACCAGTCCACGTTTGAAGAGCGTATGACTGGTTTCCCTGTCACCATCAAGGGATTGTCACGCTTTACTTCGCCTGCGGAATCGCGGGAGATTCTCTCCGGTTTGGCTGCAGGATCGGTGGATATCGTCATCGGTACTCACCGTTTGCTGCAGACTGGCGTGCAGTGGAAAAACCTAGGGCTTGTCATTGTGGATGAGGAGCAGCGTTTCGGCGTGGAACATAAGGAGCACATCAAGGCTCTGCGTACTCACGTGGATGTGCTGACCATGTCCGCGACCCCGATTCCGCGCACCCTGGAAATGTCCATGGCCGGTATCCGTGAGATGACCACCATGCTCACCCCGCCGGAAGATCGCCACCCAATTCTTACCTATGTGGGACCGTATGAAGACAAGCAGGTCGCGGCATCAATTCGCCGTGAGCTGCTGCGCGATGGCCAGGTCTTTTTCATCCACAACAAGGTGGCAGATATTGAGAAGAAGGCCCGCGAGATCCGCGATCTAGTTCCCGAAGCCCGAGTGGTCGTTGCCCACGGCCAGATGAGTGAAGAGCTGCTGGAACAAACCGTTCAAGGTTTCTGGGACCGCGAATACGATGTGCTGGTGTGTACCACCATCGTGGAAACTGGTCTGGATATTTCCAACGCCAACACGCTTATCGTGGAAAATGCCCACCACATGGGCTTGTCTCAGCTGCACCAGCTGCGTGGCCGCGTGGGTCGTTCCCGTGAGCGCGGTTACGCCTACTTCCTGTATCCAAAGGGCGCGACACTGACTGAAATGTCCTACGACCGCCTGGCAACGATTGCCCAAAACAATGATTTGGGTGCCGGTATGGCGGTTGCCATGAAGGATTTGGAAATGCGTGGCGCCGGCAACGTGCTGGGTGCAGAACAATCAGGCCATATCGCTGGCGTGGGCTTTGACCTGTACGTTCGCCTCGTCGGCGAAGCAGTGGAAGCCTACCGCGCGCTGGCTGATGGCAAAGTTGTTGATGGCACCGTCAAGGGACCAAAGGAAATCCGCGTGGACCTTCCCGTGGATGCCCACATTCCCGAAAAGTACATCAACGCCGAGCGTCTGCGTCTGGAAATCTACCGCAAGCTCGCGCAGTCCGAATCGGAAGTGGATCTGCGCCTTGCGGTGGAAGAAATGGAAGACCGCTACGGTCCCATTCCAGAAGAAGTGGAGCGCCTGCTGGCTGTGTCCAGATTGCGCCACCTCATGCGCGAAGCCCACCTCACCGACATTGCGGTGCAGGGCACGCGCATCAAGGTCCACCCCGTTGACCTCGCCGATTCGCAGCAAGTGCGCCTAAAGCGCCTGTTCCCAGGCGCCACCTACCGCGCAGCCGCTAAAGCAATCCAGCTGTCTTTCCCGAAGACAGGCAACAAGGTCACAGATCCTTTGCTTCGCGACGTCGACCTCCTCCAGTGGGTAGCGAACTTCATTTCCAACATGTTCAACTTGGAGGAAATCGATGTTCGCGGACCACAACCAGGAAAGCCTAAGAAGAAATCATCAGTGATCTCCGTCAGCCTGTAATTCTTCTTTCGCGGGGGCGTTGAATTGGGAGTTATACAACTCCCAATATGCGCCCTCCAGGGCCATCAACTCACGGTGATTGCCCTGCTCCACGATCTCGCCGTCTTTCATCATCAAAATCAGGTTGGCATCACGAATCGTGGACAACCGGTGCGCGATGACGAAGGCGGTGCGGTCTTGGCGCAGCTTGGACATGGCGCGCTGAATCAACAATTCGGTACGCGTATCCACCGATGAGGTGGCTTCATCCAGAATCAGCAGTCGGGGATTAGCCAAGAATGCACGCGCGATGGTGATCAGCTGGCGTTCACCCACCGATAGGTTCATGGCTTCATCATCAAGTACGGTGTCGTAGCCTTCTGGCAGGGAACGGACAAAACGATCCACGTAGGCGGCCTTGGACGCAGCAAGCATTTCTTCCTCAGTTGCTTCAGGTCTACCGTAAAGAATGTTATCCCTGATGGTTCCGGCAAACAGCCACGTATCCTGCAACACCATGCCGGTTCGTGATCGCAGATCTTCTCTAGCCATGGTGCGGATATCCACGGCGTCTTGTGCTGTTTCACCAAGAGTGATGGAACCGCTGTTGATGTCGTAGAAACGCATGATCAAATTCACCAATGTGGTCTTGCCCGCACCGGTGGGACCCACGATGGCAATGGTGCTGCCGGAACGAACTTCCAGATCCAAGTTGTTGATCAGTGGACGATCCTCCGAGTAGCCGAAGGACACATCTTTGAATTCCAGACGGTTCGCGCCAGCAGCAACGGTGTTGGGCTGCGCAGGATCACTGTCCTGTTCGTCTTCGTCGATAAGCTCAAAAACGCGCTCGGCGCTGGCCACGCCGGACTGCAGCAAGTTGGCCATGGAACCCAATTGCGACAGCGGTTGGGTGAATTGGCGTGAGTATTGGATAAAGGATTGCACGCCACCGATGGATAGTGATCCAGAGGCAACCTGTAAGCCGCCAACGACTGCGATGGCCACGTAGCTCAAGTTACCCACAAACATCATGGTGGGCATGATGATGCCAGAGATGAACTGGGCACCAAAGCTGGCCTTATACACAGCCTGATTTTCTTCCTCGAATGCTTCTTGAACATCCTTTTGGTGTCCGAAAACCTTAACCACGGCGTGGCCAGAGTAGGTTTCCTCCACGCGCGCATTCAAAATACCGGTCTGCTTCCACTGTTCCGCAAAGAGTTTCTGGGAACGGCTCGCAACCACCACAGTGACCACGATGGTGACCGGAATGGATACCAGCGCCACGAGTGCGAGCAGTGGGGAGATGATAAACATCATCACCAACACACCGATGACGGTCAGTAGGGAAGTGATCGCCTGTGACAAGGTTTGTTGCAGGGATTGACCGATATTATCCACATCGTTGGTCACACGGCTAAGCAGATCACCACGTTTGATGGAATCGAAATAGCTCAGCGGTAGGCGGTGGATTTTTTCCTCCACCTCCATGCGCAGCCGGTGCATGGCACTTTGCACGATGCGGTTGAGCATCCGCGCCTGGAACAACGACAACAGGCTACCGATGAGATAAGCACCGATCACCAGTCCGAGGATCATGGCTAATTTTTCAAAATCAATGCCTGAGCCTGGAACAAGGTTCATGTCTTCCATCATGGAAGCCTGATTATGTTTACCTGCAGCCTGCAACTGCGCGATGATATCTTCCTTTGACGCACCAGCCGGCATGCGCTTAGATAGGAATCCTTCAAACACCACGTTGGTGGCTTTACCCAGCAACCATGGGCCCAAGACGGTAAGTCCAACGCTCAGGACGGCTAGGAAGATAACAAAAATTAAGGTGTTACGGTCATGGCCTAGAATTCCGAAAAGCCTTTTGGCAGATGGTCCGAAATTCTGTGCCTTTTGATTCGGCGCGGCGTCTGCCTGATGGGAACGCCCGCGGGGGCCTGCAGTATTACTCATGATTGCGCCTGCGCAGTCTCTTGGGATTCAACAATTTCACGGTAGGTACCGCACGTGTTCAGCAAATTCGTGTGCGTTCCAATACCGACAACCTCGCCGTTATCAAGCACCACAATCTGATCGGCATCTCGAATCGTGCTGACACGCTGGGCGACAATCAACTTGGTTGCATCCGGCAGGTTGGTGCTCAGCGCTCGGCGAAGAGCGGCGTCTGTGCTCACATCGAGGGCGGAGAAAGAATCGTCGAAAATATAGATCTCAGGTTGCTTCAACAACGCCCTGGCAATGGCTAGTCGCTGGCGCTGACCACCAGAAACATTGGTTCCACCCTGAGCAATCTCAGAATCAAGACCCTCTGGCATCTCACGCACAAAGTCCGCCGCCTGAGCAATTGCAAGCGCCTGCCACAGCTGCGTTTCCGTGGCATCTTCATTGCCATAACGCAGGTTGCTGGCGATCGTTCCAGAAAACAGGAACGACTTCTGCGGAACAAGACCGATCCGATCCCACAGCTTCAGCGGCTCAAATTCACGAACATCGGTGCCATCGACGGTAACGTCGCCTTCGGTGACGTCGAAAAGCCTAGGAACCAGCCCGATCAACGTCGTCTTACCCGAACCCGTCGAGCCGATGATCGCCGTCGTGCTACCAGGCGCAACGCGGAAGCTCACATTATTTAACACGGGGTCATCCGCGCCGGGGTAGGCAAAAGTCGCGTTGTTGAACACGATTTCGCCAGCGCTTGTCGACGGCTGCGCCGGTGTTTCTGGCGCCTGCACAGACGGTGTGGTTTCCAGAACCTCACCGATGCGATCAGCGGAAACGGCAGCGCGCGGAACCATGACAAACATGAACGCTGCCATCATGACGCCCATGAGGATCTGCATGATGTACTGCAAGAATGCAAAGAGCGTACCGATCTGCGTCTCGCCGGATTCCACCTGGAAAGCACCAAACCAAATCACAGCAACGGCAGAAAGGTTCATGATCAGCATCACGGCAGGGAACATCAACGCCATCAGGTTACCGGTGCGCACGCCGATATCAGCGACATCTTTACTAGCAGTGGTGAATCGTTCGCGTTCCACATCTTCACGCACGAACGCGCGGATCACGCGGATACCGGTGAGCTGCTCGCGTATAATCTGATTGATGCGGTCAATGCGCTTTTGCATGGTTTGGAACAACGGAACCATGCGCACAATGATCAGCGCCACCACGATGATGAGCACCGGAATACTGACCACCATCAGCCAAGACAAACCAAGATCCTGACGCACCGCCATGATGATGCCACCAATGGCCAGCATCGGGGCGGAAATCATCAAAGTGGAGGTCATCTGCACCAGCATCTGAACCTGCTGCACATCGTTGGTGTTTCGGGTGATCAGCGACGGTGCGCCAAACTGACCCATCTCACGCTCAGAGAAGTTCACTACCTTGCCAAAGATCGCCGAACGCAGATCGCGGCCCACTCTCATGGATAGTTTGGAACCGAAATAAACACCGGCGATAGCGCAGGCAACCTGGACTAATGTCAGGGCCAGCATGATTCCACCGGTGTGCCAAATATAGCCGATATCACCTGTGACCACACCATTGTCAATGATGTCTGCGTTTAGCGTGGGGAGTAGGAGGGAGGTGATTGATTGCGCCAATTGGAAAATGATGACGGTTAAAATTAGGGGCCATGCGGGTTTTAAAAACCTCACCAATATCGACCACAGCATGAATGTATTCCTTTTGGGGAGAGTCACCCGGTGGATGTCCGGGTTTTAAGCTGGCCACGAACTGATTTTTCAGTTCATGGTTTCTCACCAAGGTTACGCGTTTTTCTAGCTGTGGCTTGGGGCGGAAGTGGCGGTCTTTTTCAGCCAATTCGGCAGCGGAAACTCGTTGAGGTAGCAGGCAGCAACGGCAAGGCCAATGCTTGGTAACGATAATTCATCGCGGTAACACAAGTACCAACCGTGGTGTTCTGGGTGGAATTTGTTCTTGGACGCAGCGAGGGAACGGAAACCGTAGAACGGCTCCATTGCTCGGCCCAAAAGCTCCAAAATTTGTCCGATGGTGCCGTCGTCGGCCACACCTGGGGGCGTACTCAAAGGAGCGCCGGACATCGACATCCATTCCAGATCGTGATCCCTTGCGATAACGACGGCCTCGGAAATGAGAAACTCGATGACAGATTTAAAGCCTTGCGGATCACGGCGCATCACATCAAGTGTGTAGCCGACGATGCGTCCTTTTTCATAGACCGGCAACCAACTGGTCACACCGTGCAGATGCTCTTCCTCATCAATCGCGAGAAGAAGATAGGTATCTGGATCTGAGAGCTCGTTGACAGTGCCAAGCGTGAAGCCCATCTCCGGCAGAGCTTTATCAGAGACCCATTCTTCCGACAGCGTGATGATCTTGTGCTGCATTTCGGCACTCAAATCAGCCCAGGTTGTCCAGATGGAACTTACGCCCTCTTTGGCCGCGCGGTTTCGGGCGGTGCGGACATTTTGGAAGTGCTTACCTTTGAAATCCGCATTAGCTGAGCTTAAGACTGCTTCCTCAGCCACACGAAGTGTGTGGTGGCCAGCGTTGATGCGTTCCTTTGAGAATTCTTCACAAACGGAATACCACGCAACAATCCAGCCTTGGTTGCTGGCAAATTCTTCAAACTGTGCGGCCAGCTCTGCTTTAGAGACGGATGAATCCGGACCCAGAATAGGCTCACCCAATGTAATTGCGATGCCCCTTTTCACGCGGTAGGCCACATATCCTGCATTTTCTGGTGCCCACCAATACGTATTGCCACCCCAAATGGTCATCCAGGACAAGTGATCGCCGCTGCCAGAGCGCAGGAGAGTCGCTGCGTTTTCTTGGTCCTCGTGCGCTTTGTTGCTGGGCACACCCATGAGCAGATGATAAAGAGTTGCTGCTACGACCAGCCAGAATAGCGTTCCAGTCCATTCAAACACTGCCCACCCAGCAGGGCTTCTGGGGAAGAGTTGATGGCTTAACACCGTTTCGATAGTTGGTGGGAGATAGCGGAAGGGGAGTTCTTTGAAAGCCAGCCCCAATGTTGGATGTGGGTGGAATGCGTGTGGCAGGAACAATGTGGCAAGGATCCACAATGCTGCCGTTGCCAACCATGTAACCATGAGAGCGCCTAAGGATTTAGAAATCCGGGTGGTATCAATCTTCACCTGGAATGCACGGCGGGAAAACACCAAGACGGCGAGCGCCACCAGCCAAGGAACGATCACGCTAAAGGCATTGACTGACCATAGAAGATCGGTGGAATCAGCCGATAGTTTGGTCAGCTGGAACATCAACACTGCGATGGAAATGAGCTGGGCCAAAACCGCCAAAATCCATGCAAGTCGACGTCCGCGGCTAAGCCCCATCGCAAGGACCACGGTGAGGATCAGTGGAATCAGGTTGGCAACGGAAGGGCCAACACCGTGCTGTTGGAGCTGATCAAGCGCACCTTGGCATGCATCAGAGGTGCTGTCTGTGTGGCAGAGGTGATGCATGTGTTCTTCAGTGACAAGGGGCTGCCAGATCAATTTCGTTGCACTGGAAAAAGGGCCGTGGGTGAGTGGATTAAGCGCAGCAAGCACTGGACCTGCTGCTACGGCAGTGACCAAAATGGCCGTCATAATGCGCGCTTCACGCACGGTGAGGGAACCGGGAAGCCAGCGGCCACCTGGGGTTTTCCGATGCCTGTTCAACTCGCCGGCAACGGTGCCGATGATGGTCGCGGTGAGCATGGTGACGTCGGCAAGCGTGCCCGTATAAAGCAGCAGCGTCAAGGTGATAGTAAAGAGGAACAATCGGGTGCGCCGTCGCCAGAGCAGTGGCATGGAGGCGGATGCGAAAGCGGCGACGCCGAAGACCCAGAAATCTGGGGTGAGCAGCACATCGGCCAACATGTTGTTGCCCCAGCGGTTGAGATCGGCTTCTTCGATGAGGTGGGCGATGCCGATGCCCAGCGGAATGGAAGTGATGTGGATAAGCGCTGCTGTGATCGCGAATTTGAGGCTGCCCAGAATCCGTTCAGAGGGCACCGCAAACACGATGATCCACAACGTGGACATGAGCGCTGCTGTGGTGGTGGAAGCGCTAAACCCTGCGGTGAGAAAATGCGGATCATTAAGAGACCACGGCAGGGTGAGCCCAAGGTTGTCTACCAAAGAGCTATTTGCGGGATCTTCGGCGCCAAACACTTCCCTCAAACCCCGCATGACAACGATCATGAGCAGGCTTAACGGTGCGAAACGCAGGGACCTGCCCAGCCATCTCAGACCGAATAATAAGTAGGACTGTGAAGCGTCTTTCATTGTTAAACCTGCAATCCGCCGCGCTTGGCAACCCAATCAAAAGTATTCGCTAAAGCCACGCGCCACACCTGGAAGGAATGTCCACCGGCCACGGTATCAAAGGTGGTGGACATGCCCGCCTGATTGCTCAAATTATCAAGATGAGACAGCGCGCTCACTGCACTTTTATCGTTGCTACCAGCAATAAACCTGCCCGAAATCCCGCTGTAGGTATGCGCTCCTGAGCTGATTGCTTGATTGAGCAGATCTTCCGGATTAACGGCTTTGAATGCGTCTTCATCGCCGCCGAAAAGCTGATCAACAGTTTGCTGGCGTGTGCCAAGTGTTGGTTCTTCCTGGCCCGAGAAGTCAAGGAAAGAACCATACGCTTCGGGGTGATTGGTCATGATCTGCAAAGCACAGGTGCCGCCGTAACTTAAACCACCAATTGTCCAGGTGCGCTGATCCTGATTGACTCGGAATTTCTGTTTGATCAACATGGGGACATCGTGGGATAGATATGTCATCACGCTTTGGGCATCAGAATCCACGCAAGCAGGGTTTCCGCTGAATGATCCTGTGCCATCCACGCTGATGACAATGGGGCTGATGCCATCGTGGGTTGCTTGGAAATTATCTGCTGTTTGATCGGCATTTCCACTGCTAAACCACTGATCTGGCTGGCCGGGGTTTCCGGGCATGAGAACCAAAACTGGCAGTTGTAGGGAAGGATTATCCCAATACGCAGGCGGAATATAGGCGTAGGCATCGCGCGCATCAAAGCCGGAGGTGGAATCATCTGTTGTTCCAGCTAGCGGCACCTGCACAAGGGCACCGACTTCACGGTCATCCATCGTCGGGGCAGTGGTCTGAGATTCAAAATCTGCATACGACATGGACACAGCCGTTGGCACGGGATTGAAAGAACCCAACGTCGGGTATGGCTGGTAGATGACATTGATGACTGCGGCCGTATTAACCAGTGCAATCACGGTGAGTGTAGCCATCAGTATTCTTGTACGACCAGTGCGGAACAAGATGCTCAACAGAGGAAAAACCGCCAAACCAGCGGAAAGATAGATGGTCCACGGATTGGGGTCGGGGAAAGGCTTCCACAGCTTTTCAATAACCACCCATGCGCCACTGGTGAGAACTGCTGAGGAGATGAGAGCTCCGAGAACCCGCCACCGAGAGCGCTTTTTCACAACTCCGAGCAGAGCCACAGCAGAAGTAAACACGGCCACACTGATGATCACGGTCAGCGCCGTGGAATCTACAAGCGAGACTGTTCGCCATTCATTCACACCGCCATTATCCTCCCAAAGCTCTCAAGAAATTGCGGTAAAACTTAAAAATCTTGGTGAACTAGCAGGAAGGTTTCGGTGTTTAAAGCGATAGTGATCCGTTGACCAAACCAATAACGCCCGCGCTGGCAGCAACGACCAGGACAACAACCACGCCGATTTCAAAGCGGTTAAACACCTGTTCGCCACGATAAATCCTTGTCCACACATAGGGGATTAAGCCGGGAAGCATCGCCATGGCTCCGAAGAGGACAAACTGCGGTTCTGCAGCGTAAAACAGCCACACTGAATACACCGTTGCTACTAAACCGACGATGAGGTGTTTGCGGTTTTCTCGGCGGGATATCTCTGGACCGGAATCATCAAAACGTGTGCCGGCATGTGGGTGGGTGATTCCTTTTCCACGTGTTGCCAGCATGACCAGATAAAAGGCAGAGAACAGGTAAGGCACCAAGTATAGGTTGGTAGCCAATTGCACCATGGAGACGTAGGTGGTCTCGTTGAGGAAGAAAATGATGATGAAAATCTGAATCACGATGGTGGAGATCAGCTGAGCCATCCAGGCAGCACCGCGGCTGTTGATGGCCCCGATTTTGCTTGGAATGAGGCCATCCATTGCCATCAACGCCAGTGGTTCTGCGCAGAGCATCTGCCAGGACACATAGGCCCCAAGAACCGAAAGACACAGACCCAACGAAATCAATGCGGCACCCCATGGACCAACAACAGCTTCGAGCACCGACGCCATGGAATTATCTGGTAACGCAGCGAGCTCTTGTTGGGTCAGTACACCGAAGCTCAGCGAAGAAATCGACACCAGCAAAAGGAGAACAGCCACAAAACCAATCACGGTAGCTCGGCTGACATCACTGCGTGAGCGTGCCTGGCGGGAATATACCGATGCACCTTCGATACCGATGAACACCCACACGGTGTACACCATGATGCCGCGCACCTGATCAAAAATGCTGCCCACGCCACCATCACGCGCCCATAAATCAACAGTGAACTTCTCCCAGCTAAAGCCCAAGAATGCAACAAGGATGATGAAGCACAACAGAGGCAGAATTTTGGCCACGGTGGTGACCGTTGTCAAGAAAGCAGCTTGGCTAATTCCTCGGGAAACAACTCCAAACACCAGCCAGGTCAAAGCGCTAACTGCCAACGCTGACACAAATGGATGATCTTGGGAAAACAGCGGTACGTAGTGGCCCAACGTGGAGAAAAATAACGTTGCGTAGCCAACTTGGGCGATGACTGAACCCAGCCAATAACCCCAAGCGGAGGAGAAACCTACATAATCGCCCAATCCAACACGCGCATATGCGTAGACGCCAGAATCGAGGTGAGGTTTACGGCGGGCAAGAACATGGAACACGAACGCTACGGACAACATGCCCACACCGGCGATCAGCCAGCCGATGAGCATCGCGCCGGGACCTGCGACTGAGCCGATGTTTTGAGGGATGGAGAAAATTCCCGCGCCGACGGTCGATCCGATGATCAGCGCGATGAGGGTTCTAATAGATACAGTACGACTTGTGGCCGCTGCACCTTGAGACCCCGCAGAATCTGATTGAGTATTCACTCATTTAACGTAGTTGACGTACGGCGAAGTCGCTAAACTTCGCGTAATCTTGGGGCCAATTAATCAAGTGCAGATGAATTGTTTAGAAAGGCTGGAGACCATGGGTATTTTTGACGAAGCTAAGAAGAAGGCAACCGAATTCCTCGACTCTGATTCAGGCGAGCAGAAGTCCGATGGACTGCTGGATAAGGCCGCAGACAAAGCTAAGGGTCTCCTCGGTGAAGACAAAGCGGATCAGATTAACAAGGTCCGTGACGCTGTCGATGAGCGCATTGGCAAAAACAACGGCGGCGAAGAGAATCCAGCCAACTAGTATTAGGCGTCATGCGCGTCGTAGTTGTTGATCCTAAACACCCCGTCCTTCCAGTCTCTTTCCTCGAGGCTGTTCTTGGGCGGGGTGAACCTGTTTCTATCGATCCCGATTTTCCATTTGATATTGAAAAATGGGGGATCAAGACGTCGACAAGCGCCTCCTGGTTTATCATCGCAAAACCGCAAAGCACGCTGCTTATCGACGCGCCCCTCAACCCTTTGCATGAGGCCGTCGGCGTCATGCGGGCGGCCGTGGGCCGCGGCGAGTGGGAACGCACGCAAACCCATGAGAGTTTGATTCCGTATCTGGAAGAAGAATCGCAGGAGTTTATTGAAGCGATTCATGGTGGCGATGATGAGCACATGAAAAGCGAACTGGGGGATGTTTTGCTGCAGGTGCTTTTTCATGCAGAAATCGCCGCCCGTCAGGGTCGATTCGACATTTTTGACGTGGCGGCGAGTTTCGTAGCCAAGATGCAATCTCGTTCGCCGTACCTGTTCGACGGCTCTACCGGAATTGTGGACACCGACGAGCAGCAGCGGCTGTGGGCTCAAGGAAAAGCCCAAGAGAAACTAAGCAGTGAAGAAGGAAGAAGATAGGTTAGAGGACAGAAGCTGCAGCTGGGAGAGGAAGTCCTGTGGATCTTCCTTCACGATTCCGCAGGTCAGTGCGCGGTTAGCGATGCGCTCGGAGTAGCCGGTAGCCGCGATATTCAATGGGAAGTCTAGTTGGCCGACAGCTGCGGAGTTGCGCAGATTAGCGGCGAGCTCTGAGCGAGTGGAGTTCTCGTGAGCCAGGCCGGTGGTGTAGATAGCGGTCTGAAGGATGCCGCAATCAAAGTTGTCGATGATTTGGTTGAAATCCTGTGCGGAAGCTGAGGGGGTAAGGCTCGCAGTCAGGGCAACGGTAGCGGCAGCGATGGTGGCGAAACGTAGTTTCTTCATGGGTTTCCTTAAGAGATCACTGAGATGGAAATGAAATAAATATGGCAAAAGCCACAACAGTCCAAAATCATACGTTACTGAAGTGATTTATGTGACTGTTGTGACTTAAGTGATTTTTGGGGTTACCCCCGAACCTTTTAGGAAGAGAAGTTGGAGGACAGCTCAGAAAGGTAGGTGTCAGCCTTAACTAGGCCACAGGTTTGTGCGCGGTCGGCAAGTGCTGCTGCCTGATCTTCGTTCCAATCACCGATTTGTGGGAACTGAGTGGTCCAGAAGCCTTCACCCTTTGCGGCGATTGCTTCTGCGAGCTCGCGGTTGTACTGGCCTTCTTCAAGGACGCCAGCTGCTTTGAGGCCACCCTCAAGGATGCCGCAAGCAACCCAGTTGTACTGAGGGGACAGTTCTTTGTTGGTGGAGGATAGGTTTGCGAAGTCGGATGCGGAAGCAGGTGCTGCGAATGCTGCCACTGTGATGCCTGCGGTTGCTGCCATTGCTGCGATGCGGTGTGAAAGCTTCATGATTTTTAGGGCTCCTTTTAAGGTTTAAGTCCTTGGGTAATATGAATAACTCACCACACATTGTAAATTTGTGATGTAGATCATCAAAGCTTCTACCAGTGGATTTAATGAAGTTTCAGTCGTGGAAATCAGGTCTTGGCACGGTGTATGTGAATGCTCTACTAATTGCATAGGAGGCTGATTTAGCGTGTCTTTTTGGGTCTTTTGGTTAGAAAGACACAGGATTTTTTACTTAAAGAGGCGTGAAGTAATCAGGTTTTTCTAGCCAATGCGAGAGTTCTAAAACGAGCCGGTAACATCGACCCCCATGAGTTCAGGGGTTAGAAAAGCAATGGGATTTGGATGCGGTTCGGTTTTGGCCGTCATCATGGTGATCTCATTTGTTGGATGGGCGCTCAGCTTCATGGATGGAACGGCACCTATTCGCCAACTCCAGCAAATCCCTGAAGATGTTCCGCCGGCGCGTGGTGTAGAAGTTCCGCAAATTGATACAGAGGCAGATGGACGCACATCCAACCATTTGCGTTTTTGGGCGGAACCAATTGCTCAAGATACTGGTGTGTCCGCTCAAGCGATTGCGGCTTATGGAAACGCAGAGCTCATCGCGAGTACTGCGTGGCCTGGCTGCAATCTGGGGTGGAATACCTTGGCAGGTATCGGCCAGGTGGAAACCCGTCACGGTACCTACAACGGCAAAATGTTCGGGGGCAGTTCCCTGGATGAAAATGGAGTTGCAACCCCTCCAATCATCGGCGTTCCACTTGATGGTTCACCGGGGTTTGCGGAAATTCCCGACACTGATGGTGGGGAATTAGATGGCGATACTGAATATGATCGCGCGGTAGGTCCCATGCAGTTCATTCCGGAAACGTGGCGACTTATGGGATTGGATGCAAACGGTGATGGGGTAGCGGACCCCAACCAAATTGATGACGCAGCATTGAGTGCCGCAAACCTGTTGTGTTCCAACGATCGTGACTTGTCCACTCCTGAAGGATGGACCGCAGCTGTTCATTCTTACAACATGTCTAATCAGTATTTGATGGACGTTCGAGATGCTGCCGCGTCCTACGCTTTACGACAGCCGGCGATCTAAAACTTAACAAGCGCAACCCCCGAAAATGTGAGATTATGTCTGATCGGACACGTGCGGGCTGGGGATATGGGTAGTTTTCGCCACTAATTTCAACTGATTGCCTCATCGAAACAAGATTCGTGCAACAATTGGGTGTAGACGTGATTGAAGACATTTGATCACGTGAATAATTCTAGTTAGCTCCCAAGTTGGCATAGGAGGCCACAGTGGCTGAAATCATGCACGTATTCGCTCGCGAAATTCTCGACTCCCGCGGTAACCCAACCGTCGAGGCAGAGGTTTTCCTGGATGACGGTTCCCACGGTGTCGCAGGTGTTCCATCCGGCGCATCCACCGGCGTCCACGAGGCTCATGAGCTGCGTGACGGTGGCGATCGCTACCTGGGCAAGGGCGTTTTGAAGGCAGTTGAAAACGTCAACGAAGAAATCGGCGACGAGCTCGCTGGCCTAGAGGCTGACGATCAGCGCCTCATCGACGAAGCAATGATCAAGCTTGATGGCACCGCCAACAAGTCCCGCCTGGGTGCAAACGCAATCCTTGGTGTTTCCATGGCTGTTGCAAAGGCTGCTGCTGATTCCGCAGGCCTCCCACTGTTCCGCTACATCGGTGGACCAAACGCACACGTTCTTCCAGTTCCAATGATGAACATCATCAACGGTGGCGCTCACGCTGACTCCGGTGTTGACGTTCAGGAATTCATGATCGCTCCAATCGGTGCAGAGACCTTCTCTGAGGCTCTCCGCAACGGCGCGGAGGTCTACCACGCACTGAAGTCCGTCATCAAGGAAAAGGGCCTGTCCACCGGACTTGGCGATGAGGGCGGCTTCGCTCCTTCCGTCGGCTCCACCCGTGAGGCTCTTGACCTTATCGTTGAGGCAATCGAGAAGGCTGGCTTCACCCCAGGCAAGGACATCGCTCTTGCTCTGGACGTTGCTTCCTCTGAGTTCTTCAAGGACGGCACCTACCACTTCGAAGGTGGCCAGCACTCCGCAGCTGAGATGGCAAACGTTTACGCTGAGCTCGTTGACGCGTACCCAATCGTCTCCATCGAGGACCCACTGCAGGAAGATGACTGGGAGGGTTACACCAACCTCACCGCAACCATCGGCGACAAGGTTCAGATCGTTGGCGACGACTTCTTCGTCACCAACCCTGAGCGCCTGAAGGAGGGCATCGCTAAGAAGGCTGCCAACTCCATCCTGGTTAAGGTGAACCAGATCGGTACCCTCACCGAGACCTTCGACGCTGTCGACATGGCTCACCGCGCAGGCTACACCTCCATGATGTCCCACCGTTCCGGTGAGACCGAGGACACCACCATTGCTGACCTCGCAGTTGCACTCAACTGTGGCCAGATCAAGACTGGTGCTCCAGCACGTTCCGACCGTGTCGCAAAGTACAACCAGCTTCTCCGCATCGAGCAGCTGCTTGGCGACGCCGGCGTCTACGCAGGTCGCAGCGCATTCCCACGCTTTCAGGGCTAAATAAAAGCGCTTTTCGACGCCCGGTAACCTCAAGGTTGCCGGGCGTCGTTGCCTTACTACTGTTACTGGTGTGACTATGATCGAGGATTATGGCAAAGCAGAAGAAAACTCATAAAGGCCTTGTTCCTGTCTCAAGCAGGGAACGTGCTTCAGAGTCAGTTTCTGCTACCCGCGCCCCATTTAGATTGGGTGCCGTCGGCATCGGTGCAATCGCACTCGTAGTTCTTCTCATCCTGTTTGTCATCGCGATTCCTGTGCGTAACTATTTTCAGCTGCGCTCCGACATCGCCCAAACAGAGGCTTCCATTGAAGCCAAAGAACAACAGATCAAACAACTGGAATCTGACCTCAACAGGTACCAATCAGAGGCGTACATCCGCGAACAAGCACGCCTGCGCCTAGGCGTCATTGAACCTGGAGAAACCGCGTTCAGAATCGTGGACCCAGCACTAGATACCGACACCTCAGTCACCTCTGACGGCAACGAAGAGAAACCACTGGGAGCTTGGTATGAAAACCTCTGGGACTCAGTCACCAAGCCAGAAGCACTCGGCGAAGAGGAAATTGCGCCTCCAGCAGTTGAGGGAGAAGTTCCAACACTTGCACCAACTGAGGAAGCAACTGTGCAATAGCGCTTTAGACACAGACTCATGACAGAATAGAAGACATGAGTGTGAATGAAGCAGATCTGAACGCTGTCGAAGAGCAATTGGGAAGGGCCCCACGAGGTGTCCTCGATATTTCTTACCGCAGCCCTGATGGAGTACCCGGTGTGGTGATGACCGCACCAAAACTGGATGACGGAACCCCATTCCCAACCCTGTACTACTTGACAGATCCACGCCTGACCACCGAGGCATCCCGCCTCGAGGTCGCATTGGTAATGAAGTGGATGACTGATCGCCTTTCCACCGACGAAGAGCTTCGTGCCGACTACCAGCGCGCCCACGAGCACTTCCTGGCAAAGCGCAACGCAATTGAAGATCTCGGCACGGATTTCTCCGGCGGTGGCATGCCTGACCGAGTGAAGTGCCTCCACGTCCTCATCGCCTATGCACTGGCAGAAGGCCCAGACCATTTCCGTCTCGGCACCGAAGCAGTAGCAATGGCTGCCGAACACGGCGACCTCCGCGGTACCGCCATCCCAGAGGACTGGCCAACAGTACAAGACCTGGGCATCAACATGGAGGACTTTGATTTCTCCCGAGCAGGTGGGGCTTAATGACCCGTTACGCGGCCATCGATTGCGGAACAAACTCCATCCGCCTCCTGATCACTGAAGTCACTCCTGAGGGATTCAAAGAGATCACCCGTGAAAACACCATCGTTCGCCTGGGCAAAGGCGTCGACGCCACCGGTCAGCTAGACCCCGAGGCAATCGAGCGCACTCGTGTCGCTTTGGAAAACTACGTTGAACTCATGGAAACCCATGGGGTAGAGGCCGTACGAATGGTTGCCACCTCCGCAACCCGCGATGCGTCCAACCGCGATGAATTCTTTTCGATGACCCGCCAGCTTCTGTCCAAGATCCGTCCTGGATACCAAGCTGAAGTAATTTCCGGCGAAGAGGAAGCTCTGCTGTCCTTCCGAGGTGCAATCGTTGACCTGCCTGAAGACCAAGGTCCTTTCTGTGTTATCGACCTTGGCGGTGGATCCACTGAGTTCATCGTTGGCACCTACGACGGTGAAATCCTAGGCTCCCACTCAACCCAAATGGGATGCGTGCGCCTGACCGAACGAATCATGCGCAGCGACCCACCGACTGAAACCGAAGTGGAAATCGCCCGCGACTACGTTGCAGAACGCATCCAGGAAGTAAAAGCCATCGTCCCAATTTCAAAGGCAAAAACCTTTGTGGGATGCGCAGGCACCTTCACCACAATCTCCGCCTGGGTGCAAGGCCTAGAAAGCTACGACCGCGACGCGATCCACCTCTCTGCACTCAACTTCGATGCACTGCGAGTTGTCACCGATGAGATCATTTCAGAATCATCATCACAGCGCGCCAGCAACCCAGTTGTTGATCCAGGTCGCGCCGACGTCATCGGTGGCGGATCCGTTGTTGTCCAAGCAGCGATCGACTTAGCCTCCAAAGAAGCCGGTGTAGACTACATCATTATTTCCGAAAAAGACATCCTCGACGGCCTCATCCTTGGCCTGGTAGAAGCCGACTCTTTGAAGAAATAGGACCCTAGTTTTAAACCACTGGGTCATCATGTTCTATGATGTGTAAGCACCAAGTAAATGGCATTGGAAGCATACATATGTATCCTGACAATGCTGCTTGCCCCCATAGCCCAATCGGCAGAGGCGGTTGACTTAAAATCAATACAGTGTGGGTTCGAGTCCCACTGGGGGCACCATAACCAGCGGAAACGCTAAAAATATGGAGCTGTCTTAGACTTAAGTGTCTAGAGAGTGTCCAAAAAAGAAATCTCCACGGCGAAGATAGCTGTGGAGATTCTTCGTCGTGTGATCGTTTGAAATCACATCACAGTGTTGTGAGGTCAGTGTTCGCTCCGCACACAATGACTGCCACTTTTTCATCTGCTGCAGGTTTGTATGCTCCACTGGTAAGAGAGGCGAGTGCTGCGGCAGCGCCATGCTCGGCAGGGATGCGGTAGTTGTCCCAGAGGTGGCGTCGAGCTGCGATGATTGCTTCATCGTCCACTAGGACGCCTATTGGGGGATGGGCAGTTGCGATGTCAAAGGCTTCTCGTCCAATTTGGCGAGCCCCCAAAGAATCTGCCGCGATACCAGAAACGTTCACATCGACTGGTTGGCCGGCAATGAGTGAGTTGTGCAGGGTTGGAATTTTGGAGGGTTCAACGGCCACCACTTTGATGTCGTGGGCTGCTACGACGGCTGCGATTCCTGCATAGAGTCCACCGCCACCGACAGCAACCACGATGGTGTCAACGTCGGGAAGATCTTCGACAATTTCTAGCCCAATGACGCCTGCTCCAGCTGCGATGTCGGGCTGGTCGTAGGCGTGGCAAAACAGAGCACCAGTTTCCGACTCAAAGGTTTGAGCTGCCTCAAATGCTTCCGCATATTCAGATCCGATTTGTTGCACGGTTGCACCGTATTGCTTGAGGCGATCAACTTTTACTTGTGGGGCAGTTTCGGGCACCAATACCGTGGCGGGAACGCTTAAGGATGCTGCGGCAAAAGCATTTGCGAGTCCTGCGTTTCCGCCTGATGCCGCGACGATGCCAACCGTTGGGTCGAGTAGTCCGTTTTCCGAAGCTGCGAGCTGGCGGTTGAATGCTCCACGCGTTTTGAACACGCCGCACTTTTGGAGGAACTCTGCTTTGATCCAGATTTGTGTGCCGTCGATGGGGTCTGCTTCGAAAAGTGGCGTTCGTCGAACATGAGGGGCGGTTCGTTGTTGGGCGGTGATGACATCGTTGAGGGTGAGCATGCCTGTGTTTTCTAGAACTCGATGAAAATGAACATTATTATGAACGTGAGGTTCAATTTGCTAAACGGCTTGGGTGAGTGCAAGCAGAATTTCTGGGCACAGATGAATTGGCGGAAAGGAACGTAGACTGTCATGCCTGCAATTGAACTTCCAGAACCTAACGAACCGGTTCCAGCTGGTGATTTCATTGCCGATCCAGATGCCACAATGCATTACTTTGCAGTGGACCGTTCCGGATCCCTTCAATGGGAGCAAGGCTCATTTAGCTACTTCGACGTGGAAGCGCACATCGTTGAGTTGATTCCTGCATCAGTAAGCGATGCGTTTTAGGCACATCTGCGATCCGTGGGCGTGTCCTACATCATCGCCGGCGATGAGCAGCTGGATATGGCAGAAGCCGTTCGCAAAATTGGGGAGACCTTTAAAACTGAGGAAATTATCCTTGGTGGCGGAGGAACCCTGAACTGGTCCATGCTCCGCGACGGTTTGTGCGACGAGGTTAGCATCGTGATGATGCCAATCGCCGATGGTGAAAAGCACACCCACTCTTTGTTCGAAGCCGATGAAAAATACTCAGCACCGTTGCCGATCGGTTTTTCACTCGCCAGCGTTGAACCACTAGAAGATGGAAGCGTTTGGATGCGTTACGGGGTCAATGGCCCAGTGGACGCGAACTAGGTAGCAAATACTCGCTCTTTAGGTGAGAGAGCTAGGCGAGTTAAGGCCCGACCCCTATTTTCCAGGGATCGGGCCTTTTCTAAGTTTGAGTAGCCTGGGGGTATTTTCGGTAGCGTATAAGTCCCACGACATATTTAAATACGGAGTCTTTAGGAGATTAAGAAGATGGATAAGGTCAAATTCTTTCGCTCCCGGGACAACAAAAATATTGCGGGCGTGTGCGCGGGAGTCGCGAAGTATTACGACCTCGACGCGGATACAGTGCGCTACTGGTACGTTTTTGCTCATTTCTTTGGTGTTCCGATGTTCTCGGTTTATCTAATTCAATGGCTAATTTATCCCCAGGAGGAGAGTTAGCGCAGCGACCTGCTCGCAAAGTTGCTGAACCGATGGGGGAGATCCCAGAGGCATAGAAGGGTTTAGGCGCGCCGACGCGCTGAGGTCCGGAGGTGGGCGTCGAAAAGCAAAATGCTTTCAAAAGGCCTATGGCTGAATTAGTCTCTTGCAATACTTCGCATCTGGAATGTAACATCATTTCGAAGATATGAGGTTAGCGTAACCTACATTGTGAAATTTGCTTGTAGTGAGGATGAGATATGAGTTCTGCCAGCTTGTTGTGGTGCCATTCCGGTGTGTCAACAGTTCGTTTTGGCGAGAGAATTTTCACTCTCGTCGCAGGCGACCTGCTGTTCGCGCCTGAGGAAGCCCAGGTTGCCGATGATTCTCAAGGACTTGTTCTCAACATCCGCTTTGAGACCCTCAACATCATGGGACCTGCGCGTCGCATCCACCTGGGTCACGTGTGGAATGATCGCCTGACCTTTGAATACAGTCGCTCGCTGTTCGGTAAAGAGACCCTGTCGCCAGACATCGCGCGCCTGTTCACCGACCGCGTTCCCACCCCTCCGCTGCCAGCTCCGCGTAAAGCGCGCGCAGTGGCGCAGGTGCTGGTGTCCAACCCTGCGGATCAGACCAGTTTGGAAGAATTTGCGGAGATCCAAGGCGTTTCGGCGCGTACTTTGCAGCGCCAGTTCCTCAAATCCACGGGCTATTCATTCAGCGAATGGCGTGCTGCGCAGCGCGTCTGCGTCGCCGCGAGCCTGCTGGCCCACGACTTCAGCATTTCAGTGGTTGCGAACCTCGTCGGGTTCGCCGCGACCAGCAGCTTGACCAGAGCTTTTCGACGCCACACCGGTGCAACTCCGTCCACCTTTACTACTGGACAGATCGGCATGGGCTCCGCAGGTCACCCACCACGCATCCCAGCAACCACCACGTTTGCCGAAGCGCATCAGGACCAGCAGCTGTGGATTTACAGCGGAACCGCAACCGTCACCACCCCCGGCTACTGCCGATTCATGGGACAAGGTGACATGGTGACCATCCCTGCCGGCACCCAAACCCGCATTGACGTGGCAGCCGGATCCATCGCATTCCCAGTCCCAGTTGGACTCGACGAATGGGGAATGGACCTAACCCGCGTCGTGGCTGTTAATAACCAGCAGCCAAAGCCACTGACCATTTTGGAACAGTCTGAATGGTCCAAGCTCAGCGAAGAACTTCTGAACACTCCTGTACCTGTACAAATGTGAAGGTAGTAAAGGTGTGAAAATAGTTCCTCACGTGGGGAACTATACTGATCCTTGATGCGTTAACTTGATTGACGACGAAAAATCAATTGAAAGGATCGGGGACTCCGTGCGAAGCAGCAATCCCGTTTTTAGTTCCCTTAAGGAAACTCAACGTCCACAAGGCCAGAACCCATACGGTGGTTACGACAACTTCGGTGGTGTCTACCAGCAAAACGTAGCTCCACAGAAGGCGGAGCGCCCAATGACTGTGGATGATGTGATCACCAAGACTGGTATCACTCTCGCGGTTATTATCGTTTTTGCATTGGTCACCTTTGGCGTGTGGTTGGTTAGCCCCGGCCTCGGAATGATCTTGACCCTTGTTGGTGCCATCGGTGGTTTCATCACCGTTCTGGTCAGCACCTTCGGCAAGAAGTACGGATCTGCGGCAGTCACTTTGATTTACGCAGTATTCGAAGGCCTCTTCGTCGGCGGAATTTCCCTTCTGCTGTCCGGCTTCACAGTTGGTAACGCCAACGCAGGTGGCCTCATTGGCCAGGCAGTCCTTGGCACCATCGGTGTATTCATTGGCATGCTGTTTGTATACAAGACTGGCGCTATCAAGGTCACTCCTAAGTTCAACCGCATCCTCACCGGCATGATGGTTGGCGTCCTGGTTCTTGTCCTGGGCAACGTTGTATGGGCACTGTTCACTGGTGGCGCAAGCCCACTGCGTGACGGTGGAATCATCGCGATTATCTTCTCCCTCTTCTGCATCGGCCTGGCAGCATTCAGCTTCCTCTCCGACTTCGATGCAGCTGACCGCCTCGTCCGCGAAGGTGCACCTTCCAAGATGGCATGGGGCGTTGCGCTTGGTCTTGCAGTGACCTTGGTCTGGCTCTACACCGAAATCCTACGTCTGCTTAGCTACTTCCAAAACCGCTAGTTTACGCAGCACAAGACCCCTTCATCCTGTTCTTCTTGGGCAGGGAAGGGGTCTTTTGGCTTCTGATGGGGGCTCTGTGAGCATGGGGCGGGGTGAGTTCTTGGGCACCTGTCATATCCAAACCAAAGACGTGCGTTGTGGAGGGCTCTTTGGTCTCAAACGCACACTTCAACGCGCGATAAATGTGCGTTTGAGACCAAAGCGAGCTCGATTTTTGAGGCTCCTTGGTTCGAATATGCAGTTCGGCGGTGGGACCCAATAAAAACTGCCACGGCGCCCAAAGAAAATGGCTTCTCAGAATCGCCTGTGGCCGTCTCAAACTGTCATTGCCATACGCGAACTCATGGACACAATTTAAACTTCTTAAATAGCCTCCAGGAGAAGACAACAAAAGGCCCCTATTTCCTAAAACAGGAAGTAGGGGCCTTACGCTCTCTAATTATGGAGGATTAGAGGAAGAGAACCTGTCCATCGACGGTGACCTGAGTGAACACTAGGCCTTGGGAAGACTCGGTGGGGAAGGAAAGCTTCACCTCAATATCTTCGGTTTCGGTCTCTTGACCATTTGCAGCGGTTACGATGCGGGTACCGGTTCCAGTTGCGGAATCAGTATCCCATTCGCTCCAAGAAATATCCGTGAGCCGATCAATATCCATTGCACAGTTTAGTGAGATTTCAGCAGGTTGCTGAGTTGGTGCGGCTACGCAATCAATGTAGCCAGGCGCATCCTCATCTGTAGTAGCAGTTGAGGTCGCGGAAACGTTCTTCGAAGGTAAAGAAACGCCAGTTGCCGTTGGCACCTTCAGTTCAGAATCAATCTCATTAGGGGAACACGCAACCAGTGCGACTGCCGCCAGGGCTGTGGTAGCAGAAACGAAGAACTTACGTGAAAGAGTTGTCATTTTGAAGACTTTTAAATCCTTGGTTAGTTTTTGCCGCGGAGTGTCGCGGCTTTTGCTGAGTTGTATGGTTCTGCAGAAACAACAGTTACGGAGATAACGGAACCATTTGGAGCGGTGTACTGACGGGTGTCGCCTTCCTGAGCTCCGAGAATTGCAGCGCCGAGTGGGGACTGCTCAGAGTAGGTCTCAAGATCTGGGTTCTCGGAAGCGCCAGCACGGGTACCGATGAGGAAGGTTTCCTTGTCGTTCTCGTCGCCGTCGTAGTAGACGTGAACAACGGAGCCAACGTTTGCGACACCTTCGATGATGCCTTCGCGCTCAGTGGTGGAGTTGGCCAGCAGCTCAGAGATCTGCTTGATGCGGGCCTCTTCCTGGTCCTGCATTTCACGAGCGGCGTCATAGCCAGCGTTTTCCTTGAGGTCGCCTTCTTCACGGCGCTCATTGATTTCCGCAGCAACTGCAGGGCGGTGTGCGATGAGGGCGTTGAGCTCTTCCTCCAGCTTGGCCTTGGTTTCTGGGGTGATGTATTGCTTATCTACACTTGCCATAATTACTTACCCTCCTGGGGAACAGTAGAGGTGGATCATCGGCTAACTAGCGACTTGAGCCATAAGATTGGCCCCGGTTTTCCGGGGCCAAGATGTATGAGCTTTTGCGTTAACTATTAACCGACAATGTCAACGTACGTTTCTGCTGCAGATTTTAGCACAGCAAAATTTTCTAGTTTTACAGGTTCATATGTGATGGGATCACGGTTGAACAACCGTAAACACCACCGGAAACTGCTGGTTCGCGGGTGGGGATCAGCGTGGAGATACGCACCGTTGAGTGGTCGCTGGGCTCCACAAGCACTTCTCGACGCCCGACTTCTGCGTGCGAGTAGTCCTTTGCGGTCACGATGCAGTAGGCGACTTGGCTTGGGTCATCGCGGGTGACGTCAACTTCAAAGCGGAAGGTGTCGTCGTCGATGCGTTCAAATGAACCCATTTGGCCGGACACTGTTTGTGCATCGCGGTTTTTGAGGAAGTTTGCGCCAACAATCACAATGGCGATCACCAGCAGCACGCCAATGACTGCGATGATTTTTCCGCTGATGTTCCTGCCTGCAGCAGCTTCCGGGCGAGGCGAATTGTATCGGCTAGCCGGACGTTGGGTGTTTGGAATGTTCGAAGCGCCTGATGCGTTGGATGGAGAGTTGGAATTTGTACTCATGATGGAAGTCTGTCTGCATCCTCTTCAAAGCCGAATCGAGTTGGTCACCTATACATCTTAGTCACCTCAGGAAAAACTGTTAACCGAGGTCATCCAAGGGGTAAATAGGTATGACGGCGGAAACGACTATCATGAATGCAATACACATCAACTAAACCCTGCGGAAGCATATAAAGCTTCAAGGAAAGGATGAAACACGTGAGTGGTCTACGCCTAATGGCGATCCACGCCCACCCTGACGACGAGTCAAGCAAGGGCGCAGCAACCATGGCGCGCTATGCAGCTGAGGGCAATCAAGTAATGGTTGTTACCTGCACTGGTGGTGAGCGTGGAGACATTCTCAACCCTGCTATGGATAAGCCAGGAATCCTGGACAATATTTTTGCTGTGCGTCAGGAAGAGATGGCGAAGGCCATGGAAATTCTTGGCACTGAGCACAGATGGCTAGGTTATGAGGACTCTGGGCTGCCCCAAGGTGATCCTTTGCCTCCTCTGCCTGAGGGCTGTTTTGCTTTAGAAGACTCGGATAAAGTCACCCAAGATTTAGTGAAGATTCTGCGCGAGTTCCGCCCACACGTCATCATTACCTATGATGAGAACGGCGGTTACCCACACCCGGATCACCTCAAGGTTCATGAGGTGTCGATGCTTGCATGGGAGAAGTCCGGCGATGCAGCGTATGCACCTGAGTTGGGCGCACCGTGGGAGCCACTGAAGCTTTATTACACCCACGGCTTTATCCGTCAGCGCATGGAAATGTTCCATGATCTGCTCATTGAACAGGGCAAGCCCAGCCCATACACCCCGATGCTTGAGCGTTGGAAGGCAAATGAGGCTGATGTGATGGCTCGAGTTACCACTCAGGTTCCTTGTGAGCGCTTCTTTGATCAGCGTGATGACGCCCTGCGTGCGCACGCAACTCAGATTGATCCTGCGGGTGCTTTCTTTGGAACTCCCGTTGAGGTGCAGCGTCGCCTGTGGCCGACTGAAGAGTTCGAATTAGCTAAAACTCGTGTGAAGACGTCGATCCCAGAAGATGACCTGTTTGCCGGAATCACACCCGATGCAGAATAATGCAGTTAGACCACATCCTTTAGGAAGGACCTTTTCGGCGTGATTGACCTCAGCCCTGTATTCAATACAGCTGCCGGCGTATACAACGACACCAACGCAATCATCTTGGCTCAGCAGCAGCAAGGTGGACCACTTGGACCTGAGTTTGGAAAGGCCTCGCCGGTTGGTTTGCTACTGATCGTCGCGATGCTCGTTGCCATTCTTGTTCTCGGCTGGGCGTTCCACCGACGCTGGTCACGGATGAATCGTCGTCGTATTTTCGCAGAGCGCAACGGCCTTGATCCCTTCGATATTGAGGGTGTTCGCAAGGCAATGGCTGAGGCCGGCTTGAATGAAAAGTCCAAAAAGGGCTTCCTTTAAAAAGAAAGTGTGTTAAGGTTCCAAACTATGTTCGCAGCACGATTTTATTTTATGTCCGGCTCCGGGGCCTCCCCGCGTCAGCTGGCCATTAGTTGTGCCACCTAAAACGCGAACAGAACCGGAGTCGAGCAGCACCTCCCCGCAAGGGTAGAGGGGCTGCTTTTTTGTTTCCTAAATTCACCCCATCCCATGCATAGCCCTGAAAGGCAAGAAAAAATGAGTTCTCCAGTCTCACTCGAAAACGCGGCGTCAACCAGCAACAAGCGCGTCGTGGCTTTCCACGAGCTGCCTAGCCCTACAGATCTCATCGCCGCAAACCCACTGACACCAAAGCAGGCTTCCAAGGTGGAGCAGGATCGCCAGGACATCGCTGATATCTTCGCTGGCGACGATGACCGCCTCGTTGTCGTTGTGGGACCTTGCTCAGTTCACGATCCTGAAGCAGCCATCGATTACGCAAACCGCCTGGCTCCGCTGGCAAAGCGCCTTGATCAGGACCTCAAGATTGTCATGCGCGTGTACTTCGAGAAGCCTCGCACCATCGTCGGATGGAAGGGATTGATCAATGATCCTCACCTCAACGAAACCTACGACATCCCAGAGGGCTTGCGCATTGCGCGCAAAGTGCTTATCGACGTTGTGAACCTTGATCTCCCAGTCGGCTGCGAATTCCTCGAACCAAACAGCCCTCAGTACTACGCCGACACTGTCGCATGGGGAGCAATCGGCGCTCGTACCACCGAATCTCAGGTGCACCGCCAGCTGGCTTCTGGGATGTCTATGCCAATTGGTTTCAAGAACGGAACTGACGGAAACATCCAGGTTGCAGTCGACGCGGTACAGGCTGCCCAGAACCCACACTTCTTCTTCGGAACCTCCGACGACGGCGCGCTGAGCGTCGTGGAGACCGCAGGCAACAGCAACTCCCACATCATTTTGCGCGGCGGTACCTCCGGCCCGAATCATGATGCAGCTTCGGTGGAGGCCGTCGTCGAGAAGCTTGGTGAAAACGCTCGTCTCATGATCGATGCTTCCCATGCTAACTCCGGCAAGGATCATATCCGACAGGTTGAGGTTGTTCGTGAAATCGCAGAGCAGATTTCTGGCGGTTCTGAAGCTGTGGCTGGAATCATGATTGAGTCCTTCCTCGTTGGTGGCGCACAGAACCTTGATCCTGCGAAATTGCGCATCAATGGCGGTGAAGGCCTGGTGTACGGACAGTCTGTGACCGATAAGTGCATCGATATTGACACCACCATCGATTTGCTCGCTGAGCTGGCCGCAGCAGTAAGGGAACGCCGAGCAGCAGCCAAGTAATTAAGGGCGCTAGACTGTTAAATGTGTTAAACCTGCCCAGACTGCTGTACCCGGTGTATGAGCGCCGTCTTTTAAGAGAACTAGACGGCGCCAAACAGCCCGGTCACGTTGCCATCATGTGTGATGGCAACCGACGCTGGGCCCGGGAAGCGGGCTTCACTGATGTCAGCCATGGGCACCGAGTGGGTGCCAAAAAGATCGGCGAGATGGTCCGCTGGTGTGATGATGTAGACGTCAATCTCGTGACCGTTTATTTGCTGTCTATGGAAAACCTTGGGCGATCCTCCGAAGAGCTGCAATTGCTGTTCGATATCATCGCCGATGTCGCTGATGAACTCGCGCGTCCTGAAACCAACTGTCGAGTCCGCCTCGTTGGTCATTTAGATCTGCTCCCAGACCCAGTTGCTTGTCGTTTACGCAAAGCTGAAGAAGCTACCGTTAACAACACAGGCATCGCAGTCAACATGGCTGTCGGTTATGGCGGACGCCAGGAAATCGTTGATGCCGTGCAAAAACTTCTGACCATCGGCAAGGACGAGGGCCTAAGCGTTGATGAACTGATCGAATCCGTCAAGGTAGATGCGATCTCCACTCACCTGTACACCTCTGGCCAACCAGACCCAGACCTGGTGATCCGCACCTCTGGTGAGCAGCGACTTTCCGGATTCATGCTGTGGCAATCTGCCTACTCCGAAATCTGGTTCACAGACACCTACTGGCCAGCCTTCCGACGCATCGACTTCCTCCGCGCCATTCGCGACTACTCGCAGCGCAGCAGAAGATTCGGTAAATAACTTATTCTCCAAGGAGAGACATGTCTGACTACATCGTCGCATTTGAATCCGCATACGGCTCTACCAAGCAGTACGCAGAATCTCTGGCGCAACGCCTCGGCGTAGATGCCTTAAATTTTGAACAAGCGTGTGCGGAACTCGCGGCGAACCCGACCGCAGCAATCGTGGTTTTGAGCTTTGTTCACGGCCCATCCCATCCAGGTGCGAAATTCATTACCGATACCGATCTCTCCGGCCACCGCGTCGCACTGTGCACCGTCGGCATGACGCTTGATGATGTCGTGCAAAAGAAGGACGGCGCAGCTCGATCACTGGGAAACAAGGCAGACGATGTCACCCGTTTCTACCTTCCGGGACGCCTTAATTACTCAGAGCTCTCGACCGCGCACCGCACCACCATGTGGACGATCGTCAACATGCTGAAAGCGAAGCCGTTGAAGAATGACAACGACAAAATGATGATCAACACTTTTGATACCGATGTTGACCGCGTCGATGAGTCCCGCCTGGACGCAGTGGAGGAGTGGGCGAGGGGCCTCTAGAGTGGGCGTTGCAAAAACTCACTGTGAGGCGTTTTGAGCAGTCGGAATTTTCGAAGGTGTGTGCGTCTGGATATGCTGACGCCAAGCCTTTAGAAGCGAATTTAGACCTATGTATTTTTGGGCACATCTGCGCTGGATACAGTGGGTTTTGAGCTCGACTGCATTTTGAGGCCAAAAGCCACAGTGCGGCTCAACCCCTTGGTTTAACATGACACTTAATCGTCGGGATAAGTGCAGATTTAGGCCAAAGGAGCCCTCAATCAGCGCGGCTTTGGTCTCAATTTCAACTTGGCGCGGACGAACAGGGTCAAACACGGCCGAACCGTAGAAATCTGCCACTTAGCAAGGGATTCCCTACTCAAAACCAGCAAGAACCCCTAGATCTTGCGCATCCTCACCCGTTCCACCAAGTGATCGCTACCTTTTTTCAGTACCAACGACGCGCGAACTCGGGTGGGAAGAATATTCTCCACCAAGTTGGGCAGGTTGATCGATTGCCACAGTTCTCGAGCGACGGCGATGGACTCTGGATCAGCCATGTCGGCGTAATGGGAGAAGTGGGCACCGGGGCGACGGAATGCAGTGTCGCGGAGTTTGAGGAAGCGGTCGATGTACCATTTTTCGATATCTTCGGTGCGGGCATCTACGTAGACGCTGAAGTCGAAAAGGTCACTGACCATCAATGTTGGGCCAGTTTGGAGGACGTTTAAGCCTTCGACGATCAAAATGTCGGGTTGGCGGACTGTGGTGAATTCGCCTGGAACTCGGTCGTACGCGGTGTGGGAGTAGACAGGTGCGTTGACTTCGAGTTTTCCGGATTTTACGTCGGTGACAAAGCGGAGGAGTGCACGTTGGTCGTAGCTTTCGGGGAATCCTTTTCGGGACATTAATCCGCGGCGGATTAGTTCCGCGCCGGGATAGAGGAATCCGTCGGTGGTGACGAGGTCCACGCGGGGGTGGGAATTCCAGCGCTGAAGCAGAACTTGGAGGAGTCGGGCGGTGGTTGATTTACCGACGGCGACGGATCCCGCGACACCAATGACAAACGGCACAGAGATAGAGGGGGAAGTTCCGAGGAAGGTTTCGGTGGCTGCAGTAAGTTGCTGTCGGGCCGCTACCTGGAGGTGAATCAGACGGGACAGCGGAAGGTAGACTTCTGCCACTTCAGCGAGGTCAATGTTTTCTCCGATGCCTCGAAGTTCAATGACTTCTTTTTGGGTCAGCACCTGAGGCATTGAGTTTCTCAGCTCGCGCCATTGTGCGCGGTCGAAATCAAGGTAGGGGCTGAAATCTGGTGTGCGTGGGGAAGGTTTCACACCAGTTGTGCTTGCAGCGTTTTGCTCTGCCATGAATCCATTGTGCACCTTAGCTACTCCACTAGTGTGATCGGGGTTATTTTTTCACTTCAATGGGTGGCTAAAAGACGTGGGCACGTGAGTAAACTCATGCGCGCGAAACGATGGGAGTGAACCCATACTTTTATATATGGGTATCGGCGGTCTATGCTTGTGGGCGTACCTGTCCCGCGAGTGAGGTCTTACGCGCGGGATTCGTCTTGTGAAAGGTTAGCTGACCTGATGACCGATGCCCACCAAGCGGACGATGTCCGTTACCAGCCACTGAACGAGCTTGATCCTGAGGTGGCTGCTGCCATCGCTGGGGAACTTGCCCGTCAACGCGATACATTAGAGATGATCGCGTCTGAGAACTTCGTTCCCCGTTCTGTTTTGCAGGCGCAGGGTTCTGTTCTTACCAATAAGTATGCCGAGGGTTACCCTGGCCGCCGTTACTACGGTGGTTGCGAACAAGTTGACATCATTGAGGATCTTGCACGTGATCGTGCGAAGGCTCTCTTCGGTGCAGAGTTCGCCAATGTTCAGCCTCACTCTGGCGCACAGGCTAATGCTGCTGTGCTGATGACTTTGGCTGAGCCAGGCGACAAGATCATGGGTCTGTCTTTGGCTCATGGTGGTCACTTGACCCACGGAATGAAGTTGAACTTCTCCGGAAAGCTGTACGAGGTTGTTGCGTACGGTGTTGATCCTGAGACCATGCGTGTTGATATGGATCAGGTTCGTGAGATTGCTCTGAAGGAGCAGCCAAAGGTAATTATCGCTGGCTGGTCTGCATACCCTCGCCACCTTGATTTCGAGGCTTTCCAGTCTATTGCTGCGGAAGTTGGCGCGAAGCTGTGGGTCGATATGGCTCACTTCGCTGGTCTTGTTGCTGCTGGTTTGCACCCAAGCCCAGTTCCTTACTCTGATGTTGTTTCTTCCACTGTCCACAAGACTTTGGGTGGACCTCGTTCCGGCATCATTCTGGCTAAGCAGGAGTACGCGAAGAAGCTGAACTCTTCCGTATTCCCAGGTCAGCAGGGTGGTCCTTTGATGCACGCAGTTGCTGCGAAGGCTACTTCTTTGAAGATTGCTGGCACTGAGCAGTTCCGTGACCGTCAGGCTCGCACGTTGGAGGGTGCTCGCATTCTTGCTGAGCGTCTGACTGCTTCTGATGCGAAGGCCGCTGGCGTGGATGTCTTGACCGGTGGCACTGATGTGCACTTGGTTTTGGCTGATCTGCGTAACTCCCAGATGGATGGCCAGCAGGCGGAAGATCTGCTGCACGAGGTTGGTATCACTGTGAACCGTAACGCGGTTCCTTTCGATCCTCGTCCACCAATGGTTACTTCTGGTCTGCGTATTGGTACTCCTGCGCTGGCTACCCGTGGTTTCGATATTCCTGCATTCACTGAGGTTGCAGACATCATTGGTACTGCTTTGGCTAATGGTAAGTCCGCAGACATTGAGTCTCTGCGTGGCCGTGTAGCAAAGCTTGCTGCAGATTACCCACTGTATGAGGGCTTGGAAGACTGGACCATCGTCTAAGTTTTTCTTTGAGTTTTCATATGTAGAAGGCATCGTCGGCTTCGGCCTGGCGGTGCTTTTCTCGTTGTTTTGTGGTTTTGTCAGAGGATGTCATGCGCGTTTTAATTATTGATAATTATGATTCTTTCACGTTTAATCTCGCCACCTATGTGGAAGAGGTTACGGGTCAGGCACCTGTGGTGGTGCCTAATGATCAAGAAATAGATGAGATGCTTTTCGACGCCGTCATCCTCTCACCTGGCCCGGGCCACGCCGGCGTTGCGGCTGATTTTGGTATCTGTGCAGGCGTCATTGAGCGTGCACGCGTTCCGATTTTGGGTGTGTGTTTAGGCCACCAGGGCATTGCGTTGGCCTATGGCGGTGATGTTGATTTGGCGCCCAGGCCGGTCCACGGTGAGGTTTCGCAGATCACCCATGATGGTTCAGGTTTATTTGCAGGCATCCCTGAAACGTTTGAGGCGGTGCGTTATCACTCGATGGTGGCAACCCGCTTGCCGGAGTCATTGAAAGCTACAGCTACCAGCGATGATGGTTTGATCATGGCATTGGCACATGAAGTGCTTCCGCAGTGGGGTGTGCAATTTCATCCGGAATCTATTGGTGGACAATTCGGCCATCAGATCATTAAGAACTTCCTTAATTTAGCGCGCACATATCGCTGGCAACTCACGGAGAAAACTATTCCGCTCAGCGTTGATTCAGCAGCGGTTTTTGAAACATTCTTTGCCCATTCCTCCCATGCTTTTTGGCTCGATGATGCCCAAGGAACCAGCTATCTTGGTGATGCCAGCGGTCCTCTCGCACGCACAAAAACCCATAATGTCGGCGAGGGGGATTTCTTCACCTGGCTAAAGGAGGATCTCGCCGCCAACTCAGTTGCGCCCGGTCAAGGTTTTCGTCTTGGCTGGGTTGGTTACGTTGGTTATGAGCTTAAAGCGGAAGCTGGCGCACGGGCTGCGCACACTTCGAGTCTTCCGGATGCGCACCTCATTTTTGCCGATCGCGCCATCGCAGTGGAATCGGATCAGGTTCGGTTGCTGGCGTTGGGGGAGCAGGACGAGTGGTTTGAAGAAACCATCAAGAAGCTGCATAATCTTGTCGCCCCGCGGATACCTGCGTCCGGACACCTCGCTTTGCAGGTTCGAGATTCCAAAGATGAGTATCTCGACAAAATTCGCAGAGCCCAGGAGCTGATTACTCGCGGCGAATCGTATGAAATCTGCCTGACCACAAAACTTCAGGGCACCACTGATGTGGCCCCTCTGGCTGCCTATCTAGCACTGCGTGGGGCCAATCCCACCGCATATGGTGCGTATCTTCAGCTGGGGGATACCTCTATTTTGAGTTCCTCGCCGGAGCGGTTCATCACCATTGATTCGGCAGGGTATGTGGAATCAAAGCCCATTAAAGGCACCAGGCCGCGTGGGCGAACAGCGCAAGAAGACCAAGAAATCATTGCTGAGCTGCGCAGTAATCCTAAAGATCGTGCAGAAAACTTGATGATCGTGGATTTGGTCCGCAACGACTTAGCCCGCGGCGCTTTGCCCACCACAGTTAAAACATCCAAGCTTTTCGACGTCGAAACCTACGCCACAGTCCACCAACTTGTCAGCACCGTCTCTGCAGAGTTGGGGCCACGCAGTCCGATTGAGTGCGTGCGCGCAGCATTCCCCGGTGGTTCGATGACTGGTGCCCCAAAGCTGCGCACCATGGAGATCATCGATGAGCTGGAGGCAGCTCCTCGCGGTATTTACTCAGGTGGCTTGGGATATTTTTCCCTCGACGGCGCAGTTGATCTCTCCATGGTGATCAGAACTCTCGTCATCCAGAACAATCACGTGGAGTACGGAGTGGGCGGTGCACTTCTTGCTCTGTCTGATCCGGAGGCTGAGTGGGAGGAAATCCGCGTTAAATCACGGCCTCTGCTGAATTTGTTTGGGGTTGAATTCCCATGACGTACCTCGTGTGGGACGGTGCAACACTCGTAGAAGGCGCGCTGGAATCAACACCCACAGTTGTTGATTCCTACCTAGCCAAAGACCACCGCGTGGTGCGCTGGGATCTTCATGAACAGCGCTTCGCCACTAGCGTGGACGTGGACCCGTGGGATTTTCTCCACGCAGTAAGGGAAGCAATTCCACGCCAGGGCTCATGGTTTCCCAAAGTTGAATGGCATGGCGATGATCTTTTCGCAGTCAATATTCGCCCGGCACCAACACTGCGAAAGGCCACATCATTGTGGCTTTCCGAAGACCCAGATCCACGCACACAGCCAACCATTAAAGGCCCAGACCTAGATGTGCTTGCTCACCTTCGCAGTCGCGCCAACGATAACGGCTGCGATGATGCGCTGTTGATCAGCGCGGATGGGTTCATTCTGGAAGCTGCCAACGCCACCGTGGTGTTTTGGGCGGATCCACAGACGGTCATCGTGCCCAGGGGAGATGTGCTCCCATCGGTGACACTCGCCGCAACCATTCCGCTGTGGGAAAAAGCCGGAATCACATTGCGCTATCAAAACATTCGGCACATTGGTTTTCCCGCGTGGTGCGGTAGTTCGCTGCATGGTTGGACACCTGTGGTCAGTTGGGGCAGGGGATTGGGCAAAATTGCAGCAGCGAAAGCTCCATCGGTGAAGCCCTGGAATGAAAAATTGCGCCCAACCATTTTTCTGTGAGGAAAAGGTTGAGCGCAGTCTTTGTGAAGATTTAGTCTTCGGTAGTTTCTTCAGTTTCTTTCTTTGCGGTTTCGCGACCTTCAGCAAGCTGTGTGCGTGCGGTGCGCAACCATTCTGGCTGGTTTTCCAGAAGTGCCTTGATCTCGGCGGTGGTCAGTGGTTTGTCCATGTCGTTCTTTTTCAGAGCCGCGATGGTGATGCCCAATTTTTGGGCGACCACTGGACGAGGGTGTGGGCCCTCGCGGCGTAGGGTTTGGAGCCACTCCGGTGGGTTTTCCTGCAGGTTCTTGAACTCTTGGTGAGTCAATGCACCTGTTTGGAACTCCTCTGGCGTGGCGGGCAAAAACAGTCCGAGCTTCTTAGCGGCGGTCTGTGGCTTCATAGCCCTGCCCGATGGCTGGCGTACAGATTCTTCGTTCACGCCCACAACGGTAGCATTGTTTTCATGCTGACCTTAAGTTTCATCACTGGCACGGAGCCAGGAAAGTGGTTTACCCGATTCCGAGATCGGACTCATCACGGTGGACTTGAGACCCTTGATTCGGACGACGCCCTAGGCCTCATGCTCGCTGGCCAGGCACAACTCGCCTTAACCAGGCTTCCAGATGCGCGTATCGACGCCTCCCTCCACGTGGTCACTCTTTATCAGGAACAACCCGGAGTCGCTTTTCCAAAAGACTTTTTCCTCAGTGCCGAAGAAGGCGCGGTGGACCTTGCGGACTTAGATGGGGAGATCATCAACTGGTCCATGCCCGATAGTGGGGAAGTCGATGCCGCTGCTGTTCGCGATGCTCTGCAAATCGTGGCAGCGAACGTCGGTGTGGTGATCGCCCCCAGGCCACTTCTCAAGGTGTTGAGCAAGAAATTGGTGGAGCACCGGGACATCAAGGGTGGAACTGAAACATCTATCGCCCTGGTATGGAAGAAAGATGAGGATTCTGAAGAGATTCAAGACTTCGTCGGTATTGCTCGCGGTCGAACGCGGAATTCCAGCAGGCAGCAAACGGTAAAGCTCAGTGCTCGTGAAAAAACACTGGCAAAACAAGCCCGCAGGCAGGGGGAGAAACCAAAAACTCCGAAGCGTCCGCAGGCAAGAAAACGTCCCGGAAAACGGCGATAGGGGTCACCCGCGCATGTCCGGTTGCCGATCTATTTAAATACCAGGACAATTGCGTGCATGGTTGAAAGAGACTTCACTATCCGACCAATCCGCGAGGGTGATTTCCCTCAGGTGAGGGACATCTACGAATTGGGCCTGGAGACGGGACATGCGACTTATGAGACTTCTGGTCCCACGTGGGACCAGTTCTCCCAATCTAAAATCATGGATACCGTCATGGTGGCGGTAGAAAACAACGACCCGGACTTCATCCTCGGATGGGTGTCTGCTGCTCCAATTTCAAGCCGACAGGTTTTCCATGGAGTGGTGGAAGATTCCATCTATATCCACCCCCAGGGCCAAGGCCGAGGAATCGGCGGCGCTTTGCTCGACGCCCTTATCACCTACTGCGAAAGCAACGGCATCTGGTCGATCCACTCCTGGATCTTCCCGGAAAACCTCGGTTCTGCGAAACTGCATGAATCGAAGGGCTTCGTGAAGGTGGGCACCATGCACCAAATGGCAAGGATGCCCTACGGCGAGATGGAAGGACAATGGCGCGATTGTGATCTGTGGGAGTGCCTCTTATCCGTTCCAGAGCAAGCTCAAAGTTCCTAAAGCAATTTAAATCTGACTTTATCGCCCGGCAACAGCTGGGCCGAACGATCACACGACCTTGATGTAAGTACTGCTATTACTGGATAGCCACCGGTCACAGGATGATCGGGACCAAACACCACGGGGTTTCCACCAGGCGGAATCTGGATGGACCCCCGGACCATTCCTTCACTTTTCAGCTCGCCTTCCACACGATGTTGGATCGGCTCGCTTGAGTGCATGCGCAAACCAATCCGGTTGGAGTCATTGCTCACCGTAAACACCTGAGTAAAAAAGTTGTTGAGGGATTCTTGCGTGAACCATTTGTCACGTGGACCTCGGATGACGGTAAGCGTTTCTGTTGGCATGCGTTTCCATAAGGTGGGCAGTTGCCGAAGTTTTGGCCACCACTGAGAATCTGCAATGTCTGTTGCTACGTCAATGACATCCCCGGGCTCGATCGGGCGAGGGCCCATGTGGGAGATCAGATCGGTTGAAGCAGATCCCAAAGTTTTTTCTACTGCAAATCCACCGCGAGCAGCAAAGTAGGCACGCATGCCATAGGTTGCGGGCTCGACGCGGATACGTTCACCAGCTGCAACATCGATGATGGTGTTGGTGGTGGCATTTTTGGATTGTCCACCAGCCGTTCGAACCATCACTTCAGCTTCAGTTCCCGTGAACACGATCGAGGTGGTGTGCAACGCCTCCACCTCAAAGCCACCGAGCAGAATCTCTACCACGGTTGCATTGGGATCATTACCTAAAGCGTGATTCGCGCGAGCAGCGGATAAACGATCAAAGGATCCTGAGGTTCCAACACCAGCGCTGGCAAAACCGAAGCGACCTCGGTCTTGGAAGATGGCTTGGGGGCCAGTGGAAATTACTTTGAAGCTCATTTCTTCACCTGCACAAATCGAACTGAATCACCGGGCTTGAGAAGCGATGGTTGCCACCGGTCCACATCCCACATGGGAATCTCAGTAGTGCCCAGCAGTTGCCAACCACCAGGGGACTGCTGCGGGTACACAGCGCTGAATTCACCGGCCACTGCGACAGAACCTGCAGGAATCTTGGTGCGTGGCGATTCCAAGCGGGGAATATCCCACAGGGGAGTCTGGGGGATCAGATAGTAAAAACCTGGTGCAAATCCACCGAAAGCAGCAGTCCACACGGTGCCAGAATGCGTGGCGATAACTTCCTCCACGCTCAGACCTGTGTGTTGAGCTACGGTTTCTAGATCAGGGCCGTCGTAGACCACGGGAATCTCAATGGTGTCGGTAAGCTCTGCTGCGCCCTTTGCGGCTGGGGTCAGCGCAATTGAATCAACGATCTCTGCGAAACGATTCGGGGTGATCTGCTTGGTGTCAAACGTCACTAACAGTGTTTGCGCAGCGGGAATAGTATCGATGATTCCAGGGACCTGCATGCCCACCAAAGAGCGGTTGAGTGCAAGAACAGCATCCAAGATGCTGCCTTGGACGGCTTCGGCATCTTCAGCAAGCAAATCGATGATGACTGCTTGCTCACCACATGGCCTAACGAGCATGGGAAACCTGAACCTCATGAGCTGCAAGGGTGGTCACGATTTTCTCCACCAATGCGAGAGCTTGCGGATTATCCCCATGAACACAGATGGAGTTGGCGTCGACAAGCACGCTCTCCCCGGTGATCGCGGTGATGGGCTGGCCGGTGGCAAACGCCAAGGCCTGCCTGGCTGCGGTTTCGGGGTCGTGCAGTACCGCGCCGGGAAGCTTGCGGGAAACCAGCTGGCCATCGGCGGTGTAGGCGCGGTCGGCGAAAGTTTCCTGCTCAACTTGAAGCCCCACGGCGCGGGCCTGCTCGACGATTTGGGAGCCAGCCAGGGCCATGAGGGAGAGCTCAGGATTGACCAGCTTGATGCCCTCGATGACTGCTGCGGCCTGGGCTTCGTCAACCGCAATGGTGTTGTACAGCGCGCCGTGTGGTTTTACATATTCCACAACCGCACCGCTGGCTTTAGCCGCAGCTTGAATGGCGCCGATCTGGTAGATCGTTTCGGCGACGAGGTCATCGTGAGCGATGTCGAGGTTGCGGCGACCAAAACCTGCGATGTCGTTGTAACCAATGTGTGCGCCGATGCGGACGTGGCGTGCATGGGCTGCGCGCACAGTTTTGAACAACACAGTGGCGTCGCCGGCATGGAAACCGCAGGCAATATTGGCGCTGGACACCAAGTCAAGAACAGCTACGTCGTTGCCCATGACCCAGCTGCCGTAGCTTTCGCCGAGGTCGCTGTTGAGATCGATGGTGGTCATGAAAAAATCCTTTCAAAAAACGTTAACTGCTAAGAAGATCGAAGACTCCACCGAAGGAGACATAAGCCAAGAACCATGCGATAACCAGGCCGATGACTCCCACTACGATCAGCCACACTGGGTATTTGTAACCCTTGAGGAGATCTTTTTGGCGGAAGATCGCTACGTAGATCATCAGGGTAAAGCCTACGGGGAGGACCAAACCGTTGAATGCTCCGGCGAAGACCAAGAGGATTGCTGGTGCCGTGCCGAGCACGATGAACACGGAGCAAGAAATCAGGATGAAGATGATGGTCACCCAGTTTTGCAGACGCTTCTTCTCTGGCTTGTTTTCCACCAGGAAGGTTGCAGAGGTGTAGCTGGCGCCGATGACTGAGGAAATGGACGCTGCCCACAGCACGGCGCCGAAGATGCGTAGTCCGATATCGCCTGCAGCGTGCTGGAATGCTTCCGCGGCTGGGTTGCCCGTGGTGGATAGGGTGACGCCACCTGCGACAACACCGAGAACCGCGAGGAAGAGCACCACGCGCATGAGGCCAGTGATCAGGATGCCGGTGATAGAGGAATTGGAAACAGCTTTGACGTTGTTGGGGCCGGTTCGTCCGGAGTCCAGCATGCGGTGTGCGCCAGCGTAAGTGATGTATCCACCGACGGTTCCACCCACAAGTGTGGTGATGACAAGCCAGTCGATGGTGTCAGGAAGTACTGCATTCTTCAGCGCCGAGCCAACTGGAGGTTGGGAGACGAAAGCCACGTAGACGGTGAGCAGGATCATCACGACGCCGAGGACCACGAGGAATTTGTCCAGAGCAGCACCAAGTCGCTTGAACAAGAAGATCGCAATCGCGATGGCCGCGGTGATCACGCCACCAACTTTGACGTCCCAGCCAAGCAGCGCGTTAAGCCCAAGGCCACCACCGGCGATGTTGCCGATGTTGAATACTACGCCGCCAATACAGACCAGTACGGCCAGCACCCAACCAAAACCTGGGATAACCGTGTTGCCGAGTTCTTGGGCGCGCATTTCAGAGACGCCGATGATGCGCCACACATTCAGCTGCACCGCGATGTCAATGAGGATCGACACCAGGATCGCAAATGCGAAAGCTGCGCCGAGCTGGTTGGTGAAGACAGCGGTTTGGGTGAGGAACCCTGGGCCGATGGCAGAAGTTGCCATGAGGAAGATGGCACCCATCAGAGCGCTTCGGCCAGAGGCGGTTACTGCAGCTTGCTTGAGGGATGGCGCATTGGCTTTTGCAATGTCGCCAGGCCCAGGGGTTCCAGTGCTGGCTGAGACTAGCTGGCTGTCATCGGCATTTTTGTTGTCGGCCATTGTCGCGCTCCTTTCGTGGGGGCTTTCAAAATGATTGGGGTAGATTGCACACCAATCGCAGATTGTTGAACAATCTTGGTGAGTTGAGAGTGAGTTTAGACCCAATGTGTCCTATAGCACAATCCCGCGTGGGGATTAATGGTCATCGAATATGGTCAGAGCACCCCCGCAAGTGCCTAGGTGTGTCCCCAGTCCTTTAAGATCAGTCACATGACGCAGGCAATAGCAGCATCCCTTGATTTAGCGGCTCGAATCACCGCCAAAATTGATCAAGGAGTGCTCACTCCAGGTACTCGACTACCCGAGGTTGCTTTGGCAGAAGAACTTGGCGTTTCACGGAACACGCTGCGTGAAGCTTTTCGGGTACTCATGCAAGACGGACTGGTGGATCATATTCCCAACCGTGGGGTTTTCGTGCACACGTTCACCAAGTCGGATGTGGAAGATATCTATGCTTACCGCACATTTATCGAGGTTGCTGCGATTAGGTCGGCGCGGAAAAATCCTCAGTTGCTGGAGCAGTCTTTGGGGGTAATGCGAGAGGCCTACGAAAGGGGTGCTGCAGCCAATGCCGTGGGTGATTGGCAAACTGTCGGTTCTGCCAACAGTGCTTTTCACTTGGCGATTGTGGACCTAGCAGGAGTGGCTAGGTTGTCAGCAGACGCTCGAAAAGTGTTGGCGCTGGCTCGCATCGGATTCATGGCCACCTACAACGTGGAGACATTCCATAGCATTTACGTGGAAAAGAACCATCAAATCTTGAAGTATTTGGCTGCCGGTGAATTCGAAGAGGCGGAACAATACCTCCAGAAATACTTCGAAGATTCGCGCGATGATTTGTCTGCGCACCTACCGGAATTTTGAAATTGCGATAGCATAGATGACTTGACACTGTTGCAGCAGGCGGTTTTCACCTGGCCTCTTAGGATTTGGTCAAATGGTTGCAACGACGCCAGGGAAGGAGGCGCACCCCATGGCATTTGGATTTTTTAGTAGACGTAAGAAAAAGAACAAAGACAAAAACCCGAATGAAAATTCAGCAGTGCCCGCACACTCTGAAGATTCACCTCAGGAGGTTTTTGAGGGTAATGGTCGTCAGGTAGGCGACCCCATTGAACAGCAGGTTGATCGAGATGCTAAAGGTCGTCTCACAGCGGCGGATTTCTTGCCGGACGCTGATCTGCCACAGCTGAATCGTTCGCGTGCAAATATGCTGCGCCGTGAATTGGAGTACCGTTTTTCACTCCAGAATGCCCACATTAATATCGATGGAAACACGGCCATGATTCAGCGTTCAGATGGCGGGGCAGCACATGTCTCGTTGCGCACCCTCGCGATGAATGCAGCTGGCCTTGATAACTTTGATCAACTCCCTGAACTGGTGGAAAGCTTCGTTCACGGCACGCTGGCCGATGCAACATTAAACGATCTTTCTACTGCTGACCTGTATAAAGCACTGCGCCTTCGCCTGCTGCCAACACCTGGCGAAGGCGACGATCTAGTTGAGCATGGACTCGACCGGGAAAGCCAGATCCGCGACGATTCAATCCTGCGCACCTTCACCTCTGACATGTCGATCGCGCTGGTGCTCGATACCGAGCATGCCATCCGCATCCAGCCACTCAAAGAGCTCGAGGAGTTCGATGACCTCAGCGCCCTAGAGCGGGCTGCGGACCGCAATACCTGGCAAGAGCTTTACGACGCAAACGTTGACGCTTCCTTCGTCGACGCTGAATCAGACAGCGAAGGGTCATCATTTTGGGCTTTCGAATCTAACTCGTACTACTTGGGTAGTGCACCACTGTTCCTCAACGATCTGTTGGCAAAGTGGGCACCTGACCTGGACCAAAGTGATGGCGTCATCTTTGCTGTCCCTGATCGTGATCTGTTGATTGCGCGTCCTGTGACCACCGGCGAAGATCTGATGAACGGAATCACCGCGATGGTGAGGATCGCGATGCGCTTTGGCCTCGGGAACCCGACGTCGATAAGCCCGCGCCTGCACCTGCTGCGCGACAACCAGGTGACCACCTTCACCGACTTCCGCGTCGTCTCTCCTGAAATGGAAGCTGAATGGGAAGACAGCGCGTTTGACGCGCCACCGGCCGGCGCGATCGGCATTGAGGTGCGCCCAGATCCGTATCTGATGGAGCGCCTCCAACAGGGCGGCTTTGGTGATTTCGGAGATTTCGGCAAGCCCCGCGATCTAGATATGTAGCGAAAAAGGGACCTTCACTTCTTAAGAAGTGAAGGTCCTTATTTATCGGGTTCTAGTTTTAGAACTTGTTCTCGCGCTCGGTGTGAGCCATAGCAAGAACGTCGAGGCGCTTGTCCAGCTCTTCCTCGGTGAGCTTCTCGCCATCAACCAAGCCCAAATCGATGACAGTCTGGCGGATGGTCTTGCCCTCAGCCAAAGCAGTCTTAGCCACCTTTGCAGCAGCTTCGTAGCCGATTGCAGAGTTCAGTGGGGTAACGATGGAAGGTGAAGACTCAGCGAGCTCCTTCATGTGTGCCTCGTTTGGCTCAATGCCATCAACGAGACGGGTTGCGAACACGCGGGAAGTGTTAGCCAGCAGGCGAGCGGACTCAAGCACGTTGCGAGCCATCACTGGGATGAACACGTTGAGCTCGAACTGGCCCTGGGTGCCGGAGAACGCAACAGCTGCGTCATTGCCGATAACCTGAGCGGAAACCTGGGTAGCGGTCTCACAGAGAACTGGGTTGACCTTGCCTGGCATGATGGAGGAACCTGGCTGCAGGTCTGGGAGACGGATCTCGCCAAGACCGGTCAGTGGGCCGGAGCCCATGAGGCGGATATCGTTAGCGATCTTGTACAAGGAGACAGCGATAACGCGCATTGCGCCGGAGAACTCAACAAGAGCGTCGCGTGCAGCCTGAGCCTCGAAGTGGTTCTCAGCTTCCTTGAGCTCCTTGACGTCGGTCAAGTTGATCAGTTCAGCAACAACCTTGCCGCCGAAATCAGCGGAGGTGTTGATACCGGTACCAGCAGCGGTGCCACCAATAGCCAGCTCACCAAGGCGAGGAAGAGTAGCCTCAACGCGCTCGATGCCGAGCTGGATCTGGCGAGCGTAGCCACCGAACTCCTGGCCCAGGGTTACTGGAACAGCGTCCATCAGGTGGGTGCGGCCGGACTTAACAACCTCAGACCACTCGTTAGCCTTCTTCGCCAAAGACTCGTGCAGAACCTTCAGGCCTGGGATGAGGTCATTGACAGCAGCTTCGGTTGCAGCAACGTGAGTTGCAGTAGGGAAGGTGTCATTGGAGGACTGACCCATGTTGACGTGGTCATTTGGGTGAACCTCAACGCCGTTAGCCTTCGCGATGGAAGCGATAACCTCATTGGTGTTCATGTTGGAGGAAGTACCGGAACCAGTCTGGAACACATCAATTGGGAACTCAGCGTCATGCTTACCGGACGCGATCTCCTTACCAGCTGCAATGATGGCATCTGCCTTCTCTGCATCCAGCGCACCGGAGTCCTTGTTTACCTGCGCACAAGCTGCCTTCAGCAGACCCATTGCGCGGATCTGTGCGGATTCCAGACCACGACCAGAGATAGGGAAGTTCTCAACAGCGCGCTGGGTCTGTGCCTGCCACAGAGCCTTTGCTGGAACCTTCACTTCACCCATGGTGTCGTGCTCAATACGGAATTCCTGCTCGGTCATGAAATCACTCATTTCTTACTGAGAATTAAATACGGCTGTCACAAGCTTACTCATTGTGTTGTCGCGAAACACTGGAGTCCACCCCTAGAGTGAGGTGGGTAATAGAAAGTGTGAGAAATAAGGCACAATCCACTCCTAAATGTGGGGGTGCAGGCTTGTTTAACGTCCAAAATTCGGCGGTAGGTGTACCTAAAAACAGGGGTGGGAAATACTTGGGGATTGCTCTCATCGGTTCGATATAGACTGAATTGTCTAGGTTAATATCCAATATGGAAGAAAAACTAGACAGTTAAGTAGACTGAATGGCCTACTAGGTGCATGACTTCAGCAATCACCACCGCAACTGATCTTCGCTCCGTACTGCGAAACGTACCAACCCCAATTAGCTTCATTGCAACCCACACCGATCAGCCTCTGGGCATGATCGTTGGTTCATTCGTCAGCATTAGCGCCGAACCACCATTGGTAGGCATCTTCTTGCAGAAGAGCTCTTCTTCATGGCCAGCTATCGAGCAGGCATTAGTTACCGGCCAAGAGCTAGGCATTTCTATCCTCGGCGGGGCACACGCAGACCATGTGCGTAAGCTTTCTGGCCCATCCGACCAGCGCTTTGAAAACCTTGGGTGGGCATCCACCGAAAACGGTGCGATTCACCTTGAAGGCGCTGATGCACAACTAACCACGAAACTTCATGATCTCCAGGAAATCGGCGATCACTTCTTTGCAGTTCTAGAAGTTATTGACGCTTCCGCTGACCAAGACTTCAGCTCAGCGCTGGTGTACCACCGCTCACAGGTGTCCTCGCTGTAGGACACTAAATTTTAAGAGGGCGCGTCGAATCTTCGACGTGCCCTCTTTTAAAATTCGTGGAACGCTTTGTGGTGAGTGTGGAGACTTTCCTCTTGTTCGGTGTTAAGTGGTTCGCGTCCTCTTTTCTCGCGAATGATTCTCACGTGATTGATAAAGGCAGCGGAGTCAGGGTTTTCGATTGCGGTTTTAAGCTCCATTCCGTACAGTTTTTGCTCTTCTGTTGTGAAATAATCTGTTCTGTTGCGGAAGTCCAGTCCCATAAGTTCAACCAGTGCGTCATCGGATAGGAAACCGTTAAAAGCCCAACTCATGGATTCGTCGGTCTAGGGTCTGTGGGGATCGAGGGTGTCCCATTGCTTCTTTCTTTCCCCGGAAACGTGCCAGATTCCATCCTCAAACCAGGTCACAGATGACGGTGCATCGCCAATAACGGAACCGCGGTAAGGATAGAAATCCTCTAGAGAAACAAGACCCGTCCATTCTGGGGCTGCGGGAGAAATGTGGAGATGTCCTTTTTCTTTGCTTTGAAAAGGGCTGATATCCTCCCAATCTGAACCAATGATCAGCCAGCGTTCACTAGTTGTGCTGCTCGGAAATTTTCGGATAATTACGCCCGAAAATGCCTCATCGTCGTAAGTGAATAAGCCTGGTGTTGTGGGTGTCCATGCAGGGCTTGGAGTAGAGCGATGGGCGTGTTCTGCAAGGAGTTGGATGCGCAAACGGGTGAGGATTTGGTGAAATTCTTCCAAAGGGGTGTGCGCAGAAAGCTCCAAGGGGTGGTGGGCAAGGTCTCTCGGGTGATCTTAGTGAGAATACGAAAAGAGGCGAGTCCCAATCGGGGAGCTCGCCACTTTTGTGAGGGGTTTTTAAGTTTTAGACGTTCGCAGACTCGCGAATGGTGGACATTGCCTTGGTCCAGACAACAAGCTGCTCAAGCATAGCGTCCACAGAGGAGATGCCCTGCTCGGAAGGCTTGAAGTTAGGGTATTCGAAGTCGGTGAAGATGCTCAGCAGGCCGGTCTTTTGAACGTGTGCGATCTGAAGCTCGGAAAGGATGCCGCGGAGGTGCTCAGCTGCGCGAACGCCCATTGCGGAGCCGTAGGAGACGATGCCTGCAGCCTTGTTGTTCCACTCTGCGGAGAGGTAGGAAAGGGCGTTGGTTAGTGCTGCTGGGACGGAGTGGTTGTATTCGCCGGTAACAAAGATGAAGCCATCAAATTCTGCGATCTTTGCTGCCCATGCCTTGGTGTGCTCGTTTGCATACTGGCCGTAGCCGGCTGGCATTGCTTCGTCGAGGACGGGGAAGTTGAAATCGGCGATATCAACGAGCTCGTACTGTGCATCGTTGCGCTCTTGTGCGCGCTCGAGAACCCAGTTGGCTACGTCAATGTTGACGCGGCCTGGACGGGTGGAACCGGTGATGATGGCGATCTTGCTCATGGTGTACTCCTCTAAAAGTTAATTAAGTTGATGTATCAACAACTTGACGTACCTAGCCTATGTTAACTTTCCGCGTCATGCAAGCGCTTTGGGATTCCAGTCTATTTCTCAAGGTCAACAGGGTGGGGGAGTCGTCGAGGTTTTCATTCAGGGTGAATGCTCTCCTTGTTTCAGATGTTCAACGCTCCATAAAGTAGACCGCAATCTAGACAAAGATGTCTATTTTAATTAAGGAGCAGAACATGGCCACGGCCGAGAACACAACACAGGAGAATCGGAAAATCCTGTTCAACGCATTTGATATGAACTGCGTTGCGCATCAGTCCCCAGGACTGTGGACACACCCGAAGGATAAGGCGCGAGACTACAACACTCTTGATTACTGGGTGCACCTTGCCAAGACTTTGGAGAAGGGCCTTTTCGACGGCCTTTTCATCGCAGATGTGCTTGGAACTTACGATGTTTATGGTTCTAGTAATGAAGCGGCGTTGAGCAGTGGTGCGCAGGTGCCTGTCAATGATCCGATCCTTCTTGTTTCTGCGATGGCCTATGCCACAAAGAACCTCGGGTTTGGCATTACTGCAGGTACTGCCTATGAGCACCCGTATCCTTTTGCGCGGCGTCTGGCCACACTTGATCACCTGACTAATGGGCGTGTGGGGTGGAATGTGGTTACTGGCTATCTTCCCTCTGCTGCTCAAAACATGGGTGACACCGATCAGCTGCCACATGATGAGCGCTATGACAAAGCAGATGAATACCTGGAAGTGATCTACAAGCTTCTCGAGGGCTCCTGGGAAGACGATGCTGTTCAAAACAATACGGAGACGAGTGTCTTTACGGACTCCTCCAAAGTGCACGCCATTAATCATCATGGCAAGTACTTTGATGTGCCGGGCATTGCCATCACTGAGCCGAGTGTGCAGCGTACGCCGGTGATCTACCAGGCGGGTGCATCGCCGCGCGGATTGAAATTCGCTGGTGAGAATGCAGAAGCAGTGTTTATCAATTCCAGCACCGTGGAGGCAATCACCAAGACTGTCGCAAAAATTCGCGCTGCTGCGGTCGCTGCGGGACGTGATCCACATGCGGTGAAGATCTTTGCGATGCAAACCATCATCACTGGTGAAACAGAAGCAGATGCGCAGGCAAAGCTGGAGGAATACAGTCGCTATATCGATCCTGTCGGTGGTCTGACCTTGATGTCTGGATGGACCGGCGCGGATCTGTCGCAGTATGACCTGGATGAACCGATCACCAATATTGAGTCAAACGCTATTCAGTCCACTGCAGCCACCATTAGCAACGGCACCGGTGAAGGTGCGTGGACGGTACGCAAACTGGGTGAGGCAACCGGCATCGGCGGCTTCGGACCAGTGCTTGTGGGATCTGGCGCTAACGTTGCCGCGGAACTTGCACGCATCCAGGATCTCAGCGATGTTGATGGTTTCAACCTTGCTTATGCCATCACCCCAGGAACTTTTGAAGATGTCGTGGACTTTGTGGTGCCTGAGCTGCAAAAACTTAGCCGCTACAAGACGGAATACGCGCCGGGTTCCTTGCGCAACAAATTGCTCGGTAAAGGTGATCGCCTGGACGATACCCACCGCGGCGCAAGCTACCGCCTAGGCGCTCGGAACTCCACCGCCACTATTGATCTCAGTTCCATATCCGCCCAACTAGTTTCCCAGGGAGCCCACTCATGATCTCACCGCAAACAATCATCGACAATCTTGCTCCAGTCCTCGCGGAGATCGCAGCAACGGCTGCGCAGCGCGAACAGGATCGAGAATTCAGCCGTGATTTGGCAAAGCAGCTTAGTGCCGGTGGGTTCACTAAACTCCGCATTCCAGTTGAATTTGGCGGTTTGGGTTTTAGCCTTCCAGAAGCATTTGAGGTGCTGGTGGCAGCGGCCGCTGCAGATTCAAATATCGCGCAGGGATTGCGGCCTCACTTCTTGGCAGTGGAGAGCTTATTGATCGCTCCTTATTCAGAGCACCGCACCAAGTGGCTGCGAAAAATCGCTGAGAAAGGCGTGGTCATTGGCAATGCGTTGACTGAAGTGGGAAACAAGCCAGGTGAGCTGAAAACCAAGATCCGAAAGGAAGGCGAGTCTTACGTTCTCAGCGACACCAAGTTCTATTCCACGGGCAGTCTTTACGCCGACTGGATTCAAGTACATGCGAAAGATGAGGAAGATCAAGATGTTTTCGCCTTTGTTGATCGCGACGCATCAGGCGTTGTTTTGGTGGATTACTGGGACGAATTTGGGCAACAACTATTTGCCTCCGGAACCAGCTTCTTTGAAAAAGTCGTGGTAGATCCACTGGACATTGTCACCCGTGATTACACCGCACCCAGCGCTTTCCAGGCGCTGGCGCAGTCACATCATTTGTCTACGTTGACTGGTATTTCGCAGGCAATCACCCGTGACATTGTTACCTATGTACAAAACCGCACCCGTATTTTCAGCCACGGAAGTGGTGACCTTCCACGCTTTGATCCGCAGGTGCAACAGGTGGTGGGTGAGGTGAAAGCCAAGTCGTATGCAGTCGAGAAAATCTTTCAGGGTTTCGCACAAGAACTGGATCTTGTCGTCGATAAGGCAAAAGCCGGCACTGCTACGGAGGTCGATCTGGCCGCTGTCGACCTGAGCGCCTACCAAGCCCAGTTAGCGGTGGCACCTTTGGTGCTGAGCCAGGCCACCCAGGCCTTTGAGGTTGGCGCAGATGCCTTAAACGGCGGCCACGTGGCTGCCCAATACACGATCGGATCCTTGTCATGAGCCAAGAAATTTTGAGCCATTTTGCACCCGCATTAGAGCGCATTCGAAGCGGCGCCGTCGAGCGCGAACAGCAGCGCGCCTTGCCAGTGGAAGAGATTAAAGAGCTGGTAGAGCTAGGTTTTACTGGGCTTCGAGTGCCCGAAGAACTAGGCGGTGCGGGCGCTTCCCTGGAAAGCGTAGTTGAGTTACTGATCGAGATCGCGGGCGCCGATTCCAATATCGCCCAAGCCCTGCGCGGACATTTTGCCTTCGTGGAACTACTCCTGGAAGCGCCGGAGAGCGAATTCCGCACCCATTGGCTGCGCGAAGTCGCCACCGGAAGACTTGTGGGCAACGCCGAAAGTGAGAAACGCGGCGTTTACGGCGATCCGCAGACCTTCATCGATGAGGTGGAGACTGAAAACGGACCGATTTTCGTGCTCAACGGCACTAAGTTTTATACCACCGGCACCTATTTTGCGGACTACACCTGGACCACCGCGCTGCTGCGCAACCTCAACGGCCAAGAAACTTTGGTCAGTTTGCCGGTCGATCTGCACGCGCCGGGCGTGGATGTTGTTGATGATTGGAGCGGGTTTGGGCAAAAGCTCACCGCCTCTGGAACGACCACGTTTAAAGACCTGGAGGTGGATCCGCGGTGGATCATTCCACGCACTGATGCGCCCACGCTGGTGTGGACGTATCTGCAGCTGAGCCTGCTGACCGTGCTGGTTGGCAGTGCCGCAGCAGCTGTCGATGAGGTGGTTGCCCGCGCCCAATCCTCCACCAGAAATGCGTGGAACCCTGGCGTCGAGCGCCGCAGCGATCCGGCCGCAACCATAGCGATCGGCGACGCACGCAGCCGAGTCACCGTTATTCGTGGAGCGCTTCTCGACGCCACCCGCCACGTTTCCAACGCCGCCACGATCGTAACCCCCGAAGCCTTCAACGAGGCGGACGCTATTGTTGCAGCGCTCTGGCCCATCGTCTCCGGACAAGCTTTGGTGGTGACATCCAACGTTTTCGATGCGGTGGGTGCATCTGCAGTGCTTGGTGAGCATTCCATTGATCGCCACTGGCGCAATGTGCGTACCGTGTCCTCAAACAACCCGGTGTTCCTGGCCAAGAATGCAGTGGGGGAGTATGCCCTCAACGGCACTCCTGTGGGTACCAACATTGGTAAAGCACTGAGCCGTCCGGTGAGCCTAAGCAGCTAGACGTGTGATTTCGCTGGTTTTTAGATGGTTTTCAAGCCAGCGAGACCACATTAGTTTCACGCTGGTTGAAACCTTTGAGATCAATATAGACCGTGTGGTCTACTCGAGGAATGAGTGAAAACAATCCCACTACCTTGCACTGGTTCCTACCCACCTATGGCGATTCTCGCGGAATCACAGCCGGCGGGCATGGCTTCGGCTTCCACTCCGGAAGCCGGACAGCAGACCTCGATTACCTCTCCCAAATTGCCCTGGCCGCTGAACGAAACGGTTTTGAATCCGTCCTGACTCCCACTGGATTGTGGTGCGAAGATGCGTGGATCACCACCGCAGCGCTGCTGTCTAGGACATCAAAACTGAAATTCCTCGTTGCTATTCGACCAGGCCAAGTTAGCCCCACCATCATCGCGCAGCAGGGTGCTGCCTTCCAGAAATTCTCAAATAACCGCCTGCTCATCAACGTCGTGGTGGGTGGCGAAGACCATGAACAGCGCGCTTTCGCTGATTATTCTTCCAAAGAGGAGCGCTACCACAAGGCTGATGAAACCTTAGAGATCATCGATCACCTATGGAACAGCGCAGAACCTCTAAATTTCCAGGGTGAATTCCTCAGTGTGGAAAACGCGGTATTGAAGGAACAGCCCGAGGTTTCCCCACCGATTTACTTTGGCGGATCCTCACAACTCGGCATCGAAATCGCAGCCCAACATTCCGATGTTTATCTCACCTGGGGTGAACCTGCGGAAAAGGTAGAGGAGAAGCTTGCCCGGGTGCGCGCCGAAGCAGATAAGCGAAACCGCGAACTAGACTATGGCATCCGCCTGCATGTCATTGCTCGACCAACTGAGGATGAAGCCTGGTCAGTGGCTCAAAATCTTCTTGACCAACTTGATCAGGAAGAGGTTGCCCGCATTCAGGAAGGGCTTGCGCGTTCTCAATCGGAAGGTCAGCGTCGCATGACGGAACTTCATGGACAAGGGGCAGCATTCACAGCAGGAGCAGATGCTCGCTCCCTTGAAATTGCACCGAATCTCTGGGCAGGTGTTGGGCTAGTCCGCGGTGGCGCCGGCACAGCGTTGGTGGGTTCCTATGAGCAAGTCGCGCAAGCAATTTTGCGATACCGCGATATTGGTCTGAGCCACTTCATTTTCTCCGGCTATCCACATTTGGAGGAAACCTATCACGTGGGCGAAGGAGTGGTACCTGAGCTCCTCAAATTGGGTGTTCCGGTGAACAACCATGAAGAACAACGCAACGACGTGGTAGCGACTCCGTTTATTTCCAGATAGATCACGGATCGGCTGCTTTAGCAGAGGCAAAAGCCGGGATTCAGTTGGTGCGGCTTCCAGAGGTTGTCACAAACCGTCTTATATGACCAACGGCCAGGAGATGTGAGGTTGGTCGGTCACCTAGTTTGGTCGGTGCTTGGACGCCAGAAAAACTGGCCGGGCCCCACCAAAAGTGACCTCTCAGATTCGCCTCTAAGCGCCCAAAGCCCTGAACCATACAAATACTCAATCTTGATCTTCGACCTCTTAAATCGCATTTGCACTGGCATCCCTCGTAGGGATCCCCAAGCAAAAAACCGCCGACCACAATGGCCGGCGGTTTTTCGAACTAAGAGCTCTTAGGTCGCGGTGGTGTAGTCAACCACGGAGTATTCCTGCAGCTTGGACAGCTGGTGGACAGACTCGATGTGGCGGATGGTGCCTGACTTTGCGCGCATAACCAGGGAACGGGTGGTTGCGCCGTTTGCGCGGTAGGAAACGCCACGGAGCATGTCACCGTTGGTCACACCGGTTGCCACGAAGTAGCAGTTGTCGGAGCTCACCAGATCGTTGGTGTGCAGAACCTGATCAAGAACCAGACCAGCGTCGTGTGCCTTCTGGCGCTCGAAATCGTTCATTGGGGCCAGGATGCCCTGGATTTCGCCACCCATGCACTTCATGGCGCACGCAGTGATGATGCCTTCTGGGGTTCCGCCGGTGCCCATCATGATGTCCACGGAGTTGGAATCCTGAGCTGCTGCAACTGCACCTGCAACGTCGCCGTCGGAGATGAGACGAACCTTTGCGCCTGCACGACGAATGTCTGCGATCAGTTCGATGTGGCGAGGACGGTCAAGCACGACAACGGTGACGTCGGAAGGGTTGATTCCCTTGGACTTTGCCACCGCGTTGATGTTGTGGGCAACTGGAGCTTCGATGTCGATCTTGCCTGCGGCCTCAGGTCCCACGGCGATCTTCTTCATGTAGAAGACGGAGGATGGATCGTACATGGTGCCACGCTCTGCAGCTGCGAGAATGGAAATTGCGTTGGGGCGACCCTCAGCCATCAGGGTGGTGCCGTCAACTGGGTCAACTGCGATATCAACCTCAGGTCCAAAGCCGGTTCCGACCTCTTCGCCGTTGTACAGCATTGGAGCTTCGTCTTTTTCGCCCTCGCCGATAACAACGACGCCCTTCATGGTCACTGAGTTGATGAGCTGGCGCATGGCGTCAACAGCGGCACCGTCGCCTTCATTCTTCATGCCACGTCCAACCCAACGTCCAGAAGCCAGTGCAGCTGCTTCCGTAACTCGCACCAGCTCCATAGCAAGGTTACGGTCTGGCGTTTCGGGGTTCTTTAGGTTCATCTGAAGGGCCTCCTGGGGCACTTGATCTGACCTGGTTACGTGGGTTGCACGTATCTAGGCGCATTATAAATGTATCGGCGCTTGGGCTGTATCAACCCGCACGTCATCTATTGTTGCACTTTTGTGCCCGGAATTTTGGATTCTGGACACCCAAAAGGGGGTTTCGTACCAAACTCGTGACATACTAGGCGGGTGGCTGAGAAACGACCGAAAATTTTTGATGGCAGTCGAGACATGATTATCTCGTTGGTAGTCTCCGCGATCATCATGTTGGTAGCGGTGGGATTCACGGGAATGTGTTCTTTCAATACAGGATCCCCTGAAAATGGGCAGGTACCTGAAGTTGATGCTTCCACTTTTATGTCAATGGAAGCGCGCGCAATGACTGATCATGCAACTAGGTTGCCGGAAACTCCTGAAGGCTGGACCACAAATTCAGCTCGACGCACCATGGTGGATGACACCCCGGCATCTGTAGTTGGATATGTCACCGCAGATGAGGGCTATATTCAGCTCACTCAAACTGGTGAAACCGTTGAGGATGCTGTGGCTGGTTATGATACTCGCTGGCGTGATCTTTCTGAGTCTTATGATCTTGATGGCCACGACGTGGGAATTTACACCTCACAGGAATCTGATGTGCGTGATCTGCGTGTGATGGATCTGGGCGATGCCCGCGTCATGGTCTCGGGTGCTGCTACCGATGAAGAATTCAATGATCTGCTTCGCGCAGTTGCGAATTCGGAGCCACTGCCTACCAATTAAGAATTGGTCGAACCACCAAAGGTTTGTGAATTAAATATAGAAAGTCCGGTGACTCTACACAGTCACCGGACTCTTTATCTTTTAGGGCTTAATTCTTTCTTCTCAGCGCAAAGATCAAACCAATGATTATGCCTAAGCCAATGACACCCAGCCCAATCCACACGATGGGGAAACTGCTTGAGTCTTCTTCTGTTGCCTCGGAGATTTGTTCATCTTCCGCAACATCTGATGGGGGGGTGGAGGTGCTTGGGGTTGCTCCCGTCAATGAAGCGAAAACCGGTGGGTCAACAGGGTCTCCAAACGCTTCTGCCACGAGTTCATATTCCAATGTGGGCAGCTGATCAGTTGCGGATACATCTTCATCTTGACCACTTGGTAGGTATGTCACTGCGAGGTATTGGGTGCCACCTTGCCATGGGCTCCTTAGCGATATGCCTTGAGAACTTTTCTCGAACAAATTTGCTGCACTCACTGGGGTGAAGAATCCAAAAGTTTTGAGCCCGTTGTCGTCCGCATATGACGTATCTCTATTGGTGAGCTCTATCTCTGCCCGGTTTGGGCTGAACGCTTGGATATAAAGATGCGTGCCAAGCGCGGAACTGTCGATTTGGTCAAAAGTTGTTTCTACAGCTGCGCGCAGTTCTTGGCCGTAGTCGACAGGCAGCGCATAGAAGTGGGTTTCTCCTGGAACGATGATGGAGGAGACTTTCTCACCTGCGGGATCTAGATCAGCGGCCGATGTGAACCACTGGCCAGGTGTGACAGGGTGTGCCTCTGATGCTGCAGCCTCGGTAAGATCGACGGAGCTATGTTCCTCTGTGACATTTCCGATTGTTGATTCATCTACTTTTCCGAAGCGCTCGATGGTGATTTCCGTTGGAATGTCCTGCCCGTTGAGGTAATCTCCGCTTCTAGAAATTTCGAGGTAGATGGCATCGGTGTCACAGTTGTTGGTGCCCACTTCTTTTGATGCAACGGACGCGTTTTGGATTCCGCGTACACCAAGGCCGGGCTTGAAATTATCAAATGAGACCCGAGTGCACCGACCACGCAGGCCGTATTGTGGAGCCTCTTCAGTATGGAGTTGGGCTTCAAGCTTGATTCCGCCTTGCCCCATGGTGAGTACTGTTGGGTCGGTAACTGTGTTGGCAGAAACTGAGATGGTTTCACCTGGCTCTACAGGGATTTTCCAAAAGCGGGATTCTTGTGGCAGGTCGGTGAGGAATAGTTCTGTATCCTCATCAATTTCTACGGCTGCGCTTTGTTCCGATGCCCCATCAATTTTTGTCACATCGGAGGTGTAAGAGTTGTATTGCCTACTGGCGGCTCGTGTCAGCGCATCGGTAAGGCTCTGCGCGTCGGAAGCATCCGCGTAAGTGCCACCACCGACTCCAGCGATGCACTCCAGTTCTTCGCGCGCTGCTGGATCAACATTTAGTCCGATGGTGTTGATAACCAGGTTGATTCCACTTTGAGCCAGTTCTTGGGCTACTTCGCAGACATCCGGTGGGGTGCAGTTGGCGATGCCATCGGAGACCAACACAATGTTTCCGCCTTCGGGGAGCTCGGCGGCGGTATCGGTGAGTGCTTTGCCGATGGGGGTGAAGCCTCGAGGCTGCAGGCTGTTGATCGTGTCAATTAAGGTGTCTGCATTTCCTCGGGAGGGGCCGCCAAGGATGGTGACGTCTTGGCATCCCATCTCAACGTCTGCTTCTGTTTCGCCGGTGTTTCCGCCGTAGTAGGTCAGACCTACGTCGGTGCGGTCGGAGATGTCATTAATTAACTGAGTGGAGGCTTGTTTTGCTGCATCGATACGGGTCTGTCCGCCGGCATCTTGAGCTGTCATGGAGCCTGAATTGTCCAACACGATCATCGTCGGAGTTTCATTGGCTTGGGCTTTGGCTACTGGGGAAAGCGAAAACGCCAGCGCAACTATGAAGGCGCTGGCGAGTGCTTTTCGTATGCTGAGACGCTTGCTGAGAGGCTGAGACACTGTGGCTCCTAAAAAGGGGGCTGAAGGTGTTTCAAAATACCGTACTCAATATATGAGGCTCCGCAATTAGAAGAGAGAAATTATTTATTGGGCGGGCTGGTGCTCCACAACGCTGATGGTCGCTTGGGTGCCTTGCGCTTTTCGACGCAAAACCACAGCCACGATGGCCAACACTAGTCCGAGGGACGTCATCAAACCGCCAACTAATCCGGCTGATGTGAGTCCAAGGGAAGTGGTGATGGTTGCACCAGCAAGCCAGGCAGCAACAGCATTTCCAAGGTTGAACACTCCGATGTTGATGGAGGAGGCCATGCCAACTAATGAGGCCTCACTGCAAGCAGTGCTGGATCAATTGCGCAATGAACCGGAGTTAGCGCCGTTCATTGAGGTGATGGAAAACTAGAGGGATGCGTCGAAAAGCATTATTCTGCCTGGTTTAATGCTTGCTCGACGCGCGCTGAGGCGCCGGCCAGGTGCTCTTCGCAGCGCTTTGCTAGGGCTTCGCCGCGCTCCCAGTATTTGAGGGATTCGTCGAGGCCCATTTGGCCGAGCTCCAAAATTTTTACAATTTCAACGAGTTCATCGCGTGCACGCTCGTAGGATAATTGGGCGACTGGCTCGAAGGAATCGTTGCCTTGGCCGGAACCGACGATATCTGGATTGGTCATTTCTTCATTCTCCTAAGTTTTTAGTTTGCTTGCTGGGTGCCCATGGATGCCGCAGTGATGGAGCCGTCGGCAACGCGGATGCGCAGCTGGCTGCCGGGCGGTGATTGCTCGATGGTGGTGACCACTTCCGGGGCGCTGCCGTCGCGAGGAATAACCTGCACCACGGAATAACCGCGCGCCAAGGTTGCGGACGGGCCGAGCGCGGAAACCTGTGCGCGCAACGACGCCACCAGTGCTTGCTCGGTGCGGACGAGATGGGTGACATCGCGCCTAATCAAGCCCACAGCCTGGGCAATCTCATCACGTCGGCGGTTAATCGGGGTCATCGGATCAGCCAGCACCGGCCTGGTGCGAATCGCTGCCAACGCCTGCTGCTCGCGCTGCACCCAACCGCGCAACGCCGCGGCACTACGACTGCGAAGCTGATTGATCAACATGCGTTCTTCTGCCACATCAGGCACCACGCGCTTTGCTGCATCGGTCGGGGTCGCCGCGCGAAGGTCGGCGACATTGTCCAACACCGGCGTATCTGGTTCGTGGCCAATCGCGGACACCACGGGCGTCTGCGCTGCCGCGACTGCGCGCTGCAAGGCCTCCTCAGAGAAGGGGAGCAGATCCTCCACAGAACCGCCGCCGCGGGCAATGATGATGACATCCACGCGAGGGTCCTGATCTAAAACCCGCAACGCTTCGATGATTTCAGGAACAGCTGAAGCGCCCTGAACTGCCGTGTTGATCACCTCAAACTGCACTTCCGGCCAGCGATCCTTAGCCACGCTCAGCACATCGCGCTCAGCCGCTGAACCACGTCCCGTGATCAAACCAACGCGGTTGGGCAGAAATGGCAGTCGCTTCTTCCGAGCTGGATCAAAAAGACCCTCCGCGGCAAGCCTTTTACGCAGCTCCTCAATGCGCGCCAGCAACTCACCAATACCCACGGGACGGATATCAGTCACCCACAGCGAAAAAGTGCCGCGGCCTGCATAAAACGCGGGCTTGCCGTACACAATCACGCGGTCGCCATCCTTGAGCGGTGTGGGGCGATTGCGGATAATGTCCGTCGGGCAGGTCAGCTGCACAGACATTTCTTGCTCCACATCACGAAGCGTCAAATACGACAGCTTCCAATTGGGCTTCACATTAATCTGAGCGAGCTGGCCCTCCACCCACAAATGGCCAAGCCGTTCAATCCACTGCTTGACTTGAGTATTTACTTCCCGGACTGGCCACGGTGCCTCAGGGGTTGATTTTGATGAAGCTTTCTCAGACGACACAGGCGTGTGATTCTCCTTCTTCCACCAGCTAAAAGTGAATTACCCCGCCTTTGTCGGGGTGGTTGCATTCCCAGTCTAGGTGTTTAGCCTCAACGTTGGATACGCTGGGAGGCATGAGCTCACCTGTTATCAGCCCCGAAACCAAAACCGGAAAGAAGATCCTGCTTGCAGCCCCTCGCGGATACTGTGCCGGCGTAGACCGTGCAGTGGAAACCGTCGAGCGCGCGCTCGAGGAATACGGCGCCCCAATTTATGTCCGTAAAGAAATCGTGCACAACCGTTACGTTGTGGACACCCTGGCAGAAAAGGGCGCGATTTTTGTCAACGAAGCATCTGAAGCACCAGAAGGTGCCAACATGGTGTTCTCTGCACACGGCGTGAGCCCAATGGTCCACGAAGAAGCTGCAGCTAAAAACATCAAGGCTATTGACGCGGCCTGCCCGCTGGTCACCAAAGTGCACAAGGAAGTCCAGCGCTTTGATAAGCAGGGATTCCACATTCTCTTCATCGGTCACGAAGGCCATGAAGAAGTAGAGGGCACCATGGGTCATTCCGTTGAGAAAACCCACCTGGTTGACGGCGTTGCTGGCATTGCCACCCTGCCTGAATTCTTAAACGATGAACCAAACCTGATCTGGCTGTCTCAGACCACGCTTTCTGTGGACGAGACCATGGAGATCGTCCGCGAGCTGAAGGTGAAGTTCCCTCAGCTGCAGGATCCACCGTCAGATGATATTTGCTACGCCACGCAGAACCGCCAGGTTGCCGTCAAGGCTATCGCTGAGCGCTGCGAGCTGATGATTGTGGTCGGTTCCCGCAACTCCTCCAACTCGGTTCGTCTGGTTGAGGTCGCTAAGCAAAACGGTGCCGATAACGCCTACCTGGTGGATTACGCCCGCGAAATCGACCCAGCATGGTTCGAAGGCGTAGAGACCATCGGTATCTCCTCCGGCGCTTCCGTGCCTGAGATCCTCGTCCAGGGCGTCATTGAGCGCCTGGCTGAGTTCGGCTACGACGACGTCGAGGAAGTCACCTCCGCCGCTGAGAAGATTGTTTTCGCGCTGCCTCGCGTGCTGCGCCACAAGAATTAATTGCAAGAATGAAAAATCCCCGCCACATGAGCGGGGATTTTTTAGCTGTACAGATCATCGTCGAGCGAGGTGCGGCGTTTAGGGGCTGCTTGTCGACGCTCACCCACATCCGTAGGAGCCGGCGCCTCAGGGGCGCTCGGGCGCGGCTTGGGGGCCACCACAGGACCCGGAGTTGGAGTAAACGGCACACCGCGCTCAGTTTGGCGCTGCGCAACAGTTTGCCGGCGCTCCTGGCTACGCCTGATCAACTCATCAACCGTGACTTGTGAACCGGTATCGCCGGTTGGTTGCGCGCGACGGTTACGTGTTTTAGAACTTTGTACCCTCGTGCTCTGTGCGCGAGCACGACGAGCAGCATTCTGATTAGCTTCCTCAGCCTCACGCTGCGCGCGCCGGGTAAGTTCCCCAGAAACCTGACGAGATTCCTGGTTCCTGCGCAGCAGAATAATCCGCACCACAGCGATCAATGCCGCCACCAAAGTGACCATGATCAGGGTGGGGAACAACTGCGCCAAAGGATAAACAGCCGTGAGGATTTCCGTGACGGAAACACCAGGGGACACATTCGCAGCCACGCCTTGTTGGGACACAAACCACGAAGTCAGTGGTGTGAAAATACCAAACAGAATGGGAATGGACGCAACCGTCAAGAATAATCCGCGGGCCTCAACCAGCAAGGTCACACCGAGAGTAGCGATGATGAAAATCAGCTGATAGGGCAGCCCGATCACGCCTAACATCAGGCTGACGAGCATTCCCGTAATGAGGGATGCCAAAACAACTGAAGGTCCAGACCACGTTGGCAAACCGACAAAAGCGGTCTGCTGGGGCGGCCTAGAGCTTCTCCTCGACGATGCTGATCCATGTGACACGAGTGATTACTTTACCGATCTAACTGCTATTTACTAATTACACTTGCAGTTTCTGCAGCTTTTATGGAGCCTCAGTTTCTCTTGCGTATTTTATCGAATGCTTGCGAAGTTGCCGTCCTTGCCGAGGTAAACCGTCGTTTCAATTCTTTACGACGAACCTCATTAGGATCTACCGATTCACGATCCTCACCTAAAAACTCAGGAATTTTCAGTTCGTTGGTCTCAGCGTCGCCACCAAGCAAGTCTTGGTAGTAGCGCCTGCGGAAGATTTCACCATCGGCTTCCATGGCACGGCCAGCGAACTCGCCGTATTCGCTTTCAAACTTCAGATCAGAAGCCACCTTCTCGCCAGCACGTAGTGAAGTCATGTCCTGGAAATAGCGGAAGAATACAGCAATCATCGCAGCCACTGGTACTGCCAAGAATGCACCGACAATGCCGAAGAGCGTGCCACCGACAGTTACCGACAGCAACACGATGACAGGGTGCAAATTCATAGCCTTTGACTGCAACAGTGGTGACAAAATATTGCCCTCCAGCTGCTGCACTGCCACGACGATAACCAGCACGATGACCGCTTCGGTAAAGCCCAGCGAGACTAATGCCACGAGCACTGCCAACGCACCTGCGGTGAACGCACCAATGATGGGAATGAAACCAGCAACAAAGGTAATCACCGACAGCGCCAACGCCATGGGAACGCCCACAATAAGTAGACCGATGCCAATGAACACAGCATCAACCGCAGAGACCAGTGCCTGCGCACGGACGAATCCAGACAAGGTGGTCCACGCACGGGTGAGCAGCTCGGTGACGTGCCAGCCAGCTTGCTTTCCACCAATCTTCCTGGTCCACGGGAGGAACCGGTGCCCGTCTTTGAGGAAGAAGAATGTGAGCACCAACACCACACCAAGCGTCACGATCACACTGGTTGCAGCGCCCAGGCCCGAGAAGATTTCTCCAGCAATGGCACCTGCCTGGTTTTGCAGCCACGCGGCGGCCTCGTTGAAGTAGCGGCTCAAATCACCCGAATCCAAGTTCAACGGTGGACCCTGCAGCCAGAGCTGAATGCTCAAAATGCCCTCAAATGCCTGGAAGTACAACACCTGGGATTGTTGGGCGATACTCGGCGCAATTAACCACAAAATAGCACCCACGACGGCAAAAAACGTGCCGATGGTGATAAACGCCGACACCACACTGGGAACTCCATGCTTCCGCAACCATGAGTTTGGTGAGGACAGCACAGTACAGATGATGATTGCCAAGGTGACCGGCAAAACGCCCTGCCAGAACCGACCAATGACCCACCATAAAATAAAGACAGCGGCGGCGACGAACACCAACCGCAAACTCCACATGGACACCCTCTTGAAGTAATCACCTATGACCACCGAGCGGTCTACGCGATCAATTGCATCCCGGTGCCGAGCAGAAGTTTTGCTTGGAGTCGGCTCTGCACTGGCAGACTTAACGGGTTCGCCATTTTTGTCGTCTCTGATGCCATGTTGGTCACCGTCAGGGACCTGAGAGAATTCATCCATTGTTGCCACAGTTCTCCATTTTGCATGGTTCTTGGTTTTAAAGCACGAAACACTCCCAGCGACTGTGGCGGGAGTGTTTCCTACAGAGATCTTTAGGCCGTTGCAGGTCGTTCAGACTCTTGCTCAATAAGAACAGAGTCGGTGGCATATGGAGAGGTTCCAAACAGTCCAACCTTCTCATCTGGTTCGCGTCGAAGTGCGATGGTGGCATAAACCAGGCCACCCCAAATGATGACCATGAACAACACCATCATGATGATTGCAGTAGTTCCCATGATTTAGGACTCCTTAGCTTCAGGATTGGTGATTGCCACGGTAGGGAAGCGTGATGCATCCTCATTGGCATCAAAAGGACTGATCGGGTCATTGGACGCCCAGCGACGCGGGCGGTGCAGCGTACGCTTGAACTCCGGCAGAACGCCGAAGTCGGAGCCGGGTGGGCCGTCGACAAGCGTGCCCTTTGGCCAAGAAACCATGGGCAAAAGGAATGCAGCCACCAGGATGACAGCCAGCACGCCCCAGCCAAAGAGGCCATTTTGCAGCACGGTATAACCGCCGTAAGGCTCATTGATCAGGGAGGTGAGCTCAAGAGCAAGGGTGGAGCCCAGAACCAAGGTGGTGATGTTGACAACGGAGATGCGCCAAATGGTGTTCACCTTGAATGCGGAGATCGCGTTGAGGTGGGTGGAGAATTCATCGATGCGACGCAGGACCCAGTCGATGGAAACCACTGCGATCAACGCAACGGCAACAATGCCGATGTTGTTGGTGAACTTGTCCATGATGTCCAGCGTTGCCAGACCAGAGGTGGTGGAGAACAGACCCAGGGACAGCAGAGCCATGACAACGCCCACGCCAATCGCAGTGGCTTTACGATTCAGACCGAACTTATCCTTCACTGCGGAAACAACCACTTCCAACAGAGAGAACAGGGAAGTAAAGCCCGCGATGGTCAATGAGCTGAAGAAGAGGAATCCGAACAGTCCGCCCAGAGGCATTTCGTTGATGATCGCAGGGAAAGCAACGAAGGCAAGGCCAATGCCGGAGGTCGCGACTTCATCCACACCAACGCCAGCATTTGCAGCCATGAAGCCCAGCGCTGCGAAAACACCGATACCGGCCAGCACCTCGAAAGAGGAGTTCGCAAAACCAGTAACCAAACCAGTGCTGGTGAGGTTGGTGCGAGGCTTCAGGTACGAGGAGTAGGTAAGCATGATGCCGAATCCCACAGACAGTGAAAAGAAGATCTGGCCGTAAGCAGCGATCCACACGGTCGGGTTCTTCAGAGCTTCCCAGTTAGGAGTAAACAGCGCATCCAAACCAATTTCAGCACCAGGAAGCAGGACCGCTTGGATAACCACAATGAGGAAGATGATCACCAGCAACGGCATGAACACCATGCTCACACGACCAATGCCCTTATCCACACCGATCGCAAGAACCACAATAGCGGCGATCCACACAATAAACAGTGCAATGGCGATCTGCGGAACGATATCCATGGACACAACTGCTTCAGAATCAAAGTTCAAGAAGTCAGAGAAGAAATAGGTGTCAGGATCAGCACCCCACGCCTTATTCAAGGACTTGAAAGCATAAAGCCCAGCCCAGCCAATGATCGCGGCGTAATAAATGGTAATGAAGAAAGCGATTCCGACCTGAATCCAGCCGATGGTTTCGGTTTGTTTCTTGAAACGTCGGAAAGCAAGAGGCGCCGAACCCCTATAGCGGTGACCGATCGCGAAATCGAGAAACAACAGCGGAATACCCGCGGTGAGCAACGCGATCGCATAAGGAATAAGGAAGGCACCGCCACCATTGTCATAAGCGACATAAGGGAAGCGCCAAATATTGCCCAAACCAACCGCAGAACCAATAGCGGCGAGAATAAAGACAGAACGGGATGAGAAAACTTCGCGGCGTTCGCCCTTCTGAGGGGACGTCGGAGGCGTATGTTGTGGAGCTGACATCTTAACGAGTCTCCAGTCATGCACAAAGGACCAATAAGAATTCCCCAAGCAAAGGAACAGTCCTGTGTGTGGTCCGAACCTGATGCTCTCCTCGTTCTCAGCCTGATGTGGCCGCAATCTGGAAAATGGGGTGACTAAAATACAACTGAAATGATCTTAACAGTGATATAGGGAAGAATTCGCATGGATTTCCATGCTGTGTACGAAATGATGCAAAAACCGCAAAAACGCGCTGTCACTGCAAGGAGTGATAGCGCGTTTGTTATCAAACGAATAAGGCCAGTGCTCTAGTAAAGAGCGTGCTTGATCGCATCCCAGCCAGGCTGTAACTGTGGATTAAAGTTGCGCCAATTGTGCGTTCCGGAATCTTTGTAGTCCACCACTTGATGGTTCATGCCGGCCCTGCTCATCGACTCATCCAATGCCTCTGTGCAGCTCAGCGAACCACGCTCAAGCACTACGCCAGCCAGCAAATTGTAGAAAGGCTCTTTCTCGGAATCCGCCAAATCGATGTCATCTACAACTCCGTTCGCAGCTGACAAATAGACAGCCATGTCGCGCAGCCCCTCAGGATTTGATGTGACATCGTGAGCTTTCCAAGTTTCAGAACCAGTGGGACCCCACATATTTTCTACATTGCCACCGCGAGAATTAACAATTAGTGACACCGTGGTTTGTCCAATGGGATCAAGCGTGGAGTAGCAACCAGAGATGCCAATGACTCCATCAAAGAGATCAGGGTTCGAGTTAGCTAAATGAACCGCACCAGTAGCACCCATGGATAATCCGCCGATGCCACGGTGACCATTGAAGTTCAGCTCTTCCTCAGCCTCAAGCAGGGGCGCGAGCTCCTCGACGATAAAAGTTTCCCACTTGATGCGCCCTAGCGCAGGGTCCTCTTCCAACCAATCCGAGTACATGGATGAAGCAGCACCCAACGGCATTACTACAGTCACATTTTCATCCGCGAAAACCTTCGGACCCTCGCCACCATTGATCCAACCAGAAGAATTCTTATTTCCGCCGATTCCATCAAGCATGTACAGCATCGGAGCAGGGGAGTCCGCCTCCGCGGACTTCATGATCTGCACATCCACATTGCGCTGCATCGAAGGCGACGCAACAGACCATTTTTCCAGTCGAAGACCATTTAAAACACGCTTTTCGACGATTCTTGCCTCAGTAATCGAGGGGTCTGTCTCGAGCGGATAGTTGGAATCACTACTCAAGAGCGGGCCTCCAAGAGGCAACTGGGACGAACCAATCAGCGACATCGAACTCAGCAAGCCTTCAACAGAACCGCCAGTGAGATCTGGGTTGGCAGTAGAAAGCGCGATGAAATCCTGGGCGGAAGATCCGGATTCGGAGCTTTTCTCAAAGTCCTGCTCTGAATTAGTTGCTGAGCTGTCTTCGGAACTTAGTACTGAACTGAGTCCCGAGCTCTGTGCGGAAGCGAGCGGTGAAGAGAAAAGAGTCAAAGAAACAGTACCGGCGATGAGTGCGCGGGATATGAAGAGCTTCAAGGAAATGATGCCTCCGGCAACAATATTAATGAATAAAATATGATAGATAATGTAGCAGTTGTTCGTGCAAGGGTGTAATGGCCGCCAGTTATGTGAAGCGAAATTTCACCTTTTTGGAGGCAGTCGACAATGCTCTGGGCACTGTTTTGTGCCTCCTGATTAGGTTCTTACCCAACGATTGCTAGGATATGTGCCTGTGACCCTTACTCTTGGAATCGTCGGCCTGCCCAACGTTGGCAAGTCCACCCTGTTCAACGCCCTGACTCGCAATGACGTGCTCGCAGCGAACTACCCGTTCGCCACCATCGAGCCAAACGTGGGCCTTGTCGAGCTTCCAGACGCTCGCCTTGAACGCCTTTCTGAAATCTTCGGCTCTGAGCGCATCCTGCCAGCAACCGTGTCTTTCGTTGACATCGCCGGAATCGTTAAGGGAGCTTCCGAAGGCGAAGGAATGGGCAACGCTTTCCTTGCCAACATCCGCGAAGCAGACGCTATCTGTCAGGTTGTGCGCGCATTCGCTGACGAAAACGTCATTCACGTCGATGGTGAAGTTAACCCAGCAACCGATATCTCTGTGATCAACACCGAGCTGATCCTCGCCGACCTGCAGACCGTGGAAAAAGCACTCCCACGCCTCGAAAAGGATGCACGCAAAGACAAGGGACTTGGCGAAGTCGTAGATGAGACCAAAAAAGCCCTTGCGATCTTGAGCGATGACCGCACCTTGTTCTCTGCAGCAAAAGCTGGCGACATTGATCTGGCCCTCCTGCGCGATCTCCACCTGATGACAGCAAAGCCTTTCCTCTACGTCTTCAACTCCGACGAAAAAGTGCTCACCGACGACGCCAAGAAGGACGAACTCCGCGCACTAGTCGCGCCAGCAGACTGCGTATTCCTTGACGCACAAACTGAAACCGAACTTCTTGAACTCGAAGAAGACGAAGCAGCAGAACTCCTCGAAGCTGTAGGCCAAACGGAACCAGGCCTACACTCCCTCGCACGTGCAGGATTTGAAACCCTCGGACTACAGACCTACCTCACCGCGGGTCCTAAGGAATCACGCGCCTGGACCATCCACAAGGGCGACACCGCTCCACAGGCAGCAGGCGTTATCCATTCTGACTTCGAACGCGGCTTCATCAAGGCTGAAATCGTCTCCTTCGAAGATCTTGACGCTGCTGGTTCCATGGCGGAAGCCAAGGCCCAGGGCAAAGTCCGCCAAGAAGGTAAGGACTACGTGATGGTCGATGGCGACGTTGTGGAGTTCCGGTTTAACGTCTAGCGTTATTGACGCTCCTCGTTATACGCTGGTCTCGTGATCAGATCGTTCGCCGACCGCGACACCGAGTTGGTCTGGTTGCGTGAAGGTGCGAAACGCGTCGATCCGCGAATACACAAAGTGGCGAATCGGAAGCTGCATCTGCTGGACGCGGCGACGACCCTCGATGCTCTGCGTGTGACTCCGGGGAATCGCCTGGAAACGCTCGAGGGTGATCGAGTCGGTCAGTACAGCATTCGAGTCAACGACCAGTGGCGGATCTGCTTCCGTTGGAACGACTCGGGCCCCGAAAACGTCGAGATCGTGGATTATCACTGAGGAGGAGACGATGGCTCAGAAGCTCTACCCGCCGATTCACCCTGGTGAGATTCTCATGGAGGACTTCATCAAGGGCTTCGGCCTCACACAGAACAAGGTCGCCGTATCGATCGGGGTGCCTCCGCGACGCATCAACGAGATCGTGCACGGCAAGCGATCCATCACGGCCGATACGGCTCTGCGTCTCGGGCGGTACTTCGGTATCGACCCGCAGTTCTGGCTGAGCCTTCAGACTCAGTACGAGTTGGAGCTCGATCGCGACGCCGGTGCAGCGACTTACGCACAGATCACGCCGCTGAAGGTCGCGTGAGCTCGGTGGCCAGAAAACATCTGCTCTCCCTGGCAGACTGGAACAGAGGCGAGCTTGAGGCATTATTCGAGCTCGCGGAGCAGTATGAAGCTGGCGGTGGGCCACGATTCGATGGTGCCGCGGCGATGTTCTTCCCGCCGACGAGTTTGCGTACACGGCTCTCATTCGAGCGTGGGGCAACGGCAATGGGACTCCAGCCGATCACGTTCCCGTCAGACAGCCTGGACAAGGACGAAGATCTCGTCGACGTCGTCGGCTATCTCTCGCAGTGGGCTGATGTCGTTGTCGTCCGACACCCGCAATTGACGGCGCTTCAGCGGTTGGCGTCAGCGGATGCAGCGCCCGTGATCAACGCGATGACGAGTGAGAACCATCCGTGCGAAGTCCTCTCGGACTTGTATGCGCTGTCTCGTCACCATGACATTTCGGCCCTGCGGTACCTGTTTGTCGGTGGCGATGGCAACATCGCCAGGGCCTGGTGGGAGGCGGCCCAAGCGTTCGGCCTCGAGATGCGGCAGAGTTGTCCTGAAGAGCTGCGTGTCGTCGGGATGCCGTGGGAGGAGAACCTGCCGCATGCAATTGCATCAGCGGATGTCGTGCTGACGGATGGGCCAGGTAGACATGCGGAGTTACTCGAGCCGTATCGTGTGACCGCTGCGTTGTTGGATCGCGCGCCCCGTGGAGTGCGGCTCGCGCCCTGCCCGCCGTTCATCCGCGGGCGCGAAGTGAGCGCCGATGCGATCGAGCATCCGGCGTTCGTCGGGTACTCGTTCAAGCGTCATCTCATGCCGGTTCAGCAGGCGATTCTGGCTCGGTCGATCAATGCGTAGCGGTTTTCGGTGTCGGAACTCGGTGGAGTTTCGGTTTAACGTCTAGTCGCGTTCCGGTTCAACCTCTTGCACAAGCGTCGGCCCCTGAAAGGAGCCGGCGCTGGTGTTCTCAGTTCGCTACTACTCAAACGTCATCCCGAGAACCGTCCGGACGGGAATGTTTCCGCCATGGTCGTCTGCCAGTCGATGCATACCGAGCTTTCGGGCGACGCGTTCCGAAGCTTCGTTCTCGGGGTGGATGATGGCGACCAACTCGGGTGAGCCTACAACGTCGCGTGCGTAGTCGCGGCATGCAATGGCGGCTTCGGTCGCGTAACCGAGGCCCTGCCTTGCGGTGACGACGTGGTAGCCGACCTCGAGCTTGGGTGCGCCATTCACCTCTTGCCACGTGAGGCCGCAGTCGCCAACGAACTCGCCGTGGATCGTCTCGACGATCCATAGGCCGTAGCCGTGCTCCGCGTAGTTCTCTTCATTCCAAGTGATCCACCTGGCTGCCTGCTCGCGTGTTTTCGCGGAGGGGTAGAAACGCATCACTTCAGGATCCCCGAGCATGTCGGCCATGAGATCGATGTCAGCAGGCCGCTTGCGGCGGAAGCGGCGGCGTTGGGTATTTGGCGGAGTCACTGGTTCAGCGTAGTTGCGGGGAGGCCTCGGTCCAAAAGTTGGCTGAGGTTAGAGGTTGGTATCCGCCGGAACTCGGTGGAGTTCAAGTTCAACGTGTGACGGGCGCAGAAGAGTGGTCAGTCGCGGGGGACGCCAGTCGCTCGAGTGATCACTGGGTCGAACTGGCGATCGGTGAGGATGTTGCGCGAGGCAATCAGCGGTTTGGCACCGAAGCCGATGGCATAGCGGGTCTTGGGGTGACGTGCCGTCACGGCCTTTCCAATCGCATCGGCGACAACCGACGGTGGTGAGTTGCGGTTGCTGTTCGCCTCAGATCGCAACGACTTCGATACTGCGTCAGCCTGGCGCTTGTATGCGCTGTCTTTCGACACTGCGTCGAGATTGTCGGCAGCGATTCCTCCCCACTCGGTGGCGATGCCGCCCGGTTCGATGACAACAACGTCGATGCCGAATGGGGCGACCTCCAGGCGGAGGGCGTCCGAGAGGGCCTCGAGGGCGAACTTGGTGCCGTGATACCAGCCGCCGAGAGGCGTGTAGATCTTCCCGCCCATCGATGTGATGTTCACGATCGTCCCCCACTTTTGTTTCTGCATGTGGGGCAGGACGAGTCGGGTGAGGGCCATCGCGCCGAATACATTGACCTCGAACTGGCGACGGCCTTCATCGATTGTCATCGGTGACGTCCATCTCGAGGGGGTGGATCCCGTCTGAAGCGAGCTTTTGGGGGCGCTCTGTCCTGCGGGCAGCACCGTAGACGGTGAAGCCGAGTGATGGCTCTTCCGGTTTTAGAGTGCACTCTAAAACCGGAAGAGCCACTAAAACCCCTGTGTCCACTTTCCGGGGGGTGTTCCTATATAGGTTGTCAACTCCGTGGGTGAGGTTGCTGGGGGTGTGAAGGGGTTCTGCTTCACGCTGCGGATGTTGTTTTCGGGCATGCTGAAGAGCCGATTGGGCTTCCTGCACAATCGGCTTCGGGGCTTGTAGGGGCTAGGCCGCTGCGGCCTCCTGGGCTGTGGGGATGTCTCTGTAGAGCTCTCCGCTGCGCATCATGGCGAAGAGGACGTTGAGGCGTCGGCGTGCGAGCGCGACGACTGCGGCGTTGTGTCTTTTGCCTTCGTTGCGTTTTCGTTCATAGAATTGCCGGGAACGCTCGTGGAATCTGATCGATGCAAAAGACGACTGCCATAGGGCGTTCTTCAATTTCTTGTTGCCGGCCCGGTTGGGCGAATTCGACATGATCGACGTTCCCGACTGATTTGTCTGCGGCGACAGGCCTGCATAGGACGCCAGGTGCGCTGCATCGGGAAAGTCGGACATATCGCCGACGGTCATAAGGATTTGCGCGGCGCTACGTGGGCCGATGCCGGGCATGGACAAGAGAATCTCGGTCTGAGGAATGTCCTGGATCAGCTCGAGTACCTGGCCTTCAATCTCTTTGCGGTGCTCCAGCTTGGCTAGTGCATCTTTGGCGGACATTGCTACGCCAAGTTCCGCGTATTCTGCGCCGGCGATGGATACCGTCTGGCCGTGGATCGCAGCAAGCATGGCATCGATAACTGGCTCAGGATTACGTGCCCTGTGACCACGTGCGAAAGCTGCCAGCCGTGCTTTGCCGACGCGTCGAATCTTGGTGGGGCCACCGTATTTCGCCAGAAGGTGGAGAATCCACTTGCGGTGAATCATCTGCCCACGCAGGACATGTTCGAATGCGGGGTAGGTGCCCACGAGCGCGGATTGCATCTGGTTGATCAGGCGTGTGTAGGCGCGGGCGAGGTCTTCGTCGATACCGTTGAGGACTTTCAGCTGGAGGAAGACTTCCTCAACGCGGTCGACGCTACGCAGGGCATCCGGAAGGTTGAGGCCGGCATGGGCGATGACATAAGCGTCCCGTACATCGGTCTTGGAGTTGCCGACGTGGATACGTGAAAGTTGTCGCATGGCAAGCCCGGGGAGGTAGCGAACGTCGGCTCCCATTGCTTGGGCGACTGCGACGGTTAGCCTGCCGATGTTGTTGGGCTGATCGACGACGACAAGGACCTCGGCGTCATTGGCCAGGAATTTGTCGAAGAGCTTGCGTAGCGAGCCTTCGTGTTGGTTGATGCGTTTGGATAGGACTTGTCTGCCCTGGGGATCGAGGACGCAGGCGTGGTGGAAGTATTTGCCGACGTCCATTCCAATGACGAAGTCATAGGCCATGAGTCTGTGCCTCCTAGCGATGAGTAGGGAGTTGGATTATTTACGCTTCATCGCTGGGGTGGTCGGACATACTTGTGCTGGCATCCACATTACTGTGAGACCTCGTGCCTCCTGGGCCGGGTCAGGTTCCTATTAGCAGTTTGAGTATGTCACTGTCTTCGGCGGCATCACCCCCCGGATCATTTTCAGACAGGGACAGGAATAAACCATACCGAAGCCAGCGACTAGTTCCACTGTCCTTTCGGACGGCGGGAACGGACATAAACATAGTCCGCCCTCTCGGGTGGACGGACTATGAATCTTCGGTGCCCTGGGGTGGAACTGCTAACAACGTAATGGGCAGGCCCAAAAGAATACTTTAAAAGGATAAGATTTATATGACAGCCTGATTCACATTGTAAAAGCCCTATTCTCCGTGAAGGATGACGATTGCTGTGAATACGACCAGTCGTTGGCTACTTGCCAATTCCAGTGACCCCTTGTTGTATCGAGACAGTTCACTGCTGGTTGCTTTGTTGCGTCAGATTGTCTTTGCGTTCGCGTATTTGATTGCTGTAATTGGCTCATACTCACTGGTATACGGCGATTCGTTAGTCGCAATTGTGTGGCCATCAGTGGGAATCGCTGTGTGGTGGGCCGTGACCTGCAGAAGCTGGAAAAACTTCGCCCTGATTTGTGGATACGTGTTTCTAGTCCCAGCCATATACCTGCACTTTTTTGCGGAAACCTCCCTCAGGGGAGTGATTCTGGCAGGAATTGCGCACGCTATCGCAGGTCCTGGCGTTGCACTGGTTATGGCATTCATGGAAAATGCGCAATTGCCAGAACTGTTGCGTAAACGGCATGCATTCGCACCCTTCTCCCATATTCGCCTTCCAGGCGATGTATTCCGGCTCCTCGTCGCGGGCATTGTCATGGTCGCAATATCCAAATTGATTGTGATTCTTGCTTATGCACTGGCAGATTTGCCGTATTCATTCACCCTTTATCTGACGATGGCCCTTCGTGACTTGACTGGCATTATTGTGGTTGCCGGGCCCGGAATTGCACTTTCGACGCCGCTGGTACTAAATATTCACCGATCAGCATGGCGCGAGTTCGCAGTTGTTATCATAGCTACGGTCGGAGTGCTGGCGCTCATTTTCGGATTTGCTGTGGATCTTCCGACGGTCTACTTGGCAATGTTGCCATTGTATTGGAGTGCAACCCGTCTTCCAGTGCTTTTAGCCGTTCTTCATGCGGTGTTTACTTCAGCAATAGTCGTAATTCTGTATTTCCTATTAGGTACCGGATCTTTTGCGATTACGGATGAATCCATACTGGTGCAGGCAACGACAATTCAGCTTTTTGTTCTGATGTGTATCTTGTTGTCGCTAGTTGTGTCAACGACAGTCCAGCAGACATCAGCACTGGTTGAAGAGCTAGAGGTGGTAGCGAAGACCCTTCCTGATGCGCTTTTTATCGTAAACAAAAATGGAACAGCATTTCCTGTTAACGCAGGCGCGAAAAATTTCGTCAAGCAATCACCGGATGGGCATTATTCCATGCCGAAACTACAGAATATAGACGGTGAACCCATGGATGAGAAAGAAAGTCCGAGCAGTATGGCCTTGCGTGGACAAGGTGTCGAAGGAGTATTAGCCAAGTTAGGTGAAGTACTGGGAGAAGATCCGGACTTGGCGCGTCGAATCTTCGAAATTAGTGCCTCACCGATGTATCTGCGTGGAGAAACTGAACCGGGTCATGCGCTCGTGATTTGGCATGACAGTACTAATGAGTATTACACGATGCAACAATTGACGCTTGCATATGAAGAATCGCGGCTGCTATTTGAAAAAGCCCCTCAAGGGATTGCCATGCTGGACCCTTCGGGAGAAATCGTAATGGCGAATCGATCCTTTGGTGACTTGGTGGGAACGACTCCTGTTCGACTCCTAGGACGAAATCTAGAGGATTTCGGAGTAGAGGAGGGAACCATGGAATACGTGACCCCTGTTCTGTCGGACCCAGAAGCCGTTGTGCACTTAGATCGTTCGCTCGAAACATTGAGAGGTAAACAGAAAAACGTTGCTATGTCATTTAGCTCGATGGGCAATGTTGGAGGCAGAATCGGAACTTTACTCGTTAATGTTGTCGATGTAACCGAGCGCCAAGAACTCATCGAGCTTGTGGAGCATTTGGCGGATCATGACTCCCTGACAGGATTGGTCAATCGCAGGCGGCTGGAATCTGATATCGAAGAGCTTATCCTCAAGAATGAACGCGATTCGACCGATAGTGCATTGTTGCTTTTGGATCTGGATTACTTCAAGGAAGTTAATGATTCCCTCGGCCATGAGGCTGGTGACCAGTTGCTTATTGAGTTTGCTGAGATCCTCAAAGACAGCGTGAGGGATTCCGACATTGTCGGACGCATCGGCGGCGATGAATTCGTTATTGTTTTGCCTGACACAGACAGGGATGGCGCTGAAGCAATCGGTATAAGAATTATTGAGTTGGTCAATCAGCACTTCAAAGGCCGAGGAAAAGTGTTATCGCGGGTGTCAGTAAGTATCGGCGGGACGCTCTTTTCTGATGCTCGTGCCCAAGGTGTGAATCCATTCATTCTTGCTGATCAGCTGCTTTACGATGCTAAGCACGCAGGTAGAAATCGGGTTGCGGTGCGCAGAGCTGAAAACACCATTGTCCGCTCAGCTAAGCCCGCATTCTCAGTTGAGGAACTTTCGGAGATCCTGGAGTCACATTCTATTCGCCTCGAGCTGCAGCCGATCCTAGAACTTGAAACAGGTCGGGTGGGTGCAGCCGAAGGTCTGCTCCGAATCAACTTGGATGGCACCGATGTTCCTACGGGGCAGTTTGTTCAGTCGGTTGAACAGGCCGGGCTAGCCCCGAAGCTTGATATCGCAGTCATGAGAGAAGGAATTAATCATATTGAGAGGCTGAGAGCTGTGTGTCCGACTTTCAGCCTCGCTTTGAATCTGTCGGGCTATTCTCTGAGCTCGGCGAAAATACGGGAGGAACTAAGAGCCGAATTTAGAGCTCGCGATCTGCCAAGGGGATCAATTAGGTTTGAGATTACTGAGACCGCTCCGATTGAAGACATTGACGCGGCAAAAGAGTTTGTGCAGATGTTGAAAGATTTTGGCTTCCACATCGTAATCGATGACTTTGGCGCAGGACATGAGCCTTATCAATATCTAAAGAAGTTCGACTTTAGCGTGCTGAAGATTGCAGGTGAATTCATAGAAGGTATGGTCACCAACCGCGTGGACCGAAGCATCGTCGAATCTATTGCTCAACTTGCTAAGGATGAGGAGATGGAAACTGTCGCCGAGTTTGTTTCAAGCAAGGAGATTTTGGAGGCGGTACGAGAGATAGGCGTAACGTACGCCCAGGGTTTCCATATTGGTAAATCTAAGCCGATTGATGAATTTATAGCTACTTATCTCGAGACGAACCAAACCGCTACCTGGGGGTAGGAAGAATATGAAAAAGAAGAGCTTTCCAATCGCAAGAGTCATCGGTATCGGCGTCCTTGGCATCGCCGGGATGGGAATATTGTTGCTATGGCTTGCAGTTACCCTGTCTGATCCAGCATCACCGGGTGCCAAAGAAACCGAAGTCTTTGATAGGTGGAAAGTGCTCTTTGATGACTATATTCCACCAGTCAGGGTATTGGTTGCTGCGATTATCGTTGCATTAATTTTCGTCTTTATCGCTGCCACAGTGGAACGAACCGTAACCAACCGCTACCGAAGCTCCGTAGACGGCGAAAGAGTGCCATTAGCGCCGAAGATTGTGATGGCAGAAACCCGAGGGGTATTTCATGGACCGATTACCATTAACGTGCTCGTGCCAGCACACAATGAGGCGGAAAGAATTACTGGAACAATTCAGGCATTGAAATCACAACATGAGCCTCCAGAACGCATCGTTGTAGTTGCCGATAATTGCACTGATGAAACTACGGAATTAGCCCGTGCTGAGGGAGTGGAGGTCTTGGAAACAGTCAATAATAAGTTTAAGAAGGCCGGAGGACTCAATCAGGCTTTGAGCCGGATGCTTCCCACATTGGGGGAGAATGACATTGTGATGATCGTTGACGCTGATACAGCACTTGATCAAGGTTTCCTCAAGGAAGCACGGCGCCGCTTTGAGTCTGATCGCGCTCTAATGGCCGTGGGCGGATTGTTCTACGGTGAGTCAGGCTCCGGATGGCTTGGCCAATATCAGCGCAACGAATACACCCGTTATAGCCGTGACATCTATCGACGCCGCGGACGTGTGTTTGTTTTGACTGGAACAGCGTCGGCTTTTCGGCCACGCGGCCTGCGGACAGTAGCGGAATCACGCGGGACATTGATCCCCGGACGTAAAGGCGATGTTTATGACACCGCGGCGTTGACCGAAGATAATGAGTTGACCCTGGCTTTGAAATCACTCGGAGGGCTTATGGTGTCACCCAATGAGTGCTCAGTAGTGACAGAAGTGATGCCGACTTGGAGAGAATTATGGCATCAAAGGCTTCGATGGCAACGCGGTGCGCTGGAAAACCTCGGTGCTTATGGCATCACACCACAAACGACACGGTATTGGTTCCAGCAGCTGGGAATCGGTTACGGCGCATTAGCCTTGGTCGCCTATTTCGCAGTCATTATCATTACGTTTCTCGCCCGCGATCAATGGATCTGGTATCCATTCTGGATGCTGCTGGGACTGTTGTTCATGATTGAACGCGTGCTAACGGTGTGGAGATCCACATGGTTTGCCAGGTTTGTTGCTGCGTTATTAATCCCAGAGCTCATCTACGCCAGCTATCTCAACCTGGTATTTCTCAAAGGCGTTGTGGATATTCTATTGGCCAAGCAAGCTCACTGGGGTGAGCATGGTGACAAGACAATGCAGGTAGCCGATGCAGCTGCCGAAATTAACGATGAAGGGGAGGAACGCCGATGATCTTTTCAGAAGAGATTCTCCATACCGACTGGTTCGCAGCACTTGCTGCTTTCGTCGCGATTAACACAACAATCTATGTGGTTCTTGCTATTGCCAAGACGCTGCCGAAGATTTATGTCACTGACTACTTACCGCGGAATTATGAGCGTGCTGAGACACGCAGCATTTATCCAGACGTTGAAGAACCGAAAAGGAAGAAGTCTGAGAAGAAGGATTAGGGCGGATAACGAATGCGCACGGCTTCAACCATTGTTTAGGCAACTCCCGACGATAATTCAGGTACCTCGTTCCTTCAATTTGAGGTCGTCGTTCGACTAGGTAGCAAGCAGTAGATTGAGTCCATTAGAGGGTTGAGATGGCTACTTCGGCACTGAAATTTTTGCTGCTTGGGTTTGGCGCGATTGGTCGCCAACTTGTTACGCTCTTCGACGAGGGAGAGTTTGGAGTCGAGGCGTTTACCCGTGCTGTCTCCCCACACATTGCGCATGGGACTTTGGGAATTGAGCTGTATGACGACCAACTGCCCAAGCTCATCGCAGACAGCGGCAGTGTGGTCGAAGTAGCACACGGCAAGGATCTCGTTCTGACGTCGGTGGGCGCGCTAGCTGAGCAGGTCGTGCGACAAGCGCTACTTGTAGGTTCCGGGAAAGTGCACGTGACTTCGGGCGCAATCGGGCTCTTCCGGTTTTAGAGTGCGTTGATTTTGTGGGTGAGTTGTCCGGAGTGGATGAGACAGTGCAGGATGTAGTGGTTGAGGTTGCGAAATCCTAGGGCGATTCCGCGGAGGTGTTCGAGTCGTCCGTTGATTGCTTCTACGGGTCCGTTAGAGATTCCGACATCGAAATACGCCAGGATGTCACCGAGGCGTTTGTGTAGGCTGCGGCCTAGTTGTGCAAGTTCTCGATTCGCTTGTCCTTTCAGTAGCCGCATCTGGTCAACAATCTCGCGCATCATGGTCTTTGCGCGGCGTTTATCGGCCATGTTGTATCAGTCAATAATGCCTTGATACGCCTGCCACATCAGTTGCAGTGCCGCGTAGTCTTTATCAAAGCTAAACAACTCATCAAGACGCTTTGCTTTTTCTTACTCAACCATTTTTGCGTGGTCAGCAAGGTTTTCCGGTTCTTATACAACGGGTCATCATGCAAACCCCGCCGGTGGTATTTTTCCTGCTGCAAACGTTGTCGGCATCGGGTGAGTTTATCGCCGGCGAGGAGTACCACGTGGAAAGGATCCATGACTCGGCGTGCGGCGGGCAGAAGTTGTTTGCTGGTTGTGGCATAGCCTTGGAATCCATCCATAGTTACAATGCGTACTTGGTGTCGAAATGCTGGGCTTCGGCGTGCAAGCCACGCCCGCAACGCATCAGCACTGCGGCCTTCGACTACATCAAGCAACCTCGCTGGGGACGTGGCATCGCGGTGGAAGGCTGGTCATATTAACAATGACGGTGACATAGCCATCACCATGTTTTAATCGGTTATGAGATCATTTGTGCTCATCGACGCCAATAACGTGCACAATTTCTAGGTGGGTGGGGTCGTAGTAGATGAGTTCGTGGCACATATCTAGGGCTAGTTGGCAGGTGAGATCCCAGCCTAGACCGAGGGCTTTCGCGGTTGCTGCGATACTCATACGGTCGATGTCGAGGCGTTACAATCGATGTTGTCGAATAAGGCGATTTCGAGTTTGAAAACTGTGTGACCATTGCGTTCGTAGAGGATATTTGGATTTCTGGCATCAAGCATTGCTTGGTCATGTTCATCGACGAACATGTTGTCGTAGCCGTGTTTCCCGCCGTCGAAAACCGTGATTTCTTCGTCGGTGTCAGTCGCCTTCGCGATGACAATGATCGGCTCGTCATCTGTGCGGACAAGAAGCTCGTAATGTTCGAAGATAGTGCCGTTGTGCTACAGCTCGAACTTCGTGCCGCTGTTTGAAGAATGCAAGGTTAGCGTGCGACCGAAATCTTGGGTGGTTAATGTGGCGTGACCTCCAAGGTGTGATGGAATTGGCTCGTTCCAAGTCGAATTCTGTCCAGCTGTTTTAGGCATCCTCAAGTTCAGTTTCGATCAGGGGTTCATCTTCGTGCGACCAGATGTAGAAAGCATCATCGTCGGGAAGCAGAATTATTAAGTCGCCCGTTCCGTCATTTGCAATTGCGATCGCATTTTCGGGGAAATTGTCCCATTCACGTGCAGATTCGGTCTCGCGGATGATGTCGTTGGCAGTTCGGACAAGCCTTTTTCGGTCGCTGTCATCACGAACTGGATGGAGAATCCAGTCGTTGTTTTCATTGTCGATGACTTCGCCACCATTGTTTTGAAGTAGTCGTTCGCGCAAAGTTTCGGGGAGGCGCCTGCCAAGGGTTTCCTCAGCTGCCAGGATTTTGTCTTCTGTCACGGGGAAAGCCATGCCACCATAATACGGGCCAAAAGCGTTAAAAGATGTTTGCTTTTCGACGCCACGACCCTCCCATTTCTACAATAAGTAGAGTGTAAGCAGCCTCAAGGACAAGGAAGTGATCAGAAGGTGGCGTCGCCAGAGAATATTCTCTTGTATCTTCCCGAAAAGGAAGAACAGCAGGTGCGGGAGGTGTTTGCTGGTCTGGAGGAGCAAGGGTTTCCCGTCCAGAATCAAAAACCACACATCACTATTACTTTTTCTCCCTCGATGCCAGACGATGTTGTGCAGCGAGCCTCGGAGCTGCTTCCACCTGTGATGCCAGCCAGATTCGCGCGCGTTGGAACAGTGGTATTTGGAACCAAGCGAAAACAAACCGTGGCGTGGCTGTTGGAAACATCTGAAGAACTAGAGGAAGTTGCGAGGAATATTAGCGCACTTAATCCGAACGGGCGTGGGCAACGTTGGGTTCCTCACTTAACTATGGGGTTGCGGCTTCCGAGGGAGATTGTTCCCGATTACATTCGAGCCTTGGATGAGGTGACGTCGCCGCATTTCAAAGAGTTCACCGCAACAACGGCTGCATATTGGCGACCTAAAATTCATCACCTCACCGTTTTTAAGGCTTAGAAAAATAGCAGTGTTGGGATGTGAATATCCATTTATGCTGCTGTAGTCGGCTATGTGGACGCATGGTGGCAACCTCTCAGTTTATCGATGACAGCGAGGCTGCCCAGGCGGTACGCGCAGCTATTGTTGCAGGATACCGAAACATTGATACTGCCCTAGCGTATGGAAACGAGCGCGGCGTTGGCGAAGGCATTCGCACCGCTGGAGTGCCCCGCGAGGAGCTCTTTATTTCCACCAAGCTAGCTGCAGAAATCAAAGATTACGATGGAGCAGTCGCCGCGATTGATGAGTCTTTGGCGAAAATTGGCTTGGATTATGTCGATCTGATGCTCATTCACTCCCCACAACCATGGAGTGATTTCCGTGGTGGGGACTATTCAGAGGGAAACCGTGAAGCGTGGCGCGCGCTGGAAGATGCCTACAAAGCCGGAAAGATTCGATCCATTGGTGTCTCGAACTTCCTGGAGGCCGATCTGGAGAATATCTTAGACTCCGCGACGGTTGCTCCTCACGTTAATCAGCTTCTTGTGCATGTTGGAAACACCCCAAGCGAGTTAATCAGTTTCTGCGATTCCAAGGGCATTCTGGTCGAAGCATATTCACCCATCGCCCACGGAGAGATGCTGAAGAACCAGCAGGTCAAGGCGATTGCTGACAAGTACAACGTGAGCATTCCGCAGCTATGCATTCGGTACACAATTCAACTGGGAACGGTGTCTTTGCCAAAGACTGCCAACCCAGATCATATGAGCTCCAATGCGCAGATCGACTTTGAAATTTCCGAGGAAGACATGGCGGCACTTCAAGAAGTGACCGCCCGCGATTATGGCGAGCACAGCGGTTTTCCTGTGTATTCCGGCAAGTAGAAAGATTTTTATCATGGGACAAAAAGTAACCGCAGGTCGTGACATCCTAGGAGAGTTTGCACCTAAGTCCGCTGAACTCAACGATGATGTCCTCTTTGGCCAGGTGTGGTCGAGGGAATCAGAGCTTTCCCCACGTGACCGAAGCATCGTGATCGTGACAATGTTGATGGCAAGTGGCGTGCTGGATAGTGCTTTTGAAAGCCACGTTCAGCGAGCCAAAGACAACGGTGTCACTGCTGAAGAAATCGCAGAGATCATCACCCACGTGGCCTTTTATGCAGGTTGGCCAAAGGCTTGGGCTGCGTTCCGCATCGCAAAGGACATTTACACCAAGTAATAGCGAGGCAGAAAACACATGAAGGTGGGCGTCGAAAAGCATGCTTCTCGACGCCACCTTCAGCTGCAGGGCCTAGGCGCTAGGCAGAAACGCTGGCTAGATCTGTTTGGAATAGTGGGGCAGTGGATTCCACAGGAACGATATTGGAATCGAGGATGCCGTCAATATCATCGGTATCGTCAGCCCGAAGTGCTGCAAAAGTTGCGGTCAGGCTTTCCTTGGGCAGGTCCATAAGTGGCAGAAAGCTCGAAGGTTTTGTTTCGTGCTTTTGCATCATTCAAACTGCTAACCAAAACTCGCGCGATTTGATCACGCGCAATCACGCCATCGGCTGGGCCACCCGACTGATTGGTGTCGCCTTGAAGCATGACGATCTGACGCTCGTCATCGTTGTTGTAATCAAACCAACCAGGGCGAACAATGGTGTAACCGTGTCCGCTAGCTCGAACAAGTTGCTCGCCATGTCGCTTCCACTCGGCATAAGCCACACCTGGGCGGGTCGTTCCAACGGCGGTCATCAGCACAATTTTTACATCTTTTCCCTTGACTGCCTTCAACGTGTTGGCAACGCCGGTGTAATCAACATCCCGCACATCGCTTTTACGAGTGGAGGTGCCGTGAGTGAAAATGATTCCCTCGACGCCTTTTACAGCTTTCTCAATCGAGGAAGGATCAAGCAGGTCTCCTACGATAATCTCTGCCTCAGCTGGAAGCACCCGTGCACGGGACTTGCTACGGACAAATGCCTTAACTTGGTATCCCTGGTTAAGTGCTTCCGAGACAACATGTCGGCCTATGCTTCCTGTTGCTCCTATGACTAAAACTGTCTCACTCATAATGTTCTCCTAGGTTCTTTGGGTTTGGGATGTTCCCTCAATCCATCTAATCCGTGTTTCAATTGCCCTGGGAGTGGCTGTTTACCCTGGTATTAGCAAAACTTCTTAAAGAGCCTTTTTGTGCCTTTATCCGAGTATCTTTAAAAGCATGAGTATTAAGTGGGCGCGCTTTGTACCGGGGATAACCGCGATGCGGGGCTATCAACGATCCTGGTTGAAGGGTGATGTCATCGCGGGTATAACCGTGGCCGCGTACTTGGTTCCACAAGTCATGGCTTATGCCGTCATTGCGGGGCTGCCAGCTGTCGTTGGTCTGTGGGGAGTTCTGGCTCCCATGGCGCTGTACTTTTTCTTGGGCACGTCTCGAAATCTCTCGGTTGGTCCTGAATCAACCACCGCTCTGATGACGGCTGCAGGTGTGGGAGCTTTAGTCGGGGCAGCTGGCGGGCCTGAACGATACGCAGAAGTAGCGGCACTATTGGCTATTGCAGTGGGCATTGTATGCGCTGTTGGTTTTATTGGCCGATTGGGATTTCTTACCAGGCTGTTGTCTCGACCGGTGCTCGTTGGATATTTGATCGGTATTGCAGTCTTGATGATCGTCAGTCAGCTGTCCAAAGTCACCCAGGTGAATGTGGAGAGCGGTCAGACGTGGCAGGAAATAATATCGTTTATCAAAGTAGCTGGCCAGGCACATATTCCTACAGTGATTTTGGCAGTCGTGGTGTTGAGCTTGCTGTATCTGGCAAATTGGTTGACGCCTAAATTTCCCAGCACACTCATGGTTCTTCTGCTTTCGGCAGCCGCGGTGGGGTTTTTTCATCTGGATAGGTTTGGTCTTGAGGTCATTGGTGAGGTGCCCCGTGGCCTGCCTCAACCAAGTATTCCCTCGATTGGCGATCTAGAGATCTGGTCGTTGTTGCCCTATGCCGTGGGTATTGCCATCGTTGGTTTTTCAGACAATGTGTTGACTGCTCGTGCATTCGCGTCGGGAAAAGATGAGGTGATTGATTCCAACCAGGAGCTGCTCGCACTGGGAACCGCAAACCTGGCGAATGGGTTCTTCCAGGGATTTCCTGTGTCATCGAGTGGCTCCCGAACTGTTCTTGGAGACACGGCAGGTGCTCGCACTCAGGTGCATTCACTTGTCGTGGTGGCGCTGGTGATCATGGTGCTGTTGTTTGCTGGTCCTGTGCTCGAGTCTTTCCCAGATGCGGCACTTGGCGCCTTAGTTATTTATGCAGCAACGCAGTTGATTGATATCGCAGAGATCAAAAGGATCGCACGTTTCCGCAAGAGCGAGTTGGTCATCACAGCGGCTACTGCTGCATCCGTTGTGGCTTCTGGCGTGCTCGCGGGGATCGGCGTTGCGGTTACGTTGTCCATCTTGGATCTCATCAGACGTATTACCCGACCTTATGCCGATGTCCTAGGATATACGCCGGGCATGGCTGGAATGCACAGCTTGGAGGATTATCCTGAGTCGACAGCAGTCGAAGGGCTCGTGGTTTTTAGATACGATTCCCCACTGTTTTTCGCCAACGCTGATGATTTTTCCAAACGTGCCATCGAAGCCGTTGATGAAGCAACTCAACCCGTGCATTGGTTTTTACTGAATGCTGAAGCGAATACGGAAGTTGATCTCACGGCCGTCGATGCCATGGAAGCACTTCGCAAAACCCTGGAGGAACGGGGTATCCGATTTGCGATGGCCCGGGTGAAGCAAGATCTACGCCGAAGCCTCGAGCCTGCAGGTTTCATTGAATCCGTGGGGGAGGAGTACATTTTCGCCACACTCCCCACTGCAGTCAAGGGGTATTCCGTGGAGTTTCGCGATCGTTTTGGAAACTATCCAGAAGGCGTTCCGAAAGAAATTTTGGAACTTTAAGCTGCCTGGTTGGCGGACTTAGTCATGAATCAACTTGTTGGATTTCATCTCTTTAATGAGGATTACAACGTCAATGATCATCTGCGAAATACGGCCTTCAGCCATGTTTAGTTTCCCTTCGAAATGAATCAATAGATTTTCACAGTATTCTGAACTCTAGGTTCAAATCACTCCATCCCAGCCACCGGAATCTAAAATCTCAAGCATCTTGACCTTCGAGAGATTCAAGTTCTGCAGTAGCTAACCAGCGGGAGAACTCTTCAATCAGATAACAGAGTCTGGCCAGCTCTGCACACGTTTTATTGATTGTGCAGCAATAAATCGAGGTTCAAAACATAGGACCGCATTAGCGATTAGCGCGCGCTGAGCTTTAGTTTACAGCTAACATGAGGTGCATAAACAAAACGGTAGATCAGCAAATCGCACTGTTTGGGCAATCGGGAAGCGGAAAAACTGCATTATTGTGCTCTTTTTATGGTACCGCACGGGAATCCTCGCAAGAGGACGTGAAATTATTCGAGATCTCTGCCGAAGATGATCGACACACAGAATTGATGAGACTGTATCTGGGAATGAGAGATGATTCGCTTTTCCCACCTGCGAATCGATTTGAGTCAAAAAATACAGTCTTTTCTCTGAAACAAAAAGGTGTTCCGATTAAAGAAGCACGGAAGGCAGATCAGGTCCGGGTGACCTGGAATGATTATCCTGGCGAGTGGTTCGAGGGAGGGGCCACGACGGAATCAGAAAAACAGGACAAGATCAATACTTTTAGAAACCTGTTGGGTTCAGACGTAGCACTCTTTTTGGTTGATGGGCAAAGGCTTCATGACTATGCCGATGATGAGGAGCGCTATCTTACGTACCTTTTTGATAGCTTCACTGAATCCTTGAGCCAAATCAAAGAGGCGATTTTGGAGGATGGTACACCGCTCCAACAGTTCCCTCGCATCTGGGTGATTGCTTTGTCTAAAGCTGATTTATAGCCGGATCTCACGGTTACAGAATTCGAAAATCTGCTAATTAAAAAGGCAGGCAATGAAATCAATGAACTGCGTTCAAAGCTGCTCGAATTTATCGATAATGATGAAGCCTTCTCATTTGGAAAAGACTTCCTACTTTTATCATCAGCGAAATTCACTCCCGGGACATACTGATCTCAGCCAGCGCAAGGGCGTCGATGTGCTCCTACCTCTGGCTTGTGTTCTGCCGATCCAGCACCAGCTCTGGTGGCAGGAGCTGAGAGTTTTGCCAATTAACTTGGCGAACAGACTTGTTGGAAATGAATTTGTCAAGAATGGCATGAAGATCATCTTCAAAATGGCTAGTAACAAGTTCATCGACAACAAAAAGGGGCTGGCTATGCTAGTTTTTGCCGAACTTGTGATGGAAATGCTTGATCAGCCTGAAGAACAACTTCATAATGTGCGTGGAGTGGCTATTGAGAAGCGGGAGTTCCTCAAAGCTCTCACCGCTGATTTCACCAGCAGACTTAAACAAGCTCAAACCGATAAGATTCTTGTTTGGGATTTCGCATGACTATTATGTGGGCGACCCGTGGAAAAAATTGGGGTTTCCGATTCCTCGCCGACGGTGCCGAAAGTGATCCACTTCCTACCTATACGAAAGCTTTTGAAAATCGGGAGTGGGAAAGAGAATTTATTCGGACGAGTCCAGAATTCACAGCTGCTCGCATTGACGACCCGCTCGATCGCACCGACAACGTCGGTCGGACCATACCGCATGATTTTGTTCTTCGTGGGCAGTTTGCGGAGGGTATCAACACACTAGAGGATGTCCGCGAGATCATTTGGCCACTAGTCGCGCAACAGTATGAAGACATATGGGATCAACCAATTAACTCTGATTAATCCTGACGCCACTAGAGATAAACATTCGGATTTTTAGACACTTTCAACACAGTTGCTGTTGTCATCAACCTCACCACGGAATCTATTTTGTTCCCGTGTTGCTCGTTTTTTGATTCGCAGATACCTGTGAGCAAAGCGTGAAAATCCAGAGTCGTAGTCCTACATAGTAACGGTTAAAGTCTCGTTAGCATGGCCTTTCCTCCTTCGGAACGGTAACTCCGGAGTAGATCAGCCAGATAAACAGAACCACTTCGCCCACGAATGTGAACTCAGAAATGCCAGGATTTGGGGAGCCTAGGAGCACTGCCACTGCATCGACTAAATATCCTATGCCTGTGATGACCGCTAGGGTGCCGATGATCGTAGGAACCTTAAGGGATAGGCACAGCAGCACGCCTATGAGGATGAGATGGACTCCAAATATTGCCAGGTTTAACCGTTGATTGGGACACTTTGTTAGACCCCTATGATTCTGAGCAGAGTGTTGTTGTGTGGACTGGTAAGCCAGGCAGCAATACCCACAAATCACTCATGGTTCTTGCTGGCCTGGCTAAGGCGAAAACGTCCAATGCTCAGTAGCGGTGTCGTAAATACTCGCCCACGACTGCGGCGCCGAGTCCGTCCAGATCGGGAGCCACCACGGTGCCGCCAACACGGTCGGCTAGTTGGTTGAGAAAGTGCTCTAATCCTTGATCATGTCCCAGTCGGAAGAGTGTGGTGTGGGTTCCTCGCTTGGTTACTTTATCTAGTTGGGTGACGGTCTTGAACATGGTTTCTGGGTCAGTGGGCCAGTTGAACCAGGCGTGTCCATCGGCTTCGAGGTGAGCTGTGGGTTCGCCATCTGTGACAATGAGCAGGCTTGCTTTCATGGAGGGATGGCGAGCAAAGAACCGTTCTGCCAGCAGTAATGCGTGGTGGAGATTAGTTCCTTGTTCGTGAACCGGTGGCAGTGCAGTCAGTTCCTCGATGTCCATGTTTTGGGCATGTCGACCAAAAGTGATTAGTGCTAGTTCATCTCCTCTAAACCGGGTGGATACCAGGTGGTGGAGGGCAAGCGCTGTTTGCTTCATGGGCACCCAGCGGCCTTCGGCAGCCATGGAATAACTGGTGTCTACTAGCAGTGCCACGGCGTTGAGGGTGCGGGCTTCAGTTTCAATGACTTCCACATCATCTAAGTTGATGCGCAGCGGACCTTCCGTATCTGTTCCGGCTGTTCGCTGCAGAGCATTGGTGATGGTGCGGGTGACATCCCATGGTTGGGTGTCTCCGAAAACATAAGGTCGGGATGCTCCCGTCGCTTCACCGTTTGCTCCTGCCAACCGGGAGTCTCGCGAGCCTGGGCGGGACGATAATTGTTCGCTGGCGGCGTCGAGAAGCGCTTTCCCTAGACGGCGCATGGCCTGGGGGCTGAGCTTCAATGAGCCATCGGGGTTGCGGCGAAGAAGGCCGCTGTCGCGGAGCGCGCGCTCCAGTTTGGCCAAAGTTTCGGCAGAGACAGCGGCGTCATCGCCGAGTTGGCGGCGAATCGCATCAATGTCGAGGTCGGTGTGGGAGTTGCTCAGTTGTTCAGCAAGGTTGTCGAGTTCGGCGAGGTCCTGCATGGCGCCGGTGCCATCACCAAGTCCCATGCCTTCGTCGCCGGAGAATTGTTCGGAGCCATCCCAGTTGAGGTCGGGGCGCAGACCTTGGAGGTTTCCAGCCAGGTCACCGAGCAATTCCTGCAGCTCTGGGGATCCGAAAGCTTGGGCAGATAGTTTCATGAGTTCGCGGCGTTGTTCCTCTGATATGGAGTTGAACATGCGACTGGCTGCGGCGGAACGGGCTGCGAGGGCATCGATGAGCTCATTGATGTCGCGCGGCTGCTCGGGGAAGTGCTCGCCGTGTTTGGCCATAAAATTGGCGAAATCGGTGGGAGTGTCCGTTCCCTCGCGGTGTTTGGAGAGCAGGTCGTTGAGATCGCGCAGCATTTCGGCGATGGCTGCTTTGTCCTCGTCGGAGGCACCTTCCATGGCTTGTTTCATGCCGGAGAATTGCTGATCTAACATTTCACGGCCAAGCAGGTCACGGATTTGTTCAAACTTTTGGCGTGCTTCTTGGGATTGCCAATCGTAGGAATTTAGCTCGGAAACGGCAGCGGCGGTGGATTCAGGGAGGTTGCTGATCTGCATTTCGCGGAATGCTCGATCGGTGTCATCCATATCGATATCGCGGGCCAGTTGAGCGCGTTCCAGCTTGAGGCCTTCATCGAGAAGCTTGCGAACCTCAGCGAGTGTGCCACCGAGGTTGTTTCGGCTAAGTAATTCTCGGCGGCGTTCGGCTGCACGCCAGGCTAGATCATCGAGGCCTTCCTGTCCTCGGGCGCCTCTGCGCAGGTATTCACGTAGTGCCTGCTCAGGGGAATAACCAGCCATGACATCATCAGCAATATCGCGCAGGGCATCGCTGAGATCCACTGGAGGTGCCAGCGGATCTGGGCCTCCGGTGTAGCGTCCGTAACGGCTGCGGCGGGGTCGTGAATGTGAAGTGGCCATGGCTGTGGTGCTCCTTAAAACCAGTTAACCGTAAATGGTTTCACCTTCGCCAGAATCCTTGGCAATTTTTCGGGAAAGGTAAAGACCTTCCAAAGCAAGCTCAATGGCCATCGCGCGAGTACTTGGTGTGGTGGCACCAAAAGCTTGAGCGATGTCGTCATATAGCGTGCTTTCGCCGAGTTCGGGGAGCGAAGCCAAAAATTCTGACGCGGTGATGTTCGTGCCAGTGGAAACGGTGATGCTGCCGTCTAATGCTGCGATGAGCGGGGTGAGATCCAGCGAGCGCAGAGTGGAACGCAGCGCTTCTGCGGTTGCGGTGCGCAGGAGATAATCAAGGATTTCCCATTCGCGTCCTTCTTCGCCGGATTCAAATTCAATCTTGCCGCCGAGGACTTCCACGGCTGCTTCCAAATCAACCAGGCGGGCAACGGCCTCATCTTCGCCGAACACTGCTGCGCGTCGAAGAGCTGCTGCGGCCACAGTTTCTGCACCTGCAATGGAGAAACGAGCAGACACACCAGAACGCTGATTCACCGATGAGGATTCACGAAGCGCTCGGGTGTAGCGGGCAAGAATTTCAACCAAGATATCAGGGACTTGCGCAACAAGCTCTGCTTCCTGGCGGATAATTGCCACTTCATCGTCCAACTCAAGTGGGTAGTGGGTGCGGATTTCTGCACCGAAGCGGTCTTTGAGCGGAGTGATAATTCGGCCACGGTTGGTGTAATCCTCAGGGTTGGCTGAGGCAACAACCAGCACATCCAAGTCCAAACGAATGTTGTAGCCACGAATCTGCACATCACGTTCCTCCATGACGTTGAGCATGGCAACCTGGATGCGTTCAGCGAGGTCAGGAAGCTCGTTGATCGCCACGATGCCACGGTTGGCGCGAGGAATCAGACCGTAGTGAATGGTTTCTAGATCACCGAGGCTGCGGCCTTCAGCAACACGCATTGGGTCAACATCACCGATAAGATCAGCCACGGAAGTATCTGGGGTGGCAAGTTTCTCGGTATAGCGCGCATCGCGGTGTACCCATTCAATGGGCTGATCATCGGAGATCTCTACGTTTGGCGCAAGAGGGTGTTCTGGAACGTCGCGCCCGGGAATGATCGGGGACCACTCGTCGAGAAGCGTTATTAACGTGCGGAGCAGGCGGGTTTTACCCTGGCCGCGTTCGCCGAGCAGCACGATGTCGTGGCCGGCGATGAGCGCGCGTTCAAGCTGCGGGATGACCGTGTAGTTCAGGCCGTGCAGGCCTGGCCACGGATCTTCGCCGCTGCGAAGTTTGGCTAGGAGGTTGTCGCGGATTTCTACGCGCAAAGGTCGGTAGATGTGGCCGGCGGCCTTCAGCTCACCGACAGTTTGTACATTTGGTGGAAGACTCACACCCCACACCCTAGACCTTTTTTTAAGTGGGCGGTCAGGAATTTTTCGCACAGGTATGCTGCATGTCATGAAGCCGGGTTCACACGCAGCTGCCGAAAAGACTCAATCCACTGTGGTTTTACTCATTCGGCATGGGCAAACCCCAACAACTGGTCAGGTTCTGCCTGGTCAGACGCCGGGTTTACACCTGTCTGATAAGGGTGAAGAGCAGGCGCGGGAGGTGGCACAGCGTCTGGCGGAGGTGCCGATTACCGCTGTGTATTCATCGCCGATGGAGCGTGCGCAGGAAACAGCAGCACCGACGGTCAGCGCTCATGGCCTCGAGTTGACGGTGGAACCTGGGCTTATTGAATGCGATTTCGGCGAGTGGACGGGCCGGAAACTAACTGAGCTCAATGCCCTAGAGGAGTGGAAAGCGGTGCAGAAGACACCGTCTACCTTCAGGTTTCCAGGTGGTGAGAGTTTCGTGGAAATGCAGGATCGGATGGTGGAGGCTATCGGCAACATTGCGCAGCAGCATCCGGGAGAAATCGTTGCTGCGTTTAGTCATGCCGACACGATCAAGGCTGCGGTGGCTCATTTTGTAGGCACTCCACTGGATTCTTTTCAGCGCATTTTCATCGACACGGCGTCAATTTCCGCAGTGGAATTTACCGGGAAATCTTCAGGCGTCTCCTCCCATATGCTGCTGACAAATTCCAGAACAGGATCGTTGGGATACCTTCGAGACAAACTTCCGAAAGCTCCGCAACCATGATCACCTCACCATTTGAGCGCGAGCTGAAGCTGCTCAACGAGGGGGAACTGGGTATTGTCCAGCAGTTGGTGGAATCAAGCAACATCGGATTCATCGTCGATCTTGAATTAGATGGCGATTATGGGTGGGCGGTCTACAAACCGGAATTGGGGGAGCAACCCCTGTGGGATTTCCCTCCTGGCCTGTACAAACGTGAACGTGCAGCCTTTGTGATCAGTGAGTTTTTGGGTTGGAACATCGTGCCTCCAACGGTGATCATGCACGATGCCCCGGCTGGTGTGGGCTCGGTGCAGTGGTTTATTGAAAACAATGGCGAACACTATTTTCCACTGTTTGACACCCGCGCTGACCTGCATCCGCAGTTTGTCCGCATGGCTGTGTTTGATCTGTTGTGCAACAACACTGACCGGAAAGCGGGCCATGTGTTGTTAGACGGCGATCATATTTGGGGCATCGATCACGGGTTGTGTTTTTCCGTCGAACCGAAGCTGCGCACGGTGATTTGGGATTTCGCAGGCTGCACCATTCCAGATGACTTGGTGACAGATGTTGAGCAGCTTTTGGAGGACGTCCCGGAAGAACTTCATCAGCTTCTTCATCCCGCAGAAATTGATGCGCTGCAGCGCCGTGCCTCAAGAATCAGCAGGTTACCGTTCCTTCCGCAGGCGAAATCGCATCGTCAATTCCCTTGGCCACTTGTTTGAGTAGGCTGGCGGGCAGGTGCTTGAAATACTCTGATTAGTTCCAAGCAAATTAGCACAACTTCACACTTTATTTAGGAGCATGTTATGTCTGACCTGAAGTCACTTGCCACGAAATTTGCTAGCGATCATGAATCCGGAAAGCTGCTGGTCCTGCCTACCGTCTGGGATACCTGGAGCGCGGGGCTCGTAGAAGAAGCAGGATTTAGTGGCCTGACCATTGGTAGCCACCCAGTCGCGGATGCGACAGGAAGCTCCGATGGTGAAAACATGAATTTTGCAGATTATATGGCGGTGGTCAAGAAGATCACCTCGGCGGTATCCATCCCCGTAAGCGTTGATGTGGAATCCGGTTATGGTCTCTCGCCTGCGGATTTGATCGCACAGATTTTGGAAGCTGGCGCAGTGGGCATCAATGTGGAAGATGTTGTGCACAGCGAGGGTAAGCGTGTTCGTGAGGCGCAGGAGCACGCTGATTACATCGCTGCGGCACGTCAAGCTGCCGATGTGGCAGGTGTAGATGTGGTGATCAACGGTCGCACGGATGCCGTCAAACTTGGTGCAGACGTTTTTGAAGATCCGATGGTGGAGGCCATCAAGCGCATCAAGCTCATGGAACAGGCAGGCGCGCGTTCGGTGTACCCCGTGGGTCTGAGCACCGCCGAGCAGGTTGAGCGCCTGGTGGACGCTGTGTCAGTGCCGGTCAACATCACCGCGCACCCGGTTGATGGGCACGGCGCAGGCGATCTGGCCACCCTCGCAGGCCTTGGCGTGCGCCGCGTGACCTTCGGTCCGCTCTGGCAAAAATGGCTGGCTGCCACCTCGGCGCAGCAGCTTAAGGGCTGGGCTTAAATTGCTTGTCGACGCCTAGTGCCACAATGGAGACATGACCGAAACACTTGTGGTGAATGGCCTTGCAGGCGGCTATGGGCACCGCACATTATTTAACGATGTGAATCTCACCGTAGCTGCCGGCGATGTCGTGGGCGTTGTCGGCGTCAATGGCGCTGGTAAATCCACATTTCTAAAAATTCTGGCGGGCGTGGAAAAGCCACTGGCTGGAACTATCGCGCTTTCGCCAGCCGATGCTTTTGTGGGCTACTTGCCACAGGAACACACCCGCACGTCTGGAGAGACGATCGCAGTTTACATTGCTCGTCGAACCGGCTGCCAAGCTGCAACAACTGCCATGGATGACACCGCCGAAGCGTTTGGTGCGGATCCAGACAACGCTGCCTTGGCCGATGCATACGCCGAGGCGCTGGATCGGTGGATGGCCAGTGGCGCAGCCGATTTGGATGAACGCATCCCCATCGTGCTCGCTGATTTGGGCTTTGAGCTTCCCACCTCGACGCTGATGGAAGGACTTTCAGGCGGGCAGGCAGCCCGGGTCGGGCTGGCGGCGTTACTGTTGTCACGTTTTGACATTGTGCTTCTCGACGAGCCCACCAACGATTTGGATCTCGACGGTCTTGAGCAACTGGAGAATTTTGTTCAGGGGCTTCGCGGGGGAGTCGTACTGGTCAGCCATGATCGTGAGTTTCTTTCCAGGTGTGTGACCACTGTGCTGGAACTCGATCTGCACCAAAATTCCCACCATGTTTATGGCGGTGGATATGATTCCTACCTTGAGGAACGCGCAGTGCTACGCCAGCACGCCCGTGACCAATATGAGGAATTTGCGGAAAAGAAGAAGGACCTTGTGGCACGTGCTCGAACGCAGCGTGAATGGTCTAGTCACGGTGTCCGCAATGCTATTAAACGTGCACCTGACAACGACAAACTTCGGAAGAAAGCCGCTGCGGAATCCAGTGAAAAGCAGGCTCAAAAAGTCCGCCAGATGGAAAGCCGCATCGCTCGGTTAGAAGAAGTTGAAGAGCCACGTAAAGAATGGAAACTGCAGTTCAGCGTCGGTAAGGCGTCGCGGTCAAGTTCTGTTGTTTCCACGTTGAATGATGCAAGCTTCACCCAAGGCGATTTCACCTTGGGACCAGTATCCATCCAAGTAAATGCTGGCGATCGCATTGGCATCACAGGACCCAACGGTGCTGGTAAATCCACATTGCTGCGCGGACTATTGGGAAACCAAGAACCCACCAGCGGTACTGCCACGATGGGCACGAGCGTGGCGATCGGAGAAATCGATCAGGCACGAGCGTTACTTGATCCACAGTTGCCACTGATTTCTGCGTTTGAAAAGCATGTTCCAGACTTACCGATCAGTGAGGTGCGCACACTGCTCGCGAAATTTGGGCTGAATGATAATCATGTGGAACGGGACGTCGAAAAGCTATCTCCTGGCGAGCGCACGCGCGCCGGACTTGCGCTGCTACAGGTGCGGGGCGTCAACGTGCTTGTTCTTGATGAGCCCACCAACCACCTTGACCTGGAGGCCATCGAGCAATTGGAGCAAGCGTTGGCCTCGTATGATGGTGTGTTGCTGCTGGTCACGCACGATCGTCGCATGTTGGACGCTGTGCAGACCAATCGTCGTTGGCATGTCGAGGCTGGCGAAGTTAGGGAGCTATAACCGTTTCCGTATTGATGCCATGGTGAATTGATCGCTTCACAGAACACAGGCGATCAATTTTCTTCGCGGCGCTGGCAATAAGTTTGTCCTGCGCCTGCTGATCGAGGCCTGCCATATCAACTTGCAACGTGTACAGCAGATCAGTGATCAGCCCTGTGGTCTCCGTGGATTCGACAGTCGCGCTCGCAGTGAAATCCTGGCCCAACTGGTGCGCGAGCTGAGCCTCTGCCGACAAAGAAGCGCAGCCAACAACAGCGGCCTGCAATAATTCACCCGGGGAAAACGTCCCAGGAACTCCCGGCGCGCTGACTTTAAGTTCGGCTCCGAAATCATTAACCACAGTGTAAGTGTTTGGGCTGGTGCGGGTTGCTTTAATGGAGGTCATGCTCGCAGGCTAACAGAATTGGTGGTTTTAGTGCTGTTACCAGGGACATCGGCTAGAATCTGCTGAATATGTCTGATCAATTAGCTCCCTGCCCTGAGTGCAGCAGTGAATATACCTACGAAAACGGCGGCGTTCTGGTCTGCCCAATGTGTGCCCACGAATGGGTCGAAGGTGAAGTAGCGGAAGAAACCGCGACTGTCATCAAAGACTCTGTGGGAAATATCCTCAATGATGGCGATTCCGTATCGATTGTGAAGAGCCTCAAAGTCAAGGGTGGCGGTGCCATCAAGATTGGCACCAAAGTCAGCGGAATTCGTCTTCTTGAAGAGCCAGTTGACGGCCACGACATCGACGCTAAGGTCCCTGGATTTGGTCAAATGCGACTCAAGTCCAGTGTTGTAAAGAAGGCCTAAACCCTTTTAAGGAGCTTTAGGGCAACTTGCGCCAGCGGCGGCGATGGTTAAAGCTGAAAGGGCTAAAATCGCTGCAAGAGTCGTTGGTACAGCAGTCATCACAATCCCCTTTGCTTAAAATTTATTAAGGCCTCTTGTATTGGGGCCTTTAATGCTAGATCTTTTATATCATTAGGCTGTGAAGTGGGGAAGTGATCCACAGAAATAAATTCTGTGGATATGGTTTTAGAGGTGCGTTTATGGGCACTTAGGGGCGGGGCCACTTCATATCGAGGTATTCTTCCAAGCTTTCATTGTGCTTCCGCAATAGCTTGGCATGCGTTTTAATGTCTTCCTCATCCCAATCATGAAGAATGCGGGTGAGATCCTGCTGGCGGGCAAGAAGCTCCTGCTGCAGTTTTTCTTTACCCAACTCAGTTGGACGATGAAGTTTAGCGGGGCATGCTTGATCATCGACGACTTCAATTAAGCCATTGGCAATGGCTGCTTTGAGTTGGCGGTGCACGGTAGAAACGTTAAGTCCAAAGCTTTCAGCTAGCTCATTAACTGTCATAGGTCCTTGAGCGTCAAGGCGGGTGAGCAAGATGAGGGCGCTGCGATCCATGATGGCTTCGCGCTTGTTGGTCGGTGTGTTTTGGACACCATACCGGGTGAGCAGGATGATCTCATACGCGAGTTGATCGAGGGTTTCAGCTTGGTCGAACTCTTCTGGATCTGTAGACACTATGGTAATTCGCTCCCTTTAAAAACGTCTGGACTCATAGAGTATTTTATATCCTAGCAAGGGTGTTGCATGATGCAATAAACGTGGTAGTTTGTGTTCATAACAAAATTGCATGATGCAATAATTTCGATTTAAAGGAGAACAGTGTCCGTAGCTGAAGAAGGGAAACTTTTTACACCAACGTTTGTCATGGGATGGTTTGCCAACCTTTTCCAGTTCCTGGTGTTCTACTTCCTCATCACCACCATGGCTTTGTACGCCATCAAGGAATTTCAAGCCTCTGAAGTAGAAGCTGGCTTCGCATCCAGCTCAATTGTTATCGGCGCAGTCTTTTCCAGGTTTTTCTCCGGCTATATTATTGACCGTTTTGGTCGACGCAAGATTGTGCTCATCTCAGTCCTAGTCACTACCATTGCGTGTGCCTTGTACCTTCCCATCGAATCATTGCCATTGCTATACGCAAACAGGTTCCTCCACGGTGTTGGATACGCTTTTGCTGCCACCGCGATCATGGCAATGGTCCAGGAGCTCATTCCAGCGTCACGACGTTCCGAAGGTACTGGTTACCTGGCATTGGGCACTACCGTTTCTGCAGCACTTGGACCAGCCCTAGCACTTTTTGTCCTAGGAACATTTGATTACGACATGCTGTTTATCGTGGTCTTGGCAACCTCGGTCATCTCTTTGATCGCCGTCGTGTTCATGTACTTTAAGACCAGCGACCCTGAGCCTTCTGGGGAACCAGCCAAGTTCAGCTTCAAATCTATTATGAACCCAAAGATCATCCCCATCGGCATCTTTATCTTGCTTATTTGCTTTGCTTACTCTGGCGTCATTGCCTACATCAACGCATTTGCTGAAGAACGCGATCTGATTACGGGTGCTGGATTGTTCTTCATTGCCTACGCAGTATCAATGTTTGTGATGCGCAGCTTCCTTGGCAAACTGCAGGACCGTCGCGGAGACAACGTCGTTATTTACTTTGGATTGTTCTTCTTCGTTATTTCCTTGACGATTTTGTCCTTTGCCACTTCCAACTGGCACGTTGTGTTGTCCGGAGTCATTGCAGGTCTGGGATACGGCACTTTGATGCCAGCAGTGCAGTCCATCGCTGTTGGTGTAGTAGACAAAACCGAATTCGGTACGGCCTTCTCCACTTTGTTCCTGTTTGTGGACTTAGGTTTTGGCTTTGGACCTATTATCCTGGGAGCAGTTTCTGCGGCAATTGGTTTCGGACCTATGTATGCAGCACTGGCAGGTGTGGGTGTGATTGCCGGAATCTTCTACCTGTTCACACACGCTCGCACCGATCGAGCTAAGAATGGCTTTGTTAAACACCCAGAGCCTGTCGCTTTAGTTAGCTAGTTCTTTCAGCTTTCCCTCCCGATCAGCGTAAACCGGCCCTTCCGGTTTTGGGGTACATCACAGAACCTGGGCTAGCGGTGTAGACCCGAAAATAAACGAGCCTTTTGTCAGGGTTAAGGTTTAGGTATCTAAGCTAACCAAACACCAACAAAAGGCTCTACCCATGAAGTCTACCGGCAACATCATCGCTGACACCATCTGCCGCACTGCGGAACTAGGACTCACCATCACCGGCGCTTCCGATGCAGGTGATTACACCCTGATCGAAGCAGACGCACTCGACTACACCTCCACCTGCCCAGAATGCTCCCAACCTGGGGTGTTTCGTCATCACACCCACCGGATGCTCATTGATTTACCCATCGTCGGGTTTCCCACCAAACTGTTTATCCGTCTACCTCGCTACCGCTGCACCAACCCCACATGTAAGCAAAAGTATTTCCAAGCAGAACTAAGCTGCGCTGACCACGGTAAAAAGGTCACCCACCGGGTCACCCGCTGGATTTTACAACGCCTTGCTATTGACCGGATGAGTGTTCACGCAACCGCGAAAGCACTTGGGCTAGGGTGGGATTTAACCTGCCAACTAGCCCTCGATATGTGCCGTGAGCTGGTCTATAACGATCCTCACCATCTTGATGGAGTGTATGTCATTGGGGTGGATGAGCATAAGTGGTCACATAATAGGGCTAAGCATGGTGATGGGTTTGTCACCGTGATTGTCGATATGACCGGGCATCGGTATGACTCACGGTGTCCTGCCCGGTTATTAGATGTCGTCCCAGGTCGTAGTGCTGATGCTTTACGGTCCTGGCTTGGCTCCCGCGGTGAACAGTTCCGCAATCAGATACGGATCGTGTCCATGGATGGATTCCAAGGCTACGCCACAGCAAGTAAAGAACTCATTCCTTCTGCTCGTCGCGTGATGGATCCATTCCATGTTGTGCGGCTTGCTGGTGACAAGCTCACCGCCTGCCGGCAACGCCTCCAGCGGGAGAAATACCAGCGTCGTGGTTTAAGCCAGGATCCGTTGTATAAAAACCGGAAGACCTTGTTGACCACGCACAAGTGGTTGAGTCCTCGTCAGCAAGAAAGCTTGGAGCAGTTGTGGGCGTATGACAAAGACTACGGGGCGTTAAAGCTTGCGTGGCTTGCGTATCAGGCGATTATTGATTGTTATCAGATGGGTAATAAGCGTGAAGCGAAGAAGAAAATGCGGACCATTATTGATCAGCTTCGGGTGTTGAAGGGGCCGAATAAGGAACTCGCGCAGTTGGGTCGTAGTTTGTTTAAACGACTTGGTGATGTGTTGGCGTATTTCGATGTTGGTGTCTCCAACGGTCCGGTCGAAGCGATCAACGGACGGTTGGAGCATTTGCGTGGGATTGCTCTAGGTTTCCGTAATTTGAACCACTACATTCTGCGGTGCCTTATCCATTCAGGGCAGTTGGTCCATAAGATCAATGCACTCTAAAACAGGAAGAGCCCGTAAACCTCTGACTAGCGTCACCCTCTGATTAAGGCGACCGCGGATTTAAGAGCAGAGGCTGCCACGAGCGCATCTTCACGGCTGTGTGTTGTACTAAAAGTACAGCGCACAGCCGTTCGTGCTTGATCCTCCTCAAGCCCCAACGCCAGCAACACATGGGATACCTCTCCGGAACCACAGGCAGAACCAGGGGAGCACACAATGCCTTGGCGTTCCAATTCCAGAAGAACAGTTTCAGATCCTATGCTGTCGAAGAGAAAAGATGCGTGTCCATCAATGCGCATCCTAGGATGTCCAGTCAGGTGTGCTCCCGGGATAGTGAGAACTTCCTCGATGAATTCGCCAAGATCTGGATAGGATTCCGCCCTGGCCAATTCCAAGGCAGTGGCAAAGGCGATAGCCCCCGCAACGTTTTCCGTGCCACTACGCCGCCCTTTTTCCTGGCCGCCGCCATGGATTACCGGCTCCAGGGGAAGCTTTGACCATAACACTCCAATCCCTTTAGGCGCACCGAATTTATGACCCGACAAACTTAACGCGTCAACTCCCAAGTCAAAGGTTAAATGTGCAGCTTGCACTGCATCGGTGTGAAAAGGCGTACTGCTTACCGCCGCCAACTCAGCTATCGGCTGAATGGTTCCCACCTCATTGTTGGCATAACCAATGCTGATCAATGTGGTGTCCGGCCTGACTGCTTTGCGGAGACCCTCCGGGGAGATCAGCCCAGTGTGATCGGGGGATAGGTAGGTGATCTCGAAATCATGAAACCTTTCAAGATAAGCAGCAGTTTCTAGGACACTGTCATGCTCGATCGGGGTGGTGATGAGGTGCCGGCCACGAGGATTAGCTAAGCACGCTCCTTTGATAGCGAGGTTGTTGGCTTCTGATCCACCCGACGTAAACGTCACCTGTGTGGGGCGTCCTCCGATAATGCGGGCCACCCGAGTTCGAGCATCCTCCAGCCCCGCAGAGGCGAGTCTTCCCACCTCATGGGGACTTGACGGATTGCCAAACGCTCCGGTGAGATAAGGCCACATGGCCTCAAGTGCTTCATTGCGCACACTGGTGGTGGCTGCATTATCAAGGTAGAGCATTAGAAAATATCGAGTCCTAGGTCAAGTGCATGCACAGAATGGGTAAGCGCTCCAACGGAAATGACGTCGACACCGGTTGATGCAATCTTTCCCGCGGTGTTGAGGTTGACTCCGCCAGATGCTTCCACCAGTGCACGTCCACCAATGAGATCAACGCCTTCGATGAGCTGATCAATGGTGAAATTATCCAACATGATGGTGTCCACACCAGCAGCAAGAACTGGTTCGATCTGCTCTATATGATCAACTTCGACTTCCACATGGGTGGTGTGGGGGAGTTTAGCTTTCATATTCGACAGCGCTTCAGTGATGCTGAGCCCCTGGGATGCGATGGCTGCGAGATGGTTATCTTTCACCATGACAGCATCGGACAAGGTGGCTCGGTGATTAAATCCGCCACCGTCACGGACAGCTTGGCGTTCAATGATGCGCAGGCCGGGTGTGGTTTTCCGGGTATCAACAATGCGGGCTTTGGTGCCTTTAACCTCTGCAACATAGCACGATGTCAATGTAGCGATGCCGGACGTCCTCTGAATGAAGTTGAGAGCAATGCGCTCTGAACGGAGGATGCTTCTAGCACTGCCGGTAATTGTTCCTAGGATGTCCCCGGTTTCAAAGCTGTCACCATCAGCCACCTTAAGGGATGCGTTTATCCTAGGATCGACGAGCCGGAAGGAGGCGTCGAAAAGCGCCTGCCCGCTGAACACACCTGGCTCCCGGGCAACAACCTTGGCGCTCAGCTGCGCCGATCCTGGGATAAAAGTGTCGGAGGTAATGTCGCCCCATGGCGCATCCTCGGATAACGCTGCGCCAACGATGCGGTCAATATGGGTAGTCATAAATTACGCATCCTTCGAGGAGCTAGGAGTAACAGGAGCTGCTGGAACAACAGATAGCATCCTTTCCAAAGCGACTCGCGCCGGTGCCGCCACGGATTCAGAGACAGAAATCTGGTTAATCACGTTTCCAGCCACCAACTCCTCAAGTGCCCAGGCCAGGTAACCAGGGTGAATGCGATACATGGTGGAGCATGGGCAGATGACAGGGTCGAGGCAGAAGATGGTGTGCTGCGGGTACTGGGCTGCCAGGCGCTGAACCAAGTTGATTTCGGTGCCGATCGCAAAGGTAGATCCTGCCGGTGCTGCTTGAATGGCTTTCACAATGAAGTCAGTGGATCCGGATGAGTCGGCGGCGTCAACAACTGGCATGGGGGATTCAGGGTGCACGATGACGTGAACGTCGGGGTACTCGGCGCGGGCTTTGTTGATCTGCTCGACAGTAAAGCGCTTGTGTACAGAGCAGAAACCATGCCAGAGCAGTACCTTTGCGTTTTCTAGCTCGGAAACGGTGTTGCCACCCAGTGGTTTGTTGGGATTCCACAGGGGCATTTGATCGATCCCAATGCCCATGGCTTTCGCGGTGTTTCGACCCAAGTGCTGATCGGGGAAGAACAGGACTCGTTGGCCGCGTTCAAACGCCCACTCCAATACGGAACGTGCATTTGAGGAGGTGCATACAATTCCGCCGTGCTCACCCACGAAACCTTTGAGCGCTGCAGAGGAATTCATGTAGGTCACAGGGATCAGGGTGTCATCGCCATAAATTGAGGTGAGTTGCTCCCAGCAGTCTTCGACGGAATCAAGGTCAGCCATGTCTGCCATGGAGCAACCTGCGGCAAGGTTGGGGAGGATCACTGATTGTTCATCCGTGGATAACAGATCAGCGGTTTCAGCCATGAAGTGCACACCGCAGAACACAATCGCTTCCGCCTCGGGTCGGGTTTTGGCAGCGCGGGCAAGTTGGAAAGAGTCACCAACAAAATCTGCGTGTTGGATAACTTCATCGCGCTGGTAGAAGTGTCCTAGGATAACCACTTTGTCACCCAGGGTGTCTTTCGCTTCCCGGATCCTACGATGCAGTTCGTCATCACTTGCGCGCTGGTACTCCTCGGGGAGAACCTGCTGGCGCGGAGCATGCGCAGGGATCGGATCGTTTTGTGACGCGCCGGGGCCGTAGACATCCGGCATTCCGGGCTGGTCGAGGAACCAGGGTCCGTCTTTGAGTTCACTGTTGCAGCTATTGGCATTTTTCAATGCAAGGTTGACAGATGGGGTGATTGAGGTGGTCATGATTGGGGTCTTTTCTTCTAAACGGTGGGCTGGAATGAGCGTCAGAATTTATCTTTGGAATCTGAACAGTTTGGGTGGGCGGTGCGGTGTTCCCGCAAGCACTTCGCCGGTGTCGATCAGATCGGGCGAGGTGGCCACGGATCTTCGGAAGTTGGCGGCATCGAGTTTGTGTCCAAGGACTGCCTCATGCACGGATCGAAGCTGGGCGATGGTGAAGGTTTCTCCGAGGAAGGAGTGGGCGATTTCGGAGTATTCCACCTTGGTGCGAAGTCGTTCTAGTGCATATTTGACGATGTTATTGTGGTCAAATGCCAGCTCAGGGAGATGATCGGCGGGAAACCACTGGACGTTTTCTCCTGGGATGGCTTTCAACGCTTCATCGGCTCGGACAAGTGCCCAATACACCACAGAGATCACGCGTCCGGTTGGGGAGCGGTCGACTTTTCCGAAAGTGTAGAGCTGTTCTAGATAGCTGGGGTGCAGGCCGGTGGTTTCTGCGAGTGTGCGGGCAGCAGCATCTTCAAGTTCTTCATGTGGTGGCAGCCAACCGCCGGGCAGTGCCCATTTATTTAAATGTGGTTCGCGGGTGCGCGGAACGAAGGGGGCCCACAGGCTGGGGAGATCCTGGGGGCCGGGGCGCAGCGCGAAGATGATCGTGGATACGGCCATCTGGATTTCAGGTGAAGCGGGCAAGAAACCACCTTAGGGTCAATCTGACTTTAACTGTTGAGCTATCTTACAGTCACTTTGACTCTAAGGGAAGTGTTTCGCTTCAACCCGTACAGGTCTAATATGTCGGGAGTCTTGTTTTAAGCTCTTATATAACCTGTATAGGAAAGCGAAAACCTCATGCTTGCAGTGCTATTCGGGGTGGTGGCCGGTGCCATCATGCCTTTCCAAACTTCGGTGAATAATAGATTGCGTCAGTCCGTGGGAGCACCACTGCTGGCGTCTTTTATTTCCTTTTTGGTAGGAACTTTTTCACTCCTGGTTGCAACGTGGATCACCAGTGGGCACCCGTATCCTGCTCTAGGAAATACAACTGGCCAACCGTGGTGGATTTTCACCGGTGGCATGTTGGGTGTTGTGCTGCTGACGGGAAACATTTTGCTGTTTCCCCGAGTCGGCAGCGTGCAGACCGTTATTTTGCCCATCTCCGGACAGATCATCATGGGCCTAATTATCGATACAACTGGCCTGGCACATTCGCCTCAAGCACCGTTAACCCTGTTCAGAGTATTGGGTGCTGCTGCGGTACTTGTTGGATCGCTGGCCGCAGTGGGAGTGTTCTCTAAGAAAAACATCGGACAGACCCAATCCCAAGGTGCCTCCATTTGGTTGTGGCGCCTCTTCGGAGTGGTGATGGGCATGTGCCAAGCAACCCAGGTTGCAGTCAATGGTTACTTGGGAACTGTCCTAGGATCCCCCATTGAGTCAGCACTGGTGTCTTTCGCTGTTGGCACCACCGCGCTGTTTATTCTGCTGTTGGTCACCCGAACCAAGTGGCGTGGAATCAACGGCGCTGGGAAGAAAAACCCATGGTGGATGTGGATCGGTGGCGTCATCGGCGCGACTGTTATTTTCAGTACTGCTTACCTGGGACCGATCATTGGCACTGGTGTTACCGTGGTGGTTATGTTGCTGGGCATGATGTTGGCCAGCCTGATGATCGACGCTTTTGGAATCCTTGGCAGCCCGCGCCGCCACATTCACATCGCGCAGCTTCTCGGGCTCGTGGTGATCATCCTCGGCGTAACAATGATCAGAATCTAAACCAAGAATCTAAACCAAGAATCTAAATTTCCAACGACTCTCCCTCTTCAAGCGGCGAGTATTCCGAGCCATAGGTTTCACCAAGATGCGTTAAGAACTTCTTGTTGATCGCCAAACCGCGATCATTAACAATGCCATCGTGAATGCCGATGAAACGCTTTGGTGGAAATTTCTTCAAATAGCCTTCCACATCCAGCATTTTCACCCAGGGGCCGTTGACAGGAACCAGGGCGAGTTCGACATCTTTAATGGGTTGGAAGGTATCGCCGGGGTGGAGCACTCGGCCGTTGATTAAGTATCCAACGTTTTCCGCGATCGGCATGGAATGGGTGAGCATCGCATGTTCAGAACCAAGAACCTCAACGGATAGGGACCCAACGGTAAAGTTTCGGCCGTGTTCCACGATGTGGCATTCTACTGGAATTGAATGTGCTACTGATCGAGGCGCGTAAATCGTCATGCCGGGCTTGAGCAACTCGGGATCAACGTGATCGGCATGATTGTGGGTGACCAGGATGGTCGCGCCACATAAATCTGGGGCGCCAAAAGTACCGGGATCAATAATGATTCGATCGTTTCCCTGTGAGATCTCAACGCATGCATGGATGTGGCGGGTAATTTTCATATCACCCATCTTGCCACCCGCAAGCAACCAAGTTAAGGCCTTTTATACTTCGGCAAGGTGGAAATTACCAGTTCATAGGACTCTTCCACGAGACCTTCGATGAAGTCTTTCGTGATCCGTTCACCATCGCTAATGCTCAGCCAGTGCACTTTGTTCATGTGATATCCAGCCTGGATGGTGGGGAAGCCACTGCGTAGTGAAGCGCCAATCTCGGGGTCTGATTTCAGCGTGATAATCGGCTCATCATTTAGTATCGTGAGCAGCAAAAATACCTTGCCCCGCACTTTGTACACTTCGTGCTCGGGTCCGAAAGGAAACTCTTTGGTGCTCAGGGGAAGAGTCGCCGCGTGCGCTGCAGCTACCTTGTGCAGATCCATAGAAACTATTGAACTCGCTTAGTCCACTCCTCGGTGGCGTATTTGGTTTTTACTAGGTCGTGGCCTGCCGCGAAATCTTCATCGCTGAGCTCTACTTCTTGCGCGCCGTACCTAGCACTGAATGTGGACTTTAGGGTGTCGATGATTTGCTCACGTGATGCACCTGTTTGGCGGCGCAGAGGATCAACGCGCTTCTTTGCGCTGCGAAGACCCTTGTCGGAAATCTTCACCTTTCCAATGCGCAACACCTGGGTCATCATGTCCGCATCGATGTCATAGGACATGGTCACGTGGTGGAGGACTGCGCCACTGCGACGTTTCTGTGCAGCGCCACCGATTTTTCCGCCGGTGGAGGTGATGTCATTGATAGGCACGTACCAAGCGTCAACATCGTGTGTCTTCAGCGCAGCAATCACCCAACGATCCAAATATTCATAGGACTGCTCATAGCTCAAACCAGCAACGAGAGATTCCGGTGCATACAGGGAATAGGTGATGCAGTTGCCGCCCTCCATAAACATTGCACCGCCACCAGACATGCGTCGTACCACGGTCACACCATGTTCATTAACGCCTTCTTGGTTGATTTCATTGACATATGACTGGAAACTACCGATCACTGTGGCGCGATCATCCCAATCCCAAATGCGCATCGTCGGGCCACGCTGACCACTGGCAACTTGGTCCAAAAGGAGCTCATCCAACGCAACGTTAAGTGGGGTAGGAAGCACCCCTGGGTGCAGGATTTCCCATTCATAATCGGTGAAATCTTGCGCGCCGGTGACTGCCCGACGCACAGCTAAAGCAATATCCGCAGTGCTAAAGCCGTGTAGCTCAACGTCATCATATTCCGCCAACGCTGCATCCAACTTTGCCTGCAAACGATCAGTGTTATCACCCACCGACGCCCCCTGCAGCGCCCGGCCAAGGGCGAAGAATGCCTCATCGGGTTCGAGGAAGAAATCGCCGGAAATCTTCACGTCAGCAATGGAATCCAGATCGGTGGTCACATCAACGACGACAAGCTTTCCACCAGGTACTTTGAGCTCAAAATGGTTATTCATGCGCCCCACAGTAACCGAATTTGCTAAAGAGATTTTGCTTGTCGACGCGCCCCTCCATCACAGTCATCCCGCCGCAGGCGGGCGTCGAAAAGCGGCGACCTGCGGATCTGTGACCCGCGCCATAAATGGGTACGATGGCGGTTGGAAAATTCCGTAACTTCTTTGAGGGAGAAACCCATGGTCGGCACGATTTCCACCTACATCGCATTCAATGGAAACACCACGGAAGCTCTGAAACATTGGCAAGAGGTTTTTGGTGGTGAACTTAATCTTTTAACCTACGGTCAGCTCACCTTGGAAGGTATGCCGTTTGATCCTCCAGCGGATGCGTTGGCGCACGGCGTCCTCACGTTGGACAATGGTGGTTTGATTTCTGGCAGTGATTCTTTTGAGGGAGAAATGCTCGTCAAAGACACCGCGTACTCCATGTTGTATAACGCGGAGTCAGTGGAAGATGGTCGCGCGCGGATCGACAAGATTGTGGCGGCTGGCGGTGAGGAAGCCATGAAGTTTGAACAGGCTCCGTGGGGCGGTTTCTTTGGCCAGGTTTTTGATAAATTTGGTGTGATGTGGAATATTTCCTCAGACTAAAAGCATAAAAAGATCGTTGCATTTTCAACCTCAAGAAAATGCAACGACCTTTTTCAGTGTTAAAACTTAAGCGTTCTCGCGATGCCTCAGAGTCTTCGATGCGGAGAAAATCAGCGCGCCCAGCAGACCGACGCCAGCGAAAGCGAAGAAGCCCCATGGGTAAGCAAGGTTGGCACTGACAAGCAGACCACCAAGCAACGGGCCAGAGATGGCGCCGAGGCGACCAATTCCTGCGGAGAATCCCATGGCGGTTGCGCGCATCTTGGCAGGGTGATTCTCACCAACGAAGGCGTAGATGAGTACCTGGGAGCTGAACACAAAGATGCCGGTGAGCAGCACGATGCCATACAGACCGATCAGTGGCATCCGGACAGCAAGCAACGCGAGGGAAAATGCAGAGAACACGAACCATACGAGTGCTGTTTTGCGAGGGGAGTTCTTATCGGCAATTCGCCCTGCAATATAAAGGCCGATCACTGCGCCGATGTTGAGCACCATGAGGAATCCAAGCGAGTTACCCATGTCGTAGTCTGCTTGGCGCATGATTTGTGGCAGCCATGTGTTCAGGCCGTAGACCAGGAGGAGTCCCATGAATGAGGTGCCCCAAATCGCCAGGGTGTTGCGGCGGAACGAGGGCTTGAACAGGGAGGAAAGTGAGGAGGACTCGCCGAGTTCTTCTTCGTGTTCGCGATCAAGATCATCATCCAGGGAAAGTCCATAAGATGCTGCAACTGCCTGCGCCTCATCCAACTTGCCGGAGATTTTGAGGTACTGCGGGGATTCTGGAAGGAAGAAGTACAGCAGTGGTAGCAGGATCAGTCCTGGTACGGCACCTGCGATGAACATGGAGTGCCAACCAAAGCCGTCGATAAGGAAGAGGCCAAGGAAGGCGGTTGCTACTGCGCCGACGTGGTAGCCGGTCATCAAGGTGGTGGATGCAGAGCCCGCTTTGGTGCCGGGGCGGAACTCGGTCACCATGGCAATTGCGGTGGGGAGTGCTCCACCAAGGCCAACACCTGCGAGGAAACGCCACAGGCTGAAGAGCTGGACGTTGGTGGTGAATGCCAGCAGGAGAGTGAATACAGAAAATACTGCCACAGAGAACAGCATGACACGGCGTCGACCCAGACGGTCCGTTAAGAAACCGATGGTCAGTGCGCCAATGGTCATGCCGACGAGGCCGATGGTGGAAATCTGTGTGGCCTGTCCAGCAGTGAGATCCCACGCGGGATCCTCCAGCATGGACGGGATTGTTGCACCCAGGACGACTAGGTCAAAGCCGTCGAGGACAATTGCGAACCACAGGAGTGCGAGAACTGTTCCGACACTTTTGGTTGCGCGGGTTGGGGTGGTCGTTGACACGAGCGTTTATACCTCGAAGCGTGGTAGGTCGCGCCCAACGTACTGCTCTGCGAGGTAGCGTTGGCCGGATTGGGATTCTAGGACGGAGCGCAATTCAGCGAATCGGCGCTGGGTGGCAAAGTGATCTTCGCCGGGTACTGCGTGGAGCATGGAGCTCATCCAGTAGGAGAAGTGCTGTGCTTTCCAGATGCGGGGGACTGCCAGGGAGGTGTAGCTATCGAGCAAGCCGGTGTCCTTCTTCTTCAGGGCACGAACCAGTGCTGGCGCGAGTACTGAGACATCGGCAACAGCCAAGTTGAGGCCCTTAGCTCCGGTTGGCGGCACGGTGTGTGCAGCATCGCCAGCAAGGAAGAGGCGTCCCTTTTGCATTGGTTCGGTGACCGCGGAGCGGAAACGCAGCACGGCCTTGTCAAAGATGCGCCCTTCAGACACGGTGATGCCAGGGGAGTCCGCACGCAGGTGCAGCTGTTCCCAAATGCGGTCATCGGGCCACATGTCTGGGGTGTCGTCAGGGTTGCACTGCAGGTAGTAGCGCTGGATTTCATCGGTACGGGTGGAGATCAGCGCAAAGCCCTCAGGGTGGGTTGCGTAGATGAGTTCCTTTTGGGTTTTTGGTGCTTCCACCAAAATGCCGAACCATGCGTAAGGGTATTCATGGCGGGCGCGCACGCCACCGTCTTCGGTGATCAGCTTGCGGTAAGGGGAGTTGGAGCCGTCAGCTGCGATGACGTAGTCGGCGGTGATGGTGGTGGAGGAACCATCGGCTTCGGTGTAGGTCACCTTGGCGAGGTCGCCTTCGTAGTTTTCTACGGAATCAACAGTGGTGGTGAAAAGGAGTTCGCCGCCATCTTCGATGCGCTTGGCAATGAAATCTTTGAGGTATTCGTGCTGCGGGTAGATCGCAACCTTGTGGCCGGTGAGTTCGGTCAGCGGAATGCGGGTGCGCTCATTGTTGATGGAGATGTCGATTGCTTCATCGTGATCGGCTTCTGCTTCCATGCGTGCGCCGACTCCGGTTTCGCGCATCAGATTCAGGGTGCCTTGTTCCAGGATGCCTGCTCGGACGGTTTCTTCGACGTCCTTGCGGGTGCGGGATTCAAAGACGATTGATTCCACACCTTGAAGGTGGAGGAGGTGGGCGAGGGTTAGTCCTGCTGGTCCTGCGCCAATAATTGCCACTGGTACGTGGTTCATGGGGAACTCCTTTCATTGACCCACTGGAGGTGAAGTCCATTAAATGGTGCACCTCACAGTGATTTGGGACTCAATGTAAGTGAAAGTGCATTCCGTGACAACCTGTTCGCCTTGCGAACCAGGCATTTTCTGAGGTTGAAGTCACAGCCAGCGGAAAAGCGTTTCAGCTCATGCTGCCAGGGTGTAATTAGGGGTGTGTGTCAGGGGTTGGGGTGGTTATGTATTAATCTAGGTCAGTTTCTAGGATTTCCAATTGGTTTAAGCTACTGTGAACGCGTACTTAAATTTCATAGACACGGGTGCTCGGTGAAAATCCGGGCTGAGATCTGGCATAGCCACGACCGTCGAACCTGATCCGGATAATGCCGGCGATAGGGAGGAAAAATATGGCTAGTCCTGCCATGCAAAAAACTAATCAACCAAAGTCTTCCTGGCGTGTTATTGACATCGTCATCGCATCCGTTTTGGGTGTCGCCTGCGGATTGATTTTCATCGTGTGGAATTCCATCGGCTACGCCTGGACCACCGCATTTCACGCACTCACACCAGGCCTTGGCGGCATCGCCATTGGTATTTGGCTGCTCGGTGGTGTGCTCGGTGGGTTGGTTATCCGCAAGCCGGGTGCCGCAATTTTCGTTGAAGTAGTGGCCGCATGTGTCTCTGCAGCGCTTGCTTCACAGTTTGGTATCTCCACCATTTACTCCGGCTTGGCGCAGGGAATCGGCGCTGAAATCATCTTCGCGCTGTTCCTCTACCGTCGCTACAGCCTGCCCACCACCATGCTTGCAGGTATGGGCGCAGGTGGCGGCGCAATTTTCCTGGAAATGTTCTTCTACGGAAACCTCGCAAAGACGATGTCCTTCAACATCATCTATTCCACCACTGTCCTTATTTCCGGTGCGATCCTTGCCGGCCTGCTCAGCTGGTACCTGGTCCGCGCGTTGGCGAGGACTGGTGCACTTGATCGTTTCGCCGCTGGCCGCGAGGTATAAATGACCACCGCACTTGGAACGCGCGTTGTTGCGCGCAACTTTGGCTACCGCCATGCTTCCCGGGAAAACCCCGCGCTCAAAGACATCAACTTCGAGATCGCACCTGGTGAACGCATCCTGCTCACCGGCGCTTCCGGCGCCGGAAAATCCACGCTACTCGCCGCGCTCGCTGGCGTTTTAGGCGGTTCTGATGAGGGCGTTTCTACGGGCGAATTGCTTGTCGACGCCCCCTCCATCGGTTTGGTTCTCCAAGATCCAGATTCCCAAGTCATCGCCTCCCGCATCGGCGATGATGTGGCGTTTGGCTGCGAAAACCTCCAAATTCCGCGCGAGGAAATCTGGCCACGGGTGGAACGAGCACTTGAATTGGTGGGCTTGGATCTACCACTGAGCCACCCCACGAAATATCTTTCCGGTGGCCAAAAACAACGCCTCGCTCTTGCCGGTGTGATCGCCATGGGTGCTCGTCTGATTCTGCTTGATGAACCCACCGCAAACCTTGATCCTCAAGGCCAAAAAGATGTGGTCGCAGCAGTGGATCGCGTTGTTCAGGAAACTGGAGCAACACTCATCGTGGTGGAACACCGCCATGAGCTGTGGGTCAACATCATTGACCGGATCATCAGTATTACTGACGGCGAAGATGTCCAACCTGCAGAGTTGATCAAGGTGGGCCAGTTGCCTGGGGCGCAGCCGTCGACAAGCAAACCGATCTTGTGGGCGAATGATTTGCTGTGCACCTGGGGCGGCCTGCGTAGTTTTGAGGTGCCGGAAGGCGCCTCGACGGTGATCACCGGGCCGAATGGCGCTGGAAAATCCACACTTGCGCTGACCATGGGTGGATTGCTTCCGCCGAAAAGTGGGCAGCTGGAACTCTCTGACACGGTGCGCGGCGGCCTTAACACGCCCCCGCACAAGTGGCGTTCAGCTGATCTAGCTGCACGTATTGGCACTGTCTTTCAGGATCCAGAGCACCAATTTGTGGCGCGCACTGTGCGTGATGAGCTAGAAATTGGGCCGAAAATCATGAAAGTCGATGCAAGCGAGCGCATCGAGGAGCTGCTTGATCGTTTGCGCCTCCGCCACTTGGAAAACGCCAATCCGTTTACCTTGAGTGGTGGAGAAAAGCGCCGCCTATCTGTGGCGACAGCCTTGGTGGCAGCACCGAAACTTCTCATTTTGGATGAGCCTACGTTTGGCCAAGATCCCGAGACCTTCACAGAGCTGGTGACGATGTTGCGTGAATTAACAGACAACGGAATCAGCATTGTGTCGGTAACCCATGATCCTGATTTCATCGCAGCGCTGGGCGATCACCACATTGAGGTGAGCGCGAAGTGAACCTGCTGATCAAAATTAATCCCGTCACCCGCATCATCGCGTTGATGGTACTGACCACGCCGTTGCTGCTGAGTTTGGATGTGATGTCGGCAGCGATCGCGCTGGTGGCAACCATTATTCTGGCACCATTTGCCGGCGTGACCTGGAAGATGCTGCTGAAACGTGGCTGGATGCTGTTCCTCATGGCACCGGTGGCTGCATTATCCATGGCGCTTTATGGCAGGCCGGATGGAAAAGAGTACTTTAGCTTCCTGCTCATTCACGTCACTGATAATTCACTGGCTTTGGCTGCTGCCATTGGGCTGCGTGTTCTGGCGATTGGTCTGCCCGTTGTGGTGCTGATTGCTCGCATTGATCCCACCGACCTGGGCGATGGTTTGGCGCAGCTGCTCAAACTGCCTGAAAGGTTTGTCATCGGTGCTGTGGCAGGAAGCCGACTGATGACGCTTTTTCGGGAAGATTGGTACTCCATGTCCAGGGCAAGGCGTGCCCGCGGAATTGCTGATCAGGGCAAGATCAAGCACTTTTTCACCATGACTTTTGGTTTGTTGGTGCTCTCGCTTCGCCGTGGATCCAAGCTTGCAACGGCGATGGAAGCACGCGGTTTTGGTCGCACGACTGGCCGCACCTGGGCAAGGGAATCCACCGTCGGCGCGCGCGATCTGGTGCTCATCTTGGTGTGTGCTGCCATTTCCGCGATCGCTCTAACCGTGTCCATTCAGACTGGTTTCTTTAAGTTCTTGGGCACATGATCACAGTTTTAATTGATGGACAATCCGGTGCGGGCAAAACCACCTTGGCGGGTGAGTTAGCTGCCCGCACCGGGTTTCAGTTGGTTCATTTGGATGACTTTTATCCTGGTTGGACTGGCCTTGAAGCGGCATCGGAGATTGTTGCACGCCATGTTTTGGACGCGGACAACCCCGGTTTCTTCACGTGGGATTGGCACAACAATTGCCAAGGCGATTGGATCAAGTTGGAGCCTGGTCGAAGTCTCATTATCGAAGGCTCTGGATCAATCACTGCTGCAACAAAACGCAAGGCATCGCTGTTGGGCGAGCTGGTGACCGTTCGTATCACTGGTCCTGAGGCTTTAAGAAAACAGCGCGCCCTCAACCGCGATCCTGATTACGCACCATTTTGGAAAGTGTGGGCGCAGCAGGAGCAACGCCATTTCTCTTTAGGCGTTGAGGTGGATCATGAGATTGTGCTAGGTTCTGATGAGGCTTCGGGACGACCCGAAGAAATCTATGACAGCCTGGGAACGGCCCAGAGTTCTTAAGAAAGTTTGACTAGAGAACATGCCGTTTTCTTGGCTAAAACCAATTGATTATGCCCGCATCTTTGTCGGCTGGGCATCGATTTTTATCATCCCCCTCATCACACTGCCATCAATTATTGAGTTGGCGCTGATCGTGGCAGTCATCCTATTCTGCGCATTTGGCGTGGTGAAGATGGCGGAGCGTTTGGCTCATATTTTGGGTGATCCTTTTGGATCGTTGATCCTTACCTTGTCGATCGTGATCATTGAAGTGATTTTGATCTGTGCGGTGATGCTGGGGCCTGCTGATTCAACCACTGCTGGTCGGGATTCCGTGATGGCAGTGTCCATGATCATCATGGGTTTGGTCGTGGGATTGTGCCTACTCATTGGTGGTTTAAGGCATGGAAGCATGCCACACAATGGGGTGGGAACTCCGACCTACTTGGTGCTGATCGCAACTTTTTCCGTAATCGCCTTTGCGGTTCCAGCTTTCAGGGGAGAATACTCCACTGGGCAGGCACTTGTTATTTCAACACTGACAGCAGTGGTGTACGGGTTCTTCCTGTTTCGCCAAATGGGTGCCCAAGCTGGTGAATTTCAAGAGGTCGAGGTCGCAGAAAAGGCAGACGACGCAGCAAAATGGGAGGTCCCATTTAGAGGCTTAATCTTGATTATCACTGTGCTCCCCATCGTGTTGCTGTCCCATGACATGGCCACGGTGATGGATGAAGTCCTGGCAAGCCTTGGTGCACCCGTAGCAATGGCTGGATTAATTATTGCCACCATTGTCTTCTTGCCAGAGACCATCACCTCCTTGAAAGCTGCGTGGACAGGAGAGATTCAGCGAGTAAGCAACCTCGCGCATGGAGCCCAAGTATCAACGGTGGGGCTGACAATCCCAGCTGTTCTAGTGATCGGCGTGATCACAGGTCAAGATGTAGTTTTGGGGGAGACCCCGATCAACTTGTTGCTGCTGGGAACCACCATTGCGGTGACAGCCATTGCGTTTAGCTCCAAGAAAGTCAGTGCTGTGCATGGCTCGGTGCTGCTCATGCTTTTCGGTGTTTACATGATGAGCATGTTCGCCTGATTTAGGTAGCCTGGTGGGAATGAGTGCACTTGAGACATTGCAATGGCAGGACTGGTCAAGCGTCTTAATTGTGGTAGCTCACCCAGATGATCCGGAGTATGGGCTTTCCGCGGCTGTTAAAGAATGGACAGACGCCGGGGTGGAGGTGTCTTACCTGCTGCTCACCCACGGGGAGGCAGGTATCCAAGGTTTAGACCCTAAAGAAACCGGGTCATTGCGCGCAGCGGAACAGCGGGCTGCATGTGATGTGGTAGGAGTTAGAAATCTCACCATTTTGAATCACCCAGATTCCATGTTGGTGTACAATCTGGTACTGCGCAAAGATATTGCTCGGGAAATCCGGATCCGTAAACCAAATGCTGTGGTGGTATCCAATTTTGATGTAGAGGCCTACGGTGGTTTGAACCAGGCGGATCACCGCGTGGCGGGATTAGCCGCAATTGATGCGACCCGCGATGCCGCTAATCCGTGGGCGCAGCCAGAGCTGTTGCAGGAGGATCTGCAGCCGTGGGGAGCTGAAGTCATCATCATTGCCGGACACCCAGAGCCCACCCACACCATGGATCTGGCTAAAGATTCTGTTGATGCCGGAGTTGCATCCCTTCAAGCTCACAAGGAATACTTGGCCGCTCTTCCAGATCCCCCGAAGCCGGAGGAGTTCATTCCGGCGTTTCTCGAGGTAGAGGGCGGTTACGCAGCGGCCTTCCGAGTTTTCGGACGGTAAGCAGGGCGATACGTGATAGGCAGCTTATCAATCAGATAAGACCACAAAGCCCACACTGCACACAGGAGTAATACTTCCGCGACGATGTAGAACGGCCATCCTCCCAACAAATCCAGAATTGACGCTGATTCTGGTTCTGTGGAGAGGTACCCGTAGTTGGTTCCCAAAAATGCGTTGACCATGAGGCACATGATGCCCCAGCTAATCGCCACTGCAACGGACATAACCACTCCGGACAGCCCTGGCTTTTCTCCAAAAGCGAAAATGAGAATTATAGCTGCTAGGAACACAGAAATGTGCATAAACCAGTACATTAAAAACTCCAGCCAGGGAACCTGTAAATACTGAACATCTGGAGTGAGCAGTGACATCAGGTTGATCGTGGTGCCCCACAAAATAGTCACTGAAACTGCCCACCGCGCGCGATTAATCAATGCGATGGCAGCAATAATGCGCAATGCATCTGAGAAGTGGAATGGCCAAGATTGGTCCAGCGTGTAATAGCCGGGCATAAAATTCCACAGGTTCGACAGAAGTGTTGCGATGAGTAGCACCCAGCCAAATGCCGGTGCGAAGTTGAATCGACGAGCAATGGGGACGACAAGAATCGCTAAAACCACAGCGGTGATGAGCATCGAAATATGCTCAAAACCGTACTGTGGCATAGCGCCGAGATCACCAGGGTTTTCCATAAGAAACTAATCTACATAAGCTTTAAGGTGGCGTCCTGTTGGAGTATCAGTTTTGATGAGTTCCGCGGGGCTGCCCTCGAATACAATCGAGCCACCATCAGAACCTGCACCAGGGCCGACATCAATGATGTGGTCAGCGTGAGCGAGCACGCCGAGGTGGTGTTCGATGACGATGACAGACTTGCCGTCATCAACCAGTTGATCAAAAAGATCCAGCAAGGTTTTCACATCAGCGAGGTGCAGGCCTGTGGTGGGCTCATCCAAAATAAAGGTGGTGGCCTTGTCTGCCATGTGGGTGGCGAGCTTCAAACGCTGGCGTTCACCGCCGGACAACGTGGTGAGCGGCTGGCCGAGGGTGATGTAGCCGAGGCCGACGTCGACAAGCCTCTTTGCGATCTTTGCCGCAGGCAAAATCTTTGAATCTTTCGCCGCGAAAAACTCATACGCATTGGCAGCCGACAGCCCCAACACGTCTGCGATGTCCTTGCCACCAAAGTGGTAGTCCAACACGGACTCATCAAAACGCTTGCCCTCGCACACCTCACACGGCGAAGATACCCCAGCCATCATGCCCAAATCGACATAGACCGAGCCGGCGCCCTTACAGTTTGGGCACGCGCCTTCAGAATTGGGGGAGAACAGCGCCGGTTTCACATCATTGGCCTTGGCAAAAGCCTTGCGAATCGAATCCAGCATGCCTGTATATGTCGCAGGATTGGAACGATTAGAACCGTGGATTGCGGTTTGATCGACAAACACAACCGACTCATCACGCGGAATCTCATGAATCAACGAGGACTTACCCGAACCTGCAACGCCGGAAATCGCCGTGAACACGCCGAGCGGAATATCGACATCCACATTGTTCAAATTATTTCGATCGGCCCCGCGGATCTCCAGGGCGCCATGCGGCGCACGCACGGATTCCTTCAATGACGCCCGGTCATTAAAATGGAGGCCAGTCACGGTGTCGCTGTCTTTAAGCTTGTCGACGCTCCCCTCAAACCGAATTTCACCTCCACCCGCGCCTGCACCTGGCCCAAGGTCCACCACATGATCTGCAATGGCGATGGTTTCCGGCTTGTGCTCCACGACTAAAACGGTATTGCCTTTATCGCGAAGATCGAGCAGCAACTTGTTCATGCGTTCAATGTCGTAGGCGTGCAAACCGGCGGTGGGTTCATCAAAAACATAGGTGACGTCAGTCAATGCAGAGCCCAAATGGCGGATCATCTTGGTGCGCTGTGCCTCACCACCAGACAACGTGCCAGCGGGGCGATCGAGTTGGATATAGCCCAAACCGATCTCCACGAAGTTATCCAGGGTTTCAGTCAGTGCGGTGAGCAGGGGAGCAACCGAGGGGGCTTCCACCGTTTTGATCCACTTGGCCAAATCACGGACCTCCATCGCGCACAACTCAGCGATGTTTTTGCCATTGATCTTGGACTCCAAGGCATGTGGCGCTAATCGAGTTCCACCACACGCAGGGCAAGGAATGAAGGTAACCGCTCGATCCACGAACGCACGAATATGCTTCTGCATGCCTTCGCGATCCTTAGACAACATGGATTTCTGAATGCGGGGGATAAGACCCTCATAGGTCATGTTGATGCCAGCGATCTTCATCTTGGTGGGCTCAAGATAAAGGAAGTTGTGGCGTTCTTCGTCGGTGAAATCCTTAATAGGCTTGGCAGCATCAAAAAGGCCCGATTCTGAATACATCCGATAACTCCATCCACCTGGGGTGTAACCGGGGATGGTCAGGGCGCCGTCGTTGAGGGAGAGGGAGGCGTCGAAAAGCTCTTTGAGGTCGATGTCTGAGGCCCTGCCCATGCCCTCGCACGCTGGGCACATGCCACCCGTGCGTTTGAAGGTAGCTTTCTCCCGCTTGGTGTTTCCGCCCTTTTCCACCGTGATGGCGCCGGATGCGGAAACAGAGGGGACGTTGAAGGAATAAGCTCCCGGGCCACCCGCGTTAGGTTCCGCGATTCGGGAAAACAAAATGCGCAACATCGCGGTGGCATCAGTTGCGGTACCCACCGTAGACCGTGGGTTTGCGCCCATCTGCTCCTGATCGACGATGATCGCCGTGGTGATGCCTTCCAAATGGTCAACATCGGGCCTTGCCATCGACGGCATGAAACCTTGCACAAAAGTGCTATAGGTTTCGTTGATCAACCGGCGTGATTCCGCAGCAATTGTGCCGAACACCAGCGAGGACTTGCCAGATCCCGACACACCCGTGAACACGGTGAGACGCCTTTTAGGGATGCGCACCGACACATTTTTGAGGTTGTTTTCATTCGCACCGTGGACCGAAATCCAATCATGGGAATCAGCTTTTTGCATGTGTCATATCGTACCGTTTGCATAGGCCTGTTCGCGCTTGGTGAACCTTTTCTAGCACCAAAACAAAACTCTCCCTAGTATGGGGTCCATGGCTAAAACACATTTTCAAGGCAACGAAACTGCTACCTCCGGCGAACTGCCACAGGTCGGCGACAACCTCGCAGAGTTCAACCTCGTCAACACCGAACTGGGCGAGGTCTCCTCAAAGGACTTCCAGGGCCGCAAGCTTGTCCTGAACATCTTCCCATCCGTTGACACCGGCGTTTGTGCAACATCAGTCCGCAAGTTCAACGAGGCAGCAGCAAGCCTGGAAAACACCACCGTGCTGTGCATCTCCAAGGATCTTCCATTCGCACTGGGCCGTTTCTGCTCCGCAGAAGGCATCGAGAACGTCACCCCAGTATCCGCATTCCGTTCCACCTTCGGTGAAGACAACGGCATCGTGCTCGAAGGCTCACCACTTAAGGGTCTTCTTGCACGCAGCGTCATCGTCGTCGATGAAAACGGCAAGGTTGCTTACACCCAGTTGGTTGATGAGATCTCCACTGAACCTGATTACGACGCTGCACTTGCTGCGCTGAACTAATTTACTTCGCTCACGGTAATTTCTGATGAAGCTTCGGTGGTCTCCACCGGAGCTTCAGTTGTTTCCGGTTCAGTTTCGGGGGTGGTCGACGGAGCTAAGAGAGGTGAAGTTTGTTCAGAGGTCTCTGAGGGTTCGTCGGTTGCTACAGGTTCGCTTGGCTCGGTGGGCTCGGTTGGTGCTGTAGGGTCGGTGGATTCTGGATCTTCCGGCCCGATAATCCACGTTGGGGGAAGAGCAATGATCGGCGAGTTAGTAGTGGGAGCTGGTCTTCCCGTTGAGGTTTTACTGTCGTCACCATCGTCAATTGCGTGGCGACTTTGCGACGTTTGAGCTGGAGTTGTAATCGATTCAGATGCAGGCTGCACTATCGACGGTCCAAGAGCTGTCACTGCGCTTTCTGAAGCGGAATTTTCTCGTGTGAGTGGCAGAATGGATCGATCTAGCCATGAGCGGAACGTCGAAACCGGTGACTGCCCAGAGGCGATCGGTGGTGAGGCGAACATTTCAGAGTTTTGCAGCATTGATGAGCTCGGGGAATTCGGCGAACTTGGTGAATTCAGTGCGCCTAGTGAGTCCAGTGAGGTAGGTGAACTTGGCCGCCTGTTAGCTAACGTTGTTACCTGTACGTCGGGTTGAGCATGGTTTTCCAGGCTGCCCTGAGGAATCAATGTATCAGCAACCAGGAATATGATAATCGGAAGTGTCGCGAGTAATCCGACTGACGAGGCCAAGTTCCAACGCTGAGTATTAGTTGACTGAATTCTCTTGAAAAGAATTACTAATGCCAGCACAAAAAGCATCAAGCTAATGACTGCGAGCAGCATCGCACTATGATCACTCAACTTGTCAAAGGGAATAACGGCGAAAAGACTAAACATCCCCACGCCACAAGCAACATGAGGGCTGTACTTAACTGCGGTGTCCGACAAAGACAGTGCCTTTTTGGACAGCGTTTGTGGTCGCAGAATCTCGTCTGAAAGGAGCGCTGTCGCCTTCACATAATTTTGGGAATCTGCCTCTTTAGGTATCAACCGAGGGATTTTTAAAACCTCAAGGCGATGCTGCTTCTTCGACCACAACTCCAGTGGGAGAACGTCAATCTCGAAGGATGTTTCACCGTTCTCCCGGACTACGTGGCCGAGCACCGTGGGGGTGAGACCATTTGCATTTGAGAATTTCACAGCAGAGCTTAGTGCTGAGGCGTCATCAAAGTTTAAGATGCCACATTCTATTCCGTTATAGGAGACAATTAGGGCTTCTAAATCAAGCCTCAGCCCAAAAAGAATCGTGGAGCCAAGTGAGAAATCCTCAAACAGAGCATGAACGGTGGGCTCAACGCGCCACATTCTGCCTAGCGGTAAGAGGTGGGAATCAGCTCGTGGAGGATCATTGCTGATGAGCCCGAATTTTAGGTTTGGAAGAAGAACTGAAGCGAGAGATCCTTTACTCGGTGTGAGAAGTAGTTGGCTGGAAATCAGGTGGCCAGAGGCAAAAATTCGAGACAATTGAGAATTCAACAGGAACTGGGACTCTGCAATCACCCCGAGAAATTCATCTTGAACCCAAACACCGATTTTTGTTGCGGATTCTATTGGTGCGAGAAGCGCTTCGACGATGAGTTCGCCTTGCTCAGGTTTCACAATAGCGCGTAAGACATGCCAATTGACGCGCTCGAGAGCGAAATGTTGGGCAGTCTGTGCAGAGAAGAAGAGGTGAAGGGGATAGATGTCACCGTCGAAATCAAGCTGAGGAGTGCCTGTTGAATGGGTATACATTGGGCACTCCTTTCCTTAAATTTCGTGCAAACTTGTGAATTGATTGAGACAGTAAAAAGTCATATTAACTGTACAGCGAAATTACAGCGAACAACTCTCCACTAATGAGACGAGTTTTGCGCACGCTGTGGAATGAACTTCTTGATCACACTGACCACAACGGTGATAATCGCGCCCCAAATGAGGCCGAACACAAGTGACCCGAAAGTATTGCCAACCCATCCCAGAGCACTGCCTCCGATACCGTTAGCCCAGGACTCTAGTCCGTGAACAAGGTGGTAGGGAAGTTCCCATCCTAACTCTTCAGTTCCAACGACCATGATGTGGCCACCAACCCACAGCATGGCAAAAACGCCGACAACAGAAATAACTTGAAGAACGATGGGCATCGCTTTGACCAAGCCGCGGCCAAATTTCTGGATACCTGCGGAGTCACGCTTTGAAAGTGTAAGTCCGACGTCATCCATTTTCACAAGAACACCGACTACGCCGTACACGAGCGCGGTGATGCCAATACCTACGACGAAAAGAACCGCAGCCTGCATCCAGATAGTTTGATCTGCAATCTGATTGAGTGAAATAACCATGATCTCTGCGGAAAGGATGAGGTCAGTTGTGATGGCACTTTTGACCAGCTGATCCTCTGACTTTGGGCTTTCCTGCGACTTGGGTTCGGTGCTGTGCTGTTCACCTTTGATGCGCCTGTGGAGGGAGTGCCAGATCTTTTCTGCACCTTCGAAGCACAGGTAGGAGCCGCCCAGCATCAAAATTGGTGTGAGAGCCCACGGAGCAAACGCGGAAAGAAGCAACGCGATGGGCAAAATGATGATGATCTTGTTTACCAAAGAGCCCTTAGCGATCCGCCAAATCATGGGCAGTTCGCGTGCAGGTTTGACACCTTGAACATATTGCGGGGTAACTGCCGTGTCATCTACAACCACGCCTGCGGCTTTAACGCTGGTTTTTCCAGCCATCGCCGTGACATCATCGAGGCTGGCTGCAGCCGCTCGAGTAATTGCTGCGACATCGTCTAATAGTGCTGCCAATCCACCGGCCATTGATGACTCCTTTGTAGAGAAGGGGTAGTGCTTACAAATCTTATCTGTGCTCAGGCAAGATAGCAGGTATGAAAATTGCGATCGTTGGCGCTGGTGCAGTTGGTGGATATTTCGGAGCGTTGTTACAAGAATCTGGTGCAGATATCACGATGGTTGCACGTGGACGAACATTAGAAGCCTTGAAGTCTAAAGGACTCCACATCAACGATGCAAGAGGCGAACGCTACGTACCAATTCCTGCAGTTGCGAGCGTGCAAGAACTAAAAGATGCAGATGTAGTGATGATTGCTACTAAAGCATTATCGCGGTCTTTAGATCTCGCTGAACTTTTGGGTGGGATACCTGCGAATTCGGTGGTCGCGATTACTCAGAATTCGATTGAATCTGCTGATCTAGCAGCGAAGAGTATCGGTGCTGATCGTGTGTGGCCTGGTGTGGTTCGTGGGTTCTTTGTTCATGAGGGGCCAGCCTCAGTGTCATACAAGGGAGGCCCACTGTCCTACACGTTTGGTGATTCTGGTGAACTTTCTAGGCAATTCGCAAGCACTCTTGAACAGGCCGGTATTGACGGAGTTCTGCATCCCGATATTTTGGTGGATGTGTGGGAGAAAGCCATGTTCGTAGAGGTTTTCGGCGGGTTGGGGGCTTTCGTCGAAAAGCAATTAGGTACCTTGCGTACGCATTTTAGGGCTTCCCTGGAAGCCTTGATGGAAGAGGTGGCTGAGGTGGCTCGCGCGGCAGGTGTTGCGTTGCCGAGCGATGCGGTGGAGCGCACCATGAATTTTGCGGATCGGATGCCTGAGAATTCGACGAGTTCGATGCAGCGTGATTTGGCCGCGGGAGTGGCTAGTGAGCTTGAGGCTCAGACAGGTGCAATTGTGCGGGCAGCGCACAAAGTGGGTGTGAAAACTCCGCTTCATGACCTTATTTATGCTGGTCTTAAGCTGAAAGAAGAGGAAAATTCACTTTAGGGATAGAATCAAGATCCATGATCGTTACATCCACCGCGCGCGTTTCTATAGATCGTCCCTCGCGCTATGCCAAACAGTTAACTAGCCATTTGGGTGAAAAACTGAGCACAAGCTGGGACCCGGAGGCAGAACGGGGGTCTGTTGTCTTGGTGGGAAAGGGCCCAGACCACGAAGACCAGCGGTTTGCTTTTGATGGATCTGCTACCTGTGATCTGGTTGCCGGCGACGGCGTGCTGTTGCTCCACATTGAATCGCCCGCCAGCCTGGTTGAGCGTTTTGAAAATGTCATCGGCGGCCATCTGGTCGGCTTCGCTCGGCGCGACGAGATGAAGATTGCTTTTCGACGTGGTGATGGATCAGAAGGGCTGTCTTTTGAGTCCGTCTAACATAATCCGCATCGCAGCTGTTCTAATCCCCAATGATCAGGATCAGATTCTCTGCGTCCGCAAAGAGGGAACTGAATTGTTCATGTTTCCCGGAGGCAAGCAGGAGTTGTGGGAGACTCCTGCACAGGCAGCCGCGAACTCGAGGAAGAAGACCTCGATCTTTATGGGCGTTTTCAGGCACCGGCAGCAAACGAACCTGGCTTCTATGTGGACTGCCATGTGTTTAGCACATTTGATGTGTTCTTGAACTACACACCGGATGTGTACGAAGAACTCGCTGAGGCGAAGTACTTCTCGCCTAAACCACGATCGAAGAAGCTCGCGCCACTAACTCGTGACGTATTTGAGGCTATCTCAAGTGAAGTGCGTTAAGCACTATCGTTTTAGGCAACGAAAAATAGCAGTGGCACAGCAGTACAGACCATGAGGCCCCCGATCAAAATGAGGAAGAACCTCAAGGTGACGTCCTTGCGTGCAGTGAGGCGCCGAACCTGAGTGGAATCGTCTCTGTTCACCAGCAAGGGAATCACGGCGCCTTTGGTGGTGATGGGTCGGGGAGTGGACTTCGGTAGAACTCCGAACACCTCGTGGTGGTCAAGCTCGAAGCGGTACTGCGTCAGATAGCGTTCGTCTTCGAGCTCAACAAATCCAGTTACTTCTGCCTCGACTTCGACCGCATTAGATTGAAAATGCCGATCTTTTCCGATGAAGTGAATTCCTATACCGATGCAGACTACTCCCAGGATAAGGACTATCAGCAGGGAGATCAGCATATTCTAGGAGCTGCCCAGCGCCCAACCACCGATGGATGAACCGGTGAAAGGCTGTGGAGCAGGGATGAAGGTGGGGTTGGCGGTGGCGTCAACAAGTTCTGCGGGCGCACCAGCAATGGGGGCAATGTGCTTGCCGGTGTAGTAGGCGATCCACTCGGCGTGTTCAGCAACGGGGATGTACCAGCCGACGGTGCCGTCTAGTGCATCGTTTTCTACGTCAGTGGACATGCTGAGCACACCAGCCAGTTGACCATTGATGTACAAAGGTCCGCCGGAATCGCCTGGTACGAGACGACCGTTAGAAACAGTGCCTTCAAGCAGCACAGCGGTGCGGTCGGGGCTTGGCACATTGACTACCCTGCGTTGAATTTGCACATCGGCTTGCTGTGCAACATTTTGGCCAAAGGCAGAGTACCCACCCCAGCCGGCTGCTTGACCATTTTCACCAGGCTGCACGTGTGCACCGTAGAGATCAACCGTGTTGGAACTTGCCTGATTGGGAAGCTCAACGAGAGCTAAGTCCGCAGTAGGGTGCAAGATCGCTTGGGACACCTGCTGAAATTGGCTCAAAGTGCTTGAACCAATAGCTGCACCGGCAATACCGCCCTCAGGGATACAGTGGCGGGCGGTGATCGCCCACGTTGGGGTGATCATGGTTCCTGTACATGCAGTGTTACCGATGTGCAGACGAACAATTGAATCTGAAGTGGTGCTTGAACCCGTAACGTTGCGAGCATTTGCCAAAGCATGTGCAGGTGACGCCGCCACTAAGGGGGCAGACGCAGCCGTTAAAGCTGCGAGTACGGACAGTGCTTTGGTGGTAAATGACGCAGAAGACATAAAGAACAGTCTAGATGGTTGCTCTACAAAATGTTGTCACAAGATGCTGTCAATGACGTCGATTTTGGGGCGCGCAATGCGCGCGCCTTTGGCCGTCACCACGATCGGACGCTGAAGGAGCCTGGGATGGGCAACGATGGCGTCGATAAGCTCAGTTTCAGGTGTTTCTGGTGACAGGCCCAGTTCTGTGTACTCAGCTTCGCGGGTTCTGATGCCGTCGTGGACTGGAATTCCCAGCGTATTGAATAGTTCTTTGAGCTCGGAAGCGGTGGGCGTGTCTTTGAGATACTGAACAATTTCAGGCTCAATGTCCTTGTCGCGGAGGTAAGCGAGGGTATTTCTGGATGTGGAACAACGCGGATTATGGAAAATCGTGACTTTCATAACGTTGAGCCTACTAAGGTTTGTTCCATGATTATTCAAATCCTAAGAGTGGCATTTGCCTTCGTCGGCATCATTGTTGGCGCCGGTTTCGCATCAGGGCAAGAGGTCATGCAATATTTTGTGGCCTTCGGCATAGACGGAATTTGGGGAGTCATTGTTTCTGCAGTGATCATGTCGGTGATGGCGTTGATCATTTTGCAGCTCGGAAGCTATTTCAATGCAGGTGAACACGGTGAAGTGTTCCGCCGAGTAAGTCACCCCGTTTTCTCCAAAATTTTGGACATCGGCGTTGTGGTGACGTTGTTCTCCACCGGTTTCGTCATGTTTGCAGGCGCGGGATCAAATCTGAATCAGCAGTGGGGGCTTCCGCTCTGGATCGGTTCTGTGATCATGGTTCTTCTGGTGCTGGCTGCGGGCATGTTGGACGTGGATAAAGTAACCACAGTCATTGGTGCAATTACTCCGTTCATCATCATTTTCATCACTGCCGCCTCGATCTACACGCTGGTAGGTAATTTCAGCTCAGTGGAGCAGCTTGATTCTGCTGCTTTAGAAGTCGGCACGACGTTGCCTCACTGGGCTGTTGCAGCGGTGAACTATGTGGGATTCAACCTGATGGTTGCGGTGTCCATGGCTGTGGTCATTGGTGGATCAATGTTTAACCCGCGGGTCGCAGGTCGGGGCGGTTTGCTGGGCGGATTGATCCTGGGATTCTTGATCATCATCAGTGCGCTAACACTGTTCGCCACCGTGGAAGAAGTTGGCCAAGATGATATGCCTATGCTGACGATCATCAACAATTTGAACCCGCTGGCTGGCCAAGTAATGGCAGTGGTTATCTACGGAATGATCTTCAACACGGCACTGGGTATGTTCTACGCATTGGGCCGTCGTCTCACTGCGAAAAACCCACAGCGATTCCGTCCGGTTTATGTGGTCACAGTGCTGATTGGTTTTGTGTTGAGCTTTGTGGGATTCAAGAACTTGGTGGGCTATGTGTACCCAGTCTTGGGATACATTGGCCTGCTGCTGATTGCAGTGATGATGGTGGCGTGGGTGAGGGGACGCGTACGCATCTACAAGGAATCCGAACGCCGCATGCGGATCGCAGACTTGTTGCAGATCGGCCATGACGGAGCGTTGAGTGGAGCAGAGCTGGCGGTGCTCAACCAGGAAATCCAAGATTCAAACTTGGATGAGGAACAAATTAAAGCAGCGGTTAGGAAGTAGTTACTCTGCAGGGACGAGCTCTACCTGGCTGGCGTCAGCCCAGGTGAGTTCGATTCCCTTGGAGCGCAGCCACTGCATAGGATCGTCGCCGTGGCGGGTGATTCCTTCAACAGCATTCAAGGTGGCATCAATTGCGCGCTCAGCGTCATCTGCAGTGATAAGCCCTGCTGAGGTTGCTGCAGCTAGTTCGTCGATGTCCATGACTGTTACTGGTTCTCCGCAGACAGAGATGAGATCCACGTAGAGGTCGCGGGTGGTCCAGATGTTGTCTTCGACGCGAATTTCAGCGACATCGATGTAGTAATCCTGACGTTCATCCACGCCTTTGCGGAAGTGGAAAATGTTGGCACGCAATCCAAGTTCTGGGAGGAGCCAGCTTTCCAAGTATCCGAACTTGGGGTGGTTTGCACCACGAGCCATGTACAGGCCGAAGTCGGTTACTTTGAAGGTGTCTACCTCGCGGAGAAACCCCTTGGGATCTGTGTTTATGGATTCAGCAGTGTTGAAAATTTCCTGCTTTACGGGATGAAGATCAGTCATTGTTTTCTTACCTCACATCGAATACGACGGCAGTCGGGATGAAATTACAGTTCGCTGAACCGTTTTCGGTGGATGTGGTGAGGCCGCCTGACATGGAGGCGACGATGATGCCGCGTCCTGTGTCTGCCACACCGGAAATCGTTGAGGGGCCATCGGGGTTGATTCCGGTGTTGCTCAACGTCGTGGTGCCATGGGTGAAGTTGCTTAAGTTTGCCCATTGAACAGTCATTGCGGTGCTTTGCTGTTCTGCGAGGGGGCCAGTTCCCAGTGCGGTGAACACGAAGGAGGTTTGGCCGACACCTGCGCCGGGGAGGGGGAGATCTGCTGGTCCTGGAACTGCGAAGGCAGATCCTACGGCTGCAGAATTTCCGTTGATGCAGTTTTCTGATCGGGTGGGCCAGAAGAACTGCGCGATGCGTGGTGCGTTGTCGGGGATTTCAATGTCCCCACCTTCGCTGCCGTCACCGGTGATAAAACCCATGGCCTGAGAAACGATGTTCTTGATTTCCTGCGGGACCCACGGTTGGTTTACTGCCTGTTCGATTTGTTGGCGGAACTGCTCGTTGGGGCGTCCCCATTGGTCTACGGGGAGACCGCTGGAGAGATTCGATGAGGCGTTGAAAGCTTGTTCAACTGGTGTGACAGCCGATGCTACCGGGGTTGCCGGGAGTGCAATGGCTAGAGCGGCAGCGACTGTAAGCAGTCGGGGGAGTGTCTTTGTCACTTGAGTTTTACTTACCTTTCAACGAGACAATGCGGAGGGAACAACTTTAGTCACATTAGTAACTTCAGTTAACTTCTTTTCCTCCTGTCACATTAATCGCAGAATATTTACTGTCAATAAGGATCTAAGTGAATTTCTGGGTTTCCCTAAAGATTCACCAAAGATCCGAGACACATTAGAACAACGTTTTCTTGTTTTGTTTGTCGTACATCGATGCAGTTCCGTTACAAAATTCTGAAAAAACCAGCAAAATCTTTAGAGATTTGCCTCACAATGTGCGGAACGGGCGATAATGCGAGTACAGTGATACCGTTCTAAAACAATGGACTCGTTTTACAAGTCCTCCATACTTCTTTATCCGGCAGGAGAATGCCCCCAGTGACCCACCCAGAGTTTCGTAACGTAGCGATTGTCGCGCACGTTGACCACGGAAAGACCACACTCGTTAATGCCATGCTTGAACAGTCTGGCGTATTCAGTGACCACGGTGAAGTAGCCGACCGTGTGATGGACTCCGGTGACCTGGAAAAGGAAAAGGGCATCACCATCCTTGCCAAGAACACCGCGATTCGTCGTAAAGGCGCTGGCAAGGACGGCAATGACCTGATTATCAACGTCATTGACACCCCAGGCCACGCTGACTTCGGTGGCGAAGTTGAGCGCGCACTGTCCATGGTTGACGGCGTTGTCCTTCTGGTTGACGCATCTGAAGGCCCACTGCCTCAGACCCGATTCGTGCTTGGCAAGGCTCTTGCTGCGAAGATGCCAGTCATCATTGCTGTGAACAAGACTGACCGCCCTGACGCTCGTATTGACGAGGTTGTTGAAGAGGCACAGGATCTGCTTCTTGAGCTCGCATCTGCACTTGATGATGAAGAAGCAGCACAGGCAGCTGAGCAGCTTCTTGATCTGCCAGTTCTGTACACCTCCGGTCGTGAGGGCAAGGCTTCCACTGAGAACCCAGGCAACGGCAACGTTCCTAATTCCCCAGATCTGATGCCTTTGTTTGAGACCCTCTACGAGGTTCTCCCAGAGCCAACCGCTGACATTGATGGCCCTCTGCAGGCTCACGTCACCAACCTTGACTCTTCCTCCTTCCTTGGTCGTATCGGCCTGGTTCGCGTTCACGCAGGTACCTTGCGTAAGGGCCAGCAGGTTGCATGGATTCACTACGATGAAGAAGGTAACCAGCACACCAAGACCGCTAAGATCGCAGAGCTTCTGGCTACCGTTGGCGTTGCCCGCGTTCCTGCTACCGAAGTTGTTGCAGGTGACATCGCTGCTATCTCCGGCATCGAAGACATCATGATTGGCGATACCCTCGCGGATCCTGAGAACCCAGTTGCACTGCCTCGCATCACCGTTGATGAGCCAGCACTGTCCATGACCATCGGTGTGAACACCTCACCAATGGCTGGTCGTGGCGGCGGAGACAAGCTGACCGCACGTGTGGTCAAGGCTCGTCTTGAGAACGAACTGATCGGTAACGTGTCCCTGAAGGTCAACCCAACTGAGCGCCCAGATACCTGGGAAGTTCAGGGTCGTGGCGAAATGGCTCTGTCCATCCTCGTTGAGACCATGCGTCGCGAAGGCTTCGAGCTCACCGTTGGTAAGCCACAGGTTGTTACCCAGACCATCGACGGCAAGCTGCACGAGCCTTACGAGATCATCGTCATCGACGTTCCTTCCGAGTACCAGGGCAACGTGACCCAGCTGCTGGCTACCCGCAAGGGCCTCATGCAGTCCATGTCCACCACCCCAGGTTCCGACTGGATCCGCATGGAATTCCGTATTCCTGCTCGTGGCCTGATTGGTTTCCGTACCCAGTTCATGACTGAAACCCGTGGTACCGGTATCGCTAACTCCTACTCTGACGGCATGGATGTTTGGGCTGGCGAAATCAAGGGCCGCGCACACGGTTCCTTGGTTGCTGACCGTTCCGGCCAGATCACCGCTTACGCTCTGACCCAGCTGGCAGACCGTGGTAGCTTCTTCGTTGAGCCAGGCACTGAGACCTACGAAGGTGTCGTTGTTGGTCTGAACAACCGTGAAGAAGACATGGACATCAACCCAACCAAGGAAAAGAAGCTCACCAACATGCGTGCAGCTTCCGCAGACACCACTGTCACCTTGGCTAAGGCTCGGTCTCTCTCCTTGGATGAGGCACTGGAGTTCTGTGGCGTCGACGAGTGCGTCGAGGTTACCCCTGATGTTCTGCGCATCCGCAAGGTCATCCTGAACGCTACTGAGCGTGGCCGTGCACGTTCCCGTGCGAAGAGCCTGAACAAGTAATTCTCTTTTAGTTAAGAGTTGCTCTGGCCCGCTGTGTCCTCTGGACGCAGCGGGCCAGTAGTATTTTGGGGGTGAGAATAAGGTTTGGAATTCTAAGTGTTGTCGCCTGCACGGTTTCGTTGGTGGCATGTCAGGCTAATCCGGGTCCTGCGCCCGTTGAGGAGCCAACTACAGCCACTGCGACGACCACGGCAACTGAGACGACCACCGTAGAGACTGAAGCCCCCAAACAAGATCGGGAAACCATCAGTATTGGTATCGATCCGATCCGCAACGGTTTCAATCCACATTTGTTGTCTGATGATTCTCCACTGGTGCGCGATACTGCATCGTTGGTGTTGCCGAGTGCTTTTGAGGGCAATCAGCTGAACACTGACTTGTTGGACAATGTTGAGCAGGTGGATGAAACCACGGTGAGGTACACGATTGCTCAGGAAGCGCAGTGGAGTGATGGCACTCCGATTACTGGGTCTGATTTTGAGTACTTGCGCAGGTCCATTGTGGCGGGGACAGGAACGCTGAACGATTCTGCATATTCGGCGATTTCAGAGATTAGGACCTCAGGCGGTGGAAAAACTGTCGACGTTATTTTTGAACATCCTGTCGCTGATTGGCATTTGCTGTTTAACAATTTGTTGCCGAGTCATTTGATCACTGGCAATTCCACATTCCAGACAGCGTTTTATGATTCCATCCCGGCCTCTGCGGGGCGCTACATGGTGCGTTCCATTGATCGTCAGCGCGGCGTGATTACGTTGTCGCGCAATGATCGTTTCTGGGGTGCAAATCCGGCACACGTGGAAGTACTCCAATTCAACACCGTTGCCTCTGCATCCCGGGCGGGGGAGTACCTGCGCACCGGGCAGAGTTCGTTTATGAATCTGTCACCGCAGGAAACCCTGGTGGACACGTTGAATTTGGTGCCGGACACGGAAGTGCGGGTGTCTGACACGACGCGCACGCTGGAGCTGGTATTCAACGCCGAAGCGCTGGCACCGGCGCAGCGCGCCTACCTGACATCGCTTATCGACGTCCCCCTCACCGCCAAGTTAGCTGGCGGTCGCAGTGCAAACCTGGGTGTGCCCCAAACGGTGGAGGCGAGCGTCGATAAGCAAGAAATTCCTGCGTTGCGCCTGGCGGCGGACCCCGCCGACGATGCTGGTTTGGCAGCTGCGCGGGGCATCGTCGATATGCTGGCTGCGGATGGAATCAAGGCTCAGGTCGTGACAACCGATTTGAATTCGGCGATTGCGGGTAATTTTGATGCGATCGTGGCGTGGACCAGAACTGCCACGGATTCGATTGCGTTGGCGGACCGAGTGGGTTGTGGCGTGAACTTGGCAAAGTGGTGCGCTGAGGGAACCACGGAATATATCAACGGTGTTTTGGCGGGTGAGATTGATTTCGATCCTGCGTGGGAGCAGCAGTTTAACACCGAGAATCACTTGCGGGTTCCGATCCTGCGGGAGACTCGGGTAGAAGCGAAAAATAACGGTATCCTCGGGGCTGCGGATGGCTGGCCTGGGGGAATTTCAAGTGCTGCAAGTTGGAGGAAAAACGATGTTGAAGAATGATCTGTCTGGTGCTCGAGTTGTAGCTGTGCATGCGCACCCTGACGATGAGGCGATTACCACCGGTGGTGTGCTTGCGGATCTTGCTGCTCGTGGCGCCGATGTCACGGTAATTACCTGCACGTTGGGCGAGCAGGGTGAGGTTATCGGTGAGACATTCGCGCAGCTAGTCAACGGTGATGCGGATCAGCTTGGCGGGTTTAGGATCCATGAGCTTTACGCCTCGCTGGAGATTCTGGGCGTGCGTGGCATTCATCTGGGTGGCGCTGGCTGCTGGAGGGATTCCGGTATGGTTGGTGATCCTGCAAATGAGCATCCGCGTGCGTTTATTCACTCTGGTGACCGTGCAGTGGAGCAATTGAAAGAACTTCTTGCGGAATTGAAGCCACATCTTTTGATCACCTATGGCCCTGACGGCGGCTATGGGCACCCCGATCACATTCGTGCGCATGAAATCACCCACGCAGCAGCCGGCGAGCAACGCATTCTGTGGGCTGTGAGCGACCGTGAGGAGCTCGAGGACGGTCTAAAGGCAATCACTGGGCTTCCTGAAGGTTGGGGCAGGGGAGAGCTCTCTGCGGTCGATTCCGTGGACCTCTCTGTTGAGCTGAACGATGAAGTGTATGCCACCAAGGTGGAATCCATGCGCGCGCATGCGACACAATTGTGGATCGCTGACGGTTCCGTATCTCGCACCAACCCGGTTGCCGCACACGCAGTGACACAGCAGGACAATGTGAAGGTGTGGGCGCTATCTAATTTGATTGCACAACCCATCATGCGCCACGAGCACTACCAACTCGGCGCCGGAACACCACTGCCTGAAGGTGCAACTGGAGTGCTTGACGGACTGGAGTTCTGACACGGTTATGGCAGAATCTAAGCAGGTTCGGAACAAGAGTTTCATTCACCGAAACCTCGGCAAAGGGGAGGTGTTTGGAGGTCTATTTTGGCTCAGTCTAGGGGCACTTATTTCGGTGCTTTTGGAGGTCATTTACCTGGGCACCCGGATCACTTTGCCTGGCGGAACATCGCTGGCGTTTCCCTACACAATCGCCATTGCATTCTTGTTCAATATGGTTTTGACCAGGACTTCCATGCTGTGGACCGATCATTGGCTTGCAAAATTCACTCCACTGACAGTGTGGATTTTAGGGTTCATGGCGCTGCTGGTGTGGACCGTGGTTGCAGGGGATCAATTAATTCCGAATAATATTCGCACAGTGCTGCTACTTTTTGCTGGTTTTTCCGGTGGAATTTGGCCTGCGGTCAAGGGGAAGTAGCATAATAAGCCTAAAGCTTTCCCATATTTATTAGCCTCTTAGAGTTCTCAGGAGAAAACGAAATCCCATGACATACACAATCGCACAGCCCTGCGTTGACGTCTTGGATCGTGCCTGCGTTGAAGAATGCCCAGTAGATTGCATCTACGAAGGTAAGCGCATGCTGTACATCCACCCGGATGAGTGCGTTGACTGTGGTGCATGTGAGCCTGCTTGCCCAGTTGAGGCAATCTTCTACGAGGACGATGTCCCAGACGAATGGCTTGACTACAACGATGCCAACGCTGCATTCTTCGATGATCTGGGCTCCCCAGGTGGTGCGGCTAAGCTTGGACCACAAGATTTTGATCACCCAATGATCGCTGCGCTGCCGCCTCAGGCATAATCTAACGCATGACCTCTCGCACCCCGCTTGTTTCTGTTCTTCCTGATTTTCCGTGGGATTCGCTCGCTTCCGCAAAAGCCAAAGCTGCGTCTCACCCGGATGGGATCGTGAATCTTTCTGTTGGCACTCCGGTTGATCCGGTCGCGCCCAGCATTCAGATCGCGTTGGCAGAAGCAGCGGGGTTTTCGGGTTACCCTCAAACCATCGGCACCCCGGAACTCCGCGCAGCCATCAGGGGCGCGCTTGAGCGGCGCTACAACATGACAAAGCTTGTCGACGCCTCCCTCCTCCCCGTCGTGGGTACCAAGGAGGCAATTGCCCTTCTTCCATTCGCGTTGGGTATTTCCGGCACCGTTGTCATCCCAGAGATTGCGTACCCAACCTACGAAGTCGCTGTCGTGGCCGCAGGATGCACCGTGTTGCGTTCTGATTCGCTGTTTAAGCTCGGCCCGCAGATCCCGTCGATGATGTTTATCAACTCACCATCCAACCCCACAGGCAAGGTTCTGGGCATCCCACACTTGCGCAAGGTTGTGAAGTGGGCGCAGGAAAACAACGTGATCCTCGCAGCTGATGAATGCTACTTGGGTCTTGGCTGGGACGATGAAAACCCACCGATCTCAATTTTGGATCCACGTGTCTGCGATGGCGACCACACCAACTTGATCGCCATTCACTCGCTGTCTAAAACCTCAAACCTCGCTTCTTACCGCGCAGGTTACCTCGTTGGCGATCCAGCGCTGATTGGTGAACTCACGGAAGTCCGTAAGAACTTGGGTCTCATGGTTCCTTTCCCAATCCAGCAGGCCATGATCGCAGCCCTCAACGACGATGACCAAGAGGCAGGGCAGAAGCTCACCTACGCGATTCGTCGAGCAAAACTCATGCGCGCCCTGTTGGAATCCGGCTTTCAGGTAGATAATTCTGAAGCGGGTCTGTACCTCTGGGCGACGCGTGAAGAACCTTGCCGTGACACTGTCGATTGGTTCGCTGAGCGTGGCATTCTCGTTGCCCCAGGAGACTTCTATGGCCCTCGCGGAGCGCAGCATGTGCGTGTGGCGATGACCGAAACCGACGAGCGCGTCGACGCCTTTGTTTCTCGCCTGAGCTAAACACGACTAAGCTTATTTTGTTTAATTGAGTTTGAAGTTTTCCGTCGAAAGAGGCCATTTGAGTTCCGAGTCCAGTCCTGAGTCGAGTACCGAGCAAAAAACCTGGGGTAGTCGATTTCTTCGCGCTTCCCGGCAGTTCATCAAGTTCGGAATCGTTGGAGGCTCTGGCACTTTGGTTAACTTGGCGGTGGCAGCACTGTCCAAGAAGATCGCGGGATGGACGGCAGGGATTCATGAAAGCGATGCGTTCATGAATTTGCTTGGATCGGCTTTCCATATCCGTTGGTACCACGTGTTCATGACCATCGCATTCCTCGTGGCCAATACCTGGAACTATCAGCTCAACCGCATGTGGACCTTCAAGACAGCGACAATCGTGTCCTGGTGGAGGGGTTTCTTCCCATTCCTGGCTACAGGTCTTGTCGCGTTTATTGCGAGCCAGGTGGTCGCAACCTTGCTGATGAACGAGACATCTCCGATTGCCTTGTCCTCTGAAATTTTCGACGACTCCACCGGCTTCCGCACAAAGTTCTATTGGGCACTGGTGATTTCCATTCTGGTTTCCATGCCGGTGAACTTCATTGTGAACAAGTACTGGACATTCAAGAAGCCGAAGTCCAAGGTCGTCGTGGAAACGGACCCTGTCTAAACTTCGTTCAAACTCTAGGCCCGCATTAGAACAAGGATTTGCCTACATCTTCTTGTTCTGGTGTGGGTTTTCCTCACATCTAACAATCGAATAAATGTTCGAATAAAAGGTTGAAGGTGTCCCACCCCCACGGCACAATGGATGGCAAGAACACGTGAATCCAGGGGGGATACTCATGACCACTGACATCTACTTCAGCCACAACAACCCACACGACCCATACGCCCACCACACCACCGAACTCAACCGCGACACCCATCACCTCTGGGTCGTCTTAACCACCGACTCCGACGACTTCGACGCAGACTCCTTTACCACCGAAGTCATCCGGATCACCGGCTACTCCCGCCACGAAGTCAACAACGGCCTTAACGCCATGGCCGCGATGACCAACCTCCCACACCTGCGCGCCATCCAAGAACGCTACTACTTCCTGAGCATCCGCTACCTCGCCTCCATCATGATCGCCGTGGCCAAAGCAGACCCCACCCTGTGGGAAGAACTCGACCTGCGCATCACCGACGCCTTAACACCAGTCACCGCAGGGGAAGTGATGATCCAATCCTCCACCCTGTCCAAACGCATCGCCGCCTGGATCAAAGAACTCGACCCCGAACCCACACCAGAGCCCATACCGAAAGAGGACTATGTTCACGTCCACACCACTGATGAGGCGACCTATGTCCGCATCAAAATCAGCGGCCCCAACCGCCTGATCCTCAATGACATCATCACCCAACTCAAAGACACAGACACCGAGGACAGCCTGCCTGAAGCGCTCATGGCGTTCCTGATGGAGAAAATCCAGTTAAAGATCACCAAGTACCTTTTCACCCCACATAAGCACCCTGAGCAGGTGTGGTCACCGGACTACGGTGACATTGGTCCCGAAGCCTATGCCAATGCCACCCTCGTGTGCGCCAAGGACTTAGATGAGGTCGCTGGAGCCACGGAGAAGAGCTACACCCCGAGTGAGAAGATGAAAGCCCTGATCAGAGCTCGGGATGGGCATTGCCGCTTCCCAGGGTGTTGCGTCCCGGCGAGTAAATGCCAGGTCGATCACATTATCCCGTGGGCGGAGGGCGGCCCGACAGCGGCGTGGAACCTGCAGTTGTTGTGCCAGCGGCATCACAATATGAAAACCGATGGTCGCTTTACTGCTGATGCTAATGGATTGGCGGAGATTAGATGGATTGGGCCGATGGATGTGCCGGCGGTGACCAGGCCGACGGGTCCGTTGGTGAAAGCGATGCCGCGGGGGATTTGGGGTCAGGTGTTGAGGGATCGGATCCAGGCTAGGTTTGAGCGGATCCGCGTCCGCGCCCTCAACAAAGAAGACTAGTTGGAGTGCAAAGCTGTGTTGAGTTCGACAACTTTGGTATTGGGCACTGCGACAACTTGTCCGCTGACGGAGTCACGCCTAAAAATGAGGCCGTTTGAGCCCGCGAGGGTGGAGGCTTTGTGGAGGGAGCCGTCGAAAAGCACTTTGGTGCCTGCAGTGATGTAGAGGCCGGCCTCGATGATGCAGTCGTCGCCCAGCGGGATGCCGCAGCCGGAATTGGCGCCGAGCAGGCAGCGCTTGCCCAGCGAGATGACGTGCTGGCCGCCGCCGGACAGGGTGCCCATGATAGATGCGCCGCCACCGACATCGGTGCCGTCATCAACGGTGACGCCAGCGGAAATGCGGCCCTCAACCATGGAAGCGCCGAGCGTGCCAGCGTTGAAGTTCACGAAGCCCTCATGCATCACGGTGGTGCCATCTGCCAGGTACGCGCCAAGTCGGACGCGGTCGGCGTCACCGATGCGCACGCCCGAGGGAACCACATAGTCGACCATGCGTGGGAACTTGTCGACGCTATAAACCGTAACTTGGCCTCGGCGTGACAGGCGCGCGCGGGTGAGTGCGAAACCGTCAACTGCGCACGGTCCGAAGTTGGTCCACACGACATTGTTGAGGAGGCCGAAAATGCCGTCTAGGTTGATGGTGTGAGGGCGGAAAACGCGGTGGGAGAGGAGGTGAAGGCGCAGCCATGCATCGTAGGTGTCGGTGGGGGCTGCGTCGGTGTCGATAGTTGTCGTCACGATTTTGCGGGTGACGTTTCGATCTTCATCGACGCCTTCTAGAGGTGTGAGCGCGGACTGGTCGGTGGACCCGATTTCTGGATACCACACGTCCAGGACGTCGCCGGTGGAGGTCAGTGTTGCAATTCCGGTTGCGGAAGCAGTAGTCATGACGTCCAGAATAATTTCTATCGGCCTATCAGTTCAAGTCGGAAGGGGTGCGACCTCCGCGCAATGGGCTGTTAACTGTGACGAAGGACAAAAGAACCAAGAATCCGTACACAATTGCCACTGAGTAAACCTGGCTGCGGGAGGCTGCGTCGCCGAGCATGAGAGCAACGAGTCCTGCCAACAAAACCAAGGTGAGGATGCCTAACCATGGGTGCGCCCACATGCGAACCGTGGAGATTTCATCGTTTGCTTGCAGTTCTTTGCGGAGTTTCAACTGTGACAAAGTGATCATTGCCCACACCACAATCAAACAACCGCCAACAGCGTTGAGGAGGAAATCAAGCAGACCGGCTGGATTCCAGTACTGCAAACCAACTGAAACGAAGGCGAAGAACATGGACAACAGCACCGCATTGGTGGGGACGTGGCTGGTGCTGAGCTTACTGAAAACTCGCGGAGCGTCTTGTCGATTCGCCATGGAAAATACCAAACGAGAAGTGGCATAGATTTGGGCGTTGAAAGCGGAAAGCAGTGCTAGAACGATGATCGCTTCCATGAAACCAACCGTGCCAGGGATGTTTGCCATCGCCAGGATTTGGGTGAAGGGGGATTCCGCAGCGGTGTCGGCACCATTGATCGACTCATAAGGCATGAGGAAAGTGATGACCAAAACAGAGCCCAAGTAAAAGACTGAAATACGCCAAATCACGGCACGCACCGCCAGGGAAATAGCTTCACGTGGCTTATCGGACTCTGCAGCTGCAATGGTGACAATTTCAATGCCACCAAAGGCAAAAGCCACCGCGAGCAAACCAGCAGCAACACCAGAAATACCATTGGGCATGAATCCGTGATCACCGATGAAGTTTGAGGTTCCAACAAAGGTGGATCCGGGAAGCCATCCGAAAATAAGAGCAATACCAATGATGAGGAAAGCGATGATCACCGCGACCTTAATGAATGCGAACCAGTACTCGAATTCACCGAAACCGCGAACCGCGACGAGGTTCACCACAGCGAAGAAGACCACGCAGACAAGCGAAGGAATCCACGGTTCGACGCCGAACCATGCACCCATGATGGCAGCAGCGCCAGTCATTTCGGCGCCCATCACCATAATCAGCATGAACCAGTACAACCAACCGAGGGAGAAACCAGCCCAGTGGCCGAAAGCATCCTCGCCGTAACGTGAAAACGATCCGGAGGCGGGACGGGCAGCAGCCATCTCGCCGAGCATTTGCATAACAAGCACAACGATGGCTCCGGCGATGATGTACGCCAGGAGCACTGCGGGGCCGGCTGCGCGGATACCAACGCCGGTGCCGAGGAACAGTCCGGCACCAATTGCGGAGCCGAGTCCCATCATTGTGAGGTGGCGGGTCCGAAGTCCGGTTCCCAGCCCTTCATTAGATTTAGCCATGTATCAACCGTAAACCCACATGGCACTGGTTATGAAAATGGGTCAAGCTTTGAGGCGGGCAACTGGCTCATGGAAGCCGGATTCACGCTTGATTGACCAATTTGCTTGGCCTTCGATGGAGTCGATAGTGCGTAACTCCTCATCGGCTGCGAACCAAATGGGGGTATCTCCATCCAAGACAATGTTATTTCCGATGTCGCAATTGTCTCCCAGACTGACTCCGATGATTCCGGAGCTGACACCAAAGTTGCAGTTTTGGCCGATGCTCAACGGCAAACGGCGGCGCTGTTCATCTCTCGGGGACTGAATAGTAGAAGACAGTCCAATCTCGGAACCTTCACCGATGACCACACCGGAACTCAGGCGGCCTTCCACCTTTGCGGCACCCAAGGTGCCGGAGTTGAAAGACACGAAACCTTCACGCAGCACAGAGGTACCCGGAGCAAGGTATGCACCTAGGCGCACGCGTTCTGCTTCGGAGATGCGGACTCCAGGGGGAACCACATAGTCGACCATGCGGGGAAGACGGTCCACACAGTAGACGTGGATGAGTCCGCGGGACCGCAGAGCACCACGCACCCACTCAAAGTTTTCAGGAAGGCAAGGGCCCTTGTTTGTCCACACCACGTCGGACAGCAGCTCCAAGGTGTTTTGCATGTGCATTTCGTGGGGGCGGACCAGGCGGTGGGAAAGCAGGTGGAGGCGCAGGTAAACATCGTGCGCGTCTACTGGAGGTTGAGACAGATCGGGGATAACGGTGCGGACTGCTACCTGTTCGACGAGGCGATCTTGGTCCAGTTTTACCAACTGCAGCATCCGTGGGGTGAGTTCGTTTGCTCCGAGGCGTGTGGTGCCCACTTCCAATGGGTAGCGTTCAGCCCACTGATCCGGGTTGAAAATTTGGGGTTCTGGGTACCACGTGTCCAGGATGGTCCCGTCCATGGCGATATTTGCGATTCCAACTGCTTGGGCTCCGCGAATGTTTTCACTCATTTTTTAATCGACCGCTTCCATCATGTTTTAACTAAGGTTTGTAGGCTTAAACCTGTGAACTCTGAACTCAAACCAGGATTAGATCTCCTCGGCGACCCAATTGTCCTTACTCAACGTTTGGTAGATATACCGAGTCCGTCGGGTCAGGAAAAGCAGATTGCTGATGAAATTGAAGATGCCCTTCGGAACCTTAATCTACCTGGTGTAGAGGTCTTCCGCTTCAACAACAACGTTCTTGCTCGCACGAACAGGGGATTGGCCTCGAGGGTCATGCTTGCTGGTCATATCGATACAGTGCCGATCGCGGACAATCTGCCAAGCCGTGTGGAAGACGGCATCATGTATGGCTGTGGCACCGTCGATATGAAATCTGGGTTGGCGGTGTATTTGCATACTTTTGCCACCTTGGCCACGTCGACTGAGCTTAAACATGATCTGACGCTGATTGCGTATGAGTGCGAGGAAGTTGCTGATCACCTCAATGGTTTGGGCCACATTCGCGATGAGCATCCGGAGTGGTTGGCGGCTGATTTGGCGTTGTTGGGTGAGCCTACTGGCGGCTGGATTGAGGCGGGCTGCCAGGGCAATCTGCGCATCAAGGTGACGGCGCATGGTGTGCGTGCCCATTCGGCGAGAAGCTGGTTGGGTGATAATGCGATGCATAAGTTGTCGCCGATCATTTCGAAGGTTGCTGCGTATAAGGCCGCAGAAGTCAACATTGATGGCTTGACCTACCGTGAAGGCCTCAACATCGTTTTCTGCGAATCGGGCGTGGCAAACAACGTCATTCCAGACCTCGCGTGGATGAACCTCAACTTCCGTTTCGCGCCGAATCGCGATCTCAACGAGGCGATCGAGCATGTCGTCGAAACGCTTGAGCTTGACGGTCAAGACGGCATCGAATGGGCCGTAGAAGACGGGGCAGGCGGTGCCCTTCCAGGCTTGGGGCAGCAGGTGACAAGCGGGCTTATCGACGCCGTCGGCCGCGAAAAAATCCGCGCAAAATTCGGCTGGACCGATGTCTCACGTTTTTCAGCCATGGGAATTCCAGCCCTAAACTTTGGCGCTGGTGATCCAAGTTTCGCGCATAAACGCGACGAGCAGTGCCCAGTGGAGCAAATCACGGATGTGGCAGCAATTTTGAAGCAGTACCTGAGCGAGTAACCGCATTCGGGGTTATCGTGGGACTTCCGAAATGTAACTAGAGACTAGAGGAGGAAACACGATGGCTCCTAAACAAACTCCCAGCCCAGAGAAGAATCGAAACCTGGTGGGACCAGTTCTGCAACGTCGGCAGACAGAGGGTACTTTTGATCAACGCTTGCTAGAAATGCGCGCTGATCACAATTGGAAGCACGCCGATCCATGGCGTGTACTGCGTATTCAGTCTGAGTTTGTGGCGGGTTTTGATGCCCTCCACGAGATGCCAAAGGCCGTAACCGTCTTTGGTTCCGCACGCATTAAAGAGGATCACCCGTACTACAAGGCGGGTGTAGAACTTGGTGAAAAGCTCGTTGCAGCGGACTACGCAGTTGTCACCGGTGGCGGTCCAGGTCTGATGGAAGCCCCCAATAAGGGGGCAAGCGAGGCCAATGGTTTATCAGTTGGTCTGGGCATTGAGTTGCCACATGAACAGCATCTGAACCCTTATGTGGATTTGGGTCTGAACTTCCGGTACTTCTTCGCACGCAAGACCATGTTCCTGAAATACTCCCAGGCTTTTGTGTGTCTGCCTGGTGGTTTCGGCACGCTCGATGAGCTTTTCGAGGTCCTCTGCATGGTACAAACCGGCAAGGTAACCAACTTTCCCATCGTGCTGATCGGCACTGAGTTCTGGGCAGGTTTGGTGGATTGGATCCGTCACCGCCTGGTAGAGGAAGGCATGATCGATGAGAAGGATGTTGACCGGATGTTGGTCACTGATGACCTGGATCAGGCCGTCAAATTCATCGTCGATGCACACGCTGGATTGGACGTAGCGCGTCGCCACAATTAAGCAGTGGCTACATTAGGTGTTATGAGTTCTTTGCCGGTCATCATGGCCATCGTCAATCGCACCCCGGATTCTTTCTATGACAAGGGTGCGACATTTGAGGACACCGCTGCGCTAAACAGGGCAGCGGAGGTCATTGAACAAGGCGCCGGCATTGTCGATATCGGTGGGGTGAAAGCCGGCCCGGGGGATTTCGTGTCGGCGGAGGAAGAGATCGACCGCGTGGTGCCAATCATCGCTGCGGTGCGAGAACGTTTTCCTGACATTGATATTTCTGTTGATACCTGGCGGGCGTCGGTGGCTGATGTCGCAGTGGCGCATGGAGCAACGCTGATCAATGACACTTGGGCCGGCCATGATCATGAGTTGGTGCAGGTAGCAGGGCAGCACAAGGTGGGTTATGTCTGCTCGCACACCGGCGGGGTGATTCCAAGAACGCGACCATATCGGGTGCATTTCGATGACATCGTGGCCGATGTAATTACGGAGACCACCAAATTGGCAGAGCAAGCTGTTCGTGCCGGGGTGCCAGAGGAACGGGTGTTTATTGATCCCACCCATGATTTCGGGAAAAACACCTTCCACGGACTGGAGCTTTTACGACGGATCGATGAGGTGGTTGCCACGGGCTGGCCGGTGCTGATGGCCTTGAGTAATAAGGATTTCATTGGGGAAACTTTGGAAAGGGGCGTCGATAAGCGTGTTGCTGGCACGCTTGCTGCCACTGCCTGGGCGGCGGCGCGCGGCGTTGCGGCTTTTCGCGTGCATGAAGTTGCGGAAACCTTTGACGTTTTGCAGATGACGGCGGCGATTATGGGCGATGTGGCGCCACTTAACACCATTCGGGGGCTTGCGTGAGCAGCGTAAGCGTGGTGATTCCTGCGCTCAACGAAGCTCCAACCGTGGCCAAAGTCGTGGAGGCGGTCCTCGCTGACAACCCACTGGAAGTGCTGGTCATCGACGCCGATTCCACCGACGCAACCGCCGCCGAAGCCCGATCCGCCGGTGCGACGGTGCTGAATTGGCGCGAAATCCTTGATACCGAACCGATTCCAGGCAAGGGCGAATCACTCTGGCGAGGTGTTGCAGCAGCGCGCGGAGACATCGTCGTATTTGTCGATGCCGACCTCACCAGCTTCCGCCCCGGCATGGTGAACAGCCTTGTTGCCCCCTTCCTAAACGATGACATTCACCTGGTCAAAGCCGATTATGTGCGTACATTCGGTGATCATACAACAGGGGGTGGACGCGTCACGGAACTCACCGCAAAACCCCTCCTCCGCGCGCTTTTCCCCGAGCTAAGCCACATCCGCCAGCCGCTCGGAGGCGAGTACGCGATCCGCCGCAGCACCGCGCTTGCCATGCCTTTTGTGTCCGGCTACGGCGTCGAAGTGGGCTTGCTTATCGACGTCGCCACCCAATTTGGCACCTCGTCTATCGCCCAAGTAGACCTCGGAAGCAGAAGCCACAACCATCAATCTTTGGAAGCGCTTGGCTCGATGGCTGACGTGGTGGCAACAACTATTTTGCAGCGTTTCGGACATGATCTCCCGGTCGTGCAGCGTGAACCCTTGGGTATCCACTAAACTGGGCAACCATGCTGACCTGGATAATCATGATCATTGTGTTGATCGCGCTCATCGTGATTTTCACCTGGGTGTTCGCCAAACTTTTTGGTCGGGGAGAACAAACCCAACCATTGCCGGAAAACAATGAGATCGTTGAGCACAACCGGCAGGCGGTGGGCGAGGGGAATATCGATAAGATCATGTTCGATACCGTGATCAGAGGCTACCGCCAAGACCAAGTCGATGATGTGATCGAGCATCTAAAATGGCAGGTAGATTCTTTAAATGCTCAGCTTGAGCAGGCTCACCTTCGGGCAAAAACTTTCGAAACGGGCTAAAATAGGAAGTTAGCCGCGTTGAATCGCGGATTTTATCGTTGTGAGGAGATGGAATCAATATGGCAGCTATGAAGCCTAGGACCGGAAGCGGACCAATGGAAGCGGTTGAGGAAAGTCGCAAGATTGTCATGAGGATTCCATCAGACGGCGGCGGACGTCTCGTTGTGGAATTGAATAAGGAAGAAGCAGCCGAACTTGGAGCTTTGCTGTTGGAGGCAGCCAAATAGTCCCAATGTAAACGCACTGGGTAGTATTTGTTTAACCATCCACCTCAAGGAGTAAAACGCACGTGCTTTCCCACATCATTGATGTCCTCGCCGACCCGATCGATGGCACCCCACTTGTAGGCGCCGAAGATTTCTCACGGTTGGTGTCTGAATCTGGGCATTCCTACGATGTTGCTCGTCAAGGGTATGTCACCCTGGCTGGTGGCGCAGGTCTGCGCTATTCAGGCGATGATGCACAGATGATCGCGGATCGGGAAACCTTCCTTTCTGGCGGTCACTTCGCGCCCTTCGTGGAAGCTGTCACCGAGCATGTTCAAGATGTCGTTGACCAGGCAGGCCTTAGCGATGACGCACAGCCAGTGGTCTGCGAAATCGGCGCGGGAACCGGCTACTACTTGTCCCATACCCTTGATTCTGTTGCAGGATCTCGCGGAATTGGCATTGACGTTTCCGTGCACGCCGCAAAGCGTTTGGCAAAGTGTCACCCTCGCGTCGGCGCAGTCATCGCGGACGCATGGGCACGCCTGCCGATTGCAGATAACTCTGTCGATGCCATCACGGTGATTTTCGCACCACGCAACGCTGCGGAATTTGCCCGCATTTTGAAGCCAAAGGGACAGGTCATCGTGCTTACCGCAGATACCGGCCACTTGGCTGAGCTTCGTGAACCACTGGGCATCATTGATGTGGAGGCCGGCAAAGTTGATCGCATGATCGAACAAGCGGCAGGCCACCTCAAGCCAGTTGGCGAAAGAGACTTGGTGGAATTTGAAATGCTGCTGGATCAAAAATCCATTGCATCTCAGATCGGTATGAGCCCTTCTGCACGCCACATTAAGCCTGAGGCTTTGGCGGAACGCATCGCCGCTCTACCAGAACAAATGAAGGTTACAGCCCGGGCCAAGATCACCAGGCTGGAACGCATCTAACTCTTATCTCACTGGGCCTTCATGCGGTTCGTTTTCATCGAACTGCATGAGCGCAGTGAGATCATCTATATCTAGGGACACCGAACTGAAATCAACAGGGAAGTGACTTTCCTGGCGAATAATGCTTGCGTCACCGGTGGTGGTGACCTCAAATTCGCTGAATGGTCCGTTGTTGAAATACACACGGCTTGCCATTGATACATAACCGCCATCAGCAAAAACTTCTACTGTAGAGCCGTCAACGACAATGAACAGTGAATCTGTTTCATCATCAGTCAATGGTGCAATCGCGTGTGGATCACCCGCGTGGTTGGGGTTCATGGACCGATCAACGACTAGCTGATTGTGGCGGTGAGTGATTGTTGCAGCGATTTCACCTTCTTGGTCCTTCAACGCCACTTCAACTGCGCTGTTTGATGGGATTTCGCACAGTCCGGTCCAACCTGCCGCTGCCTCGGATTCATGAATGGCATCAAGCAATCCTTCTGGAGGGGTCTGGAAGACCGTACCGTCCTGGAGCGTGACAATACGTGGGAAAGAAATAGCGTTTGCCCAGCCTTCTTCCTTCCAACTGAGATGCTCAGTGGGGGAGTCCAAACGACCTACGCCATTCATGAGACCAAAGATGTGGGCGAAGTCGTAGCCGATGGTGGTTTCGGCGTAGTTGGTGTTGCGGGGGCGAGAGAAATCATGGCCAAAATCGATGCGGGTAAATGGAGTCTTCACATCGAATTCTGAGCCGTTGAGCTGGCCTACCAGGTATCCCGAAATGTCAATCCCGTCTTGTTCAATGGTGACAATGAGGACATCGTAGATTTCATGATCCACTTCATCGCGCAGACGAATCATGCGAGGAGCAACTAGAACTTCGTCTGACTCTAATCCAGAGAGGCCGTTGAGAGACAGGGGACCTGTAATGGACCATTCTCTTCCATCTGGCGAGTCGAGGACCACTACTGTTGGGGCTTCAACTGGGCCAGTAACTGCGAGCATCAACCATCCTGAGTGGCCTTCATCGCGGTTTCCTTGGTCTTCCCAACCTGGGATAACGCACGGTGAGCGGAACTTTACATAACCATCAGTGTTGCCAACCACTTCGCCGATTCGGGAGACATCTGGATCGAGCCCCAGCTCGTCCTCATTGATCAGTTCGGTGGTGCCACGGATGTTGTTGATGTGTGCCAACTGGATAGTGGAAGTGGGGCCAACAACCGAGGTGAAGTACAGATCAACGCCACCGTTGTTGGACACCACTGAGCCAGCGCGAACCTGGGTTTCATCGCCTTCAGGGGCTAGCACGTCATCGCAGATATCCCACACAAATGGAGTGCGCTCTGCGAATTGGTGCGCCCACCTGGGGCCGTGATCTGGTGAGGGACGGTACTGGTGGAAGAAATGCCACGTGTCGTCATCCAACAGAACGCCTGCAGGTGCAAACAAAACACCACTTTCAGCGGTGATGTGCAGCTCTGGTCGGTGATACCCGGAAACGTTCGTCATCTCTTTATTGTCCTGCCTTCACTCAATTACGCCAGTGTCTTTGATTCAGGGTAGCGATTTCATCACACATGGGTGGATAATCCCAGGTGAAGGCAGGTTAACCCCGATGAGAAAAGCCGGGGAGAGGTTCCCCGGCTTTCGGTTTTACATCAAGGATTTGTACACATCAATGGTCTGCTGAGCAATCGTTGCCCAGGAGAAATCATTGATAGCACGTTCGCGCCCTGCGAGACCAAATTTGGCTGCGGTCTCTCGATCAGCGACCATTTTATTCACCGCTTCGGCGATATCGCGCTCGAAGGTTTCGACATCATTTTCGTCGTAGTGAACGAGGGCGCCGGTGGTGCCGTCGACAACAACCTCAGGGATGCCTCCAACGTCGGATGCGACAACTGCGGTGTTGCAGGCCATTGCTTCCAAGTTCACGATGCCCAGTGGCTCGTAAATGGATGGGCACACGAAGGTGTCAGCAGCGGTGAGAATCTCTTGGATTTTGTCCTTGCCCAGCATGTCCTGAACCCAGAAAATGCCTTCGCGCTTTGCCTGGAGTTCTTCCACCAGGGCGGTGGTGCGAGCTGCGATTTCGGGGGTGTCTGGCGCGCCGGCACAGAGCACAAGCTGCACGGACTCGTCGAAAAGCGCTGCTGCCTTGATGAGGTGCTCGACGCCTTTTTGGCGGGTGATGCGGCCGACAAATGCGACGATGGGCCGCTGTGGGTCAACGCCTAGGGAGCGGAGTACGGAATCTTCCGCGTCATCGAAAGTCGGGCGAGGCTGCCACAACTCAGTGTCGATGCCGTTGAGGACAACACGCACGTTGTCCGGCTCGATGCGAGGGTACGCAGCGAGGATGGAATCTTTCATGCGAGCCGACACAGCGATGACCGCGTCAGCGTATTCCATGGCATTTTTTTCAGACCAGGAGGACACGTCGTATCCACCGCCAAGCTGCTCACGCTTCCATGGGCGATCTGGCTCCAAAGAGTGCGCGGTAGCCACGTGAGGAATGCCGTGGAGACGAGCTGCAAGGTGGCCGCCAAGACCTGCATACCAAGTGTGTGAGTGCACGACATCCACGTTGTTTGCAGCTTCTGCCATGCGTAAACCGGTGGACAGTGTCTTAATCGCAGGGTTCGCGCTTTCCAAGGCAGGATCGACGCCGTGGACGAAAACTCCCTCCATATCGCGAGGTGCACCCATGCAGTGAACATCAACTTCAGCGATCTCACGCATGAATCGGGTCAATTCGGTGACGTGCACGCCAGCGCCGCCGTAAACCTCTGGTGGATACTCTCTTGTCATCATTCCGACTCTCATAATTTCAAAGATTAGCCATCTAAAAACAGTTGCGCAGCGATACCGAAATGGGGGCATTAAAAGGGGCTATCATTCGGACCCCAAAACGATGTTTAGACAATTTGTTACCCAGCTTTCATGCGGGATAGTTATTTTGCCTTTATGGTTAAGGGTGTGAAGGGTAGACCAAATGTTCTAGCAATCGTTCTCGCAGGTGGCGAGGGCAAACGACTTTTTCCGTTGACGGAGGACCGAGCTAAGCCTGCGGTCCCATTCGGCGGAACTTACAGATTGATCGACTTTGTTTTGTCGAACCTGGTGAACTCCGGATTCCTCAAGATCGCGGTACTGACTCAGTACAAGTCGCATTCATTGGATAGGCATATTTCATTGTCGTGGAACGTGTCTGGTCCAACGGGGCAGTACATTGCTTCTGTTCCTGCGCAGCAGCGCCTGGGCAAGCGATGGTTCACTGGTTCCGCGGATGCAATTTTGCAGTCTCTGAACTTGATCTCTGATGAGAAACCGGATTATGTCATCGTTTTCGGCGCGGACCACGTGTATCGCATGGACCCAAGCCAGATGCTAGATGAGCACATTGCATCTGGTCGCGCGGTGTCTGTGGCAGGTATTCGCGTTCCACGTGAGGAAGCAACTGCGTTTGGTTGCATCCAGTCCGATGTCGACGGCAACATAACCGAGTTCTTGGAAAAGCCAGCTGACCCTCCGGGAACCCCTGATGATCCTGACATGACTTACGCGTCGATGGGTAACTACATTTTCACCACTGAAGCCCTGATCCAGGCGCTGAAAGATGATGAAAATAACGAGAACAGTGATCATGACATGGGCGGAGACATCATTCCGTACTTCGTCTCTCGCAATGATGCGCATGTTTATGATTTCTCCGGAAACATTGTTCCTGGCGCAACTGAGCGTGACAAGGGCTACTGGCGCGACGTCGGTACCATTGATGCGTTCTACGAGTGCCACATGGACCTGATTTCCGTGCACCCAATCTTCAATCTGTATAACTCTGAGTGGCCAATCCACACGACCTCTGAAGGTAACTTGCCTCCGGCTAAGTTCGTTCGGGGCGGTATCGCGCAGTCGTCGATGGTGTCTTCAGGTTCCATCATTTCTGCTGGGACTGTTCGCAACTCCGTGCTGTCCAACAACGTTGTCGTCGAAGAGGGCGCAACGGTGGAAGGTGCAGTGCTGATGCCAGGCGTGCGCATCGGTAAGGGTGCTGTTGTCCGCCATGCGATTCTGGACAAGAACGTGGTTGTCCGCGACGGAGAGCTCATCGGTGTCGACCAAGTGCGCGATGCGCAGCGCTTCAAGGTGAGCGCCGGCGGCGTCGTGGTTGTCGGTAAGAACCAGGTAGTCTAAACGGGAAAGGGACCTTAAAAGGTCCCTTTTTTCGCTTCTCGACGTCCCCCTCTAGGCTTTAGTCACCACGGTTAAGCCTGCACCAAGGGGCAGGCGAGCAACGTGTGCGCCTTCAATGGAACGAATATATTCATCGGCGTCACGTGCTGCTTGGGTGTCACGATCCTTGCGGGTTTGATCCGCAATGGTGCCGTCAAGGAGCGCATCGGCGAGCACCAGCGCACCGCCTCGTCGAAGAAGCGGCCAGGCGGCGTCGACAAGCGCCTTTAAATCCATGGGGGAGACTTGGCCGAAGACAAGCTGATAGCTGTCGTTGGCAAGGCGACTCATCACGTCGAGCGGGCGCGAGAGCAAGAAGCGTACGCGGCTGGGGGAATAGCCGGCCTCGCGGAAGAGTGCTTTGGCCTGGCGCTGATGCTCTGATTCAGGATCAATGCAGGTCAGTGTGGTGTTATCGGCCAGTCCGTTCAGGATATACAGACCCACCAACCCGGCAGCCGGGGTAATCGCGATGGCACCAGTGGAGCCGTTGCCATTGGTGGTGGCAGCCAAAGTGGTTAGCAGCTGGCCAGTCATTTCATCCGGGGCGGGGAGACCGAACTCGGCGGCGTCTTCACGAGCGCGCGCTACAGCAGCGTCGGTTTCAGTAGTGGACTCGACATAAGTGCGAAGATACTCGAAGGCGTTACTCACGCGTTATAGTCTAGAGCGAGCAGGCGAGATGTGAAGTACCTACACGCATTAAGTGCAAATGAATTCACAATTGCCAGAAGATGCACAGGATGTAATCTAGATTTCCCAAGTTCAGTGGGGCAAAATGACTTATATGAAAAAGAAGTCCCGAGATGACGCACCCGTCGTAATCGAAACCGTTCAAGCAGAACATGCTGAAGAACTCACGGGCACTGCAGCATTCGATGCTGGACAGGCAGACATGCCAACATGGGGCGAGCTAGTCGCAGAACATGCAGATAGCGTTTACCGCCTCGCGTACCGTCTTTCCGGCAACCAGCACGATGCTGAAGACCTGACCCAAGAAACATTCATGCGTGTCTTCCGCTCGTTGAAGAGCTACCAGCCAGGCACCTTTGAGGGCTGGCTGCACCGCATCACCACCAACTTGTTCCTTGATATGGTTCGCCACCGCGGCAAGATCCGCATGGAGGCGCTGCCTGAAGATTATGAGCGCGTTCCGGGCAATGACATCACCCCAGAGCAGGCATACACCGAAGCTAACCTTGACCCAGCTCTGCAGGCAGCCCTCGATGAGTTGAGCCCAGACTTCCGCGTGGCAGTGATCCTCTGTGATGTTGTTGGTATGAGCTATGACGAAATCGCAGAGACCCTCGGAGTGAAAATGGGTACCGTGCGTTCCCGTATTCACCGTGGACGCAGCCAGCTTCGTGCAAGTTTGGAAGCTGCAGCAATGACCAGCGAGGAAGTTTCTTTGTTGGTTCCAACCCACTAAAGTTGGTGTGTTTTCTGACACGACAAACGCAAATGTCGTGTCATTTTTGCAGCTCAGTGCATTATTTTGGGGTTCGTGGTGCGGACAGGGAACTTATCACAGGCGACATCCGTTTTGAGTAGTAGGTATCTTGGATAAGAAGTTACCCACATCCTTGAAAGTCGAGACACAGGAGGTCATCGGAAGATATGTTCAATTCCGACACCACCGCGAATCTCCAAGCTAAAAGTCGAGATCGTGCAGGATCTAAAGCAAAGCGCAGCAGGCCAAGTTTTGATTCAGTAGCGCGGGATGTTTTGGATGTTCGAACAAAAACAGCACAAGTTAAAAACAAGGCTAAAGAGTTTTCCTCTGTTGATCACCTTTCAGCAGACGCCGCAGCCATGTTTGTAGACAATGAACTGTCCCGTGGCGCCATGCATCGCGCCAGGCTGCACATTGTGCACTGCGCTGAATGTAGGGAAGAGATTAACCGTCAGCGGGAAACCGTTGATTATCTCCGCTCAGAGTGCAAAAACGAAGAAGTGTCCGCCCCAATGGACCTCAAAGCACGGCTTGCCAGCCTCGCCACTGAGTGCATGCCTGGCCCTGGCGCAGAGAATTTAGCAATGCAGCGCCCAGAGTCTTTTGTGGCTAAAGTTGAGTCCGTAGTGCGCGCAGTTCGTAAGAACCAAGGCCGCTAATTTTTAATCCTTATTTACATTTTCTGAAAGACCGGTCTGATGTTTTCTAGCGTGGGTTGGGGAGAGATCTTCCTCTTAGTCGTTGTGGGCCTTGTTGTCATCGGCCCGGAACGGTTGCCTCGTTTGATCCAGGACGCACGCGCTGCGCTGCTCGCTGCACGTACCGCTATCGACAATGCAAAGCAGTCGTTGGACAGTGATTTTGGTTCGGAATTTGATGAAATCCGAAAGCCACTAACCCAGGTTGCACAGTACAGCCGGATGAGCCCCAAGACGGCCATCACTAAGGCGTTATTTGATAATGATTCCTCGTTCCTGGATGACTTTGATCCAAAGAAGATCATGGCCGAAGGAACAGAAGGCGAAGCTCAGCGCAACAAGCAGGCAGCTGACAACAATGCGAATGTGGTGGAACGTCCAGCTGATGGTTCCACCGCACGCCCAACGCAAAACGATCCAAAAGACGGCCCGAATTACTCAGGTGGCGTCTCTTGGACCGATATTATTTAGCTTTTATTTAACGCCAAGCCCAAGCGTTTTACCCACCAGCGATACCTTGCGGTGAGCTAGGTGTTCAGCGATCTCATTGATCGCTGCAGCGGTTGGGGAGTGTGGTTCAGAAATCGCAATAGGATTTCCCACATCGCCACCGATACGCAGGTTCGGATCCAATGGAACAGATCCGATAACCTTGACCTCTTCACCTGTCACAGCGGTAAGACGATCAGCAATCTTTTGACCGCCGCCGGTGCCGAAAACATCCATGGTGGTGCCATCAGGAAGCACCATGGCAGACATGTTTTCAATCACGCCAGCAACCTTCTGGTTGGTCTGCACAGAGATCGTTCCTGCTCGCTCGGCAACCTCAGCTGCGGCAGCCTGAGGAGTGGTCACAATGAGCAACTCAGCATTCGGGATCAATTGGGCAACGGTGATGGCGATGTCACCAGTTCCTGGAGGAAGATCCAGCAGCAAAATATCCAGGTCGCCCCAGAACACGTCAGTGAGGAATTGCTGGATGGCACGGTGCAGCATTGGTCCACGCCACACCACAGGAGCATTTCCTTCGGTGAAGTGAGCAATGGATATCATCTTCACGCCGTGCGCCTGGGGAGGCATGATCATGTCATCGACCTGGTGTGGGCGTTGGTCCGAGCCGAGCATTCCGGGCACTGAGTGTCCGTAAATATCGGCATCCAAAATTCCCACAGACAGCCCGCGCTTGGCTAGGGCTGCAGCCAAGTTCACCGTCATGGAGGATTTTCCTACGCCACCTTTGCCGGAAGCAACAGCGTAAACGCGGGTAGTGGAACCAGGCTGAGCGAATGGAATCACTGGCTCAGAAGTTTCACCGCGCAGGGAGACGCGGAGCGCACGGCGCTGTTCATCACTCATGACATCGGTGGTGACATGAACTTGGCCAACCCCGTCGATGTCTTTGAGAGCTGCTTCAGTGTTGGTGACAATGGTGGTTTTCATCGGGCAAGCCGCGATCGTCAGGTAGACCTCCACCTGGACATCAGAGCCGTCGATGGACACTGATTTGACCATGCCGAGCTCTGTGATGGGCTTACCGATCTCTGGATCCTCTACGCGGGATAGCGCGCTGCGGACAGCGGATTCGGTTACTTGAGTCATCACGTATCGATAGTAGTCCCAAGTTTTGATACTCCCTAAAATTCGTCTGCAACATCACCCTGAGTGGGGTCAGACAAATCTTGAGGTCCTGATCCGTGCTGTTCGTGGCGGTCTGCAATACGGGACGCTGCCTCGTCGTCGAGCTTGGCTTCAATGCGGTCAAGAAGTCCGCGGAGATCTTCTAACTCATGGCGCAAATAGTCACGTGTGACAGTATCTCCCAAGGCTAAGCGAACGCCTGCGAGTTCCCGTGCGAGGAATTCAGTATCGGCTTTTGTCTCTTCAGCACGCCGACGATCCGCCAAAATGGTGTGCTTATCGCGGTCTTCTTGACGGTTTTGCGCCAACAGGATCAGCGGAGCAGCATAAGCAGCCTGCGTGGAGAATGCCAGGTTGAGCAGGATGAAAGGGTAGGGGTCCCAACTCCAGGCCCAACCACCGATGTTGAGGAAAATCCACACCACCACGAAAATGGTTTGCCAAAACAGGTACTGTCCCGTGCCAAAGAACCGGGCTACTTTTTCGGCGTAGGCACCAATGGTGTCATCGTCGAATTTAAATCGTTTGCGGGATCCAAAAAGTGGGCTGTCTAATTCAGAGCGGTTGAAATCAGCCATGGGTGTGCTCCTTTCCTGGTCGGATTCCGGCGTCGCGCCAGTCTTCTGGCAGCATGTGGTCGAGCAAGTCATCGACAGCTACGGCACCAAGCAGATGGCGGTTTTCATCCAAGACGGGGCCGCACACCAAGTTGTAGGTGGCAAAGAATCGAGCTGCGGTTTCTTGAGAATCATCAGCGTAGAGCGGTGGCAGATCGGGGTCGAGGATGCCACCAATCAAACTTGATGGAGGCTCCCGAAGCAGTTTCTGCAGATGCACGCAGCCGAGGTATTTTCCAGTAGGCGTGGCCGTGGGTGGGCGCACCACAAAGATCAACGATGCCAAAGAAGTAGGAAGGTCGGGGTTTCTGGCCATCGCCAACGCTTCAGCGACTGTGGTGGAAGGATCCATAATTAATGGCTCAGGAGTCATCAGCGCACCAACGGTGTCCGGGGAGAAATCCATCAAACGACGCACCGGCGCAGATTCCTCAGGGTCCATCAGATCCAACAACACATCAGCTTTGTCATCAGGCAGCTCACCCAACAAGTCTGCAGCATCATCTGGATCCATTTCCTCCAGAATGTCCGCGGCACGTTCGATGTCTAATTCTTCAATCAACTCGGCTTGGCGGTCCTCGGACAATTCCTGCAGGATATCCGCCAGCTTTTCGTCGTCAAGCTCTTCCGTCACTTCGGTACGCTGAGCCGTAGGCAGCTGATAAAGCTGCTTTGCGACGTCCGCAGGCCTCATATCCTCAAACCCTGCGATGAGTTCGGCGGTGTGATTGGACTCGCCGACACCACCTGCGGTGATGCCGTGGATATGACTCCACGGCACTGTGTGCAGCACTGGGCGCCGGCCAAATTTAGGGCGCTCACCCAGCACCGCCACGCGCGTGATGATCCAATCGCGAGTGCGCGATAACTCCAGCTCCACATCGGCGATTTCTACCGCGCGACCGTGGAATTGTTGCAGCTCTGGATCATCGGTATGTACTTTTGCACCCACAATATCGCCCATGACCTGCAATTCACCGGTGCGCACGCGAAAGGTTCGAAGTGATACAGAACCGGTAACCAAAGTAATGTCTTTCGGTTCAATGGCAGCGATACGCAACATGGGGACAAAAATACGGCGTTTATTATTAACTAGCTCAACCACTAATCCCAATGCGCGGGAATCATGCCCATAAGGGCGAATATTCACCACGACATCGCGGACGCGACCAATAGCATCCGTATCGGGGCCTCGGACCACCATCCCAGCGAGGCGGCCCACGTAAAGTCGGGAAATTCCACTCATGAACGCCTAGTCTACGGGAACCATTTCACCAGCGTGTACGTTGTAAATGTGAACTGAAAAAGTGAAAAGGAAGATGATAAAGATGACTCAACCACGGCCCGATGCCGCATCTGTGTCGCTGGAAAAGAAGCGCCCAGAAGGATGGCCAGTGGGAAGCTTTGAAACATACCCAGAAGCCCAAGCAGCAGTGGATTTGCTCAGTGATAATGCATTCCCCGTCACCGAATTGACCATTGTTGGTGTGGACCTGATTGAAGTGGAACGCGTTACAGGTCGTCTCACGTGGGGTCGTGTGATTGCCGGAGGAATGGCATCTGGCGCATGGTTGGGTCTGTTCTTTGGCATTGTCATGGCCTTGATGTCTGGATTCTGGTTCTCTTCCATCGCAGCGGGAATAGGTATGGGTTTGGTGTTTGGCATTGTCGGTGCAGCAGTTCCTTATGCTGCTTCCAAAGGCAAGCGGGACTTTACCTCTTCAACTCAAATTGTGGCGGGGCGCTATGATGTGATTTGTTCCCCAGAACGTGCTCGGGAAGCTCGAGACATGATTGCCCTGAAAACTCGAGATCTCCGCCAATAAGTTAAACTAACGCCTATGAAAAATGTGGGGAAGCGGATTTTAGTCCTTGCGCTTGGTGCCTCGGTAGCGGGATGCTCAACGCTTTCCCAAGAACCTTCACCACCTGTTCCGTTGGGAAACGTTGATACTGTGCAGATTGTCTCTCCCAATGGGGAGATTGAGTCTTTTGTGCTGGGGAAGCTGTATGAGACCGCATTAGTGGAACGTGGCAGATCTGCATCAGTTCAGCTGATTGACGGCGACTTGGATGAGCAACTATCTATGCTGCGAGATGACAGCACTGATTTGGTGATTGCTTGCTCAGGACAATTACTGGAATATTACAACCCAGATTTAGCCTCCGAGTTTGCCGTCGAATACGCTAATCAGACAGCCTTTGATAAAAACTCTGGTGAATGGCGCGAAAAAGTCTACGATGCTCTCCAAGGATCGCTGCCGGACTCCATCGTGGCCACCGATCCTTCCAATGCTATTGGTTGTAAGGACGATACGTCGCTGCCTCAAAACATCGTGCCAATTTATAGAAAGCCCAATCTGGATAGGGACAATCGGGACACCCTGAACTTTGTGAGCGGTTCTTTGGGTACAAGCGATTTGGAAGCATTGGTCAAGGACGCCCAAACAACAGGCACAACCTCTGAAACTGCGCTGGATTTCTTATTGTCTAAAGGATTTTCACGCTAGTTCAGCCGTGGTGATGCACGTGGGGGCGTCATCACCCGTAGAGATCGGCTGGGTGGATTTCAGGCCGTCATGTTCGATGGTGAGTGTGGCATCAATGTTGCGGGGGAGCCACATCCCAACAAATCCATTATCGTAGGTGATGGTGTCCTCTTCGAGGATGGTTTCTCCATTATCTGCCACCACCGTTACTTTCACTGGGGTGTTGGCGAGTTCACCAGTACATGTGGTGAGGCTGTGATAGAAGCACTCGTGGGTTGTGGTGGTGTACGGGGCTGCGGAGATATAGAACTCATCTGCAGGCATGTCAATGCTGAGCTGTCCGCTTTGATCCGACAGAATTAACTCATCTGCCCGAATGGAGGCCATGAGGTTAGTTGCTCTGTCTGCGACTGGGGTTTGATCAAGTTCTGTGATGATCTCCTGCGCTGAGCGTCCATCGAATCCCTCGAGCTGCGTTGTGGAAGTGGAGGAGCAGCCACTTAACAAAAGTACTGAAGAGATCGCGACCGCACAGATTCGTTTCATACCTTCCACCTTAGGCAACCACGGCAGCAAAAAGGGCCGTATGCTGTGTGATTCACACGGCATAAGGCCCTTCTAGGCTAGTGCAGGACTATAAAGACTTAAGCCTCGAAAGCCTCGTCGATAAGCTGCTTCTCCTCCAGCTGGTGCACCTTGGCAACACCAGTTGCGGTGGAGGACTGAGCGCGGCGGGAAACGCGGCGCATCTTTGGCATGTTCGGGATCAGCTCTGGGAGGTGCTCCTGGTAGAACGGCCATGGGCCCTGGTTTGCTGGCTCATCCTGAACGAAGAGGACTTCCTCAGCGTTAGGGTAGCCGGCAAGAGCCTCGGAGATGCGGTTGAACGGAATTGGGTGGAGCATTTCGATACGAACGATCGCGATGTCGTCGCGTCCGTCCTTCTCCTTGCGCTTTGCCAATTCGTAGTACAGCTTGCCGGAGACCAGCATGACCTTCTTCACCTTGGCTGCATCTGCAACGTTTGGATCGTTGATCACGGACTGGAACTTGGTGACCTCAGTGAAGTCTTCTGGTGCGGAGGCAGCAGCCTTGTTACGCAGCATGGACTTCGGGGTGAAGATAACCAGTGGACGCTTCAGGTCGGACAGAGCGTGACGACGCAGTAGGTGGAAGTGGTTTGCTGGGGTGGATGGCTGAGCAACAGTCATGGAACCCTCAGCGCACAGCTGCAGGAAGCGCTCGATACGTGCGGAAGAGTGGTCTGGGCCCTGGCCTTCGTAGCCGTGAGGCAGCAGAAGGATCAGCTTGGAGGTCTGGCCCCACTTAGCTTCGCCTGAGGAGACGTACTCATCGATGATGGTCTGAGCGCCGTTGGCGAAGTCGCCGAACTGTGCTTCCCATGCAACGATGGAGTCTTCGTTTCCTACGGAGTAGCCGTACTCGAAGCCCATGCCTGCGTACTCGGTCAGTGCGGAGTTGTAGACCAGGAACTTACCGTTGTTGCCCTTGGACTGTGCAAGCTCGTGGAGTGGGTTGAACTCTTCAGCGGTCGCTGGGTCGATGGCAACTGCGTGGCGCTGGGTGAAGGTACCGCGGCGGGAATCTTCACCTGCAAGGCGAACCAAGCGGCCGGAGTTAGCCAGGGAACCGAAGGCGAGGAGCTCGCCCCATGCCCAGTCGATGCCACCTTCGGTGACAGAGGAGACGCGCTTCTTAGCAACGGGAGCCACACGTGGGTGGTAGTTGAAGCCTTCTGGGGTGTTGGCGAAAGCCTGTCCCAGTTCCAGGAGCTCTTCACGGGAGATGTTGGTCTCAAGGCCGTGTGGAAGCTTCTGGGAGCCGGTGATGCCGGTCTGTGCCTCAGCCTGCTTCTTGCCGCCTTCCTTGACTTCGTTGAACACAGATTCCATCTGGTCGTGGAAGTCGCGGACGACTGCTTCTGCATCTTCGTTGGAGAGGTCTCCACGTCCGAGCAGGTCTTCGGTGTACTGAGCACGAACGGTCTCGCGGCCGGTGATGAGCTCATACATCTTTGGCTGGGTCATGGAAGGATCATCAGCTTCGTTGTGGCCGCGGAGGCGGTAGCAGACGAGGTCGATGAAGACGTCCTTGCCGAAGCGACGACGGTACTCGGTGGCCAGCTGGCCAACCCAGACAACTGCCTCTGGGTCGTCGCCGTTGACGTGGAAGACTGGGCAGCCGAATGCCTTGGCGTAGTCGGTTGCGTAGTGCATGGAGCGGCTGGAGTCTGGGGTGGTGGTGAAGCCGATCTGGTTGTTCACCACGATGTGGATGGTGCCGCCGACGTCGTAGCCACGCAGCTTAGCCAGGTTGATGGTTTCTGGCACGATGCCCAGGCCTGCGAATGCAGCGTCACCGTGGAGCAGCAGTGGCACAACAGTCTTGCCGTCTACGCCCTTGTCCAGGTAGTCCTGCTTTGCGCGGACGATACCTTCCATCACTGGGTTAACAGCTTCCAGGTGGGACGGGTTAGCAGTCAGGGAGACCTTGATCTCGCCGTCGCCGAACATCTGCAGGTGCTGGCCTTCGGAACCGAGGTGGTACTTCACGTCACCGGAGCCACCGATCTGGCCCTGCTCCATTTGGCCTTCAAACTCGTTGAAGATGGATGCCAGTGGCTTGCCCACGATGTTGAACAGCACGTTGAGGCGACCACGGTGTGGCATACCGATGACAACTTCGTCGAGGCCTTGGCCTGCGGCGGTGTCGATGGCGGAGTCCATCAGTGGGATAAGTGCTTCTGCACCTTCGAGGGAGAAGCGCTTCTGGCCGACGTACTTGGTCTGCAGGAAGTTCTCGAAAGCCTCCGCGGCGTTCAGCTTCTGCAGGATGTACTTCTGCTCTGCCTGGGTTGGCTTTGGCATTCCGGCCTCGAGGCGGTCCTGCAGCCAGGTGCGCTCGTCGCGGTCCAGGATGTGGGTGTATTCGGAGCCGACCTTGAGGGTGTACGCAGCGCGGAGGCGGGACAGTACCTCGCGCAGGGTCATGGTCTCCTTGCCGCCGAAGCCACCGACGTTGAAGGTACGGTCCAGATCCCAGATGGTCAGGTTGTGGGTCTCGATGTCGAGGTCGCGGTGGTCTGGAACTGGCATGCCAGGCTGAACCCATGAAAGTGGGTTGGTGTCAGCGATGAGGTGTCCACGGGAGCGGTATGCCTCAATGAGCTGCATGACGCGGGTGTTCTTATCAACACCGGTGTTTGGAACGTCCTGTGCCCAACGCATTGGGGTGTAAGGAACGTTCATTGCGTCGAAGATCTCATCCCAGAAGGAATCATCGGTGAGCAGGCGAGACATGGTGCGCAGGAATTCACCGGACACAGCACCCTGGATCACGCGGTGATCGTAGGTGGAGGTGATGGTGACAAGTTTGCCAACGCCGAGCTCTGCAAGGCGGTCTTCTGAAGCGCCCTGGAACTCTGCTGGGTAATCCATGGAACCGACACCGATGATGGTGCCCTGGCCCTTGGTTAGACGTGGAACAGAGTGGCGGGTACCGATGCCACCTGGGTTGGTCAAGGAAACGGTAACGCCCTGGTAGTCATCCATGGTGAGCTTGCCCTTGCGGGAGCGTGCCACGATGTCTTCGTAGGCTGCGAGGAACTCGGAGAAGTTCATCTTCTCGGTTTCCTTGATGGCTGCTACGACAAGTGCGCGGGAGCCGTCCTTCTGAGGAAGGTCGATAGCAAGGCCCAGGTTGATGTGCTCAGGCACGATCAGGGTTGGCTTGCCGTCGATGACGTCGTAGGAGTTGTTCATGTCCGGGTGAGCCATGACTGCCTTCACCATGGCGTAGCCAATGATGTGGGTGAAGGAGATCTTGCCACCGCGGGTGCGCTTGAGCTGATCGTTGACCATCGCGCGGTTTTCGAACATGAGGCGAGCTGGCATATCGCGAACCGAGGTTGCGGTTGGGATTTCCAGGGAGATATCCATGTTCTTCGCGATGGACTTGAAAATACCCCTGATTGGGGTTTGTCCTGGCTCCGGAAGCTTAGGTTGCTGTGGCACTGAGGACTCCTTGGCCTTAGGGGCGGTCTTGTCGGCCGGCTTGGTTTCTACGCGCGGTGCTGCCTTGGCTGCAGGGGCAGCCTTTGGTGCTGGTTTCGCAGACTCCTTGGGCGCTGAAGGCTGTGCTTCTGTTGTAGCGGGGGTAGTATTTGGTCCCCCCTGCGCCTCAAAGAGTTCTCTCCATTCCTTGTCCACGGACTTGGGGTCCTTCTGGAACTGCTGGAACATCTCGTCTACCAGCCACGCATTCTGGCCGAAAGTACTAGCGCTGCTCACGGCAGGTACTCGCCTCTTTTCCTTGCTTCTTGAGGGTTTATTGAGCTTTGTTTTATCCACTGTAACGTTGGTCGTTGGCTGATTATGCCTAAGCCCCAGTTGTAGCATTAATTTGTTGACAGTTCTCCTAAAAATAACGTGTCAGGCCATTAAATGCCACATGCGGGCGTAGGTGCCGTTAGCAGACAACAACGCGTCGTGAGATCCGTCCTCAATGATACGTCCTTGTTCAACAACAAGAATACGGTCGGCCCTTTTAGCGGTTGCCAAGCGGTGCGCGACGATGATGCTGGTGCGTCCCTTAGTGACTCGATCGGAGGCGTTGAGGATAACGGCTTCGGTGGCGGGGTCGAGGGTGGAGGTGGCTTCGTCGAGAAGCATGATGGAAGGCTCGATAAGTTCGGCGCGCGCCAGCGCGATCAGTTGGCGCTGTCCGGATGACAGGTTGCGCCCGCGTTCACCGACTTGATGGTTGAAACCATCAGGGATGGCGGCGATGGCGTTTAAGGCTCCGACGCGGCGTGCTGCCGCTTCGATTTTGCTTGTCGACGCCTCCCTGCATCCGTAGCCAATGTTGTCGGCGATGCTTCCACTAAACAAGTGTGCTTCTTGTGGCACGGTACCGATTGTGCGGCGCCAATCAGCGGTGGGGAAGTCCTTGATATCGATCTCGCCAGCTTTCACGGCACCTTCATTGGGGTCGTAGAGGCGGGAAAGGAGTTTCACCACGGTGGATTTTCCAGCGCCGGTTGGTCCCACCACAGCGACGGTGGTTCCCGGTTCGATCTGGACGGTGACGTTGTCTAGGATCGGATCGTCTGAATAGCCGAAGGTGACGTCGTCAAGCAATAAAGGCTGCGTGGCAGCCTGCCTAGCGTGCCTGTTGGTGCCCAGATCTGGGACGCTGGGCTGCGTTGCGAGCAGTTCGGTGATGCGACGGAAGCCGACGGCGGCTTGTTGGTAGGAGTCGAAGATTTGGCTTAGTTGTTGGATGGGGCCGAACATCAGGCCCATGTACAGCACGAATGCCACGAGTACGCCGGTGGAGATGTCGCCGCGCGTTACTTGCAGTGCGCCGAAACCGAGGACGAGTGCCTGGGCGATTTCAGAGAGCGCGCCAAGGCCGGGGAAGTAGATGGCGATGGCCGTCTGGGATTTCACACGCAGGCGTCGGAATTCCTCTGCTTCGCCCGCATAATTGTCAAAGACTTGGTCTTCCATGCGGTGCATCTGCGCGGTGCGTAAACCGGCGATGGACTCGTGGAATACCGCGTTGACCTGGCTGGCTTGCTCGCGTGAAGCGGTGTACAGCCTGGAGCTGATGCGTCGGAAAATGAGAGTGAGCACGATGATGATCGGCACCACGGACAGCGCAACGAGTGCTAGTTGTGCGTCGGTGATGGCGAGCATGGTGACCACACCGATGAGCGTGCCCACAGAGACAACTGTTTGCGCCAGACCTGATTGGAGGAAGGACGAGAGGTTGTCGATGTCGGTGGTCATGCGCGTCATGATGCGGCCGGACATGGTGCGTTCGAAATAGCTCATGGACAGGCGCAATAGATGCACAAATGAGCGCAGACGCAAGCCGTAAAGCAGCCGTTCACCGGTGCGTGCCGTGATAATCGTGTTGATCGCGGCGGCGGCCCAGGACAGAAGGACTACTACGCTGCCTGCGATGGCGATCCACCACAACGTGGAGGTGCTTTGTGCTTGCACACCGTTGTCGATGGCTGCGCGCATCAGTGTTGGAAATGCTAGATCGGCGGCTACGCCCACCAGCAACAACGCGATGACCGCGACGACGAGCCAACGGACCTGCTTGAATAAACTGAGCAATTTGAAACCGGAGGTACTGGTGCGTAGCCTCCCGGCATCAACTCGTGTTTCTTCCGTTGCTGCTGGCAGCGCCTCAATCTGGGCGAGCAGCTCAGGGGTTGCTGGCATGGACATGCCACGGCCTCGACCAGGGGCAGGCGCAAGAATCTTGTACTGCTTTTCTGTGGAGACCTCCGGCCACAATTGCTCTTGGCTGGGTAGTGAACCGTTGTCGAGGGTGAATTCCGGATCGTGAGAATCCTGGAAATCAAGAGCCATCAGATGCGAGAAACGAGCGTGATCACGCATCTCACTCAACGGTCCCAGTGCTGTTACCCGTCCATCTTCGACCAGACCAACCCGATCGCCGAGCTCCAAAGTGGAGTGGCGGTGCGCGATGATCAAAATGGTGACATCGTGCAGTTCTTCGCGCAAGGCCTGGAAAATGCGGTCCTCAGTGGAGGCATCAATGGCAGAGGTGGCATCATCAAGCACCAACACTTTGGGATGCGCCAGGAAAGCCCGTGCGAGGGCGATGCGTTGGCGTTGACCACCAGAAAGCGTCAGGCCGCGTTCGCCAATGACTTCCTCGTATTTGTTTGGAAGGCGATCGATAAAATCATGAGCCTGGGCAAGCCTGGCTGCGTGTTCGATCTGCTCATCACTGACATCCAAACCCATCGAGATGTTCTCGCGGATGGAGGAGGAGTACAAGAACGGCTCATCAAAAACCGCGATGAGATTCCTGCGGATATCGCTGTGGGTGAGGTCGTCGAAGCGAGTGCGATGGCCGTTGCTATCAAAGGCGATGTGGCCGCTGTCTGGTTGATAAAAGTTTCCAGCAAGCTGCACAGCCATGGTCTTGCCTGAACCTGGAGGGCCCACCAACACAACGGTTTCACCGGCCTGAACACCCAGCTCAAAACCGTTGAGAATCCCACGGAAATCTACGTTGTTGAACGACAGACCCAGGGGAGTGTCGGGAAGTGACAGGGGGTGTGCAGGATCGGTGCGTTCAGGCTGAAGATCAATGACTTCAAAGATGCGCTCCACAGAAGACAGCGCCAACTGCACGCGCATGAGCATGCCCGACAGGGACCTAGCCACCGCCGACAAGCTAGTGAGATAGGAAGAAAACGCCACAAACGTGCCCACCGTGATGTGACCAGTCATGGCCAAATAGCCACCGCCAACAATGTTGACCACCAAAGCAAGCTGCGGAAGCTGCTCAACCATGGGGATGAACTTTGCCGTCAGACGTGCAGTGCGCATGCGCTGGGCAAATAACTCACGTGCGGTGAGATCCAATTTGTCGGTCTCGCGGTCTTCCTGCGCAAATGCCTTGACCACGCGGATACCCGTGACAGTTTCTTCCACATGAGTGGTCAGATCCGCAGCCTTTTGCTGGGCCGACCACGTGGACGCAAAAAGCGCTTTTCGCGAATAGGCCACGGCCCACAACAGCAAAGGCACCAACACTGCAGCGATGATGGTCAGCGGCGGGGAAATAGCCAGCATGATCACCAAAGTGAGCACAAGCTTGACCACATTTCCGATCAACATCGGCAACATCGCCACAAGGCTTTGCACCATGTTGATATCCGAAATGGACCGACTGACTACTTGGCCTGTGCGAATAGAGTCCTGACCTGGCCCATCGAGGTTCTGCAATGAGCGCATCGTTTTAAGCCGGACATCATGCTGTACCCCCATGCTGAGCTTGCCTGCGGTGTATCGCCGTCCAAATTGACTGGCATAGCGAAGCAACGCGAGAAGCACGATAAGGGCAATGACGCTGGTCAACACGCTTAATCCACTCGGAGTGAACCGGTCCAGCAGGTCAGTGGTTAAAGTATCTCCGGTATTTCCGAGCGCGATATCGATGGCGCCACCGGTCAAAAGAGGAAGTGTAAGTTCAAACAACGTTGCAGCTAAAGCGCTGATTACGGTGAATGAGGTGAGCCAAGGTCGCTGCCACGCCACGGAAATAAGTTGGCGGATGCGTTGTGGCTTTTCAGGTGCTTTCTTAGGGGCTAATTGTGCTTTTTGGGATTGCTCAGTTTTCATGCGTGAGCCTTTCAGTATTTTTGAGCCTGTTGGGGGAGTAATCCTTTCTGTTGGAAGGGTCTTGAGTACTTAAAAATGGGTGGGGAGAGGACCAAGAGAGTCGTATGCGTTTCCGACAGTCCTCTTGGCAATTTTGCGGTTGGCCATCGTGCCCAGCACCGCACCGATACCAAACGGCAGAATTTTGCCAATCAATGCCGAACGGAAACGCTTGCTTACTTCCTTCACTGCGTAGCGCATCAGTCGGCCGTTGACTTCCATCAAGCCACCGATATTAAACCGGGAAATCGCAATGCCCGGCGCGTGGTTTTTCTTGGATAAATCACCGACGCCTGCGTCAACAATGGCTTTGCCTGCGGTGCCCAGCAGAACCACCAAAATCAAACCACGTCGGCGTTCAGGATGGCGGATGTCGATGCCACGCAGGTGCGCGGATGCCATGGTGTAAAACGCAGCAGCATCCAAAAACACCAACGATTCAGCACCAACGGCAAGAGCACCCGTGACAAAGCCAATGCCTGGCACGGCCGCAGCCATGCCCACACCAGCGCCAGAGCCGGTGGCAAGGCGCATAAAATGCTTGTCGACGAGTACCTGCAGCTGCGCCGGTGTTTTCTCAGGATTGTGCTTCCGAAGCCAAGAAATGTATCCCTCGATGGCACCTGTTTGCATATGAGCTGCCTTGTCCAGGGCACGGATTAGGTACTTTCCGCTGAACCCGGCGTTGTCTTCTAAAACAGCGGGGTCGGAATGTACTGCATCCGTGATGATGGCGTTGTGTTCAGCCATGTGGTGCCTCCTAAAAATAGGGGAGAGAAATTTACTTGGAGAACTCCTCCGCAGCAATGATCTGGTCGTTGGTTGGAAGAACTCCGGTGTAGAGGTGGAACTGCTCTGCTGCCTGAAGAGCGGCAACTTCTCCGCCGTCGATGGTTTGCTTACCCTTTTCCTTGGCCAACTTAATCAGTGGGGTCTCGACGGGGAATGCTACGCAGTCAAAGATTACGTCGGCTCGGTCTACTTCATCCTCACCAAAAGATACAACGTCTTGGTCAGGTCCATTCATTCCCATTGGGGTTACATTAACCAAAATTTTTGCGTCTTCCGGAACAGTTGCGGAGTATTCCCAACCGTAACGGGAAGCTAGCGCAGAACCGGTGGTGTGGTTGCGGGCAACGACGGTGCCACTCAGACCATACTCAGCAAGAGCTGCAACAACAGCATTGGCCATGCCGCCGGATCCCTTGATAGCTACTCGTGCATTGGGGTTCACGCGGTGTTCTTCAAGGAGGTGGTACACCGCAGTGTAGTCGGTGTTGTATCCGACAAGGTGTCCGTCATTGTTGACGATGGTGTTAACAGAACGTATGCGCTCTGCGGAAGGATGCAACTCATCGATGAGTGGGATGACATCGCTCTTGTATGGCATGGAGACACCTGCGCCGCGAATGTTCAGACCACGGATACCTGCGACTGCAGCGGTGATATCTGCTGGGGCAACAGCCTTGTACAGGTAGTTCAATCCAAGTTCAGCGTAAAGCCAGTTGTGGAAACGAACACCATGGTTGGATGGACGAGCAGCGAGAGAGATGCACAGGGTTGTTTCCCTGTCGACGTAGTTGACCATGACAGTGATTTTATACTCATGCGGAGCAAAGGAAGAGCAAATGCCTGATTGTGTGGGATATGGCTTGATTATTGGTGGAAGTTTTCGGGAAATTCCTGCCCATTTGTGTGCGGTTGGTTTTTGAAAATCCTGTACATGTCCGGATAGCTGTGGATTTGCCGAGCCGACAGATTGGTGACGATCCTTGCGCGCATAACTGCATATTCATCAAAGCGTTGCCGGTCACCTGCTTCGTGCCTAGCCTGGGAGGCATGAATAGTTCGACGTGGACACCTCGGTACTCACCGCATATGGCTAACAGTGCAGCGGGTTCGGTGTTGGCGGATGAGATGGTGGTTCCCACCTCAACAGGGTTTGTTAAAGGCGTCAAAGGACCAGGGCTTAAAACCTGGAGGGGAATTCCCTACGGCCGAAACACTGGCGGAAAATATCGCTTCCGGGCACCCCGGCCCGCCAAGAAATGGGACGGCGTGCGCGATTGCTCAATGTTCGGTGAAGTAGCTTCTCAGCCAACGTACTCCTGGACAGATAAGATTCGCGGTTCAGAAGACTGCCTTAACCTCGATGTCGTGCGGCCTGATTCCGAAGAAAAGCTTCCTGTTGTGGTGTATCTCCACGGCGGTTCCTTCATCATGGGCTCATCAAGCGAAAAAGCGCTGCGCGGATATAACCTCGTCACAAACATGAATGTGGTCTACGTGTCCGTTAATTTCCGCCTCGGCGCTTTGGGCTATCTAGATCTGCGTTCCGTGGGGGAGGATTGCGTAGCCAACCCCGCGCTCCACGATCAGCTCCTGGCCCTGCAGTGGGTCAGCCGTAATATCGAAGCATTCGGTGGGGATCCTGACAACGTCACCCTCATGGGCGAATCCGCGGGCGCTGCAGCAGTGGTTGCACTCATGTGTGTGCCCGCTGCAGGAGGACTATTCCACCGCGCCATCGCCCAATCCGCGCCGGTCATCTCTGTGCACTCATCTACCCAAGCAAAATTCTGGGCACGTGAACTGATCTACCGCATGGCATTGCCCAGGGAAACCACCTTGGATGAACTGCGCCAAGAATCCGCCGATGATCTAGTGCGCGCCGGGCAGTCGATGATGTGGCGCTCCGGCGAACTGCTCCAACTCAACTCTTGTTACGGGCCCACGGTGGATGGTTCCTTGCTACCTGAGCACCCGCTCACCATGTTTGAACAGGGAAGACAACACCGCATTCCCTTCATGATCGGTACTAATAACGGAGAAACTTCTTTCTCCAAAGCCTTTTATTTAAGAAGCTCTGCCCGACGTCGCTCTGCCTTACGCATGCTGTCTGTGTATGATCCCCACAATGCAGAACGCGTGGTTAGCGCCTATGGCGGAGGCGAGGCACGCACAGACTTTTCTGAACTACTCGCTGACGCGCTGTTCTGGGCACCGTCGGTTAGATTGGCGCAGTCGCACGCCTCCCAAGATGAAGATACCTGGATGTACCGCTTCGATTACGCCCCACAATCCATGCGGAAACTTGGCCTCGGCGCGATTCACTCTTTCGAACTCAACGCTGTCTTTGGCGATCATGAATCTTCTCGCTCCATGAACCTTGCGAAAATTGCCGGCGGCATGGATCATTTGGATAAAGTCACCGAACTTGTCCAAGAGCATTGGAAGCAATTCATCTACTTCGGCAGGCCCGGTGAAGAGTGGAAGGCTTACCGCGGCCGCAGCGATACCGAACCGGGCCGTGCTACATTTGTCATCGATATCAACTCCCGAATCGCGTGGGATCCACGCCAGGACAAACGCACGGCGTGGGAAAATTACGACATGCTCGAATGGGGCACAGGCCGCCCAGATCTAGCCAACGAACTTGATTTCATCGAGCCGGAAGAGACAGAAGAAGAGCAGCAATTGAAGTGGCTTAGCCTTATGCAGTTTTTTGGAAGTAGATAAATGAGCATCTGGAAACGTCTGTTAGTGCAGTACCCGCGCTTCGCCGACACCCTCACAGCCGGCCAACCCATCACGCTCGAGGAATTAGCAACCCCGGAAGTGATCTTGGAAGCTGTTGCCAAAGGCCAAGAAATTTTCGGCATTGAGCAGCCAAAACATGCAGCACAACTCTGGTTTCACTCCCTGTGCACCGCAATTGTCGGCCCCGCCGTCACCGCCATGGTGGAATTCGATGTCATCCCCAGCCTCGACATACGTCGAGGTCAGCTGCATAACATCGACGGTTACTGGTTCGGCTTCAGGCCGGAGGAGATGCTTGTCGACGCCTCCCTCCACCTGTCGGGCACCCAATTCGGCGAGAGTATCCGCGTGGTGATTGATGCATTATGCGCTGCCACGGATCTGCGACCGGCACCCCTGTGGGCGGTTGCCTCAGATGCGTTGGGAATCGCAGCTAGCGGCGCAGGTGTCGAGGCCTTTGAAGAAGAACATGCCCGCGAGGTGGCGGAAGCCCTCATTGAAGGAATGAATAGTGTGAACTCAGTTCCATCGCCGCGGTTTAACGACGACGATTATTTCATTCGAGCTGGATGCTGCATGATTTTCCACTCACCACGAGCTGATTTTTGCACGTCGTGCCCACAGAAGAGGTGAAAGGCTAGGCGCGGATTCGTTGTGGACGCTAGGCTTGTCGGCAGTGTCTTTGGGGGACGTCCCCAGCACAAACCAGATGGAAGGTCATCAGAACATGAGCTTTTTTGAGGACATCGCGGCTGGACTTGATAGTGACGGTATCGAGTCCCGCGTAAACGGCGACACAATGTTCGTTCCGATCACCTCTGACTTGGAAATCCAGTTCGTGGAGATCGATTCCCTCCTACCTGCAGCAAACGTTTATATCGCTGCAGCCAATGTTGATGAAGACGATGATGAGTTCGAGGCAGTTCTCGTTTCGGTGGTGTTCTCTGTTGAGGATGCTGTCGCTGCTGTCGCAAAGCATGTTGCTACTGATCAGGTGGTGACTGTGCTGCGTGATCTACTTGAAGGAACTGATGAACGCATCCAGGATTTGGAGTTTTTCCAGGATGCAGTGAATGCAAATTTGGTTCGTGCGGAAGTCGGCCAGAATTCTGAGCTTCAGGTTTTGGTCGAGGTTGAAGACGGCGTCCCAACCGCAACGGTCAATTTCATCGCGATCGGTGAGTCCTTTGAAGATCTGATTGATCAGGCCATTGAAGAATTGTGGGAATCCGACGGCGACGCAGTTCTATCGGATGAAGATCGCCAACGCATGTTCGCTGATTTGACCTCCGAGTTGGAATTTGTCACTGATGAAGTCCTCGACTTGGGTACCTTCACTGATTTTGATCGACTTTTCGATATCCTTTCCCTCGCCGATGACCAGGCTGAGGATTGGGAAGCACAGCTCGTTCCTTTTGAGGACGAGGAATTTGATGAGCCGGATGTTTATGACCTTTTCGTCGATGACTCTGAAGAAGATGACGACGACCTCGATGATGACGAGGACGATGAGGATGATGACGAAGACTAGATTTTAGCCTTTGTCGCGGTGCCCTGGATTCTTGGAATCCAGGGTTTCGTCATTTTCTAGGCTGCACTTTTGGAATATTCGAAAAGGAAGGAAGGGGAACGCACCGGATCAAAGTGGGCGTCGACAAGCCAGCAAAACGTCGGTGCCGGCTCATCGGTGAGCTGGTGGACAGTGCCGCTGTGCGCGGTGCTGAGAATTGCGCGGATCCAGCCTTCGGCGAGGCGGGTGGATACTTTGAAGCCCTCTGGGCTGGTGATGCGGATGGTGATGAGATAGGCGGGTTCACGTTGCTCACCGAACTCGCGGATGATTTGGCGGGCGGCGGGGCCTGCGCGGTGACGTGACAAGGTGAGGGTGAGGGGATCTTCGCCGGGAAGTGACGGTAGCGGGATGCTCGGCGGGCGCCACGTGGGTATGGCTCTGGCCAGTGATCGAGGGTGGCGCATCATGGATTGAATGTCATCCAGGGCGGTGGGGAAGACGCTTTTGAAGTGGGCGGCGTAGCGAGTTGCGGAGTAGATGGAAGACATTAGGCGGTTTCGGTGTTTGATCATAGTGGGAAGTGTAGAGCACCCAAGCGACATTGTTCGATAATATGTTCTATTATTGGTATTAATACTGGTCAGCTAGATATAAAAGGGGCGCAGGGCTAGCCTTGGGTGTGAAATGTTAACTCAAAAAATAGAATTAGAGGCTAAACCAAAAATCCCAGAGGAGATCTGGGTGCTGGTTGTGGCTGCGTTTATTATTGCGCTGGGCTATGGCCTGATTGCGCCGATTTTGCCACAGTTTGTGGTCGGTTTTGATGTAAGTTTTGCAGCTGCCAGTGCGGTGGTGTCCATCTTTGCGGGCGCCCGGTTGTTGTTTGCGCCGATGTCGGGGAGTTTGATCGATAAGATCGGTTCCCGTCGTGTGTATCTCACTGGTTTACTCACCGTGGCTATCACCACGGGGCTTGTTGCGTTGGCGCAGGAATACTGGCAGATTCTGCTGCTTCGTGGCATCGCAGGTATTGGTTCCACCATGTTTACGGTCTCTGCCATGGGCCTGATCGTGAAGATGGCGCCGGTGGAGATCCGCGGGCGGTGTTCGTCGGTATATGCCAGTTCGTTCCTGTTTGGCAATATTATTGGCCCGGTTGTGGGTGCTGCGATGTCCGGTTTGGGCATGCGGTGGCCGTTCGCGATTTATGGTGCTTCCGTTGGCTTAGCTGCACTTGTTGTGTGGTGGCGGATGCCGAAAACCAACGATTCACTTCGGAAGGCTGATAGCAATAGTGTGCCGGCGTTGCGCTTTGCTGAGGCAATTAAGGATTCTGCCTACCGCTCGGCGTTGTTTAGTGCTTTTGCCAATGGTTGGTCGAACTTTGGTGTGCGTGTGGCGGTTCTTCCACTGTTTGCCGCAGCTGCATTTAGCAATGGCGGAGCTATTGCGGGTTTTGCCATGGCTGCGTTCGCCGCTGGAAATGCTTTGTGTCTGCAATTCGCGGGCGATCTCTCAGATCGCATTGGCCGTAAACCGATGATTATTTCCGGGCTGATCGTCAATGCAGTGTTCACGGCAATGATCGGATTCGGCACAGAAGTGTGGATCCTGATCACGGTATCTGCGTTGGCAGGTGCTGGTGCGGGCTTGCTTAATCCAAGTCAGCAGGCGGTGCTCGCTGATGTTATAGATTCCCGCCCCGGCGGAAAAGTCTTAGCGAATTTCCAAATGGCGCAGGATTTCGGTGCGATTGTTGGCCCGATTCTCGTAGGCATGATCGCAGAACAGGCAGGCTTCCAAATCGGATTCATGCTGTGTGGTGTGATCAGTTTGCTGGCTGCGGTCGCATGGATCTTCGGCCGGGAGACGCTGCCAACGGCGAAAGTCGAGCAGGTATAAATGACGCCAATTGTGGAGTCCAGGGCGTGGAAAGCTCTGGGCGCTTTAAGTGTTGGGCTGTTTCTCACACTGCTTGACCAATCGTTGGTGGCTGTCGCGCTGCCAAAGATTCAAGAGGATTTGGGTGCGAGCCTGAACCAAGCGGTGTGGGTGTCAGCGGTTTATTTGCTCACTTTTGCGGTGCCACTGTTGATTACTGGGCGCTTGGGTGATCGTTATGGACAGCGAAATATTTATCTTGCCGGCATGGCTGTGTTTACCCTCGCGGCGTTGGCCTGTGTATTTGCACCAAGCATCGAATGGTTGATTGCTGCTCGCGCGGTGCAGGGCCTGGGCGGATCTCTTCTTAATCCGCAGCCCCTGAGCATCATTCACAAGATTTTCGCGCATGATCGTAGGGGAGCCGCCACCGGGGTGTGGAGTGCTGTTGCCTCATCAGCTGGACTTTTCGGGCCAGTTATCGGTGGTGTTCTGGTGGGGTGGATCAGCTGGCGTGCTGTGTTCTTGGTTTATGTGCCGCTCGGATTGATCTCCCTATTTATGGTGGCGCGTTATGTGCCTAAACTTCCCACGGGAACCTCGAAGATCGATTGGCTCTCGGGTGCGGTCTCACTTGTTGCTGTACTTGGTGTGGTTCTTGCCTTGCAGCAGGGGCCAGAACTTGGGTGGGGAACACTGATTTGGGTGTCCCTTGCCGTTGGTATTGCTGCAGCTGTGCTCTTTATATGGATGCAAACAAGATCCAAGGCGCCACTGATGCCGTTGAGGATTTTCAAGACGCGCAACTTCGCGATCGGTGCATTTTCGATCTTCAGCCTGGGCTTTACGGTGTATTCCGTTAATTTGCCCATCATGTTGTATCTGCAAACGGCTCAGGGAATGTCGTCGCAGTTGGCCGGTTTGATGTTGGTTCCGATGGGCATCATCTCTGTGGTGATGTCACCAGTAATTGGACGATTGGTGGATCGCCTGGCACCAGGAATGATCTCCAAGATCGGATTCGGCGCGCTGATTTTCTCGATGGCGTTGATGGCTGTCTTTATGATCGCCAACCTATCGCCGTGGTGGCTACTCATCCCGATTATTTTGTTCGGTAGCTCCAACGCGATGAGTTTTGCACCGAACTCTGTGATTGCTCTGCGTGATGTTCCGCAGGATTTAGTGGGCTCTGCTTCTGGTTTTTACAACACCTCACGCCAGGTGGGCGCTGTTTTGGGCGCCGCTACCTTGGGCGCTGTGATGCAAATAGGAGTGGGCACGGTGTCCTTCGGTGTTGCCATGGGTGCGGCAATCCTGGTGACACTCGTGCCCTTAATCTTTGGGTTCCTAGCGGTAACCCAATTTAGATAGTTGCTCCGATTTTCTCACGAGCCTGCTTAGCGGACTCAACGAGAACCTTTAGGGAAGCTTCCACTTCTGGCCATCCACGGGTCTTCAGACCACAGTCTGGGTTGACCCACAGCTGGCGAGGATCCACGGACTGCAGTGCAGCCTCGAGGAGACCGTCCACTTCCTGCGCGGAAGGAACGCGCGGGGAGTGGATATCCCACACACCAGGTCCGACGCCGAGCTCGAAGCCGGAAGATTTCAGAGCAGCGAGGACCTGCATGTCGGAACGTGCTGCTTCGATGGTGGTGACATCGGCATCCAACGCGATGACCGAGGAGATCACTTCGTTGAACTCGGAGTAGCACATGTGGGTGTGGATTTGGACGTCGTCGGGTGCGCCGGCAGTCGCCAGGCGGAAGGAGTCCACGGACCACTGCAGGTAGGCAGGCTTATCGACGTCTCGTAGCGGCAACAGTTCACGAATCGCAGGCTCATCCACCTGGATGATCTTCGCGCCAGCCTCGATGAGATCGTTAATTTCATCGCGCAGTGCCAGTGCAACCTGGTCAGCAGTGGTAGCCAGCGGCTGATCATCGCGAACGAAGGACCATGCAAGGATGGTGACTGGACCGGTGAGCATTCCCTTGACATGCTTCTGGGTCAGGCTCTGTGCGTACTGGAACCACTTGACAGTCATTGGCGCTGGGCGGGAAACGTTTCCGAACAACACTGGAGGACGAACACAGCGGGAGCCGTAGCTTTGGACCCAGCCGTTGGCGGTTGAGAGGAAACCGTCGAGAAGTTCAGAGAAGTACTGAACCATGTCGTTGCGCTCTGGCTCACCGTGAACCAACACATCAAGACCAAGTTCTTCCTGCTTGGCGATGACCAGATCGATTTCTTCGCGCATTGCCTCTTCGTACTGCTCCAAAGTGATGGATTCCTTGCGCAGACGAGCGCGAGCAGAACGAATGGATGGGGTCTGTGGGAAAGAACCAATGGTGGTGGTTGGCAGAGCTGGAAGCTCCAGTGACTTCTCCTGCAGCGTAACACGAGTGTCGAAGGATCCACGGCTACGGCCAGGGAGTTCCTGCGTGATTGGTGCGGTGCGTGGGGAGGTGCGTCGAGAAGCAATTGCTGCGGACGCCGCATCGAACGCAGCCGCGTCGATGTTGCCGGCTAGGGCGTCGGCAAGCAGCTTGACCTCGGTGATCTTCTCCGAGCCGAAGGCAAGCCAGTCGCGGACCTCAGGCTCAATGTTCTCAGCCTCGAGGGTGTAAGGAACGTGCAGCAGTGAACAAGAGGTAGACACTGCGATTGGGCCGCGAGCTGCCAGGCGCTTCAGGGAAGCAAGAGCAGCACACAGGTCGGTGCGCCAAATGTTACGACCATCAACGATGCCCGCAACCAGCAGCTCCTCACCCTTCCACGCAGCAAGCTCAGTGACGCCATGGGTGACCAAGTCAACGCCAATCGCGCCAAGGCCGATGCCCGCAAGAGTGTTCAGCGCCTGATCGCCAGAGCCGAAGTAAGTATTGACAAACACGCCATCGCGCTTAGCCAAAGTGGTGTAACCAGCGCGGACCTGCTCCAAAACCTCAGGAGCAACATCGGTGACCAACGCAGGCTCATCGATCTGAACCCACTCAGTATCGAAAGACTTGATGAGGCGCTCGTAGACCTCAAACAGTGCAGGCAGGTGATCCAAAGGATTGGAACCATCAGTGGTGCGAGCAAGGGAAAGGAAAGTCAGTGGACCAACCAGAACAGGGCGGGCATTAACGCCACGAACCTGCTGGCAACGGAGATCCTCAATCAGCGCGGACGCATCCAAAACGAAACGTGTATCCGCAGACAACTCCGGCACGAGGTAGTGGTAGTTGGTATCAAACCACTTGGTCATTGCCTGTGCAGGCAGGGTCTCAGTACCGCGAGCAGCGCCAAAGTAGCGGTCAATCCACAGTGGGAGACCATCGTTTTCATGATCAGCGATGTCATCAAAACGCTCCGGCAGCACACCCAAAATAGCGGCGGTATCGAGCATTGCGTCGTAGTAGGAACGTCCTGCAAACGGAACGGAATCCAATCCAGACAAAGAATCCGATGCAGTGTTGACCAATTGGCGGGCGGTCTGCGCAAGTTCGCGACCTTCAATTGATCCATTCCAGTAGCCTTCGAGCGCGAACTTCAGTTCACGCTTCGCTCCGATGCGAGGAAGACCAGCGACAGTGGAAGAAAAGTTGGAAGTCATGTGAGTTAAAGACTTTCTGCTTGAGCCGAACGTGCGGATCCCGGCTAGGACGCACGGCAATCTTCTGACGATGTTTCAAGGTTCGCGAAATCACCGGGTGGCAGAAAGCTGCCCCGGGGGTTTCCTCGCCTTTTTGTAATCGAGGTCGTCCCACTTAACGCTTAAAATTTCCATTCAGAAAGCTTTGGCGTTCCTCATCATCCGGGGCTCCAGGGAGAGGATTAAAAGTGAACCGATTGCGTTTTCAACCAAACCCTAGACTGCTCGGTCTGTCAAGAAGTTCCGGGGATTTAAATTCATGGTGCCGTTTTGGGCTCCTGTTGTCTGCGTCGGGTGGGGAAGTGGCGTAAAGGTGTGCAACCTCATAGTCAAGTTGACGGAAAAGGGGAGATCGCATTTTACCCCCGCAGATTTTGGGGAACCTGTTTTGAACTGGGGTTTTGCAAAATGCAACGCGGTGACGTGTGGTTACACCCGTTGATGGTTGGGTGGTGGGTCACAGTTTAGAAAAAGTGACTTCAAATCACGTCGAAAAGAAATTGAAAGTACTTAAGAAACATGTCACGCTAGGAGACGTGATAATCATTGCAAGCGTTGTTTTCCTCCTCGTTGGCGCAATGTTGGCGAATGCTGCCGCTGCGCTCTTTAGTGCCAGCGAGCCATTCGGACGAATTTCCTACCTCATTGGCCTACCTAACGAAGACGACTTCGTGCCGTACTCACTACGGTTCGTGGCCTTTTTCCCACTGATGCTCTCCGCATCGATGGCAGCATCCTTCTTCGGGGTGTGGGCAGTACTAATCATTCCTTTCGGTTACTTCCCATCACTGATGATGGTTCATAAGCACAACAAGCAGGTACAGCGAACCTGGGATTCCGTCACCGTTGCTGACTTCTACGAGGATTCCACCCCTCTGGTCTAATTTCGATTTCTAAATGTCATATTGGCCGCTTTCCACTCATGTTTTTGAGCAGGAGGCGGCTTTTTGATGTCTTAGGGGTGGGTTTCTGGGGTTTTACCTAGTTTTTGGAAGGGTGAAATCTCTATCGCTGGGTGGATTGGTAGGAAATGTCGTGATGCGAGTGGTCTTGGGTGCGCGACTCCATCAAAACCAGACAAGCGTGACAACGGAGCTCAATTTTCTGAGTTTCTGTCACGCCTGTCTGGTTTGCCTCGAAAAGGCTGATTTCACGACCAAGATCCCCAAAAGTTCGACCTCTCAGAATCGCTTATAAGGGCCTTTCGTGGCCCCGTCCATACAAACGCACATTCGGAAAAATGAAGCCCTTAAATCGCCATACAGCACCTCTCTCGAAATGCGCAACCACGGCAATTCAGCCAATCTGCAATAAAAAAGTAAAACTTATTTAGCGGCCCGTGAAGATCCCCGAAAGGTCACAATGACCAGCCATTTTGCCTAAACCGTGTGCTGGATTAAATAGGTGTTAAATATTAAAAACTAGCGAGCCCTGAATTAATCTGTTAAGGTCCTACATGGACTTCAGTTAGTTGAGGCTGAAGTTTTTGACATGTATGTCTCGTCCGAGTTCGCCGCCATCCAGGTGGTGCACCGAGGTGGATTCATGGTGAATCCTTAATCGAGTGAGGCCCCAGTCCAGGGAAGCCCGCCGCATTAAGTGAGTTCCTGATGGCTTCGGGTGGAGGATGTAGAACTTTTTGTACATGGTCTGTGGCACGCATTGTTTCGTTTGCCCTGCCATGTTGGTGTTTTAAGTGAAGGCCGCCTTTTGCGGAATGGGTATAGGAGGCATTCATGGAGATGGTTATGAAGAATAAGCGCGTTGCGATTATTGGTGCAGGTCCGAGTGGTATCGCTCAGTTGAGGGCGTTTGAGTCTGCTGAAAAGCAGGGGCATGAGATCCCTGAGCTGGTGTGTTTTGAAAAGCAGGATACCTGGGGTGGGCAGTGGAATTACTCTTGGCGCACGGGAACAGACTCTTATGGTGAGCCTGTGCACTCAAGTATGTACCGAAACCTGTGGTCAAACGGTCCGAAGGAAGTTCTCGAATTTGCTGAGTACAGCTTCGATGAGCACTTCGGAAAGCCAATTTCTTCTTACCCTCCACGTGAAGTGTTGTGGGATTACATTGCAGGTCGTGCAAAGAAGTCGAACGTTGAGAAGTACATCAAGTTCGCGCATGTTGTTCGCTGGGTGAGTTTTGATGAGGCCACCAAGCTGTTCACCGTGACGGTGGAGAACCTCCGCACCGGTGAGACCAGCAGTGATACTTATGACAACGTGATTGTTGGCGCTGGACACTTCAGCTTCCCGAACGTCCCTCACTTTGATGGTGTGGAGACTTTCCCAGGTCAGATCATGCATGCTCACGAGTTCCGTGGTGCAGAGGCTGTTGCTGACAAGGATATTTTGCTGATTGGTGCAAGTTATTCTGCGGAAGATATCGGTACCCAGGCGTACAAGATGGGTGCTCGTTCGGTGACTTTCTCTTACCGCTCAAACCCAATGGGGTATGAGTGGCCTGAAGAGATGACTGAGCTTCCTTTGGTTGAGCGTTTCGACGGCTCCGAGGTTCACTTTGTCAATGGTGAAAAGCGCAAGGTCGACATCGTGGTGTTCTGTACTGGTTACTTACACCATTACCCATTTATGCCGTCTGAGCTGACTTTAAGCTCACCAAACAACCTGTACCCGGATACGCTTTATCGTGGCGTGGTGTCCGAGGCTAATAACCAGCTGTTCTGGTTGGGTGCTCAGGATCAGTGGCTGACGTTCAACATGTTTGATGCTCAGGCTTGGTATGTTCGCGATGTCATTTTGGGCCGCGTGGCTCTTCCTTCCAAGGAAGCGCAGCGCAATCATATGGATAAGTGGCTGTCACGTTTCGAAGGCTTGAAGTCTGAGAATGATCAGATTGATTTCCAGTGCGATTACGTCGAGGATCTTATCGATCAGACCGATTATCCTTCGTTTGATCTGAAGGAAGTCGCGAATATCTTGAAGGGCTGGGTGAAGTCGAAGGAGGAGGATATCCTCAACTACCGTGATTACACCTATACTTCCGTGATGACGGGCACCACCTCTGTTGAACACCACACTCCGTGGATGATTGAGTTGGATGATTCTTTGGAGCGTTACCTCAGTGAGCCACAGGAAGATGAAGCTCGTCAGGTTTACCGTGGCAAGAAAGTCCGCGATAAAGCCTAAGGAAAAGGCCTAAGCAGCCCTTGCATAAAATAGCGGTGTGCTGTCAGAATTAGCGCATGGCAATCATAGCGAGTGTTGTGTTCCTCATTGCGGGGACTATTCTCGCAGCCATCGCCACCGCCCGTTGGAGCATGCTCGAACCCTATGGATTGATTCCGTATTTCATAGGTCACGATATTGATTTCGAGCAAAAAGGCCAGTTCTTGGTCTATTTTCTCCGCGCGGCGGGCTTTTTCGTTTTGATTGTCGCAGCGGCGTTTGCGCAGCCTTTCTTTGGGCTGTGGGCACTGTTGCTTCTGGTGGTGGGTGGGTTTCCTTCGGGGATGATGGTGCGTCAACACAATCGTCGGGTGCGTGCGATGTGGCGGCCCCGCGAGACATAGATTAAGGACTACTCTCGAACACATGCCTCAAATCCCTGCCCAGAATTTTGATGATGTTGCGTTGATCATTGAGGGCGGTGGAACCCGAAATTCTTATACTGCTGCGGTGATTGATCAGTTGATCGCCAACAATATTCATTTCGGTTGGGTCGGAGGAGTCTCAGCGGGTGCGTCGCATACGGTGAATTATCTTTCGGCGGATCGTTTCCGCACGGTGTCGAGTTTCGTAGAGTTTGCGGCCGATCGGCGGTATTCAGGAATTCAGCCATTGGTGCGCGGTCGGGGCTATTTCAATGCGGTGGATATTTATGAGACCTCCACGCAACCTGACCAGGAATTTCCTTTCGATTTTGACACTTTTTCAGCCGACCCCACGCCGTTTCAACTCTCTGCGGTGCGTGCCGATACCGGCGAGACCGTTTTTTGGGGCAGGGAAGACACCCCGGATTTGAGCGCTCTGATGAAGCGGGTTCGCGCGTCGTCGACCATGCCTGGTTTCATGCCGATCACCTACATCGACGGCCATCCATATGTCGATGGCGCGGTCGGGGAGACCGGCGGTTTGATGCTACAGCCGGCCATCGATGCGGGCTTCACCCGCTTTTTCGTTATCGCCTCCCGTCCGCGCGATTATTGGCGCAAGGAGATCGGGCGCCCGGGTTTCATCAAAGCTGCTTTACGACGTTTCCCCACAATCGCCGACCTCACCATCGCGCGTCCTGCACTGTATAACTCGGTAAAGCAACAGATCCTCGACCTAGAGAAACAAGGCAGCGCCTATGTGTTCTTTGCGGACAACATGAACATCCAGAACACGGAAATCAATCTGAAGAAACTCCGTGCATCTTTCGATGCAGGCATGCAGCAGACCCGCAAAGATTGGCCGGAGATCATGAGCTTCCTGAACCAAACCAGATAATGAAGGTTTTTAGTCCAACTGCAGGTCATCGCGAAGGTGTTGTGGCCACCGCGCGACTTCCGCTGGGGTAGTGGCAATGCGCAGTTGGGCGTTTGGCATGAGGCGGGTTAGCTCGATTGCCGTGGATACGGGGTGTCCGGGATCGTCGGTCCAGCTCAGAATAGTGGTGGGGGCTGTTATTTTGGCGATTTCTTTCTTTGAGGGGAGGTCGCTTTGGGCGGCGCCTCGGTAAGCCCAGGGGAGGAGTTCGGCGGAAATGTCGGGGACTGTGTCGGGGGTTCCTACGGTTGCTGGTGGTTGGGCGTGGAGTTTTTCGGCGTTGAGGAAGGCGTCCATGCCGTGGGTTTCTAGGAATTCTGCTCGGGATAGGTATTCGGAGGCTTGGGCTTTTCGGGATTCCCAGGCGGTGGGTGGGAGCATGAGTGTGAATCCACTGAAGCGGTCGGGGTTTAACACCGCGGCTTTGAGGAGGGTGGCGCAACCCATGGAGGGGCCGACGCCGTGGACTTGTTCGTGGGGGAAGTGGGCGTCGAGAAGCATTAAAAGGTCACCCGCTAGGGTGTCCCACTGATAATCGGTGGAGGCAGCGCGGCCGGTGGAGGTGCCGTGGCCGCGGGCGTCGTAACGCAAAAGGCGCGTGCCGGAAAGGCCACGGCCGAGGTCGAGGTCGAGGAGGCGGTCGCGTTGGCGGGAGGAGGTGAGGCCGTGAAGTTGGATGACGGCTTGGCCGTGTTCGTCGCTGTATGAGGTGGAGAGTTGCGCGCCGGGGACGGGGAAGGCGCTGTGTTGTAGGGGAGAGTTCATGGAAACTTCCTAAATTATTTTCTATCAATCTATAGATACTAGGTCTATTATAGTGCCATGAGACTGACACATGTAGACCAATTAAACCTTCCGTTTGGCACGTTGAGCAGCTATCACCCTTATGCATCGGCTCCGGGTGAGGCGGTGCCGGTGTCCTTTGATCAGCAACGACATGTGGGTGCCGGCGAGCGACCGGGTAGTTGGATGGCGATTAGTGTTTCTATGCCTAAGGCGATCAGCCGTGAGGAATTGGAGCGCGCGTGGCTTGAAGTGATTGAACGGCACGGCACCTTGCGCACAGTATTTAGCACGGGAATGGGTGGGGAAGTGCAGCAACACCGCATTGATGTGGGCCCGGGAAAATGGATTGACCACGCCGTTGCGCCTGGTGAGAGCATTAATGAGGCGTTGCGGGCGGTGTTGAATCGGCAGTGTTCGCCGTACTCGAGGCCATCGCATAGTTTGTGCATTATTGATGCGCATCCGCGTCCCACGGTGATTATTGGTAGTGATCATTCGCATGTGGATATGTGGTCCATGCTGGTGATTGTGCGCGATTTGTTGGCTGCGCTCGATATGGAACTTCCCGTTGAGCCGCCGTTGGCGTTTGAATCGCACACCGCGGAACTCCTCGCGGCTCCACCTGCACCGGAGCGGATTCACCAGCGGTGGCGTGAAATTTTGGAAGCTGGTGGTGGAAAAATGCCTCAGTTCCCGCTTCCGCTTGGCGATGCCATCTCCATGCCTGAACGCGTTGAAGTCCGCGACATTTTCGGGGTCAATGGCTTGGCGATTTACTCGGCACGCGCCCGCGCACAACAGGTAAGCTCCCTGGCCTTGACTATTTCAGTGATGGCTGATGTTACGGCGGCGCTGGCGGACCTTCCGTTGCGTGCTGTATTCCCAGTCCATAGCCGTTTCGATCAGCGCTGGCACGATAGTGTCGGGTGGTTTATCTCCAATTCGGTCATTGAGGTGCCAGATTCCGATCCTCACACTGCAGCCCAAGCTGTTCGCGAGGCTGTTTCTTTGGGAAGCTACCCGCTGGCTGAGCTGCTTGAACCGTGGGGTGGCATGCCGGAAACGCCAGGAATGTTTGCTATTTCTTGGCTTGACCTGCGCCGACTCCCAGTGAGCATTGACGATATTGGCCTCCAAGCCCAGTATGTCAGCGCTTCACTGCGCACCGATGGTGTGATGCTGTGGTTTATTTTGGATCGCTCCGGCGCGCACCTTCGCTGTCGTTATCCTGACTCTTTGGTGGCGCGGGAAAATGTAGGCCGCTGGATTGATGCGATTGTTGCTCAGATGCGCGCCGAAGCTGGGACGGTGAATCTGCAGGCCGGCGGGGAACAGCTGACACTTCGGCATGGAACTCGCGCCGATATTTCCGAGATCGCCCCGCTACTTGCCCGAAACGCAGCTGACCCTTGTGAGCTGGTGGATCTTGAACATGCCCTTGACCTGCTGACACACGAGTCTTCGCATTTCCTGGCGGTGGTTCGAAACGCTCGTGGCAAGATAATCGCAGCGATGCAGTTGACTATTGTTCCGGAGTTTTCCCGCGGTGGTGCGCTTCATCTTCACATCGAGGGGCCGTTCATTATTCCGGAATATCGCACCACCGATTTGGATAAAAAGCTGCGCGCCTGGGCTGTGGAGCATGGGCGTGCGCGAGGGGTGAAGGTTGAGGAGGTGGTGGGATAGTTGGTTTATTGGCGCCTCGTTGTGGAAGGCGATTTAAGGGGTCAAGGTGTTCCGGAGTGGTCCAGAGTGTCGGTTGAGGTTGTTTGGGTCCTTAAACGCGATTCTAGGAGGGTGACATTTTGGGGCAAGTGGGGTAGATGTGAAACCTGGGTGTTTGCTGATCAAGGACTCACCACAAACAGGCCTGGAAAGTAAAAATCGAACAGATTTTTGCATATTCCGGGAGCTAAGTTGCAAAAATCCACCACAGAAGGCTGGAAACCTCGAATCTGTGGTGGATATTCGCACATTCTTTCCCCTATGAACTAAGTCGACAACGACCACCAACTAACATCATTCTGGTCAGAAGACAGCGGGGCAAAATTACCTCACATGCCTCACAATCACTACGGTTCTCCTAGCTCTTTTACCAGGGAGTTCATCGGAGGCCAGCATAGACAAGATTTCAGAGGAGCCTGCAGTGTCGAGGTGCTCGGTGGGTTCATCCAAAAGCAGAATTGGTGCATCACTTAGTAGTACGCGGGCAAGGAGCAGGCGGCGGCGCTGACCTCCCGAGAGACTATCGGCACCTGAATCAAGGACAGTGCCAAGACCATCGGGTAAACCTTGAACCCACTCTGACAAACCAACATGTTCCAGGATCGATGTCATTTCCGCGTCGGTTGCTTCCGGTGCTCCGAGTGCTAAGTTATCTCGGACAGTGGTGGCAAAAATGTGGGCATCTTCTGGACTGAACAGCACGGCGTTTTTCAACTCGGAAGGATTGGTGCCGTCGATAAGCACTTGGCCTCCACGAGGTTCCAACAGCCCCGCAAGTGTGAGCAGCAGGGTCGTTTTGCCAGTTCCAGAGGGTGCGATGATTTCATGTCGTGAACCAAAGGTGAGATCCAGGTTGCTCGTGCCTAGGTCGCTGTCCCATCCATAAACTAGATTCTCGGCGCGTAATACGGGCTGGTCAGAGGCCGTGCGAAGCTCAAGAGAGACAGATTCTGGCAGCGCCGAGATTTCCGCAAGCCTCCTGGTGGCATCTGCGGCGCGGGTACGAGCAATCGCAGCATCGGGGAGAACAGAGACAGCCTCGAAAGCTGCGAGTGAAAGCAGCACCAACACACCAAACCACTGCGGTGAATGGCTTCCATCTGCATACAGTGACGCGGAAACCATGAGCACACCAATGACAGTGAAACCGTGAATCCACAGGGAACTCGCTGCGCCAATGGCAGTGTCTTTCGCGCCTGCCTCCAGTGAAGAAGAATAGGAACGCGCAGCCACATCCGCCTTGGACAGAGCGGCCGGCATTTCACCACGAACACGAAGCGCCGCCTGGTTGGACAGCACCTGATCCAAGGAACTCAAGTAGGCTTCGCTGGATTCAGCGCGCCGGGCTTCGGCTGTTTTAACTCCGCGAGCAGCAAGCAGGGGAGGGATAATTGCAGCAGCAATCAATCCAATCGCCAGGACAAGTGCGGTTGCGGGGCTGAGAATCGCGGTGAAGATGATCGCGACAACTCCGGTGAGCAGGGCAACTCCGGCGGGAATGACGGCGCGGACGATGACATCGGCAACCGAATCGATATCCACACCAAGGCGGCTAAGCAGTTCGCCGCGGCGCATCGTCAACGCAGAGTTTGGCGACGAAGCCAGGCGTTGATATGCACTCGAACGGGCTCGGCTGGCTGCCTTCAACGCCAAGTCATGTGAAACGATTCTCTCTATATAACGGAACATCGCACGGCTAATGCCCAGGGCTCGCACAGCGGTGACCGCCACGGTCAGATCCATCACTGGCGGCATTTCCCAAGCTTTGGTGATCAGCCAGGCCGACACCACCGTCAGGGTGATGGAGGCGATCATCGTGACGCTACCTGCAACAACGGCGGGAATTAGCTCGCGGAAACGAAGTTTTACCAGGGTGTTCATTTGACCTCCACCACTTCATCGGCAGCCGCACGCAGCAAAGGATCATGCGAAACCGCCAGTACTGTGGTGCCTCGGCGGGCTTCAGCCTGCAATTGCTGGATCATGATCGCAGCGTTGTCTGGATCCAGGTGCGCGGTCGGCTCATCCAACAGGAGCAATTGCGCCCCAAGCTCACGTTTCAGCGCAAGCCGTTGGCGCTGCCCAAGCGACAGTTCCGCATAATCACTGACACTTTCCGGATCAATGACCGGCCGCTGCGGCAAATATGCGCAGTGCTCCCACAATGCGCTGTCCTTAAATTCCTGGCCCGAGGCATCCTTGACGGAAACCTCTCCAGTGATGCCTTCCGTCGCCAAGCCCAACACCGCTAGCAAGGCCGTGGATTTGCCGCTGCCGTTTGGCCCCCACAGCACCGTCAACTGCCCAGGCTTTGCGGTGAACGACAAATCAGCAGGCCTCGGCCCATCGCGTCCATCAGCGCGAAGCTTTTCGACGCTCACCTCCAGCCCGCCTGCAACGTCGCGGGGTGTGTGGGTAGGCGCGTCGACAAGCGAAGAAACGCTGAGTAATTTTAGGATCTCATCGGTGGCAACCAGGCCGTCTTGGGCGTCGTGGAAGCGGGTGCCGACTTCGCGGATCGGCGCGTAGACCTCTGGGATGATGATCAGTACGGTCAGGCCGATGGCGAGGGTGAGATCGCCCGCGAGCAGGCGAAATCCGATGCCAACCGCTACCAATGCGACCGATAGTGTGGCCAAAAATTCCAACACAAAGCTGGAAAGGAACGCGATTTTCAGCACGCTCAACGTGGAGCTTGCATGTTGGGAGGATAGTCGCGTGACCTGAGCTGCCATGTCTTGGTGGCGCCTGAATGCTCGCAAGGTGGGCAAGCCTGCGATGAGATCAAGCAGCTGACCTCCCAAAATGGCTAGGTCGCTGAGGCGTTGTTCGGTGCGACCTGCGGTGAGTGTTCCCACCAGCCACATGAACACCGGAATGAGGGGGAGCGTGATGATCGCGATGACCATGGACCCAACATCCAGCCAACCCACCACCGCGAGCATGACCGGGGTGGCAATGATCGTGGCGGCTAGAGCTGGCAAAAATCCGGTGAGGTAAGGCCCCAAACCATCAAGGCCAGAGGTCAAACGGGTGCGCCACAAGGCTTGATCGATGGTGCGGGGATCGCTTTGTGCCAGGTGCCGCAGGGTTTTCTCCCGAAGATCCACAGTCACCTGGGACGATGCGCGTTGCGCGAACCGATCCTGTGCCCACGCAAGAAGTCCGCGCACAACCACCGTGATGGCGAGCGCGATGAGTTCCATTCGGGGCAAAGAACTTCCCGAAACCTCAATGATGCCCGCTGCCATCTGGCCGATGAGCAAGCCCATTGCGACTGTCGCGAGGGTTTTCAACGCGGTGAGAACACCTGCGATTATCACCCAACGGCGGGTAGCGGGGGATAGGCGCAAAAGCCGCGGATCGACGGGGCCGGCGCGCCTTTTTGCAGGAGCTGAAGATTTAGTACTCAATTTTTCCAACTTTAAGCAGACACTGGCTCGGCGTGAAGTCGTTTGCGGAACACCCAGTAGGTCCAGCCTTGGTAGAGGACAACCAGCGGTGCGATCACAGCGGCGGTCCAAGTCAGGATAGTAAATGCGTAGGCGCTTGCGGAGGCGTTCCAGATATCCAGGCTCACGCCATCAGCAAGCGTTGTTGGCATGACGTTGGGGAAAAGCGAACTAAACAGCAGTGCAACGACACCGATGACAGCGACGGAAGTGGACAGGAAGCTTAATCCATCGCGGTCTTTGATCAGTGCGAAAGCTCCACCGAGAACCGCTGCGATGATCAGCACTGCGAGGATCCAGGACCAGGAACGGCCGTATGCGATGGCAGCCCACAACACGAAAGGTCCACCAGTCACCGCAGCAAGAAGTGCGACTACTGGAGCTGCCTTCGCCGCATCGGTGCGCACCCGACCAGCAGTTTTCAGGCGGATGAATGCGAGACCATGAAGGGCGAACAGTGCGGTGAACGCAAGTGCACCCAGAATGGCGAAGACGTTGACCATGCCAGGAAGGGCTGCCGCAGCATCGATGGTGTGATCCGCCTTGAGGGGCATGCCACGCAAAATATTGGCGAAGATGAATCCCCACATCAGCGGTGGAGTCCAAGAACCAATAAAGATGGCCCGGTCAGACCACTTTTGCCAACGAGGATCATCGACTTTCTTGCGCCATTCAAGGCCCACCACGCGCATGATCAACGACACAAGCACGAGGAACAGCGGCAGATACATTCCGGAGAACATCGTTGCGTACCACTCAGGGAAGGCAGCAAACAAAGCGCCACCTGCCACGATCAGCCACACTTCATTTCCGTCCCAGACAGGGCCAATCGTACGGATCACTGTGTTCCTAGCCGCTGAATCTTTACCGATGATGGGTGCCAAAATTCCGACGCCGAAGTCGAATCCTTCGAGGAGAAAGTATCCCGCAAACAAAAATGCGATGAGAATAAACCAAAAGGTATTGAGATCCATGGTTATTCCTTTTCACCTGTGGTTGGGGCAGCGGCAGTAAATTGCAGCGGTGTCATGGGCATATCTGAACCAATCGGGGTTGCCGGTCCAGTCTTTGCCTCCACGGATGGAGCGCCTTCCTCTGGTGGTCCGATCAGAACTGCGCGGCGAATCAGCCACACCCACACCACGAACAAAATGAGATAGAGAATCGTGAAGCCAATGAGAGTCAGCCAGACTTGCCATGGCGCATGATCAGATACACCCATATCAACAGTCATCCGGATCATCTCTGTTCGGGCATCGCCGGCAGATTCAGGGTTCGGGTGCACCACCCAAGGCTGGCGGCCCATCTCGGTGAAGATCCAACCAGCAGAGTTGGCCAAGAATGGGAACGGGATAGCAATGAGGCTGCCGATCTGGAACAGACGAGCAATCTTTCCAGTTGGTGTGCGCTTCTTACGCAGCAACAGCCACGCAATCGCAGCGATAGCCAAAGAACCAAGCATCAGGCCGATCATTGCGCGGAATGACCAGTAGGTGACAAACAAGTTAGGGGAGTAGTTGCCAGGACCGTATGCTTGCTCCGCTGCAGCTTGGAGCTGGTTTACACCCTGCAAAGTCACACCGGTGAATTTTCCTTCAGCCAAGAATGGAAGCACAAACGGAACATCGATCAGGTGGGTTACCGTATCGCAGTTGTTGTGCGTACCAATTGTCAGAATGGAGAAGTTTGGATCTGTGGCGGTTTCACACAAGGATTCCGCCGACGCCATCTTCATTGGCTGCTGCACGAACATGAGCTTCGCCTGGATATCGCCAGTGATGAACAGCGCCACGGAAGAGACAACTGTGGTCCACCAACCAACCCACAACGCGGGCCTGTGCATCGAATGCTTCGACTCGATTTCCGACTCAGCCTTCTTGGCCTGACGGTGCGCACGAATAATCCACCAACCCGAAATTCCGAGAACGAAAGTTCCAGCTGTTAAAAAACCACCGGCAACAGCATGCGGGAACGCAGCCAGCGCGGTGGAGTTTGTGAGAAGAGCCCAAAAATCAGTAAGCTCCGCACGACCAGTCTCAGGGTTATACTCAGCACCCACCGGATGCTGCATAAACGAGTTGGCCACGATGATGAAATAGGCAGAAATATTCGTCGCAATAGCAACGATCCAAATGGATGCAGTGTGCAACCAACCAGGAATCTTCCCCCATCCGAAAATCCACAGTCCCAGGAATACAGACTCAAGGAAGAACGCGATAAGACCCTCCAAAGCCAGCGGTCCGCCGAAAACATCACCGACGAAACGCGAATATTCCGACCAGTTCATACCGAACTGGAACTCCTGCACAATGCCCGTTGCTACACCAACCGCGAAGTTGATGAGCAGCACAGTGCCAAAAAATCTTGTGGCCCGATACCAGTGCTCTTTGCCGGTAACTTGCCAAAACGTTTGCATGATTGCGACCAGCGGCGCTAAGCCAATGGTCAGTGGGACAAAAATGAAGTGATAGACGGTGGTAATTCCGAATTGCCACCGTGCGATGTCGACGACATCCACGCTAGGTACACTTCCTCTTCCATTGCAGGTTGACAGGAACAGCCTTATTAAGCCAGGAAACCGATTGTATTTATCGATACAAAACGAAGAACCAATAAGAGCTTCTTAAAGGTTGTCGTTGAAGTTTATTCCTAAGTTCCCGCTCACAGCTTAACTTTATAAAGGTTAACCCCGATTGTGGTCAACCTTTTCCTGTCAATGACTGATTTCGCTCCCCCTTGTTGACAAGTCACCAAAAAGCGTCGAAAAGATTTTGCTTTTCGACGCTTGGTTGCGGTGGTTACTCCGTTACGGCGAGATTTGTGCTCAGGTACTCAAACAGGCTTTGTTCGACGGGTGTGTCGAACTGTAGATCCATTGTGACCACCGGTTGCACAACTCCTTTGTTTCCGGGCATCGATGACTGTTTGCTGTTTTCTGAATGCGCTTGACCAAGGTAGAAGAAATCAAGGCCTTCGGCATCGTCCTTCTTCACAAAAACATGAAGATCCACAGCATTCGCAGCGATGGGCTTGATCTCATTAGACGTGATCTTTCGGTTGCCGCGGGAATACCAATGAAGGGTATTCGGATCGACGAGTTCATCCTGGTAACGAGTACTTTCGGATACATCATCAGCCTTGTGATAGGTCACAAAGATTGGGCAAGTAGATGTGTAACTGTCCACTTTGTATCCATAAATCGTGCTCTCGTTGTTTCGTTCCCAATTGAGAATTCGGCAGACATCTCGTCGGGAGTATCTCTCGCCAACAACGAGGTTTCCTTGCCAAAATCCATTGTTTCTGGCGATAAACAAACCAGTGTCGATGATGTCTTGGACGTGAAACTTAAAATTCTGAGCAGCCTCATCTCGGTCCGTCACTTCTAGGCTTTCGTCGAGGGCACGTCGGAACTCGGGAGTAAAAGAGTAGGTGCGGTTTTGAACAGAGAGGATCGGATGTTCGCCAAACTTCTTGCGGTTTGGTCCCGTATAGAATTCTTGGCTCAAAATCCTTTCAACCGAGTTGATTGTTTGCTCATCTGAACTAGTCGATTGGGCCTGCAAGAGCTTACGGAATTCTTCAGTAGAAGTTTCAGGCTGTTTCATTAGTTCCTGGATCAGCAACAGCTCATGAGGTCGCTTGCCGTTAAGAAGCTCTCCGGTAAGGAAATCCAGAAAGTACTTCTCCGATTCGCTGGGAGCGTGATCGACAAACTTCACTGAACTGAGCAGCGACCAGTAGTTGCCAGAATGCGTGGCAAGGATAAACGGATCAACAGTATTGAAGCGAGCGAAGTCTAACAGTGCTGGCACATGATTGAGTCGATCTTGAAGCTGAACAATATCCTGCTTGAATTGTGCTTTTGAGTCCAACTTCGCAGCCTTCAACGCAGCAAAAATTCTCTCCTGCGCGATGGGATCAAAGTTAACACTTGAAACACCTGAGATTGTTCCATCAATATCGCTCTCAATCAGGCGGCGTCTGATGCTGTTCTTATTGCGAGAATTATCGCCAAACAATGCGATGGGAATGAGATAGTTGTTCGCGTAGTTGCCAATGAAATCAATAACGCGCAGATGGTCTTTGCCAGCAGCTTTTCGGAGTCCACGCCCGAGCTGCTGCGTAAACACAATGCTTGATTGAGTACTACGAATCATTACGATTTGATTCACCGAAGGAATATCAATGCCTTCATTGAAGATGTCAACCGTCAAGATGTAGTCCAGGTCGCCGGACTCCAGCTCAGCTACAACCTCTTCGCGGTAGGGAATTGAGTCCTTCGCAGAGAGCGCCTTGGTTTTAAGCAAGCTGCCATTAAACAACGACTGGTCGAGAAGTTTTGACAGCTCCTCAGCCTCTTCAGTCTTGGAACAGAAGATCAGTCCACGAACATTTTCTGGATGACCATAAGTTTTGAGGGCCTCCAGAATGTGATGGACTCTCTCTTCGCTCACCAAGGCACTTAGTTTGGAGGTATCAGTCACCGTTGTTTCAGAATCAAGCGTGAAGTCTGTGACACCGTAATAGTGAAACGGTACGAGCATGTTGGATTCTAAAGCAGCTTGAAGTCGGATCTCATATGGCACGTTGAAATCGAACAACTCATAAATATTGAATCCATCAGTTCGCTCTGGGGTAGCAGTCAGGCCCAATAAAAACTGTGGCTGCAGATGATTGAGCAATGCCAAATAGGATTCGGCACCGGCGCGATGGACTTCATCGACGATGACTAAATCAAAGTCAGTAGGGGAGATCTGGGAAAGTGTAGCTTCCTTTGTCAGCGTTTGGATGGTGCCAAACACAAACGGCTTATCTAGCTCCTTGGTCGAGCCAGACATTTTTCCGAAATCAACAGCGGGACGTTCAAGAACTTTGATGAACTCGGATCGCGCCTTATCCAGAATTTGTTCGCGGTGCACGACAAACAAAACTCGTTCAGGCTTGAGCATTCTTGTAGCTAGAGCAGCCAGGATAGTCTTGCCAGTTCCTGTCGCAGAAATAATGACACCACGTTTCTCTCCCTTCTCCGTCAAAGAAAGTAGAGCGTCGAGGGCCTCTTCCTGCATGACGTTTGGAACAATTGTTCCGGCGTTACTTTGATCCTCGAGAGGAATATTCTGAGACACCAAACGCTCAGGTACACGTCTGGTTGCCTCATACTCTGAGATCCATTCAGGCGTCAGTGGCGTGGATCGTTCAATTTGGCGATTAATCGCATCATCAAGTTGAAAAGCAATGTCGCCATTCTTGCTGGCAGAGAACTTCAGATTCCATTCCCGGTTTACCAACAGAGCATTATCTGTGAGGTTGGAACTACCCACTACTGCGGTGATTCCCACGTCGTGATGGAAAACGTAGCCCTTGGAGTGGAAACCATCGCCTTGATGTATGAGGACTTCCACGTTCTCCAAAGTAAGAAGCTCACGAAACATCGTTGGATCATTGAAATCCAGGTAGCGGGACGTGATAATTCGTCCTTTACCCTTGAAGTCCAACAATGCCTGTTTCAACAACGCGATACCGCGACTGGAAATAAAAGCGACTGAAAATGTAAAAGACTGTGCGGTACGAAGCTCTAACTTGATCGCCTGCAACATGGTGTGCGGATCCTCATTAGAAATCAATGAAGGATTCAGCAGTTGTTGCGAAGCAGTGGTCTTATCGAGGAATCCAAAATGGGTATCGCGACCAAGCTTTGAATCGAATGGGCTCATTAAGCAAGCTGCTCGACGAGAAGTTTCACCGCAGGAATATCAGCAGGTGCCCACTCCAAAGATTCCAATTCGTGTGGTGCCACCCAGCGGATCTCAGCATGCTCGGTCAATTGAGGCTCTGCATCATTTAGTGTGCAGAAGTAGGTGGAAAGCACGACGATTCCAAAGTCGTACTCGTGCTCTGTAGTGGTGAGGTGTTCGCCTACGGTGGCGTCGCAAAGCAATTCTTCTTTGAGCTCTCGTGCAAGTGAAGCTTCTGGAGTTTCGCCCTGCTCGATCTTTCCTCCCGGAAACTCCCAATATCCGGGAAGTGACATCTCTGGACCACGTTGTGCTGCAAGGATACGGTTTTCCTTGACTAGGACGGCGCCGGTTACATTGATGCGTTTCTTCACGATTCTCCTCAGAACTACTGGTCAGAAACCCAATGCTAACAGTAATGAAGTGCCCCTTTGTGTTGCACCCCGCAGGGGTAGATTGATTTTCTGTTGCCTTCATAAGCTAAAGTTCTAATTTCCTAAATTGGTAAAGATCGGAACTCAAAAATGTCGCTTCGAAAGCTCACAAGCTTAATTGGCATACTGGCTGTTGTTGGCCTAGTGGCGTTTATCCTTTTCAACTTCGTGAAAACAAACGACGAAACATCGAATGTCTCTCAGAGCGAGTCAACTGCAGAGACAGTCAGCGAAACAAATGGCGTGCTCTCCGACGGCGCAGAAAACATCGCTTCTCAATCTGATGAGAGTAAATCGGGTGTAGAGATTATTGATTCTGGATTTGGGCAGAGCTCAAATTCGGCGATGGCAATTGTTATTGCCAAAACTTCTGGTGGAAGCCTCGCAGGGGAATTTGTTACGGCGACGGTGAATTTCCTCGATGAAAGTGGCGCCGTTGTAGCGACTGAAGATCAAGTAGAAACACTCAGTTGGGAAGACCAGGAATTGGTATTGCCAGTATCTCACTACAAGGAGGATTCAAGCCGCCCAGAAATTACAAGCATTGAGGCTTTTCTTTCAGTAACGGATTACGGTTCAGGACAACCAGATGAAACTGCATTGCCGGTGTTGGAAACCACCGATATTTCCAACCCATACGCTGGTAGTTACAATGCCTCATTTGCGTTGAAAAATGACTCCTCAGATGATTTTAAGAACCTGAGAGTTGGTATTGTTTGCTACAACGAGCAAACTGACATCATTGGTGGTGGTTTCAAATTTCCGAACCTGGTTCCAGCGGGTGGGAGTATTCGAATGGACGCTAGTGTGACGGTCTCCGAAATGCCAGCTTCTTGTAAGGCATATTTAAATCACTAATAGATTCTTAAAAGGCAGCATCTCCTCCATATTGGAAAAGATGCTGCCTTTTTCGTGCGAGTCTAGATTAATCGCGTCGCGGATCTAGCTCTTCATAATCGATCGGAGCGATCGCCTTTGGTCGGCCTGTGGCGTAGTAAAGGATTGTCATCAGGACAAGGAATCCAACGCCGACGGCGAGTGGCAGGTGGTAGTTGTCGTACCAGACCATGATGCCGAAGGTGAAGGCGATAAATAGGATCGCGAAGTATTGTCCGAAGGGGTAGAAGGGGACAGGGAACTTCAGGGACTTGACCTCGTCGGCAGGCATGTTTCGGCGGGATCCCACCTGTGCGAGCAGGATCATCAGCCAGACGTAAACTGTGGCGAAGGTTGCTAGGGAAGCGACGATCTCGAAGACGCGCTCGGGAAGCACTGCGTTGAGGATTACTCCCACGATCAAGACGATGATCATGATGGTGGTGGTCATGACTGGAACGCCGTTCTTGGCGATCTTGCCCATGGCCTTTGGTGCGAGGTTTTCCTTCGCAAGACCAGTGAGAACGCGGCCAGCGCCGAAGAGGTCAGCGTTGATGGCAGACAGTGCAGCGGTGATGACCACGGCGTTGAGGAGACCAGCAGCCCAGTTGACGCCGAGGGTGTCGAAGATCTGGACGAATGGGGATTCTTCGCCGGTGATGGAAGGCCAAGGATTAAGGGCAAGGATCACCAGGATGGCACCCACATAGAAGAGGAGGATGCGTACTGGGACAGTATTAACAGCCTTGGGGATGGACTTCTCAGGATCTTCAGCTTCAGAGCCTGCAACACCGATGATTTCGGTGCCACCGAATGCGAAGAGAACAAGGATGAAGGCTGCGATCATGCCTTCAACACCGTTGGGGAAGAATCCGCCGTGCTCCCAGAGGTTGGATACGCCGGCAACTTCAGCGTTGGCGCCGAGACCGAATGCGAGGATGGCTGCGCCGCCGACGATCATGGCGACAACTGCGGTGACCTTAATGATGGTGAAGATGAACTCGAGCTCACCGAACCAACGCACTGATGCGAGGTTTGCGCCACCGACAATAAGAAGGGTGGCTACCACCCAAGTCCATTGTGGGGTGCCGGGGAACCAGAAGTTCATATAGATGCCGATGGCTGTGAGGTCAGCCAGGCAGACGATGAGCATCTCAAACGCGAACATCCAGCCGGTGATGTAGCCTGCCCATCCGCCAAGGTGTGCGCGGGTGTAGACCGCGAAGGAACCACGGACTGGGTGATGCACAGCCATCTCGCCGAGTGCGCGCAGCATGAAGTACACGACGGCGCCACCGAGAAGGTAGACCAAGAGTACAGATGGACCAGCTGCTTGGATTGCGCCAGCGGAACCGTAGAACAAGCCGGTGCCGATCGCGGAACCCAGCGCGATGAAGTGAATGTGTCGAGCCCGCAATCCTTTAAAAGATCGGGTTGGGGCAGGGGAGGCATTCATCGAGATGCTGACCTCGTTTCGGGTGAATAGCGGACATTTTTTGACGCAGATCACCTTACTCTGAAGGATAAGGATTCTTAGTGTCGGTGCACTTTTACTGATGTTTCACTGTGGAGGTCAACGACTCAAAGTCGAGAATTGGTGGCGCGTGTCACTGGAATTGACGCGTGAATGGGGTGGAAGTGGACGTCGAAAAGCATTTTTGAGACGTTTATGTGAGCAATGTCCCATTTTCCCTGCTCACCTGTATGGGCACCCGCGGCGGAAGTGGAATTGCATATGGAGTTTTGATGATATTTAGCGTAACTTAAAGGAACAATGAGTAATACCGAGAACGTCAACGGCGACGTAGAACAGCCGAATAACGTCATTTCGTCGGAATCTCAGGAAACCCCGCAGGGTGACTCAGCATCAGCTGACTTCGCTCTCGAAACCCCAACCAACACTGTTGAAGATGCACCAGCATCTGAGGGTAGCGAAGAGATCACCAGGGTTGCGGATACTTCTGAGGACGCCGACTCTGCAGATGCAGACAACGCGAGCAATGTAATCAATGAGAATGAGGACTCCTCGGAAGGTGCTAACCAGCCTTCAAACGAGTCATCCTCTACGGAAGCCAAATCCGGCTTCGATGCACTCGGACTGCCAGAGCGTGTTCTTGACGCTGTGCGCAAGGTGGGTTACGAAACTCCTTCCCCAATTCAGGCACAAACCATCCCAATCCTCATGGAGGGCCAGGATGTTGTTGGTCTAGCACAGACCGGTACCGGTAAGACTGCAGCTTTCGCGCTGCCAATCCTTGCCCGTATTGACAAGTCCGTGCGCAGCCCACAGGCACTTGTGCTTGCCCCTACCCGTGAGCTGGCACTTCAGGTTGCTGACTCCTTCCAATCCTTCGCTGACCACGTCGGTGGCCTGAACGTTCTGCCAATCTATGGTGGACAGGCTTACGGCATTCAGCTCTCTGGCCTGCGTCGTGGCGCTCACATCGTCGTGGGTACCCCAGGCCGAATCATCGATCACCTCGAAAAGGGCTCCCTGGATATCTCCGGACTGCGCTTCCTCGTGCTCGATGAAGCAGACGAGATGCTGAACATGGGCTTCCAGGAAGATGTCGAGCGCATCCTCGAGGACACCCCAGACGAGAAGCAGGTTGCACTATTCTCCGCAACGATGCCAAACGGCATTCGTCGCCTGTCCAAGCAGTACCTGAACAACCCTGCTGAAATCACCGTTAAGTCCGAGACCAGGACTAACACCAACATCACCCAGCGCTTCCTCAACGTTGCACACCGCAACAAGATGGATGCACTGACCCGTATTCTCGAGGTCACCGAGTTTGAAGCAATGATCATGTTCGTGCGCACCAAGCACGAAACTGAAGAAGTTGCTGAAAAGCTCCGTGCACGCGGATTCTCCGCAGCAGCCATCAACGGCGACATTGCTCAGGCACAGCGTGAGCGCACCGTCGACCAGCTGAAGGACGGCCGCCTGGACATCCTCGTTGCAACCGACGTTGCAGCCCGTGGTCTTGACGTTGAGCGCATCTCCCACGTGCTTAACTTCGACATTCCAAACGACACCGAGTCCTACGTTCACCGCATCGGCCGCACCGGCCGTGCAGGACGTACCGGCGAGGCAATCCTGTTCGTGACCCCACGTGAGCGTCGTATGCTTCGCTCCATCGAGCGCGCAACCAACGCACCACTGCACGAAATGGAACTGCCAACCGTCGATCAGGTCAACGACTTCCGCAAGGTCAAGTTCGCTGACTCCATCACCAAGTCCCTCGAGGACAAGCAGATGGACCTGTTCCGCACCCTGGTCAAGGAATACTCCCAGGCCAACGACGTTCCTCTAGAGGACATCGCAGCGGCACTGGCAACCCAGGCACAGTCCGGCGACTTCCTGCTCAAGGAGCTCCCACCAGAGCGCCGTGAGCGCAACGACCGCCGTCGTGACCGTGACTTCGACGACCGTGGTGGACGTGGACGCGACCGTGACCGTGGCGACCGCGGAGATCGTGGCTCACGCTTCGACCGCGACGACGAGAACCTGGCAACCTACCGCCTCGCAGTGGGCAAGCGCCAGCACATCCGCCCAGGCGCAATCGTTGGTGCACTTGCCAACGAAGGTGGCCTGAACTCCAAGGACTTCGGCCGCATCACCATCGCAGCCGACCACACCCTGGTTGAACTGCCAAAGGATCTCCCACAGAGCGTTCTTGACAACCTGCGCGACACCCGCATCTCCGGCCAGCTCATCAACATAGAACGCGACTCCGGTGGACGCCCACCACGCCGCTTCGAGCGCGATGACCGTGGCGGACGCGGCGGATTCCGCGGCGACCGTGATGACCGCGGTGGACGTGGACGTGACCGTGACGATCGTGGAAGCCGTGGAGGTTTCCGCGGTGGACGTGACCGTGATGATCGTGGCGGACGCGGTGGATTCCGCGGACGCGACGACCGCGGAGACCGTGGTGGCCGTGGCGGTTACCGTGGCGGACGCGACTAAGAGTTCGTTTTAGCTTCAGCTCAGGTTTTCGCCTGAGTCTGGTGCTTAGCTAGAAAAATCCGTTGCTCTCTCTTTACTGAGAGGGCAACGGATTTTTTCTGTTTTCTTAGGCTTTGGTTCTTGGGGGATCTTGGGGGAGGAATTCTAGGAACTTAGAGAAGTAAATGATGGTGCTTCGACCGCAGCACCATCGTTAAGATTCTGACCAAAGAAGAGAGCATTGCGTTGCTCTCTAGTCAGAGTGCGAGGTATTGAACTCGGCTTATTGCCGAAGTTTATTTGAGGCCCGATCACTACTGCGGTTTGACTGGGGATATTTCGGGGAGTGGACGCGAAGCGATCTCCCGGGCTTCTGCTGCTTGAACACCCACCATCCGGAGCATCGCGGCTGCGAAAATCTGATCTTTGTCATCGTTGGAATCTTGATCTGCAGAAAGCGCCATTTGGATCGCTGCGATGAGTGAACCAAAAGTGCATGTGGTTGCTAGGTCCAGATCTTCGATGGTGAATCGGCCAGTTTCTAAACCATGAAGTAGATCTCGGCGTGCGCGGGGTCCTAGGATGCGCATGAGTACGGGATGAGCAGCACCCATTTGTATGAAAAATCCGCCCCAAATCCGATCTTCTAACGAGTGCCGTACTAGATGTCGAAGCGACCCTGCAAATACTTCAGCCGGATCGTCTAATTTGGTTAGCACCTGGTCGAGGGCAATTCCCACGGATTCAAAGGCATCTTCTGCGACAGCTTGGAGTAGTTGTTCACGGTCTGGGAAGTAGTTGTAGAAGGTTCCCGTTCCGATGTTTGCGCCTTCGGTGATTTCAGCTATTCCTACATTGTCGACACCCCGTTCTGCCATGAGTGTGCGAGCGGAAGTGATCAGGCGCGCGCGGGTTTGTTCGCGTTTTTGTGCACGGCGGCCAGTTGGTACCTGGTTGTCGGTTTGTGCTGTTGAAGCGTCCTTGTGCTGCGAAGGCGTGGGCATAGGGAAAACCTTAGCTGATCTGCGGTGACTTAAATATAAGGGGGTGGAATGGGGGTATTGTAAAATCTGAACCCTTGTTCATTTATGAATCATGATTCAGAATGTGATCTAGATAATGTTGTTCAGTTCACTATTCAAGAAGGGTTAGATCCCATGTCACCCAATAACTTCGATACCGATGTCTGCATCGTCGGTGGAGGTCCTACCGGAACGCTCCTTGCAGTACTGCTCGGCCAAAAAGGTCACCGCGTCACCATCCTGGAAAAGTGGCCAACATTCTACGAACGACCTCGTGCAGTCACCTTTGACCACGAAATCGCACGGATCCTTGGATACATTGGCATTGATTCTGAAAACGACGAAGCCATCGATTACCACTCCGACAGCTACGACTGGAAGAACGCAGCGGGGGAGACGCTTTTGGAAGTCGATTGGACCTCCATGACAGATTCCGGATGGCGCACCCGATACTGGTTCTACCAGCCAGAACTTGAAAAGCGTCTGCGCGATCTGGCCCTGACCATGGATTTTGTAGATATTCGCTGTGGCTTCACCGCTGTCGGATTGTCCCAAGATGAAAACTCCGCCATCATTCACGGCATTGTCACTGATACCCCAGAGAACATTCCAGCAGATGCTCAGCGCGAAGATATCCGAGCGAAGTATGTCATCGGTGCAGACGGAGCTAACAGTTTCGTGCGTAACTCCCTTGGCTTAGAGATGAATGATCTTGGATACTTCTTCGACTGGCTGATCCTGGACCTCAAGCCAACTCAGGACATTGACTACGGAACAGATCACTGGCAACTGTGTGATCCCAAGCGCCCAACCACCATCGTTCCTGGAGGCCCCGGCCGCCGACGTTGGGAATTCATGGCGCTGCCTGGTGAAGATCTCAAGGAACTCGCTTCTGAAGAAAGCGCGTGGAATCTACTTGAGCCATGGGATGTCACACCTGGCAAGGCCATTCTCGAGCGCTCCGCAGTGTATCGATTCCAAGCTCGCTGGGCCCAGGAATGGCGCTCCGGAAGAGCTCTCATCGCAGGCGATGCCGCTCACCTCATGCCACCTTTCGCAGGTGAAGGCATGTGCGCTGGCCTGAGAGACTCACTGGCGTTGGCATGGCGTCTTGATTTGGTGCTGAGCGGAAAATCAGATGATGCATTGCTAGACACCTACGGAGAAGAACGCCGCGAACACGTCCACTACTACATTGATTTCTCCATGGACCTGGGCAATGTCATCTGCATTACTGATGAAGATGAAGCACGTTTGCGCGATGAGCGCATGATTAAAGAGCTTGAAGCACAAGACGGGGTCCCTGTTAATACCGATGTCGCACACTTGGGACCGGGAATTTGGGATAAAGATTCTTCCCATGGTGGCGAGCTAGCGAAGCAGGGCATAGTGGAATACCAAGGTCGAAAGGCGCGTTTCGACGACGCAGTCGGCCGTGGCTGGGCAGTTTTAGGCCTCAACACTGATCCACGAGAAGTGCTTGATGAGGATTCGCTTGTGGCACTTGACGCCATCGGTGCAATCGTCGAATCAGTAGGTGATGCAACTTCCGCAGTTTTAGATGTTGAAGGTCTTTACACTCGCTGGCTCAAGGAAGCCGGGGCAACATTTATTATTACCCGCCCCGATTTCTACGTCTATTCCACAGCAGTGGACGCTGAACAACTTCAAACACAGATTAAGCAGCTATCGGATCTACTTCACCTCAACTCAGTTGTCGGAGCATAGGAGCTAAAAATGTCTTTACAGTTCGATCATGAAACCCTCGGTCAACGAGTTCTGTTCGGTTCAGGTGAGGCGGCGCAAAATCTCGCCGCTGAAATTAGCCGACTCGATGCCAAAAACGTCATGGTGGTTGCCGGTGATTTCGAGCTTCCCATGGCACGGCAAGTAGCAGCAGATATTGATGTCAAGGTGTGGCATTCAAATGTCGTGATGCATGTGCCCATCGAAACAGCAGAAGAAGCACGCAGTGTTGCGAAAGAAAACGACATTGATGTTGTGGTGTGTGTGGGCGGTGGATCCACAACAGGTCTAGCTAAAGCGATTGCCATGACCACCGCATTGCCGATCATTGCGGTACCCACTACTTATGCAGGTTCTGAAGCAACAAATGTGTGGGGATTGACCGAAGCCGCGCGCAAAACAACTGGTGTTGATAACAAAGTGCTGCCAGTGACAGTTATCTACGATTCAGCGTTAACCATGTCTTTGCCGGTAGAAATGTCGGTTGCTTCTGGTCTCAATGGTTTGGCTCACTGCATTGATTCTTTGTGGGGACCGAAGGCGGATCCCATCAATGCGGCTATGGCTGCTGAGGGAATTCGAGCACTTTCTGCTGGCCTTCCCAAGATTGTGGCAGATGCTCAGGACGTAGATGGTCGCGATGAAGCGCTCTACGGTGCCTACCTGGCTGCGGTGTCTTTTGCCTCTGCTGGCTCTGGTCTCCACCACAAGATCTGCCACGTGTTGGGTGGAACTTTTAACCTTCCACACGCGCAAACCCATGCAACAGTACTGCCTTATGTTCTTGCCTTCAACGCGCCATATGCGCCACAGGCAGAACAACGCGCAGCGGCAGCTTTCGGTTCTGCGACAGCACTTGAAGGATTGCAACAGCTGCGTGCCCAAGTGGGAGCACCACAGCGACTATCCGATTACGGATTCACCGCAGCAGGAATCCCAGAGGCAGTGGAAATCATCTTGGAGAAAGTACCGGCGAATAATCCACGGACGGTCACAGAAGAAAACCTCACTGCGCTGCTTACCACAGCGCTCAACGGCGACGATCCAGCAACTTTGAATTAAGGAGACCAACATGACTATTTCAGCACAACAGCAAGCAGTGGAAGAAGACCTTGTAGAGCGCGTACTCGCATCTTTTGATTCGTGTGAAAACCCTCGCCTCAAACTAGTGATGAAATCCCTGACTGTGCATCTCCATGATTTCATCCGCGATGTTCGACTCACTGAAGAAGAGTGGAACTACGCCATTGATTTCCTCACCAAGGTTGGGCATATCACCGACGATAAGCGCCAAGAATTCGTGTTGCTCTCTGACACCTTGGGTGCATCCATGCAGACCATCGCTGTTAATAACGAAGCATATGAAGACGCTACCGAAGCAACAGTCTTTGGCCCCTTCTTTGTCGATGATGCGCCACTGGTCCAAAACGGAGATGACATTGCCTTTGGCGCAGTCGGCCAGCCGGCATGGGTGGAGGGAACGGTCAAAGACACTGAAGGAAACCCCATTCCCAATGCACGCATTGAAGTATGGGAATGCGATGAAGATGGACTTTATGATGTGCAATACGCCGATGAGCGCAGTGCTGGACGCGCACACCTGTATTCAGATGAAAACGGCGAATACCACTTCTGGGGACTAACTCCCGTGCCATATCCCATCCCACACGATGGTCCAGTAGGACAAATGCTCCAAGCAGTTGGTCGTTCCCCCGTTCGTTGCGCGCACCTACACTTCATGGTGACTGCGCCAGAGAAGCGAACCTTGGTAACCCATATCTTCGTTGAGGGCGATCCGCAGCTAGAGATCGGCGATTCCGTGTTTGGCGTGAAGGACTCACTGATTAAGAAATTCGTTGAGCAACCTGCAGGAACCGCAACTCCAGATGGTCGCGATGTGGGTGATCAAACCTGGGCACGCACACGTTTTGATATTGTGCTCGCCCCCGGCAATGTCTAAGTAGAAGCAGCAAAAAACCACCAAGAAAAAGTTCTTGGTGGTTTTGGCAATTTGAGATGTGTTAGATGAACATCAGCACAGCGATGATGACCCACAGCAGAGCCCAGATGCCGCCGAACATGGACAGCTGGCTCTTCGCCTTGTCCCAGTTTTCGATCTCGTAAGTCTTTGCAGCCTGCTCATCGTCCTCCAGAAGGTCAAGAGCACCCATCATCTTCTTCTGGCGTGGGAAGATAACGAAGAGAAGCAGCGCCCAGGTGATAACACTGAGAGCGATTGCTGCGTGGAACTGGCCTTCAGACTTGTAGAAAGACCAATCGAGAAGCATGATGGCGATACCCAGCAAAGGCACGAGCAGGGACAGCATGCCGTAGGACTGGGAAATCTTGAAAAGGGTTTTTGCGGAGCCAGCGGCTTGGGTGTTGCCGTTGTGTGCATCGTACGCGCGGACGTGGAACTGAGAGTTAGCTACTGTTGCTGGTCCTAGGAACAGGATTGCTGCAATAGCGTGAATAGCGATCATGATGGTGGTCACGGGCTGGTGGACCTTTCAATTATGGTTGGGCAAAAAGAAAATGCTTGATACATACACTAACGAGATCACCAAGGTTTGGCGAACCCGCACTGTTTTCGTCCAACCCGAATGTCGTTTTCTGGTAACGGAAGTTCGTATGCGTTGGCCACGGCGAAAAGGCGTTCCACGTACCAACATCGTGCACTTCGATCAGAGGGGAGCCACTCGCTGGGAAGTTGATCGGATTTTTCTTGGTTCTCAGCTTTTGAGACGAGCACGAGGTTGAGGGGGTCGTTGGCAAAGCTGATTCTCTCGCCAGCGCTCCACCGGTGTGCGCCTAGATCCCAGGCGGCGCTGAGCGGGAGAATATGATCCACCTCGGCACTAGAGAGGTCTAATCGATTCCCGGAGTATGGATCAGTGTCGCCGGCTTCATCCACGATGCCTTCCCGCACGCCACCCAACCATCCGCCAAACATGGAGGCTCTGTCATAGCCTAGGACTGTGGCTCGTTGGGGGATTGCTGTAACTGGTGCGAGGTCTCCAGGACCTCGGCCAATGTGGGGAGCAACGGTATATATACAGAGGAAAACACTAAAGGCGATGAGTACCCGAATAAAGTTCTTCATACTCGGGTTAGACTCATCGCCTTGGCGTTTGGTTCCCTCTAAGGCTTAACTTTCTTTCGAAAGCTTCTGAGCTGCGTCAGCGAAATCAACATCCTCGTTTGATTCCACAGCGGCAGCAAGATCCTTGGCGGTTTCAAACTCGTTGAGGATTTCTTCGGAGGGTTCCTTTGTCAGGAGGGAAACAACGACCATCACGATGGTTGCCAAGGCGAAACCTGGGATGATTTCATACAACGTATCGCTTAGTGGGGACATACCCCACGCGATGGAGACAATAGCACCAGTAATCATGCCGGAGATAGCGCCGGCGGCGTTGAGACGCTTCCAATAAAGGCTAGCAAGTATGATCGGACCAAATGCAGAGCCGAATCCTGCCCACGCAAATCCCACCAATCCGAGGATGGAATCAGACGGGTTAATAGCCATGGCTGCTGCAATGATCGCCAGAATGATGACTGTGGCACGAGACAGCATGATCAGGGTGCGTTCGCTCAGCGAGTCCTTTTTAACTACCTTCAGCAGGTCCTCAATCAGGGAAGATGCGGTGACCAGCAGCTGTGACGACATGGTAGACATGATGGCCGCGAGAACAGCAGTCAGAATAAGTCCAGCGATCAATGGGTGGAACAGCATCCGGGCAAGATCTAGGAAGATGGACTCATAAGCCCTTGTGTCAGTGATGTTGGCGTCGGGGTTTTGTGCAAAGAAAACTGTGGAGATAATTGCGGTAAAGGTTGCACCAATCAGGCAGATTATCATCCAGGAAATACCGATGCGACGACCTTGCTTTGCTTCAGCTGGTGTGCGAAGTGCCATGAAACGAACCACAATGTGTGGCTGGCCGAAGTATCCAAGACCCCAACCTAAGTTACCAATGATTGCTGCTGCAGAAATGCCACTGATCATGGAGAAGTAGGTGGGATTGCCAATTCCATCGGTGTGCGGGCCGTAATCATTAGAGTTTGCAAAGCTCCAAATATCCATGGGGTTCGCCAGTGCGAAATATGCCATGACTGGCACGATGATCAACGAGAAGAACATGATAGTCCCCTGAACTGCGTCTGTATAAGACACAGCAAGGAATCCTCCAATGAAGGTATACAGCACTGTCACACCTGCGACAATGGCCATACCGAGTAGATAATCTCCACCAAACGTGGACTCCCAATACACTCCACCAGCAACCATGCCTGAAGAAATGTAGAAGGTGAAGAACACAATGATAATTAGTGCTGCAATGATGCGAAGCGCGCGAGATTTATCGCGAAGTCGGTTCTCAAAGAATGAAGGCAGGGTGATTGAGTTGGCCGAGATTTCGGAATAAGAACGAAGACGAGGTGCCACCCACATCCAGTTCGCCCATGCACCAATGGTGAGTCCGACTGCGATCCACAACTCGGACATGCCGGTGACAAACAGCGCGCCGGGCAGACCCATGAGCAGCCAACCTGACATATCTGAGGCACCTGCGGACATTGCGGCAACAAAAGGGTTGAGCCCGCGGCCGGCGAGCATGTAGTCGTCGTATTTTTCTGTCTTGCGGTAACTCCAATAGCCGATGAGCACCATCACCAACATATAGATAACGATGGCTATGATGAACCAGGTGTTATCGCTCATGAGGTTTCTCCTTTTGGGTAGGGGACAAACGTGCAAAGATACAAATAAAAAATAAGCACTGTGAACTACAACACTAATCGACGTGGGTGTCTGAATATACATAGGCATGAAAATCACCCCTATCTGCGCGGGGGGCGCGCAACCCGGGCCGGGGCGGGTGAGGGGTGGCGTCGACAAGCAAAATCTTTTAAGCAGTGGTGATTTTTCAAATAACCGGTAGGCTGGAGTACTTGTCCAATGGTTTCGCACAAGGTTACGAGAAACCACTCTTCAACATAGGTGAAATGAATTCATGACTTCTCACTTGCTTCACGGTCTCTGGATCAAAGATCGCGGTCTGCAACTGTGGATTGAGCAGGTCGAAGGGCACCGAATTGTGCTTCCAGAGGCGGTGGAAAAAGGCACGTTCCCGCCGGTAGTGGAGCAAATCCTCGACGGGAAAACCTTCCGCGCGCGCATGAATGTGCATCTGCGCACTCCGAAAGGGCGCCATGTTGAGCTGCCCACGCCAACAGCAGCTTTTACCCCTGAAGAAGCAGTCACGGTTTTCTCACAATTAAGTTTTTTGAAAGCAGAAACCCCTGCCGCCACCCGAGCGCAACGTGACTCCATTGCGCCCGATCTGTGGTGGCTGATTGTCATGTATCAAGGCCTGGCGCGTTTTGTGCAGGCCGGCCGCGTCACGCTTCGCACGGTGATGATGGATAATGCCTGGTGGCCCCAGTGGCAACTATCTGCCAGCCTGTCGGAGCGTGGGTGGCTCGCGGAAATGAACCATGCCGCGCCGGGTATTTTGCGGATTAATGGTGGCCGAGATTTGGCCGGAAGCATGTCCAATGAGCTTCCGCACTGGATCGCCAACGCCATTTTGCGTGATTACCGCGATGAAACCATGCCGTATGCGCGCCATGAGTTTGTTGAGGCGTTGCTGTTTAACCATTCGCTGCGCAAGGGCTCGACCATGCTCACCCATGCGCTGAATCAGTGGAAAAACACCATTACATCTGCGTCTTTGCAGCTGGTGATTTTGGTGGAGGAGCCCCCTGCGGAATCGGATTATGAAGATCCGATGGATTCCGTGTGGCCGGTGCGTTTGATGGTGCGCACGGGCGTGGATGCGCCGCAGGCGATTCAAAAAGGATCGATCGATAGCGGGGGAATGGAGCAACTGCGCTCCCAATACGAAACCGCAAAAACCACCTCCATGCTGCTGGATCCTGCGCGCGAAGACGCGATGCTGGGGCATATGGTGGACATCGCCCAAAACGGTGACTGGGATATTTTCTTAACCACCGAGGAGATCGTCAACTTTATCTCCCACGATGTAGCCAAGCTGCGCAAAGCCGGCATTCCCGTCATGCTGCCCAAAGCCTGGAGCACCTATGAAACCCGCGCGCAGGTGGAAGCGCGCACGCCGAATGATGCCGCGGACTCTTCAACCAAGGCAATCATTGGTCTTGACCAGCTCGTGGAATACAACTGGCGCATCAGCGTCGGCGATATTCAGCTGTCCGACGAAGAGATGCGCGAACTCATCGATTCCAAAACAGGCCTCATCCGCCTGCGCGGCGATTGGGTCATGGCGGACCAAGACGCGTTGCGACGCATCACCAGCTACATGGAGGAACTATCAAAGTCCTCCGAAAAACGCGCGCGCACCGAAATGGAAAAAGTGGCCATGCAGGCCAAACTCGCCGAAGCAAACGGCGAAGAAGGTTGGCAACTCCTGGCTGCCAAGGCTGAAACTCTCCGCAAGGAATTCAATGAGAAATTCAGTGGCGATGGACAAGGCGAAGTAACCCTTGCTGAACTGCGCGAAATCGCACTGAAAGCCGCCGAAAACGAACCAGTGGAATTCACCGGCTCGCAATGGTTCAACTCCTTGCTCGGCGGCACCGAAACACCCGCGCCGGTGCGCGTCGACATCCCCGACACGGTCCTTGCTGACCTGCGCGAATACCAGCGACGCGGCGTGGACTGGCTGTACTGGATGTCCGCAAATAATTTAGGTGCAGTGCTTGCCGACGACATGGGCTTGGGAAAAACCCTCCAGTTGTTGTCCCTTTTGGCAGTCGAGCGCGCAGAAAACCCAGAGTTGGAACGCGGCCCGACGCTCGTGGTGTGCCCAACATCTGTGGTGGGAAACTGGGCAGCCGAGGCGGCTAAATTTGTGCCTTCACTAAAGGTATTGATGCATCACGGCCCGCAGCGTTTGAATGATGCCGATTTCCTGAGTCAATCCAAGGGCATGGACTTGATTATCACCTCATACGGTGTGATCACCCGCGATTTCAAACTCATGGGCCAGGTAGGTTTTGAACGCGTCGTGCTCGATGAAGCGCAGGCAATTAAAAACTCTTCCACACGCGTATCAAAGGCAGTGCGCTCGTTGCCTTCCCGCCACCGCGTTGCACTGACTGGCACGCCCGTGGAAAACCGCCTGTCTGAAATGCGCTCCATCTTGGACTTCTGCAACCCCGGCGTGCTGGGTTCTGCATCGTTTTTCCGCAACCACTTTGCCAAGGCCATTGAGCGTGAACAAGACGACACCATGACTGAGCGCCTCCGCCAGCTCACCGCACCGTTTATTTTGCGACGCCTCAAAACCGACCCGAATATCATCGACGATCTGCCTGAGAAAACCGAACAGATCATCCGCGTGGATATGACCACCGAACAGGCATCTCTGTACAAAGCGCTGGTTGAAGATGTGCAGAAACAACTCGATGAACGCCAAGGAATGTCACGTAAAGGCCTGGTCCTGGCGACCATCACGCGCATCAAGCAGATCTGTAACCACCCAGCGCACTTCCTTGGCGACGGCTCAGAGGTGACACTGAAAGGTAAACACCGTTCCGGCAAGGTGGAAGCGCTCATGGAACTGATCGATACGGCAGTAAAAGAAGAGCGCCGCATGCTGATCTTCACCCAGTACGCAGCCTTTGGCCGTATTTTGGCGCCGTACCTGTCTGATCGATTGGGCACGAATATCCCATTCCTGCACGGCGGCGTGACCAAACCAGGACGCGACCGCATGGTGGCGGAATTCCAATCCGAAGACGGACCACCGGCAATGATCCTGTCTTTGAAAGCCGGCGGTACTGGCTTGAACCTGACAGCTGCATCCATCGTGGTCCACATGGATAGATGGTGGAACCCAGCCGTGGAAAACCAAGCAACTGACCGTGCCTTCCGCATCGGCCAGCGCAAAAACGTGGATGTATACAAGATGATCACAGTCGGAACCATGGAGGAATCCATCCAAGATATCCTCGATGGAAAAACACACCTGGCCAGCGCCATCGTGGGCGAGGGCGAAGGCTGGATCACCGAACTCAACCCAGAAGAATTGGCTATGCTGATGAGTTACCGCGAAAAGGAGGGTGCAGATGACTGAATCACGCCGCGTGAAAATGGATAACGTTATTTACGCCAATTTTGGCAGCAAACAGCGCGTATCTACTCCTGATGACCGCACCCAGGTGATTAATAAATCACGACACAAACAATTCAGCCCAGCGGGTACTCGTACCGTGATGTTGACGGAGAAAAACGCCGACAGCGGACGACGGTCCCGCGGTGAGCAGTACTACCGAAACGGCAATGTCACCGGCATGACTGTGCTGGAAGGCCGCGTGGAATGCACTGTCGCGGGCTCCCAAAACGAGCCGTTTGTTACCACAGTGACCTTCCCATACCGAAGCTCGGAAAAACTCCGCGAAGCCTACGCAGCTATTGCGGATACTCCCAATGGCCTGCGGCTTGTGCGTGATGGCCATCTGACCTCCTCCATGCTGGATCACTTGGTGGGAAGTCCTGATGAGTCGATTTATTTTGACTGCACCTGCCCCGACCGATCGCTTGTGTGTAAACATGCCGTTGCCAGCGCGTATCACGTTGCCGAGAAGATGACCGCGAACCCCGGTCTGATCTTGGATATTCGTGGTCAAGGGATGGCTGGATTAGAAGCACTGATTCGGACCTATCACACCAAGGTTGAAACTGAACCTGAAGACAATGACAGTTTTTGGAACGGCAGGGAACTTCCTGCTTTGCCTGATCCAAAGATTGCCCCTGCTATCGACGATTCCGATATCAACTACCTCCACAAGGCTTTAAGGATGGTCTCATACACCTCCCTGGAGCAGCTTCGTGCGGTCAGTGATATTGAAGATATGTACGAGATTTTGGTAGCCAACCACCCTGATAACCAGCAAGTGTATGAGGAAGAAGACACTGATTAACCAGGGCTTATGGTTGTGGTCTACCCCCGAATAGGAAACCATGTCCACCGTGCATGATGAGATGGGCGTTATGAATACAACAGTGAAGTTTTTACACTCCTCGGACCTACAAATAGGCATGACACGGTGGTTCTTATCCGATGAAGCCCAGGCCCGTTTTGACGATGACCGGATTAGGGCCATCGAAAAGATGGGCAAGATCGCACGGAAAAATCAGTGCGAGTTCATTGTGCTCGCCGGCGACGTCTTCGAGCACAACTCTTTAGAACAACGCACCACTGGACGTGCCTTAGAAGCCTTACGATCCTTAAAGCTGCCGGTTTATCTGCTGCCGGGTAACCATGATCCTTTAACAGCGGATTCGTTGTTTTACCGCGCCAAAGATATTGATGGCGTGACAATCTTGTCGGACACCACCGTGCATGGGGTGGCCCCTGGGGTGGAAATTATTGGAGCACCCTTGCTGCACAAGATGGCTACTTCAGATCTAGTGGCAGAAGCATTGAAAGATTTGGAACCAACCTCCAACGTCCGTATCGCTGTGGGGCACGGCCAAGCAGAAGCTCGCACCACTGACCACCGGGCTGACTTAATCGATCTGAACACTGTTGAAGCCAAATTGGCTGACGGTACGATTGACTACCTCGCTCTCGGCGATACCCACTCGGCTCAGCCAGTAGGTACCAGTGGAAAAGTCTGGTTTTCTGGAGCTCCAGAGACCACAGACTTCCATGACTTAGATCCAGACCGTGTGGGCGGTGAGGTGAACTCTGGCAAAGTTCTCATTGTCAGCGCCTCAAAGGGTGACGTTTCAGTCGAAGAAGTCGAGGTGGGGAAGTGGACCTTCCACGCTTTATCTAAAGAAATCACCTCGGGTACCGATGTGGAAGATTTCTTGGATACCTTGCAGGCATACCCTGATAAATCTCGAACAGTCATCAAATATGGTCTCCGCGGAACCATCACCCTGGAACAAAACAGGCGTTTGGAAGAAGGCATCGCTGGGTTAGAAGATGTCTTTGCTTCACTCAAGCCTCGGGAACGCACCACTGACCTCGTGCTGGAGCCAGGGGAGGAAGAATTAGCCAATCTCGATGCCACAGGTTACGCCGCTGAAGTATTGCGAGAGCTCGCTGACTCTGTGGTCAATGGTGCAGCGCCGGAAGAAGACCGCGATGCGCTCAACCTATTGTTCCGACTAAGCCGGGAGGTCTAAGACATGCGTATTCATGAAATCATCATTGACAATTTCCGAGCCATCGAACATCTAGAACTTCGTGACATTCCTGACCAGGGCGTTATCGTGATCCACGGTGACAATGAGCAAGGCAAATCTTCAATCCTTGAAGCCATAAAAACAGTTCTGAATAGTAAACACAGAACCACCAGCAAGACGATCAAGGCCATTCAGCCTGTTGACCGTGATGTTCCCATCAGCATCACCCTCGAGGCAACCGTAGGCACGGTTCGATTCCGCATACACAAACGCTTCCTAAAATCCACAGCCGCAGAACTGCAAGTCATCGAGCCACGTCCATCCAACCACCGTGGACTAGAAGCCGAAGCTGCACTGGCAGAAATACTGGAAAGCCATTTGGACACCTCTTTGCTTGACGCATTGTTTATGAAACAGGGTGAAGTAGAAGCAGGTATCAGCGCTGTAGGAATTCCTACCCTGACCAGCGCTTTGAACGCTCAAAATGGCAATACCGAAGATGCCACCGAAGACACCGCACTCATGGAGGCTGTAGAAAAGGAATACCTAAAGTTCTACACCAACTCCGGAAAGGCGAATACGAGGTTCCTACAGTTTTCCAAACAGGTGGAAACCCTTCGTACTGATTTGGATGAGGCTAACGCTGAAGTAGCAAAGCTCTCCTCCCATGTTGACCGAGTTAAACGATTGGAAATTGATCGGGATCAGGCCACAGCACAGTTACCCAAGGCAGAGGAAGAACTCGCAGGGAGGAAAGCAGAACTGGAGGAAGCCCAAAAGGTTAAGGCTCAAGCCACGGAAATCCTTGCGCAGTTTTCCCGGGCGGAAGAACAGTTAGAGCAGGCAACAGGAGCTCAGAAACGACGTAAAGAACTCCGCAATAAGCTGGAATTAGCACAGACAGAAGTCGAAAAGGCTGAAGCAGGGCAAGAGAACCTGGCGCAAGAAGCTTCCCGTGAAGCAGAAGAATTCCTAGCCTTAAGTGAAAAGTTCGAGGCAGCGCGCGCAGCTGAAACTCTGGCCGTTGAAAAGGTGAAAGCAGCACGTCAATCGGTTGCTGGAATCAAAAACCGTGACCGTAAAGAACACCTCACGGTTATGCTTGGTGAACTTGATCGAATTGGGCAGCGCCTCTACGAATTGCGCAGCGTCCAGCACTCATCGGTGCGTGTGAGCCAGCGTGATATTGATGCTCTGCAAAAGGCGATCACCGAGGTCGATATCCAAAGGACGCTCGTTGAAGCGCAGCAGGGAAGTATTACCCTCAGTGCTTCCACACCCACCGACATTCAACTAGGTGATGACACCGTTTCAGCTACCGACGCTGGAACCACAGTTGCCCTCGACCGAGAACTCACCGTCGTGGTCGGCGATGTCACCTTGGTGATTAACCCAGGAAAAACAGCAGCGGAAAGTCGCACCGATTTTGAATCCGCCGAGGCAGCATTGGCGGAGCTGCTTGATCAACTCGACGTCTCAGACTTGGACCAGCTCAGGGAACGTTTCACTGCCCAAGAGCAACGAGACGCGGATATTGCAGAACTGGTTCGCGAACAACAGCGCATGAGCGGTGGGACAGAAACAACAGTTTTACGTGCCGAGCTAGAAGGCCTGCACGTCCCAGAGGATCTAGACCCATCAATTTCTGTGGATGATGCGCAAACTCAGTTGAATGAGGCAGAAGAGTCCAGAGAGCTCGCTGCGGAGGCGCATAAACACGCAAATGCAGCACTTGATGGATTGCGTTCGCGTCCCGTAGATAAAGCTCTGACAGTTTTCAACGCTCAGCTCGCAGCACTGCAGAGAAACCTCTCTTCCGCACAAGTTGAATTAGACCGTGCAGTGGCAGAAACCTCGGATGACGAAGTTGATGCTGCTGTACAGCGGTGCGCTGAAGCTCTAGCTGGGGTGCGGGTACAGAAGCAGGAGATTGAACAGGTCTTGGCAAAAACCAACCCAGACATGGCTCAACGCTTATGTGATGCTGCTGAAGCAAATGTGCGATCGTATAAAACGGCAGTGTCTGATGCCACCACAGAGTTGGTGCGCCTGGAAGGCCTCATCGGTGTAGCTGCAGGTGCGAAAGAACGACTAGATAAAGTTAAGTCTGCGCTGACAGCAGCTGAAAACCGGTTTGAATCAGAACAACGTCGCGCCCACGCTGCACGTCGCCTCTATGCCCTCATGGTGTTCTACCGTGATGAATCCCGAAAGCGCTACGCAGCACCCTTCGCGGACAAACTATCCAGGCTGGCAGCATCCGTATTTGGAGAATCAGCAGACTTTGATCTTGATGATGAGCTGAAGATCTCCAGTCGTTCCATAGGACCACGAACAGTGGACCTTGCCAATCTTTCTGGCGGCGCAAAGGAACAGCTGGCAATCCTCACCCGCTTTGCTATCGCAGAATTGGTAGCAGAATCCTCCGCGCAAGGTGCTGTGCCTGTGTTTATTGATGATGCATTGGGGAGCACAGACCCAGAGCGACTGACCCGCATATCTACTCTGTTTAGTGATGCAGGCAAGGACTCTCAGGTGTTTGTTCTCACCTGTGTTCCAGACCGGTACAACTATGTAGAGGTCACCCAAAAGCACAGCATCGAGTCATTGAAAACTGCCAACGCTCTGCTGTAGCTGAGCAAAAAGCCAAGCAAGTAGCTGATCAAGTAACCAACCCCTGCAGCCACTCATGCAGCGAAACGGAGCATTTCCCATGAGTCTTCATCCAGAAGCCCAGCATTTTGTTTAGCTCACCTCTAAAGCTCCTGATCTGGATACGAGGACTCCTGCGGAAAACCGTGTGGCTAGTGAAGCTACCCGGCATCTCATGGGGGAGAAGACTTCTGTCGCGTATGTTCACGATGTTCTGATCAAGGGCGTGCCAGTGCGGATATACAATCCGCACCCCAACGACGGGCCGCTTCCTGTCTTTATCTACTTCCATGGTGGCGGATGGGTTTTGGGGGACCTTGAATCAGTGGATTCCACCGTGCGCGATATTGCCGTTGCTTCAGGCGCCCTGTGTATCAGTGTGGATTATCGCCGTGCACCGGAACATCCTTTTCTCGCTGCATTGGATGATTGCCAAGTGGTCACGGAAGCTGTCCTCAATGGTGAACTCGCCAGTGCTAACCAGCATCTAGTGGCAGTCGGCGGGGACAGCGCCGGTGGCAATATTGCGGCGGTCATCGCTCAACAGCTGCGCGATCAGATCACCCACCAAGTTCTTGTGTATCCGGTGATGGACGTAATCTTGCTGGTGATTTGTTCTATCATTACCACTGGTTTTGCGCTGCTCATGCATCCAAAGAGCAAGGACAAGACGGAGACGATTTCTGATGAATTCCTCGCAGAGATCCAAGCGGGAAGTGAAAAGATCTCCATTCTGCGTTCGACCCCTGCTGAAAAAGCCAATGCGAGCCGCTGGATCATGTACTTCGTTGGCGGAATTGGCCTGCTCTACAGCGTGTTCAGCCTGTGGACAGGTGGCGTAACCGGACTGACGTTGAACTCCTTCAACTTCCTGTTCCTGTCACTCGGCATGGTGCTCACCGCTAATTACGGGCCAGAGTATTAAGCAAAGCTTATTCGCGAAGGCATCCAAGGAACGTGGGGATTCATTCTTCAATTCCCGTTCTACGCAGGCATTTTCGGGTTGATTTCCTTCACCGGTCTGGGTGTTGTGATCTCCGGATTTTTCACCTCGATTTCCACGGCAACCACGTGGCCTGTCATCGCGTTCCTCTACTCTGGACTGCTCAACATCGCGGTGCCTTCAGGTGGCTCGAAATTCATCATCGAAGCCCCGTACATCATCCCAACCCCAGTGGATCTTGGCGCTGACATGGGCCTTGTCCTGCAGGCTTATCAAATGAGTGATGGCGCGACCAACCTGCTCATTCCGTTCTTCGCGCTGCCATATTTGGCCAATTTCAAGATCAAATTCAGCCAAGTGGTGGGCTATACAGTTCCGCCTGTCCTCGTTGTTATCGCCGTGATCTGCATTTACCTGTTCCTGCGAGCATCAATCATTTAAAAAGATGCTTCTCGACGCCAAAAGCCGCGGCACCTTCAGCAATTACTGAAGGTGCCGCGGCTTTTTGTTTGTGGGCGCTTAAGCAGCCTTGATTGCGGAGCCGTCGATCTCGATCTTGATCTTCTCAGAAACCAGAACGCCACCGGTGGAGAGTGGAGCCTGGAAATCTACGCCGAAGTCCTTGCGGTTGATTTCGGTGGAGGCTTCGAAGCCAAGGCGGGTGTTGCCGAATGGATCCTCAGCAACGCCACCAACCTCAACGTCCAGGGTGACGGACTTGGTGGTGTCACGAATTGTGAGGTCGCCGGTAACGGTGCCTTCGTTTTCGTTCTTGATAACAAAGGAAGTAGCTTCGAAAGTCATTTCAGGGAACTTGTCTACTGCGAAGAAGTCGTCGCCCTTAACGTGTGCATCGCGGTCTGCGTTGCCGGTGGTAACGGAAGCGGTCTTGATAACAACCTTTGCAGAGGAGTTCTCTGGGTTTTCAGCATCTACGACAATGGAGTCGGTGTACTCGGTGAATTCACCGCGAACCTTGGTAACCATTGCGTGGCGAGCCACGAACTTGATTTCGGTGTGTGCAGGGTCGAGGGTCCAGGTGCCAGTCAACTTGCTCATTGTGAAGTCCTTTTCGGTGAAAGTGTGTTTCGTTTTTTAACGGTACCGACACTCTTGCATCTGTGCAGTTTGTGTCGCTGCCGTTGTTCGTGTTCTATACTAGCCAAGATTGATGATGTGTCAACAATATTTCTAAAAAACTTGATGTGGAAACTAAAACCCGCAGGTGGAGGCGTGAATAAAATTGTTTGTTGGGCCGGAGAGTGGGCTGCTGTGTATTGAGCTTGTAACAGGGGGTTCTTTGAATAAATCTTCAGGAGCAGGCTAGGGTAGGTGATATGACAACACCACGATGGCTCTCCACTGAAGAGCAACAACTCTGGCGCATGATCTTGTCTGCAACCCGCAAAATGGAACGCACACTAGATGAGACCCTCGTGGAAAACCACAACCTGACCACTTCAGAATTTGCAGTACTAGTTACTCTTTCTGAGGCAACGGGTCAGCAAATGCGCCTGCGAGACATGTGCCAAGAACTAGATTGGGACCGCAGTAGAACCTCTCACCAAGTCACCCGCATGGACAAAAAGGGCTTAGTGGCCAAGGTTAAATGCGCAGGTGACGCACGAGGTGTGAACGTAGAAATCACCCCGGAAGGTGAACGACGCCTCAAGGATGCCGTACCTGCTCATGTAGAAACAGTCCGCCAACTAGTTTTCGACCCCATGGAAGAACGCCACATGGAAGGACTTCGTTCCTACCTCACCGCAGTGTTGAACTCCAACACCTGCATTGAGATCAACAACCAACGCGCGGCAGAGCTGTAAGGGTTTACTTGGAGCGTTTTCTCAGGGGTTTTTAGGGGTTAGGAGAGGGGAAATCCCCGATGTGCTCTAGGTTCTTATTGGCGATGATTGAAGAAGAAAGAAAAACTCAATCAGCCATAAAGGAGCTTGATCCCGATGACTTTCCCAGCACAATCTCGACGACTCGCCCGAAGCACCACCGACAAATGGATCGGCGGCGTCGCTGGTGGCCTCGCAGAGACCTACGGTTGGAATCCGGCCTATGTGCGTCTCGCGTTCGTGGCGTCGGTTCTGTTTCCACTGCCAGGTTCACAGATCCTGTTCTACGCCCTAGCGTGGCTGATCATCCCATCCCGAGAAAATCGCTTCTAACGTGCGTTGCATAACGCAGAAGGCCTGCACCAGAAGTTGGGGCAGGCTTTTTTAATATGCAATTGGTGGGGTGGGACTAGCCAACAAGGCGGGCGAAGCAGCGCGACACCTGAGCCAAACCCTCATTGTCATCAATATAAAGCTCGGAAAGAGGCCAGCTGCGCTTCGGGGTATGAATTTCCAGAAGGGAGTGAACTGCTTGTCCTTCGGAATGGCCCAGTGCGTCAACCTCTTCATTGCCCAGGGCAACTACTGACAAGGTCAGGTTGGAAGGTGAAATGACGGGGATCATCACCTGGGTTGCACCATTGTCGAGGTGCTCGCGGGCGTCAGCATAAAGCTCGGCAACTGAGGTGCCCGTGGTGATGGGAACGACTGGAGTTAGTGGGTCGATCATCTGCATGACGTTGTGGACTTCATTGAGTGCTTTGAAGTACACGGTGGCTGTCAGGAGTCGAAGCTCGGTGGTCTGCTTGGCGGAAGCCGGGTGCGTCTTCATGTTCATCTTTCTCAACAATCTATAAATATTCGCAACAACTAGGGGCAGTCGGTGGGAACTTACGCAAAGTACTTTCAAGCGGTACCGACTCGAATCCAATTCTTAAATCTTGCTTAAGGGAATTGTAATCTAACTCTTATTATTTGGCGTCGCTGTCCAAAAGCTTAGAAAAAGATGTTTTCATTAGTTTAGATTCTCTATCAGTTTAGAATAGCCTGTCACAAGCGCTGAACCAATTAAGCGGACAGCGTGTTGGCTTTCTCAATTAAATACACGTAGAAGTACCGATGTGATTGAATTCGCTAATCTTTAAGTGACCAAATTCGCCCCCATACAGGGTTTCGTTGAAACTGAAGTTTATGGGGCAAATGAAAATATCCTGGGTAGCATGGGCTTATGAGCACTGATAGCCAAAACCCTGTAAGAAAATCCTGCGCACAGCCACATTCTTGTTCCCAAGAGGTGCGATTGAAAGCGATGTCCAGGTCACCGCTTACTAAAGGTCTAAATCAACTTGAACACCTCGAGTTAGATAAGTCACTAACTGCGTGGTCGTGGGCAGAAGATGATCCTTTGTACCTCGCAGGTGAGAACTTAAACGGCAGTTACCTCATTGTCGCAGGACGAGTGCGGGTCTCTCGCGACACCATCGACGGGAAAGAACTCACCGTTGATATTGCAACGCCCGGCGATGTTATTGGTGCGATAGATACAGAACCTCAGCCGGCAGTAGATTCCGCTTGGGCAATAGAAACCACCTGTGCGCTGTTTCTTCCAGCAACCGCGTTGGCAACTGTGATTGAACAGCATCCAAGTTTTGCTTTGGCGATGATTCGGATGCAGCAGCAACGTTTGGCTACAGCCAGAGATCATGAAATTAACCTGACTACGACCACAGTTGAGCAACGAGTAGCTATTGCAGTGAGAACTCTGGGACGAAAAATCGGGCAACGACGACCCGATGGAATCTTGCTCATTCAAGTTCGAATCCGGCGGGAAGATGTTGCGGGTTTAGCAGGCACCACCGTGGAATCTACTTCTAGAGTTTTGGCGCGATTACGTAAAGAAGGGGTCATTGATAGCGGTAGGGAATGGATTGCCGTGGTCGATGAACGGCAGCTAGATGCCATAATCGGGGAGGACTTTTAGTACTTTCCGCTTGTTTGATCTAGGTCAAGGAACTTCACTCGGCTAGTCCTTAGACTCAAATGTGTTCAGACAAACACTGGCACCGTAAGGCACCGAAAGTTACCGAAAGGACTGGTTCCCATGACCGCCCCAAACACTCTCAAGCAAACAACTCTTCGCTCTGATGAGTTCTCTTGCCCATCCTGTGTCTCCAAGATTGAAAACAAATTGAATGGATTGGATGGCGTCGACAATGCAGAGGTGAAGTTCTCCTCCGGAAGAATCCTTGTTGATCACGACCCCAGCAAGGTCTCTATCAAGGATCTAGTCGCTGCAGTCGCAGAGGTTGGCTACACCGCAAAGCCATCAGCAATCTAAAACTCTCAGTTAGACCATTACAAGCCACCGGAGCCACAAGTTGGACCGGTGGCTTTGTCGTCTATTCGGGGAGTGGCTGTTTTTGGAGCTCTTTGACGCAGGTCAAGGAAGTTCAGAGAGCGCAACCATAACGTTAAAAGTAAGGAAAAGAGAGAAAGGGAGAAATCATGAAAACGTGGAAGACCTGGGGGGTCGTCGGAGCTTCAGGCCTCTTGATTATTTTGTCGTGGTTGAGTTCATCGAGCCCGATGCTGGCAGATGCATTCATGATCGCGGCTGCAATTGTTGCAGGTTGGCCGATCGCGCAGTCTGCATATCAAGCACTTCGCATTCGAATGGTGTCGATTGACTTACTGGTCGTTGTGGCTGCCGTTGGTGCCATGTTCATCAACAACTATTGGGAGTCTGCGGCGGTGACGTTCCTCTTTGCCCTTGGCAAGGCACTGGAACGCGCGACAATGAACCGCACACGAAAAGCACTATCGGATCTGGTGGATGCAGCTCCAGAAACTGCAACAAGGCTCAACGCGGATGACTCAACAGAGGTAGTTGAGCTGTGGGAGCTTGAGCCCGGTGACATCGTCTTGGTACGCAATGGCGAACAAATTCCCGTCGATGGAAACGTGATTGCGGGTGTCGGTGGAATTGATGAATCCAACATCACGGGTGAATCAATGCCGGCTGAAAAGGGTCAAGGCTCTGATGTGTATGCAGGAACCTGGCTGCGATCTGGTGTTTTGAGAGTCGAGGCAACAGGAATTGGTTCAGACTCAACTTTGGCAAAAATCATTCACCGCGTTGAAGACGCCCAGGATGACAAAGCCCGCACACAAACATTCTTAGAGAAATTCTCTAAGTGGTACACCCCGGGCGTCATGATCGCCGCCGCAGTGGTGGGACTTATCACCTGGGACGTAGAACTAGCACTGACGCTCTTAGTGATCGGCTGCCCCGGCGCGTTGGTTATCTCCATCCCGGTGTCCATCGTCGCAGGCATCGGCCGTGCTGCACGCGATGGCGTGCTGATCAAGGGTGGAGAATACCTAGAAACCGCCGCGAAAGTCGACGTCGTTGTCGTGGACAAAACTGGAACGCTGACCACCGGCCGCCCAGAACTCACAGACGTAGAAGTCATCGAGCCCGCCTACAGCCAGGGCGAGGTGCTGGAGCTCGCCGCGCGCGCCGAGACGGCTTCAGAACATCCGCTTGCCGACGCCATCATCCGTGGTGCCCAGGATCGGGGGCTGTCCACAACATTGGTGGAAGCAGCTGAAAACATCACCGGCCGAGGCATTATCGCAAATGTTGATGGACAGGCAGTTGCTGTTGGATCTGCTGAGTTACTTGATCATGAACCAGACTCGACCAGGATCCTGGAGCTAAATGCCGAAGGAAAGACCGCGATGTTTGTCGGAGTGAACGGACACGCCATTGGAATCGTGGCCGTCGCCGACGCCGTTCGTTCAGATTCTGCCTCAGCAATCGAATCGCTGCATAAGGCGGGCATTCAAGTTGTCATGGCGACTGGCGACGCTCACCGCGTTGCACAAAACGTGGCCTCCAAGCTGGGAGTGGATGAAGTCTACTCAGAGCTACTCCCTGAACAGAAATTAGAACTGGTGCGTGATCTGCAAGCTGCCGGCAAAACGGTCGCGATGGTGGGTGACGGAGTCAACGACACCCCAGCATTGGCAGCTGCTGATATCGGAGTAGCGATGGGCGTGGCAGGTTCCCCTGCAGCCATTGAAACCGCTGATATCGCACTCATGGCGGATCGTCTCCCACGGCTGGCACATGCAGTGACCTTGGCAAAACGCACCGTAAGAACCATGCGCATCAATATTCTGATTGCGTTGGCTACCGTGATGGTGTTACTAGCTGGCGTCCTATTTGGCGGAGTTACCATGTCGGTTGGCATGCTCGTTCACGAAGCAAGCGTGCTGCTTGTTATCAGCATCGCCATGCTGTTGCTGCGTCCAACACTTAAAGAAGATGCTGCGCAAGCAAGTGATATTAAACGCTCGGAAATACAACAGATCGCATAACCAATGGCTGGGTACTGATGTGGTGATCAGTGCCCAGTTTCTTCTTTCTACTAGTGTCGGATAGAAGTACCCCCAGTCCAGAATGAAGGTCACCACCAATGTCAGAGAATTTGCCAGCGCCCGAGAATCTCCTGGACGCCGAGAGAATTCAGATGATCAAGAACTTCCGCAACGAATTAACGGGGTTCATGCTCAACTACCAATTTGGCATTGATGAGATCCTGACCAAGATCAACATCCTGAAAACTGAATTCAGCCAGCTGCACGAATACGCACCTATCGAGCACGTATCTTCACGATTGAAGACACCAGAAAGCATCGTCAAAAAGGTCATCCGAAAAGGAGACGAGCTCTCCCTCGCAGCTATCAAAGACACAGTGTTTGATATCGCAGGCATTCGAATCGTCTGCAGTTTCCTCAAAGATGCCTACGCAATCGCCGATATGCTGACCAACCAAAAAGACGTCACGGTCATCGAGGCCAAAGACTACATCGCTAACCCAAAGCCGAACGGCTACAAGAGTTTGCACCTTATCCTCCAAGTGCCTGTCTTCCTGTCTAACTCCGTGGAAAAGGTCAATGTTGAAGTCCAGATCCGCACCATTGCCATGGACTTCTGGGCAAGCCTCGAGCACAAAATCTACTACAAATTTGAACAAGAAGTTCCTCAGTCAATCCTTGATGAGCTCAGTGAAGATGGAAAGAATCCACGGGGAAGTGAAGTCACTTAAACCTCCAGTTGAAACCACTGACAGCGGAGAGGCGAAGTTACCCTCTGCGATAACTTTCAACGAGATTTTTGGTCGAGACTTCAGCGCTTGAAAGAGAATTTGATGCACAAGGATTTTGAGAGAGACACTGCGAAATATAGTAGAGACGTCTTTTGAATCCCAGTTCTGGGGTAGATCCAAGATTATCGATTTCCTCGTTCGCCTAGAAGCGTTGAAAAGCCCCTTAAAAGTGGCATTAGAGGTAAATAGTCTCCATCACTGTGTGATGGGGACTATTTATTACGTCTATTTGCGGTTTGTTCTGTTTTTAAGTTTGGCTTCAGAAGTGACAAAACCAAAGTTGATTCGACGCTTATTTGCTAAGTATAGATCCGGGTCCTCTTGAAGAAGCAGAATGCGATCGACTCGGTGAGCTCAGCCATTCTCTTGCTTCAAACTCATTAATATGCCCTTTTAGAGGGGAGTCGACGGTTAGCAATCCAGAAAATACATTGTCGGAACTGACCGGCATATTTGCGTAGGTTTGATACTCGTCATTCGTTGTTGATCCATCAGGGTGGGCATCTTCTACGAATCTTCCTTGGTTCTTTGCAAGATATTGAGTCAGAAAGACTATGAATTAGTTAGACTGCAGAGCCGTCGAAAAGGTTTCCTGCGAGGTCAAAATTGACCACGACAATTCCATGACAAGCGGGATTACTTTGCCCTACTTCGGGTTCCCTCGTGGAATAGTAAAACCTCCAACATACTGTGCAAACAGCATGTTGGAGGTATTTAATGTGCCCCCGATAGGAGTCGAACCTACGACCTTCGGTACCGGAAACCGGTGCTCTATCCACTGAGCTACGGAGGCGAACCGTCACCATCTCCTTTAGTGGGTGATGACAACGGTGTGATTCTATCACCATCTACTAAGTGGAAAGCAATTAGCCAGCCGTAATTGGGGTGGGTGTGTTGCCTTCGACCCAGGTGGCGTCGGTGTGTCCGGTGCGGAGGTAGTCCACAACAATGTCGTTGATTGCTTGGTTGGTGCCGCCGATGGATTGGCCGTGTCCTGGTCCGTTGACGGTGACCACGTGGGCGTTCATGGCGTCGGCAAGCTCGTTGTGGGTCCAGTATGGGGTTTGTGGGTCGCTGGTTCCCTGGAGGAGTAGTGGTTGGACTGCTAGTTGAGATCCGTCGGTTGGCTGGCGGCCGCTTGTTGGGGTGATGCCGGAGCAGGCTTGTCCGGAGCTGAATTTAACGGAGTAAATGTCAAAGACGTCGCCGGTGACCATGCTTGTCCAGGCCATGCGTGCCATTGCTACTGGGTCTGGTGCGACGGTGTTTTCGTTGCACATGACCATGCGCTGCATGTTGACGCTGGCGTTGATGCTTTCGATGACGTATGGGTCGTCGCCGGTGTCAGTTACGTCAGGGATGGGTGTTTGCCCTGAGATGGCGCCTGCGAGCATGGGCCAGGTTGATGGCTGTGGGATGTAGGCGCGGGTGACGTTGAGCAGAGGGCTCAGTGACTGGTTGGATCCAGGGTTTAGGAGCTGGGTGGCAAGGCCCTGGAGTTGCACGGAGGTTGGGTTGGTGGCGGTCATCATGTCTGCGCCTGCTTGGCCGGCCCATGCGAATGCTGGTGGGACATCGCCAACTTGTGCTGGTGGTGGAGCAACGGTTGGGTTGGTTCCGGTTTCGGCGACGATCTTGTTTGACCAGTTTTGGTACACGGCTAGTGGGGTAGTGCCGAGGCCATACGTGTCGTTGTTTTCTGCAACCCAGGTGAAGAAGTCGTTGAGGGAGTTTTTGTAGCCCTGTTCTTGGGAGGCCATGATGCCGTTCCATGCCAGGCTGGGCGCCATTGCGGAATCGAGGACAACCTTGTCGGTGTGCTGTGGGTAGCGGGTGGCGTAGACCGATCCGAGGTAGGTTCCGTAGGACAGTCCGAAGATGGAGATCTTGTCATCGCCAAGTGCTTGGCGGACGCGCTCCCAGTCGTTGGCGGTGTTGTCGGTGGTCAGGCTGGAGGTGTAGCCGGGGGTGCCGATCTCGCAGGATTCTTTAACGAAAGCGCCTTCGCGGGTGAGCAGCGAGAGGAAATCGTATCCTGGTGCGATGTTGTCGCAGTTAACCGGTGTGGAGCCGACCATTCCGCGAGGCTGCACTGCAACGAGGTCGTAGTTTTGGTACATGGCTTCTGGCCAGTTCATGGATTGGCTGCCGAAGAAGCTATAGGCATCGCCACCAGGGCCACCGGAGTTACCGAAGATGGTGCCGTGCTTTTCGCCTTGGGCAGGGACCTTGACAAAGCCCACGCTGATATCGCCAAGTGAGGGATCAGAATAGTGCATGGGCACGTCGATGCTGCCACATTGAGCGGAGGCAATATCTACCTGAGGTGGGCATTCTTCCCAGCGGATGTTTTCTTGCGCTGCTGCAGTGGGCATTGATACCAAAAAGGGGCTAAGCGCAGTCGAGGCGGCAAGAACTGCTACTACCCTTTTTATTGTCGAACGGGGCATTACGGCTCCAAGGACGTTTGTTTTCTGGGTCAGTTACCCCAAAAAGCATATACAGAGACCAATGATTTTTCATTAAAAAGGCAGGGATTTGTTATAAGTATGGGTCGTATTCTGTGCGACGGGTGTACCTCGGCTAGAATTTCTCCCCATGACACCAGCTGATCTCGCAACATTGATTAAAGAGACCGCGGTAGAGGTTTTGACCTCCCGCGAGCTCGATACTTCTGTTCTTCCGGAGCAGGTAGTTGTGGAGCGTCCGCGTAACCCAGAGCACGGCGATTACGCCACCAACATTGCATTGCAGGTGGCTAAAAAGGTCGGTCAGAACCCTCGGGATTTGGCTACCTGGCTGGCAGAGGCATTGGCTGCAGATGACGCCATTGATTCTGCTGAAATTGCTGGCCCAGGCTTTTTGAACATTCGCCTTGCTGCAGCAGCACAGGGTGAAATTGTGGCCAAGATTCTGGCACAGGGCGAGACTTTCGGAAACTCCGATCACCTTTCCCACTTGGACGTGAACCTCGAGTTCGTTTCTGCAAACCCAACCGGACCTATTCACCTTGGCGGAACCCGCTGGGCTGCCGTGGGTGACTCTTTGGGTCGTGTGCTGGAGGCTTCCGGCGCGAAAGTGACCCGCGAATACTACTTCAACGATCACGGTCGCCAGATCGATCGTTTCGCTTTGTCCCTTCTTGCAGCGGCGAAGGGCGAGCCAACGCCAGAAGACGGTTATGGCGGCGAATACATTAAGGAAATTGCGGAGGCAATCGTCGAAAAGCATCCTGAAGCGTTGGCTTTGGAGCCTGCCGCAACCCAGGAGCTTTTCCGCGCTGAAGGCGTGGAGATGATGTTCGAGCACATCAAATCTTCCCTGCATGAGTTCGGCACCGATTTCGATGTCTACTACCACGAGAACTCCCTGTTCGAGTCCGGTGCGGTGGACAAGGCCGTGCAGGTGCTGAAGGACAACGGCAACCTGTACGAAAACGAGGGCGCTTGGTGGCTGCGTTCCACCGAATTCGGCGATGACAAAGACCGCGTGGTGATCAAGTCTGACGGCGACGCAGCCTACATCGCTGGCGATATCGCGTACGTGGCTGATAAGTTCTCCCGCGGACACAACCTAAACATCTACATGTTGGGTGCTGACCACCATGGTTACATCGCGCGCCTGAAGGCAGCGGCGGCGGCACTTGGCTACAAGCCAGAAGGCGTTGAAGTCCTGATTGGCCAGATGGTGAACCTGCTTCGCGACGGCAAGGCAGTGCGTATGTCCAAGCGTGCAGGCACCGTGGTCACCCTAGATGACCTCGTTGAAGCAATCGGCATCGATGCGGCGCGTTACTCCCTGATCCGTTCCTCCGTGGATTCTTCCCTGGATATCGATCTCGGCCTGTGGGAATCCCAGTCCTCCGACAACCCTGTGTACTACGTGCAGTACGGACACGCTCGTCTGTGCTCCATCGCGCGCAAGGCAGAGACCTTGGGTGTCACCGAGGAAGGCGCAGACCTATCTCTACTGACCCACGACCGCGAAGGCGATCTCATCCGCACACTCGGAGAGTTCCCAGCAGTGGTGAAGGCTGCCGCTGACCTACGTGAACCACACCGCATTGCCCGCTATGCTGAGGAATTAGCTGGAACTTTCCACCGCTTCTACGATTCCTGCCACATCCTTCCAAAGGTTGATGAGGATACGGCACCAATCCACACAGCACGTCTGGCACTTGCAGCAGCAACCCGCCAGACCCTCGCTAACGCCCTGCACCTGGTTGGCGTTTCCGCACCGGAGAAGATGTAACAATGGCTACAGTTGAAAATTTCAATGAACTTCCCGCACACGTATGGCCACGCAATGCCGTGCGCCAAGAAGACGGCGTTGTCACCGTCGCTGGTGTGCCTCTGCCTGACCTCGCTGAAGAATACGGAACCCCACTGTTCGTAGTCGACGAGGACGATTTCCGTTCCCGCTGTCGCGACATGGCTACCGCATTCGGTGGACCAGGCAATGTGCACTACGCATCTAAAGCGTTCCTGACCAAGACCATTGCACGTTGGGTTGATGAAGAGGGGCTGGCACTGGACATTGCATCCATCAACGAACTGGGCATTGCCCTGGCCGCTGGTTTCCCCGCCAGCCGTATCACCGCGCACGGCAACAACAAAGGCGTAGAGTTCCTGCGCGCGTTGGTTCAAAACGGTGTGGGACACGTGGTGCTGGACTCCGCACAGGAACTAGAACTGTTGGATTACGTTGCCGCTGGTGAAGGCAAGATTCAGGACGTGTTGATCCGCGTAAAGCCAGGCATCGAAGCACACACCCACGAGTTCATCGCCACTAGCCACGAAGACCAGAAGTTCGGATTCTCCCTGGCATCCGGTTCCGCATTCGAAGCAGCAAAAGCCGCCAACAACGCAGAAAACCTGAACCTGGTTGGCCTGCACTGCCACGTTGGTTCCCAGGTGTTCGACGCCGAAGGCTTCAAGCTGGCAGCAGAACGCGTGTTGGGCCTGTACTCACAGATCCACAGCGAACTGGGCGTTGCCCTTCCTGAACTGGATCTCGGTGGCGGATACGGCATTGCCTATACCGCAGCTGAAGAACCACTCAACGTCGCAGAAGTTGCCTCCGACCTGCTCACCGCAGTCGGAAAAATGGCAGCGGAACTAGGCATCGACGCACCAACCGTGCTTGTTGAGCCCGGCCGCGCTATCGCAGGCCCCTCCACCGTGACCATCTACGAAGTCGGCACCACCAAAGACGTCCACGTAGACGACGACAAAACCCGCCGTTACATCGCCGTGGACGGAGGCATGTCCGACAACATCCGCCCAGCACTCTACGGCTCCGAATACGACGCCCGCGTAGTATCCCGCTTCGCCGAAGGAGACCCAGTAAGCACCCGCATCGTGGGCTCCCACTGCGAATCCGGCGATATCCTGATCAACGATGAAATCTACCCATCTGACATCACCAGCGGCGACTTCCTTGCACTCGCAGCCACCGGCGCATACTGCTACGCCATGAGCTCCCGCTACAACGCCTTCACACGGCCCGCCGTCGTGTCCGTCCGCGCTGGCAGCTCCCGCCTCATGCTGCGCCGCGAAACGCTCGACGACATCCTCTCACTAGAGGCATAACGCTTTTCGACGCCTGACCCCGCCCTTCACCTTCGCCGTGGAGGGCGGTTTTGGGTTTCTGGGTTTCTTTGCGAACTTAAGGTGTCTAGGGGTCTGCAGTCGAGGCTTCAGAGGTTTTATTGCTCGACTTCACGTGTGCTGACTTCGCGTGCTCAACTTCTCATGAGGCGACATCAGTCGAAAAGCCGGTCATTGTCGTATGAAGTCTGCGCACGAGAAGTTGAGCGGAAGAAGTCGGTGTTAAGAAGTCGACCGCGTGAAGTCGCCCTTTAGGAGAATTCTGACTAACTGGAGCCAAAACTTGATCCACTCGAGAGCTGTGCAGTCTCTTTTTCCTTCAATTCTGCCTGCTCGAGCTCGTAGAAGTAGAGGTCTACTTCAGTTGGTTCACCTTGCACACAAGCATGAAGTAGTGGGTAGGTCGAGTTGTTAAATGCGGTGTAGAAGGGGAGTAGTTCGCTAGCAAAGGTTAATTTGGAGTCGCTGTACTGCGGGTTCTCGGGTGGAGTATTCCCGGAGGATTCAAGAAATCTTGACGCATCTTTGATGAGGTATGTTTGGAATTCGTCGGCACCTTCCTCGCCGGAGAGGTAGTAGGAGTTGTCGTAATTTGGAACCCAGATGGCAAATCGTGCGTTTTCGATTGCGTCCAGGAGTTCCTCTACGTTGTATCTCGCACTTGTTGCAGCGGAAGCGACTCGGTTGCCGATGTCTCCGTATGCAGTGAGCGTGGCGTTTCCGAGGGGAACTTGATCAGAGGAATACACCATGGAGCCGATGTCAGAGGCGACTGCGGGCAGATCCTTTTGAAGCTGTTTCACAATTTCTTTGCCCAGTTCGCGGCGGATCTGGAACCACTTTTGCATGCGATCGTCGTCAGAGTGGTTCATGTGAAAAATACACTCACCATCTCAATGGTCATGGTGAAGGCCTGTACTGGCTGCGACAGCATGGAACTCAGTGCAATGGCTGTAAGGCCTGCACCAACAATGATTGAGCGAAGCTCCAAAATGTCCTCCCCGGGTTGATATTAGATTTCATAAATATACTAAAAATCTTGAGAGTTTTTCCGTTGAAAACTAAAAAGCTGGGAAGGTGAATCGAATTTCGGGGCTTTAAAGCAAAAATGAACAGCTTGGTCTATAGTGGCTAGGTACCCTTTTTGTTTTGGACACATGTAGGGTGGCCGAAACAAAGTAATAGGACAACAACGCTCGACCGCGATTATTTTTGGAGAATCATGACCTCAGCATCTGCCCCAAGCTTTAACCCCGGCAAGGGTCCCGGCTCAGCAGTCGGAATTGCCCTTTTAGGATTCGGAACAGTCGGCACTGAGGTGATGCGTCTGATGACCGAGTACGGTGATGAACTTGCGCACCGCATTGGTGGCCCACTGGAGGTTCGTGGCATTGCTGTTTCTGATATCTCAAAGCCACGTGAAGGCGTTGCACCTGAGCTGCTCACTGAGGACGCTTTTGCACTCATCGAGCGCGAGGATGTTGACATCGTCGTTGAGGTTATCGGCGGCATTGAGTACCCACGTGAGGTAGTTCTCGCAGCTCTGAAGGCCGGCAAGTCTGTTGTTACCGCCAATAAGGCTCTTGTTGCAGCTCACTCTGCTGAGCTTGCTGATGCAGCGGAAGCCGCAAACGTTGACCTGTACTTCGAGGCTGCTGTTGCAGGCGCAATTCCAGTGGTTGGCCCACTGCGTCGCTCCCTGGCTGGCGATCAGATCCAGTCTGTGATGGGCATCGTTAACGGCACCACCAACTTCATCTTGGACGCCATGGATTCCACCGGCGCTGACTATGCAGATTCTTTGGCTGAGGCAACTCGTTTGGGTTACGCCGAAGCTGATCCAACTGCAGACGTCGAAGGCCATGACGCCGCATCCAAGGCTGCAATTTTGGCATCCATCGCTTTCCACACCCGTGTTACCGCGGATGATGTGTACTGCGAAGGTATCAGCAACATCAGCGCTGCCGACATTGAGGCAGCACAGCAGGCAGGCCACACCATCAAGTTGTTGGCCATCTGTGAGAAGTTCACCAACAAGGAAGGAAAGTCGGCTATTTCTGCTCGCGTGCACCCGACTCTATTACCTGTGTCCCACCCACTGGCGTCGGTAAACAAGTCCTTTAATGCAATCTTTGTTGAAGCAGAAGCAGCTGGTCGCCTGATGTTCTACGGAAACGGTGCAGGTGGCGCGCCAACCGCGTCTGCTGTGCTTGGCGACGTCGTTGGTGCCGCACGAAACAAGGTGCACGGTGGCCGTGCTCCAGGTGAGTCCACCTACGCTAACCTGCCGATCGCTGATTTCGGTGAGACCACCACTCGTTACCACCTCGACATGGATGTGGAAGATCGCGTGGGGGTTTTGGCTGAATTGGCTAGCCTGTTCTCTGAGCAAGGAATCTCCCTGCGTACAATCCGACAGGAAGAGCGCGATGATGATGCACGTCTGATCGTGGTCACCCACTCTGCGCTGGAATCTGATCTTTCCCGCACCGTTGAACTGCTGAAGGCTAAGCCTGTTGTTAAGGCAATCAACAGTGTGATCCGCCTCGAAAGGGACTAATTTTACTGACATGGCAATTGAACTGAACGTCGGTCGTAAGGTTACCGTCACGGTACCTGGATCTTCTGCAAACCTCGGACCTGGCTTTGACACTTTAGGTTTGGCACTGTCGGTATACGACACTGTCGAAGTGGAAATTATTCCATCTGGCTTGGAAGTGGAAGTTTTTGGCGAAGGCCAAGGCGAAGTCCCTCTTGATGGCTCCCACCTGGTGGTTAAAGCTATTCGTGCTGGCCTGAAGGCAGCTGACGCTGAAGTTCCTGGATTGCGAGTGGTGTGCCACAACAACATTCCGCAGTCTCGTGGTCTTGGCTCCTCTGCTGCAGCGGCGGTTGCTGGTGTTGCTGCAGCTAATGGTTTGGCGGATTTCCCGCTGACTCAAGAGCAGATTGTTCAGTTGTCCTCTGCCTTTGAAGGCCACCCAGATAATGCTGCGGCTTCTGTGCTGGGTGGAGCAGTGGTGTCGTGGACAAATCTGTCTATCGACGGCAAGAGCCAGCCACAGTATGCTGCTGTACCACTTGAGGTGCAGGACAATATTCGTGCGACTGCGCTGGTTCCTAATTTCCACGCATCCACCGAAGCTGTGCGCCGAGTCCTTCCCACTGAAGTCACTCACATCGATGCGCGATTTAACGTGTCCCGCGTTGCAGTGATGATCGTTGCGTTGCAGCAGCGTCCTGATTTGCTGTGGGAGGGTACTCGTGACCGTCTGCACCAGCCTTATCGTGCAGAAGTGTTGCCTATTACCTCTGAGTGGGTAAACCGCCTGCGCAACCGTGGCTACGCGGCATACCTTTCCGGTGCCGGCCCAACCGCCATGGTGCTGTCCACTGAGCCAATTCCAGACAAGGTTTTGGAAGATGCTCGTGAGTCTGGCATTAAGGTGCTTGAGCTTGAGGTTGCGGGACCAGTCAAGGTTGAAGTTAACCAACCTTAGGCCCAACAAGGAAGGCCCCCTTCGAATCAAGAAGGGGGCCTTATTAGTGCAGCAATTATTCGCTGAACACGTGAACCTTACAGGTGCCCGGCGCGTTGAGTGGTTTGAGTTCCAGCTGGATGCGGTTGTTTTCACCGAGGCTTTCTTGGATGAATCCGGCGTGGATGGCGCAGACGAAGGCTGATGGGCGTTTGTCGTTGACCACAAATGGGCAGCTGTGTAGAGCGAGGGAGTTTGCTTCTTCGGTTTCGGTGGGGTCAAAGCCCATTTCGCGGAGGCGGTTAATGAGCGGGGAGAGGGCTTCGTCGAGTTCTTCGGCTTCGGCGTGGTTAATGCCCATGACGTGTGCCCACTGGGTTCCGATGGAAAGTGCTTTGGCGCGGAGGTCGGGGTTGTGCATTGCGTCATCGTCGACATCGCCGAGCATGTTGGCCATGAGTTCGATCAGGGTGATGTATTCTTTGGCGACAGCGCGGTTGTCGGGGACGCGTGTTTGGAAGATGAGGGAGGGGCGTCCGCGACCTTTGGCTGCTGCGGTGACTACTCGGATGGCTTCTTTTGCTACGAGTTCTTCGAGGTGGCCGCGGGCGGTGTTGACGTGAAGGTCGAGTTTTTTGGCGACATCGATCGCGCGGGCACCGTCAGGGAAGGTTTGTAGGGCATCTAAAACTTCGCGCTGCTTTGGGCTGAGTTTGTAGGACTCGGCAAAAAGATCGGAGGCTGCGGTAGGGGCGGTTTGTGTGGTCACGTCGGGCTCGCTCTGGTGGGGTTCTCCTCGTATCGGTGCTTAGCAGATGTTATGGAGAAAAGTGTATTAATTGATTAATTAAATATAGGGAATCATACCATATTTAATACTGTAAAACCCTAAACAATGTTTTGTTTACCAAGCAACAAGCCCCCTGAGATTAACTAGGGGGCTTGTGAGGAATTTAGGCGCCGTGCCATTTCGAGTCATTGTCGAGCTGATTTTTGACCGAGCGGATCGGTTCCCAGGCGACGTTTTGGCGTGCCGGTTCAGAGGTGGTGTCGCGGGTGCGATAGACCACGTAGGGGCGGGTGACGTATCCAACTGGTGCGGAGAACGCGTGGACTAGGCGGGTGAATGGCCACAGTGCGATGAGGGTGAATCCAGCGACGATGTGGACCTTGAATTCCCAAGGGACATCAGCCATGAGCTCTGGTTGAGCGTTGAAGATGAGCAGTTGGCGCAGCCATGGGGAGATGGTTTCGCGGTAGTCGTAGCCGTGTGCGCCGCCGAAGACCTGGGTGGAGACGGTGGCGATGAAACCGGACAAAATTGCAGCGCCGAGTAGCACATACATCACTTTGTCGGAGCGTGAGGTGGACAGGAAGACGGTTTTGTTGATCACGCGACGGATAATCAAGCCGATGAGTCCAAGGACTGCAGCGATGCCGGCAATGGTGCCTGGGATGGTGGCGATGAGGTGGTAAGCGGCGTCAGAAATTCCTACAGCTTGGGTCCAGCTCTTGGGGATGGCAAGTCCCATGAGGTGGCCGATCACCACGAACACCATGCCCCAGTGGAAGAGTGGGGAGGCGATGCGGAGGAGTTTGGATTCGTAGATTTGGGAGGAGTGGGTGGTCCAACCGAATTGGTCGGCGCGCCAGCGCCAAGAAATGCCGATGATGTAGGCGGCGATACACAGCCAGGGGTAGGCAACCCAGAGGAACGTTTCAAAGTTTGACATAGTGTGTCCTAGTGAATGTCCGGTTGTGAGGTGGGGAACGGTAGAGGCGTGCCGATGCCCACCATTTCTGCTGGTGGACCGCTGCGGATGAGCTCCATGTAGCTGTTGGCGGTTTCTTCATCGATTTCTGGCAATGCCTGGCACAAAGACATGATCAGGTATCTGTAGGGCGAGTCGAGGTTGTCGAGGGCTGCGCGCAACACTTCGATGCCGTCGCGGTGAGCTGATAACACCTGGGTGGCGGCGTCGAAAAGCGAAGAATCAGCAAGCGCTGCGGCCTCAAGCACGACGCAGAGGTGGTCGGGCAATTCGTCGCGCTCGGATTCAAATCCGAGCTGTTGCAGCGTTTGACGGAAGGTGAGGATCGCCGTGCCGCGCTGCCGGGTGTCGCCCACAGCGTAGTAGGTGAGAAACAGTGAGCAGCGTCGGCGCTGGTCAAAGGTCTCAACGTAGGCTTCCTGCATGGCGCGTAGCCCAGCGACGCGTGCCGCGTCAAGGAACTCGACCACGTGCGCCGCGACGGGGAGCGGAAGGACATCAAGCTGCGCCTCGACGGCATTTAGCTTGTCGACGAATCCCTCCTCTGGATAATCCAACAGCAAACTATTCAGCATGAACACCACGCGCCGCTGCTCCTCCGTCATGGAGATGCGAGGCACAAAGTGATCCGGAATTTTGCCAGTATGGGTGCGCATCCGCCTAGTCCTTCCTTGGTGGGAACATCGCAGCGGGGCGTTCGCCAACGTTCCACGAGGTCAGACTCACCTTGCCGCTGGGAGCTCCCGTGCCACAGGCCTCTGGAGCGCCTTCGCCCAAACCGATGTTGAGCTGCTCGGTGGCTCGGGCTGGATCGACATCGCCGAAAGGATCCAGGGAAGAAATTCCGCGCGGGGTCTCAGGGGAGGCGGTGGGGATGACATAGCGATCGTCATACTTGGCAATGGCCAGGATGCGATACATTTCCTGCACCACCTTGCCGGTCATTCCGACAGCCTCTGCGATTTCTTCCTGAGGTTCGCGGCCCAAACTGATATCGCGCATATATGATCGCATGGCGGCTAGGCGTCGGAGGGATTTTTCCACCGGCCTGGTATCACCGGCAGTGAACAATCCAGCCAGGTATTCCAGCGGGATGCGCATGGTGGACAGCGCGGTGAGCAGGATCTTGTGGTCTTCGCCGTCGTTGCCGGACGCGGTCACCTCATCAACGATGGGGCTTAGTGGCGGAATGTACCAAACCATCGGCAAGGTGCGGTATTCAGGGTGAAGCGGGAGGGCAACCTCGTATTTGAAGATGAGATCGTAAATTGGAGAGTTCTGCGCAGCTTCGAGCCAGGAGTGCGGGATGCCGTTGCGTTGGGCGTCGGCGATCACCTGTGGGTCGTGGGGATCTAGGAAGAGGGTCTTTTGGGCTTCGAAAAGATCCTTTTCGTCTGGCGTGGCGGCGACTTCAGCGACACGGTCGGCGTCGTAAAGCAAAACGCCCAAGTAGCGCAAGCGACCCACGCACGTCTCGGAGCACACGGTCGGCTGGCCGACCTCGAGGCGCGGATAGCACAGCGTACACTTTTCGGCCTTGCCCGATTTGTGATTGAAGTAGACCTTTTTGTAGGGGCAGCCGGAAACACACATGCGCCAGCCACGGCATTGATCCTGGTCAACCAGCACGATGCCGTCTTCGGCGCGTTTGTACATAGCACCGGATGGGCAGGAGGACACACAGGTGGGGTTGAGGCAGTGCTCGCAGATGCGGGGCAAATAGAACATGAAGGAATCTTCGATTTCTTTTTGCACCGTGAGGTTCATCTTCTCCAGGACGGGATCCTGATCAAGCGTGGTGGTGGATCCGCCCAGGTTGTCATCCCAGTTGGATGACCACTCAATTTTATCGATGGGACGGCCATCCAACTGACTGACCGGACGCGCAGTGGGCTGTGTTTTCTGACCCGCTGGCGCCGAGAGCAACTTGTCGTACTCATAGGTCCACGGCTCGTAGTAATCATCGATGGTGGGCAGCTTCGGGTTGTGGAAGATGGTCGCCAGCTTCTTCAACCGACCACCGGCCTTCGGCTTCAATTTGCCGGAGTTGGTGCGGACCCAACCGCCTTCCCACTTATCCTGATCCTCCCAGCCGCGGGGATAACCCACGCCCGGACGGGTTTCCACGTTGTTGAACCAAATGTATTCCGTACCTTGACGGTTGGTCCAGGCCTGCTTACACGTGACAGAACACGTGTGGCAGCCAATGCACTTATCCAAGTTCATGATCATTGCGATCTGAGCCATGACCTTCATTAGTACTGCACCTCCTGGGAGCGGCGACGAATTCTGGTGACCTCATCGCGGTTATTTCCGGTTGGGCCGATGTAGTTGAAGCCATAGGTTAAGTGGCCGTAGCCACCGGCAACATGGACCGGCTTAATCATGATTCGAGTAAGAGAGTTGTGAGTTCCGCCGCGCCTGCCAGACTTCTCGTTCAGCGGGGTGCCAGCGGTGCGTTCCTGCGCGTGGTTCATAAACACGGTGCCTTCAGGAATGCGGTGGGAGACAATCGCACGAGCAGAAACAACGCCGTTGCGGTTATAAGCCTCGATCCAATCGTTGTCAGCGATACCGAGTTTCTCTGCATCCTTGTTGGACATCCAGATCACCTGGCCGCCACGAGAAATAGAAAGCACATGCAGATTGTCGTAGTACTGCGAGTGAATCGACCACTTGTTGTGGGTGGTCAGATAACGCACGGTTACTTCTGGTTCGCCGTCGGTGCCTGTGACCGACTGGCCAGGGCCGACCTCACCATTGATGTGGATCTTGTCCAACGGTGGCCTAAAGATTGGCAACTGCTCGCCGTAATCAATAAACCAATCGTGGTCGAGGTAGTAGTGCATGCGACCAGACAGGGTGTGCCACGGCTTGTCGTATTCAATGTTGATGGAAAACGCGGTGTAGCGACGTCCGTCCTTCTTGGAACCAGTCCACTCCGGTGAGGTGATCACCTCGGCGGGACGTTCTTTGACCATGTCCCAATTGATGTGGGTACCTTCGTGGTCTGCAATCAGATCCATCATGTCGGTGCCCACGCGTGCACCCTGATTCTTGAAACCTTCGGCGGCAACCTCACCATTAGACACGCCACTTAAGTGCAGAATCATCTCAATGGCCTTGACTGCGGAATCAAGTCGGGGGCGTTCACCAGCAGACTCCGTGATGGAGGTGCCGTTGATCAGCGCCAGCTCCTCGGTTTGCTTGGTCACGTTAAACGCAGTGCCGTGGGTTCCGGTACCCGCTTTGGCGGTGAGTGGTCCCAAGTGTGTCCACTTTTCATACACCTTGGAGTAATCACGTTCCACCGGGATGATCTTGGCCATCGTCTTGCCAGGGATCAGCCCGACCTCATCAATATCTGGCACGATACCGCCAGGCATATTGAGCTCATCCGGGGAGTCATGGGCAATCGGTGCGGTGATCACATCGGTTTGGGTGCCCAACCAGGTTGCTGCCTGTGAGGAGAATTCTTTGGTGAGATCGTGGAAGACCTCCCAGTCAGTACGCGTCTCCCACGGTGGGTTGATCGCAGCATTGAACGAGTGGATGAAGGGGTGCATATCCGTGGTGGACAAATCATGCTTCTCATACCAGGTGGCTGCCGGCAGCACGATATCCGAGACCAAGGTGGTGGAAGTGTTGCGGAAATCCGTGGTCAGCATCAAATCGAGCTTTCCTTCCGGAGCCTCATCCCTCCACACAATGGAACTTGGACGATCCTCCGGCGCGTTTTCTTCAGCAGATGCATCAGAATCCACACCCAACATATGGCGCAAGAAAAACTCCGTGCCCTTAGCTGAAGAGCCCATTAGGTTTGTGCGCCAGTTAAGCAGAATGCGTGGCCAGTTTTCCGGTGCATCCGGATCCTCGCAGGCGAACTGCAAGTCACCATCGGTGAGCTGCTGAACAATATGGTCAGAAACAGACACGCCCTTTTCTTCCGCCTCCTGGCTCAAGATGAGGGGATTGCGGTTGAATTGCGGGAATGACGGCATCCATCCACGTTTCATGGATTCCACCAAGGTATCCGCCGTCATTTTGTCACCCACGGTGCCACGATTAGCCAGTGGGGAAGCCAGACGATTAGCACGAGTGTTGTCATACCTCCACTGATCCGTGGTGAGGTAGTAGAAACCAGTGGTGATCATCTGACGTGGTGGACGCTGCCAGTCTGTAGCAAAGGCATACTGTGCCCAACCATTCATTGGACGGAGTTTCTCCTGACCAACGTAGTGAGCCCAACCGCCACCGTTAACACCTTGGGTGCCACACATAGAGGTCAGCGCCAAGAATGTGCGATAAATAGAATCCGCATGGAAGTAGTGGTTCACACCAGCACCCATGATGATCTGGGAACGGCCCTTGGAATCATCAGCATTCTGAGCAAATTCCCGACCCAAACGAATCGCCTGATTAGCAGGAACACCCGTGAGCTCTTCCTGCCACGCAGGAGTACCCATGACTGGATCCTGGAAATCCTTAGGCCACTCACCAGGAAGGTTGAGCTCTTCGCGGTTCACACCGTAGTGTGCGAGCAACACATCAAAGACAGTGGTGTACTTTCGGCCATTCAACGTGATGGTGGGAACGCCCCGGCTGATGGTGCCAGCACCAATGGGGCCTTCTTGGGTGGCAGTTGCTGGGAGATCGAAGCGGGGGAAGAGGACTTCCGCAGTTTCGGTGTCAGTCTGTACATCTGCAATAGTCATCACTGGATCTACGCCGTCTAAGCGCAGATTCCACTTACCCATGCCTTCTTCACCCCAACGGTCCGCGACAGTGCCACCGGGATCTACAACTGAGCCATCTTTTTGCAGCACAAGGAGACGGTGGGTGGCATTTGGAGTGGCGGCAAGCGCTGGGGAGATATCAGCTGCGCGGTCTGCAGTGAGGAATTTACCTGGGGTGTAGGTGCCATCGCCGTGCTCATCTAATTCCACGAGGAAAGGAGAGTCCGTGTATTTGCGCATGTAGTCCATGAAGTACGGCGTCTTCTTGTCAACATGGAATTCCTTCAAGATCACATGGCCCATGGCAAAGGCGAGTGCGCCGTCAGTACCAGGGTGGATGCGTGCCCATTCATCAGCAAATTTGGTGGAGTCAGCGAAATCCGGGGAAACCACAACAACCTTGGTGCCCTTGTAGCGGGCTTCCACCATGAAGTGGGAGTCAGGCGTGCGGGTCACCGGAATGTTGGAACCCCACATCATGAGGTAGCTGGAGTTGTACCAGTCGCCAGATTCCGGAACGTCAGTTTGATCGCCGAAAGTTTGTGGTGATGCTGGTGGGAGGTCGGCGTACCAATCGTAGAAGGACAGCGCCACTCCGCCGATCATCTGCAAGAAGCGAGTACCAGCACCGTAAGACACCTGCGACATTGCGGGAATAACGGTGAATCCATGAATGCGGTCGGGGCCGTATTGGCGGATGGTGTACACATGGGCTGCCGCAGCAATCTCCATGGCTTCCTCATACTGAACGCGGATGAGGCCACCTTTGCCCCGCTGGGATACATATGCTTTGCGCTTTTCTGGGGTTTCTACAATGTCGCGCCACGCCAGCACCGGATCGCCCAGGCGTTCCTTGGCTTCGCGGTACATATCAACTAGCACGCCACGGATGTATGGGTAGCGGATGCGGGTTGGGGAGTAGGTGTACCAGGAAAATGATGCACCACGAGGGCAGCCACGTGGTTCATAGTCGGGCATATCCGCACCGGTAGTTGGGTAATCCACTGCCTGGGATTCCCAGGTGATCACACCGTCTTTTACATACACTTTCCACGAGCAGGAGCCCGTGCAGTTCACGCCATGTGTGGAGCGCACGACTTTATCGAAAGCCCATCGGTTGCGATAAAACACATCGGCTTGGCGTCCGCCCTGAAGGAAAATCTGCTGGCCTTCAGAACCGACGGTGCCTTTTCTTAGGAAACTGCCGAGCTTGAAGAGGGGGTTGATCTTTTCAGAAGACTTCCCAGAAGAAGTAGTTGTAGTCATGGATTGGCCTTTCGGTTTATCCCGGGAATGGAGCGTTCGGGCGGGCGTAGTAGATCCAGGTCAAAGCGGTGGCGATGATGAAGAACACCACGCAGCCCCAGAAGAACGCGACAGTTGGAGTGAAGGAGAGCAAGACACCGACAATGAAGGGGCCGAAGGCACCAATGGCACCGGTCCAGCCGATCACGCCACCTGCTTGGCGTTTAGGCAAAATCATGGGCATTTGTTTGAAGGTGCCAGCATTGCCCAGACCGGTGAAGAAGAACAGGGCAAGCATGGACCACAGGAATGGCCAGAAATCATCAGGTGTCTCCGCTCTGCTTAGGAAGATTGCGGCAGCTGCAGTGGCGATAGTCATTCCGATGCCACCGACAAAGGTCCAGATAGCTCCACCGAATCTGTCACACAGTGGACCCCATGCAGCACGCACCAAAGCACCAATCAAAGGTCCAAGAAACGCGAACGTAGCACCGGCGTGAAGCATCTCAGCTGGATAAGTCTCTGCCATCGGGGAAGCGATGCCGAAGTTGTTGTTGATGATCAGACCGAACTGCGCGGCGAAACCGGCGAAGGCACCGAATGTCATCAAGTAGATAATGGACAAAATCCATGTGTTCTTGTTGCCAAAGATATCGATCTGTTGCCGGAAATTTGCGGTGACTGGGACATCTTTAAGAAACAGGAAGGATAAAACGGCCGCGAGAATAGTCCACGGGACCAACACAATCGCAGCATTGTGCACAAACACCGTGGTGCCTTCAATGGTGCGCTGCGGGGTGAGGAAACCAATGCCCAGCAGACCGAAACCCATGACCCATGGGCCCATGAACTGAATTATCGAGACGCCGAGGTTGCCGATACCTGCCTGAATGCCCAGCGCAGTGCCCGATTTTGCCTTGGGGAAGAAGTATCCCGTGGACGGCATATATCCAGAGAACACGCCACCACCAATGCCAGTGAGTGCAGCGAGTGTGAGAAGCCACCAGTAGGGAGTGCTTGAATCTTGGACAGCCAGGAACCACCCAAACATGGGGATCAAAAATAGACCGGAGGAAATTCCGACCAATTTGCGGGTTCCAAGAATCGGTGGAAGGAACATGTAAATCAATCGGATTAATCCGCCGGCCAAACCGGGGATAGATGCGAGCCAATAAAGCTGACCTGCTGAGAGATCAAATCCAATTCGATTGAGTAGGGGAGCGATGGCAGAAACCAAATACCACACGCAGAACCCAATAATCATGGAGAAGGTGGTAATCCACAGGGTTCGCCATGCAATTTTCGAGTCCCAATGTTCAGGATCTTCTGGATCCCACCCTTGCAGAACAACGCCTTTGGTGTTGAGTTGTGTCACGTGATGCCTCTTCATGGTTACGCGGAAAGGCTTTCCGTCAAGCCCGCCCTATGGCTGTGATAAGTACTAAGATAACAGCTCTGACCTGCGCCCGCATGTTTTTCAACGGGGTTTTCCGTATTTAATTAGGCAACATATTTGTGTCGTAATTCACTTTATGCAGGTAAACGAATTTGTGCTTATATCAACATTCGTGATTCGGCAAAATTAATTAAACTGAAAAAGGGGATTAATTACCCCCACTTGAGGAGAAATTGATGCCCGCACAGAACAAAAACCTCCCAGGATCCGTCATCGTTGTGTCTGATCGGATTAAATCGGGAGAAAGAATTGATAAAGCAGGACCCGTAGCAGTAGACCTTCTTCAGGAATCAGGCGTGGAGATTTCCACATTCACCGTCGTGGAGGAGGGCTTTGAACCTGTCCATCAAGAATTGGTTAAGGCGTTGGCGCGCCGGGATCGCGTCATCATCACCATCGGCGGAACGGGCGTGGGGCCTAGAAATCGGACGCCGGAGGCCACAGAACCGCACATCGATACGCTACTGCCGGGTCTGATGACGCAGATTTTGTTCTCTGGACTGTCCAATACCGCGCAGGCGGGGTTATCTCGGGGGCTGGTGGGCTTGAGTGCTCGCGATTCCACGGCCGCGCTCATCGTCAACGCGCCGAGTTCTTCCGGGGGCGTGCGCGACGCGCTCGGGGTGGTCTGCCCGCTTTTCGGTTCCATTTTTGAGCGTCTTTAAAAGATTTTTGCTTATCGACGCCTCCCTCCACTTCAACAATGTTTAGGCGCGCAAAAACCCGACGGCGATAAAGCACGCCGTGGGGTTGGCGAAGGCTTAAAGGTCGAACATTTCCTTGATTGCTGGTGGGAAACCAAACTGGGTGAATGCACCGAAGATCAGTGCTGCAATGCCACCCAGGGCTGCCACGATGGCAAGAATTCCGCCAGCAGAAGAGCCAGTTTCCTTTACGTCATCAGAAGGTGCGCCTGTAGTAATCACGACAGAGCCGTTGTCGTAGCTCACCTGAGCGTCAACTGCGCCATCAACAATAACCTCATCAAATTCACCGGAAATTGATGCAGCATCGATCACGGTGACGTGGTTGGTGCCAACAGGAAGGGCAACGTGCAGAGTTCCTCCCAGGTTTGCGGTTCCATCCACGGTGACAGGCTGGGTGATCTTCAAGGTTGCACCATCGTTGATGGTGAGATCGCCTGCTCCCAGAGCTGACTCAGTTGCAGCAACCAAGGTGCCCGCGGTGATGGTGGTTCCACCGGTGTAGGAGTTGTCACCTGACAGGGTGAGTTCACCGGAACCGTTCTTGGTCAGGGATCCTGCGCCCTCGATGTCGTTTTGCCAGTTGTCTTTGGCGTTGTAGCCACCGTCGATGGCATTCATGGTGACGTCAACGTTGGTATCGAATGCACTGTAGCCAGCCTGGGCAGCGTAGAGGTTGAGACGGCCCCAACCTTCGGCATCATCAAGTACTGGGAAACCGGACTCGAGGCCAGTGGAATGTAGAACCCAACGGCGCTGTTCGTCATCAAGGTACGGAAGGCGGGTTTCCAGCAGAGCCTCAGCTCCCTTTGGCACGCGCATGTCTTGGGTGGTGTCGCCGGACTGCTCGAAGCCGAAGGTGAGGAAGTTGGTGTACTCGGCGAGTTGCTCATCAAAATCGCGAGTGTTGGTGGTGATGTCGCTCTGGTTACTGATCCATGCCTGAGCATCATCGAAGGCTTCAGCCTTCACCGAGTCGAGATTCGGATCATTAAGTGCACCTGCAGTAATCGCGGTGGATAGAACACGGCCGCCAATAACATCAAGCGGAGAGTGCATGCCCAGCTGGATGCGGCTTTCGCCGATTTCCGCTGCAGTCATGAGCAGTTTATCGTATTGCTGTGGGAAAGCGTAAGCCAGGCCGTTGGTTGCCATGCCGCCTGCGGAGGTGTGTCCGGAAGGGAAACCGCCATCGCTGGCAGCTTCGGATTCATCCTTGCGCAGTGGGTTTGCATACTCTGGCATGTCAACGCCCTCGCCCCAGGCTTCTGGTTCGATGGATTCAGTCCAGCGGTAGGGGCGTGGGTATTGGTAGTACGCCTTGGCATTGTTGCTGGTTGCGGCATGCTGACGGATAGCTTCAATTAGATCAACAGTGGATCCGAGTTCTCCACCGGTCTCTGCCCAATTGCCATTCACATTGCCGCCATCGTTGTACTTCACGGTGGTGGCATCAGCTGGAACAACGTCAGGGATGGTGGTGCCCACCTGTGCGGTCTCGCGGTAACTATCTGCGTATGCGCCAAGACCGTCGGTTGCGGTGTAGTTCTGGTTGCGGCGATCAATAACCCAAGCACGTTCTTGCTGAGCATCGGTCGCCTGCTGGGAGATTGCCACAGACTGTGCGATGTTGGAATCCAGCACGGTGGGGTCAACCTTGACGCCGGTGTTCCATTCTTCGCCTGGGGTCCACAGCTCAAGCATTTCCTCCAGTACGCCAACAGCTGCATTACTTGATGGATTCAGATCAGTGGAAACGTTGGTGTCCCATGCATCAACGTAGTAGCCGTAGCTGGCGGTATGTGGGGCGATGGCGGAGGCATCGAGAAGCGCTGGCTCCTGGGCGGACGCTGCGGGAACGGTGATGATCGTTGATGCCAGTGCGGTGCATAGGACGAGGCCAAGTGGCCGGGAAGAGGGGCGCATGATGTCTTTCAAAGTGAAGGGGTCCCACAGTGCCTGTTGAGTTTTTATGAAAAAAGCTGGCGCTGGGGCCACGAACTTAAAGGAGAGGGAGCCTTGAGAAAAGGGCCCGGCGGATTAAGTTAGGCTTCCCACGTGTCCATTAAGTTAACTTTGCAATACTTGTTAATTAACTTGTAAACATAGTTTTGTGGAGCGTGTTATTTCTCTTTAAAAACTTGTTGTACGTTCAGCGCACCTCAAATTAGCTACACCGATGCAGGCCACAGGTATTTCAAGATGTGATCCCAAGTTATTACACCAAGCACCGTTTTCCCATCAGCGGAAAGCACCGCACTGATCTGCTCGTTATGCTCCCGCATGTATTCCAGCGCTTGGTGTAACGTGTCGGTCTCAGCAACGGTGAGGATTGGGCGAGACCACTTCGAAGCCTTCTCGTCTGGCGAGGCACCAAGGGTGTCTCGCACATGAATGACGTGTGGGAAAAGGTGGGAGGGGGCGTCGATAAGCACACGCAAGCTGCCACTGCGCTGAGCTGCGGCTTGCACCTCAGCAACCGTGGCGCTGGCGCTGTGCGTAAATGGAGATGCGGTCAGGGTTTGACCGACCGTGATTTTATCCAGCTTGATAATTCCGCTGATTTGGGCGGCGGATTGCTGATCCAGAGCGCCAGTTTCTCGGGAATGCTCAATGAGGGCATGGAGGGTATCGGTGTCATAGCCACCAGCTGCAGCTCGATCAACGGGAGTTTCACCAACTTTGCGGACCAAATCGTTCGCCATTTTGTTGATCCACTGCAGCAATGGACGAAACAGGTTAATGAAGCCCCGTGCGGGAATCGCGATAGTTCGAAGTGCCGTCTCCGGATGCGCGATTGCCCAGGATTTCGGAGCCATTTCGCCGATGACCAAGTGCAGAAACGTTACGATAAACAGCGACAAAATAAACGCAATGACATCTGCCATAACCAGCGGTATACGCGCCCATTCGAAGAGCGGCATCAAAGCATAATGAACCCACGGCTTCGTGATAGCACCCAACGCGAAAGTCACCATGGTGATTCCCAACTGCGCGCCCGCGAGCATGAGAGTAAGTTCATTGAGGCTTCGCAACGCAGCGCGGGAAGACCGCGAGGTTTCCACAGTCTCCTCTAACCGGTTCCGCCTAGCTGCAAGCAAAGCGAACTCAATGATGACGAAAAACGCAGACAGCGCGATGAGTAGAATAGTGGCGGGTAAAACGACATACCATTCAGTCATGGCTTAGCGATTCTCCTTCGGAGCGGGGTGATTGTCTGGGTGGTCTTCGAGCAGAGCGAGCGCCAGTTTTACAGGCACGTTTCGCTCTACCTCTAAAACAGTGATGCGCAAAATACGCTGCGTAGGGGAGGTGTTGTTCAGGTAATCCTCTGGCTCAAAATCCAGAGGTATTTCTATGACATCCCCAGTCTTTAGAAGGGCATTCGCATGGTCAAAGAGCAGTCCAGAAATCGTCTCGTAATCGCCTTCAGGTAGCTCGTACCCGATGGCGCGCTCAACCTCGTCAAGAGGGGTATCGCCATCAATTAGCCATTTGTCAGGGCTCGTTTCCGTAATATCTTCAGAGCTGAAAACATCGTGCTCATCGTTGATATCGCCGAGGACTTCCTCAGCTAAATCTTCTAATGTCACAATGCCAATGAATCCACCGTATTCATCAATCACGCAAGCAAGCCTGTCTTCACGATTGTGCAGTTCGGTCACCACGTCAGGCAAAGACATAAACTCTGGAACGATCACAGGCTGATGCATGAACTCAGTGACTTTCGCGGAATCTGAAATTTCGGCGCCGTGAATATCGGTTCCAAGAATATCAATCAGATTGATCACCCCAATGGGCACATGGTTGTCATCGATGATGGGGTAACGCGTATGCGCTTTCCTCATGAGGGCCTTAACCTCAGCGATGGTTGTCTCCGGATCAACCACACCCACACGCGAACGCGGAATCATTGCATGACCCACATCATGCGACGGGAAATCCAACAATCGATCAAGCGACAAAGACATCGAATTATTTAAAACGCCACTATCCCTAGATGACGCCACAATATGCGGAAGGTCTTGTGCAGTGGCAGACGAATCAACATCTTCCACCGGCTCTATTCGAAAGAGTCGAAGCAATGCGTTGGATGCAAAATCAAAGAATGTGATCAACCAACCAGCGAGTTTCAAATACCACGTGGTCGAAGGCGCAAGCGCCAGCGCAGACTTCAACGGCGTGGCAAGGGTGTAGTTCTTAGGGAAGAGTTCACCAAAAATCATTTGGACAACCGTGGAGATCGCTAGCGCCAACACAGTGCCCACAGAGATTGACACCGCAGCGGGAACCCCCACCCCTCCTAGCAGAACACCTAACGCGTTACCCACCAGAGGTTCGGCCACAAAACCCACCAAAAGTCCGGTGACGGTGATACCCAATTGCGCACCAGAAAGCATAAAGGATGTGCGCTTAGTGATGCTGAGAGCGCGACGAGCCTTCTTATCTCCAGAGTCAGCGAGAGCTCGCAGCTCATTTCGATCAACGGACATGTAGGCAAATTCCTGAGCCACAAAATATCCGTTGAGGACGATGATCACCCCAATGACCACCAAACCAGCAATTAAAGACAAAACAGCTGTTAACAAGATTCCACCTGCCTCAACACAAATAGATTAGTGTGGACAGGCCAGATAGATCGTGCGGGAGGCTCCATGCGGAGTCTAAACCTCATTCATTCAAGTCGGTGATGCCCCGTGTTCGGGAATATGAAAGAGTGTACAGAAAAAGCAGAGCTCACGTTTCTCATCAGTGGGCTTTAGGGAGCGTTACGTTGCCCAATACCTCCAGTTCAGCCACCGTATCGTAGTCTTTTTCAGTGCCATCGCCACCCACTTCCACAATGTGTCCCGCTTGCTTCAGTAACGCTTTTGCCGGTCGATTTCTAGTCTCGCCCAGGCTGTGAATCACCGCTTCTAGGCTGCCACTTCTCCACAGCGCGCACAACGGTTGTACCCAGCCATCGGCAGCAAGGGTTACGGCCACATCGGCTTTGCCAATCTGTGCCTGAAGTAGGGGCAGCATCGCTGCAGAATAAGGCGCGTCCACGGCAAGAATCGCAGTGAATTCATGGGCGTGCTCAAAAGAATTCAGCCCTGCCTCGATTCCCGCGACCGGCCCGCCAAGCGGAGGTTCCTCGCAGACAGTCGTGATTCCGTCGATGATCGCGGGGGAAACCACCACGACGTCATCTTCTGGATCCAGCTGTGAAAGCAGGATATCCAGCAGCGTGCGACCATCCACCGCCACAGCAGCCTTATCCACCCCACCCATGCGTTTACCCTCGCCACCAGCAAGAATGATGATATTCATTTACATTCTCCCCAGCACAACATCAACCAGACCGTCCTCGGCAATCGACGAAGTCACCAGTGCAATACCGCCACTTCCAGCCAGTGCACCGACCATATGGGATCGATGTGCCTGAGAATTTGCCATTCTTTTCTCCCAATCAATCGCCACCGGTATCGCCAATACGGCGCCCTCCCGCGCCTTCAGCGCCCGGTTCGAGCGCAGCGCCACCACAGGGAGTTCGCTTATCGACGCCAGCCTCTTTCCACCCCCTAATCTCTCAATTACCGGAACAACAAAGAGCCTAAAACTAACCCACGCCGCCACCGGGTTTCCCGGCAGACACACCACTTTTGCGTCGCCCCACTGCCCATGACCTTGCGGTTTACCCGGCTTCATCGCAATGGGGAAGAATTCAAAACCACCAGTCTTAGTTCCCACGGCTTTGACCACATCGAACGCGCCCGCCGAGATCCCACCCACAGTGATGATCACATCCGCAACCTCTGCAGCCTTATCGAGCGTCTCCCTCAATGCAGTCTCAGAATCATCGGAATGGAAATGCTGCGGATCCTTAATCCCCACGCGTTTTAGCTCCGCAACCAGCATCGGCCCATTGGAATTAGGGATACCCCAGGGATTTCCCTGGTTTAGCTCATCACCGGTAGTGATCACCGCAACCCGAGGGCAAGGATGGGCTTTTACAGTGTCATGGCCAACTGAAATCACCGTCGACACAGTACCCGCATCAAATGCCGTCCCCGCAGCAACCGCAATTTCGCCTTCTTTAAGATGCTCACCAGCATGGCGAATATTATTCCTCTCACCTGGTAGCTCATTGATCGTGATTTCTGTAGGAAGCGAGTGATCCACCGGAGCATTGGTGAGCTCCACTGGAACCACGATCATGTCCTTGTTGGTGGATGGGACGGGTCCACCTGTCATCACACGGATGGCTTTTCCATTATTAATGCTCGCCGGCGCAGAACCCGCCGGAGTATCACCGCCCACAAGAAATGTCCACGGCCCGCTGCCATGGATGTCTTCTTTCAAAATGGCGTAACCATCAACAGCAGAATTAGTAAATTTCGGGATAGGAATTGTCGCGACAACATCCTCTGCAAGGTGACTTAACGGATGCGCGCCGAGGATAGGGGTTTTTACTGGCGGAAGCGGTGCGACGCTGTCTATCAAAATGGAAAGATAGTCATCGACGCTGCGTTGCTGTGCCACTTGAAACCCCTTTTTCGACAATAAACACTCAAATATATAGGGTAGTTGCCAAATCAATAGTTCGCGCTGTTTTAAGAGGTTGAGATTCTCAAACGGGTGTTTGTATAGATCACATTGCGATCATGCCTTAGACGCGATTCTGAGAGGGCAAGTTTTTTGAGTTCCGGTTCCAATTTTAAGCTCGACCAAACCACAGTGCCCACGAACTGGAAATTCGACAACTCTGGGCATTTGTGTCTGGTTTCAAGCCGTCGAAACCAGACCACGCTGCCCATGAACCGGGAAAACCTGAGCCGTGGGCAGTGTGGTTTGGTCATGGCGTTCGAATGCTGATTCGGGCCAGACAGGCGTGACAAGATTGGCGAAAAGTCTATGATTTTGGCACACCTGTCCGGTTATCGGGACCAAAAACCAGACACACGTGCCAAAAGCTGTGGAAATTCTCGAATCTTGTCACGCCTGTCTGGTTGGGGCTGGTATGGGCTAGCCACCGATGGCAGACATGGGGCGATCTGGTTGGAGGAAGCCTTCATCGTCGATGCCATGGCCGGGTTTCTTCTCCCACATGGCGCCTGCCCACAGTTGCGCGAGCTCATCGTCGGAGGCGCCGTCGCGAAGCGCGTCACGTAGGGGAGTTTCAGTGCGGGAGAAAAGGCAGTTTCGGATGGTGCCGTCGGTGGTGAGGCGGGAGCGATCGCAATCTCCGCAAAATGGGTGCGTCACCGAGGCGATGATGCCGATTTGTCCAGTGATATCAGGGTTGGATTTATCTACCACATTCCACAGCGCAGCAGGTGCAGCTCCTCGGGGTTCCTTGGCGGGGGATAAGGTGAATTTTTCTTCCAGGCGCGCCAGGATTTCTTCGGCTGTGACCATATCGCCGCGTTTCCACTGCTCGCGCGGGCCAAGTGGCATTTGTTCGATGAATCGCAGTTGGGAGCCTTTGGAAATGCAGTATTCCGCAAGGGGGACGATATCTACTTCATTGACCCCAGGCATGACCACGGCGTTGATCTTCACTGGGTGAAGGCCAGCGGCAACAGCGGCATCGATGGACGCCAACACACCGGACAATCGATCACGCCTGGTTAGCGAGACGTAGCGTTCGGCGTCGATGGTGTCGAGTGAAATATTGACCCGGTCAAGACCAGCTTCTTTCAGTCCTGCGATGCGTTTGTCTAGGCCAAGGCCGTTGGTGGTGAGAGCGATGTGAACTTTTTCGCCTTCGTCGGTGCGCAGGGCTGCGGTGCCGGCGATGATGTCTTCCAAATTTTTCCGCAGTAAAGGCTCGCCGCCGGTGAATCGAATTTGACGAATGCCCAGCTTAACCACCGCAATGCGGATGAGTCGCAGCACCTCGGCGTCGTTAAGCGTCTGCTCGGTGGGCAGCCACTCTAAACCCTCCGCGGGCATGCAATAGGTGCAGCGGAGGTTGCATCGGTCGGTCAGTGACACCCGCAGGTCACGCGCGATGCGTCCGAATCTGTCCACAAGCACGCGATTGCCGTCTGCGGGTGGCAGGTACGCATCATGTTTGATGCTCGCAGAAGTGCTTTTCGACGCCCCCTCCCGATCATTTCGGGGCGGCGTTGGCGAAAGATAAAGGCGAGTAGTCATCTTCTTGCCCATCCTAGAAAGAGCTGCGGAATAAAGCCAGTAAAAGCCGGAATAAATAGGGAAGTTATTTTTCACCTGGCCCTTTAAGCTTAATTACTTCGAAATCGCCGTTGCGCAGGTGGTTGCGGAGGTCCTTCTTGTCATATTTACCGACGGAGGTTTTATCCACCTCATCAACAAATGTCCAATATTCTGGCAGCATCCAGTTGGGTAGGCGGTCGCGAAGTTGATCGCGGAGGCGCTCGGCGGTTTCCCGGGTGCGTTCAATGCCGGGGTAGAGCATGGTGACTGCGAGGGGACGTTCCACCCACTTGTCATCGGGGAAGCCAATGACGGCGCATTCGACAACCTCTTCCGTAGCCACGATGAGGTTTTCCAGCTGAGCGGAGTAAATCCACTCGCCGCCAGAACGGATGACATCGCGGGCGCGGTCTTGGATGGTGAGGAATCCATCGCTGGTGACAGATCCAACGTCCCCGGTGCGCAGCCAGCCGTCGGCGGTGAAGAGCTCATCGTTTTCCTCTTCAACGTCATGGTCGCGGAATGTTGAGGCGGTGCCACCTTCTTTTTCCACATCGGGGTGGAAGTAACTTGCAGTCACCCACGGACCGCGGACCTGAATCTCGCCCTCGTTGCGGTCGGTGGACGCCATGACCTGGCCGTCGTTGACAATGCGGTACTGCAGGGAGGCGGGGAATCGGCCCTGGGAGACTCGATAATTCCACCGGCTTTCACCAGAAACACCTGATGGTGGGCGAGACACAGTACCCACGGTGGAGGTTTCCGTCATACCCCACACGTGGACAACATCCACGCCATAGCGCTGCTCCCACATGGTGATCACGATTGGAGGCACCGCAGAACCGCCCACGTATAGCTCACGCAGAGACATACGCTCTGGGGGATTTTTCAGGTAGTGAACCATCAGCTGAATCCAGAGAGTAGGCACGCCATGCGCCACGCGAGGCAGCGTGGTGGAAATGATCTTTGCCAATGTCGGCGCAGAAAGATCCGGTCCAGGAAGCACCAGGGGAGTGCCGGACATAAACGCTGCGATCGGCACGCCCCAGCTGAGGACGTGGTAAATCGGCACACAGCACAGGAACGTTTCGCCGTGTTCCACTGCGAGGGAATCCGTGGTGCGCAAGCTCAACGACTGTAAATAAAGCGAGCGGTGGGAATACACCACACCCTTCGGCGGTCCCGATGTACCGGTGGAATAGCAAATTGCAGCAGCAGTGCGTTCATCCTGCTCGGGCCAGTTGTAAACAGTGGAACGGCCGTCAAGGAGCGCTTCATAGGAATACAGCTTCATTCCCTCCGGCATGTGGGCCGCCGCGCTAGAGAAATCATTCGGTCCAATAAACACCACGGCACGAACTTTTGGTGTTTCTTTTAAGATCTCACCCAATTGTTCAGCCATGCGCGGATCAGCGATAACCACTTCAGCTTCAGAGTGATTGAGAATGAACACAATCTGATCATTCATCAACTGCTTGTTCAGCGGATTAAACACGGCACCCATGCATGCGACTGCAAACATAGTTTCCATGTGTTCCGCGCAGTTATAGAGCATCGACGCCACTCGCTGATCCCCAGTAATACCTAAAGAATCATGCAGCGCATGAGCCAAAGCCGCAGCTCTAGCCCCCACAGCACTAAAAGTTTGCTGTGCTTGTTCAATGCCATCGGCACCGCCCCACGTGGTGATCAAAGTATCACCGTGAACAGTGGACCCGTACTCGAGGATTCTGGTTAATGACAGTGGGACGTCCTGCATCGTGCTGAGCATGCAATCAACAATAGCCGGGGCATGCGACACGCAACGACAGTGCAAGCAATCAACTTTGAAAACGTCGAAACTTTATGCAGCTTTTAGCGAGGGGAATGAGACATAGGGCAATACCATGCGCTAGAATTATCGACCAAGGCCGGGAACAGCTTCCCGGTGCACACAAATTCCCAGGCAAAACGCACAAATTAGCGTGCAGCGGAAGCAATAGAAAATTCCGTGTGACTGAGAATTGCTGAAGGGGCACCCGGAGGGTGTGAAACTTAAAACCCATTAGTTTTTAAGATCACATCTCGGCCTGGAAGAAAACACACAGTTGCGCGGTTCCTGCGTTACAGGTGAGTCAACTTCTAATATTTGTGTCATCCTGCGCGATCGCTTTCAACGTGCGTAGACAACTCGCATGTGCGACCACCATTTGGGTGCCACGTTCAATTACACAGAAGCCGAGTTCAGCCATATTTTTCGCCCGTCATATGAAAAACGGGTACATCACCGCAGCTTGGTCTGAACTGCAATGAAAGGAAATCTGTGACAACCACAGACAACACCGCAGCGAATCAGGGTGAACTGACCGCCCTCCGACTGCCGGATCTGCGCAAAATTGCCGCCGACCTTGGGCTCAAGGGAACCTCGGCATTGCGTAAGGGCGATCTGATCAACGCCATCTCTGCAGCCCGCGAGGGTAAGCCAACCGCAGCTGCGAAGAAGACTTCCCCACGCAAGGCCCCATCACGCACCCGTGCGACACAGCCTTCCGCACCGGTTGAGCAAGCACAAGAAGCTCCCGCGCAAACTTCAACTGCACCTGCTTCAGCACCATCTGAAGAGACTCCCGCAGCTCCCGCTCGTCGTGGACGTCGCCGTGTAACCACCACCGCGACCACCCCAGAGCCAGCAGCGCCTGCACAATCCCAGCCTGCAGAAGCTCAACCAGCACAGACTCAGGCTGCACAGCAAGAAGAACTTCCTGTTGCAGCGAAGGAGTCCGCACCAGCTACAGAAAACACTCAGGGCCAAGCTCAGGGCCAAGCTCAGGGCCAAGCTCAGGGCGATGAGCACGATGATCGTTTTGAGTCCCGTTCTGCTGCACGCCGAGCACGCCGCAACCGTCAGCGCCAGATCCACCGCGATGGCGATGACAATGCGAATGCAAACACAGAGTCTGAGCAGAACACCCCTGCCCAGAACGCAACCGCACAGGCTGAGTCTGAGCAGACTGCAGCTCCTGCACAGGCTGAAGCAGCTGAGCAGAACCAGAACGATAACAGCGAGTCCTCCGAGAACCGCAGCGATAACTACCGCAACAACAATCGTCGTTCCCGCAACAACCGGAACAATCGCAATTACCGCGATAACAACGAGTCCTCTGATAATGCAGGACAGTCCAGCAATGATGATGCCGACAACAATCAGGCACGGTCTGAGGACAATAACGACGATCGCCGTTCTCGTAATAACCGTAACAACGACCGCAATGATCGTAACGATCGCAATGACCGCGACAACGACGACAACGATGATCGCCGCAACCGTCGCGGACGCCGCAATCGCCGTGGACGCAACGACCGTAACGATCGCGACAACCGAGATAACCGGGATAACCGCGACAACAGCAACGATGGCGACAACAACCAGCAAGATGAGCTGCAGCAGGTAGCAGGCATCCTGGACATCGTGGACCATAACGTCGCATTCGTGCGCACCACCGGTTACCACGCTGCACCTTCTGACGTGTTTGTCAGCAACCAGCTGATCCGCCGTATGGGTCTTCGTTCCGGTGACGCCATTGAAGGTCAGGTTCGTATGAACCAGGGTGGTGGCAACCACAACAACCATGGTCGCAACCGTCAGAAGTACAACAACTTGGTGCGCGTGGAGATGGTTAACGGTCTTCCTGCTGAAGAGACTCGCAACCGTCCTGAGTTCGGCAAGCTGACTCCTCTGTACCCGAACCAGCGTCTGCGTTTGGAAACTGAGCAGAAGATTCTTACCACTCGTGTGATCGACTTGATCATGCCTATTGGTAAGGGACAGCGTGCTTTGATTGTGTCGCCACCTAAGGCTGGTAAGACCACGATCCTGCAGAACATTGCGAACGCTATTTCCACCAACAACCCAGAGTGCTACCTCATGGTTGTTTTGGTTGATGAGCGTCCGGAAGAAGTTACTGATATGCAGCGCTCCGTCAACGGCGAAGTGATTTCTTCTACTTTCGATCGTCCACCATCAGAGCACACTGCGGTTGCTGAGCTGGCGATTGAGCGTGCGAAGCGCCTGGTGGAGCAGGGCCAGGACGTCGTTGTTCTGCTTGACTCCATTACTCGTTTGGGCCGTGCGTACAACAACAGCTCACCTGCATCGGGACGTATTTTGTCCGGTGGTGTGGATTCCAATGCACTGTACCCGCCGAAGCGTTTCTTGGGTGCTGCTCGAAACATCGAAAATGGTGGATCTTTGACCATCATCGCAACTGCCATGGTGGAAACCGGCTCTGCTGGTGACACCGTGATCTTCGAGGAGTTCAAGGGCACTGGTAACGCTGAGCTGAAGCTGGATCGTAAGATCTCTGAGCGCCGCGTTTTCCCAGCTGTGGATGTTAATCCTTCTGGTACTCGTAAGGACGAGCTGTTGCTCAACCCGGACGAGGCTCGCATTATGCACAAGCTGCGTCGTATTCTGTCTGCACTTGATAATCAGCAAGCCATTGATCTGTTGATCAAGCAGCTGAAGAAGACCAAGTCCAATGCGGAATTCCTCATGCAGGTTGCTTCCAGCGCTCCAATGGCAGGCACAGAAAAAGAGGAGGATTACTCCTAATGGCATCGCAGGTTTCTGCAGTTGACGATATTTTGTCGGAGTACCACGGTCTGGAACAGCAGATGGCTGATCCGGAGTTGCACAATGATGCGGCAGCAGCGCGCCGGGTAGGTAAGCGCTACTCGGAGTTGCAGCCGATCATTAACGTGCACCGTGATTTGGTGTCTGCCCAGGAAGATCTTGAGGCAGCCCGTGAAATGGCACATGAGGACCATGAGTTCCAGGCCGAGGCTGAGCGCCTTGAGGTGGAAGTTGTGGAGTTGGAAGAAAAGCTCGCTGATCTTCTTGCACCTCGTGATCCTCATGATGGCGAAGACATCGTGATGGAAATCAAGGCTGGCGCAGGCGGCGAAGAGGCAGCGTTGTTCGCTGGCGATTTGTTGCGCATGTACCAAAAGTTTGCGGATAAGCACGGCTTTGTCGTGGAGGTTTTGGACTCTGCAGAATCTGACCTCGGTGGTGTCAAGGACATCACCTTGTCTATTCGTTCCCGTCAGCCATCCCGCGATGGTGCGTGGAGCCAGTTCAAGTTTGAAGGTGGCGTGCACCGTGTTCAGCGTGTGCCTGTTACTGAATCTCAGGGACGCATCCAGACCTCTGCTGCTGGTGTCTTGGTTTACCCAGAACCAGATGAGGTGGAAAACGTTGAGATCGATGAGAAGGATATTCGCGTCGATGTGTACCGTTCCTCAGGTAAGGGTGGTCAGGGCGTTAACACCACTGACTCCGCTGTGCGTATTACCCACTTGCCAACTGGTTTGGTGGTGACCTGTCAGAAGGAGCGCTCCCAGATTCAGAACCGTGCGCGTGCGATGCAGGTTTTGGCTGCCCGTTTACAGGCGATGAAGGAAGAGGAAGCGGCGGCTGAGGCTGCTACGGGACGTGCTGCGCAGATTCGCACCATGGACCGCTCTGAGCGCATCCGTACCTACAACTGGCCGGAAAACCGCATCAGCGATCACCGTATTGGTTTTAAGGCGAACAACCTTGATTCGGTTCTCGATGGTGAATTGGATGATCTGTTCACCGCGTTGCAGGCTGCTGAGCGTGCAGAACGTCTTGAGGCCGAGGGCTAAATGCTGACCCTTGGGGAAGCTTTGCGCGACGCCACCGCCACCCTGGAAAGGGCGGGGGTGGCGTCGCCACTTGTGGACGCTCGTTTGATTGCGGCTCATTTGCTGGGTTGCGGTCCGCTCGATATTGCATTGCGCATGCGTGATGAGGTGCCGGCTGGGTTTGCGGCGGCGGTTGAGCGTCGTGCGCGACGCGAACCGCTGCAGCACATCTTGGGCACGGCACCCATGGGCCCGTTGGATTTGCATGTGGGACCGGGCGTGTTCATTCCGCGCCCGGAAACCGAGGTGCTCGCGGACTGGGCCGTGCGGCAGGTGGCTGGCGACGTCGAAAAGCGAAAAATCGTTGACCTGTGCACCGGATCCGGCGCGCTTGCGGCCTACATCGGGCATGCGCTTATCGACGCGACCCTCTACGCTGTCGAACTCGATCCGGGGGCAGCGACCTGGGCGCAGCGAAACTTTGATGAATTTGCCCCGCAGGTGAAGCTCATCCACGGTGATGTAACAGATCCGACATTGTTGGCTGAGGTGCATGGCACGATCGATCTCGTTGTGTCAAATCCGCCGTATGTGCCTGAATCTGATGATTTGGATCCAGAGGTCTACCAAGATCCACACATGGCGGTATTTAGTGGCGCTGATGGCATGGATGTCATCAACAAGATGGTGCACCTGATCTTCAATTTGCTGAAATCTGGTGGGGCAGTGGGCATCGAACATGATGACACCACTTCTGACGCCGTCCGCCAAGTTTTTTCTCAGCACGGGGGATTTGGCACTATTGAAGTGCTTCATGATCTCACCGGCAGAGCGCGTTTTGTTACAGCGCGTAAACTGTGACTTTGAAAAATTTTTGAACAATCCGTACACCAACTTCAGGAGAAAAACAGTGAGCAGAATCTATGACTGTGCCGACCAAGACTCCCGTGCAGCAGGCCTAAAGGCGGCTGTCGATGCAGTCAAAGCCGGTCAGCTCGTTGTCCTTCCCACGGATACCCTTTATGGACTCGGCTGCGACGCTTTCAACAACGAGGCAGTAGCCAACCTTCTGGCCACCAAACACCGTGGCCCCGATATGCCCGTTCCAGTGCTCGTCGGCAGCTGGGACACCATTCAAGGACTTGTGCACTCCTATTCTGCGCAGGCAAAAGCGCTTGTGGAGGCGTTCTGGCCTGGTGGACTGTCCATCATCGTTCCGCAGGCACCAAGCCTTCCGTGGAACCTTGGCGATACCCGTGGCACCGTAATGCTGCGCATGCCACTGCACCCAGTTGCCATTGAATTGCTGCGCCAAACCGGACCAATGGCTGTCTCCTCCGCCAACATCTCCGGACATACTCCTCCAACCACCGTGCTGGAGGCTCGTCAGCAGCTCAACCAAAATGTCGCTGTCTACCTCGATGGTGGCGAATGCGCGCTGGCCACCCCTTCAACCATCGTGGATATTTCAGGCCCCGCACCAAAGATTTTGCGTGAGGGTGCCATCAGCGCAGAACGCGTTGGCGAAGTACTTGGAGTGTCGGCAGAAAGCCTGCGCTAAATGGGAGTCGGTTTCGCGGGAATCCCGCTGCGCGAATTGGGATTGGTTATCCTCGTTGCAGCGGCCATCACGTATCTCAGCACGGGCATCATCCGCACCGTCATGGTGAAAAGTGGTCGCCTCAATGAGATTCGTGAACGAGACGTCCATGTCATCCCCAAACCACGGCTTGGTGGCGTGGCGATGTTCAGTGGATTTCTCGGCGCAGTATTCCTTGCGGACCAGCTTCCCGCCTTGACTCGCGGGTTCATGCCCATCACCCCGGAGATGAATGCCGTCATTTGGGCAGGCTTTGTCATCGTGGTGGTGGGCGCACTGGATGACCTTTTTGATCTTGATGCCATCACTAAATTGGTGGGTCAAGTAATTGGTGCGGTGACTATGAGTTTGCTTGGTCTCACGTGGTCCATCCTCTATGTTCCCTTCGGTGGGGGCACCACATTGCTTCTCGACCAAGTCCAGTCAACAATCTTGACATCCCTGTTCACCGTGGCGTTGATTAATGCTCTGAACTTCGTTGACGGTCTTGACGGCTTGAGTGCCGGCGTAGGAATGATCGCGGGTGCAGCCATCCTGCTGTTCTCCCTGACGATTCTCTTCGACCAAAACGGCGCCGTATCGGCCTATCCGCCGGCCATCATCGCAGCGGCTCTCGTAGGAATTTGCGCGGGAGTTTTGCCCCATAATTTTGAACCCTCGCGAATATTTATGGGCGATTCCGGCTCCATGCTCATCGGCCTGCTGTTGGCTGCAGCATCGACCTCAGCGTCAGGAAAAATCAACATGAGCCTGTATGGCGCAGCTGATTTTATCGCATTGATCTCACCCATCATCGTTGTTCTCGCCGCCGTGGCCATCCCACTGCTCGACCTCGTGATGGCAGTGGTTAGGCGCGTGGGCAGGGGAGCATCACCCTTTTCCCCGGACAAAATGCATCTGCACCACCGACTGCTGTCCATCGGACACACCCATAGGCGCGTGGTCCTAGTGCTCTACACCTGGGCGAGCGCCGTGGCATTCGGCGCAGTGAGCTTCTCCGTCGTTCCGCCACTGTTTGCCACCGGATCGAGCATCTGTGGCATCCTCATCGCCGTCGCTGTCACAGCCGTGCCAGTGATGAAAAGCCGGCGAGCCGCCAAACTTGATTAAGTGATTGTCACTTTGGATTGTCATATTGGGCGAATAAACCGGTAGGATTCCCCTTCGTGAGCGCCGAAAATACCGAGAACACAGATTCCCCATTTGAAATCTCCGAGTTTGATGATCACCGACGCCCCCTCCAGCGGGCCCTCAAATTCGGTTCCATCGCCCTAATTGTCTTCACCCTGATCTCCCTAGCGATCTGGGGTGCTACTCGCGGCGTACCCGGCGTATGGGGAGTTGTTATCGGCGCAGCAGTTGGCGGAGGCTTTGTCCTCTTAACGGCTCTCAGCGTCCTGTTTACAGCTAATTCCAACGTCACCACCACCGGTGCGGTGGTGCTCGGTGGCTGGCTGCTGAAGATCGTTATTCTGATCATCGTGCTTGCAGTCATCAAAGACATGACCTTCTACGACAACACCGCCCTTTTTGTCACAGTGGTGATTGCCTTAGTAGTTGTCCTGCTGACTGAAGTCTGGGGAGTCGTGACCTCTAGGGTTACATACGTCGGATAAGCAATCGGTCATTTCAACGCCCCCACACCCCTTGAAACAGGGGAGTGGGGGCGTTTTAATACCTGCCCCCGCTACCCATTGTTGACTAGGTGAGTGGGCTTAGGTGTCTCAGAGCACAGTAGTCGGACATTAGAGAGCTGCACCGCAGTAAAAGGCCACGATGTAGGAGGTGGGCGGAGTGTCCGTGCTGGGAAACTGGCGGGGAACTTTTAGAGATAACCCTCCGAATTGCTGGCAAATTTCTGATGAAATTTCTCCGCGAAGCCCACATGAACTACCCCCGTTTACCCTCAAAATAAGCCCTGTGACACACATAACACCCCCTAATCGTACCCGCTCACACGCTATTTTCGAGGTGTGGTTCGCCTTCGGAAACGAATGCCCCCGCCCCACTTGGATAAAAGACGAATTCACCTGTTAGTCTATAACGCGGGTTGAACCGAGAAACCCCTCAAGGCAGCAGACAATAGCCGCAAGGGGTTTTGCGGAGCACGTCCCCTGTGATCGTTGCGCTGATGTGCGACGGAGTCCGTAGCGATTACAGCGAGTTTTTCAGACGTCCATCGCACCGTGCACAACAACATTTCAGGTGCACGGCCCGAACACGGGAGAGAACGCTGAGCGTTACAACACTGTCCATGAAGGGCGAATTCCACGCCCCCGATTTGGACAAAGAATTTTTCCCGGGGCACGTAACCGATAGTGGTGAAGTCGTGAACATGCTGTTCACCGATTTCGCTAATGGTTGGTTCGCAATGGACCGCATCGTATTGATCCGTCTTCTTATGACGGCAGTCGTTGTGGTCTTCTTCCTTTGGGCTATGCGCAAGCCAAAGCTTGTTCCGCATGGCGTCCAGAATTTTGCAGAGTACGCACTCGATTTCGTTCGTATTCACATCGCTGAAGACATCCTCGGAAAGAAGGAAGGTCGTCGGTTCCTGCCGATCCTGGCCACCATCTTCTTCGCGGCTCTGTTGATGAACCTTGCAACGATCATCCCGGGACTAAACATCTCCTCCAACTCACGTATTGCATTCCCAATCGTGATGGCGGTAGCTGGTTACATCGCGTTTATCTACGCAGGCTCTAAGCGTTACGGATTCTTCAAATATGTGAAGTCTTCTGTTGTGATTCCGAACATTCCACCAGCACTTCACGTCTTGGTGGTTCCAATTGAGTTCTTCTCTACATTCATCTTGAGGCCAGTCACCCTGGCACTGCGTTTGATGGCCAACTTCCTTGCTGGCCACATCATCCTGGTTCTGCTTTTCTCCGCAACGAACTTCTTCTTCTTCCAGTTCAACGGATGGACAGCAATGTCCGGCGTAACCATCTTGATGGCAGTACTCTTCACGGTTTACGAGATCATTGTTATCTTCCTGCAGGCATACATCTTCGCTCTGCTGGTCGCTGTATACATTGAGCTTTCACTTCACGCGGATTCTCACTAGATGAAAAAGGTCGCTATTAAAAGCTTCTTGCACAAGTCGCCCAGATAGCGAGCGGACCACTCGGTCAACTGAATAACCCCACTAAACACTTCACAGCCCGAACACACGGGCACCAGAAAGGGAACGACACCTCATGAACGAGATCATCCTGGCACAGGACGCAACCGAGTCCACCATCACCGGACTTGGCGCTGTCGGCTACGGCATCGCAACCATCGGACCTGGCCTCGGCATCGGCATCCTGGTTGGTAAGGCTCTCGAGGGTATGGCACGTCAGCCTGAGATGGCTGGACAGCTCCGTACCACCATGTTCCTGGGCATCGCCTTCGTTGAGGCCCTGGCACTGATCGGCCTTGTTGCTGGCTTCCTGTTCTAATCAGCTAACTTAACCGAAAGCTGGTAAACCATGGCGAATTCGATTTACAATTTGGCGCAAGCAGATGCGCTGCCTTTGGAGAGCGGAAACTCAATTCTGTTCCCTCCTCTGTATGACATCGTCTGGTCCCTCATCCCGTTTTTGATCATCCTGATCGTATTTTGGAAGCTTGTTCTTCCGAAGTTCCAGGAGGTCCTGACCGAGCGTGAGGACCGGATCAAGGGAGGCATTCAGCGTGCCGAAGCCGCTCAGGCTGAGGCCAAGGCTGCCCTTGAAAAGTACAACGCACAGCTCGCTGAGGCCCGTACTGAAGCTGCTGAGATCCGTGAGCAGGCGCGCGAGCGCGGCAAGCAGATCGAAGCAGAACTGAAGGACAAGGCTAACGAAGAGAGCAACCGCATCATCGAGTCCGGTAGCAAGCAGCTTCTGGCACAGCGCGAGCAGGTCGTTAACGAACTGCGCCGCGAAATGGGCCAGAACTCCATCAACCTTGCCGAGCACCTTCTTGGAGATCAGCTCTCCGATAACGTGAAGCGCTCTGGCACGATTGATCGCTTCCTCGCTGACCTCGATACCGTGGCACCGAACGGAAAGTAGGCGACATGCACGCAGCAAGCCGCGAGGCACTGGCAAAGGTTTCGTCCGATCTGGACGCTGCTCTAGCAGCAGACAACACCATGGCAGTTGCCGCCCAGGCTGGAACTGAGCTTTTCGACGTCGTCGACATTCTCGACGGCGACCGAGCTCTGCGTGTTGCTGTTGCCGACTCTTCTAAGGACGCACACAGCCGAGTCGGCCTCATTGAGGCTGTCTTCGGTGGAAAAGTGAGCCCATCTGTTCTCGAAGTCCTCAAGGACGCCGCAGAGCAGACCTGGTCCACTCCACGCGAGTTCCGCGCTGGACTAGTCCAACTTGGCCGTCGCGCCCTTCTTCGCTCTGCGGAGAAACAGGGTCAGCTTGGTCAGGTGGAAGATGAACTGTTCCGACTCAGCCGAATCCTGGATCGCGAAAGCAAGCTGACTCAGCTTCTTTCAGATCGCACTCAGGAAATTGGCGGTCGACGTGACCTCCTGGCTAAGGTGCTCTACGGCAAGGTAACTGCTGTTACCGAAGCCCTCGCACTGCAGGCTATTGGTCGCCCTGAGCACAACCCAATTGACGATATCGCAGCTTTGGCTGGCGCTGTAGCAGAGCTACAGGGTCGTTCCGTTGCACATGTCGTTACCGCAGTTGAACTCAACGAGGGACAGCAACAAGCGCTAGCTGAAAAGCTGGGACGTATTTATGGTCGTGCGATGAGCATCCACTCCGAGGTTGATACCAGCCTCCTCGGTGGAATGATCATCCGCGTCGGAGACGAAGTAATTGACGGCAGCACCTCGGGCAAACTCGAGCGTCTGCGGGCAAGCTTCGCATAAAGACACGACGAATTAGACAACATTAGTAATGCTGGAAGAAACAACCGAGAGCAGGAAGAACATGGCGGAGCTGACGATCTCCTCCGATGAGATCCGTAGCGCGATTGCGAACTACACCTCGAGCTACTCCGCGGAGGCCTCCCGTGAGGAGGTCGGCGTGGTTATTTCGGCCGCTGACGGTATCGCCCAGGTTTCGGGCCTCCCGTCAGTAATGGCGAATGAGCTCCTCGAATTCCCGGGCGGCGTCATCGGCGTCGCACAGAACCTTGAAGCTGACCGAGTCGGCGTCGTGGTCCTGGGTAACTACGAGCTACTTAAAGAAGGCGACCAAGTTCGTCGTACTGGAGACGTTCTGTCTATCCCAGTCGGCGAGGCATTCCTTGGCCGCGTTATCAACCCCCTTGGCCAGCCAATTGACGGCCTGGGCGAAATTGCATCCGAAGAGGACCGCGTCCTCGAGCTTCAGGCACCAACCGTGCTTGAGCGCCAGCCTGTCGAGGAGCCTTTGGCAACCGGCATCAAGGCTATCGATGCAATGACCCCAATCGGCCGCGGTCAGCGTCAGCTGATCATTGGTGACCGTAAGACTGGCAAGACCGCAGTCTGTGTCGATACCATCCTTAACCAGAAGGCCAACTGGGAGACCGGCGACAAGACCAAGCAGGTTCGCTGCATCTACGTCGCAATCGGTCAGAAGGGCTCCACCATTGCAGCCCTGCGTAAGACCCTCGAGGAGCAGGGCGCTCTCGAGTACACCACCATCGTGGCTGCACCCGCTTCCGATGCTGCAGGCTTCAAGTGGCTTGCACCATTCGCTGGCGCTGCTCTCGCCCAGCACTGGATGTACCAGGGCAACCACGTCCTGGTCATCTACGATGATCTGACCAAGCAGGCTGAGGCATACCGTGCTATCTCCCTGCTGCTGCGTCGCCCACCGGGCCGCGAAGCATACCCAGGTGACGTCTTCTACCTGCACTCCCGTCTGCTGGAGCGCGCTGCGAAGCTGTCCGATGAACTAGGCGCAGGTTCTATTACAGCACTGCCAATCATTGAGACCAAGGCTAATGACGTTTCCGCCTTCATTCCTACCAACGTGATTTCCATCACCGACGGTCAGGTATTCCTTGAGTCCGACCTGTTCAACCGTGGCGTTCGCCCGGCGATCAACGTCGGTGTATCCGTCTCCCGTGTCGGTGGCGCAGCTCAGACCAAGGGTATGAAGAAGGTTGCCGGTTCTCTCCGTCTGGATCTGGCTGCATTCCGCGACCTGGAAGCATTCGCTACCTTCGCATCTGACTTGGATGCTGCATCCAAGTCTCAGCTTGAGCGTGGCCAGCGCCTCGTTCAGCTGTTGATTCAGTCTGAGAACGCACCTCAGGCTGTTGAGTACCAGATCATTTCTCTCTGGCTTGCAGGCGAAGGCGCATTCGACAACGTTCCTGTTGAAGATGTTCGTCGCTTCGAGTCCGAACTGCACGAGTACTTAGGCTCCAACGCTGCACAGGTCTACGAGCAGATCGCTGGTGGAGCTCAGCTTTCCGACGAGTCCAAGGAAACCTTGCTCAAGGCAACCGAAGATTTCAAGAGCGCTTTCCAGACCACCGATGGCACCCCTGTCATCAACGAGCCTGAGGTTGAAGCACTCGATGCAGGCCAGGTCAAGAAAGACCAGCTCACCGTTTCCCGCAAGGTCAGCAAGAAGTAAGGCAGCGAGCCTACACTAAATGACTGTCCAAGCAACTGAAGGGAGGCGTGTGAACCATGGCAACAATTCGTGAATTGCGTGACCGAATTCGTTCGGTTAACTCAACCAAGAAGATCACCAAGGCTCAAGAGCTCATCGCCACCTCTCGCATCACCAAGGCACAGGGTCGCGTCGCGGCAGCTGCGCCGTACGCCGAGGAAATCCAGCGCGTGCTGGAGCGCCTCGCGTCGGCAAGCTCCCTAGACCACCCAATGCTGCGTGAGCGTGAAGGCGGCAAGCGAGCCGCCGTGCTCGTGGTTACTTCTGACCGCGGCATGGCTGGTGGCTACAACCACAACGTTCTGAAAAAGGCAGCGGAGCTGGAAAAGCTTCTTGCTGAAAGTGGATACGAAGTGGTTCGTTATGTCACCGGCAAAAAGGGCGTCGACTACTACAAGTTCCGCGCTGAAGATGTGGCTGGCACCTGGACTGGATTCTCACAGGATCCAGACTGGGCAGCTACCCACAACGTGCGCCGTCACCTCATTGATGGTTTCACCGCCAGCTCTGAAGGTGAAGCTGCATGGCGCGAGGGACTGAACCTACCAGAAGGCCAGGATATCCAGGGCTTCGACCAGGTTCACGTGGTCTACACCGAGTTCATCTCCATGCTGACTCAAAACCCAGTAGTGCACCAACTGCTGCCTGTTGAGCCAGTCATCGAAGATGAAATTTTCGAAAAAGGCGAGGATCTGCTGTCCTCTTCCGGCGAAGTCGAACCCGACTACGAGTTCGAGCCGGATGCAGACACTCTGCTTGAGGCACTGCTTCCGCAGTACGTCTCTCGTAGGCTGTTCTCCATCTTCTTGGAGGCTGCAGCTGCAGAGTCCGCTTCACGTCGAAACGCGATGAAGTCTGCGACTGACAACGCTACGGAACTGGTCAAGGACCTGTCCCGTGTGGCCAACCAGGCACGTCAGGCACAGATCACCCAGGAAATCACAGAGATTGTTGGTGGCGCAGGCGCGCTCGCCGACAGCGGAGAAAGTGACTAATTATGACTACAGCTCTTGAAGAGCAGAACGCACAGCAGGCAGCCACTGCCGGCCGTGTCGTGCGTGTCATTGGTGCGGTCGTCGACGTGGAGTTTCCCCGCGGCGAGCTGCCAGCACTGTACAACGCACTTACTGTAGAGGTAACCCTCGAATCAGTTAAGAAGACCGTTGTTCTCGAGGTTGCTCAGCACCTCGGCGACAACCTCATCCGCACCATCGCTATGGCACCAACCGACGGACTTGTCCGCGGTGCTGCTGTAACCGATACTGCACGCCCAATTTCCGTACCAGTGGGCGATGTTGTTAAGGGCCACGTATTCAACGCTTTGGGCGACTGCCTAGACGACGTTTCCCTGAACAACAACCCAGAGATCGAGCGTTGGGGCATCCACCGCGAGCCACCATCATTCGATCAGCTTGAGGGTAAGACCGAGATCCTGGAAACAGGCATCAAGGTTATCGACCTTCTCACCCCTTACGTTAAGGGTGGAAAGATCGGCCTCTTCGGTGGTGCAGGTGTGGGTAAGACCGTTCTTATCCAGGAAATGATCACCCGTATTGCACGTGAGTTCTCCGGTACTTCCGTGTTCGCAGGTGTTGGTGAGCGTACCCGTGAGGGCACCGACCTCTTCCTCGAAATGGAAGAAATGGGCGTTCTCCAGGACACCGCCCTGGTGTTCGGTCAGATGGATGAGCCACCAGGAGTCCGTATGCGCGTGGCTCTGTCCGGCCTGACCATGGCGGAGTACTTCCGCGATGTTCAGAACCAGGACGTGCTGCTGTTCATCGACAACATCTTCCGTTTCACCCAGGCAGGTTCTGAGGTTTCCACCCTTCTGGGTCGTATGCCTTCCGCCGTGGGTTACCAGCCAACCCTGGCTGACGAGATGGGTGTTCTCCAGGAGCGCATTACCTCCACCAAGGGCCGTTCGATTACCTCTCTGCAGGCCGTTTACGTTCCTGCCGATGACTACACCGACCCGGCTCCAGCGACCACCTTCGCTCACTTGGATGCAACCACCGAGCTTGACCGCTCCATTGCTTCCAAGGGTATTTACCCAGCAGTGAACCCACTGACCTCCACCTCTCGTATTCTCGAGCCAGCAATCGTTGGTGAGCGTCACTACGAGGTTTCTCAGCGTGTCATCGGCATTCTGCAGAAGAACAAGGAACTTCAGGACATCATCGCCATCCTTGGTATGGACGAGCTTTCTGAAGAGGACAAGATCACCGTTGCACGTGCGCGTCGCATCGAGCGCTTCCTGGGTCAGAACTTCTTCGTTGCAGAGAAGTTCACCGGTCTTCCTGGCTCCTACGTGCCACTGACCGACACCGTCGACGCTTTCGAGCGTATTTGCAACGGCGACTTCGACCACTACCCAGATCAGGCTTTCAACGGCCTCGGTGGTTTGGACGATGTCGAAGCTGCATACAAGAAGCTGACCGGAAAGTAAGGTAGAGACACATGGCTGAAATCACCGTTGAACTGGTGTCTGTAGAGCGCATGCTGTGGGCCGGCCAGGCCTCCATCGTGACTGCACAGACCACCGAGGGTGAGATCGGCGTGCTGCCCGATCACGAGCCTCTTCTCGGCCAATTGGTTGAGAACGGTGTCGTGACCATCCAGCCGATCGACGGCGAAAAGCTTATCGCCGGCGTTTCGGATGGATTCCTCTCCGTATCTAAGGAAAAGGTGACGATCCTCGCGGACTTCGCCGTCTGGGCGAATGAGGTTGATACCGCATCCGCCGAGGCTGACCTTAATTCGGACGACGAGCTGGCCAAGGCACACGCCGAGGCTGGGCTGCGCGCGGTCCGCCGCAGCAGCGAAGGTCTCTAAACCTCCGTTTAGCTGAAGTAGTAAAACCCGCTGATATTTCTAAATGAAGTATCAGCGGGTTTTGGTATTTCTGGGTGTCGCATTAGCCCCGCTGTGGGGGTGATTTATTGGGAGTACCTAGGGTCCTGACAACCTATGATCCTTGACCTCGGCAGGATCAACGACGGCGGTTTCGCGCCAGGCGACATTGTGAGTAGGATCGTCTAAAATCGTTTTCTTATCGCAGGAAGGACTCAAAAAGGCCGTGGAATATTTGACCTGGGGTTTGGTGATTGTTGCAGTGTCGGCAGTTCTTCTTGCTGCCTGGCGGTTTTTCACCTTACGTTCTCGGGGAACCACTGTGATTCTGCGTGAGTTGCCACAAAGCGGTGTGCATGGCTGGCGCCATGGATCATTTCGCTACAACGGCAACGACTTGGAGTACTTCAAGCTGCGCTCTTTGTCTCCCATGGCTGACCTTATTTTGAACCGCCTTTCAGTAACTTTGCTTGATCGTAGAGATCCAGCTGCTGATGAGGCGGTTTTTATGTCTCAAGGCTTAAAAATTCTGCACATTAAATCCAAAAATGATCAGATTGAATTAGCTTTGGACGCCCACGGGGAGATGGCGTTTACTGCCTGGTTGGAAGCAGCACCAGATGCGCGGGCGGAGCATTCATTGAATCCACGTGATTTCAACCGCTTTCGAGCCAGCAAAGACACCCGCAAAAACCGCTAAGTAGACGTCATTGTTATGGTGGGTGCATGCGTTTAGTCATCGCCCGTTGCTCAGTTGATTATGTTGGCCGTTTGGAAGCTCATCTTCCGTCCGCCGATCGCCTTTTGATGGTTAAGGCGGATGGTTCTGTATCCATCCATGCCGATGACCGTGCCTATAAGCCACTGAACTGGATGACACCTCCATGTTCTTTAGTTGAAACTCCCATCACTGATGAAGATGGTGAAGCAACAGGGGAAAGCCTGTGGGTGGTGGAAAACAAAAAGGGCGAGCAGCTTCGAATTACTGTGGAAGAAATTCATTCGGAACAAAACTTCGATCTAGGCCAAGACCCAGGTTTGGTGAAAGACGGAGTGGAAGATCATCTCCAAGAGCTTCTTGCAGAGCACATCACTACGTTGGGTGATGGGTACACATTGATTCGTCGGGAGTATCCAACAGCTATTGGGCCTGTCGATATTTTGTGTCGCAACTCTGACGGCGAGACTGTCGCTGTGGAGATCAAGCGTCGTGGTGGCATCGACGGCGTTGAGCAGTTGACCAGGTATTTGGAATTGCTCAACCGTGATGAATTGCTCAAGCCTGTTCATGGAGTGTTTGCAGCCCAGGAGATTAAGCCTCAGGCAAAGACTCTCGCGGAGGATCGTGGCATCAAGTGCGTGACGTTGGATTATCAAGCGCTTCGTGGCATTGAGTCCAATGAGCTGACATTGTTCTAAGAACATGGGCCGAAAAAATAGAAGAACCAATATTCAGCCAGCTAGGGACCTGCCGGTCGATGGTACCTCCTATTGGGGAACTCAAACTCAGGAGGGCCCTAGCTGGACGTTTGGTGAGCCGTATTTGGTGAGACAGATTGGTTCATCGGCGGCGAAGAAGTTTTATATTTGCCCCGGATGTAACCAGAACATTCCGCCGGGTGTAGCTCATATCGTGGCGTGGCCGAAGGAAGCCGGCGGGCGCGCTGATGATCGCCGACACTGGCACAAACCTTGCTGGGAGCGTCGATAAGCAATTAGCTTTGAGGCTGCGTGATCTCGAGCAGCACGCCGCCCGCGTCTTTGGGGTGCAGGAAGTTGATGCGGGCACCGCCGGTGCCGTTTTTGGGTTCGGGGTAGAGCAGGCGCACGCCTTGGCGGCGCAGGTGCTCGGAGAGCGCATCGATGTTGTTGGTGCGCAGGCACATTTGCTGGATGCCGGGACCTTTCTTTTCGAGGAATTTGGCGATTGTGGAGTCCTCGTTGAGCGGCGCGATGAGCTGAATCATGCCTTCTGTGCTTTTAATGTCTTTGGGGCCGATCATGGCCTCTGAAATGCCTTGTTCCTCATTGATTTCTTGGTGGTGGTTTACCCAGCCGAATGCGGAACGGTAAAATTCGATGGCTTCCTCGAGGTCAGGGACGGCGATGCCAACATGATCGAGGCAGATGACGTATTCGTGGGGGATATTCAAAGACTGTTCGGTAGACATGGCTTAATTTTAGGCATAGCAGGTGGGGGAATATTGAGGATTGGGCAAGCTAGTCATCACATGCCAACCCCAAGGTAGGGTGGCAGATATGATTGTTGCTTTTTCTGTAGCCCCGACTGTTACTGATAATCCAGATGCTGAGATGGCCGATGCGGTCACGGAGGCGATTCGAATCGTCCGCGCATCGGGTCTGCCTAATGAAACTAACGCGATGTTCACGCTCATTGAGGGGGAGTGGGATGAGGTGATGGCGGTGATTAAGGAGGCCACTGAGGCGATCTCTAGGGTATCTCCGCGTACATCGTTGGTAATTAAGGCTGATATTCGTCCGGGACACACTGGCCAATTGACGAGGAAGGTGGAGGCGGTGGAGGAACGCCTAGCTAGGGATTAGCTTTGTACTTAAACTTGTTGTTTTTAAGTGGATTTCCACAAAGTGTTAGAAAAAGTCATTCGAGAAGAAGGCGTGAGTTTTAATCGTGACGTCCCCGCATAATTTTGTCAGTGGTGCTATTGATCTGGGTGAGGTGAAAGCGCGTGCGGATGCGCGCCAGAAGGCCCATGAGCAGGGGCCGGTAACTCAGGGCATTGCTAGTTCCCTTGATGTGACCATGGAGAACCTGGAGAATGAGGTGCTGCGTCGTTCCACGCAGGTTCCGGTGATTGTTCTCGTGGGTACCCCGCGCAGCCCTGATTCGGAGCAGTTGAAGTCGGATCTGACCACGCTTGCTGCTGAAAGTGGCAGGAAGTTCATTTTCGGTTATGTCAATGCTGATACCGATGCTGATGTGGCCCAGGTGTTTGGGGTGCAGGGCTTGCCGTCGGTGATTGCTGTGGCAGCGGGACGCCCTCTGGCTGATTTCCAGGGCGGACAGCCAGCGGATGCACTAAAGCAGTGGACTGATCAGGTGGTTCAGGCTGTGGGTGGACAGCTGGAAGGACTGCCAGAGGAGGCCACAGACGGCGAACAAGAAGACGCTCCTGTGGAAGACCCCCGCTTCGATGCTGCCACTGATGCTCTAAACCGTGGCGCTTTCGATGAGGCGATTGCGGTTTATGAGTCCATTTTGGCGCAGGAGCCAAACAACGCTGATGCGAAGCAGGCACGCGATACCGCAAAGCTGTTGGGCCGGCTTGCCACGGTGGATCCTTCGGTGGATGTTGTCGCTGCTGCAGATGCTGATCCAACAAACGTTGATCTGGCCTACACAGCAGCTGACGCGGCTGTTGTTGCGGGTGATCCTGAGGCTGCCTTTGATCGTTTAATTGCTCTGCTGACCATCAGCGCTGGCGATCAGAAGAATCAGGTGAAGGAACGTTTGCTGGAGCTGTTTGGCATGTTTGAGACCGCCGATCCCCGTGTGCTGCAGGCGCGAGGAAAGATGGCCAGCGCGCTGTTCTAAAACCACTCTCTATCCAGAAAAATATAGACCGCTTAGTCTTTTCCAGGACTAAGTGGTCTACATTTTTACCCAAAATGCAGCTCACGCAATAGACATCTCGGTCTATATACTTGCCACCTTCGCGCCCTGCAAATCCCCACACTACTTATATCCAGCCCGAAAATAATACTTCTCTCTAGACGAAGCGGTCTGTTTAAGTATGTGCCATGACATTAACTTTCCATTGGTTCCTATCCACTTCAGGCGATTCCCGCGGCATCATCGGCGGCGGTCACGGTGCAGAAAAATCCGGCACCTCCCGCGAATTGAGCCACAGCTACCTCAAGCAGTTGGCGCTAGCTGCCGAGACCAACGGTTTTGAATCTGTCCTGACACCAACGGGCACGTGGTGCGAAGATGCGTGGATTACTGACGCTTCTTTGATTGAGGCGACAAAACGCTTGAAGTTCCTCGTTGCGCTTCGCCCTGGGCAGATTGGACCTACGCTGTCTGCTCAAATGGCTTCTACTTTCCAGCGTCTGTCTGGCAACCGTTTGCTGATCAATGTGGTCACCGGTGGGGAAGATGCGGAGCAGCGTGCGTTTGGTGATTTCTTGAACAAGGAGGAGCGCTACGCCCGTACCGGAGAATTCTTGGATATCGTGAGCCGCTTGTGGCGAGGCGAAACCGTCACGCACCACGGTGAACACCTGCAGGTGGAGCAAGCTAGCCTTGCGCATCCGCCAGAGATTATTCCGGAGATTCTTTTTGGTGGATCGTCGCCAGCTGCAGGTGAGGTGGCTGCACGTTATGCGGACACCTATCTCACGTGGGGTGAAACTCCCGATCAGGTGGCGCAGAAAATCAACTGGATCAACGAGCTAGCAGCACAGCGCGGCCGGGAACTGCGCCATGGAATCCGCTTCCATGTGATCACCCGCGATACGTCTGAAGAAGCATGGGTGGTGGCAGAGAAGTTGATTAGCGGGGTCACTCCAGAACAGGTCGCTAAGGCTCAAGCCGGGTTTGCAACGTCTAAGTCGGAGGGGCAGCGCCGGATGGCTGAGCTGCACAGCAAGGGTCGTGCCTTTACTAGTGGCTCAACTGCTCGTGATCTGGAGGTGTATCCCAATGTGTGGGCAGGCGTCGGTTTGCTTCGCGGAGGTGCAGGAACAGCCCTTGTGGGCTCGCATGAAGAGGTCGCCGATCGCATCGAAGAATACGCAGCACTCGGCTTGGATCAGTTTGTACTGTCGGGTTATCCAAACTTGGAGGAGGCCTTCCACTTCGGTGAGGGTGTGATTCCGGAGCTGCTGCGCCGCGGTGTGGATATCAAAAATCAAGAATCACGAGTTTTGGAACCTGTTGGGTAAACGGGAAGAACGAGACGTCGATAAGCAAATTTCTTAAGGAACCTGACATGACTACAACCTTGACTCGCCCCAAAATCGCGCTGCCCGCGCGCATCTATTCACCGCTTGCGGTGCTTGTTTTCTGGCAGCTCGGCTCGAGCCTGGGCGCCATCCCGGAGCGGATTCTGCCGGCACCAACCACGATCTTGGCCGCCAGCTGGGAGGTCGCCACAAATGGCACGCTTCTCGACGCCCTCCTCGTCTCAAGCCAACGCGTCCTTCTAGGCTTCGCCCTCGGTGCTGTCCTAGGCATTTCCCTAGGTGTATTGACAGGCATGTCCAGATTTGCAGACACCGCCGTTGATCCGCTCATTCAAGCTGCCCGCGCGCTGCCTCACCTGGGTCTTGTGCCGCTGTTTATCATCTGGTTCGGTATCGGTGAGCTGCCGAAAGTACTGATTATTAGCCTCGGCGTGCTGTATCCGCTGTACCTCAACACCGCCAGCGGGTTCAGGCAAATTGATCCAAAGCTTCTGGAAGCCGGCCACGTGATGGGCTTCGGATTTTTCCAGAGGTTGCGGACCATCATCATTCCTTCTGCCGCGCCGCAACTTTTTGTCGGCCTGCGCCAAGCAAGTGCGGCCGCCTGGCTCTCACTGATCGTGGCGGAACAGGTCAACGCCCGCGAAGGACTCGGCTTCCTCATCAACAATGCGCGCGATTTTTACCGCACCGACCTCGTTATTTTCGGCCTCATTGTCTACGCCAGCCTCGGTCTGCTGTCTGAAGCGCTGATCAGAGCTTGGGAACGTCACACCTTCCGCTACCGAAACGCATAAGAAAGTTGCTCGCCATGACTGCCACATTGTCACTCAAACCCGCAGCCACTGTCCGTGGATTGCGCAAATCATACGGAACTAAAGAAGTCCTCCAAGGAATCGACCTCACCATCAACTGCGGCGAAGTAACCGCGCTGATCGGACGCTCAGGTTCAGGAAAATCCACCATCCTGCGCGTGTTGGCGGGCCTATCTAAAGAGCATTCCGGCTCTGTAGAAATTTCCGGAAACCCGGCCGTTGCCTTCCAAGAGCCTCGCCTGTTGCCGTGGAAAACGGTGCTCGATAATGTGACCTTTGGCCTCAACCGCACTGATATTTCCTGGTCAGAAGCACAAGAACGCGCCTCGGCACTGCTTGCAGAAGTCAAACTTCCCGACTCCGACGCCGCCTGGCCCCTCACGCTCTCCGGCGGCCAAGCCCAGCGCGTCTCCCTTGCGCGAGCGCTCATCTCCGAGCCAGAGCTTTTGCTTCTCGACGAACCCTTCGGCGCCCTCGATGCTCTGACAAGACTGACAGCCCAAGACCTGCTGCTCAAAACCGTGAACACCCGAAACTTGGGAGTTCTGCTGGTCACCCATGATGTTTCCGAGGCCATCGCCCTGGCCGACCACGTCCTTCTTCTTGACGACGGCGCCATCACACACAGTTTGACTGTAGATATCCCCGGCGATCGCCGCACCCACCCCTCCTTTGCCTCCTACACCGCTCAACTCCTTGAGTGGCTCGAAATCACCACACCTGCCTAGAAAGAAATCATGAAATTTAAGAAAATCGCCCTCGTTCTCGCCTTCGGTCTAGGCCTTGCATCCTGCTCATCAGCTTCTGGCGATCCCGCCACCAACGCCGATGGATCCATCGATCTGAGCAAAGTAACCCTTAACATCGGTGATCAAATCGCCGGAACAGAACAAGTGCTCCAAGCTTCAGGGGAGCTAGATGATGTCCCTTATAAAATCGAATGGTCATCATTTACCTCTGGACCACCCCAAATCGAAGCATTAAACGCAGGTCAAATTGATTTCGCGATCACCGGAAACACCCCACCGATCATCGGCGGCCCCACCAACACCAAAGTGGTCTCCGCCTACAACAACGATGCTTTAGGTGATGTCATCTTGGTCGCCCCGGATTCTTCAATAACCTCGGTGGCTGACCTTGCTGGAAAGAAAGTGGCTGTCGCCCGCGGATCCAGCGCCCACGGACACCTCATCCAACAACTAGAAAAAGCAGGCGTGAGCGTTGACGACGTAGAAATCAACCTCCTCCAACCCTCCGACGCCAAAGCCGCTTTCCAAAACGGCCAGGTAGATGCGTGGGCAGTGTGGGATCCCTACAGCTCACAGGCGGAACTGGAAGGAGCTCAAGTTTTGGTCAGGGGAGCGGGACTGGTCAGTGGGCATGGATTTGGTGTCGCAAGTGATGAAGCGCTCGATGACCCCGCAAAGGAAGCCGCCTTGGCAGATTTCCTCGATCGCGTGGCCGACTCTTATGAATGGGCTGAAGACAACACCGATGAATGGGCGACGATTTTCAGCCAAGAATCCGGCTTTGATCCGGAGGCCTCTCAACTGAACACCCGCAGCCTGCGCCATCAGGTGCCGCTCGACGAGTCCGTCAACACCTATCAGAACGCGCTTATCGACGCTTTCGTCTCCGCGGGTCTCGTTGAGGACTTTAATTTCGAGGACACCGTAGACACCCGATTTGAGGGCTAAGTATGTCTGAGTATGGCAAAGGGGCGTTGAGGTGCTCAGACGGCCATACAAAGCATCGTAGTTTGTGCATATGAGGGCTGCTTTTTGCCGCTGTGAGTTGGCTGTTCAGGAATCCGTCCTCGGGTTGGGGAGAGGGGCTGAAACCGAACGAATATTCGCATAAATCTTTCGAATTGGCGCGAATATTCGATCCCGCTGGCCTCCGAACTAGCCATTTTGGTAGAAAATTTGCATCCTTGAGCCGGTATTGGCCCAAGGATGCATTTTCCTGTGTCCTACTTCTGCAGTGAGTAGAACTGAGCACTCATCGCTGGGACATGCAGTGAGAGTGAGTAGGCGAAATTATCGCGTGGTGTCGCTGCTGCTTGAACGGAAGTAGCGATATCGTTTTCTGCACCGAGGAATTCAGCATCATCAGTGTTGAGAACGAGCTTCCATTCGCCACCCGCTGCAACACCGAGCTGGTACTCAGGCTGGGAGGTTCCAGACAGGTTGAATACACACAGCATCTGGGAGCCGTCGCTGCCGAAACGAGTGAACGCCAAAATGTTGTTGGTGGCGTCGTCGCCCTTATTCCATGTGAAGCCTTCTCCGGTGAAATCCTGAGTGTGCAGCGCAGGGGAGTCTGAGTAGACACCGTTGAGGGAGCGGGTCAGAGTGCGGATGGCTTCGTGGTACTCGCCTTGCCAGCCGTCGACAATATCCCATGGCAGTCCCTGGCCTTCAGCCCACTCTTCACGCTGACCAAACTCCTGACCCATGAAAAGCAGCTTCTTGCCTGGGTGTGACCACATGTACGCAAGGAAGGTGCGAAGACCAGCGGCCTTGTTCCACGTATCGCCAGGCATACGGTCCCACAGGGAACCCTTGCCGTGGACGACTTCATCGTGAGAGATCGGAAGTACAAAACGCTCAGAGAATGCGTACACCAAGGAGAAAGTGAGCTCACTGTGGTGGAATGCGCGGTGCACAGGGTTTTTGGAGAAGTACTCTAAGGTGTCGTGCATCCAGCCCATGTTCCACTTGAGGGAGAATCCCAAGCCGCCGTCCCACGTTGGTGCGGTCACGCCAGGCCATGAAGTTGATTCCTCAGCGATGGTGAGCGCACCAGGGTGCAGTCGCAGCACCGTGGCGTTCATTTCCTGCAGGAACTGCACTGCCTCGAGGTTCTCGCGACCACCGTAGATGTTTGGTTCCCATTCGCCGTGCTCACGGGAGTAATCGAGGTACAGCATGGAGGCCACGGCGTCGACGCGCAGACCATCGATGTGGAATTCTTCAATCCAGTACAACGCATTAGCGACGAGGAAGTTGCGGACTTCGTTGCGACCGAAGTCAAAGACCAGGGTGCCCCAATCCTTTTGTTCGCCGCGCCTCCAGTCAGGGTGTTCATAGAGGGCTTCGCCATCAAAGCGGGCAAGAGCCCAATCATCCTTAGGGAAGTGGGCAGGAACCCAGTCCATGATCACGCCAATACCGCGGGCGTGGAAAGCGTCGACTAGCGCACGGAACTGATCTGGAGTACCCCAACGAGAGGTCGGTGCGTAGTAGCCGGTGACCTGGTAACCCCAGGAACCACCGAAGGGGTGCTCTGCGACAGGGAGGAATTCCACGTGGGTGTAGCCAAGATCTGCGACGTAATCAACCAGCTCAGTAGCCAAATCCTCATAGTTCTTACCCCAGCGCCAAGAACCGAGGTGGACCTCGTAGACACTCATTGGCTTGGATGCGAGATCAGTTTGGGAACGCTCGCGCAGCCACTCGGAATCCTGCCACTGGTACTCAGAGGAAGCGACAATAGATCCGGTTGCCGGCGCCAGTTCTGCGCGACGAGCCATCGGATCGGCCTTATCACGACGTTGGCCTTCCCTGGTTTGGACGGCGAATTTGTACACTTCGCCTTCCTCTATGCCTGGGATGAACAGCTCCCACAGACCCGAACCACCCATAGAACGCATCGGATGCTGGGATGCATTCCAACCGTTGAAGCCACCGACCACTGCGCAGCCAATTGCGTTTGGAGCCCACACAGTAAATGCGGTGCCACGAACTGTTCCGAGCGCAGTTTGGTAGGTCTTGATGTTGGCACCGAGAATCTCCCACAAACGCTCATGGCGTCCCTCAGAGAAGAGGTAAATATCCATCTCGCCTACGGTGGGGAGGAAGTAGTATGGATCAGCCTTGACCTGCGGTTCTTGATCAGGCCAGGTGACTTCCAAGCGATAGTCAGCGCGCTCGCGGTGACCTAAGTCAATTGCGAAAATGTCGTCGCCGATAGGGGTCATGACGTGGGAGGTGTCGTCGATAAGCAAATTAACCTGCGTCGCGCCGACCTGGCGCGTGCGGATAACCGAACCAGCTTCGGTCTCATGCCAACCATAAAATCCATGAGGATCGTGATGGTTGCAGTGGCGCAGGCGGGCCAGATCTGCTTCAGGGATGGTGATGTGGCTCGCGGGGTCAACGGTCATGATGATAATCCTTGATAGAAGGTACAGAGATGGGAAATTACGCGCGGTAGGTCTTGATTTCGCGCCACGCGAGACGCTCACGGCGAGACGCTGGAAGTTCAGGAAGAACAAAGATGTGGGCGACATCGCGTAGGGGCTCGAGGCGGACAAAGTTCGTCTCTGACCACAGGTAACGGGAGCCGGTGATCGCATCGCGCACCTCAAACTGTGCACCCGCTTCTAAGCCAAGCGCTCCAAGATCAAGGCGAACAGTAGCCTCACGAGCACTACGTGGATCCAAGTTGACCACAATCAACACGGTATTTCCGGTCAAAGCATCAACCTTGGAGTAGGCGATGATCTGATCATTGTCCGCTTCGTGGAAGTGGATGTTGCGTAGTTGCTGCAAGGCAGGGTTCGCGCGACGGATCTGGTTGAGCAGAGCGATGTAATCCTCGAGAGAATCGCCACGTTCCAGAGCACCCTCGAAATCGCGGGGACGCAGCTCGTACTTCTCAGAATCCAAGTACTCTTCCGAACCAGGCTTGACGGCCTCGTGCTCAAAGAGCTCATATCCGGAATATACGCCCCACACAGGAGACATCGTGGCGGCCAATGCGGCGCGGATAGCGAACATGGCGCGTCCACCATGCTGCAGAGACGCATGCAAAATGTCGGGAGTGTTCACAAACAGGTTCGGACGAGAAATATCCGCCATGCGGGCGATCTCAGTAGCGAACTCGGTGAGCTCCTCCTTGGTGACCTTCCACGTGAAGTAGGTGTAAGACTGGGAGAAACCAATCTTGGCCAAGCCATACAGACGTGCCGGGCGAGTAAACGCCTCCGCTAGGAAAATGACCTCAGGGTTTGATTTATGGATGGCAGAAATAAGCCACTGCCAGAAATTAGCGGGCTTAGTGTGCGGGTTATCCACGCGGAATGTGGTCACACCCAAATCCACCCAGAACTTCACCACACGATAGACCTCTTCGTAGATCTTCGGAGCATCATTATCAAAGTTGATGGGATAAATATCCTGGTACTTCTTCGGTGGGTTTTCTGCATACGCAATGGTGCCATCAGCCAACACCGTGAAAAACTCGCGGTGTTCCTGCGCCCATGGATGATCAGGGGCAGCCTGCAGAGCTAGATCGAGTGCAACTTCCAAATTGAGTTCCCGTGCGCGAGCCAACAACGCCTGGAAATCTTCAATGGTGCCCAACCGCGGATGCGTTGCATCATGCCCACCATCTTTAGAACCAATAGCCCACGGCGAACCCACATCATGAGGTTCCGGGGTCAGCGTATTATTGCGGCCCTTGCGGTTGACCTCGCCAATCGGATGGATCGGCGGGAAGTAAACAGTATCGAAGCCCATCTTCGCGACACGCTCCAACGCCTGAGCAGTGGTAGCGAAAGTGCCATGAACGGGGGTGCCGGACTCATCCCAACCACCTGTGGAACGAGGGAAAAGCTCATACCAAGAGTTGACCAAAGCGGCACGACGCTCGACACGAACCTGCAGGTTTTCACCCATCGTGACCAACTCACGCAACGGGTTAAGTTCTAAAAGATGAGTGACACTCGCGGTGAGCGCTGGGGCGAGACGTGCGCGTACATCGCCGCCGCGCCGCAGAGAGGAGGCGACGTCGAAAAGCGCAGTCCTATCCTCTTTAGACAAATTCTCCGCAGCACGCTCAAACAGCTGAGCCCCGTGCTCAAAGTCGTTATACAACTCATCCGAACCCTGACCGGCCTCAATCTTAGTGGTAATCGCATGACGCCACGTAGCCATAGGATCCGACCACGCATCTACACGAAATGTCCAATTACCAGGGACATCAGGAACGAAAAATGCATTCGACTGATCCTGATTATCAGGAGTGGGGCGCATATGAATCTGAATAGGCTCAGCCGCCACTGAAGAATCCTCCGGACCGGACACATTCAACGTCGCGGCAATTGCATCATGGCCTTCACGCCACACAATAGCCGAGACAGGAACAATCTCACCCACTACTGCTTTCGCTGGATTTCCATCCAAAATGCGGGGACGAACATCATCGATACCGAGACGGCCAGTCACAGTTTTCTCCTCAACATGCAGTGTGAAGTGCGAACAAACGCACACAAGCTTAAAAGTTCGATCAAGCAGACACATCGGCAATTAGCCGGGGGTATGTCTCCATTATGAAAGCTTAACGGAGCTGTGTCACTTCCACACGGAACCGGAGAAATCAGTCAAGATGGGAGATGTGACTAACTCTATAAATAACTCTGCAGCTGCATCTTTTCCCTCTGATGAAGAAGAATCCAATGAAGACCTCCTCATCGATTTCCAAGGAGTCTTCTTTAAGAGGGATGGTCGAAACCTCGTCGGCCCCGTCGACTGGCAAGTAGAACTAGATGAACGCTGGGTAATTATCGGACCAAACGGAGCCGGCAAAACCACACTCATCCGCATGGCATCCGCCGAAGAATTCCCCTCCGGAGGAATGGCACGCCTCATGGGAGAACGCATCGGCAAAACTGACATGCGCGACCTCCGCTCCATGATCGGCGTCAGCTCCTCCGCATTAGGCAACCGAATCCCCTCCGAAGAAAAAGTCTCTGACCTAGTCATCTCCGCAGGCTACGCAATCCTCGGCCGCTGGCGCGAAGACTACGACGAAATGGACTTCGGACAAGCCACCGAAATCCTCGAACAAGTCGGAGCCATGCACCTAGCCGACCGCACCTGGGGAACCCTCTCCGAAGGCGAACGCAAACGAGTCCTGGTCGCACGCGCACTCATGACCAACCCGGAACTCCTCATCCTTGACGAACCAACCGCAGGAATGGACCTCGGCGGACGCGAAGACCTCGTCGGCTACCTCGGAGAACTCGCCATGGACCCAGACGCACCTGCCATCGTCATGATCACCCACCACGTCGAAGAAATCCCCGCCGGATTCACCCACGCAATGCTCCTCGACGAAGGTGAAATCGTAGCCCAAGGCCTGATCAACACCGTCATGACAAACGAGAACCTATCCAAAGCATTCCACCAGCCAATCCAAGTAGACCGCATCGGGGAACGCTACTTTGCCCGCCGTGTGAGAACCGCCAGGAGTCATAGGGCTCAGTAGGTTTTTTGGAGTTGTGGGCCGGTGTTGGAGGGGTGGTTGTTTAATAGGCGACTTCACGTATGCGGACTTCATGTGCGCTGACTTCTTGCGCTCAACTTCTCATGTGCTGACTTCACTCCGGATTGCTGGCATTTAGTAGTGATGTCGTGTGATGAGAAGTTGAGTATGCGAAGTCGGTACCGAGAAGTCGACCTTTAGGACATTTTTAGAGGAGTCCACGCAGAGACTCTGTCTCCGTAAGTTCGATTTCACGGTTACGACTTCGAACTGTCGATATCCCGGGTGCGGTTTCTCAATTACAATTTCGCACTTCCAATTTCTCAAGAGCGATACCACTAGGAAAAGTGCCATTTTCCGACTGAAATCGCCGTTGAGAAATTGAGCGCAAGGTATCGAGTTTGCGAAATCGGTAATAAGAAATCGTAACCGTGAAATCGAACTTTAAACCCAAATGACCGAAAAAGTTCAAACCAACAAGCATCAAGTGACACATTCTCGTGCGGACTGCGCACGGAATCCATAGACTGGTCTGCAGAAGTTTTACGTGTGGGTTTGCTTCGGATGGGGCTTTAACAAGCTTCACAGATGTTGGTTTTTCATAGGCAAGCTATCCAGAAGTAGGCTTTACAGAAAGTCAGGGTGTGGCAATGGTGATGCAGGGCATTGGTGGTAGGAAGCTGGCGGCGACGGTGCTGTTGGTTCGGGATGGGATCATCAATGGGCGTCCTGATGTGGAGGTTTACATTCAGGAGCGTGTGTCTACTATGGCTAATTTTCCTCGGGCGACGGTGTTTCCGGGTGGGGGTGTTGATTCTCGGGATTTTGCGGATGGTCACGGTAAGGAAGTGTGGAGGGGACCTAGCGCGGAGGAGTGGGGTGTGCGTTTAGGCGTGGAGCCTCATGTTGCGTATGCGTTGGTTTTTGCTGCGGTTCGTGAGTTGTTTGAAGAGGCCGGTACGTTGCTTGCGGAGCATACGGATGGTTCTGGTTTGGTGAAGAATGCTGGTCAGTATCACGGATATCGGGAGTTGTTGGAGACTCATGAGATGTCGCTGACGGATATGTTGCAGAGTGAGAATTTGGCGATTCGTAGTGATTTGATTGTGCCTTTTGCCAGGTGGGCGAGCCCTGAGGGTAATAGGGAGCAGTTTGATACGTTTTCTTTTGTTGCTGTGGAGCCGGAGGGGCAGTGTGCGGATGGTAATACGTCGGAGGCGTCTTCGACGGGGTATTTTCCTGCACGGCTGATTTTGGATGGTTGGCGCGCCGGGTTGTTGAGGTTGGTTATTCCGACGTGGGCGTCGTTGTTTGAGTTGTCGCAGTTTAAGACTGTGGAGGAATTGCTGGAGTACAGCGCGCAGGTTGATATGTCTCCTGTGTTGGATGATGCGGTGGATAATCCGAGGTATGCGGAGTTTTATCAGGCGATGCGCACGGAACGGTTTTGATCATTTAAGGTTCATTCATGAGCTTTAGTGCGGATGAGGTGCGTTTCCTGGCGCAGTCGGAGCGGGAAATCGCGGAGATGACTGCGGATCTTGACTTGAGTAAGAAGTCGATGATTTCGGATGTGGCGACGCTTCGGAAGCACTTCGGTGACTTCGGGAGGGCTGTTGCAGAACTAGCGGGGGCGAGGCGCAGCGCGGTGGGGAAGCTTCCGCAAGATTGGCTGATGTGTCAAGAATCTGCGCAGCAAACCACTCCGCCTGCGGTGTCAGCGGAGCGCGCCCGGCGTCTGAAAACTGCACTTGGTGAGAACGTGATTGTTCATGATGTCACCTGTTCCATCGGTACGGAGGGGCATGAACTTATCGATGCCGGCCTTCGCTACCTGGGTTCTGATCTAGATTTCTCACGCACCCTCATGGCAGCCCACAATCTCCAGGGCAAAAACGCCCTGATTTTCCGCGCCGACGCGCTCCAGCCCGCAAGCAGGGGAGCCGACGTCATCATCGCGGACCCTGCCAGACGCGCCGGGGGCAAGCGCATTACAAATCCGGCACAGCTCCTGCCACCTCTGCCTTCGCTTCTCGACGCCTGGATCAACCAACCACTCGCCGTTAAATGTGCCCCCGGCCTTGATTTTTCGGAATGGCCAGGTCTCGTCAGTATTGCCAGCGTTGATGGAGGCGTGAAAGAAGCATGCCTCTACACTACGGATCTGGCAGATGGGGAAACTCGCGAAGCTATCGTGATCAAAGATGGGCTCATTGACCGCATCACCAACTTTGAAGACGATGCCACGGGACAAGACCTTGCGGCTGCACCTGGTGAGTTCATCATCGACCCAGACGGTGCCATCGTGCGCGCCGGGTTGGTTCGCCACTATGCAGTGCGTGAGCAGCTGTGGATGTTGGATGAGCGGATCGCATACCTTACGGGCAATCGGATTCCAGAGGGTACCAGCGGTTTTAGGTTTATTGAAGAGGTTCCGCTGAAGAAGCTGAAATCGGCGATGGCAGCACATGATGCGGGGGCGGTTGAAATTTTAGTGCGTGGTGTTGATGTTGATCCTGATCAGTTGCGGAAAAGATTGCAGCTGAAGGGTACCAAGGCGATGTCTGTGGTGATCACTCGAATTGGCAGCCGAGGGGTTGCATTGATTTGTGGTCCTCGCGAGCGCGCCTAAAGCCGATGCAAATAAAATTGCCCTGGAAATTGTGCACATCGCGCTGGATTGCTTAGTCTGTTCTATATAGACTGGTTTGTCTGTCAGCGCGTGTGTTTATAAAGTTGCGTGAAAACCGACGGTAGGTAGGCGTCGAAAAGCAATGGGCGAAGCCCGCGTAGTATGGGCGGGCAACGCTAAAAGCGCCAAAAACGCCAAAAATCGTGAATTGAAAGGTGAGTGTGGATGTCCACAATCGTGGTTCTGGTTAAAAATGTTCCAGACACCTGGTCTAAGAGGACTCTGGAAGCTGATTTCACCCTTGACCGTGAGGGTGTAGATCGAGTCTTGGATGAGATCAATGAGTTTGCTCTGGAGCAGGCACTGCGCTTGCGGGAGTCCAACCCGGATGCTGGTTACCGCGTTGTTGCGCTGAGCGCCGGCCCTGCCGGTGGGGAAGAGGCGCTGCGTAAGGCGCTGTCCATGGGTGCTGATGAAGCAATCCAGCTCAGTGATGATGCCTTGGCTGGTTCTGATCTTTTGGGAACCGCTTGGGCGCTGAACAACGCTATCAACACCATCGCGGGTGTTGCTCTCATCGTGACGGGTTCGGCTTCTTCCGATGGTTCCATGGGTGCGCTTCCTGGCGTGTTAGCTGAGTACCGCCAGGTCCCAGCGTTGACTAACTTGTCTGCGCTGAAGGTCGAGGGTGCATCTATTACTGCCACTCGCATTGATAACCACGGCACCTATGAGTTGCAGGCTGCACTTCCTGCGGTTGTGTCGATTTCCGATAAGGCTGACAAGCCACGTTTCCCTAACTTCAAGGGCATCATGGCTGCTAAGAAGGCTGAGATCAAGAAGCTTTCCTTGGCTGAAATCGGCGTGGCTCCAGAGCAGGTTGGTCTGTCTCACGCGGCAACTGCTGTTACTGCTGCAGCTGATCGTCCTGAGCGCTCCCAAGGTGATGTCATTGGTGCATCGGGTGCTGCTGAAAAGATTGCTGAGTACCTCGCTTCAGAGAACCTCATCTAGCCACTATCTTCACAAAGGAGAACATTTAAATGTCTATTTCTTATGTGCTGGTTGAGCAGCTAGATGGCCGCCCAGAACCAGTTACCCTTGAATTGATCACTGCTGCTCGCGCACTCGGTGACGTCGTTGCCGTTGTCGTTGGCGAGCCAGGTGCCGGCGTAAACCTTGCTGCTGAGCTCGGCAATTGGGGTGCAGCACAGGTTGTTTCCGCTGAAATCTCTGGCGCTTCCAACCGTTTGATCTTGCCTGCTGTTGATGCGCTGCACATTTTGGCTGCGAACAACCCAGGTCCAATTGTTATCGCTGCAACTGCAAGCGGTAATGAGATCGCTGGTCGTTTGGCTGCCCGTTTGGCTTCTGGTGTGCTCACCGATGTCGTCGGAATCAATGCCGACCGCACCGCACAGCAGTCCATTTTCGGCGACACCATTCAGGTGTCCGCTGCAGTTGGTGGCGCTTCACCGCTGTACACCCTGCGTCCAGGTGCCCTTGATGGCGTGGCCGTTCCTGCAACCGGTGAATTGGCAACCATTGAGATCCCAGGCGCAACCGCCAAGGATGTCACCATCACCTCCTTCACGCCAAGCACCCAGAGCGATCGCCCTGAGCTGCCACAGGCAAAGGTCGTTATCGCAGGTGGACGTGGTGTCGGAAGCGAAGAAAACTTCCGCAGCATCGTTGAACCACTGGCAGATGCATTGGGCGGTGCCGTTGGCGCAACCCGCGACGCCGTTGATCTGGGCTACTACCCAGGCGAGTACCAGGTTGGTCAGACCGGTGTCACCGTGTCCCCAGACCTCTACATCGGCCTCGGCATTTCCGGTGCAATTCAGCACACTTCTGGTATGCAGACCGCAAAGAAGGTTATTGTGATCAACAACGATGAGGACGCGCCGATCTTCCAGATTGCGGACCTCGGTGTCGTTGGCGACCTCTTTGACATCGCCCCTGCGCTCATCGAAGAGATCAACAAGCGCAAGTAGGAGTTTTGAACACTTTTTATCTGGACCATGCAGCCACCACACCAATGCGTGAGGTGGCCGCAGCTGCGTGGATGGAAAACGCGCAGGCATTGAATCCCGCGAGTCAGTACGGTTCGGGGCGTAAGGCGCGCAGCGTTGCGGATTCGGCTCGTGAAGAAATTGCTTCTTTGCTGGGCTGTGAACCTATCGAGGTTGTGTTTACCGCGTCCGGCACGGAGGCAGATAACCTCGCTGTGCAGGGGTTATTCCACGCATCGCCTCTCAATCGGATTATTTCTACGCCGATCGAGCACCCCGGGATTCTGGAAACCGTCAAGGCTCTAGAACTTGGCGGGGCAGAGGCGGAGCTCATGCCGATCGGTCCAGATGGACGAGTGTCTTCCTTCGAAGCGCTGGACAAGCCTGCCGCGGTTGCCACTATGATGTGGGCGAACAATGAGACCGGCGCGATTCAGCCGGTTTCTGAGTTCATCGCCGCCGCGCAGGCGTCCGGCACGCCAACACACATCGATGCGGTTCAGGTCGTTGGCCATCTGCCGGTCAATTTTGATGAGCTCGGCGCCACCACTTTGGCTGCCTCCGCGCACAAATTCGGTGGACCACGTGGCGTCGGCCTGCTGTTGGTGAGGCGCTCACCAGCACCTTCAGCCGTATTGCACGGAGGTGGTCAGGAGCGCGGCATCCGTCCAGGCACCCTTGATGTCGCCGGCGCAGCTGCCACCGCAGCCGCATTACGCGAAGCAGTGGCCGAGCTTGACGGCGAAGCCACCCGCCTGCGCGGACTTAAAAAGATGCTTCTCGACGCCATCCTCCACACCATCCCCAACGTACTGGTCCACACCACCGAACCATCCCTGCCAGGACACCTGCATCTCTCCTTCCCAGGAGCAGAAGGCGATAGTTTGATCATGCTGCTCGACTCCTTGCGGATCGAAGCCTCCACAGGTTCGGCCTGCTCCAACGGTGTAAACCGTGCCAGCCACGTCCTTTTGGCCATGGGAATTTCCGAAACCGACGCCCGTGGTGCCATCCGATTCACCCTCGGAAGAACCACCACTGAAGAATCCATCAAGGCAGTGATCGCCGTGATCGAAGACGTAGTGACCAGGGCTCGTACTGCGGGAATGGCTTTTTAGCGACCGTAAATCGCATAGTGCAGTTCCGTTGCCAGCGGGCAGATCACCTGCTGGTGCGACAGCGGAACATTTTGGCAGTCGCCAACAACGGGAGATCCTGTTGACAGCACGATCGCACCAAAAAGTCCGTGAAACATCACGGTTTCTTGGGAACGATTCAACCCAGTCGATGTCATGGTTGGTCCATAGGGATCCACCATGTCGTGTTCTGGAAAGTGCGAGGAAATCGTGTTGGCCTGGGCACTTGGAGCGAACAGCACAGCGCTAGCGATAGTCACAGCAGCGATTGTTGATAAGTATTTCTTGATCATTGTTCAAACATTAATGGTTTATGCTGATTGATTCTCCGCAAGGCGAGACAAAAGTAACTCTAGTTTCGGCTTGCGTTCCAATACCGTCCTATTTGACCAGAAATCAGTTCCGCGAAGATTTCTGGTCATATGGTCTGGTTTTGACCCCAACTAACCGTCCCAGGTGACCAATGCGCGCTGAGGTGGAGAGTTTTCGGTCACCTGGTTTGGTCCGTGGCGGGACAATAGAAAAACTACCCCAGTGCCTACAAAAAGTGGCCTCTCAGAATCGTCTCTGAGCGCTTAAAACTACCACTGTCATGCCTTTACTCATTTAAGTTTTTCGACCTCTTAAACAGGCGAATTAAGCTCCCCATGCGCTTCGTCGATGTTTGAGAACCCTGGCCAGATCTCGATTCATCCGTGTATCAAAATTTCCCGAAGCAAGAATTGTCTCTGCGGCATTTTCTGTTGCCAACAGTGCAGCGTTCGCAACCGACATGGCTGTTTTTTCTGGTAGTCCGATGGATGTACAGAATTTTAGGAATTTCTTTTGGCTGAGATCCTTTTTGGATCCCTGGATTTCTAATGCCATCGTGGTGTCGCCATATACTGCGGTGGCAGGGATGTCATAGATGGGGCTGATCTCAAATCCGCGGCCTTTGTTGATAATGGAGATGTTCTTGGCATGAAGATCACCATTGCCGCTGAGCCACGCGACTGCGATTTGGAAGGCGAGATTGCGCATCGCCAAGATGGGGGAGGCGCACACTTTAGTGAGGGCTTGTGCGATGTCCTCGTAGCTCACTAAGTATTTATCTGCAGGCCAGATTCCCAAGACCTGTCCTGCATCCTCGACGGGGATTTTGCCTTTGGGTGTGCGGTCAAAGCGGTGAACTAAGAGTCCGGACCTGCCGTGTTTGTCATGGAGAACTTCTACTTTGGACAGTTCAATGCGAAGCTTATTTTTGGTCAGCAACTGGTAACAAGCTGCTTCGTTTTCCACCAAGTAAGGGTATTCAGGCGGGGAGAGTTTCAAGATGGCATCGCTTGCAACGGGGACCGCGATGGTGCGTGCAGAGGCTTTGTCTTGGACACCGGCCAGTGCAACGGGATCCGCAATCCCGGACTCGGTTAGTGCAGCCGAGAAATCAAGTTCATCGTCAAAATCAACTGTGGGTGGTGCAGGTTGTGGATTTTCACCATGGGGGAAGATAGCGACTGCACCAACAGGATCAGCTCCCACTGCTAGAAGGAGTGAAAGTTCATCATCGGCAGAGGCTTTAATGTTTCTCCGAAGTGAACTTAAGCGACGACCTTCGGGGAGTAATCCCGCGAAAAATGGTGGGATCGCTCCAGAGCGCGTAATCACGGGTTCAGAATTGATGGGCAGGGACGTGGCAATCGGTGGACCTGCGTAATCAGCTGTGTAGGAGAATGTGGTCTGGTCGCCGTCGCGTGTGAAATGAGCAGCCAAAGTATCTTTAAACCAGATATCGGCAGTGGGGGTCATTGATTAACCTTGAGGGGATCGTGAATTCCAACAGAAAGCTCGAGTCCAAGGACGCGGAGTACATCGATGACTTTGTCCAGGCGGACGGTAGTTTTTCCCTTTTCGACATCGCGGATGAATCGTTCAGAAACTCCAGCTAAGTCTGCGAGCTCTCCTTGTCTAAGGCCTAGCTCTTTGCGTCCGTTGAGCAGCGCCATTCCGATTTCTTCTGCGTTCATGTGCATCCTTTGGATCCAACTTTCGGCATGATCGTGCCGTTCTTTGCAGTATACATCCGTTTCGGAGCCTAAACAAGGAAAACCGGCAAGATCGTGCCGAGTTTCCGGTTTGGATGGGGTTTGGGATGTTAATGGGAGAGGATCGGCGTGATCGTGCCGGTTTTTCTTGCGTTGGTAGTCTTGGGGCTATGAGCGCATTCCACATCCGAGCGGAACAATCGCGCGATATCAGCGCGATTCATGATGTTACTGAAGCGGCCTTTACAGGAATTGAGCATTCAGATGGAACAGAGCAAGATCTCGTCGATAAGCTTCGTGCTGCAAAGGCGCTGAGCCTTTCGCTCGTCGCTGAGGCGGATGGCGAGGTCATTGGGCATATCGCAGCCTCTGAGGTACTGATCGGCGGTGGGGTGCAGGGCTGGTTTGGCATTGGGCCTGTCAGTGTTCGGCCCGATAAGCAGCAGCAAGGCGTGGGTATTGCGCTGATGGGCAGCGCGCTTGATCAGTTGCGTGCGGAGGGTGCTGGCGGCATCGTGTTGCTGGGGGATCCGGGCTATTATCGACGCTTCGGTTTTGAGGTCGTGCCCGGGCTGGTCTATCCGGACGCGCCAGCGGAATTTTTTATGGCTGTGTGTTTGAATGCTCCGGCGTTTCCGCAGGGTGTTGTGGAGTATCACTCGGCATTTGGAGGGTAGAGACCCCATCGTGGCGGGCCTGGGCTCCCGAGGCGAATTTCCGCACCCAGGATTCATCCTTGTACTGCGCTGGAACGCCGCCGCCAAGAAGCTCACGGGTAATCGCGGACGCTTCCGTGCTGTTGGAGCTAAAGAACTCGGTGTCTGAACCCATCAAAATGATGTTGCCGTAACGGCGCCCTTTAAGCATCGGGGGATCGGCGATGACCGCGACGTGCTCGAACACCTCCATCATTCCCGCGAGCTCAGATTTAGCTCCGCGCAGATCCGAATGATCGCCACAGTTGGCAACGTACAATCCGCCGGGAGCAAGGCCACGGTGACAGTGCTCAAAGAACTCCACGGTGGTGAAGTTCTGCGGCGTGATAGCTCCGGCAAAAACGTCACGGATGATCACATCGCGGCTTGCGGGAGTGAAAGATTCTGCCACCATTCGGGCATCATCCACACGAATCTTTACCCGTGGCGCGCGCGGAATGTCGAACCATTCACGCGACAGGCGGGCAAGCTCTGCATCCAATTCCACGACAGTGTTGCGTGACTGCGGGTAAACATCCGCGAAATACCTGGCCATCGTGCACGCACCGCCGCCGAGGTGAGTAATCCGCAGCTTGGATGCATCCTGATGCGCATCGATGAACGCCCGAGCGCCGGTAGCGATCCACCGCATGTACTCAAATTCCAGTGCCTGCGGTTGCCCCAGGACAATATGAGAGCTGGGCACGCCATTAATGCTGATCAACCAGCCATCGGTGGTGTAGGAATCGGCCTCCAACTCGATGACGGAATATTCACCCTCATAGGTGCCAGCAATGGGCGTGTTGGCAGCTTGGGAGCGGGATTGATCGGACGTGTTTTTCTTACGGGCCACGAAAAAGCTTTCTTTCTTTAATGCTGTTTTAGTGCTTGTGTCTTATGTGATTGGTCGGTGGTGCGGGCTGTTGAGGAGGTGCTCGCGCATGTACGGCAAAGTGAAATTGAGGAAACCGTACTTGGGAACCTCTACGAGACCTCTGCTGAGAAGTTGCTTTCTCTGCATCGACAAGGCGTTGGGCTTGACGCCCATGAGGTGTGCGATATCTCCAGTAGACACCATCTCGCCGTTTTTTGACAGTTGGGCAATCGCGTACAAAATGGTCAGCTCACCATCAGGGACCTGGTGCAGGCTTGGCTCGTGGACTTGCATGCCCATGCGGCGCACAACCTCGTCGCGGACAGCATCTACTTGTTCGGCCTGGATGGTATCGGAGTTGTCAAGAGTACTTCGCGCCCATGCCAGAGAACCAGTCAGCTGCATGGAGTAGGGGTAGCCCTTGCTGATCTGCGCCGCGAGTTCGGCGGCCTCGGAAGTCATGTGGCGTTGGCCTTCCGCAGCGGTATCCAGGAACATCTCCACCGAATCTTCATGGTTGACAGGATTGAGCAGGATTCTTTCGGCTCGGCGGATAAAGGTTGTGCCCTCATGCTGGAGAAGACGATCGATTCCCTCTGGCAGACCCGCTGCTACCAATGCGATATCGAAATCATCCCGTAGGAGATCCTGGACCGCAGTGGCCAACACATGCAAAAGATCCACATTGGCGCTTTGGAGTTCATCAAGGGTGATCAAAATTCCGGAGCCGTGCTTTTGCAAACGAGTAGCCAACTCGCGGAGCCTGGAAATCAGCGTGGGAGTGGGATCCTTCTTGGTTGGATCAGCAATGGCCGTCACCGTAGCGATACCAGGAATGGCCACACCACTGAGCATTCTTTTGGACTGCGGTCCGTCAAGATTCTGTAGCGCCTCCGGGATGGCGGAATTAACTAAGCCATCCACCATGGAATTATCCGGATAGGCGCGCAGCGTGATCCACCCTTGAGACGCAGCTGCATCTTCAAATTCATTGAGCAACACAGTTTTACCCATGCCACGAGATCCCGAAATCAGCAATGCTCTAAAGGGGCTTCCGGGGCCTTCCGCGAGACCAAGTTTGAAAGACTGTAGAAGTGAGTCTCGGCCTGCAAGTACGGTGGGGGAAACTCCGAAAGTGGGGCGGAACGGATTGCGAGCTGACATAGAAGACACCTTGGATGGTCTAGTCGGGTTTGCGGAATGCAGTGCTGGCTTGTGTTGGAACTGAACTTTAGATCTTTTAGAAGTCTAGCGTGAGTTTAGATCTTTTAGAACCCCTGTGAGGGGTTAGATCCTTTAGAACTTTCCCTGTTGTGGGATAAGCAACGCAATAGTAGAGGCGGAAGCAATGAGATTTGAAACAGAATATGTCGAGCGGCTTTATGTATTTTCTACAACCCAACAGGCTCAAGAGATTTCCGAAGAACTAGCAGTTGAATTTTTGAAAGAAAACCCCGATATCTCACACCATGAAATATTGGTCCAACACTCAGCGGAAGACACATTTGAAGTTGAAAAGGTCTGGGTGGAAATGTTCGGAGACAGCACAGACATCCAAGACCGCACAATTTCGCTCATTGAATATAGGTTCACTATCAATTCAAATGCGGATGAAGACATGGATGAACTCAGCATGGGTATTTACGCGGTCATCCGGGCTCTAATAAAAAAGCACTCAAAGGTGGAGTATTTCAGCATGTTTTCGCTTGCATCAGATTTACTTGCGTCAGATTTAGAGGAAGAGTGAATGCTCAACCGCGAAAGCTTGAAAATCCTCCCCAAATAAAAGAAATTCGGGATTTCGGGAACATGCGGATACGCTACGTTGTTGAGATTAATTAAGTAAACGTAGGCAGAAAGCTTTGTAGAGGGGAGATCATGCGGGTTCTTGCAGCAATGAGTGGAGGCGTTGATTCCGCCGTCGCGGCGTCACGCGCGGTCGCAGCTGGTCATGAAGTGGTTGGCGTGCATTTGGCGTTGTCGCAAGATCCGCAAACGGTGCGTGAGTCTTCGCGCGGTTGCTGCTCTCTGGAAGATTCCGCTGATGCTCGTCGCGTGTGTGACAAGTTGGGTATCCCGTTTTATGTCTGGGATTTCTCGGATCGTTTCAAGGAAGATGTGATCGACAACTTCATTGATTCTTACGCGATCGGTGAGACTCCAAACCCTTGCCTGCGTTGTAATGAGAAAATCAAGTTTGCCGCCTTGCTTGAGCGTGGCATCGCGCTTGGTTTCGATGCAGTGGTTACCGGCCACTACGCGCGCTTGACCCAGCCTGCTGATGGTGGCGATGGCTACTTGCGTCGCGGAGTTGATCCCAACAAGGATCAGTCTTACGTGCTTGGTGTGCTTGGCGCTCATGAGATCGAGCACTGCATGTTCCCAGTCGGCGATACCATCAAGCCTGAAATCCGTGAAGAAGCCAGTGCTGCAGGTTTCTCTGTGGCAAAGAAGCCAGACTCCTACGACATTTGCTTCATTCCGGATGGCAACACCCAGGCGTTCTTGGGCAAGCACATCGGTATGCGTCCGGGCATGATCGTGGATCAGGAAGGCACGCAGCTCCGTGAGCACGCTGGTGTCCATGAATTCACCATTGGTCAGCGCAAGGGCCTTGACATTAAGGCTCCAGCAGCCGATGGTCGTCCACGTTACGTCACCGATATTGATGCCAAGACCGGCACCGTCACCGTTGGTACTCGCGAAAACCTAAAGATCAGCACCATCCACGCCGATCGTTTGAAGTTCCTCCATCCAGCGATGGACGGACAGATCGATTGCGAAGTCCAGGTCCGCGCACACGGTGGAGTAGTTTCCTGCTCTGCGACGATTGATCGTGACGCTGATTTCATGGTGCTCAACCTCAATGAACCTCTTCAGGGTGTTGCTCGCGGCCAGGCAGCAGTGCTGTACCTGCCTGACGCGGATGGTGACATCGTTCTTGGATCAGGCACCATCTGCCACACGGAGTCTTAAGAAAATTGGGCGCTTATGGTTTAGGTGAGCTTCCTGGAAAATCCGCCGCGGAAGCCGCCGACATTATTCAGGGTGAAACGGGCGATCTTCTCCATATTCCTCAGCTTCCGGCGCGAGGTTTGGGTGCTGATCTGATCGGTCGAACCGTCGGTCTGCTGGACATGATCAACGTTGATCGCGGGGCCCGATCTTGGGTGATGAGCACACGCCCCAGCAGATTGACGCACCTGACCGGCGATTTCCTTGACATGGATTTGGATGCGTGCGAGGAAACCTGGGGAACGGGCGTCGACAAGCTAAAAATCCAAGTTGCTGGTCCCTGGACTTTAGGTGCGCGCATTGAGTTGGCCAATGGCCATCGCGTTTTGTCTGATCGCGGTGCGATGCGTGATCTCACGCAGGCGCTGATCGCCGGCATCGATGCGCATGCACGCAAGGTTGCTGGGCGATTTCGCGCCGAAGTGCAGGTGCAAATTGATGAGCCGGAGCTGAAATCGCTTATCGACGGCTCCCTCCCTGGCACTTCCACCTTTGACATTATTCCTGCGGTGAATGTCGCTGATGCCAGTGAACGTTTGCAGCAGGTCTTTAGCTCGATTGAGGGGCCGACATATCTCAACCTCACCGGCCAGATTCCTACTTGGGATGTGGCTCGGGGTGCGGGCGCCGATACTGTGCAGATTTCCATGGATCAAGTCCGTGGAAATGAACATTTGGATGGTTTTGGTGAAACCATCACCAGTGGAATTCGTCTTGGTTTGGGCATTACGACAGGAAAAGATGTCGTAGATGAACTGCTCGAGCGACCGCGGCAAAAGGCCGTTGAGGTAGCACGCTTTTTTGATCGTTTAGGTGTGGGCCGAAACTATCTCGTGGATGCTGTTGATATTCATCCGGGTGAGGATTTGGTGCAGGGGACCATCACCGAGGCCGCGCAGGCTTATCGCATGGCCCGGGTGATGTCGGAGATGTTGTCGAAGGATTCAGGCGACCTTTAAGGCTTTACCGGCGCTGGGTGTGCATTTTTTCCTGCCATCGTTGATGCCACAATGCCGATAACCAGCACCGCAGCGGCAAGTAGAAGTGCTTGACCAAAAGCTGCGCCCTCATCGCCTGCTGCCAGTCGAATCTGCATTACCGCGCCGATGGCAGCGGCGCCGATGACTGAACCTAATTGGCGGGTTGTATTGAACACGCCAGAGCCCGCTCCCATGAACTTGTGTGGCAGGTCGCGCATAGTGGAGGTCGAGTTCGGTGCCCACACAAAGGCGTTTCCGATGCCGAGCAAAGTCATCGAAACAAGTGCCCAGACTAGACCCGTATCGAAAATCATTACCATTGACAGCAGTACAATGGACACAGCCACTGTGCTAAAACCGAGGGCTGCCATGAGTCCAGGGTTGGATCGATCAACCAGCTTTCCAACAAATGGTGACAGTACTGCTGCCATGAGAGCTTGAGGCACCATCATGAAACCCGCTTCCATGGCGTTCATTCCGTGTGCTTGCTGGAAGTACAACATGATGGGCAGAGGAGTACCAGCCACGGTGAATCCCATGGCCATGATGCAGATATTGCCGAGGCTGAAGTTTCTAAACTTGAAAATCTCCAGTGGGACGAGAGGATCGTTTCCGGATTTCTCGGCCCTGCTTTGTTGGTAGATAAACCACGCAAAGAGCGCAAAGGCGGCTACGATCATGATCCACACCCATGCCGCCCAGCCAGCGCCTTCGCCTTCCTGGAAAGCAAACACCAGGAAGAACACGGCCACGATGGACAACACGATAGAAAGCGGATCAAGCGGTCGGGTCAGCGGTGGGAATTCAGGAACGTACTTCATTACTGCGATCACCGAGATCACGCCGATGGGCACGTTGATGTAGAAGACCCATTGCCAACCCCAGTTTTCGGTGATGACACCACCCAGGATCGGTCCTGCTAGGGATGCAAGGCCAGCTGTAGAACCCCACACTCCAAGAGCTGCACCGCGGCGCTCAAAAGCAAAGATGCGGTTGATTGTTGCCATGGTTTGTGGAGTCAAAAGGGCTGCGCCCAAACCTTGAACGCCACGAGCGATAATCAACGTGAACATGTCTGGGGCCAAACCACAGGCCAAAGAGCTCACTGTGAAGATAACCATGCCTGCGACATAGACATTTTTCGGACCGTACTTGTCGCCCAAACGGCCAGTAACAAGCAGTGGCACCGCGAAAGTGAGGAGATACACCGAGGTTACCCAGATGACCTCGTTGTAGGACGCGCCCATGTCTGCCTGTAACGCTGGGGTAGAGACGGCCACGATGGTTTGATCCAACAGGATCATGAAAAACCCAATGCACAAGGCAATTAGAGCTGGCCAAGCTTGCTTTTCAGGCAAGGGCATGGCGGGGTAGGCCTTGGTTTGGGGTGCAGCACTACCTGCTGCGGAGGATGTTAGATCCTGCTTTTTGTCAGACACGTTGAGTTATTCTTTCACGCACGAGGGCGCCTGGAAAAGGCCTTCAATTCTTTGAGGTAGAAATCTGGCGCGGTTTAGGATGCGGGGTCAGTTTGCACTGGCCATGAAGTGTTCACATCGCTGGCATCGCGGCCTTGCCCGATGAGATAGCTACGGAAGCTCTTTTGTTGCTCGTAATAGTTGACTGCTTGGAACTCCATGAGTTCTTCGCCTGTCATCTTGGTGAGTTCTGGCCACAGGCGGACCTGCTTCCAGGCGATGCGTGCGGCTGCGAGCGCATCTGAGGTGGCTTCGTGGGCGTTGCCTAATTGAACGTCGTAGTGAGCACACATATCAGTGAGTGTGCGCTTGCCTTTGCGGTAACGGTCTTTGACTTTGTCGATAACGAAGGGGTCATAAACTAGGCCGTCGATGGTGAAGCTTGGATCATGGTTTCTTAATACGGTCAGGTCATAGGATGCGTTGAAGACAATGACCGACAGTCCTGCCTGCCAGCCGGCGCGCAGCCTGGAGATGGTTTCGGCTAACACCTCATCGTGCGGACGGCCGTTGGCGCGGGCATGTTCGGTGGTGATGCCGTGGACTGCAGTGGCGGCCTCGGGGATTTCGATGCCGGGGTCAGCCAATAGCTCAATAGGCTCAGCGCCTTTGCTGGTGATCGTAACCATTGCGGAGGTGACGATGCGGGTGTCAAAGGGATTGACGCCCGTTGTTTCCAGGTCGAAGGAGAGCATCTTGGTGGTGTCGAAGCTTGGGACGGTGGGAGATGGATTGCTTGGTGAGTTCATGGTTCCTAACCCTAATAGTCGCATGGGACACCGGGTGCCCCCGGTACGGTTTTAAGCAGGTCTGCACCCATTCATACGCGAATTTTGACGTGAGTTTTAGCTTTCCGAGCACCTGTGCGAATGGCCGTGTCCACCCTTAGGGTTAGAATCGGGAACCGTGACTGAAGATAATGCTCAACTGCGTAGAACGTGGAACGACTTAGCCGAGAAGGTTCGTTATCACCGAGATCGTTATTACAACGAACAGCCAGAGATCCCTGATGCTGATTTTGATGCGCTTTTTAAGCAGCTTCAGCAGTTGGAAGAAGACCACCCGGAGCTCGCCGTCCCTGATAGCCCCACCATGGTTGTGGGCGCTCCGGTGGCAGAGCAATCAAGCTTTGACAATGTTGAGCACTTGGAGCGAATGCTCAGCTTGGACAATGTTTTTGATGAGCAGGAGTTGCGTGATTGGTTGGGCAGGACGCCAGCCAAGCAGTATTTGACGGAGTTGAAAATTGATGGCTTGTCCATCGACTTGGTGTATCGCAATGGCCAGTTAGAGCGTGCCGCTACTCGTGGTGATGGTCGCGTGGGCGAGGACATCACGGCCAATGCTCGCGTGATCGAAGATATCCCGCACCAGCTTCAGGGCACTGATGAATATCCTGTGCCTGCTGTGCTGGAAATTCGCGGTGAGGTGTTCATCACTGTGGAGGATTTCCCAGAGGTCAACGCGCAGCGCATTGCTGATGGTGGCAAGCCGTTTGCCAACCCGCGTAATGCTGCGGCTGGTTCTCTGCGTCAGAAAAATATTGAGGACGTGAAGAAGCGCCGCCTGCGGATGATCAGCCATGGCATCGGTTTCACTGAAGGCTTTAGCCCTGCGTCTCAGCATGATGCGTATCTGGCATTGGCTGCCTGGGGTTTGCCCACCTCGCCGTACACAGAGGCTGTGACTGATCCAGAAGATGTGGTGAAAAAGGTCAGCTACTGGGCTGATCACCGCCACGACGCACTCCATGAGATGGATGGCCTGGTGATTAAGGTCGATGACATCGCATCTCAGCGTGCTTTGGGTTCCACCAGCCGCGCGCCTCGCTGGGCCATTGCGTACAAGTACCCTCCGGAGGAGGTCACCACCAAGCTGCTTGATATTCAGGTTGGCGTTGGTCGCACCGGCCGTGTCACCCCATTCGCGGTCATGGAGCCGGTTCTTGTTGCAGGATCAACGGTGTCTATGGCGACGCTGCATAACCAGAGCGAAGTCAAGCGTAAAGGCGTGCTCATCGGTGACACCGTGGTTATCCGCAAGGCGGGCGAGGTTATCCCAGAGGTGCTTGGCCCTGTCGTAGAGCTTCGTGACGGCACAGAGCGCGAGTACATCTTCCCAACGCTGTGCCCTGAATGCGGTACCCGTCTGGCGCCCGCGAAGGCCGATGACGTGGATTGGCGTTGCCCCAACATGCAAAGCTGTCCAGGTCAGCTGTCCACGCGTTTGACCTACCTTGCTGGTCGTGGCGCTTTTGATATTGAAGCATTGGGCGAAAAGGGCGCTGAAGACCTCATTCGCACCGGCATTTTGCTTGACGAGTCTGGCCTGTTCGACCTCACAGAGGACGATCTGCTGAGCTCCAATGTCTACACCACCAACGCCGGCAAAGTAAATGCCAGCGGCAAGAAACTGCTGGACAACCTGCAAAAATCCAAGCAGACCGACCTCTGGCGAGTCCTCGTGGCATTATCTATCAGGCACGTAGGCCCCACCGCAGCGCGCGCCCTTGCAGGTCGCTACCACTCCATCCAGGCGCTTATCGACGCCCCCCTCGAGGAACTCTCCGAAACCGATGGAGTAGGTACCATCATTGCCCAATCCTTCAAGGACTGGTTCGAGGTTGATTGGCACAAGGCCATCGTGGACAAGTGGGCAGCCGCTGGTGTGACTATGGAGGAAGAAGTAGGGGAGGTCGCTGAACAAACCCTTGAAGGCCTAACCATCGTGGTCACCGGAGGGTTGGAAGGCTTCACCAGAGATTCGGTGAAGGAAGCCATCATCTCCCGTGGCGGAAAAGCCTCTGGATCTGTCTCGAAGAAAACTGACTACGTGGTGATTGGTGAAAACGCAGGTTCCAAGGCCACCAAGGCAGAAGAACTAGGGCTGCGCATTCTGGATGAGGCAGGATTCGTCCGTTTGCTCAATACCGGCTCAGCTGACGAATAGTCGCACATGAAAATGCCCCAAGGAACATCTTCCTTGGGGCATTTTTTAAACAGCTCAGATTATTTTTGAAGCATTGCTCCGATAATGTCACCGACTTGGCCTAAGTGCTCCACTTCGCTGGCCAAGAAATCAGGGCCACCAGGGCGACCGATAATCAGAGCCAGGCCGTGCTTGCCGATCGGAGCGATGGCAAGGGAAGAATCAAGCAGTGTCCAGGACTCTGGAATCCACGGATCGTTTTCCGGGTTGAGCATGCGAGCTTCTTTGAGAACGATGTTCTCCGGAACGGTGCCGTCATCTTCGGGCGCTGCTAGGGAACCAGCGATGCGAGTGATGGGTCCTTTTAGATCAATGACCAAAGCCCAACCAGAGGTCATGGTGCGGGGGATGACATCGACCATTTCTTCCATCGCTGCGGTGATATCGCGGCGTTGGTGAGCAACAGCAGCCAGCATTTGGATCTGTCCGCGGCGGTCAACAGTCCCGGAGAATGGGCGGATGGAATCAATCTCCACGCCGTCGACTTCTTCAGCTGCGGTGATGATGGTGTCTGCCATGACATCGCGAGGGATGGAGATCACCAGATCGTCCATGACCGTGCCATTGGGGAAGCGTTCCACCACGTCCACGGATTGAATATTGGCCTCTACAATCCCAAGGGCTTCAGCGAGTAACGCGAGGCTGCCTGGGGTGTCGGACAACAGGACGCGGATCAGGAATGACATTGGCTCGCTTCCTTCTTTTCAAAACTAGGGGATGATTGGTTTCGACAGTACCACCGTATTTTTACCTCAGGCTGAAAAACACCTTATTGATTTTGGCTCATGGTTATACCCTCGCCGATGCGTGTCCACCTCGTGCAGTAAGATAAACCAACAGTTGCGCATGCGTGCGCAAGTTAAATTTTCTTGTACCCATTGTGACTAGCGAAGAGGATCAGAAACCAAGTGCCTGAGATTTCGCGCGACCAGGTCGCTCACCTTGCCAAACTTTCCAGACTGGCGCTCACTGAGGAAGAACTCGAGCAGTTTGCTGGACAGATCGATGACATTGTCGGATATGTTTCCGCAGTTCAAAACGTCGACGCCGCAGGTGTTGAGCCTATGAGCCACCCGCACAGCATCGCCACCACCATGCGTGAAGATGTCGTGCACAAGACCCTCGATGCTGCGGCTGCGTTGGACCAAGCGCCCGCTGTCGAGGATGGACGTTTTATGGTTCCGCAGATTCTGGGTGAGGGCGACTAATAATTATGACCAACAAGTACCTGGTTGAAGGCTCTGAAAACGAGCTGACCACAAAGACCGCAGCAGAGCTGGCAGGTCTTATTCATTCCCGCGAGGTAACTTCCCGCGAGGTTACTCAAGCGCACCTAGATCGCATTGCTGCGGTTGACGGCGATATTCATGCATTTCTCCACGTTGGCCAGGAGGAGGCCCTGAACGCGGCGGATGACGTCGATAAGCGTCTAGACGCTGGAGAGGCACCTGCCTCGGCTTTGGCTGGCGTGCCGCTTGCGCTGAAGGATGTCTTTACCACCACTGATGCGCCGACCACGGCGGCATCGAAGATGCTTGAGGGCTACATGAGCCCTTATGACGCGACTGTGACCCGCAAGATCCGTGAGGCTGGCATCCCAATTTTGGGTAAGACCAACATGGATGAGTTTGCGATGGGTTCCTCCACTGAGAACTCCGCATACGGCCCAACCCACAATCCGTGGGATCTGGAGCGCACCGCAGGTGGTTCTGGTGGTGGCTCTTCAGCTGCTCTTGCTGCAGGTCAGGCGCCACTTGCGATTGGTACTGACACTGGTGGATCCATCCGTCAGCCAGCTGCGCTGACCAACACTGTCGGTGTGAAGCCAACCTACGGAACCGTATCCCGTTACGGTCTGATTGCGTGTGCGTCCTCCCTGGATCAGGGTGGCCCAACCGCTCGTACTGTTCTGGATACCGCGCTTTTGCACGAGGTTATCGCAGGCCACGACGCTTTTGATGCGACCTCCGTGAATCGTCCGGTTGCTCCTGTTGTGCAGGCTGCCCGTGAAGGCGCGAACGGTGACCTGAAAGGCGTGAAGGTCGGTGTGGTCAAGCAGTTCGACCGCGACGGCTACCAGCCTGGCGTGCTTGAGGCATTCCACGCTTCTGTTGAGCAGATGCGCTCCCAGGGTGCGGAAATCGTCGAGGTTGATTGCCCTCACTTTGATGACGCTCTTGGCGCGTACTACCTGATTCTTCCTTGTGAAGTTTCCTCCAACCTCGCGCGTTTTGACGGCATGCGTTACGGTTTGCGCGCTGGTGATGACGGAACTCGTTCCGCCGATGAGGTCATGGCGTACACCCGTGCGCAGGGATTCGGCCCTGAGGTTAAGCGCCGTATCATCCTCGGCACTTACGCGTTGTCTGTTGGTTACTACGACGCGTACTACCTGCAGGCTCAGCGCGTTCGTACCCTCATTGCACAGGACTTCGCCAAGGCTTACGAGCAGGTCGACATCTTGGTGTCCCCAACCACTCCAACCACCGCGTTCAAGCTGGGGGAGAAGGTCACCGATCCGCTGGAGATGTACAACTTCGACTTGTGCACCCTGCCACTGAACCTGGCTGGTCTCGCGGGCATGTCCCTGCCTTCCGGCTTGGCATCAGATACTGGTCTGCCTGTTGGTTTGCAGCTGATGGCTCCTGCTTTCCAGGACGATCGTCTCTACCGCGTCGGCGCTGCTTTTGAAGCTGGACGCAAGTAGGTTCTAAACCCTTTTTAAGAAATTGGCTGCCCTCGCATGACTGTGCGCGGGCGGCCAATTTTTTCTTTTGTGGGGGTGCCTCTTACGCATTTCCTGAATTTTTGTTAGGCTTGCCTAGGTCAGTTAAAGATATATCGATAAGAGGTTTTCCATGAACACTCCAGCGCCCCGCAAACGACGCGAAATGAAAATCAAGACAGCAACCGTCACTGGTGTGCGTCAAATTTCCCCCGATCTCATCCGCTTCAGCTTCGACTGCCCAGAAATCGTTGGCGCCGACCTGGGGTTCACGGACCATTACATCAAGATCCTCTTCGTGCCAGCAGGTGCGGATTACTCCTGGCCTTTCGACATGGCAGAAATTGCGGAAACCCAGCCCCGTGAGCTGCAACCAGTGCGCCGCACCTACACTTTCCGCACGGTTGACACTGTCGCAGGCACATTTGACATAGATTTCGTTGCGCACGGCACCGATGGCCTTGCCGGTCCTTGGGCGCAGCAGGCACAGGTAGGTGATGTCATCGCGTTCGGCGGCCCAGGTGGCGCATGGAAGCCAGAAACCACCTATGAGCACTACGTTCTCGCAGGCGATGAAGCCGCAGCACCCGCAATTTTCGCAGCCTTAGAACACCTACCCGCCGGCACCACCGCCAAAGCCTTCATTGAAATCTCCTCCAACGAAGCGCGTTTCAACGCCCCAGCCAGCGACAACATCGAGGTTGTCTGGGTGCCCCGCGACGGCGCCACCCACGGTACATTGCTTATCGACGCCCTCCGCCAGGACGGCTACCCAACCAAGAAAACTTCCTGGTTCATCCACGGAGTCGCCGAAATGGTGAAGGAAACCCGCAAATTCCTCTTCGTGGAAGGCAACGTAGACAAAGCTGATGCATCCATTTCCGGATACTGGCGCCTTGGCATGACCGAAGACCAGTGGCAGGCCTCCAAGCGGGAGTTCAATGAGCAAAATGAGGCAGAAGAACTCGCGCTCAGCAAGGCATAAGGGCAAGGGGTTCTAGAAAGACCAACGGACGTGTTTTCCCAGCTCCCATTGGTTTAAAAAGCTCATTTCGAGGCCTGAAAAACGTGCGAATCAGGCCAAAACTCGAGTAGCCCGGAATGATTTTGGTTTCCTTCTGCGAGTTCGCCATGTGACTGCGGTAAAACTGCCCCGGAACCGGAATATCTCGACGCCACAGAACGCCATTTGCGGGCCTTAACACCCCGTGGGCATACCTTTTACCCATTCCAGATATTCGGTCGCTTAAATTGCCTAGTGTGATTCCAAACAGAAATCTGGGGCGACCTCTAATAAGAGTCGCCCCGATAAGTTTTTTTACCGTAATTATTACTGGGAGTCAGATACTGCGTAAGCAATCGCAGCAGCGCCAGCGGTCACAGTAAGAACTGCAGGCCACGCGCCAATCTTCTTGGCAAGTGGGTGGGACAGGCCAAATGCACCAACGTAGGTTGCCAGCAGGCCAGTAGCTACTGCAGGACCCTTCTTTTCATTCCAGCTTCGTGCAGCAAGCGCTCCGGATGCTGCCAATGGAATGGTGCCCAGTGGGCGAATGCCGGATTCACGGGCAGTCAACCAACCGCCGATCAAACCTGCTGCGACGACGGTGGCAGTGCTGACCTGGGATGCCTTTTTCAATTTCATTTCCATGGTGAGCCAGTCTAGAGACAAAATTTTTCCGCGGGGGTTTTCTTGATCTGATCCGACAACCCAATGGGGGCAAAAATGTGTCCGACCAAAAATTGTGCAGCACACCACATGCCCGCTCGGACAATGTCGATTTGTTAATGAAACTGCAGCTCTGGCGATTAAATAAGATGGTCAGAGACAGTTTTTTGGCCTGTCAACCCCTGTGATTCTCTTATTTTTGGGTGATTGTTCCGGCGCGGGTGTTGTGATGGGTTTAATATGGAAGACATGCGAATTGCTACTCTCACGTCAGGCGGCGACTGCCCCGGACTAAACGCCGTCATCCGAGGAATCGTCCGCACAGCCAGCAATGAATTTGGCTCCACCGTCGTTGGTTATCAAGACGGTTGGGAAGGACTGTTAGGCGATCGTCGCGTACAGCTGTATGACGATGAAGATATTGACCGAATCCTCCTTCGAGGCGGCACCATTTTGGGCACTGGTCGCCTCCATCCGGACAAGTTTAAGGCCGGAATTGATCAGATTAAGGCCAACTTAGAAGACGCCGGCATCGATGCCCTTATCCCAATCGGTGGCGAAGGAACCCTGAAGGGTGCCAAGTGGCTGTCTGATAACGGTATCCCTGTTGTCGGTGTCCCAAAGACCATTGACAATGACGTGAATGGCACTGACTTCACCTTCGGTTTCGATACTGCTGTGGCAGTGGCTACCGACGCTGTTGACCGCCTGCACACCACCGCTGAATCTCACAACCGTGTGATGATCGTGGAGGTCATGGGCCGCCACGTGGGTTGGATTGCTCTGCACGCAGGTATGGCCGGCGGTGCTCACTACACCGTTATTCCAGAAGTACCTTTCGATATTGCAGAGATCTGCAAGGCGATGGAACGTCGCTTCCAGATGGGCGAGAAGTACGGCATTATCGTCGTTGCGGAAGGTGCGTTGCCACGCGAAGGCACCATGGAGCTTCGTGAAGGCCACATTGACCAGTTCGGTCACAAGACCTTCACGGGAATTGGACAGCAGATCGCTGATGAGATCCACGTGCGCCTCGGCCACGATGTTCGTACGACCGTTCTTGGCCACATTCAACGTGGTGGAACCCCAACTGCTTTCGACCGTGTTCTGGCCACTCGTTATGGTGTTCGTGCAGCTCGTGCGTGCCATGAGGGAAGCTTTGACAAGGTTGTTGCTTTGAAGGGTGAGAGCATTGAGATGATCACCTTTGAAGAAGCAGTCGGAACCTTGAAGGAAGTTCCATTCGAACGCTGGGTTACTGCCCAGGCAATGTTTGGATAGTTTTTCGGGCTTTTATCAACAGCCAATAACAGCTCTTTCGCCCATTGAGGTGGAGGGGCTGTTTTTTCATGCCGTAAGGAAAGTGCAAGTAAGTGAAATCAAGTGGCCTAGATCCATTGACACTTAGACTGTGACCTAGGCTTGACTTTCGTGGGGGAGTGGGGATAAGTTCATCTTAAACACAATGCAATCGATTGCATTTACGTTCCTTATCCCACAATAGGGGTACCTTCCAGAAAGTTGGTGAGGAGATGGCTTCCGAAACCTCCAGCCCGAAGAAGCGGGCCACCACGCTCAAAGACATCGCGCAAGCAACACAGCTTTCAGTCAGCACGGTGTCCCGGGCATTGGCCAACAACGCGAGCATTCCGGAATCCACACGCATCCGAGTGGTTGAAGCCGCTCAAAAGCTGAACTACCGTCCCAATGCCCAAGCTCGTGCATTGCGGAAGTCGAGGACAGACACCATCGGTGTCATCATTCCAAACATTGAGAACCCATATTTCTCCTCACTAGCAGCATCGATTCAAAAAGCTGCTCGTGAAGCTGGGGTGTCCACCATTTTGTCCAACTCTGAAGAAAACCCAGAGCTGCTTGGTCAGACTTTGGCGATCATGGATGACCAACGCCTCGATGGAATCATCGTGGTGCCACACATTCAGTCAGAGGAACAAGTCACTGACTTGGTTAACAGGGGAGTGCCAGTAGTGCTGGCAGACCGTAGTTTTGTTAACTCGTCTATTCCTTCGGTTACCTCAGATCCAGTTCCGGGCATGACTGAAGCTGTGGACTTACTCCTGGCAGCTGACGTGCAATTGGGCTACCTTGCCGGCCCGCAGGATACTTCCACTGGTCAGCTGCGTCTTAACACTTTTGAAAGACTATGCGTGGACCGCGGCATCGTCGGAGCATCTGTCTATTACGGTGGCTACCGCCAAGAATCTGGATATGACGGCATCAAGGTGCTGATCAAGCAGGGAGCCAATGCGATTATCGCTGGTGACTCCATGATGACCATCGGTGCGTTGTTGGCTCTTCATGAGATGAATTTGAAGATCGGTGAGGATGTGCAGCTCATTGGGTTTGATAACAACCCAATTTTCCGGCTGCAGAATCCACCGCTGAGCATCATTGACCAGCACGTACAAGAGATCGGTAAGCGTGCGTTTGAGATTCTGCAGAAGCTGATCAATGGGGACACCGCGCAAAAATCTGTGGTGATTCCAACGCAGCTCAGCATCAATGGATCAACGGCGGTTTCCCAAAAGGCGGCCGCAAAGGCAGCAAAAGCAGCCCAAAAAGCAGCCGCGAAAGCCGCACAGAACACGCAACACGAGGTGAGCCTAGATGGTGAACTCTGAACAAGCGCTTCATCAGCATGATCCTGCACCAATCCTTCAGTTGGATAAAGTCTCCAAGTCGTTTGGCCCAGTCAACGTCATTAATCAAGTGAGCATCGATGTTCGCCCTGGCAGGGTGCTTGCGCTGTTGGGTGAAAATGGTGCGGGTAAATCTACGCTGATCAAGATGATGTCGGGTGTGTATCAGCCTGATGGCGGGCAGATTTTGGTGGATGGAAAGCCCACGACTTTGCCTGATACGAAAACTGCTGAGTCTTTTGGCATCGCTACGATTCACCAGGAATTGAATCTGGTGCCCACGATGACGGTGGCGGAAAACGTCATGCTGGGCCGCACTCCTCGGAAGTGGGGTTTGGTCAATTTCAAACATTTGCGCAGGCAGGCACAGGCGGCGCTGGATCTCATCGGCGTGGATGTGGATCTGAATGCTCAGGTGGGTTCTTTAGGAATCGCTAGGCAGCAGATGGTGGAGATCGCCAAGGCGTTGTCCATGAATGCGCGGATATTGATTTTGGATGAGCCCACTGCAGCGTTGACTGGTCGTGAAATTGATCAGTTATTCAAAGTGGTGGATCAGCTGAAAGAAAAAGGCGTGGCCATGGTGTTTATTTCGCACCACTTGGATGAGATCGCGCGCATCGGCGATACCGTCTCTGTGCTGCGTGATGGCCAGTTCATCGCGGAGCTGCCAGCGGATACTGATGAAGATGAGCTGGTGCGGCTGATGGTGGGTCGTAGCATTGAAAACCAGTATCCGCGTAGTGCGCCAGAGATCGGGCAGCCACTGTTGGAGGTGAAAAACCTCAACGCGGAGGGCCGGTTCACGGATATTTCCTTGACTGTTCGCGCTGGTGAAGTCGTAGGCCTTGCCGGTCTTGTGGGTGCTGGTCGCACGGAAGTGGTTCGCTCGATTGCTGGCGTGGACAAAGTTGATTCCGGTGAGGTGATCGTTGCTGGCAAGAAATTGCGCGGCGGCGATATTTCCGAGGCTATTAAAAACGGCATCGGGCACATTCCGGAAGATCGAAAAGCCCAGGGCCTGGTGCTGGGGTCGTCTGTGGAGGACAACCTGGGATTGGCGACTTTGGCGTCGACAGCCCGCGCAGGTTTGGTCGATCGATCAGGACAGCACAAACGAGCCGCCGAGGTCGCGGAAAAACTCCGCATCCGGATGGCAAGCCTCAAACAACCGATTAGCGATTTATCGGGCGGCAATCAGCAAAAGGCCGTGTTCGGCCGCTGGGTGCTTGCCGGGTCAAACGTGCTGCTTCTCGACGAACCGACCCGTGGCGTTGACGTCGGCGCGAAGGTGGAAATTTACAACATCATTAATGAGATGACGGAAAAAGGTGGCGCTGTGCTCATGGTGTCATCGGAGCTTCCCGAAGTCTTGGGCATGGCTGATCGCATTTTGGTCATGTCTGGTGGACGCATCGCAGGCGAACTGCCAGCGAAGGGAACAACCCAGGACGATGTCATGGCTCTAGCTGTTTCCCAGGTGGATGATTCCATCACCGAGGAAGCTGCTGCAGAAATCGAAAACACAAAGGAGGACCGTTGAGCACCGCCGTAGTTTCACAGAAGAAGTCCACAACGGCATCCAAAATTGGACATTGGATGCTCAATAACGGTGCGTTGGTGGGGCTGATTGCACTGTGTGTTGGACTTTTTATTGCAACACCCCACTTTCTCACCATTCCTAACCTGATCAACATCGGTATCCAATCGGCGACGGTGGCGATCCTGGCGTTCGGCATGACCTTCGTCATCGTTACCGCAGGCATTGATTTGTCTGTGGGATCAGTGGCTGCGTTGGGTGCGATGACCTCGGCGTATTTCTTCGCGGAAGTTGGTTTGCCGGGCTGGATCACGCTGCTGATTGGCCTGTTCATCGGATTGTTGGCGGGTGCGATCTCTGGCATTTCTATTGCTTATGGCAAGTTGCCTGCGTTTATTGCCACCTTGGCCATGATGTCGATCGCCAGGGGAATCACCTTGGTCATTTCCCAAGGCTCACCAATTCCCAGTGCACCAGCTGTGAACGCTTTGGGGCGCACCTACTTTGGCATCCCGATGCCGATTCTGATGATGGCACTGGCTGGCATTGTGTGTTGGTTTATTTTGAGCCGCACCGTGCTGGGACGGTCCATGTACGCCATTGGCGGAAACATGGAAGCAGCCCGACTATCTGGTCTGCCAGTGAAGAAAATCCTGGTCATGGTCTATGCACTGGCTGGTGTGTATGCAGCACTTGCGGGTCTGGTCATGACGGGACGCTTGTCGTCCGCGCAGCCGCAGGCAGGCGTGGGATACGAACTCGATGCGATTGCCGCCGTGGTCATTGGTGGTGCGTCACTTGCTGGCGGAACCGGAAAAGCAACGGGCACTTTGATTGGTGCCATCTTGTTGGCCGTGATCCGCAATGGCTTGAACATTTTGAACGTGTCCTCGTTCTGGCAGCAGATTGTCATCGGTTGTGTCATCGCGCTTGCGGTGGGCTTCGATGTCATCCGAAACAAAACCTCTAAGTAATTCCTGAAAGGAAATTTTCACATGTACGCTCGTAAACTTATTGCTCTGTCCGCTTCTGTCGTTTTGGCTTTCAGCTTGTCTGCTTGCAACCGTGAATCTTCTGGCACCAGCGCAGACGGCGGTTCTGCGGATGGGTCGATCACCTTGGCTCTGTCTACCCAGACCAACCCGTTCTTTGTGCAGCTTCGTGATGGTGCCCAGGAAAAGGCTGATGAATTGGGCGTGACCCTCAATGTTCAGGATGCTTCCGATGACGCTGCAACGCAGGCCAACCAGCTCAACAACGCTGTCACCACCGGTGCTGGCGTGGTGATTGTCAACCCAACTGATTCTGATGCTGTGGTGCCGTCGGTGGAAGCTCTCAACCAGGCTGACATTCCTGTTGTGGCTGTCGACCGTTCCTCCAATGGTGGCGAGGTGGCGTCCTTCGTGGCATCTGACAACGTTGCTGGCGGCGCGCAGGCTGCTGCAGCCCTGGCAGAGGCGATCGGTGGCGAAGGTGAAATCCTCATGCTGCAAGGCATTGCGGGATCCTCTGCATCACGTGATCGTGGACAGGGATTTGAAGAGGAGATCGCTAAGCATGAGGGCATTTCCATTGTGGCTAAGCAGACCGCCAACTTTGACCGCGGTGAGGGCCTGGACGTGGCAACTAACCTGCTGCAGGCACACCCCAATGTGAAGGCGATCTTCGCGGAAAACGATGAGATGGCGTTGGGCGCAATCGAAGCCCTGGGTGCTCGTGCTGGTGAAGATGTCATCGTTGTCGGTTTCGATGGCACCAATGATGGTCTGGCAGCGGTTGAAGATGGACGCATGTTGGCCACCGTTGCTCAGCAGCCAGAAGAGCTGGGAGCAAAGGCTGTGGAAGAAGCAGCTAAGCTCCTGCGCGGTGAGGACGCTGAAACAGAGGTACCAGTTGAGGTTGTCACTGTGAAGCTCGACAACGTCGCGGACTTCAAGTAGTCGGCGATGAAAAAGTCCGGTTTACTAAACCCCGATCTGTGTTACGCCATCGCGCGGCTCGGGCACACCGATACCTGGGCAGTGGCAGATTGCGGATTACCCATCCCAGAACACGTAGAGATCATCGATTTGGCACTCGTGTTTGGGATCCCCACCTTTGAACAAGTACTGAATGCTCTCAAGCCGGAAGTAGTTGTGGAAGGCGCGGTGATTGCCGAAGGGGCACCCGAACGTATCCGCGAAATGGTGGATACGGATGTGGAAGTTGTCACGCATGAAGAGCTGAAAGCCCAGCTCGCGGAATGTGCCTTTGTCATTCGAACAGGGGAGACCACTGCGTATGCGAATGTGATCTTCAAATCAGGCGTAGCTTTCTAAGAAAGTGTCGTTTTTTGTGCACCTGTTTTGCGGCGCCCCAAGCGCTGCAAAACGGGTGCATTTTGACGTCGAAAAGCAATGAATTTAATGCTTTTAACCTGGATTTTCTCTAGAAATAGGACAAAACGCGATTCTATGACTATATTCATCTCATGCAATTCGCACAAAACCCGCGTCTGACGAACGACGCGGTGATCTTAGAACCACTGTCACATCAGTGGACTCAGGATCTCCAGGAAGCTGTCGCCTCACAAGAATTGTGGCGCCATTGGTTCGTCGCTCTACCCACCCCAGAGGGCATGGCGGAGGAAATTGACCGCCGCCTAGCCGAACATGCAGACGGACTGTGTGCGCCTTGGGCAATCATTTCCGCTGCAACAGGCCGTGCCGTTGGCATGACCTCATTTCATACCCTTGACCACGCGAATAAACGGCTGGAAATTGGACGCACATGGATGGCTGCCCATGTCCAAGGAACCGGCATCAACCCCTCGGTGAAATTCCTGCAGTTGCAGCGCGCTTTTGAAGACCTCGGTGTCAATGCCGTGGAATTCCGAACGAACTGGCACAACCACCGCTCCCGCGCCGCAATCGAACGACTCGGAGCAAAACAAGACGGCGTACTACGCAAACATCGCATCCACCCTGACGGCACCGTCCGCGACACCGTCATCTATTCCATCACCAACGATGAATGGCCTGCCGTCAAACTGACGCTCATGGAGCGACTGTACCGTCACATGCAGGTTCCCATCATTCCCAACGAGGCATCGCTTTTCGACGCCAGCTAGCCCCTTTGTTCACCCAAACCGGCGCTTACTGTGAATTCATCATTCACAATGGGCGCCGGTTTTTTCTATTTGGGATCGGTGGTTTGCGTTTTAGGAGGCGACTTCAGTAGGGAATCGGGACTTTGTTGACTGAAGTCGTGTGATGAGAAGTTGAGCGCGCGAAGTTGAGGGGGAGAAGTCGCCTATTGGGGGTTATTTTCGATGCCCGATCACAGTAATCTCGAACAGGTTAGGTAAGGTTTGCATACTTTATTTTTATCCTGAAGGGACGGGCGCCAATGAAAAAGCGTGTCAGTTTATTTAAGTCAGCTGCATCGATTGTGGTGGTTGCGGGAATGGCGTTGGGTATGGTGGGTTGCTCATCGACCGAATCGGAGAGTGAATCTAGCGCTGACGTGACATCATCTGCCGATGGGGCATATCCAGTGTCCATCGCGACCAAATTCGGTGATGTCACTGTGGAAAGCCAACCAGAACGCGTCGTTGCCCTGGGTTGGGGAGATGCTGAGGCTGCGCTGGAATTCGGTGTGCAGCCTGTGGGTGCATCAGATTGGCTCGCATTCGGTGGTGAAGGCGTGGGACCGTGGATTGAGGATTCTGCCTACGATGAAGCGCCAGAAATAATCGGAACCATGGAACCGGAGTATGAAAAGATTGCAGCGCTTGAACCGGATCTGATTTTGGACGTGCGCAGCTCTGGCGACCAGGAACGCTATGACAAGTTGTCTTCAATCGCACTGACCATCGGCGTTCCAGAAGGTGGCGATAGCTACCTCACCCCACGCGCTGAGCAGGTAACCATGATCGCCACTGCTCTGGGGCAGGCTGAACGTGGTGAAGAAGTGAACGCTGAATACGAGCAGCTCACTGCTGATATTCGTGCAGCTCACCCGGGCTGGCCTGAGAAGACCGCGGCTGCTGTATCTGCAACGGCAACCAGCTGGGGTGCATACATCAAGGGCTCCAACCGTGTAGATACTTTGCTGGACCTGGGCTTCCAGGAAAACCCTGAGCTGGCTAAACAGCAACCTGGCGATACGGGTTTCTCCATCAAATTCAGTGAAGAGACTTTCGGCGTTGTGGATTCCGACCTGGTTGTCGGCTTTGCCATCGGTATGACTCCTGAGGAAATGGCAGAGCAGGTTCCATGGCAGATGTTGACCGCCACTCGTGACGGCCGTTCCTTTGTGATGCCCCGTGAGATTTCCAATGCGTTTTCTTTGGGTTCCCCGCAGTCCACTCGGTTCGCGTTAGACGCCTTGGTGCCACTTCTGGAGGAGCATGCAGGGGAGTAGTGGTCCGGTGGTGCGGGCAGGGGGTAGCGGTCGAATTATTTGCCTGTGGGCATAATTTTGAGACAAAATAATAGAAACGTCTCAGATGTTGGGAAGTTCTTCACGCTATCAGTTAGGGAGCACATGAGTACTCAAGTTGAACTCAAAACACCGAAATCGGAAGACCGGGCAGCATATATCGCTGCATTGGGATTCCCGGTCTTGGTCATCATTGGCGGCATCATCGGATTCACAGCCTCGGATGTTGTGCTCAATATTTCTTCGTGGGTCAATCCTTTGCTGGGCATCATCATGTTCTCCATGGGCCTGACCTTGAAGCCAGTTGACTTCGCCCTTGTTGCTAAACGCCCACTCCCAGTTCTTATCGGCGTGATCGCCCAGTTTGTCATCATGCCCCTGATCGCATTGCTGGTGGTCTGGGTTTTGCAGCTGCCTGCGGAAATTGCGGCCGGTGTCATCTTGGTTGGTTGTGCACCTGGCGGAACTTCCTCCAACGTGGTGTCTTACCTGTCCCGTGGTGATGTTGCGCTGTCTGTCACCATGACTTCCATCTCCACGCTGCTTGCTCCAATTTTCACTCCACTGCTTACCCTGTGGCTGGCGGGGCAATACATGCCACTTAATGCCGCTGATATGGCTGTATCCATCGTCCAAGTTGTGCTGATCCCAGTCGTGGGCGGACTTGTTGTGCGGTTGATCTTCCCGACACTCATTGGCAAGGTTTTGCCTCTTTTGCCATGGATTTCAGTCATTGCGATTTCATTGATCGTTGCCATCGTGGTCGCTGGTTCAAGGGATAAAATCCTCGAAGCAGGACTGCTCGTGCTGGCTGCCGTGATTATTCACAACACCCTCGGCTACTCCCTGGGATACCTCGCTGCGAAATTCACTGGGCAGCCTGCTGCAGCTCGACGCACTACCGCGATTGAGGTCGGTATGCAAAACTCCGGCCTCGCAGCTGGACTCGCATCCCAGTACATGTCACCAATGTCTGCTCTGCCAGGCGCTATCTTCTCTGTCTGGCACAACCTTTCCGGAGCACTTCTTGCTGCATTGTGCAGGGCGTCCGATAAGAGGGCTGCGGAGAAGGTGGCTTCAGAAAAGGCTGCCTCGGAGAAGGCCGCTTCCTAAAAGGCTTCGCTCCTAAAACTCTTTAAGAGTCAGGCCAACTAGCCCGCCCGGTTTTCTCGTGAAAATCAGGCGGTCTTTGGCTTTTCTAAAGTGTTTCTAAAGCCACCTTCGACCTCAATTAAGCAGCAATCCGAGCCGGGGGAGCGCTGTCAGAAATGGACCGTGCCACCCCATGACAACATGCTTGCACAATGATGACTAGAATAATGACCCATGACTGCAGCCTTTTATGATCTGATGGACTTCGATGAAGTTCTAGAGAAATATGACCCGGTGATGGGACTTGAGGTCCACGTCGAACTGGGCACTGAGACCAAGATGTTCTCTGCATCTTCTGCACACTTTGGCGCTGAACCCAATAGCAATGTTGACCCAGTTTCTTTGGGTCTCCCAGGCGCACTTCCTGTGGTTAACGCCAAGGGCGTGGAGTGGGCAATTAAGATTGGACTGGCGCTGAACTGCAGCATCGCTGAGTCCTCACGCTTTGCACGTAAGAACTACTTCTACCCGGATCAGCCTAAGAACTACCAGATCTCCCAGTATGACGAGCCAATCGCATACGACGGCTACCTGGATGTTGTTCTGGAGGACGGCACCGAGTGGCGTGTGGAAATCGAACGCGCTCACATGGAGGAAGACACCGGAAAGCTCACCCACCTGGGTGGTACTTCTGGTCGTATTCACGGCGCAACCGCTTCTTTGGTGGACTGCAACCGTGCAGGCGTCCCTTTGATTGAGGTTGTCACCAAGCCAATCGAAGGCGCTGGCGCTCGCGCTCCAGAGATCGCTAAGGCTTATGTCTCCGCACTGCGCGATCTGGTTAAGGCGCTCGGTGTGTCCGACGGCCGCTTGGATCAGGGTTCTATGCGTGTCGACGCCAACCTGTCCCTGCGCCCGATCGGCCAGGAGGAATTCGGCACCCGTACCGAAACCAAGAACATCAACTCCCTGAAGTCCGTTGAGCAGGCCATCACCTTTGAGATGCAGCGCCAGGCTCAGGTACTGGACGACGGTGGTGTGATTGATCAGGAAACCCGCCACTACCAGGAGGCAGACGGAAGTACCTCCAAGGGTCGTCCAAAGGAAACCGCTGAGGATTACCGTTACTTCAACGATCCTGACCTGCCTCCAGTGATTGCGCCTCGTGAGTGGGTGGAAGAAATCCGCGCAACTCTTCCAGAGCTGCCTTGGGTTCGCCGTGCACGTATCCAGGAAGAGTGGAAGCTTTCCGACGCCGAGATGCGCGACCTCATCAACGCCAACGCGCTCGACCTCATCATCGAGACCGTGGAAGCGGGTACCACTCCTGATGAAGCTCGTGCTTGGTGGGTTTCTTACATCTCTCAGAAGGCTAACGAGTCTGGTGTCGAGCTCGATGCTCTCGGTGTTGCGCCAGCTCACGTTGCTCGCGTCGTTGCGCTTGTTTCTGAAGGCAAGCTGACCAATAAGCTGGCACGTCAGGCTATCGACGGCGTTATTGCTGGCGAAGGCGATGTGGACGCGGTTGTTGCTGCTCGTGGACTGGAAGTTGTTCGCGATGACGGCGCAATTGAAAAGGCTGTCGATGATGCCTTGGCTGCAAACCCAGACATCGTGGAGAAGTACCGCGCTGGCAACACCAAGGTCACCGGCGCCATCGTTGGTGCTGTCATGAAGGCGACCCGCGGTAAGGCTGACCCAGCTCAGGTGAACCAGCTGATCGCAAAGAAGTTGGCTTAAGCTTTTTGCCGTTGAGCTGCTAAAAGTCTCGCATTAAAGGACTGCTTCCCTTCGGGGGAGCATTTCTTTTTAACTAATTACTTGACACGTCAAGTAATTAGGGTCTAGTGTTGTGTTCATGATCAAAGAACTGCTCAACAAGCTCTTCGGAAACAAGAAGGCTTCCCCGGCAATGACACAATCTGAAACCATTTCACACAAGGAGAACAACACAATGACCACTTACACCATCTTCGGCCGCGGCAACATGGGCACCGCAATCGCAGGCGTCCTCACCAAGGGTGGTGCAACTGTAGAACACATCGGTTCTGCAGATTCTGACATCGCAACCATCAACGGTGACGTTGTTATCCTTGCTGTTCCTTACCCAGCAGTAGAGTCCATCATTGCAAGCCACAAGGATGCTCTCGCAGGCAAGACCGTTATCGATATCACCAACCCACTTAACTTCGAGACCTTCGATTCCCTCGTCGTTCCAGTTGGTTCTTCTGCAACCGCTGAGATCCAGGCTCAGCTTCCAACCTCCCGCGTTTTGAAGGCTTTCAACACCAACTTCGCAGCCACTTTGGCTACCGGAAAGGTTGGCGATATCACCACCACCGTTTTAGTTGCAGGCGATGATGAAGACGCAAAGAACGCTCTTATCACCGACGTCAACGCTGGCGGCCTCGACGCCCTTGACGCTGGTTCCCTCAAGCGTGCACACGAGCTTGAAGCAGTTGGTTTCCTGCAGCTCACCCTTGCAGGTTCCGAGAAGATTGGATGGACCGGCGGATTCGGCCTGGTCAAGTAACACCCAGCCTCAAAAGCACTGATAAAAGCAGTCAACCCACCTCGGGTTGGCTGCTTTTTTGCATCCAGATGCACAAAGCCGTGGCACAAACGAGACAAACTGAGCACAATGGCTGTCATGGCATATCAACCAGCAGACAATCGCTATGACGACATGATCTACCGCAGGGTGGGAAATTCTGGGCTGAAGCTTCCGGCAATTTCGCTTGGGCTGTGGCACAACTTCGGTGATGACAAGCCGCTTTCAACGCAGCGCAGCATTATTCACCGCGCGTTTGATAGGGGAGTCACTCACTTCGATTTGGCTAATAACTATGGACCTCCAGCAGGTTCCGCAGAGACCAACTTTGGCAGGATTTTGCGTGAGGATCTCAAAAGCCACCGCGATGAGTTGATCATTTCTTCCAAGGCGGGTTGGGATATGTGGCCTGGACCTTATGGTTTTGGTGGTTCCCGAAAGTATCTAGTGAGTTCCCTTGATCAGTCCCTGACTCGCCTCGGCTTGGATTACGTGGATATTTTCTATCATCACCGCCCGGATCCAGATACTCCTTTGGAAGAAACCATGTACGCATTGCGTGACATTGTTGCGTCTGGAAAGGCTCTTTACGTGGGTATTTCTTCCTACGGTCCAGAGCTCACAGCGGAGGCGGCTGAGTTCATGGCGGAGGAGGGCTGCCCGCTTCTGATTCATCAGCCAAGCTATTCCATCATTAATCGTTGGGTGGAGGAACCGGGCGATGACGGTGAGAACTTGTTGCAGTCAGCTGCCAACAATGGTCTTGGCGTCATTGCTTTCTCACCACTTGCGCAGGGCCTGCTCACGGACAAATATCTCGATGGAATTCCAGAGGGTTCCCGCGCCAGCCAGGGTAAGTCCCTGTCTGAGGGCATGTTGAACGTGAACAATATTGATATGGTCCGCAAGCTCAATGACATCGCCCAGGAACGCGGGCAGTCACTTGCGCAGATGGCGCTTGCATGGGTGCTGCGCGAGCAAGGAGAGTACGGCGCGGATACCGTGACCAGTGCATTGATTGGTGCTTCGTCAGTTGAGCAGCTGGACAACAGCCTTGATTCACTCAACAACTTGGAGTTTTCTGACGCCGAGTTGGAGGCGATCGATGAGATTTCCCACGACGCCGGCATCAACATTTGGGCGAAGGCCACCGATTCCAAAACCCGCGAAAACTAACCCATCAACATCAGTTTGATGGCCAATGCGGTCATCACAACTGCCACGACGACGTTGATCCAGCGCCACACCTTGGGGCTGGACAGCGGGCGTGACAATGCTGCTGCGCCGAAACCCACCAGCGGGAACCAGATCAGGCTTGCCGCGAACGCGCCAGCGGCGAAAATCCACCGTCCGGTGTCGCCGTATTGCGCGCCGACGCCGCCGATAAACACAAACGCGTCCAAATACGCATTCGGGTTCAACCAGGTCAGCACGATTGCCATCAACATGGGCTTTACCCAAACCCGCTGCTTATCGACGCTCACCTCCACCCGCACCCGGTTGCGCGTGTCAGTGGCCACCGCCGAACCGCCCAAAGGCGTGTCATCGGGCACGGTTGGTTCTGTTTCTTCAATGATCTGTGGCGCTTCCACCTTGTTTGTCATGGCGTCTTTCGCTGCCATGACGGCAAACCATAACAGGTAAGCGATGCCACCCCAGCGCATAATATCGAGCACGATCGGCGCGGCATTGGACAAAAGATCAACGCCCAAGGTGCCGGCGATGAACAAAAAGACGTCAGAAATTAAACACACGAGAAGAACCGCAATGAGTCCTTCGCGCTTAATTCCTTGTTTAATCACCAGTACATTCTGCGGTCCGATGGACAGTAAAAGACTGGCCCCCAAAAGCAGACCTGTAATGAAGATTTCCATGATCACCATCGTGACCTATGGAAGTACTTAAGTAAAATGATTGGTTCTTAACATGGTTTAATATAGCTTCATGAACCCCATTCAACTGGACACTTTGCTCTCAATCATTGATGAAGGCAGCTTCGAAGGCGCCTCCTTAGCCCTTTCCATTTCCCCCTCGGCGGTGAGTCAGCGCGTTAAAGCTCTCGAGCATCACGTGGGTCGAGTGTTGGTATCGCGCACCCAACCGGCCAAAGCAACCGAAGCGGGTGAAGTCCTTGTGCAAGCAGCGCGGAAAATGGTGTTGCTGCAAGCAGAAACTAAAGCGCAACTATCTGGACGCCTTGCTGAAATCCCGTTAACCATCGCCATCAACGCAGATTCGCTATCCACATGGTTTCCTCCCGTGTTCAACGAGGTAGCTTCTTGGGGTGGAGCAACGCTCACGCTGCGCTTGGAAGATGAAGCGCACACATTATCCTTGCTGCGGCGTGGAGATGTTTTAGGAGCGGTAACCCGTGAAGCTAATCCCGTGGCGGGATGTGAAGTAGTAGAACTTGGAACCATGCGCCACTTGGCCATTGCAACCCCCTCATTGCGGGATGCCTACATGGTTGATGGGAAACTAGATTGGGCTGCGATGCCCGTCTTACGCTTCGGTCCCAAAGATGTGCTTCAAGACCGTGACCTGGACGGGCGCGTCGATGGTCCTGTGGGGCGCAGGCGCGTATCCATTGTCCCGTCGGCGGAAGGTTTTGGTGAGGCAATTCGCCGAGGCCTTGGTTGGGGACTTCTTCCCGAAACCCAAGCTGCTCCCATGCTAAAAGCAGGAGAAGTGATCCTCCTCGATGAGATACCCATTGACACACCGATGTATTGGCAACGATGGCGCCTGGAATCTAGATCTCTAGCTAGACTCACAGACGCCGTCGTTGATGCAGCAATCGAGGGATTGCGGCCTTAGTTACTTCTGAAAAGGTTCAGGGTTTTTCACTTCTTCGCCCGCAGGAATTGGGCCAGGCAGAGTAACACCTTCAGCAAATGGGGATCCGCCGAGCTTTTCACGGCCGTGTGGTGTCGCGAAACCAGACAGATCTGGTCCGACTGGAACGATCCGGGTGGGGTTAATCTCCGCGTGGGTGATGTAGTAGTGCTGCTTGATTTCGGTGAAATCGGTGGTGTCGCCAAAGCCTGGGGTCTGGAAAAGATCCCGCAGGTAGCCCCATAGATTCGGCATTTCGGTGATCTTGTTGCGGCCACACTTGAAGTGTCCGTGGTAGACGGCATCGAAACGCACGAGGGTTGGGTAGAGGCGGATATCCGCCTCGGTGATGTGATCCCCCATGAGGTAACGTCGCGTCGATAAGCGATCTTCTAGCCAGTCCAACGCAACCCAAAGCCGCTTGTACGCCTCGTTGTGCGCTTCCTGGCTACCGGCAAAGCCGGTCCTGTATACGCCGTTGTTGACCTCAGTGAAGATGCGCTTCATCACCGGCGCCATCTCCTCGCGCAGCTCCGCGGGGTAGAGGTTAGGCGCACCCTCACGGTGGAACTGCTTCCACTCAAGATTGAAATCGATGGTGATGGAAGGGTAATCGTTGGTGACGACCTTCTTAGACGATTCCTCCACGAGCGCTGGGACAGTAATGCCGCGCGGGTAATCGGGGAAGCGGTTGAAATACGCGTCCTGTAGACGAGGAATCTGCAGCACGGGATCAAGATGGTTTGGATCTAAATCGAAAGTCCAGGAACGAACGTCGTGAGTCGGGCCGGTCAGACCAAGCGAGATCACGTTCTCCAGGCCGAGAAGACGACGGGTGATAACAGTGCGGTGTGCCCATGGACATGCGCGGGCAGCGACTAAACGGTAGCGACCAGCCTCGACAGGCCAATGGAAAGTGCCATCTTCCTGAGCAATTGGTTCGGATCCCGCTGGAACGTCTGCGACGATGCGGTCATCGATGTAGTTGGTATCGCGAACGAACTCGCCGTCTGCTGATGCATTTTGTGGGGCGCCTGCCCAATCGGATGACGTGTTAGCCACTGTGTGGTGTCCTCTCTTGGAAATTTAGATGATATGTCAACAATATTACGAAGTGGAATGAAAATCAACGATTGAACAAATGTTCGGGGTGATTGCAGACGTGTCCTGCACAGTTGATATGGTGTGAAACCATCATGGCTCGATCACAAAAAAGAACACCTGCTATCAGGTCAACCAAAAAAGTTAAAAGTGTAATATCCAGCATCATCACGATTGCCGTGGCTGCAGTCGCTTTTGCAGCTTACGTTATAGATGGTGGGGTAGAAGAGGCGTCTGGAACACCGACGTCTTCGGAAAGCTCGGTAGCGGCAACTGCTCCAGCGGCATCTAGCGAGACTGCGGCTGAATACCGTGCGATGCTCGCTTCCCTTGACGTTAAAGGTCGTGCGCCAGGAACAGGATATGACCGCGAATTATTCGGACCAGCATGGACCGACACTGTTTCCGTGGAATATGGACACAATGGCTGCGATACCCGCAACGACATCCTGCAACGCGACCTGGATGACATCCAACTTCGCGAAGGCACCAAGGATTGTATCGTCACGAGCGGCCTGCTCAGCGATCCATTTTCTGGCGAACTTATTGATTTCGTTCGCGGTGAACGTTCCGGCGACGTGCAGATCGATCACCTGGTCCCATTACATGACGCATGGGTCAAGGGAGCACAGCAGTGGGATGAGCAAACTCGAAAGAACTTTGCCAACGATCCCGACAACCTTCTCGCCGTTAAAGGTACGCTTAACCAGCAAAAAGGTGCAGGCGATGCAGCAACCTGGCTTCCACCAAACACAGCTTTTAGGTGCGATTACGCAAAGAAAATCATCACCGTTAAAGATCGCTACAACGTGTGGGTGACTGAGGCTGAAGCAAGCGCCCTGGAACGCCAATTAGATACGTGTGCTGCATAACAGTCACATAAGCATTTGGGGCGCGCCGAAGTTATATCCACATTGCGGAAGTTAATTCGCATATTCTGGGGCACATGACTGATAACTCGCGAAATTCAAATCAGAATTTTGATCAACCAGACCTGAACGATCTCGATGATGATTCGGCCATCCCTACTTACAAGGGACCATCGCCTTCCGCGAATTCCTCCAACGCTACCGAGCGCCTCGGCAGTGTTTACGACCGAACTGGCCGTGCAGCGCCCCAGAACATTCCGCCGGCATCAAATGCTGCTGAAACCACAGCATTTGAGCGTCCAGATAATCAATCTGCGAAGCCAGTGGCTTCCGAAGCTCCAACAACTATTACGCCGGCAAGCTCTGGTGCATTAGCATCCGATGCTCCGACGTCTTATGTTCAGGCGCAGCCTTCCCAGCAGCAGACTCCTCAGCAAGTTCCGCCAGCTCCGCCGACACAAGTTACTCGTCAGATTAGCCGTCCTGAAGAGCCTGGTTACCAGCCAGAACCGTCTTATTCGGAGCCTTACACTGACTCTGATTTCGCGCCAGCAGGTGCGGCCGCTGCGGCAGCTGCAGTAGCTCCACCAATGATTGCGGAACAGCCACAAATTGTTGAAGATGCCCGCCGAGGTACCCTCGATTTCGGCCTGTTGATTATCCGCGCAGTCATTGGTGTCTATTTGATCGTCCGTGGAGTCTTTACATTCTTCACCCTTGGAGGATCTGCCGGTCTTGCTGGCCTCGAGGCAGAGTTCGCTGGTTACCAGTGGCCTGAAATCCTCGCGATCCTGCTTCCATCTATTGAACTTGCGGCTGGTGTCTTCCTGCTCCTTGGTCTGATGACCCCAGTGGCAGCAGCGGTAGCCACGGTGGCGACATCCTTTACCACCCTTCACCAAGTCAACACTCATGAAGGTGGTTGGGGTGAACTTAGTGAGCCATTGATGCTGGCACTGATCCTCACTATCGTGGTTGTCGGACTTCAGTTCACCGGCCCCGGCAAGATTTCCCTTGACTCTGGCCGAGGTTGGGCAAAGCGTCCACTGGTGAGCTCGTGGATCTTCGTGGTCATCGGCATCGCAGCGGCAGTTCTGCTGTGGTGGTTCGGTGCGGGTGTGAACCCAATCGCGTAGCCAAAGTTTTAGAAAAAGACCCTCCTGGTGAGGGTCTTTTTCATGCCTGGGTTCGGTTTGGGGCATGGTGCTGTAGAAGGCTGTTTAAGGATTCGTAATTGCCTAATGGGTCAAGTGTGGGGAGAGGTGTTTGAGGCGCTTAAACGGAAGAATAGGGCCTATCCACTTTGGGGTCAGTGGGGTAGTTGTGGTTCCTGAAAGCTTCCAGGGCAAGGATCCACCACAAACAGGGCTTTGCCCTTTGGAATCGGTCCGAAAGTTGCACGCATAGGGCTATAAAGCGGGAAAATCCACCACAACCAGCAGAAATCCTGCAACTTGTGGTGAGTATTTGCAACGGGGAGCTCCACCACGCCCACACAGGCCAAGACATGAAAAAGCACCGGAACCCAAAGTAGGGAACCGGTGCTCAAACACTCACAAAGGGTTAGTCGACCTGACGGACTGCACCCTTATCAGCGGAGGTAGCCATCTTTGCGTATGCGCGCAGTGCCTTGGTGACAACGCGGTTACGGTTGACTGGCTGCCATGGCTTCTCGGAGGCGTTCATAGCGTCGCGGCGGCGCTGGAGTTCCTCGTCGGAGACCTGAACTTCGAGCTTGCGGTTGTGAACGTCGATGGAGACGATGTCGCCGTTTTCGATCAGACCAATGACTCCGCCGTGTGCTGCTTCTGGGGAGACGTGGCCGATGGACAGTCCTGAGGAACCTCCGGAGAAACGGCCGTCGGTGATCAGTGCACACTTCTTGCCCAGGCCGGATCCCTTGAGGAATGCGGTTGGGTGAAGCATTTCCTGCATGCCTGGTCCACCTGATGGGCCTTCGTAGCGGACGACCAGAACTTCGCCAGCTTGGATGGTCTTGGTCAGGATGACAGAGACTGCCTCTTCCTGGCTTTCGACAACTCGTGCTGGTCCGGTGAAGTTCCACAGCTCTTCTTCGATACCTGCGGACTTGATCACTGCGCCGTCAGGGGAGATGTTGCCGCGAAGAACAACCAGGCCGCCGTCGGCGGTGTAGGCGTGTTCAACGTCGCGGATGCAGCCCTTGGCAGCGTCGGTGTCGAGTTCGTCCCAGCGGTTCTCGGTGGAGAATGCTTCGGTGGTGCGGATGCCACCTGGGGCTGCGTGGAAGAGTTCGGTTGCTACTTCGGTGGTCTTGCCAGAGCGGATATCCCAGTCATCCAACCAACCTTCAAGGTCGTTGGAGTGAACGGAGTGGACGTCCTTGTTCAGCAGGCCACCGCGGTTGAGCTCGCCGAGCAGTGCTGGAATGCCACCGGCGCGGTGGACGTCTTCCATGTGGTAGTCGGAGTTTGGTGCAACCTTGGACAGGCAGGGGACGTTTTTGGACAGTTCGTCGATGTCTGCGAGGTCGAAGTCAACTTCGCCTTCCTGGGCAGCTGCGAGGATGTGGAGGATGGTGTTGGTGGATCCACCCATGGCCATATCCAGTGCCATTGCGTTTTCGAATGCCTTCTTGGTGGCAATGCCACGTGGCAGAACGGATTCGTCTTCTTCACCGTAGTAGCGGCGGCACAGTTCAACGACGGTTTCGCCGGCCTTTTCAAACAGTGCGCGACGTGCTGCGTGGGTTGCCAGAGTGGAGCCGTTGCCCGGGAGAGAAAGTCCCAGAGCTTCGGTGAGGCAGTTCATGGAGTTCGCGGTGAACATACCGGAGCAGGAGCCACAGGTTGGGCATGCGGATGCTTCAACGGCTGCAAGGCCTGCGTCGTCGACTGCATCGCTTGCGGATGCGGAGATCGCGGTGATGAGGTCGGTTGGTGCGTGTGCAACGCCGTCAACGACGACAGCCTTGCCAGCTTCCATTGGGCCACCGGAAACGAAGACCACTGGGATGTTCAGGCGCATTGCTGCGTTGAGCATGCCTGGGGTGATCTTGTCACAGTTGGAGATACACACCATGGCGTCGGCGGTGTGTGCGTTGACCATGTATTCGACGGAGTCGGCGATGATTTCACGGGATGGCAGGGAGTACAGCATGCCGCCGTGTCCCATGGCGATGCCGTCATCGACGGCGATGGTGTTGAATTCCTTTGGAACGCCACCGGCTTTGCGCACTGCATCTGCCACAATATCGCCGACGTTCTTAAGGTGAACGTGTCCGGGCACGAACTGGGTGTAGGAGTTTACGATGGCAACAATTGGCTTGCCGAACTCATTTTCCTTGGTGCCGGTGGCACGCCAAAGGGCGCGAGCGCCAGCTGCATTGCGACCGACGGTGGTGACTTTTGAACGAAGTGGGATCATGATGCGCTTTTCAAATCTGCTCTAAAGAGCGGCGGGTGGTTGTCAAGAATCAACGGCACTTTGAAAACTTGGGTGAGCTTCTACTCGTGCAGAGGTGTGGACCTTTGGTTCGGACGGCTTATTACACTCTAGTGCTGTGACGCAGGGTTATCACGATGTGAGGTTTCAGACGCGGCTTGTCCGGTCTCTTGGGATTCAACGCTTTCTGTTTGTGTTGTATTCCCATCGGTGTCGTCATCGAAGTTCAACTGAACTGGCTTGCCCAGTGCCTTTTGGCGCTCCAAGTACTCTTCCTTGGACATCATCACGGAGTAGCCGTCTTCTTGAACGACTACAACCTTGCCGTCGGCTGCTTCCTTGCTTGCGGTGATCGCATCGGGGATGCGGCCGTGGGAAGCAGCTTCAAGGCGGGGAAGGGAGTTGAAGGTGACGCCGGGGAGGGTGACTTCTGCATCGGAGGTGGTGCGAGCGAAAGTGCGGGCACCCTTGAATCCGATTCCTGCGAGGTCTTCCCAGGCCACAACCTTTTTGCCCTTGAAGGCGTAGTTTGCGGTGATGCCCTGTTCATCAACGATCGTGGATGATTTTAGAACCCAGTAACCGAAGATGACAGGGAGCGCGAGCAGCCAAAACAGGTACTGAGGGGCTGCGCCGATGACTAATAATGAGATCAGGCCAAAAACAACGGCGCCCAAAATATGGGTGCGTTCTGGGTGAAATTTTTCGGAAAGCTCCACGGATGCCTTTTCTGCGTCTGAACTCATAATTTCCAATAGTAGTAAAGAAATGGGACACGTCTGTAATCAGCGTCCTAAGGGGTGGACGTCGGCGCAACTGTCTCTTGGACCGCGGTTGGTGCTTCCACTGCTGGAGACTGCGTCTGCGACGCAGTCGTTTCCTCCTGCGACGTGGCTTCCTCGGTCGGTTCGATGGTGTCGGCTCGCTGGGGCGTTGCGGTTGCAGGGGTTGAGGTTTCCTGCTGCGTTTCGACGTTAGATTCCATCGTTGGGGTCTCCTCCACCGTAGTGGGCACTGTCATCGAAGGCGTGCTTACTGGCGCGGAAGTTTCGGAGGTGGTCACCGCAGTTGAGGTGGCAGTGCTTGGTGACAGCCATCCACTGGAGTTTTGCCAATTCTCACTTGGTTCCACAGTCATGACCTTAAATAGTGACAGCAAGAGCAGCGCACCCAACAACAGGGACGTGCTCATGCGGACACGTCCGCCAAACGACAGGATCTTCTGCCACCGATTTGGGTAGTAATCAGTGCGGAAGAAGCCTCGGAGAGAGTGATCTGGTTTTGCTGTTTCTTCCGGTTCTTCGCTGGAGAGTTCTTGTTCCAGCACATCGGAATCAAGTTCCTTCTCTGGATTGCCTGCATTGATCACCGAGGCGTCTGCATTGTCTGCATCGTCGTTAGAGGATGCAGCTAGCGATGCAACCGTCGCCGCAGCCTCCGGCTTCGGTTCCTTAAGAGCCTGGGGGGAGGCGTCGATAAGCGAGGTCTTTGGCTCTTCATGCTCAACGTGTAAGGAATCAATGAGGGTTCCCGATGTAGTGGTTGCGCTGCCGTATTCTTCCCAGAATTCGCTGATGATTTCTGTGCGGATGGCGCGTTCGACCAGCCATTGATTGCCGGCGGTGACTTGCACGAGGAAACGCATGGTGACCATCCACGGCATGCCGACCACCGTTGGCGGCGTGACTTCCGTGGCTGGGTGCACATCGAGTTCACCGAGGATTTCCGGTGCGATTTTCTCCTGGCCAAGTGCGCGACGAGTCGCAGCTTCAGAGCGCGCGATGACATCTGTGATGTTTTCAGAACCCAACATGGGGATCGGAATAACGACAACCGCACGCGACCAGTTATTAGAATTGTTGATGCACACTTTCGCCGTGGAGTTGGGGATGATCACGGTCTCTTGTGCAATCGTGCGAATTTTGGTCGCGCGCATGGTGATCTCAATGACGGTGCCTTCGACAACGATGCCGTTGCCCTCAAAACGCACCCAGTCACCCACGCCGAATTGCTTTTCCGTCAGGATGAAAAATCCGGCCAAGAAGTCCGCAACAATCGACTGCGCACCAAGGCCAATGGCAGCTGACGCAATGGTTGCCGGAATCGCAGCGCCCGCGAGAGAGAAACCAAAAGCCTGCATCGCGGAGACGGCAAGCATGAAAAACGCCACAATTTGCGCGATATAAACGCCAACGCCGGCGAACGCGAGCTGGTTCTTAGTGGTGTCCGCATCGGCTGCAGACTCCACTCGGCGCTTGATAATACGCATGGCCAGTCGGCCGATACGTGGAATCAAAAACGCCAAGACCAGGATAATTGCTACATCAAAACCGGTATCGACAATCCAATTCCACAATGAATAGAGCAAATATTGAATGGGTACGCCTAAAATCATGAGCCAAGATTAGCGCTGAAAAGTAGCGGGAGCCTGCCTGAACTTTGTGAGAATCCTGATTCCTTAACCGAAGTGGGGGAGTTTTGGGGGTGGGAATTTTCGTGCGTTGTGGAATTGGAAACTCGATGTGTGTAGCATGACACACCATGACCATTATTCGACTTGTAGTAGTAACCGCGCGGCGCCTGCCGTAACGGCCTTCCAAGTCGTCTCGTCAAGCGCCCTCGACAACACTCACCACAGTGTTGGAACGAGGGCTTTCTTGTTGGTTATGACCCAAGTAGCCAACTTTGCAACAGACATCTGTCGCACTGCGTGCACACGCATCCGCGTCGGAACAATTTTAAATGAGGGCTTTGTCTTTAGGCTGAGTTGAAATCGGCTTGGCTTGGACGGGTCCTGTGAAAATCCTTATTTAGTAAAGGAGCCAGAAAGTCGTGAATGTGGCAGCTTCTCAACAGCCCACTCCCGCCACGGTTGCAAGCCGTGGTCGATCCGCCGCCCCTGAGCGGATGACAGGTGCAAAGGCAATTGTTCGATCGCTCGAGGAGCTTAACGCCGACATCGTGTTCGGTATTCCTGGTGGTGCGGTGCTACCGGTGTATGACCCGCTCTATTCCTCCACAAAGGTGCGCCACGTCTTGGTGCGCCACGAGCAGGGCGCAGGCCACGCAGCAACCGGCTACGCGCAGGTTACTGGACGCGTTGGCGTCTGCATTGCAACCTCTGGCCCAGGAGCAACCAACTTGGTTACCCCAATCGCTGATGCAAACTTGGACTCCGTTCCCATGGTTGCCATCACCGGCCAGGTCGGAAGTGGCCTGCTGGGTACCGACGCTTTCCAGGAAGCCGATATCCGCGGCATCACCATGCCAGTGACCAAGCACAACTTCATGGTCACCAACCCTAACGACATTCCACAGGCATTGGCTGAGGCATTCCACCTCGCGATTACTGGTCGCCCTGGCCCTGTTCTGGTGGATATTCCTAAGGATGTCCAGAACGCTGAATTGGATTTCGTCTGGCCACCAAAGATCGACCTGCCAGGCTACCGCCCAGTTTCAACACCACATGCTCGCCAGATCGAGCAGGCAGTCAAGCTGATCGGTGAGGCCAAGAAGCCCGTCCTTTACGTTGGTGGTGGCGTAATCAAGGCTGACGCACACGAAGAGCTTCGTGCGTTCGCTGAGTACACCGGCATCCCAGTTGTCACCACCTTGATGGCTTTGGGTACTTTCCCAGAGTCTCACGAGCTGCACATGGGTATGCCAGGCATGCATGGCACTGTGTCCGCTGTTGGTGCACTGCAGCGCAGCGACCTGCTGATTGCTATCGGCTCCCGCTTTGATGACCGCGTCACCGGTGACGTTGACACCTTCGCGCCTGACGCCAAGATCATTCACGCCGACATTGATCCTGCCGAAATCGGCAAGATCAAGCAGGTTGAGGTTCCAATCGTGGGCGATGCCCGCGAAGTTCTTGCTCGTCTGCTGGAAACCACCAAGGCAAGCAAGGCAGAGACCGAGGACATCTCCGAGTGGGTTGACTACCTCAAGGGCCTCAAGGCACGTTTCCCGCGTGGCTACGACGAGCAGCCAGGCGATCTGCTGGCACCACAGTTTGTCATTGAAACCCTGTCCAAGGAAGTTGGCCCCGACGCAATTTACTGCGCCGGCGTTGGCCAGCACCAAATGTGGGCAGCTCAGTTCGTTGACTTTGAAAAGCCACGCACCTGGCTCAACTCCGGTGGACTGGGCACCATGGGCTACGCAGTTCCTGCGGCCCTTGGAGCAAAGGCTGGCGCACCTGACAAGGAAGTCTGGGCTATCGACGGCGACGGCTGTTTCCAGATGACCAACCAGGAACTCACCACCGCCGCAGTTGAAGGTTTCCCCATTAAGATCGCACTAATCAACAACGGAAACCTGGGCATGGTTCGCCAATGGCAGACCCTATTCTATGAAGGACGGTACTCAAATACTAAACTTCGTAACCAGGGCGAGTACATGCCCGACTTTGTTACCCTTTCTGAGGGACTTGGCTGTGTTGCCATCCGCGTCACCAAAGCGGAGGAAGTACTGCCAGCCATCCAAAAGGCTCGAGAGATCAACGACCGCCCAGTAGTCATCGACTTCATCGTCGGTGAAGACGCACAGGTATGGCCAATGGTGTCTGCTGGATCATCCAACTCCGATATCCAGTACGCACTCGGATTGCGCCCATTCTTTGATGGTGATGAATCTGCAGCAGAAGATCCTGCCGACATTCACGAAGCCGTCAGCGACATTGATGCCGCCGTTGAATCGACCGAGGCATAAGGAGAGACCCAAGATGGCTAATTCTGACGTCACCCGCCACATCCTGTCCGTACTCGTTCAGGACGTAGACGGAATCATTTCCCGCGTATCAGGTATGTTCACCCGACGCGCATTCAACCTCGTGTCCCTCGTGTCTGCAAAGACCGAAACACACGGCATCAACCGCATCACGGTTGTTGTCGACGCCGACGAGCTCAACATTGAGCAGATCACCAAGCAGCTCAACAAGCTGATCCCCGTGCTCAAAGTCGTGCGACTTGATGAAGAGACCACTATCGCCCGCGCAATCATGCTGGTTAAGGTCTCTGCGGACAGCACCAACCGTCCGCAGATCGTCGACGCCGCGAACATCTTCCGCGCCCGAGTCGTCGACGTGGCTCCAGACTCTGTGGTTATTGAATCCACAGGCACCCCAGGCAAGCTCCGCGCACTGCTTGACGTGATGGAACCATTCGGAATCCGCGAACTGATCCAATCCGGACAGATTGCACTCAACCGCGGTCCGAAGACCATGGCTCCGGCCAAGATCTAAACAGCAATTAATCTGATTGCACCTGCTGCATAAATGTGACTAGTCAAACACCGTCTAATTACATGTGTGTGGTAGAACAATAATGTAGTTGTCTGCCCAAGCGAGTTAAACTCCCACGATTTACAGTGGGGGGCAGACATCTTTTCACCAAAATTTTTACGAAAGGCGAGATTTTCTCCCATGGCTATTGAACTGCTTTATGATGCTGACGCTGACCTCTCCTTGATCCAGGGCCGTAAGGTTGCCATCGTTGGCTACGGCTCCCAGGGCCACGCACACTCCCAGAACCTCCGCGATTCTGGCGTTGAGGTTGTCATTGGTCTGCGCGAGGGCTCCAAGTCCGCAGAGAAGGCAAAGGAAGCAGGCTTCGAGGTCAAGACCACCGCTGAGGCTGCAGCTTGGGCTGACGTCATCATGCTCCTGGCTCCAGACACCTCCCAGGCAGAAATCTTCACCAACGACATCGAGCCAAACCTGAACGCAGGCGACGCACTGCTGTTCGGCCACGGCCTGAACATTCACTTCGACCTGATCAAGCCAGCTGACGACATCATCGTTGGCATGGTTGCGCCAAAGGGCCCAGGCCACTTGGTTCGCCGTCAGTTCGTTGATGGCAAGGGTGTTCCTTGCCTCATCGCAGTCGACCAGGACCCAACCGGAACCGCACAGGCTCTGACCCTGTCCTACGCAGCAGCAATCGGTGGCGCACGCGCAGGCGTTATCCCAACCACCTTCGAAGCTGAGACCGTCACCGACCTCTTCGGCGAGCAGGCTGTTCTCTGCGGTGGCACCGAGGAACTGGTCAAGGTTGGCTTCGAGGTTCTCACCGAAGCTGGCTACGAGCCAGAGATGGCATACTTCGAGGTTCTTCACGAGCTCAAGCTCATCGTTGACCTCATGTTCGAAGGTGGCATCAGCAACATGAACTACTCTGTTTCTGACACCGCTGAGTTCGGTGGCTACCTCTCCGGCCCACGCGTCATCGATGCAGACACCAAGTCCCGCATGAAGGACATCCTGACCGATATCCAGGACGGCACCTTCACCAAGCGCCTCATCGCAAACGTTGAGAACGGCAACACCGAGCTTGAGGGCCTTCGTGCTTCCTACAACAACCACCCAATCGAGGAGACCGGCGCTAAGCTCCGCGACCTCATGAGCTGGGTCAAGGTTGACGCTCGCGCAGAAACCGCTTAAGTTTCACCCCTTTGACGGCTTAACCGCCGCATAGGAAATGCCCTCCGGACTAATTGTCTGGAGGGCATTTTTGCTACCTGCTGTGCACTTTGTACATAAGGCAACAAGATTTTGGCAAAATGGTGGCCAAAATCAGGAAATCTTGGTGCCGAAAGTACGCGCGGAAGAAAAAGGCCACCCTTTTCAAAGGGCGGCCTTTAAAAGACGTGTTAGAAACTAGTGCTCCAGCAGATGCAGCATCCGCTTACGCAGGGCTGTGGTCTCGGCTTCAACAGAAGCGTCTTCACTCAGCTCGTGTCTGGGGCGGGGAAGATTCACTGGAATATCGGTGATGATGGTGGCTTCGGGGCTCTTGGACATCACGAGAACTCGGTCGGAGAGCAGGATGGCCTCGTCGACGTCGTGGGTGACCATGACGACGGTGCGGCGGGAGGCTTCCCAAATGTTGAGTAGTTGGAGCTGGAGTTCGCGGCGGGTGAGGGCGTCGAGGGCGCCGAAGGGTTCGTCGAGAAGCATGATTGGTGGGTCGATGGCGAAGGCGCGTGCGATGCCGACTCGCTGTTGCATGCCGCCGGAGAGGCGGGCGGGGCGCCGTTCGGCGGCGTCGGTGAGGCCTACTTGTTCGAGGTGGGTGCGGGTGATGTCGGCGCGTTCGGTTTTGCTCAAGGAGGGGCGCGCGGAGCGGAGGCCGAAGTCGATGTTGCCGCGTGCGGTCAATCAGGGCAGGAGGGCGTGGTCTTGGAAAACCATGCCTCGGTCAGGTCCTGGTCCTTTAATTTCTTCGTTGCCTGCGCTGACTGTGCCGGTGGATGGGGAGGCCAGTCCGGCGATCATTTTGAGAATTGTTGATTTTCCGCAGCCGGAAGGGTCGAGGAGGGAGACGAATTCACCGTCGTTGATGGTGATGCTCGTATCGCCAATGATAGTGGTGGAGCCGTAGGACTTGGTGATCGTATTCAGCTCGACGGAAGCGTTTGGTTTAGTCATAGCGAACTACTTTCTGCAACTCACCGATGAGGTGGTCAAGGATTAAGCCGGTGATGCCGATGATTACGACGGTCCATCCAGCAACGTGGCAGGCTGGTTGAGGTATTTTTCCTGCGACAGCGTGCGTGCCGAGGAATCAAATTGTGCCGGATTGCTCAAAATTGCGGAGGCTTCCTCCAGCGCATTAAGCACACCCTGAGCCGCCGTGGGGTGTTCAGCTTTCCACTCTTTGGCCATCGCCACGGCGCAGCATGGATGTTTGTCCCACAGTTGTTTGGTCAGCAGCCAAATCCGGCCGGAGCCATTGCTGATGGCGCGTTCATTAAACGGCCCAGGCCCAATGAATCCATCGATGCCCTCAACTGTCAATTGTGCGACCATATCGGCAGGTCGGAGCAGGCGAAGCTCAAGATCGGCGATGGGATCAACTGCGTTTGAGACGAGATAATCGCGCAGGAGCAGCGCATGGACTGAATATTCAAAAGGAATTCCCAGCACCATGCCTTTAAGATCCGCCGCTGAATTGACGGAACCATAGTGCTTTGACGCCAAGGTAATTGCTTGCCCATTGGTGTTCTGGGTAAACGACAGCTCCGTCGGGCGCGACGCGTTGGTCACTCCAGCATTAATCGCCACAGTCATCGGCGACAGCATGTGCGCAACATCAAGCTGCTCTGTTGCATAGGCGGTCCACAGGTCGGACCAGCCTGAGTACTTCTTCAACGTGACATTCACGCCGTGTTTCTTAAACAGCCCTAGCGCATCTGCGATAGCAATCGGCGCCGAGCCCGCAATAGGCACGTAGCCAATGGTCAGGGGAGTGTTATCCGCAGGTTCATTATTGCTTGTCGACGTCACGTAGCGGGCCGCTCCGGCCAATGCGGTGCTCAAGGACGCAAAAGCGCCCAGTTGCAGAAAACGCCTGCTGTCGAAGAGGATATGTGTCACGATTGCAGCATCCTTAAATCAGGTGCCATACCGAGTGTTCTTTGAATTTGAATAGGCTAGTCTGTATTCATTAGGCGATGTCTTGTGAGATTAGTAAATGGCCACAGCTCTAGCCCCTTATCCACTTGACTCCCCGGTTCTAGAAAAAGACCTCATCGACACAGTGGTTGCTAACGCAAAAGCTGTAGACAAAGCAGAACTTGATGCCCGCTACATCCTGAAACTCCTTGCGGAGCAGGGGAAGATCAGCGTTGGAGCCCTCGCAACACCGACGGTAGCCTCTTGGAAATGGCGCGCATCGTGCGTGAGCTTTCCCGCTAGGACCTGTCTACTGCCTTCACTTTGTGCGAACACCGCATGACCTTGGATTACTTCAAGGCATCCGGCACTGACTATGCTTTGGGATTGGCTGCAGAGTCGGAAGGGGCACGACGCACTGGTATCACCGGCATGGCGAGTGCATTCAAGGAGTTTGCTGGTTGTGGTGAGATCGACCTTGAAGCAACCAGGGTAGAAGGTGGCCTCAAAGTTAGTGGAAAGCTTCGTTGGGCTTCCAACTTGTGCGAAGATCCAGTGATTGTGCCTGCTGCAAAGACCGCAGAGGGCTTACAACTACTGTTCGCATTGGGCGCAGAAACCGAAGGTGTCACCCTCGGTTCTTCACTTGCTCTACTCGGTTTGAACGCAACTGCTTGCGCTTGGGTGAGCTTTGAGGATGTCTTCATTCCTGGGGCTCAGATTCTAAGCCACGATTTCCTTACCTTGTGGCATCGGTGCGCCCAACCTTCGTGATCCTACGGATCTCCGAATACTTCGGTGTCGCTGAAGCTGCGATTAATGCAGCCACTGGACGTCTGACCAGCCTCAGCGAAGTGTTTATCGACAACGCTGCCGAGATCCAAGACAACCTTTCTTCGCTGGTCGCGCTTCAGAAAGATTTGGCAGAGCGAGTCAACGTTGAAGGAGTCAATCCTGTTACTCCAGTTGATCTACTGGAACTTCGCCTCGGTTCCGCGCAGCTGGCCGTTGCTGCAACTGCCATTGAGGTTCGTGTTGCTGGAGGAGCAGGTTATGTAAAGTCTTCATCAACGTCTCGTCGTTTCCGTGTTGAAATGGGAGCTTGCACGGGTCCGTGATCTACAGGCCACGCAAAACTAAATCACTTTAAATATCAACACCCTGTTCACTGTCTGGTGCTTTTTGGGCAGCGGATGGGGTGTTTGTTCTTCTTATTCAAGTTTTTGGAAAGATAATTAACTATGACTTTAAAAACAGTAAACGGAACGCAGCTGCGAGACACTGTCGGATCGTTCCCTTCAGGTGTCACGGTGGTCACCACTACCGATGGGGAAGTGGACCACGGGTTGACTGTGAGTGCGTTCGTGTCCTTGTCGTTGGAGCCTGCCATGGTGTTGGTGAGTATCGATAAGAAATCAAGCGTTGTGCCGTTTTTGGAGCAGGGTTCACCAGTTGCTGTGTCTGTGTTATCGGAAGAGCAGAGCGATTTGGCCATCACATTTGGCCGTCATCTGGAAAACAAATTCGACGGCGTTTCCATTAAGCGTTCAACAAACAGGGCAGCGGTCTTGGAAGGTGCGTCAGCATGGTTGAGTGGCGCTGTGGTGGATAAATACCCAGGTGGAGATCACTTTATTATCACCATTGCCGTGGAAGAGTGTGCTCACGACGAGGAGCAAAAGCCACTTCTTTACCACCGTGGCAGGCTTTTTCAGTGGCAAGAAGATTAATTCTCCACCCCTTCATTTTCAATAAGCTTTCAATAAGGGGAGAAGTGTGCTTAGCTGGGGTCATGGAAAGCCACGATCTTCAGCAGCGCAGTTATGCGCACAATCCCGATGGCCACGACCACAGCCATGACGGACTCGGACACTCACATGCTCCCAGCTCCCTCAAGGCTCTTTTTGCGGTCATCATTTTCACCTCGATCATCTTCCTAGCGGAACTAATCGCCGGCCTTATTTCCGGATCTTTGGCACTGCTGGCTGACGCCATGCACATGCTGTCCGACTCCACTGGCTTGATCATTGCGGCTGTCGCCATGCTCATTGGCCGTCGGGCACGCACTTCTCGTGCGACCTACGGATACAAGCGTGCGGAAGTCTTGGCAGCGATGGTTAACGCCACCGTTGTTACAGCACTGTCTGTGTGGATCGTCGTTGAGGCCATCATGCGTCTGGGCAAGGACCTGGAAATCCAGACCAACCTGATGCTCATCGTCGCGGTCATTGGTTTTGTCACCAACGGAATTTCCGCCCTGGTGTTGATGCGCCACCAAGATGGCAATATCAATATGCGTGGAGCATTCCTTCACGTTCTCAGTGACATGCTGGGTTCCGTTGCCGTCATTATTGCGGGCCTGGTGATTCGCTACACGGGATGGATGCCGGCCGATACCATTGCTTCGATTGCGATTGCTGCGATTATTATTCCTCGCGCATTCAGCCTCCTGAAGGAAGCTCTCAATATCTTGTTGGAGCGTGTTCCTACAGGTGCGGAGCCTGCAGAGGTCGACGCAGCCCTTCGTAAAGTCCCAGGTGTCAGCGATGTGCATGATCTTCACATTTGGAGCATTGACGGCAAGGAAATCCTGGCCACGGTGCATTTGGTGGTGGATTCGTCTACAAATCAGCTGCATAGTTGTGGCGTGTTGGATCGGGCAGAAGCGGAACTATCCAAACTTGGGATCTTGCACTCAACAATTCAGCTGGAAAGCGCAGATCACAGTGATCATGAAAGTGTGTGCTGATATAGAGTATGTCCCATGGGGTTTTCCACACCAAGCTATCCGCTAAATGATCTGTTCGCCCGCATTGACCGAGGCGATATCCAACTTCCCGATTTTCAACGGGATTACGCTTGGGATGTTGATCGCATCCGAAGCCTTATAACCACTGTTCTTCGTGGTTTTCCAGTAGGTGTGCTGATGGCACTAGACACCCGCGGCGAGGAAATGCGTTTCCGGCCACGCGCGCTGTCCGGCGCCCCAGATACGGGCAAGGATCCAGGTCTTTTGCTTCTCGACGGACAACAGCGCCTCACCACCCTTTATCATTGCTTCAGTGGCGATGGCTATGTAAATACGGTGGACTTCCGATCAAAGAAAGTGACCCGGAAGTTTTATATTGATGTTGCTAAGGCTGTTGAATCTCCGGTCATGTCCGATGAGGCTATTTTTTCAGTCGACGAAACCGGCAAAATCATCTCCCACTTCGGTCCAGTGATCGACGGCGGCATCACCGATTTAGAAACAGCACTTGCTCATGGTTGCCTTCCAGTTTCTGTGCTGCTGGATGATAACGGCACTGATTTCCTCTTTGACCTCGCCGATATGGCAGGAGAAGGCGCTCGCGAACACGCGAAGCGCTTCCAATCACAAATCGTTAAGACCTTAGTTAGTTACGACATCCCAATGATCCGACTGGATCGTGAAACCGCCAAGGGTGGAATTGGTTCCATCTTTGCTCAGGCCAATAGCTCTGGCTTGCAGATGGATGTCTTTGATTTGCTCACCGCGGTGTTCGCAGCCGATGAATCGGTGGAGACCGAATTCTCACTGCGTGATGACTGGGTGCGGGTTGAACGAAACCTTCGCCAACACTCCGCACTTGATGGCATCGGCAGCACGGAGTTCCTCACCGCAGTAGCCCTGTTGGTCAGTGCCCGCAAGGGACATGCGTCTGGTTACCGTGAAGATATCTTGAACTTGACGCTGGCTGAATACATTCCTGCTGCCGATGAAATGATCAAGGGCTTCGACGAGGCGGCTGAATTCCTGCGTCAGCGATGCATTTTGAGTCTCGACCAGGTTCCATACACCGCGCAGATTGTTCCACTGGCCGTGATCCTCACCCTGCTTGATGCAGAAGAAATGGCCACCGCACGTTCATGGGATCGTTTGAATCAGTGGTTCTGGAGCGGTGTCTTGGGTGAGCTTTATGGCTCGCCTGCTGTGATCGCACGTTCCGGTCGCGATACCGATCAAGTTGCTGCGTGGATTCGTGAAGGTGCCGGCGAAACTGCGGTTGTGCCAAAGACTATTCGCGATACCGTTTTCCACGAATCACGTCTTCTCAGTGCAACCCAAGACACCGGAGTGTGGAAGGGTATCTTCGCACTGCTCATGGGCAGGGGAGCACGCGACTGGCGCACCGGACAGCAGTTTGATCGCTGGACTTTTGATGAGCTGGGTTGCAATTTCCACCAGATTTTCCCCACCAAATGGTGCAAGGAACGCGGCATCGATCCTGTCCTTACGGAATCAGTACTGAACCGCACCCCGATGGGTCGCCGTACCGAAGTAGTCATCGGCGATACCCCTCCATCCCGCTACCTGTCTCGTGTTCAATCCAAGTCGCTCATGGGTGATGAGGAATTCGATCAGATGCTGGATACCCACCTGCTCAGCGCGGAAGACCTGCACAGTTCCAACACCACGCACTTCTTTGCTTCTCGACGCACCAACTTCATCGACATGGTCGAGGATGCCATCGGTAAAGCGGTGATCAGGGACGTCAACGAGTCAGATCTCACCGGTGGACACGATGGTCCCGATGCATTTGGAGACGCTGCCGAGGAGTAGTGTCCACCTGCTCGGTTAGGATTGACCGAAAGAGTACTTCAACCTTTAGGACATCCATTTGACACATCTTGTTTCTCCGGTACGTCGCATTATTGCAGCAACCACCACAGCAGTGGTGGCGCTAGGCCTGGTTTCCTGTTCAACGGACAGCAGCCAGGAAGGCGCCAACGGTGCTGCGGAGGTGATGGCGGAGGGCGCGTCGACAAGCGAAGTTGTCGACGATTCGCCCTACCGCGAAGCGCGCGCTGAAAACGTGGCGCGTGTGGTGTCGGAGGATTTTCCGAGTACCCCGACGGTGATCAGTGACGCCGACTACTCCGGAATCAAGGCTAGCGAGTTGTTTTTTGATTCCTCTGACAATGTTGTTGTCGCTGGCAATGGTATTGCAGAGGAGCTGCGCGCGGCCTCGATCGGTGTGGTTGCGCATGCGCCGGTTCTGCATGCGCGCGGTGATAATAACGCCGCAGTCATGGCGGAAATTGAGCGTCTCGGCGCTTCAACGGTGTTGTTGATTGGCGATGCGCTGCCAGAACTTGCCGAGGATGAGACGATCACCAAAGTCATTCATGACGACGGTACCGAAGAAGGATTAGCGCAGCTCACCGCTTTGCAATTTGAGACGAAACAGGTTGACACGGTGGAGGATCTGGTTCGGGAAACCGCCAGCCTCACCCCTGAGGATCAAACACTGCTCGCACCTGCATGGGGTGGTGTGGCGCCGACGCCTTCCGACGACAAGCTGGCTGCCTTCCCGCTGCAGTCCAAACGTGACGGTGAAATGTCGCCGATCGTGATTGCCAGCCCAGAATCTGGAATCTCCGCTGTGGCGACTGCGCGTGCATTCGGCGCAGAAATTCGATTCATGGATTATCCCGACCCGCGATTCAACCAAGAGCAGATGAAGATGGTTGCCGGCCTGGCTGATCGTCCTTTGCTTGCACTCGGTGATCAATTTGGGACCGGCGAACAGCTCGCGGAAAAGATCAAGCGTGGGGAAGAAGTAACCACTGAACTACCCGGCGGTGGAGGACTTGTTTTCCCAGGTCGACGCATGGTGGCACTGTACGGACACCCATCCGGACCAGCTTTAGGCGCACTTGGTGAACAACCAGCCGCCGAAGCCGTGGCGCGCGCGACCGACATGGCTGCGCAGTACCAAGAGTTCGAAGACCAGCCCGTGATTCCGGCATTCGAAGTAATCGCAACGGTTGCCTCTGAATTCGCAGGCGACGACGGCAACTACTCCAACGAATTCCCCGTGGAAGATCTAGTCGGATACGTTGACGCCATCACCGAAGCCGGCGGATACGCAGTCCTGGATCTTCAACCCGGACGCGCCAACTTCCTCGACCAAGCCAAAATGTATGAAGAACTCCTCAAACGACCAAACGTTGGATTGGCGCTAGATCCCGAGTGGAAAATCGGACCCGATGAGCAACCCATGACACGAGTGGGCTCTGCAGATGCCGCCGAAATCAACGAAGTATCCCAGTGGCTCGCCGACCTGACCGCCGAGAACGATCTTCCACAAAAGGCATTTGTACTGCACCAATTCCAATTGGAAATGCTCACCAATCGGGATCAAATCAATACCGATCACCTGGAACTGGCTGTCGTGTTGCACGCAGATGGACACGGAAACGCAGGGGATAAGTACGCAACTTGGAACATGCTTCGCGAGGGACTGAGCCCGAACTACTTCATGGCGTGGAAAAACTTCTACGACGAGGATTTCCCGACCTTCACTCCGCAACAAACCTATGAAGAGGTCGATCCGCGACCATGGTTTGTGTCGTATCAGTAGTTTCGGGGAGCTTCGGGCTCGCTTGTTGGCAATGTGAGCGGTGAGTTAGCTTTCGACCAAACCACACTGCCCACGAATCCTAGAAATGGGATCCGTGGGCATTCGTGTCTGGTTTAACGGCCTTGAAACCGGACAGGATTGCCCAAAGTAGTCGAATTTCCAGTTCGTGGGCATGTGTGTTTGGTCAGGTTTAGTCGGGTCGAAAAATGAACTCGGAATCGGTAAAAAGTGACCTCACAGAATCGCTTCTAAGGGCCGTTCAAAGTGTTGCCTATACAAACACATGTTCTGACTGCCCGACCTCTTAAAATGGCGTTAAATGGCGCGAAATGGAAAACGCCTCGTGGCCTGGATGGAGCGTTAGTACGAGACCAGTACGAGACCAGACACACGTGACAAAAAATCCTGAAAAGTGGAATCATTGTCACGCCTGTCTGGTTTAGCTCTGGTTCGGGACGGGCGTGGAATGGAGGCAGTGCACCGAGACCTTGACCCGCGGCCCGACAAGCCAAAAGTCCCCAAAACAAACCCACCCCGCCGGAGACGTGAATAAAATTCGCAGCTCATTCCATCAGCGTAAACGCAGCTTTTTGCATGGTGAGACACCTTTGGGGGTAAATCTCACAGCATGAATCTCTGGGTTAGATGACTTTCTGGGTGGGGGAGGGTTTAGAATGTTTCTAGTCGCACGCCAAAACCCGGCGTGGACACGTCTGCAGCCGACGCGGTCGTGCCTGTTGTAGACGGACATTCCTAGTTTTTCCAGGAGTAACTTGTGAGCCAGAATGGCCGTCCGGTAGTCCTCATCGCCGATAAGCTTGCGCAGTCCACTGTTGACGCGCTTGGAGATGCAGTAGAAGTCCGTTGGGTTGACGGACCTAACCGCCCAGAACTGCTTGATGCAGTTAAGGAAGCGGACGCACTGCTCGTGCGTTCTGCTACCACTGTCGATGCTGAAGTCATCGCCGCTGCCCCTAACTTGAAGATCGTCGGTCGTGCCGGCGTGGGCTTGGACAACGTTGACATCCCTGCTGCCACTGAAGCTGGCGTCATGGTTGCTAACGCACCGACCTCTAATATTCACTCCGCTTGTGAGCACGCAATTTCTTTGCTGCTGTCTACTGCTCGCCAGATCCCTGCTGCTGATGCGACGCTGCGTGAGGGCGAGTGGAAGCGGTCTTCTTTCAACGGTGTGGAAATTTTCGGAAAAACTGTCGGTATCGTCGGTTTTGGCCACATTGGTCAGTTGTTTGCTCAGCGTCTTGCTGCGTTTGAGACCACCATTGTTGCTTACGATCCTTACGCTAACCCTGCTCGTGCGGCTCAGCTGAACGTTGAGTTGGTTGAGTTGGATGAGCTGATGAGCCGTTCTGACTTTGTCACCATTCACCTTCCTAAGACCAAGGAAACTGCTGGCATGTTTGATGCGCAGCTCCTTGCTAAGTCCAAGAAGGGCCAGATCATCATCAACGCTGCTCGTGGTGGCCTTGTTGATGAGCAGGCTTTGGCTGATGCGATTGAGTCCGGTCACATTCGTGGCGCTGGTTTCGATGTGTACTCCACCGAGCCTTGCACTGATTCTCCTTTGTTCAAGTTGCCTCAGGTTGTTGTGACTCCTCACTTGGGTGCTTCTACTGAAGAGGCTCAGGATCGTGCGGGTACTGACGTTGCTGATTCTGTGCTCAAGGCGCTGGCTGGCGAGTTCGTGGCGGATGCTGTGAACGTTTCCGGTGGTCGCGTGGGCGAAGAGGTTGCTGTGTGGATGGATCTGGCTCGCAAGCTTGGTCTTCTTGCTGGCAAGCTTGTCGACGCCGCCCCAGTCTCCATTGAGGTTGAGGCTCGAGGCGAGCTTTCTTCCGAGCAGGTCGATGCACTTGGTTTGTCCGCTGTTCGTGGTTTGTTCTCCGGAATTATCGAAGAGTCCGTTACTTTCGTCAACGCTCCTCGCATTGCTGAAGAGCGTGGCCTGGACATCTCCGTGAAGACCAACTCTGAGTCTGTTACTCACCGTTCCGTCCTGCAGGTCAAGGTCATTACTGGCAGCGGCGCGAGCGCAACTGTTGTTGGTGCCCTGACTGGTCTTGAGCGCGTTGAGAAGATCACCCGCATCAATGGCCGTGGCCTGGATCTGCGCGCAGAGGGTCTGAACCTCTTCCTGCAGTACACTGACGCTCCTGGTGCACTGGGTACCGTTGGTACCAAGCTGGGTGCTGCTGGCATCAACATCGAGGCTGCTGCGTTGACTCAGGCTGAGAAGGGTGACGGCGCTGTCCTGATCCTGCGTGTTGAGTCCGCTGTCTCTGAAGAGCTGGAAGCTGAAATCAACGCTGAGTTGGGTGCTACTTCCTTCCAGGTTGATCTTGACTAATTAGAGATCCATTTGCTTGAACCGCCTTCCCATCTTTGAATTCATTCAAGGTGGTAAGGCGGTTTTCGCTCTTTTAATACAGTTTTAAAGGTAGATTTGGGAGAGAAGATTTCCCTTAAGAAAGGTTCTTAACAACCATGCCGCCTGCGACGCTGTTCAATGTTTTGACTTCAGCTGGACTTGACCCTCACCAGTCAGGTGATGCCATTGTTGTCGAGTCTGCCCATTTCACATTGACGTTCACGTGGGATGAGTGGCTGCGAGCTCAAGCGACGTGGGTGGGGGAGTTGAGTGCGTCGGATTATGTGCGTTCTATTGTGGCGATTAACTCTGCCCATGATGCACGGGCAACGCCGAAGATGATGTTGGATGCCCCGACTGGTCTGACAACGGTGCTTAAGGCGGATAAGGGTCAGTTGCAGGCGTTTGCCGTGGAGGCGCTGCCGATTGGCGATGGCCTCAGCGAGGCTCAGTTGGCGGGGTTTGTGGCTGCCGCGTTTGATGGCGCCATCGACCTCACTCGTGAGTTTCATGCACTTTACCCGGAGCGCTCGCCGCAGGAGCGCGGCGCAATGCTCAACATTAAGCTTGTCGACGCCTCCCCCTCTCAAACAGTTACGCCCGTGCGAGTAGCTAACTGGTTCATGGATCAGGGGGTGGAGGAAGTTCCTTATGATGCAGCTTCTGGGCGCATCAGCTTTGAGCTGGGTGACACCCCAGTGGATGTGATTTTGGATGATCCCGAGTTGTTGAAGATCCAAGCCGTGGTGGTTGCTGACCGCGATGTGGAAGCCACTGAAGTTTTACATTTGTGTAATCGAGCGAACCTGGATTCTGATCACTCCACCATTTTTATGCGTTCGGATGGGGATGATGTGGATTTCGTCGCCACGGTTGCGGTGCCGATTCGTGCTGGTCTGAACGATTTCCAGTTGAGTCAAGCCCTGCATGATGGGGTAGTGGGGGTTGTTGGGCAGGTACGAGCTGTGATCAATCAGCTACACTAGTGAAGTCCATATAGTGAGAAGGGAATCCCACAACATGAAACTTGCTGTTATTGGTGGAGATGGTATCGGCCCAGAGGTTACTGCAGAAGCCCTCAAGGTTCTAAACGCTGTCCGCGACGACATCGAGACCACCGATTATGACCTTGGCGCACGCCGTTACCTCAAAAATGGCGAGCTGCTCACCGACGAGGATCTGGCATCCCTGCGCGAGCATGACGCGATCCTTCTTGGCGCTATCGGTGCACCAGGTTCCGTCCCTCCAGGAATTCTCGAGCGTGGTTTGCTGCTGAAGATGCGATTCGCACTGGATCACCACGTGAACCTGCGCCCATCCAAGCTGTACGACGGCGTGGAGTCCCCACTGCGTAACCCAGGCAAGATTGATTTCGTTGTGGTCCGCGAAGGTACCGAAGGCGCCTACACTGGCAACGGTGGAGCAATCCGCGTGGGAACCCCTCACGAGATTGCCAATGAAACCTCCGTGAACACTCGCTACGGCGCTGAGCGCGTTATTCGCTACGCATTCGAGCTGGCACAGAGCCGCCGCAAGAAGCTCACCCTCGTGCACAAGACCAACGTCCTGGTTCACGGTGGTGGCCTGTGGCAGCGCACCGTAGATGAGGTTGCAAAGGAATACCCAGAGGTAGCCGTCGATTACAACCACATCGATGCAGCAACCATCTATCTGGTCACTGATCCTTCCCGCTTCGATGTGATTGTTACCGATAACCTCTTCGGCGACATCCTCACCGATGAGGCAGGCGCAGTCTCTGGCGGAATTGGCCTCGCAGCATCCGGCAACATCGATGCCACGGGCACCAACCCTTCCATGTTCGAGCCAGTCCACGGCTCTGCACCAGATATCGCAGGCCAGGGAATCGCAGACCCAACGGCAGCAATCCTATCCGCTGCGATGCTGCTGCGTCACTTAGGTGATGAAGACAACGCAGTACGTATTGAAACAGCCATCGCAGCTGATGTGGCTGGCCGAGATAACTCTCAGCCGATTTCTACCACTGAGGTGGGAGACCGCATCGTCAAGGCGCTGCAAAGCTAAATTTCAACGCCGACCCCCTTGCCTTTTATGGCGAGGGGTTTACTTTTCGGTATGGGTTGAATTGGTTGGTGTAAATACTTGCTGGATTGATATCGGGGACGTCGTATTGGCGGTCAATCCAGTGGGACCACATGCTGAACTCCCTATCACTGAGCACTCCACCTCGGGTTGCGATGCCCGAATGCTCCCAATATCTAAAGCTGGATATTCTATCACTCTGACCATGGGCTTCGAGGTAGTTGAAATAAACTTCGCGCACTTCTTCAGGGGAGTGGGATCGTTCAAACTCGATTGCCTGAGCTACTCCATCCACTAATTCTCCAACCACTGCGGGGTGCTCGTCGATGAGTTTTTGCGACACCACCATGCAGCCAGTGTTGAGTTCCTGCACAAGGTCTGAATCCTCTGCCAAGATCCGAAAATCTCCAGTTTCAAGCGCTTGGTGTTTAGCGCTATCGGTGACCCAAATTGCATCAACTTGCCCCTGGTAGAGGCGTTGTTCTAAGTACTCACCGGGTAATGCACGTTGAGTGACGCTCACGATCTCAGGTTCGGTGAGACCGGCGTCGAATAGATGACGCTCAACCATCGCAGATCCCAGAGCACCGAGGGTGTTTATGCCAACTGTTTTGCCAATGAGATCGTGCACTTCGTGTATCTCACTGTCTTTAAGGACTAGAAGTGCAGAAGAAGAATCGTGGGAAATTCCGTAACTTGCGGCCACTGCTTTGATGGGCGCACCGGTGGCTATCTCTCCTGCAACAAGGCCAATGAAGGGGACTGCCGCGAAGTCAATGTCATCCTTTTTGAGCGATTCAATGGACTCAACGCCGCCTTGTACAGATCCGACTACTTGGAGCTCAATGTTGTTCAAATACCCAAGCGCAACTGCTAATTCCACGAAGTTTAGATTGAAATCAGAGACCTGATACCGCAGCACAGTGGATTCTTTAGTGTAGGAGTCAGGAGGCTCTGGAACGCATGACACTAACAACGTGATGCCAAAAAGTACGAAAAAAGTACGAATGAAAGTGAAGCTCATCGAACGTTGATGCATGGAAGTTACTTTCGCTAAAGCAATATAACGCACTTTAACATATTTCCCCCCATCTTTTTGTTCTCAAATTTATTTGTACTCGAATGCAGGATTTCGAGACAATGAGGCAGTTTTTCTTTTATGGTTAATCTCATGTCGGTCGAACTCGAAGAAATCCGCGATTTCTTAGCAGGATTTGAACCTTTCGCGCAGCTACCAGCCGAGGAACTAGATCAGTTACCTGGAAAAATGAGCTTGCGCTATTTTCGGCGTGGGGAAGAGATCATCCCAATTGGTGTGCCCAATCATTACATGGGGGTAATCAGATCGGGTGCCATTGATGTTCTTGATCAGGAGGGCGTACTGCTGGATCGCCGTGACGCGGGGCGCTCGTTTGGCTATTCCACGATGGGGCCAGAACGAAATTCTCGGTACCGTATGGTTGCCGTGGAAGATTCCTTGGTGTTGCGTCTGGGGCGTGATGATTTTGATGAGTTAGCCAAGCGCAACCCTGATCTGAACCGTTACTACTCCAGCTGGTCGAAGCGTATCCGCGCCGCTGCTGATCAATTGCGCCAAGAATCTAGTTCGAAGGTGCTGCGCACGAAGTTGGGGGAGTTCAAGATCGCCAACCCGATTTCCTGCAGCCCGGACACCACGATCATGGATGCTGCCATCAAGATGGATGAGTTCGGGGTGTCTTCGTTGCTGGTGCAGATCGATGGGGAACTCAAAGGCATCATCACCGATCGCGATATGCGCAGCAGGGTGGTGGCGAAGGATTTGGATATTCAGCTGCCGGTCTCTGAGGTCATGACGGTGGATCCGCGTTGCGCGACCTCGCAGGGGTTGGCTTTTGAGGCCATGTTGTTGATGTCGGAGCTGCGCATTCACCACTTGCCGATTGTGGATGATGGCCAAATCTCCGGCATCGTCACTGCAGCTGACATCATGCGCTTGCTGCGCCACGATCCGATTTACCTCACTGCGGATCTGTCGCGAAAAAATACCGTGGAGGAATTGGCCAACACCTTCCAGTCGGCAGCGGAGGTGGCTTCGAGATTTATTGATCGGGGAGCTTCTGCGGAAGAAGTCAGTAGCTTGCTCACCGTGGCTGCGGATTCTTTGGCAAGAAGGCTCCTTGTGCTGGCGGAGCGGAAATTTGGTGCACCGCCAGTTCCGTATTGCTTTGTGGTGGTGGGCTCGCAGGGCAGGAAAGAAATGGGACTGGCCTCTGATCAAGACAATGCCCTTGTTCTGGACAATTCCTACAATGACCGCGAGCATGGACAGTATTTTGCAGCGCTGAGTGAATTCGTGTGCCAGGGCCTCGACCGCGCAGGACAGGTGCTGTGTCCGGGTGACATGATGGCATCCAATCCGGAGTGGCGGAAAACTGCTGACCAGTGGATCTCCACCTTCCATTCCTGGATTACTGCGCCGGAGCCGGATGCGTTGCTGCATGCCCAGACATTCTTTGATTTCAGGGGAATTTACGGCGACACCGAGATGGCTAAGGATGTCCACCAAAATGCGGTGAATATGGCCAGGGGTGCGCGTCGCATGCATGCACACTTGGCTAGTCTTGCGGCCCGGCGCGATCCTCCGCTGGGGTTTTTCCGTGGTCTTGTGGTGGAGCGTTCTGGTGAATACGGCGCGACGATGGATATTAAGAAGGGTGGCACCGCGGGCATCGTGCAGATGGCGAGGCTGTATGCGCTGGCCACGGGTAGTGATGCGATTGGGACTCGGGAGCGGTTGATTGCTGCGTCGGGCCATGGTCAGGTGTCGCGTAAGGGTGCGCAGGATTTGTTGGATGCCTTTGATTTCTTAGCGGCGATGGCGTTCCAGCACCAGGCGCGGTTGATCAAGGTGGGGGAGAAGCCGAACTATCACATTGATCCCAAGACGTTGGGCAAGATGGATCGGGAGCATTTGCGCGATGCATTTTCCATTATTAAAGATATGCAGTCGGCGTTAGCTACTAAATATCCGGTGAGGAACATCTAGTGTTGGGGCGTCGAAAAGCGAAAATACGGCGCGCAACCGGCGCGTTGCAGGAGTTTTATTCCGTGCCGCGGCCGGGGGCGTCGACACGCATTGAAGACCTGAAGCTTCTGGCTGTGGACGTGGAAACGACGGGCCTGAAGCCCCACCGGCATCAAATTGTGTCGATTGGGTGGGTGCCGATTAACGGCGACGTGATTGATCTGAGCGGCGCGGGGTATGTGGTGATTCGCGGCAGCGAGGGGTTTTCGGTCGGCTCGTCTGCGGTGATTCACCAGCTCACCGACGATGAAATCGCCGCGGGTATCGACATCAAAGAGGCGCTTGGCCAACTACTGCAGGCGCTCCAGGGACGCGCCATGCTGGCGCATTTTTCACCCATCGAGCGCGATTTTATTTCGGCCGCATGCCTCAAGCATTTCGGAACGCTTCTCGACGTCCCCCTCGTGGATACTTTTGCCATGGAACGCCGCCACATGGAGAGGATGTCCACCTACCCACGTGGCGAAGACCTCCGGCTTGCACGCATTCGACAACGATATGGTCTTCCCAATTACTCCAATCACCAGGCATTAACCGACGCTTTGGCGTGCGCCGAGGTGTATTTGGTGCAGATCACGCACCTTCGGGCGAACACCCTCAAAGATATTTGGGAATAGGGGTCATCGTGCAGGCCCCCACACCCAACGCGTAACATAACGGTCATGCGTTTTGGACGAATTGCCACCCCAGATGGAATGTGTTTTTGCTCAATTGAAGGCGAAGGCGATGATGTAGCTAACCTCACCGCCCGTGAGATCGAGGGTACCCCCTTCACTGAACCAAAGTTCACCGGTCGCGAATGGCCACTTAAAGATGTACGCCTGCTGGCACCAATGCTGCCAAGCAAAGTCGTCGCGATTGGCCGTAACTACGCCGATCACGTTGCTGAGGTGTTTAAGAAGTCCGCAGAATCACTGCCACCAACCCTGTTCCTGAAGCCACCAACAGCTGTCACCGGACCAGAGTCCCCAATCCGAATCCCTTCCTTTGCCACCAAGGTGGAATTCGAAGGTGAGCTCGCAGTAGTTATCGGCAAGCCCTGCAAGAACGTCAAGGCTGATGACTGGAAGTCTGTCGTTTTGGGCTTCACCATCATCAACGACGTCTCCTCCCGTGACCTCCAGTTCGCTGACGGCCAGTGGGCACGCGCTAAGGGCATTGACACCTTCGGCCCCATCGGACCATGGATTGAAACTGACATCAACTCCATCGACTTGGACAACCTGCCCATCAAGGCACGCCTCACCCACGACGGCGAAACCCAATTGAAGCAGGACTCCAACTCCAACCAGATGATCATGAAGATGGGCGAAATTATCGAGTTCATCACCGCCTCCATGACCCTGCTCCCAGGCGACGTTATTGCAACCGGTTCTCCAGCAGGCACCGAAGCAATGGTTGACGGCGACTACATCGAAATCGAAATTCCAGGCATCGGCAAGCTGGGCAACCCAGTTGTGGACGCCTAAAATGGATCACCACCATCACGATCATGGGGAGAAGCGTCCGTACGACCAGGTCACCCCAGAATCCATGGAGAATCAATACACCACCACGGAACAAGTCTGGAGCGGCAACCCCAACCAAGCACTCATCGCCTACTTGGGTGAAGAGCCAGCTGAAGGCACCGCACTAGACATTGGCTGTGGCGAAGGCGCTGACCTCGTGTGGCTGTCCTCCAAGGGATACGTCACCACCGGCATCGACTTCGCACCAACTGCAGTGAAGCGCGCGAAACAAAACGCCCCATCAGCCGAAGTCCTCTTGGTATCATTCACCGAATTCGCCATCGAATCCGGTCGCCAATTCGACCTCGTCAGCTGCTCGTACGGCCAAATCCCAGCCAACGACACCTCCGTCGCGCAACTGGAAAACCTCGTCGCACCCGGCGGAACCCTCCTGTTCACCCACCACGACTTTGAATCAGAATCCGCAGCAACCCCAAAGTGGCTGTCGGAAAACCTGAGCGAAGCCTTCCGTGTCGAACTAGTGGAATCCTTCGAACGTGACATCAAAACCGGCGCTGGCGCACACCACCACGTGGACATTGTGCTCAAGGCAACGAAGGTTGATTAAGGTTTTTAGTGGGTTTTTGAGGCCATCCGGGATTACTCGGGTGGCCTTTAGTCACGTTTGGGGTCTCTATTAAGGGCTTATGGTGACTTGCGGGGCTTTCCGAAGCGTTAAGTTCGATTTCACGGTTTCGGTTTCTTATGCTCAATACCTTCCGCTCAATTTCTCAAGCTCAATTTCAGTCGGAAAATGGGGTTTTTCCTAGCGAAATCGCCGTTAAGAAATTGAGCGCGGGAAATTGGAATTGAGAAACCGCTCCCATGAACTCGCCAATGAGAAATCGTCACCGAGAAATCGAACTTAAGGAGGGGAGAGCTCCCCTAAACCCAGCTGCGGAACTGATACAGCTCGATTTCTCATGTGCTGACTTCACGTGCTCAACTTCTCATCACACGACATCAGTAGTGAAAGCCCGGAATCCGGAGTGCAGTCTGCCCACGAGAAGTTGAGCGTGAGAAGTCAGCTCACGTGAAGTCGGTGTTTTAAGACCACATCTCACAAACCAAGCGAGCGCATGATGGTTTGGAGCTTCGCGGTGGTTTCATCAAACTCTTCTTGGGCGTCTGATTCGGCGACGATGCCTCCGCCTGCCCATGCTCTGGCCCAGGTTCCGTCTTCGGATACTTCGGCGCAGCGGATGGCTACCATGTATTCGCCGTCTCCGGTGGAGTCACACCAGCCGACTGCTCCGGCGTAGAAGTTTCGGGGGGATTCCGCTTCGATGATGAGGGCTTCGGCGGCGTCGGTGGGGGTGCCACAGATCGCGGGGGTGGGGTGTGTGCGGATGGCTAGTTCTAGTGCGGTGATGTGTGGGTACTTGAGGGTGCCAACGATGGGTGTTGCGAGGTGCCACATTTCGTTGGTTTTGGTCAGTTCAGGAACTGTTGGGGCGTCGAATTGTGAGCACAGTGGTTCCAGGATGGTGCGCAGGTGGTTGACCACGTAGGAGTGTTCTTCTAGGTTTTTGGCGCTGGCCAGGAGGTTTTGTCCTTGGGCTTCATCGCGCACTGGATCGGCAAGCCGTGGTGCGGAGCCGGCCAGTGGGTATGCGGTGATGGTGGAACCTTGGCGTTTGATTAACACCTCCGGGGAGGATCCAACCAGCATGTGGCCTGCAAAGTCTGGGCCTGCAGGGGTCAGGTCGGCGATGAAACCGTCCTTGTTGTGGGAGTTATCAATCAAACGTGCGGCCACCAGCAGGGGATCAACGGGTGGCTCGAAGGAGATGTCCACGGCGCGCGCGAGCACAACTTTGTTCAGGACAGTGTTGTTGATGGTATTGATGGCTGCATTGACGCGTCGTAAATGCTCAATCGGTGAGGGATCAATTCCTGCGACGCTGGCGTGCAGTACTGAGCCTGGTCCAAACCTGTAGTAGGCGTGAGGTTCTAGGGGGCCGTCTTCGCGGATGATGTGTTCTGGGACAGTCAGTGCTGCTGGTTTGTCCCGTTCGAAGGGCAAAGCACCCACCACCATGGCTACGCGCCCTTGTTTAAGGGCGTCTACTGCCTCCCAGGGATCGGTGAATACTTCTTTTGATCCTTGGGTGCGCACAGACCCGTGGCCTCTGGATAAGAGGAAATCTGGGGCGGTGTTGGGGGCAGAGGGGTTGCGGTGGGCAGACATGGTTAGCCATTCTAATCCCAGTAGAACTGGGGTAAACGCGCGGGCGGTGGGTGCGGGCTATTAACATGGCCTGCATGACTGATGTTCGTGTTCGTTTCTGCCCATCGCCCACCGGCACCCCACACGTTGGACTTGTGCGCACCGCGCTGTTCAACTGGGCATATGCTCGCCACACTGGAGGCAAGTTAGTTTTCCGCATTGAGGACACTGACGCTGCCCGCGATTCCGAGGAGTCTTACTCCGCCATCATCGATTCCCTGCGCTGGTTGGGAATGGACTGGGATGAGGGTGTGGAAAAGGGCGGCCCGCATGAGCCCTACCGCCAGTCGCAGCGCAAGGACATCTATCAGGATGTGTTGAAGCAGCTTATCGACGCCGGTGAAGTCTACCCAGCTTATTCCACCGCGGAAGAGGTTGAGGAGCGACACAAGGCTGCTGGCCGCGATCCAAAGCTCGGCTACGACAACTTTGACCGTGATCTCACCGAAGAGCAGGTCGCAGCATTTGAGGCTGAGGGGCGTAAGCCTGTGTGGCGTCTGCGCATGCCAGAGCAGGATTGGAAGTGGACTGACCTGGTCCGCGGTGAAGTTGAGTTCAAGTCGTTCACCCAGCCTGACTTCGTGGTTGCTCGTTCCAACGGTGAGCCTTTGTACACCCTGGTCAACCCTGTTGATGATGCGTTGATGGAAGTCACCCATGTGCTGCGTGGTGAGGATCTTTTGCCATCGACTCCTCGTCAGCTTGCTCTGTATGAGGCGCTCAAGCGCATTGGCGTGGCAAAGGCCACCCCAGCCTTTGGTCACCTGCCATTTGTGATGGGTGAGGGCAACAAGAAGCTGTCTAAGCGTGATCCACAGTCCAGCCTGTTCAACCACCGTGACAACGGCATCATCCCAGAGGGCATGCTCAACTACCTGGCGCTGCTGGGTTGGTCACTGTCTGCTGATCAGGACATTTTCGGTGTCGATGAGTTGATCGCTAACTTTGATGTCGCTGACGTGTTGGGCAACCCAGCTCGCTTTGACCAGAAGAAGCTTGAGGCCATCAACGCGGATCACATCCGACTTCTGGAGCCTAAGGATTTCGAGGCTCGCCTGCGCGCGTACATGACTGAGTACACCGAGTTCCCAGCGGATTACCCAGCTGAGAAGTTTGCCATTGCTGCGGAGCTGGTTCAGACCCGCATCAAGGTGCTCAGCGAGGCGTGGGATCTGCTGAAGTTCCTGGTCACCGCTGACGAAGATCTGGTGTTCAATGAGAAGGCTGCCAAGAAGAACCTCAAGGAGACCGCTGTTGAGCCTCTCAACGCCGGTATCGCAGCGCTGGAGGCAGTGGAGGAGTGGACCACTCCAAACATTGAAGCAGCATTGAACAAGGCTCTCATTGAGGATCTAGGCCTGAAGCCTCGCGTGGCGTTCGGTGCGTTGCGCATTGGTATCTCCGGCGAGGCTGTATCCCCACCACTGTTTGAGTCCATGGAGCTTTTGGGCAAGGAATCCACGTTGGTTCGTCTGAAGGTTACTCGTGAGCAGACCCCATTCGTGGTCGCTGAGTAAAACCTGTAGATGAACAAAAGCCCGTCTCCGTTCAGAATTTCTGAGGGAGGTGGGCTCTTTGCGTTTCGGGTTTAGTTGTGGAGGGAGGCGTCGTAACGCAAAATGTCGCCCGGCTGGCAGCCGAGCTCGCGGCAAATGGCCTCCAATGTGCTGAAGCGTATCGCTTTTGCGCGCCCGTTTTTTAAGACCGAGAGGTTGGCTGGGGTGATGCCGATTTTTTCGGCGAGTTCGCCGACGCCCATTTTGCGGCGGGCGAGCATGACATCGATGTCGACGATGATGGCCATTTAGATCACCGATTCCAGTTCCGTGGAGAATCCGATGGCGCGGGCCAGGAGTGCGCGCATGATTTTTACCAGCAGGGATACGCCCGTGATGAGCATCGCGAGGATGAGACCGAAGACGATGGCTCCGGGGGCGTCGTCGACTTCTGCGACGATGTAGGCCATTGGGAGGAGTAAAACGGCGCCGGCTGCGATGGTGATGGCAATTCGATCAACCCAGGCGAGCGAGTGGGCGTCGAAGATTTCATCGTCTTCCACGAGACGCAGTAGCGCGAACAGACAGACGATGATGAACTGCACGAGCCCGAAACCGATGATCACGAAGCTCGCGAGAATGGTGAGCGGGATGGGGGAGAGCTCGCCGGAGTTGAGGCCATCGCGCACGATTTTGATGGCGAGCAGGACTTGCAGCACCAACAGTGCGAGGAAGGCCGCGCCGAAAATGATGCGAAGCAGCATGAGGATGCGGGGATTCATGGGGAACCTTTCAGACATGCGCCGTGGATGGGCGTATCGTTTCAAGATGTAAATCTATCGAAAAACGATATGTCTACGCAAGCTTAAAACCCCCACGTTATGTAGGGGTTGGAGGTTTACTCGGCTTCGATCAGTGCTTTCAACTGGCGGTTTGAGTTCTCTTTGATCCTGCTGATGCTGGCCAAAAAGGGCACTCCGGGGGATAGTACGCCACTAAAGGACATTGATTGATCCACCTCAGTGCGACCATCTTCCAAAGGCTTCAGCTCGATCGTGTCGGTGACGGTGAGCAGCCAACGCGCAACAATTTTGGTGGACCACGTCAATTCACGGTGTGGACGCAGCACGTCGATGGTGGGGCGAAACTTCAAAGTGAGGCGATTGGTCTCTGGGTGCCTTGTTTTCATCTTGAGCTTCATGCCCTGCTCGATCTCACCAGGCGCCTGCACGTACAGAATGTGCTCATTCCACTCCGGCACGCGGTTGGTCTCCTCGATGAAATCCCAGACCTTTTCCACCGGCGCATCAATCTCAATGGAATTATCGGCGCGCAGCGGAAGTGCACGGCTGACCGCCCAAGAGGACAAAGCTGCAATTCCTGTCCAGAAAATCAGCGGCAACAACAGTGCTGGAAACGGCATTGGGGGAGTTTCCCTTCAACTTCGGGGCTTAGTAGAGGCCGGATAGGGGCTTGCGATCTCCCCACAGCTTAGCGCCTTTTTGCTCAGCCTTGGTCGAATACTTGTGTGTCAAATGCCCGCGCGCCGATCTCCCACACGCCATCCGCGGGGGATCCATTGTTGGGGCCGGCGAATCGGGCGTCGATTTCCAGGATGGCCATGCCGTGCGCGAATGCCCACAGTGCTTGACCCTTGATCGGATCGTGGCCGGTGACCAGGTAGAATGGCGTTCCTGCCCAAGTTTCTAGGCCTTCTGGAAGTAGCTCGCGGGGGAACTCTGAACTGGTGAGAAGCCGGTAAATATTTGGATTTTCCCGAGCCATGGAGCGGTATTCCGCAAGCAAATCCTCCACACTTTCACAATGTTCATGCAGGCTTTGCCCCAGCTGAATAAATGCCTTCGTGGCGATGTGTGCGGCGATATCCTCGCGCGTTTTTACATGCTTGTACAGCGACGGCGCCTTGATATTTAGCTCCGCGGCCAGGGTTCGCATGCTCACATTCGCCCAGCCACGTGTTTCCACCAACCGCCACGCGGTATCAATAATTTCCGCTAGGCGGCCAGGGGGGGATCGGGAAAAATCACTGCTCTTTAGACTCCACAAAATTTGCAAGTGCTTTATTGGATGCCTCAAATGATGCCCCCAAATCCATAAACAGTGGGGCAAACATCCCGAGAATCCCCGTAAAACTCTCCGACTGCGTCACCTTCGTGCTCTCGCCTGCAGGCTCCAGCACAAACGAATGGTTGCCGTCCATCAGCCCGGGAAACGCCACATGTCCCAGCCAGCGCAGCTCGCGGGCGGGTTCCGCCGCGAGGATGGTCGGAGTAGAGCTTATCGACGAACCCCCCTCCTTGTTTGTAAACGCCACGGTGTTCCCAACCACCGCTTCACCACTGAAAGACGTGATGGTGGGATGTCACTGCGGGAAGGGCTCTAGATCACTCAACACCTCCCACACCTGATCTGGTTGGGCATCGATGGTGATTTCTCTGGTGGTGGTTGCAGGTAAGAGCTGGCTTAAGCCAAAGGAGAGTGCAGGTAGAGCTATGACAAGGCCAAGTGCGATGAACAAGATGCGGGACTGCTTCTTTGTTTTCATGAGCTTTCATCTCTGGTGATGTGTTGGGCAACTAATCTCCGGGCTAACGGTGTTGGCTAATTTTGGCTAGAGGGTATTTCCTGCAATTTTCTAACCCGGCAACCTGCAGATTTGGCCGTATTGCATGGTTGTGGTTATAGTATTCCTCGTTGAACAGCGCGCCATGCGAGTTGCTTGGAGCTTAAGTTTTAAACATTGGCCTATGGTGTAATTGGCAACACAACGGTTTCTGGTACCGTCATTCTAGGTTCGAGTCCTGGTAGGCCAGCTGCGATCAGCTGGATAAACAATTGATCGTGTCCTAATGCCCCGTTCGTCTAGCGGCCTAGGACGCCGGCCTCTCACGCCGGTAACACGGGTTCAAATCCCGTACGGGGTACTCCGCATCATTTATTTGCGGTAAGTTTTTAAATGTTTTACAAGGTTTACAATCTTGAAAAACGATTGGCCTATGGTGTAATTGGCAACACAACGGTTTCTGGTACCGTCATTCTAGGTTCGAGTCCTGGTAGGCCAGCTGCGATCAGCTGGAAAACAATTGATCGTGTCCTAATGCCCCGTTCGTCTAGCGGCCTAGGACGCCGGCCTCTCACGCCGGTAACACGGGTTCAAATCCCGTACGGGGTACTCTTAAAAGCATCCACCCTTCATCAATTGAGGGTTGGATGTTTTGTGTTTGCTAACACATCTGACATCACCCCCTCCCAGGACAAATGTACGGGCTCATGTAGCAGGGGATTTTAAAAATGCGGGGGTGAAAGATCTCCAGCGGTTGCGGAGTTAAATCGCAAAAGCCTTTACCGAGATTCGGTCTCGGGTTAAAGTCAGGTTCATACAGAGAAGTTCATAGCCGATCACCAACAAGTTGTTGCTCTAACCAGCACAAATGCAACTTTGGAGGCTTCGGAAAGGGCGCTCTGGAGTCAATGGAACCGACCAGTAAAAGGAGAGTGTATGGCAGTAAGTGGAATGAAAAAGAAGTTCGGACGCAATGACGCCGTCCTCCCGGCAGCTGGCATCGCCATAACCAAAGATTCCAAGCGCTAGAGATGCGTGAATCAGGAGCTCGCCCCGACATGACACATCGTTGCAGTCAACTGACACCCAACTTCTCCTTCTTCAACAACCCACACTCGGCACATTAAGCCCGCAGCGGGCAACAGCGGACGCAACGACGAGAACAATTAACTCGAGTTGACGAAACCTCCGCACCGACGCCGGAAAGCGGTGGCAGCAGGTTGAAGCCACTGTGAGGAGTTGAGAGGGTCAGTCAGAGAACTACACAACGACCCTTATAAGCCCAGACACCTTCATTCGAAACCATTATTCGAAAGAGGGTGTCGTTACAGGTTTTAGGGGCCTCTTATCTTCATTGGGTATCGTCACAGTGTGGATTATGGGCAGTTTGGGGGAGTGCTCGAAATGGGGCCTGGGAGTTCATTTAAGCAGTAGCGCCGGAATACTTTTTCAACCAGAGCGTGCAGTAACTCAATAAGATCTCCACGCAATTCGAGCTCGATGCCCGCAGGCGCGATTTAAGAACTGTTCTAATACTTGTGGCTTTGAATTTTGCTGAACGTCCTGCAAATCAAAAAACAAGCCATGCGGAAGTATCGGTATTCGTCATTTCACGAAGAGATAACGACAACTAGCGATCACCGACTCTGAGATCTGTGCTGGGGCACGCCATAATGGGGCTTATCCATCACGGATCTAGTTAAATTCCAGGATGGGAAACCGGAGCCGCTAAGAAATTCTTCATCAGCCAATGTGCAGAAGTTACTTCGCGACGGTGAATTCTTGATGGAGCAAGTTGTTGGTCTGGGCGCAGAGCTGCATGCCCTAGGATGTGAAAACCCAACGTTGATCGCGATGGGCAACGTTGTTTTCTAGGCATTGTCCAAACCGGATGTGATTGATGAGCTCAGAGCAAAGCTCGGTTCAGATACAAGGGCTGTCAAAGTAACGCATTACTCGAAAGGCGCTGGAATTTATCACGATGACTATATGGCACGAGTTTTTGGAGAGCTGAAGCATCATGGGATCATGTGGGGTGCGGAAGGGTCTAGGTGTTTTTACGGGTTTATAACTCACTGGAAAAAAGTCACCTGACCTCGTTATTTGTATGAATAGCATTTCGTGGTTTATTGTTATTGAGTCGTAAAAACACGAACAAGCCCCGTTCGTCTAGTGGCCTAGGACGCCGGCCTCTCACGCCGGTAACACGGGTTCAAATCCCGTACGGGGTACAATCGAAGAAGCCACTCAGTGAATTTCACTGAGTGGCTTCTTTTTTCATTGGGTAACTCTATCGACTTCAGAACATTCTAGATAGAACATGGTTATAGATAAGGAGTGTCTCACGCCTTCAATAAAGGTGTTGTGCTGACTCCATCAACAAATTGCACCACTCGAGATCAACCATTCAGAGCGCAAATGGAAGAACGAGCACTGCAATTGAAAGCGCAAGCAATCCAAGGTAGTTAATTCAAAATGCCTGTCCAAGGAAGCGCGCTCGTATATGAGCAACGGCAGGAATTAAGAAATAGGCGATCACTCCGATGTTGGCTGCTAGGGCAATATCGGGTATCCAAATCCCAGCGATAAGTCCAGTTGCAGGGAGTAGTTTGATGGCAATTAGTGTCCACCACCAATCGCGTGGGGGAGCCGGCACGCTGGGTATGTTCGCTCTCGATCATCGTGTCGAAAATCTAGTACTACTAGTGCATTTTTGTCGCCTACTGCCATTAACTGTTTCAGTGCTTACACCAGCTAATTCAGCGATTCCTCGAATTGTTATGGCAGCAAAGACCAGTTCCTGGAAAAGTTGCACTGCAGCCTTGAGAACACGTGCCTGCGTCGCCTGTTTAAGCCGCTTGCAGTTGGAATCTGCTATTAGTCATCCTTTGAATGAACATGTTCATTTTAGTATCAGGTTCGAGACAGAGATAGCCCATCACTTTCGGGAGGATTTCAATTATATGGTGGCCAATTACAGCTAGCATGAAGCACATGAATAACTCCGTAGATCAACAAATCGCCCTCTTTGGTCAATCTGGTAGTGGCAAAACCGCCCTACTTTGCTCTTTTTATGGCGCTGCACGAGATTCAACTCAAAGTGAAGGTCAGCTATTTGAACTCAGTGCAAAAGATGATCGGCATACCAAACTAATGAAGATGTATCTGGGAATGAAAGAAGATTCCCTAGCGCCACCCCAAAATAGATTCGAGTCTCATAAGACTGTCTTTTCCCTAAAACAGAAAAACATCCCAATTAAGGATGCTGCTAAATCTGATCAGGTGAATCTCACTTGGCATGATTATCCAGGTGAATGGTTTGAGGGTGGAGCTGTAACGGACTCGGAAAAGCAGGATAAAGTTGAAACGTTTAGAAACCTGCTGGGCTCAGATGTAGCGCTATTTTTAGTTGACGGTCAAAAGCTGCATGATTACGCCAATGAAGAGGAGCGCTATCTTAGCTATTTATTTGATGGATTCATTGAAAACCTAAATCAGATCAAAGATGCAATCCTGGAGGGTGGGAAACAGCTCCAACAGTTCCCACGAATTTGGGTAATTGCTTTATCCAAAGCTGATCTATGGCCAGATCTCCAAGTAAAAGATTTTGAGAATCTACTTAATAAGAAAGCTGGCAATGAAATTATTGCGCTGCGTTCAAAGCTTTTGGAGTTTATCGATAACGACGAAGCTTTCTCCTTCGGTAAAGATTTCCTTTTGCTCTCTTCGGCGAAGTTCACTCCAGGCCATATTGATATAAGCCAGCGCAAGGGTGTTGATGTCCTCCTCCCGTTGGCTTGTGTATTGCCCATGCAACGCCATTTGTGGTGGCAGGAGCTGAAAGTTTTGCCAATTAACCTGGCTGATATACTTTTGGGAAATGAAATTGCCCAAATGGGTTTCAAGATCGTTTCCAAAGTTTTGAAAAACAAAGTATCTGGAACAAATAACAAGGCGATGGCGGCATTGGTTTTCGCTGAACTTGTGAGGGATATGGTTGATCAGCCAACTGAATTGCTTCAGAAGGCTCGTGAGGAAGCCGTCGGAAGGCGTGAATTCCTTAAAGCGATTACTGCAGAATTCACCAGGAAGCTGAATCAAGCCGAAGCTGATCAGGTTTTAGTTCGGGACTTTGCATGACACTCATGTGGGCAACCCGTGGAAAAGACTGGGGTTTCCGATTTCTTGATGATGGTGGGGAGCTCGATCCACTCCTGATCTATAAGCAGGCATTTGCAGACCGCGAATTGGCCGGTGAATTTGTGCTAATTCGCCCGGAATTCACGGCCACGCGCATGTTTGATCCTCTAGGACGCACCGACCATGCTGGCCGCATAATTCCACATGACTTTGTCCTTCGGGGGCAGTTCGCGGAAGGCGTCACCACATTGGAGGATGTTCAGGAAATTATTTGGCCATTGGTCGAAAAACGATATGAGGCTATCTGGGATCGCTCTGTCTAACGCCGATAAACCTCCGCACCACCAGCAATAAATTCCCGGGATTTCTCAGCCATCCCCTCCCGTGCCCCACTAGAAGCAACAGCACTAGAAGAATCCCCAACCCCAGGCATCCCCAATTCCGCGATTTGATCGCCAAACATATCGCGAATGTCCTGGCTAATTCGCATGGAGCAGAACTTCGGGCCACACATTGAACAGAAGTGTGCGGTTTTCGCAGGCTCTGCCGGCAGGGTTTCGTCGTGATAAGCGATTGCAGTGTCGGGGTCGAGGGAGAGCGCAAACTGATCATTCCAACGGAATTCAAAACGCGCTTTACTCATGGCGTCGTCCCAGGCACGCGCGCCGGGATGACCCTTGGCCACATCTGCTGCGTGGGCAGCGAGCTTGTAGGTGATTACGCCGGTTTTGACGTCGTCACGGTTGGGCAGGCCAAGGTGTTCTTTCGGGGTGACATAACACAGCATGGCGGTGCCACCCATGGCGATGTGAGCTGCACCAATGGCAGAAGTGATGTGGTCATAACCTGGAGCGATGTCGGTAACTAGTGGTCCAAGAGTGTAAAAAGGTGCGTCCGCTGCCCACTTTTGTTCCAGCTCGTTGTTTTCCTGGATCATGTTTAGTGGCACGTGTCCAGGTCCTTCGACCATTACTTGTACATCGTATTCCCAGGCGCGTTGGGTGAGCTCACCAATGGTTTTCAGCTCGGCGAATTGCGCGGCGTCGTTGGCATCGGCAAGCGATCCGGGGCGTAGGCCATCACCGAGGGAGAATGCGACGTCATATTGTGCAAAGATTTCGCACAGCTCGTCGAAATGCTCGTAGAGGAATGATTCGCGGTGATGCGCCAGACACCAACCGGCCATAATGGATCCGCCGCGGGAGACAATGCCGGTGACACGACGGGTAGTCAGTGGGATATAAGCCAGCAGGACGCCGGCGTGGATGGTCATATAGTCCACGCCTTGTTCACACTGCTCAATGATGGTATCGCGGAATACTTCCCAGTTAAGGTCTGCGGCCACGCCATTTACTTTTTCCAGCGCTTGGTAGATCGGGACGGTGCCGATAGGAACGGGGGAGTTGCGGATAATCCATTCGCGGGTGGTGTGAATATCATCGCCGGTGGATAGATCCATCACGGTATCGGCACCCCAGCGCGTGGCCCACTGCAGCTTGGACACCTCTTCCTCGATTGAAGAGGTGACCGCAGAATTGCCAATATTGGCGTTGATTTTGGTCAAAAATTTGCGACCAATAATCATCGGTTCAGATTCGGGGTGGTTGACGTTGTTGGGAATAATGGCCCGACCGCGCGCCACCTCAGAGCGCACAAACTCCGCATCAACGTGTTCGCGCAGCGCTACAAACTCCATTTCACGAGTAATCACGCCAGCACGTGCATAGGCCATTTGGGTGACTCTTTTGCCAGGTAGCGCCTTCAAAGGAGCTGGTTTTTGGCCTTTCCACTCAGCCGAAGCTTGACCTCGACGCATTGCCGAGCGGCCGTCGTCGATAAGCAAACGCTCGCGCCCCTGATAGGTGGCAACGTCGCCGCGGGCGGTGATCCATGACTCGCGCAGCCGCGGAAGTCCCTGCTTGGGGTTGGTTTCTGGGCCACGGGTGCGGTAGATGCGGAAGGGTTCGTTGGGGCCGCTTGGCGAGTCATCGAGGCGGATTTCGGTCTCCGGGACCTCGAGACCGTCCTTGCGGATGGGGGAGTAGCTATGTTTCGGGTGGATCTCATTTTGGGTAGGCGTCATTGCACCATTCCTCTCTTCCTTCGCCGGTGCTAACCGGACAGGTTCAAACGGTGCTCGCGCAGCAATCAGCGCGATCTCAGCCCGTGCTCGGGCGCCCGTGGGGACTGCCTTCAAAACTAGCGCGTTGCACGCGTGCGCGTAAAAGTTACCCCCTTGCGGGGGTTAAGAGAGGGCGCTTTTCGACGCGGTGATGGTGGGGTACGCCTACGTAGTGGTTCTAACTCGGCCGTTGCTTGCGAATCTCAGACACCCGTGAGTGGTCTTGAATCCAATTAGTGGCATCTTTCTCAATCCAAGAGGCGACATTAAAAACTGCTGAATCAAACATATTGAGGTTCCTATCGTCGACGTCTAAATGTGACTTGCTGAGCGGTGATAATTTTCCCAGGAGAATCGTTTGTTTTAGTTCTTCTTTTGGCGGTTGTTAGAGCTTTTTTGAACTGTTGAGCAAATCTAAAATAGCTATCATCTTCAAACCAGAAGGGGCCACGAGCAGATCGTAATTGGGCGTCAACCCTGTTTCTTAAAAGCACTTCTACATGTTGTATATCTTCTAAATATGCTTTAGATAACTGGGTATTCCAGATGTAAAAACCTTCGGGATTTTCAGAATTTCGGTATGTATTCATTCTAGGGATGGAGAACCACTGTTCGAGCTCTGCGATAGATGTAGGGGAGTTGCCAGTCACGTCGCCAAGGTCTTACACTTAGGATTCCTAAGCCCCGGAGTGATCCCTACCATTTTGGTACGTCACCGGGGCTCTTGTTTTTTCTTCAAGCGCTCGTCTCTGATGTCCTGAAAGAGTGGCTAGGGTATCGGTGAATCCATCGACACAAAAGGATTGGGACATTATAAATTCGGCTTGCATCTAGACCAAGCTGTCTGCTAATGTCGATTTTACGATCAAGAAGATCAGCCGCAAGCCCTTCGGCAGGCTGACTGGCAACCGCGCATCGCGCACGGTGCCCCCGAAGGAAGATCGGCTCTGTACTCAAAAGAATGCAGAGAAGAGCGATTTTTTGAAGGAGATTCCCATGGGGAATATTTCTGCTAAGCCTCCATTGCCCAATAGCTGCGGACATCATTTACCAGGACACGAACCCTACTACCTACAAGTAAAGGTTTTGCGCGAAAGGGCGACATGGGAGCCAGTTACTAACCTGCGTATGGATGGCCAGTTCGTCGAGTTTGATGCTGGTGGGGAACATATTCGTGGTTGGAATCATGATCCGGCTCGGATGGAATGGTTTGTAAAAAATGGTGGTCTGGCTGAATGGAGTGGATCTAGTCCAACCAGTCGCCTCATGCGTTTTGAGTCCAAAAATGGGCATTACATGGTCAGTATTGGTCCGAAGTACGACCGCAATGGTTGTTATGGCAATATTTCCCTGGGGATAGTGCCAACAAGCCCGGGCCTGGATTTTCACGAAGGATTTAAACAGGCTTTAGAGGCTTTCAAGTATGTTGAGCGGGAATATGGCACTGAACAGGATTAGGTAGAAATAACCGCGCGGTTTGATCAGGCGCCTCCCGCGCGGGAAACTATTTTTCAGGGGCACGAAGCGCGCTTTTCGACGAAGCCCCTTGCCATTGTGGGAAATAAGAATGCCCACCAACACTCGTCGAAAAGCCCTCTTTTAAACCCCTTAACCCCAAAAAACGGCTAACCCAAAAGGGTTAGCCGTTTGTTAGAAGCGGAGGTTAAAACCTACTTCTTAACAGCAGGAGTTGGCTCGAGCTTCCAGATCTCGGTGGCATAATCGCGGATGGTGCGGTCGGAGGAGAAACGGCCGGACTCGCAAATGTTGATCCAGGCCATGCGTGCCCAACCCAGGGGATCGGAGGCGTAGTCGGCGGCCATACGGTCGCGGGTCTCGCGGTAATCTGCGAAATCGCCAAGCACGTAGTAGGTGTCGCTGGCGTCTTTTCCATAACCGTGGATCAAGGAATGCTTGAGGTCGTAGAACAAACCACTGTTGTTGTCGTTGAGGGTGCCGTTATCCAGGGCGTCCAATGCGCGCTTGAGGCCAGGGACGGTCTCATAGAGCTCATATGGCTCGTAGCTTTCGCGCAGGGCTGGCAATTCTTCCACGCGAGCACCGAAGATATAGGCGTTTTCCTCGCCCACAGAATCCACGATCTCTACGTTGGCGCCGTCCATGGTGCCCAGGGTGAGGGCGCCGTTCATCATGAACTTCATGTTGGAGGTACCGCTGGCTTCCTTGCCGGCGGTGGAAATCTGTTCGGAGACATCAGACGCAGGCAAGATGTGCTCAGCAGGGGAGACGTTGTAGTTCTCTACAAAGACCACCTTGAGCAGCGGGGAGACCTCAGGATCGTTGTTTACCAAGTCAGCAATAGAGTTGATGAGCTTGATAATCGCCTTGGCGCGGACATAACCCGGCGCGGCCTTGGCGCCAAAGATGACAGTGCGTGCTGGGATGTCGGTGAGGCCATCTTCCTTAATACGGAAGTAAAGGTCTAGTACGTAGAGCGCGTTCATGAGCTGGCGCTTGTACTCGTGGAGGCGCTTAATCTGCACGTCAAAGATGGATTCTGGATCAATCTCAATGCCCTGGCGCTCGAGGATCCACTCGGCGAAGTCTTGCTTATTAGCAGCCTTGATAGCGCGGAGTTCTTCAAGCACGGACTTATCGTCGGCATAGGAGCGCAGCTTCTTCAGCTCATCCAGATCGGTTACCCAATCATCGGAACCGGAAAGTCGAGTGAGCAGGTCAGACAGACCTGGGTTGATCATGCGCAGCCAACGGCGTGGGGTAACACCGTTAGTCTTGTTGTTGAACTTCTCTGGCCACAGTGCGTACCAGTCAGCCAAGGTCTCGGCCTTGATGATCTCGGTGTGCAGCGCTGCCACGCCATTGATGGAATATGCCGCGTAACAGGCAATCCATGCCATATGAACAGTGCCGTGCTGGATTGGAGCCATGCGGTCGATGGTCTCTTCATCCAGTCCATCGGCTGCGCGCTCCAAACGGAAGCGGCGATCGATCTCTGTGATGATTTCCCACACGCGCCAGAACAGCTGTTGGAAGATCTGCTGATCCCACTGCTCAAGAGCTTCGGTGAGCACGGTGTGGTTGGTGTATGCGAAGGTCTTGGACACGATTGCCCAGGATTCTTCCCAGCCCATGTCATGCTCGTCCATGAGCAGACGCATAAGCTCAGGGATAGCCAACACTGGGTGAGTGTCATTGAGCTGCACGGAGTGGAACTCGGCAAAGTTGCTGAGGTCCTTGTGGTGCGCCAGGTGGCCCTGAATCATGGCCTGCAGGGAAGCAGAGGTGAAGAAGTACTGCTGGCGAACGCGCAGCTTCTTGCCCTCGTAGGTGGTGTCATTAGGGTAGAGCACGCGGCAGATATCGGAAACGCGCTCGCGCTCGATGATGGCGTCGGTAAAGCGCTGGGAGTTGAAGGCATCGTAATCGAATTCTTCCCACGGCTCCGCCTTCCACAGGCGCAGAGTTCCCACGTTGTGAGTGCCATAGCCGGTGATCGGCATGTCATAAGGAATAGCGCGGGTTTTCATATCGTCAAAGCACACAACCAACTGGTTGGATGCACGACGAATGGTAAAAGGATATTCCTCTTCGCGCCATGGGTCTGGCTTTTCTACCTGGAAGCCCTCGTTAAAGGACTGACGGAAAAGACCGAAGCGGTAGAGCAGACCATAACCAGTAACGGGGTAGTCCTGGGTAACAGCAGAATCCAGGAAGCAAGCGGCGAGGCGGCCCAAGCCACCATTGCCCAGTGCTGCGTCATTTTCGATTTCCAGGATGTCGGTGATCTCATGGCCCAGCTCACGGGTAGCAGCTGCAGCCTCATCAACCAGACCTAAGTTGGTCAGGTTGTTCAGCAGTGCACGGCCCATGAGGAATTCAGCGGAGAAATAATGTTGCTGGCGAGCAGCACCATAAGCTTCGCGGGTGCGCTCCCAATCATCGGCAATGCGCTCCTGGACTGCACGGGAAAGACCAGTCCAGAACTTGCGATCAGTAGCGAGGTCGGCGGGGGTGCCAGCAGCGGCACGAACATGGCTGCCGACGAGGTCGGCGGGGAGTGGCTGATTTTCAGTCATAGCAGATGAGTTTAAAGGAAAATGCCGGAAAATGAAGCCCAATCGGGCATAACCGGGACTATTAAATTCAATAATTGCTTCCGATTGCTAAAAACACTGCGCTTTTCGACGAAAAACTCTTGCCTGCGGCGGTGGGTTTGCGTCGAAAAGCAAAAAACGGCCAACCCCCGGAAGGATTGGCCATATCCGGCATGCTTAGCCGAAAAGCTTGGAAAGGAAGCCCTTGGAAGGCTCTGCCTTGTGGCCCTGGCAACGCTGGGAGCTCGGAACATTTTTCATAACCTGATCAACGTGCTGGCCGCAGCCTGCCCAGGTGGTCTTTCCGCACTTCTTACAAGTAACTGCGCGACACATAATGTGGCCTCTCTTAAAAGGGGTGATTGTTTAGTTGATACAGCGCCGGATCTAAAACTAGACGGCAGTCTGCAAGTTTTTAGGATTGGCAGCTGATTTTTCCCACGCGGCGTAGCTGCCCTCGAGCTCGATAACGGTGAATCCGGCGCGTCGCAAAGCATTGGCTACCACGGTATTTCGCGCTCCTGATTGGCAGAAGGTTACCAAAGTGCCACCCGCAGGCAGCTCATTGAGGCGCCACATGGCCGAACCTCCAGAAAGCTGCTGCGCGCCGGGAATGCTGCCAGCGGCAAATTCGGACTTTGCACGGATATCAATCAGTGCGTCATAGTTGGTCTCAGCTAGCTCAGCGGGGGAGATGAGTTCTGGCACAAAGGTAGGCAATCCATCGATACTGTTGGTGAAATAACGCACAGTGTCGATGCCAACCCGCAGCAAAGCGTCGCGGAAATCCGCAGCGGTATTGGCGTCCGGAGCCAAAACAATAAGGTCCTGAGCATCCTTTTGAGGATCAATAACCCACGCCGCAAAATTGGACGCCTTGGCGCCGCGCGGAATATTCAATGCCCCAACAACGGTTCCGAGATGGACTTGGTTTTGCTCGCGGGTATCCACAAATACTGCTTCAGAACCAAGCTTTTCGACGACTTCCTCGGCTTCTAGCTTCACAAGCGGGGATAATGTACTAAGTACTGCAGGTCCCTGCTTGTTCTGCTTTTTCATGCGAGCAAAGTAAGCGTGGGCATCTGGCTGGCCGTCGAGAAGCTCTTCCACAAAGCCGGCTTCATCATCACTGCGCAGATATGGAGCCCACCACGCATTAGCCTTTTCATATCCCACGGTGGTGCTAGGGATCGCGCCCAATGCCTTGCCACAAGGGCTGCCAGCACCATGACCTGGATAAACCTGAATGTGGTCGGGGAGTGCAAGGAACTGCTCTTTTAGGCTATGGAAGAGTTGCTGTGCTCCGGCGAAGCGGGTGTCCACGCCGCCAGCTGCCTCATCAAGTAAATCTGGACGTCCCACGTCACCTACGAAGACGAAGTCACCGCTGAGCATAAAACCGGGATCCTTTGAGACCGCACCATCAGTAATCAAAAATGACAGGTGCTCTGGAGTGTGTCCGGGAGTGTGCTTGGCTGTGATGGTGATATTTCCCAGCTTGATGGTGGAATTGTGCATCAAGGTGGTGCCTGTAAAGCCATATTGCCAATCAGCTCCGCCTTCGCCAGAGAGGAAAATCTCGGCGCCGGTGGCAGCTGCAAGTTCGCGAGTACCGGAGAGATAATCGGCATGAATATGGGTTTCGGTTACGGCGCTAATGACCATGTTGTTTTTTGCTGCAAGGTCCAGATAGGTCTGGATATCTCGGCGAGCATCAACAACAATCGCTTTGCCTTCGCGTTGGCAGCCAATGAAATAGCTGGCTTGGGCGAGGCCTTCTTCGTAGATGCGTTCAAAAAGCATGTGACACCTTAGATCAAAGTTGAGGGGATACCCGTGGGGGTATATGTAGAGCCTAAAACATCGAGCTTTAATCTGTCAAGATACCCTGGGGGGTATATTTTGAAGTTTTAAAAAAGGTCCGGGAAATTCTGAAATCCCATATAGATCGAAATGAAGATCAAGAAGCCAGCAAAACCTAGTTGCAGTGATGATGCTTTGACCTTTTTGGCTAGTTTTACGCCACTAAAAGCGCCCAATACGGTGGTGATGATAATTGGCGAGATCACTGACCAGTCAATACTTGCCAAATCGGAATATCTAAATCCCATGGCAATAGCGCTGTTAACGGCGATCACCACTAGGGAAGTGGCGCTAGCCTGCCGCATGGAAAAACCGAGCGCAAAAATCAAGGCTGGCACAATGGCAAAACCGCCACCCACACCAAAAAATCCCGTCAAAAATCCCACGCCGGTGGCACTAAGAGCAATGGCAAGGATGCTTGGCCTTCTGGTTATGTATTCTCGGGTGCTTCTTAATTTAGAAATCATGGTCAACGCCACCACGAGCGTGAGGATGGCAAAGCCGCTCAGGAGTAGGGAATCGGGGATATTGCTAGCAAGGTGACTGCCCACAAATGAGCCGACCAACCCTAAAAGGCCAAAGCTTAGACCCTCTTTAAGGCGGACGTGCCCGGCAGCGTATTGGCTGATCAGTCCAATGAGGGCGCCAAGTCCGATGATGATTAATGAAGCTGCAGTAGCTTGCGTGGCGCTAAAAGAAAATCCATAAATAAGCAGCGGAATGGCAAGGATGGCACCGCCACCACCGAGCATGCCAAGAAGTAGGCCTATTATTAGGCCGCCAAGAAGGGCTAGAATCACCTGGCTAACAATACCCTGGGGGGTATTATGAAACCAAGCTCACGTTCTTAGTAAAAATAAACGCTGGCGTTAGTGTTGCTACGGCATGCACTTACTTTCGCACTCTCATTAGTGCAGCTCATCTGATATTCCTGGCCAGTGACGGGGCTGGTGACATTAATGTCCATCGGTAAAAAGTCGCGGATATCTTCAGTGGTGGCATTTACTCCGGTTACTAATTTTTGATGCACCGCGCCGACAAACTCGCAGCTGGTATCCGTCCCTGCGAGCCAGGTAGTGGTGCCGTATCCATCGCCATAAATGCATACTGTGGCTCGCGAAACTTCCAGGTCTACAGAATCGCCCAGCTGTGCATCTGGGGGAACTGGGTTCGGGGCGGATGTAGTGACCGTTGTGGTGAGCATGGTCGTGGCGGTTGTGGTGATTGTTATTGGTGACTGAATGGGATCGGATTCCTGGCTGCATCCACTTAAAGTTGCAAGCATAGAAACTGTGAGGATTAAGGCTCTAGACTGGAATTTCAACATCTATTCCTCCTGCGATTTGCATGGGATATATATTAAAAATTCTAGCCGAAAGTTTCCTGCGTGAATACACTTTCCCCGCGCCTTCGCAAAGCTATGAATACTGCCGCGTGGGCACACCGCCACCACGTACGCAAAGGCGGTGGAATTCCGTATGTCAGCCATCTTTATTCAGTGATGTACTTGCTGGCCAGCGTCACTAATGATGAAGATGTGCTCATCGCCGGGCTGCTCCACGACACCCTCGAAGACGTACCCGAGGAATACAATTCTGCCCAACTTGAAGCTGATTTTGGTCCGCGGGTGCGCGAGTTGGTGGAAGAGCTCACCAAACAGCCCTTAAAAAGCTGGAAAGCGCGTGCCGACGCTTACCTCCTGCACCTCAGCGCAGGTGCCAGCTTAGAGGCTGTCTTAATCTCCACCGCAGATAAACTGCATAATCTCATGTCCATCTTGGATGACCTTGAAATACACGGTGAAGATTTATGGCAACGCTTTAACGCTGGCAAAGAGCAGCAAATCTGGTGGTATAGCGAGGTTTATCAGATATCTCTCCAGCGCTTAGGGTTCAATGAGTTGAATAAACAACTGGGGTTGTGCGTCGAAAAGCTCTTAAAGCAAAGCGCCTAGGCGCTCGGCGGCGTCGATAAGCTCGGTGCCCCACATGGCGGCGGGGTGGGGCTTGAGGCGCTCGGCCACGCCGGAGATGGACAGTGCCGCGATCATGGATCCGTTGGAATCAAAAACAGGGGAGGAGAGGCTAGCAAGGCCGAGCTCACGCTCGCCCACGGACTCCGCTAAGCCGCTGGCGCGCACCTGGTCAAGCTCCTCGCGGGAAAAGACGCTGGCAGAGGGGATGGGGAGGTAGGCGGCAAAAACGCGCGCTGCTGACCCTGCATTTAAAGGCATGCGAGTGCCCACGGGAACCACGTTTTTTAGCCCGGAGCTGGGCTCTTGGCTGGCCACACACGTGCGGGTGGTGCCGGTGAGGCGATAAAGCTGAACGGATTCGCCGGTGCGCTCCATAAGGTCGGCCATAATTGGTACGGCCGTATCGATGAGGGTGTCAGCGCCGCGTGCACCCAATGAGGCAAGCCGTGCGCCGATGGTCCATCTATTATCGCGGGAGCGTGCCAACATGCCGTGTACCTCAAGCGCTGAGGCGAGGCGGTGGGCTGTAGCCCTGGGCAGATCGGTGGCAGCTGCGAGCTCTGCCAACGATCGAGGCTGTTCTGCGATGACATTGAGGATTAATACAGTGCGGTCTAAAACCTTAATACCGCTCTCGGTGGAGTCCTCGATAATTTCTTGCTGTCCCATACCTTGAATTTAGCATTTCACCCAATGAGACGTGGTGAAGGGATTCACTGTGTGTGGGGGTATAAAAAGATTTTGGGCGGGAGGTGACATTTATGCCTCTTAATAGCTATACTGTCCCATGAAACGATATTTTAATCTCATATAGTGAGATTTACAGATTTTTAAAGGACGGTGAGTTCCATGACCAGCCCCGTGGAGAACAGCACCTCAACTGAGAAGCTGACCCTGGCAGAGAAGGTGTGGCGCGACCATGTCGTGTCCAAGGGAGAAAACGGCGAGCCCGACCTCCTCTACATCGACCTGCAGCTGCTGCATGAAGTGACCTCACCACAGGCATTTGACGGCCTGCGCATGACCGGCCGTAAACTGCGCCACCCAGAACTGCACCTGGCCACCGAAGACCACAACGTGCCAACCGAAGGCATCAAGACTGGCTCACTGCTGGAAATCAACGACAAGATTTCCCGCCTGCAGGTATCTACTCTGCGCGACAACTGTGAAGAATTCGGCGTGCGCCTGCACCCAATGGGTGATGTCCGACAGGGCATCGTGCACACCGTCGGCCCACAGCTCGGCGCAACCCAGCCAGGCATGACCATTGTGTGCGGTGACTCCCACACCTCCACCCACGGTGCTTTTGGCTCCATGGCATTCGGCATCGGTACCTCAGAGGTTGAGCACGTCATGGCTACTCAAACCCTGCCACTGAAGCCTTTCAAGACCATGGCCATTGAAGTTACTGGTGAACTGCAGCCAGGTGTTTCCTCCAAGGACCTGATTCTGGCGATTATCGCCAAGATCGGCACCGGCGGCGGACAGGGCTACGTTCTGGAATACCGCGGCGAAGCAATCCGTAAGATGTCCATGGATGCACGCATGACCATGTGCAACATGTCCATCGAAGCTGGCGCACGTGCCGGCATGATCGCCCCAGACCAAACCACCTTCGACTACGTTGAAGGCCGCGAAATGGCACCAAAGGGCGCCGACTGGGACGAAGCAGTTGCTTACTGGAAGACCCTGCCAACCGACGAAGGCGCAACCTTTGACAAGGTCGTAGAAATCGATGGCTCCGCACTGACCCCATTCATCACCTGGGGCACCAACCCAGGCCAGGGCCTGCCACTGGGCGAATCCGTACCAAGCCCAGAAGACTTCACCAACGACAACGACAAGGCAGCAGCCGAAAAGGCACTGCAGTACATGGACCTGGTACCAGGAACCCCACTGCGCGACATCAAGATCGACACCGTCTTCCTGGGATCCTGCACCAACGCCCGCATCGAAGACCTGCAGATCGCCGCTGACATCCTCAAGGGCCACAAAATCGCCGACGGCATGCGCATGATGGTCGTGCCTTCCTCCACCTGGATCAAGCAAGAGGCAGAAGCGCTCGGACTGGACAAAATCTTCACCGACGCTGGCGCTGAATGGCGTACCGCAGGCTGCTCCATGTGCCTGGGCATGAACCCAGACCAACTGAAGCCAGGCGAGCGCTCCGCATCCACCTCCAACCGAAACTTCGAAGGACGCCAAGGACCAGGAGGCCGCACCCACCTGGTATCCCCAGCAGTCGCAGCCGCCACCGCAATCCGCGGCACCCTGTCCTCACCTGCAGATATCTAAGGAAGGCTAGAAAACAATGGAAAAATTTACCACCTACACCGGCGTTGGCGTTCCACTGCAGCGATCCAACGTGGACACCGACCAGATCATCCCAGCCGTCTACCTCAAGCGCGTCACCCGGACCGGCTTCGAAGACGGACTGTTTTCCAACTGGCGCCAAAACGACCCCAACTTTGTCCTCAACACCGACACCTACAAGAACGGCTCCGTTCTCGTAGCAGGCCCTGACTTTGGCACCGGCTCCTCCCGCGAGCACGCCGTCTGGGCACTCATGGACTACGGCTTCCGCGCTGTCTTCTCCTCACGATTCGCCGACATCTTCCGCGGCAACTCCGGAAAAGCGGGCATGCTCACCGGCATCATGGAACAGTCCGACATCGAACTTCTGTGGAAGCTCATGGAACAAACCCCAGGCCTCGAACTGACCGTGAACCTGGAAAAGCAGATCGTCACCGCAGGCGACGTAGTGATCAGCTTCGAAGTTGACCCCTACATCCGCTGGCGTTTGATGGAAGGCCTCGACGACGCTGGCCTGACCCTGCGCAAGCTCGATGAAATTGAAGACTACGAGGCTAAGCGCCCTGCGTTTAAGCCACGCACTAACGCTTAAGTTTCAGTCTGATAGCGAAAGCACCCCGTGATCTTCCGTCGCGGGGTGCTTTTGTGCGTCTTGGTGGGCGAGTGGAGTGGGCATGTCTGGAATAGACCAAGAGGCCCTGGATTCCCTTAAGGTCTTGGTCTTTTTCGTACGTTTTGAGGCCTGGGAAGTGCATATCCAGACCAAGGGACCCCGGTAAGCCAAGACCCTTGGTTTAATATGACGCTCCGCCCCGAGCAAGCCGAAACCATTACCTAGAACGCATGAAAAGTGCCCCTCCAGAATGGGTTCTAAGCCCCTAACAGGCTCAAACCCAAGCCCATACCCACTCGCCAAACTGGAGGCCTTAAACGCGCTCCTATTTAACCGGCAGGGAACTCGCCAGGTAATCAGCGCCGGTGAACACACCGTCGTGAAAGCTCAACACCCACACGCTGCCCTTTTTCGCCTTGATCTTCTCATCGATAGGGAGGGTGCCGTTCTCGGAGAACCATTTGATCATTTCCGGAATGATGTCGCCCTGCCCAACGATCATCGGCACGCCACCTTGCGCGACCACGTCGGTGAAGCGCTTCTTGCAGGCCTCGGGATCGGTTTCCCAGGCGTCGTCGCCGAACAGTCGGTTGACGGACACGTCGAGGCCGAGCTCATCGGCAAGGGGGAGCGCGGTGGCTTGGCAGCGATCGGGCACCGCCGAGTAAATTGCGGTGGGTTTGAAGGGCAACAACATGGGTACGAGCATTTCTGCTTGTCGACGCCCCTTTTTGTCCAATGGGCGCTTATTGTCGTCGCCACCCCAGGTTTGGCGACCATGTGCATGAGCATGGCGAACATACAGCACCCGAGTGGTGGAAGGAGTGCGGAAACGCTTTGCTGCCTTGGCCAGAACTTCGGTATCTACTTGGTAGCTGAGCAACTCGCATGCTTCATCAACAGACAGCCAACGGATTTCATCAACTTCATCGTTGGGGACAAACTCTCCACCAAGAACCTGGGCAGTCCAGTAGTAGACCACTTTGGTTCGGTCGAGCACAGGGTAAGTAACCTTGCCGATCAGCTTGCCCAGACGGATGTCGTAGCCAGTTTCTTCAAGGATTTCACGGGCCGCGGTTGTCGGAATAGACTCGCCGGGATCGACTTTGCCCTTGGCCAGGGACCAGTCATCATAGTGCGGGCGGTGGATGACAGCGACCTCGATGCTGTCCGGGTTGGTGATGTCGCCGCGCCACAGTACTGCACCTGCTGCAAGAGTTGGGCGGGTGAATTCCTCAGTGGGACGCGCCGGGATCTGTTGCAGGCGACCGTTGATCAGCATGGCTGAATCTTGGTCTTTGTCCACCTCATGAGGCTTATTGTTCTTATTTGCCATTGGGTGCGATTCACCTTCCGCGTTGTGGTGCACACAGTTCTTGGTAGAAACCAGATTAAAAACGCGCACATAAGTGAATGAAAAACTACTTCCATCTATTGTTCACCAGCGACCCGCTCATTGCACATTCTGGACTCGGCGTGTGGCGACATTTTTGGATGATTCCTGGCAAATTCTGGGCAGCAGCGGCAGGTTTCCAGGAGGTTTCCATGCGGGTGGCTTGGGACATGGGCTAACCTGAGACGGTTAAATATCGTTTTCGAAAGGTGGGTTTCGCGTGGTTTCTGTAAGCGTGATGGGTGCAGGTTCCTGGGGAACCACGTTGGCCAAGGTCTTCTCTGATGCTGGCAACGCTGTGACGTTGTGGGCGAGGCGGGAAGAGTTGGCAAGCACCATCCGTGACAGCCATGAAAACCGTGATTACCTTCCGGGGATTACGTTGCCGGAGTCGCTGCAGGTCACATCATCGGCAACGGAGGCTTTAGAGGGCGCAGCCATTGTGGTGTTGGCGATTCCTTCGCAGGCGTTGCGTGGCAATTTGGCGGAGTGGAAAGAGACGATCCCGCAGGATGCGACCTTGGTGTCCTTGGCTAAAGGTATTGAAAAGGGCACGCACCTGCGGATGAGTGAAGTGATCGCGGAGGTGACGGAAGCGGATCCTTCACGCATCGCGGTGTTGTCGGGGCCAAACCTTGCTCGTGAGATCGCGGAGGGGCAGCCTGCAGCTACGGTGATTGCTTGCCCTGATGAAAACCGAGCGAAACTTGTGCAGGCTGCAGTGGCTGCGCCGTATTTCCGCCCGTACACCAACACTGATGTGGTGGGCACTGAAATCGGTGGTGCGTGTAAGAACGTCATCGCGCTGGCCTGTGGTATTTCCCATGGTTACGGCCTGGGTGAGAACACCAATGCATCGTTGATTACTCGTGGCCTTGCAGAGATCGCACGCCTCGGTGCCACATTGGGTGCGGATGCGAAGACTTTTTCTGGCCTTGCGGGAATGGGCGACTTGGTGGCTACGTGTTCATCACCGCTGTCGCGTAACCGCAGCTTCGGTGAGCGTTTGGGTCAGGGTGAATCCCTAGAGAAGGCTCGCGAGGCAACCAATGGTCAGGTTGCGGAGGGTGTTATTTCCTCGCAGTCGATTTTTGATCTTGCCACCAAGCTTGGTGTGGAGATGCCGATCACCCAGGCTGTCTACGGTGTGTGCCACCGAGATATGAAAGTAACTGACATGATTGTGGCTCTCATGGGCAGGTCTAAGAAGGCTGAGTAGTCTTAGGTTGTAAGCTTCAATGCTGTGAGCAACTCTAATTCTGGAAAAGTCCGCGTCGCAGTCGTTTATGGTGGTCGCAGTTCTGAGCACTCCGTCTCCTGCGTCTCCGCTGGTGCTATCATGGCCCATCTCGATCCTGAGAAGTACGATGTGATTCCCGTCGGCATTACTGTCGACGGCGCGTGGGTTGTTGGTGAAACCGATCCACAGAAGCTAACTCTCATCGATCGCACCATGCCTGAGGTGGAGCATCATGAAGAGGTTCGCCCAAGCCTGGATCCCGCACACCGTGGAGAGTTCCACTTTTCCGATGGCAGCTTGTATGCCACCGCTGATGTGATTTTCCCTGTGCTGCATGGTCGTTTTGGTGAAGACGGCACTGTGCAGGGTCTGTTTGCACTGTCTGATATTCCGGTCGTTGGCCCAGGTGTGCTGGCCTCTGCTGCGGGAATGGACAAGGAATACACTAAGAAGCTCATGGCAGCGGAAGGGCTGCCCGTTGGCCGTGAGGTGATTCTACGTGATCGTACCGAGCTGACCGAGGCAGAAAAGAACCTGCTGGGCCTGCCTGTATTTGTGAAGCCTGCGCGTGGTGGCTCATCGATTGGTATCTCTCGTGTTACTGCGTGGGAGGATTTTAATAAGGCTGTGGGGCTTGCTCGTGCCCATGATGAGAAGGTCATTGTGGAATCAGAGATCGTTGGCTCTGAGGTGGAGTGTGGCGTGCTGCAGTATCCAGACGGTCGTATCGTGGCGTCTGTTCCTGCGTTGCTGTCTGGCACCGAATCAGGCGCTGGTGGATTCTATGACTTTGATACCAAGTACTTGGACAACGTTGTTACTGCAGAGATCCCAGCACCGCTTGATGAGAAGACCACGGAACTGATCCAGTCTTTGGCTGTGGAATCTTTCCAGGCTCTTGCGTGTGAAGGCCTTGCTCGCGTGGACTTCTTTGTTACCGCCAATGGTCCTGTGCTCAATGAGATCAACACCATGCCAGGATTTACCCCCATTTCCATGTACCCACAGATGTTCACTGCATCAGGCGTGGCTTATGAGGAATTGTTGGATGTGTTGGTGCAGCAGGCATTGCACCGCGACAACTAGCATCAAATAAAAACAGCCCCACCTCTCAAACAAGGTGGGGCGATTTTTTATGTCTTATTCCGCAGGAACCGTGTCTTCAATGAAACCGGAGATAGTAATCAGGGAAGAGGAAGCAGCCTGAGGCAGAGACACGGCGATGTCGATCTCGCGTCCAAGGGCATACCAGGTAGACGAGGTGGTACCGGAGGCCAAAATGGTGTCCTCGAACCACGGGATGTCATCGATCTGCTGCAACATGGCACCGGCTGCGTAGTTCTCAGAAGGCTCCACGCCGCAACGGATCACAATGGGTTCTAATCCCGGCGTGTCCCACGCGACTGCGTCGTCGGAGTATCCGGCGGCCTGCATGCGGTCCTCCTCGATGCGTTCGTACGTTGTGCCGTCGTCGCCGCCGACTTCGAGTTGGCGGGGGAGGGCGTCGAAAAGCGAAGTGCATGTGGTGCCGGCTGAGCTCAAGCCGGTAAGTGGGGCGTCGAAGGGCTGGCCGTCGCGCTTTTCTAGCTTGTCGACGGCGCTGCTGAAGGGGGCGACGGGGTTGTCGGCGCTGTCGGTGCTGATGTCATCGGCGGTGATGGCGACGACGGGGAAGCGGTTGACGGAGTACCAGGTCTCCAGGGAGGAGCCGGGGGTCATGTCGGAGACAGGTAGCCAGGTGGTGCCGTCGACGTCGACGGTGTTGGCGAGCGCGGTGTACTGGAATGGCATATCGACGCCACAACGCAGCGTCACACGCTCGAGGTCTGAGGTGGACCAGGCGGCAGCGCCCGGTGGAACAGGATCCATGATTTCTGCACGGGTGTGCCCGAAGGCCTCGCCGGGGAGATCCTCGAGTAATGCGGCGCACTCAGCAGATTCTGCGTCTGGGGCGGGAAGCCCACTCATGGCTATCTGTTGCTGGCCGGCGGGGCCAAGGAGGACTCGGGCGCCGAACAGCACCGCCAAAACCAACACAATAGATAACACTAGGGCAATAATCATGGGGGTTTTGTTAATTCCCCCGTTGGCTGGGCGACCAGCACTGTTCACGGCACTCATGTGTCCTGAGCCTACCTGTGGGGCGATAGACTAGAAAAATACTGACACTTGAACCAAGGAGTTGACTTTGGCGCACTCACTTTCATTCCCGGATTCGCTTCGCGACGGGCCAACCGTTGGAGACCTCGGGGAATTTGAAGTGATTCGGGTAATCACGGAGCAAGCTGGATCATCTCTCAACGGCGATGACGCAGCTGTGCTTCGGCATGCATCACCCAATTCCAGGGCTGTTGTCACCACCGACATGTTGGTTGCGGGTAGGCATTTCCAATTGGATTGGTCCACCCCGGAACAAATAGGGCAGAAGGCGATTGTGCAGAACTTTGCTGATATTGAGGCGATGGGTGCACGTCCAGTAGCCGCATTGTTGGCGATTTCCGCCCCCACACACACCCCCGTGGAGTTTGTCCGAGGCTTAGCCCGTGGCATGAATCAACGCTTGGAGGAGTACTCCGCGGAACTTGTTGGCGGAGACATCACCAGCGGGGACTCCTTGGTTATTGCTGTAACTGCAATTGGTCAACTGGGTGGATCCTTGCCAGAGCTGACGTTGGGACGTGCCCGACCAGGACAGACCCTGGTGGCCCACGGAAAGATCGGTTACTCCGCAGCAGGCCTTGCTCTACTGCAGCACTTTGGTCCAGACAACGTTCCAGAGCACCTTCGCCCCTTGGTGGATGCACACTGCGCACCAGTTCTCACCCCAGGCCGAGGCATGGTGGCACGCGCTGCTGGAGCGACCGCCATGACTGATAACTCGGACGGACTGATTGTGGATCTTAACCAAATGGCCATGAAGTCTGGTGTGCGCATCGATGTGGATTCCTCTAGCATCAGCCCCGATGAACTCCTTAGCGAAGCCGCTTCCGTACTCGGAACAGACGCCTGGCGATGGATCTTAAGCGGCGGGGAAGACCACACCCTGCTCTCTACGACGTTTGGCGATGCCCCCTCTGGATTCCGCACCATCGGCCAAGTCACCAAAACACGCCACGAAGACCTCGTCACCGTAGATAAGAAAACCCCCGCATTTTCCGATGGATGGAGAAGCTTCTAATGACCAACACCCTATGGAATTCAGTAGACGAACTCCCCATCCACGACTCCTGGAAACCAGTACTCAAACCAGTCGAAGACGCCATCCGAAAACTCGGTGTATTCCTCGCGGAAGAAGAATTCCTTCCACCAGTAGATGACGTATTCAGAGCATTTAGCTACCCCTTTGACGCAGTAAAAGTACTGATCATGGGACAAGACCCATATCCCACCCCAGGACATGCCATGGGACTGAGCTTTTCCACCCAACCAGACGTACGACCACTGCCACGGAGCCTGAACAATATCTTCAAAGAGCTGGTGAGTGATGTCGGCTCTTTAGGCGATTCGGCGTCAGAGCAGGGGGCCTTGGACTTAGGTATTAACGCGCCGGGCTCTGTCGCTGGCACACAAGTTGCCTTGCCCGCGGACGGCGACCTCCGTGCATGGAGCAACCAAGGCGTCGCATTGTTCAACCGCGTACTCACCGTCCACCCAGGCCAGGCCGGAAGCCACAAGGGTAAAGGCTGGGAAGCGGTAACCGAACAGGCGATTAAAGCCTTGGCGGAGCGGGATCAACCCTTGGTGGCAATCCTGTGGGGTAAACAAGCCCAAGAGGTACAGAAATTCCTTGGAGATACGCCGTGTATCTGCTCAGTGCACCCATCACCGCTGTCGGCGTCGAGAGGCTTTTTTGGCTCTAAGCCTTTTAGTCGTGCGAACGAAATCTTAAGCAGCCTCGGTGCCACCGAGATCGATTGGTCGCTGTAAGGTATCTGATTATGTCCAGTTCCGAAAGCTCGCGTTCCGAAGGCTCGCAGCCAGCACCGTCTGTACAGCCTGAACGCCGTGCTGATTCAACGGGGGCTCCTGCGGCAGCTTCCAAGGAAGCTTCCCAACAAATGGACGCTGCCGGAGTTCTTGAGTGGGCCAGGACCGCTGTCGAGCAGCTTTCTGAACGTCGTGCAGAGATCAATGCACTGAATGTCTTTCCTGTTCCAGATGCAGACACTGGATCAAACATGACCTACACCATGACAGCTGCGTTGGATGAAGCGCTGAAACTGGGGGAGTTGGGTGATGTCGCAAGGATTACTGAGGCTTTGGCTGTTGGTTCTGTGCGTGGAGCCCGAGGAAATTCTGGAGTAGTCCTTAGTCAGGTCCTTCGCGCTATTGCTCAGGCAGCTGCTGACGGGGTTATTGATGGCCACACAATCCAAGAAGCGCTATCCATTGCTCGCTCCCTAGTTGATCGCGCAATTACAGATCCTGTGGAGGGCACTGTTGTCACTGTGTTGCGTTCTGCAGCTATTGAAGTAGAACACCTCGTGGAGGCAGGACACGCCGCGTTGCCCGATGTCGTCAACGCAGCAGTGAAAGCAGCACGCACCGCGCTTGCCAGGACGCCATCCCAACTAGCTGTTCTCCGAGAAGCCGGAGTTGTTGATGCCGGGGGACAGGGCCTAGTTATTCTCCTGGAGTCCCTGGCCGAACAAATCAACGGAAACCCACCTCACCATCCATCGCACCACAGTGAACCAGCCGAAGAACCCTCCTTCCACGGCAAAACCGGCGACCTAGAAGTGATGTTTTACATTGCATGCGACTCCGCGCAAACACTCGATGCTCTCCACAACGAACTTGAAACACTAGGCGACAGCCTGCTCATCGCCCGAGAAACCAATACCCGCGGCACCGTTCACATCCATTCGCGCCGGGCAGGCGAGGTCATCCAAAAAGCATTTGCCGCAGGAGACGTCAGCGAACTCCGCCTTGAAATCCTCCCCGATACTTCCGGCAGCTTCACGGAAGAACCACGCCGGGTCCTCATGGCTGTCGCACCTGACGGCCTGGTGGCGGAGCTGTACCGCAGCGCTGGAGTGAAGGTGGTGGCCCGCAACATCGCGCAATCCAAGTCTGATGATGTGGTGGCAAAGATCGTTTCCATCGCGCGCAAGTCTGGTGCCGATGAGGTGATCTTGCTGCCCAACGGTCTTTTGACCAAGCGTGAGCTGGTTTCCATTGAGCGTTCCAGCCATGCTTTTGAGCAAAGTGTGGTTATTTTGCCTACTGCCACGTTGGTTGCAGGTCTTGCAGCGGTGTCCGTTCATGAGCCAGCGCAACCCCTGGCGGTGGATTCCTATGCCATGGCAGAGGCCGCCGGTTCCATGCGCACGGCCACGATCCGCGCCGCCACCAGCGCCGCGCTCACCCAGGCCGGCGCATGCTCCAAGGGTGATCTATTAAGCTTCATCGGCCCGGAGATAGCTCTGGTCTCCGAGGAGCTCAACGACGCGCTATCGCGCACCGCTTTAAGGCTTCTCGACGGCTCCAGCGAGCAAATTACCCTTCTCATAGCGCAAGACCGTCAGTCCGCCTTCGACGAAGATGTTTTCCGCCGTGGCCTGGGAACTCACACGGATGTGGAGATCACGGTCTATCCTGCTACTGGAATGGAGAATCTGGTAGAGATCGGAGTGGAGTAGCCACATGTTGGGTTGGCATGACGAGCGTTTGCTCAAAGACATCCTTCCGGCAAAGGAAGCCACAGCGATTAAAAAGGCGCTGGGCTACACCACTGCGGAAGAGTTGCTCCGCCACCATGTGCGCAAATACTCCCACCACGGCTCTGGCGTGGGAATTGGTGATGCCACTGAGGGCGATCTTGTTACCATCGTGGGTCAGGTCGCCTTTGCCAAGCAGTCCTATACCCAGTCCGGCAAGATGCTGTACAAGGTTACAGTCTTGACTGAGACGGAACGCATCGGCATTTCCTTCTTCGGAGCCAAGCACATTCCGCGTCTTCTCCCAGAAGGCACTCGTGCGCTTTTTACCGGCAAGGTGAAGTTTTTTCGCAACGAACCTCAGCTATCTCATCCAGAGTTCATTGTGATCCCAGATCCTGGATCAGGCCGCCGACTCACCGCCACTGGCGGTATGAAATCTCTGGCTGCCTACGGCGATGTGGAAGAAGTGGCACTTCGTTTGGTGGATCGCGAATACATCCCGATCTATGCCGGCACCGCCACCATGACTACCTGGCGGATCATGGCTGCAGTGCAACGGGTACTGGAAACCATGCCGGTGATCAAAGAACCACTGAGCGTGGTGCCCGAAGGCATGCCCAGTTTCGACGAGGCCATCCGCGGCATTCACGATCCAGGCCATGAATCTCCCAGCACGTTTATCAACCGTCTGAAATACAACGAAGCACTATCGCTGGCCACGGTGATGGCGATCCGGCGTGCCGATACCAAGAACCGCAAAGCACCACCCATGCCGCGCGCACTCAAAGGGCATCAGCACATGCTCATCGATGCACTCAACTTTCAGCTCACAGTGGGACAGAAGCAAGTGATCCGTGAGATCAGCGCGGACATTGAACAACGCGTTCCCATGTCTCGTCTGCTCCAAGGTGAGGTTGGTTCGGGTAAAACCATCGTGTCGTTGATCGCGATGCTGCAGGCAATTGATTCCGGTAGGCAGTGCGCCATGCTCGCCCCGACGGAAGTGTTGGCCACCCAGCATGCCCGCAGCCTGAGCAAAACTCTCGACGACGCAGGCCTTGATATCAATGTTGTGCTCTTGACTGGCTCGATGCCCACGGGAGCCAAGAAGGAGGCTCTGCTGGAAATCATCTCCGGTGACGCAGACATTGTGGTCGGCACGCATGCGCTGATCCAGGACACCGTGGAGTTCTTCGACCTTGGCCTCGTGGTGGTGGATGAGCAGCACCGTTTCGGCGTGGAGCAACGCGATCAACTGCGGACCAAGGGCAGGGAAGGCCTGACCCCGCACCTATTGGTTATGACTGCGACCCCAATTCCGCGCACCATCGCCATGACGGTGTTCGGCGACTTGGCGGTGTCCACGTTGCGTGAACTTCCAGGCGGGCGCCGGCCGATTCAAACCTCGGTGATACCCGATCACAAACCTGGCTGGGTTAAACGCGGTTGGGAACGCATCGGTGAGGAAGTCCTCGCCGGACGCCAAGCCTATGTGGTGTGTCCGCGCATTGAAGGCGAAGGCGGCGTGCTGGAAATCCACGCCTATCTTTCCGAACAGGTATATCCAGGATTGAATGTTGGAATGCTGCACGGTCGCATGGACACGGATCTCAAAGATTCGGTCATGCAGGAATTCGCCCAAGGTGAGATCGATATTTTGGTCGCCACCACGGTCATTGAGGTCGGTATTGACGTTGCCAACGCCACCGTCATGCTCATCCGCGAGGCGGAACGCTTCGGCGTTTCCCAGATCCACCAGCTGCGCGGCCGTGTTGGCCGTGGGCAGCACGATTCCCTCTGCCTGCTGCACACCACCTTCGACGAGGACTCCCCACAAGGCCAACGCCTCGCCGCAATTTCCACCACAACCGACGGTTTTCAACTCTCTGAACTTGATTTGCAGGTACGCCAAGAAGGCGACGTGTTGGGCACCCGCCAGTCCGGCAGCGACACCAAACTCCGTCACCTCTCGTTTATCAGCGACCAAAAAATCATCGAGCGTGCGCTTATCGACGCCACCGAGCTGGTTGCCGCCAGCCGTTCCAGGGCGCTTGAGCTGGTCAGCGACATCGCAATGATCAACCAGGAATACCTGGAAAAGAGCTGATATTGATAGGGTTTAAGTCATGAAGATCTACGCACCTTTTGCTGGAATCGTCCACTATTTTGTCGATGAAGGCGATCCCGTGGAAACCGGCATGCAACTGGGAACGGTAGAAACCATCAAACTCGAGGCACCAATCATGGCACCGGGACCTGGCATCGTAGCTAAGGTTTCTTTTGATGATTTCTCCGACGTCACCGGCGGCGATGAACTCCTCGAATTGGAGGCAAAGAACTAATGGGTCAAACCCGCATCATTTCCGGCGACGCACGCGGCCGCAAGATCGAAGTACCACCAGCAGGTACCCGCCCCACCTCTGACCGCGCACGCGAAGGTCTCTTCTCCTCACTGCAGGTCCGTTTCGGATTTGAGGGCCAGCGCGTCCTCGACATTTTTGCCGGCTCCGGCGCACTCGGATTGGAAGCTGCCTCCAGGGGTGCCGATGAGGTAGTTCTGGTCGAGTCGAATCCTAAGGCCGTAGAGGTAATTCGACGGAATGTGGACGTCGTAAAGCATCCTCGCGTAACCGTCGCAGAGATGAAAGCATCCACCTACCTTGCGTCCGCACCCGATAAGTTTTTCACGATGGTGCTCGCCGACCCGCCCTATGAGCTTGCCGACGACGCCGTCACCGAGATGCTCACCGCATTGACGCCTAAGCTTCTCGACGGCGCCGCCGTGGTCGTGGAACGCCACGTAGACTCGCCAGAAACCGCATGGCCCGCCTGGCTGGTACCCACCACCCAGAAACTTAAAAAACGAACCTACGGCATAGCACGCATGGACATGGCCGTTTTCGACGAATCTCTGCTTCAGGAGTAACCAATGAAAGCTGTTTGCCCAGGATCATTCGACCCCATCACCCTCGGCCACCTCGACATCGTGACCCGCGCCGCCGCGCAATTTAGCGAAGTCACCATCTTGGTCACCGCCAACCCCAACAAAAACTCAGGACTGTTCACCGTCGCAGAACGCATGGATCTCATCCGCGAATCCACCGCACACCTCGACAACGTAAAAGTAGACACCTGGGCCTCACTGCTCGTGGATTACACCACCGAACATGGCATCGGCGCCCTAGTCAAAGGCCTGCGAAGCTCCCTCGACTACGAATACGAGCTCCCCATGGCACAGATGAACAGGCGACTCACGGGCGTAGACACCTTCTTCCTCCTCACCGACGAGAAATACGGCTACGTCAGCTCCACACTGTGCAAAGAAGTTGCCCGCTTCGGTGGCGATGTCTCCGGCCTCCTACCTGAGGTAGTGGCAAAAGCCGTGACAGAAAAATACAGCAACCAGCACTAGTTTCTTTTGCATCAAGCGTCTAGACTATGGAACCGACTTATCACAGACACGTGAAATAAGGAGGTGACAGCGATGGGTGTGGACCGACGGATGTGGAAAATGAGTCCTGAACGACTTCAGGAACATCTGCAACTGAAAAACCGCGCACGACAAATCCCGGACAAGAAGAAGCAACAAAACAAAAGGGCCTGCCGAGACAATTCTCGGCGGGCCTCCCGCAATTCTGGGGTATTTCCACGTGGTCGCTTGTTGCCTTCACCCTGTTGGGTGGGGCAGCTTTCCGCAACCGTCAGAATTAGGCCAAATCCCTAAGTGACTGAGCGTCCCTTGGTCTGAAAATCGCGTTTACAGGCTGAAATACTGCAGATCGAGACCAAAACCTCGTCGGCAGTAAGCTCCCTTGGTCTCGATGGGACGGTTAATGGATTCAAAAACCCGTCCAGTGTGAGTTCGAGTCTCACCAGGGGCGCCAGTATCAGTGGGATGCCTTCATTTCCGAGTTCTTGGGTTATCTTGAACGCAAAAACCTGCGAGCCGATAATGACTCGCAGGTTTTTTAAGACCCGAAAAGGTTAGAGCAGAGAAGACAGGAAGTCTTTGGTGCGCTGTTCCTTTGGATTGTCCAGAACTTGTTCGGGGGTTCCGGCTTCAACGACAACTCCATCGGCCATGAACACGACCTGGTCGGCGACTTCGTGGGCGAAGCCCATTTCGTGGGTGACAACAAGCATGGTCATGCCGTCGTCGGCGAGCTGTTTCATCACTCGCAGGACTTCACCGACGAGTTCAGGGTCCAAAGCGCTGGTGGGTTCGTCGAAAAGCATGAGCTTTGGCTCCATGGCGACGGCGCGGGCAATTGCAACGCGCTGCTGCTGACCACCCGACAGTTGGACGGGGTAGGCGTCCGCCTTGTGGGCGAGGCCGACCTGCTCAAGCAGCTCCATGGCACGTGCGCGGGCCTTGCTTTCGGGCTGCTTCTTCACGTGGATGGGAGCTTCGATGATGTTCTCGATCACCGTGCGGTGGGGGAAGAGGTTGAAGTTCTGGAACACCATGCCGATATCGGAGCGCTGCTTGGCGGCGTCCTTCTCAGAGATTTCGTACAGCACGCCATCGCGCTCGCGGTAGCCAATGAGATCGCCATCGACATACAAGCGACCCGCGTTGACCTTTTCCAGGTGGTTAACGCAGCGCAGCATGGTGGATTTACCGGAACCAGAAGGACCGATCAAGCAGGTGACGGTACCTTTAGGAACCTGCAAGTCAATGCCCTTGAGCACTTCCAAGCGTCCGTAGTTTTTGCAGACCTGCTGAGCATCAATCATCAGTTGCGACATTTGCTAGTTCTCCTTGGAAGTTTCAGGAACAACGGTGACATTGCCCGGGATTGCGCCTTCAGCATCAGCCAACGCAGCGAGCTGACGTGCGGTCAGGGTGCGGGTGCTGCCCTTTTCGAAGTGCTTCTCCAGGTAGTACTGACCAACCATAAGAATAGAGGTGATGACCAAGTACCAGCTCGCAGCAACCAGAAGCATTGGAACTGGCTCGAAGAGGGAGTACGCAATATCCATGCTGCGGCCGTACAGCTCGAGAGAATAAGGAATCGCAACAACCAGAGAGGTGGTCTTGAGCATGGAGATCAGTTCATTGCCGGTTGGCGGAATGATGATGCGCATGGCCTGCGGCAAGATGGTGCGACGCATGGTCATTGACCAGTTCATACCCAAAGCTTTCGACGCCTCCATCTGGCCCTCAGGCACCGCTTGGATGCCCGAGCGCACGATTTCCGCCATGTACGCAGCCTCGTTGAGACCCAGACCGATCACCGCGAGCAGGAACATATTAGACAGCAAGCTTTGCAGATCGATCTCTGCGAAACCGAGGTTGATCGACTGGTACAAGGAACCCAGCAGGCCCCAGAACACCAACTGCACATAAATTGGGGTGCCGCGGAAAATCCACAGGTACAGCCACGCTACGCCCTGCATGACAGGGTTGCCGGACATACGCATGACGGCCAAGATTGCGCCGAGAACCACACCCAAGATCATGGACAGCAAGGTCAGCGCAATGGTGTGAAGTGCCGCGGTGGCAATGCGGGTGTCAAAAAGATACGAGCGGTAGGTATCCCAACCGTAGGCCTCATTGTTGAGCGCGCTGATGATAAACCATGCGAGCAGTGCCACGATGATAGCGGCTGCGACCCACCGGCCAGGGTGGCGTAGTGGCTTGGCTTCAATCGGTTTCGGTTGGGCCGTTGAAGCTCCAGGCCCTTGATTAAGATCTGACATCTGTGAAGTAATCCTTTAATTGTTTTTAGTTGCTGGAAGGCTCTAGTTGAGTGGCTGTTCGTTGATCAGGGCCTCATCAAGAAGGCCTTCTTCAATGCCCCATTGCGCCATGATGCGCTGGTAATCGCCGGTGTCAATCAAGTGTTGGAACGCCGCAGCTGCTGCTGGGGTGAGGTCAGATTCCAACGGGAATGCGAAACCAAATGGCGCAGCCAAGTACATATCGCCCACAACTTCGATGCGGCCTTCGGAGCGCTCTGCAGCCCAAGCTGAAACAGGGGAGTCCGCAGCAAGTGCGTCTGCGCGTCCCAGGATCAATGCGGTAGCTGCAGTATCTGCGGTTTCATAAGACAAAATGGTGATCGGCTCTTTGCCTTCGGCTTCACATTGAGCTGAGCGAGGACGGACATCGTCGGTCTCTGCCACGGTTGTGCGCTGTACAGCAACGGTGAGACCACAGGCGTTTTCCGGATCGATTGGGGTTTCACGATCAGTTGCCTGCGCCCACTGCACACCTGCGAAGAGGAAATCGATGAAATCAAAGTTCTCGCGGCGTTCCTCGTTGTCAGTGAAGCCAGAGGCTCCGATATCAAGGGTGCCAGCTTGAACCGATGGAAGGATGAGGGAGAAATCCTGCTCCTGAGGGCTGAACTCCAAGCCCATCACCCCCGCCATTGCACGCACGAGGTCCATTTCCACACCGATAATCTGACCATCGGAATCTTTAAACTCAAACGGTGGGAAAGGTGGGTTGGCACCGGCGGTGAGCACACCGCGCTGAGCCAGAGCTTCGGGAACCATCGCCTGAATCTCCGGTACAGGATCTGGAACGATCTGCTCCCAGCCATCTGGGTTGCCCTGCTCCTCATTGGTGACACAAGAAGCCAAGGTGAATGAGGTTGCCACGATGCCGACGGTCGCCGCTACAGCGCGCTTGGGGATTTTGGGGAAACGCAAAGTGCTATGCAGTAGCCGTTTCAGAGGCGGTGTCTGCGAAATTCGCAATCGGGTGAAACTCTCAATCATGGGCAAAATACTACCTGCCATGGTGCAATAACCTTAAGTGAGGCTGGATTTTGCGTTGGCAGGCGCTCGGGTTTTGTTTTATCCGGCATGGGCTCGGGAGGGACTTTAAAATAAACAGCTATGTCGAGCCAACAAACGATCTTCATCATTTTGCTCTTTGCCGCAGTGATTCTCATTTCCATAGTAATGATTACAGCTGCCTTCAAAACCCGGAAAAAGCGCTTTGCCGCGCGGGCTGAAGGAATGGCCAACCCTACAATTCCTGCGCCAACTGTGCCGTGGCAGCGCTTCGCCGGAGCACTTGCAGCCTTGTACGCTAGGCCTGAATGGCACAAGACCCGCGGAGCGAAACGAGTGTACTCAGCTGAACAGACTTATTTTGGGTTTGTCTCAGCAATGCCACTGGGGATGGTGCAAAACATGCTGCAAACAGACTGGGGTGTGAAAAAGTCTGAGCATGCAGTTGATCAGCTTTCTAAAGGAGTGGAAGTGATCGTTGGGGTAGCCGCAGGCAACTGGCGTAAAAACGGAGTATCACCCGCACAAGTGGAAGAGGCAGGCCAGCGGTTAGCAGCTGAAGGATTGGCTCATCCACACTTTGTTGTATTCCAAAAGCAGCTTCAACAGGCAGATCCAAATGCAGAATATGATCTCGATGTGCTCGCATTTGATATCGCACGCGTAGCCAACCTCCTTCGCTGGGCTGCTTATACAGATCTGTTGCTCCCTGCAGAAGCCCGTTGGTTCCAAGACCAGCTGGGAATTGCGGCTGCTGTGTCCTTTGGGAGCTGGGAAGAATACGGAGAGCGATACGTCCGTGGACTACAGAAGAACTTCAAGGGCGGAAACAAGCCATATATCGAAGGAGAACGCTGGCTCAACACTGAGGCTGAAAGTCCATGGAAGACCCAAAAGTGGATTAGCGCCTAACTGCTCATGAGCTAAGCGGCAAAAAGCCCCGAGTCTGCCTTCAAACGGCAGATTCGGGGCGATTTCTTTGTGGAGTTCTTATTTAGCGCGGGTGCTCTTCTGCCACGGTCTCAGAATCAATGTTCTTGGAAGACACACGCTCAGCAAACATCAAAGCAGCGACAATCGCGCCACCAAGAATGATGATGCTGAAAATCATCACGGCGTTATCGCCAGGAGCAAGTAGATTAGCGTCACCGTCCTGCCAAGGCCACAGCGCACGAAGTGAACCCAGCATGAGACCAGCCATGATGGTCAGCGTGATGGTGCGGTGGTGCTCGAGAACATAAGACAAAACCTTCACAAACAAGATCACACCGGTGAGCGCGCCAAGCAAGAACACGCCGATGACCGACAAGTCACGGTTGGACAGAGATTCCATGATTGGCGCGTACATACCGACCGCCAGCAAGAAGAATGATCCTGAAACACCAGGAAGAACAAGAGCACACACAGCGATCGCAGCACAGATGAAGACAAAGATCAGTGAAGGATCGGTGCGAGGCGCACTAGTGAAGGATGTTCCAAAGAATCCCAGCATGGCGCAGATTATAAATAGCGGGATGACGATTGCGAGGCGCTTCTTGGCATCCCGCATATCCATCATTCCCAACGGAACAAGGATAGACACGGCAACCATTCCAAGGAACAGACCGCGAGTGATCTCTGGGTAGTCCTCAACAACTGTATGCAAAATCGATGACATCGAGAAGACCATCACGACCATGCCAACGCCGATAGCGCCGAGGAACCACCAGTCGATTTTCGCCGCAGCTTCCTTAACCTTCGAGCGGTCCTTGATCAACACCTTGATCAGATCAATGAGGAGATCACCGTTGTGCAGTGCGCGCTCATAAATTCCAAGAACCAAAGCGACAGTTCCGCCGGAAATTCCTGGCACCAACTCCGCCATTCCAATCAAACCACCGCTAATGATGTTGAAAATCACCGCAAGTGGAGTCTTTTTCGTCTTGATGGGATAGACGTGCTGCACGTCTAGGGCATCAGGGTTGGTGGCGCTCATAGGTAATCCAATTATCTTTCTTTGGCGTCTGGCAAAACGCCTCCCACTATACGTGTTACGAAACTAAGTCGGTAGCTGGCAAAGGGTGATCTGTGCTGAAAACTGGGCGTAGGGTGCAGAAAGTTGGGTCTCTCAACTCAGACGCATTTGTGGCCAATTTGAAGGCTCTAATGCTTCGCACGGGCAAATAGTCGGGGAGAGGTTTTACAGGCCGTTAGATTGGATTCTGTGGCCTCATGATTTTTCGGCATCGAAGCATCAACTCGGGCAGACCAGACTGGTTATAAGTGGTCGAAACCAGCCAGGGGTGACAAGAGAAGGCCGAAATCCAAAGTTTTGTCACGTGTGTCCGGTTTGGGGAGATTGCACTAGTCGATCTTGAAACTACCCCCAAGTTTCTGGGCGATTTTTGTCGAGTTACCCCAAAAATGAAGAAATCCCACTGCTTTAACCGCAGTGGGATTTGATTTCTAGAACATCTTGGCCGAAATCACTTCTCCAAGTCGGAGTTTCCGCTGGTAGTGGTGCCCCTGGTGAGACTCGAACTCACACTGGACGGGAGTGAGACCAGATCATTTCTGTCATGTAATTGAGTGTTTATTGCTGTTGTTGCAGCTCGATGTTAACTAAAAATGCAACTATTGCGTCTATTCTTCTTCTTTAGCTTCTTTATTTGGAGACTTTTTGGAGACTTTTCGTGCCTCTTTGAGCGCTTGGTTGACGACATCACCAATCGGAACGTCTTTGTCAGTTTTAGCGATGTAGACCCGTTCTGTGAGTCGTGAGTCAGCATGGCCGAGTACGTCTGATGCGGCCTTGGAATCAAGGTTCTCAGAGACAATTGATGCAAGGGTTTTCCTGATGCTGTGCACGGTCACCCAATCATATGCAGTACCCTTTCGGTGTTTTCGCAACAATTTGTTGAAATTGGACTCATAAATATATGTGCCTCTAGCGGAAGGGAACACCATTTCGAGATGTTCGGCGTAGAGTGCATGTCTTTTGCGTAAGACGTCTGAGGCAATTTCTGGCAACTGAATGACACGCCTACTGCTGGTCGTTTTTGTTTTATCTTGTCTGTGGTTACCTTTTTCTTTGTTGTAGACAATGGTGCCTCGGATAAAGATTCTTGGATGCTCCTCGTCAAGCACCACGTCTACCCATCGCAGGCTCAGTGCTTCCCATGCTCGCAACACTGTTCCAAGGCAGACATCGACAACGTCGATGAGAGTCAATTGTTTTGAGGCCGCAATAACAGCGTGAAAGGGTTGAATGTCAGCAACCTGCAGTGCTTGGGGCTCGTTGGTTTGTGCTTTTACAGGTCGCACTTCAGCCATAGGGTTAACATGTACAAGCCCGTAGGGGGTTTCCCCACCGAGTTCAGATTTGTCGTGAGAAAAGGGCATTATGACCGTTACAGGAATGAAGGCTGGGGATATTTAAAAAACTATTGCAAACACAACTTCGCCAACCACGCTATGGCTGAGGCCGTAGTAGATAAAGCGGTGATTGATTATGGCTCATCGCCAGGAACCAGCTATTACAAGTTCGAGAAAACGGTGTACTTTCTAGATTGCAGAACTTATACATTCAATAAGAACTCAGGATGTAAAGAAATGCACGCTCCGCAATGGGTGACTATTATTTACAATCCTCATACTTTCACTGGAGCAAATTCGAACAGACCCAAGGGGGTAATTTCAGCATGGTGTAACTCAACCCCACCTGGTGGAATCGAACACGAGCCGGAAATTTCCCAATGTCCTGATCATGTGAATCTTTATAATAAGCTTCGCATATGACAGAACCCCATCAACTGTGCATCTACACTAAAGGCCATAAAACTTCCGGATTTCGCTTTATCGGGCCATCGCTAAGTCTAGATTTTCTACTCATCAACATCATGGGAAAGTGGAATGCATTTTCTAGAGTGACAAAAAGGGACGGTAGTTCATTACCTTTCCCAGGTAATGTATTTACTAATCAGCGCATAGTCGGAGCTGTTCGGCAGTGTCTTTTTCAAGCGATCGTTGCTGAAAAATGGTCACTTTTCTCGTCCAATATAAGATCCTTAGTAGCTGATCTACCGGATGTGCTCACTGTATCTGAGTTACAGGAATGGTTAGAGTTCTTTGTGCAGCACACCGGAATTGGTGTCAAGGTTGGGCGTGCGCTGATTGTTGATCCTGATCAGGAGTGGACGCAGCTAGCTGGACGTTGTGAGCTTGTGGGATATTGTGCACTGAGTCCTGGTTGGCCCAGTCCTATTAGCTCGGTTTTCGAAAAGACAGATCTTGAATTGTGGGAGTCAGCATTAGCGACGAGTTGGATGATGCTGGGGCCTTTTATAGCTGAACGTTATACCTATCAAATGCCGGTTGAGGAGTTTTATTGGCGTCATGATGCGGAGTTGCGGTGGTGGGAGAGCTTTGTCAACGGCTGTTTTGACGATTTAACAAGTTTGCAGAAGCTTTTGAGTCTGTTACTGGCTAAACACTATTTATCGAGAGATTACCTAATGGTGCGCGTTTTCACAATTGATTAGTGCGCCGGGTCAAAGATAATAGTCGCAAGCGCCGTCGTTTAAAAGTATTGTCGTTCAGTAGCCGGATATACCCTCCGACTGCTGACGGTTAAACAAGAGCTGAGGTGAGTTCCCCAACGAGAGTGGAGAGTGAAGCTTGAAAAGAGGCAGGAGAGGTAGGCTTCCTGCGGCTGAAGTTGATAAGTTGAGCTCATGGGATTTAGCGCGTTGGAGCTGTGGTCGACCGAGCTAGGCATAACTGTTTCGGTCACGCCTGAGCCACAGAACAGTGATTATGAATCAGGATTAGCACAGGTTGAAGGCCATGAGTGGCATGTCCGGACTGCACGGAACACGCCGTCGAAGCCGGGTGCCTTTGTTGCCTTTTGGCAGCGAGGCGTAGGAGGACAGACCCAGCCGTTTAGTGACGACGGGATGAATGCCGGTCTTCTTGTCTTTGTGAGGAACGATGTTCGGCGCGGAGTGTTTAGGTTTTCCGCTGGTCATCTTGCAGAATTGGGGATTACCGCAGCAGACGGACAGCCGGGCAAACGTGGATTTCGCGTTTACCCCTCCTGGTGCGAAGGGCTCAATTCGCAGGCGAGGGCCACGCAGCGAGCACAATCTAGCGCATTCGAGGAGTATTGAGATCACGTCGTGCTCACCCCCAGTGGAGGGTGGCGACGATGTTGTGACTCTGGAGGTTTTTCTGCAAGAACTGCTGACATCGTTAGTAAACTTAGGTCTGTTCTGCCGGTGGGCTATCTGAGGTTTATATAGCAGGAAACAACGCGCTGAGCACAGCCCAGATTTCATTGGCGATCACGTCTCACTGCATGCACATGAGCGTTTAGTGCAGGAACTCCAAAACTTTTGGTCACACACTCTAGCGTTTTTGGGCACGGTATTGTTGTGCGGTATGAACAACGCGAGTTAATACACGGAAAGCTCCTGAGAATAGTTCTTTCTCAGGGCTTGAAGCTTGAGGGCTTGAAGCTTGAGGGCTTCTAGAAAGCAGGTATGAGGAAAGTACTTTCCCACATGAATCAGAAGAAAGGCATGGACTGGGATGAACAAGGCTGATGAAATATTCCTTTGCGAAGGCGATATTTTTGCTCCCTTGATTGCGGGTTTAAGTAGCGTTAACAGCGCGATCCGCTCTGCCGCAGTTCATCATGCGTTTAGATCTATGGATCGCGCTGCAGCAACGGGTACAACTTATGGAGCGAGTATCGTTCAGTCACTGTGTGACATTGTTGTTACGCATATGTATGTCGAATCAGATTCTCAAGTTTCAATTGATTCTGGGGTTGTAAGTGCATTGACGATTGACGGGAAAGAAGTCTCTCTCGATCTCCCCAATAAGGAACTTGAATCATTAGGGTTAGATGAATACTCAACCTCGCCTAGCGGTGCTTCCATTGCAGTTACGAATGAAGGAGGGGGAGCTTTCCGATCTCTAATTCATATTCCTAACCTGGAATCAAATGGTGAGTTCGAATTTTCATTTTCTAATGATATGACTCTTAGTTCCTTGCCTGATGGCGGAGTCACAGTTCGAGATAATAAGGGGGATATCTTAGGCACCCTTGATGCACCTTGGGCTATAGATGCGACAGGGGCCTCGGTTAAAACATGGTATGAAATTCGTCAAAGCACGATAGTTCAACATGTCGCACCAACTTCTTCAACGCAATTTCCCGTCGTAGCAGATCCCTTCTGGATCCCATTCTTAGGTATCATGGGTGGCCATCTCACGCGTCATGCGTTAACCCAGATGGCTAAGCGAAAGATCACTAAAGAGCTAGTTGAGCACGTTATAAAAACAGGCAGAGGAAGCAAGGGCAACGGGAATACTACAGTATTTAACGGCAACGGGATTCGAGTTATTGTCGATAATGTGAGCGGAAATGTGATTACTGTTACGAAAGGCTAATTATGAATTTTGAGTATGACCCAGAAGCTGATGCAGCCTATCTAACCCTAACGCAGTCGGGTGTCCTTCCAGAACAGCAGATATCAGCAATAACTACAGAAGGAATGGAAGGAGAAATAGAGATAGACGTTGATGAAAATGGCAAAGTTATTGGTATTGAGTTCGTGAATGCTTCTTTGATTCTTCCTTCAGATTTCCTCAAAAAATCAAACCGGATATCATAATCCCATCTAAAGGGTTGCCACCAGACAGAAGATCTGTCCCCTGCTCAGGTTACTGTAAAAAATAGCGTGGAATCACGACACGGCCATAGTAGTGGACGAAGCTGGTATGGGTTCTGGCCCTTATTTATGGAGTTACAACACCCATAAATAAGGGCCAGAACCCATTACTGCCTGTATAAAGAGCACTACAAAGCCACAGACTAACCCGGCTTACAGGCCCATCCCATGATCATGGCTACGGCTCGGATTCATCCTGAATTGCTGATCCGCACTCCGACCAGCACCCAATGACTTAGAATCTGACGACGCATTCACATTAAACGTCCTCGGCTGTAGCTCTTCCGTAAACGCCACCGTTGTCCGTGCACAGACGTGCTTCCCGTTCTTCACGCGGCGTAAGGAACCAACTTCCTGATAGTGGACACAAGGGTCTAATTAGGTAGCAGATTTCAGGATAGCAGGACCGCGCTCCTCAAAACACTGCTGGTGCGAGATATTTACACCAGGAATGTCGGCGTACCGTGTTGTAACGGGTACACCAGCGCAAGGCGTCCGGGCAGCGGATCGACCGGGGAACCAAAAGCAGCACGTTTAAAGCCCTGCGCTGGTTTAAACCAGTGCGGGGCTTGATGTGTTGAATGCTTAAAGCTAGTTGGTAGGTTCCCAAACATTGTTTTTCAGGTTGAAGACAAAATCGAGCGTAGAGTCCGTGGGTCGAAATGATATGTCGTAGTCAGACAGCACAGGGCAAAGATCAACAATGTGGGTCCTTTTGAAACTAATCCACTCGGTATTACTGCTAGTGGATTTCAGAACAAGTATGCTTTGCGTCTCATCAAATCCAAATCTAGGTACAGGCGTGTCTTCTAACTGAAGTTCTGCCTCGACAGTATCTTTTGGCGCATATGGGCAGACTATAGCGAATTCAACCCATTCATCGCCATAAATACTTCTAAGATTGAGAGACTGATGGGACGACTGATCTGCTGAGCTTAGATGACTCTCCAGGGCATTTTCTGTGCTGCAACTAGCGAGGGTCAGAGCTGTTAAGGGGATGATGACTGCTAGTCGCTTTTTTAGCATCAGAGGGCACCTTGCTTATTTTAGAGTTTTTAGTCTACCGAGATTTGTCCACAGCGCGCATATCGCGAGCGCGCTAGTTTCATCCTTACTATTAATGAATCCGGCTCCGATCTGTCGGCCTTGTGCATTATTGAATAGGTCCATTGCATTTTCATCGGCCGGACCGTCCCCGATTGTCTCGTGGTTTGTTGCAATTCTTTCAGCTCCATTGCTCCCGATTCGTATCGTCATCAGAGCGTTCCATGAGCAATGCCGAAATGCATCGCCTTTGCCGTTGCGAAGGGAATCGCCTGGGTATCGTGCGACAGCCTCATTATTTGCTTTGGTTGCTGCTTGGTTTGCAATCCCGCATGATACAACATCAACTAGATTGATGCATGAAAGCATTTCGAGGCCTGATATGTAAATTTTGTAGGGGTCGGACTGTGCCGCGAGACGGGTTTCTTGGCGTTGTTGGAGTGAACTCGGATCCCGTTTAAGCGCTGCTATTATTGAACGCTGTTCGATGTCGGTGAGGGTATCGAAGTACTCGTAGGGGTCATGAGAATCGTACATAGTTGTGATTTCATCTTGAGCACCAAGGATCTGTTCAGCTGAAATGTCGCTTGTGTTTACGTGAATCTCGGCGTTGAGGTCGATTGCAGATTCAGGTAAAGGGGTGATCTGTTCGAGGCTTTGTGCAGTGGAAGTAGGGCTTAGTATTGTGGTTAAGCCGATGCATAGTGTGATTGCAGAAGCGCCTGCAATACGACTGACTCTGTTTAACAAAAAGAGCTCCTGATCATGTAGGTGTCCTGAAACGCGATTAGATTGTTTCAGCACAGACGCTAACACCGATTTCGTTCGGAATCTATTATTAAATTCATATTTCAATATTTATCTAAGGGTTTTTCCAATGTGCAACTTCCGGAAGCCTGTGGTGTAGTGAAATAGATCTTCTAGTTAATGGCGCATGACTAAAGAACTCAAAAATACGTATTTCGCTATGGAAAAAAATGACGCTTAAAGTGCTTATTCGATGCTGTTTAAAAGCAACATAATAGTGCCTTAAACACCGCTAGTCAGGCTTACTAAAAGGCCAGAAACGAGCACGTAGGGGACACTAGAGTTTATGGCGTATCGCACCTTAGCAAAAGAATTTCCAAGCTCACCGCACGATAGTGCGCAATCTCGTGTTGATGCGCTTTATGAGCAGAGGCTGCAGCATGTCAGCACTATTAATACAGGCATTGATGTTGGTGGTTATCCAGTATTTTGCGTTGTTGATGCAGAAGTGACCTCTCGGTATACGCGCAAGCCCCGCACGTCGAGGGCGGGGAGGATGTCAAGCAACGCCATTCGTGATCGGTGTACTGGAACTTATGCGCGATTTTCTAGTAGGGGGCTCAGAGAATCCACCTAGCTGGATTTCATGGAAGGAAGTGAAAAAACCATTTGTTTCTGCAGTATGTCCGCACTCGCTTAGTTGATGTCATCCAATGTGGAGAAGTTCAAAAGCTGAAGCGGGGGAGCGCAGTTCTACTTCGAGCCCGACCCCCGGAGAGTAGACACAGGGGATTTAATCAGGAAGCAGATTTCAGGATAGCAGGACCACGCTCCTCAAACACCGCAGGCGCAAGATATTTACACCAGCAATCTCGGCGCACCGTGTTATAGCGGGTACACTAGCGGAAAACATCCCGGCGGCAGATCAACTAGTTCGCAAAAGTCTTAGAATCTTGGAGGACTTCCCGCCTGAGTGCGGCGTTGAACGACTCCGCTAACGCGTTGTCAGCACTGGTGCCAATTGATCCCAATGACTGCCTCATTCCGAGGCTGTCTATATAATATTTGTAGGGTTATATTTGTTGTCTATTTCCCTTCTAAAACAGCACCTGTTCGAAAGCGTCGACGCGACTGGGGAAAGCATCAACGCTTACGTCTCGGTCATCCATGATCAAGAGTTCAGCAGCTTCTTCAAATTTCTCTATGTCATTTAGAATGACCACAGTGTAAACATCGCACAGTATATGGTTTTCTGGATATTTACCGTTATGCTCCATCTGATATTGGTCGGAAAGTGACTCCCATCCATAAGCTTTTTCAGCCTGCTGAAGGTTTTTAGAAACTGAAATTACATCAACACCGTCCAGAGCCAATAGATTCTGAACTCGTTCGCGATATCTGCTGTAAGCGTTACTTTCATTGCCGTTTTCTACAATAAATTGAGTTAGAAAAACATAAGTCTTTCGCATGAGTTGATTCGCCTAGTCCTTTAACTTCGGTTAAGACCTTCAAACGGAAAGCGGTCAATAGGTACCGGAAGGCAATGGCGTTTAGTATGACCAAATGGGACGAAGGTATTGGCCCTTTTTTCAGCCTCAACCTTAGAATAGGCATGACCAACTACGACCCAACCGTCATAGTTGTTCAAGCTTGGAACCGACCAAATTTTGTGGACATTGCACTTTACTGCAATTCGATCCATGGCTTGAGGCGCGATTATTTCATTCGCCTGAATAGTAGGGGTGATTGCAAGTGATAATGCTATTGCAATACCAATCGAAGCTAGTTTCCTCATGTCACATTCCAATCGGTGTGGTGAGTGTGTGGAGTTGGCAAGTTGCGGAACGATCTTGCCTGATTTCTACTGTTGCATATATTTTCGCGAAATGAGCCTTAACCTATAAAATCCCCTAATTGTTATAGGAATGATATTGTTTTATTTTGTTTTGGCATTGTTTCGTCTTATTAATCCATGCTTGCAATTGGTTAGATTCGGGTCGTGGCTAACCTAAGTGAGGTTGTGTAGATTTACTGGGTTATTCAATAATGAGTGTTTGGTGGTTGAGTGGCTTATCCCTTAATAATTCTCCTTGCAGCCTATAAGCGTTAGGCTTTACCTACACACCCGGAACACCCTTACACCAGCGCGAGCTACAGAAGATTCACAGATTGGGAGCCCTTCGATGAGATTCTATGTGACCAATAGGGACACCGATCCTCCCATGGGATCGAGGGGAACCTGGGTTAATCTACTCCGGGACAATTGGGATGACTATGGGTTCAAAACTTCTTTTCATGTAAAACTATATCGGGACAATGGCGAGACAATACAGCTCGGAATGGTGAAGATCCTGCGTGCCGGACAAATTGAGTTTTTACTGACCTAGGGGACCGACTGAGGAAGTCGCACAGTGCCTTTTGTCATGCAGGGCGCTGAAGAATAAATTTGTTTACAATTTTAGTGTAGGAAATGCGCGCGAACAGCGTCGAAGGTATGCTCATTTACGTATCCTTGCCCTCGTAGCCATCCCCCGAGCGCTATGCCTGAGGCAGGGGCACGTCTGGTTTCTGCTCAAGAATTTTTCGTAGCATTCCATAGTTGCGTCAGATGGAAGCTGGCGTTGCTGAGTTAGTCAGTCGAAGGGGAAAGGTTCAATCGTCCAGTTTGATGTGGAGATATTACCGTCATATGGAATCCAGCGTTCATCATCCCACGGTGCAGCTGAAGGGGGTTCCGGGCTGTCCCATCTCCACTGCTGCCAGTCAATAGGTAGTCCCGATCCCAAGCGTCGTGAACCTGCAGCTAGATGATGCCCTGAGGGAGTGCTATAGGACCACCAGTAGGAAGTCGAATCGGCTGCTCCCCGGGTAAAATTGCTGCGACTTAGGTTCCGTTGTTCTATGAATTCGAAAGCCTTTTTCTGCCATGCGTCCGGTTGTGAAGTCGGAAAAATCACTTGGGAATGGATGAAACTGTCGAGGTCCGCAGCCAGAAAGTAGAGTTGGTCAAGGTGCCTATCGTCTCTTAGGCGTCCTTCTTCGTTAGTTCCGGTTAGTTTCGAGACTTCGAGCTCATGCTTTCTGCGATGTCGCTTGGCTACTTGTGCTGCGCGTTCCTCAAGATATTCGACGAGGGCGCCGAGAAGGACGAGCGTTTTCGTCGAATTGGTCTGCGTACCGAAAGAGAGGTCACGTCCGTGAGCCGCGCCGTGTCTTGAGAGCTTGCCGTAAAACCCGGTGGCGTTGATGGCCTCTTTGAACAGGTCGCGAACAATCGGCAGATTCGAAGCTATACCTGCGAGAGTCGAATCGTCCAGATATGGGTCATTAGACGAATTAGAGAAGAATGTTGCTCCGGTTATATCTCGGGTAAGCCCATCGATTTGGGAAAAGTCAGAAGGATAGCGGCTGCGTAATTACCATTCTCATGACACTTCACTGCCTGGTCGATGAGATTTCCTCGTTGAAATTGAAGTCGCTGAAAGCTGTAATCAATACCTCGGCCATAACGCCGAAGTGGAATGGCTACATGGTGAAGAAAGGATTCACTGGTATTGTTCCACTGTTGTGTAACAAGGGCATCGATCTCCGCGCTGTCAGTACCACGGCGAGCAAGCTCCACAATCTGCTCAGTGCCGCGCCGATGCCACAGCCCGTATGACGCCCATCCAAGAGGTGCAAGGATTTCTACTGCAGGTCCGATGAGGTTGTCTCGGTTTAGTGCAAAGTATTTCATTTACTCATCCTCCCAGTTTTGACCAAAGTGTGCACCTACTGGTGCCACTGGAAGAGCGCCGGAGAGGAAGGGCTAAGTGGCTATCCGATGCTACTGTGTACTATCACCCACAAAATATCAAGGATCTTGTTGCACTGGCATAATGCGACGGGGTATGGCTGCACCCAAGGATTAACGAGATCGCCCATGGTTAGCAACCATGATAGAGCCCTCTAATCTTGATGATAAACCTCAGGGATTGCTCCTGAGGCAATTGGATTAGGAACTGAGAGGGGATAAAGAACTCGAAAAAGTTGCCGAAGGTTGATCCTCAGCGATTCGGTATCGAGATCGAAATCCCTCGAACGCTCGTTGTTCTTCTTCTACAGAAGTACTATTTTCCGAACTCATAATTTGATGTATCCATGCAGTGTGGGGCGAAATAGCAGAATGCCACATTTTTTTACCTTCCCCCGGTGAGCAGTCAAAATTGATCGCTCCGGCTGTATGTACTGCATGAATCGTATTCCCTGCAAAGACTGCTCCTCCGGAATCACCGTTACAGCTTCTAGAATCAGTTAAAGAAACAGTTTCCAGTACATCCAAATAATAGGTACTGAAACCTACATTGAATTTATCTAAGTGCGCTACTGACTCAACTCTCGCAATTGAAGAAAAATCGTTGCTACCGCCGTACCCAATGAGCGTCAGAACTTTTCCTATAGCGATCTTTTCTTCGGGGAGATCAAAAGTTTGAGCAGAAATACCTCTCCCCACCTTGATTAAAGCTAAATCATGGTGCTCTGAAATTGTGTAGGTATTTTCAACACCTGCGACTTCACCATCGGATTGCTCCAGGTATCCAAGGAAGTCTTTCTCGGAGGTAACGCAGTGCCGTGCGGTTATCCAAAATTTTCCCTCGATGTGATTAGCAGTACAAGAACGAACAACCTTTTTGGTATCTTCGGCCTCAGGATCGAACTGCCACAGCGCGGCGATTCTATTGTCCACTACAGGATGAGTGCTAGTGGCTTCCAGATTAATATTTGAAAGATTAAAAGGAGGATATGCCTCCGGGTTCTGCTGCAATTCGCGGTATTCAGAAATAGTATTCGGCCATTTTCCACCACTATCCTGCTCTTTCGTTATCTCTTGCGCATGTACCGGAATGGTGAACGGCATCAGCCCTATCAACAGAGCTCCGACAAAAGAGAAAAAGCGACTACACATACAACGTGCTCAATTCGACTACATTATGGGATGAAAACCGCCATGACCTCTAGAGGAAAATGTCAGAGGTCATGGCAGCTAAGGAATGGATCTCGCTAGGGGATTTAACCGTTTTGAGGCGGGGAGAGTTCGTCTTTCGTCTTTTCACGCTGAGCCTCAATTTTTCTTTGAAGCTGAACGAAAACTGGCTGCATCAAGATCGTAAGTATTACTAATGCGATGAGAGAGCCGGTAATTCCTATGGAATCAGACTGTAAAGCTCCAGAGAAAATCACAACCGAGAGCACAATGATCGTTGTCACTGCAAGAGCTGTGTACGCTTTCACATTAAGAGTCTGCTTGTTGCCCCGCGCTAGTAACTGGACCCCAAAAAAGAGAACCACCGCTACTGCCAGCATGATTACAATTCCCATTATTTCTCCTTAGCAGTTGGCGACAGCGCCAGTGCCATATCCAGCAAGTCCCCCTGCTGCAAGCACAGCAAACCCCGTGCCACCTGTGGCAACTCCCAAAGCGGCGAGAGCTAGACCAGTTGCCACCACACCTGCTACCCCGCCTGACAAAGCGCCGACTCCGCATCGCCAGTCCTGTAAATCTGGCACCTCATCTGGATTCATGGTCAACAAAGCAGTATGGGAATCGACTTTCTCGATTGAGAAGCCTGGTTGGGCTTGAAGTTCAGCTGTCAAATTCTCCAGAAGAGTGCCCTTATTATCTTTCATTAAGATTTCGCCGTTAACATCTTCGACGACGGCGTTAGAAAGCTTAATAAGTAGTTGGTTTTCTGCCACGTAAAGCAGGTCTGCGGTAGCTTCACTGGTGTTTGCTTCTGCGTCTGCTTCTGGAGCCGATGATGAAGAGAATGCAGGTGTAATCGCTTGAAAGCTAGTTGGAGATTCAGCTGCAGTAGCTACGGATGTGAGAATAGATGCTGAAACGGTAATGCCAGCAATTAAAGCAATAGGACGATAAAACCCGAAGAACTTCATAAGTATTCCTTTGAGCTAGATAAGCGGAGATTACACGAGCCGGAACTTCTGTGACCGGTGTGTTACTAACTTCAGGTGAACCGGAAGATAGCCTAGTGATTCTTTTATGTCGATCTTCAGTGTGGTCGAGAACAAATAAGAATGTTTTTATGCTAGCAGTATGTACGTATTCAGGTATTAAGTGGATATGCTTAAGCTCTGGTTCACTTATGGTGCGCCCTTTTAGATAAAGGTTGGAAAGGGTGCTGGTGTAATTATCCCAGCAGGCGGAGAGAAGATAGACAGTGAGCTCATTGTGAGTTGAGGGTTTCACAGCTATTGCTGCATGTGCCAGGATTTAGCACGGTACAGTGCTAAAAATGGACGGACTGTTTACCCCGTTTTCAGATGCGTCATTAAACAACACGGTAAAAACTGATGGAGATTCAGTACCTGGTCAAGACTTACCTATTACGAAGATCTCTGAGGATCGATTCGAGCGTTCTGCGTATGCAGCCCAGCTAGCGAAGATCACGTGCGATGTGGCCTCTCAGGGAGAGTACACAGTTTTCGGTCTCACTGGTCAGTGGTGTTAATTATGGTGTTCATGTTCTGCTTCTTTGCGTTGTCGGAGGTGCTGAACTTAGCCACGGCGCTCTGAATCCCGGATCTCTCGGATAGCCCAGATAGTGCTGCCGGTGATAAGAACTGCCTGCAGTAGCATCGCAATAAGGAAGCGGGTAGTAGTATCCGCTGTTTCTGGCCAGGATGGTACTGCTACAAGCCAGAGCATGGTCTCGGCTAGCACATCTCCGCCCAAGGTTATTGAGATAACTGTCCACAGCACGGTTGCAGCGATAGCTACCCCTGATCCGAAGCGGATTCGTAGGGCGGTAGAGACCATAGCCAGTAAGATTCCGGTCAACACCCACAACACCAGTCGGGCAGTTTGAGTGACATCACCACCGGCCAGCAGATAGGCACCACCTGTACCTAGCGCAAGTAGTAAGAGAACAATCGCCTGCCAGGTAAGATATATGCCTCTGATACGGTGATTCTCGATGACAGTAATAAGCTAAGTGTCAAGCCCGTGTACTGCTTATATTGTACGGAACTGATTCCGTCCGTATAGCTCAGACACGTGAACGAGTTAGTAATTTTTTTATGCTTTTTTGTACTGCCGGGTGGTTATCTCGCAGTGGAATATAAATTCGATTGCGAGTTTTTTTCAGGCTCTCAGAATTGCCCCCATGTGGGCGGAAAAAAGGTGAATAAATTCCCTTTTTTACCCCAGAATTTTCAGCCACAAGAGGGGTGCGGATTGGGGTCAAGAATCATATTTCAGTCACAGCTGCGGGTGTAAAAAAATGGCTCATGTCCGGTGATGGAGCTACGAAACCGGGGTAGCGGTGGCGTTCTAAAATGTGATGCAAATCATAATAATACCCCCGTAACATGAAGATGTTACGGGGGTATTATTGCGCTTAATGCCCATTATCGCTGATTATCATGCGATTAATATTTAGACACTTTTTGGACACCTAAGCCCTATTTGATCTTATATTGTCAGCGTTTCCGCTGGTAGTGGTGCCCCTGGTGAGACTCGAACTCACACTGGACGGGTTTTGAATCCGTTGCCTCTGCCAATTGGGCTACAAGGGCATCAATCAATTGCAGAACTAACCCGGTTGTTTCCGAGCCAGTCTGAATGACTGAAAGCAATATTAGACCATCAATGATTAGGAATGGAAATTAGGGGTCTGGTTTGGGTGAATGTGTCGCTAATTTTTCCACTCGCCTACACTCGGGAGGCGTGACTGAGAAGACTGACCAGACCTTAATGCTTATCGACGGCCACTCGATGGCTTTCCGCGCATTCTTTGCTTTGCCGGCTGAGAATTTCTCCACGTCGGGCGGGCAGGCCACCAATGCTGTCTATGGCTTTCTCTCGATGCTGTCCACGTTGTTGAAGGATGAGCAGCCTACTCATGTGGCGGTGGCTTTCGATGTGGGGCGTAAGACGTTCCGTACCGATATGTTCCCGGCGTATAAGGCGCAGCGTGAAGCAACGCCACCTGAGTTTAAGGGCCAGGTGGAAATCCTCAAGGAGGTGTTGTCCACTTTGGGAATTACGACTATTGAGAAAATCGATTTTGAGGCTGATGATGTGATCGCCACGTTGTCTGTGGCGGCGAAACCTTTAGGCTTTAAGACGCTGATTGTTACGGGTGACCGTGATTCCTTCCAGTTGGTCAATGACACCACCACGGTGTTGTATCCGATGAAGGGCGTGTCTGTGCTGCACCGTTTCACGCCGGAAGCAGTGGAGGAGAAGTATGGACTGACACCGAGGCAGTATCCGGAGTTTGCAGCGCTGCGTGGTGATCCTTCCGATAACTTGCCTAATATTCCTGGCGTGGGCGAGAAGACTGCTACCAAGTGGATTGCCCAGTATGAAACTTTGGATAATTTGCTTGATCACGCTGATGAGATCAAGGGCAAGGTTGGCGCCAGCCTGCGTGAGCGCATTGAGCAGGTCCGGATGAACCGCAAGCTCACGGAGATGGTGAAGGATCTGGAGCTGCCGCTTGGTCCGGACGATTTTGAGATGAAGCCTGTGCAGGTTGCGGAGGTTGCGGCGAAGTTTGACGATCTGGAGTTTGGTACCAATTTGCGTGAGCGGGTGCTGGCGGTGGTGAAGGCCGAGGGTTCCGCTGCCCCCGTGGAGGAAGTGGAAGCGGAACAGGTTGTCGTCGATACGCAATCTTTGGCGCAATGGCTGCCTGCTAGGGCTGGCCAGGCGCTTGCTTTAGCGCTGGCTGGAGTGGCTAAACCTGCTGCTGGCGACACGTATGCGCTAGCGATTGCGGATACCAAGCGCCATGCGGTGTTGGTTGATGTGGCTGATATTTCAGCGGAGGATGAAAAGGCGCTGGCCACGTGGTTGGCGTCGGAAGATCCAAAGATGCTGCACGGCGCTAAGGCCGCCTATCATATGCTCGCTGGGCGCGGTTTTGAGCTGCACGGCGTGGTGCATGACACGGCGATCGCGGCATACTTGCTGCGTCCGGGCCAACGCACCTATGAGCTTGCCGACGTCTACCAGCGGCATCTTCAACGACAGTTGTCTACAAACGACAATGGCGGCCAGCTCACGCTGCTCGACGCAGCTGATGACCAATCGCTTGTTGATGATGTCATTGCAATCCTTGAGCTGTCTGAAGAATTGACCAAACAGCTTCAGGAGATTCAAGCTTTTGAGCTTTACCATGACCTGGAAATTCCGCTGTCGGGAATTCTGGCGCGCATGGAGGCCATCGGTATCGCTGTTGATGTTGCCACTTTGGAAGAGCAGTTGAAGACTTTCATTGGTCAGGTTGCTCAGGAAGAGGAAGCAGCTCGCGAGCTCGCTGAGGATCCAACCCTGAATCTCTCGAGCCCGAAGCAGCTGCAAGTGGTGCTTTTTGAGACGTTCGGAATGCCGAAAACCAAGAAAACCAAGACCGGCTACTCTACGGCTGCCGCGGAAATTGAAGCCCTAGCGATCAAGAATCCGCACCCATTCCTAGATCACCTGTTGGCACACCGTCAGTACCAAAAGATGAAGACCACTCTGGAAGGTCTCATCCGTGAGGTGGCTCCTGATGGCCGTATTCACACCACCTTCAACCAGACGGTGGCGTCTACGGGACGTTTGTCATCCACTGATCCCAACCTGCAAAACATTCCTGTGCGCACTGAGGCTGGCCGAAAGATTCGTTCGGGATTCGTCGTAGGCGAGGGGTATGAAACCTTGCTGACTGCCGACTATTCGCAGATTGAAATGCGCGTGATGGCTCACCTTTCCCAGGACCCAGGCTTGATTGAGGCGTACCGCGAAGGCGAAGACCTGCACAATTACGTGGGTTCCAAGGTGTTTAATGTGCCCATCGATGGCGTGACCCCTGAGCTGCGTCGCCAGGTCAAGGCCATGTCTTACGGTCTGGTGTACGGCTTGTCCGCGTTTGGTTTGTCTCAGCAGCTGAGCATTCCTGCTGGCGAAGCGAAGCAGATCATGGAGTCCTACTTCGAGCGCTTCGGCGGAGTACAGCGCTACCTCCGGGAGATCGTGGAGGAGGCTCGAAAAGCTGGCTACACGGAAACGCTGTTTGGGCGTCGTCGCTACCTGCCGGAACTGACCTCGGATAACCGTGTCGCTCGTGAAAACGCTGAACGTGCCGCACTGAACGCCCCGATTCAGGGAACTGCCGCAGACATCATCAAGGTGGCCATGATCCGGGTGGACCGTTCACTCAAGGAAGCTGCCGTGAAATCTCGCGTGCTGCTTCAGGTGCATGATGAATTGGTCGTGGAAGTAGCGGCCGGTGAGTTGGAACAAGTCCGTGAGATTCTGGAACGCGAAATGGATAACGCCATCAAGCTGTCCGTTCCTTTGGAAGTTTCAGCTGGTGATGGCGTTAACTGGGATGCTGCAGCGCACTAAGAGGTAACTGCCTTTTCGTCGACGAGCTGGGTTGGGCGCTCGCTACTCTTTCGGGTTTCGTGGCGCTTCAGCAGTGTGACCGCAAAGATGGTGGCCAGCGTCAGCGTCACGGTGGAGAGCAAGAATCCGAAGTGTGCGCGGTCGCTGATCATCTCTGATGTTGCATCATGTCCGATGACAGCGACAGCCAAGGAGGAGAACACACCCAAACCGAAGGTGCCGCCGATTTGGTGAAGGGAATTCACCAGGCCAGAAACGGCGCCGGATTGGTCCTTCGGTGCACCTTGAACTGCCAGAGCTGTCATTGGTCCGAAAGCGAAGCCTTGGCCAAATCCCACCAAAACTATTGGTAGGATCAGCGCGATCATCGTGTTTGGTACAAATGCGAGGCCTGCCATGCCGATGACCATGATGGCGAAACCGATGACGGTGAGCATGGAATCAGATACGCCTGCTCGGGAAAGCCGTGGCACCATCGCGGCGCTGGCAAACTGCAGCAGAGATAGCGGCATGAACGCAAGGCCTGCCTGGAGAGCATTCATTCCCATGGTGTCCTGGAACAGCTGGGTGGCAAAGAAGAAGAATGACATCACGGAGCCAACCAGAAGAAAGCGGCTGGCCAAGATGGTGTTTCGCCTGCGGTTTTTAAAGAGCCCCAGGGGCAGAAGTGGTTCTTTGGCTGAGGATTCATGGCGCAGGAACCAGATGAACACTGCGATGCCCAGCACGAGGGAAATCAACACAAACGGATCTGTCCAGCTGTAATCGGCGCTGCGGACAATTGCGTAGAGCACCGCGGCGATACCTGCCGTGGAGGTAATTGCTCCGAAGATGTCGAGTGATCCAGGCCTGCTGAAGGTTGCGGGAATGGCTTTGTGCACTATGTAGGCCAACACTGCGGCGATGGGGACGTTGATAAAGAAGCCGATGCGCCACGACAAAAGATCAGCAAATACGCCGCCGATCACTAGGCCTGCTGCCACACCGATGCCGGCAACAGCACCATAAGCAGAGGTAGCACGAAGGCGAGCTGGGCCTTCGGGGAAGAACTCAGTAATCAACGCAAGTGTCGCTGGAGCGATAATCGCAGCTCCCGCGCCTTGAACTACGCGTGCTCCAATGAGGACCGCAGCATTTGGAGAAAGCGCAATTGCCAACGATGAAGCCGCAAACAACGCGAGACCAATGTAGAGCACTTTCTTTCGGCCGAAGATATCACCGGCACGAGCTCCCAGCAGAAGAAGTGCGCCGAAGACTAATGTGTAGGAACTCTGCACCCATGACAGGTGCACGGGATCGATGCCAAGTTCACTGCCGATGGCAGGTAGACCCGTAATGACGATGGAGGTGTCAAGCAGAATCATGAAGTAGCCCAAAAGGACGATGCTTAAAATCATGTGACTAATTTTTGATGGCAGCAAGAAAACGCAACAGTGATCGCTTATGCCGGTACTACTGGTACCTGTTTAAAAGTCAGCCCCAACGCCTATGTTGAAGATATGGATGTACACGCAGATACTCGAGAATTCCTCACTGCGCGCCGCAATCGTCTCACTCCAAAAGACGCCGGATTGCCTATTTACCAAGGCAAAAGGCGAGTTCCGGGGCTTCGACGTGAAGAAGTGGCCATGTTGGCTGGCGTGAGCGTGGACTATTACACACGTCTTGAACGAGGCAACTTGAGTGGTGTGTCAGAACAGGTGTTAAGCGCGTTAGCTACTGCCTTACAGCTGGATGATGCGGAGACGCAGCATCTGTTTGATCTGGCCAAGCTCAGTAATTCACCGGCGTCACGGCGTAAGCGTACCCCTGCACCGAAGTCTGTGCTGCGCCCTGAGGTGCTGCGAATTCTCAATTCGATGCACGATATTCCAGCATATATTCGTTCTGAAAGCCGTGACCTTCTGGCAGCCAACACTTTTGGTCGTGCGCTATATGCACCGTTGTATGAAAGCACGGTCTCCGATGGAATTAGTGGGGAACCGGGGTCAATCAATGTTGCACGCTTTACATTCCTCGATCCAGCAGCGCGCGAATTTTTCCCTGAGTGGGAGAGAACTTCGGCAGATTTGGTAGCCAGCTTGCGCACCGTTGCAGCACAGCGGCCCAACGACACGTTGTTTAGCAATTTGATCGGTGAGCTGGTGACCAAGTCAGAAGTCTTCGCGCAAATGTGGGCCGACCATAATGTCCGCATGCATCGAACAGGTTCCAAGAAGATCGTGCACCCGTTGGTGGGGGAGATGGAGCTGGATTTTGAAACGCTTGATCTTCCAGCAGATCCCGATATTGCCCTCGTGGTGTACTCCGCTGCGGAAGGTTCGACATCTGCAATGAACCTTCAACTTCTGGCCAATTGGACAGGTAATGACAGCCCCTCCCTCAGCACAGAACTTGGTGACACTATTTAATTATGACTTTCACACTGAACAACGGACTCGCCATTCCCGACATTGGATTTGGTGTATTCCAAACCCCACCCGATGAAACCCGAAACTCCGTTAACGCTGCTCTTGAAGCCGGCTATCGCCACATCGACACCGCCGCCGCATACGGCAATGAACGTGAAGTCGGTGAAGCAATCGCAGCATCCGGCATTGGCCGCGACGAGATCACCATCGAAACCAAAATCTGGGTGACCGACTACGGCTTCGAGGAAACTCTCCACGCATTCGACAAGGCCACAGGCAAGCTTGGTGTCGATACACTGGACATTTTGATCTTGCACCAGGCAGTGCCAAGCAGCTTTGATCGCACCATCGCCGCCTACAAGGCGCTAGAGAAGCTGCTTTTCGACGGCGCGGTGCGGGCAATCGGAGTCAGTAATTTCATGCCAGAGCACCTGGACAAACTCCTTTTGGAAACCTCCATTGTCCCAGCTCTGAACCAAATCGAATGCCACCCCTACTTCCAGCAGCGTGACGTGCTTGCCCGCAATGAGCAGCTTGGCATTTTGACTCAGGCGTGGTCACCAATCGGTGGCATCACCTTCTACCGCGACGGACAGCTTCCAAGCACTCTAGAAAATGAGGTCATCGCTGGAATCGCCGCAGAAGTTGGCAAAACACCAGCTCAAGTAATGCTGCGCTGGCACCTACAGCGTAGACGTCACGCAATTCCAAAGTCTGTGACCCCATCACGCATTGTGGAAAACTTTGAGATCTTTGATTTCGAACTCTCCGATGAGCAACTACAGCAAATCGATGCCCTCAACACCGATCTGCGCGGTGGCCCAGAACCAGAGAACATCACCATGGAAAACTACTACCGAGAAATCCCAGAAGCCTAAAGGCCCTTAGAGGCGAATGTAGGCCTATGTATTTTATGCCTATTCCGGCGGGATTTAGACCTGACCAGAACATGTGGCCAATGAGAGGGGTAAAGGGGAGCTGTCGGCCATATGGGATGGTTACTAGTCGTCGAAACCAGACCATATGGCCAGCGACCTCTCAATTTCGACTTCATTGGTCACCTGGTTTGGTCGGTCCATCCAGAGACCAAAAGCTCGGAAATTAGGGGAGCGCTTGGTCTGATTCGACAGTTTTGAGCACCAAAAACGTGCATTCGAGACCAACAGCAGCTTAAAAATGAGCGCCGTTGGTTTTTTAGGGGCGGTACGTGGCGAGGAAGATTGCTGTCCCGGGGAAGAGCTTTCCTCGAAGTGGTGACCATTGGCCCCAGTTTTCTTCCAACTCATCTGGCCATTCTGGTTCGATGAGGTGATCTAAGTGGAGGGAGGCGTCGATAAGCTCATTGATCCGCGCGCCCATGGTGCGGTGCTGTTCCGCATAGCTTAAAGCACCGGTTTCCTCGTCTTCTTCGACGTAGCCGCGCTGGTCGAAGTAGCTGGTGATCGCGGTGAGGCCTGCGGGGCCGGGATCGTCGAGGAAAATCCAGCGCATCGGGTGGGTGATGGAGAAAATGAGGCGTCCGCCGGGTTTGAGGACGCGCGCGATTTCCTTCATGAGTGCGGCGGAATCCTCCACAAAGGGGATGGCGCCGAAAACGGAAAAGACCACGTCAAAGGAACTGTCGGCGTAGGGGAGTGACATTGCATCGGCCTGTACGAGGTGTACGTTATGGTCGTGACCTGCGTATTTGAGCATTTGTGAAGAAATGTCGAAAGCGGTGACAAAGGCATTCGGAACATCATTGGCCAGCCACCGAGCACACGGTGCCGAGCCGCAACCGATCTCTAAAATTTTCTTGCCGGAGAGTGCTGCGGGAGTGCCAAGAAGACGTACATCTTTTTCATGCAGCATCTCGGGGCACCAGTAGAACTCGCCGTGAGCGGAATCCGTGCCTAAATAAGAAGGGTGGCGTTCGTGATAGTCGGCCGCGTCCACATCCCACCAGTATCGGTTTGCTTGAGAGAACTGGCTCAATTGGTGGCTTGAGGTTTTCCCATTGGTCCCATCAGTATCGTATGTGCCCATTTTTGCCATTCTATTTGCTCTAGCTGCGCAAACGGCGTACTGTTTATTAGGCGTGTCGTTGCGTCATGTATCGGTGTGTTCATGTAGGAAAGCACATTGAGCCTGAACGTGAGATCAAAACCCCGTCTATACAGGGCATTTGAAAGATACTGCATCCTGTCCATTATCTAATTTCCTATCCATTTCGGAGCAATTTACATATGCCCACCAACAATGCACCTCAGGTAGCCATCAACGACATTGGCTCTGCTGAGGACTTCCTTGCAGCAATCGACGCAACCATCAAGTACTTCAACGATGGCGATATCGTTGAAGGCACCGTGGTAAAGGTCGATCGTGACGAGGTACTTCTCGACATCGGATACAAGACCGAGGGTGTCATCCCATCCCGCGAGCTGTCCATCAAGCACGATGTCGATCCAGACGAGGTCGTCGAAGTCGGCGACCAAATTGACGCACTTGTCCTCACCAAGGAAGACAAAGAAGGTCGTCTGATCCTTTCCAAGAAGCGTGCTCAGTACGAGCGTGCTTGGGGCGCCATCGAGGAGCTCAAGGAAAAGGACGAGCCAGTTACCGGTACCGTCATCGAGGTCGTCAAGGGTGGCCTCATCATCGACATCGGTCTCCGTGGCTTCCTGCCTGCATCCCTCGTTGAGATGCGTCGCGTCCGCGACCTGGATCCGTACATCGGCCAGGAGCTCGAAGCTAAGATCATCGAGCTGGACAAGAACCGCAACAACGTCGTTCTGTCCCGTCGCGCATTCCTCGAGCAGACCCAGTCTGAGGTCCGCTCCGAGTTCCTGCACCAGCTCCAGAAGGGCCAGGTCCGCAAGGGCGTCGTCTCTTCCATCGTCAACTTCGGCGCATTCGTCGATCTCGGCGGTGTCGACGGACTGGTTCACGTTTCCGAGCTGTCCTGGAAGCACATCGACCACCCATCTGAGGTTGTCACCGTCGGCGACGAAGTCACCGTTGAGGTTCTCGAGGTCGATCTCGACCGCGAGCGCGTCTCCCTGTCCCTGAAGGCTACCCAGGAAGACCCATGGCGCGTCTTCGCTCGCACTCACGCTGTGGGCCAGATCGTTCCAGGCAAGGTCACCAAGCTGGTTCCATTCGGTGCGTTCGTTCGCGTCGAAGAGGGCATCGAAGGCCTCGTCCACATCTCCGAGCTGGCTCAGCGCCACGTCGAGGTTCCGGACCAGGTTGTCGCAGTTGGCGAAGAGGTCATGGTCAAGGTCATCGACATCGATCTCGAGCGTCGTCGTATCTCCCTGTCCCTCAAGCAGGCTGACGAGGACTACACCGAAGAGTTCGACCCATCCAAGTACGGAATGGCTGACTCCTACGACGAGCAGGGTAACTACATCTTCCCTGAGGGCTTCGACGCCGAGACCAACGAATGGCTCGAAGGCTTCGATGAGCAGCGTCAGGCTTGGGAAGCTCGCTACGCCGAGTCCGAGCGTCGCTTCACCGCTCACACCGCTCAGATCGAGCGTCGTCGTCAGCAGGCTGAAGAGGCAGCTGCCGAGGCTCCGGCCGGCAACTACTCCACTGATTCTGCAGAAGATGCACCTGCAGCAGAAGCAGTTGAAGAGTCCGCTGGCTCCCTCGCTTCCGATGAGCAGCTCGCTGCTCTTCGCGAGAAGCTCGCAGGTAACTAATAGTTCCTGCACCTCTTAAGAGGGCTCACTGACGTTGACAGTGAACCCTCCCAAAGAGTTTGCTCCGCATAAACACCCCGCACTTTTTAACCTTCACGGTTTGGGAAGTGCGGGGTGTTTTGTTGTGAGGCTTGGTTTTCGTACGGTGTGGTTAAGCTTTTGGCGGGCGCTTCGGCGAAAATACATGGGCCTACAACGCCGTCTAAGCGTGAAACTGGGGGATGGGGATACCTGGAATCATTCGGGGACGTGATGCGGTGGAGGGGTGGTGCGGGCATAATCTGACAGTGTGTCCGTTTTCATTTTCAAAAAATGCAGGTCGGACATATTCAAAAGTATTACCTTTTTGGTTTGTCTGTATTCAGCTTGTTTTGGGTGGGTTTCCGGCTTATCATGATGGGTGACTTACCGCTTAATTGGAAAAAAGTGTGATCCACCACAAATCTATTGCGGGGGAGCCTGGGAAACTAGGTAAAAATTTTTGCCAAATTGTGCAATCGTTTTCACAACCTGAGAATGTCACAACACATTAAGTGGTAGGCGCTGAGGAATCGAATCCGATTCTTTTTCGGCCCAATTCGTAACGGCGATCCTCTTAAGTGGACAAGAAAGTCTCTTGCCCGCGGGAGACAGACCCTACGTTTAGAAAGGTTTGACATGGCGTCCAAACTGACGACGACATCGCAACATATTCTGGAAAACCTTGGTGGACCAGACAATATTACTTCGATGACTCACTGTGCGACTCGCCTTCGCTTCCAAGTGAAGGATCAATCCATTGTTGATCAACAAGAAATTGACTCCGACCCATCAGTTCTTGGCGTAGTACCCCAAGGATCCACCGGTATGCAGGTGGTGATGGGTGGATCTGTTGCAAACTATTACCAAGAAATCCTCAAACTTGATGGAATGAAGCACTTCGCCGACGGTGAAGCTACAGAGAGTTCATCCAAGAAGGAATACGGCGGAGTCCGTGGCAAGTACTCGTGGATTGACTACGCCTTCGAGTTCTTGTCTGATACTTTCCGACCAATCCTGTGGGCCCTGCTTGGTGCCTCACTGATTATTACCTTGTTGGTTCTTGCGGATACTTTCGGTTTGCAAGACTTCCGCGCTCCAATGGATGAGCAGCCTGATACTTATGTATTCCTGCACTCCATGTGGCGCTCGGTCTTCTACTTCCTGCCAATTATGGTTGGTGCCACCGCAGCTCGAAAGCTCGGCGCAAACGAGTGGATTGGTGCAGCTATTCCAGCCGCACTTCTTACTCCAGAATTCTTGGCACTGGGTTCTGCCGGCGATACCGTCACAGTCTTTGGCCTGCCAATGGTTCTGAATGACTACTCCGGACAGGTATTCCCACCGCTGATTGCAGCAATTGGTCTGTACTGGGTGGAAAAGGGACTGAAGAAGATCATCCCTGAAGCAGTCCAAATGGTGTTCGTCCCATTCTTCTCCCTGCTGATTATGATCCCAGCGACCGCATTCCTGCTTGGACCTTTCGGCATCGGTGTTGGTAACGGAATTTCCAACCTGCTTGAAGCGATTAACAACTTCAGCCCATTTATTCTTTCCATCGTTATCCCATTGCTCTACCCATTCTTGGTTCCACTTGGATTGCACTGGCCACTAAACGCCATCATGATCCAGAACATCAACACCCTGGGTTACGACTTCATTCAGGGACCAATGGGTGCCTGGAACTTCGCCTGCTTCGGCCTGGTCACCGGCGTGTTCTTGCTCTCCATTAAGGAACGAAACAAGGCCATGCGTCAGGTTTCCCTGGGTGGCATGTTGGCTGGTTTGCTCGGCGGCATTTCCGAGCCTTCCCTCTACGGTGTTCTGCTCCGATTCAAGAAGACCTACTTCCGCCTCCTGCCGGGTTGTTTGGCAGGCGGTATCGTGATGGGCATCTTCGACATCAAGGCGTACGCTTTCGTGTTCACCTCCTTGCTTACCATCCCAGCAATGGACCCATGGTTGGGCTACACCATTGGTATCGCAGTTGCATTCTTCGTTTCCATGTTCCTTGTTCTCGCACTGGACTACCGTTCCAACGAAGAGCGCGATGAGGCACGTGCAAAGGTTGCTGCTGACAAGCAGGCAGAAGAAGATCTGAAGGCAGAAGCTAATGCAACTCCTGCAGCTCCAGTAGCTGCTGCAGGTGCGGGAGCCGGTGCAGGTGCAGGAGCCGCTGCTGGCGCTGCAACCGCCGTGGCAGCTAAGCCGAAGCTGGCCGCTGGGGAAGTAGTGGACATTGTTTCCCCACTCGAAGGCAAGGCAATTCCACTTTCTGAAGTACCTGACCCAATCTTTGCAGCAGGCAAGCTTGGACCAGGCATTGCAATCCAACCAACTGGAAACACCGTTGTTGCTCCAGCAGACGCTACTGTCATCCTTGTCCAGAAATCTGGACACGCAGTGGCATTGCGCTTAGATAGCGGAGTTGAAATCCTTGTCCACGTTGGATTGGACACCGTGCAATTGGGCGGCGAAGGCTTCACCGTTCACGTTGAGCGCAGGCAGCAAGTCAAGGCGGGGGATCCACTGATCACTTTTGACGCTGACTTCATTCGATCCAAGGATCTACCTTTGATCACCCCAGTTGTGGTGTCTAACGCCGCGAAATTCGGTGAAATTGAAGGTATTCCTGCAGATCAGGCAAATTCTTCCACGACTGTGATCAAGGTCAACGGCAAGAACGAGTAACCTGGGATCCATGTTGCGCATTGGACTAACAGGAGGGATCGGCAGCGGTAAATCTACCGTTGCCGATCTTTTGTCATCTGAAGGATTTCTCATCGTCGACGCGGACCAAGTTGCCCGCGATATCGTCGAACCCGGACAACCGGCATTAGCAGAGCTAGCTGAAGCTTTTGGCCAAGACATCTTAAAACCCGACGGCACTCTAGACCGCGCGGGATTAGCAGCCAAAGCATTTGTCAGCGAAGAACAAACAGCGCTGCTCAATGCCATTACCCACCCTCGTATCGCCGAAGAGTCAGCTCGTCGATTCAACGAAGCCGAAGATCAAGGCGCCAAAGTTGCGGTTTATGACATGCCTTTGCTTGTAGAAAAAGGCCTTGACCGCAAGATGGACCTTGTCGTCGTAGTTGATGTTGACGTAGAGGAACGCGTCCGCAGACTTGTGGAAAAACGTGGCCTCACAGAGGACGACGTGCGGCGTCGAATCGCTTCTCAAGTGCCCGACGACGTCAGACTTAAAGCCGCTGACATCGTTGTGGACAATAACGGCACGCTAGAGGACCTTCATGCTGAAGCAAGCAAGCTGATTGCTGAGATTCTTAGTCGCGTGAATTAGCACTAAAACATCGTCAAAGTCGATCTACCAAGAAAGCCCTCGGAACAATGCAATTACATCAGTTCCGAGGGCTTTTTCGTTTGAGTGCTGGTGATGAACGAGTGATGAGCGAGGGCAGTACCCATTTCCTCAGTTTCAACCAATCGCGGAAGTAAGGGGCTGGGGGATTCCTCAGGATAGTTTTATCTTGAAGCTGGGAGATCCGTGGCTTGAAAAGGTAACTTGACCCGTTTACTCACAAGGGGAACCGGATTACATACCAGAAGATTAATACTTGAAAGTAGGGTTAACCGCGCTCTGATCTGGTACTTCTGAGATAGTCAGCAAATCTGATATAGGAAAACTCCTTATCAGAGGAAGTATAGATTGTGAATTTTGAAGGATTACGCGGTGCATACTCGTGGGTTAGTTTCTCTCTTAAGTCTTATTTTTCTTTTCGTTCTTTCAGGGTGTGGAGGGAATGCCACTACCGCTGATGAAGCTGCTGAAAGTGACGTTGTTACTTCAAGTAGCGCACCTCCAAGTAAACGAGCTCTAGATGTTGGAGAAGCAGTAGAGATCCCAGGGGTCGTGCTCACGGTAAACAGCGTCACACAGTCCGATCAGCTCATGTTGTACTCAGAAGGCAGTGCGCGTGGATCTGAGCCGAGAGAACAGCGGAATGCTGCGTCCGGAGAAAAGTTTGTTTCGGTGGACACTACCGTGAAGAATTCGAGCTCTGATCCTTGGGATCTTTCATGTGGTCACGTATTACAGACATGGCTCCTCGAGGACGAACTAGATGATCAACAAGGTGACCAAGAAAAGAAATTTAGCCCTATCGACAATCTTGATCAGATTTCTGGTAATCCGGAGTGTGGTGTGCTTTTAGAAGTGGGTACAGAAATTGAAATGACGTGGTCTTTTACTATTCCAGATGACATAGAAATCACTCACTTTGGTTTTTCTCTTTCGGATAGCACTTCCAATGACTTGGCCATTATCAGCCTTGGGGGTGCAATAGAGACATCGTCGGCCATCACAACAACTGAAGTTATAGCACCGGAAAATGACACGGAAACGCTGCTAGAGATAACTCCGGTTGACTGTCAGGTCGGCCTTGGCCCCATCGTTACTTCTTGGTCGGATGGAACGGTCGGAGGTTGGTCTCAGCACTGTCAGGACGTGCATGATGAGGTACTTGCCGGTGAAGTCGCAGCGAATACCCCAGTATGTGACGGAGTTGTATGCACTTACCCCAGTGGCGCCACAATGCCGGATCCAAATGCACCTCAAATCCCTTCAGATACGAGTGGTGCAGTGTGCGATGAAAATCAGTGTGTTTACCCTAACGGTTATATCGCCCGAATTGGGGATCCGAATGTTCCGAACTATCTCAAGCCTGGCAACTCTCCGTGGGTACAAGGACAGATTGATTTTCAGAATTGCCTAGACAGTGGGAAAACTATTGAGCAATGCCGTGAAGAACTGAACTAGGTCAGTCTTAAGAAATCACCCAGCCCGAAGCTCAGCAGTATGCGATTGCAGTCTTACCTGAATCGCACTGATGAGGGTTGCGTGGTGTTGATTGCAGATCTCAATCTCATGAGCCAGGTCCGTAAGATCCACCTGAGCAGAGGCTTTGATACGCTGTTCCACTTCGAGTGCTTTATCGCGGACCTGCTCCAATTGGAGCCCAAGTTCAGCGGAGGAACGCAAAATGTCGGAGTTATCGCTGTTGGAGGTGAGGAATTCTGACCAAGTTCCCAACACAGTGGTTAGGTGATTTTGCTCTTTGAGTACGGAGTTTCGGAGTTTTTCCAAGTCTTGATGAATAGCGTGGGCGTCAGTAGAGGTCGGGACAGTAAAGGCCCGCGGTACGATGTCTTCCCGGCTGAGGTCACTGTGTTTTTTATCTGCAAGCTGGTGCAAAAGTGAAGTCAAGGCCATGTGGGTGACTGGCGCCCAACGTTTTTCAACGCTGCGCTGGTGAAATCGACCAATAAATACCGTCGTGAGCAAAAAGTGACTAAACCAGCGGCAAGTCCGGACAGAATCACGATTTCTTGCCAGAATCCTGTGGAGATATCGATCCACAAAATGATGACAATGAGCGCCAGCGCGCCAATCACCGTGACAACGTGCAGAGCGGAAGCCTTGCTCAGGAGAGTACGCATCGATTGCCTCATTTCAATTTGTGCCAGCTAGCAGGAATGACCTCGACCATATCCGACTTGGCCCGGGTGCGAGCGCAAAAGATTTTTGCTTTTCGACGTCCACTAGCAGCGATATCCACAAAAGGAGGGCGTACCCTCACCAATCAGGTGCGGATACGCCCTCTAACAACCTTGTGAACAGGTCTATCCGATGCGCTTTACTGCATCGATCACCATGTTCCAGAATTTATCAAAGTCCAGGTCAACAGCTACTTGGGTGGTGCAATCTGCTGGAGCCGGTGCGCGGAAATCAGCAACGGTCATGCCTGTGGTGAGTGCGCCGTACAGCTCCACATCGAGTGGTGCTTTGCGGGTGGTGAATACGGTTGGGTCAACAAGGTATGCAACAGCACAAGGGTCGTGTACTGGTGGGTTATCAAAACCCTGTGCGTCCTGGTAATTCTTGCGGAAAGCGTCGAAAAGCGCGACGACGAAGTCGGCGACGTCGGTGCCCAGCTCGTTGAACTTGGCTTCGATCTCAGGTGTTGCGAGCGCCTGGTGGGTAAGGTCGAGGCCGACCATAGTCAGTGGCCACTTTTCGTTGAATACGATGTGGGCTGCTTCGGGGTCGATCTTGATGTTGAATTCAGCTACGGCGGTCCAGTTTCCTACGTGGTAGCCCCCGCCCATGAGGACAACTTCCTTGACTCGCTCGGCGATGCGTGGTTCTTTCCGGACTGCCAGCGCGATGTTGGTCAGTGGTCCGGTGGGAACCAGCGCTACGCTGCCGGGCTCGTTATTCATGATGGTATCGATGATGAAATCCACCGCGTGGGTGTCTTCTACCTGCTTGGTTGGTTCAGGCAGTTCGTACTTGTGGATTTCCATGCCGGTATCGCCGTGGATATCTTCGGCTACCTCAACGGGGCGCACCAATGGTCGGGTGACACCGCGGTAGATGGGCGCATTGATATCAGCGATGGTGGCTACGACCTGCGTATTGTGGGTGACCTTGTCCAAGGTCTGGTTGCCGCCGACCGTGGTGATTCCAAGCAGTTCAATTTCTGGGCTGCCGGCTGCGAGCAGCATGGCTACAGCGTCGTCGTGTCCTGGATCGCAGTCGAGGATGATCTTGGTGGTCATAGGGTAAAACTCCTTAGTTCAGTTTGTGGATTTAGCTGGCGGCTTGAGCGGCTTCTTCAGCCTGGACTTTGGCTGCCACTGTATCGGTGATTGATTCTGGGCGTGGGATCAGCAGGGAGCAGAGGAAGGCTAGGACCAAGATGATCACGCCAGCCCACATGCCTGCGGCGTATCCTCCGCCGTTGTCACTGAATGCCGTGGAAACTGCGAAGAGGATGGCGAAGGAAATACCTGCACCTAGGTTGAAGGCACCTGCGTTCATGCCAGGCAGATAGCCTTGGTTGTTAGCAGGGGAGAGCACGATGCCCAGGCCGTTGAGCATGATGTTGGCAATACCTGCATAGGTAATACCCACGAAGATGGAGATGCCGAGGTACGCGAGATGCGAGGTGCTTCCGACTAAGAAGGTGGCTCCGGCAACGCCGATGATGGTGGCAGCGATACCAATTTGCAGGACGATCTTGTATCCAAATTTTCCGGCGAGAATTCCGGCGATTGGACCGAATACCAAGCCAGCCAGCGCATATGGGGTAAGTGTCCACCAGGACACCACGCTCGCTGACATGCCGGCACCGTTGGCAGCATCCTGCGCAAGGTTGGGCAGCAGACCATTCATTACGGCGAATACACCGGTCATTGTGAGAAGGGTGCTCAGCAGCAATGCCCAGGTGCGTCGTTGACCGAGGTATTCAACACTGACCAGCGGGTGCTTAACGCGCTTTTCAATGTTGTAGAAGAAGATGACTCCGGCGATACCGATGATGAACAGCACAACCACCAGAATCCAGTTCGCGGCACCGAGTTTGCCGGCCTCGTTGAAAGCCATGAGCAAAGATCCAATGGACACCGCCAGTGGCAGCACACCAAGCCAGTCCATCTTCGGGGTTTCTTCAGCGGTGGATTCCTTCACGCTGAAAGGCAGTGCGAGGGCAGCGACAGCGCAGAAAGCAGCCATGACCCAGAAGATGGAACGGAAACCAAGTGTTTCAGCCAACCAGCCACCAGCAAGCGCGTCCACGCCGCCGATACCACCGTTGACAGAGGTAACAATTCCGAGAAGTAGCGCATATTGCTTTTCATTGGTTACCTGCTGGCGCAGAATGATCAGACACAGTGGCACGGTTGGGCCAGCAACACCTTGAATCAGGCGGCCCAGGAAGAGGATGGTCACATTCGGAGCAAAGGCAGCGACAACACATCCAATACCGGTGACAATCATCATGCCGACCAGCACTTTGCGGCGACCAATCAGATCGCCCCAACGTGGCAGGAACAGGGAAAACAGCGCCGCCGCGGTGAAGAAAGCAGTCTGCGTCATGCCGATTTGGGCAGCTGTTGCATTAAGTTCAGTTTCCATGGTGGCCAGTGCCGGCGCCAGCATGGAGGCGTTGAGCTGGAAGGCGAATACCGCGACCAGCAGGGCGATCATCAATGGTATGACTGTGGCGGCCGAGGTTTTACTCGGCTGAACAGGAAGTGACATCAGTGTTCTCTTTTCAGTGAGTGGTTGAGGGGAGGTCAGTGGTCAGGGTGGGGTAGGAGGCTTGAGCGCCCGGCCTCGTGGCGGCATAAGCGCCAACGCGCGCAGCAAAAGTTGCCGCCTCAATAAGGCCAGCGCCTTCAGAGAGCTTTGCGACGAGTGCCCCCGCAAACGCGTCTCCACTTCCGGTTGTGTCGACTGCCTGGATCTTTGGGGTAGGAATTGCCGTGAGTTGGCCCGGCGTGCCAACCAGAGCACCTTCGGCACCAAGTGTCATCACCACGGAAGTAAAACCCTGCTCCAGCAATTCAGTGACCAAACTTTGGGGATCAGACGTGGTCGCTGGAGTTCCAAGCATGTCCAGCACCAGAGCGCCTTCGTGTTCGTTGACCAGCAATGGATCGGCACGACGCAGCTGATCATGTCCCACGGGCACAACTGGAGCCAGATTGATCACCACACGTCCTTGTGAAAGATCAACGGCACGCTCGAAACCATCGGCAGGGATCTCACCCTGAAGCAACACAATGCCGGCGTTCTCAATGAGTTGGGAGTGTTTATCAACAAATTCCGCGGTGACAGAAGCGTTAGCGCCAGGGATAACGATGATGGTGTTTTCCCCATCGTCAGACACAGTGATGATGGCAAGACCAGTGGGACCGTCCACAGTGGCAATCGCGGACATATCTGCTCCTGATTGACGCAAATGTGTCAGCGCCTCGCCAGCCATTTGATCGGTTCCGACCGCACCGATCATGGTGACTTTGGCACCTAATTGCGCTGCCGCCACAGCTTGGTTGGCGCCTTTGCCACCAGCACTCACTGTGCCGCCGCTACCCAGGAGGGTTTCTCCAGGTTCAGGGTGGCGTTGAACTTTTGCGGTGAGATCGGCATTGATGGATCCGACAACGACAATGTCGGTACCGGTTGAGTTACTCATTGGGGAGTCCATCCTTCTTCCTTAAAGTGGAGTTGATGATTGATTCACGATGAATAAGGGCAGTGGGGATCGTAGTTTTCGTCACGCTAGGTACCGTGCCTGCAATTAATTCGGTGAGGATAGACACTGCTCGTTGGGCTAGTTGTTCTACATTTTGATCAATCACTGTCAACGGATGAGGTTGCAGGGCAAAAAGCGGATGTGTATCAAAACCAATCACGCTGACATCCTTGCCGATAACCAAACCAGCCTTATGGCAGGCTTCAATGACACCGATCGTCATCATAGAATCGCCGGCAAAAAGAGTTTTAGCTCCTTGATCGAGCAATTTCGTAGCGCCTTCAAATCCAACGCTTTGTTCGTACCCACCCAGAAAAACGAGCTGTTCGCCAATTTTGGAGTTGGCGCAGGCTGCTTTGAAATCCTCTAATCGCTCTCTACCTGTTGAGGTGTCCATGGGACCTGAGAGGTAACCAATCGGCAACGCGTTGTTGTGAGCCAGGAGTTCTACTGCTGCGGCGATTCCTGGTTGGGGGTTAGAGGTCGCCGTTGGGATGGTGGAGTCTCCTGGAAGCTCTCGGTCAACCAACACCACTGGCATTCCTTGCTTCTGCAAGTCCTCTAGTTGATTCGCGCATTCCTCATTAGGTACGCAGATGATTCCATCGACACCATGCGAGGTGAGAAACTCCAAAGACCCAGACATAGTGGTCGCATCTTCATTGCTGTTGGTGATAATCGTGGCAAGTCCAGCTTTGCTGGCGGTGCTTTGAATTTCAGTAACCATTGCGGCGAAGTAATGGTTAATCAAACTGGGAACAATCACACCAATGGTGTTGCTGCGAGAACTGCGAAGCGCACGAGCTTGAGCATTGGCCCGGTAACCCAGATCAGAGGCTAATTGTTGGATTCTTTCACGAGTCGATGCAGCAACCGCCGGATTATCCGCTAGTGCTCGTGATGCTGTGGCGATGGAGACACCTGCTTGACGAGCGACATCTTTAAGAGTCGGTCGGAATTTTTCCGTCGCCATAGCGCCTCGCTTTATCTCATTATCTACCTTTATGTAATCGATTGCTGCAAACGATTACATTCACTTGTGTTTTAACCTATTACGTGCAAGGCGATGTTGGCAACAGGGGTAGGAAGTGGGGGTGGTGATCCCGGGAAGTGAATAAGAAGGCTAATGATTTAAAACCGCACTTCATGAGACGTCGGGCAAAGTATGGGGTACTTATGGAGTCTCACGGGGTAGGTTCATCCACAACCCTTGCGAGACTTCACATTCCGCTAATGACAGGAGCCGGAAACATGCCATTTGATCCAGTGGGCGAATGGGTAGCTAAATCCATTAACCGTGAACTTGATGAGTATCCGATGACAGAGGCCGAAGTGCTAGAAATCTGTTTTAGGCAAGGGCAGTACAACCTGAAGATGGAATACCGGATTTCAGGACGAAAGTTTCATGTAGATCGTGGATCTGCCGAATATTCACTACGTTTTAATCCTTGGACTTTAGCTCAAAGCGAAACCAGTACAGATGCTAATGGGGAAGAAACTACCTTTACGATGTCCCCGAAGTTGACCGCGGATGGTTGGTTCGAACCAGGGGAGGCGGTATCAAAGTCCATTTTTATGGGCAGTCCTCAACTACTGCCTAGGTGGACGCAATTTGTCACCAACAAATTGTATTCGCGACTAGGGGAGGACCCGCTCAAGATCACGATGCTCGACTCCAGGTACCTGAAAATTGTTCAAGCAGCAACGGAAGAGGATCCAGGGTGGGGTCTCTTTGTTGATTGGGTTCATGATTGCGGGCTTTATTTTTGTCGATACGGCCTGAATCGGGAGATGTATCAGGAGGTGGAGGCAACGTCTGTGCATCAATGGTTATCCGGCGAGACTAGTTTTCGTGAACTTGAGAGGGATGAAATTGGTGAGCTACAGATTGTGAATTCATCTACTGACTAGCTAAAGGTGGCTAGATCAGGAAAAGGAATGTGCGTACTTGAGGAGGAATATGATGTCGAAACTTCGAAAGACCATCCAGCTAAATCCTAACTATGGGTCGCCATTCGGACTGTGGTCAAGCCATCCCATTCGCCCTCCGTATCAGGGTGCCTTTTTAACGCCGGACAGCTTTCTCTTAAGTGAGGATCTGAAGGATCGAATGGCTGCGTGGCTGAAATTATGGCGAGAAAATTATGCGAATGTTGTTGAAGAAGAGTCAAACCAATGGACACTAGGTTTCGATCAACATGCTTGGGCGGAAGAGGGGCACGTTATTGCCGACTTGATTGAGGAGGAAGCTCCTGGTTATGAAGTTGTGAGAGGCTTTCTTTCCTACTTATAGAAAAACACAGTTGCATCGAGTCCGCGGGTTTCGCACGCTTGATCTAAATTCTTGAGGGTTTTCCGGCCGTTGTTTGCGCTAAACGTAGGGGTCAAGCGTCGAAAAGCGCTTGCTTGCACGCTGTTTTGCTGCGGGCCGCAACGTGTCCACCCTGTGGCGTATCCTAGAATGCATGGCTTTTGCTGCTGAACATCCTGTCCTGTCCCACTCTGAGCACCGCCCGGTTGGTGAAATCGAGCGTAGCGATGACAAATTTGTTGTCGTTAGTGAATTTGAGCCTGCGGGTGACCAGCCTGCGGCTATTAAAGAGCTCGATGAGCGCTTGGATCGCGGTGAGCGGGACGTCGTTTTGATGGGTGCTACTGGTACGGGTAAGTCCGCGACTGCGGCGTGGTTGATCGAAAAGCAGCAGCGCCCCGCTTTGGTGATGGCGCCGAATAAGACGCTGGCTGCGCAGTTGGCTAATGAATTGCGGCAGCTGTTGCCCAATAACGCGGTGGAGTATTTCGTGTCTTATTACGATTACTACCAGCCAGAAGCGTATATCGCGCAGACTGATACCTATATTGAAAAGGACTCCTCGATTAATGAGGATGTGGAGCGTCTGCGTCACTCGGCGACGTCGTCTTTGCTGAGTAGGCGAGACGTCGTGGTTGTTAGTTCGGTGTCGTGTATTTATGGCTTGGGCACTCCACAGTCTTATCTTGACCGTTCCGTTGTGTTGAACGTGGGGGAGGAGATCGACCGCGATCGCTTTTTGCGCCTATTGGTAGATATTCAATACGAACGCAATGATGTGGGCTTTACTCGTGGTGCTTTCCGCGTGAAGGGCGATACCGTGGACATCATCCCGGCCTATGAGGAATTGGCGGTGCGCATTGAGTTTTTCGGTGATGAAATTGATGCGTTGTACTACATCCATCCCCTGACTGGTGACACCATCCGGCAGGTGAATGAGATCCGTATTTTCCCAGCTACGCACTATGTTGCGGGACCTGAGCGGATGGAAAAGGCAGTCGCTGATATTAAGGCGGAGTTGGAAGTGCGCCTGGCTGATTTGGAGAACCGTGGCAAGTTATTGGAAGCGCAGCGTCTTAGGATGCGTACTGAATATGACTTAGAAATGATCGAGCAGGTTGGTTTCTGTTCGGGCATTGAGAACTATTCTCGCCACATTGATGGACGTGGGGAGGGAACCGCACCGGCCACGCTGATTGACTATTTCCCAGAGGATTTCCTCACCATCATCGATGAGTCTCACGTGACAGTCCCGCAGATCGGCGGCATGTTTGAGGGCGATATGTCCCGTAAACGTAACCTCGTAGAATTCGGTTTCCGCCTGCCATCCGCGATGGATAACCGCCCATTGACCTGGGAGGAGTTCGATGAACGCCGTGGCCAAACGGTGTTCATGTCTGCAACTCCAGGCAAGTTTGAGATCGCTGCTGCTGATGGTGAGTTTGTGGAGCAGGTCATTCGCCCAACAGGTCTGGTGGATCCAAAGGTCACCGTCAAGCCAACGAAGGGGCAGATTGATGATCTGATCCATGAAATTCGCCAACGCACCGATAAAGATGAGCGCGTTTTGGTCACCACATTGACCAAGAAAATGGCTGAGGATCTTACTGATTACCTGCTGGAAAACGGCATCCGCGTGCGCTACCTGCACTCAGATATTGATACCTTGCAGCGTGTGGAATTGCTGCGTCAGCTTCGCCTGGGCGAATACGATGTGTTGGTAGGTATTAACCTGCTGCGTGAGGGCCTTGACCTGCCAGAAGTCTCTCTGGTTGCGATTCTCGACGCCGACAAGGAAGGCTTCCTGCGCTCCACCACCTCACTGATTCAGACCATTGGCCGCGCCGCCCGAAATGTGTCCGGCGAGGTCATCATGTACGCCGACAAGATCACTGATTCGATGCAGTATGCCATCGAGGAAACCGATCGACGCCGTGAAAAGCAGGTCGCTTATAACAAGGAACACGGCATCGATCCGCAGCCGCTTCGAAAGAAAATCGCGGACATCCTCGACCAGGTCTATGACAATTCCGCTGATGGAGCAGGACCTTCTGCCTCTGGCGATGCGGCAGTCGTGGCTAAACCTGACGTGTCTAGCATGCCCGCCAAAGAAGTGCAAAAGCTTATCGACGACCTCAGCGCTCAGATGGCTGCGGCCGCGCGGGAGCTCAAGTTCGAGCTGGCAGGGCGTCTGCGAGATGAGATCTTCGAGCTCAAGAAGGAACTGAGAGGTATCAAGGATGCCGGCATCTAAGTCAGCTTGCTCACTTAAAGCTTCGAAATAAGCCCTTAAACTCTCATTCTTTTGTTAGACTTGTTCACTAATTACAGACATCCAGGGGCTTAGATTTTTAACCCCTGTCATAAGTTTTTGGGAAGGTCACATGAGCGAGAATTACAGCAAGATTGTCGTTGGCACTGATGGATCTAAGTCGTCCCTTCTAGCAGTTGAACGAGCTGCCCGAATCGCCGCAGCTTTCGACGCCACTTTGATCATCGGATGTGCATACTACGAAAGCAAGGAAGACGCTTCAGAGACTTTGCGCCAGGATTCTGTAACAATCCTCGGCGATGATCCTGCTCGTGAAAACCTGGACAAGGCAGCAGATGCAGCACGCGCTGTCGGCGCAACCTCCATCGAGACTGAGGTTCGTACTGGCACTCCAGTTGAGGCTTTGATGGCAATCGTTAATGATCACCAAGCTGACCTTCTTGTGGTTGGTAACCGTGGAATCAACTCTTTGACCGGCCGTTTGTTGGGTTCAGTTCCAGCTGATGTTGCACGCCAATCAGACTGCGATGTCATGATTGTTCACACCGTGAGCTAAAAAAACCAAACCAAAACCGGTGTTTCCCTCCTTTTGCATTGAGGGGAACACCGGTTTTGTGTTTCTCGAGGAAAGTGCTCGGGAGTGTTAGTGCTGCTTATCGTAGATTTCTTGCGCCCTAACTACCTGATCCAATTCAGCTTCCACAGTGCTGACTAGCAGGACTAAAGCGTCCGCGAGCTTAGTGCCCAAAGGTGTCAGTGTGTAGTCCACGTGTGGGGGAATGGAGCTGTGGACTGTTCGATCAACCATGCCGTCACGTTCTAGTTGGGCCAATGTCTGCGACAGCATGCGATCACTAATGCCCTCAACTTTTCGGCGAATTTCAGCGAAACGCATCGGTTCATCACTGCGTTTGAGCGCCACCATTGTCAAAGACCCCCATCGACCAGTGACATGCTGCAACGCGCCACGTGAAGAACACATGGAGGAGAACACATTTGCCGGTTGCTGAATAGGGGAAATATCCATGGCGATAATCCTATCCCTAAAAAGTTTCTAACAAAAGTATTGCACTTACTTTTTGATAGTGCTATCTTCAGTTGTGTACTTGAAACACACACGAATGGAGCAAGAAATGCGTATTGCAGTAACTGGAGCAACGGGATCTTTGGGTGGACATGTTGTGGATAGTCTTCTAAACAAGGGCGTCGCAGCATCAGACATCGTTGCCATTGTTCGAAATGAAGAAAAGGCAGCAGACCTCAAAGCCCGTGGAATCGCTCTTGGTGTGGCTACTTTTGAAGACGAAGCGGCACTGACTGCAGCTCTTGAAGGTGTGGATCGCCTTGTGTTTATCTCTGGCAGCGAAGTGGGGCAGCGCGTTGCGCAGCACACCAATGTCATCAATGCCGCTAAAGCAGCTGGCGTGACATTCATTGCATACACCAGCTTGCTCAACCTTGGTACCTCAAAGCTTGCACTTGCTCCAGAGCACATTGCAACGGAAAAGCTCCTGGCAGAAAGCGGCATTGACCACGCGCTGCTGCGCAATGGTTGGTACTGGGAGAACTACGAATCTTCAATTGGCGCAGCGAAGGCCACCGGGAAGGTATTCGGCGCAGCTGAAGGCGCACGCGTTTCCGCAGCCGCACGTAAGGACTACGCAGAGGCAGCTGCTGTTGTCATCACCAGCGACAACCAGGCAGGCAAGGTCTATGAGCTCGCAGGCGCACCAGCTTTGACCTACCCAGAGATCGCAGCTGGCATTGGTGAGGTCATTGGTTCTGAGGCAGAATACGTCAACCTCTCCGTGGAGGAGTACCAAAATGCGCTGGAGCAGGCTGGCGTTCCAGCTGAATTTGCAGCACTTCTCGCAGGCATGGATCCCATCATTGCAGAGGGCGCGCTGTACTCCGACAGCACCGACCTACAGGATCTCATCGGACGCCCGAGCACCTCAATCGTTGAGGCCCTGAGCTCATAACCTGCTACTCACCTAAAATGGTGAGGCTCTGCGTTGCACGAGTGACCGCAACGTAGAGGTCTTGCAATCCCTGGGGGGATTCTTCAACGATTCCCGCAGGATCCACCACGATGACGTGGTCAAACTCTAAGCCCTTGATGTCATCGACCAGGTAGAAATCGCTTTCGTGGTGGCGGCGCGAAGAAATCACCGCGATGGTGCGCTGTGAATCCTCCTCACGCAAACTATCCATCACTGCCGACAAATCGGCATCAAGCGGCAAGTTCACTACCTCTCGACCAGATTCGCGGATCGCCATTGCCGGCGCAATATCAGGATTGATCTGCGTCAAAAGCTCATTGGCCACCGACATGATCTCGGCCGGGGTGCGGTAGTTAACGGTGAGCTCGTGGTGCCTGAAACGCTTTTCGACGAAGGGCCACAGTGATTCTGCCCAATCGTCAACGCCGGCAGGCGAACCAGTTTGAGCAATATCGCCCACAAGGGTCATCCATCGCGAAGGGCTACGGCGAAACACCATGCGCCATTCCATCGGACTGAGCTCCTGAGCTTCATCTACAATCACGTGACCATACGCCCACTTATGATCCGCCTGTGCACGTTCCGCAGTGGTGCGATTATCCGTGACAGTTTGGCGTTGTGCCAAAGTTTCCGCATCGATGACGTCGAAAGCGGAGAGAACTTCAGCTTCCGTGACATCATCAATATCCGATGACTGTGATGAACTAAGAACGTCCAGGACTTCCTGAGCGTCATCGATCTGCTCGCGCCATTTGGCCTCAGCCTTCTCCCGTGCCTCCTCTGGATCGGGAAGACCGATGAGCAGGGCTAACTCATCAAGCAATGCAGCGTCCGATGGTGCCCACGGATCGAGTTCACCACGCAGCAAAGCAGACTTAGTTTCCTCGTCATACCCCGCGGCAGCAACATTAATGCGCTCTTCGGAAATCAACAGATCATGCAGGACGTCCTGAGGCCGGAGCTCCGGCCAGAAATCGTCGATGACGGACTGGAGGGCCGCGTCGTCAAGCAAATCATCGTGCAGCTGATCGATGTCGGCGGCTGACAGCAGGTTTTTGCCGCCCAGCGGATCCGCGCCGATCGTTTGAGCCATTTGGTGCGCGAGTTGTTCGACTAAATGCTCGCGGAAAATTGGGCGTGCGGAATTGTGCGACTGCCTGGCACGACGAGCTCGGGTGCGGGATTTTGCCACCGTTTTCTCATCAATGGAAATCTCGATGCCATCAACAGAGACCACGATGGTCTTCTCTGGCAGCACTTGATACGCCTTGACTGCCTCGGCCAAAATGCTGGCCATTTCCTCGCTGCCCTTAATTTCCCTGGTCAAAGTGTCCTCGGAACCCGTTGGGACGATACCGGGGAACAGCTCACCGACGGTGGACAACACCACGCCAGTCTCGCCGAGTTCAGGCAAAACGTGAGAAATATACTCCAAAAATGTCTTGTTCGGGCCAATGATCAACACGCCAGACTTAGCCAGCTGATCGCGCCAGGTATAAAGCAGATAAGCCACACGGTGCAACGCGACCGCAGTTTTACCTGTTCCAGGGCCACCTTGAACAACCATGACACCGCGGGTGGTATCGCGGATGATCTCATCCTGCTCGCGCTGAATTGTTTCAACGATGTTGCGCATGTGGCCGCTGCGGGCCTGTTCCAACGCCTGGTGCAGCACAGATTCAGAGCCGACACCACCCTGCTCGATAACATCGGCCATCTCACCGGTCAATACCTCATCATCAACACCCGTGACAACGCGCCCACGGGTGCGAATGTGCCGGCGGATATGCACGCCCTCCGGTGAAACGGTGGTGGCCAGATAAAACGGGCGCGCCATGGGGGAGCGCCAATCCAACAGCAACGTGCGGTAATTATCTTCACGCACATCAAGACCCATGCGACCGATATAACGACGATCCAAATCAGGGTGGCCCGGGACCGGGTTCTCAGCGTCCTCAGCTTCAGACTCCACATCGATTCGACCGAAGACCAACCCGAGTTGAGCCAAATTAAGCCGGTCCAACTTCTCATTCAGGCCGTGATACTCAGTTTCACGACGAACAAGTGCTTCCGGATCAGGGTTTGAGGGGTCGACGTCTTTCATCACCTCAGAAAGACGCTGATTAGACCTGGCTACCTCATCATCGAGGCGACCGAAAAGTACATCAACATAAGCCTGTTCTTGGCTAATTGCTGTGGTGAGGGCGTTATGGACATCTGATTCTGAATCAGATTGCCGAATGGTGGTCACTCCGGGAGACCTCCTGTTTCCTGATGTGGAGCAGTGAGAAAAAGTGTTTGAACTGGAATAGATACAACACTTGGGAGCTATCAATCATTCCAGATAGCGGTTAAAGCGGGAACAATGGGTGAAAAACCGCCACGTTACCCCGGCAATTCCAGGGATAACGTGGCGGAAATTTTTTCTCAATCAGGAAGAAGTTACTTAAAGTTCGATGCCCTTCAGCTTCTTCTGTGCACGATCGATGGCCTTATCAGCCTGCTTCTGAAGCTTGTCGTAGCTCTTAGTTGCCTTCTTGTTGGCGCGACCAGAGGTTTCCTCTGCGACCTGAAGAGCAAAGTTAGCCTTTTCCTGAGCCTTGCCGGCAGCCTTCACTGCAGACTTACGAGCAGTCTTGGCGTTAGCCTGCGCAGCCTCAAGCCAGTCACCGCTGTTCTCCTCAAGGTAAGAGGTAGCCTTGTGAGCGTAATCGCTCACAGTATCAGCGACCTTGTGAGCAGTCTCGGTTGCGGACTTGATCCAGTCATCCTTGTTCTCACCGACAAAATCCTGAGCGGTGTACGCGTACTCGGTGACCTTGTCAGAAGTATCGTTGAACCAATCAGAGGCCTTCTCACCGAACTTTTCAGTCTCAGATTTGGTTGGAAGTGCCTGCTGCAGCTGCTTCTTGCCACGCTTTGTAGCATTGGTTGCACGCCACTTCACGCCAGGCTTGCCCTCAGTATCAACAGAAGTGATAAACAGGCCACCAAGCAGGGCAATGTTGGTGAGGAAACCGTTGCGGCGGTTACGCTTTTCATCCGCATCCTGGGTTTCCCAGAACGCATTGCGAGCCAGGATGTTAGGGATAGTCAGGATTGCGAGGGTAGCTGCAGAGGTGCGTGGTGCACGACCAATAGCTAGCAAAGAACCCGCACCGACTTTGGTGCCGCCAATGACGCGGGTGACCAATTCTGGATCTCTGGAAATGCGCTTTGCGTACTTACGGGGCAGCACATAACGGATACGATCCAGAACTACCTGAGTGCCTTCGACGTGTGCGCTGGTGTTCAATACTGTTTCTGCGCCATCTGCGACGTAGACCGATGCAAGCATTGGTCGAGCAAGTTTGCGGATCATTATGGTGATGCTCCAATCAAAATACTGTTGTCCAGTTTTATAAGCCGAGGTGGGCCACTGGATTGTTTTCAGATTTTTTCTCCTCGTCCGATCGTACCTAGGTATTGGCGACGAGGTTGGCAGGTTTCCATCTTTTGCAGGAAATTCTCAGGAAAGCACGTTGTCGGTGCGCTGCTCGAACAGTGCCTGGTTGAGAAAAGCGCTTACCAGCGACGCTCCCACCAGATTTCCAGCTGTGGACGCTCGGCTCCAAGGGTGGTTTCCTTGCCGTGACCTGGCCACACGATGCTGTCATCGTCGTAGGTGTCAAAGATGCGCTCTTTGACATCGTTGAACAGTCGGACGAAGTCGCCTTCGCTGCTGGTTTTGCCCAAACCGCCGGGGAAGAGGCTGTCACCCACGAAAAGGTGAGTTTTACCGTCGATCTCAGCGGTGAGTACTGCACCGCCTGGGGTGTGGCCGCGCAGAATGCTGATAGGGAATACATGACCCTCAAATTCAATTGAATCACCATGATGCAGTTCCACATCAACAGCGGAGGGCAAAGCTGGCACCTCAAGGAAAGGCGCGTAGTGAGTTGCTCCGGTCTTCTGGAGAACCTCCGGCAATGCACGGACGTGGTCTGCGTGGCGGTGGGTGGTCAACACTTTGGTGATGGTCACACCGGCATCTTCGGCTAATTTAAGTAGTGCAGCTGCGTCATCTGCAGCATCAATGAGTAAACCGTTGCCATTTGCGGCCAAAAGGTAGCAATTGTTGTCCATTTGGGACACGGAAATATGGTGAAGAGTGAGCTCGTTAGTCATGTGGTTCAGACTAGCGGAAACACCTTGTTCGATGCTATGTTCGAAGGTGTATTTTTTGAAGCGACAAAAATCGATTTTGAAGGGCAGTTGAGCATTGGCTGATCGCCTCGTAGTGCGCGGAGCGCGTGAACATAACCTAAAAGGCGTGGATATTGATTTGCCACGCGACTCGATGGTGGTGTTCACCGGCCTGTCAGGTTCCGGTAAATCATCACTGGCCTTTGACACCATCTTTGCGGAAGGCCAGCGCCGTTACGTGGAGTCGTTGTCCAGTTACGCCCGCATGTTCTTGGGGCAGATGGACAAGCCGGACGTGGATTTGATTGATGGATTATCCCCAGCGGTCTCCATTGACCAAAAATCCACCAACCGCAACCCTCGGTCCACAGTCGGTACCATCACGGAAGTCTATGACTACCTGCGTCTTCTGTACGCCCGCGCTGGTACCGCACACTGCCCAGTGTGTGATGCCCGCGTGGAGCGTCAAACCCCCCAGCAGATGGTGGACCAAATCCTTGGCATGGAGGAGGGACTGAAGTTCCAAATCCTTGCGCCTGTGGTGCGTACCCGTAAAGGTGAGTTCGTTGATCTTTTCGCAGATCTTGCATCCCAAGGTTATTCCCGCGTGCGGGTTGATGGGGAAGTGCACCAGCTCTCGGATCCTCCAAAGCTAGAAAAGCAGATCAAGCACGATATTGATGTTGTGGTTGACCGTCTGCAGGTAAAAGCCAGCCAAAAGCAGCGCCTGACAGACTCTATGGAAACCGCACTTCGCCTGGCCGATGGCGTGGCTGTGCTGGAGTTCGTTGGCCTGGAGGAAGATGATCCGAATAGGCTTCGTCGATTCTCTGAAAAGATGAGCTGCCCTAACGGTCACGCGTTGACGGTTGATGAGCTGGAGCCTCGTGCTTTTTCCTTCAACTCTCCTTATGGCGCGTGTCCTGCCTGTGATGGCTTGGGTGTGCGCACCGAAGTTGATATTGATCTGATCATCCCAGATCCAGATGCACCTGCAACTAAAGCGGTTCAGCCCTGGAACTCCAGCCCAAACCACTCTTACTTTGAAAAGCTCATTGAAGGCCTGGCGAAAGCCCTCGGATTTGATCCGGAAACTCCGTACAGTGAGCTCACCGCAGCTCAAAAGAAGGCTCTGGTCTATGGATCGAAGGAAGAAGTAAGCGTTCGATACAAGAACCGCTACGGACGCGTGCGTTCTTGGACTGCGCCTTTTGAAGGTGTCATGGGCTACTTTGATCGCAAGTTGGAGCAGACTGATTCCGAAACCCAAAAAGACCGACTGTTGGGCTACACCCGTGAAGTGCCCTGCCCAACCTGTAAAGGCGCACGCCTCAAGCCGGAAATCTTGGCCGTTCGCCTAGACTCCGGAAGCCATGGAGCGTTGTCCATTGCTGGACTAACCGCGCTGTCGGTGCATGAAGCATTCGAGTTTTTGGATAACCTCACACTGGGCAAGCGCGAGGAAATGATCGCGGGAGCTGTGCTGAAGGAAATTCACGCCCGCCTGAAATTCCTGCTTGACGTGGGCCTTTCCTACCTCACCCTTGATCGCGCCGCAGGCACCCTGTCTGGTGGTGAAGCGCAGCGTATCCGCCTGGCTACTCAAATTGGTTCCGGTCTGGCTGGTGTGCTCTACGTCTTGGATGAGCCATCCATTGGTCTGCACCAACGTGACAACCAGCGCTTGATCACTACCCTTGAGCATCTCCGAGATATCGGAAACACGCTCATTGTTGTGGAACACGATGAAGACACCATCAGGCGCGCAGATTGGCTCGTGGATATTGGTCCTCGAGCTGGTGAATTTGGTGGCGAAGTGGTCTACCAAGGTGAGCCGAAGGGCATTTTGGACTGCGAAGAATCCCTCACAGGTGCTTACTTGTCTGGTCGTCGAACCCTGGGTGTTCCTGATACTCGCCGTGAGATCGACAAAGAGCGACAGCTCAAGGTGGTTGGTGCTAGGGAAAATAACCTGCAGGGCATCGATGTGAAAATCCCACTGGGTGTGCTGTGCTGCATCACTGGTGTGTCGGGATCTGGTAAATCCACGCTGGTCAATCAGATTTTGGCCAAGGTTCTGGCCAACAAACTCAACCGCGCACGCCAAGTGCCTGGTCGCGCAAAGCGGGTGGAAGGCCTCGAGCACTTGGATAAGTTGGTCCAAGTGGATCAGTCGCCAATTGGTCGTACTCCACGTTCAAACCCAGCGACGTACACGGGTGTGTTTGATAAAGTCCGTAACCTTTTTGCCGAGACCACTGAAGCGAAGGTCCGCGGTTACAAGCCTGGCCGCTTCTCCTTCAATATTAAGGGTGGACGCTGCGAAGCATGTCAGGGCGATGGCACGCTGAAGATCGAAATGAACTTCCTGCCCGACGTGTATGTTCCGTGTGAAGTCTGTGATGGTCAGCGCTACAACCGCGAGACCCTCGAGGTGAAGTACAAGGGCAAAAACATCGCTGAAGTATTGGGCATGCCGATCTCTGAGGCTGCGGACTTCTTTGAGCCCATCACCTCAATTCACCGATACCTAGCAACGCTGGTTGATGTCGGCCTTGGCTATGTCCGTTTGGGCCAGGCAGCAACAACCTTGTCTGGTGGTGAAGCCCAGCGTGTGAAACTTGCCGCTGAGCTGCAGAAGCGTTCCAACGGTCGCACCGTTTACATCCTCGATGAGCCAACTACTGGTTTGCACTTTGAAGATATTCGCAAACTCATGATGGTGATCGAAGGCCTGGTGGACAAGGGTAACTCCGTGATCATCATCGAGCACAACCTCGACGTGATCAAGGCTGCCGACTGGATCGTGGACATGGGTCCAGAGGGCGGAAGCGGCGGTGGAACCGTGGTCGCTGAAGGAACCCCAGAGCAAGTTGCTGAAGTTGCGGGTTCCTACACCGGCCAATTCCTTAAAGAGTTGTTGTAGGAGAAGATGAGGGGCTTTCATGGGAAGGCTCCTCATTTTTATGGCTAGTCGCCCCATGTCTAGCCACCTGAGGTCTAGCTACGTCGGCCTTGTTTTCTGAGGTTCTCCGGCCCCTCATAGCAGCGATTGTCAGCAGTGCGATACCGGAGAGCAGGAAGGCAATTGCGCGGGGAACTCCGGACAGCGCGACCAGGTCAAAGAACACCAGCTTGAAGGTGCCCGCAACCGCCAAGCCAACGCCGGTCCAAAGGGCGCCGGGCGCGTCGAGAAGCTTCCTATTAAGCATCAGTGCTGCGGCGATGACCATCCACAGGATAGAAACCGTGGCGTGGCCGATGAGGAATCCGAGCATCATGCCGGCATTTCCTGCGATGAGGCGACCGATGAAGGTTGTGATGGTCACGATGGAAATTGCGGACAGCGTGAGAAGCGTCAAGCCGACCAAAATTTGCAGCCACAGTTTGTGTCCGTAGAAGCTGCGGCGGACTTGGATTGTGGCGGCAATGAACACCAAGATCAGCAATGCTTGGATGAGCGCTTGGGTATCGGTGAGCCACAGTGGAGAAATTGAAACGACATTGCGCAGTAGCACGCCGGTCATCGCCACGGCGGCAATCAGCCAAGCGACCCATGGGACGACACCTAATTGACGCTGCGGTGGAAGCATCCGCAACCACATAAATAGTGCAGCTCCGGCGATGAGGAACACCATGACGAGAAGCGGGTTGGTGGGGAGATCGCCGTAGAACAGCTGGACAAAAGTTTCAGCAATCAACGCAAGGCCAACAACAGCAATGAGGCGAGACATGCGTTGATTTTCAATGGACGCGGTGTCTGATGAGCGCAGCGCGAAAATTCCGAGAGCTGCCACCGCACACGCTGGTATCAGGGCAAGCCATGGCCAGTCGACTGCAATGAACATGCTGGTGGTGATGAACACGATGAGCACCGGAGAAACAGCACCCACCCACGTGGAAACAGGGTTGGTTTCAAAGCTGCGCCAGTATTCCTCCAACGCGATGTCGTGGCTGTCGGTGGCGGTGATCTTAAACGGATCCCACAATGTCAAGGCTACGAGTAGGACTGCAGTAATTGTGCCGACGATTGTTGCTGGCCATTCCATGGTTTGCCAGGATGCCGACAAAACAAACTGCAGAATGACCGCGAATGCCGCCATGCTCGCTCGGATGATATTCGTGGAGATGCGGTACGACAGCAACAATGCCGCAACAATGGAGAAAATTGGCCACCAGGCATCGGCGGAGAGCGCGAAGAGTATCGCGGAGAATCCTGAAACGGCGATGGCTCCCACAAATACTGTGTGGCCTTCGGCCGCGGACTTCTCGGTTTTGGATAGGCTCCACAATCGACCAACGATTAAGAACCCAATATTGCCTATTAATGCCACCAGCGAGCCCAATCCAGGCGGCCACCATTCCAAAATGAAGATGATTGCACTCGTTGTGGCAAGAAACGCAATCTGGGAGGTAACCGTCAACGCAACGAGTGCTTCCACACGGGTTCCGCGCTTGCGCACATAATGTGCGGCGCCAAGAAGCAGCACCGCCAGCAGGTACGCACCAATCACACGACCCAGCGGACCAAGCCAACCGCGTTGAATCGCCACCGACACCAGCAAAATCACGCCGGCCACGGTGATCACACCACCGCCGATCGCCACGCCACGCATGATCTTTTCCTCCGACGTCATCGGCGGCTTTGCCGGACGAGCTGGCCGGACGGGGTGCGGGTACGCAGGAGCCTGCACTTTTTGCTTCTCGACGCCAAGTGGCCAGCCTTCGCTCGCTGGATCCAGGGCGCGATGCCGAACGAAACGTGGAATACGGTTGGTCCCGGAAACATCCGCCAGTGCAGGCGCCGTTGAGGCGGTTGCATACACCAGTGGTTGGGGCTCAAGCTGAGCCTCGGGTGGGGCAGTGGGCGCTGGGGTGGGAGCCGGGTTTGCGTCGATAAGCGACATCTCTTGGGCATCAAGGCGTGCAACGAGATCTTTGATGTCATTGCTCGCTGACGCCATGGCGGTAGCCGATGCCGACAATTTCTCTAACGCGGTGCGTAGAGCCAATCGGTCAGAAGAGTTCATGTCCATTACATAAGATTATGTTGGTGTGAAGAACTAAACAGCCCGATTATTCTAGTGACGCTAATTCGTTATACTGTCGACCCCCGCGGAAGTCCTCTGAACAGCGATTTTGTGTTTAGCGGGGGAGGGTGTTAGAGTTTATACCACTACCGCCCGACATCAGGTTTTCCTGGTGTGGGTCGCAAGAGGAGATCTTCCCACCTAAGGCCGCCAAGTAAAATTGGTTGGATACAGGTAAAGCAAGTAGTGATGACACGGACTAGTGCCCGTGTATAACTCTTGAAAGTCAGATCTCCCGTTCATCCTAGATGATGAACGGGTTTTTGGTCTGCATAGGGGCAATCACCTCAAGTGGTTCGGTACGTCAAATTTTCCCGCACTGCTAACAGAGGAGTCCACATCAGCGCTGAAGCTCGCATTAATGAGCGCATCCGAGTTCCCGAAGTCCGCCTTGTCGGACCTAACGGTGAGCAAGTAGGCATCGTCCGTATCGAAGATGCCCGCAAGCTCGCATTCGACGCAGACCTAGACCTGGTCGAGGTCGCACCCAACGCCAAACCTCCAGTCTGCAAGATCATGGACTACGGAAAGTTCAAGTACGAAGCGGCCCAAAAGGCTCGTGAGTCACGCAAGAATCAGCAGCAGACCGTGGTCAAAGAGCAAAAGCTTCGTCCCAAGATCGATGATCATGATTATGAGACGAAGAAGAACAATGTGATCCGATTCCTTGAAAAGGGATCAAAGGTCAAAGTCACGATCATGTTCCGTGGTCGTGAGCAGGCTCGCCCAGAGCTTGGCTACAGGCTCCTCGAGCGACTGGCAAACGATGTCGTAGATTTTGGCATCGTGGAAACCCGCGCAAAGCAGGACGGACGAAACATGACAATGGTTCTCGGTCCGGTGCGCAAGGGCAAGAAATAATCACGAATAGGGTTTAAGGACAACTTTCATGAAGAACAAGACCCACAAGGGCACCGCAAAGCGCGTTAAGGTGACTGGCTCCGGCAAGCTCGTTCGCGAGCAGGCAAACCGCCGCCACCTTCTCGAGGGCAAGTCATCTACCCGCACTCGTCGCCTGAAGGGCATCGTTGAGGTTGACAAGGCCGACACCAAGCGCATGAAGCGCCTGCTCGGCAAGGCTTAAGTTTAAAACCTTCGCCTAAACCCCTCCACCTTTCAAGACAAGATTTAAGGAAGTACCACCGTGGCACGTGTCAAGCGGTCCGTTAACGCAAAGAAGAAGCGTCGCGAAATTCTGAAGTCCGCAAAGGGCTACCGCGGCCAGCGCTCACGCCTTTACCGTAAGGCTAAGGAGCAGTGGCTGCACTCCATGACTTACTCTTACCGCGATCGTCGCGCCCGTAAGAGCGAGTTCCGTAAGCTGTGGATCCAGCGTATCAACGCTGCTGCACGTATGAACGGCATCACCTACAACCGTCTCATCCAGGGCCTTCGCCTTGCTGAGATCGAGGTCGACCGCAAGATCCTCGCTGATCTCGCAGTCAACGACTTTGCAACCTTCTCCGCAATCTGCGAGGCTGCAAAGGCTGCACTTCCTGAGGACGTTAACGCTCCAAAGGCTGCTTAAGCTTACAAACGAATTGACCTGTGTCCTGTCACCTTCACGGTGGCGGGGGACAGGTCTTTTTCTATTTTTGGGGTTGGGGAGCTGCGATTAGTTTGCGTTTAATCCGTGCTTGATCGTGTCGAGAGCAATTTTAAAGTGGCTTTCAGCAGCGTTAATAATGCTAGTTGGAGTTGCGGGATCAAAGACCCGAAGCAACGAAAAACGAAATGTGTCGGGCTTAAGCTGTTTGAGTTTTACGTTTCCGCCATGTCCATTGGTGGCGTAGCTGTTCCAGCGTTGGCGTATGTTTTCTAGTCCTTCAGCTTTGCCGACATAGTGGCGGCCAGTACGGGTATCGGTAATGAGGTAAATACCTTTGACAGCACCAAGAGCTGTGCGCCACGAAGCATAGGCAGGTTCACGCATCACTTCTTGAAGAAATGGGTAGCTCAGGACAAGATTGTCGAAACCTGGAAACGGAATAGGCTCCGCATCGGCAATAGTATCCACGGTGTATAGGGCAGCAGTAGTGCCCTTAATCCACCACTTGCGTGGTGAATTCCAACGAATAACGAGTCTGCCTGCAAGGTCATCCATGAGTTCAATCTCAGTAAGGTTGAAGACTCTGCGTACGCCATCATTGGTGACTTCGCCGTGGTTTTCCACCACTTTCCATAGTCGAGCCTGCGAGCCACCTTCTCGGATGAACACCATCCAGAAGCGTGGCGGATTCAGTGGGAATCTACGCGGATCACTTGACTGGCTAGCTGTGTAGGCGAGAATCTCTTCGTCTTTAGATTCACGGGTAATACCATTGGAATTGGTGTCCTCGTGGATCGAAATAAATACATGACGCATTGCTAACGCATCTTCAGGATTGATTCCCGCAGCCTGCAAAATTGGCTTCAAGAGCAATGTCATGGTCGATCTCACAATTCATTAATGAAGGCGGGTTTGGCCTGTAGGTTGAACTATTAACAGGCCGTAGATAGTTATTTTTCCTTGTTGCTAAAGTACACCGAGTCTTATCCATTTGGTGCGAAGGATTCCGATTCAGTCACTGCATAGATTCACATTTGCGCTGGCGCACTTCGCCTTGCGACTAGATTGGAAACTATGTGCCAATGATCAATCCCCGTGTCCACCCCAGGAGATATGGTTCCAGGAGTTACTGCACCAACCCATGGGGAGGAATCATGAGAGTGAACAGGGAATTTGGCTGGGAAGAAGTCGGCCCAAGCCAAGAAGGGGAACGATTCACTTTTAGTGATGAAGCAGTCAGACACATGGTTGATATCAATGAGCGATTCAAGGCGCTTCAAGCCGAGCATCCTGTTGTCCAGCGGTTTCTGGAACATGACTCGGAAAAAGATCAGGTTTTAGATGAGATCTACAAGTCATTGGCGTCGGAGGTTATCTACTTTTCGTCGCAGTCTGGGTTGATGATTTCTTTTGATTGGATGGGCTGGGAAGAAGCAAACTACTGGCTATTTTCCGAAAGATCCAATAAAGGGGAGTCAGTGAACATGGAGACTGTAATGGATGTGGAGACTGCGAGAAAGTTGATAACCGCATTGGTCCGTTCTGAGTATTTTGGCTACTACACACCAACTGGTTTTCTTAAAAACGGTAACTTTTTGTTTATTTTTGACCGCTTAACCGGGATGATTGCACGCGGTGAACGTTGAGCCCTAGGGGAGTGGTCGGCACGCATGCGCGCGCGATAGTACATAGACTGGGAGCAGGCTTCCAAGGAAATGAAGCTGAGAAACAGGTTAATTCACTTAAACGTCACCTTATTTATGCATTATGTTGGTTTCAGACTCGAACAATTCAATTAGAAAACACTAATCGGACATTTAGGTCACATAACATTTCCGCTCGTGTCCACATTAATTTCTGAACCCGAGGTGGATAAGCTACGTAAACGTGCCAAGAGATCAAGGCGGACAGAATGGTGGCTTGCCGCCGCACTTCTTGCCCCAAACTTGCTTCTCTTGGCCATCTTTACGTATCGGCCACTGTTAGATAACTTCCGGTTGTCCTTTTTCAACTGGAACATTTCCTCGCCCACATCAACCTTCATTGGGTTTGATAACTACGTTGAGTTCTTCACTCGTAGTGACACTCTCCAAGTTGTTTTAAACACCGTCATCTTCACGGCATGTGCTGTGATCGGATCGATGGTGCTCGGTTTGCTCCTGGCCATGTTGTTGGATCAGAAGCTTTTCGGCCGTAACTTTGTGCGTTCCATGGTGTTTGCCCCGTTTGTGATTTCCGGTGCTGCCATTGGTGTTGCTTTCCAGTTCGTTTTTGACCCTAATTTTGGTTTGGTTCAGGACTTGCTGGGACGCATCGGCGTTGATTCGCCACAGTTCTACCAAAACCCTAACTGGGCATTGTTCATGGTGACGTTCACTTTCGTGTGGAAGAACTTGGGCTACTCCTTTGTTATCTACCTGGCTGCATTGCAGGGGCTAAACAAGGATTTGTCTGAGGCCGCAGCGGTGGATGGCGCGAGCGCGTGGACACGTTTTTGGAAGGTTACTCTTCCGCAGCTTCGCCCAACCACGTTCTTCCTTTCTATTACTGTCACGCTGAACTCGGTTCAGGTCTTCGACATCATTCACACCATGACTCGTGGTGGCCCCTTGGGTAACGGTACGACCACCTTGGTTTACCAGGTGTACACCGAGACTTTCACCAACTATCGCGCGGGATATGGTGCAACAATCGCAACGATTTTGTTCCTGTTGCTGCTGATTATCACTGTTATCCAGGTTCGATACATGGATAAGGAGAACAAGCAGAAATGATCTCGACTGATAGAAACGTTTTGGTCAAAATCATGGGCTATGTCGGCATGGTTCTTGCCATCTTGTTCATTGGCCTTCCGCTGGTATTTATTGTGCTGACTAGCTTCAAGCAGCAGTCAGAGATTTACACCCAGCCGGTCACGTGGTTCCCTTCGGAATTTAATTTCGATAACTATGCAAATGTTTTCGAGCGGGTTCCGTTCCTGAACTACTTCCGCAACTCGATCATCATCACGGTTATTTTGTGTCTGGTGAAGATTATCTTGGGTGTGATCTCTGCATATGCGTTGTCGATTTTGCGCTTCCCGGGTCGAAACCTTGTGTTCTTGCTGGTTATCTCCGCGCTGATGGTGCCTTCCGAAGTGACTGTTATTTCCAACTATGCGTTGGTCAGTCAGCTTGGTTGGCGCGATACCTACCAGGGCATCATCGTTCCGCTAGCGGGTATTGCTTTCGGAACGTTCCTCATGCGTAACCACTTCATGTCTATTCCTTCTGAGCTCATTGAAGCTGCGCGAATGGATCACTGTGGACACTTCAGGTTGCTCTGGAAGGTTTTGCTTCCAATCTCTATGCCTACGTTGGTGGCGTTCTCCATGATCACCGTGGTGAATGAATGGAACCAATACCTGTGGCCTTTCCTGATGGCAGAAACCGATAATTCAGCAACTCTGCCCATTGGTTTGACCATGCTTCAAAACAATGAGGGTGTCTCCAACTGGGGACCTGTCATGGCCGCAACGATCATGACCATGTTGCCTGTGCTTGTGATGTTCTTGGCACTGCAGCAGTACATGATCAAGGGACTTATCTCCGGCGCCGTCAAGGGCTAAAAACTTCTCGCTAAAAACTTCTCGCTAAAGGCTTCTCCTAGAAGCTTCTCCATGGGTTAACACAACCCATATCCCTCCCACTACATATATAAGGACTGAAAATGGCTCAGATTTCTCGTCGTCACTTCCTGGCTGCAGCAACTGTTGCAGGCGCAGGCGCAACTTTGGCAGCATGTGCGGGTACCGGTGGAAGCACTTCTTCCTCCAGCGATTCTGGTTCAGAGAGTGACACCAACACCATCGTTTGGTGGTCTAACCACCCAGCGAACTCCAAGGACGTTGAGCTGGAGCTGATTTCCCGCTTCGAGGCTGAAAACCCAGATCTGAAGGTTCAGCTGGTTGATGCTGGAGCTAACTACGCTGAGGTTTCCCAGAAGTTCAATGCCGCTCTTTCTGGCGGCGACCTTCCTGACCTCGTGGTTCTTTCTGACACCGAGTGGTTTAACTTCGCCATCAACGGCGCAACCGTGAACATCGATGAGGTTGCAAAGCGCAACAACATCGACACCTCCACCTACGTTGACTCCCTGTTCAATGACTACTCACACGAGGGTGGCCACTATGGTTTGCCTTTCGCTCGCTCCACTGTCCTCTTCTACTACAACAAGGATCTGTGGGCTAAGGCTGGCCTGGAAGATCGTGGCCCAGAGTCATGGGAAGAGTTCTCCGAGTGGGGTCCAAAGCTGCAGGAAGCGATGGACAGTGGTTTCGCACACGGTTGGGGAGATGCAACCAACTACCTTTCTTGGACTTTCGAAGGCCCAATGTGGTCCCTCGGCGGCAACTACTCTGAAGGTTGGGAGTCCCGTCTGACTACCCCAGAGACCATCCGTGCAGTTGAGTGGCTCAAGTCCACCGTTGATGAAGGTTTCGCAACCGTCTCCACCGACGTCACCAACGAGTTCGCAACCGGCCTGATCGGTTCATGCATCCAGTCCACCGGTGATCTGTCTTCGGTTGCCGGCGCTGCAAGCTTCGACTGGGGCGTAGCAGCACTTCCTAACCCAACCGGCGAGGGCGCTTGCCCAACCGGTGGCGCAGGCCTGGGAATCCCATCTGGCATCTCTGAGCAGCGTCAGGACAACGCCCTGAAGTTCATCGACTTCCTCACCAACGCCGCGAACACTGGCTACTGGTCCCGCGAGACCGGTTATGTTCCAGTTCGTAAGGATGCTGCATCTGATCCAGATCACGCAGCATTCCTCGAGGAGAACCCTGCATACAACGTTGCAGTGGAGCAGCTTCCTGATACCCGTTCCCAGGACAACTTCCGCGTGCTGCTGCCAAACGGTGACCGCACCATCGGTGACGCACTGGAGAAGATCTGCCTGACTGGTGCAGACATCGATGTCACCCTGGCTGAGGTTGAGACCAAGCTGAACACCATCTACACCCGCGACATCGAACCACTTATTTAATCCGAGCACTTCAGCTACACCTATTTAAGGAGGCTGTGACATGGCGTCAATCGTCTTTGAAAACGTCACACGCAAATACTCTCCGGGCGCACGCCCGGCCGTCGACAAGCTTAATTTGGAAATCGCCGACGGCGAGTTCCTAGTTCTCGTTGGACCCTCAGGCTGTGGAAAGTCCACTTCTTTGCGCATGCTGGCTGGTCTTGAGCCTATCGACGAGGGACGTCTACTCATTGATGGTAAAGACGCCACGGAACTGCGTCCGCAGGATCGTGACATCGCTATGGTCTTCCAGAGCTACGCGCTGTACCCGAATATGACTGTTCGGGACAACATGGGCTTTGCGCTGAAGAATCAGAAGGTGGCTAAGGCTGAGATCGAAAAGCGTGTTGCTGAAGCCTCACGCATTCTGCAGCTGGATCCGTATCTTGATCGTAAGCCTGCAGCTTTGTCTGGTGGTCAGCGCCAGCGCGTGGCCATGGGCCGTGCAATTGTGCGTGAGCCATCGGTGTTCTGCATGGATGAGCCACTGTCCAACCTAGATGCGAAGCTGCGTGTGTCTACGCGTGCGGAGATCTCTGGTTTGCAGCGTCGCATGGGCGTGACCACGGTGTATGTGACTCACGATCAGGTCGAGGCCATGACCATGGGTGATCGCGTCGCTGTGCTTTTGCTCGGTGTGCTGCAGCAAGTAGACACCCCGCAGAACCTGTACGACTACCCAGCAAATGCGTTCGTCGCCAGCTTCATTGGTTCCCCTTCCATGAACTTGATTGAGGGCACCATCCGTGGCGATAAGGTCACTTTGGGTACTGGAATTCAGATTTCAGTTCCTGATGAGGTGGCAGCAGAGGTTCGCAACAACCCGGATCGCTTTGAGGGTCGTCCAGTCATTGTTGGTGCTCGTCCCGAGCACATGTATTTGACCACGGCGAATGAGAGTGGTGCTGTATTGGGCGAAGTCAGCCACATTGATGAGCTCGGCGCGGATTCAATGGTCTACGTATTGGCGTCTGGTGTGAAGAACCCGAATACTGATCTTTTGGGTGAGGGCATTCCAGAGGATATGCGCGTGACCGTTGTCGGTGCTGAAGAGACCGATAAGGCCCGGCTGGGTATTCGTGTTGAGCGCCATCACGGTCTGAAGGCCGGCGATAAGGTGCACGTTGTTGCTGCACCGAAGGATGTTCACCTCTTCGACGGTCTTGATGGCCGTCGAATCGGTGCAACGGTTCTAGCTCCAGCCCATACAGTCCAGGCTGGTCACTAGATTATTTACCAGTGCAACTCCCCAGCAGGGGAGGGCGCGAGGAAACGAGAGGGATCGCTAACAGTGGCGTAATCAACGCCAGCTTGTTGTGCGATCCCAAACGCATTTTCATCCCGAATTGTCCAGCAGCCAACCTTGATTCCCTTGGTATGTAGATCAGCAATTGACGCCACGTTTAGTGCTTTCCACGAGGGCAAGATCGCGCCCACATTTTTTAGCGGGATGTAATCAAGAATGCGCAGATCATCCATGGACGCATCGCGCAAGATTCCCACGCGAGCTTCTGGCAGTCGATCCACGATTTCCACCAGTGCTGCATCGATGAAACTGATGAACAGCAGGCGCTCCAGGTGCTCTGGGTATTTCTGCAATAATGCTGCGGCTGCTGGAACTGCACCGGCAGATTTGATTTCCACTTGGATCGGCAGGCTCGTCTGGAGTAGAACTTCCTCCAGGGTTGGTACGGGGGATCCGTCGATAAGCGTTATCTCCTTGATTTGCGCGGCGCTTAAGCGCGCAACCGGGGTGTCGCGGTGCAGGGAATCTGGCGCGGCAACACGCGCTGCGGTGCGGTCGTGGATAACGATGACCTGATTGTCAGCGGTGGCGTGGATATCCAGCTCAAAAGCGTCAGCGGGCGCGGCAGCCTGGAAAGCGGTCATGGTGTTTTCGAGGTGCAGATCTTCCGCACCGCGATGGGCAACAATGTGCATATTCTTATACATCCTTTTCTGTGGGCTTTTTAAGGATAGGGAGCAAAGTTGACCGCACGGTTAACTGTTAGTGTTATGAGCATGGCATTGGACTTTAATGAGGCGTTTACCGAACGCACCCCGCGCATCGTCAACGCAGCTAAACTGCATCGCGCCGCGCAGCGCAAAAAAGATAAGCGTTTTCTAGTTGAAGGCGAAAATTCCGTTGAAGCAGCTGTCGCTACCGGCGCAGCAACTGACCTCTTTGTCACTGAATCCGCTGCGGAGCGCTTCGAGGAAATCGTCCGCACCGCCGGTTACATGAATGTCTACACCCACGCGATCACGGACAAGGCCGCGAAGCATCTTAGCGACACCGTCACCACCACGGGCATTTTTGCGCTTTGCGACGACGTCCTGTGGTCAGTCGGCAAGGCGATCACCGGCCAGCCACGTCTAGTGAGCGTGCCGGTTGAGACCCGCGAGCCCGGTAATGCCGGAACCTTGATTCGCGTATCCGACGCGGTCGGCGCCGACGCCGTCGTCTTCGCTGGTGAATCAGTAGATCCACTTGGCGCAAAAGCTGTGCGCTCCTCAGCGGGATCGCTGTTTCACATTCCAGTGGCACGCAACAACAACATCGCAGATGTCTTGGGGCAGCTTCGTTCCAAGGGTCTGCAGATCCTTGCGACCTCAGCCGATGGGGAAGTAGACCTCGATGACGCCGATGAGCTGCTAGCCAAGCCAACCGCATGGCTTTTTGGTAATGAAGCTCACGGACTTGATGAGAGCCTGCTTGCTCAGGCTGATCACCGCGTGCGTATTCCGATCCGCGGCCGCGCAGAATCACTCAATTTGGCCACAGCAGCGTCAATTTGTCTGTACGAATCCTCCAAGGCACTATTCGCCGGTGAGTAAACCCCAATTCATGCCCAGCGGGTATGATGGCGGGGTTAGTTGACTTAACAATAAACATGAGGGAAGGGCTGGACTACACGGTGTCCGAAATTCAGTTGACCGAAGCCAGTTTGAACGAGGCGGCCGACGCCGCGATCAAGGCTTTCGACGGTGCACAAAACCTAGATGAACTCGCAGCACTACGCCGCGATCACTTGGGTGATGCCGCACCTATTCCGCAGGCACGACGCTCATTGGGAACTATTCCTAAAGATCAGCGCAAGGATGCGGGCCGCTTTGTCAACATGGCACTTGGTCGCGCAGAAAAGCACTTTGCTCAGGTCAAGGTTGTTTTGGAAGAAAAGCGCAACGCAGAAGTCCTAGAGCTTGAGCGCGTTGACGTCACCGTTCCAACCACCCGCGAGCAGGTTGGTGCGCTGCACCCCATCACGATCCTCAACGAGCAGATCGCAGACATCTTCGTGGGCATGGGCTGGGAAATCGCCGAGGGCCCAGAGGTGGAAGCAGAATACTTCAACTTCGACGCACTGAACTTCCTGCCTGATCACCCAGCTCGTACACTGCAGGACACCTTCCACATTGCGCCGGAAGGCTCCCGCCAGGTGCTGCGTACCCACACCTCACCAGTTCAGGTGCGCACCATGCTCAACCGTGAAGTTCCGATCTACATCGCATGCCCTGGCCGTGTGTTCCGTACCGACGAACTCGATGCAACACACACCCCTGTGTTCCACCAGATCGAAGGCCTTGCAGTTGATAAGGGTCTGACTATGGCTCACCTGCGCGGCACCTTGGATCACCTGGCCAAGGAACTCTTCGGCCCAGAGACCAAGACTCGTATGCGCTCCAACTACTTCCCATTCACCGAGCCTTCCGCTGAGGTTGATGTGTGGTTCCCTAACAAGAAGGGTGGTGCAGGCTGGATCGAGTGGGGTGGCTGTGGCATGGTCAACCCAAACGTGCTTCGTGCCGTGGGTGTTGACCCAGAGGAGTACACCGGATTCGCGTTCGGCATGGGCATTGAACGTACCCTGCAGTTCCGCAACGGCCTGAGCGATATGCGCGACATGGTTGAGGGCGATATTCGCTTCACCCTCCCATTCGGCATTCAGGCATAACTCATCCCGCACACGACTTATATATAGGAGCAAAATTCCACCATGTTGATTGCACAAAACTGGGTGACGGGACTGCTGGGCCACGCAAACGAAGGCTGGAAGGTGCCATCGTCTGATTTGGACTCAGGTTATGTCCGCGTCGGCTTTGAAACCGAAGGCTACTGGCCAATCCCTGAAACCACCGGACCACTCGTTTTCGGCCGCGTGGAAACCATCGAAGAGCTCACCGAGTTCAAGAAGCCCATCCGCCACTGCCACGTCAATGTTGGCGACGCCAACGGAACCGGCGAACTGCAGTCCATCGTTTGTGGCGCCCGCAACTTCAAGGAAGGCGACACCGTTGTCGTGTCCCTTCCTGGCGCTGTGCTGCCTGGCGATTTCGCGATCTCTGCTCGTGAAACTTACGGACGCATGTCTGCAGGCATGATCTGTTCTGCCTCTGAGCTGGGTCTTGCTGATAAGCAGAACTCCGGCATCATCACCCTGGATCCTTCTTACGGCGAGCCTGGCGAAGACGCACGTCAAGCACTGGGACTTGAAGATACCGTTTTCGATGTCAACGTCACCCCAGACCGCGGTTACGCACTGTCTGCTCGTGGCCTGACCCGCGAACTGGCATCGGCTTTCAGCCTGACCTTCACCGACCCTGCGATCGAGCCAGCTGTAGCAGGCATTGAGGTCAAGGTCCCAGCAGTTGAAGGTTCCTTGATTAACGTGGAGCTGCGTGAAGAGACCAAGGCAATCCGTTTCGGTCTGCGTAAAGTCTCTGGCATTGATCCAGCAGCAGAATCCCCATTCTGGATGCAGCGTGAACTCATGCTCTCTGGTCAGCGACCAGTCAACGCCGCCACCGACGTCACCAACTACGTCATGTTGCTGCTCGGCCAGCCGATGCATGCTTTCGACGCAGCCAAGGTTACTGGCGATCTTGTTGTCCGCAACGCAACTGCAGGCGAGAAGTTCGAAACCCTCGATCACGTCAAGCGCACCCTCAATGAGGAAGACGTTGTGATCACCGATGACAACGGCATTCAGTCTTTGGCTGGCGTTATGGGTGGTCTCACCTCCGAGATCTCTGACACCACCACCGATGTCTACTTCGAGGCCGCAACCTGGGACACCATCACCGTTGCGCGCACCTCACGTCGCCACAAGTTGAGCTCCGAAGCTTCTCGACGTTTCGAGCGTGGCGTTGACCCTGCGATCGTGGAAATCGCCCTCGATATCGCAGCAACCCTTCTCGTGGAGATCGCAGGCGGCACCGTCGATGCGGGTCGCACCCTCGTTGGTGATGTCCCTGCCATGCAACCCATCACCATGAAGGTCACTCGACCTTCCGAGCTCGCAGGCGTGGATTATTCCGCAGAAACTGTGATCGCTCGTCTGGAAGAGGTCGGATGCACCGTCGCTGTTTCCGGCGACACCTTGGAAGTAACCCCTCCAACCTGGCGCGGTGACCTCACCATGTCCGCTGACCTCGTGGAAGAAGTACTCCGCCTCGAAGGTTTGGAAGCAATTCCAACCATCATCCCAACCGCACCAGCAGGCCGTGGACTAACCGATGCACAGAAGCGCCGCCGCGCCGTTGGCCACGCTTTGGCTTACGCTGGCTACGCCGAAATCATCCCAAGCCCATTCATGGACCCAGAGGTCTTCGATGTATGGGGACTCGCAGCAGACGACGAGCGCCGCAAGACCGTTTCCGTTCTCAACCCACTTGAGGCAGAACGCAACGTCCTGAGCACCTCCTTGCTGCCCTCCATGCTCGATGCTGTCAAGCGCAACGTTGCACGTGGACACAACGATTTCTCCCTGTTCGGCCTGCAGCAGGTCGCCTTCGAGCACGGATCCGGCGTTTCCCCAATGCCATCTGTTGCTTCACGCCCTGAAGAGTCTGTCGTGGCAGAACTGGTGGATTCACTGCCAAACCAGCCACTGCATGTCGCAACCGTGGGCACCGGCAACATCGAGTTCGAAGGCCCATGGGGCAAGGGCCGCGCCTACACCTTCGCCGACGCGATTGAATCCGCGCGCGCAGTCGCCCGCGCTGCTGGCGTCACCTTGGAGCTGGCCAACGCCGACGCGCTTCCTTGGCACCCAGGTCGTTGCGCCGCATTGCTTATCGACGGTACCCCCGTCGGTTACGCTGGCGAACTTCACCCACAGATCCTGGAAAAGGCCGGTCTACCAGCACGCACCTGTGCAATGGAACTGGATCTCAGCGCACTGCCACTGGTAGAAAACCTCCCAGCGCCAGTCCTGTCCTCCTTCCCAGCACTGCACCAAGACATCGCCCTAGTTGTGGATGAGACCATCCCGGCCGAAGATGTCCGCGCAGTTGTCGAAGCCGGCGCCGGCGAACTGATCGAAACGGTCGAGCTTTTCGACGTCTACCGCTCCGAACAGCTCGGCGAGAACAAGAAATCCCTCGCGTTCTCCCTGCGTTTCCGCGCAACCGACCGCACCCTCACCGATGAGGAAGCCAACGAAGCACGACTTCAGGCAGCAGAGCTAGCAAAGGAGAAATTCAACGCTGAAATGCGTGGCTAGTTTCACATAGGTTCTATAGGCGCCCTGGTGGTTAATCCCACCGGGGCGTCTTTTGCTGTGCTGTGAACTGCGACACCGACTTCACGTGGTCGACTTCAGTGTGATTTTCCGGCTTTTCCTCGTGAAGTCGTGCGGTGAGAAGTTGAGTACGTGAAGTCGTGGGATGTGAAGTCGCCCCTTAAGTTCGATACCTTGCGCTCAATTTTGCATACTCAATTTCTTAAGGGCAATTTCAATAGGTTCTTGATGATTTTCCTAGCAGTATTGTAGGTAAGAAATCGCCCCCGAGAACCCGCTGATGTGAAATTGCTGCCGTGAAATCGAAGTTTCGGGTTGTGGCGGTGGGGGAGCTGAGGAAACAGTTAGTTTTTGCTTAAACACCCAAAATACAGTAACTGGTGTTACTGTTGTGACTGAAGTTAATTGATTGGCAGGCAAATGCATTGAAATCGTGATCGCCTGTTATTGTTTTGTACGTCGAATAACAGTCCCACAACAGTTCCCCAAAAGGTGCGAGCGGGAAAAGGAGAAGCAAACATGGCTCAGCGAAAACTGGCCTCTGTGATCGGTGCAGCATTGGCAGCATCTGCTGTACTGGTTGGATTAATGACACCCGCAACAGCACAAAGTAGTGGCAGCTCATCAACAGACATCACTCGAGCACTCACCTCAAGTGGTGGTGTGGCTGATAGCCGTGCTCCTGAAGGTGGCGCAAAGGTCGTTGTTTTCGGTGACTCCCACACCTCTGGCACCAATGCTCCATTCCGTACCGATGAGCGTGGCTGCCTCAAGGGTGCAAACAACTGGGCAGATCAGCTGCAGTCTCAGCTGGGACTTGGCGCGGGAGACCTCATTGATGTCTCCTGCTCCGGTGCATCGATCAACTCTGATGGATTCCACTTCTCTGATGAAGTCCGCCATGCTGAAGCTCGTGGCGCAATCGGCCCAAACACCACCGATATTTTTGTTCAGTTGGGCAAGAATGATCAGTGGGGCCTTTCCAATGTGAACCTTCTGCAGTCTGTTCAGACCTGCTTGACTGATGTGTTCGCTGGTTGTGGCGATGCTGCGGTTGCTGCTGGCAAGATGCAGGATCCAAATGCAGTTACTGCTGAAAACTATGCAGAGCGCATGAAGCCAGTCATTGACTACTTGAAGTACTACGCACCAAACGCAGAGATCACCTTGGTTGGTTACCAGGAATACACCGCTCGCAGCGGAAGTCAGGTATGTGTTCGCCTTGGTGGAACCCCACTGGTGAAAAATGATGCACCTGCGCTGGTTTCGTTCATGAACAAGTTGGACATGGCGATTGATGGTGCTGCTGGAATCCTCGGCGTCAGCCACGTTGATCTGCGTAGCGCGACTGAAGGGCACGACAGCTGCTCCAACGATCCTTGGGTCAACGGTGTCTTTGATGCACGTGCAGAAATCGTCGGCGGTCCGTGGCACCCATCTGTTAAGGGAGACTCGGTTACTGCAGGGATCCTGCGAGATCGAGTAAACGCCTAAAGATGACGTCGAAAAGCATTAGCGGCAAGCGCCCGAATCTGCCGTCGCTCACTGGAGCGCGGTGGCTCGCGGCGCTCGCTGTTTATTTTTTGCATGCGTTGGTGTTTTTGTCGGTGTATCCGTTCCAGCAGTCGGAACTGTTTGCCACAATCCATAAATTTGTCCCCATGCAGCTGGGTTCAGCTGGTGTAACCTTCTTCTTTATCTTGTCCGGATTTTTGATCTATTGGTCAAATAGCCAGCTCAAGGGCATGAAGAATGTGCTGTATTACTGCAAGCGCCGCATCACCAAGATTTATCCCATGCACTTGATTGCGTTGGCGATGTTTATTGTGGCGTCGGCGAAGTTCACGACTACAGGCATTACCTGGGTGCTGGATTTTGCGCGAGTAGAGCTGTGGCTGCCGAATGCGCTGCTCATCCACACGTGGAATCCTGATTGGGTGACGCTGGGTGGATTGAATGTACCATCGTGGTCGCTGGGCGCGGAAATGCTGTTCTACCTGACGTTCCCGCTGTTTATTCCGTTAGTGCGCAAAGTGAAGGGCGTGGGCAACTGGTGGGCATTTGGCATCACCTTTGCCGTGAGCCTGGCGCTGATTACAGTGATTCACTTTTATGCGGACGGACCAAAGGGGATTGAGAACTTCTTTGTTCCTCGCCTGTGGGACACCAATGTGTCACCGGTCGCGGAAGTTCACGCCGATCCAGTGTGGTTTATGCAGGAAGAAATTCCCGTGCTGGAATCTTACTGGCTGTCTTACTACTTCCCGCTGACCAGACTCATCGAGTTCTACCTCGGTGTGTTTGGCGCGAAGCTGGTTGCTGAAGGCATGTTTAAAAACACCAACATCACCATCCCGCTGATCGCACTGGCTGTTTCTTTTGTTGCTACTTGGTTTGTGCCACTGGCATTCAAGATGTCTGTCATCATGTCCCTGCCAATGGCTTTTGTTGTGGCAACGCTTGCGGTGAGAGACATTGAAGGCAAGAGTGGGGAAATCGCCTCGCCTCGCGCAGTTTTGTTGGGTAATATTTCCTTTGCCTTCTACATGGTGCAATTCCCCGTCATGGTGTTTGTGCAGCGCTATTTCATTGCTGGCAAAGAATACGGCTTCCTTGGCTGGGCATTCTATGCAGTGGTGTGTTTCATCGTGTCGGTCATTCTCGCGTGGGTGCTGTTTACCTTCGTTGATGATCCTTTGATGAAGGCCACGGCGCGCAAGAAGGGGAGTAGGCGCTTGAAGCAGTCCAATATTTTGGTCCGTGACCTGAAAGTTCTCTTCGGCAAAAGCCCCGAAAAGCCGTTAAAAGTTGAGACTCGCGCTGAGAATCTCACAGAAAACTCCGAAGCTCCCGCTAAGGTAGCTACCGGAATCAAATCTTAGGGAAGGAAAACATATGGCTATTTACCGTAAGCTTGCGGCTTCCGCTGCAGCACTGGCCCTGTCCGCATCACTGGTCGCTTGTGGCGACTCTGAGGACACCACCGAAGAAACCTCAACCACCTCTTCTTCGACCACTTCCAGCTCCTCCAGCAGCTCTAGCTCCAGCACCGCGGCTACTTCCGAGGAATCTTCCGCAGTTGAAGAGCCAGCAGTGGAAGCTCCTGTGGAAGAGGCTCCAGTCGAGGCACCTGTTGAGCAGGCACCTGTCGTGGAGCAAGCTCCAGTTGAGCAGGCTCCGGCACCGGTTCAGGAAGCACCTGCACCAGTCGAGCAGGCTCCAGCTCCAGTTCAGGAAGCACCTGCAGCTGACGCGCCACCTGCACTTCCAGGTGGTGGCGGCGGACACGCTGGCTACTAAAAATTCATGCTTTTACCCACTTGCAGTTTTAGCTGTAGGTGGGTTTTTGCATGTCTAACCCGTCTTTTATGCACACCCCCGCAATGAATCAAAAATTTATGCATGAATAATTTGCATGATCATGCATAACGTGTATGGTGTAACTATGACAATCAAGGTTGCAATCGCAGGAGCCAGTGGATATGCCGGCGGAGAAATCCTTCGTCTCCTTTTAGGCCATCCAGCTTATGCATCTGGTGAACTAGAAATCGGAGCACTCACCGCGGCATCAACCGCAGGCAGCACGCTCGGTGAATTGATGCCACACATTCCGCAGTTGGCGGATCGTGTTATTCAAGACACCACAGCTGAAACTCTAGCCGGTCATGATGTCGTATTTCTAGGACTTCCACACGGATTCTCTGCAGAAATTGCACTTCAGCTCGGACCAGATGTCACAGTGATTGACTGTGCAGCTGACTTTCGTCTGCAAAATGCTGCAGATTGGGAGAAGTTCTACGGCTCAGAGCACCAGGGAACATGGCCTTATGGCATTCCAGAAATGCCAGGACACCGCGAGGCTCTTCGTGGTGCTAAGCGTGTAGCAGTGCCAGGATGTTTCCCAACCGGTGCAACCTTGGCTCTTCTTCCTGCGGTTCAAGCGGGACTTATCGAGCCAGATGTTTCCGTAGTGTCCATCACCGGCGTATCAGGTGCAGGTAAGAAAGCATCTGTTGCACTACTTGGCTCGGAAACCATGGGTTCACTCAAGGCGTACAACACCTCCGGAAAGCACCGCCACACCCCGGAAATTGCCCAGAACCTCGGCGAAGTCAGCGACAAGCCAGTCAAGGTGAGCTTCACCCCAGTGCTTGCACCGTTACCTCGCGGAATTCTCACCACTGCAACCGCACCTTTGAAAGAAGGCGTTACCGCAGAACAGGCTCGCGCAGTATATGAAGAGTTCTATGCACAGGAAACCTTCGTGCATGTTCTTCCAGAAGGTGCACAGCCACAAACCCAAGCAGTTCTTGGCTCCAACATGTGCCACGTGCAGGTAGAAATTGATGAGGAAGCAGGCAAAGTCCTTGTTACCTCCGCAATCGATAACCTCACCAAGGGAACTGCCGGCGCCGCTGTTCAGTGCATGAACTTAAGCGTTGGTTTTGATGAGGCAGCAGGCCTGCCACAGGTCGGCGTCGCACCTTAAAGTAGCGCCTTAAAGCGGCGCTTCAAACCAAGCGCCCTAACCAGCAAACACAACAAACACATCTAATTCAGTAGGAGTTCCACATGGCAGAAAAAGGCATTACCGCGCCGAAAGGCTTCGTTGCTTCTGCAACGACCGCGGGTATTAAAGCTTCTGGCAATCCTGACATGGCGTTGGTGGTTAACCAGGGTCCAGAGTTTTCCGCAGCGGCCGTGTTTACACGTAACCGAGTTTTCGCAGCGCCTGTGAAGGTGAGCCGAGAGAACGTTGCTGATGGCCAGATCAGGGCTGTTTTGTACAACGCTGGTAATGCTAATGCGTGTAATGGTCTGCAGGGTGAGAAGGATGCTCGTGAGTCTGTTTCTCATCTAGCTCAAAATTTGGGCTTGGAGGATTCCGATATTGGTGTGTGTTCCACTGGTCTTATTGGTGAGTTGCTTCCGATGGATAAGCTCAATGCAGGTATTGATCAGCTGACCGCTGAGGGCGCTTTGGGTGACAATGGTGCAGCTGCTGCCAAGGCGATCATGACCACTGACACGGTGGATAAGGAAACCGTCGTGTTTGCTGATGGTTGGACTGTCGGCGGAATGGGCAAGGGCGTGGGCATGATGGCGCCGTCTCTTGCCACCATGCTGGTCTGCTTGACCACTGATGCATCCGTTACTCAGGAAATGGCTCAGATCGCGCTGGCTAATGCTACGGCCGTTACGTTTGACACCCTGGATATTGATGGATCAACCTCCACCAATGACACCGTGTTCCTGCTGGCATCTGGCGCTAGCGGAATCACCCCAACTCAGGATGAACTCAACGATGCGGTGTACGCAGCTTGTTCTGATATCGCAGCGAAGCTTCAGGCTGATGCAGAGGGTGTGACCAAGCGCGTTGCTGTGACAGTGGTGGGAACCACCAACAACGAGCAGGCGATTAATGCGGCTCGCACTGTTGCTCGTGACAATTTGTTCAAGTGCGCAATGTTTGGATCTGATCCAAACTGGGGTCGCGTGTTGGCTGCAGTCGGCATGGCTGATGCTGATATGGAACCAGAGAAGATTTCTGTGTTCTTCAATGGTCAAGCAGTATGCCTTGATTCCACTGGCGCTCCTGGTGCTCGTGAGGTGGATCTTTCCGGCGCTGACATTGATGTCCGAATTGATTTGGGCACCAGTGGGGAAGGCCAGGCAACAGTTCGAACCACTGACCTGAGCTTCTCCTACGTGGAGATCAACTCCGCGTACAGCTCTTAAAAAGAAACAGCACTCCAACTAACAAGCAGGGAAAAGGGCACAGGCATGAATGACTTGATCAAAGATTTAGGCTCTGAGGTGCGCGCAAATGTCCTCGCTGAGGCGTTGCCATGGTTGCAGCACTTCCGCGACAAGATTGTTGTCGTGAAATATGGCGGAAACGCCATGGTGGATGATGATCTCAAGGCTGCTTTTGCTGCCGACATGGTCTTCTTGCGCACCGTGGGCGCAAAACCAGTGGTGGTGCACGGTGGTGGACCTCAGATTTCTGAGATGCTAAACCGTGTGGGTCTCCAGGGCGAGTTCAAGGGTGGTTTCCGTGTGACCACTCCTGAGGTCATGGACATTGTGCGCATGGTGCTCTTTGGTCAGGTCGGTCGCGATTTAGTTGGTTTGATCAACTCTCATGGCCCTTACGCTGTGGGAACCTCCGGTGAGGATGCCGGCCTGTTTACCGCGCAGAAGCGCATGGTCAACATCGATGGCGTACCCACTGATATTGGTTTGGTCGGAGACATCATTAATGTCGATGCCTCTTCCTTGATGGATATCATCGAGGCCGGTCGCATTCCTGTGGTCTCTACGATTGCTCCAGGCGAAGACGGCCAGATTTACAACATTAACGCCGATACCGCAGCAGGTGCTTTGGCTGCAGCGATTGGTGCAGAACGCCTGCTGGTTCTCACCAATGTGGAAGGTCTGTACACCGATTGGCCTGATAAGAGCTCACTGGTGTCCAAGATCAAGGCCACCGAGCTGGAGGCCATTCTTCCGGGACTTGATTCCGGCATGATTCCAAAGATGGAGTCTTGCTTGAACGCGGTGCGTGGGGGAGTAAGCGCTGCTCATGTCATTGACGGCCGCATCGCGCACTCGGTGTTGCTGGAGCTTTTGACCATGGGTGGAATTGGCACGATGGTGCTGCCGGATGTTTTTGATCGGGAGAATTATCCTGAAGGCACCGTTTTTAGAAAAGACGACAAGGATGGGGAACTGTAAATGAGCACGCTGGAAACTTGGCCACAGGTCATTATTAATACGTACGGCACCCCACCAGTTGAGCTGGTGTCCGGCAAGGGCGCAACCGTCACTGATGACCAGGGCAATGTCTACATCGACTTGCTCGCGGGCATCGCAGTCAACGCGTTGGGCCACGCCCACCCGGCGATCATCGAGGCGGTCACCAACCAGATCGGCCAACTTGGTCACGTCTCAAACTTGTTCGCATCCAGGCCCGTCGTCGAGGTCGCCGAGGAGCTCATCAAGCGTTTTTCGCTTGACGACGCCACCCTCGCCGCGCAAACCCGGGTTTTCTTCTGCAACTCGGGCGCCGAAGCAAACGAGGCTGCTTTCAAGATTGCACGCTTGACTGGTCGTTCCCGGATTCTGGCTGCAGTTCATGGTTTCCACGGCCGCACCATGGGTTCCCTCGCGCTGACTGGCCAGCCAGACAAGCGTGAAGCGTTCCTGCCAATGCCAAGCGGTGTGGAGTTCTACCCTTACGGCGACACCGATTACTTGCGCAAAATGGTAGAAACCAACCCAACGGATGTGGCTGCTATCTTCCTCGAGCCAATCCAGGGTGAAACGGGCGTTGTTCCAGCACCTGAAGGATTCCTCAAGGCAGTGCGCGAGCTGTGCGATGAGTACGGCATCTTGATGATCACCGATGAAGTCCAGACTGGCGTTGGCCGTACCGGCGATTTCTTTGCACATCAGCACGATGGCGTTGTTCCCGATGTGGTGACCATGGCCAAGGGACTTGGCGGCGGTCTTCCCATCGGTGCTTGTTTGGCCACTGGCCGTGCAGCTGAATTGATGACCCCAGGCAAGCACGGCACCACTTTCGGTGGCAACCCAGTTGCTTGTGCAGCTGCCAAGGCAGTGCTGTCTGTTGTCGATGACGCTTTCTGCGCAGAAGTTGCCCGCAAGGGCGAGCTGTTCAAGGAACTTCTTGCCAAGGTTGACGGCGTTGTAGACGTCCGTGGCAGGGGCTTGATGTTGGGCGTGGTGCTGGAGCGCGACGTCGCAAAGCAAGCTGTTCTTGATGGTTTTAAGCACGGCGTTATTTTGAATGCACCGGCGGACAACATTATCCGTTTGACCCCGCCGCTGGTGATCACCGACGAAGAAATCGCAGACGCAGTCAAGGCTATTGCCGAGACAATCGCATAAAGGACTCAAACTTATGACTTCACAACCACAGGTTCGCCATTTTCTGGCTGATGATGATCTCACCCCTGCAGAGCAGGCAGAGGTTTTGACCCTAGCCGCAAAGCTCAAGGCAGCGCCGTTTTCGGAGCGTCCACTCGAGGGACCAAAGTCCGTTGCAGTTCTTTTTGATAAGACTTCAACTCGTACTCGCTTCTCCTTCGACGCGGGCATCGCTCATTTGGGTGGACACGCCATCGTCGTGGATTCCGGTAGCTCACAGATGGGTAAGGGCGAGTCCCTGCAGGACACCGCAGCTGTATTGTCCCGCTACGTGGAAGCAATTGTGTGGCGCACCTACGCACACAGCAATTTCCACGCCATGGCGGAGACGTCCACTGTGCCGCTGGTGAACTCCTTGTCCGATGATCTGCACCCATGCCAGATTCTGGCTGATCTGCAGACTATCGTGGAAAACCTCAGCCCTGAAGAAGGCCCAGCAGGCCTTAAGGGTAAGAAGGCTGTGTACCTGGGCGATGGCGACAACAACATGGCCAACTCCTACATGATTGGCTTTGCCACCGCGGGCATGGATATTTCCATCATCGCTCCTGAAGGGTTCCAGCCTCGTGCGGAATTCGTGGAGCGCGCGGAAAAGCGTGGCCAGGAAACCGGCGCGAAGGTTGTTGTCACCGACAGCCTCGACGAGGTTGCCGGCGCCGATGTTGTCATCACCGATACCTGGGTATCCATGGGTATGGAAAACGACGGCATCGATCGCACCACACCTTTCGTTCCTTACCAGGTCAACGATGAGGTCATGGCGAAAGCTAACGACGGCGCCATCTTCCTGCACTGCCTTCCTGCCTACCGTGGCAAAGAAGTGGCAGCCTCCGTGATTGATGGACCAGCGTCCAAAGTTTTCGATGAAGCAGAAAACCGCCTCCACGCTCAGAAAGCACTGCTGGTGTGGCTGCTGGCCAACCAGCCGAGGTAAGACATGTCCCTTGGCTCAACCCCGTCAACACCGGAAAACTTAAATCCCGTGACTCGCACTGCACGCCAAGCTCTCATTTTGCAGATTTTGGACAAACAAAAAGTCACCAGCCAGGTACAACTGTCTGAATTGCTGCTGGATGAAGGCATCGATATCACCCAGGCCACCTTGTCCCGAGATCTCGATGAACTCGGTGCACGCAAGGTTCGCCCCGATGGGGGACGCGCCTACTACGCGGTCGGCCCAGTAGATAGCATCGCCCGCGAAGATCTCCGGGGTCCGTCGGAGAAGCTGCGCCGCATGCTTGATGAACTGCTGGTTTCTACAGATCATTCCGGCAACATCGCGATGCTGCGCACCCCGCCGGGAGCTGCCCAGTACCTGGCAAGTTTCATCGATAGGGTGGGGCTGAAAGAAGTCGTTGGCACCATCGCTGGTGATGACACCGTTTTCGTTCTCGCCCGTGATCCGCTCACAGGTAAAGAACTAGGTGAATTACTCAGCGGGCGCACCACTTAAAGCGCCCCTAGTTCAAGGCTTGTTAATCGCTTGTTAATGCAGGCAGGTAAGGTATAACCCGAGTGTTTTTTCGAGGAATACCAACCCTTTCAACACAATAATTTTCTTTAAACATCCTTGCTGTCCACCACGGCTGGCAAGGAACTTAAAATGAAGGAGCACACCTCATGACTAACCGCATCGTTCTTGCATACTCCGGCGGTCTGGACACCACTGTGGCAATTCCATACCTGAAGAAGATGATTGATGGTGAAGTCATCGCAGTTTCCCTCGACCTGGGCCAGGGTGGAGAGAACATGGACAACGTTCGCCAGCGTGCATTGGATGCCGGTGCAGCTGAGTCCATCGTTGTTGATGCAAAGGATGAGTTCGCTGAGGAGTACTGCCTGCCAACCATCAAGGCAAACGGCATGTACATGAAGCAGTACCCACTGGTTTCTGCAATCTCCCGCCCACTGATCGTCAAGCACCTCGTTGAGGCTGGCAAGCAGTTCAACGGTACCCACGTTGCACACGGCTGCACTGGTAAGGGCAACGACCAGGTTCGTTTCGAGGTCGGCTTCATGGACACCGATCCAAACCTGGAGATCATTGCACCTGCTCGTGACTTCGCATGGACCCGCGACAAGGCTATCGCCTTCGCCGAGGAGAACAACGTTCCAATCGAGCAGTCCGTGAAGTCCCCATTCTCCATCGACCAGAACGTCTGGGGCCGCGCTATTGAGACCGGTTACCTGGAAGATCTGTGGAATGCTCCAACCAAGGACATCTACGCATACACCGAGGATCCAGCTCTGGGTAACGCTCCAGATGAGGTCATCATCTCCTTCGAGGGTGGCAAGCCAGTCTCCATCGATGGCCGTCCAGTCTCCGTACTGCAGGCTATTGAAGAGCTGAACCGTCGTGCAGGCGCACAGGGCGTTGGCCGCCTTGACATGGTTGAGGACCGTCTCGTGGGCATCAAGTCCCGCGAAATCTACGAAGCACCAGGCGCAATCGCACTGATTAAGGCTCACGAGGCTTTGGAAGATGTCACCATCGAGCGCGAACTGGCTCGCTACAAGCGCGGCGTTGACGCACGTTGGGCTGAGGAAGTATACGACGGCCTGTGGTTCGGACCTCTGAAGCGCTCCCTGGACGCGTTCATTGATTCCACCCAGGAGCACGTCACCGGCGATATCCGCATGGTTCTGCACGCAGGTTCCATCACCATCAATGGTCGTCGTTCCAGCCACTCCCTGTACGACTTCAACCTGGCTACCTACGACACCGGCGACACCTTCGACCAGACCCTGGCTAAGGGCTTTGTCCAGCTGCACGGTCTGTCCTCCAAGATCGCTAACAAGCGCGATCGCGAAGCTGGCAACAACTAAGCCACCTTTTCAAGCATCCAGACTAGAACTTCAAGTATTTAGAAAGTAGAAGAACACCACATGGAACAGCACGGAACCAATGAAGGTGCGCTGTGGGGCGGCCGCTTCTCCGGTGGACCCTCCGAGGCCATGTTCGCCTTGAGTGTCTCCACTCATTTCGACTGGGTTTTGGCCCCTTATGATGTGTTGGCCTCCAAGGCACACGCCAAGGTTTTGCACCAAGCAGATCTACTTTCTGATGAAGATCTAGCCACCATGCTGGCTGGGCTTGATCAGCTGGGCAAGGATGTCGCCGACGGAACCTTCGGTCCGCTGCCTTCTGATGAGGATGTGCACGGCGCGATGGAACGCGGTCTGATTGACCGCGTTGGTCCTGAGGTGGGCGGCCGTCTGCGCGCTGGTCGTTCCCGCAACGACCAGGTGGCAACCCTGTTCCGCATGTGGGTCCGCGACGCAGTGCGCGACATCGCGCTGGGAACAACCGAGCTTGTCGACGCCCTCAGCGCCCAAGCTAAGGCACATGCAGGCGCGATCATGCCAGGCAAGACCCACTTCCAGGCAGCTCAGCCGGTCCTTCTGGCACACCAGCTGCTGGCACACGCACAGCCTTTGCTGCGCGATATTGATCGTATCCGTGACCTGGACAAGCGTCTTGCGGTGTCTCCTTACGGTTCCGGCGCACTTGCTGGTTCCTCTTTGAAGCTCAACCCTGAAGCAATCGCTGAAGAACTCGGCTTTGATTCCGCAGCAGATAACTCCATTGATGCCACCAGCTCCCGCGATTTCGCATCTGAAACCGCCTTCGTGCTGGCGCAGCTTGCAGTGGATATGTCCCGCTTGGCTGAAGAAATCATCGCATGGTGCACCCCAGAATTTGGTTACATCACCTTGTCTGATTCCTGGTCCACAGGCAGCTCAATCATGCCGCAGAAGAAGAACCCTGACGTGGCAGAGCTGACCCGTGGCAAGTCTGGTCGCTTGATCGGTAACCTCACCGGTCTGCTGGCTACCCTGAAGGCACAGCCTTTAGCGTACAACCGCGACCTGCAGGAAGATAAGGAACCAATCGTAGATTCCGTGGCGCAGCTCAACCTGCTGCTCCCTGCAATGACTGGTTTGGTTTCCACCTTGACCTTCAACACCGAGCGCATGCGTGAACTTGCACCAGCAGGTTTCACCCTTGCCACCGACTTGGCTGAGTGGATGGTGCGCCAGGGCGTTCCATTCCGTGAGGCACACGAAGCATCCGGCGCTTGCGTGCGGATCGCGGAGTCCAGGGGAGTGGACCTTATCGATCTCACTGATGAAGAACTCAGTGGCGTTGATGCACGTCTGACCCCAGAGGTACGGGAAGTGCTCACCATTGATGGTGCAGTGGCTTCCCGTGCAACGCGCGGTGGAACCGCGGGCGTGCGGGTTGCGGAGCAACGCGCACGTGTCGATGCCGCAAGTACCGCTCACGCGGAGTGGGCACGTGCGGGGGTACGTCGATAAGCATTAGTTTATGGCCTGTGCTGCTTTCCGATTGCGGGAGTTGCACAGGCCATTTATTATCAATTCATGAATGGTTCCCCTGATTACTCAAGAAAATCTCGAGGCAGGGGATTTTCCGTATTTTTAGGCATCATCCTGCTGGTCATCGCGGTATTAGCGGTCTTGGTGGGCCGCGGAACCATCGCCATGCCAAAGCTCTTCGGATCAAGTAACTTGACCGAGGTCAGAGCAGTAATTGGCTCGGAAAAGAAGGAATTCTTCGAAGATCCAGAAGTCGTTGAAGCCTTCGCCGACCACGGCTTTGAAGTTAACGTGGACACCGCAGGATCTCGTCGGATCGCCACTGATGTGGACTTGAGCCCGTACGATTTCGCGTTCCCATCCTCTGCACCAGCTGCGCAGAAGATCTCCGAAGCCAACACCACGACGGGCCGATTCACCCCATTCTATTCGCCTATGGCGGTAGCAACATTCGGAACCATCACCGACATGTTGGAAACCAAGGGGATCGTGAGCAATGTAGGCGGCACCGACACCATCGATTTGGGCGCGTTGTTGAATGAAACCCAAGCCGGAACCCGCTGGAGCGAACTTAGCCCCAACTATCAGTCCAACCGCGTCGTGCAGATTTCTACCACCGATGTGCGCACCTCTAACTCGGCGGCCATGTACCTATCAATGATGTCCTGGGTGAAAAATGGCGGAAAAACGGTGAGCAGCACTGCGGAAGCCGATGCCATCATCCCAGAGCTTAGCCAACTGTTCGTGGGCCAGGGCTATACCGAAAGCACCTCCGCCGGCCCGTTTGATGAATACCTCTCCCAAGGAATGGGTTCTAAACCAATGGTGATGATCTACGAAGCCCAGTTCCTCGCGGAACAAAACAAGGAAAACTCACGGATTTCCGGCGATATGGAACTAGTGTATCCAAGCCCCACCGTGTACAGCACGCATACGGTGGTTAGCTTGAGTGACGTCGGCGCGGAGATCGGCGAACTCCTAGAAACCGACGAAACCCTGCAGCAGTTGGCAGTCAAACACGGTTTTAGGCCAAAGAACTCCGCAATGATCGCCGATGCTGGCATGACCGACCGCATGCCCAACAACCTCAATGTCATTGATCCGCCGGACTATGACTTCCTAGAACGACTCATTGATGGCGTGGGCGCATCGTACAGTGCCACCCCAGCAGAAGAGGACACAGATCTATGAAAAATCTTGTAAAAGGTACAGCGCTGGGCTTGAGCTTGGTGCTTCTGGCAGGTTGTTCAACTGTTTCGGATTCTATCGATAGCCTCGGCGGGGGCCTGGGTGGTTCCTCTGAGACTTTGAAGATTGTGGCCGCCACAGAGCTGGAAGATCTGCAGCCCGCGATCGAGCAAGCCTCCGACGACTTGGGTTTTGATATTGAACTGAGCTTTCCAGGCGGCACACTCAGCAACAGCCAAGCCCTCATGGATGGCGCTTTTGACCAGGACTATGATGCCACCTGGTTTGCCACCAACCGTTACGTCGATCTGATCGGCGCTTCCAACAAGCTGGGGGAGACCACCAAAATCGCGACCTCTCCCGTGGCGTTCGGTGTGAAAACTTCCATGGCCCAGGAGCTCGGCTGGGATCAGCGCCAGCCAACCTGGGAAGAGCTGGGCCAGGCCTCGCAGACCCAAGATTTCACCTTCGGTATGACCGATCCGGCCACTTCCAACTCCGGATTTTCCGCGCTCGTTGCCATGGCCACGGCATATGCTGATACCGGCCAGGCCTTAACAACCAACGACATCCCCGCGATCGCCGAGCCGATGTCCACATCCCTTTCCGGCCAAACCATCACCTCCGGTTCCTCTGGCTGGCTCAAAGACACTTTCCTGGAACAGCCTGACCGCGCGAATGCGATCATCAACTACGAGTCCGTCCTGCACACCATGATCAGCGAAGACGGCGCCGATATCACCGTCGTGGTGCCCGCCGATGGCGTGGTCAGCGCCGATTACCCGCTCTCTACGATCACGGGCTCCGACCAGGGCGAGCATGTAGCAGAGCTGGCCGGCTGGTTCGCTGAGCACCCCGACGCTTTAACAGATACTTATCGACGTCCGACCACCGCGAACGCAACGCTCCCAGCGGAGCTTAGCTCGCAGACCATCATCGAAGCTCCCTTCCCAGGGAGCAAGACGGTCACCGACGCGCTTATCGACGCCTACACCAATCAATTCCGCGTCCCAGGCGAAACCACCTTTGTGCTCGACGTTTCCGGATCCATGCTGGGCCAGCGCATCACCTTGCTCAAAGACACCATGTCAGACCTGATCAGCGGCGGCGCGACCACTGACCTTGCCAACGTGTCCCTGCGCGACCGCGAAAAAGTATCGATCATTCCTTTCAGCTTCGGGCCACACGAAGTAATCAGCGAAACCCTCGGTGCGGTGGGCAGCCCAAGCCGCACCGATCTGCAGCAGCGCGTTGAAGCCTTGCAAGCAGACGGCGGAACCGGAATTTACGACGCAGTGCTCGCCGCCTACGCAGAGTCCGCTGGTGGCGACTACATCCCATCCATCGTGCTCATGACCGACGGCGAACTCACCGCAGGACGAACCTACGATCAATTCCTCACCGAATGGAACGCGCTTCCTAGCAATATCCGATCAATTCCAGTGTTTGTCATCCTTTACGGTGAAGCCAATGTTGCGGATATGGAACAATTGGCAGCAACAACCGGCGGTGAGACCTTTGACGCCATCAACGGTGACCTAGACGAAGCATTTAAGGAGATTCGTGCCTACCAATAATGGAGGATCCTTCTTTTTCTCCCGCAAGAATCTCGCGGGTATCGCTATTGCAACGCTGATTATCGCGCTGCACTTAGTGATCGGACTCGGAGCATTTTGGCCTGTTGTCGCCATCGCCGGATACGGCGCTGCGGTGGCACTTACACCTAAAAACCCTCCGAAGAAGGAACTCCCTCCGGTTCAGGCAACTCCCGAATTAGATAGCCCGGGTCTGCTTGCAGCCAGGTCTCAAGAACTCGTGAGAACTATGTATAGCCACGGTGCTGCAGCACCAGTGATCGAAGCGATTAAGAGGCTAGACAGCTCACTGCAATTGGTCATTGGTAACTGGACAAGCCTGACCAATTTTCCCGAGCACCAAGTCACCATTCGCTCAATTATCAACCAGTACATCCCAGGCATTATCGACGCTTACCTGAAGATCCCCACCCGCAACGATCCTCGGGCAGTCGAAGACCTCATTGAATCCTTCGACCTCCTGAACTCCGAGACGATGAAGATCTTCAATGCGATCCAAGAACAAGGCCTTAATAACCTTGAAGATCACGGTCGCGCACTGCGCATGCAATTTGGTCAACTGCCAGAAGAATTCCGGGAATAGCCACTCAATGCAGTTAAGTTTTTCCTGCCCGGTAGGATGGTCCGTATGAGTCTTGATCCACAGCTTCTTGAAGTCCTGGCCTGCCCAAAGGACAAGGGCCCACTTCGATATCTGGAGAGCGAACAGCTCTTGGTCAACGAACGCCTCAACCTGGCCTATCGCATTGACGACGGAATTCCGGTGCTTCTCATCGACGAAGCCACCGAGTGGACCCCCAACAACTAGAAGTACATCAAGGACATTTTTAACACCATGAACATCATTGACGAACTCTCCTGGCGCGGACTCATCAACCAGTCCACCGACCTTGAGGCCCTTCGCGAGGAAGCTTCAACCCCCATCACCTTGTACTGCGGATTCGACCCAACCGGTCCATCCCTCCACGCAGGACACCTCGTTCCACTGCTCATGCTGCGCCGTTTCCAGCAAGCAGGACACAACCCAATCGTGCTCGCAGGTGGCGCAACCGGCATGATCGGCGACCCCCGCGATGTCGGCGAGCGCACCATGAACTCCGCAGACACCGTCTCTGATTGGGCAGAACGCATCTCCGGTCAGCTCAGCCGCTTCGTTGATTTCGACGGCGAGCACGCAGCCCGTCTGGTCAACAACGCCGAGTGGACCAACGAAATGTCCGTAGTGACCTTCCTCCGTGATGTAGGAAAGCACTTCTCCCTCAACACCATGCTCGCCCGCGACACCGTCAAGCGTCGCCTCGAGTCCGACGGCATTTCCTACACCGAGTTCTCCTACATGCTGCTACAGGCCAACGACTACGTTGAACTGAACAAGCGCTTCGGCTGCACCCTGCAGGTAGGTGGCGGTGACCAGTGGGGCAACATCGTTTCTGGCGTTGACCTCAACCGTCGCGTCAACGGCACCTCTGTCCACGCAGTGACCGTACCTTTGGTTACCGATTCCGACGGCAAGAAGTTCGGCAAGTCCACCGGCGGCGGAAGCCTCTGGTTGGATCCGGAAATGACCAGCCCATACGCTTGGTACCAGTACTTCATCAACGCATCCGACGCTGACGTGATCCGTTACCTCCGCTGGTTCACCTTCCTCACCCAGGAAGAACTTGCTGAGTTGGAAGTTGAAGTTGCAGAGCGCCCATTCAAGCGCGAAGCACAGCGTCGTCTTGCACGCGAAATGACCAACTTGGTTCACGGAACCGAAGCAACCGAAGCAGTCGAGCTTGCTGCTCAAGCACTGTTCGGCCGCGCAGAACTCCGCGACCTAGACGAAAAAACTCTCGCTGCATCCGTTTCTGAAACTGCAGTTGCAGAAATCAAGGCAGGGGAGCCACGCACCATCATAGATCTGCTCGTGGCCAGCGGACTTGCTGATTCCAAGGGCGCAGCAAAGCGTGCAGTCAAGGAAGGCGGTGCGTACGTAAACAACGAACGCATCGAATCGGATGATTGGGAGCCTTTCGCTGAAGATCTTCTTCACGGTTCATGGCTAGTACTGCGCCGTGGCAAGAAGAACTTCGCAGGAGTTCAGATCCTCGGCTAATAATCGCTGAAATGATTGCGGTTTTTCATTTGTCTGACTTCTGGAAAACCAAAAGGAGGGGTGAGCACCAAATTCTGGTGCTCACCCCTCCTTTTAGCAATTAATCCCTCGTATTAATCCCTCGTGGTGTTCACGATGTAGAGATCGCAGTTAGCTGCTGCCGCGACATTACGGGAGATGCTTCCGAGAATGCGTTGCAAGCCCTGGGCCTTCTTGTTCCCCACAACAATTGCATCAGCATTGAGGTGCTCCGCCTGCTGAACCAAAACTTCAGCAGGCTGTCCCTCAACAGCAATCGCCTTGACCTGGAGTGTTGGCCAAGAGTTGCGCAAAATAGCAGCCACAGATTCTGCAGCTTCCTGAGCAGCTGCAGCCTGACCATCGGCCAGACGCTGGTAAGCATCGGAAGTCTTAACTGCCATGTTTCCGCTCTTAGCGGTCTGCATCGCTACAACAGAGCTGATGCTGTACGCAGAAAATACGTAAAGTTCTGCGTCAAAGCTGGCCGCGAGCTCGGCAGCCTTCTCTGCTGCGGCAAGCGCAGTCTGGCTTGAATCAACGCCAGTAATGATTGTCTTCATGGTGCGGTATCTACCTTCCAGGTTGAATAAGGATGGAAACTGAGTTTCAGCTCACATCTTACTATTGTCCGAATGTCTAGTCATAGTCTTCGGTTCAAAAATGCTCTCAGAAGAATACTTCTAGTTTCTCGAGCGTTTGACTGGAAGCCTCTTTTTTGGGGGTTGGCGACGCGTATATCCCAGTAATGATGGGACGGATTCCAACCTTGGTATTGATCATCCCATATCTTTTGAGCGCATATGGGCGATTGATATGATCATTTAAATGATTGCATCGGCATAACGCTGTCGACGCCTGGATGAGTAGGATTCGAAATCTTTGGGGCATGTTCAATCTAAATTTGGCCGACTTTTGCTGTCTCATGATCATGCGCGTGCAGGGGTCTGCGTTGAAATCGTGTTTAACCTGCAGGTTTGTTCTTGCGTGAGGGGCTGTGTAGATTAATTCGAGTCGCCAGGACAGCGCAGGAACTTCTACACGGAAGGGAAAGCACATCAAGGTGACACGGAGATTAATTCGAAGTTGACTTCAAATTTTGAATGAACTACGATGAATCTTCAGCTGCTAGGGGAGCAAGAACAAACATTGTATCTTGTTTTCAGAGTGTGCGTATGTTGTTTGAGAACTCAATAGTGTGCCATTTATTATTTTTGTCACTACCACAACCACTTAGGTTGTGGTGGGTCATGCCGGGTGGTGGATCGCCAATATTATCCATCACTGTAAACAATAATCTTATTGTTGGCATGATTTTGTGGGTCTGCTTGTTCCCCGTCAAGGGATTCAGGCCCACGTTGAAGACACGATGATCCTTATGTGGGTTGTGGTGTTTTTTTAGAATCATTATTTTTTGATAATGCCAGTAACACCCCATTGTCCAACTGTCACCTTTGTGTGGTTGGTGGGGGTGTTGTTGTTTTTGTCAGGTGTTGGGCTTTTCACGGCCTAAACAATCTATTTATTGTTTTTTGTGGAGAGTTTGATCCTGGCTCAGGACGAACGCTGGCGGCGTGCTTAACACATGCAAGTCGAACGCTGAAACCGGAGCTTGCTTTGGTGGATGAGTGGCGAACGGGTGAGTAACACGTGGGTGATCTGCCCTACACTTTGGGATAAGCCTGGGAAACTGGGTCTAATACCGAATATTCACACCACCGTAGGGGTGGTGTGGAAAGCTTTATGCGGTGTGGGATGAGCCTGCGGCCTATCAGCTTGTTGGTGGGGTAATGGCCTACCAAGGCGTCGACGGGTAGCCGGCCTGAGAGGGTGTACGGCCACATTGGGACTGAGACACGGCCCAGACTCCTACGGGAGGCAGCAGTGGGGAATATTGCACAATGGGCGCAAGCCTGATGCAGCGACGCCGCGTGGGGGATGAAGGCCTTCGGGTTGTAAACTCCTTTCGCTAGGGACGAAGCCTTATGGTGACGGTACCTGGAGAAGAAGCACCGGCTAACTACGTGCCAGCAGCCGCGGTAATACGTAGGGTGCGAGCGTTGTCCGGAATTACTGGGCGTAAAGAGCTCGTAGGTGGTTTGTCGCGTCGTCTGTGAAATCCCGGGGCTTAACTTCGGGCGTGCAGGCGATACGGGCATAACTTGAGTGCTGTAGGGGAGACTGGAATTCCTGGTGTAGCGGTGAAATGCGCAGATATCAGGAGGAACACCAATGGCGAAGGCAGGTCTCTGGGCAGTAACTGACGCTGAGGAGCGAAAGCATGGGTAGCGAACAGGATTAGATACCCTGGTAGTCCATGCCGTAAACGGTGGGCGCTAGGTGTAGGGGTCTTCCACGACTTCTGTGCCGCAGCTAACGCATTAAGCGCCCCGCCTGGGGAGTACGGCCGCAAGGCTAAAACTCAAAGGAATTGACGGGGGCCCGCACAAGCGGCGGAGCATGTGGATTAATTCGATGCAACGCGAAGAACCTTACCTGGGCTTGACATGGACCGGATCGGCGTAGAGATACGTTTTCCCTTGTGGTCGGTTCACAGGTGGTGCATGGTTGTCGTCAGCTCGTGTCGTGAGATGTTGGGTTAAGTCCCGCAACGAGCGCAACCCTTGTCTTATGTTGCCAGCACATTATGGTGGGTACTCATGAGAGACTGCCGGGGTTAACTCGGAGGAAGGTGGGGATGACGTCAAATCATCATGCCCCTTATGTCCAGGGCTTCACACATGCTACAATGGTCGGTACAGCGAGTTGCCACACCGTGAGGTGGAGCTAATCTCTTAAAGCCGGCCTCAGTTCGGATTGGGGTCTGCAACTCGACCCCATGAAGTCGGAGTCGCTAGTAATCGCAGATCAGCAACGCTGCGGTGAATACGTTCCCGGGCCTTGTACACACCGCCCGTCACGTCATGAAAGTTGGTAACACCCGAAGCCAGTGGCCCAACCTTTTAGGGGGGAGCTGTCGAAGGTGGGATCGGCGATTGGGACGAAGTCGTAACAAGGTAGCCGTACCGGAAGGTGCGGCTGGATCACCTCCTTTCTAAGGAGCTTTATTAACCCACATCAGACTGTGTCTGGTTGGTGGGTTGTTGGTGTTGGAACCCGTATGTGGTTGCCATCAACATATTTTTAATCGGGTGGAGATGACCCCTAGGGTGACAACAACAAGACCACATGGTCTTGAACAATGAGTGGCATGCTGTTGGGTGTCTGGAATGACATCGCAAGCATCACCTTTTTGGTGGTGTGTGTGGGTTGTTTCTAACATCGAGCATCGTCAACACGGGTAGAGAATGTTGTGTTCTTTGGTTGTGGTGGGGGTGGTGTGTTGTGTGAGAACTGTATAGTGGACGCGAGCATCTTTATTTTTTTGTTTTTTGTTGTGTGATACCGAACGCGCTCGCACTTTGTGTGTGGGTTATAGTATTTTGTTTGTTGTTTTGTAGGGCACACGGTGGATGCCTTGGCATATCAAGCCGATGAAGGACGTGAGAGGCTGCGTTATGCCTCGGGGAGTTGCCAACTAAGCGTTGATCCGAGGATGTCCGAATGGGGAAACCCAGCCGCAGTGATGTGTGGTTACCTGCCAGTGAATGTATAGCTGGTGTGGAGGTTTACACGGGGAAGTGAAACATCTCAGTACCCGTAGGAGAAGAAAACAATTGTGATTCCGTTAGTAGTGGCGAGCGAACGTGGATGATGGCTAAAACTTATGTGTGTGATACCCGGCAGGGGTTGCATGTAGGTGGTTGTGGGGCAATAACATCCATATTCTGCCGGATGTGGGCATGTGCTGCGTGGTTAGTGGAAGTGGTGTGGAAACACCTGCCGTAGAAGGTGAGAGTCCTGTACACGAAGATCATGGTGGTGTGTGTGGTTGTTGATACCCCGAGTAGCAGCGGGCTCGTGGAATCTGCTGTGAATTAGCCGGGACCACCCGGTAAGCCTGAATACTTGATATGACCGATAGCGGATTAGTACCGTGAGGGAATGGTGAAAAGTACCCCGGGAGGGGAGTGAAATAGTACCTGAAACCGTGTGCTGTCAATCCGTCAGAGCATCCTTTGTGGTGTGATGGCGTGCCTTTTGAAGAATGAGCCTGCGAGTCAGCGGCATGTCGCGAGGTTAACCCGTGTGGGGTAGCCGTAGGGAAACCGAATCCTAACGAGGGTGTTTTAGTGGCATGTCTTGGACCCGAAGCGGAGTGATCTACCCATGGCCAGTGTGAAGCAGCTGTAAGAGGTTGTGGAGGCGCGAACCCACTTAGGTTGAAAACTGAGGGGATGAGTTGTGGGTAGGGGTGAAAGGCCAATCAAACTCCGTGATAGCTGGTTCTCCCCGAAATGCATTTAGGTGCAGCGTCGTGTGTTTCTTGCCGGAGGTAGAGCTACTGGATGGTTTAGCGGGACCAACATCTTAGCGACATCAGCCAAACTCCGAATGCCGGTAAGTGAGAGCACGGCAGTGAGACTGCGGGGGATAAGCTTCGTAGTCGAGAGGGAAACAGCCCAGATCGCCGGCTAAGGCCCCTAAGGGTGTGCTAAGTGGAAAAGGAGGTGGGGTCGCGAAGACAGCCAGGAGGTTGGCTTAGAAGCAGCCATCCTTGAAAGAGTGCGTAATAGCTCACTGGTCGAGTGATTCCGCGCCGACAATGTAGTGGGGCTTAAGTACACCGCCGAAGCCGCGGCAATGATCTTTATAGGATTGTTGGGTAGGGGAGCGTCGTGCATGCGTTGAAGCTTTGGGGTGACCTTGGGTGGAGTGTGTGCGAGTGAGAATGCAGGCATGAGTAACGAATGATGCGTGAGAAACGTATCCGCCGGATGACTAAGGGTTCCTGGGTCAAGTTAATCTTCCCAGGGTGAGTCGGGGCCTAAGGCGAGGCCGACAGGCGTAGTCGATGGATAACGGGTTGATATTCCCGTACCCGAGTATGAGCGACCATGGTGAATCAGTGATACTAACCACCCATAAGCACCCGCGAAAAGGCTTTGCTTTTTTGTGGTGTGTGGTTGCGTGGGACCTGATCTGGTAGTAGCTAAGTGATGGGGTGACGCAGGGAGGTAGCTCAGCCACTTATTGGATTGTGGTGTAAGCGTGTGGCACGCAGTGTTGGTAAATCCGCACTGTTTTTGTGTGAGGCGTGATGCGGAGCCCGTAAAGGGTGAAGTGGGTGATCCTGTGCTGTCGAGAAAAGCCTCTAGCGATGTTGATATTCGGCCCGTACCCTAAACCGACACAGGTAGTCAGGTAGAGAATACTAAGGCGTTCGGGTGAACTGTGGTTAAGGAACTCGGCAAAATGCCCCCGTAACTTCGGGAGAAGGGGGGCCACGGCGTGTGAACAACTTTTCGTTGGGAGCGTGTTGTGGTCGCAGAGAATAGAGGGAAGCGACTGTTTACTAAAAACACAGGTCCGTGCGAAGACGTTTAAGTTGATGTATACGGACTGACGCCTGCCCGGTGCTGGAAGGTTAAGAGGACCGGTTAGGAAAACTTGTTTTTTCGAAGCTGAGAATTTAAGCCCCAGTAAACGGCGGTGGTAACTATAACCATCCTAAGGTAGCGAAATTCCTTGTCGGGTAAGTTCCGACCTGCACGAATGGCGTAACGACTTCCCTGCTGTCTCAACCACAGGCCCGGTGAAATTGCAGTACGAGTAAAGATGCTCGTTACGCGCGGCAGGACGAAAAGACCCCGGGACCTTCACTATAGCTTGGTATTGGTGTTTGATTCGGTTTGTGTAGGATAGGTGGGAGACTTCGATCATATGACGCTAGTTGTGTGTGAGTCGTTGGTGAAATACCACTCTGATCGGATTGGATGTCTTAACCTTGGCCCATGATCTGGGTTGGGGACAGTGCCTGGTGGGTAGTTTAACTGGGGCGGTTGCCTCCTAAAATGTAACGGAGGCGCCCAAAGGTTTCCTCAGCTTGGTTGGTAATCAGGTGGTGAGTGTAAGTGCACAAGGGAGCTTGACTGTGACACTGACAGGTGGAGCAGGGACGAAAGTCGGGACTAGTGATCCGGCACCTACTTGTGGTTGTGGTGTCGCTCAACGGATAAAAGGTACCCCGGGGATAACAGGCTGATCTTCCCCAAGAGTCCATATCGACGGGATGGTTTGGCACCTCGATGTCGGCTCGTCGCATCCTGGGGCTGGAGTAGGTCCCAAGGGTTGGGCTGTTCGCCCATTAAAGCGGCACGCGAGCTGGGTTTAGAACGTCGTGAGACAGTTCGGTCTCTATCCGCCGCGCGCGTTGAAACTTGAAGGAAGGCTGTCCCTAGTACGAGAGGACCGGGACGGACGTACCTCTGGTGTGCCAGTTGTTCCGCCAGGAGCAGGGCTGGTTGGCTACGTACGGGAGGGATAACCGCTGAAAGCATCTAAGCGGGAAGCCTGTTTCGAGATGAGGTTTCTTTTGAGGTTCCCTAGAGATTATGGGGTTGATAGGCCAGATCTGGAAGCACTGTGAGGTGTGGAGGTGACTGGTACTAATTTACCGATAACAACAAACCACTTATGGTTTGGTGTAACGCAACGTAACGAAAACAGAACAGTATGTGTTCGCGTCCATTATGCAGTGTCTGACACAGCACAACCAACCTGTTGGTTGGTGTGGTGTGTGGTTGTGTCGGTGGTGATAGTAGCAGGGAAACGCCCGGTCCCTTTCCGAACCCGGAAGCTAAGCCTGGTTACGCTGATGGTACTGCACTCGGGAGGGTGTGGGAGAGTAGGTTACCGCCGACCAAAAACTTAAAAGTGAAATAGAAAGAGTGTGATTCAATGGTAGAGGTATTTCATTTCCTCCCATTGGATCACACTCTTTTTGTCGTTCTATAATAAAGTCTTTACCCGGTTCTCAACATCAAGGAACAACATGGCTGATAACTTCGACCGCTCTCGTGACAACGATCGCTCAAGCGACCGCACTCCTCGTGGAGACCGCGGCGATCGCGGTGGCTACCGAAACTCCCGCGGCAACGATGACCGCGGAAACTACCGTCAAAACCGAGATGGTGAATCACGAGATCGCGGCGGATACCGCGGTGACCGTCGCGACAACCGCTCAGGTGAATATCGTCAACGTGACGATAGGCGTGACGATCGTAGGGACAACCGAAGCGATGACCGCCGCGGTGGTTACCGCTCCGATCGCAACTTTGACGATCGCAACAGCAACATGCGTGATGATCGTCGCGGCGGCGACCGTTCATACAGCCGTAATGATCGCTCCGATCGTGGCTATCGTAGCAATGACCGCTACGACCGTAATGATCGTCGCGATGACAACAGGGACACCAGGGGTGGCGATCGCGGAGACCGTCGCTACGACAGGCGCGATGACCGACGTGATGATCGTCGCGATGATCGTCGTGGCGGACAGGGCCAGGGGCGTCCAGGTGGAGATCGTCGACATGCGAACCGTGCAGGTGCAGGTCGCGATCAGCAGCGTGATTCGCTGCATCCACAGCGCGCTGGTTTCCGTGAAGAGCGCTTGAACACTCGTCTCAATGAGCCTGATTTGCCGGGCGATATTGATATCAAGGACTTGGATCCTTTGGTCCTGCAGGATTTGAAGGTTTTGTCTAAGGACAACGCAGATGCCGTCGCAAAGCATATGATCATGGCTGCGACCTGGCTGGCCGACGATCCTCAATTGGCACTGCGCCACGCCCGTGCTGCGAAGGATCGCGCGGGACGCGTGTCCGTCGTGCGTGAGACGAACGGCATTGCTGCTTACCATGCTGGTGAGTGGAAGGAAGCTCTTTCGGAGCTTCGTGCTGCGCGCCGCATGTCGGGTGGTCCTGGTTTGATTGCTGTGATGGCTGACTGTGAGCGTGGCTTGGGTCGTCCTGAGAAGGCGATTGAGCTGGCTCGAGAAGAGGATTTGAGCTCTTTGGATCAGGATAACCTGATCGAGTTAGCGATTGTTGTTGCTGGAGCACGCCATGATTTGGGTCAGCATGACTCTGCGATTGTGGAATTGCAGAAGGTTAATCCAAGCTTGAAGAGCACCGGTTTCACCCATTCTCGTTTGTCTTACGCTTACGCCGATGCGCTTGTTTTGGCTGGTCGTGGCGATGAAGCACGTGAGTGGTTCCAGCACGCTGCCACCTTGGATGAGGACGGCTACCTCGATGCAGAGGAGCGTATCGAGCAGCTCGATAATGGGAACAACTAGACTATTGGTCTATGAGTGTAATCACGGAATATGACAGCCTTCTTCTTGATCTAGATGGAACCGTCTACGAGGGCGGCCGAGCCATTGAGCACGTAGTTTCTGCGCTCTCTGGCGCCGGCCTACCCGTCATGTATGTCACCAATAATGCCTCCCGTGCTCCGGAGGTGGTGGCTGCGCAACTCCGTGAGATTGGCCTTGCCGACACCACTGCGGACAATGTGATGACATCTGCTCAAGCTGCCTGCAAGATGGCGGCGGAGAAGATTCCCGCTGGATCCAAGGTGTATGTTTTGGGTTCAGAATCCTTCCGCGAGCTAGCTACTGAAGCTGGTTTTGTGGTGGTTGATTCGGCTGATGATAAACCTGTGGCTGTGCTTCACGGCCACAACCCTGAGACCGGTTGGGCTCAGTTGAGCGAGGCTGCGCTGTCAATTAATGCTGGCGCGCAGTATTTTGCATCAAATTTGGATTCCACCCTTCCCATGGAACGCGGTCGTCACATTGGCAACGGTTCCATGGTGGCTGCCGTGGTCAACGCGACTGGCGTAAAGCCTCTTTCCGCAGGTAAGCCAGGCCCCGCGATGTTCTATGCGGGGGCTAAAACTCTTAATTCTTCAAAGCCTTTGGCTGTCGGCGATCGTCTCGATACTGATATTGCAGGCGGAAACGCTGCAGGCATGGACACATTCCAGGTCCTGACCGGCGTCAGCGGCTACTACGATTTGGTGCGCGCCATTCCAGAGCAGCGCCCCACCTATATCGCCACCTCGATGCAGGATCTCTACAGCGATCCGGGCGAGCTCAAGCCAGGTGCCCAGGGCGGTTTTTCAGCGCTTATCGACGGCGACACCCTGGTCATTTCCGGCGGCGATGCCGGCGCAACTCCGGTTGCAGCACTCCGCACTGCGTTGGATGTGGCCTGGGCGGCCACAGAGCCAGTCACCGAGGTACGCGCTGATTCAGAGGTAGCTGCTACTGCATTGCAGAGCTGGTGGTAAACGGTGAATTCACCAAAGCCTCATGATCCTCGTGCAGCTCATGTGACCAACCCGGAAGAAATTGCGGGAAAAGTCAATGAGGTTTTAAGCCGCGAAGCAGAGACACTGCGAGATGAAGCCCTCAACCTTGAGGAAGCCCACCGCATCCTCAACGACGCATTGTCTTAAACACTATTTTTTAACCACTCACGAAAGAAGAACACCTCCAGATGGTTGCACGCAGAAGACTGGACGCAGAACTTGTTCGTCGAAAGATCGCACGATCAAGGGAACACGCGGTTGAAATGATCCGCGGTCGGCGCGTCTTTGTTGCAGGAATGCTTGCTTTAAAGCCCGCAACAGTCGTGGAACCAGAGGTGTCTATTCGTGTGGAAGAAGATGCTAGTGAAGATTGGGCATCCCGCGGTGCGCACAAGCTTCTTGGTGCGCTGGAATCTTTTGAGCCCTTGGGGCTCAAGGTCAAGGGCCGTCGCGTGCTAGATGCCGGCGCTTCGACAGGCGGATTTACGGACGTGTTGCTACGTCGAGAAGCGTCTGAAGTAGTGGCAGTAGACGTGGGCTACGGACAGCTTATTTGGCGCCTGCAAAACGACGACCGCGTGCGCGTGGTGGACCGCACCAACATCAGATACATGACGCTGGAAGACACCGGCGGAGAATGCGACATGATGGTGGGCGATCTCTCATTTATTTCGCTTAAACTCACGTTGCCGGCGATCGCCAAGGTCCTAAGCGACGGCGCTGATCTATTACCCATGGTCAAGCCACAATTTGAAGTCGGAAAAGACCGATTGGGCAGTGGCGGCGTGGTGCGCTCACCAGAGTTGCGCGCAGAAGTTACCGCGGATGTCGCGAAATTTGCGGCCACTTTGGGCCTGAGCTTGAAGCATGTTGTTGCATCCCCGCTGCCCGGCCCGTCAGGCAACGTAGAATACTTCCTGTGGCTGGTTAAAGATGGTGGCGCTTCAATGCCGGATGACCAGCAATTGTCGGCAATGATTGACACGGCTGTAAAGGAAGGTCCGCAATAATGACTGCACCCACGAACGCTGGGGAACTCAGGCGAGTTTTGCTGGTTCCACACACCGGGCGTTCTTCCAATATTGAATCCGCCATCTTGGCAGCCAAGCTGCTCGACGATGCTGGAATCGATGTGAGGGTGCTGATCAATGATGCAGATGATCCAATTGCAGAGCACTCCGTTTTAGGCCGTTTCACCCATGTCAGGCACGCTGCAGACGCCGCTGACGGCGCAGAACTAGTTCTGGTGCTGGGTGGAGATGGCACCTTCCTCCGCGCAGCAGATATGGCCCACGCTGTTGATTTGCCTGTTCTGGGCATCAACCTAGGCCATGTGGGATTCTTGGCTGAATGGGAGTCTGACTCACTTGAAGAGGCACTCAAACGTGTGATCGACCGCGATTACCGTATTGAAGATCGCATGACCTTAACTGTCGTTGTCCTAGACGGCGGTGGAGAAGAAATCGGCCGAGGCTGGGCTCTCAATGAGGTCAGTATTGAAAACTTAAACCGCAGGGGAGTGCTCGATGCAACCCTCGAGGTAGATGCACGACCAGTTGCTTCCTTTGGTTGCGATGGCGTGCTGATTTCCACCCCAACCGGCTCCACCGCTTATGCATTTTCCGCCGGTGGTCCTGTACTGTGGCCAGAACTCGATGCCATCTTGGTGGTTCCTAATAACGCCCACGCGCTGTTTACCAAACCGCTGGTTGTGAGCCCAAAATCCACCGTAGCTGTGGAATCCAATTCAGATACTTCAGCAGCGATGGCCGTCATGGATGGTTTCCGTCCCATTCCTATGCCTCCAGGATCCCGTGTTGAGGTCACCAGGGGTGAGCGTCCCGTGCGTTGGGTGAGGCTTGATTCTTCACCGTTTACCGACCGACTTGTGAGCAAATTAAGGCTCCCCGTTACCGGTTGGCGGGGTCCGCAAAAACAGGCGGAAAATAAAGATCCCAGGTCAGCGGGGTAATTCGAAAACCATTCGAACAATTTTCGAGGATTTAGAAAAAACGTTCGCATAAATTGTTAGAACTGATGTACACTTTGAGGCATGCTCGTAGACATTGCTATTGAGAACCTCGGAGTTATTCCAGCGGCCTCAGCTGAGTTCAGCTCAGGTTTAACAGTGCTCACCGGTGAGACCGGCGCCGGAAAGACCATGGTAGTGACAGGTTTACGCCTGTTATCCGGCGGTCGCGCCGACGCTTCACGCGTGCGCACAGGATCCCCTCAAGCTGTTGTGGAGGGGCGCTTTGTTACGCAAGGCGTGCCCTGCGACATTGTCGAACGTGCAACCGGAATCGTTTCGAACGCCGGAGGTGCCGCAGATGAAAATGGAGAGTTTTTAGCTGTCCGTTCCGTCGGCGCCAACGGCCGTTCAAAAGCTCATCTCGGTGGTCGCTCCGTACCTGCGGCAACGCTGTCCGAGTTCTCTGATGAGCTGTTGACCATCCACGGTCAAAATGACCAACTCCGGTTGCTCTCCCCAGAACGCCAACTAGAGGCGCTTGATCGTTTTGATCCAGAGCTGGCCCAACTGCGCAAAAACTACAACGCCAAGTACCTCACTTGGAAGTCCTTGGATAAAGATCTGCAGAAGCGCCTGAGTAGTAGGCGAGAGCTGGCTCAAGAAGTCGATCGCCTGCAATTCGCGATTAATGAGATCGAGGAAGTCTCGCCACAGCCAGGCGAAGACGCCGAACTGGTTGAGCAGATCCGCAGGCTCCAGGACGTGGACACCCTGCGGGAGCAAGCTGCAACCGCATTGGCTGCGATTGATGGTGCCGGCTCTCTCAGCGACGCCATGGGTGGTTCCGGCGGCTTTGATGAATCCCAGGAGTCAGCCTCTGACCAGCTCGGCCAGGCGGAGTCCGCGCTGGCAGGCAGTGATGACTCAAAGCTGAAAGATATTGCCGTTCAGCTTGCGGAAATCACCAGCCAGCTCAGCCAAGTGTCCATGGAATTGGGCGGGTTCCTCTCTGATCTCCCCGCAGACCCCCAAGCACTCGATGACATGCTCACCCGCCAACAGCAATTGAAACTGCTCACGCGTAAATACGCTGCAGATATTGACGGCGTGATTGAGTGGCAGCGGAAAGCCCAAATCCGCCTAGACAGCATTGACATTTCCTCCGAAGCGCTTGACAAGCTGAAAGAAGACGCGAAAAAGGCGCAGGCCTCCATGATGCGTGCCGCTAAGAAGCTTTCAGCTGTCCGTGCAAAGGCAGCAACCAAGTTGGGGACAACTGTCACCGAGGAGCTTCAGGGCCTGGCCATGCAAAAAGCCCGCTTTGAGGTTGCTTTGACCTCCATTGAGGCGTGCGCCAGCGGTATCGACCAGGTGGAATTCCAGCTCGCAGCAAATGCCTTTGCACAGCCTCGTCCACTTGCATCCTCTGCGTCTGGTGGTGAACTTTCCCGCGTTATGTTGGCGCTCGAGGTGATCTTGGCTGCTGGAACCACGGGCACCACCTTGGTGTTCGACGAGGTTGATGCAGGTGTGGGCGGACGCGCAGCGGTGGAAATCGGTCGCCGCCTGGCCCGCCTTGCCACCAAAAACCAAGTCATCGTGGTCACCCATCTCCCACAGGTCGCTGCTTACGCCGACACGCACCTGCACGTTGCCAAGAATGTAGGAGAAGCCTCCGTGACCTCAGGAGTGGAGTCACTGACCTTCGACCGACGCGTGGAAGAGCTCTCCCGCATGCTCGCTGGCCTCGACGACACCGCCACCGGCCGAGCCCACGCAACGGAGCTGCTCGAGCGTGCACAGCGTGAAAAGGAAGATATTAACGAGGAGCGAGTAGAACCACTTCTCGCCGCCAGTGCATAAGAGTTTTCTTGGAATTTTTTAGGCGCGCCTCCACCAAAGGTTGAGACTTTGGTTCCACAATGGGCTGCATGAGTCTGTTCAACCGCAAAGCCGACCTGCCCGGCCTGCAAGGTGCCACCCGAATCTGCACCCCGCAGGGCAAAGGGCTAAAGCGCCTGTCCGAAGGCGATCTCGCAATCATTGATGCACCAGATCTATCCAGGACCTTCGCCCAACGATTGCTAGCAGCAAAACCCGCCGCAGTCCTCAACGTTTCCCGGTTCACCACCGGATCGGTGCCCAACTTTGGACCGCAAATGCTTATCGACGGCGGCATCCAGCTCGTGGAAGGCTTTGGCCAGGAGCTGCTCGACGGCACCAAAGACGGTAAGAAAGGTCGCCTGACAGAAGATGGACAGCTCTTCTACGGCGAACGACTGATCTCTAACGGCAGTGTTCTCAGTGGACCTGCGGCTGAAAATGCATTTGCAGACGCCCAGCAATCACTGCTGGACCGCATGGAAGCCTATTTCGGCAACACCATTCAGTTCATTCACTCAGAAGCACCGCTCCTGATCGATGGCCTCGGCATTCCCGATACCGGAAATGCCATTGAAGGCCGCAAAGTTCTCATTGCCTCACCAGGGGATAACCACCGCAGCAGGCTCAAAGAACTCCGCAGCTTCATCCGCGAATACGATCCAGTACTCATCGGTGTCGATGGGGCAGCAGACACCTTGGTGGAATTGGGGTACAAGCCCGCGCTGATCGTCGGCAATCCCACTGGTATCGGCGCAGATGCGCTGCGCAGTGGCGCCAACGTAATTTTGCCAGCTGATCCAGACGGCCACGCTGTTGGTCTGGAGCGCATCCAGGATCTTGGCATCGGTGCGATGACCTTCCCATCCTCAGTAAATTCCTCCACGGATCTGGCGCTCCTGCTTGCGGATTTCCACAACCCGCAGATGATCGTCAACGTCGGCGGTCCTGTCACCCTTGATGGTGTTTTTGAAAACCGCGAAGATTCCGATCCCGCGGCGCTTTTGACGCGCGCCAAGCTAGGCACCAAGCTTGTCGACGGATCCGTCATCGCAAGTCTTTACACAGTGCGCAGCTCCAGCAACCTTGGATGGATGTGGGCACTGTTAGCCATTTTGGTGGTTCTTGCAGTCGTGATTGTTATCGCTGGCACCGCAGGATCAGGCTCTTTTACCGACAACCTCATTGACACCTGGAACAGCTTCGCGCTGACAGTCCAGGGTTGGTTCAAATAGGAAGGCAACATGGCTAAACGACGTGGAAGAGGCGCCGCAACCTTCGCCGCACTGGGATTTGGTGCAGCAGCCGGCATTGCCTTTGGAACTTATGTGCTTGCACCCAACCTTCCTGAAAACATTGACCCAAATGCACCAACATCAGCTGAATTAGTCGAGGCAGAGACCTTGGCTGAGGTTAATGCGGTGCAGGCCGATCAAGCAGACAGCATCATTGACCACATCGTGGAAGACGTGGTGGCTGGCACACTGACCGATCGCCCCGTACTGGTGATGCGCACCGCTGACGCTGAAGAATCAGACGTTGCCGATGTGTCATGGCTGTTGCAGCAAGCAGGAGCTATTAATGCTGGATCCATTACACTTGAGGAGAATTTCTTCTCCCAAGACGGCGCGGACCAGCTGAAATCAATCGTGGCAAATACGTTGCCTGCAGGCGCTCAGCTTTCTGAAACCCAACTGGATCCAGGAACTCACGCTGGCGAGGCACTTGGTGCCGCTTTGCTGCTCAACCCTGAAACTGGTGAACCACTAGCCAGCACTGCAGAGCGCGGACTATTGCTCAACGTGCTGCGCGACAACGGTTACATCTCGTACGAAGACGGCACCATTTTGCCAGGCCAGGTCATCGTGATGATTACTGGCGATAGCGACGGCTCAGGTGATGGTGCCTTCGCTGCAGAAACACAATCGCTGTTTGCTCGCGCACTTGACGCCCAAGGATCAGGCGTGGTGGTTGCAGGACGTATTCACACTGCTGCTGATACTGGAGTTATTGGACGGCTTCGTGCCAACCCTGATGCTGCAGAAAACGTCTCTACAATTGATTCCGTGAATCGTACTTGGGGCAAGATGGCTACCGTGCTATCAGTTCGTGAGGAACTAGCCGGTAGGTCTGGAGCGTTTGGTTCCGCTGCCTCCGCAGACGCGGCAAGTCCGTCTCTCGATGGAACTGCAGCAGCGCCAGCGCAGTAGGTTTTCCAAGCCTTTAAAACGGAGTGTCTAGGCAAATGGATGCTCCGTTTTCTTTTACCGCGAATCATCTGTTGATCTATAGATAGATACCAGAAAAAGGGTCTCTGAACTGGCATTATTTTTAACCCCAATTGCTGTGTTATGCTGGGGTTCCGTAGGTTTGAAAAGTCGGAAACTTCTCCGAGCTTTCCCTGCGGTTTTTTGTTTCCCCTTTAGGCGAATCCACGTCAGTTTTGGGCAGACAATTAAAGCGGAGAAAGCCACGGAGGGGACCGTGGCCACGTGCCGGCAATTTGAACACACCGAACGTTTAAGTTTTCCGCACCGCCTGACTCGAAAAGATCTTTTTTAAAGAGCTGTTCGATGTTTAGGTTCAACCAGGAAGGTCGTCTCAGACATCATGACCTCTAGTCGAAAAGTCCGTCCCACCAAACACATTTTCGTCACCGGTGGAGTTGTTTCCTCACTCGGCAAAGGCCTGACCGCAGCAAGCCTTGGTCAATTGCTGATTGCACGGGGACTGTCGGTGACCATGCAGAAGCTGGATCCATACCTCAATGTTGATCCGGGCACCATGAATCCTTTTGAACACGGTGAAGTCTTTGTCACCGAAGACGGGGCAGAAACAGACCTGGATTTGGGCCACTACGAGCGTTTCCTCGATCGCAACCTGGGGCTCAACGCCAATGTCACCACCGGCAAGGTGTATTCCACTGTGATCGCCAAGGAGCGCAGGGGAGAGTACCTGGGTAAAACTGTGCAGGTCATCCCACACATCACTGATGAGATCAAAGCTCGTATTTTGAGCATGGGCGAACCAGATGCTCATGGTAACGCCCCAGACGTGGTGATCTCTGAGGTCGGTGGCACCGTCGGTGACATTGAATCCCAGCCATTCCTTGAAGCAGCTCGCCAGGTACGCCATGAAATTGGTCGTGAAAACTGCTTCTTCATCCACTGTTCTTTGGTGCCATACTTGGCTACCTCAGGTGAGCTGAAGACCAAACCCACCCAGCATTCTGTCGCAGAGCTGCGCGGCATCGGTATTTTGCCGGATGCTCTCGTGCTTCGTTGCGATCGGGAGGTCCCTCAAGGTCTGAAAGATAAGATCGCGATGATGTGCGATGTTGATTATGAAGGCGTTGTATCTTGCCCTGATTCCAGTTCTATTTACAACATTCCAGATGTCCTCTACCGCGAGCACCTGGACACCTTCATTATTCGTCGCCTGGGCCTTCCGTTCCGTGATGTTGACTGGAGCACCTGGCACGATCTGCTGGAACGGGTGAACAACCCACGCCATGAGCTCACCGTCGGCATCGTGGGCAAGTACATTGATCTTCCCGATGCTTATCTCTCAGTGGTGGAAGCTGTTCGCGCTGCAGGCTACGCCAATTGGACGCGCACCAATATCAAGTGGATTACCTCAGATGATTGCGAAACCCCATCTGGCGCCATGAAAGCGCTCAGCGGTTTGGATGCCATCGTGGTTCCCGGAGGTTTCGGTATCCGAGGTATCGAAGGCAAAATCGGTGCGATTACGTTTGCACGTGAGCACAAGATCCCGCTTCTTGGCCTATGCCTTGGCCTGCAGTGCACCGTCATCGAGGCAGCACGCCAGGCAGGACTGGAGCAGGCATCATCCACTGAGTTTGACCCAGCTGCAACGCAGCCAGTGATCGCCACCATGGAAGAGCAGAAAGCTGCTGTGTCGGGTGAAGCTGATCTGGGTGGCACCATGCGTCTTGGCGCATATCCTGCAACCCTGGAGGAAGGCTCCTTAGTAGCGGAACTGTATGGCACAACGGAAGTCTCCGAGCGCCACCGTCACCGCTATGAGGTCAATAATGCCTACCGCGCCCAGATTGCTGAAGGTTCAGATTTGGTCTTCTCCGGAACCTCACCTGATGGACATTTGGTGGAGTTCGTGGAGTACCCCAAAGAGGTGCATCCTTATCTGGTGGCAACCCAGGCGCACCCTGAGTACAAATCTCGTCCAACCCATGCTCATCCACTGTTTTACGGCCTGGTGAAGACCGCTTTGGAGCTGCGTGTCCACCCTTAGATCTACAATGTGATCATGGTTTCGAAGATGCACATTCCCGGTACCCATGAGTTCACGGTGACAGATACTGAACTGTTGTTAGAGTCCCCAATTTTGGGCGTTCGTCGAGATTCATTGATCATGCCGGGTGGTTCCACTGCCCGCCGTGAAGTGGTTGAACACTTTGGGGCGGTCGCAGTGGTTGCCTTTGATGGTGAAAACATTGCGATGGTCAAGCAGTACCGTCGCAGCGTGGGGGATTCCTTGTGGGAGCTGCCTGCAGGTTTGTTGGATATTGCTGATGAGGATGAACTCACGGGCGCGCAGCGCGAGCTCATGGAGGAGGCTGGTTTGGAGGCCAGTGAGTGGTCCGTGCTCACTGATTTGATTACCTCGCCTGGTTTCTGCGATGAAGCGGTGCGTGTCTTTCTAGCCCGAGGCCTCACAAAGGTTGAGCGCCCGAAGGTTATGGGCGATGAAGAAGCGGACATGATTAACCAGTGGGTTCCGCTACATGAGGCAGTGGGAATGGTGTTTAGTGGCCAGTTGGTTAACTCCATTGCCATTGCGGGTGTCATGGCTGCTGATGCTGTGATTGCGGGTCGTGCGTCTGCGCGTGCCGTCACCGCGCCGTTTACCTATCGCCCTACGGCGTTGGCGCAGCGTCGAAAAGCGCACGGCATTGTTCCTGACATGAAAAAACTATGAAGGCTCGCGTTTTAGCGAAAACATGGCTGACACATTTGGCCGTGGAGCGTGGCTTGTCGGCAAATACGCTGAGTAATTATCGGCGCGATGTGGAACGCTATTGCGACTGGCTCGAGGCAGCTGGGCTGGATGATATTCGTGATATCACCACCGCGCATGTGGAAAGTTATGTCAAAGACCTGCGCCGCGGGATTGATGGACAACAAGCGTTGTCTGCGTCCTCGGCAGGTCGCGCGCTCATCGTCGCGCGCGGGTTGCACAAGTTTGCATTGATGGAGGGCGAGGTGGCTGCGGACGTTGCGGCTGATGTGTCGCCACCGGCCATGGGCCGGCATTTACCTGACACGCTCAGCATCAACGAGGTAGCCCTGCTTATCGACGCGATCCCACATTCAGATATCGCCACTCCCGTTGATCTCCGTGACCGAGCGCTGGTGGAATTACTTTATGGAACTGGCGCGCGTATCTCTGAGGCGATTGGGCTGGCAGTTGATGATGTGTCGGAAATGCCTGAAGTTCTTCGCATCACGGGCAAAGGTTCCAAACAACGGATCGTGCCTTTTGGTTCGATGGCACAACAAGCGGTCCGGGAATATTTGGTCAGAGCCAGACCCGCGTTGAGTAAGGGGAAAAGCCATGCGCTTTTTCTCAACCAACGCGGCGGTCCGCTATCTCGGCAATCTGCGTGGGCAGTGCTGAAGAAAACGGTTGAGCGCGCAGGTTTAGATAAAGATATTTCTCCCCACACCCTGCGGCACAGCTTTGCCACCCATCTCCTCGAAGGTGGCGCCGATGTCCGTGTGGTGCAGGAACTCCTGGGTCATTCTTCTGTGACGACCACTCAGATTTACACGCACATCACAGCCGATAGCTTGCGGGAAGTGTGGCGCGGGGCTCATCCTCGTGCGTGAAAGCCCTTGCGAATTCTTAAGATTTCAACTCGATGTGCCTCCAATGAGCCGTATCGCGGAGTAGCTGTCGATCATGCGTTACCATGATCACTGCAGCCGCGGTCGTGTCCAGCCACTCTGTAAGTGCGGAAACCAAGTGCATAGACAGATGGTTCGAAGGTTCATCGAGAAGCAACAGTTCAGGATTGCCAGCTAACGACATGGCCAAATCTAGTCTTCTGCGTTGACCAATTGAGAATTCCTGTAGGGCAAATCGGCTCTCCTCAACACTTAAAAGTCCCCACTTAACTGCGTGATCTCGTGCTATTGATGGCACCTCGCCGACAAGTGATTCTTGGCCGAGAACCCCAGTTCGGGCATGGTTTGCAACCGAACCACTTGCCGGAGTCAAAACCCCAGACAAGACTTCGATGAGCGTTGATTTGCCAGCGCCGTTGTCACCAGTGATCACTATTTTGTCACCTGATACCACTGAATGTGAGCCTGGCAGACGCAAGCGGTGGGGTACAAAAAGGTCCGAAAAGTCCACCATGGGTTTATCTGGTCGCACTTTCAAGGTAGGCAGAAGCAATGGGGCCGGAGCCGGGGGAACGTCCAACGCTTTGCTATCCAACGCATCCTGTGCTCGCTTTAAGGCCTGCACCACTCCGGGAGCCCGAGATGCGCGAGTGTGTTTTCCCGTTCCTTTTGGAGGTTTCCACGAAGAATTCACCCGCTGGCGTGCGTGCTCTAGATCCTCCTGCAATTGCTGTTGCACAGTTTGTGCAGCGGCATAATCCTGCCTCCAAGTTTCAAGAAGCGCACTCCTTTGGCGTCGATAAGAATCAAAACCCTCATGATAGATCCGTGGTAGGCCGTCTGGGGTTGAATCAATATCGATGATGAAATCCGCGACATCTTTGATCAGTGCTTGATCATGAGAAACAACAAGTACCACACCTTTGTGGGAGGTTATGGCTTCGGTGAGATAGTTAAGCGCGCCCCGGTCAAGATGATTGGTGGGTTCATCGAGAAGCAAAATATCAGCATCGCCACCGATGAGGCAGGCCAGCCGTACCCGATACCTTTGCCCGATCGATAGCTCACTGAGTGCACGGGATCTATCGGTGATCGCGCCAAAGCTGCGCAGAGCTTTTTCTAATCGATGTTCAGCGTTCCATGCGTCAAGCACTTCAGCGGCATCAAGGGCTTGTTGATATCCATCAAGTGCGTGCGCAGTGTTTGTCTCAAGTAGAGCTCCAGCTCTCTCAAGCTCTTCGAGAGCATTCTTTGAATCACGAATTGCCTCATCACAGATCTCTCCGACGGACAGATCACCTGCAGGCATGTGTTGATGAGCAATTGCTACCGTGCCATGAGTGAGAATCTCACCTGCAGATGGCGGGAATTCTCGAGCCAGTGCTCGCAGAAGTGTGGTTTTACCTCGACCATTCTCACCAACAATCACTGCGCACTGTCCAGAAGAAACAGTGATATTGAGCTTCGTAATTAACGGGGTTGAGGTGTATGACAGGGAAAGGTCCTGTAACCGAATATGGGTTTTAGCCATTAAAAAATTCCTTTAAAAGTGCTAGAAAGTCGCCCTGCGACCAGTCGTGGCAGGGGAAAATCAACGTGCAGAGACGGCACTGGGAGGCATGTGGCCTGCAGTGCGAACTGTGCAGCAGCAACATTTAAAGGAAATACAAATGCATTCCGCTTACTTTAATAAAGTGGCAAAGATAAAGCAATGACGGTAGGCAACGCTCAATTTGCAGAGCTGGTCAAGTTAAAAAACTTGACTCACTATTAGAGTTTGCATGAAACGGCGTGTGGGGCAACAGAATGAGTTAGACATCTATATCCTGAATGTATTGTGGTCGCGGAGACTAATGACAGTGCGATAATTTCAGGACTGTTAGTCGAGAGCTGTAAAGTCAAGGCTATATACTTCTCAAGTCGCGCCGAAATTTGTTAAATGACTATAAAAGGCAGTCCTAGTCAAGGAAGAAGGTTTGACTGTGAGTGATGCAGGGAAGAAGGACTCTTCCAAGGTGGAGATCGGACTGACCGGTCGACCCCTGCGCGAGTTGCCTGAGCCATCTCCTTTGGAAAAACATGGCCCAGCAACGATCATTGCCATGGCGAATCAAAAAGGTGGCGTTGGTAAAACCACGTCCACCATCAACCTCGGAGCATGCCTTGCAGAGGCGGGACGTAAAGTCCTGCTCGTTGACTTGGATCCGCAAGGTGCGTTGACTGCTGGTTTGGGAATCCACTACGACGACGTGGATATCACCGTGTATGACCTCATGGTGGACAACAATTCCACCATTGATCAGGCGATCCACCACACTGGTCTTCCTGATCTGGATGTCGTTCCTGCAAATATTGACTTGTCCGCTGCAGAAATTCAGCTGGTCAATGAAGTTGGTCGTGAACAAACACTTGCCAGGGCGCTGCGTCCTGTCATGAAGGACTACGACTTCATCATCCTTGATTGTCAGCCATCACTTGGTCTTTTGACGGTGAACGCTTTGGCGTGCGCGCACGGGGTTATCATCCCGATGGAGTGCGAGTACTTCTCACTGCGTGGCCTCGCATTGCTCACAGACACCGTGGAAAAAGTTGCCGATCGGTTGAACTTCGATCTGGAAATCCTCGGCATCTTGGTCACTATGTTTGACCGACGCACCTCTCACGCCAGGGAAGTGATGTCACGAGTTGTTGAGGTTTTCGATGAGAAAGTGTTCGATACGGTAATCACCCGAACCGTCAGGTTCCCCGAAACCTCTGTTGCCGGTGAGCCGATCATCACATGGGCACCAACATCACAAGGTGCGGAGCAGTACCGTTCCTTGGCGCGTGAAGTTATCAGCCGCGTCAACGACTAGGTTGTTTTTCTAAAAACCACGCCTCCTTGTGCGGGCCTGTCAGTAACTGTTATCGCAGGTTCATGCGTTAAGGTGTGGAAGACCATGACAAAAGTAGCGGAGCTGGACCAAGAGTGGTCCGAAGTAGATGACGCGGAATTAGACGCGCAAAGCGCTGGCACTTCTGATAGTTCCAGCACAGACGACTTCGCTGACGCAGAAAACACTTCTGAAAATCTGGGACCCATCGGCCCAGAACCACTCCCTGAACCAGATGGGGATGTTCCGGCATCGGGTTTCCAAGTGCAGCTCGATAATTTTGAAGGTCCTTTTGACCTTCTCCTGCAGCTGATTACCAAGAAGAAACTTGATGTCACTGAAGTTGCCTTGGCCCAGGTGACCGACGAGTTTATTGCTTACACCCGAAAACTGGGCGAAACCAGCGATTTGGATGAGACCACAGAGTTCTTAGTGGTGGCCGCAACGCTGTTGGATCTTAAAACAGCTCGCCTGCTCCCGCGTGGTGAAGTCGACGATGAAGATGATCTCGAATTGCTCGAAATAAAGGATCTCCTTTTCGCCAGGTTGTTGCAGTATCGCGCTTACAAGCAAGTTGCGGAAATGTTTGCGCAATGGCAGCGAGATGCTCGACGCAGGTACCCGCGCGCTGTCTCATTAGAAACTCAGTTTGCCAACCTCTTGCCGCCCGTTTCCTTGGGTCATTCCTTAAAAAGTTTCAGCGAGTTGGCTGCTGTGGTGTTTCGTCCGAAACCCCCAGAGACGGTGAAAACAGATCACGTGCACCAAGTTGCGGTGTCAGTTCCAGAGCAAGCGGGCAGGATTCTTAACACGTTGAAACTTGCCGGAATTGATCATTATTTGAGCTTTCAGCTGCTCACACGTGATTGTACCGCGTCAATGGAAGTGATTGGCCGCTTCCTTGCCTTGCTGGAATTGTATAAGGCACGCGCTATTGAAACCTTGCAAGAAGAGCCACTCGGCGAGCTTAAAGTTTCGTGGACTGGCATTGATGTCGATCCAGCAGTCGTCGCGGCGAGTGACTGGGAGTAATCAGTTTTTCTTAAGGAAACGTTGCTGAATTAGTTTTAGTGACCTAAGCTACAAGAGCTGGTTTGCTGAAAAATGGATGACCTCGCAGTTTAACTGCGTTGTGTCATCTACGGCATGGAAAGGCTCCCACAGCATCTGTTTTGGAGAGGGCGGATGGTGTGGGAGCTTTTTGTAGCATCTCACCCCATGAAGGGGTGAGATTTTCTGGTCTATGGTCGTTGCTTGAGCATTTCAAGAATTTCATCCGATAGCGGACGGTCAGAATAAATTCTCACATCAGGCTCGTTGGGGTCATCTTCCGTTCCGACTCGTCGGCCTTCCCATACGGGGGTGAGTCCCAGTTTTTCCAAAATACGGAATGAGGCAGGGTGGTTGGTAGTCACCCTGGCCGTGAGTGGGAGGCTGTCGTCGATACGCTTGGTGGCCAGTGTTGCGGCGTTGGAGATTTCCGTGGCGTATCCATTGCCCCATAGGTCGGGGCGGAGGCGGTACTTGAGGTCCCATACTTTTCCGTCGATGAGTTCAACGCCACCAACGCCAACGAATTCCGATGGGCGGTCACGGAGGTAAACACCCCAGGGGCCAAGGTCTTTCTTGCCCCAGCTTTCATTGGTGCGCTTGATGATGTCGCGCGTGACACGCACGTTGGTGTGACGCGCCTGGGGGCGGTGTTCCCAGATTCGAGAATCAGAGTAAATCTGGTGGGCCTCGTCTTCGAGCTCAACAGTGAGCGGTACGAGGATCAGTCTGTCGGTGCGTGTAATCGTAGCCATGAAGAAATGTTAGATCATGAGATGTCTTATATGTGATGGTTCTCACGACTGAAATCATTTTGTGACCTAACTTGTATTTTTTTTGACAGCTTGATTGACGGACGATGGGTTAAAGTGCACAGGTTGAGCCCTATTGAGGGTGGGAGAGTGCTACTATCTGCGGTTTTGTGAATTAAATGCTGTGAACTACCGCGAACTCCTCCCATTCAAGTGGTGTTAAGCACTAAGATGGCAGGTTATGACTTCTCTTAAAGTAACTTCGTCCGCAGATGCAACCAATAACAATGATGCCCATTTTCCTGAAGGTCCAGTGGTAACCGTTGACTGGTTGTCACACAACCTTGACCGGGATGATGTCATCGTGTTGTGTGCCACAATGGAGGATGATGAAATTGCACGTCAAGCGGGAATTCCGGGGGCATTTCTCGCTGACTTGGAAGGAGATTTCTCAGATCCACATTCCGAGCTTCCACACACCGCGCCACCAAATTTGGTGGGTTTGCTAGAAAGCTACGGCATTAGCACCGATTCCACGGTGGTTGTTTATGATCTGCACGGCCTCATGGTTGCACCGCGGGTGTGGTGGCTTCTCCGTGTTGCTGGATTAAGCAGCATTGGCGTGCTTGATGGCGGATTGCCAGCCTGGGTTGATGCTGGCCTTCCAACGGAACCGCTGTCGCTACCTACAAGTGGTGGAAGGATCAGCGCAGAACCACAGCCAGATTTACTCGTTGGTGCCTCCGGCGTTGAACGGGCGATCGCGCGCTCAAGCAAGGCAGTGATTGATGCTCGTAATGCGAGCCGATTCGCTGGCGTTGAAGAAGAGCCCCGTCCAGGCCTTCGAAAAGGGTCGATCCCTGGAAGCGTCAACATTCCCTTCACTGACATTTCTGATGAGCATGGTTTTGTCCGGCCAGCAGAAGAACTGAAGGAATTGATCTTCAGCCGCACAAATGGAGCGCAGTCGTTGGTCTTTAGCTGTGGCTCCGGAGTCACGGCATGTGTTGATGCCTACGCTGCAGTTATCGCAGGTTATGACGACGTTGTAGTGTATGAAGGCTCTTGGGCGGAGTGGGGCAACCCGGCAAACCAAAAGCCGATTGCTTAACGCCCGCTATGATAACCACTCATGAATGATTTCGATCCAGCATTGATTTCCGCGATGAGCCTTATCCCTCAGACGAGGTCTCGGATGGAATCAATCTTGTTGGTGGTCGATACCCCAGTTTCAGCACGCACGCTGGCTGGGGTGTTGGGCATTGACGTGCCTGCAACAGAGGCAATTTTGAAGGAAATGGCCTTTGAGCTTTCTGAACGGGGCAGCGGCATTGATCTGCGGGAAACGGCAGAAGGATGGCGCTATTACACCCGCCCGGAAAATGCGGACATCGTCGAGCAATTCCTCCTCGATGGAAACCAAACCAGACTGTCCCGTGCAGCATTGGAAACACTCGCGGTGGTGGCATATCGGCAGCCGGTCACACGCTCCCAGATTTCAGCAGTGCGCGGAGTAAATGTCGACGGCGTCATGAGAACCTTGCAGCTTCGAGGCCTAGTCAAAGAAGTCGATGTGGACGAATCAACGGGCGCACACCGCTATGGCACAACGGAATTGCTGCTTGAGCTGTTGGGTATTGATTCTTTGGATAAATTACCAGATCTAGCACCGCTTTTGCCGGATGTTGACTCCATTGATGAAGACTTCTAAAGCATCAGTTAAAGCCCCGACTATTAAAATCTCCTAAAATAGGCTAGAATTCACGGGATTCAATTTCATACGTTTTCTCTCAAGATTAAGGACACTTACGTGACCCCACCCGCTCGCCGAGATGGCACACCGGACAAGAAGCAGAGCAATCGCTCTGGCGGATACCGGTCTTCAGTTCGTGGCTACAAGCCAGGATCATCCCGCCCAAACACACGCCAGCAGCCTCAGAAGAAGGATGAGATTCTTCTCTCCAACGCTAAGCCTGCCAAGAAGCAAAACGTAAAATCCGACGACGATTGGTCGATGGGTTTCTTAAACCGCAATGACTCTGACGGAGTTCGCCTGCAGAAGGTGCTTGCCCAAGCAGGTGTGGCATCACGTCGACACGCAGAAATCCTGATTGATCAGGGCCGTGTGGAGGTCAACGATCGTATCGTGACCACCCAGGGCGTGCGCGTGGATCCAAACAACGATGTCATCCGTGTTGACGGCGTCCGCATCCACATCAACGAGGACCTCGAGTACTTCGTGCTCAACAAGCCTCGTGGCATGCACTCCACCATGAGCGATGAACTTGGTCGCCCATGCGTGGGTGATCTGGTCAGTGAGAAGACTGCATCTGGACAGCGTCTGTTCCACGTCGGTCGCCTCGACGCGGACACCGAAGGTTTGCTGCTGCTCACCAACGATGGTGAGTTGGCTAACCGCCTCATGCACCCTAAGTACGAAGTGTCCAAGACTTACCTTGCTACCGTTCGCGGTGAAGCAACCAATAAGCTAGTCAGCGCTCTTCGTGATGGCGTGGAGTTGGAAGATGGCCCTGCCAAGGCTGACTTTGCGCAGATTATCGACGTATTCCAGGGCAAGTCCTTGTTGCGCATCGAAATCCACGAAGGCCGCAAGCACATTGTGCGACGCCTCTTCGATGAGCTCGGTTTCCCAGTCGAGCGCCTCGTGCGCACCAAGCTGCACACCGTTCAGCTTGGTGATCAGAAGCCAGGTTCCCTTCGTGCACTGAACTCCTCTGAGCTGACCAGCTTATACAAGGTGGTCCAACTGTGACGGAAATTTCCAACATGCCTGCCGGTGGCCTCATCGTAGCCATCGACGGGCCGTCTGGCACCGGAAAATCCACCACATCCCGCGCGCTCGCAACCCGTCTCTCGGCCAAGTACCTAGATACTGGTGCGATGTACCGCGTCGCAACGCTTCATGTGCTTAACCAGGGGATTGACCCTGCAGATAGCGCAGCCGTGATCGCTGCAACCGCTGTATTGCCGTTGTCGATTTCTGACGATCCCGCCTCCACTGAGGTGTTGCTCGCGGGCGTCGATGTGCAAAAGGACATCCGCGGACCAGAAGTCACCCAAAATGTCTCCGCAGTGTCCGCGATCCCTGAGGTTCGTGAAAACTTGGTGGCGTTGCAGCGCGCACTCGCCGCCAAAGCACATCGCTGCGTCGTCGAAGGCAGAGACATCGGAACGGCAGTGCTTGTCGACGCGCCCATCAAGGCGTTTCTCACCGCCTCAGCGGAAGTCCGCGCCCAGCGACGCTTTGACCAAGACACCGCAGCAGGTCGCGACGTAGATTTCGACGCTGTGCTGGCAGATGTTGTTCGCCGCGATGAACTAGATTCCACCCGTGCCGCCTCACCGCTGAAACCAGCAGATGATGCACACATCGTGGACACCTCTGATATGACCATGGATCAAGTACTTGATCACCTCATCCACCTAGTGGAAGCCTCCGCTGAAAGGAGCAACCAGTGACTGATAAACACACCATGCCTGGTGAAGAGGACGACACCGTATTCGTCTACCACACCCACAAAGGCGAAATGGACGTCGAAGGTGCGTTTGCTGACGAAGAAGAACTAGCACCACACGGCGGTTGGGCTTCCGCAGATTTCGACCCAGCAGAATTCGGCTACGAAGACTCTGACGATGACTTCGATGCAGAGGACTTTGACGAAACAGAGTTCTCCAACCCTGATTTCGGCGAAGACTACTCTGATGAAGACTGGGAAGAAATCGAGACCGCATTCGGATTCGACCCAAGCCACCTTGAAGAAGCTCTCTGCACGGTCGCTATCGTCGGACGCCCAAATGTTGGTAAATCAACCTTGGTGAACCGCTTTATTGGACGTCGAGAAGCAGTCGTGGAAGATTTCCCCGGCGTAACCCGTGACCGCATCTCCTACATCTCTGACTGGGGTGGACACCGTTTCTGGGTTCAGGACACAGGCGGATGGGATCCTAACGTCAAGGGCATCCACGCATCGATCGCACAGCAAGCAGAAGTTGCTATGAGCACTGCCGATGTCATCGTATTCGTCGTGGACACCAAGGTGGGCATCACCGAAACTGACTCAGTGATGGCAGCAAAACTGTTGCGCTCGGAAGTGCCAGTGATCTTGGTTGCGAACAAATTCGACTCCGACAGCCAGTGGGCTGACATGGCTGAGTTCTACAGCCTCGGCCTTGGCGATCCATACCCAGTTTCAGCCCAGCATGGACGTGGTGGCGCTGACGTTTTGGACAAAGTCCTTGAACTCTTCCCAGAAGAGCCTCGCTCCAAGTCCATCGTGGAAGGCCCTCGTCGTGTCGCCCTTGTGGGTAAGCCAAACGTGGGTAAGTCTTCACTGCTCAACAAGTTTGCTGGCGAGACCCGCTCTGTCGTGGACAATGTTGCAGGAACCACCGTTGACCCCGTTGACTCCCTGATTCAGCTGGATCAAAAACTGTGGAAATTCGTGGATACTGCTGGTCTTCGCAAAAAGGTCAAGACTGCATCTGGCCACGAGTACTACGCATCACTGCGTACCCACGGTGCCATCGATGCAGCTGAGCTGTGTGTTTTGCTTATCGATTCCTCCGAACCCATCACCGAGCAGGATCAGCGCGTGCTCGCAATGATCACCGATGCCGGTAAGGCACTGGTTATTGCGTTCAACAAGTGGGATCTCATGGATGAAGATCGCCGCATCGATTTGGATCGCGAACTTGATCTCCAGTTGGCACACGTGCCTTGGGCAAAGCGCATCAACATCTCCGCCAAAACCGGTCGTGCACTGCAGCGCCTCGAGCCAGCAATGTTGGAAGCGCTCGACAACTGGGATCGCCGTATCTCCACTGGTCAGCTGAACACCTGGCTGCGTGAAGCAATTGCTGCGAACCCACCACCAATGCGTGGCGGACGTTTGCCTCGAGTGCTGTTTGCCACCCAGGCATCTACTCAGCCACCAGTGATCGTACTGTTCACCACCGGCTTCCTCGAAGCAGGTTACCGACGATACCTGGAGCGCAAGTTCCGTGAACGTTTCGGCTTTGAAGGCACTCCAGTGCGAATCGCTGTGCGTGTTCGCGAGCGCCGCGGCAAGGGCGGAAACAAGCAGTAAAGCTTGATTTTCCCTAAAAGCACTTATCCCCACGTTGAAAATGACGTGGGGATAAGTGCTTTTTGTTCAAAAGAGCGGATTTCTAATCGTTTACAGTAATTCCTAAATGCCGTGCAAATGCTCCCGACAGGTCAGCAGCCTGCAGGGATGAGATCACGGTTCCGGACATGGACTCCACGCCACTGATGCGCTCGATATCTAAACCGCGAAGATCCACATTGCTGAGCACGGCATGATCAAAGGTGAGCGAATGCACCGTGCAGTCTTTAAAAGCGATGCGTTCTGCTCTGGCTTGGCCAAGATCAAGCTCGTCGATGACACAGTTCTCAAAGAGCACATCCCGTAACGATGCACCCCGCAGATTGACAAACGACAGCTTAGAATCAGAGATTTTCAAAGCTTGGACGGTTGCTTCATACATTTCGACGGCACCAAAGCGGGAGTCGGAAATCGTTGCGTTGCGCCAGATGGAGCGGGCTGCCTTAAAAGATGGAGCATTGGCTCTTTCGATGCGTGTTTCCACGAATTGAGCCCGGCGTAGCTCGGTTTCGTGTGCTTCCAGCCCAAGGAATTCACATTCAATGAAACCAGCACCAGAAAGATCGCGTTCGGAAAGCTCGGCCTCGTTAAAACGGCATGACTCTATCTGCTCATTCGATTCGATGTCTTGAGGGTCAGCGTTGTCAAGGCCTGTTAGGCGAAGTTCTTTGATGCGTGGTGCTGCAACCTGTGGGCGGCGCGGTGATGCCATGTTTTATAAGTTCCTTGAATCTGGAGTGCTGGTCTTCGACCACCATACTCAAGGAACTTGACCAGAAAGCTTCTCTACTTCAACAGGACGTATAGATCAGTTTGGAGTGTTGCGGGATCCATGTCGGGGGAAGGCTCGGTGACATAGACCTCCCAACAAGGCATATCGATCTCATGGCCTGCAGATTCAAGAGCTTCCACGAATGAACCCCATGCTTGGCTCAGTCCGTCGAATGAGCCGATGTGGCTGATTCGCGCAATTTTTCCGGCAGGGACCACTGAGTTTTTCAGCACGATGCCGTTGGCGGCTGAAACATCTCCCTCAAGTGGTTGGCTGACTGGGATGCCCACTTCAAAGCTGACGGTGTCAGTTGGTTCGGAGGTGTACAGAGCAAATCCGGGGCCAATTGGCGCGATGCCCTTGGCACCCAAGGTGGGGAAGAGCACTTGGTAGGTTTGATCGAATGCTGCGGGCATGTCGTTCATGGGGTGGTTGTCAAAGACAGCGACGACGGTCGGAATCTCGTTGACAGTGAGGATCTCGGGTTCAGTGACTGGTGGATTCAACAGGTACATGGCGAGGGCTCCTAAAGATTGGAAGATCTGCCTGCCAGGGTACCGGAACGTGAAAGTAAAAATGCATCACAGCGATAGGGAAGTTCCACTGGATTGTCGGGACTGAAACCCAAATGCTCGTAGAGATACCACTGAAGGTTCTGATCAACACGCTCTTTGATTTTCTCTGACGCGTTTAACCAGTAGGACCTCGTGTGAGCGAGCTGGATGATTTCTTCAGGGGTGAGGTGCTGATTCCACGTGGTGCGAATTTCTCGATCAATTATCCAGGGAGCTGCGGTTTCTGGGGTGAATCCCGGCTTGAGTACATCGCCGGCATGCATAATGCGACTGAGTCGGTGTACCCACGCGATGGAGGTGTCCAGGTTATTCCACACGAGCAGGACTGCACCCTCAGGTGCAATCACCCGATCAAATTCCGCTGAGGCAGCCGTCACGTCAACCCAATGCCACGTTTGTGCGCACGTAATCAGATCAACCGCGTTGTCACGTATTCCTGTGTGTTCTGCTGTCGCTTGCCAGCAGGGAACCGCCGGAAGCGCGGAGCGAAACACCCGCAACATGTCCATGCTTGGATCAAGGGCTAGGACCTGATCAGCTGTTAGCTCACTGGTTAGTTTTCCGGTACCTGCACCGACATCCAGGACTCGGCCAAACCCACGGGCTAACTCCACGGCCTCAGCCGGATATCCAGGTCGGACATCGTGATAAGTCGTGCTGCCTTGGGTAAAAGCGCTGGCGCTGGTTGCTCGATGTTGAAGATCGCTAAACGCCGGAGCGTCTCGTTTTGATACTGGTGGAATTGGGGGATGAGCTGGATCATTCATATCAGATGTTAATCCTAGCGGGCTACCACCACCTTCACTAGCGATATATCGCTTAACGTGCTCATGAGATACAGTATCTCCTTGTGCAACAAACGAAATCCACACCTTTAGATAGGTATAAAAACCTCCCCGGGCCCGGCGCGCGACCGTCCAAGATGCCGGCGTTGGATGCCAAATTATGGACTCTCAAAGTGGCGTTGTCGCAGCGGCCGTGGAGCTTTGTGGCGTCTGCTGGCATGGCGGCGTCTTTTATCTGCAATGGGTTAACGCCTGTGATTGTGGGTAAGGCGGTGGATGAGGCTATTGGCACGAGCGATCTGCAGCGATTGTGGTTCTGGATTGCCATGTTGGCGGTTCTTTTCTTAACGGCGATGACGGTGAACTGGATTGCTCGGTACATGTTGGTGCGGAGCCAGCAGTTGGTCAGCCATGATTTGCGCATGTTGGTGACTGATCGGATTCAAGATCCGCGTGGTTTTGCTGGAAAAGAGCGCACTGCGGGTGGATTGTTGTCGATTGCGTCATCGGATACGCAGCGGGTGGGCGATATCGTCATGATGACGGTGTTCCCGGTGGCGGAATTGGCGTCGATTATTTATGGCGCCGTGGTGATGTACAGCATTAATCCGTGGTTGAGTGTGGCTGTGCTGATTGGTGGACCGCTGCTGGTTGTGGTGGCTATTCAGGTCTCAAAGCCGTTGCAGAAGCGTTCGGGTGCTCGTCAGCAGGCGGTGGCACAGGCTGCGGCTACTGCAACTGATGTGGTGCAGGGCTTGAGAATTTTGAAGGGTTTGGGCGCGATTGTCACGGTGCGCCGTCGGTACGAGGCGATTTCTGGTGAGGCTTATCGGAAGACGGTTCATGCGGATGCTGCGGAAGCTCGCTTGAATGGTGTCACCGATGCGGCGGGCGCCATCTTTGTGTCCGCGTTGGGTATTGGAGCAGGATTTTTGGCGCTGCAAGGTCAGATGAGTATTGGTGATTTGATCACGGTTGTGGGACTCACACAGTTTTTGATCATGCCGATGACCATGCTTGGTCGAAATGTGGCATCGCGCTGGGCATCGGCGGAGGCGTCGGCAAAGCGTATTAGGGGAGTGCTCGGTGCTGATTTTGAGAGAGTGTCTGCGCATGATGCGGACAAGGCTGAGGAGATTATCCAACAACTTGCCAAAGGTTTGACGGTTATTCGAGGCACTGATGAGCAGCTCGTTGAGGTATTAGAGCAGTTGCCACGTACTCGGGTGATTGTGGCTCCTCATGCGGCGGATCTTTTTGATCAAAGTGTCAGGGACAATGTGCATCCCGTGGCAGAGGTCGCGGAGAAAGCCATTGAAGTTGCCTCCTGTGACGATATTCCAGGTGGTAGTTCCAAGATTGTGGGCGAGGGTGGACGGTTGCTCTCGGGTGGTCAGCGTCAGCGCGTTGCACTGGCTCGGGCGATTGCTTTTGATCCAGAGGTGTTGGTGCTTCAAGATCCCACAACGGCAGTGGATTCTGTGACGGAGCAAAACATTGCTCAGCAAGTGGCAGCACACCGTGCAGGAAAAGTGACCATTGTGTTTAGTGAGGCACCCGCGTGGAGTGCGGTGGCTGATCAACACGTTGAGGCAGCTGCTTTGCGGGAGGTTATGAAATGAGTGGGGAGACGTCGAAAAGCATGCGCTTTCCGTTGGCCAGCCTGCCGCAAGTGCGGCGCGAGGTGGCCCGGCAGGTGGGTCGTATTCCGCGGGCGAAGTGGTGGTTTTTAGGCGCGCTGGTGTTGCTGAGTGCGGGCGCTTATGCGTCGGTGCTGGTGCCGCAGGTGCTGGGGCGGATTGTGGATCTGGTGTCCGATGGCGCGCAGATGCGTGATTTTGTTGAGCTCAGTGTGATTCTCATTGCGGTGGCAATTGCCGGCGCGGTGCTCAGTGCGTGCGGGTTCTATGTGGTGTCGCGGATTTCTGAGAAGATTATCGCCAATTTGAGGGAAGATATGGTGGGCACCGCGCTTGGGTTGCCCACGCACCAGGTGGAAGATGCGGGCTCTGGCGATTTGGTGAGCCGCTCCACCGATGATGTCTCCGAGCTATCCGCAGCGGTGACAGAGACCGTCCCGATTTTAAGTTCCTCACTGTTTACCATTGCCGCGACGATCATTGCGCTGTTTTCTTTGGACTGGCAATTTGTGCTCATTCCTGTCGTGGTGGCGCCGGTGTACTACTTCGCGTCCAAGCACTATTTGAGCAAGGCGCCGGATCGGTATGCGGCAGAACGCGCGGCGATGGCGGAGCGTGCGCGAAAGGTACTTGAGGCTATTCGCGGGCGTGCAACTGTGCGGGCGTATTCCATGGAAGATGCCATGCATAATCAGATTGATCAGGCGTCGTGGTCTGTGGTGGTCAAGGGTATTCGTGCGCGCACCACCATGTTGATTTTGAACATGTGGATGCTGTTTGCGGAATTCCTCATGCTCGCGGTCGCGTTGGTGATCGGCTACAAGCTGGTCATTGATGATGCGCTGACGATCGGCGCGGTTACCGGTGCCGTGCTGATGATTATTCGTCTGCGTGGCCCGATGAATATGTTCATGCGCGTGCTCGACACCATTCAATCCGGCTATGCGTCGCTGGCGCGCATCGTGGGAGTTGTTGCGGATCCGCCGATTCCTGTGCCCGACAGCGGTGTGAAAGCACCTCAGGGCAAAGTGGAATTGCGCAACGTCAGCTTTAGCTATGGCGATTCCTGGGCGGTGAAAGACATCGACATCACGATCAATTCCGGCGAAACTGTCGCGCTCGTGGGCGCATCTGGCGCAGGTAAGACGACGGTCGCCGCCTTGCTGGCGGGCTTGCGGGTGCCAGATCAAGGGCAAGTGCTTGTCGACGACTTCCCCGTCTCTCACCTCTCTGACCGCGAGCGTATCGCCCGCTTGGCCATGGTCAGCCAGGAGGTTCATGTTTTCTCCGGCACGCTGCGCCAGGATCTCACCTTGGCTAAACCAGATGCCTCCGATGAGGAATTAGCGCATGCTCTTGGGCAAGTTAATGCCCTTGACTGGTTGGAGAGTCTTCCAGAAGGACTGGACACGGTCGTTGGTGCGCGAGGAATCCAGCTAGAACCAGTGGTGGCTCAGCAGTTGGCGTTGGCCCGGGTGTTGTTGCTCAATCCGGCGATCGTCATCATGGATGAAGCCACGGCAGAAGCAGGATCGGCGGGTGCCAGCGCACTGGAAGAGGCTGCAGATGCAGTGAGCAAGAACCGTTCCGCATTGGTGGTGGCGCACCGGTTGGATCAGGCATCGCGGGCTGATCAGATTCTGGTGATGGATAAGGGGGAGGTTGTGGAATCCGGTACTCACCAGGAGTTATTGGATCACGGGGGTATTTATCAGCGTCTGTGGACTGCGTGGAGTGTCGGAAGATAGTTGACTGTTCAATGCGTTGAACATTAGTATTCATCCCTATGGATACCTCGACTGTGTTGTTCGCATTTGGACTCACCCTATTTGCCGGTCTTGCCACCGGCATCGGCGGTCTCATCGCCGTAGCGCGCAAAACCGTCACCGAAGGATTCCTCGCAGGATCACTCGGCTTCTCTGTCGGCGTGATGCTGTACGTATCCTTTGTGGAAATTCTACCCGGCGCCTTTGATGAATTAACCAGTGTTTGGGGAGAAAAAGGCGGAAGTTGGGCCGCTGTTATCGGCTTCTTCGGTGGCATCGCGCTGATCGCCATCATCGACCGCTTAGTCCCCACGGCGATTAACCCCCACGAGCCCTCCACCGTGGGAGGCGCCGTTGAAGGATTCGAGCGCCGCAACCGCATGATGAAAATGGGTGTGCTCACTGCGCTGGCCATCGCGATCCACAACTTTCCCGAAGGTTTCGCTACATTCTTGGCCGGATTGTCCGATCCAATGATCGCGATCCCTGTGGCCGTGGCAATTGCCATTCACAATATTCCAGAGGGCATTGCGGTGGCGGTGCCACTGAGGGAAGCTACAGGGTCACGTCGAAAAGCATTAGGTTGGGCGACCCTCTCCGGCCTTGCTGAGCCCGCCGGCGCCCTCATCGGATTCCTGCTGCTCATGCCCTTTATCGGACCAGAAGCACTCGGCCTGTGCTTCGCCGCAGTTGCCGGCGTGATGGTGTTCATCAGCGTCGATGAACTACTGCCCACTGCCATCTCCAGCGGCAAACACCACACCGCCATCTACGGACTCATCGCTGGCATGGCAGTCATGGCGATCAGCCTGCTGCTGTTTATCTAGCGTTCAGCCGCAACAAGCATCCGGTCAATGTTGGTCAACACCTCATCAACATAGGCCGGATTAACGCCGCGCTCCCGCCGCGCCTTCAACAGCTCCTCCTGGGCCGCCTTAATTGCCCCGACACGCGCATGATGCGCGCGCTGATGCAGCTTATCGACGTTCTCCTGCAGTTCATCAGCGTCAATTTCTTGCGAGAACCAATTCTTGATCGCCACCATCTGCTCCATCGGCAACTCCGTGGTATCCACCAAATACGTTGTTGCGGCCTTGTGAGCCCTCTCTGTCAGCGCGGCGATACTCTCATCGCCCGCAGCATCGGGACCCTTATCCAAGCTGAGCTTCCGCATCAGCCACGGCAACGTCAAACCAGGGCCCACCATGGTGATTAAGAGAACGACCAGCGCAATGACCTGCAACTCGTGGTGATACGGGAAAATATCCTCCGGAATAGACAGCACCAGCGCCAACGTCACCAAACCGCGCATGCCCGCCCACGTCATCAGCAACGATTCCTGCAGTCGAAGAGGCGCCCGCAATGAACTATTGGTCGCACCCTTCTTATCGATCTTGAAACGATTGCGCTTATACGCCGCGAACATCCACACACCACGGACAACGATCGCCACCACCGAGAGCACAATGCCCACGACCACGGCATGCCACAGCTCAGATCCAACTTCATCAATCGCAGCGCGCACATTCAGGCCGATCAAACCAAAGGCAACGCCAGTAAACAGCACCTCAATGGTTCCCCAGAACGCAGAACCCGTTAGACGATCCTCCGCACCAATCGACGCCCTCGAATTCATCTCCACTGCAGCGATCACAATGGCGATAACGCCCGAACCGCCGATTTCTTCCGCCACCACATAAATGGCAAACGGCAGCACCCACGTAAACGCATTTCGAGCCTCAACGGAACTCACGTGATCGGTAAACCACGCAGCCGCCCGGCCAATAACCAAGCCCAAAATAACGGCAGCAAGACACGACCACAAGAATTCCAAAACACCCGTTGACCAGGACAAATCCTCACCAGCGACCAGGGCAGCTAAAGCCACATGGAACGCCACGATGCTGGCTGCATCATTAAACAGACCCTCCGTCTGCAAAGTGGTGGTGATGCGCTTCGGGATTCCCGCAGGTTCCGCCACTGCATCAACAGCAACAGGATCCGGTGGAGCAATAGCCGCAGCCAACATGATCGCACCAGCAAGACCAATGCCAGGAAGCAACAGCATGGATGCACCCGTGAGTGCCGCGATGGTCACGAACACCAACAACACCGACATCGTGATGATGGTAGACATCTGCGACCTAATCACCGCCCACGATGACTTCCTCGCCAGCGCCCACAGCAGCGGCGGAATGAAAATAGGCAACATCAGATCGGCCGGGATAGTAAATTCCGGCAAAAATGGCAACAACGCTCCACCTGCGGCGACAATAGTCATCAAAGCAGGCCAGGGGAGTCCGGTTTTATCGCCGATGGCCACCACAATCACGGTGGCGAGCAGCAATGTAATGAGCATGAACAATATCGTCATGAATAAGGTCTCTTCGGGTCAGGTCTGTCAGGTTTGTCAGTTTTTCAGTAAACAGTTCCTATTTTTCCCTGATTATGCTGCTGCATGGGAGAGCGCACACCAATTGAAAGCAACTTCACAGGAAGTGTTCAGTTGTGAGTTTTTGGGGTGTCGTGTGGCGCCCGTTTAAGGGGTCGAATTTCTGCAATGGGTTCGAGTGTGGGTGCGCTCTGTTCAGGCATTTGTAGGCGATTCTGGAGCGTCGATTTTTTCGGGTTCGGGGTGGCATTTTTAGACGAGTGGAGCCATGTGTCCGTTTGAGACCAAGGAACGAGTTTCGCCCTGTCTGTTTGGTTTAATACGCACGTTTTGACGCGCAAGAACTGCAGATCGAGACCAAAGAGAGGTAGATTTTTGAGGTCTTTGGTCTCGATCTGCAGTCTTTGATTTTGCCCTAGCCAGATCTACTTTTCAGCCGTGATCTTGATGGTTCCTACCTCTGCGTCATAGGTTGAGTTCATCAACGCATGTTCCGCCTCGGCCGAAAGATCCATTTGGGATAGCGCACCTGCCCAATATCTTAAAATCCGTCCCGCTTCACCGGCAGGATCATCCGCAATAGCATCAAGATCGATATCAATGGTGAGTTTCATGTTTTATCCAGCCTGACAAATAGAGAAAACCTAGGGGAGAAAATACATCCTCACCTAGGCTAATTGTCGGACTAACAGGATTTGAACCTGCGACCCCTACACCCCCAGTGTAGTGCGCTACCAAGCTGCGCCATAGTCCGCCGTTGTGTTCTTAACCCTCGGGCTGAGCCAACGTGAATAGGTTACATCAGTGTGATCTGGAAAGTGAAATCCGCTGGTCATAACCTATTGCACGTGTGGGGAAACTAGTCGACATCTCCTGTGGAATAGACCCACGCGCCGTTGACCTTGCGGAATGTGGAGTCTTCTTCTTGGACGCCGGAGGCGAGCCCCTTGTAGAAGGCTTGGAATTTTACGGTGCCGGTGGAATCGAAGGGTCCACCGCCGGTGGTCTCGAGGATGTCGAGGCGGTAGAAATCAATTCCCATATCGAGGCCGAGTTCGCTTGGCCGGGTTTCTGGATCCCAAGTGTCAAGAAGGTACTGGGAATTTCCAACAGCAAAGGCGGTGAACCGAGATCGCATGAGCGCTTCAGCGGTGGGGGCCACCCATTCGCCGGAGTGAAAGCGGTAGCAGCACTCACCGTAGGTAAGGCCAGTTCCGCAGGGGCAGCGTTTACCCAACTCAAAATCCACGCTAGTTCACCTCGTCGTCGATGACGATTCCCTGCGCGAGCAGTTGGGTAATCGAGCAGGAATTAGATGCGGCCCGAAGTGAAGCACTGTCAGCATCGCTGAGGTTGCCGATCAAAGAGATCTTTCGGCGGAGTTTGATCTGGCCGTGGTCGGCTGATTGTTCCTGGGAGATCGTCACTTTGACATCGTCAAGGCCTTTGATGCGGTTGTCGATGGCTGCTTGTTTGATCGTTTGAGAGTTTGCAGCAGCAAGCGCGGAAACCAGCAGGGAAGTAGGGGTGAAGCCGAGGTTTTTGCCACCCTGGGATTTGTCGCGGTCGGTGATGAAATTGTGACCACCGGTGCGGATGGCTGCGCCGTATTTGCTGGCTTTGATGGTTGAGGCTTCGGCGACAAACTCCGGAAGATCCTCACAGACGTTTTCTGGAACCAGGTAGGGCTCGACCCAGTTCGCGATGATCCGGGCTGCACGCTGTGCGGTGCCATCTTTGGTGAGCAGGTGATCTGCCTTGTCCAAAGTCATCAAGGATTTAGGGTAGCGAGTGACTCTGAAGATGAGCTGCGCGTTGTCCACGCCGACGGTTTGGTCGGTGGGGGAATGCAGTAAAAGCAGTGGTTTGCGGAGCCTGCGGAGGTGATCTTCGGGGTTGACCTCTGCAAGGTCTTCGAGGAATTCGCGGGAAATGGTGACATCCCGGCCTCCGAGCTGCAGAGTGACAGCACCTTGATCATCTACATCACATATGCGATCAGCAAAGTGCAGGACTGCGTGCGCAGGATCAAAAGGTGCACCTATCGTTGCTACTGCTTTGAGGCAGGAGATTTTGGTGGCAGCTTTCAGTGATGCTGCACCACCCAAGGAGTGTCCAATGAGCAACTGTGGAGCGGAGTAGTGTTCCGTCAACCACTGCGAGGCCGCCACGATATCGTCCACATTGGAGTTGAAGGTGGTTTTGGAGAAGTCACCTTCTGATTGGCTCAGTCCTGGGAAATCGAAACGCAGGCAGGCGACGCCGGATTCTGCGAGTGTTTTACTGACTCGCGCGGCGGCTGGCGTGAACCGTGAGCCGGTGAAACAGTGGGCAAACATTGCATAGGCAATGGGATCTGTATCTGGAAGATCTAACGTCGCGGCCATCATCAACCCTTGTGATGATGGCACCTTCACGCTAACTGAATGCACCGGGAGCAAACCTTTCGACAAAGCTATTTCATCATCACTTTATGCATATCTTTCGCGCAGGTCACCATGCGTGCGGTATGTCGTTGCACAACTCTTACCCACCAGTGCAATGTAGGTCACGTCGTATCACGTCTGAGGGTGATTGAGTAGGGTTAAACAGATGAATTCATTTAGCTCACCGGAGGTATAACCGTGGCCGGTTTTGATTGGTTTTGGAAGGCCCTTGGCGGCAAATCGGGCAGAAACCAAAAACGTAGCGTGGCAATTGTCAATCAGGTAGAAAACCATGCAGCGGAATTAGACGCGCTGGATGATGTTGCATTGGCGCAGCGTGCCAAGGATCTAGCCAGTGGTGGACGCATTGACAATCATGCGGAATTCCTCGCCATTTTGGGTGTGGCATCGCAGCGGACATTGGGGCTGAAGCCGTATCCGGTGCAATCACAGGCGGTGTTGCGTCTCATTGAAGGCGATGTGGTGCACATGGCTACCGGTGAGGGCAAGACTTTGGTGGGCGCGATGGCGGCCACCGGTCTGGGGTTGATGGGCAAGCGAGTCCATTCGATTACCGTCAATGATTATTTGGCGGTGCGCGATGCCGAATGGATGCGGCCATTGGTCGAATTTTTCGGTCTGAGCGTGGCGAGCATCAGCGAGAAGATGGATGCAGGGGAGCGTCGACAAGCATATAAAGCCGCAATTGTCTACGGACCTGTCAATGAAATCGGCTTTGACGTGCTGCGTGATCAGCTAATTACCCGGCGCGAAGACGCCGTGCAGCATGGCGCCGACGTCGCGATTATCGATGAGGCCGATTCCGTGCTTGTCGACGAGGCCCTGGTGCCACTCGTCCTCGCCGGCAACCAGCCCGGCCATGCGCCGCGCGGCAAAATCACCGATGTGGTGCGCTCGTTGAAAGAAAACGACGATTACACCATCGACGATGATCGTCGCAACGTCTTCCTCACCGACAAGGGTGCCGCCAAATTAGAGCAGCAGCTGGGCATCAGCAGCCTCTACGACGATGAGCACGTCGGCTCGACGCTCGTGCAGGTCAACCTCGCCCTCCACGCGCAGGCACTGCTCATCCGCGACATCCACTACATCGTCCGCGACAGCAAGGTCTTGCTTATCGACGCCTCCCGCGGCCGTGTCGCCGACCTGCAGCGCTGGCCCGACGGCCTGCAAGCAGCAGTGGAGGCCAAGGAAGGTCTCGCGGTTTCTGAAGGCGGCAAGATCCTTGACACCATCACACTTCAGGCGTTGATTGGTCGCTACCCAATGGCATGCGGCATGACAGGTACCGCCGTGGAGGCAACCGATCAGCTACGCACCTTCTATGACTTGCATGTTTCTGTCATTGAGCGCAATCATCCGCTGAAGCGCTTTGATGAAGCTGACCGTATCTACGCCACCATGGCGGAGAAAAACCGCGCCATCATCGATGAAATCGCACTCCTTCACAGCACGGGGCAGCCAGTCCTGGTGGGTACCCACGATGTGGCAGAGTCGGAAGAACTCGCCACTGCACTGCGTGAACTCAACATCGAAGTAAGCGTTCTCAACGCCAAGAATGATGCCGAAGAAGCCCAGATCATCGCAGAGGCTGGCGATATTGGACGAGTGACCGTTTCCACTCAGATGGCCGGCCGCGGTACCGATATTCGCCTCGGTGGCGCCGATGAAGCCGACTACGATGAAGTGGTGAAACTCGGTGGACTCGCCGTTATCGGCACCGCCCGCCACCGTTCTCAGCGCCTGGACAACCAGCTGCGCGGACGTGCGGGACGACAAGGAGATCCAGGCCTGAGCCTTTTCTTTGTCTCCCTCGATGATGATGTGGTGGTCTCAGGCGGGTCAGGGGAGAGCGTGAGCGCGCAACCCGATGCCACCGGGCTGATTGACTCAGATCGCATCCGCGATTGGGTCGGACACTGCCAGCGCGTCACCGAAGGACAGCTGCTGGAAATCCACTCCCAGAGCTGGAATTACAACAAGCTCCTTGCCGATCAACGCGTGATCATTGACGAGCGCCGCGAACGCCTCCTCGACACCGCCTTAGCGTGGGAGGAACTGGCACAGCATGCACCAGCGCGGGCTGCAGAGCTTGAAGACCTTGATCAGTCCGTGAGGGAACAGGCAGCACGAGACATCATGCTGTACCACCTCGATTACAACTGGTCAGAGCACCTCGCGTTGATGGATGATGTCCGCGAATCCATTCACCTGCGCGCCATCGCCAGGGAAACCCCCCTTGATGAATACCACCGCATCGCTGTGCGTGAATTCAAGGATTTGGCACAACGCGCTGTCGATGATGCGGTGTCCACGTTCAAGTCTGTGACCATCGATCACGAGGGTGCCCATTTGGATGATGAGGGCTTGGCGCGTCCATCAGCAACGTGGACCTACATGGTCTCTGACAACCCACTTGCGGGTAGTGGTAACTCAGTGATCAGTGGCATAGGAAATATCTTTAGATAACCTGAGAACTATGAAATTCCAGCTCACGGCGTTTTTTCAGGAAATTCTAGGATCTTACGGAGGGTAACTCCGCACTCAACATCTAGACAAAGGCTATGATGAAAATCGTTAAGAATAATGTCGACACGGAGGAAGTTTAATGAGCGACAACAACGGCACCCCGGAGCCACAGGTCGAGACCACCTCAGTATTCCGCGCTGATCTACTGAAGGAAATGGAGTCGAGCACCGGTACTGCTCCAGCCTCCACAGGAGCTGAAAACCTTCCTGCAGGATCTGCTCTTCTTGTAGTCAAGCGTGGACCAAATGCAGGCGCTCGATTCCTTCTGGACCAGCCAACCACGACCGCTGGTCGTCACCCAGAAAGTGACATCTTCCTTGATGATGTCACCGTTTCACGTCGCCACGCAGAGTTCCGCATCAATGAAGGTGAATTTGAAGTCGTGGACGTAGGGTCCCTCAACGGAACCTACGTTAACCGCGAGCCACGCAACGCTCAGGTCATGCAGACCGGTGATGAGATCCAGATTGGCAAGTTCCGCCTGGTTTTCCTCGCAGGCCCTGCTGAGTAAAAACACTTCCTAGGAAAGTTCTTTGCAGTGTTTCACTGCAAACAGTGCGGTTGCAGGATACATACCTATCTTGCAACCGTTTTGTGTATAGAATGCCTAAAATAGTGGTACAAGTCCCTGTCCGCCCATTTAATTCACAGCAGGTAGCAGCAACATCGTGAGTGCACTCCGTAAAACATCCCCAAACGGCTCCATCGGCGCATCCGCCACCAGAACCGTTCCGGTGAAACCAACCAAGACTATGTCAATTGGTGTGGTACTTGAACGTCTAAACGCAGAGTTCCCCGATGTCACTGTGTCCAAAATTCGCTTCCTCGAATCAGAGGGGCTGATTACCCCTGAGCGAACCGCATCTGGATACCGCCGTTTTACGGAATCAGATGTGGAACGCCTCCGCTACATCCTGGTCACCCAGCGTGACAACTACCTTCCGCTGAAGGTCATCAGGGAACAGCTGGAAGCCATGGACAACGGCTCTGTCACCGCCATCCTTGGTTCCTCCTCGGAGCCTTTGGTCAGCCCGGAGAAGTTTCAGGCACCTGCGATTACTCGCCTCACTGACTCTGATGTGGCCGAAAAGGCTGGCGTCAACGTCGAATTGGTTGTTGATTTAGTCAACGCCCGATTGATTAAGCCGGACGCCGCCGGATTTTTCACCAACGATGACGTGGCGATCGCCAGCACCGCAGCTAGCCTGAAAGCAATGGGCTTTGATCTCCGTCGACTGAAATCCCTGGGAAATGCGGCATCGCGCCAGGCAGATCTTATTTCCCAAGTGGCATCTCCGATTGCGCAGGGAAAAAGCGATGTTGCCCGCCAGCAAGCTGAAGAAATGGCACAACAAATGTGCTCCCTAGTTGTGTCAATGCACGCCTCCTTGGTGAAAAACGCAACTCGCGAGCAGCTTGGATACTGATAGAAAAAATGAGTTTTGTTGAACTTGAATTCCATGGCATTCACACCATGGAACCAGATGGCTTTACCTGCGCGCTGTTCCGATGGGATGAAGGGAACAAAATCCTTCCCATCTGGATCGACGTTGATGACGCCCTAAAAATCCAGGCATATCTCGCTGGATTCAACCCACGAAGGCCAACGGCACATGAATTGCTCGCGGAAGCATTCCAGCGCCTCACTCCGTGGGTAGCCAGCCTGCAGATCGTCTCCCACTTTGAAGGCGTTTACATGGCTACCATCACTACCTCTGAAGATGAGCAATTTGATGCCCGCCCAAGCGATGTGATCATGCTGTCACAGCTGCTCGAGGTGCCAATTTCTATCGATGAGGAAATTCTGCAGCAAACTGCCTTCTATATCAATGATGAGGATATGGAGTCCATCTTTGACATCGTCATTGATCGCAGCAAGGCATCCGGACATCCTGATGGGGAATCTGCTTCAGGCGACGCTCAAGCAGATGCTGATTTCCAACAGTTGATGCAGAGCCTCGGCGTTTTTGAAGATGATCTCTTCAGCGCACCGGATTCTCCAGGCGACGGACTTGATGGCGACTTCGGCGAGGAAGGCCCCTCATCGGAAGAAAAGCCAGAGAATTCCTAAAATGTGACTAATCACACCCTCAGATTTCAACTTGCTGGGGGTGTTTTTGGCGTGTTAGCAGATTTTAGCTTGACTCTGGTCTAGGGTAGAGACCAGACTTATAGCTAAGTTGCATGCTTAGAATTAACACGCATGTTGTTTTGAATAAAACATGGGTGCTGAATAATCGGAGAAACTAGTGTACGAAGACAAGAACTACCAGGGAGAAATCTTCAACGGTGTCCCTGTTCAGGAGACCTTATTTGAGGTCGGCCCTGACGAACAGGTCGGCTACCGCGTCCCAACAGCCTGCCAAGTTGCGGGGATCACCTACCGCCAGCTGGATTACTGGGCACGCACCAAACTTGTCGTGCCAACCATTCGTGGTGCACGCGGATCAGGCTCTCAGCGCCTGTACTCCTTCAAGGACATCCTTGTTCTGAAGATTGTTAAGCGGCTGCTGGACACCGGTATTTCTCTGCAGAACATTCGCCTCGCCGTGGATAAGCTCCGCGACATGGGCACCAACGACCTGGCAGAGATCACCCTGGTTTCTGACGGCACCACCGTCTACGAGTGCCGATCCAACGAAGAGGTCATCGACTTGCTCGGTGGTGGACAGGGTGTATTCGGCATTGCAGTTCCAGGCATCATGAAGGAACTCACCGGCGATATTTCTTCCTTCCCATCTGAGCGCATCGATGAGGAATTTCAGGCAGAGACCATCAACTTTCAAGATGAGCTCGCAGCCCGCCGGAGCCGACGCACCTCCTAAAAACTCAGCGCAGTAAATCTTCAAGCCCGTGCACCGTAGGTCTCTCCGAACCTATGGCGCACGGGCTTGATAGCTTTTGTGGCTATTGTTCCAACTCGCGTCGACGTTGTGCCGCAATGCGTAGGCGTGCTTCGCGTTCGCTTTGTTCCTTGCTGTGGAGTTCCTCAAAGAGTTTTTCATCGGCGTCATCTACTTTGAGCAAGAATCGCGCACCCGCGGAGGCCGCTCCGCCAAGGATGAACACAACCCAGAAATATGGCACGTTGAAAACAAACAAGCCTAGGAAGAACGAGACCATCACGACAGCCCAAATGGCGGAGTCGATCTGCTTGAGCTTCTTTCCTCGCTGTAGGACCAGGTCTAATTCTTTCTCGGTATCGTCTTGCACGGGTGTCACGGCGGTGCTTGCCTGTTGTTCGGGAAGATCTGTGAACAAGACATCTATTTCACCGGCTGTGCGTGCGATTGCTGCGGCGCCGGTTCGGGTATCGAATTCGTCGATGTCGAGGTATCCGTCTGCAAAATATGACCCAAGTCGGTCGAGGGCTTGGGATCGCTCGATGTCGCCTATTCGTTGGTGAGCCCTGTCGTTCATAGTTCAAGTATAAACACGTTTTCGAGTGCTGCCGGTGGTGCGAAAATCCAAAACTCCCATTTTGACAAGTGTTCATTGTCCAAATGGGAGTTTTTTCAGCGGTCGGCTTAGAGTCCGAATGCCTCGCGGAGAGCTGCATCGATCTGCTCGGTGGTTGTTGCCTGCGTAGCGGTGCCGTTGTGGCTGGTGGCGAAATCACTGAGCACGGAATCCACTGGATCGTGGCCTACATGAACAACGTGGAGTGAGATGTTGTCTGCGAATGCGGCGCTGAGATCATTCAAGAATGCTTCGTCGGTGTATTCACCAGCTGAGCCTGAGGTCACGATGACAACGCGCATTGGCTGTCCATCGGGGGAGCCTTCCTTGGCGATCTGGGTTGCAGCAACGACAGAAGCGCGGGTCAGCGGAACGCCACCGGTGCCGAGGCGAACAACTGCGCCGGCAGAGTTTTCTCCACTGGAGGAATCAGGGAAGGAAACGTTTGCGCGCCATCCCTTGGTGACTCCTGGGTTGAGTGGGGAAGAGTAGTTGTTTAGTGCTACCTGGTTGCCCTGTGCACCAGTTTCGCGGGCGAGGTTGGCCAGAGTCCGGGAAGTAACCGTGTGGTAGGTTTCCTGGCTGCCGTCAACAACTCGATCCATGTTGGATGAGGTATCCAGGTTGATGATGGTATCGGATGGGGAAGCAGCGGCGGGCTCGACCGGGGTCTCGCTTGGTTGCGCCTCAGTAGTTTCTGCCGCGGATTCGCTTGAAGCTTGGGTGAGAACACTTTCAAGCGCGGAGTTATCGGCGTTGCCGGTGTCGAAGCTGAAGCTACTGAAATCAGAGGCGGCGCGGGCTTGGTCTTCAGAGATACCGTTTCCAGCGTTGATGGCAACAGCCCACACAGGTACTTCTGCGCTGTCTACTGCTTCAAAGGTGTAGCCCTCTGGAAGTTCTGCTCCTTCAACGGTGGCAAACGCAGGGGAGTCGGCAGCTCCAGTTGCGGTGACATCGGCGTCACGGTTGAGCGCAGCAGCGGCAGCTTCTGGGGTTTCAGCCAGCGCCAGCGCTACGGCTGCGGATGCTCCGGAGTTAGTGGCAACGGGAAGAGCTACCTGGTCAAGGGTGATTGTTGAGGCGTCGGTGCCTGAAGCAGCTGCGAGGCCTGCCTGTGCGGAGCCAACCTGGGGCCAAGAGCTTTCAGAGCTGCTTGCTACGGCACCGGTTTCAGCAAGTGCGGTGGCAGCATCAGAACGAGAACCAGCGAACAGGTACGTGGCAGCGGGGACGTTGCCGTCCACAGCTTCCGCCTCAACACAGAAATCACGGCTGACAGGTGATGAGTCATTAAATTTGTTCACTAATTCTTCGGCTGCGGTGGAATCGCCACCAACGGGCAGACTCAAGTTTCCGGAGATGCACTCTTGTGAGGTGGTCGTGGTGGAGCCAGAATCATCTGAACGGTTAAAAAGCCACACCACAAGTGCCACGATGAGAGCGACGATGGCAATCAACGCAATGGTTAGCGATTTAGATAACCTTAAGTTTGAATTCCCACTTGAATGGCGTGCCACGTTTCTCCCTCGCTGTATTCCCCGAAAATCCGGACCAGAAACCTACATTGACAAGTCTAATTTTCTAAATACTAGCCTGTAGAGCTTGTTTAGTAATGGAGACAAGCCGGTCACGGATGGGTTTTGCTCGTTCAGACAGCTCGCGTTGTCTACTGACATATTCGGCTTTGCCCTCGGCGGTCTCAATGGGGACGTAGCCAAAGCCGTATCCGCGGACGTCGTAAGGCGAAGCCTCCATGTCCAAGATGCGGGTGTCGCGGGCTAGTTCAAACGCGTCCAAGAAAAGATCACCTGGCACAAGAGGGCCAAGCTTTGCGGACCATTTGTATAGATCCATCGTGGCATGCAGACAACCACATTGATCGTTGCGTGGCTGATCTTCGCGGGTTAACACCGTGAGGTTCAACGGGATGGCTGGTGTGGTGAAGAATCGGTAGGCATCAAAGTGGGTGCATTTGATGTTGTGGCTTTCCACCACACGGTCGGTTTCCGATGGGGTAAGGCGCAGGGGAAGGTCATGGCGGAGATCGTTTGATTTGTACACCATTGCCCATTCGTGCAGACCAAAACAATCAAATTGGGCGTGGTTGTCGCGGGTGGCGGACAACAGTTCGTGGATGTAGCGCACAGAGGACCCACGGCGTTGCATATAGGAGGCCAGGTCAAGCTGGACGCCGGCTGCGTGATGGAGGGAGGCGTCGACAAGCAAAAAATCGCGCATGGTGGCATGCGGCGGTGTGCCTTCTAGAAACACGCCGATGCCGGGGTGCCAGGTTTTTAGGTGCGCGACGCGCACGGGGTAGTACTCGAAGAGGAAGTCGAAGACGGGGTGCTTGATATGCGCTTGTCGACGCTTCAAGTGGTCTTTGGTGAATGAATCAGCCCGCGCGTGGTGGGCGCGGGCTAGTTCCATCCACTCATCCTCGCTCAATACGCGGAGGTGAAAAGTGTCCAACACAGTTACTATTTCTAGTCGTCGGAGCTTTCGTGAGTCCAATCGTTGACGGTGCCCACGTATTCTTCGATGAGATCCTCCAGCGTAATCACGCCGAGAAGCTCACCTTTGAGGCGAACCTGAGCCATGTGCGCGGAGCGGTAGTGCATAAAATCCAAGACGTCATCCATGAGGCCGTCGGCATCCACATTGCTCAAAGGGCGCAGTGCAGAACGCGGAATGGTCTCGGAGGGATCCATCTCAGGATCAGCCAGACGAGGCAAAATATCCTTGATGTGGATATAACCCAAGTAGGATCCATCGCGGCCGGTGACAGGGAAGCGGGAGAAACCGGTCTCGCGGACTGCTTCCTCCAACTGGTGCAAGGTCGGGCCAGATTTACCGAACGCCAGCGTGCGCACGTCCTCATCCTTAATCACCAGTTCCTTGATGGAACGCTGCTCAGAGCGCAGCGCCTTGGACAGGCGGGCGTGCTCTTCAGCATCAAGGAGGCCTTCGGAACGGGACTCGGAAATCATTGATGCCAGCTGCTCTGGGTCCACGGTGGAATCCAGCTCGTTTTTTTGCTCCACACCAAAGGCGCGAAGGGTCAGACGGGCGATCCAGTTCATGAACTCGATCAACGGGCGGGTAATCTTCACAAACGCAATGAGCACTGGAGCAAGCCACATGCCTAAGGTTTCAGGGCCAGCAATAGCGATGTTCTTTGGCACCATTTCACCAAAGAGAATGTGCAACCAGGTGATGATCGCCAGTGCGATGACGAAGGAAATTGGGTGGATCAAATCATTTGGAACACCCCAGGAGGTGAAAGGCACCTCAATGAAGTGGGCGATCGCAGGTTCTGCGACTTTACCCAGAATCAGAGAACAGACCGTAATACCGAACTGAGCGCCCGCCAACATGATGGAGAGGTGCTCGGTTGCGTAGAGAACCTTTTCAGCTCCCTTTTTACCCTGGGATACCAGGGAATCCAGGCGGTCCCGGCGCGAGGAAATCAGTGCGAACTCCGCGGCCACGAAGAAGGCGTTGGCGGAAAGAAGGACGATAATTAGAAGGACAGTTGCCCAAATACTCACTTTTCGTACTCCTTTGCTTCTTCATGGGTGATGGGGGTGAGAACGGCTTTGTCGATGCGTCGATCTTCCATGACCGTTACTCGTGCGATCCAGCGTCCGGAGAAGCCGGATTCGAATTCATCCATGGTTGGGGTATCGGTCAGTGGGAGTAGGGCGACATCGCCGACGCGAGGAATGGCGCCGACTGTGTACATGATCAAGCCGCCGAGGGTTTCGTAGGGGCCGTCAGGGGAGACGTACCCGACGCGTTTTTCGAGTTCATCGATGCGGACCAGGCCGGAGACTTCCCAGCTGGCGCCGAATTGTTGGAAATCGCGTTCGGCGTCGGAGTCGTCGTGCTCATCGTGGATTTCGCCGAGGATTTCCTCCACGACGTCTTCGATGGTGACCATGCCTGCGGTTCCGCCGTATTCATCGGCAACCAAAATAACTTGGGAGCCGGCGGAGCGGACAGCGTTGAGGACAGAGTCGCCGTCAAGGCTGGCTGGTACCACAGGAATTTTGCGGGCTAGATCGCGCACCATGGTGGTGGCGCGTTCTGCCTGCACTACAGAGAATGCGTCCTTGATGTGGACCATGCCGATGGTTTCATCCAAGTCGCCTTCGGTGACTGGGAAGCGGGAGTGACCCGTTTCCAGGGCAAGCTCGATCAAATCATTGACGGTGTCTGTGGCACGCAATGATTCAATGGTGGAGCGAGGTGTCATGAATTCATCAGCGGTGGCGTCACCGAACTGCAGGGATCGGTTGATCACCGCTGCGGTGTTTTGATCCAGTCCGCCGCTTTCCGCGGAGCTGCGTACCAAGGCGGTGAGCTCTTGGGAGGAACGGGCAGAGGCAAGCTCTTCGGCTGGTTCAATACCAAGTTTGCGGACAATAAAGTTTGCAGACTTGTTCATGCCGTTAATAAACGGCTTGAGAACCATGTTGAACCAATTGACAGGGTGGACAACAAAACGTGCCACGCCCAACGGGTTGGTGATCGCCCAGTTTTTGGGAACCAACTCACCAAAAACCATGGAGAGGGTAGTTGCCACCAACAGTGCGATGATGAGGGCTACTGCGGAGCTTGCTGATTCATTTAATCCCACCAGCTCAAGTGCTGGGGTGAAGAATTTGGCCAAAACCGGCTCTGCGAGGAAGCCTGTGGCAAGTGTCGTGATCGTGATGCCCAGCTGGGCACCAGAGAGCACGAACGACAGATTTTGATGATCCCTCTGCACTGCGCGGGCGCTGCTGTCGCCTTTTTGCTTCACATGTGTTTCTACAGTGGATTTTTCTAAGCCGGTGAGTGCGAACTCAATGGCCACGAATAGTCCGGTGCTCGCGGTAAGAAGCACGAAGCCTAGCAGTGAGAGGATGCTTATGAGTATGTCCATTAGCGTGGTTTAAGCTGTTGCCCTTAGAAGCGGTGAAAGCCTGTTCAGCTTCGCGTGCCGTGGGGGAGTTTTAGCTCTTGGGACCGTCTTTCCTTGAAGTCTGACGCCTCGGGTTGGAGCGGCCCGTTGATCTGGATCCGCTTTGTCCGCGCCTGCGTGGATTCCGGCTGGAACCTCTGGAATCAGAACGATTATGGGTATTTTTTTGTTCCCGCTTTGGCTGCTGCTGTCCAGGTGCTGGAAGAGCAACGCCTGACGGGCGTCGTGCACCAGTAATTTTAGCCAATTCAGGTGAGTTTTCGTTGACTTTTACCTCAGCGGCTGTCACGCCTGCTTTTTGGAAAAGTTCACGGACTTCCTTGATTTGTTCGTCCATTACTAGAGTCACAACTGTACCGGAAGTTCCGGCTCGTGCAGTACGACCAGCGCGGTGCAAATACGCTTTGTGTTCTGCTGGGGGATCAACGTGCACAACAAGCGAGACGTCATCCACGTCAATGCCACGGGCGGCGATATCGGTGGCCACCAAGACGGGGATTGATCCATCGGCGAAACCAGCCAAAGCGTTGGTGCGGGTGGACTGACCTTTATCGCCGTGAATACCCACTGCGTTGACACCCACGCGGCGCAGTTTCTTCACCTGTCGATCCACACCGTGCTTGGTGCGCATGAACATGATGGTTTTGCCTTCACGTGCAGCGATGCTCAAGACAACGGAATTGCGAGGATCGCGTCCGCCAACCAGAAGTCGGTAGTGTTCCATGGTGTCCACTGCTGCCTGAACAGGAGCGGTGGAGTGTGTGATGGGGTTGTGGAGGTAGCGATCGACCAATTTGCTCACATCGCCGTCCAACGTTGCCGAAAACAGCAGACGTTGACCATTTTTAGGGGTTAGGTCCATGAGCTTTTTTACCTGTGGCAAAAAGCCCATGTCGGCCATCTGATCGGCTTCATCCAACGCTGTCACGGAAACATCAGCGAGGGAGAGCTTCTTCTGGTTGATCAAATCTTGGGCGCGGCCAGGGGTGGCAACCAAGATATCCACTGGTGTGGCAAGTGCGGTGATGTTGCGGTTGATGTTGACGCCACCGACCACCTCGAGGACGCGCAGACCCATAACGCGGGCGGGATCGTCGAGGCGTTCACGCACCTGAGCTGCTAGTTCACGGGTGGGAACCAGGACAAGCCCGCGGGGGCGACCTGGTTTGGAGGCGCCCGAGCGCGCGAGTCGGGTGATCATGGGAAGCCCAAAGGTGAAGGTTTTACCAGAGCCGGTGGGTCCACGGCCGAGGACATCTTTGCCAGCGAGCGCATCGGGGATGGCTGCTTCTTGGATGGGGAATGCCTCGGTGATTCCCTGACTGCGAAGTTCGCGCACAATCTCGTCGGGAAGCTTGAGTTCTAGAAAGGTAGTCATTGCCCACTAACTCTAGTCGGTGCTGGTTGAAAAGTGATCATGGGAACTTTTAATCGCTGAGCTAGTGCTTTTGCGACACACCTCTTGCGAATGTTGATTAGGTTAGGCAAGCCATATTTACAGGGTGTTGTGAAAGCATAAGGGAGCAAGGAAACATGGGCAAGGGATTTACCGGCGCTATTTTGACCGTCATGGGCGTGAAATCGCATATCGCCACCACCACGGGAAAAACCGTGATCAATGACCGCATGGTGACCATTCATTTTCATTCCGAGACGCTGCTCAACACGGAAGGTGAAGTCCCCGGCGATTGGCTGCGTCTGTGGTTCCCGCACGAGAGCCGACCTGGAAAGCTCTACCAACGCGCCTACACCTTGACCAACGTGGATGCCGATGCCGGTACCTTTGACCTGGCTTTTGTGCTGCACGAGCCGCTGGGGCCCGCCTCGGCGTGGGCGACGCGCTGCGAGGCCGGGGAAAGCCTGGAAGTCATGCGCTACCCAGGAATTCCGTTCGCCATCCCAGATCCAGCGCCGCGTGGCTTCCTTTTCTTAGGCGATCTCACCTCTTACCCAGCGATCTGCTCGATTCTGGAGACCTTGGACGGTGAAATCCCTGCGACCGCGTATCTTATCGCCCACGATCCACTTGATTACACCTTCGATTTTCCCCAGGGCGAGCACATCACCGCGCAGTGGATTTCCAACGAACAATCCTTCATTGATCACATCGCTGACACGGATTACACCGATTTTTATACCTGGATCGGCGCGGAATCCTCCGAAACCCGTGCGGCCAAGAAGCATCTGCAGACCCACGCCGGCATGCCCAAGACGCACATGAACGCGCAAGGTTATTGGAACAAGGGCAGAGCCATGGGTAAAAGCAATTAAAAGATTTTTGCTTATCGACGCCCACCTCCGGCGAATCCCTGGCAGCACGCGAAAAACCCCTCACAATCTAAGGTGACTGTGAGGGGTTTTGGCGTTGTGTTAAAAGGAGAGCCTTTAAGCTTCAACCTCGGAGCGGTCGCCGGACCACTCGGTGTGGAAGGAGCCATCCTTGTCGATGCGCTTGTAGGTGTGCGCACCGAAGAAGTCGCGCTGTCCTTGGATCAGGGCTGCTGGCAGACGCTCTGCACGCAGGCTGTCGTAGTAGGACAGGGAGGAAGCGAACACTGGGATTGGCAGGCCAAGCTGGGTGGCGGTGACAATCACGCGACGCCATGAATCGATGAGGTCGCCGAGCTCGCTCTTGAAGTAAGGATCGAGCAGCAGGGACTCAAGTTCAGCGTTTGCATCGTATGCTTCGACGATGCGGTTGAGGAACTTAGCGCGAATGATGCAGCCGCCGCGCCAGATGGTAGCGAGGTCGCGAGGGTCAACGTCCCAGTTGTTCTCGTCGGAGCCAGCCTTGATCTCGTCGAAGCCCTGTGCGTAAGCAACAAGCTTGGATGCGTACAGTGCACGGCGAACGTCTTCGACGAACTGTGCCTTGTCCACGCCAAGTGCTTCCAGATCGGTGAGGACACCTGCAGGTAGGTTGCCCTGTGCTGCAGCGCGCTGGCTGGTTGCGCCGGAGAGTGCACGTGCGAAAACAGCTTCGCCGATGCCGGTGGTAGCAATACCCAGATCAAGAGCAGCCTTGACGGTCCAACGTCCGGTGCCCTTCTGACCTGCAGCGTCAACGATGACGTCGATTAGTGGCTTGCCGGTTTCAGCATCCACCTGGGAGAGAACCTCTGCGGTGATTTCGATGAGGTAGGAATCCAGGTCGCCTGCGTTCCATTCCTTGAAAACCTCAGCGATTTCAGCTGGCTGCATGCCTGCTGCGTAGCGGAGAAGGTGGTATGCCTCGCCGATGACCTGCATGTCGGCGTACTCGATGCCGTTGTGGACCATCTTGACGAAGTGGCCGGCGCCGTCTGGGCCGATGTGGGTGACACATGGGGTGCCGTCAACGTTGGCAGCGATGGACTCAAGCAGTGGTCCGAGGGACTCGTAGGACTTTGCTGGGCCACCAGGCATGATGGATGGGCCGTTGAGTGCGCCTTCTTCGCCGCCGGAGATACCAGCACCGACGAAGTGGAGACCGCGTGCGGAGATTTCCTTCTCGCGACGAATGGTGTCGGTGTAGAGGGCGTTGCCGCCGTCGATGATGATGTCGCCTTCGTCCATGGCATCTGCCAGCTGGTTGATGACTGCGTCGGTGGCGTTACCAGCCTGAACCATGATGATGGCGCGGCGTGGCTTTTCCAGGGATGCTACGAACTCTTCGACGGTTGCAGAAGGGATGAAGTTGCCTTCGGAGCCGTGATCGGCGATGAGCTTGTCGGTTTTGTCAGTGCTGCGGTTGTAGACAGCGACAGTGTTGCCGTTGCGGGCGAAGTTGCGGGCGAGGTTTGAGCCCATTACTGCTAGGCCTACAACGCCGATCTGTGCGAGATTATCTCCATTAGTCATGTTATTGATCGTACTTGACGGCATAGCCCGGTGTCAGCAAAATCGGCCTAAAAGGTGTGACCATTTGGGGGTAGTGGCGATTTTACCAGGTCACAGGAGGTGAAAATCCAACCATTTTAGGCCGACTAGAGTAATTAATTATGACTTCCCGCGATGATCAACCCCAAGATCTGCTTTCGCTTGCAGAACTTGCCGCCACCAGAGCTTTAACCACAGACGAACTTGAAGCACTCAACAACGCCAATTATGGCCTCGACCGCAATCTGGGGCTGCGCTACACCACCATCGAGCCCGGCCGGGTGGTCAGCGAACTTCACGTGGCATCCAAGCACCTGCAAGTGGTGGGCTTGGTCAACGGTGGTGTCTACGCCGCCATCGCCGAATCCACTGGATCAGTCGCCAGCATGATTTCCGCCCCTGGAAAAATGGTCGTCGGCATCAACAACAACACCGACTTCATTTCTGCTGTGAGCTCCGGTGTCATCGTGGCCGAAGCAACGCCGATTCAGCTAGGTGGCCGCACCCATCTGTGGCAGATCGAATGCACCCACCGCGGAGAAGTCGTCGCACGAACCACACTGCGCACCATGGTGCTGAACAAGTAGCCCTATACTCGGGCACCATGACTACATGGAAAGAGCTCACAGATAACAACCCAGCGCACTCAGAAAACTACGCGCAGCGCTGGCGAAACCTCGCCGCAGCAGGCAATGATATTTACGGCGAAGCCCGCCTCATTGATGCCATGGCACCCAGGGGAGCGAAAATCTTGGATGCTGGCTGCGGCCAGGGACGCATCGGTGGCTACCTGTCCAAGCAAGGCCACGATGTTCTAGGCACAGACCTTGATCCCATCCTGATTGATTACGCCAAGCAGGACTTTCCAGAAGCTCGCTGGGTGGTGGGAGATCTCTCTGTTGATCAGATCTCAGAGACTGATTTTGATCTCATTGTCTCCGCCGGCAACGTCATGGGCTTTCTCGCTGAGGATGGTCGCGAACCTGCACTAGCCAACATTCACCGCGCACTGGGCGCCGATGGCCGCGCTGTCATCGGTTTCGGCGCAGGACGTGGATGGGTCTTTGGAGACTTCCTCGAAGTCGCAGAACGCGTGGGCCTCGAGTTGGAAAATGCTTTTGAGTCTTGGGATCTTAAGCCTTTTGTCCAAGGCTCTGAGTTCTTAGTGGCGGTATTTACCAAGAAGTAACACCTCTATCTTGCACCTGATCTGGCGTAGACTCATAAGTTATGAGCACCGTAACGGCAGTGCAGGTCAACGGCCTAAAAGTTTCCATATCGTCCGGTTTTTCACGCAAGAAAACAAAAACGATCTTGCATGATCTCGATTTCACCGTAGAGACCGGAAAGATCACGGGATTGCTGGGGCCATCGGGCAGCGGCAAGACAACTTTGATGCGCGCGATTGTGGGAGTGCAAAACTTCGACGGCACCCTTGAGGTGTTTGATCAGCCCGCAGGTGCTGCCTCTCTGCGCGGGAAAATCGGCTATGTCACCCAAAACGCCAGCGTATATCACGATCTGTCGGTGATAGAAAACCTCAAGTATTTCGGGGCTCTGGCTAAAGGAACCTCCACTCCACGCACCCCGGAAAAGATTCTGGAGGTCTTAGACATCGCAGATCTTGCTCAACGCCAAGTATCAACACTATCTGGTGGGCAGCGCGGCCGAGTCTCCCTTGGATGTGCGCTTATTGCCTCACCAGAACTCTTGGTGATGGATGAGCCAACCGTGGGTTTGGATCCCATTACCCGGCAAGCACTGTGGGAAGAGTTCACCACCATCGCAAAAGCAGGTGCTGGAGTGGTTATCTCCAGTCACGTGTTGGAGGAAGCCGCGCGGTGCGACAACCTCATTTTGTTGCGTGATGGTCGGATCATCTGGAGGGGAACACCCACACGCCTTCTAGAAGATACAGGCAAAAGCTCATACGAAGATGCTTTCTTGGCTGCCATTGACGGGGTAAGGTCATGAACCCTCACTATCTGCTTGCCACGGTCAAACGAGTCCTGCTGCAGCTGAAAGCCGATAAACGTTCCATCGCGCTGATTCTTCTAGCACCCGTGGCGTTGATGTCGCTGTTTTATTACATGTATTCCTCCACACCGGCAGGCACCCAGCTGTTTAAGACCATTTCCACGGTCATGATCGCAGTGTTCCCCTTGATGCTCATGTTTTTGATGACGTCGGTGACGATGCAAAGAGAACGCAACGCTGGAACGCTCGAGCGCTTGTGGACCACGAACATTCACCGCGTTGATTTGATCGGTGGCTACGGGGTGGCCTTCGGCATCATGGCGGTGGCGCAATCTTTGCTCATGGTGCTCACCCTTCGGTATCTCCTGGGTGTGGAAACCGAATCGGAGTGGTGGATTTCTACGCTCATTGCTGCGATCACCGGTCTTATCGGAGTGTCTCTTGGCCTGTTGAGCTCTGCGTTTGCCAGCACTGAGTTCCAAGCTATCCAAACGCTGCCGTTGCTTATTTTGCCCCAGTTCCTATTGTGCGGTTTGCTGATCCCACGGGATGATCTGCCGGATGTGTTGCGCTGGGTTTCTAATGTGTTGCCGCTGTCCTATGCAGTTGATGCAGCGCTTGAGGCCTCACGGACGGGAATCGGACAGCAAGTAGTGGTCAACATTGCCATCTGCGCCGCGTTTGCCGTGAGCTTCCTGCTGGTGGCGGCGCTATCGATGCCGAGAATGACCCGCTAGATTACTCTTCCAGCGAGGTGCCAATCATCGACATCGATGTGGCCCTCGCCTGAGCGGCTGCCTGGCCACGGTGAGTGATGAGCAGCTCGATTAATTGCTCAGAGACCAACATCAGCGCGGCCCGTGACGTTCGGGTGAGCTCATCTTGGAATGAGGCTGTCATCGGGGGAACGATCAAGGACACATCAGCGGCCACATCGATGGCGGAATGCGCAAAACATGTCATCGCCATAATGGTTGCCCCACCTGCACGTGCTGCTTCGATGGTCGCAAGCGTTGCTTTGCTGGCACCTGAACCAGAAATCGCGAAGCAGACAGAACCTTCACCTAATTGACGAGCCACAATCTGCTCCGACATGGAATCAGAATGCACTTCAGCTGAACGACCCATCGAGTTCAAACGCTGCGAAAAATCCAAACCCAACGGCGCGGACAGCCCATGAGAGGCCACGAGTACCCGGCGCGCAGAATCCAGCCCCTCAATACAGCGCGTGAGATCATCTTCGGTCAACGCAGAGGCCACCGTGCCCAACGACGCTTGAAAATCAGAGATCCCCGCCTGCAAATGACCAAGCAACGAGGAGCTTAACGCTCCTTCAACCATGCTTCTCGACGCGCCCTGCGCCAGTGCCAGTTCCTGCGCCAGGGCGACGCGCAGCTGCGGGAATCCGTCGTAGCCTAAGGACTGGGCGGTGCGGATGACGGTGGCACGCCCAACCCCCACGCGATCTGCAAGGCCCTGAGCGGTCAGTTCGACGATGCTGGGGGCGTCGACAAGCATGACTTCGGCGACTTTGCGCTGATTAGGCTGCAGCGATGGCGCAAGCGTGGTGATGCGGATGCTTGGTGGAGCGTCAGTTGCTTGGTGCCACGACACGGTCACTAGCCCCCTTCATGATGCGGCGGCGGATGGTGCCGGAGATGAGATCGACGATCATCGTTGCGACAACCACGACGATGAGCAGCATGCCCACGGTGTCCCACTGCCTGTAGTTGGTGTAATTGGCAAGCATACTACCGATACCACCTGCACCAACGATGCCCAATACCGCAGAGGTACGGATGTTGATCTCAAAGCGGTACAGGGCAAAAGATGCAATGGATGGCGCAACCTGTGGCCACAACGCCCACCGCAGAACCTCCGGCGTAGTTCCACCCGCTGCACGCACTGCCTCTGACGGGCCGGTGGGAGTGGACTCAATGGCTTCATAGGTCCACTTTGCCTGTTGTCCAATACCGGAGATACCCAATGCGAGCGCACCAGTAAAAGGAGTTAGGCCGGTGACAGTTAGCAAAATAATTGCGATAACCACTTCGGGGAACGCACGAATCACCGCGAACACGAACCGTAAAACGGTACGCAGCCAATAAGGTCCCACCCCGCGGGCAGCCAACATTCCCAGAGGGACAGAGACCACCACGCATAAAATGGCACCCAACCACGCCATGGCGATGGAACGCCACATTTCCTGGACGGCGCGGCCAAACTTCGACCAATCGGGATCGCTAAACATCAGCTCTAAGTAATGCCACACCTGCGCGGGCATCTGCGGAAGCTCATTCCACTCGATCTTGAGCGTGCCGGTAGCTATAAGGACAATCAGCGCAGCGACAATTGCAACGATATTGCGCGCCAGTTTGTTGGGGCGCGCCGGGGGAGAGCTGGGGGCCGGTACTGTGCGGTGAGAGGTTAAGGTGCTCATACCAGCCTCTTTCGAAGTGCGTTGGAGATTACTTCAATGACAATCACCACGATGAGGATTTCCAGAATGATCACGGAAACATCCGCGTAGGCATAGAAAGCTCGGCGTTCATCAAGCAGCCTGCCGATGCCACCTGCGCCCACGATGCCAAGGATGGCGGAGATGCGTACATTCAGCTCTAGGGTGTAGAGCCATTGGTTGGCAAAGAGCGGCATGACTTCAGGAAGCGCGGAGACTCGGTTGATTTGGAACTGTGATCCACCTGCTGCGCGTCCTGCTTCCATATAGGGATGCTCAGTGGAATCAATGGCCTCAGAGACAAGCTTGACCACGATGCCCAGGTTGAACAGAAACAGCGTCAAAATGCCAGGTAATGCGCCGACACCAACCATGGCGACCAAGATGGTGGCATACACCAAGTCGGGGACAGAGCGCACCACGTTAATGATGGTGCGGACAATGCCACGACCAATCGCACTGGTGTTGGTTGCCTGCGCTGCCCACAACGTCAAAGGCACCGATACGGCAGCAGACAAGACAGCTCCAACAAGCGCCATCTGCAGGGTTTCCAACATGGGAAGCCACGTACGAGGCAAGAACGCAAAGTTGGGCTGCAGCATTTGCAGGAGTTTGTTGGCACCATTGCGCCAATTCGCAGCAATGGAAGCGAAATCAAGCTCAATGCCACCTAGCGCTGGGGTTGCTGTTGCCACGGTGAAGACAACGATGGCGCCGATGATGAGATAGGTCTTTACCCCAGCCCGAGGCTTTTGTGGGATAAGTGGAGAAGAAGGCGTGGTCATGCGCGATCACCTAGCAGGTCTTTAGCCTGGATGGGGCGACCATAGATAGCTTCAAAGTCTTTATCGGTGGCCTCAGAGATAGGACCGTCATAGACCAGCTTGCCGGCACGCAAACCCACAAGCCTTGTGGTGTATTGACGAGCCAAATCAATCAAGTGCAAGTTCACCAACACGGTGAGGCCTTCCACGTTGTTGATGTTTTCTAGATCGCGCATCACGGAATGCGCGGTTGGCGGATCAAGGCTTGCCACAGGCTCATCTGCCAGCATGACAGACGGATCTTGCGATAAGGCGCGCGCAATAGCAACGCGCTGTTTCTGTCCACCCGACAAAGCACCAGCTCGGGTCCACACTTTGTCCAAAATGCCCACGGACTCCAACGCGTGAAAAGCAATCTGCTTGTCGTGCTCCGTGGGAAACCCGAGGAGGTTACGCCACCACGCTGTGTGCGCGAAGCGGCCCACCAAAACATTCTGGAACACACTGCTGCGTTCCGACAGGTTGAACCCCTGGAAAATCATGCCGATCTGCCCACGGGCATCACGCAGTGCTTTCCCCTTCAAGGTGTTGATCTGATGCGGCCCCACCGTCACGGTGCCTTCCGTAGCGCGGACAAGACCGTTGATCGTGCGAATCAGCGTGGATTTACCCGATCCTGACAGACCCACGATGGCAACCATCTCACCGGGATTGATGGTGAGGGAAACATCATCGAGGGCTTTCGTCCCATTGGGATACGTCACCGACACATGGTCGAAGTTGATAGCCCAGGAGTTGGTGGTAGCCGAAGCATCAGAATTCATATGCGCACACCTTGAGTATTGGAAACAGGGAAATTAGTTGGAGAACTTCTTCAGGATCTCGCCGTAACGAGTGATTTCATCCTGTGCGGTATCAGCAGTCCAGTCAGATAGACCAACCATGTCGAACATGACATCCTTGGCTTCCTCGGAGGAATCTGCGTAATCATCCATCAACTCGGTGAGCTTTTCCACCAGGTCGGATGGAAGGGACTTGGACGCTGCGACGCCACCGTTAGGGATCATCTCGGTGTAGGCAAACGCTACGACATCCTCAGCTGCGTTAGGAGCCTCAGACAGCACGGTGGAACGCGCATCCCAGAAACCGAAGGACACTTCCGCGTCACCGTTCAGGACAGACAGCACAGCGTTGTTGTTGCCCTCTACTGGAACCTGAACAAAAGCGGAATCGGTATCCATGCCCAGATCCTGCATAGCGACGATAGGGTACTGGTAACCCGCAGGAGAGGTTGCAGCCTGCAGCGCTACCTTGTCACCGGACTCGATCTTTTCCAGCGCATCAAGAGCTGCTGGGCCCTCACCGGTAGCAGCCTGGCCCTCAGTTTCAATACCGTTGCAGTAAAGCATGTCTACATCGGACGCAGCATAAGACGCAGCCACTGGGGCATCGTCGCAGTACTTATCAGGATTGTTGGTGTACGCCACAGCAGAGTACGAGGTGGCACCGAAACGCACATCACGCAGAATCAGCTGCGCATCGTACTGCTCAATCGCGTTATACAGGGAACCCGCATCAGTGATGATCACCTGAGCCTGATCAGCACCCAAAGCCTCAACGGTTGCAGCGTAATCAGACGCCACCACACCATTGACCTCAATACCAAGGTTCTCAGACAGGTAATCAGTCAAAGGAGCCAACGCTTCAGCCAAATCCTCACCCTCAGTAGAAGGAACAAGAGACAAAGTAATGGACTCAGGCCACTGGCTTGCAGCATCCGAAGAAGAAGACGCAGATGATGAGGAAGAAGACTCATCGGAAGAGGAACAACCAACTAGAGCAAGGGTAGAGATCGCAAGCGTAGAAACAGCAACACGCATGGACTTGGATGGCTTAGAGAGCTTGAACATGAGATCTTTAAAAACCTTTCAGCGACATGAGACAAGAAAGTTAAGAAGATGAGACCCGGGAAGAAACCCAGGCAAGGAGAGGGAGATCAGCGATAGAATCTCCACGCATGGAGACCTTCGCTTCAGAAATGGTTGCTGTAGCTCCAACCAGAGCCGTATCTGCACCTAACTGCGCTGCAGGACTCAGATCGAATTCATAAATATCGCCCACCGCAAGCACCGGACCATCAAGCTGCAAATCAGAAATGATCGAAATCAACCCTGCAGGCTTACCCACCACAAAATGCAACTGATCAAACAAATCAGCAACACCCCACTGACGCAGCAAATCATGCACGCCATTTTCCGGGGCATTGGTAGCTAAAACCAACCGAGCATGACCTTTCAACGAGGACAAAATATCCTTAATACCCCGCACATGCTCAACAGGCGCTAAATCCGAACCAAGCAACTTCCGGCTCTCGCCATAAGCGACAGACATCGTGCCATCATCAATCCCCAATTCCGACGCCAACTTAGCCACAATGTCATACCCATCACGGTAAATACTCTGACCATCGTCATAGCGCCGAAGCTCCCTGCGCACACGCTCCAGAAAGTCCTTGGAACCCTCCGGTGCAACACACAATGCATACGCAAGGACAGGGCCATGGCCAATGGCAAGCGTGCCATCGAAATCAAAAACAATACTGGGTGTCACAAAAAGATCCTTGAATCGGGAAGAAATGGACGATGCGTTCATCATAAAAGTTATTCATGAACACAACGTCCAACCTTGAGTGAACGATCAATGACACCTACATGAACACTTGCCCCCAGCCCAACCCCACAGCTGCAAAAGCGCGCCGGGCCATCTCCTAATTGACAGAGATGGCCCGGCGCGCAGTGAGATCAGGTTTAGCTAGATCCAACCATTGTCCAACCATGGCGAGTTGCCTGATCAAAGAACTCGCGTTCATGAACAGAGGCGCTCAAGAATGCTCGAGCAGCATCGACGCGTTGTTCAGCACCCGCATTTTCTAGAGCCTTTTCTAGACGTGCGATAGCCGCACGGGTTCCAGCGATGAATTCTTCACCGGAGTAAGTGTTGAGCCAGTCCTTGTAGGGGTGCTCGTCGTGGTTTTGTTCAGCCAGCATCAATCCGATCTCTGCGTAGAGCCAGTAGCACGGCAGTACGGCCGCCACACCGCAGACGTAGTCCTCAGTGTAGGTGCGTGCGATGAGGAAGTCGGTATAGGCCATCGTGATGTGTGATGGTGCGGAGACTTCTTTCCCTGCCATATAAGAGCGGTGCAGTTCGGCTTCCACGACCAGGCATTCTGCAGCGCTTTGAGCCCATTCGATTTGTGCGTGTGAATCAGGTGCGATCGAAGAGAGTCGTGCCAATGCTCGGGAATATTGGGCGAGGTATTGGGCGTCTTGGTCGATGTAGAAATCGAACTCTGGGCGCCGGAGGGTGCCGTCGCCAAGCATGGTGATGAAGTCAGAACTGTTGATGCCCGCGATGATATCGCCACTTGCCTCCCACAGCGCGCGCGTGAAAGGCCCGGCAGGTTCGATGCGTGGAGCTGGGCTTTTTACCGTGGAGGGTGTGGTGAAACTTGCCGCGGTGGCGCCGTCTAGGCGCGGAGCCCGAAGGTGTGCCCAGGGAGTGGTTTCCGCCGCGTGGGTCATGCGTCGTGCCAGGTGACCGTGGTCGACAGGGCCGTTTCCAGTACCTACAGCCAAGTGATCGGCGTGGCGGAGCGCCTCGTTGAGCCAACGCGTGGACCACTCGAGGGCTTTTTCCACGCTTTCGCCGGCGGCGATCTTGGTGGCAAGTGACGCAGAGAGCGAACAGCCTGTGCCATGGGAGTTGGTGGTGTTGACACGCAGGTTTTCCACCTGGAACACCGAGCCGTCGGGGCGCACGACAGCGTTATCAGCAAGCGCGCCAGTCAGATGTCCACCCTTGACAATGACGATGGTGTCATGAGTCCGCGCAAATCCCTGAGCCTGAGCAATGGCCTCATCCATGGTGATGGCAGGAGCACTGTCGCACAACACGGCAAGTTCGGGGATATTCGGGGTGACCACATCGACGTGCACGGCCAGGCGGCGCAGCGATTCTTCAGCGCTCGCATCCAGTAGGCGATCACCGCTGGTGGCGATCATGACGGGATCAAGCACCACGGGACCGTGCTCGTGGGAACCAAGCCATGAAGCCACCAGATCGACGGTGTCGGCAGAGCCCAACATGCCGAGCTTGATGGCATCGACGGTGACATCGGAAAAGACCGCTTCCAGCTGTTCTTCCAAAAAGGTCAAGGGTGGGGTGTGGATCGTGTTGACGCCGTGGGTGTTTTGCGCGACCAGCGAGGTCACAACGCACATGCCGTAGCCGCCACCTGCTGCAATGGACTTCAGATCAGCCTGAATACCTGCACCACCTGTGGGATCAGTGCCTGCAATAGACAACACACGTGGGGCAGAAGGCGAATTCACGAAGGCTCCTTGGAGTTCTGTTTGAGAGAGTTCAGTTTGAGTTTCAGGCGAGAAAGTAGGTTGAAAAGCAGTCCGCAGGCGAGTTGCCGCAGCTGCTGGATTGGCGGCGGTCATGATTTCAGAGACCACGCACAGACCGTCGATGGGCGTAGCAGCGAGTTCGGCCGCGTTGCGTAGACCAACGCCTCCAATAGCTACTGATGCGATGCCGTGGTCTTGAGCTACAGCGGCGATCTCAGCGATGCCCTCCACACCCAATGCGGGTGCCGCATCTGGTTTGGTCGCAGTAGAGGCCACCGGACCAATGCCAATCACATCGGGCAATGCCACACCAGTCTCGGCGCACTGCGCGATCACAGCATGCAATTGATCCAGGTTTTCAATGCTCAAACCCAATTCAAGATGAGCTGGAAGCAGCTCCCGTGCTTGCGTATAAGGTGTATCGCCTTGACCAATGTGCAGGTGAAGACCCAGCTCAACGGCGATATCTAAGTAATCGTTGACAACAAGCGCCACCCCGCGAGCATCGCAGAGTTCTTTCAGCTCCTTTGCTGCCGCACGAACATCTTCCACGCCTGAGTTCTTATCGCGCAGCTGCACCACAGAAACTCCGCCGGAAATTGCGCTGTCAACAATTCCAGCTACTTTTTCTGGCCCGCCACCCAAAACGGGATCGGTGACCAGATACAAAGAAAAATCAGTCACGTACTTTTCAGGCCTCTCGCACATCAACCAACGAGGCCACAGCCTGGGCATCCACGTCATAAAGCGCATCAATAAACGCCACCGCAAAGCTGCCTGGCGCCGATGCCTTCTGTGCTGCAATCTGGCCAGCAGCACCCACATGGGCATGCGCAGCCAACACAGCATCGTGCGCGGAAATATCTGAGTCAACCGTGGCGCCTAGATATGCAGCTGTCAGCGCGCCCAAAGAGCATCCAGTGCCAATCACCAGCTGCAACATCGGATCCCCCGAACGCAACCACGTCACCCGATCCGCAGACACAATCAAGTCCTCCGCACCAGAGACAGCCACGACGCCACCAGTGCGCTTGGCCAACAATTGCGCCGCCTCCAACGCCACTTCCACGGAATCGGTCGCGTCTACGCCGCGCCCACCGGCACCGAGCCCCGCAAGCGCCACGACCTCTGAGGCGTTTCCACGAATTGCGGCAGGCTGCTTATCGACGATTCCCTCCGCATACTTGGTCCTCTCCGACAACCCACCCACAGCAACTGGGTCTAACACCCATGGTGTGCCAGCTTTTCGTGCACCCTCAATGGCCTTGGTCATGCCTTGGTATTGCTCCGCAGAAGGAGTTCCCGCATTGATGAGCACTCCATTGGCCACAGCGGCGAATTCTGCCGATTCAGCTGGAGTATCCACCATCGCAGGGGTCGCACCCGCGGCAAGCAACACATTGGCCGTGAATTGCATGACCACAGAGTTGGTCAAACACTGAACAAGGGGAGTGTTTTGTCGAACAAGAGTTAAAGAATCCAAAAACGAGTTAGCCACGTTAAGGCCATCCCTTCGCTAGTACGAGCTAGAGCAGGTTCAACGGGTGTTTTCTCAGCCTCCGGAATTTTTCCATCCGGTTGGCACCCCGTGCCTAGTATTCAGCCTAGCAAAGCGGAATTCACCTGCCGTACATCACACGTCCAAGAATGCGGGCAGAATCAAAAAAGCGTGACTCCCGAGAATGTGGGGAGTCACGCTTTTTAACTACGCAGCGTCGTAAGAAAATTACTTTCCGCTGAAACGCTGGTTGTCGCGCAGCTCGATTGGAAGATCAGAAGATGCTTCCTCAAGCTCGTGAGCGAACTTGGACAGCGTGGTGCGTGAGTGGAGCTGCTGGCGGGTGGTTGCCAGGTTCCAACGCTTGCGGGACAGTGCGTTCAGGCCCCAGCTGATTGCGGAGACGAAACGGTTGCGGAAGCCAACCAGGAACATGATGTGAACAGCCAACCACAGAACCCAACCGATGAAGCCGGTGACCTCAACCTTGCCCATCTTCACCACTGCGGAGAAGCGGGAAATGGTAGCCATGGAGCCCTTGTCGAAGTAATCGAAAGCTTCGCGCTCGGTGTTGGAGCGGCCTTCAACCTCAGCTTCGATCTGCTCAGCAACGTACTCACCACTCTGGATTGCTACCTGAGCAACACCAGGGAGGTTGTTGTAGTTCATCATGTCGCCAACAACGAAGACGTTCTTCTGATCGCCAACAGACAGGTCATCGTTAACCATGACGCGGCCTGCGCGGTCGGTCTCAACACCGGTCTGCTCTGCGACGAGCTTGCCCAGTGGGGATGCCGCAACACCAGCGGACCAAATCTTGCAGAAAGATTCGATGGTGTGCTCTTCGCCGTCCTTGGTCTTGTAGGTGACCGAGGTAGCGTCAACGTTGGTGACCATAGCGTTCAGGCGAACGTTGACACCCATCTTTTCCAGGGTGCGCTGTGCGTTGCGGCCTAGGCGCTTACCGAATGGAGGAAGAACCTGTGGAGCACCATCAAGCAGGATGATCTTTGCGGAGTTGGTGTTGAAGTTCTTGTACTCACCAGCAAGGGTGCGGTGAGCCATCTCAGCCAACTGGCCAGCAAGCTCAACACCGGTTGGGCCAGCGCCAACAACGACGAAGGTGAGCAGGCGTTCGCGCTCAGCTGGATCCTCGCAGATCTCAGCGCGCTCGAAAGCACCGATGATGCGTGCACGAATCTCCAGTGCATCGTCGATGGACTTCATGCCAGGTGCGAACTCAGCGAAGTGATCATTGCCGAAGTAGGACTGACCTGCGCCAGCACCAACGACCAAGGAATCGTACTCAAAAACGCGGGTGAACTCGCCCAGGGAGGCGGTCACAGTCTGGGACTCGACGTTGATGTCGGTGACTTCGCCCTTGATGACGTTGACGTTTTCCTGGGAGCCCAGGATCTGTCGAGTGGAAGGTGCGATTTCACCGGAGGAGAGGATACCGGTTGCCACTTGGTACAGCAGTGGCTGGAAGAGGTGGTGGTTGGTGCGGTCAATCAGAGTGACATCGACGTCTGCCTTGGCCAGGTTCTTGGCAGCAAAAAGGCCACCAAAACCAGAACCGATGACGACGACGTGGTGACGGCCGCCTTCGGGGCGGGTTGGGTTAACTGACATATTTGTCAAAGTCTCCTGATCGTGGATCTTAAAGCTTGTGCGGTCTGCCGTGTTACGCGTGCAGCCGTTTAAGCGTTGTCGTGTTGAGCACGTGTACGCGTTAAACAATAGTACTTCCTACGGAAACAAACAGGATCGGGTCATGCTTTTCTGTCCGTTCGGAGAAAATCTTGCGAAATTCGCGCCCACTTTGAATAAGTATGCACGTTGGTATGGCATATGTCACGTCAAATGTCAGAACTTTTTATCCGTGCTGGATTAAAGGCGAAATATCGCCGGATTAAACCCACTTCGACGCGCCTTCACTCCCGAATCGTCATGCGCACGTACACTACTTTTAGCAGTTAACCCGCCGAACTTTCTTGATTAAGTATTCATTGAGCGTTCTTGGCATAAATCCCACTGGAGGTGCATCAAACGTATGGCAGAGGCACGTTTGCGCCATCTTGAACCCATTGATGTGGAAGAGTGGCCTGGGGTGGCGTCAGTGCCCAACCTAGCGTTTGCTGGTGCACGCGCACGGCAAGCAGAATATCGATTTGCCAAGGCCTGCAGCAACGCAGGTTTAGTTCTGCTAGGAAATGACCCGGATCTCATTATTGATCATGAGGAATTATTCTCACGTTTGGCCGCATCGGGCTGGCTGGGGCTCGCTGAGAGCTACATGGCAGGCGAGTGGCGCAGCGAGAGGCTTGCCGACGTCTTGACCGCTTTGTTGGGAACTGGGTTTAAACCCCGCGGCAAACTATCTGGATCGTTCACCCTGCCAGGGCAAGCTGTGGATGCCGGAGGCGCACTACCCAATGAACTCATTCGTTTAAGTTCAGGTGATGGCATGAGCGCATTTGGTGGAGTTTTTGCCTCCGGTGTTCCAACCACTTTACGTACCGCAGTGAAAAGCCATGTGCCGGGAGCTGGTCGCAATAGGGAGCCCGCATCTCACTTTGTGGATATCACCAAGATCTCGGAGCCTGTGGCCGTGGAGCGTGAAGACCTCGGCGAGGCTCAGCGCCGAGCAGCGTCCTTTTTGCTTGACGGCGCCAAAGTTAAAGCCGGAAGCCATGTGTTGGAGTTTCCCAGCAGTGGTGGAGCTTTAGCTATTTTGGCTGCTCGACGCCAGGGAACTGTTGACGCTTTAACGGCTGATCCCGCGCAAGTTTCAAGCCTGGAGGAGACGTTTGTGCTCGCCGGTGTGGAGGAGGATATTCACATCGAGGTCATTCCCCAGGCGATTCCCTCGCCACGCGAATGGGGTGGCGCCTACGATTCGATAGTCGCCATGGAGAAGCTAGAAGTGGTGGGCAAGCACGGTTCCAAGCGGTTTATTAAAGCTATCGACAGAATGCTCACCACCGGCGGCAACGTAGCCATGCAATCCTTGGTAGCTACTGACCAATGGAGTCCTGTGTGTTCTGAAGCGATTTCTTTGCTCAAGGCCTATATTTGGCCTGCGCTGCATTACCCAACTGTTGATGAAGTTCATCAGCTTGTTGATAGGGATTCTTCTCTGCGCGTGGTGAAGGAAACACACTTTGCGGGCCATTACCTAAAAAGCGTGCAGTTGCAACGTGAAGTGTTTGAAGGCCAGATACGCGAAGCGGCGGCAGATGGCTTTGATGCCGTCTACCGCCGCATGTGGGTGTATCACTACGCGCTTATTGAAGCCCTGTTACGCCTGGGATGTCTCAATGCAGTGCAATTTGCGTTGACGACAAGAAACAGAAGGGGGCGTCGATAAGCAAAAATCTTTTAGACCTCTCGGAGGTCGTGGTTTTTGTTTTCCTTCATCGTCAGCACCGCAACAAAGGTAATTGCGGTGACGATGATGAGGTAATAGCCGACGTACGCCACTGAAAACTCGGACACCAGCCACGTTGCGATGAACGGTGCAATAGCTGCACCGAGGATCGAGGAGACATTGTAGGCGATTCCGGAGCCCGTGTAGCGGACGTTGGTGGGGAAGAGCTCCGGCAAAATTGCCGACATGGGTCCAAAGATCAGACCCATGATGCTCATGCCCACGAACAAGAAGATGAACACGGTGGTCTTGGTGGCGGTCTCTGGATCGAGAAGCAGATTAAACGTCAGACCAAAGCCGAGAAGCAGCACAGAAGCCAAGGTCAGGGTGTTTTTACGACCCCACACATCAGCCAACCAGCCTGACACAGGGATCATGATGGCGAAGAACACGATGGTGGCCAGCTGCAACTGCAAGAACTCAAAGTACGGAATAGACAGGCCGTTTCCGGTGCTGCGATTACCGATGCCATACGACAGAATCCACGTGGTAACCAGGTAGAACAAGGTATAAGTGGACAGCATGATCAAAGTAGCCTGCACAACAGGGCCAGGGGAAGTCTTGAACAGCTCCTTGAGCGGAGACTTCACCTTCTTGCCCTGATCAACAGCCTGCTTGAACACTGGAGTTTCCTCCAGTGAGAAACGCACCCACAGGCCAACTGCGATCATGATCGCCGAAGACAGGAATGGCAGACGCCAACCCCAGGTCATGAACGCGCCGTGAAGATCGCCGTCCTGATGGGCAAGCACACCGACCAGAATGAGCATGAAACCATTGGCCAAGAAGAAACCAAACGGTGCACCCAGCTGTGGCCACATTGCAGCACGAGCGCGGTGAGTGTTTTCCGCGTTTTCACCAGCCAGCAACGCAGCGCCAGACCATTCACCGCCAAGGCCCAGGCCCTGGCAGAAACGCATGAGCGCCAACAGCGCCGGTGCAATGATTCCGACCTGACCATAAGTAGGCAGCAGGCCGATCAAGATGGTGGCAATGCCCATGGTCAGCAGTGAACCGATCAAGGTAGCTTTGCGTCCCACACGGTCACCGAAGTGCCCGAAAATGATTGAACCGAGTGGACGAGCAACGAACGCAAGACCAAAGGTGGCAAACGATGCCAACAGGTTCACGGTTGGGTTGTCATTGGCAGGGAAAAACAGACTTGGGAAAACAACGACAGCTGCCGCAGCGTACGCATAAAAATCGTAGAACTCGATGGTTGTGCCGATGGTGGAGGCTGCTGCAACCCGACGTTTAGTTTTCTTGTCAATCACTAGGGTTGCCGTCTGCCCACCTGGATCAGAAGGATTCAACTCCGTGGAGTGATCAGTTGTGGTCACGAGTTATCGCCTCACACAATAATAGATTCCAATAATTACCCTTGCGATGTTTCCACAGGAGATTATTAGAGTCAATCCCATACAATGAGATGTTAGGCGCTATGGTTTCATATATTGAGATTTTGGGAGGGGAGTCTGTGATGGAGCTTGGAACAGTTGTCTTTGTTGGATGATCGCGGGAAAAGTATGGGTAGATCTTTGGAATTTTTGGTAGAAATTGGAAAAAGTGCTGCTCACAGGATTTGCGAGCAGCACTTTCACGGGTGAAAAATTACTTAGAAGGCTCCACTGGAGGCAGGGTAGACCATGGGAAGTTAATCCACTTATCAGTCTCACGCCACACATACTCCGGCTTAAACACACTGTTTGGCTTGTGATAGATCACTGCAGTGCGCACTTCGACAACTTGGTCACCCAGGAAGTCCCTGACCAACTCAAGAGTCTTTCCGGTATCCGCGACATCGTCAGCGACGAGCACACGCATTCCCGAGAGATCAACAGCTTTTGGAGTTGGAGGCAGCATCATTGGCTCCTCCAAGTGCTCTCCAATATCGGTGTAGAACTCCACATTGATCACCGATACATTCTTGATACCCAGCGCATAACCAAGTGCGCCACCGATTAGAAGACCACCACGCGCAATGGACAGCACGCAATCTGGCTGGTAGTCATCAATAATTTCTTGGGCCAGCTCCCGCATTGCTGTTCCGAACATCTCATAGGTCAGAATCTCGCGTTCCTCTGTCATGTCTACATATCCTAGTCAATGATGCTTCAACGTTCTGCAATGAGATGAATGCTCACTTGATTTCTAGGGAAGTATATATAGAATCGTTAACGCCCAAGCAACGAAAAACTTGGCGCAACCACTTCCATTTCGAAGGGGAGTAGTTCCACACAAAGGCGATCTGACTCGTTTTTGTTTGAGGTATGTTCGACATACTGGAGCAAGTTCACCTTGCACCCGGCATACCACCTGAACAAGGCCTTAAAAAGGGGCTTTATCGGTTCAGGCGAGCGAGACCTTCGGCGTTCACACTTCGCCGGGGTCTATTTTTTATGCCCAGGCACGGCTCATAGGAGAACCATGCCCTTTCTACAAATCTCTCTGCTTTCCATCGGTGTCGCCGCCGATGCGTTTGCTTGTTCCGTTGTCCGCGGCACCGCCATTCAAGTCAACCTTTTCAAACGCGCACTTGTTCTCGCGGGCATCTTTGGTGTCTTCCAAGCGGCAATGCCTTTAATCGGCTGGTTCATTGGCCGTTTCTTTGCTGGAATCACCTTCATCGCTGAAATTGATCACTGGATCGCTTTTGCACTATTGGGTATTGTCGGCACCAAAATGATCTGGGATGCCTTCCAACCTGAAGATGATGAAACCATTGTCGATGACGGCCGCGTTCAATTTAGACCAGCAATTATCCTGGGGCTAGCCACCAGCATTGACGCATTAGCCGTAGGCATGGGCCTGGCATTCGTGGAAGTTTCCATCCTCAAAGTGGCACTGTCCATGGGCAGCATCACCTTCGCACTTTCGCTTGCTGGCGCCTGGATCGGACACCATGGTGGAGGAAAGTTTGGCAAGTGGGCTACGATTCTTGGCGGAATAATCTTGATCGGAATCGGCGCAAACATCGTCTACGAACACCTCAGCGCGTAACCCTCGGCGCATTATCCTCAGACAGCTTTTAGCGCAAACAAGGAGCATCATTGAAACGGGTCGTTGAAGCGTGGGATAGATTTCAAATCCCACTGTATATCACGGCTCTTATCGCCGGAGCACTGGTGGGTTTGCAGTGGCCAGGCTCTACAGGGGGTTTCGAAAGCGCCATTAACCCAGCGTTAATGGCGCTGCTTTATGCCACTTTTCTCGGTATTCCGATCACTCGGATTGGTGCAGCGCTGAAAGATCTGAGATTTCTCATAGTGCTCATGTCCGTCAATTTTGTTGCAGTGCCTCTGGTGGCTTTTGCGTTGAGCAGATTCATTGCGGGTGATGAGGCGCTTCTAATCGGATTTTTACTGGTGATTCTCGCGCCGTGCATTGATTACGTCATTGTCTTTGCTGGTTTGGCCAGGGCCGCCCAAGACAAGCTCCTTGCCGCCACGCCAATATTAATGCTTGTCCAAATCCTGCTGATCCCCGTCTTCCTGGCTGTTTTTGTGGGTTCAGATGCCCTTGGCTCAATCTCTTTCGGCCCATTTGTAGAAGCATTTTTCCTCCTGATTCTCATTCCACTTGTTGCTGCTGCGGGAACTCAGCAAGTGGCAAGAAAGTGGCAGGTAGGACGTACAATTATGGCTGCTGCAGAAGCAATCATGGTGCCTTTAATGATGCTGACGTTGTTCGCTGTCATCGCATCGCAAGTGGAAGCTGTGAGTGGTCAATTCACCGATATCGCCACAGTAGTGCCACTATATGTCGCCTTTTTGATGGTGATGATTCCAATTGGTGGCGGGATATCCAAACTCGGTGGCTTAGGTTTCAAAGAGCAACGAGCCATCGTTTTTAGCGGAGCAACCCGTAACTCTTTGGTCGTTTTACCTTTAGCGTTAGCACTTCCCGCAGGCCTGGAAATAGCGGCCGTCGTAGTTGTCACTCAAACCCTCGTGGAACTGATTGGCATGGTTGTCTACGTGCGCATCATCCCTTTAATTTTCCATGAAAAGCAGACATACAGGAAACTTTCAGGCATAGGGGAGTCATGAAACAGAACGGCAAGCTAAGGTGACATAGTCACTTAAACTAAACAAGAAGGGTGGAGGACCCAAGCACGTGAGTCTTTCAAACAAAGCTAAAGGAATCGTTGCAGTAATCATCGTCGCCTGGATCGTCGCGATGGCTGGCATGGTCGCATACGCGTCAAGCAATAATGCTGATAAGACATTTCCAACTGCAGGTGCGCTAGAACAAACCGTCGCAGCATTTGATAGGCAAGGCCTTCAGGTCTCTGCAGTCGCACTGGCAGACATCTACGGCGATGAATACGTCTCCGCGGCGATTCTGTGCGAAGGAACTCCAACCGCAACACTCGAGCAGTCACTGGGCGTAGACCTGTCTGAGCTGAACCTGGACGAGTCTGGTGTTCCTTCGGGCGTGTCCTACTTGGCTCTGTCCAATCAGGATGGGGAAGTTGTCTACGACAAGATTGATCGTGCCAACGTTGATCTCTGCGCAACGCCACTCAATGGTGCTTTCAGCGCTTATTCATTGATGCCAGTTGCCAAGGTTGGCGAGAACTCCTGGGCGATCGCCGCTTAGGGTTTTAAGGGTCAATCCGCCACACATATAGCCCGAGACGATAATGAACGTTATCCGATCGGGCTTTTTGCTGCCTATTTACGGGGAGAGTTTTGTCAATGTGACGTTAATGAGGTGAGTATGGATATGGGTTGAAAACAGGGAAAAACGGCTAAAAGTGCGAGAAATGGGCTATTCGAACAAAAACAGCGGTTTCACCAAGGTTTCGTCACATTCGCACATTCGTCACAAGGGCGGTTACGTCACGGAGGTCAATTTGTCATAGGACTCGATTCGTCACAGCCGTCTTTACGTCACTGGAGCCATTACGTCACACCGGGACCTCAAATTCGCTCAAACGATATTCCGCACCCGGCAACTGTCGGTCGGGTGGCGCCACAAGAGTTGCCTCGCGAAGAATCTAAAAAGCTCTGCCACAAAATTTGGAAGCAACGATTCCTGCCGGAGGAAAATTCTCAAGCGGCGGACAAGGTGCAGAGCGCAATGATGCGTAGAAATTTTCCATGCAGAGGAAAGCCGATAATGGGGCAGAACCCCTTCCCGCCAAAATGACATAATGTACATTATCGGACAATTATCCATATCTGGCCATGTCGCAGGCCGCTGGTAAGTTTAAGCCCATGACTTCAACGCTCGCCGAATCAACACTTACATCCCTTAAAGAACTTGAGGATCCAAAGATCCTTTCCGTCAATGAACGCCACGGCGATGATCACGCAGTGAACCTCACCAAGCTTCGCGCCGTTGCCAAAGAGCTGAAAAAGAACCAGCCGCTGGCTCGTGAGCTTTGGGCAACCGACGATACAGCCGCACGTTTGGTGGCGTTGCTTATTTGCCGACCCAAGGAATTTGATCAGTCTGAACTCGACTCGATGATCCATGAGGCTCGCACGCCGAAGGTTCTTGATTGGTTGATCAATTATGTGGTCAAGAAGAATCCTCATTGGAACGATCTCCGTGTGCTCTGGCTTGAAGATCCCGCCGAGAATGTTGCGGCCGCCGGCTGGGCTCTCAACACTCATGCCGTTATCACAAAGCCGGACGCATTGGACGATTCCGAAATCCTTGACACCATTGAAGCTCAGATGAAAACTGCCGAGCCTCGCGTACAGTGGTCAATGAATGAATGTTTGGCGCAAATCGGCATCCATCGTCCAGAGCTTCGTGATCGTGCCATTGCCATTGGTGAGCGCCTGGAAGTTCTCAAAGATTATCCGACCCCTCCAAATTGCACCTCGCCTTTTGCTCCGATTTGGATCGAAGAGATGGTTCGCAGGAAAAAATAACCGACCTGTTCCCTATCTTTATTTCGTCACTCTGACATTAAACCTGATAATTTGTGACCCACCAAAACACCAGCTACCCTTATGTTTTCCCCCGCCTAAGGACCGCCTTGTTCCAAGTCGCCTGAAAGGCGCCAGCAAAGCTTTCGCGCTTGGTGGCTAGGCGCGTCGACAAGCGCCTAAATTTTTCTAGACTACCCAGATTAAGTGAGATTCTTTCGTGTCTTCGACAACTTCGACAACTTCGGCCACCCGACAAGAGCCGTTGAGCCCGACGGGTGTGCTTGCCTCGTTTAGGTTCGCGTTTAGTAGCCCGCGGAGGTTTCGCACCGAGGTTTTAGCTGGCCTCGTGGTGGCGCTCGCGCTGATTCCGGAGTCGATTGCGTTTTCCGTATTAGCTGGCGTGGATCCTAAGATGGGTCTTTTTGCGTCGTGCACCATGGCAATGACCATTGCGCTTACAGGTGGACGCCCTGCGATGATTTCCGCGGCGACAGGCGCTGTGGCGCTGGTGATTGCACCGGTGGTTCGGGATCATGGCGTGGAATATTTCCTGGCCACGGTAATTTTGGCGGGCATTATTCAGATTGCGTTGTCGTTGCTGGGTGTAGCCAAGCTGATGCGGTTCATTCCGCGTTCCGTTATGCTCGGATTTGTTAATGCGCTGGCGTGCTTGGTGTTTTTTGCGCAGCTGCCGCACCTGATCGATGTTCCGTGGATGGTGTATCCGCTGTTCGCGCTGGGTATTGGCATCATGCTGTTTTGGCCGAAGCTGACCTCGGTGATTCCGGCTCCGCTGATTGTTATCGTGGCCTTGACTGCGATCGTGTGGGTTTTCGGAATCAACATTCCAAACGTCTCTGACCAGGGCGAACTCCCCTCTTCCCTACCAGAATTCCTCATTCCCAACGTTCCGCTTACTCTTGAGACTCTAAAAATTATTGGGCCGTATGCGCTTGGAATGTCGCTTGTTGGGTTGATGGAATCGCTGCTGACCGCCAAGCTGGTCGATGATATTACGGAGGTTCACTCCAATAAATCCCGCGAAGCTGCAGGTCAGGGCATCGCAAACATTATCACCGCGTTTTTGGGCGGCATGGGTGGCTGCGCGATGATCGGCCAGACCATGATCAACGTGAAAAACTCAGGAGCCCGCACTCGCCTATCCACCTTCTTGGCCGGCGGCTTCCTGCTGCTCCTGGTGGTTTTGCTGGGCGATGTCGTGGGCAAAATCCCCATGGCGGCGCTCGTGGCAGTCATGATTATCGTCTCCATCGACACCGCCGACTGGCATTCGCTGAACCCGCGCACCCTCAAATTCATGCCGCTGAGTGAAACGATCGTCATGTTTATAACGATCATCGCGACCCTCGTCACCGGAAACCTGGCGATCGGCGTCATCCTCGGAGTGCTCACCGCCATGGTCATGTTTGCTCGCCGCGTGGCCCACCTCGTGTCTGTGGAGCGCACCACCGACAACAACATCAGCACCTATACCGTCAAGGGCCAGCTATTTTGGGCGTCCTCGAACGATATGGTGTACTCCTTCGACTACTCCGACGAGGCCGAGCAGATCATCATCGATCTCACCGCCGCAGAAATCTGGGACGCCTCCACGGTAGCCACGCTGGACAGCATCATCCACAAATACGCCGCGCGCGGCAAGAGCGTGGAGATCATCGGGCTCGACGGCCCCAGCCGCGATAGGCTTGAGCGCCTATCAGGCAAGCTGGGCTAAAAATTTGCTTATCGACGCGCCCCTCCACCTGCGCAATCCTTAGTTGCAGGGAAATTTCTCACCTTGCCAAAGGAGGCCAGGTGAGATTCCCTTAAGCAGGTTCAACAGAAGCTGCGAACTGTCCTGATCCATCATCAAGCCAGCTAATTACTCCAGATGTGAACTGTTGAGTCCAACCATTTGTTGTTGCTTCTTCAGGCCCAGTTGGGAGACCCACTGCCGCGGATAGTCCGCCTTCGCCGATCCAGGTTTCACCGATCATGCCGACCAGTGCTTGTGCACCACCTTCTGCAGAGTTAACAATGTAGCCTTCAGGGAACGTCACCAATGACTCACCATTCGGGCCTTCTTCCACGGATTCCGGGGTACTGAATCCTGCAGCATTTGCAGCGGTGACGACGGCAGTTGGGATGCTGATGGTGGACCCATCGGCGCTTTCTACTTCAGTGGTGTCTCCTCCAGCAGAGTCAGACCCGGAGTCGGATCCAGAGGTTCCGGAAGGCTCTGTGGTGGATGCGCTGGAAGTGCCGGTGGCATCGTTAATTGCAGATCCCGCGGCGGAGGTTGCAGAGTTGGCAGCATCTGTTGCGCTATCCACAGCATCTTCTGCGTTTGAGCAAGACGCAACACCAAGTGACAGTGCGACGGCAGCGGTGCCTGCGAAAATGCGAGTACGCAGTTTCTTGTTTGGAAGAGTGCTCACGTGCATTGGCCTTTCTCGAATTGGGTATCAACAAAGTCCATTGTGGGTAAATCACTTGAGGAAATTCCACCACTCGGTGTGATCTTTAATACATAGAAACAGATCTGTTACCCTTATGAAATCTAAGAATCGCGCCACCTGCATAAACAAAAACTCCCCACTACCGCCTGACTAAGGCGATAATGGGGAGTTTGAAACTCACAGGTGTCTTAAGTGTTGCGTTGTTTTTCTACTTCATCGCGAGTTTTATACGCGGTCCACAGTTGCCAACCACTCACTGCAATGAGCAAGAGCCCAATGAGGACGAAGATCCACATGGATTCCCACAGTACAAAGCCGGTGAATCCGATGAGCACGATGAGTCTGAACCACAGAGCTGGGATCATCCGTGATGCCATCATGGTTTATTTCTCCAATACGATTCGGACGTTGATCTCGCCGGTCTCATTGATCTTTGCGGCGATGAACTCTGGGGTTTCTACACCGAAGTCGAGGCGGTTGATTTCGATATCGGAAGCCACGATAACTTGGTCACCAGTACGAAGTACATCAAAGGTAGGCTCCACAGCCTTGGTTTCACCGTGGATGGTCAACTCGCCTGGGATGACAACCTGAGCAATGGATCCGGTGTCTGGGAGCGCAGAAAGATCAACGGAATCGGTAACCTCAAAGGTTGCTTCTGGGTACTGATCGGTGTGGAAGAGCTTAGTGCGCACGTTGATGTCGCGCTTTTCCTGATCGGTGGTGATGTGAGTCATGTTGACGGTAATCAGACCAGAGATCAGGGAGTTATCCTCGATGACCACTTCGCCAGTGACACCAGTGGTTGAGCCGGAGGTGATCTTTTCTTCGCCTGGCAGGATCTCAGCGAAGGTGAATCCAGCTGAGGTGGTGTTTGGAATACTCCCTGGGGCAACATCCCAGGTGCCGTTCATGTCGGTGGACGCAGGTGCTGCGCCATCAGCCTGGATTCCTTCGGTTTTCACACCAGGTCCCATGATGAGCTGGTACACGACAGGTCCCACTGCAATAGATGCCAAACCAACGATCAAGATGACAAAGATGACGATAATCAATGTCCGGAACTTGATCAGTGGGCTCTCCGCACGACTCGCGCCGCTAGATTTCTTGGAATCGTTTCCCTGCATGTTGCTCATTACCTCAACTTCTCAATATTCCGAGCTAATTCCACCATCTCCTGGCACAGCTTCGCGATATCGCGAGCCTCTTCCTCTTCATTAACAGCGGTTGCGATATCTTCGGCGGCGCACCGGAGCTCAAAGAGCGAATCTTTGAGTTCGCTTGCCCGATCTGGGGACATAATCACTGCTTCTGCGGGAATACTTGTGCCAGAGACATTGTTGCGTTGTTCGTAGGCTCGTTGCCTACAAGCTTGGCTGCAGTATTTCCTTGGACGTCCCCTGCCTGTTGAGGCGACGTCTTTACCGCACCAGGAGCACTTTGTAGTCTGCTGGTTTGGTCTTAATTTCTGCACCTTTAACACCTTAGTCGATTGCCTCCCATACAACGATTCGGGGGTTTTGGCTATACTTATAGGTCTGATCACATTTCAAGGGCAGCTGTTGTGACTGGCAGCGTGTCGTTTTATTTGCACACTAGCAGGTAAACTGTGTGAGACGAATTCTTTTGCGGCAACTTGGAGGCCGCATTCTAGTAGGCAAAGGACTGATACCTAGATGGCAGATCGCGTTCTTCGTGGCAGCCGCATGGGCGCCGTGAGCTATGAGACGGATAGGGACCACGATCTGGCTCCTCGCCAGCTCGTGAAGTACAAGACCGCAGACGGGGAAATCTATGAGGTTCCCTTCGCTGATGATGCGGAAATCCCCGAGGAGTGGATGTGCAAGAACGGTAAGCTAGGCATCCTCATGGAAGGTGAGGGAGTCGAGTCCAAGCCGGTCAAGCCTCCACGTACTCACTGGGATATGTTGCGTGAGCGTCGCTCAATTGAAGAGCTGGATGTGCTGCTGGAAGAGCGCATCGAGGCACTTCGTAAGCGTCGTCGCAATGCAGCGAAACTGCTGAAGGCTCAGCAAGAGGCTGAAGAAGCAGAAAAGGCAGCTGAAGAGGTTTAATCTTCCTGCCTAAGTTAGAAAAACTCGGTGTGATTTTCACACCGAGTTTTTCTATTTGCACGTGAGGCATTTATTGCTCGTCTAAGACCTCGAAAACCTCTTAGAAGCGCCTCTGCGGAGGTATGACTTTTGATGTGTGGAGCCAAAACCTAAGCCCAATCAAACCACACTGCCCACGGACCTCAACAATCGGTTCCGTGGGCAGTGTGCTTTGGTTTCACTAACCGGCAAGCAGTTTAGAGCCAGGTGTTGCGCTTTTTGAAGTGCTTCCACTCATAGTTCAGCAGGCCGACCATTTCCTTGGACAGTTCCTTGGCCTGGCCACCGCGGTGCTTGAGGCCCCACTTGGTTACCTCGAGCAGGGAATCCTTGACAAAGCTGCCGTCCAGCTTGGATTCGCCGATCTCACGCTCGGTGAAAGTGATGGGAACTTCACGAACATCGAATCCGGCTTCAACTGCACGGTAGGCAATCTCAACTTGGAAAATGTACCCAGCGTTGGAGAGCTCATCAAGCGGCAGTGCTTCTAGCACTTCACGTCGAAAAGCGCGGTACCCTGCGGTCATATCGGTCAAGCCGGCGCCGAGCGCGACGCTGATGTAGACGTTGCCGCCCTTGGACAAGAGCCAACGGTTCTTGGGCCAGTTGACTACGCGGCCGCCTGGCACGTAGCGCGAGCCGATGACCAGGTCAGCGCCATTGGTGATCTCAGCGAGCAGCAGGTGCAGCTGTTCTGGTGCGTGGGAGCCGTCGGCGTCCATTTCGCACAGGACCTGGTAGTCGCGCTCCAGGCCCCACTGGAAGCCAGCCATGTACGCTGCGCACAGGCCGCCTTTGCCTTCGCGGTGGAGGACAAAAATGTGGTCGTCGTCAGCAGCAAGCTTGTCTGCGCGCTCGCCGGTGCCGTCTGGGCTGTTGTCGTCCACGATGAGTACGTGAACGTCAGGGGTTGCGGTGCGCACGCGATCCACGATGAGTGGAAGGTTTTCCAGCTCGTTGTACGTTGGAATAATCACCAGCGTCGTAGCATCTACTGCCTCACTGCTCATGGTGTTGTCCTCCTCGTCCCTTCGGGACGTTTTTATTTTACTTTTCGACGATTAGTTGCTGCCTTTTTCGCAGGCACCTTCTTAACCCGAACTTGTGCGGGCCGAGCGGAACCTTTCGCAGACTTTGAACGGCTATTCATTCGAATGGCGAATAGTCCAGCTAATACACCAATGATAACCAACAGTAATTCAACATAGAAACCAACCCGCGCTGCGATGGTGACAGTGTCCTTGAGTGGAATGGATTCCGTCAAGGTGGCGGCCTCAAAAATTCGGGTGTTTTGGGAAATGCTTCCATCAGGGTTGACGATAGCCGAAACACCCGATGTAGCTGCAACAACCACCGCCCTATCAAATTCGATGGCACGCATCCTGCTCATTGCTAATTGCTGATACGTCATGTCCGTGAATCCGAAGGTGGCGTTGTTGGTGGGCGTGGTCAAAAATTCAGCCCCATTGGCGATGGCGTCGCGGCCAGCACGGTCGAAGATGACCTCGTAACACGTCATCACGCCCACTGTCACAGCGCGGCCTAAGTTCGCAGCATTCATCTCCACTACGCCGGTGCCATCACCGGGCTGGAAGTTTCCAGCGGAATCAACGTAGGGCGAGAAAATTCTCAGGAATTCGCGAAACGGCATGTATTCACCAAACGGCTGCAAGAACTTCTTATTGTGGTACTCCGCGGCACCTTCAACAGGATCAAATACCTGCATGGTGTTGCGTGGACCAACCTCATCGACGGTGATCGTGCCCACCAAAATAGGTGCCTGAACATGTTCCACTGCTCCATCGATAATGGCTCTTGCTTGTGCATCGGAAAATGGGTTGACGTCTGAGGAATTCTCCGGCCAGATCACCAAATCCACTTGTTCATCCAGCTTGAGGGTTTCCCGTGCGTGATTCGCCAGCACCGCGCGGCGCTGTGCATTGAAGTCCAATCCCATCCGAGGCACATTGCCCTGAATTGCGGCTACTTCGATGCTTTCATCGCTCGTGCCATTGCGGTCAACGTACAGGGATGACACCGCGCCGATAGCAATCACACTCGCGGTGATGATTGCGCCGGCCAGTCGCTTCTTGGAAATAATCACCATGGCCACACCCACGGCAGCCAGCACCGTGGAAAAAGTGACAAACGCTACCCCACCAAGCGCTGCGAGATTAGCCAACGGACCGTTAATTTGACCCCATGCCAGGCGAACCCACGCGAATCCATCAAATGGCCACGAGCTTCTTAGATACTCCACAGCCACATACATCGCCGGAAACAGGAGAACCTTCCAGTCCCTCCAACGCGCAATGAGCACGCCGAAAGCACCAAGAGCAATGGAATAAAGCGCCTCGACAACTGACAACGCGACATAAGGCAGTGAGCCAACAAACTCACCGATCCACGGCAACAGCTGCAAATATGTCACCAGGCCATGGACAAAACCTAAAAGCATGCCCTGTACAACAGTTGGGCCCGTGGACATCTGTTGCAAAAATGGGACTGGCTCATTCTTCTTCCGCCGCTTTTGGGGAACTCCCAGATCCCACGGCGCAAGGGAGATAAAAAATAATGCAGTGCCAACAATTCCCGCGACAAACCAGCCGATCGGTTCATTGGAAGCAAAGACAAAAAGCCCGCCCACAGCAGCAAGGGCGAGCCGAACAAACAGTGTCACTTATTTCTCACCGTCGGATTCATCTTTACCTTTGGTGAAATCTTCAGGTTTGAGATCAGAAGTCCAGGCTTGGATCTCGTCTTCATCAATCACGATCGGCTCATTTGATGGTTGTTGCGCACCACCATTGAATGCCGCTCCGAAGTTTCCGTAGGATGCCTGGGTGCGGTAACCATTAACGGCTTCAAAACCACGCACACCTAGGTTCTCGATGGCACTGCGCATGCGCTTGGCCAAAACCTTGCGGAACAGCGCCCTGGTTGGTGCAAAAATGAACAACAAACCGATAATCGAAGACACAAACCCCGGCATGGCCACCAAAATGGCACCAGCTGCGGTCAGCCCAATGTTTCCGGCGATCGCTCCCGCACTTCCCTGGCCCGAAGCCTGATGAATGGCGGCACTCTTACTAATGCGACGAAGCTCCACGCCGGCTAGAAGAAGTCCACCGACGAAGAACAATACGAGGAGACCCAAAGCCCAGCCGAAACCGAGCCACATGACGACACCAATGAAGGCGAGGATCTCAATAATGAAATATGGGATTGCTATTGCTGCAGGCACATGCCCCACCATACCTTTCGACAAGGACCAAATGGCTAATGGATCCCTGTGACCTAGAAAACTGTTGGGTGGAGACTTCCTGGCAGCTGCAGATGTGCAATGTGAGTGGTCTAGTTTCCTCAAACGTGCATTTGAGACCAAACGCAATACTCGATGAGAGCTGCTTGGTCTGAAACGCACGTTTCTGGGGTCAGGTCGTGCATTATTAGGCCAAACGGAGCTGCAGTTTTGAGGTTCTTGGTCTGGAAATCACCTAGCGCCGAAACTTAGCTCCCGGACCTAAAATTCGACCCCCTCTAGAATCGCTTCTCCAGGCTTAAAAGCGCGCACCCCACACCAGTGGACATCGAGAGAATCCGAGCCTTTAAAACGGCACTCAGACAAGATGATCTATGAGCCATCCCGAGTACTTTTCCAGGTTTCTAAAATAGGGCCCGAAATGGTTGAGACCTGTGCGTCCTGGCACACGCGGCGCTTGGGATTCATGCCAGGTCAATGGCGTACCCTTGTCCGCCCAGCTATCACGCAATTCCCTAATGGGATCAATGGGAATGACATCATCATTTTTAGAGCCCCACAACAGCACTGGGATTTCTGGCGCCACACGACCCAGCTTTTGCTTCCCAAACTCAGCGACAACAAGTGGCAGATCGTCCAGAATGTCTGCCAGCGGCGTGCCCTGATGTGTCCACCCGCGGGAAGACGAGTAGCCACTGGCCAACAAGGAACCTCCCGCGCAGCTGGTGATATTTTTCAGCACATCACTGACTCCGCGTTCATTTAACACCGACATGATTTCCTCAAACATCTCTGAAGAGTTCACTGCAAGTCCCGCGATGGCGTAGGCAATCACTCCGGTGAGCAATCCGCCGTCGACAGTGTCCAAGACGCGGAAGAGATCCACTGGTGGAGCGCCCACGACCGCTGCCTTTGGGCGGACATCAGGTGCGTAATCCTGCAATTGTGCAGCCCAGCCAGTGGCGCCGCCTCCTTGGGAGAATCCCCACAGGCCAAGCGGTGCTTCCGGTGAAAGGCCGAGTTGTCTGGAGGCGAGGACGGCGTCGAGAAGCGATTTAGCTGCAGCGATGGAATCGCAATAGTATTGGACGCCGGTTGCGGGGTCGCGGGGGTAATCGATGAACACAACGTCAAGTCCGTGAGCTAGAAACCAGAGGATGACGGGGAGTTCGTAAGCAATGATTGCGTCGAAGGGTTTGTCATAGAATGCGTTGAGTCCGATGGCGCAGGTGTGGGAGGGATCGCAGTGCTGTGCGACGCCTTGGGTGGATGGAGCCATGGCGATCGCGGGACGCGGGCCGGTTGTCCAGGGGCGTGTGGAAAAGAGGACAGCGCCGGTCGCAGTGATGGCTCGACCTGCGGAATCACCGGTGATGTATTCAAAACGGTACGAACTCGCGGGGTTGGGCTCGCCCCGTGCGCCCAAAACTTTCAAGGGTGCAGCATTGACCAACGTGCCGTGTTTTAGACCGGGAACTCGAACAGCTGCGCCGAAATGTGGGACATCGTCAAAGCCAGGTTTCCGATCAGGACGCCGCGAGAGACCCATGATGCGCCGAAAGACTGCCTCACTTCCCTGCTGCACTAGCGGAGACATCGTGCGCCACCAGGCATCACATGACCCGGCGCGCAAGACCCGTGTGTCGTTGAGGTTGGTGTAGCCCATATCGGCCACATTAGTGTGCGCGGGTTAGGATTACGCGCATGTCGAGCGATGTTGTTTTTCAGTCTGTTTCTGTTAATTCTGGTGTGTCTGTGGGTACGGTTTCTTTTCCTGCGGGGCGTGTGGGTGCGTCTGAGTGGGAGATGTTGGCGGATGTTGCGGAGTCGCAGGGGGATGGTGCGATTTATGTGACGTCGTTGGCGCAGTGTCAGGTGCGTGGGGGTTCGTATTCTCATGCGGAGCCGTGTGCGACGGTGGTGGCGACTCCGGGGCATTTTGTTGCGCTCGCGCGGGAGATTGCGGGCGCGGTGCGCCGCGAGTTGACGGTGGGGTTGGATGCTGGTGACGGTGCGATTTTAAGGCAGAGCTTTGATGTTGGTTTTTTGCTTGTCGACGCCTCCTTCCACATTCATATCAATGGCGTGTCTACTGGGCAGTCGGTTGCGCCGGATGATGTAGTTGAGGTGGTGCGTGGTTTGGCTGATGCTTCGGAGTTGTCCGTGGAAAGTGTTGCTGAGTTGTGTACTCCCGTGGCACCGGTTTCATTATCTGAGGCACAGGGGAATCCTGCGCCTATTGGGTGGTTGGAGCATGATGGCGTGGTGTCGTTGGGTGCGGGTATTCCAGGGGGGCGGGTGGAGGCTCGTTTAGCGCGTTTTATTGCGGTGATTGAGGCGGAGACCACTATTACCCCATGGAATTCGTTGATCATTCATGATTTGTATGAGGGTGTTGCAGAACAGGTGGTGAAGGTTCTGGCTCCCATGGGGTTGGTTTTTGATGCTAATTCACCGCTTCTGGAGTCACCGGCTTTGTAACTCGCCATTGGTGCACGTCTGTGTCGTCGATGCGGATGTGTTTGATGATTCCGCCGTGTTGTTCTTGGAGTGTGTGAAGCTTTGCGATGTTGTCTTCTGTGGAGGCTTGCGCAATGAGCTTTCCTCCAGGCCGCAGCATCATCCATGCGGTTTCAGGAACTAGATCGATGCCTAGGCCTTTGTTCATGAAGATGGCATGTGGGCTTGCTGATTCTGGTCCTTGTACATAGCGGATATCTTTGAGCGTTTTGGGTGACAGGGTCTCTTTCACACTGAGGGTGGATACACCTAGTTTGCGAGCATTCCTTTGGCTTTGCTCAACCATGGAGGCAAAACTAATGGCGTGCGCCTTGTTGCCGGCTGCGCGTAGCCAATCGCAGGCAAGTGCTGCTCCAATATCCCCGAAGGTCCACAGCATTTGTCCCTGGGTGGGTTCTAGAGCTGCCACGGTCAGTGCCCGAAGGTCTTCGTTTGATACGTCGCCTTCAAAGTGGGGTTTCGGCATTGCGGTGCGAGCTCCCACAGCAATCACGTTGAGAACAGACACTGCAGCTGGTGGATGTGAAGCTGTGCCTTGGGTGATCTCCTCATCAGTACTGCCCAAATCGCTGAGCACAGTCAGTGGAGTCTCCCCCAGTCCGAGTTCATTCAACAACGTGGCAACTTGAGCTGTACTGAATTCATCTTTACCCAAGACGAGGAATTGAGCGCCTGATTCAATAATCGGGATGAGTGTCTCAATGGGTTCTTGTCCTAGGTACACCACCCGTGTGCGGTTGACTGTCCAACCCAAGCGGGCGCAAGCAAGCGACGCGGATGATGGTCCCGGAATAACCGTGAGTCTATCCATCCCCAGCACATGGACCATTGCGGTGCCCACGCCGTAAAACAGTGGATCGCCAGAGGCCAGAACAGCAACATGCCGACCGAGGAACTCTTTAAACAAGGCATCTAAATCAGGATGCTTGGTATTACCCGGCCATGGGCGACGCTCTGCCTTAATGGCATCAGGTACGAGATTGAGCTGGCGCCATGATCCAATCACCACAGAGGCACGTTGTAATGCTTGCTGTGCCTTGAGTCCGAGCCCCTCAAACCCATCGGTACCAATACCAATCAAAGTAATTGATTCTGCTGGCGCTCTAGGAGCTGTTGCCTGTGCTGGATCCTGGGAGTCACCGACTACCGCAAAATGGGTGCGTTCATGACCGCGCTCTGTTCCTGGAGCGGAGTCGGGTGCTGACATCGGTTGGCTCATAACCACTAATTGTAGACAAATCCCCACGATATACATGGTGAATCCTGCATAGAATAAGTGACTGTGAAACCCCGACAACCACTGACTCTTATAGATCTCTGCGATGTCATCTATTCAGCAGGGCACGTATTCGATGATTTACAGTGCACGCGGGAAGACACCGCTGAGTTTCTTAAAGTCGGTTCGGTAAACGCCATTAGACATAACGTCATTGGGCATAGCGGCGATGTGGCCTTGCTGCAGGACCTTCGTGATGTAGCAGCGTTTATTATCAACCAGCCGTGCGCGGAGTTAGACGCAGCATACCTCTGTGCTCTTAACTCCACGATCACCCGTAGTGGGCCGCTATATCCAGGGCGTTTACGCTCACCACACCAACACATTGGAGTGAGCACCAACTACGGGCGCCATGAACCCCGGCGTTGAACACCAGGCAACTAGATGCAGTGTGTAGACGGCGCGCTCTTCCCGGTAATACGGTGGAAAACCGTGCCATCTCACTATTTATCGACTTAGCCCGAGCACAGCCGTTTGAAGACGGTAACAAGCGAACCGCGCTCTTTGTCGCCAACTCCATGCTGATTGCTTCCGCCTCGCCGTATCTACTTATTGCGCCAGTAGATGAGAAGGATTCATCGATAGCCAGAAGCTTCAATGACCATCTTGCATAGGCTTATCTTTCTGGAGAAGACGCGCCTGTAGCAACCGATCTCAGAGAGCATGGGCTTGTGAGGGCTGAACGGGTATCTAGCGTGGCATCTTCCGCCACACCGGACGAGGAACCATCCGCATAATCCAGGCGAGAACCCGCAGACGTCCCGGAATCCACAAGGTCGTGCTCCTCTTCTTAGAGGTATAAGCACTAACAACAGCTGCGGCAACATCTCGTGGATACACCGACATCGGAGCAGGCTTCATCCCCGTGGTCATAGAACCAATAACAAAGCCAGGACGCGCAATAATCAATCGCACGTGTGTCCCATGCAGGCTATCTGCAAGCCCTTGGCAAAATGCATCGAGACCAGCCTTGGTGGATCCATAGACATAGTTAGCCCGGCGCGCCCGCCACCCAGCAATCGAGGAAAACGCCACGATCGCTGCTGGAGTAGTTTGTGCGCGGAGCTCATCAGCAAGCACAGTGAGCATGGAGACCTGAGCGGTGTAATCCACGGTGGCGATCTCTACCGCATGGGTCTCATCGGTTTCTGCGCGTTCTTGGTCTCCCAAGATGCCAAAAGCAACCACGGCAAGGGAAATCTCGCCAGCTAGCTCTTGTGTTTTCTTCACAAGTTCTCGGTGCGTGTCTAGTACTTGGGCGTCAAAGCTCAAAACATGAACAGATGTGGCACCGCGCTGTCGAAGATCTTCCGCTAAGCCCTGTGCAGCCTCTGGTCGACGAGCAGCCAAAACAACGTCTTCGCCGTGACACGTCAACGTGGCAATCTCACCGGCAATGTCAGAGGTTCCGCCTAGGAGAAGAATGCTCAACGCAGTTCCTTGGGCTGGTTGTTGAGGGTTTCACAACCGTCTTCATTCACCACAACGATGTCTTCGATGCGCGCTCCGTGGATTCCTTCAATGTAGATGCCAGGCTCAATGGAAAAGGCCATTCCGGCTTCCAACACGAGTGAGTTACCCGCCATGATGAATGGCTCCTCATGGGTGGATAGACCAATGCCGTGTCCTGTGCGGTGAATGAAGTATTCGCCGTATCCAGCCGCAGCAATGTGATCGCGAGCAACAGCGTCCACTGATTCTGCAGTAACGCCAGGGCGAACATGCGCAACGGCTGCGAGCTGTGCTTCGTAGAGCACTTGGTAGAACTTAGCGAACTCTGGATCCGCATCGTCAGGGTTTCCGCCCACAATGTAGGTGCGTGTGCAGTCAGAGTGGTAACCAGGGCCGAAGGTGCCTCCTATATCAACCACCACGATGTCGCCATTGCGGAGGACTCGGTCAGAGAAACCGTGGTGAGGGTTCGCGCCGTTTTCAGCGGATCCCACAATCACGAAGTCCACCTCAGAGTGCTCTTCCAAGATGAGATCGTTGAGCTGTGCTGCAACCTCTGCTTCGGTGCGTCCGTCTTGAAGAAGCTCCGGGACTTTGGCGTGGACACGGTCAATGGCTGCACCTGCGCCGCGAAGCTGCTCGATCTCTGCTTCGTCTTTAGAGACAAACAATTCTTTCAGCACTTGAACTGCCAACTCCATGCGGCAGGTGGAGCCCACCAGGTTCTGGATAGGAATCAGGTGATCTGCCGTGATGGAGGAACCAATACCCAATGCTTCGAACTCTGAAACACCGAGAGCATCTACGGCCAACTCATGGGCATTATCGCCATCAACCCATCCGGCCACATTGATGTCTAGTCCTGGAATAGCAGACAGTGCTAAGTCTCCGCGGTCTACAGCGGGAAGAACAATGGTTGCGGTTCCTTCGCTGGGGATCACCAAAGCGGTTAGACGCTCATGGGTGGAGATCCAGCTGCCGGTTAGATACGCAAGTTCTGCGCCTGTACCGATGATCAAACCGTTCAAGCCAGCCTTGCGTGCGCCTTCTTGTGCATCCGCAAGACGCTGTGCATATACCGATGTGGGGAAATTGTTTGTTGAAGGATCACTCATAGTCTCCAACCCTAGTAGCCTAGGCAGGTGTGCGATCAAACCACACTGTCAGAATCAAATCTGCTGGACGCTATGCCAGCGGATTGTTGATCACGAAAAAGCATGTCACAGACACCTTTGTGCCTTCTGTAGCATCCATCTCAGAGCGCGCCACGTTTATTCTCACCGCCGATCACTTTTTGCGCAGCTGCTCGAAAGTAATTTATGTCCGGGGCGAAAATTTCACCGCCACAGCAACCACCAGCCTGTCTGTATTTGGCACAGATCTGGGTTTGATCAAATTAGACGGCAAAGCCCCCACCATGCCACTTCCACTTTTCGCAGATAAGCCACTTCGCGTGGGCATGAAAACCACCACGTTCGGATTCGGCGGTCTGCCATCAGCCACCGTTGCTAAAGAAATCCACGGGCGCGTTATCTCTGCCATCCCCCATGGCGTATCAAGAAACCGCATCACCCGAGTCCATCACGGTGCCTTGATCTTTAACTCCCCAGAAAAGGCAGTAAAGGGAGACTCCGGCGGACCTGTGCTGGTTAATGGACGAGTAGCCGGAATCCAATCAATGATCTCTGACCCCGGTGGATTTAACACCGGGGTCGCCACTGCCGCATCCCTTATCCAGCACATGCCTGCCCTAGCTCAAGCGCTTGAACTGCTCGAACATAGCTAGCTCGCTAGGAACCGATCGCCACAACTCCACGCCTAATCGCATCAATAGCCTGACGAGCATTCCGTGTGGTCTCATCAAAGTAGGCAGTCTTAGCAACCTGCTCTAGAAGATCGATGACTTGACGGCACCAGCGCACGAAGTCACCAGGGGTCAACTCCGCGCCGTTTTCCGCTGCCGCAGCCATGCAATATCCCAGCGGAGCACCTGAAGCCCACTGGTGGATCGCGGTGGCAAAACCTGCTTCCGGCTGGCGAGTAATTGGCAGACGGTGACGGCGCTCATCTTCAACCAGCTCACCCCAAATACGTTCCACGCTATTCATGGAATCAGCCATGGCCTCTGTGACAGCTTGAGCCTCACCACCGGTTTCGCGACGATTTTCAAACGTGCACATACTCACCACACCGGCGAGCTCTGCGGGATCAAGGTTGTCCCAAATGCCACGCTTGAGGCACTGAGCAACCAACAGGTCTGCCTCACTGTGGATTTTCGCCAAACGCTCACCTTCATCAGTGATCACTGGATTATCTGGATTAGAGTAATCCACATAGTCCATTTCACTGAGCAGCGACAAAATGCGCTCAAACGTCCTACCGAGGGTTTCCCTGGCTTTATCCACATTGCCGGTCAACTTAGCCAGATCACGTTCTTTACGGATCATACGCTCCGCGGTGCGAGCCAAGTGCTCCCGATCAGGCCAATGATGCGCCTCATGATCCCGAATAGCATTACGCAGTTTGGTCACTGCCTCATTGGGACGAACCCGAGCAAACTCCCGCATCTTGTTGGGTCGCTTGAAGTGCTCACGCCTAAACAGTTCCTGGACGCGCCGGGCATTGCGGCGAGGCTCTTCAATAGCTTGGCGAGGCAGACGCATATGCCCAATGGTGATCGGCGGATTAGTAAAGGATTCCGCATCCACACGACCTGACCAACCAGATTCGGTGGTCACCCATGGGCGGGGATCTCTGCTCTGATTAGCAGGCGTCATCACTACTGCGAGAACTGGTCGTTTTCTACCAGGCATGGCAATGACATCACCGATTTGCAGCTTGGACAGCACACGGACTGTTTCTACGTTGCGATCTTCGATGCTTTGCTTGCGATTGAGTTTTTCTTCCTCATTGAGCTCACGGCGAAGCTCCATGTAGTCGATAAACACCTCCACTGCGTCTTGATCTTCACGCACCGCAGGGTTGGTGGCAGCAATCTCTTTGTTCAGCTGGGCACGCAATTCTGCCACCTTGGCTTCTGCACGTTCAATTTCACGCACATCGCCCACGACGGAACCATCGGCTTGGAACTGTGCAAAAGATTTTTCCAAAAGGCGCAGCGAAGGCTCATAACCAATGGTTTTCAGCAGGTTAACCGACATGTTGTAGCCCGGCTGGAACGTAGAGATCAGCGGGTAGGTACGCGTAGAGGCAAGACCTGCCACCCATCGTGGATCAAGTGCTGGTGACCACTGCACCACAGCATTACCCAACACATCGATGCCACGTCGACCAGCACGACCGGTCAGCTGCGTGTATTGGCCAGGGGTGAGATCAACGTGGCCTTCGCCGTCAAATTTGACCATCTTTTCCAACACCACGGTGCGCGCTGGCATGTTGATTCCCAATGCCAGGGTTTCCGTGGCAAACACCGCGCGGACAAGACCTTTAACAAAGAGCTCTTCCACGATGTGCCTAAACGCTGGAAGCATACCCGCGTGGTGGGCTGCGAAACCGCGCATCAGTGCAGCACGCCACTGCTTAAAGTTCAGTACTTGAAGGTCTTCCTCGGGGATCCCCACCACGCCGGCGTCGACAATGCGTGCAATCTCTTCTGATTCTGCTTGATCCGTCAAGACCAACTTAGAACGCAAGCATTGGTACAGCGCACCATCACAGCCCGCGCGGGAGAAGATAAACGTAATCGCTGGCAGCATGTTGATGCCCTTGAGGATGCTGAGCACTTCAGGCCGACCCAGTGGCCTGTGGCGGTCTTGTTCCCGTGGCTTACCAGTGCGAGAATCCTGCTTATCGCCTTTGCTGCGTGCACGGAAGCCTTCACCAGAGCGGTATGCCGCACGGCCTTGTTCGCTTTGCTTGCTGTTGAGGCGATCAATCGTTGCCTCTAACTCCTTGTTCACGCGTCCATCGGTGCCAGGCTCAAACAGTGGCATCACTTTGCGCTGCACCATCATGTACTGATCAAGCGGAACGGGGCGGTGATCAGTAACAATCACACGGGTATCGCCGCGAACAGTGGTCAGCCACTCACCAAACTCCTCTGAGTTGGACACCGTGGCAGATAGACCGATGATGTTGACGGAATCATCCAAGTTGAGGATCACTTCTTCCCACACCGCGCCACGGGAGGCATCAGCAAGGAAGTGGATCTCATCCATGACCACGTGGCTTAAGCGCTCAAGCGCAAAAGAGCCCGCGTAAATCATGTTGCGCAGCACTTCGGTGGTCATGACCACGATGTCAGCATCATGGTTAATGGAAACATCACCGGTGAGCAGACCAACGGCATCGGAGCCGTGTTTAGCCACCAAATCGTGGTACTTCTGGTTGCTCAGCGCTTTGATGGGGGTGGTGTAGAAACACTTTGTCCCCCGCGATAATGCGAGGGACACTGCGAATTCACCAACAATTGTTTTGCCCGCGCCGGTGGGCGCACATACTAAAACACCGTGGTCTTCTTCCACAGCGTGGCAGCCTTTGATTTGGAACTCGTCCAGATCAAAGCCCAGGTCTGCTATGAACTCTGAAAGGTGGGTGCCCTTTTCGGCAGAAAAACTCATGCCTCTAAGGGTACCTGGCTAGGCCCTAGAGCACGTCACCGAAGTCGGCGCGCCCGGGTTTATAGCTTATCGACGCCTCCCCACTTGGGTTCAGCATCCGCGAAGGCTCCACCGCCTCTGGGGTTTCGACTGGGCTTGGAGCATCTTCTCCACCAGCAGAAGTATCCAGTGGTGATGCAGAGAGGTCATCGCCATCAAGCCATTCTGGGCGCTTCTTGTCCCGGCGTTTGTCGTTGAAACGACAGAACTGCAGGGCAAGCTCTACCAGAACGGTGAGTGAAAGCGCCAACACCAACATGGTGAAAGGATCCTGGCCGGGTGTCATGAAAGCAGCGAACACGAACAAAATCATGATGATCATGCGTCGCTTATCTTTAATGGCATCGTAAGGCAAGATACCCACAATGTTGAGCATGCCGATCACCAGTGGAACTTCGAAGCTCACGCCGAAAATCGCCAACAACGCGAGCAAGAATCCGAAGTACTTATCACCAGTCAGGGCCGCTGCCTGGGTGTCTCCACCAATGGTAAGGAGGAACTCCAAACCATATGCAACGACGAAGTACGCAAGAACAGCACCGCCGACAAACAGCACAACAGCAATCGTGACGAAGATTGCGGTGTAACGGCGCTCATTCTTCATCAAACCTGGGGTGATAAAGCCCCACAGCTGGCTCAGCCACACGGGTGAGCCAAGAACCATACCCACCAACGCCGCTACTTTAAGGCGAAGCATGAATGGATCAAACGGGCCGGTTGCGAGCAGTCGACATTCCTCTGAGTCGCTCATGGCCCAGCGGGATTCAGCAGGCAGAGAACAGTACGGATCCCTCAGCAGCTCGCCCAAAGTGGGGATCTGCCAAAATGAGAAATCGTACCAAATAAAGCCGATAATGGTGCCCACGAGGATGCCCGCCAGAGCGATAAGAAGTCGGCGTCGAAACTCTTTGATGTGCTCAACAATGGACATCTCTCCCGTAGGAGACTTCTTCTTCTTTTTTGAGATAACTCGCCGAGGGCGCTTAACCACCTTGGCGCTTGTTGATTCAGCCAATTCCTTGAACGTCCTACCTGCGTTTATGTACAGACTACGACGCACCGCAACAAAAGGTAGCTGTTACGGTGCGATGACTTTATTTTTTAGATGCAAACTGCCCAACTTTAAGAGGTGCGGTTTGGATCCTCGTAGTTCTGACGGTAGTCAGGGGTCTGAGGGTTCTGAGGCTGCTGAACCTGCTGTCCCTGGTAGTGCTGCTCAAAGTTTGGCTGAGGAGCCTCGATCTGGTTGGGCGCAATCTGCTGCTGAGGCTGCTGCTGTTGTTCTGGGGTATCGCCGTCCTTGTTCATTTCTTTGACTTCAGACTTGAAGATGCGCATGGAACGGCCGATGGAACGAGCTGCATCAGGCAGCTTCTTCGCGCCGAACAGCACGATGATCAGCAGGACAATGATTCCAATTTCCCATGGTCCGAGGGACATGTGGTCTACTCCAAATTCACATTAAACAAGCTTGTTCATGACTGGTGAATGTGGGGTGACCACGATTTCCAGAAATGAAACCCTTGCACATTGATTGATGTTGCGTCTTACTCTTGGGTGTTACTCTACGTGATGATCATACGCTGACAAACCACTAAAAGCCTTTTGCTTTATGCATTTCCGAAGATCTTCGGGACTAGTTACTTTCAAATGCTCAGCATGGCCAATCGCGAATCGGACGAACCAATCCCTAGAAAGCAGCGGAAAGTGGACTGTGTGCCAGCTGAATCCGTCGCTATCGCGAATCGGTTCCACCGTTTCATCCACCTCCATGGCCATGTAATTGCCTAACCACATTGCGTCCTCACGCAGCAATAACGTGGCAATATCGGAAGATTTTGCGAACTCAAAAGGATCGTCCGTGGATACTGAAACCCCTCGCGCCGGGTGCACTGCTTTGCTGTCAAGAAGCACAATGCTTCGGATGCGATCAAGCCTAAACGTCCGCCATTGGTTCACAGCTTCTTCCCAGGCTTTGATGTAGGTTTCGCCTTCATGGGTGAAGATATGAGCAGGGCTGACTTGCCTCAGGCTGGTGTTGTCTGATCTGTGCGAGTGGTATTCAAAACTGACCTGCTGGTGTAAATCCATGGCGTCGCGGATGATCTCTAGAACTTCAGCATCGAGGTCTTCTCCAGTGGAGTCGAAAACAGTCGAGGAATACTCCCCCATGATGGCGCGTAGCTTGTTCGCAGCAGATACGACCGCTTCCTGTTTCGCAATACCGGGGAGGGATTCCAGGGATTCAAGTGTCAGCAGCAAAACACCGGCTTCAGTTGGTGTGAGGCGCAAGGGTTTATCCATGCCTTGAGCATTGTGGATTTTTACTTCCTTAAAGGAATGATCAAGCTCCACCAAGTCACCTGGAAGAAGTCCTGGCAGACCACACATCCATAATCTGTTGAGGTCTTCCATGATTTGGGAGGAGGGTTGGCCAAGATCGCGCGCTGCTTCCATGACGGTACGGCCTTTATACCTGGTGAAATACGGCAACAGATTAAGCTGGCGGGCAAGGTCGCTGATTTTGTTGGATGATTTCGGCATGTTTACACCACCTCGTTTTCGACTTTGCGCAGCAAGGCTATGACATCGTCAATGACGTCCTTGGGTTCTATAACGAGAGCTTCTGGCGCATGGGCTGCTGCGGTGCGCACCAGCCAATCTCGGTCAACGTCTTCTAAAAACCATGCCCCATCGGAGGTTTCTACCCCTGCGGCGCGCAGTTCCACTGCGCGGCCGGGTGTGATGCGCAGGGTGGCGTCGATAAGCACACTCTTTCTGCGTAGTTGGGCGCGCACCATGTCTTGGAGGTTGGTGCCTGCGGGCATGGGGTGGGTGGCGTCGGCGCCGAGGTTGATGTTGCGGACGCGGGTGATGCGGAAGGTGCGTGCTTCTTGGCGGTCGAGGTCGAATCCGACCAGGTAGATGCGGTCGCGCTCAGGGACCAGACCCCAAGGATCCATGTGTCGAAGCGAGGGGGCGTCTTTGGGGGCGCGCCGGTATTCGAAGCTGATTTGCTTGCCCAATTGGCGGGCTTTGATGATCGCATCGAGGGTTTTTGCAGACAAGGAACCTAAATCGCCCGCATTGGTCAAGGCTGTGGACGTGGACAGATCACGCTGCGCGCCGCCGGCCGCCAATTTGGTCCACCCCGAACGCGCGAAGGCGCCGAGTTCCTGATTATGGCCCATCTCCCCTGCCATGCCCAGCACGGCGGCCTCATCTGGGGTGAATTCGACCTCGGGGAGCTTATAAGAATCCTGGGCCAGACGGTACGCCTGCTGGCCTTCAGCTATGCCTGAGGTGACCGTGAACTGCTCAATCGGAACGCCAACTCTGCGCAGGTAGGCAAGATCGCGCTGCAGCTTCTTACGGAACGCCGTATCGGTAAGGCCTTTATAATCGCCGACATTGTCTCGAATCCACACCTGGGTCAAAAACTTCCGGGAATAGGAATTGGCGCTTAAAAACGCGAAAGTCAGATTAATCTGACGCTCGAGATCTTCCTTCCGATCCGACATCAAGGCCTCCGAAGTGCGAGCGGACTAACTGCGATAGCTCTCCGCATGAACGGTCATATACTCAATCAACTGATCAACCTCGGAATTCACTGCGGAAAAAGGATCCCCCAATTCCACCGATTGTGGCTCCGGTCGGTTGACCTTGTGACGCATCCAATCGACAGTCACAGGTACTCCCAGAGTATCCGCCGCTTTAAGGATTCGCCCGCGCAAATGAGCACGTGTTGTATCAGGAGCGGTATCCACCGCAGCTAAAATCGCCTCATCAGTAGTCCACCGTTTGATCATGCCGCGGCTTTGCAGCACGCTAAATAGGCCTCTACCTGGCCTAATATCGTGATAAGTCAAGTCCACTTGGGCAAGTTTTGGATCATCCAACCCAAGGTTGCCGCGCTGAATGAAACGATCAATGAGCTTCTTTTTGATCACCCAGTCAATTTCTGTATCCACTTCGCTGAAATCACCGGACTCAATCGCTTTCAACATGCGACCCCACAGATCCAGCACGCGGGCCATCTCTGTGTTGGAGGTGCCAGAAAATTCTGGTTCGGGGCGCTGCTCCAACCACTTCGAGGCATGCTCAAAGACCACCTGCTGGATCTGCAAGGCAGTCATGGTGGTGCCATCTTTCAGGGACAACAGTGTGGATCCTGTTGCATCGCGGGAGATTTCCCTAATTGAGGCAATATCATTGGCAAGCTCTAAGCTGGGCAAACCGAAATCTGCCTCAATCATTTCCAGAACCAGCAACGTGGAGCCGACCTTCAACGCGATGCTGGGCTCTGCCATGTTGGCATCACCCACAATCACGTGCAGCCTGCGGTAAGAATGGGAATCCGCATGTGGCTCATCACGGGTGTTGATAATGGGGCGTGATCTAGTGGTGGCACTTGATACGCCCTCCCACACGTGGTCAGAGCGCTGGGATATGCAGTAGCCCAAGGGGAAGGATTCGCCTTTATCCAAAGGATTGGGGTGATGGATCCTGCCGGCGCCGCAGATGAGCTGGCGGGTAATCAGAAACGGCATCAGCCTTTTACCCAACGCCTTCAACGGCATGGAGCGACCCACAAGGTAGTTTTCGTGGCAGCCATAAGAATTGCCCACGGAATCGACATTGTTTTTAAACAGGTACACCTGCCCAGCAATGTCTTCTTTCGCCAGCGACTCTTCGGCATCTACAGCCATGCGATCTGCAATAACATCGCCAGCTTTTTCAAAATTGATCAGCTGGGTCAAATTATCACACTCGGCGGTGGCGTACTCCGGGTGGGAACCCACATCAAGATACAACCGGGAACCATTGGGTATGAAGATATTAGAGCTGGAATATTTCTCCACGATGGGACGAAACATCCTTCGAGCTATCTCATCTGGGCGAAGCTTTTTGGAATCACCATCAACAAAGGTGAGGCCATACTCCGTTTCAATGCCCATGATCCTGCGGGTCAATGCGGATTCCACGGTACTCACAGTGACTATTCGCCACCCTTTTGTACATAGGAACGAACGAATTCCTCGGCGTTGTTTTCCAACAGTCCGTCGATTTCATCCAGCAAGCTGTCCACACCTTCGGTGTTGATCTGAACCTGTCCAGATGCCTGTGCGGAATCCTCGGCGTTGTCCTCGTCACGTCCGCCGCCACCCATAATTTGGGTTTGCTTTGCGTTCACTACACTCACTCTCCTGCCGTAAATCGGTATTTCTTAGTTCTTCAGCCCACGTATTTAGACCTGGCCATTTAAGCCTGGTTGTTTAGGCCCAGTTTTTTAGGCGTGCGCCCTAAAACCTAAGCTGAGAACCATCCACACTATGTAACAAACTTATTGTTAACGTTAATCCATCACACGTTAGCGCCGTCACATGGGTTAGTTGAAGGGGTTTGGCTCACCCCTGAGGTGATTCTAGGGACATCCCCTAACCACCTATTCAGGGTACCCTAAATAGCTTGGATGGCCGTGAGCGGGGTCAAGTTTTCCTTTTCAAGACCCTCAATTAACTCATCGATTGTGGCGGATTTCTCCACCAACTCCCCTGCTTCCTCTCGGGTCAAGGTATCTAAACCGCTGGTGTGCACGCGGTATTCCTTAGCGCTGGAGGTAGCAACAATCAGCGATTCCCAGTTGGCTGCGAGCACTGATTCGCCAAATTTATCCATCACACGCCCGCGGAAGTATGCCCGCGAGTCCTGCGGTGGAGTGGCCGCTGCATCTGCAATGTCCTGCGCACTGCACAGTGTTTTCATCCGCCCCTTGGATACCAGTGCGTGATACAGACTCTTCTGTGGATCAATATCGCTGTACTGCAGGTCAATGAGGTACATCTTGGGATCGTTAATGGACAGCCCACGCGCCTCAAAAGACTTGATCAGGGCAAGTTTTGCAGTCCAATCAAGGAGATGGCTGGTGGAGAGCAGATCATTCTCCAGGAGCCCCAGCACTTCACCCCACAGCGCAGTGACACGCTGTTCCACTGGGGTTTCTGCAAACGGCTGCACCTTGTCCAAATAGCGGCGCAGAATATCAATAGCGGTGAGCTCTGAACCATCCGCCAATCGCAGCTGGTGGGTAAGGGAAAGATCATGGGAGACCTTTGCTACTTCACTCACTGCGTTCTTCAGCTTGAGTTCAGAGAAATCCACCCCAGCCTCAATGGCATCCAGCACTAGGGAGGTCATGCCGAATTTGAGGAAATTCGCAGTCTGCGACATGTTGGCATCGCCGATGATCACGTGCAGGCGACCCCAGTGATCAGCGTCGGTGTGTGGTTCATCGCGGGTGTTGATAATGCCGCGGTTGAGTGTGGTTTCCAGTGAAATTTCTTGCTCAATGTAGTCAGCTCGCTGACTGACCTGGAATCCCGGCTTATCGCCCTGAGGGCCCAATCCCACACGTCCGGCACCGATGATGACCTGGCGGCACACAAAAAATGGGATCAATGCCTGAGCCAGCACATCAAAATCCGTCTCACGTGAGTAGAGGTAATTCTCGTGGGACCCGTAGCTAGCACCCTTACCGTCGACATTGTTTTTGTAGATTTTCAAAGCTGGACACGGATCATGGCCGTCCAACACAGACCTATTCTGGCTGGTGAAACTCGCAACATCAGAGACGGCCTGCATGAGGATGTGGTCACCAGCGGCGTCGTAAACCATGGCATCCCACGCATTGGTGACCTCTGGGGAGGAGTATTCCGGGTGCGCGTGATCGACATAAAACCTGGCACCATTGGGCACAAACACGTTGGCCACACCAATGGCGTGCGGATCCACCACAGGGGCCTGGTGGTATCGGCGCAGATCAAAGCCACGAGTATCGCGCAGTGGGGACTCTTGCGCATAGTCCCAACGCACCCGGTGCTCACCAAATCCACGCGCGGTGGAATACGCCACCACCGCGTGCGTGGAAGTAACGATCGGGCTTAAAAACGGTGCAGACGGTGTGGAAATGCCGTATTCGGTTTCCGATCCCATAAAACGCGCCATTTAGATAACCACCTCTGCGTGAGTAACCTGCTTGCCCTGGCGTCCAGTGATCCTGGACCATTCATCCGGGTTGGAGGTGTTTGGCAGGTCTTCGCTCTGCTGGTTTTCATCATCAATCGCCTGGATGAGCTGCTCGGCGGTTAGGCCAACGCCGGTGCCGTCGATATGCGCCTTAATAGCTGATTTTTTAGCACGGTCAACAATGTTGGCGATCATCGCACCAGAGACAAAGTCGTGGTAGTTCAGTGTTTCCACCGAACCATCGATCAGCGTCAAACGCACATAAGGGCGCGGGGTGTACAGGTGATCCACGGCGCGATCAATGAGATCCTCGGCAGGTTCGGCCAGCGGAATCGAATCATTGATGTAGCGGGTGAAAATGTCATGTGCGCCCTGCTTGTTGGGGCGGTTGATGCGAATCTTGATGTCCAGGCGACCCGGGCGCAAAATGGCCGGGTCGATCAGCTCTTCACGGTTGGTAGCGCCCACCACGATGACATTGGACAGATCCTCCACACCGTCAAGCTCTGCCAAAAGCTGTGGCACCACGGTGGTTTCCATATCAGAACTCACACCTGAACCACGGGTACGGAAAATCGATTCCATTTCATCAAAGAAAATGATCACGGGGCGGCCATCGCCGGCAAGCTCACGGGCGCGCTCAAAAATCACTCGGATCTGTCGCTCTGTCTCACCGACGTACTTGTTCAGCAGCTCTGGGCCCTTGACGTTGATGAAGTACGAGGTGCCAGTCTCACCGATGCGGTTGGCCAAAGAATTAGCCACAGCCTTAGCAATCAGCGTCTTTCCACAGCCGGGAGGGCCGTACAGCAGCACGCCCTTTGGTGGATGCAGGTTGTAGGCGCGGTACATCTCCGGGTGCAAAAATGGCAGCTCAACGGCATCTTGAATCAATTCAATCTGATCATCCAAGCCACCAATATCCTGATAAGACACATCTGGCGCCTCTTCCAGCGCAAGCCTCGAAATTTCCGTCTTGGCAATCGCCTCAAAAGCGTAGCCCGCTTTGCGGTCAACAAGCAGGGTGTCACCGGGGCGCGGCAGCTTTGCGGTGCGATCCATCAACGGACCAGCAAGCTTGACGACGCGCTCCTCCCCCGAGCGATCTGAAACCAAAGCACGATCCCGGCCAATCATTTCCATCAACGTGGCTAATTCACCGGTTTGTTCAAAATCACAGGCCTCAAGAACTTGATTGCCTTCACCCAAACGAACCTGCACACCCGGCATCAAATCCGCGGCACACAGCATAGGAGAAACAGCCACACGCATGCGACGTCCACCAGCAAAGATCTCCGCATTAGAACCGTCTTTCGCGGTTTCCAAGAAAGTGCCATACACCGATGGCGGCTGAGCCATATCCTCCAACTGAGAAAACAGCACAGACAATTTATCCCGAGACGACTTCAGCATCTCCGCGAGCTTGGCATTACGTGCCCCAAGATCAGAGTTGGTGCGCTTGAGCTGGCGCACCTCATCAGATAACCGGGACTGTTCCTCCCGGTTGAAGTCGCTAAAAGAATTAGAGGGCGAAGAATCAGTTGGTGAACTCATGGTCACCACTCTAACCCTTTACGCCCTCCAACTAGGTCTTTTTATCGACGTGCCTTACGCTGCGGACGAGGAGGCTCCACGCCATCAGCCAAACGCCTGGTCAACACCAAGAACGCGGTGTGGGCATTCATGCGGTGCTCAGGGCGTGTTGCCAAGCCCTCCACCTTCCAATCACGAACCAAAGATTCCCACGCGCGTGGCTCCGTGAAGCATTTTTGCTCGCGGATGCCTTCCATGACCTTCATCAGCTGTGGCACGGTCGCCACATACGTCATAAACACACCACCAGGGATGAGAAGATCCTTGCAGGTCTCCAGCATTTCCCACGGCTCAAGCATATCCAAGATGATGCGGTCAACAGGTCCGCCGAGATCCTCAACGGTGACTTCTTTCAGGTCACCAAGACGTGGATCCCAGGTTGCTGGACGCTCACCGAAGTACTCCTCCACGTTGGAGACTGCGTACTCCAGGTGATCCTCACGGATTTCGTAGGAGATGACATTGCCCTTTTCACCCACTGCACGAAGCAGCGCCATGGACAGTGCACCGGAACCAGCGCCAGCTTCCAGAACTCGGGCGCCAGGGAAAATATCGCCCTCGACCAGAATCTGTGCAGAGTCCTTTGGATAAATAACTGCAGCGCCACGAGGCATGCTCAGCACGTGATCAACCATGAGGTGACGGAAGCACAAGTAATCAGAGCCCATGGTGGAGTGGACAACAGTGCCCTCATCGGCGCCGATGATGTCATCGTGTGCGATTTGTCCACGGTGGGTGTGGTAGGTGGTTCCTGGTTCCAAAATGATGGTGAAATGGCGGCGTTTAGCGTCGGTGAGCTGAACGCGGTCGCCTGCTTGGAACGGACCTGAGTAGGGCATGAGCCCTCACTTTCTTCTGTGTGCTTGTCTTGATTGAACTCGGCGTTAATTTACCAGATAGGCTTCCAGGGCTTGTTCAAACCACATCAGATCCTTCACTCCGGCCATTTCGCGTGCGGAGTGCATGGACAGCAATGGAATACCGACATCGACAGAATCGATACCCAGGCGAGTCGCACTGATCGGGCCGATGGTGGAACCACACGGCACATCGTTGTTGCCGGCAAACACCTGGTGTGGCACACCGGCAATCTGACATGCCCTGATCCACATGCCTGAAGTGACTGCATCGGAGGTGTAGCGCTGGTTGGCGTTGACCTTCAATACAGGACCTTTACCAATGATGGGGTAATTAGCTTGATCATGCTTCTCGGGGAAGTTGGGGTGAATGGAGTGTGCCGCGTCAGCTGAGACCATGGTGGAACGGTTAAACATCCGGCGTCGCTCATCTTCATCTGCACCCAACGCACGAGCAGTACGGTTGAGCACATCCTCCAACAGGGGGCCCCCGGCACCCGAGGTGGAATTACTTCCCACTTCTTCATGATCGAATGCAGCAAGAACCAAAATATCCGAACCAGTATCGTCAGATTGCGAAGCCGCAATCAATGCAGTCATGGATGGATGCACGCTGCTCAGGTTATCCAGGCGACCAGACGCCAAGAAATCCCCATGTGCGCCAAATACTTCAGCATCTTGGGTAGCCACCGTGATCAGATCATGGCTGACAATATCTGCAGGATCCACTACCGCAGCACCAGCAATGACATCCAGAATTGATACGTCGGGCTCACCAACAGCAAACACAGGCTGCAGGTGACGCTGTGGATTAAGGGTGAGTTGGGAATTAACAGTACGGTCCAAATGAATAGCCACGTGCGGGATGCGCAGAATCGGGCCGGTGTTGACAAGCTTGACGGACCCGTCGGCAAGCACAATGCGGCCTGCTAAGGCCAGCTCGCGATCCAGCCAGCTTGGCAGGATCGGTCCGCCGTAAACCTCGACGCCGGCCTGCTGCCAACCGTGTGAGGAAAGATCCCCACGGGGCTTTAACTTGAAACCCGGTGAATCAGTATGTGACCCAATGATGCGGAACCCGGAATCTGGCGAAGCATCCTCAGGCACCCACCACGCCACTACTGCTCCCCCACGCACCGTCACATGCCCACCAGGGCGGGCATCCCATTCATCGGTATCTTCCTGACGAATGAACCCCTCATGGAGCAACCTGCGCTCCACCGCCGCGGCCGCGTGATAGGAACTTGGGCTTAGGGCAATAAAACTTAAGAAATCGTCAGTTACATGCATAGAACAAGGGTAGCCAAATTCTTGGAAACAGCGCGGGCCCCCGAATCCACAATGCGAATCCACAATGTCACCTGAAGCCGTTAAAGTAGGTGATCATTATGACCAGCCCAGTTGAAAACGTTAAGAAAAAGCCACGCCCATTGGCGCTGTCACCGTCGCGCGCCGGGGATTACCAGCAGTGTCCCCTGTTGTATCGCTTCCGCGCGATTGATCGCCTGCCAGAGCCTAAGACCGTCGCCCAGGTCAAAGGCACGTTGGTGCACGCTGTGTTGGAATATATGCACAAGTTGCCGCGTGAAGAACGCGAATATCCAGCCATGGTGAAGCAACTCAAGCCCACCTGGGCGCAGATGTGTGAAGAAGACGCAGAGCTCAAAGAGCTTGTTCCAGAAGATGAGCTTTATGATTTCCTCGTGGATTCCCGCACCCTGCTGCGTGGCTACTTTGAAATGGAAAATCCTCAAGGTTTCGACGCCACCGAATGCGAAATGTACGTGGACACTGTGCTGCCCAACGGCGTTCCTGTTCGTGGTTTTATCGACCGTGTGGATACCGCCCCCACCGGCCAAGTCCGAGTTATCGACTACAAGACTGGCAAGAAACCAAAGCCGCAGTGGAGCCAGCAAGCGCAGTTCCAGATGCTGTTCTATGCACTGGTCTACTGGCGCATGTTCAATGAAATCCCAGCTCAGCTTCGTTTAATGTACCTCAAAGTCAACGATTCAATGTTCCTCAACCCATCACGGGAGCAGCTGGAATTCTTCGAACGCGATCTGGGTGATCTGTGGGCAAAGATTGAAATGGACGGCAAAGCAGGCCATTTTCGAACGAAGACCTCCAAGCTGTGTGGCTGGTGCCCACACCAATCACTGTGTCCGGAGTATGGTGGGGTTCCACCCGAGTACCCCGGTTGGCCTGGCAGTACAGCAGACTAGCCTAGTCGTGAGTCAGTCTAAAGTTTGATATTTTGATGGTTAACAAAACGACTAGGGAAAATGCAGGTTAGGGACGCTTTACCTGCGTTGCGCGGGATTCAAACATGGATATCATTTTTAACAAGAACCTTTTTCAAACATTCTTTTTATAAGTTTTTTCCATATTGGTTGATCCCCCACCATCGGGATCCCTGATCCACGAAAGGAGTGTTCGTGGTAGCTCCGCAGTCCCGGAAACCGCAGCACCCTGGTGAGATTTTGAGTGAACGTTTCCTCGAACCCCGAGGAATCAGCCACTACGATCTCGCCAAAACCCTCCACATCACCGAAGCAACCATCGCCAATTTCGTTGAAGGTCGCACCGACCTCACCATCGGACTTGCAGTACGCCTCTCCCGCTCATTCGATTTGAGCACACAGGAATGGATCGCACTGCAGCGCACCTTTGATCAGGCTCATCGTCGATCTGCTTAAAAGTTTTTAGCTTCATCGAAACACCCGCACTTGCCGGCTATAACGCCAGGAAGTGCGGGTGTTTTGCTCTTGATGAATTTCATAAAACGACAAAGCACCTCCATCCTCCGAGTTCGCCTTGGGGATGCAGGTGCTCAATAAAATGCTCTAACTTAGTGGCTAGCTTTCCTACCCAAAGCAACCAGGTAGAGCACGCCCGCCACAACAATCACTGCGGCCAAAGCTGCGTACATGACGTTGTATCCGGTCGCTGCAACCAATCCACCCAGCAGGATTGGGCCTAAGCCAATGCCGATGTCGGTGAACAGGAAAAGCGTAGAAATACCGGAACCAACCTGAGTGCTTGGAACTGAATCGACAGCAATGGCTTGTGCGGCCGGCATGATGGTGCCATAGCCCAAACCGGTGAGTGCGCCAGCGAGAACAATGTGCCAGTCTTCAGTCGCCAAAGCCATAAGCCCCAGCGCGAGGGCGAAGCTGATCAAACCGAAGTAAATAACCGGGTTGTCACCATGTTTGTCCTGAATGCGTCCAAGGAAGAAACGCATGACCAGCATCGCAACCGCATAAGCGATAAAGAAAAGACCCGCTCCGGCGGTGAGGCCAGTGTCTTGCGCGAAGCCGTTGAGGAAGGTGATCACGCCTGCGTAAGCCAGTCCGACAGCGAGCATGAAGAATCCAATGAGCATGACCGATGGGTGCACAACAGTCTTGATAGACCAGACTGGCTTTACTCTGCCGTGTTCCGCATTCTTAATGAACTCCGGCTTGCGGATCAAAACGGTGAGGATCAGGCCGAAAACACTGGTCGCAGTGGTAATCCAGAACAGGGTGTTGTAGTTGAAGTCATCGATAACAAACAGCGCAATTGCTGGGCCGAAAGCTGTAGCCAGTGTGGATCCGAGCGCGAAGTAGCCGGTGCCCTCTGCCCTACGGCTTGCAGGAATCACGGACTGCACAAGTGCCATCACAGCGGTGGAAGCAAGAGAATAAGAAAAACCGTGAACAAAACGCACAGCAACCAGCGCTGGTAGTGAGGCAGCTGGAATATAGAATAGTGATGCTACCGTTCCCAAGCCGACAAAGATGAGCAGGATCTGCTTCTTACCAAAACGGTCGGCCGCCCATCCCGCGAACACACGAGCCACGGTTGCGCCGATAACAAAGGAGCTGGCCGCAAATCCGCCAGCGGCCTCTGAAACGGCGAAGCTTTCCATCGCATACAGCGCCATGACTGTGATCAGGAAGTAGAAGCTCAAGTACTGGGTCAAGTTGACGAGCCAGCCCAAAATAAACACTGGAGTGAACAGTGCCGTTGGTTGCGATGGGTGTGGTTTTATGTCCGTTCTTGCGGTGACCGCCACGCAGTCCTCCTATGTTGTTGATTGGCCAAATTGCAAAAATTCAATAGATACTTTAAGTATTATCCTATTGCATTGTACAAAAGTGCAGGTTAAAAGGCCATTCAATGTCTTTAGAAACCTAATCGCATCCAAAATAGATTCATGTCACAAAACGCTTTTTGCTTTTCGACGGCTGCGCCCGACCAAAACAACCTCAACGTGTTGCCCCACCCCCTTCGCACCGTCCCATATGACCGAAAATCGATTGACTGGGAAGCTTCGGCCATATAGTCTGCTCCGCGTGTAGTCGCGTAAAAAATCTCGCCGACTCATCCAGCGATATCAATCTCTTAAACAGGCGCCTGCTGAATTCACCCACGAAAAAACCTGGGCAACCAGGTGAGATGAACTCTCAACCTAATTGCCCAGGTATCAGACGAGATCTTGGATTAGTTCTCCAAGTAGAGCCTTCCGCGGAACATTGGGTGCATGAGGTTCTCCTTGGACAGGACTGCCTCGAGCGTCTTTTCATCCATGAGCTTCTTTTCCAGGATGAGTTCACGCACTGGTCGACCAGTTTCGGCTGCTTCCTTACCGATCTGATCTCCAATGTCGTGGCCCAGGAATGGGTTCAGGTAAGTGATAATCCCGATGGAGTTATCAACGTAAGCACGGCAAACATCAGCGTTGGCGGTGATTCCTACGACGCACTTCTCACGCAAAGTCTTGGCTGCATTGCCCAGGATGCGCAGTGACTGGAAGAGGGATTCGCCAATGACTGGCTCCATGACGTTGAGCTGCAACTGGCCAGCTTCCGCAGCCATGGTGACGGTGAGATCGTTACCGAAGACCTTGAAGCAGACCTGGTTGACCACTTCTGGGATCACTGGGTTGACCTTGGCTGGCATGATGGAGGAACCAGCCTGGCGTGGTGGCAGGTTGATTTCGTTCAAGCCAGCACGAGGACCAGAAGACAGCAGACGTAGATCGTTACAGATCTTGGACAGTTTCATGGCTGCACGCTTGATTGCGGAGTGCGCATGAACATATGCACCGGTGTCAGAGGTAGCCTCGATGAGATCACGTGCGGACTTTAGTTCCAGTCCGGTGACCTCAGACAGAGCAGCGACAACCTGGTGGCGGTAGCCTGCTGGAGTGTTCACACCAGTACCGATTGCGGTTGCACCAAGATTGACCTCGAGGAGACGGTTGGCAGCTTCACGCAGCACGGTCTGCTCTTCTGCGAGGTTGTGCGCGAATGCTCGGAACTCTTCGCCCAAGCTCATGGGAACAGCATCCTGCAACTGGGTGCGGCCCATCTTGATGATGTCGACAAACTCATTGCCCTTGTGGCGGAACGCAACCTGAAGCTCATCAATTTCAGCGATGAGGGTCTGCAGTCCAGCGTAAATGCCCAGGCGGAAACCAGTTGGGTAGGAATCGTTGGTGGACTGGGACATGTTCACATCATCCATGGGGTGCAGGATGTGGTACTCGCCCTTTTCATGGCCTAAGAACTCAAGTGCAAGGTTGGCAACAACCTCGTTGGTGTTCATGTTCAGTGAGGTACCTGCGCCACCCTGGAACACATCGATGGGGAACTGATCCATACAGCGTTCCTCAATGAGGATCTGATCACAAGCCCAGACAATTGCTTCTGCTTTTTGTGCTGGAAGTGTGTGCAGTCGGCGGTTTGCTAAAGCTGCGGCCTTTTTCACCTGGACCATGCCGCGAATGAAATCTGGGACGTGGTTGATGGTGGTTCGTGAGATTTGGAAGTTGTCCACCGCACGAAGGGTGTGCACCCCGTAATATGCGTGGGATGGGATCTGAAGTTCACCAAGCAGATCCGATTCGATTCGGAACTTTTTCTGAACCGTGGTTTTTGGTTCGACGACACGTTCCGAAACTGCAGCGCTGTCTGAAGACTGCGACTCATTCGTGGCGATTTGGTTCTCGCCGTTCACAATGTCTTCGGCTTTTGCGTCATTCTTTGAGTCTGCTGAAGACTTGTTGCTCGTCTTAGACATGTACTGCCTCTCACAAGTTGAAGGAAATCACAATGGTGCTGTGGATTATCCTACGTACTTGTAAGAGGCAGTGTGGAACTACCCACTACATTTTCGGGGGTAGTTAAAACTAGATGCGGGCGATGCGGATTTCAGAAGCCAGGATGGCTTCAGCGCCGAGTCCAGCAAGCTTATCCATGATGGCGTTAGCTGACCTGCGTGGCACCATGGCGCGTACAGCAACCCAGTTGTCGCGTGCCAGTGGGGATACCGTTGGGCCGGATAAGCCTGGGGTTACTGCAGTGGCAGCGTCCAGGTTGTCGCGGTCGACGTTGTAATCCAGCATGAGGAAGTTCTGCGCGTGCAAAATTCCCTGGATGCGGCGAAGCAGGATCTGCTGCTCTGGGGTGACCTTTTCATCCTTGCGGCCAACAATGACAGCCTCAGAGGTGCACAGAACCTCGCCGAAAGGTGCAAGACCTTGCTGACGCAGCGTGCGGCCGGTGGATACAACATCGGCGATGGCATCTGCGACACCAAGCTTGATGGATACCTCTACTGCACCGTCGAGGCGGAGCACCTCAGCGGAAAGCCCACGTGCTGCGAGGTCATCGCGAACAAGGTTGGGGTAAGAGGTAGCGATGCGCTTGCCGTCGAGCTTTTCGATGCTCCACTCTTCATCAGCTGGTGCTGCGTAACGGAAAGTGGAGGAACCGAAGCCGAGGGAAAGAACTTCGTGGACATCAGCCTGGGAATCGCGAGCAAGGTCGCGGCCGGTGATACCCAAATCGAGCTGGCCACCAGCAACGTAGATGGCGATATCTTTAGGGCGAAGGAAGAAGAATTCAACGTTGTTTGCTTCATCAAAAACGTTGAGGGATTTGGAATCTCCACGGCCTGCGTAGCCTGCTTCGGCGAGGATTTCCATGGCGCGCTCGGACAGCGAGCCTTTGTTTGGGACAGCGATTTTCAACATGATTGCTTTAAAACTCCTACAGGTTCTTGTAGATATCTTCTGGCTTCAGGCCGCGAGCAACCATGATGACCTGGGTCCAATAAATGAGCTGGGAGATTTCTCCGGCTAGCTCTTCATCGGTCTCATACTCGGCTGCAATCCAGACCTCTCCGGCTTCTTCGATGACCTTCTTACCTAGATGATGGATGCCTTTATCCAAGGCGGCCACGGTTCCAGACCCTTCAGGGCGGGTCTGAGCACGGTTAAGAAGTTCTTCGTACAGCGAGTCAAATGTCTTCACTCGGTACATTCTTCCACACAACAGTTATCAATGTGTGTTTGGGGGAGGATATTAGTCGAATAATTTCACTCCCCCACCTGGTTTTATTTTGCGACACCTGCCGGCTCGATCTGGTGGTACCAGGCAGTGACCATCTCAGCGGTGACACCTTCGAAAGAGTTTTTACCGTGGAGGGAACGCAAAGGCACTACACCTTCTGGCGCTTGGACTTCTTCTGGGTGCAGACCAATGACGCGGCAACCTGCAGTAACAGCGCCCAGCATGCCGTTGTAGGAATCTTCGAACACGAGGCACTCTGATGGGTCAAAGCCCACACGTCGTGCTGCTTCGAGGTACATGTCGGGGGCTGGCTTTGCTGTTGGGACTTCATCACCAGCGATAGAACCGATGAAGAACTCATTTCCCACGGCTGCGACTGAACGGGTCGCGAGATCGCGCTCTGTGTTGGTGGTGACCAACATGGGGATCTCGAGGGCCTTCAACTCTGTCAGGAGTTCGGTGACGCCTGGATTTGGGACGAGGGATTCGTCGAAAAGCTCATGGACCCGGGCGAACATGCCAGCCCGGTAGCGCTCGTAGTCCGCGTCGCTCAATGTAATGCCTGCGTGCTCTGCGCATAAGCGCATGGTGCGCGGCAGGCTCGAGCCGACGGTGAGTTCCCGGAGCTCCGGGGTGAGGCGGCGGCCCATGGCTTCGCTGAGCTCGTAGGTAGCAATGCCCCACTGTGGCTCAGAGTCCACCATCGTGCCGTCCATGTCCCAGAAAATCGCCTTAATCATGCCGTCAACCTTAGTTAAAGTGGCACGATCTGCAATGTGCGGGAAAGTTTTCCCTCTCAAAGGTGTTAGACGTTAAAGTACTTTGCCTCTGGGTGGTAGAGCACAAACGCGTCTGTGGACTGCTCTGGGTGCAGCTGGAGTTCCTCGGACAACTCCACGCCGATACGGCCTGGCTCGAGCAATTCCACCAGCTTTGCGCGGTCTTCCAGATCAGGGCAAGAACCGTAACCAAAGGAGAAGCGGGCGCCGCGGTAATCCAGGTCGAAGAACTTGGTCTTGTCTTCTGGATCAAAATCAGCGACAGATCCACCGTCGTTCAGCTTGAGTTCGCTGCGCACTCGGGAGTGCCAGTACTCGGCCAATGCTTCGGTGAGCTGCACGCCGATGCCGTGAACTTCCAAGTACTCGCGGTATTCATTGGCTGCGAACAACTCGTTGGCGAAATCAGCAATAGGATTACCCATGGTGACCAGCTGGAATGGCATGACGTCCACTTGGCCGTCCTTGACAGCTTGCTCGCGTGGGCGAATGAAATCCGCGATGCACAAGAACCTGCCGCGCTGCTGGCGTGGGAAGCTAAAGCGCATGCGTTCGGCTGCGTGTGGATCCGGGGATTCCAAGATCACCACGTCATCGCCTTCCGCGACCGCTGGGAAGTAGCCATACACCAAGGCCACGTGGTCCAAAATGCCCTCAGACTTCAGGCGATCCAGCCAGTAGCGCAGGCGTGGTCGGCCTTCAGTTTCCACCAAATCCTCATAGCTTGGACCCTCGTTGCCGCGGGTGGATTTCAGACCCCACTGCCCCATGAACAAGGCGCGCTCATCAAGGTTGCCCAAGAACTCCGCCAAGGGCAGACCCTTGACAATGCGGGTTCCCCAGAACGGTGGTGCCGCGGTTGGAGTATCGGTGGAGACATCAGAACGCTCCGGAACAATCACGGGAGCCGCATTAGCTTTACGCTCCGCGGCAATCTTGCGGGAACGCTCATTACGAGCCTTACGTTCCGCCTTCTTCTTCGCCTGCTCAATAGCTTCTGGTGAGTTGGGATCAAGTCCTTCACCACGCTTTTCTGCCATCACCTCATCCATCAGGCGCAGGCCCTCGAAAGCATCACGGGCGTAGTACACCTCACCGGTGTACACCTCGTTGAGATCGTTTTCCACGTAGGTACGCGTCAGCGCAGCGCCACCCAAAATGACTGGGTAATTGGATGCGCCGGCGTTGTTCATCTCCTCAAGGTTTTCCTTCATCACCACGGTGGACTTCACAAGAAGTCCCGACATGCCGATGACGTCTGCTTTGTGTTCTTCCGCTGCTTCCAACATGGCGGACAGTGGCTGCTTGATGCCCAAGTTCACCACGTCGTAACCGTTGTTGGACAAAATGATGTCCACCAAGTTCTTGCCGATATCGTGCACGTCACCCTTGACGGTGGCCACGACGATTTTGCCCTTGCCCTCTGCCTGCGCAGATCCGGTAGCTTCTGCTTCCTCTTCCATGAACGGTTCCAAATAGGCCACCGCAGTTTTCATGGTTTCTGCCGATTGCAGCACGAATGGCAGCTGCATCTGTCCGGAACCAAACAGCTCACCCACGGTCTTCATGCCGTTGAGAAGGTCCTCGTTGATGATCGCAATAGGAGACTTCTCCTTCATGCCTGCTTCCAGATCATCCTCAAGGCCATTCTTATCGCCGTCGATGATGCGCTGTGCCAAACGCTCAAACAAAGGCATAGCGGCCAGCTGTTCAGCGCGAGCATCCTTGGCATCGGCAGCAGAAACGCCCTCAAACAGCTGCATGAATTCCTGCAGCGGATCGTAATCCTCGGTGCGGCGATCATAGACCATATCCAACGCCACTTCGCGCTGGCGATCATCAATGCGGTTCATCGGCAAAATCTTGGAGCTGTGCGCAATCGCAGAGTCCAGACCAGCCTCAATGCACTCATTGAGGAACACAGAGTTAAGAACCTGGCGTGCAGCAGGGTTCAGGCCGAAGGAAATATTGGACAGACCCAGGGTGGTGTGGATTTCTGGGTAGAGCTTCTTCAGCTCGCGGATGGCTTCGATGGTTTCAATGCCATCTCGCCTGGTTTCTTCCTGGCCAGTAGAGATCGGGAAGGTCAGGCAGTCCACAACGATGTCTTTGATATCCAGGCCGTAGCTGCCGGTGATATCGTCAATCAGTCGTTTAGCAATGCGCACCTTGTGCTCAGCGGTACGTGCCTGGCCTTCCTCATCAATGGTCAGCGCAACCACGGCCGCACCGTGCTGCTTTACCAGTTTCATGATGCGCTGGTAGCGGGACTCAGGGCCATCGCCGTCTTCAAAGTTGACGGAGTTAACGATGCTTCGTCCACCCAAGTGCTCAAGGCCTGTGCGAATAACCTCTGGCTCGGTGGAGTCAATCATGATTGGCAAAGTGGAGCTGGTAGCAAGAAGTGCTGCCAAGGTCGCCATATCGGCGGTGCCGTCTCGTCCCACGTAATCCACACAAAGATCCAGCATGTGTGCACCATCGCGGGTTTGCTGCTTGGCAATATCCACACACTTTTCCCAATCGCCAGACAGCATTGCCTCACGGAATGCCTTGGAACCGTTGGAGTTGGTGCGCTCACCGATCATGGAAATGCCGGTTTCCTGGGACAATGGCACCGAGGTGTACAGCGACGCGACGGAGTCCTCTTTCTCCACCTCGCGGGAGGCCTGCTCAACAGGGCCTGCAGGGATCTTGGTCAGTGTGGAGGTTTCCTGCTCTGGAACACCAACCACCGCATCGCGGACCGCACGGATGTGCTCAGGTGTGGTGCCACAACAACCACCCACCATGGACAGGCCATATTCGGAGACGAATCCAGCCAGCGCCTGCGCCAAATCCTCAGCCTCAAGTGGGTATTCTGCACCGTTTTTACCCAGGACAGGAAGACCTGCGTTAGGCATCACCGACACAGGAATATCGGCGTGCTTGGACAGGTAACGCAGGTGCTCGCTCATCTCATCTGGGCCGGTGGCGCAGTTCAGACCAATCATGTCGATACCCAGTGGCTGCAGCGCTGTCAACGCGGCACCGATCTCAGAACCCATGAGCATGGTGCCGGTGGTCTCTACGGTGACGTGGCAAATAATGGGCAAGAATGTATCAAGTTCAGCCATGGCATCTTGAACGCCGTGAACCGCAGCCTTGACCTGAAGCAAGTCCTGAGCAGTCTCAATCAAAAAGGCATCGCCACCACCGTCGATGATGCCAAGCGCTGCTTCCTTGTAGTGCCCACGCAAATCTGCATACGGTGCATGGCCCAGCGATGGAAGCTTCGTTCCAGGTCCCAGGGAACCAACCACGAAACGCCGCATGCCGTTTCGGCCCGGCCCCATCTCATCAGCCACTTCCCTAGCCACTGCAGTGCCCTTGTAGGCAAGCTCACGGCAACGATCAGCGATGTCATAATCCGCCAAGTTCGGCAGGTTGCAACCAAAAGTATTGGTCTCAACCAAGTCAGCTCCCGCCTCAAAGTAGGCGCGGTGAATCTGCCTCAACACATCAGGGCGGGTGTCGTTGAGAATCTCATTACACCCCTCCAGATCAAGGAAATCCTTTTCCACGTCCAGGTCAAAGCCTTGGAGCTGGGTGCCCATGGCGCCGTCGCCGATCAACACATGGTTTGCCAACGCATCCAAAAATTCGGAGGAATGTGCGTTGTTGTGGGCTGGTGAAGTAACTGAAGTAGACATTGTGTAGACAGCTTAGTACGGATTAGACAATTCCCGAACTTTTCATTCGTAGTTCATTTTCAACGCCGCCTAAGCAACACAGGCAAAGCGCCACTAGTCTCGGTCGCATGACTGACTCCACTCCGCAAGGCTCAACACCAGGCATGTCCCCTGAAGCTATCCTCAACGGCACCGGAAAGCCGTGGGAAGAGTGGCTAAAATTGCTTGACGACGTAAAAGCCACCTCTTGGACTCACACCCACATCGCAAAGCACATCGTGGACAACTTTGATGTCAGTGGCTGGTGGGCTCAAGGCATCGCGATTGGTTATGAATACGAACGTGGCATGCGCAAACCCGGGATGACCAGCGATGGGTTCGCGGCCAATGCCTCCAAAACCCTTAACCTGCCGGTCGAAAAAGTGTGGAAGCTCTTCGGAGACGATGACCTGCGGGCGCAGTGGCTCGATCCCGCACTAATTGAGAAAACCTCCGCCTCCGAACCTAGAACATTCAATGCCAAATGGTTGGCCGATGATTCTCGAGTGAGCGTCAACTTCACCTCCAAAGGCGACAATAAATCCAGCTTCGGCATCCAGCACAGACGCCTGCCTGATCAAGACAGCATCCCTGTCATGAAAGCATTCTGGAAAGAACGCATCGCTGCATTAGTTGAGGTGTCAAAACAATTTTCGCTTTAACATTAAGTTCTTAGCCTTCAAACTATTTAACGACTTTGCCGACTGACGCGGCAATCTCTTTGGCTGCTCGCTTGGCATAAAGCCCGACCCCTGTGATAGTCGCAGACCCAGGTCCCGTCCAATCTCCGTAGCCTACTAAATAAAGACCAGGAACCTTTGGTTGTCCGTGTTTGAGAAGTTGACGAACTGGCCTAATCGCCGGCCGAAACCCTGTGCACCAAATTAGGTGATCAGCACGTATCTCGTCGAGTGACCCAAACATCGGAGTGGCAAATAGCTTTCCGGAGTCTCGAGCCCTGCGCACCTCCGGAAGCATGACAATGTCGCCGAGCTCGGAATCTGGCCCTGGGTCACGTTCACCTCGTTGAATAGCAAGAGCTCTCAAACGGTTACGCCTAAACAATTCCCTACCATCAACGTCATCTGGCATCCACCGTGGTTTATCGCGGGTGAACCATGTCACCTCACTCACTTCACTCAGCTCTGCTGCAATTTGAGCTCCGGAATTTGCACCTCCAACGATTGCAATGCGTTGACCTACGAAGGGGTGAACGCCCGGATAATTTGAAGAGTGCCAATGAGTTCCAGAGAATTTTCCCGGAAAAGTTGGGACAAATGGCGCCGACCAAGTACCGGTAGCGGCAACCACGTTTTTAGCTATCCAGGATCGAGTTCCAGATTGTAAATGAAAGGCACCATTTACAAAATCAACCTTATCTACAGAAACTGATCGACTAACTGGAATTTCATAACGCCGTTCATATTCTGTCAGGTAATCTACGACATGAGACGATGTTGGAAACCCGTCAAATTTGGGCATCGGCCAACCTGGAAGATTAGAAAAATCTGAAGTCGAAAACAAATGCAGCGAAGGCCACACATGCAGCCATGCACCTCCGGAGGCAGGTTGGTCATCCAAAATCAGAGTCTGCACTCCTGCGCGCATGAGATAATAAGCGGTAGCCAGGCCAGCTTGGCCTCCACCAATTATTACAGCTTCGTAATGGTCATGATCGTTTCCGGCGCCTTCAGTTTGCAAACGACTCATCATAATTCCATTGAGCCGATCTGCAATACCGTTCGCAATTCCGCAAATAATTCCGGCCGTACTCGATGCAACACCACACGACCTTCAGGCACTCGATCCAAAAATCCTGCTTCAGTCATCTTTTTAAGATGATGTGAGATTGTTGGTTGGCTAAGACCCATTAAGTCCGTGAGTTCATTAACACTTACAGGCCCGCACCCTCCCGCAGCCAGCTGAGACAGAATCCGTAGACGGACTGGGTCGCCCAACACCTTAAACAGATCGGCATAGTGTTCAGATTCATCACTGGACAGGGGTCCCGTAGCAAGGGTGCAACACTCGGTTGGATTGGCTAATTGAATTGTGTGGAGAGTGGTCATAAATCCACTATATATTGACGAATGTCGATATTGAAAGTATTTTGAATATCGACAGGTATCAATATACCGAAAGGTGTCGCATGACAAACTCAACTCAGACGCGGGCCAAGCCAGCCCGAATCTCATTTCTTGATAAATACATTCCACTTTGGATTATTTTGGCGATGGCGTTTGGGCTATTTTTAGGCCGGAGCGTTTCGGGACTCTCAGGCTTTCTAGGCGCAATGGAAGTCGGAGGGATCTCCTTGCCAATCGCTTTAGGCCTCCTTGTAATGATGTACCCACCGTTGGCCAAAGTTCGGTATGACAAAACTAAACAAATTGCCACTGATAAGCATTTGATGGGCGTGTCACTCATTCTCAATTGGGTGGTGGGTCCTGCCTTAATGTTCGCGCTAGCTTGGTTGTTCCTCCCAGACCAACCGGAATTACGAACCGGCCTGATTATTGTAGGACTCGCACGATGTATTGCGATGGTCTTGGTTTGGTCTGATATGTCCTGTGGAGACCGCGAGGCTACAGCAGTTCTCGTAGCCATTAATTCAGTTTTTCAAGTCGCAATGTTTGGTGCACTTGGCTGGTTCTATCTGCAAGTTTTACCATCCTGGCTAGGATTACCAACTACCACCGCTCAATTCTCTTTCTGGTCAATTGTGACTTCGGTTTTGGTGTTCCTCGGAATACCTCTACTTGCTGGAGTTTTCTCGCGAATTATTGGCGAAAAGATCAAGGGACGTGAGTGGTATGAACAAAAGTTCCTTCCGGCAATCTCTCCATTTGCACTAATCGGTCTGCTTTATACGATCGTCTTGTTGTTTTCATTGCAAGGTGATCAGATCGTCTCTCAACCATGGGCTGTAGTTCGTCTCGCGATACCATTGGTTATCTATTTCGTTGGAATGTTTTTCATTTCACTCATTGCGTCAAAACTATCTGGCATGAACTATGCAAAGTCTGCATCCGTCTCTTTCACTGCAGCTGGCAACAATTTTGAACTTGCGATTGCGGTGTCGATCGGAACGTTTGGCGCAACTTCTGCACAGGCTATGGCAGGAACGATTGGTCCCTTGATTGAAATTCCAGTACTTGTCGGCTTGGTCTACGCCATGCTGTGGCTAGGCCCCAAGTTGTTCCCAAATGACCCCACGCTGCCATCATCAGCTCGTTCTACCAGCCAAATCATCAACTCATAGCGAAGGAATCAACTTCATGAATAATCAACCATCAGTACTTTTCGTTTGCGTCGGCAATGGTGGAAAATCTCAAATGGCCGCAGCGCTAGCCAAAAAACATGCCGGGGACGCTCTCAAAGTTTATTCAGCTGGCACAAAGCCAGGTACGAAATTAAATCAACAGTCCCTTGATTCCATTGCTGAAGTTGGCGCAGATATGTCTCAAGGGTTTCCAAAGGGCATTGACCAGGAGTTAATTAAGCGAGTAGACCGCGTGGTCATTCTTGGTGCCGAAGCTCAACTAGAAATGCCTATCGATGCAAACGGCATACTACAGCGCTGGGTAACTGACGAACCCTCTGAACGTGGAATTGAAGGTATGGAACGCATGCGCCTGGTCCGAGATGATATTGACGCCCGAGTCCAAAACCTCGTCGCTGAACTAACCCAAAACGCATAGCAGTTTTCTAATCTCACACATCTTCAACACCGTTAAATCTATTGGTTTCCCCGTAAAATCTTCGAAAGGAAGAACATGACCGGGCAAGCTGCACCAAACTTGCATACCAATATTTTGAACCGTATCGCAAATGAACTGGCGTTGACCTATCAAGGAGTTTTCTCTGCAGAGACTATCAACCGCTATATTTTTGAATCGTATGTGTCGTTGGCGAGAACAGCAAAAATCCATACGCACCTGCCAATTTTGGCAGAAGGTTTTGCTAAAGACCGGCTGCACGCACTTGCGGTAGCTGAAGGTAAGGTGGCTTCACCTGTGCCTCAGGTCCTATTTATTTGCGTCCACAACGCAGGTCGTTCACAAATTGCTTCGGCGTTGTTGTCTCACTATGCCGGTAGTTCTGTAGAGGTACGTTCTGCAGGTTCTTTACCTGCTTCTGAAATTCACCCACTGGTGTTGGAAATTTTGTCAGAGCGAGGAGTGAACATTTCTGATGCATTTCCGAAACCGCTAACCGATGATGTTATTCGCGCATCTGACTATGTCATAACAATGGGATGTGGAGATGTGTGCCCAATGTATCCAGGAAAGCACTATCTTGATTGGGAGCTCGCTGATCCGTCAGATGAAGGTGAGGACAAGATACAGGAAATAATTGAGGAAATTGACGGTCGAATCCGCGAGCTTTGGAAAAGCATTCAATTATCGCAAAACTAGGCAGTCAAAGGTCTGGCACCCCCATTGCCCTGTTGAAACTGATATCGAGCCTCACATAGGGAAACTACGCGAGGCTCGATTGCTCGTTGGTTAAGCAAAAAGTGAATCCTCCAACAAAAGCGCCATCCCAGCCTCAACCGGAATGGCGCTAAAAAACTTCTACTGAAATTTACTCAAACTCAGGGAAAGCCTCTGCAGAAAGATCATCTGCACCAGTCTGCTTTGCAGCATCAAACATCAATTTAGTGATCTCTTCTTTTTCTTCAGGCTCAACAACAGCACCGTGGTGCTTTGTGTTGAACTTCTCCAGCTCATCAAGGGTGGACTGAGCGGAGGCGTTAACAGCATCAAGGTCTGGTGCTTCACCGAGCTTATCTAGGGAATCAAGGTAGTTTTCCAAGATGAAACGAAGATCTGGAAGTGCCTTGACATCGAAAGGTTCGTCCCAGAATTCCTTTTCGTCCTCTTTAAGGTATGAACCTGTTGCAAACTCTTCGAGAGTGGAGATGAATTCATCTACGGAAGGCTGGAAAGTGGCGCGAATGGTCATGAGATGTATTGTTCCTGAAATTTCCTAGAGCTGCACGCCCAGGAGGGCATCAATGGCTGCGACCACGATGTTTCCTACCTCGGTGAACTCTTTTGAATCGGTCGTGGTGTCGATACCCGCTGCCCAATTATCTACCGCGGCGAGCGCGCCGGGAGTATCAAGGTCAGCAGATAGGTGTGCACGAAGCTGCTCGACAACTGCAATGGCATCTTCCCTATTGGTTGCAGCTCGTGCTGCTTCACGCCAGGTTGCTAGACGCTGTTCTGCGGTGGCGAGGCTCTCTGCGTTCCAATCACGGTTGCCACGGTAATGGTTGGCAAAAACACCGAGGCGGATCGCGCCGGGCTCGTGGCCTGCAGCGGTGAGGCGGGAAACAAATTCCAGGTTGCCCAAAGACTTGGACATTTTCACGCCATCTTGGGATATCATGCCAGCGTGGACGTAGTGCTTAGCCATGCGCTCGACACCGTGAGCTGCTTCGGCGTGCGCTGCGGAGAACTCGTGGTGAGGGAAGATCAGGTCAGAGCCGCCACCTTGGATATCAAAGCTGTGTCCTAGGCGGTTGGTAGCGATTGCTGAACACTCGATGTGCCAGCCAGGACGACCTGCGCCGAATGGGGATTCCCAGCTTGGTTCACCTTCGCGGGCTGCGCGCCACAGGAGGGCATCCATGGGGTTTTTCTTGCCGGGACGCTCTGGGTCGCCGCCGCGTTCTGCGAAGAACTCAGCCATGGTCGCTGCGTCGTAATTGGACTCGTAGCCAAATTTGTCTGTGGCGTTGATTGATGCGTAGACATCTGGATATTCGGCGTCCTCGACGATGTACGCGGCGCCTTCGTCGAGAAGCGTCTTGACCATCTCAATGACTTCGTCGATGGACTCAATCGCACCGATGTAGTCCTTCGGCGGAATGATGCTCAGGGCTTCCATATCGCTGCGGAAGAGGTTGATTTGGCTGGTGCCGAGGTCGCGCCAGTCGACGCCGTCGCGGGCTGCGCGTTCAAACAGAGGGTCATCGACATCGGTGATGTTTTGGACGTAGTGGACATCGTGATCATTGTCCAGCAGGATGCGGTAGATCAGATCGAAAGCGAGGTATGTCGCCGCGTGCCCCAAGTGTGTGGAGTCGTAGGGAGTGATGCCACAGACGTACATGCCAACCGGTGTGTCGGATCCGGCAGGTGGGGTTTCAACCAGGCGTACTTCCTGATCTGCAGTGTCGAACAATTCCAAAGGCACAGGCGTGCCAGCGAGAGCAGGTACTTCAGGTGTAGGCCAAGATTGCATGGGTTTTACTCTATCTTCTTTCCGTAATTATTTCCGCGACAAGCTATTTGCAAGCTATGTGCAGGCTCATTGCACAAGTTCAGCGCGGAGACACGTCCTAAAAAATACTTATGAAATTATGTTCGACACCGAAATGTCACCTGAAACTTCAACCAAGCCGCCAGTGCACCTATTCCACAAACCAAAAAATCCGCCAACACGAATGCGGCGGATTTTTAAGATGTACAGGAATTTTATGGGTTGAGCATGCCCAGTGCGAGCAGCAGCATCACGAGCAGACCTGCAGGAATACGGTATGCAGCAAACCAGCTGAAGGAGTGGTTTGCCACGAACTTCATCAGCCACGCAATGGAAATGTAGCCAACTACGAAGGCAACCAGGGTACCCACGGTGAGCTGTAGGCCGGAGGCAGCTTGTCCGGAGCTTGGCGCAAAAGCGTCAGGCAGGGAGTACAAACCGGAGCCAAGCACTGCAGGGATTGCCAGCAGGAAGGAGAACTTGGTGGCTACTTCACGCTTGAGACCAAGGAACAAACCAGCAGAGATGGTGCCGCCGGAGCGAGACACGCCAGGGATCAGCGCAAGACACTGTGCAAGACCCATGATGATGGCATCTTTCATGGTCAGTTTGTCGTAGTCGCGTTCCTTCTTGCCCATCTTCTCGGCCAAAATGAACACCAGGGAGAACAGGATCAGCACGGATGCAGTGATCCACATATTTCGCAGCGCCTCACGGATCAGGTCCTTGCCCAACACACCCAAGATCACGACGGGAATGGTGGCAACAATGATCATCCAGCCCATGCGGTATTCAAATCCGCGGCGTTCCTTATTGAATACGCCAGCGAACCAACCTGTGATGATTTGCCAGATTTCCTTGGCAAAAAACACCAGCACTGCGGCTTCGGTACCAAGCTGAACCACGGCGGTAAAGGACGCGCCGGCATCGGCACCCCAGAACAGCTCAGAGATGATTCGGAGGTGTCCGCTGGAGCTGATCGGCAGGAACTCTGTGAGGCCTTGAACGATGGAGAGCACAATGGTTTGTACCCAGCCAATATTTTCAGTTGCGGCAGGATCTGCTGCTGCGGCTAGGAGGGTTATCTCTTCATTCACCCGATCTACCGTACTACCTTATGACCTCAGTAGTGTGGTGGGCGTGAAACAGCGAATGGTCGGTTCAAGTGGTTTGCGGGTATCCAGGCTCGGTTTGGGCACCTCAACATGGGGCTCGGGCACCGAGCTGGCTGAGGCAGGCGATATCTTTAAGGCGTTCATCAATTCTGGTGGCACGCTTATCGACGTCTCCCCCAACTACACCACCGGCGTCGCGGAAGAAATGCTCGGCACGATGTTGGATGCGGAAGTCTCTCGTTCGGCTGTCGTCATTTCCTCCAGCGCAGGTGTCAACCCCGCTCTGCCGCTCGGCCGACGTGTGGATTGCTCCCGCCGCAATTTGATTGCCCAATTAGATGTCACCCTGCGGGCATTAAACACTGACTATTTGGATTTGTGGTCTGTGGGCTATTGGGATGAGGGCACCCCACCGCATGAGGTGGCCGATACTTTGGATTACGCCGTGCGCACCGGCCGAGTCCGATATGCCGGTGTCCGAGGATATTCCGGTTGGCAGTTAGCGGTCACCCACGCTGCATCCAATCATGCAGCGGCCTCCGCCCGCCCCGTGGTCGTTGCACAAAATGAATACAGCCTGCTGGAACGCCGCGCAGAACAAGAACTCCTCCCTGCCACCCAACACCTAGGTGTCGGATTCTTTGCTGGCGCTCCGCTGGGGCAAGGCGTGCTGACTGCTAAATACCGCTCCGAAATTCCCCATGATTCCAGAGCTGCATCCACAGGACGCGACGCAGAAGTCCAAAGCTACCTAGATAATCGAGGCCGCATCATTGTCGATGCTCTTGATACTGCAGCCAAAGGATTAGGCATTAGCCCCGCTGTCACAGCCACCACCTGGGTGCGTGATCGTCCCGGAGTGACAGCTGTCATCGTGGGCGCTCGCACACATGAACAGCTGTCACATCTTCTCAAGGCGGAATCGGTGACTTTGCCAACACCAATCACACAAGCCCTTGATGATGTCTCCCTGTGACTTGGTCCAATTACATTCACTGGTAATCTGAAACCTTGTGAATATGCGCCGTCGATCCCGTGTGTCCCGTTTGCTTCCCGCCACAGCTTTGCTGGCCTCAACTGCACTTCTTTTAAGTGCATGTACGCAAGGGGTAACGGACTCCCCGGATATGGGCAAGGCAACTCCCGCTGTCTCCCCCGCAGCAAGCAACCCGGATGGCCAAGTAATTGAGTTCGGCAACATCACTGACATGGAAGTCACTGATGGTGACATCCTCGGTGTACGCACCGAAGACGCACTCGCTATTGGTACAGTCTCCGACTTCGAAGCGGGTAGCCAGGTGGAACTGGACGTCGATAAGCAATGCGGCGACCTGACCGCAACCGGCGGCACTTTCGTGCTCCCCTGCGCCGATGGCGTTTATTTGATTGATGCCAAGGACCCGGATCTGGATGAGTTGCGTGCAACTGACAAGCCAGTCACGGTGGCAGCCTTGACCAGCGATGATCAGCTTCTGGTGGGCAATGGTGAAGATGAAGAACTCACCATCTACCGCGAGGGCGAAGAGCCAGAAACCTTCACCGTCGCGGGTCCCAATACCCAGCTCATCGCCGTTCCTGTCATTGATCGCCACGACGCCGTTGTGCGCACCTGGAACGAAAACACCACGATTCAAGATGTGGACTACCCCAACGACCGTGAAGGCGCGACCCTTCGCGTGGGACTCGGCGTTGGTCAAATGGCTGGTGGCGAAGACGGCCTGCTGGTGGTCTCTGATGAAATGGGTGGCCAAATTGCCATCTACAACGCTGATGATGTCATCCGACTTCAAATGACCGCCCCCACCGACGAGAACCCATGGGCCGTTGCCTGGGATTCTTCCAACGCGCTCGCCTGGATCACCTCACTGACCGAAAACACCCTGGTCGGATACAAAATCTCTGAAGGCGTGCCTGAGGAAGAACAGCGCTTAAACACCATCGCAGACGCGCAAAACCTCGTGGTATTAAGCGATTCCACCCTCGTCGTAGCATCCGCAACCGGCGACGGCATCCAAATCATCGACAACCCAGCATCTTAAAAAGGACACCCATGAGCAAGCAATCCCCCACCCGCAAGCTGCGTCAAACCGTCTACGATGCCAGCCTCAAAGTGATGTTCACCCTGCGCCCCGAACGCATCCACGGGATAATGAACAAAGCACTCGGAGTCGTCGACGGCGTCGCACCTCTAAACCGCACCATGGAAAAAATCATCGCAGTGCACGATGATTCCCTCTCCCAGGAAGTCTTCGGCGTCACCTTCCCACGACCACTAGGCCTCGCCGCAGGTTTCGACAAAAACGCATCAATGGCTGATGCCTGGGGTGCCGTTGGATTCGGATACGCCGAACTTGGCACCGTCACCGCCTCCCCACAGCCAGGAAACCCCACCCCGCGCCTTTTCCGCCTGCCTGCCGACAAAGCTATCTTGAACCGCATGGGATTCAACAACCTGGGTGCAGCAGAAGTCGCAAAAAACCTGCGCAACCGGAAATCCACCGATGTCATCGGCATCAACATCGGTAAAACCAAAGTGGTTCCCGCTGAACACGCAGTAGATGACTACCGCCGTTCTGCATCTTTGTTAGGTGATCTTGCTGATTACCTGGTTGTCAACGTTTCCTCCCCCAACACTCCGGGTCTCCGCGATCTGCAGGCTGTGGAATCTTTGCGACCAATCCTCGCCGCAGTGCAGGAATCCACCACCGTCCCAGTCTTGGTGAAAATCGCACCAGACCTCTCCGACGAAGACATCGACGCCGTAGCTGACCTGGCAGTTGAGCTCAAACTCGCCGGAATCGTAGCCACCAATACCACCATTTCCCGCGAAGGCCTCAACACTCCTTCAGGTGAAGTCGAAGCCATGGGTGCTGGCGGAATCTCCGGTGCTCCAGTAGCAGCCCGATCTTTGGAGGTACTCAAGCGCCTCTACGCACGGGTAGGCAAAGAGATGGTGTTGATCTCTGTCGGTGGCATCAGCACCCCTGAGCAAGCCTGGGAACGCATCACCTCCGGCGCAACCCTTCTGCAGGGATACACCCCATTCATCTACGGTGGCCCCGATTGGATCAGAGATATCCACCTTGGTATCGCCAAGCAGCTGAAAGCTCACGGTCTGCGCAACATCGCTGACGCTGTGGGCAGCGAATTGGAGTGGAAGAACTAAACAGACCAAACACACGTGCCAGGATCTTGCTGAAACAGCGGATCTTGGCACGTGTGTCTGTCTTTTGTCTGTTCTGGTGCCTCACATGCCGCTTTGGACTTACAACTTCAAAGACGTACTTTATTGCACAAAACGAACATTGAGTCCATAAAATCTCCATTTTGAGAACACCGCAAAATCAGGCAATTCTGCACGGAGCGCGCTTTCAATAATGTCACCTTGCGCTACCCACGACTCAACATCAGATCCAGCTTTCCACTGCGGACGCCCTTTGGGAGCATCTTCGACATCAACAAAATTTGCTAACCAGTAGCGAGTCCACAGCTGGATTTTTTCACTCAACTCGTTCGATAAACCTAATTCATCAGGATACGTCACAAACCGTACCCCTTTCCTCGGAAATGGCACCTTGTCCGCCCACAGCGAGTTTCGGATTCCATATTCGAGATTTAAATATAGAGTTGGCTTCTTCATTGTGAATCATCCCCTAAGCGTGAACCACAGGCATTCCAGTCACCTGATTCTGGCTCATCACCAGCTCACGCAGTAACAACAGTATTCATCGACGAAACCACCTCAACGCTACTAGTCGATCAAAGGCTTTTTAACGGGTCGAGATTCTGGGTTAGGTGTTTGTATGGCGTTGTGGGTTTGAGGCCCTCAGAGACGATTCTGGAAGGCCACTTTCTTTTGATCCTGGCGGCGATTTTTCGGTGCTTGGTAGCGGAATGTCAATCGAGACCAAGCGTCCCCCGGCGGGTCGATTTTTTGGTCTCGAATGACAGTTTCGCTCTCTGGAAACTCTCAGTGTCAGGTCAGTGGTGAACCACCATCCTTAGCAAGGAGTTCATCATGTCCATCCCCTTCTCAGTCCTTCAGGACTACCTGGATCTGATCAGTCCCGAAGCCTTACCCCAGATCCCACAGCCCCCGGCCCCTGCCCCCACAGCACCCCAGCTACCACCGGCGCCGGACCCACACAGCATCGAGTGGCCGATCTTCCCACCAGATCGAATCTCCGCCAACGGGCGACGCTACTACGAGCCACAAACACGACTCGAGTTCATGCGGATCTACACCACCCTGCCGCACGGCTACCGCCAGCCCTTCCTTAAAGCCAACAACATCGGCCACTGCACCGTTCGAACCTGGCTAGCAGCAATAAGCACCTTCAGCCGACTTCCCCATGCTTTTGATGATGCCCACCGCTTCGGGATCGAACGCACCACCCCAGTCGACGATGTCACCACACTAACGGCTGATGACAAACGTGACCTGGTCATAGGATACTTAGCTCAACCACACGGTCAGGGCCAGCAATTCCTCACGTTTTACCAACTCCGTAAGCACACCATCATGGCCTGGTGCGCCGCTATGACCGACGGGGACTTAGACGCTGATATCTCACCCCGCCAGATCGGGTTGATGACCACCCGAACCGTGGTCGAAATCGTTCGACTACGCCACATGATTGCCCAACAACTAGAAAGAGCCACGATCATGGAAAACGAGTACCTCAAAGAAATCGCAGCGCTGAAGAAAGAACTCGCGCACTACAAGCAAAAAGACCATCAGAATCAAATGGTGATCGATATCTTGGGAAAAGCTATTGGGACCAGGCCCAATCCTGGCGAGGGCTTAGACGAGGAGGACGCCACCTAAACGTGGATGAGCAACGCGCCTTTGATCAAGGACTCAAGGAAGAAAACACCTTGATCACAGATCTCACCACCTGTGCCAGGCTGAGCCATAACAAGGCATTACGGCTGATCAAGCTGTCGAAATCAACGGCGTATTACCGCAACAAGCCGCGTCCCCGTCCTGCACCGAAACCTGTCCTGCAGGCCGTGCCAGCACCAACAGCACCTGGTGTGGAACCCACACCAGAGCCTTGGCAGGGGAAGGAGCCAGCAGTGTCGTCGGTGCGTCAAGCGTTGGCAGAACACGAACGCCAGTTCATTGTTGATGCGATCACCGCGTACCCACAACTGAGCGTTAGTGGGGTGTTTAACATGTTGTTTAACAAAGGCATCTACCGCGCATCACTACGTACATGGTGGCGTGTTGCCAAGCAGCACAAGTTGTTACACAAAGACCGAGTCAGTGCCCTGTCCCCGGGGAAACGATCACCAACGCCACGGGTTAAGCCGAGGTTGGAAGCAACACAGCCTGGTCAGGTGGTGTGTTGGGATGTGACGTTCTTGCCGTCGCTGGTACGTGGTAAGACCTATGCGTTGCATCTGGCGATTGATTTGTTTTCCCGCAAGATTGTTGGGGCGAAGGTCGCGCCGACGGAAAATACCTCCACCGCGGTGGAGTTGTTAACGCAGGTGTTAGCGGATAATCCGGGTGTGGTGACGGTGCATTCGGATAATGGGTCGGCGATGACATCGACGAGGGTGCGGCGGTTGTTAGCGGATCATGGTGTGGCGTTGTCGTTGATTCGGCCGCGGGTGAGTGATGATAATGCGTTTGTGGAGTCGGTGTTTCATACGTTGAAGTATCGGCCGTTTTATCCGAAGGTGTTTGCATCGATGGATCAGGCCCGGGTGTGGGTGGAGGAGTTTGTGGTGTATTACAACACGGTTCATCCGCATTCTGGTGTGGCTGGGCATACTCCGCAGTCGGTGTTTGATGGTAGTTGGAGGGCGGCTCATAGGTTGCGTGTGCAGGCGTTGGATGCCCATTACCGGCAGTTCCCGCAGCGGTATGTGGGGCGGCCGGTGGTTCAGGAAGTTGCTGGTGTGGTGCGTCTTAATGGTGCGCGTGATGATGGGTCTGTACAGGAGAGGGTTGGTGGTGTAGCGTCGCTGTTAAGTGCTTGAGTTAGCATGTGTTCTTATCGCCCCCCTGGTTCACAAACCCCTGGCAGCGAGCGGAAAAGTGCATTTTTAGGCCAAGGGCCCTCGGATCTTCGAGCGCTTTGGTCTCTTTTGCACGTCTGACCGAACCAGATCACCTAGAAACGCCAAAGGCCCCGCAAGTATCAAACCTGCGGGGCCTTTGAGGTACCTGTTTCCTATTTTGTTGACTTAGGAAGCTGCGCACGGCGGATAACCAAACCGCACAGCAAGGCAGCCACTCCCCACGCGGTGAGCCAGAACTGCTCCACGACATAAACCTGAATAGTTGGAAGCAAACGACTTACGATCACCAGGGCTACAGCGATGCTCAAAGAAATGATCTGTGTCTTTGAGCTTGGCTCGTACTTGCTGGTGGTAGCGAATGCGCCGAGAATGATCGAGGCAACGAGGATCAGAAGGAATCCTGGAGTGATCACAAATGGGCTCAGCATGCCGGCGGTAAACAGCTCAATTGCTGCAAACACCAACAAAACCAGACCTAAGGCTACGAAAGCTCCACCGATGCGGATTGCTGCCGGAACTTTACGCCAGCTGGCACGGCCTTCGAGGCTGGTGAGCTTTTTTAATGATCTTCCCGATGCTGAACTCATAATGTGACATACCCTACTAGTTCTCGTACCATCCCCACACAATTGACCTGCCAAGAGTGTGGAAATACAGGTTGAAGCCTAGAACAGTGGGGGTAGCGTCGGGGGCGATGTCGAGTTTTTCCACATCAAGTGCATGAACTGCGAAGAGGTAACGGTGCGGTGCGTGGCCAGCTGGAGGTTGCGCTCCGTAGAAGCCACGCTTGCCGGAATCACCCTTGAGGGAAACTACGCCTTCGATGCCGCCGAGGGTTTCATCGCCAGCACCGGTGGGGATCTCCGTGACAGTTGTGGGGATGTTAAACACTGCCCAGTGCCAGAAACCAGCGCCGGTTGGGGCATCTGGGTCGAGGCAGGTGATCGCGAGGGATTTGGTGCCTTCTGGAAGATCTGACCAGGACAGCTGTGGGGAAATATCGGTGCCACCGAGTTGGGCTTCGGCCAGCTTTGCACCGTTTTCCAAGTCGGTGGAGGTGAGGGTAAAGCTTGGCTTTTCACCAAGCGGTGCGTAGGGGTCTGGGCCTGGGAAACGATCGTCTTGGTAGGTGCTCATGTCTTCGTTTCTACCCCAAATCTCTAGAGTTTGTGGTGGATTTGAACTATTGAGCACTCCATCGTTGATACAGCTGCGCGTAGCGGCCCTCAAAAGCAAGTAATTCCTGGTGAGTGCCGTCTTCGGTGATTGTGCCTTGTTCCATCACGATGATGCGATCTGCGACAACTGCTTGGTCAAGGCGGTGCGCAACAACCAAGGTGGTGCGGTTTCGTGCGATTTCTGTGGCGGCTTTTTCCAACATGCGGGCATCATCGCTGCCGGCTTCACTGGTGGCTTCATCCATGATCAACACAGGTGGATTGCGGAGCACGATGCGGGCAAGAGAGATTTGCTGTTGGATTTCAGGGGTGAGTTCTTCTGCGCCGGCGCCAATTTTGGTGTCTAATCCGGATGGAAAGAAACGTCGAAAAGCAGTTGTCATTTGCCCGAGCCCGACCGACTCGAGCGCTGCGTGGAGCTGCGCGTCGGTGGCGTGCGCATTGGCCATGCGAAGATCCTCTGCCAGAGTGCCTGCGAAAAGGTGGACTTCCTGGCTGATCAGCGCAACCTGGCGGGTAGTCCACGTGTCGGTGACGGTGGCGGTGTTGATGCCCCCGACCAAAACGGCGCCGGAATCAGGGCGCTGCAGCCCCGCAATGACGCCCGCGAGCGTGGATTTTCCCGCACCAGAAGTACCGACCAGCGCTGTGGTTGTTCCTGCTTCCAAGACCAGATTGAAATCCTCCAAAATGGCCACGCCGCCGGGATATTTAAACGTCACGTCCTGCACAGTCACGGAGGGTGGTTCTGTGCAATCGGCAGACTCAGACAGCTGTTCGGTGCGACGAGCCATCTGGGCAAGGGACACCGCGCGACCAAGAGAAGTAGACGCACTCTGAATTTCCGATGCGAAGAACAGCACGTTGAACACGTGAATTTCCATGCGCACAACCACGAAAACTGCTGCCGTTGCCGCTCCAATGCTCATCGCATCCTGGGCAACCCAAAACGCACTGAGCCCAAACACGCCAATTAGCAGCAGGCCATAAGCAATCGAACCAAGGGCGAGCAGACGAGTGAAAATCGGCGCGCGATCAGCTGTTGCTTGCACCGCAGTCCACGACGCTTGGCGCATCCGCTGCACACCCCACGCACCGAGCTTGAGCACACGCAGTGTTTCAATGCCACGGATCGTATCGAGGAGCAGATTGTTTCGACGCGCCTCCGTACTGGACACAATATTTGTTGCCGAAGGAATAGCTCGCACGGCTTTCCGACCGCTGGGAATCAGCACCACAATCACTGCGATGAACAGGATCACAAAGGTCCAGTGAATGGTCATCAACGCGAACAAGGAGCTGGGCAGAATCAAAATGGTGATCACCAAACGCACACCTACCATGCCGACGATGCGCACAGTGTTATCGATGTCTTGCGTCAGGCGGCTAATCACGTTTCCCGTGCCCAATTCCATGACATCAGGAACCGGTGCACGCAACGCCGAAGACAGCGCAGCTTTCCGCAGATCCACCGACAGGCGACGTGCCAAGGTGTTGATCACCAATTGCAGCAGCGCGCGACCGGCAGTTTCTGCTAAAATTCCAGCGCCCACCAAACCAAGCAACCAGATCATTGCGGTCGATCCTGAACCGATCAGCGGCAACGACTGCCCATTGATCAGATCAACGGAATAGCCCAACAAGTTGGACGTGCCGACCATCGCCACGACCGTGACCACGCTAATAACCACGAAACTCACATACCACCAGGCCTTGGGCCCCGAAGGCATCGTTTTCAGCTCACGCCACGACTCCGCCAACGACGCCGGCTGCAGCGCATCCGCAACGCGCTCATGCTGCGCCATCTACTTCACCCCTTCCGAAAAATCAGATTGCATCTGCTTTGCGACGCCGTGCCACGTCGGGTTCGACGTAATGACGACGGTTTTCCGGCCTCGACGAAGCTTTTCGACGCGATGTGCCACTTCATCCAGGGTCACCGCATCCAACCCCGTGGTCGGTTCATCCAAAATGAGCACCTCAGGATCAACAGCCAAGAATCGTGCCAAAGCAATCCTCTGGCGTTGGCCACCGGAGAGATTCAATCCGGCCTCGCCGATCAAGGTATCTGGAAGCTCAAACTCCCCCGGCATGTTCAGATCAGCACCCAATCGGCTCAAGATGTCCTCACAACTTGCAGCATGAAGAGCAGCGCGCAGCATCTCCGGTGCGATAGTGCCCATCGGATTCAAATTATCCTTCAGCACACCTTCAAACACGCTGACGCGGTGAGGAGCCACAATGACATCTTCACGAACCTGAAGCGCCTCCAACTCCCGATCAATCACATCGCGTGCCTCAGGTGTCGAAGGATCCCACACCGTGATCCCCTCTTCAAATTCAAAGGTGGCAGGCTGAGGTCGTGGCTCAGCGGCCGCCTTATCCAGTTCAGTGACTAAGTTTTGGACCCTTTTTGTCGAAGCCTGTCCCCTAGCCCAAATCTCTGTCATCATGCCAAGCGACACACCCAACACAGTCAACGAAGGTGGCACCAGCAACGTCACCGAGATCATCTCACCACCAGTTATGTCACCGTCAAAAGCCAACAGTGACGCATAAGCCAAAAGACCCACAGAAAACACCGCTGGGACAAGTTGGCGCACAAAAGTCAGCAACGACTGCAGACGAACTTCCTTCAACATGATTGCCAAGGCTTCATCAGCCGCTGCGCCAAAGCGCTCCTCAGTTTGAGAAACAGCGCCCAAACCTTTCACCACCCTGGATCCCTGCGCCACATCGGTAGCCAAAGACACCGACTTCGATTCCGCCTCACGGCGTTTCGCGGAAATCTTAGTCAACGGAGTTGCCGTGAAATAGGAAGCCAACGCGGTAAACACTCCACCCACCACGAGTAACACCGCAATCAGCGGAGAAATCGGCGCAATAGAAATAGTGGAACCCAACAAATAGCCCACCATCATGATGGGAAAGTTCAGCACCTGCTTCAACCCACCAATTTGAACCGAGTCCTGATCGACCGTATTCAACATCTCACCAGGAGTCAGCGAATTACGTGGCGTAGTAACCAACTTGCCCGAAAGCTCAAGGCGCAAGTTGTGCACTACCCTGGCACTCGCTAAATCAGTCAATGCATCAGCCGAGCCCTCCAGGATGTAGATCACCCACAACAGCACAGCCAGCGCCACCGATACCACCAGTACTGGCATCAACTCACCTGAGCCAAACGCCCATTCCGAGCCACGCCCAACCACCAGCGACACCACAGCACCAAACATGCTGGACACCAACATGCCGAATACCAACAGCCACGTAGCAGCAGGAAACGCCCACAGTAACGCCCAAGCACTTTTAACTGGCGTGGAGTTCTCCAACTTGGGAAGCAAGGGTGTGCCCTCATCTGGAGAATCCGGAACAAACCAGGACCATGTGCGCATCCTGGGGAATTCATTTGTCATGGCGAAAACACTACCGCAGCTTTATACGGACAGTACTTACAAAGCTGTAAGTACAACTTTGTCTTTTTAGCTAATGACCTGCAGATTTGTGTTCAAGGAAAGATTCGGGCTATTGTTTATCTCGTGCCAAGGGCAATAAGCCCTAAACACCCAGCCCGGGTGGCGGAATGGCAGACGCGCTAGCTTGAGGTGCTAGTGTCCTATTAACGGACGTGGGGGTTCAAGTCCCCCCCCGGGCACACTGTGTTGAGACAGTATTTAAGACTCTGAACTTTATTCAAGTCCAGAGTCTTACCTTATGCCTTATGTTTTACTCACACACCCAGCCCGGGTGGCGGAATGGCAGACGCGCTAGCTTGAGGTGCTAGTGTCCTATTAACGGACGTGGGGGTTCAAGTCCCCCCCCGGGCACAAATTAGTTAAATCACCCTGTACAAGATTACTTCTTGTACAGGGTGATTTTCTGTTTCTCCTACGGCTGCTCAAAAATGCATTGTATACTGCGACCACTACAGCTGTTTTGACTGCTTTGTTTTGGGAAATCCAGTTATCTTATTTCTTTTTTGACGCCTACCATTGTTCCAATATGTCTTTGCGCGGACGCGATTGTGTCTCACGCCAAAAATCTAACCTGATCTGACACGGCAATGAATCCCAACTGCGTCCTGAATTTCGATATTCCCGAGTTCCAACGCTGCTCGGATGACCGAGACCCGCGTACTCCCTCCAACCTTCAGAACGCGAATACCCACGTTCGCGATACTTGCCAGGAGCTAACTCCCAGGAATACAGCTGTTCGCCAGGAAAGAAAAAAGCATCACGATCACCTGATGATTCGACACCAAAATAGGCTGGTTCAGTCCCGAAGAACTCAATTCCCTGAGCTGTAATGAAAGGACATTGGTATGGGGTTGCCTCTGACATCGTTTGAGCTCTCCATCCTTTTCATTTCGCTATTCTGGTATCCATGAGTCCCACCGTTTTGCCTGCTACACAAGCTGACTTCCCTAAGATCGTCGATGTTCTGGTTGAAGCATTCGCCAACGATCCAGCATTTTTACGATGGATCCCGCAGCCGGACCCCGGTTCAGCAAAGCTTCGAGCACTTTTCGAACTGCAGATTGAGAAGCAGTATGCAGTGGCGGGAAATATTGATGTCGCGCGTGATTCTGAGGGAGAAATCGTCGGCGTCGCGTTATGGGATCGGCCAGATGGTAATCACAGTGCCAAAGATCAAGCAGCGATGCTCCCCCGGCTCGTCTCCATTTTCGGGATCAAGGCTGCGCAGGTGGCGTGGACGGATTTGAGTTCGGCTCGTTTCCACCCCAAATTCCCCCATTGGTACCTCTACACCGTGGCAACATCTAGTTCTGCCCGTGGAACGGGTGTTGGCAGTGCGCTTCTTAATCACGGAATCGCTCGCGCGGGTGATGAAGCTATCTATTTGGAGGCGACGTCGACTCGTGCGGCTCAACTATATAACCGTCTGGGATTTGTGCCCTTGGGTTATATCCCCTCAGATGATGATGGCACTCCTGAACTGGCGATGTGGAAACCGCCAGCGATGCCAACTGTTTAACCCTGAAGGCGATTTAAGGGGTCGAGGATCTCAGAGTAGGCCACGGTGTGGGTGAGGCCTTTTCAAGGTCGCAGAAGCGATTCTGGACGGTCTCAATTTTGGGACTCATGGGTCAGATGTGATTCCTGCCAATTCACTGATCAAGAGCTCACCACAAGCAAACCCCAGAATCCAAAATCGAATGGATTTTTGCATAATAGCGACCCGGAAGCGCAAAAATCTACCACAGACTGCAAGTTTTCAGCATTCTGTGGTAGATTTTCGCATATTTGTTCGCCCACCATCCAAATGGTGCCTTATTAGGCTTTGTCGAACGCCTCCAGGATGTTTTGGGCAGCCAACGTCGGGGTGGTGGAACCTTTGCGGAGGGCTCGTTCCATGTCTTGGCTCACTACTTGAACACCGGGATCGTTTTCGAGACGCATGCGGATAGTTTCATGGACCATCGACCAAGTCCATCCCACTTGTTGGTCGCGTCGTCGCCTGTCGAACTCCCCCGCCTCCACCATGGTTTTGTGGTGGTTTTGGACATGATGCCAAAAGGTGTCCACACCAGTGCCTTCGACAGCTGACATGGTGATTGTTGGTGGATGCCAGAGTTCATCGGGGCTGCGAACCATGCGGAGTGCAGAAGCGAGGTCGCGGGCTGCTCGTTTTGCTGGTTTTTCGTTGGGGCCGTCGGCTTTGTTGATGGCCACCAACTCTGCCATTTCTAAGACACCTTTTTTGATGCCTTGGAGTTGGTCGCCAGCGCCGGACAGCGCCAGGAAGGTGAAGATATCCACCATGTGCGATACGGCGACTTCGCTTTGGCCGACGCCGACGGTTTCGACGATGATGATGTCGTAACCTGCAGCTTCGAAAACCACCATGGCTTCACGCGTTGCTTTGGCCACACCGCCAAGTGTTCCGGCAGAAGGTGACGGCCTGATGAAGGCGTTTTCTGCGTTGGAAAGCTTGGACATGCGGGTTTTATCGCCAAGGATCGAGCCGCGAGTTTTGGTCGAGGACGGGTCGATCGCTACTACTGCCACCTTGTGTCCCTGTTCAATCAGGTGCAGGCCGAAGGCTTCGATGAAGGTTGATTTACCAACACCGGGGACTCCTGTGATGCCGATGCGCAGGGCGTTTCCAGAATGCGGCAGCAGCTTGACCAGGAGTTCTTGGGCCAAGGCGCGATGGGCTGGCGCAGTGGATTCCAACAGGGTTATGGCACGCGCCATGAGGGTGCGGTCGTGTTGGAGGACGGCGTCGTAAAGCAATTGGACGTCGATGCGCTGCCTGGCGCGCTTGAGCGCCTCCGGAGCCACTGCGGTGCTGCGCCCTAAATCAGTGCCTCCGGTGGTGGTGAGGGTACCTAGGTTGTCTTCTAGGAAACCGTGATCACTCATTCACATCCACATCCAGGTCAAAGCCCAGGTGTGCGGCGAGTCGGGTGATCAGATCGATCGCCGACTCCGCGATGACGGTTCCTGGAGGGTAAATCGCGGCGGCACCCATATCGTAGAGATCCTGGAAATCGCCCGGCGGAATGACGCCGCCCACGGTGACCAGAATGTCATCGCGGCCAAGAGCTGCAAGTTCTTTCTTCAGCTCGGGCAGCAAGGTGAGGTGGCCTGCTGCCAGCGAAGACATACCCACCACGTGAACATCGGCGTCCACGGCGGCGCGGGCAGCTTCGGCTGGAGTTTGAAACAGCGGTCCAACATCCACGTCCATGCCCAGGTCAGCATAGGCAGACGCGACAACCTTCTGTCCACGGTCATGTCCATCCTGGCCCATCTTGGCAATAAAGATACGTGGGCGGCGGCCTTCCTCAGCCTCAAAGGCGTCAGCCAGGGCGATCGCGCGTTCGACGTTGCTCACTGTGCCTTCCTTTCCAACCTCATCCTTGTACACGCCAGACAGCGTCCTGATTTCTGCTTCGTGGCGGCCAAAGACAACTTCCAAAGCATCGGAGATCTCTCCAATGGTAGCTTTTGCGCGCGCAGCATCGACGGCAAGTTTGAGCAGGTTCTGATCCAAATCCCCTGGCTCTTTATGCTCGTTGCGGGCAGCAGCTGTCAACGCATCCAGCGCAGCCTTGACTTCCGCATCGTTGCGCTCTGCTTTCAGTTGCGCGAGTTTAGCCAACTGTTCTGCGCGAACCTTGGTGTTGTCAACCTTGAGGACTTCAATTTCCTCATCTTCTTCCGCCACGTAGCGATTCACGCCGATCAGCGCCTGGCGGCCGGAATCAATGCGAGCCTGGGTGCGTGCCGCTGATTCCTCAATGCGCAGCTTAGGAATTCCCTGCGCGGTGGCCTGCGCCATTCCGCCGGCTTCCTCCACCTCATCGATGTGCTTGCGCGCGCGGTTAGCCAGCTCATTGGTCAACCACTCCACGTAATAGGAGCCCGCCCATGGATCAACTGGACGCACCGTGCCAGATTCCTGCTGCAGCAACAGCTGGGTGTTTCGGGCGATACGAGCAGAGAAATCGGTGGGCAGCGCCAACGCCTCATCAAGTGCATTGGTGTGCAGCGACTGGGTGTGGCCCTGGGTTGCAGCCATCGCCTCAATCGCGGTGCGGGCGACGTTGTTGTACACATCCTGCGCGGTCAACGACCAACCAGAGGTCTGCGAGTGCGTGCGCAGCGACTGGGACTTGGCGTTTTTCGGATCGAATTTTGCCACCAACTCGCTCCACAGCAGTCGTCCCGCACGCAGCTTTGCGATCTCCATGAAGGTGTACATAGAAATACCCCAGAAGAAGGACAGACGAGGCGCGAACTTATCCACGTCAAGGCCTACCTCTTTACCTGCACGGATGTATTCAATACCATCCGCCAGAGTGTAGGCCAGCTCCAAATCGGCAGTCGCTCCCGCTTCCTGGATGTGATAGCCAGAAATCGAAATGGAGTTAAAACGTGGCATCTTCAAGGAGGTGTACTCAAAGATGTTGGAAATGATGCGCATCGACGGCTTCGGCGGATAAATATAGGTGTTGCGCACCATAAATTCTTTCAAGATGTCATTCTGGATCGTGCCCGCAAGCTGCTCCGGACCCACACCTTGTTCCTCAGCCGCCACGATATAGAACGCAAGAATCGGCAGCACAGCGCCATTCATGGTCATCGACACCGACACGCTGGACAAATCAATGCCATCAAACAGCTGACGCATATCCAAAATCGAATCAATCGCCACGCCGGCCATACCCACATCGCCGACCACGCGCTCATTATCCGAGTCATAACCGCGGTGGGTCGCTAGATCGAACGCAACCGACAAACCTTTTTGACCCGCAGCAAGGTTCCTCCGATAAAACGCATTGGATTCCGCGGCGGTTGAAAAGCCTGCGTACTGGCGAATCGTCCACGGCTGATTGGTGTACATAGTTGGGTACGGCCCGCGCATAAATGGCTTTTGACCTGGCAAAGAATCCACCGGATGTCCCGCCGCTTGCGCCTCGTCGCGGTCAGCCTGCGTGAATACGCGCTTGACATCAATGCCTTCGGGAGTGTTCCACACCTTGCCGGCGTCAACGTTGTGTGACTCCGATGCACGTGTCTCAGCAGTCAATGGGATGTCTGAAAAATTAGGGATCGACGTCATGATTTAAGCTCCCAAAGCATCTAGCAGGTCAGCCAGCGTCGCCGCGGCATCAATTGTCATGTTCAAATAACCATCGGGCGCATGCGCGCTGCCCTCAAAGCTCTTCGGCGCGCCAGCAAGCAGGATGCGCTCAACGCCCGCTTCGCGGAGCTTTTCGACGGCTCCCTCCCCCGTTTCGGCATACTCTTGGTCCGTTCCACACACCACTACAATGCCTGCGGCCTGTGCAGCTTCTGCAAAAGCGTCAGTGCCGGGAACAAGTTGACCCGGGTTGATTGCTTCAATGCCACCGGAAGCCAACAGGTTGGAAGTAAAACCAGTGCGAATATTGTGCTTGGACAACGGTCCCAGAGGAATCATCGTGATCTGTGGCCTCGCGCCGTTCTTTTCCAAGAAAGCATCCGAACGATTGCGCAGCGCTTCAAAATCCGCTGCCCATCGACGCACACCTGCAGGTTCTACCCGACGATCAGCTGGCAGCGGAGACTCCGCCAAGTTCGGGAACTCATTAATTCCAGTGAGCTTCTTCTTTCTCGACGCCACATCAGCGCGAGTCTGCTCCCACGTCTGATCAAGCATGGCAGTCACCGTGCCGGATGCACAAGCTGCACTGTATCCGCCCTCAGCTTCGATGCCACTGAACACAGCCCACGCCTTCTCCGCTAGATCATCGGTGAAGCTCTCCACGAAATATGATCCACCAGCAGGATCAACCACGTGACCAAGATGTGACTCTTCTAGCAACAACAAATTAGTATTGCGCGCGATGCGGTGAGCGAAATTCCTCGACACTCCAGGAACTCCATCTGGGATCGCATCATCAAAAGTACGAACCTCCACATCGGTTGCTCCACCGACGCCTGCAGCGAAAGCTGCAACAGTACTGCGCAGCATATTCACCCACGGATCACGCTGGCTAAACATCGCTCGTGCAGTCACCGCATGCTGTGGTGCTACGGCCAGCTCTGGAAAACCAAGCACCTCACACACCCTGGCCCACAGACGTCGAGCCACACGCAGCTTAGAAATCTGCGCGAACTGCTCATCGGTGACCGCAAAACGGAACGCCACCTGCTTAAGTGCAGCTTCCGTGGAAAGGCCTGCATCGACCAAGCGACGGACATAATCCACACCGGCGGCGATACTTAGACCAATTTCTTGAGCATCCGACGCGCCCTGGTTGGAAAAACTGGAACCATCCACCAAGATAGCGCGCACATTCGCACGCTTGGAAGCATTCACTGCCAACTGAACTGCTTCTTCAATGGTGTCACTGTGCGAACCATCAACCTGCGCCGTCAAAGGACGAGAACCCAAGGTCAACGCAGCAAAAAACGTTCCGGCTTCCTCCGCCAACGTATACAACGCCGCTGCAACCTCTGACGTGGATCCACCCGCATGAATCAGCAACGGAGCCATGTTGAGATACACGCCTTCGAGAGCAACTTTAAGATCAGCTGCCGTGAATTCCTCAGAGAACTCAAAACCCAATGTGGTGGTGCCAGAATTCAGAGCATTCAGCACCGCAGCGTTGATATTCTTCGGGCTGTCATGTCCGAAAGTCTCAGTAACACCCCAACCAACGCGTTCACCATCAACAGTGGTTCCCCTAGTGAAGGGAAACTCACCAGGAACCTCAGTGAATTTCCTCTGGGACTCATCTGCTCTGGTGTACAGCGGATTGATATCAACACCATCCGGTGTAGTGACGATGAGTTTCTTCCACACATCTACGGCAATGTCGCCGATGTCTTTTTTCTGTGTGCGCGCGAAAACACCGGCCACAGCCTTGTACCAAGTTTCGAGGTTCTCTGAAAGTTCCTCGGGCACCGCAGTCTTTGTGAGATCAGTCAACGTAGACTTACTTTCTCTTGCTTATGGATAGCTATTGGATTGCTTTTGTGTAGGGAGTTCACAAGCTTGTAAAGCCTTCACCTGTGTTTACCTACGAAAATTGCCGAACTTAATACCCTTCTGCGAACAGCTGAGCAGGGATCGGCACTAGCTTCTACTACGATAACGAGAACTTTGTTTCAATACATTCAAAATGGCGGAATATTTTGATCACGGGGGTGCAACTGTATGGTGTTTTCTATGCATGACAAAGGTGAGACCCAGGAGAATCCTGCGGACATGTCAGGACGCCTAAACACACCAATTTCCACGGTCTTTCACTTCTTTAGCTCACTTTTCCATGACGCTCTGCGCAGTGTTGCCCAGTGGAGTGCGTGGAAGAAAATCGCTGTATCGGTTGTCATCGTCGCAATTATTTCCGTAACTTTTCTTGTCGATGTCCCCCCGATTTCGGTTTATCGTGACTGGGCAAACAACGCCGGCGACGCTTTTGTCTTAGTTTTTTGCGCCTTTTATATCCTCATTACTCAGTTCCCTATCCCCCGCACAGTTCTCACACTGGCCTCCGGCGTGCTGTTCGGGCCGGTTCTTGGATCAGTCGTGGCGCTGGGTTCCACCACAGTGTCAGCGGTAATCTCGCTCCTCATTGTTCGGGGTCTGCTTGGCGATTGGATGGCGCCACGTTTAACGCACCCCGCAGTCTCACGCATCAATACCCGACTTGAGCAACGTGGATGGCTGGCGATTACCTCTTTAAGAATGATCGCCGCTATCCCCTTTTCCATCCTCAACTATGTTGCAGCCTTGACTAGCGTTCCTGTTTTTTCTTTTGCCATCGCTACCTTGATCGGATCTGCACCAGGAACCATCGTCACCGTCGTTTTGGGAGATGCAGTCACAGGTTCTGGAAACTGGACTGCCGTTGCATTCACGGTATTTTTAGCGATTTTGGGTGTTTTAGGTATCTTTTTAGATCAAAAGATGCCAGTCAAGCCTGGAAAGTAGACAATATAAGGTAGGGTTGGAGAAGATTCTTTACTTCTTCACTCATTCGCCCTGACAGCGAATCCACTACAATAAACAAAGGGGGCAGCCACCCATGTGGGCACTGCATGCCAGATACCGCGGCCGAGACACACGACGAGCCGAATTGGTTAAAAGATTTGCAGAAGCTTTGTCCACCCTCGAAGGTGCTGGCCAGTTTGAAGTCATTGGTGTCGAAGACATCCGAGCACACATCACCTCACCGTTAACCACATGTGATGTTGTCATGGCGCTACTCGCAGCTGGCGATTGGGCAATCGGAATTGGTGTTATCCCCACCGTTGACGGAACAGTCGATGAATCGGATGAGGCCATCATCGAACAGGTAAAGAAAATTTCCTCTGATGCTCTGCGCCCCACCGCCAAGGCGGGAACGGTCAAAGTTAGGATCGCCGGAACCAAACGGGACAATACTCAAGCCTTCAACATCTCCGCTGCATTCACGTTGATTGGGCAAGTTCTGTCAAAGCGCACCATCGAAGGACGCGAAGCCACCGCACTCGTCCGTTCTGGACTGAATCAAAATGAGGCAGCCCAAGAGCTCGGTATTTCCAAGCAGGCAATGTCGCAGCGATTGCAGGCGGCAGGTTGGCAGGCGGAATCTGCTGGTTGGCAATTGGCCGTAAACCTCATCGAGCAGGCTGGCAAGCGCTAGCAGGCGATTTAAGAGCCTGAGTTTGTGAGATGAGCATGAGAGTATGGGTCGACTCATTTCAGGCGTTGAGAAGCGAATCTGAGAGGTTGAAATTCCCAAGCTCTGTGGCGGTTTTTCTCACGCCATGTGGCAGACCTCACCAGGTGACCGAAAATCGATCGACTGGCCAGTCTTCGGTCATATAGGACGGTTTTTAGAAACTACACCAGCCAGATCGACTCGAACGAGCGGGATTTTAGGCCTGTTCTTCATCAACATGGTTGTTTAGACACAAATAAGGCGGGAAACATCTAGTGTTTCCCGCCTTTTCTTATGCCTGATTAGTTTCCGTAAGGATTCTCTCGGTGTTGGTCGGAGTAATCTTCAGGGTTTGCCTGTGGTGCAGGGAATTCTTGGGCGAAGTTTGCGGTAGGAGGTGCTGCCTCAACCTCAGGTTGTGTAGTGGTTCCGTTTTGCAAAGCCTCCAATACTGCTTCAGGTTCAACGCGTCGTGCGGTCTTCTTGGAAAGGATCTCACCGGGTTCTGGATCGACTGGCTTGTTGGCCACGGCGTTTGCTGCGGCGACTGCTGCTGCGATTTCAGGGTCTGATTCGGTGGAGAACCAGTCTTCCACGTTGTCGGCGTTTGCGATGTCGCGGGTTTCTTCATCCACGGTGTTTGGTTCGTAGCGGAAGACACCTTCTGCATCCTTTGCGCCGAACTGCTTCGCAAAACCTTCCAGAGAATCGGAGAACTGGCTTGGGATGACCCACATCTTGGAGGCGTTGCCCTCTGCGATCTTAGGAAGCTTTTCGAGGTATTGATAAGCAAGAACCTCTGGGGTCAACTTGGCAGACTTGATTGCTGCGTTGACCTTTTGGATTGCTCGGGCTTCACCCTGCGCCTGGAGGTAGCGTGCTGCGCGTTCACCTTCGGCGCGCAGGATCATCGCTTGGCGTTCTGCTTCTGCGTTCAGGATGGATGCGTGCTTTTCACCCTCAGCTTGGAGGATCTTGGCTTGCTTTTCACCTTCGGCAGTTTTGATGTCGGCTTCGCGCTGACCTTCTGCGGTCAAAATGGTGGCGCGCTTTTCACGGTCTGCCTTCATCTGCTTTTCCATCGATTGCTGGATGGATGGTGGCGGATCAATTGCCTTTAGTTCCACACGGCTGATGCGCAGGCCCCATTTGGTGGTTGCTGCATCGAGCTCGCCACGGAGGCGGCGGTTGATCACGTCACGTGAAGTGAGGGTTTCTTCCAGGGTCATGCCACCGACAACGTCTCGAAGTGTTGCTACAGAAATCTGCTCCACACCGACGATGTAGTTGTCCACGCCGTAGATGGCGCGCTCTGGTTCGTTGATTTGGAAGGTCACCACGATATCGATGGCCACGGTCAGGTTGTCTTGGGTAATAACAGCCTGCGGTGGGAATGAGACCACGCGCTCACGGGTGTCGATCCTTGCGCGTACTCGGTCCACGAATGGAACCAGCAGGGTCAGGCCACCTGAAACGGTGCGGGTGTAGCTACCAAGGCGTTCAATGACGGCGGCTTCACCCTGGGGAATCAGGGCTATGGACTTGATCACCACGACGGCGACAAAGACCAGGAAAACTATGGCGAGGATTAGTCCTGTCATCGTTACTCCAGTTTTAGTTGGGAATGGCCAGTACTATTTGATTGTTAAAAATTTAGGCTTCTTTCCATACAATCGCGGTCGTGCCTTGGATATCAATGACACTGACAATTTCACCTTCCGCGAAGGTGTGTGTGGGATCCATGCTGCGGGCGGACCAAATTGAACCATCCAGGCGGACCTGCCCGCTGGTCGCTCCGACATCTTCGAGCACTTCAGCACGGTGGCCAACAAGTGCTCGTGGTGAAGAGTCCAGAACCTTTGGTTTCAGCAGACGCTTTCTAATGGCCGGCCTAATGAACATCAGTAGAGCAGCTGAGGCCACCGCGAAGGTGACAAATTCAGCCCATACTGGGACACCGATGAGTGCCACGCCGGCGGTTGCCAAAGCTGCACCGCCGAGCATCAATAAGGTGAACTCACCTACTGCCAATTCCAAGCCAGCAAGAACCAATGCTCCGATAAACCAAATTATTGCTCCCACGCAGGCCACCCTACATAATTTGGAAGGGCCAGGCAGGGCTCGCCACGCAAAAACACACCCGAAAAATCAGGCGAGGACGTCCTCTTTACTCAAATCGAGGTTGGTCACAAAATCCACCAAACGTTCCACTGCCCCAATTAGGGTGTAGTCCAAATCGCGGAAGGAATTCACGGCGTTATACACACGGTGCCAGCCTTCTTTGGGGTCTGACCAGCCAACTCGTTTGCAGATGCCGGTTTTCCAATCCTCCCCGTATGGCACCTCAGGCCACGCCTTAAGCCCCAAACGCTCTGGTTTCACAGCAGCCCAAATATCGATGTAGGGGTGGCCGGTGACAGCGACATCCGCGGGTAGTGATTTAGTCATCCGAGTTTCTTTAGATCCCTCAACAAGGTGATCAGCGAGCACTCCGATGCGTCGTCCAGGCCCAGGCTGAAATTCCGCGAGACGTTCCTCCAGGTTGTCTAGACCTTCCAGGTACTCCACCACGACGCCCTCAACGCGAAGGTCGTGTCCCCACACTTTCTCCACGATGGCGGCGTCATGGATGCCTTCTACCCAGATGCGTGACGGCGCCGCGACCTTTGCTTGCGCGTTTTCTACACGCCTGGAACCAGAATTAGATTTACGTGGTGCTTGTTTTTCCACGAAACGGGTGAGGTTAACGATCTGCCCATCAATCATGAACGCACCCTTGCGCAGCTTGTACAGCGCATCGCGTCCGCGGCGGTCCTCGAGACGCACAAAATCACCATCGTAGGTGCGTTCAAAACCGGTCACAGCGCCGACGAAGCCATCTCCACGAACTTCCACCACAAGGCCTGGTTTTGCGGGCACATCGGGATACTCCGGCTGCTTGTTGCGGGAGTGTCCACCAAAAATATTGCCTGCATAGGGGTCTGAAAAACTCATAGCTCACCACCCTAGTCAAAGCACTGCACTACACTTCCCTAACACTATGGAAATTCGAGCAAACGTTTATTCACCGCTTCAAAATACTGCCGTCTGGCTAGGTGCGTGGCTCTATGAATTAGTGCCCACCGAAGATGTCATCGATGCGTTCGTCGATCTCGGCGGCCCGCACACCTTCGGCGACGGCGGGCTGCTCGATATGCTGCGAACTTTAAAAGAATTAACAAGCACGCTTATCGACGCCCCCTTCCACGGTCCGATTTTAACTCTCGCACTCAGCGGCCCAGGCCAAGTGCCGGCGTTGCCGGCAGGTTCACGCGCTGCGGTCTTGGCCTCCGCCTCGAAGGAGGGGGCGTTGGTGCTGGGCGGCGTCGATAAGCAGCATTCTTGGGCGCTTATTCCTACGCGCGGTAAGGATGCCACTGAGTGGAATTTGGTGGAGGTGGAGGGCTTTTTGCCGGCGATTGCGACTGTCTCGCCCGGTGAGGCGGATCAGCTGCTCCGTCAGGCGACAGATCAGGCGGCAAATATCATTGAGTTAAGTGGCTACGCTTCACTTGCGCCGAAATCTTTGAAGAATCCGCGACTAACCGTGGGCATGCTGTCAGATTTTTACGACACCCCGGGGCTTCCCTATGCAGTCCCAGAGAGGTCGGCGAAGCTTTTTGCGCGCGCAGATCGCGTGGCTGCCATCGCAGAGACCGTGCAGGAAACCATCGGCGATCACAGCCTGGATCCACAGTTGATTTTCCTGTGGAGCCATATTCGGACCGCGCGCATGGCTGGGGTGAGTTATGCCCTCGCAGAGTTTGCGAGGGACTATCACTCCTAGTTGGCAGCTGGCGCCGCTGAGCGAGCGTTGGGGTTCACCCGCGCGGTTTTATGCTTGGCGGTACCACAGCAGCCGTCGCCACACGGTGCGCCGTTGACGGAACTTCCGCGTGCTGGCAGCTTTCCAAGGCGCTCGATAACGCGCTTGAGCTCTGCCTCCTCGATGAGATCAACCACAAGGGCTGCGAATTCATCGGTGGGGCCAACGGTAGCGACACGCTCGACCACCATGTTGCGCTTCTCGGCTTCTTCCATCAGCTCGGAATCAAGATCCCAAATGACTTCCATATGATCAGAAATAAAGCCTACAGGGCAGACAACGAGCGCTTTTTGACCCTTCTCGTTGAGCTCCACTGCGTGATCCACGATGTCAGGCTCCAGCCACGGAGTGTGCGGGCTACCCGAGCGGGACTGCCACACCACATCAAAATCTGACACACCAACAGCCTCAGCAATCAGTGCTGACGCTTCCTTGACCTGTGTGGAATACAAGGAGCCATCCTCAGGGGTTCCCGCAGCATTGTCCGCAGTCAGTGGAATGGAGTGCGCGGTGAAGACCAGACGCGCCTCATCTCGCAGCTCATCGGGAAGCTTCGCGTAGGAATCCTGAACCAATTGAGCCATGGTGGAGACAAAACGAGGGTGATCGTAGAACTGACGCAGCTTGGTGAACGTGATCGACTGCCCCTGAGACTCCAGGTGCTTGATCATGCCCTGAATATCTTCCTGGTACTGCCGACAACCGGAGTAGCCACCCCAAGCGGAAGTTGCCAACACCAGCGCGTTTTTCACGCCGTCATCAGCCATTTGTTCAGCGGCCTCATTATCAAACGGCTTCCAGTTGCGGTTACCAAAATAAACAGGCAGCTTGTGATCGCGAGACGCCAATTCTTTTTCCACATTGGCGATAATTTCCCTGTTCAGCGCATTGATGGGGCTGATACCACCGAAGTGGTGGTAATGAACCGCCACTTCATCTAGACGTTCCGGCGGAATCCCCCTTCCGTGAGTGACATTCTCCAAAAACGGACGAACCTCCTCGTGCCCTTCGGGACCACCGAAGGAGAGCACAAGGAGGGCGTCAAATGCATCCGATGTGCGTTCATTCATATGAGGATCGTACCAACTTTTGGTTGATATTGCATAAAAACGCATGAACCACATCAAGATTCATAGGAGGAAACTAAATGAGGCGTACCACGCTCTCGGTCATTCCGCTCCAGCGAACAGGAGAAATCTTCACGACAGAACCCGAATTCGGAGCCTCAATCATCTGACCATCACCGAGGTAAATTGCCACGTGCTGAGACGCTCCCGGACCATAGAAGATCAGATCGCCACGTTGCATCTCAGAAGGCGACACCTTGGTGCCGTGCTGGTACTGGTAGCCCGTGTAGTGAGGAAGTGAAATTCCCACACCCGCAAACGCATACAAGGTCAGTCCAGAGCAGTCGAAGCCAACCTTGTTGTAATCGCCGTAAGAGTCCGCCACGCCACCGTCACGGATACCCAGAGTTGGGCCATTAGCGTTACCGCCACCCCATGCGTACTGCACACCCAACTGGCTCATGGCGCGCGCAATCACAGTCTCAATCTGAGCGGAACGATCGCCGGAAATAACCTCTGAAGAATCGTTGCCGGAGGAATCTGAATCTGAAGAGTCAGAGCCTGTGGAATCGTTGCCTGTGGAATCGTTGTCGCTGGAGTTGCTCTGGGAATCTCCAGACTCACCCGTACCTGGCTGCGTTGGGCCTTGGATGTCCGCAATATCGGTCGGATCCGCGTCTTCATCAGTTGGGTAAGGATTTTGAGTAGTGGCATGGCTGGACTGGCTCGCCGCAATTAGAGCAGCCGCAGCGATGGAGGCTGCGGTGAGCGCCTGTTCACGCAGTGCCTGAGCTTGGGCATCGTTGGCCGCCTGAGCGTCAGCCTCACGTTGCGCCTGTTCCGCTGCTGCTTGAGCCTCTGCAGCACGCTGTTGCGCGGCGGCACGATCATTCGCTTCTGCCTGAGCTTGCGCGGCTTGTGCAGCTTGGGTTTCCGCAGCTTGCGCGGCTTGGGCTTGTGCTGTCTCAGCTGCTTGCGCGGCTTGGGCTTCCTCCGCCGCCTGAGCTTGCTGGGCAGCTTCTTGAGCTTCAGCGGCTGCCTGTGCAGCAGCCTCATCGGCACGACGCTTCTCCTCCGCAGCAGCCTGAGCTTCCGCTTCCGCCTGGATGCGAGCCTGCTCTGCCTGCTGGAATTCCTCGTACTCAGCACGCTGACCTTGCAGATTATCCGCCTGCGCACGAGCGATGGCCAAGTTGCGCTCAGCCCCATCACGCTGGGCAACCAAGGTACTGCGATTGTTAGTCAAGACATTGAGCTGCTCGCTGTTTGCGGCAATTGCAGCCTCGGTCTGGACTTGCTTTTCGACGGCTTCCGCCTCACGCTGCTCAGCAACGATGCGGGCCTGGCGCAACACCGATTCCTTGTTGGCGTTTTCCGTACGGAGGCGATCAAGCTCTTCAACAGCTGCCTGCTGCTTTTCCGCACTGGTTCGCAGGTAAGTCTGACGATCTAGCGCATCTTCAGAATTTCCATTGCCCGAGATGCCTGAAAGCCCCTTGGAGGTTCCGTTTTGGCGATACGCTGCACGTGAAATCTCATCAAGGCGCTCTTGGGCTGCTTCGATCTGCGCTTGAGAATCATCGAGATCCTTCTTGGCTGCAAGTGCATCTTGGCGGGCCTGCTCGGCGATTGCCTGCGCATCATGCAAATCCACGAGGGACTTGTTCACTTCTTCACGCAGAGCACCCATTTCCAGCTCGACGCGGTTAATTTCCGCGTCAGTGCTGGACAAAGATCCTGCCAGGCGGGCGACTTCCCCATCGCCCGCCGAAACATTTTCCTCTGCCTGTGCAATGGCTGCGTCATCCGGATTCTGTGGCTGCGCCACCGCCGGAGTCATGGAACTAAGCAAAGCTCCGCTTACTGCAAGCGCAATCAACGCCCTGGTCAACGTGACACCTTTTACCTGGGTATGGGTACGTCGAAGAGCTGCCCGCACCCCAGGGCGAACTGAATCTAGATTGGCCACATGTTCTCCTGTTCAATCCGAATCCCTTCACATATCAAGCCTTGACGCTAGATACTTGCCAAGAATTGAAACGTAAAGACTCCGCGTTCCGTAGCGGAAACTATGGGCCACTCTCCTCTTCATTGCACCAACCATTCACCGATTTATTGCATCTCCAGCAAGCTTCCCCGTTTGCCCAAATGCCCATCAGTAAAAAGAGTGGAAGTTTCAAGGTTTAACGCTTGATAACTACTGTTACTCAAATTGATTCAAGTTTTGGAAAACAACCCATGAGTCGATATCTGAACATTAAGTCACCTTGGTAACTTTTGATACATCTTTCACAACAGTTACATAACAAAAGGCCAGAGCGTGCAAGGTTTTGCATGTTCTGGCCTGCATGAATGGCTGAGTCATGAAATTTTGTGATGTTTATCACTTTGTGGCACAAAGTATGTGAATTTTCCGCAATTTGGGAATTTTCTCGACACCTACCGAAAGTGCTATAAGTAAAGCTTTAGAACTTTACTTATAAAGATATTGCTTTTCGACGCACAGACGCACCCGCAACAACCACGGCGATTGCCAAAGCAACCAACCCCCAAATCAGCAATTGACCCCAATCAATATTCCCCACCGTCGATTCCGTTACATCCTGTACCAAAAGCTCCGTTCCCAGCACGTAATCAGTGGTCCCAAGCAAATCATGCTGCCCTGACTCAAGCGCCGCCCTCGAATGAACATCACTCACCACCGCAGCCGACATTGGAGCCCGCACCACAACGGTGTCCAGATCCGTTTGAATCAACAGCTCCTGCGCAATATCCCTCAGGTTGGAAGTCATCACTGGAGTTTCATCAAGAATCACGACCCCTAAAGATCCAAAATCTGATTCCTTTGCATCTGTCACAACATTAATAAGGTCTTTTTCCAAAGTCGGAAACTGGTTGCCTGTGTGCTCCCCCATTGCCACGGCATCATCACCAAGCTCCGAAGCGAGCTGCTTGAGATCAATATTTTCTGGAATCATCTAAAAACCTTCATTAGTGTCGGGCTCACGAAAGAGCGGGAACCGACTTTACTCAATAAGCAATGGGGGTGAGTAAGGGGGTGATAGAAAGTCACATCACGCACGTACCCATTTCGAGCAAATCCGACAAAACCGCTGCCTAGGGACATTAGACACGCTAGCAGGCCAAAATTCCATGACGTTATTGACGCGCCAAGAACCCCAACTTTCCCGCCAGAACGCTTGTACTGTTAGGATAATGAAGACGTAGGGTCCTTTTCCACAGTTCTGTGGAATGAGAATCCGATGTTTTTCTCACGCCGGCTCAGCCGAAGCAGACGCCGTCGCGAAATCTCACCCTAAAAAAGTTAGAATTGGAGCTCACTGTGACTGAAAGCAAGAACTCCTTCAATGCTAAGAGCACCCTTGAAGTTGGCGACAAGTCCTATGACTACTTCGCCCTCTCTGCAGTGCCTGGCATGGAGAAGCTGCCGTACTCCCTCAAGGTTCTCGGAGAGAACCTTCTTCGTACCGAAGACGGCGCAAACATCACCAACGAGCACATTGAGGCTATCGCCAACTGGGATGCATCTTCCGATCCAAGCATCGAAATCCAGTTCACCCCAGCCCGTGTTCTCATGCAGGACTTCACCGGTGTCCCTTGTGTAGTTGACCTCGCAACCATGCGTGAGGCAGTTGCTGCACTCGGTGGCGACCCTAACGACGTCAACCCACTGAACCCAGCCGAGATGGTCATTGACCACTCCGTCATCGTGGAGGCTTTCGGCCGCCCAGATGCACTGGCTAAGAACGTTGAGATCGAGTACGAGCGCAACGAGGAGCGTTACCAGTTCCTGCGTTGGGGTTCCGAGTCCTTCTCCAACTTCCGCGTTGTTCCTCCAGGAACCGGTATCGTCCACCAGGTCAACATTGAGTACTTGGCTCGCGTCGTCTTCGACAACGAGGGCCTTGCATACCCAGATACCTGCATCGGTACCGACTCCCACACCACCATGGAAAACGGCCTGGGCATCCTGGGCTGGGGCGTTGGTGGCATTGAGGCTGAAGCAGCAATGCTCGGCCAGCCAGTGTCCATGCTGATCCCTCGCGTTGTTGGCTTCAAGTTGACCGGCGAGATCCCAGTAGGCGTTACCGCAACTGACGTTGTGCTGACCATCACCGAAATGCTGCGCGACCACGGCGTCGTCCAGAAGTTCGTTGAGTTCTACGGCTCCGGTGTTAAGGCTGTTCCACTGGCTAACCGTGCAACCATCGGCAACATGTCCCCAGAGTTCGGCTCCACCTGTGCGATGTTCCCAATCGACGAGGAGACCACCAAGTACCTGCGCCTCACCGGCCGCCCAGAAGAGCAGGTTGCACTGGTCGAGGCTTACGCCAAGGCGCAGGGCATGTGGCTCGACGAGGACACCGTTGAAGCTGAGTACTCCGAGTACCTCGAGCTGGACCTGTCCACCGTTGTTCCTTCCATCGCTGGCCCTAAGCGCCCACAGGACCGCATCCTTCTCTCCGAGGCAAAGGAGCAGTTCCGTAAGGATCTGCCAACCTACACCGACGACGCTGTTTCCGTAGACACCTCCATCCCTGCAACCCGCATGGTTAACGAAGGTGGCGGACAGCCTGAAGGCGGCGTCGAAGCTGACAACTACAACGCTTCCTGGGCTGGCTCCGGCGAGTCCTTGGCTACTGGCGCAGAAGGACGTCCTTCCAAGCCAGTCACCGTTGCATCCCCACAGGGTGGCGAGTACACCATCGACCACGGCATGGTTGCAATTGCATCCATCACCTCTTGCACCAACACCTCTAACCCATCCGTGATGATCGGCGCTGGCCTGATCGCACGTAAGGCAGCAGAAAAGGGCCTCAAGTCCAAGCCTTGGGTTAAGACCATCTGTGCACCAGGTTCCCAGGTTGTCGACGGCTACTACCAGCGCGCAGACCTCTGGAAGGACCTTGAGGCCATGGGCTTCTACCTCTCCGGCTTCGGCTGCACCACCTGTATTGGTAACTCCGGCCCACTGCCAGAGGAAATCTCCGCTGCGATCAACGAGCACGACCTGACCGCAACCGCAGTTTTGTCCGGTAACCGTAACTTCGAGGGACGTATCTCCCCTGACGTTAAGATGAACTACCTGGCATCCCCAATCATGGTCATTGCTTACGCAATCGCTGGCACCATGGACTTCGACTTCGAGAACGAAGCTCTTGGACAGGACCAGGACGGCAACGACGTCTTCCTGAAGGACATCTGGCCTTCCACCGAGGAAATCGAAGACACCATCCAGCAGGCAATCTCCCGTGAGCTTTACGAAGCTGACTACGCAGATGTCTTCAAGGGTGACAAGCAGTGGCAGGAACTCGATGTTCCTACCGGTGACACCTTCGAGTGGGACGAGAACTCCACCTACATCCGCAAGGCACCTTACTTCGACGGCATGCCTGTCGAGCCAGTGGCAGTCACCGACATCCAGGGCGCACGCGTTCTGGCTAAGCTCGGCGACTCTGTCACCACCGACCACATCTCCCCTGCTTCCTCCATTAAGCCAGGTACCCCTGCAGCTCAGTACTTGGATGAGCACGGTGTGGAACGCCACGACTACAACTCCCTGGGTTCCAGGCGTGGTAACCACGAGGTCATGATGCGCGGCACCTTCGCCAACATCCGCCTCCAGAACCAGCTGGTTGACATCGCAGGTGGCTACACCCGCGACTTCACCCAGGAGGGTGCTCCACAGGCGTTCATCTACGACGCTTCCGTCAACTACAAGGCTGCTGGCATTCCGCTGGTCGTCTTGGGCGGCAAGGAGTACGGCACCGGTTCTTCCCGTGACTGGGCAGCTAAGGGCACTAACCTGCTCGGAATTCGCGCAGTTATCACCGAGTCCTTCGAGCGTATTCACCGCTCCAACCTCATCGGTATGGGCGTTGTCCCACTGCAGTTCCCTGCAGGCGAATCCCACGAGTCCCTGGGCCTTGACGGCACCGAGACCTTCGACATCACCGGACTGACCGCACTCAACGAGGGCGAGACTCCTAAGACTGTCAAGGTCACCGCAACCAAGGAGAACGGCGACGTCGTCGAGTTCGACGCAGTTGTCCGCATCGACACCCCAGGTGAGGCTGACTACTACCGCCACGGCGGCATCCTGCAGTACGTGCTGCGTCAGATGGCTGCTTCTTCTAAGTAATTAGAAGACTTTTGATGTGGAGTTTCCTCCACATCAAAAAACGTAGGTAGCGAAGGGCCCCATCAACTAATTGGCCATGAATAACCTTTCATGGCCAATGTGGTGGGGTCCTTTCTAATACGCCAAATTTTTCAAACCCATCCTCTTCCATGCGTGTTTTCACCGCTATTTTCCATAGGAGTACATTGTGTCCGTAGCGGCAGGCGACAAACCAACAAATAGCCGTCAAGAAATCCTCGAAGGTGCCCGACGGTGCTTCGCTGAGCACGGCTATGAAGGCGCAACCGTACGCCGACTGGAAGAAGCAACAGGTAAATCACGCGGAGCGATCTTTCATCACTTCGGTGACAAAGAAAACCTGTTCCTAGCCCTCGCGCGGGAAGATGCAGCCCGCATGGCGGAGGTGGTGTCTGAAAATGGCCTCGTTGAAGTGATGCGAGGAATGCTGGAAGATCCTGAACGATATGACTGGATGTCAGTACGCCTGGAGATCTCCAAGCAGCTGCGCACCGACCCGGTATTCCGCGCAAAATGGATTGATCACCAAAGTGTTCTAGACGAAGCTGTCCGCGTGCGTTTGTCCCGCAACGTGGATAAGGGACAAATGCGCACTGACGTCCCGATCGAAGTGCTGCACACCTTCTTAGAGACTGTTCTCGACGGTTTCATCTCCCGTCTTGCTACCGGCGCATCCACAGAAGGACTGTCCGAAGTATTGGATCTGGTCGAGGGAACTGTCCGTAAACGCGACTAAACGACCCCTGATTCACACTTTCAGACTACAAGAACTAGACTAAGCGGTATGGTTTCAGTTCTTTTAATTCAGCCCCGTCAGGGAGAAGCAGTCGCCGCAGCTGAGCGACGTGACTTTTTGCAGGCCACCGGTCTTAAGCCTCAAGAACTGACCTCCCGAATGTTGGATACCACCACTTCTCGAATTGGCAGTCTGGAAGGTTTCGACGGCGTGATTGTGGGCGGAAGCCCACTGAATGCCACCAACTTTGAGTACAGCGATTGGCAACGCCACGTCCACCGCGAATTGTCCTTGCTGATCAATCACCCACTGCCAACAATCTTTGTCTGCTACGGCAATACCTTTTTGACCTTCTTCTCTGGCGGACAGATTGGTCGCACACACCCCGAAGATTCCGGCGCCACCACAGTGTTGCTAACTGACGCCGGCAAACGAGACGTACTCACTCAAGACCTACCGGATAGCTTTACGTCCTTTACTGGTCACACGGAAAACTCCGTAGCGCCCGCCCCTGGACACGTGGTGTTGGCAACGGGACCAACCTGCCCCATCCAGATGCTGCGCGCCAACAAGAACACCTGGTCAGTTCAATTCCATGCGGATATGGATGCCGTAGGCATGAAAAACCGCATGGATTTTTACTCCAACTACGGCTACTTCTCCCCAGAAGATTATGACCGCATCATTGCAGAGCTACCCTCTGTTGACTCCATTTATGCCAACAGGGTGCTCCGCAACTTCGTGGAGGTCTGCGAAGGAATTCGTGTTGCTGATGGTGCTGAGCACCAACTCCCAGAGCTTAACTAATCGAGGAGACTGGTGATTCGCCATCCACGAAAGGCAGCACACGGGTTTGTGGGAAGTCGCGAACCACGAACTCGGTGATAACTTCCGCAACGAGGACTCTTGATGTGGTGCGGCCTGCGGCTGCTTCGTTGGTATCGGCGATCACCTCAACGCCATTGACTTCATCCAGAGTTAAGGCTGCTGGTGCGAGGATAAGGTAATCCAGGTTGGTGGAGCTTAGGTGCTCATCAGCGGCCTTTTTGGATTCTGCATATGGGTAGAAGGATGCTGAAGGATCAATGGTGTGCGTGGAGGATCCAATGTAGCTCACCATGATGTAGCGAGGTGCCTTCTCCCCTAGGCTAGCTGCACCATCAATGGATGCGATCGCGGCATCACGATCAATGGCATAAGTTGCATCCGCGCCGTTCTTGCCACCGTTTCCGGCGCTCCACACCACTACGTCGAAGTCCTTGAGCAGATCTGCCCAATCCTCCACGCTGAGTGTGGTGACGTCACGCTCTAAAGTTGTGGCGCCCAGCGCCTCAATTTCGGACCTGTGGTCCGGATTGCGGTACATGGAAGTGACCTGCACCGAGGCGTCGATAAGCATGGGGGTTGCTAGGAGGGCCACCTTGCCGTGGCCACCAATGAGTAGAGCTCGTGTTTTATTAGTCATGAGCGCCACCCTAACAACTCTTAGTTTTTCCTGCCGAAAGCCCAGTAGGCAGCGGGGCCAACACCATTGACGATGGTCAAAAGCGCCCATACCCATTTGGGGCCGCGGACTTTTTCAGGTGCGCGCCGACTCAGCGACACCCACACGGACACTTTGGTGGCAAATTCTGCGACCGCGACAGCAATGACTGGAAAACGCAGTTCAGTGGGCAAATCCAACCAATCAGCGTGCAATGATTTATATGTCTTGGACGAGCGATTAAATAGAGTTGGCATACCCCAAATGATAGACCCAAAGTGTCGTGTCCACCGCTCGTTGTAGCATGAACCCATGTTTGCAATCATGACTGTCACAGGGCAGGACCACACCGGAATTATCGCCGCAGTTTCCACCGCGTTGGCTGAGCTAGATGTCAATATTCACAACGTTTCCCAAACCATCATGGATCAATGGTTCACCATGATCTTGCACGTTGGTTTCGATGAATCGGTCTTGGATATCGCCACAGTTCAGGAACGCATGAAGCCAGTGGAAAAGGAACAGGGCTTGGTTATTCGTATCCAGTCTGAAGCCTTGTTCAACGCGGTTAATGAGATCTAGGGGGTGCACATGGATGATTTTTCTGCATCGCTAGGTTTTACTGACCGTTCCTCGAGGGGAATTCTGGACACCATCGAGATGATTGAGAAGTATCGTCTTGATATTCGCACCGTGACCATGGGAATCAGCCTGTTGGAATGCGCGCGTGGCTCGATGGAAGAGACCGCGACGGCTGTTTATGATCGCGTGACGTCACAGGCTGCACGTCTGGTTGAGGTTTGTGAAGGCATTGAGCGTGAATTGGGCATTCCCATTGTGAATAAGCGCATCTCGGTGACTCCAATTGCCCTGGTGACTGCTGGTTGCAGTGGCGATCCCGTTGACGTTGCTCGAGCCTTAGATAAGGCAGCAAAAGATGTCGGAGTGAACTTCATCGGCGGGTATTCAGCACTGGTTGAAAAAGGTGGAACCACCTCCGATATTCGGCTGATCCGCTCCATTCCCGAGGCATTGAGCACAACCGATGTGGTGTGTGGATCCGTCAATGTGGCGTCGTCTCGCGCGGGTATCAACATGAACGCAGTCAATGAGATGGGCAAGGTGGTCAAGCAAGCAGCTGAATTGACCAAAGATCGCTCCGCCATCGCATGTGCAAAGCTAGTGGTCTTTGCCAATTCTGTGGGCGATAATCCATTCATGGCTGGCGCTTTCCACGGCATTGAGGAGCCGGATTGTGTGGTCAGCGTTGGTGTCTCAGGACCAGGCGTGGTTAGTCGCGCGCTGGGCAATCTTCAAGGTGCCACCCTTGATCAAGTCGCAGAAGAGATCAAGAAAGCGGCCTTCAAGATCACTCGTACTGGACAACTGGTTGGTGCGATGGCCTCAGAACGCCTAGGAGTTCCTTTCGGCATCGTTGATCTTTCGCTCGCTCCCACTGCTGAAGTGGGCGATTCCGTGGCAAATATCCTTGAGGTCATGGGTCTTGACCAGGTGGGCACACATGGCACCACCGCGGCACTCGCACTGCTCAACGACGCGGTGAAAAAGGGTGGCATGATGGCCTGCTCACGTGTCGGCGGCTTGTCCGGATCCTTCATTCCAGTTTCTGAAGATAAAGGCATGATCGATGCGGTTCGCACAGGAGCAATTTCTATTGACAAGCTCGAAGCGATGACCGCGATCTGCTCAGTTGGTTTGGATATGATTGCGATCCCTGGCGACACCCCGGCGGAAACTATTTCGGGCATGATCGCGGACGAAGCAGCCATCGGTGTGATGAATCATAAGACTACAGCTGTGCGTGTTATTCCTGTTCCAGGAACTGTCCCTGGCGATGAGGTAGATTTCGGTGGCTTGCTGGGTTACGCGCCGGTCATTCCAGTAAATACCGTGGGAAATAGTGAGTTTATTCACCGCGGCGGCTTCATTCCAGCACCCGTTCACGGGTTTAGAAACTAGGAGATCCGGGGCCTTTACCTGCCATTTTCCAAATTCAAAGGTTAAAGAGCTGTTCACCTCATCGTGGGGTGAGCAGATCTGCTGAGGCGTATCATGGACTTATAAAAGTTGAAGCATCTCCTCCGCGTTGAAGGTGGAGGGCTTTCGCCGCGGAATGGTCCCTCGTCCAGGTCTTTAATTGATGTCTTGACGTGATCTGGGCGGGCACGCGGCCAATCATGTGAAAGGTCTGTTTTAGGTGTCGTCCCCTCTCCCCGCTGCCGTCACATCAAAACCCGCCCACGCGCTTTCCTCTGATGAGGTGTTAGAAAATCTCGGGGTCCAGGACACCGGATTGACCTCCGCGGAGGCAACACAGCGTTTGGAAGCAAACGGGCCAAACGAGCTTCCTCAAACTCCACCTGAAACAGTCTGGCAACGGCTATTCCGCCAGGTCAACGATCCAATGATCTACGTTCTCATTGCCGCCGCGGTACTCACGGCGTTTCTTGGGCATTGGACAGACACCATCGTGATCGGCGCCGTTGTCATCATCAACATGATGGTTGGGTTCATCCAAGAGGGCAAAGCTGCGGATGCGTTGGCATCGATCCGCAACATGCTCTCCCCGGAATCCGCGGCGTTGCGCGATGGGGTCTTCCACAAAATTGATGCGGCAGAGCTGGTGGTCGGTGACGTTGTGAAACTATCCGCCGGCGATAAAGTGCCCGCTGACCTGCGCATGCTCGCCGCCACCAATCTGCACATTGAGGAATCCGCGCTCACCGGCGAGGCGGAAGCAGTGGTCAAAGGTACTGATCCAGTTGAGGCCGACGCCGGAATCGGCGACCGCACATCCATGGCGTTTTCAGGAACGCTGGTGCTCACAGGCAGCGGCACCGGCGTGGTCACCGCCACCGGTGCAGGCACAGAAATCGGGCACATCACCACCATGCTTGCCGACGTCGACTCCGTGGATACCCCATTGACTCGGTCGATGAAAAAGTTCTCATCGGCGTTAGCAATCGTGTGTGTATTCCTAGCGATCCTCATGCTGGTGGTTGCCGGTCTAGTCCACCACACACCTTTGGAAGAGCTCATTCTTTCCGCCATCGGCTTTGCGGTGGCTGCCATTCCGGAGGGTCTACCTGCGGTTATCGCCATCACGCTGGCATTGGGTGTGCAAAAGATGGCAGCTCGAAATGCGATTACGCGCCGGTTGAATTCCGTGGAAACACTTGGCTCTGTCACCACCATCTGCACGGATAAAACCGGCACACTCACCCGCAATGAGATGACAGTCCGCGCAATCGCCACCGGTACGAGTCTTTATGACGTCAGTGGAGCAGGCTACGAACCTCTCGGGGAAATCCGCTTAAAAGACGGCGAGCAAGTATCCAAGCAGGATTTCCCAGATCTCTACGCCATGGCGTTGGTCGCAGCGAACGTCAACGACGCCGAAATTTACCAAGAAGACGGCATGTGGAGGCTTTCCGGCGAACCCACCGACGGCGGTATTCGTGCCTTTGCAATGAAAACCAACGCTGAAATCTTGACCCGAACAGCCGAAGTCCCCTTCGATTCCGCATACAAATACATGGCGACGCTTCACACCATCGATGGAGCAAACACCATGCTGGTCAAGGGCGCTCCCGATCGTTTATTGGATAGAAGTGCACAGCAGCGCAACGGTGAACCACTTGACCGGCCGTATTGGGAACAGCTCATCGAGGACCTCGCGTCCCAAGGCCTCCGCGTGCTGGCTGCGGCATATAAAGAGCTTCCCCACAGCACGTCAACAATTACTCCAGAAGATGTTGACCAGGGCGAACTCACCTTCCTCGGGCTCTACGGCATCATGGATCCGCCACGCGAAGAAGTCATCGAAGCCATGAAAGTGGTGCAATCGGCAGGCGTTCGCGTCCGCATGATCACCGGCGATCACTCCTCCACGGCCCGCGCAATCGCCCGCGAAGTGGGAATCCGCGGCCAGAACGTGCTCACCGGTGCGGAAATTACTGCGGCTACGGATGAGGAGCTGCAGGGACTCGTCGATAATGCTGATCTTTTTGTGCGCACCAGCCCCGAGCACAAGCTGCGCGTCGTGCGCGCACTGCAAGCTAACGGCGAAGTCGCGTCCATGACCGGCGACGGCGTCAACGATGCGCCAGCGCTAAAACAAGCCGACGTCGGCGTCGCCATGGGCATTAAGGGCACCGAAGCCACCAAAGACGCGGCCGACATCGTGCTTGCCGACGACAATTTCGCCACAATCGCCGGCGCCGTAGAAATGGGTCGCACCATCTACGACAACCTGCGCAAAGCCGTCGTCTTCATGCTCCCCACCAACGGCGCCCAAGGCCTCGTCATTTTCATCGCGATGCTGCTCGGCTGGGAACTGCCCATCACCGCACTTCAAGTGCTGTGGATCAACCTCATCACCGCCATCACACTGTCCCTGGCGCTGTCCTTCGAGCCGGCCGAGCCCGGCATCATGAACAGAAAACCCAGAAACCCCAAGAGCGGGCTTATCGACGCCCCCTCCGTGCTTCGCATCGTCTATGTCTCCCTGCTGCTCGGCGGAGCAACGTTCTGGGCTTTCCTTGGCGCCCGCGACGCAGGAATCGACATCGACACCGCCCGCACCATCGCGGTCACCACCCTTGCAGTCAGCCAAGTGTTCTACCTTTTAAGCTCCCGATACTTCGAAGTATCCGCGCTGCGAAAAGAACTCTTCACCACCAACCCGATTTCCTGGCTGTGCATCGCACTCATGCTGATCCTGCAACTGGCCTTTGTCTACCTGCCGTTCATGCAAAGCACCTTCGACACCGCCGCACTGACGCTTAGAGATTGGGTCATGCCACTGGTGTTTGGTGTTGTTGTCTTTGCGGTCGTTGAAACCGAGAAATTCATCAGGCGCCTTAAAGCGTCTTAAGGTTTCAGCCCCTCAAGATACTTGTCGGTGATCCTCAGCTGCACCAACCTCACCACAGGATTAGCCAGCTTCGCCCACCACTTCGCAGGCTTTGAGAACGCCACAATATGAGCAGTGACCTGGTCATTGTCAGCCATCGTGATTTCAAAAGCCTCTTCCCCACGCTCCACATGCTTCTCGAGCGTGCCGTAAATAAGGATAGCCCGGCGCGATCCTTGATGGGACTTGAGGACTCTGCAATACGAGCGAATACTCCAGAACTTGAGCTCCACGATTGAGTCGGATTCAGTCACTGTGATCCCCGCGTGTTGATGAGCCTCCCAAGAGAACAACTGTTGGACGGCATTTTGAAAGCACTCTTCCCCGTAACCAAGCACTAGTTTGCGATCAGTGATCTGCCAACCTTTTGATGCTTTAGCGTTTCCGATTAAAAGGTCTTCGGATGTACCGTGCAGGGACTCGGGGTAGCTCAAAGGGGATGTTTTCACTTTTCAAGGGTGCCATATTCAAGTGAGATCTATGAGGGTTTACCAGCCCAATATACGGCGATGGTTTTAGAGGCAATCATCACAAATCCTTATAAATTCCCCCAACTATCATAAATGATACTTCACCGTCCATTAGACTAATTTTGGCCTGTAAAGAGATCAACGTTCCACGATTACGCTTTTGAGTAGTCGAGGACTAGGAGCTGTTTGATGTTGTAGCTACATCACTAAAAAATCGACAGACCAAATTCAATGATATTTGCTCTGATTTTTGGTTCTCGTCTAATTTCATTATTTTGTCACGCCAGCCATCACGACTTCATACCCACCAATTGAAAGTAAAGTCCAATGTTTACCGCATCCATTCCTACTTATGAATTAGGGTCTTTCAGCAAGGGCTCCTACGTTGAGATCAAAGGAACTTACTTCTACCCTGACACGCTAAATACTTTATTTAGAAATTCTGGGGCAAAAGACAACGAAGAGTTCTTTGTAGACGTAACTCTTGTTCCAGAACCAGATAATCCGCATAGCACTCGAGGCCATGCCATTTCAGTCCGCTGGAATGATCTCGTAATAGGACATATTGCCTCGGATATGACTGAAAAATTCCAACAAGTGCGACGAGTTGCAGCTAGTGGCTACGATGCTCGAGTCTCTGCTCGGATTTGGACGAATACAAACTATAAGAATGAACGAGATTTTTGGGTATCTGTTAAGCTCCCCGATCCAGATTTCCTTGTTCCTCTTAATGATCCTCCCCATGACGGGTTTACCCTCCTCCCTTATGGAACAGCAATCCAAGTCACCAAGGAATCTGATCACATGGACGTGCTCTCAGAATTCGTGCCTCCATCTGGACAAGGTCAGATTCTCGTATCGCTACACATCATTAACGCAGGCGTGAGAAAAGAATGGGATGGCATTGAAGTTCGGCTCGATAATCAACGGATCGGAGAGCTTACAAAGGCCAGTTCAGAAAAATTCGCACCCGTAGTGCGACATTTCGATGACCTAGGACTTAGTACACTATGTCGTGCGCTCATCAAGGGGTCATCACTAGCTGCTGAAGTAACTCTATATGGAGCTCGTGCACATGAGCTTTCCGAAGAAGACTTAGAACCTAAAAGCTCTTCCCCATTGCCCAGGTTGGTTGAATACCAGTCAAATCCGTTTAATTATCAAGTCCCCAACAGGTGGCCCGGCGAGCAGAATCAACGTGCTCCTAAGTCGCAAAAGTCTTCTTCATCACCTTTCGCAGCGTATCGCGGGCCATCGCAACCTAGTAAATCACTCACACCGTTTGTAGCGCAGACACCTGCGCCTCAGCCTAGTGATCGATTTATTGATTGGGATTCATTGCTTCAACCGGACGGAACTCCAAGAGCTACGCCATTCCAAAGAGGAGTAACCCGCGGGTTAATTGGCAAGCATTTTTCGAATCAAAAATCTCCAAGAATTGACTTTGCAACGGTGGGGCAATGTGATGCAATTCTCCGAACTTTCGGAGAGCCGACCGACAAGCTTTATAAAGACGGCAGGACTTCTTGGCCTTTGTGGTGGGCGCTCATGGCGATAGTCACCCTTCTCGTCATGTTGCTGAACTTTATTCCAGGAATTGGTCCGATCTTCCCACTTATCGGATTGATCGTACTTGGTCATCACTTTTGGACTCGCCGAAAACTTAACCCACCATTCGGTAGATCAAAATAGATATTCTCATCAAATATCGCTGATGCAGCAAAACACCTGGGCACCAAAAGATCAAGCCTGATGGCGGCAAATCACTATCAAAGGCGGGATAGTCAAATGCGAGAATTCTGAAGGTTTTCCATTGCCACCACAGATCAATACTGGATAAAACAGCCTTGATCTGTGGAACCATCCTTAGAACCGAAGCTAGCGCCACAATTTTCATAACGCCATTTACATCGTTGGATTTCTTCCCAGGGTGGTTGACCACTCAAGCATGCAAGCGTCACAAATATTCCGGACATTCTGACTAATTTCCCTAGAGCTGTAGACAGCAGTCCTGATGAATCAAATGAAACGCCTTATCTCTGTCGTTGGGACTACATTTATCTTTGCAACTAGCTGCTCAGCAACCGATTCCGAGGTTGATTCGCCAGCTCCGACAAGTGGAGTTACAGTCTCTTCAATTATCAGATCTTTTGAACCCAATAGAAAAGAAGAACTCCTTAACAAGCTCGTAAGGTTGGCTCCTGTAAACCAAGTCAATCCACGCAGAGCTTCCCGTATCAGGAAATTACGATTTCCCAACTCCAGTCGACCTAGGTGAGCCAGATTCCGCTGAGATCTACACAGATAGCGGATCCTTCCGATTTGAAATATCCCCTGAAGTATTGAAAGACGCTGCATACTTCTGCACTGTGTACACAAAGAACGGCACCATCACTGATTCTTTTGCCGTTGTGACCTGGTAGGAAGCCTCACGGGGGCACCCGTTGCAAGATTCGAGCGGATTAAAGTATTCACAGACTTCAATCAGCGAAGATGAAGGTAGAGTCTCTGCGACTCCACATGGCTCATGTATGGGGAACACACCCGACATTCTCAAAAATCTAACGTGTCCTACATACCAGCCCCCTGACCTGATACTCGGAGTTCTTATATGAATTATATATCCCTTAAACCTCTGCATCCGTTTGCGCTCATGATTCTGACTGCTGCCACTCTCACTGCTTGCAGCACTAGTGGTGAAACGATGTCTACGGAAACAGAGACCACCCAATCCACTAAGTCGAGTTCCATGATCGCTCAGCCTATGTGACCGGATGAGTGGGAATCATTAGACGATATTGGCAAATCAATAAATCAAATCAATGCGGGATGTGCCTTTGTCCTCGAAGAAGGCAGCGTTGGTGCCTGTGGCAGCCCTAATTATGGCTATTACAGCTTTTCTATGAATACCGCTGAGAATCCAAGTGCATCCGCTGAACATCGTCTGTCTACAGCGTTTGGAGAACGCGAAAAAGATGAGGCAGTACAAGATTGCAAAAACCTTGAAAAAGTGTATGGCAGCGATGGTTGGGTCGACCTCCCCCAGGAGACGTTCATACTCTCCTAGACGATATCGGAGCAGAGGAATCTGAAGCAGATAAAGTTCCAATTGAATGGCAAAACGCCCTGACTAAGGCAGACAGGTATGCAAACCGGCAACACATGTCTCAGGCACGACTCTATCGCCAATTAACCAGTGATGTTGGAGAGGGCTTCACTGAAGAAGCTGCCCAATACGCAATCGAAAATGTGAACGCAGACTGGAACGCTAACGCCCTAGTAAAAGCAAGAAATTACCAGGAGCGCCAAGCAATGTCAGTAGACCGCATTTACAGGCAACTTACTAGTGAACACGGTGAAGGGTTTACCCCAGAGCAGGCACAATACGCGATCGACAACCTATAAGGCATAAAGATCCCCTCCCCACCCAACAGTTTGGCGACCATGGGTGGAGAGGGGGAAAGAGTATCCAAAAAATAAGTTCCCTAGACACATGAAAAGTGTATCGACAATCGTCGACAGTCCCAGGAAAATTACGAAAAATGGTTGAAAAGTATTGTGCAAAGCATGCTTGCGAGACCCCGGAGGTAGACAACTATCCAGAACCGTTCGATTCAAAAAGAAGCAGCCACCTTCCTCCAGGAAGAAACCCGAAGTACCCATCGCGGAGAATACCTCAACGCCCAAGATAATCCAGTCAAATATCTCAAAACTGCCAATCTGCATCAGGTCAAACGGTTTGACATTACCGATACTGAAGCACTGTAAAAGTAGGGTCCACATAACAAACGGGTGATGCACACTTCATCTCCGATGAACGAGTTGCAGGCCGCCGGAGAAAGGACGCCACCCGAAACTGCAACATCTGTGCGAACTATCCCTATTGCCGATGACCTCATCACGGTGCTTGACCACAGAGTTGCGGCGTCCATTCAGGGCGGGATCTTTGAAACCGCTCGCGGTGCTCCATACCGAATTGCTTCTGCCGACGGTGAATTAAGGAAGACAGTGACGCGCCTTCGTGAGTGCGTGACGTTCCACAGTTTCCGCCACCTGTATGCGTCGAGGTTGATCTCAGCGGGTGTCTCGGTGAAGCAGGTTCAGAGAGATTTGGGGCATACGACGGTATCGACAACCTTGGACACTTATGTCCCCTTCTTCCCTGGCCTCAACAATCAGCCAGCAGCTGAAATAGCCCGCATGATGAAATTCATGCGGGCAACTTGCGGGCGGCTAAGTGCAGGAGTTTAAAACGAAACAGTCTTGACCAGCATAAACAGCCTTAGAACCTACGCCAATTCCACGATTTCCATGTACTGATCATTCCAAAGATCCTCGGTGCCATCAGGAAGCACGATGACGCGTTCTGGCTCAAGGGCCTTGACTGCACCCGGGTCGTGGGTAACCAGGACGACTGCGCCGGTGTAGGTGCGCAGTGCGTCGAGGACCTGTTCGCGGGAGATCGGGTCAAGGTTGTTGGTGGGCTCGTCGAGAAGCAGGACGTTTGCGCGGGAGGACACGAGGGTGGCCAGTGCGAGGCGGGTTTTTTCACCGCCGGAGAGTGTTCCTGCTGGTTGGTCGAGTTGTTCGCCGGAGAACATGAAGGATCCGAGGAGGCTGCGGAGGCTTTGTTGGTCGGCGTCGGCGCAGGCTTCGATGGTGTTTTGCCAGACGGATTTGTCGGGGTCGATGGTGTCGTGTTCCTGGGCGAAGTAGCCGATTTTGAGGCCGTATCCGGTGACGATGCCGCCTTCGCCGTCGGTGCGTTCCACACCGGCGAGGAGTTTGAGCAGGGTGGTTTTACCTGCACCGTTGAATCCGAGGACGACTACGCGGGAGCCTTTGTCGATGGCTAGGTCGACGCCGGCGAAGACTTCGAGGGAGCCGTACATCTTGGTCAGGCCCTTGGCGTTGAGTGGGGTTTTTCCACAGGGTGCTGGTTCTGGGAAAACGATGTTGGCGGCGCGGTCAGCTACGCGGATTTCGTCGAGGTTGTCGATCATTCGTTCCGCACGGGCGATCATCTGCTTAGCTGCGGCAGCCTTGGTTGCTTTCGCGCCGAGGCGTGCAGCCTGGTCCTTGAGGGCTCCGGCCTTCTTTTCGGCGTTTGCGCGCTCACGGCGTCGGCGTGCTTCATCGAGTGCACGTGCATCGACGTATTTGCTAAAGCCCATGTTGTAGACATCGGCTTCGCTGCGTACTGCGTCGAGGTACCAAATCTTGTTACATACGGCGCCAAGCAGTTCGACGTCGTGCGAAATCATGATCAGTCCACCTTCGTGCTTCGCCAGGAAGTCACGGAGCCAGGTGATCGAGTCTGCGTCCAAGTGGTTGGTGGGCTCGTCGAGAAGCAATGTGGTTTTTGATTTGCCGGAGCCGTTGGTGGCGGCGAAGAGGATCTGCGCCAACTCGACGCGGCGGCGCTGGCCGCCGGACAGGGTTTTAAGCTGCTGGTCGAGGATGCGTGCCTCGAGGCCGAGGTTGTCGCAGATCTGGGCTGCTTCGGCGTCAGCTTCGTAGCCGCCGAGCGACTGGAATTGTTCCTCGAGCCTGGAGTACTTGCGGATCGCGGCGTCGAGCTTGCCGGGGTCGGTCGCGGTTTCCATGATCTCCTGCTGGCGTTCCATGGAGGATCGCAGCTGGTCAAGACCACGGGCGGAGAGGACTCGGTCGCGGGCGGTTTGTTCGATGTTGCCTTCGCGGGAGTCCTGGGGCAGGTAACCGATTTCACCAGATGTGGTTACGGATCCTCCGTAGGGCTTGGTTTCGCCCGAGAGGATTCGCATGGTGGTGGTTTTGCCCGCACCATTTCTACCAACCAGACCAATACGGTCGCCTGGCTGCACCCGAAGGAGCTGACCTGGGGCATCGAGAAGGGTACGTGCGCCAACGCGCACCTCTAAATCATTGGTGACAATCACAACCTAACAGTCTATCAATTGAAGTTGCCAGGTCAATAAAGCTGCTTTTCGACGCCCCCAGCCACCTACAACTTAAGCAATCCGAGGACTGCACCGACGATGCCACCAAGCGCTGCCAGCAGCGCTAAAAGCGCGACAAAACTGCCACCGTTAGAGCTTCCAGCAACACCAGTCGATTCCTCTTCAGGTTCAGAAGGCTGCTCAGTTTCTGACGGTTGTTCTTCGGTGCTGGTGGGTTCCTCTTCCTCACCAGCAAGTACTTTGAACGTGGTCTGAGCAGTCAATTCATCCAGCTCGGCTTCAACTGTTACTTCATATTCCTCGTCTTCAGTATTTACTGGCTTGAGGTCTAGCTGAAGCTTTGCTGTTCCTTGCGCGTTAGTTGGAACCACGTCCCGCTCAATACCGTTGACGCGAAATGCAATGAGAGTACCGATAGCCACCGGCGATCCATCGTGTGCTGTCGCCTTCGCTGCGATGACAATAGTCTTTGTTTGTCCATCAGAAAACACATCTGGATGATTCATGATCACCAAGGAGTTCTGCTGCACTTGTTCAGACAGGACTGTAAAACGTGCCAAGGCATCACGCGCGATTGATCGTGGTGCATCTTCTGGAACGACGAGTCGGGCGCGAACCTCAAATGTGCGTTCAGGCTGCTCGCTTGCGATGTTGTCCACATCAATCGAGATGCTGGCATGCCCTTCCGCATCAACAGCTGCGGTATCAATGGGCGATGAATCTAGATAAAAGGCCACCTTAGATCCAGCTGGCAGATCTCCCTCTGAGGTGACATTAGCCTGGACCTCAACAGTTTGGCTCTGGCCGTTGGAATGAACTGGGTTGATGGGATCAACCGTTACGATTGCATCAGTGACAGCATCCTGTGTTCCATTGAGTTCAACTCGAGGCACATCAACGTTTTTGGACCATACCGTTTCGCCTGCGGAGTTAGTAAACGTCCATACCGTTGGAATATCCACGTATCCGCGTTCTACATCCAAATCGCTGACTTCATAGGTAGTTGTGGTGCAGTCATAGCTCTTATTCGCGCCTAAATTCTTGTAACGACAGTTGGGAGTACCCTGCTCTGGATCAAATCCGCGTAGGTTTGCAGGCATCCAGTTCTCGCCTTCCCCCAGGCTTGGCACCGAATTAACCGTAACGTCAAACGGGTTGTTGACCGCAAAGTTAATGCTGATCTTCTCCCCTGCTACATAAGTGTCCTTGAGATTTGGAATGCTCACCTTCACTGAAGTTGGTGCAGGTTCTTGCCCACCCTGAACAGTGAGATTGAGACGACCCGTGTAGCGGTCTGCTCCATCAAGAATGGACACCTCCACTGGAAGTTCACCGTTGTCGGCTACCAGCGGTGCTGTGACCTGGACTGGGATTGTGACAGATTCTCCAGATGGGATCGACACACGAACATCCTCAGCTTGCCATCCTTCGGGACGTTCAAGGGAGACTGCTCGGTCAAAAATTGCGTTGTCGAAAGGATTGGTCAACGTGACATTCATAGTGGTGGTTTCACCTGCAGTCACGGACGTTTCATCGGCGTCGACACCAATGCAGCCGGCCTCCAGCCACGACAGGTTGAACTGTGAGTAGAAGATGTCGATATTTGAGCCACTGTTTTCTCACAGCATGCCGATGTCACCGTTGGGAAGCGTTGCCATCGAGGTATATTGGATTGCTCCTGGTTCAAACACCTTAGACACCGGCCAGGTCTGACCATCATCACACGACATGCGGACGGTGCCATTGGTGCGGCCACTCGTGGTGGCAGTGTTGGAGAACAGCAGAACCTTTGCCTGCGCACTTCCCTCAGGTGCTGTCGGGAATACTCGAATCAGGGAAGCATTGTTGCGAGGATCCGGCAGCTGGGTATCAAGAGTTGGCTCGGTCCAAGTGACGCCGCCGTCGGTGGAATAAGACACCTTGCGGTAAGTATCGGCTCCTGATGAACGACTGTTGTTCATCAGGGTTCCATCGCTGAGTTCCACGATTTTGTTTTCATCCATGGAGTTTCCCCAAGGAGCACTGGGGTACCACGTTGCGCCGTGATCATCACTCAGCATGGCAACTGCTGCGACTCGACCATTGGTCATGCGAGTTACCGATGGCTGGACCAATCGTCCCTTGTACGCGCCGTATTGCAGTTGGATGCCGTTTCCGGATGTGGCAAATCGGCTGTCCCAGGTGTCATCAGCAACCACTTGATCAGTAATGACGGTGTCTGCAACCCAGGTTGAGCCGTTATCTGATGATTTGGCGTAGGCAACATGGGCAACGTTGCGATCATCCGGGTCCGTGCCTGGTTGGGAGGTGAAGTATCCTGCATCGAATGACTTCACGTGGAAGTTAAAGACATCGCCCCTCTCCCAGTCCACAACGATGCTGGGATCGGAATAGCCAGTTTTGGGTTCGGCGGTGATACCTGCGGAAATGTCGTGCTGTTCGCCCCAGGTTGCTCCGTTGTCGGTCGATACCTTGCCCACGATGGAGTTGGGTTGTGGAGCATCTGAACAGTTGTTTGGGCGACCATCCCACGATGCGAGGACGTTGCCGTTGGGTGCGACGCCAAGCGATGGGATGCGGTAGCAATCAAATCCGAGAGTTCCGCCGTCAGCGAGTTGTTGTGTTGAAAACTCTGGTTCTTCGCTGATGCTTGCTGTTGCATCGAATCCGTAGCCCGTGGGTGTTTGAGCTTGGGCCGTTGGGATGGTGGGTAGTGCTGCGCCGATGAGTGCGGCTGCACCAAGCGCTGAGAATACTGCTTTACGCCGAGACAAAGCACCTGCTTTCTTGAATGGAAGACCCATCCAGATTGGAAGCATGATGTCAGATGTCTAATTGGGGGCATAGACATGCCTCCCCCACTTCACCCACCAGGACGGGTTGTGTGCGGGATTTTCTTATCCTACAAAACGGTGCTGTTGCAAAGTTGGGGCAGTAGGAAGACCGGCGTGGAATAATCAGGTCCATGGGCATCTTCTCCGGTCGGCAGTTCCCTCGTGAAATCATCCTGTGGGCGGTGCGGTGGTACTGCCGCTACGGCGTGAGCTATCGCGACCTCGAAGAGATGATGACCGAGCGGGGAGTGCCGGTCGATCACACCACGATCTACCGCTGGGTCCAGAAATATGCTCCTGAGCTGGATAAGAAGACCCGGTGGTATCGGCAAGTTCCTGACTGGCAGGCCAGGTCCTGGCGGGTGGATGAGACCTATATCCGGGTCGGGGGAAAGTGGTGCTACCTCTATCGGGCAATCACCGCCGGTAGCCAGACCCTGGACTTCTACCTCTCCCCGAAGAGAAACGTCGCGGCGGCGAAGCGTTTCCTGGCGAAGACGCTGCGGTCGAATAAATCGGCAGGCTATCCGCGGGTGATCAGCACCGACAAGGCCCCCTCACTCGCCAGGGCAATCTCTGAGCTGAAGGCGGAAGGCGTCTGTCCATCGACGGTCGAGCATCGTCGGGTGAAATACCTCAACAACGTCATTGAAGGCGACCATGGTCGGTTAAAGCGGATCCTGGGGCCGAAAGGCGCATTCAAAAACCGAACGTCTGCCTACCGGACGTTGAAAGGGATGGAGGCGATGCACTCATTGCGGAAGGGGCAGGGCACGATGTTTGCCTATGGTCACCCGAATCCGGATGCAGTGATTGTTAGCCGGGTATTCGAGACGGCCTGACAACACAGGCACATAGCGTTGATCACACAATAAAAACGGAGCCTTCTTGGCTCCCGCCCCAAGTTGCAACAGCACCTACAAAACTCATGACACATTGTCGTGTGAATCACAAAGCTTTTAAATTTCGAAAAACCACACGCTTGTGCGGGAAACTTCTCGCATAACTAGGGTGAGGGTATGACCTCCAAAGGCCAGGAATCTAGTTCAGACTCCACAGCAGGAATGGATTACATCATCCGATACTCGCTCAACGAGTTTCAGCGCGGAAGTATCGTGACGCGTTTTGAAACTCCCCCTGATAAACGGGAGGTGTTTGGGGTCTTAGAAAGATACGGCATTTCTTCCACTCAGGTAAGTGAATATTCCGTTTCCCCTGCACGCGGAGTTCAACAGGCTCTGACGCCGGTCCACCAGGACATTGTGGAGGCGCAACCTTCGGAGGATACTTCCCCACCGCCTCTAGACAGGCGGAAGAGGAAAAGTGGTTGCGGGTGGGTAGCTGTAGCTATCGTTGTCATTGCCTTTGTGACTCCAGCAGTGACGGCCGAGCGTTCTTACACCACTGGTCAAAGTCTCGCGCCGTCTGCCTCTAGAAACTTAAGTTTTGGAGAGCGATACGATTTTTGTGACGCCCAGTTGAGATATATCGCGGTATCTGATGAGAACTACTGGGATGAGGCGCCTGGGTTCTTTGAAGACCGCGTCTCCAATAATCCTATCCACCCCGCCAATCTTTCTTTCCTCGTTGGATGCATGTCTGACTGACGCCAAATATGCAACAACCCCGTGTCGCACAGGAAACCTGTGTGGCACGGGGTGGCGTCGATAAGCAGCCTTTTAAACCGCGAATCCTAGGGCCTGCAGCTGAGCGCGGCCCTCTTCGGTAATCATGTGTGGACCCCAAGGTGGCATCCATACCCAGTTCAGGGACATCTTCTCTGCAATGCCGTTGCCGACGATTGCGGTGCGTGCCTGATCTTCGATGACGTCAGTCAGCGGGCAAGCTGGTGAAGTCAGAGTCATATCGATGTGAGCTTCGTTGCCGTTGATGATGTAAATATCGTAGACAAGGCCCAGGTCAACAACGTTAATGCCCAGTTCAGGGTCAATAACGTCGCGCATGTACTCCTCAACATCGCTGGCCTTAGCCAGGTCTGCCTCGGACTGCTCTGGGCGCTCAGAGCTTTGTGCTTCAAAGGTGGAAGCGTTCTGGTCTTCAACCTCTGTCGTGTTCTCGGTGTGCTCGCTCATGGTTTCCTCCAATTAATACAGCGGGCTAATGTGCGTGCGCAACAGCGTCAGCGGTTGCCGCCTGGAAAGCCTTCCACCCAAGCAGCGCGCACTTCACGCGTGCCGGGTACTTGGCGACTCCGGAGAAAGCAACGCCATCTCCGATGAGATCTTCATCGCCAACAAACTGACCGCGGGAAACGATCATCTTCTCAAATTCTGTGAGCTTTTCCAGCGCCTTGTCGACGGGTTGGCCCACGATCTCCTCGGCCATAACGGACGTGGAGGCCTGGCTGATTGAGCAACCAACTGCTTCGTAGGAGACGTCCTCCACGGTGGAGCCGTCCTCAGACAGCTTCACGCGCAGAGTCAATTCGTCGCCACAAGAAGGGTTGACGTGGTGAACCTCAGCATCGAAAGGATCCCGAAGGCCCTTGTGCTGTGGGTTTTTGTAGTGGTCCAGGATCACCTCCTGGTACATCTGCTCAAGGTTCATTACTCAACTCCAAAGAATTGCTTGGCCTTCTCGATCGCTGCCGCGAGGCGGTCGATTTCTTCGAAGGTGTTATAGAGATAGAAAGATGCTCTTGCTGTCGATTGTACGTTCATGCTGCGGTGCACGGGCCACGCGCAGTGGTGGCCGACGCGGATATTCACGCCCTGATCGTCAAGCACTTGGCCTAGATCGTGTGGGTGAATGCCCTCGACACCGAAGCTGATTGCACCGCCGCGCTGCTCTGCAGTCAAAGGACCAGCAATGGTTAGTCCCTTAATTGCCGTGAGCTTTTCCAACGCGTAAGCAGTCAATGCGTGCTCATGCGCTGCGATTGCTTCCATACCGATTTCATTCAGCATGTCCACGGCAGCACCCAAGCCCACAACCTGGCTGGTCATCTGCGTGCCGGCCTCAAAACGTTGAGGTGCGGCAGCGTAGGTGGAACCCTCCATGGTGACAACTTCAATCATGGAACCACCAGTCAAAAATGGTGGCAGTTCATCCAAGATTGGGGACTTTGCATACACAACGCCCACGCCTGCAGGTCCCAGCATCTTATGGCCAGAGAATGCAGAGAAATCTACATCCAGCTCGTGGAAATTCACTGGCATATGAGGAACAGACTGGCACGCATCAAGCACCGTGAGAGCGCCGACAGCCTTGGCACGACGAACCAACTCTGGAACATCAGCCACAGCACCGGTCACATTGGACTGGTGAGTGAAGGCAACGACCTTGACAGTTTCATCAAGCTCGAGTGAATCGAGATCAATGCGACCATCTTCAGTCACCTTGTACCACTTCAATGTCGCACCGGTTCGACGGCACAGCTCCTGCCATGGCACCAAGTTTGCGTGGTGCTCTAGCTCCGTGATGACCACGGTATCCCCGGCCTGGACACGATACTTACCGGAACGGTCATCACCCAAGGTGTACGCAACAAGATTGAGTGCTTCAGTTGCATTCTTAGTGAACGCAATTTCATGCTGCTCGGCACCAACAAAGGCAGCGATCTTCTCGCGGGCACCTTCATAAGCATCCGTTGCTTCCTCAGCCAGTTGGTAGGCACCGCGGTGCACGGGGGCGTTGGTGTGCAGCACAAAGTGCTCCTCTGCACGCCACACCCGCTCGGGTCGCTGCGATGTCGCACCTGAGTCCAGGTAAGCAAGCGGTTTCCCATCCCTAACAGTGCGCTTCAGGATTGGGAATTCTTCCCGCACCTTATCCACATTGAGGGATCCATCTGCATTGAGGAAATCGGACATGTTACTTGATGAACTGGTCGTAGCCGTCAGCCTCGAGCTTGTCAGCAAGCTCAGCGCCACCGGTGGTCACAATCTGGCCATTCGCGAAAACGTGAATGAAGTCAGGCTTAACGTAGTTGAGGATGCGCTTGTAGTGGGTGATCATCAAGATGCCACCTTCGGTCTCCTGCTTGTAGGAGTTGATGCCCTCGGAAACAATGCGCAGTGCATCCACGTCAAGGCCGGAGTCGGTCTCATCCATGATCGCGAACTTTGGCTTCAGCAGATCAAGCTGCAGAACCTCGTGGCGCTTCTTCTCGCCACCGGAGAAACCTTCGTTGACTGAGCGGTTGGAGAACTCAGGGTCAATTGCCAGAGCTTCCTGAGCGGTGCGGACTTCCTTAACCCACTCGCGAAGCTTAGGAGCCTCGCCGCGGATTGCGGTCGCTGCGGAACGCAGGAAGTTAGCAACGGAAACGCCAGGGATTTCAGTTGGATACTGCATGGCCAGGAAGAGACCAGCGCGTGCACGCTCATCAACTTCCATCTCCAGGATGTTCTCGCCGTCGAGGAGGACCTCGCCTGCGGTTACCTCGTAGCGTGGGTGTCCACCAAGGGTGTAAGCAAGAGTGGACTTGCCGGAACCGTTAGGGCCCATGATGGCGTGGATCTCACCAGAGTTGATGGTGAGGTTGACGCCCTTGAGGATTTCCTTAGGCTCAGCGGACTCATCGGACGGCAGGACCTGTGCGTGCAGGTTACGGATTTCAAGAGTGCTCATCTGTCACAATCTTTCAGGGTTGAAGCGAATTTTAAACTGAAGTATTAGCTGGGCCGGTTTTTCTGCCGCCCAGCTTGGCCAAGTAACTGTGCTTAGCCACTTGGCTTAGTTACTTTGGCTTAATTACATGCCAAGAACTGCGAGTTCCGAGCTGACTCGGTTGTCCAATTCCCCGCGGATGGATTCAACTGGGACCTTGTTGATCACTTCGTTGAAGAAACCGCGGACGATGAGGCGGCGTGCTTCCTCTGCAGGAATACCACGGGCCTGGAGGTAGAACACGTGCTCGTCGTCGAAACGACCGACGGTTGCTGCGTGTCCTGCGCCAACGATCTGGCCGGTTTCAATCTCGAGGTTTGGAATAGCGTCTGCGCGTGCACCCTCGGTGAGGACGAGTGAGCGGTTAGCTTCGTAGGTGTCAGTGCCGTGGGCGTTTGAGCGGATGAGCACATCGCCAACCCAGCAGGTACGGGCATCTGGCTTGTCAGAGTTCTTGTCACCCTGAAGTGCGCCCTTGTACAAGACGTTGGAGCGACAGTTTGGTACAGCGTGGTCAACCAGCAGGCGCTGCTCGAAGTACTGTCCATCATCTGCGAAGTAGACGCCGAGCATTTCTGCGTCGCCACCTGGTGCGGTGAAACGCACGCGTGGGACGATGCGGACTACTTCTCCACCGAAGGTTGCCACGGTGTGGCGTAGAGTTGCGTCGCGTCCCAGCTGTGCAAGCTGGTTGCTCAGGTGAACTGCGTCAGCGTTCCAGTGGGTGTCCGTGATGACGGTCAGGCGTGCGTTGTCGCCAACGATGAATTCGACGTTGTCAGCGTGGGTGCCGGATCCGACGTACTGCAGTGCGACGATAGCGTCTGCGCCCGCTTCAACCTCGATGGAGATTGCGCCGAAAGAGGTAACGCCTTCACCCTTGCCAGTAACCGTGATGGTTACTGGGGTTGGGTTGTGGGAGTTTTTGGCAAAGGTGACAACATTGCCCTGTTCCTTGGAGGTCCAGGCCTGAGCTGCGACGCGGTCTACTGGTGCGCCTGCGCGACCCAGTCGAGCATCGTCCTTTGCGACAACTTCGTGGCTTGCGCCTTCTGCATCTGCAGGGATCTCGACGGTGACGTCAGAGGTGGTTGCAGGTGCGAACTCGCCGTTGTGGAGTCCGCGAAGACGGCGTAGGGAAATGAAACGCCATTCTTCGTCGCGTCCGCGTGGGATCTCAAAGTCCTCAACATTAAATGAGGAGAAGAGGTCGCCCTTGGTGTTGTGCGGGGTTGCGGCCTTTACGGTTGCTACTTCAGTCATTGGGCTTAGCCCACCGATCCTTCCATCTGCAGTTCGATCAGTCGGTTGAGCTCAAGGGCGTACTCCATTGGGAGTTCCTTAGCGATTGGCTCAACGAAGCCACGAACGATCATTGCCATTGCTTCTTCTTCCGCAAGTCCGCGGCTCATGAGGTAGAACAGCTGCTCTTCAGAAACCTGGGAAACAGTTGCCTCGTGGCCGAGTGACACGTGATCGTTACGGATGTCGTTGTATGGGTAGGTGTCAGAACGGGAGATGTCATCGACCAGCAGTGCGTCACACTCAACGTTGGAGGTTGAGTGGTGAGCGTTTGCGTTGATCTGAACCAGACCACGGTAAGCCGCACGTCCACCGCCACGTGCCACAGACTTGGACACGATGTTGGAGGAAGTGTAAGGAGCCATGTGGGTCATCTTGGCGCCGGTGTCCTGGAACTGTCCCTCACCTGCGAAAGCGACGGAGAGAACTTCGCCCTTTGCGTGTGGGCCAGTCATCCAGACAGCTGGGTACTTCATGGTGACCTTGGAGCCGATGTTGCCATCGACCCATTCCATGGTGCCGCCCTCTTCAACCTTGGTGCGCTTGGTCACCAGGTTGTAGACGTTGTTGGACCAGTTCTGAATGGTGGTGTAGCGGCAGCGTCCACCCTTCTTCACGATGATCTCAACGACTGCGGAGTGCAGGGAGTCGGACTTGTAAATAGGTGCGGTACAGCCCTCAACGTAGTGAACGTAGGCATCCTCATCAACGATGATCAGGGTGCGTTCGAACTGACCCATGTTCTCGGTGTTGATGCGGAAGTAAGCCTGCAGAGGAATGTCCACGTGGACACCCTTTGGCACGTAGATGAAAGATCCACCGGACCAGACAGCGGAGTTCAGTGCGGAGAACTTGTTGTCGCCTGCTGGAATGACGGTGCCGAAGTACTCCTGGAAGATCTCAGGGTGCTCTTTCAGTGCGGTATCGGTGTCAAGGAAGATAACTCCCTTTTCCTCCAGGTCCTCGCGGATCTGGTGGTAGACAACCTCAGACTCGTACTGAGCTGCAACACCTGCAACGAGGCGCTGCTTCTCGGCCTCAGGAATACCCAGCTTGTCGTAGGTATTCTTGATGTCTTCTGGGAGATCCTCCCAGGACTGTGCCTGCTTCTCAGTGGAGCGGACGAAGTATTTAATGTTGTCGAAGTCAATGCCTGAAAGGTCTGCACCCCAGGTTGGAACTGGCTTCTTATCAAAAATGCTCAGGGCCTTGAGGCGCTGCTGAAGCATCCATTCTGGCTCGCTCTTCTTCGCAGAGATGTCGCGTACGACATCCTCGCTGAGACCACGCTGTGCGGATGCACCAGCGTCGTCGGAGTCGTGCCAACCATAGTTGTACGGACCGATGGATTCAATGATCTGGTCATCGGTCAAGGGCTCGTTAACCCCTGGGTTCGTCGTTGCCGAAGTCATGATCCGCTCCTTTCATCAGGAGTGTTTGATGGGTGTCAATGGAATATTTGTTGTGCAGATGCCGTGGCCGTCCGCGATTGTTGCCAATGGTTGCGTGTGCTGCCCCAAAAGTTCTGAGACTGCTTGATGCTCTGCCTCACACAGTTCCGGAAATTCCGTGGCGACTGTAGATATTGGACAGTGATGCTGGCAGAGTTGCAACCCGTTTCGAGTGGCATCGACAGTTGCTGCATAACCATGCCGACTAAAAGCTTCAACTAAAGATTTGGCTGTATCTTCGATTGATTGATCTGTGACATCTGCTGGGGTAATACCCTCAACAATTGTTTCGATCCGCTTTCTAGCAAATTGCCTTACTGCATCATCTCCGCCGACCTCTCGAAGAGTGGCTAGAGCTGCCGCAGCAAGGGAATCATATTCGTGGCCGAAGATTGAGCGACCTTTATCAGTAAGCCGATAAGTTTTTGCTGGCCTACCGCGCATTTTGGGCTCATATGGGTTCTGGCGCGGATTTGCCGCCTCCGCCAGATTTTCTTCAACCAAGTTGTCTAGGTGCCTGCGCACTCCCACAGTTGAAAGCTGAAGCTGTTCAGCAATATCTGAAGCGATCACCGGTGCACGTTCCAACAGGATGAGAAGAATTTTTCGGCGCGTATCACCGTCTCCGGTGTGCGCGTCGTTGCCTTTTACAACATCTCCCACTGGTGTCACCTCCTGCTTGATTTAGCTTTCACCTTTAGACAACACAAGTGTTCCCTAATTCCATTCCCGTGTCCAATCCCTTCCCCCCTACCAGCGCAAATAGACGTAGAAAAATCATCAATAAATAAAAACTAAGCGAACCCTAAGCCAACCAAAGGTAACCTTATTTATGCTGGCCACAGGTGGTGTGTTTTAAAACTTCATTCCAATTACCGAAAATGAATATAATTTGAGATTTAGCTCACACTATCCCCCTTCGGGTCACCACCAGACTCTGATGCGAGGTAAATGTTCTCCGCTCCCTTGCGTAGAATGATGCGAGTGACGAAGGACGAGCAGATTCAACCCAATTCGAACGCCCCTGAAAACAGAAAATGGTTTCCTCGGGCACCTCGTCCCCTACGCCAATTTCTCGACACTTTGCCGCGCATCGGCACCGCTGGTTCCAGATCAGCGACCCTCCACGTGGAAGACGAGCAGAGCCCTTTAGGGGCAACGCTTTTCGACGTCGCGACCGGCGCGAGCTCCATCAACGACCGCGATACCGACGCCTCAGGGCTTGAGCCTGAAAAGATTCGCCGATTTGCATGGCTGCGCCTGATCGGCACCATGGGTGCGTTAATGATCGCGTTTGGTGCGCTGGGCGCGGGTGCACTTCCGGTGGTGAATAATCCGTATGTGGATTTCCCTGGCGGAAACTTCATGAGCCGAATGCTGCAGACCTCTTCCATGATCGTGCTCATCGGCGTGGGATTTTTGGTGCTGGCGTGGGTGTTAATGGCACCGCTGGTGGGTATTCCTTTTAAACGCAGCGGAAACAGAACAGCCAGCGTGAGTTTGTCCATGCTGCGCCGCACATTTGGCGCCTGGGTAGCGCCCATCATGCTCACCGCCCCACTGTTTACTCAAGACATTTATTCTTATCTGGCACAAGGCTCTGTGACCGCGCAGGGAATGGATGCCTACGCCGGTGGACCGCTTGAACTATTGGGGCCCGATAATCATCTGGCACGGTCCGTGCCCTTTATTTGGGCCCAGTCGCCCTCGCCCTACGGCCCTGTTGCGCTGAGCATCGCGGCGTCGATAAGCGTTATTACTAATGACAGCATCGTTGGAGGCGTGCTGGCGCACCGTATTGCGTCGCTGCTGGGCGTTGTGGCTGCAGGCTGGGCGATCACCATGCTGGCCAGGCGCTGTCGGGTATCTGAAGAAGCGTCCTTTTACCTGGGCGTACTTAATCCGCTGCTGATTCTGCACCTGATCGGCGGTATTCACAACGAATCCATCCTGCTGGGATTTTTACTTGTTGGCCTGGAACTCGGACTGCGTGGCACCGACCGGATTCAAACAGGGCTGTGGGGGCCTGCGTGGACATATATTGCACTGAGTGGCGTATTGATTTCTTGCGCAGGCCTGGTCAAGGTGACCGGCTTTATTGGGCTCGGTTTTGTGGGCATGGCCTTGGCCAGGGCGTTTCATGCACGTGGACATCGACACGTCGTTGCGATCGGCGTTGCAGGCCTCGTTCAAGTAGCAGCCCTGGTGATCACCGTGGTTGTTCTCAGTGTGATTACCGGAATCAGTTTGGGGTGGATCACAGGTCAAGGTGGCGCTGCGACGATCCGAAGCTGGATGTCTATGACCACCAACATTGGCGTTATTTCTGGATTCATCGGAATGAATTTGGGGCTAGGCGACCACACCGCAGCCATGCTCGTTGTGACCCGTGCAGCCGGAATCGCGGTAGCTGCCGCCTTCATGGTTCGTATGTTGTTTGCCACATATAGAGGTCACATTCACGCTGTGGGCGGACTGGGCGTGGCGACTTTCGTCCTCGTTATCCTCTTCCCCGTGGTGCATCCGTGGTACATGCTGTGGGCTATCGTGCCGCTAGCTTCCTGGGCAAATAGACTGTTCTTCCAGCTCGGAGTGATTGCCTACTCCACTGCCTTCAGTTTCTTTGTGCTGCCTCGCGGGCTTGCACTTCCAGTCGGAACTGTCTTTTCCATCTACTTCGGCGCAGCGCTCGGATTCAGCATTCTCCTATTAGTTGGATGGTGGAGTTTGAGGCGGAATCCAACCTTTGGTTTACACTGATCAACTGTGACTACTGATTTTTCGGCCTCTAGCTCTAATTTTGGAGCCGCAGAAGGCGCACTTGATGCCATAAACCCCGTCCCACCAAACGATCCAGCAATCGTGGTGAACAACGTGGTAAAAAGATTTGGCACCAAGGAAGCAGTAGCCGGAATCTCCTTCGAAGTCCCCCGCGGTCAAGTTTTGGCCCTCCTGGGACCTAATGGCGCAGGCAAAACCACCACCATTGAAATGTGCGAAGGTTTTACCGCCCCCACCTCTGGCAGCATCCGAGTCTTGGGCATCGATCCAGCCACAGAACCAGACCAGGTGCGCCGACGCATCGGCATCATGCTTCAAGGTGGCGGTTCCTACAGCGGAATCCGCGTGTTTGAAATGCTCAAGCTTGCGGCGTCCTACAACGACAACCCACACGATCCTGAATGGCTGCTTGATCTTGTAGGACTGCGTGAACAACGCAAAACCACCTACCGACGTCTGTCAGGTGGCCAACAGCAACGCCTTTCTTTGGCCTTAGCATTAATTGGTCGCCCTGAGATTATCTTCCTCGACGAACCCACCGCTGGCATGGATGCGCAATCACGCAACATGGTGTGGGAGCTTGTCAACGATCTCCGCCGCGACGGCGTCACCATCGTGCTCACCACCCACCTGATGGATGAGGCCGAAGCACTAGCTGACCACGTGATCATCGTTGCCAACGGTCAAATCCTTGCCAGTGGCACACCTGATGAACTCACTGCGCAACGCGATCATCTTGAAATTAATGTCTCCGTAGAGACCACGAGCCCGCTTGATCTTGATCGCTTGGTGGATGATCTCAGCAGCTTAAACATCGGTGATGTGAAAGCACGAGCCAACCGGCCACTGCATTATTCACTTCGGACGCAACAAGCCACCCCGGATTCCTTGGCGCACATCGTCCAGGCTGTCGCCCGCCAAAACGTCATGATTCGCTCTTTGGATACGGGACACCGCTCATTGGAAGATGTCTTCCTGGACATCACCGGAAAAGAACTGAGGAGTTAACGCACACCATGTCTAAACCTTTTGAAAACTCTGCGCTCCGCGGTTCTTCTCGATTCCCAGCTGGAACGTTCACCCCTGCTCCCAAACGAGCCACCCCGGCAAAAATGTTGGCTGCTCAGGGCAAGATGGAATCCCTGCTGTTTCTTCGCCACGGCGAACAGCAACTGCTCAGCATCATCATTCCCTTGGTCGCGCTCATCGCACTAGCGAATTTTGATTTCATCCCTGGTGAGAACTCCCTCGACAAGACTTTCCCCTTCGCGCTGGCCACAGCAGCCATGAGCGCTGGTTTTACAGGTCAAGCCATCAGCCTAGCTTTTGACCGCCGCTATGGTGCCCTCAAGCGCACCGGCGCCAGCGGTGTTCCCGCCTGGACGATTATTTTTGGCAAAGTCATCGCAGTCATTGCAGTCACCATTGTGCAGATCATCTTTCTCGGTGTGACTGCACTGCTGTTGGGCTGGTCCGCACCTGTCGGTGGTGTGCTCTTTGGCATCGTGACCCTATTTGTGGGTGTTTCCAGCTTCACCGCGCTCGGCATGCTGATGGGCGGAACGTTGTCCTCCGAATTGGTATTGGCACTGGCTAACTTGATTTGGATTGTACTGTCCGGCCTTGCAGCATGGGCGGTCTTTTCCCCTTCCGTCAACGCTGAAGGAGTGCTGTCCATCATCCCATCCGTTGCGCTGTCCCAAGGTATGGTTGACGCATTCAACGGCGAACTTCCGTGGCTCCAGCTAGGAATTTTGGTGGGCTGGCTAATTATCACCGGCGTGGCCGCAAACAAGCTATTTAACTTCTCTGCGAGCCGCTAGATATACCCTTAGTCGGAAAATATCCTTAAAAGTTCCCGGGAGTTTCAGTGGCAAATACCACCACTTCCATACCGGGAACAATTGTATAAAACTAGCCATGACCTGCTAGGATCAGCGACGTGTCTACTTCAGTTGCTCCCTCAAATAATCCAGTTGAGTTGAAGCCCATTACTTTCTGGGCACCGACCATCAAAGTGCAGCGCATTCTCGCGCTCCTACTGTTGATTTTCCAGGGAGGCATCACCGTTACGGGCTCTATCGTCCGTGTCACAGGCTCCGGCCTCGGTTGTGATACCTGGCCACTATGCCACGAAGGTTCACTAGTCCCAGTCGCAGGCGCAGCACCATGGATCCACCAGGCAGTGGAATTTGGTAACCGCATGCTCACTTTCGTGCTTGCTGCCGCAGCGCTTGCGTTGTTCATTGCAGTTCTTGGCGCAAAACGCCGCCGCGAGATCCTGGTCCATTCCTTCATCCAGGGTTTGGGCATCATCTTGCAGGCTGTCATCGGTGGCATCACCGTGCTGGTTGATTTGCACTGGTACGCCGTTGCTTTGCACTTCCTGCCATCCATGATCCTTGTTTTCATGGCCGCGATTTTGTACACCCGCATCGGCGAGCCCGATGACGGCGAGATTACCACCACATTCCCCACGTGGATCCGCAATGTAGCTGTCATTGGTGCAGTAGCGCTCTCCGTAGTACTGATCACCGGCACCATGACCACCGGCGCTGGCGTTCACTCTGGCGATGCATCAATCACCATGGATGATCGCCTCGATGTCAGCATCGACTTGATGGCCCACATCCACGGCTACAGCATGTACATCTACCTCTTCTTCACCCTCATCGTGGTCGCCGGTCTGTACAAGGCAAAAACCACCAAGCACAACAAGCAGCTTGGCCTCATGCTGATTCTGTTCATTCTGATTCAGGCAGGTATCGGCATCTTGCAGTACCGCATGGGTGTGCCACGCTGGAGCATCCCATTCCACATCGCAATGTCTTCTGTCGTTGTTGCCTTCACTTCCCTTCTGTGGGCGCAGGGTCGTATACGCGTCGGCGGTAAAGCCACCGTTACTGGTTCTGTTGATGGCGATATTAAGAACGAGATCATTACGAACCCCTTTGAGAAGAAATCAAAGCAGCCTGTTAAATAACACGCAACTGTATCGGTAAAAGGCCCAATCAAGGATTCTTGGTTGGGTCTTTTTCCATGCTTTTCATGCTTCGAACAGTCCAGAATAGCCCTGACCTAGACTTAGAGCTATGTCCGAACAAAGACTCGATCAGCTTGAGCGACGGCTTTCTGAACTGGAACGGGAGATCGCCGCGATTCGTCAGGAGATCCGCCAGGAACGCCTAGTGCTTCCGGAACCGGAACCTGTGAAAGTTGATACAGTCATCGCCACCGAAGCGACCGGAGTCAATGCATCGTCGGGTCCGGAGGCGAAGATCGCTTTGTTCATGGAGAGGTTTAGTGGTCGCCACGATGTGTATGCGCGGCGCTGGACCAGCAGAAAAACGGGCAAAAGTGGATGGTCGCCGGCTACTCGCCAGGGTTTTTACTCAAAAGACACCACACCGAAGGACTATCTCCCCTTCACCGTTGACACCGTCAATGCGCATCTGCGCCGGGGCGGCGACCATATCGGTCTCTATGTGATGGTCCCCATCGACACGTGCAAACTTCTCGCCTGCGATTTCGACGATGGCACCTGGAAGCAAGATGCGGCCGCTTTCGTGTCAGCCTGCACCGACCACGGAATCGATGCGTTGGCTGAAATTTCTCGATCCGACGACGGCGCCCCCGTGTGGATATTTTTCGATACCCCAATCTCCGCGATGCTGGCTCGGCGCCTAGGTTTTGCCATGCTCCGCCAAGCCATGAACTCCCGCCCTGACATGGATATGTCTTCTTATGATCGCTTCTTCCCTGCTCAAGACACCATCGCAACGCGCGCAAACGGAAGCGCACGGCTGGGAAATTTGATCGCGCTGCCCCTCAACGGCGACTGTCGAGCCCGCAACACCGCCGTCTTCGCCGATTCGGAAACGTGGGTTCCCTTCGAAGATCCTTTCGCAGCGCTCGCGGCCATCACGCCACTAGCCACCGAAAAAATCGAGCAGATCCTTGCCACCACGCAGGAAAAATTTGGCCCCGAACCCGAACACATCAAACGCCCCACCCGCGCCGAACTCAAACAGGTTAAAGCCAACGGCGAAACCATCAAACTCACCATCACCAACGAGCTGAGCGTCCCCACCGAAAGGTTACCCGCGGCCGTCATCGCGGAGATTAAACACCGGGCGGTAATCCCAAACCCTGAGTTTTATCGTCGACAAGCGCAAAGATTTTCGACCTTCGGCGTGCCGCGCATCGTCATCCGCTTCGCCCAGGCCGAGCAGCGCTTGCTGCTCCCACGCGGGCTTGTCGACGACACCCTCCGGATCCTCACCCTCGCCGGGTACAAAGTCAGCGTCATCTGGCCTCGGCAAACTCGGAAAACCATCGACGCGTCTTTCGAGGGCGAATTGCGATCCATGCAACAAGAGGGAATCGACTCGCTCAAAGGCCAACGCACCGGCGTATTGGTAGCACCGCCGGGCGCTGGAAAAACAGTGATGGCCTGTGCACTCATCGCGAACAGAAAAATCCCCACCGCAGTGATAGTCAACCGTGCAGAATTGATTTCCCAATGGCGGGATCGTCTCGCGCAATACCTGAGCATCGACGCAGACTCCATCGGACAGATCGGCGCGGGCCGACGCAAAACCACCGGAATTATCGATCTCATCACCGTCCAATCCTTGAGCCGTAAAGATTCCGATCCGAAAATTTTGGAACAATACGGCCAAATCATCGTCGACGAGTGCCACAACATCGCAGCCCCAGGCGCCGAAGCCGCATTGAACCAGGTCAAGGCCCCCTACTGGCTGGGTCTAACCGCCACGCCGTTTCGTTCAGACCACATGGATGAAATCATCACCATGCAGTGCGGTCCTGTGCGCCACCGCATGGAAGTGGCAACAGACAATGAACAGCGCTTGATTCACATCCACGAAACCTCTTTCGACTCTGAGGAAACCACCGAAATCCAGGATCTCTACAATGAGCTCGCGGTCGATTCTGCCCGAAATGCGCAAATCACTGCCGAAGTGCACAAAGCGCTTGAAGCTGGCGACCGATGTCTAGTTTTGGTCAACCGAATTGCAGCCCTTGAAGCACTGACCAGCAGTATTACCGAATCTGGCGATCACACTGTCTTAGTGATGCATGGCCGCCAAACCCAAGAGGAGCGAGTTCACCTTCGTGCGCAACTTGCCTCATTGAGTGAAAAGCAGGATCCGTTTGTACTGGTCGCGATGAATAAAGTCGCCGGCGAAGGCCTTGACATCCCCAGCCTCAACACGCTGTTTTTGGCAGCGCCGGTGTCCTTCAAGGGGCTGGTGATTCAGCAAATCGGCCGAGTTACTCGCGCAACCGGTGATCAAAACGCTCCTCCGGTGACTGCCACGGTCCATGATTTTGTTGATTCCAAGATTCCGACACTCAAACGCATGCACGGTCGCCGATTGCGGGCTATGCAAAAGGAAGGATTCGCTGTTTCGGAGCCTTGAGGAGGACCAGACCAAACCAGCGTGCCCACGGTTGGCCATTTCAGGATCCGTGGGCACGCTGGTTTGGTTTATCAACCTCGAAACCGGTCACAGCTGCCCACGAAACTCGATTTCGCGATCCGTGGGCACTCTCGTTTGGTTTCCTCGGAAAGCTACCCTCGGACGGTCAGAAAATGCCCTCTCAGAATCGCGTTTAAGAGCCTCCCACCCACTAGCCCACACCAATTACTCATTCTGCGATCCCAACCGCTTAAACGGCCGTGTAATGGCTTTCCCGCAATCTAGCCGAATTCGACCAAACTAGGTGACCGAAAACCTCCAGCCGAAAACCTCAATGGCAAGCCCAAACTGGTCACCTGGTTTGGTCTGCACTCTGACTCCCCTCAAAAGGGCACAATTTGGTCAATTTCCCAACCTTGTCTTTCAGTCATGGTTAGTGTGGGAACCATGAAGGCAATCTTAGTTTCCCGCACCGGCGGACCAGAGGTGTTGGAGTTCACCGACACTGACGCCCCAAAGCCCACTGATGATCAGGTTTTAGTTGAAGTTGATATGGCTGGCGTCAACTTTATTGATACTTACTATCGCCAGGGTGAATATCACGCTCGCCTGCCGTTTATCCCAGGTTTTGAAGGCACTGGTCGGGTGTTGGAGGATCCGCAGGGGTTGATTGCGGCGGGTACCAAGGTGGCGTGGTGTGATGCCATGGGTTCGTATGCTCAGCAGGTGTGTGTGCCGCGGGATCGCTTGGTGGCGGTTCCCGAGGGCGTGAGTTCGGAAGTGGCTGCGTCGATGTTGATGCAGGGAATCACTGCGCATTATCTAACCAATGGTGTGTATGAGCTTGAAGAGGGCGATTCTTGCCTCATCACTGCTGGCGCGGGTGGTGTTGGATTGTTGGCTACGCAGATGGCGGCGGCCAAGGGAGTGCGCGTGTACAGCGTGGTGTCCACGGATGAAAAAGCTGAGCTTGCTTTGGATGCCGGTGCTTATGAGGTGTTTCGTTATTCCGATAATTTGGCGGAGCAGGTTCGTCGGCACAACGGGGGTCGCGGAGTTGATGTGGTGTATGACGGTGTCGGCCAGTCCACGTTCAATGAGTCCTTAGAGGCTGTTCGTCCGCGCGGCACTGTGTGTTTGTTTGGTGCGGCGTCGGGTCCTGTGGAGCCTTTTGATCCGCAGCTGTTGAACACTCACGGTTCGATCTTCTTGACCCGCCCAAGCATTGGCGCGTGGACGTCTGAGGAGGGCGAATTTGCCAAGCGTGCACAGGCGGTCACGCAGGCCATCGTCGAAGGCACCTTGCGGGTTCGCGTTACTGGCACATATTCGCTTGCCGACGCCTACATCGCCCACCGCGACCTTCAGGCGCGTAGCACGAGCGGTTCTTTGGTCTTGGAAATCCCGAAGGACTAAACACGCATAAAAAGATCCTGGTTAGCCTCGCGGTGAGGTTAGCCAGGATCTTTTCGTCGAAAAGCAAGCTTTTAGAAGAAGGTGGTGGTCCAGCCGAGCATCTCGCCGATGGTCTCAAGGCCGAGGACCGCGTCGACGGACAATGCCACGAAGAGGACTGCCAAGTAGTTGTTGGACAAAATAAACAGCTTCAGAGGCTTGACCTTGCCACCGTTTTTGATGCCGAGGTGCAGCTTGATGGCCATGAACAAGAAGGTGACGCCGGAAATGACGGCGATCGCTGCGTAGATCCAACCAGTTGCTGGGATGAGCAAGAAGGTGGTCAGCACAGTTGCCACGGAGTACCACACGATTTGTGCGGTGACCTGGACTGGGGTGCGCACGACAGGAAGCATTGGGACGCCAGCCGCCTTGTAGTCTTCGCGGTACTTCATGGCCAGAGCCCAGGTGTGAGGTGGGGTCCAGAAGAAAATCACCATGAACAGGACAATTGCCTGCCACCACTGCTGTGGAACGCCTGGCTCAAACTGATCAACGATCACTGCCCAGCCGACGAGCACTGGCATACAACCTGCGGCTCCGCCCCACACGATATTCATGTGCGTGCGGCGCTTCAGCCACTTGGTGTAGACAAAAATGTAGAAGAAAATCGTGATCAACACGAAGATGCCGGCGAGCATCGAATCGCACAGCAGCCACAGCCACAAGAAGCTGGCCACTGTCAGGACCCACGCAAAAATGGAGGCGTCGCGATTACTCACGGTGTGGCGCACCAAAGGGCGAGCCCTAGTGCGTCCCATGCGCTGATCAATATCGGAGTCTGCCACCATGTTGAAGGTGTTGGCGGCGGCCGCACCCATCCAGCCACCGAACACAGTCAGCAAGATGAGCACAATGTTGTTCTCACCGCGTTCAGCCTGAAGCATTGTGGGGATTGTGGCGACAAGGAGGAGTTCAATAACCCTGGGCTTCGTTAGCGCAATATAGGCCTTGATCGTGTCCAAGGGTTCTCCTCCAGAACGTTGCATTTTCAAATCACTCATATATTTAAGTTGTGAGTCCTTATTATTTAAATATCCCTGCGGTGAGTGTGCACCTTGCGTTGAAGGCCCAGACTCTGACAGAAGCGTCAGAGTGTTTACTCAAGACATTTTCTAAGACACACGGCAAATTAGTCGGATGAAGTTAATTAAAAGTTCCCGAATCAATCTTTTTAATGTTTTCAAACCATTTGAAGGTGTGCTGACCCAGGTGGACGCCAACCTTTAAAAAGCTTCAGACTTTTATTTCCACTTCATAAAAACTGCCTGTGACGATTCCGTTAAAGATTGTGCCAAATCACTGCGCAAAACTCGCGCGGAACCAGACCTTGCCATGCTATCGCCTATTCACACTATTTGAGTAATCGGAAATAGATGGGTGTAGACGCTTGATTGGCGGACGGTTCACAGCGGACGATTTCAGGCCCTCGTAGCTCGAGAGTTTGAAGGGGTCCGATTCGTTCCGTTCGTGACGCTTTGTGAGGTTTTTTGACGTTGCACCGTATTGCTTGCCGAACATTTTTCTTTTCCTTTCGGTTTTTCGAGAATTTTCACCTACAAAAGCCCACGTCACAGCTCCCAGACTTAAGATTGATCACACCTTTGACACATTTGAACCACAGTTGGTTATAAAATGGGTTCAACATCACTATGGTTAGAGGTGTTGACGGGTCAGATTAAGCAAAGACTACTTTCGGGGTAGATCACCTTTGCCAAATTTGAACCAATTAACCTAAGTCGTAGATCTGATCATCGGATCTAACGAAAACGAACCAAAACTTTGGTCCCGGTTTAACCCAGGAAGGATTGACCACCTTGACGCTGTCACCTGAACTTCAGGCGCTCACTGTACGCAATTACCCCTCTGATTGGTCCGATGTGGACACCAAGGCTGTAGACACTGTTCGTGTCCTCGCTGCAGACGCTGTAGAAAACTGTGGCTCCGGCCACCCAGGCACCGCAATGAGCCTGGCTCCCCTTGCATACACCTTGTACCAGCGGGTTATGAACGTAGATCCACAGGACACCAACTGGGCAGGCCGTGACCGCTTCGTTCTTTCTTGTGGCCACTCCTCTTTGACCCAGTACATCCAGCTTTACTTGGGTGGATTCGGCCTTGAGATGGATGACCTGAAGGCTCTGCGCACCTGGGATTCCTTGACCCCAGGACACCCTGAGTACCGCCACACCAAGGGCGTTGAGATCACCACTGGCCCTCTTGGCCAGGGTCTTGCATCTGCAGTTGGTATGGCCATGGCTGCTCGTCGTGAGCGTGGCCTATTCGACCCAACCGCTGCTGAGGGCGAATCCCCATTCGACCACCACATCTACGTCATTGCTTCTGATGGTGACCTGCAGGAAGGTGTCACCTCTGAGGCATCCTCCATCGCTGGCACCCAGCAGCTGGGCAACCTCATCGTGTTCTGGGATGACAACCGCATCTCCATCGAAGACAACACTGAGATCGCTTTCAACGAGGACGTTGTTGCTCGTTACAAGGCTTACGGCTGGCAGACCATTGAGGTTGAGGCTGGCGAGGACGTTGCAGCAATCGAAGCTGCAGTGGCTGAGGCTAAGAAGGACACCAAGCGACCTACCTTCATCCGCGTTCGCACCATCATCGGCTTCCCAGCTCCAACTATGATGAACACCGGTGCTGTGCACGGTGCTGCTCTTGGCGCAGCTGAGGTTGCAGCAACCAAGACTGAGCTTGGATTCGATCCTGAGGCTCACTTCGCGATCGACGATGAGGTTATCGCTCACACCCGCTCCCTCGCAGAGCGCGCTGCACAGAAGAAGGCTGCATGGCAGGTCAAGTTCGATGAGTGGGCAGCTGCCAACCCTGAGAACAAGGCTCTGTTCGATCGCCTGAACTCCCGTGAGCTTCCAGCGGGCTACGCTGACGAGCTCCCAACATGGGATGCAGATGAGAAGGGCGTCGCAACTCGTAAGGCTTCCGAGGCTGCACTTCAGGCACTGGGCAAGACCCTTCCTGAGCTGTGGGGCGGTTCCGCTGACCTCGCAGGTTCCAACAACACCGTGATCAAGGGCTCCCCTTCCTTCGGCCCTGAGTCCATCTCCACCGAGACCTGGTCTGCTGAGCCTTACGGCCGTAACCTGCACTTCGGTATCCGTGAGCACGCTATGGGATCCATCCTCAACGGCATTTCCCTCCACGGTGGCACCCGCCCATACGGCGGAACCTTCCTCATCTTCTCCGACTACATGCGTCCTGCAGTTCGTCTTGCAGCTCTCATGGAGACCGACGCTTACTACGTCTGGACCCACGACTCCATCGGTCTGGGCGAAGATGGCCCAACCCACCAGCCTGTTGAAACCTTGGCTGCACTGCGCGCCATCCCAGGTCTGTCCGTCCTGCGTCCTGCAGATGCGAACGAGACCGCCCAGGCTTGGGCTGCAGCACTTGAGTACAAGGAAGGCCCTAAGGGTCTTGCACTGACCCGCCAGAACGTTCCTGTTCTGGAAGGCACCAAGGAGAAGGCTGCTGAAGGCGTTCGCCGCGGTGGCTACGTCCTGGTTGAGGGTTCCAAGGAAACCCCAGATGTGATCCTCATGGGCTCCGGCTCCGAGGTTCAGCTTGCAGTTAACGCTGCGAAGGCTCTGGAAGCTGAGGGCGTTGCAGCTCGCGTTGTTTCCGTTCCTTGCATGGATTGGTTCCAGGAGCAGGACGCAGAGTACATCGAGTCCGTTCTGCCTGCAGCTGTGACCGCTCGTGTGTCTGTTGAAGCTGGCATCGCAATGCCTTGGTACCGCTTCTTGGGCACCCAGGGCCGTGCTGTCTCCCTTGAGCACTTCGGTGCTTCTGCGGATTACCAGACCCTGTTTGAGAAGTTCGGCATCACCACCGATGCAGTCGTGGCAGCGGCCAAGGACTCCATTAACGGTTAATTGCCCTGCTGTTTTTAGCTTCAACCCGGGGCAATATGATTCTCCGGAATTTTATTGCCCCGGGTTGTTGTTGTTAATCGGTACAAAGGGTCTTAAGCACATCCCTTACTTGCCTGCTCTCCTTGAGCACAGTTCAAGAACAATTCTTTTAAGGAAAATTTAGTTTCATGTCTCACATTGATGATCTTGCACAGCTCGGCACTTCCACTTGGCTCGACGACCTCTCCCGCGAGCGCATTACTTCCGGCAATCTCAGCCAGGTTATTGAGGAAAAGTCTGTAGTCGGTGTCACCACCAACCCAGCTATTTTCGCAGCAGCAATGTCCAAGGGCGATTCCTACGACGCTCAGATCGCAGAGCTCAAGGCCGCTGGCGCATCTGTTGACCAGGCTGTTTACGCCATGAGCATCGACGACGTTCGCAATGCTTGTGATCTGTTCACCGGCATCTTCGAGTCCTCCAACGGCTACGACGGCCGCGTGTCCATCGAGGTTGACCCACGTATCTCTGCTGACCGCGACGCAACCCTGGCTCAGGCCAAGGAGCTGTGGGCAAAGGTTGATCGTCCAAACGTCATGATCAAGATCCCTGCAACCCCAGGTTCTTTGCCAGCAATCACCGACGCTTTGGCTGAGGGCATCAGCGTTAACGTCACCTTGATCTTCTCCGTTGCTCGCTACCGCGAGGTCATCGCTGCGTTCATCGAGGGCATCAAGCAGGCTGCTGCAAACGGCCACGACGTCTCCAAGATCCACTCTGTGGCTTCCTTCTTCGTCTCCCGCGTCGACGTTGAGATCGACAAGCGCCTCGAGGCAATCGGATCCGATGAGGCTTTGGCTCTGCGCGGCAAGGCAGGCGTTGCCAACGCTCAGCGCGCTTACGCTGTGTACAAGGAGCTTTTCGACGCCGCCGAGCTGCCTGAAGGTGCCAACACTCAGCGCCCACTGTGGGCATCCACCGGCGTGAAGAACCCTGCGTACGCTGCAACTCTTTACGTTTCCGAGCTGGCTGGTCCAAACACCGTCAACACCATGCCAGAAGGCACCATCGACGCGGTTCTGGAGCAGGGCAACCTGCACGGTGACACCCTGTCCAACTCCGCGGCAGAAGCTGACGCTGTGTTCTCCCAGCTTGAGGCTCTGGGCGTTGACTTGGCAGATGTCTTCCAGGTCCTGGAGACCGAGGGTGTGGACAAGTTCGTTGCTTCTTGGAGCGAACTGCTTGAGTCCATGGAAGCTCGCCTGAAGTAGAATCAGCACGCTGCATCAGTAACGGCGACATGAAATCGAATTAGTTCGATCTTATGTGGCCGTTACACATCTTTCATTAAAGAAAGGATCGTGACACTACCATCGTGAGCACAAACACGACCCCCTCCAGCTGGACAAACCCACTGCGCGACCCGCAGGATAAACGACTCCCCCGCATCGCTGGCCCTTCCGGCATGGTGATCTTCGGTGTCACTGGCGACTTGGCTCGAAAGAAGCTGCTCCCCGCCATTTATGATCTAGCAAACCGCGGATTGCTGCCCCCAGGATTCTCGTTGGTAGGTTACGGCCGCCGCGAATGGTCCAAAGAAGACTTTGAAAAATACGTACGCGATGCCGCAAGTGCTGGTGCTCGTACGGAATTCCGTGAAAATGTTTGGGAGCGCCTCGCCGAGGGTATGGAATTTGTTCGCGGCAACTTTGATGATGATGCAGCTTTCGACAACCTCGCTGCAACACTCAAGCGCATCGACAAAACCCGCGGCACCGCCGGCAACTGGGCTTACTACCTGTCCATTCCACCAGATTCCTTCACAGCGGTCTGCCACCAGCTGGAGCGTTCCGGCATGGCTGAATCCACCGAAGAAGCATGGCGCCGCGTGATCATCGAGAAGCCTTTCGGCCACAACCTCGAATCCGCACACGAGCTCAACCAGCTGGTCAACGCAGTCTTCCCAGAATCTTCTGTGTTCCGCATCGACCACTATTTGGGCAAGGAAACAGTTCAAAACATCCTGGCTCTGCGTTTTGCTAACCAGCTGTTTGAGCCACTGTGGAACTCCAACTACGTTGACCACGTCCAGATCACCATGGCTGAAGATATTGGCTTGGGTGGACGTGCTGGTTACTACGACGGCATCGGCGCAGCCCGCGACGTCATCCAGAACCACCTGATCCAGCTCTTGGCTCTGGTTGCCATGGAAGAACCAATTTCTTTCGTGCCAGCGCAGCTGCAGGCAGAAAAGATCAAGGTGCTCTCTGCGACAAAGCCGTGCTACCCATTGGATAAAACCTCCGCTCGTGGTCAGTACGCTGCCGGTTGGCAGGGCTCTGAGTTAGTCAAGGGACTTCGCGAAGAAGATGGCTTCAACCCTGAGTCCACCACTGAGACTTTTGCGGCTTGTACCTTAGAGATCACGTCTCGTCGCTGGGCTGGTGTGCCGTTCTACCTGCGCACCGGTAAGCGTCTTGGTCGCCGTGTTACTGAGATTGCCGTGGTGTTTAAAGACGCACCACACCAGCCTTTCGACGGCGACATGACTGTATCCCTTGGCCAAAACGCCATCGTGATTCGCGTGCAGCCTGATGAAGGTGTGCTCATCCGCTTCGGTTCCAAGGTTCCAGGTTCTGCCATGGAAGTCCGTGACGTCAACATGGACTTCTCCTACTCAGAATCCTTCACTGAAGAATCACCTGAAGCATACGAGCGCCTCATTTTGGATGCGCTGTTAGATGAATCCAGCCTCTTCCCTACCAACGAGGAAGTGGAACTGAGCTGGAAGATTCTGGATCCAATTCTTGAAGCATGGGATGCCGATGGAGAACCAGAGGATTACCCAGCGGGTACGTGGGGTCCAAAGAGCGCTGATGAAATGCTTTCCCGCAACGGTCACACCTGGCGCAGGCCATAATTTAGGGGCAAAAAATGATCTTTGAACTTCCGGATACCACCACCCAGCAAATTTCCAAGACCCTAACTCGACTGCGTGAATCGGGCACCCAGGTCACCACCGGCCGAGTGCTCACCCTCATCGTGGTCACTGACTCCGAAAGCGATGTCGCTGCAGTTACCGAGTCCACCAATGAAGCCTCGCGCGAGCACCCATCTCGCGTGATCATTTTGGTGGTTGGCGATAAAACTGCAGAAAACAAAGTTGACGCAGAAGTCCGTATCGGTGGCGACGCTGGTGCTTCCGAGATGATCATCATGCATCTCAACGGACCTGTCGCTGACAAGCTCCAGTATGTCGTCACACCACTGTTGCTTCCTGACACCCCCATCGTTGCTTGGTGGCCAGGTGAATCACCAAAGAATCCTTCCCAGGACCCAATTGGACGCATCGCACAACGACGCATCACTGATGCTTTGTACGACCGTGATGACGCACTAGAAGATCGTGTTGAGAACTATCACCCAGGTGATACCGACATGACGTGGGCGCGCCTTACCCAGTGGCGGGGACTTGTTGCCTCCTCATTGGATCACCCACCACACAGCGAAATCACTTCCGTGAGGCTGACCGGTGCAAGCGGCAGTACCTCGGTGGATTTGGCTGCAGGCTGGTTGGCGCGGAGGCTGAAAGTGCCTGTGATCCGCGAGGTGACAGATGCTCCCACCGTGCCAACCGATGAGTTTGGTACTCCACTGCTGGCTATCCAGCGCCTGGAGATCGTTCGCACCACCGGCTCGATCATCATCACCATCTATGACGCTCATACCCTTCAGGTAGAGATGCCGGAATCCGGCAATGCCCCATCGCTGGTGGCTATTGGTCGTCGAAGTGAGTCCGACTGCTTGTCTGAGGAGCTTCGCCACATGGATCCAGATTTGGGCTACCAGCACGCACTATCCGGCTTGTCCAGCGTCAAGCTGGAAACCGTCTAAGGAGAAATACAACACTATGGTTGATGTAGTACGCGCACGCGATACTGAAGATTTGGTTGCACAGGCTGCCTCCAAATTCATTGAGGTTGTTGAAGCAGCAACTGCCAATAATGGCACCGCACAGGTAGTGCTCACCGGTGGTGGCGCCGGCATCAAGTTGCTGGAAAAGCTCAGCGTTGATGCGGCTGACCTTGCCTGGGATCGCATTCATGTGTTCTTCGGCGATGAGCGCAATGTCCCTGTCAGTGATTCTGAGTCCAATGAGGGCCAGGCTCGTGAGGCACTGTTGTCCAAGGTTTCTATCCCTGAAGCCAACATTCACGGATATGGTCTCGGCGACGTAGATCTTGCAGAGGCAGCCCGCGCTTACGAAGCTGTGTTGGATGAATTCGCACCAAACGGCTTTGATCTTCACCTGCTCGGCATGGGTGGCGAAGGCCATATCAACTCCCTGTTCCCTCACACCGATGCAGTCAAGGAATCCTCCGCAAAGGTCATCGCGGTGTTTGATTCCCCTAAGCCTCCTTCAGAGCGTGCAACTCTAACCCTTCCTGCGGTTCACTCCGCAAAGCGCGTGTGGTTGCTGGTTTCTGGTGCGGAGAAGGCTGAGGCAGCTGCGGCGATCGTCAACGGTGAGCCTGCTGTTGAGTGGCCTGCTGCTGGAGCTACCGGATCTGAGGAAACGGTATTGTTCTTGGCTGATGATGCTGCAGGAAATCTCTAAGCAGCGCCAGCTCTAACAAGAAGCTTTAACAAGAAGCTCTAACGAAAAGCACTAACAAACTAATCCGGGTGCGAACCTTCATCTGAATCGATGGAGGTTCGCACCCGGATTTTTGGCTCAGCGTTAGATTCTCACCCTAAAACCGCGCACTTAAAAAGGTTAGCTTTCTATACGTGCACCGCCTCTTTGATTGGTTCATGCGAGGCGATCCGAAAGTCTTCGCTGTACAGCGGCGAGGTGTTTCCGACCGCTAGTTGTGCTGCGAGTTCGCCATAAGCTGGAGAGAGCTTGAAGGCGTGTCCGGATCCTCCGGTGAGCACAATGACATTGTCAACCGCGTCGATAATTGGAGATTTGTCTGCAGTGTAGGTGTCATAGTGGACGCTGAAACGGTTGGGCTCTGGGTTGACCCCGGGGAAGAGTTCGTGGGTTTTCCGACCAAATTCAGAGACTGCGTCCCGGTCGAGGCGGAGATCTTCATCTTCTACATGTGCGCTTAACCTGGATCCACCGATGTGATTCAGGTGTAACGGCGTGGGAAAATAGGAAATGCCCTCCTGAACTGGAAGAATCAAGCTTGCTTAGAGTCCTGATTCACCTGCCAGAAAGGCACCTCACAGGTGCAATTATTACACAACCCCACAGCGATGTCCGCATCCTTTGATGACCCCAACCTCATCTCGCTTGCTGGACTGGTTCCAACCATGCACTTAGCCGATGCTGCCAGCCTGTCCACCTTGGCCCAGGACCGGTTGAGCATCACCGGTGATAAAGGTGCCAATGCTGGTGCGAAGATCGCCTCCCTAGTCGCGGGCATGGTCGCCGGTGCTGATTCCATCGATGACATGGATGTACTCCGCCACGGAGGTATGCGCCGACTTTTCGACCGGATCTACGCCCCATCCACATTGGGGTCTTTTCTGCGGGCCTTCACTTTCGGCCACGTACGCCAACTCGATGCTGTGGCCTCCCGATTCCTGGTCAACCTGGCCAGGCAGGCACCACACCTGGTGCCACCACCACCGGCAGGCAGTGGCGGTAACGGGTATGTGTTCGTTGATGTTGATGACACCATCATTGAAGTCCACGGCCACACCAAACAAGGTGCCGGCTTTGGTTACTCCGGTATCCGTGGACTCAACGCCTTGCTGGCCACGGTCACCACCGCACAGTCCGCCCCCATCATTGTGGGCCAACGATTGCGGAAAGGATCGTGTGGTTCCCCACGAGGGGCCCACCGCCTGATCGCCGATGCGATGACCACCACCAGGCGCCTGCCCGGGATGGAGGATAAGAAAATCCTCGTCCGGGCAGATTCGGCGTATTATGGTCATCCCAGTGTCAGTGTGGCCCTAAGGTCCGGTGCGGATGTGTCCGTCACGGTGCGGATGACCCCGAACGTCAAGAAAGCGATCGTCGCGATCCCGGAAGATGCGTGGCAGACGATTCAGTACACCGATGCGATCTTCGATGAGGCATCACAATCGTGGATCTCCTTAGCCCAGGTCGCCGAAGTGCCTTTCACCGCGTTTACCTCCCGGAAGAAGGCCGACCATGTTCCCGGACGCTTGGTGGTACGCCGGATTCCTGAGCTGAATAAGAAGGATGTGTATCAGCCGGGCTTGTTTGATCTTCACCGCTTCCATGCGGTCTTCACCACCGCCGACCCAGGCGTGCTGGATACTGTTGCTGCGGATAAAACCCACCGTCAGCACGCGATCATTGAACAGGTCAACGCAGACTTGAAGGCAAGCGCGTTGGCGCATCTGCCGTCGGGGACGTTCACCGCCAACAGTGCCTGGCTCGTATGCGCGGTCATGGCGTTTAATCTCACCCGTGCCACCGGGGTTATCGCTGCAGGCGGGATGGCCAAGGCCACCACCGCGACGATCCGGCGGACACTGATGGCCGTTCCAGCCCGGGTCGCCCGCAGGTCCCGCCGACTGGTGCTCCACCTTCCCGAGGGGTGGACGTGGCAACCACAGTGGCAGAAACTGTTTGATCACGGCCATTCACCACCGTAACCGGTAGCTCCCTGACCACCCAGCCGAGCTTTCGGCGTGAGATGACAACAATTCGTGGAACAACCAGAACAAGACGTGATCTGGCGATCACCCCTACCCGAAAATTCCGGACCCGCCCGGAACCGGGATCAGGACATCACCGAGGGCACATCGGTGGATCGAGGCTTAATGGAACGCCCCACTCATCCAATCCGGCAATTTTGATGCTGTACCCATCGACGCATGGTGCTCCAAATACGTGGAAGCCATCACGGTCACGGATGAAGCATGGCAGGTTTTCCGGTTGGAAGTCCACTGGATTGTTGGGCAGGAACCAGGTGAGCACTAGGCGTCGCACTTCAAGCAGTGGCGCGATGGAGGGCACGAGCTCGCTTGTCCAGCTGCCGGTGGTGACGATAACGCGGTCCACGATTGTGGTTTCTTCGCCTGCTTGGATGACTACGTGATCGCCGTTGTCTTCGATGCTGGTGATTTTTTGGTGATCGCGTACTTGGGCACCATTTGCCTTGGCTGTTTCGATTGCACTGAACACTGCTAGTTCGGGGCGCAGGGCTCCACCTTGAAGATCAACAATTCCAGCTTCATCATCGCGGAAGTCTAGACCTGGGTAACGCTTGCGCATCTGCGCGGCGGTAAGTCGTTCATGTGGCAGCTCATAACGTTCCACTGATTCCACCAGGCGTTGGAAGGGTGCTTCGTCTTCCTTGCCGGTGCTTAAGACACCGAAGTTGTGGAAGAGTTCGCGTCCGGAAATCTCGCTCAGTGATGACCATAGTGCTCGTGCGCGTTTGAGCAACGGAACGTAGGTGCTGCCTTCGTGGTAGGCCATGCGAAACAGTCGGGACTCCCCTGTGAATGCGCCGTAGCCATGGGAGATGCCGAATTGTTCAAAGCCGATGGCCTCTACACCTGGGATGTTACTTAAGTGCCACAGTGCCATGGAGCCGGTTGATCCAAGGCCGATTACCGCAATTTTCATTGTTGTTTCTTCTCTCAAGCCAGTGCGGGTGATTCCCACAGGTTCAATGTGGTGCCGACGCCTTTTTCCAGGGCGTTTTCATACACTTGGGTTGCCCAGGCGACGTCTTCTACTGGCATGCCGCCGACGGAATAGAGGATGATTTCCTCATCGTTGGTGCGTCCGGGTAGCTTGCCGGAGCAGATATCGCCAATCTGGGAAATCTTTGCAAGGTCGAGTTTTCCTTGCAGCGCCAGGTCGTACCAGTGGGTTCCTGGAATGCCGAGTAGTTGGTAGGCCTGTGGGCCGTATTCTTCTGCCCAGGCTTCGTAGAGCCCCATGTAGTCAACAACGAGGCGGGCGTCGTCAAGCAAATAAGCGTCGTCGAAGCGACCGGCGGCTGGAAGCAGCAGCAATGCGCCCGGCTTGAGCCATTCTTTTTTGAAGTATGGGAAGGCGGAGGAGCCGGCGGCGTCCGTGGTGGTGGCGGCGATGACGATGTCGGCGTCTTTGACCACGTCTTCTTCAGATCCGACGGCGACCACTTCGATCTCGGGGAATTTTTCCAACGCCCATGTTGCAAAGGCGTTGATGCCGCGTTCGCTGCGTCCCTTGATCTTGATGGTGGTGATTCCTGGGCGCTCTGCGATGCACGCTTCGGTGATGGTTTTCGCCATGACACCAGGTCCGACGACAGCCAAGGTTGTCGCGTCGGCGACCGCTAAGTGCTTCACGCCCACGCCGGGAACCGCGCCGGTGCGGTAGGCGGACAGCAGGTTCGCGGACATGATGGCCTTCGGTGCACCGGTGACCGTGTCGTTGAGGACGAAGGTGTGGATCGAGCGAGGCAAGCCTGAGGCCTTGTTTTCCGCGTTGGATCCGTACCACTTCACGCCGGTGTTTTTGAATCGCCCGCCGAGGTATGCGGGCATCGCCATGAATCGGCGGTCGGGGCCGTCCTTGGGCATGCCTTCAAATTCTGGGTTTTCCGGGAAGGTGATCATCGCGCCATGCGAGTTGGAGTTCAAACCGGCCATTTTGTAGTCGCCCTGCGCCAAGAGCACGAGCGTTTCCTCCATGACATCGACGCATTGCGCGACGTCTTTGACTCCGGCCGCGATCATGTCCGGTTCGCTCAAGAACAAGAAATTGATGGCGGTTTCAGTGGTGTAGGTTGCGGTCATTTTGAGGCCTTTCGAGTATCAGCGATTTTTTGCTTATCGACGCCCACCTGCACGGCGTCGGGCACGGTTTCCTCGGGGATTTCAGGTCCGAAATTGGTGCGGGTTGCCATCCCAATTCCGTTGGAATTGAGGTGGTAGGCAGATTCTGCGTGTTCTGCGCGGTCAATGCCTTCATATTCGGCTTCGGAGGTGATGCGCAGAGTCATGAACTTGTTCAAGATCGTGGCAATCAACCAGGTCACGCCGAATGCGTATGTAAGGGTCACGATGATGGCCAGTGGTTCCCTCCACAGCAGGGAGAGTTCGCCACCGAAGAAGACTCCGGAAACTCCCGCTGGTGCTAGTGGATCGCCAAAGAGCATGACAAACAGTGCACCTGCAATGCCGGCCATTCCGTGGACTGCGAACACATCGAAGGAATCATCGACTCGGTGTCCCTTCTTCCAGCTAATTGCCCAGAAGGAGACAACTGCGCCGAGCGCTCCGACGGCGAATGCTCCGAGCGGGCTCACTGCATCCGCGGCCGGGGTGATAGCCACAAGGCCTGCGATTGTGCCGGTTGCCGAGCCAAAGAAAGTGGGTTTTCCGCTGAACACACGTTCAACGAGCATGAAGCCCATCATTCCGCCAGCTGCAGCAATGAGAGAGGTAACGACCACGTAGCTTGCGAGGAAGTTGGCACCACCTGCGGTACCACCATTGAATCCGAACCAGCCCGCAACGATCAGTCCTGCACCAATCAAAATCAGTGGAAGGTTGTGTGGACGCACAGCCATGGAGTGGCGGCGTCCCAGCACTATTGCCAGCGCGAGTCCAGACGCACCCGCATTCATGTGCACTGCCGTTCCACCAGCAAAGTCGTGGAACTCAAGCACATTTTTCATCCAGCCACCCACGTAGCCGGACTCAGGATCATCGATAGCGAAAACCCAGTGTGCCAGTGGCGCGTACACAAAGGTGAACCACAGGACACCGAAGACCAGCCACGCTCCAAAGCGCATGCGCCCCGCTGCACCAGATGAAACAAGTGCGAGTGAGATTGCAGCGAACAGAATGTAGAAGCCGGCCCACATGAGGTCTCCGGTGCCGTCATCTTCCATAATGTTGCGGAAGCCGAAGTATTCAAGGGGATTTCCGATAATTCCCCACCCACCGATGGAGTTTCCTAAGACAAGTCCGTGTCCATAAATGATGTACACAAGGCTGATGATTCCAAGTGAGCTCATAACCATCATGAACGTGTTAAGAACGTGTTGCCCACCCAGCATGCCGCCGTAGAGCAGGGACAATCCGGGGAACATCAGGCTTACCAACGCAAAAGCTGCGAGAATCCAGGCTAGATCTGAGGGGTCCATGTTAAAGGCCTTTCAGCTAAGTGATGCTGTCGAGCGGAGTATTTTCTATTCCGCTATAGATAAACCTAGTCCAGTTTTTACCTATCGTTCTATAGATTTCTGTTTTTATAACGAAGGTCACGTTTTTAACCCGCACTTACACCACGTCTCCCCAGCCGAAAAATCCCCTATGGCAGCGTTTTAACCTGCGGTTTTATAGACTCCACGTTCCGTCGGGAAACAGTTCCCCTTTAAAGATGTCCTTAGGGAAAATTGGAATGTATGTGAATTAGGCACCAAGATTTTCCAATTTTGACCACCACTTTGCCGAAATCTTGGTGTCGAAAGTGCACACCGAGGAACAGTGGGGAGACAACAGGTCGACAAAACCCAAAAAAGCGGCTCCCCTATGAAAAGGGAACCGCTCTTTTTAAGCTCGTGTCTTATGAATAAGTCTGGATGAGGTTGAGTGCGACAATGCACACAATCCAGATAACGGCAACCAAAATGGTGACGCGATCCAGGTTCTTTTCAACAACAGTGGAGCCCGAAAGATTGGACTGCACACCGCCACCGAAGAGGCTGGAGAGTCCGCCGCCTTTGCCCTTGTGCAGCAAGACGAAAACCGTCATGAGCAGGCTGGCGACGACGAGGATGATTTGAAGCGTCAATGCCATGTGGAAAATGTTCCTTTGCCGTTTGAGAACCCAGGTGAACCTTATGCCCACCTGATTTCGAATAACTTTAGACAGTATACACGAGTACTACCCAGCCGGCTGGACTAGCCGGAGTTGCGCAGCGCAGTGGAAAGACCGTTCATGGTCAGCTGAATGTTGCGGGACACTTGCTCGCTTTGGTCGCCTTTTCGGTAGCGTCGCATCATCTCTACCTGGATCACGTTGAGTGGAAGCAGGTAGGGGTATCGGCGCTGGACAGAGCGTGCGAGAAGTGGGTTGTCATCAAGCAGATCATCAGAGCCGGTGATTACGCAGAACATCTTCTTGGTCAGGAAGTACTCCTCGCGGATGACGGAATAGACTCGCTCGGCTACTTCCGTATCTGGGATCAGGTCTGCGTAGAGCTTTGCCAAACGCAGCTCTGCCTTGGACATCACCTGAGCCATGTTATCCAACACTGAGGTGAAAAATGGCCAGGACTCATTGAGTGTTTGCAGCTCGGCAATGCGTTGGGTGGCCTGCTCCCCTTCGCCAATCCACTGCTCTAATGCGGTTCCGACACCAAACCAGCCTGGCAGCATGACACGAGACTGTGACCAGCTGAGCACCCATGGGATGGCTCGCAAATCTTCCACCGAGGAGGTCTGCTTGCGTGAGGAAGGCCTGGATCCGATGTTGAGGGATCCAATCTCCTGCAGCGGCGTGGACTGGGTGAAGTAATCGATGAAGCCTTGATCCTCGTGCACCAAGGAGGCGTACTTCTTCAAGCTGAGCTCAGAGATCTCACTCATGATGTCGTACGCGCGTTGGTGATCGGTGAGTTCGGAGACGTCGAGAAGCGATGCCTCAAGCGTGGCTGAGACCAGGGCTTCGAGGTTTCGGCGCGCGGTTTCGGGGTTGCCGTACTTAGCGGAGATGATCTCGCCCTGCTCGGTGATGCGCACGGAACCTTGGACAGCCCCCCTGGGCTGGGCAAGAATCGCGTCGTAGGAAGGTCCGCCACCGCGGCCGACGGTGCCACCACGGCCGTGGAACAGGCGAAGCTTGACCCCGGCTGATCGGCATAGTTCGACGAGCTGCAGTTCCGCGTCGTAAAGCGCCCAGTTTGCGGAGAAATATCCGCCATCCTTGTTGGAATCGGAGTAACCGAGCATGACTTCCTGGACGTTGTCGCGCTGCAGGAGGTAGTTGCGGTAGAGATCAATTTTCCACAGTTCGTCGAGGATTCCGGCGCCGGCCTGGAGATCTTCGATGGTTTCGAACAGTGGGATGACATCGACGGTGCCGCGTGGGTTGTCGCCGTTGGCTGCGATGAGTCCGAATTCCTTGAGCAACACCATCGGCTCGAGCACATCGGTGACCGATGATGCCATGGAGATGATGCAGTGAGGCACCATCCGTGGCCCGAATTTCTTAACAGCCTCCGACGCGGTGCGGAAGATGCCGAGCTCGCGGTCGGTGACCTCGCTGTATTCATCTGAACCGTGCGGGATCAGCGGACGAGGGCTGCGCAGTTCCTTCAGCAGCACCTCAAGCTTCTCTGCTTCAGACAGCTCGCGGTAGTTTGCGGTGACTTGGGCGCGTTCGAAAAGCTCGGTGAGGACGTCCTCGTAGCTTTCGGAGTTTTGGCGCAGATCCAGTGCGTAAAGGTTGAATCCAAAGCTCTCGATGGCAGAAATCAGCACAGACAAACGATCATCGGCAATGAGAACGTCCTTGGATTCACGCAGAGAATGATCAATGGTCAACGCATCGTTTAAGAATTCTTCCGGAGATGCGTATGGAGTAAAGACCTTGAACCACACGCCCTCAACGGCGTCCTCGCCGATCAGCTCGGCCGTCGTCGCGAGGATACGTCCGCGAACGCCATGGACGGCGCGTCGATAAGGCTCATCCACGCGGCTTGGCACGTCGTTGTGCCCTGCATCTGCCAGCGCAAGCAGCTGCGGGGTGACCTTATTCATGCGGTCCGACAGGCTGAGCTCATGCTCGAGGGAATGCAGCTGGCGTGCATAGTACTTGAGCACGGTTTCCGCAGCGCGGTGAGTGGAATACTCAACTGTTTCCGCGGTGACATAAGGGTTACCGTCGTGGTCTCCACCAATCCAGGAACCTGGCTTGACCACGGGCTTCAAAGGAACACCCTCGCCGAAACGCTCACGAAGCTCAACAGCCACATCACGGTTGATACGTGGAATCTCTTCCAAAAGGCTCAGCTTGTAGTAGCGCAGCCCTACTTCGATCTCGTCCTCGATACGTGGGCGGGCCACACGAATCAACGCGGTCTGCCACAAAATGGTGATGCGACGGCGGATGTTCTTCTCGATCTCATCCAACTTGCTTTGCGTACGAGCGGTAGGCTCCGCAGACTGCAAAGCGTGGCGTTCACGCATGTGGGTGGTGATCCACTTTTGCGCATCAAAAACAGTGCGGCGGCGAGTCTCAGTTGGGTGCGCAGTCAGAACCGGCGCCACCTCAGCATTGCGCAGCACATCGGCCACAGCTTCTGCGCCAACATTGCCCTCATTGAGTTTCAGCCAGGTGGCATCAAGAGTGCTGTCCGGAGGGGTGTCGCCTGCATCGAGAGCCTGTTCACGAAGCTCTTCATCGTAGAGGTCTTCCGCCAGGTTAGCCAGCAGAGCGAAGTGGGAAAATGCGCGAGCAATCGGTGTTGCCTTGGCTGGAGTAATGCCGTCGAAAACCTGAACCAGGCTATCCATTTCGGCGTTGCCCTTGGCGATATCAAAAGAAGTCAGGCGCGCTTGTTCGACCAGTTCATAAACCTCCTGGCCTTCTTGTTCCGCAATTACCTCACCGAGGATTTGACCGAGGAACCTGATGTCATCGCGTAAAAAATCAGTCATAACTACTTTAAACACTCTTTCACATTGAGGGTGTTGGCGTGCATGAGATAAAAAATCACCCAGCAAAACAGGTGTTTAGCTGGGCGATTGATTTCGATGGCTTTCATGGGCTCATCAAAACCGCACTTCTACAGTGCTTGTGCTTTAAGGCTGTGCTTTAAGGCTGTGCTTTAAAGCTCTGTACTTTAAGCAACGCTCGCAGCGTTGGCAGCCAGCTTGGCGAATGCTTCACCGTCGAGGGAAGCGCCACCGACAAGTCCGCCGTCGACGTCAGGCTGACCGACGATCTCAGCGACGGTTTCTGCCTTAACAGAACCACCGTAAAGAATACGCAGGCCCTCAGCGACCTCGTCGCCTGCAAGCTCCACGATCAGACCGCGGATAGCCTTGCACACTTCCTGAGCGTCAGCTGCGGAAGCAACCTTACCGGTGCCGATAGCCCACACTGGCTCATACGCGATAACGGTGTTGGCCAGCTCAGCAGCATCCAGGCCAGCAAGGGACTTACGGGTCTGCTCGACGACGTACTCAACGTGGGTGCCAGCTTCACGGATTTCCAGTGGCTCACCAACGCAGACGATCGGGCTGATGCCGTTGGACAGAGCTGCCTTTGCCTTCGCAGCAACCAACTCATCAGACTCGTTGTGGTACTCGCGGCGCTCGGAGTGTCCAACGACAACCCAAGAGCAGTTCAACTTTGCCAGCATGCTTGCAGAAACTTCACCGGTGTACGCACCGGACTCGTGCTGGGAGACGTCCTGAGCACCGAAAGTGACCTCAAGCTTGTCGCCCTCAACGAGAGTCTGGACGGAGCGGATGTCAGTGAAAGGAACGGTGACTGCAACGTCAACCTTCTCGAAGTATTCCTTTGGAAGGGCGAATGCAAGCTTCTGAACAGTGCCGATTGCCTGCTGGTGATCCAGGTTCATCTTCCAGTTACCAGCGATAAGTGGCTTACGTGCCATGTGTGAAACACACCTTTCTTAAAAAAGTTTCCCGGTGGCCCTTTATGTTTTGTTTTCTAACAAAGGGCCGTGTCGGATTTACTGAGCGAGAATTGCAACGCCTGGGAGTTCCTTGCCTTCAAGGTACTCGAGGGATGCGCCACCACCGGTGGAGATGTGGGAGAAGCCGTCTTCGTTCAGGCCGAGCACGCGAACGGATGCTGCGGAGTCGCCACCGCCAACAACGGAGAATGCGTCGTTGCCTGCAGTTGCATCGATGATGGCCTGGGCGATGCCGCGGGTGCCTTCAGAGAATGCTGCGAACTCGAACACGCCCATTGGGCCGTTCCAGAAGATGGTCTTAGCGGTGCTGAGAACCTCACCGAAGTTCTTGACGGACTCTGGTCCGATGTCAAGAGACATCCAGCCTTCTGGGATGGAGTCCAGGTCAACGATCTGCTTCTCTGCGTCCTTGTTAAATTCGGATGCTGCAACCAGGTCAACTGGGAGAACGATCTTGTCACCGAAGCGTGCGAGCAGGTCGGTGCAGGTAGCCTTCATTTCTTCCTGCAGGAGGGACTGCTGAACGTTGTGTCCCTGAGCTGCGAGGAAGGTGTAGCACATGCCGCCACCGACGATGATCTTGTCAGCCTTGGCAGCCAGCGCCTCAATAACACCGATCTTGTCAGAGACCTTGGATCCACCGAGAACCACTACGTATGGTGCCTCTGGTGATTCTGCGATCTTTTCCAGAACGGAAATCTCGGTCTCTACCAGTCCGCCAGCGTAGTGTGGCAGCAACTTTGCAATGTCGTAGACGGAGGTCTGTGCGCGGTGGACAACACCGAAGCCGTCAGAAACGAATGCGCCGTTGTCTGCTGCAAGAGCTGCGAGCTCCTGAGCGAAAGCGGTGCGCTCTGCCTCGTCCTTGGAGGTTTCGCGTGGGTCGAAGCGCACGTTCTCCAGGAGCAGGATGTCGCCCTCGGTCAGGCCGTTTGCGCGCTCGTGTGCGTCTTCGCCAACAACGTCTGCGGCAAGTGCAACGTACTGGCCAAGCTCATCGGAGAGTGCCTCAGCGACAGGTGCGAGGGAGTACTTCTCGTTGACCTCGCCCTTTGGGCGGCCAAGGTGAGCCATGACGATGACCTTTGCGCCACCTTCGCTCAGTGCTTTAAGGGTTGGTAGGGAGGCAATGATTCGGCCCTTATCGGTGATCTCGCGGTCATCGTTGAGGGGAACATTGAAGTCAGATCGAACGATGACGTGGCGTCCGTCTACGCCTTCGTCGAGCAAGTCCTTGAGGGTCTTAACAGCCATGCCGTACTCCTTGGAGATTTGATTGTTTAAAAAATTCTTCTGGTGCAATGTGATGCACTGTCCCAGATTGCCACACATTGTGTGGCGCTGGCACCGGTATTCAATTGTATTGATTAAAGACACAAAATAGCCCGGGGTGCGCCGAGGCACACCCCGGGCTATTGGGATGACACATCACCGTGAGCATCGATCGCCCACGTTAGCGATGTGAACTAATTAGAGCTTGGAAGCTACGAGCTCGGTCAGACGCAGGAGCTGGCAGGTGTAGCCCCACTCGTTGTCGTACCAGGAAACAACCTTGACGGTGTTGCCGGAGACCTTGGTCAGGCCAGCGTCGAAGATGGAGCCGTGGGAATCGTGGACGATGTCGGTGGAAACCAGTGGCTCTTCGGAGTAAGCCAGGGTCTCGCCGAACTCGCCGACTGCAGCTTCCTTGATTGCAGCGTTGATGGACTCAACGGTGACCTCAGACTTGGTGTTGAAGGTCAGGTCGGTTGCGGAACCGGTGATAACTGGAACGCGAAGTGCGTAGCCGTCAAGCTTGCCCTTGAGCTCTGGGAGAACCAGAGCAACAGCCTTAGCTGCACCGGTGGAGGTAGGAACGATGTTGACTGCTGCTGCACGTGCACGACGCAGGTCGCGGTGAGGTGCATCGTGCAGGCGCTGGTCGCCAGTGTATGCGTGAACGGTGGTCATGAGGCCGTTCTCGATGCCGAACTTGTCGTTTAGGACCTTTGCCATTGGTGCGAGGCAGTTGGTGGTGCAAGATGCGCCGGAGATCACGTTGTGGTTCTCAGGATCGTAGGACTCGTGGTTCACACCGTAAACGAAGGTTGCGTCTTCGTTGCTTGCTGGTGCGGAGATGATGACCTTCTTGGCACCTGCTTCGATGTGAGCCTTAGCCGCGTTTGCATCGGTGAAGAAGCCGGTGGACTCGATCACGATGTCAACGTTGTGTGCAGCCCAGTCCAGGTTCTTTGGATCGCGCTCTGCGTAAACAGCGATGCGCTTGCCACCAACGGTGATGGAGTCATCGTCGTATTCAACTTCCTGGCCAAGGCGGCCCATGATGGAGTCGAACTTGAGAAGGGTGGAAAGGGTCTTGTTGTCGGTGAGGTCGTTGACTGCAACTACCTCGAGATCGTCGCTGCGCTCCAGAACTGCGCGGAAGAAGTTACGTCCGATACGGCCAAATCCGTTAATACCAACACGAATGGTCATGTTGTGTCTCCTCTAAAGATTGTAGGAAATGCAATGTGTCAAGCAGTTAGGTCAATCAGAGCATCGGTCACTCAAGAATTCTTGAGCTGACAGAACCCAAGGGCGAGTATGGCGAATTTTTCCAACTCACGCACCAAACCTACTCACATTGGATAATTCGTCGAGTCAACTCCGTGTCAACCTGTCCTCAACTTTAGCGGGGAAACAAAGATTTCGCAGCAGATGCAAAATCATACAGACACATTCAAAAATGGACATTGACCCCAAACGGGGGCATTTCCAACACTTGCGCTAAATAGTTTTTGCAGGGAACGAACCTGAAATCGTTCGCACTACGATCTGCTCCCCCGAATGGGGTTAATTATGAACTACATTACACCCCCGTGAATCCACAAATTAAAGTCTCAGATTTGAAGCCAATGTGATGCAACTCACACTGGCTTCAATGGTAATCCCAATAGGCTCGGTCGTTTTTAGGCTTCAATCATCTAAATTTCTTCCAACAAATCTTCCGTCACAACAGAATTTGTATCAGGAATCTTCAGATCTTCGGCGCGCTTATCTGCCATCGTCAAAAGACGACGAATACGACCGGCCACAGCATCCTTGGTCATTTGAGGATCAGCCAACCGGCCCAACTCCTCCAACGATGCCTGACGGTGCTGCACACGCAGCTGTCCAGCCTCAGCCAAATGCTCAGGAACATCATCACCAAGAATCTTCATGGCGCGTTCTACCCTCGCTGCAGCGGCAACTGCTGCTCGGGCTGACCTGCGCAGATTGGCATCGTCGAAGTTGGCCAACCGGTTTGCCGGAGTTCGACTTTCCCGCTTGATGCGTTTTTCTTCCCACAACATGCGAGTTTTCTGTGCACCCATTCGAGTGAGCAGTGCCCCAATTGCTTCCGCATCACGAACATTGACGCGATCAAATCCTCGAGAATCTTTCGTTTTCGCCGCGATCCCAATTCTTCGAGCACATCCAACCAGTGCCAATGCTGATTCTTGACCAGGACACAACACCTCCAACGAAGAGGAACGACCTGGATCACTTAAAGATCCATTGGCTAGAAACGCACCGCGCCATGCAGCTTCAGCGTCACTGATTGTTCCGCTGACCACAGAAGGCGCTAGACCTTTAACCACATGTCCAGACCTGGTGACCAGTCCGGTGCGTCGCGCAATTTCATCGGCATTGTCAATGATGCGCACCAAATACCGTGGCGTTTTCCTGCTCACAGTCGGGTTCACGGTGTGCACATCGACTCGAGAGTTGTACAAACCTTGGATAAACTCCTGAAGCCTCATACCGACTTGCATGCTGTCCAAATTTGCTTCGATGACCAGCTTGCCGCCGACAGCTTGCATCTCACCAGCAAACCTTAAAATTGCAGACACTTCCGCAGCACGAACACTGTTTTTGGCCACATGGACCTGCGCCAATTCTTGTTTGATATCACTCGTCAGTGACACGCCTACTCCTTAACGCTTTCGTGCTCCAGCAAAACTTGCCAGCAACGCTGCACACAGCTTTGCTGGATCGTGAATACTGGTGAATCGACCACGGCCATCTTCAGCCTGGACATCATGGAAGGAGACTTCTGCACCAAGGGTGCGAGCAGCTCGTTCTACATGATTGCGTTCGGTTTGTGAGGACAGTGTCTTGGCATCGACAATGACTTGGTCAACCTGAAGGTTTCGAGCATGCTGGCGGAGCACATGGATGTGTCGTTCTGCAGAGAATCCCGCGGTCTCCCCTGGCTCGGACGTCAGGTTTAACACCACGGTTTTGGTTGCTTTTGTCTGCGCCAAGGCATCAACGATCCCTGGGACCAAAATGTGTGGAATCACAGAGGAGAACCAGGAACCTGGGCCAAGGGTGACCAAATCTGCATCGAGAATGGCCTCGATGGCAGCGGGGTTCGGTTCTGGATTGTCCGGAATGATTCGAACGCGTCGCACCTGCCCGGGGGTTGCAGCTACCGCCACTTGACCACGAACTTGACGCATGACTCGAGCATCAGAGTCTAGACCTGATACTTCCGCTTCAAGATCCAAAGGTTCAGCACATACCGGGATGATGCGTCCTTTGGCTCCAGCGAGTTGAGCGATTTGATCAAGCGCATGCTGGGAGGTGCCCAAAATGTCGGTCAACGCCACGATCACGAGGTTTCCCAAGGCGTGACCAGCTAGCGCACCATGTCCACCGAAGCGGTGCTGCAGGAGGTTTTCCCACAATCCGCCTTCTTCGGCATCGGCGATCAAAGCTGCCAACGCCATGCGCAGATCTCCTGGAGGGATCTGCCCCAGCTCACGGCGAATACGGCCTGATGAGCCACCATCATCAGCAACTGTCACCACAGCGTTGATGGTTGTCGGTGAGCAGATTTGAGCTGCTCGAAGGGTCTGAAAAAGACCATGTCCACCGCCCAAGCTGGTGATTACACGTGGTCGCTCAAGTGGAGCTTCTTCTGGTGTGCCATTTGGGGCATCGAAGAAGGTTGTCAATTAGTTGGCCCCTTTCCTAGTGGCGGTTAATATCGCGGTGTACTACAGACACGTCGAGCGTGGTCTGATCTGCGATTCTTTTGGCTAGTTCTTCAGACACCGCAACTGATCTGTGGTGTCCACCGGTGCAGCCGACACCGATTGTGATGAAGTTTTTTCCTTCGTGGCGGTATCCCGGAAGCATGTCTTTGAGCATGTCCACAAAGTTGTTCAAAAATTCTTCTGCGCCTTTTTGGGAGAGCACATAGTCAGATACTGGCTTGTCCACTCCCCTAAATGGGCGCAGCTCTGGAACCCAGAATGGGTTCGGCAAGAAACGCACGTCCACAACAAAGTCGGCGTCGCGTGGTGAGCCGTGTTTGAAACCGAATGATTCAATGGTGACGTGCTGGGTGCGCGTGGCGATTGTCCTAAACGAGGATTCGATGGCGCGGCGCAAATCATGCACGGACAGATCCGAGGTATCGATGACCACTGAAGCGTCTTCCTTCACAGGAGACAGCACGGTTCGTTCACGTTCAATACCCACCTGAAGGGTTTGGCTGCCCTGCAAAGGATGGGTGCGGCGCACATTATCGAATCGCTTGATCAGCACCTCATCGCGTGCTTCCAGAAATAACACCGTGGGATCGAGCTGCTTATCACGCAGCTCTGAAACAACCTGGGTGAGGCTTCCGCGGAATTCACGGGAGCGCACATCGCACACGACTGCAACTTTGTCGACGGGAGAATCTTCCCGAGCGCACATATCAATTAATTCCAGGATGATCTGTGGTGGAATATTGTGCGCCACATACCAACCCAAGTCTTCGAGGACTCGGGCTGCTGTGCTCAGACCTGCGCCTGACATACCGGTGATGATGACAGGTGTGAAATTGTCCCTGTACTTCACAGGATTTTCTTGTGCAGACTTATCAGTGTGCGTGACCCCAGTGGATTGAATCATGGTTACATCCTAGCGATCTACTTATTTTGACGCGTGAAGACCTTCATAGACAGCCTCCGCAAGTTTCGGGCCGAAGCCTTTCACTTGGGAAATGTCCTCAACGCTTGCCTCTTTCAGTTTTGCCACGGATCCAAAGTGCTTGACTAGTTCAGTGCGACGGCTCTGGCCAAGGCCCTTGATGCTATCTAGCTCGGAAACACGCATGCGCTTGGATCGTTGCTGGCGGTGGTAGGTGATGGCAAAGCGGTGGGCTTCGTCACGGATTTGCTGGAGCAAAAACAGTGCTTGGGAGTTTCTCGGCAAGATGACGGGATCGGGGTCGCCGGGCAGCCAGATTTCTTCCAAGCGCTTGGCTAGGCCAATGAGCACCACGTCAACGATGCCTAATTCATCAAAGACTTCTTGGGCTGCAGCTACCTGCGGGGCACCACCATCGACGATAAAAATCTGAGGAGGGTATGCAAAACGCCTGGCGTCGGTGCTCATTTCCTCGACTTTTTCATCGCTGAAGGTCGAGCCGTCAAACTCTTCGGCTTCGGGAACAGCAAGTTTGTCTTGGTTGTGGCGCAGGAAGCGGCGCCTGGTGATTTCCGCAATGGATGCCACGTCGTTGGAATGTCCATCGCCTGCGGCTTCTTTGACTCGATAGCGTCGGTAGTCCGATTTTCGAGGCAAACCATCTTCAAAAACCACCAGGGATGCCACCACATCGGTGCCCTGAATATGGGAAATATCGGTACATTCGATGCGCAGCGGAGCCTGCTCCATGTCCAGCGCTTCCTGCAATTCCTGCAGTGCAGCTGAACGCGCGGTGAGATCACCGACACGCTTAAGCTTGTGTTGTTTCAGCAGCTCTTTGGCGTTGCGCTCCACAGTTTCCATGAGCGCACGCTTGTCACCGCGCTGTGGCACGCGGGCATCAACGCCAGCACCGCGCAATTCCTCCAGTACTTTCAGGGTTTGCTCAGCTTCATTGGGCGCAACTTGCACGAGGATTTCACGGGGCACGACCGAAGCGCGCGTCACTGGGGCTGCCTCTTCAAAAGAATGCTTATCGACGCCACGTCGCTCGATCACCGCAGCATCTTCCTTAGCCTCAGTTTCAGCACGCTCGACGGCGTCGCCATAAAACTGAACGAGGAAATCTTGCATCAAAAATGGCAGTGCGGGATCTGTTTCCGGGGCATCACCCTCAGGTTGGGTCGTAGCGTCGACAAGCAATCCGGCGTAGTCGCCGGGCTTTTCCACAACCCAGCCGCGCTGGCCGCGGATTCGGCCACCTCGGATGTTGAAGACTTGCACGGCGGCTTCTAGCTGATCGGTGGCGAATGCGATGATGTCGGCGTCGGTGCCATCGCCAAGGACGACGGCCTGTTTTTCCATGACCTTGTCAATGGCTTCCAGATCATCGCGCAGGCGGGCCGCGCGCTCGAAATCGAGTTCCTCGGCCGCAGCCATCATGTCGGCGTTGAGTTTGCGAGTGACTTTGTCGGTGTGACCAGCCATGAAAGAGGTGAAACCGTCAACGATTTCGCGGTGTTCCTCTTCGCTCACGCGGCCCACGCACGGGGCCGCACATTTATCGATATAGCCCAACAAACACGGCCGGCCGAGGCTTTCGTGGCGGTTAAACACACCCTTTGAACAGGTGCGCATGGGGAAAACGCGGGTGAGAAGATCAAGGGTTTCCCGCACTGCCCACGCGTGGGAATACGGTCCGAAATAGCGCACACCTTTGCGGCGCGGACCTCGGAAGAAGAACGCGCGCGGGAACCTCTCCCCTGTGGATACTGCCAGCATGGGATAGGTTTTATCGTCGCGGTATTTTACGTTAAACCGCGGATCAAAACGTTTAATCCAGGTGTATTCCAGCTGCAGCGCCTCGACTTCGCTGGACACCACGGTCCACTCCACAGACGACGCTGCGAACACCATTTGGCGGGTGCGCGGATGCAGTTGGGTGACATCCTGGAAATAGTTCGACAACCGCGAACGCAAGTTTTTGGCCTTGCCCACGTAGATCACGCGGCGGTTTTCGTCCCTGAATTTATAAACACCCGGCTCCGTTGGAATTGTTCCTGGAGCCGGGCGATAAGTTGTTGGATCAGCCACAGCTTAATTAGTCCTCTGGCATGTACTTGTTTTCGAGGTCGCGGAAGGTCGCAACCGCGCGCACCACATCTTCTCCATCGCGGGACTGGAAAGCCCACATGGGAACGAATTCAAAGTCTGGAAGCTCCAAACGTGCCACGCTGCTGCCCTTGGGGAAAGACATGCCGTAGATGACAACCCATGGGTAGAAACGAGTTCCGATGAAGTTACGCACCTCAACGCCGTCTTCGTTGGCACGCACGCGAGGGCGAGTCAGTCCCAAGAACACAAGAACGGAGAAGATGATGCCCAACGCTGGGAATGCCAGAGTGTCAACAAAGGTGACCGCTGCACCGGTGAAATCGACGTCCACCACGGCACCCATGAAGATGTGAACGGCCATGATGACAACCACGGCTACCCACGCGATCTTTTTCAGAAACTTTGTGGTCACCTCCAGCTCCCATGGCTTGGTTGTGGTGGTGCCAGCGAAAGCTGCGGTGTATTCCTGAATTTCCGCATCGCTGAGCTGTACCTTTGGCTTCCCGACAGCGCCCGAATGTGCGTTGTTGATGTTGTTCGTTGCTCCGTCGGGGGCGTTGGTTGTCACGATTTCACAAATCCTTAGAACTAATTAGCGGTGGCGCGCATCCTGCTAGGCATTAAACCGAGGCGTCAAACCTTTTAAAGAACAGTCTAACCCTCAGTTGCACGAATTTGAGAAAGCACGAGGGCAGTATCGAGTGCAGCGACCATTGCCTCTGCGCCTTTGTCCTCTACAGAGCCTTCTCCACCGGAGCGTTCCACGGCTTGCTCTTCGGTGTTGGTAGTCAACACACCGTTGCCGATTGGGGTGGAAGTATCAAGAGCAATGCGGGTGAGGCCTTCGGTGACAGAGTCGCACACGTAATCAAAGTGTGGGGTGCCGCCACGAACGACACAGCCCAAGGCAACTACTGCGTCATGGGTGCGTGCCAGTTCTTGCACTACGACTGGAAGTTCCAGGGCGCCGATGACGCGGTATTCGCTCACCGTTGCTCCTGCTGCACGTCCCGCATCTACTGCGTGCTTGTGCAGGCGGTCGCAGATTTCTGCGTTCCACCGTGCGGTGACTACGGCGACTTTTAATCCGCTGGCGTCGGGGAGTTCGACTGCCGGCAATCCTTCTTTAGCCATTGTTGTGCTCCTTAGTTTTCTGGGTGCTCTTGTTCCCACAGTGCGACATCTGGGAGGTCATGTCCCATGCGGTCACGCTTGGTTTTCAGGTATCGAACATTGTCTTCATGAACAGCAACAGGGATGGGGGTTCGGCTGGCAATGGAAATGCCGTGGCCTTCAAGTCCCACCTTCTTGGCTGGGTTGTTGCTGATCAAGTTGAGCGAGCGCACACCCAAGTCGTAGAGAATCTGGGCGCTGGTGCCAAATTCGCGGGCATCGGCTGGAAGACCAAGTGCGAGGTTGGCATCGACGGTGTCGGCACCTTCATCCTGGAGTTGGTAGGCGCGTAGCTTGGCGAGCAGACCAATGCCTCGTCCCTCATGCCCACGCATGTACACCACTACTCCCCGACCAGCTTCCTGGATCAGGCGCAAAGACTCGTGCAGCTGCTGTCCACAGTCGCAGCGCCGGGATCCAAAAACATCACCAGTCAAGCACTCAGAGTGGACTCGAACCAGGACGTTTTCGCCACCGTCGGATGCCACGTCGCCGGCAACAATGGCAACAAGCTCGGTGCCATCGATGATGGAACGGTAACCAACAGCCTTGAACGTGCCGAAATCGGTAGGCAGCACAGTTTCCACCTGGCGCTCCACCAAAATTTCATTCTTGCGACGCCACTCAATGAGCTGCTCAATAGAGATCAGCTTCAGATCGTGCTCATCGCAGAAGCGGCGCAGCTCAGGAACCCGAGCCATGCCGGTGGGGTCCTCTTCACTGACCACTTCGCAGATAACACCTGCTGGGCGCAGGCCTGCAGCGCGAGCCAAATCGACAGCTGCTTCGGTGTGTCCAGCGCGCACCAAGACGCCACCTTCACGAGCACGCAGTGGCACAACGTGTCCGGGACGGGTGAAATCCGTGCGGTCGGCTTCTGGATCAGCAAGCAAGCGCAAAGTGTGGGCGCGGTCTGTTGCAGAAATGCCTGTGGTGCCGGTGTTGGCATCAACGGTCACGGTGTAAGCGGTGCCGCGGGCATCCTGATTGTGCGCGGTCATCGGAGGCAGATCAAGACGATCTGCATCCTTTGCGGTTAATGGCGCACAGATGTATCCCGAGGAATAACGCACCATGAAAGCGACTAATTCTGGAGTGGCTAATTCGGCGGCAAAGATGATGTCGCCTTCATTTTCACGATCTTCATCATCTACCACCACGACGGCTTTACCCGCAGCGATGTCAGCGATGGCCTCTTCAACAGAATCTAATTGGCTGTGTGCCTGCTCATGTTCACTCACGTTGTCTAACCTAGTCTCTCGTGAAATCGGTGTAGTCATTGGGAGTGTTTCCAGCCACGCCGCGCGTCATCATGCGTTCGACGTACTTAGCGATCACATCAACCTCAATGTTTACGATATCCCCTACCGCCAGTTCGCCGTGGGTGGTGTCGCGCAAGGTGGTGGGAATCAGGGAAACCTCAAACCAATCATCACCCAAAGACGATACAGTCAAGGATGTGCCATTGAGTGCGATGGAGCCTTTTTCCACCACATAGCGAGCCAAATCAGCTGGCAGCTCAAAACGCAGAACATCCCAGTTCTCTGAGCTGGTGCGCTTGATCAGCGAGGTGGTGGCATCAACATGGCCTTGCATGATGTGTCCACCCAGACGGCCATCGGCTGCCATGGCGCGCTCAAGGTTGACTTTGCTACCGGTGGATAATGCGCCCAGGGAGCTGCGATCTAAGGTTTCCTGCATGAGGTCTGCAGTGAAATGTCCCTCGCCAAAGGACGCCACTGTCAAGCACACACCATTGACAGAAATGGAATCCCCCAAATGCACACCCTCTAAAACGGTGGACGCGGAAATCTGCATCCGGATGGAATCTCCCAGATGTTCCACGCCTGCAACGGAGCCAAGCTCCTCGACAATACCTGTGAACATTTAGTGTTCCTTTCTCATCATTTCTATCAATACATCTGAACCCAACTGTCTCACGGACGTGGTGTCAAAACGCATAATCTGATCCATCGTGGTTTCTTGTGGCCAGTTAATCACTGATCGTCCAGCGCCCAACAAAGCGGGGGCAACATAGGCCTGCACCTGATCAACAATGCCTAAGCGCAGCGCTGCCCCAGCTAACGTTGGGCCACCTTCGATTAAAATGTCTCGGCACCCTTTATCCCACAGCGCTGATAAAGCCTCTGGTATTCCCGCGTACTGCTCATATCCCAAGCGAGCCAAGTTGGAATCTGCTGGAACCTCGCGGGAGCCAATAACAACGCGCCTGGGTTGATTTTCATAAAGACCCGTATCGGTCCGCGCCGTCAAGGAGGGATTATCAGTCAACGCAGTACCGGTACCCACGATGATCGCATCTCTTTTACTTCGATCTTCGTGCACAAACGCCCGCGCATCCGGCCCGGTAATCCACTGGCTGGTGCCATCGGTGGCACCAGCAAAACCGTCCACGGTGGACGCAAACTTCAACGTGACATGGGGCCTGCCCAGACGCGTCGCAACCAGCCAGGGCTCCAGTGCCCTGATCCGCTCATCTAAAAAATGCGTATCGACGCCCGCCTCCGCCAAAAAGGCACCGCCCCCAGCGGCTGACGGGAAGGGATCCGCATTGGCGTAAAACACGTGTGCGATCCCGGCGTCGAGAAGCGCCTTGGAACATGGACCCGTGCGGCCGTAATGGTTGCACGGCTCGAGGGTGACCACCGCCGTGCCCCCGTTGGCACGCACTCCGGCAGCTGCAAGCGCCACCACTTCGGCGTGCGGGCCACCAGGAGGTGCCGTGGCGCCAACGCCAACGACCTCGCCGTCGGCGTCCAAAATGACAGCGCCGACTGGCGGATTAGGGCTGGTGGTGCCTCGGACTTGATCTGACACGTGGTGGGCCAGATCTAACGCGTGCGCAACATCCATTTACTGCGCGAGTGCTCGCAACTCCTGGATCGCCTTGTTGGGATCCTCAGCGCCGTACACAGCGGAACCTGCAACGAAGGCATCCACGCCAGCGTCGGCAGCCTGCTTGATGGTCTTGGCGCTAATGCCGCCGTCGATCTCGATGACGGTGTTCAGACCGCGCTCATCGATGACCTTGCGCAGGGTACGAACCTTTTCCAGTTGTTCAGGCATGAAGCTTTGGCCACCGAATCCAGGCTCGACGCTCATGACGATGACTTCATCGAAGTGCTCGAGGTCATCCAAGTAATCCTCGATGGGAGTTCCAGGGCGCAGGGAGAAACCTGCACGCACACCCTTGGAACGGATGTACTTAGCCAACTCAACGTGACCTTCGGTGGCTTCAACGTGGAAAACAATGCAGTCCGCGCCAGCGTCGATGTAGTTGTCCACCCACTTCTCTGGGTTTTCGATCATCAGGTGGACGTCTAGTTCTTTGTCCGTAACGCGGTTGACCGCAGCTGTGATATCCGCGCCAAAGCTCAAGTTTGGAACGAAGTGTCCGTCCATGATGTCGACGTGAATCCAGTCAGCATCAGGAACAGCCAACACCTGCTCCCCTAAGCGGGAGAAATCAGCAGCAAGAATGGATGGGGCGATTAGTGGAGTACGTTGTGCCATGCCCTAAATCATAGCCCTCTTGTCTACCCCACTTAGCTCACAGGTCTACTTCTTTCGCAGCACTGCCACAAACATCGCATCGGTGCCGTGGCGGTGTGGCCACATCTGCACTGATTTCTCATCGCCGGTATCGGTCATGCCTGGCATGAACTCCGCAGCCTCAAGCTCTTCGATCTCCAGAGCCCCCAGTGCCTTGTCCACGATTCCGCGGGTTTCACGCAGATCAGGTGAACATGTGGAGTACACAATCACGCCACCGGAACGCACCTTGTTCACAGCGGATTCAAGCAGCTCGTACTGCAGGGTGTTGAGCTCAACAATGTCGCTTTCCTGCTTGCGCCAACGCGCCTCAGGGCGACGACGCAGTGCACCCAAACCAGAACACGGCGCATCGACTAGCGCACGATCGTAACCACCGGTCAAGTTGATGGTGCGGCCATCGCCCACATGAACCTTGACGGGCAAACCACGCACGGACTTTTCAATCAGTCGGGCACGGTGATCAGAGACCTCCACGGCATCAACGGTGGCACGATCCATGCGAGCCAACGCACCAATGAGCGCCGCTTTACCGCCAGGACCTGCACACATATCCAGCCAACGGCCGGCATCGGTGCCCTCCACGGGGATTTCCACCAAGGCGCGAGCAATCAGCTGAGAACCCTCATCTTGCACTGCTGCAAGACCATCCTTCACTGGCTCAATATCACCCGGGTCGCCACCCTCGAGGTACACCGCGTATGGGGAATACTTGCCCTCGTCACCACCGGTGATCAGCGCCAATTCCTCTGCACTGATCTCACCTGGGCGAGCCACCAAGTGCACCACTGGGCGCTCAGAGTCCGCAGCAAGCGCTGCTTCCAACTCATCTGCCGGGAGCACCTGTGAGAAACTCTGCGCAATCCAGCGTGGGTGCGCAGTACGGAACGCAACGCGAGCCAACTCTTCCGCGGGCTCCAATTCCTTCAACCACTGCTCTGGTTCCTTGCGCGTGATGTTGCGCAAAATTGCATTGGCAAAACCAGTGGCCTGGAATTTCTTCAGCCCACCGACCATCTTTACTGAAGTATCGACCGCAGCGTGATCCTCCACGCGGGTAAACATCACCTGGTACGCGCCCAAACGCAGCACGTCCAAAACCTCTGGATCAATATCAGACAGTTCACGCCCAGATGCAGCCTTAATGACCTCATCCAGCAAGCCGACATTACGCAAGGTGCCGTAGGTAATTTCCGTAGCAAAGGCCGCGTCACGGCCAGAAAGATTGTGCTTGCTCAGCAGTCGTGGCAACACCAAGTTGGCATACGCCTCACCGGTACGCACACGATCAAGCACCTCAAACGCAATTTCTCTCGGCTTATCGACGCCCAGAGCCCTCACTTCCCTGGCCTGCGCAGGGGGCTTGCGGTTTCCGCCGCCTTTGCCACTGCTTTGGCCCTGGCGCTGCCCCTGACTCTGCCCCTGCCCCCGAGCCGGGGCCTTCTTTGACGGAGATTTACGCGCCTGCGGCTTCTGCTTAGCAGGTTCCTGCTGCGCTTTTGGAGTCCTGGAGCGGAATCCGCCGGATTTTTCTAGGCTCATTGGAATTTCGCTTCCTGATCAAGTTGGACACCACGCGCCCAGTCTGCTGCATTCATCATTTTCTTTCCCGGGGGTTGGATATTGCCCAGAACAATTGGTGTGGTGCCCGTTCCGACCACCACGGAGTTCTTTTGCGCCAGGATGGCGCCAGGCGCCAAGTCCGCTGCTACTTCGACCTCGCCTGAGTGGCTGATGGGCCCGACCTTGAGGCGGGCGTCGACAAGCGTGGTCCATGCGCCAGGTCCTGGGGTATGTGCCCTGATGTGGCGGTCGATGACCTCGGCGGGCTTCGACCAATCAATCTGCGCGTCCTGGGTGGTGATTTTTGAGGCGTACGTGGCCTCGCCTTCCTGGGCGCGCGGGGTGATTGTGCCCTGCTCCAGGCCAGTCATGGTCTCAACCAGCAGGTCACCGCCTGAATACGCCAGGCGAGTAAGAAGATCATCCGCAGTATCGGTGGGCTGAATTGTGTCCTCGATGGTGGACAAAATCACGCCGGTATCCAGGCCCTCATCAATGCGGAAGGTCGTGGCACCAGTGATCTGATCGCCTTCACGGATCGACGCCTGAACCGGCGCCGCCCCACGCCATGCAGGAAGCAAAGAAAAGTGCAGATTCACCCAACCGTGTGGCGCAACATCCAGCAAATCCTTGGTGATCAGCTGTCCGTATGCCACCACCGGCAAGCAATCGGGGGCAAGCTCAGCCAAGCGCTGACGGATTGCTTGGCCATCTTCCGTATCAGCCTTCAGGGAGGTGGGCTTTAACACCTCAATACCGTGCTGCTGTGCAAGCTCCGCGACAGCTGAAGGATGCAGCGTACGACCACGGCCGCGACGTGCATCTGGTTGCGTCAACACAGCGACGACCTCATGATCGGAATCAATGAGCTTTTGCAGTGCCACCACTGCAGGTTCCGGAGTTCCGGCAAAAACTAGGCGCATGAAGTGCCCTTTCCACTCATTATTTGTTAAACCATGCAGACGCGCGAATAACGCCCATGGCTGCTTTACGTTCAGCTGGATCAAGGCGCTTCAAAAACAGCACGCCATCAAGGTGATCAGTTTCGTGTTGGATGCACCTGGCCAACAATCCATTGGCCACAAACCCCACTGGATTGCCGTCGCGGTCCTGGCCAGACAGCCGAACCGTTTCATAGCGGGTGGTCTCAGCCGAGACATCAGGGATGGACAAACAGCCCTCTTTGCCAGTCTGGGTGTCCTCAGTGAGAGGCTCCCACACCGGGTTGATCACATGTCCGCGCAATCCACCCTCCTGGTGGGAGGTATCAAACACGAACACGCGCCTTAAAACACCCACCTGGTTTGCTGCTAGACCAACGCCACCGGCATCTTCCATGGTGTCAAACATGTCATCGATCAGGGTGGACAGTGATTCATCGAAGTCCACGACCTCATCTGCCCGACTCACAAGTACGGGATCTCCAAATAATCTGACTTCACGAACTGCCATGGTTGTGGGAAGGCTCCTTCAACAATAATTCCTATGGGTGGATGATCTTGTCTCCCCATCTTATATCCCACATGGGACACGACCCCATTAGGCCTTTCACCAGCAGTTTTATCCGATGTGAATCGGATCCATCTGAATACGCAACGGCAAATCATTCTTCCTCACCGCACGCGCCACCTGGGCTGAGCGCAGCGCTCTACCCAACTCAGACCGCGGTCCCAATGGAGTTCTGATGAGAAGGCGCTGCGGCGGACCAAAGCGCTGCTCATCATATTCACCAGGCAAACTCACACCCGGTGGCAGATCAACAGGGCCGAGGACTTCAGCATGATCGGGAAGCTCCGCCAAATCCAAGAAACTTTCCAATGCAGCGGTAGCCCCATCGATTGCTGCCATGTGTACAGAAGGCGGGAACATAACCTCGCGTCGGCTAGCCAACTCTTGCGCTGCAGCACCTGCCATATCCCACCGAATCAACGATTGCACAGCAGGAAACGATGGATCTGCAACCACGATGACTTGACCCTGGTGCAGATGAGAATGCACCAGCGTGGCCGCCGCTGCCCACTTGTGCAGCGCGTCCTCCATGGCGCGCAGATCTTGCCGACCCATCAACGCCCAGGTATCCAGCAATAACAAGGCACCGTAAGCGCCCTTGTGCTCTGGTTTCTCCGATTTCTCTGGTCTCTCCGGCGAGTTGGCCACAAAAGGTTCTGCACCTGGCGTGGACACCACAATGCTGGCTCGGTTTTCCACCGAATCCACCACCTTGTTGCCACCAGAGGTAATTACCCGCACAGACGGGAACGCGCGGCCCAGTTCTTCTGCTGTGCGTTCCGTTCCCAGCACCACAGCACGCAGTTTTGGAGAGCCGCAGTTTTGGCACTTAAACCGCGAATCAGGGCGTCCGCACCATCGGCAAGTGGGCACTCCCGCTAGATCAGAGCTTCCCTGGGGAAGTCCCACAGGCCCATTACAGTGCCGGCACCGCGCTGGGGTGCGGCAGTTTCCACACGCCAAGGTTGGCACGTAGCCTTTCCTTGGTACCTGGATAAGCGCTGGTTGATCACGTTCTAAGGCGCTGCGCACCGCATGAAACGCAATGCCAGGCAGCCGCGCTGATCGGGCCATTGGATCGCGTTCCATCTGGAAATCGGAATCGCCCACTGCCTGAATACGCGGCATCCTAGTGCGAATGGTATCCCTCGGTGCGATGAGATTGTGCATCCATCCCGATTCCACCAGCAATTGGGTTTCCGCGGTCCGCGCATGTCCCGCAATAATCAAGGAGCTTGCTTCCAAACTGGAACGCGTGGTCAGCACTTCCCTGGCGTGGGCATAGGGCGCTCTAGGATCAACGAGGTTGTCGTCGCCATCATTTAAAATGACGGCCAGTTTCAGATCCTTCACGGGTGCAAAAGCGGCACTTCTGGTTCCAATAATCAGTCGTCCCTGCCCACTGAGTACCGATAGGAAACGCCGATATCGTGCCTGCGGACCAAGACCTGAATTAAGCACAGTGATTTGTTTCGCCGCAACCAAACCTCGAAGCGCAGCTTCCAAGCGGTCGAGATCGCGCTGATCAGGCACTACGAGAAGCGCTCCGCCGCCGTCTTTGACAACCTTGACCGCCAAAGAAGCCAAAGCCAGCGCCCAATCATCTCCGGGAGCAATCTGCCATGACGCCCGCGCAGTTGTTCCCGCCAAGACGGCGTCAACAAATGATTGACCATGCTGATACGCAGACCACGACGATAAATCGGGTTCTTTAACCTCACCCAATGACTCCCACGACGTGGAGGTATCTGCCTCTTCTGCCCCAGCATGCCGCGCCGGTAGCGCCGAACGGATGAGATCCGAACGTACCCCGCCATAGCGATCACTGAGTTGCTCAATTAGCTTTGCTGTTTGAGGTGGATACACCACGATCGGCGAAATCACCCGATCCAGCCACATCAGCTTTCCCTCGTGCGAGGTTTGCGCGGTGCGTGACATCACGATGGCATCAACTAAACGTCCACCAAAACGCACGCGCACCCGCACGCCAGGTTGCACATCATCGTGTTGGTCTTCGCTGATGCGGTAATCAAACAGTCGATCCAGGTGAGGTAACCCCAAAAGAGGTAAAACCCGCGCCACCGACTTTTCAGGAGCGGGGACGCGGGTTTTTGCCATGAATCCGAAGATACTACATCAGATTTTTAGGCCAACTTGAGGGCTGCGCGAAGTTCATCAACGCGGTCGATAGCCTCCCAAGGAAGGTCCAAATCAGTGCGACCAAAGTGGCCGTAGGCAGCAGTGTCAGCGTAGATCGGACGAAGCAGATCAAGCTCACGGATAATTGCTGCTGGACGCAGGTCAAAGACCTCCAACACGGCAGCCTGAATCTGCTCGTCGCTCAGGCCTTCCTTGTTGGTGTCAAAGGTTTCAACGTAAAGTCCGACTGGCTTTGCGCGTCCAATGGCGTATGCAACCTGAACTTCAGCGCGATCAGCAAGGCCTGCTGCCACGATGTTCTTTGCTACCCAACGCATGGCGTATGCAGCAGAGCGGTCCACCTTGCTTGGATCCTTACCGGAGAATGCTCCACCACCATGGCGAGCCATGCCACCGTAGGTATCCACGATGATCTTGCGGCCGGTCAGACCCGCATCACCCATGGGGCCACCCAGAATGAAGGAACCTGAAGGGTTGATCAACACGGTGATCTCACCGGTTGCCAGATCCTCAATGCCTGCGTCTTTGATTACCCAATCAATGACGTGTTCGCGCAGTTGGGTTTCCAACCATGCACGGTCAACTTCTGGGTCGTGCTGGGTGGAGATGACAACGGTATCCAGGTGGCTAGGGCGGTCTTGCGCATCGTATGCGAAGGTGACCTGGGTTTTTCCGTCTGGACGCAGGTGAGGAACGATGCCCTCTTTACGAACCTGGGTCAGACGACGTGACAGTCGGTGCGCCAACGCGATAGGAAGAGGCATGTACTCTTCGGTTTCGTTGGTGGCGTAGCCGAACATCAGGCCCTGGTCGCCAGCACCTGCGCGGTCGTCTTCTTCAACGTCGCCGTTGGTGCGGGCTTCGTCGGAGTTATCCACGCCGTCAGCGATTTCCTGGGACTGCTCACCGATGGATACTGAGACGCCACAGGTGCGTCCGTCGAATCCAACCTCAGAGGAGTTGAATCCGATTTCGATGAGCTTGTTGCGGACTAATTGAGGGATCTCTACGTAAGCGCTGGTACGGACCTCGCCAACAACATGGACGATTCCGGTGGTGACCACAGTTTCCACTGCGACGCGCGACTGCGGATCTTTTTCGAGCAGCGCGTCCAAAATGGTATCGGAAATAGCATCACATATTTTGTCTGGATGTCCCTCAGTTACAGATTCACTGGTGAACAAACGGACGGCGGTTGGCTGAGCCACAAATACCCTTCTTTCGAAGAAGTTGAGAATAAATAGTCTTAAATACAAAAAACCAATATAGACCAAGCTGTCTAAAACTGCAATGTCAGTGGTCTAGCTGGATTTTTCTAGACTTCGCGATACGCCAGTGCCGCGTCCCAAATTTGCGCAGCAACCTCGATTTTGCTGCCGTGCTCCACATCGACTACCCCACCGTGAGCATCCAAAATCCAGCCCTCATTGTGCTTTTGCCCAAACACTTTGCCCATGCCCACCTCATTACACATGAGGAGGTCGCAGCCCTTCTTCTGCAGTTTCTTGCGCGCATACTCCAAGGCGGTGGTGTGCTCGTCTCCAGTTTCCGCAGCAAAACCCACGATGACAGGATTACTGTCCAGCTCTCCTGCTTCACGACGCTTCACCGTGGTAGCCAAAATATCCGGGTTTTCCACCAACGAGATGGTGCTCAATGCGTCTTCATCAGAATCTGAGCCCTTCTTCAACTTCGATGTCGCCTGCGATGCGGGCGTGAAATCAGCTACCGCTGCCGCCATGACGATGAAATCAGATTGGCCAGCTCGTTCCTGGACTGCATCAAACATGTCTTGTGTGGACACCACCGGCACGATCTCTGCGCCTGCCGGAGTGGGCAGCTCCGCAGCATTTCCCGCCACGATGCTGACATGAGCACCTCGCTGTGCTGCGATTTCACCCAACGCAAAACCTTGACGGCCCGAGGAACTATTGCCAATAAAGCGCACAGGATCAATATGCTCATGCGTGCCACCAGCAGTGATCAGCACTTTCTTGCCCGCCAAATCCTGAGGCAACCTCGCCCCGGCGTGCACCGCATTGGCTAAATCAACAATCTGCTCTGGATCCGGCAGCCGGCCAGGGCCTGTATCTTTACCGGTGAGTCGACCATGCGCAGGCTCAATCACGGTAATCCCCCGCTGCCTCAGCGTTGCCACATTGGCTACGGTAGCCGGATTAAACCACATCTCCGTATGCATGGCCGGCGCAATAACCACGGGGCACGTTGCCACCAGCAGCGTCGCCGCCAACAGATCGTCACCGCGACCTGCCACCACACGCGCCATCAAATCGGCTGTCGCCGGCGCAATCACGATCAAATCAGCCTCCTGGCCAACTTTCACATGCTGCACCGAATCCACCGCATCAAACACCGTTGTAGACACCGGATTGCCAGACAACGCTTCAAACGTCGCCTTCCCCACAAACTTCAACGCGGATTCCGTAGGAACCACCCGCACATTATCGCCCGCTTCTTTAAACGCGCGCACGATGTGACACGCCTTGTACGCTGCGATTCCGCCGGCAACACCAACAACCACGTTGCGGGGTGCGGAGGGGCTTGAAACATGAGTCATGGGCACAACAATCCTTCAAAGTAAGAGGCTGGCTGGGTTCCCACACACTCTACAAGATGCTTTTCGACGCCACCCCACGCTCTCCCTCGACCTCCGCTGTGCATAGGGCAGCAAGATTTCCTGATTTTGGCCACCTTTTTGCCGAAATCTTGTTGTCTTATGTACACACGGACAAACCTGCCGCCAAAAATGCAAAACACCCACCGCAAGTGACAACTCGCGGTAGGTGATTTTTACAACTGTGTGAAGTTATAAGGTCTTTTAACCTTCCTCGTGGTCCAACAGACCTGCATTGATCTCACGCAGAGCAATAGAAAGTGGCTTTTCGCCTGGCTGCGGAGTAACCAATGGTCCGATGAACTCGAATACTCCCTCATCTGCCTGATGGTAGAAGCTGTTGATCTGGCGCGCACGCTTGGCTGCGAAGATCACGAGGGCGTACTTGGAAGTGACCTTATCCAGCAGTTCATCGATCGGAGGAGCGGTAATGCCCACTGGCGGATCGAAGACGGCCTTGGTGGCGTTGGTCTCGTTGCTCACGTTGGTCACTGACACCTTTTCAAAAGTATATGGACAGTAGTGTTAAGAGCGGGAAAGGTTGCTCAATCGGATAAGCATACCCTACCGCTCTATGTTTTGGCTAAGCGCCGAGGAGAACATCCTCAATAGCCTTGACGGCTGTATCCACATCATCATTGATAATGACGTGCTTAAATTCGCTCTGAGCAGCCAATTCTTCGCGTGCGGTCTCGAGCCTGCGAGCAATAACGTCTTCGCTTTCGGTGCCACGTCCAGTGAGGCGTTCAACCAAAACTTCCCATGAAGGTGGAGCAAGGAAGATGGTTTCTGCATCTGGAATTAAGCTAGCGATGTTTCGGGCTCCTGCAAGATCAACCTCAACCAATACTGGCCGACCATTTTGGCGAGCCTCATTGACGGGACCTGCTGGAGTGCCTGAACGCTGCAAACCGCCGTGGATATCTGCCCATTCAAGCATCTCTCCACAGTCGATTTTGTCCTGAAATTCCTGTGCAGTGACATAGAAGTAGTCACGTCCATCGACTTCACCAGGACGAGGTGCCCTAGTGGTCATCGACACACTGAAATACAGGTTTGGAACGTCATTGCGGAGGCGATCAACCACAGTCGATTTACCGACCGCTGAGGGGCCCGCAAGAATTACGAGCCGTCCTAGTTGGTTATCGCCCGACACTGAAGAATTAATCCTCGAAGCCGAAACGCTCGAGAAGTGCGCGACGCTGACGGTCACCCAGTCCACGAAGACGACGGGTCTGAGCAATGCCCAGCTCGTCCATAATCTCCTTTGCCTTGACCTTGCCAACCTTAGGGAGAGCCTCGAGGAGAGCGGAGACCTTGGTCTTGCCGATGATCTCGTCAGACTCAGCCTTGTCCAGAACTTCCCTGAGGTTAGTGTTGCCGCGCTTCAGGTTCTCTTTGAGCTCTGCGCGTGCCTTGCGTGCCTCTGCTGCCTTAGCAAGCGCTGCCTTGCGCTGCTCATCAGTCAACTGTGGAAGGGCCACGGGGTTCCTCCGTTATCGTGTGGTTTTTAGTGACAAAAGGAATACCAAAGTATCCAGAAATCGAGGGTACACCTGGTTAATACCAAGGATGTCAGCCTGCGATTTTCGAATAGTCTAGCACTACTTTCGCAAACACAAAGGTGGCAGAACCCCTAAAAGCTAAACCTGCAGGTCACAGGCTTGCAATTAAGGGCCGTTTCCGCGACTATGACCTGGGGAAACCAGGAAAGTCTGCAGCATTTTTTGCCACAGAATTCTTCATTTCAGCGATATCTGGGCCTGTCGCCAAAATACTTCTAGAGACATTTGGGAATGCAAGATGAGCCATGTCTCCCGCAATCTCATCAACGTCGCTTGCCGTGCCGCCCTGGGCGCCGACGCCGGGCATCAAAATGGCGCCCCCGAGCGTCGATAAGCGTGGTGGTTTGGACAAGGTGGCGCCGATGACGACGCCAATGTTGCCAGCCTTGCCCTGGGCCATATAAGGCGCGTTAAGCGCCGCTGCCTGATCCACGATCTGCTGGGAAATGCTCACGCCGTCAGCGTTTTGCTGGTCCTGGAGTTCGCGGGCCTCAGGGTTTGAGGTCGCGGCCAAGACAAACACTCCCCTGCCGTGTTGCTCGGCAAGTTCGAACACTGGGTCCAAGGAATGAAAACCAAGGTAGGGAGAGACCGTCACAGCGTCGCTAGACAGCGGTGACGCTGGATCTAACCACGCTGAGGCATAGCCAGCCATGGTGGAGCCAATATCGCCGCGTTTGGCGTCAGAGACCACCAAACAGCCACGCTCACGCAGCGTCTGAATGGTTTCTTCCAAGATGGCAAAGCCAGCGGAACCGAAACGCTCATAGAACGCCACCTGAGGCTTCACCAATGCCACGGTGTCGGCGAAAGCCTCCACGCAGGCGCGGGAGAACTCCGCAAGTCCGTCTACGTTTACCGGCAGCCCCCAGGACGTCAGCAGGCTTTCGTGGGGATCAATGCCCACGCATAGCCTGCCACGGGTGGAGGCGGCGTTCAGAAGCTTCTCGCCGAATGTCATAGGGCTTAAGCCTTGACTGCGTGGTCGAGTTCCTGCAGCGCGCGGACGCTGACAACGCCCTCACGCAGGGCCTCTATGCCCTGGACAGCTGCGGTGACACCCTGAACAGTGGTGATCAGCGGAACACCCACGGTCACTGCTGCTGCGCGGATATCGTAGCCATCGTGGCGAGCGCCAGCAGAACCAGCTGGGGTGTTGAGGATGAGGTCAACTTCGCCTTCGCGGATACGATCCACGATGGACTTGCCCTCTACACCTTCGCGGATGTCGGAAGCCTTGAGCACAACTTCACACTCAATGCCGTTGCGGCGCAGCATGCCTGCGGTGCCTTCGGTGGCGAGGATCTTGTAGCCCATCAACGCCAGGCGCTGGATTGGCAGGATCAGGGTGCGCTTGTCGCGGTTAGCCACGGTCACGAAGACGGTGCCTTCGGTTGGCAATGCACCAAACGCGCCAGCTTCAGCCTTTGCATATGCAGCGCCGAAGTTGTTGGCCAAGCCCATGACCTCGCCAGTGGACTTCATCTCTGGGGAAAGCAGGGTGTCCAGGGTCTTTCCATCTGGGCGACGGAAGCGGTTGAACGGCAACACTGCTTCCTTCACAGCGATTGGAGCGTCCAGTGGCAAGGAGCCGCCGTCGTACTCGGTAGGAATCATGCCCTCATCTTGGAGATCCTTGATGGTGGCGCCCACTGCGATACGGGATGCTGCCTTGGCCAGGTTGACGCCCGTTGCCTTGGAGACGAACGGCACGGTGCGGGATGCACGTGGGTTTGCCTCGATGACGTAGAGGATGTCGTCCTTGAGTGCGTACTGGACGTTCATCAGGCCCTGTACACCGATGCCCAGAGCCAGCTTCTTGGTTGCTTCGCGGACCTTCTCGATGTCCTGTGCGCCCAAAGTCATTGGAGGAAGTGCACATGCGGAGTCACCGGAGTGAATGCCGGCTTCCTCGATGTGCTCCATGACGCCTGCCAGGTAGACCTCGTCGCCGTCGCACAGTGCGTCGACGTCGATCTCAATAGCGTTGTCTAGGAAGCGGTCAACCAGCACTGGGTGGTCAGAAGACAACTCAGTTGCGCGGTTGATGTAATCCTCGAGGGAAGCCTCATCGTAGACAATCTCCATGCCACGGCCACCCAAGACGTAGGAAGGGCGAACCAGCACTGGGTAGCTGATCTCATCGGCTACTGTGCGAGCCTCTTCGAAAGAGGTTGCGGTGCCGAATGCTGGAGCAGGAAGCTGCTCGCGGTTCAGCAGTGCACCGAACTCGCCACGGTCCTCAGCCATGTCGATTGCCTCTGGGGAGGTACCAATGACAGGGACGCCAGCCTTCTTCAAACGATCTGCCAAGCCCAGAGGAGTCTGGCCACCAAGCTGGACGATAACACCTGCGACGGTGCCGGACTGCGCCTCAGCGTGGTAGACCTCCATGACGTCTTCGAAGGTCAGTGGCTCGAAGTACAGGCGGTCAGCGGTGTCGTAGTCGGTGGACACGGTCTCTGGGTTGCAGTTGACCATGACAGTTTCGTAGCCGACGCGGGAGAGCTCAAGAGCTGCGTGAACACAGGAGTAGTCGAACTCGATGCCCTGGCCGATGCGGTTTGGACCGGAGCCCAAGATCAGGACCTTTTCACGCTCAGTCTGTGGTGCGACCTCAGACTCAGCTGCTGGATCCAGCTCGTATGCGGAGTAGTGGTACGGAGTCTTAGCTTCAAACTCTGCTGCACAGGTATCCACAGTCTTGAATACTGGGCGGATGCCTAGGGACAGACGCAAGGTGCGTACGCCGTCTTCGCCAGCGAACTCTGGGCGAAGGGCTGCGATCTGCAGGTCGGACAGACCCATGAACTTTGCTTCGCGCAGGAGATCTTCGTTTAGGAATGGTGCGTCAACGAGCTTCTGGCGGAACTGCACGAGAGCTTCAAGCTCGGCGAGGAACCAAGGATCAATAGAAGATGCTTCGTAGAGTTCTTCCACGCTTGCGCCAAGGCGCATTGCCAGCTCAACGTCGTAGAGGCGGCCTTCGGTTGGGCGCTTGAGATCTTCCAGAACAGCTGCCTTATCGGTAGCGCGCTCCCCTGCGAAGAACTCATCAGGCTTGGTCCAGAAACCCTGCTGCTTGGTTTCCAGGGAACGCAGTGCCTTGTTCAGTGCTGCAATGTAGTTGCGGCCCAGGGACATGACCTCACCGACGGACTTCATGGTGGTGGTCAAAGTGTCATCAGCGCCGACAAACTTCTCGAAAGCAAAGCGTGGGGCCTTGACCACGACGTAGTCGATGGTGGGCTCAAACGCAGCTGGGGTTTCACCAGTGATGTCGTTGGTGATCTCATCCAGGGTGTATCCGATAGCCAGCTTGGCAGCCATCTTGGCAATTGGGAAGCCCGTTGCCTTGGATGCCAGAGCGGAGGAACGAGACACACGTGGGTTCATCTCAATGGTGATGATGCGGCCATCAACTGGGTTGATGGCGAACTGGATGTTACATCCACCGGTGTCCACGCCGACCTCGCGGATGATGGCGATACCCTGATCGCGCATCTTCTGGAATTCACGGTCAGTCAGGGTCAGGGCAGGTGCCACGGTGACAGAGTCGCCGGTGTGCACGCCCAGTGCGTCGACGTTTTCAATGGAGCAGATAACCACAACGTTGTCTGCGGTATCGCGCATGAGCTCGAGCTCGAATTCCTTCCAACCAAGGATGGATTCTTCGATCAAGACGTTTGCTTCAGGAGATGCAGCAAGTCCGCCACCAGCGATGCGCTCAAGGTCTTCGGTGTTGTATGCAAGACCGGAGCCCAGGCCACCCATAGTGAAGGATGGACGCACGACTACTGGAAGGCCGAGTTCTGCGACAGTCTCGTGGACTTCTTCCATGTTGTGGCAGACGCGGGAACGCGCGGATTCGCCACCGATGGTGGTGACAATATCCTTGAACTTCTGGCGATCTTCGCCGCGCTCAATGGCATCGATGTCTGCACCGATGAGTTCAACGCCGTACTTTTCCAGGATGCCGAGGCGATCCAGCTGGATAGCTGCGTTAAGTGCAGTCTGGCCACCAAGGGTTGCCAGGACGGCGTCGATTGGGTGGCCCTGCTCGATTTCCTTAGCGAAAATCTTGTCGATGTATTCCGGCTCGATTGGCTCCACGTAGGTGTGGTCAGCCATTTCTGGGTCGGTCATGATCGTTGCTGGGTTGGAGTTGATGAGGGTGACGCGCAGTCCCTCTTCCTTCAGCACGCGGCAAGCCTGGGTGCCGGAGTAGTCGAATTCACATGCCTGGCCAATGACGATGGGGCCGGAACCGATGACGAGGACGTGGTTAATATCTGAACGCTTTGGCATGTTATTTATGCGCCTTTCTTCTGAGCGTCTGCATCCATCAGCTCAACAAACTGGTCAAACAGGGGGCTTGCATCATTTGGGCCGGCAGCGGCCTCTGGGTGGTACTGAACGGAGTATGCGCGTCCGGACTTCAGCGCAATACCTTCAACGACGCCGTCGTTGAGGCAGGTGTGGGTGACAATTGCAGTGCCGAAATCGGTCTCGAATTCCTGGCCTGCTTCACCCTTGAGTGCGAAGCCGTGGTTCTGGGCGGTGATGTCGATCTTGCCGGTGATGTGGTTCTTCACTGGAACGTTGATGCCGCGGTGGCCGAACTTCAGCTTGTAGGTCTCCATGCCGAATGCGCGGCCAAGAATCTGGTTGCCGAAGCAGATGCCAAAGAATGGAATGTCGGCTTCAAGAACTTCGCGGACGATATCAACCATGACGTCTGCTGCTGCAGGATCGCCAGGGCCGTTGGAGATGAACACGCCTGATGGGTTGTACTGCTTGATATCCTCGAATGGGGTTTCAGCAGGCACGATGACGGTGCGAACACCGCGTGCAGAGAAACGACGTGGGGTGTTTTGCTTAATGCCCAGGTCGTAGGCCACGACGGTGTGGCGCTCTTCGCCTTCAGCTTCGATGACGTAGGTTTCATCAGCAGAGACCTCAACGGAGAGGTTTGCGCCGGTCATTGCTGGCTGATTCTTGACGATCTCTACGAGTTCTTCAACTGGGCGCTGTGCGTCAGCGCCGGAGAAGATGCCCGCTGCAATGGAACCTTCATTGCGCAGGTGGCGAACCAGTGCGCGGGTGTCGATTCCGCCGATGCCGACGATGCCCTGGCCTGCCATTTCCTGCTGCAAGGAGGTGGTGGCGCGCCAGTTGGACACACGTGCTGCGAGGTCGCGGATAACAAGGCCTGCAACCCAAATCTTGCCGTCGCGGGACTCGTTGTCCTCATCGTTCCAGCCGGTGTTGCCGATCTGTGGTGCGGTAGCCACAACAATCTGGCGGTGATAGGAAGGATCGGTCATGGTTTCTTGGTAACCGGTCATGGCGGTAGTGAACACTGCCTCACCAAGGGTGGTGCCGATAGCTCCAAAGCCAAATCCGGTGAAGGTACGTCCGTCTGCAAGAACCAGGTATGCCGGAACGGATCCGATCTCGGTGACTCCCTGGTAGGTGGTGGTGTCTTTACTCACGGTGACTGTTGTCGCCTTTCGTGTGTCTGCCTTTTTAAAAGAAATTGGCTGGTTGATAACCCTGAATGTAGTTTATTCAATTCATTGCATTATATGCAATGTGGCGCGTGCATACTATGCACCCACCCGTTAAGCGTTTTGTGCAACTCCGTCTGCACAAGTCACCTTGCCACGAAGCACGGTGTGTGTGACCTTGGCACTGAATTCTTGGCCCTCAAATGGGGTATTTTCAGCCTTGGACGCAAAGTCTGCACCGGATGCTGTCCAGGTTTTTCCTGGATCAACAATCGCGAGGTTTGCTGGCTCACCTTCTGCGATTGGGCGACCCTGGCCTGGTAGACGGGTGATTTCTGCTGGGCGTTCACTCATCACGCGCGCAACAAAGCGCCAGTCTGCAAGTCCGGTGGCAACGAAGGTGTCCACGATGATGGACAGTGAGGTTTCCAATCCGAGCATGCCTGGCTTGGCGTTTTCGAATTCACAGCACTTATCTTCGGAACCGTGAGGAGCGTGGTCGGTTGCAACAACATCGATGGTGCCGTCGAGAAGCGCCTTCTTGAGCGCTTCGGCATCGCGGCTTTCGCGCAGTGGCGGATTGACTTTGTTGACCGCGTCGTAGGTTTCCAGGCGCTCATCGGTCAAGGTGAGGTGGTGCGGGGTGACTTCCGCGGTGATTGGAATGCCCTGGGACTTAGCCCAACGAAGCAACTCCACGGTGCCTTCAGTGGAGGCGTGGCAGATGTGCACGCGGTTGCCGTAGTCACGAGCCATGATGGCATCGCGCACCACGATGGATTCCTCAGCCACACGTGGCCAGCCGCGCAGACCCAGACGAGCTGCGTTTTCACCCTCGTGTGCTGAAGCGCCCTCAGTCAGGCGGTGATCCTCAGCGTGCTGGGCGATCAAAACGTCCATGCCCTTGGCGTATTCCAGCGCGCGGCGCATGACCTGAGGATCATCGACGCACTTGCCATCATCAGAGAACATGCGCACCTTGGCTTCAGAGCGAGCCATCATGCCGAACTCAGTAAGCTCCTTGCCCTCAAGACCCTTGGTGATGGATCCAACTGGATGCACGTCGCACAGGCCAATGTTTTGGCCCTTGAACCATACGGATTCCGCGATAACCGGCTGATCCATCACTGGAGTGGTGTTCGCCATGGTGAATACTGCGGTGAATCCGCCCTTGGCTGCGGCGGCAGAACCAGTGGCAATGGTTTCAGTGTCTTCGCGGCCTGGCTCACGCAGGTGAACGTGCATGTCCACGAAACCTGGAAGGAGAACTCCCCCATTGCCGTCGATGGTGCGGTCAGCCTCATGAGTGCCGCCGATAGCTGCGATCACACCATCTTTAACAAACACATTCGTTGGCTCGCCTTCGCCGTAGACCAAAACGTTGCTGATTAGGAGTGAGTCTGCAGGAGCCGGTGCCAGTGCGCCGGTTTCTGGATACTGGGTGTTGCTGTCAACCACTTCTTTAATCCCTCGTTACCTTTTCTAGAATTTCGCGATCAGATGGTCGCGATTAGATAGTCGCGTCAGAGCCTGCGACCAGGGCGAACAAAATGGCCATGCGCATGTGCACACCGTTGCTTACCTGCTGCAGTACCGCGGTGCGTGGTGCGTCTGCCACCTGGAAGTTAATTTCCATGCCACGAAGCATGGGGCCGGGGTGCATGATGATGGCGGAGTCCTTGAGGCGAGCTTCGCGCTCTTTGGACATGCCGTACAGCGTTGCGTACTCACGGTGTGAGGGGAAGAAACCACCCTGCATGCGTTCTTGCTGAACGCGCAGCATCATCACTACGTCGGCGTCGGCAATTTCTGCGTCCATGTCGTAGGAGAATCGGACTGGCCAGTTCTCCACACCAATAGGAAGCAGTGTCGGAGGAGCAACCAGCACTACCTCTGCGCCCAAAGTGGACAGCAGATCCACATTGGAGCGCACCACCCGGGAGTGCAAACAGTCGCCCACGATGACAACTTTGAGTCCCTCAATGCGGCCGGTGCGCTGCCGGATGGTTAAAGCGTCGAGAAGCGCCTGGGTGGGGTGCTGGTGCGAACCGTCACCCGCGTTGATCACGCTGGGGCCGTTGCCACCTGGTGCGACGAACTGCGCAAGCTGCTGCGCGGCGCCTGAGGCTGGGTGGCGCATGATGATCGCATCCGCGCCGATTGCCGACAAAGTCAAGCCGGTATCTTTCAGCGACTCGCCCTTCTTCACGCTGGATGATGAGGCCGAAATGTTAATCACATCGGCGCTCATCCACTTTCCTGCGGTTTCAAAGGACGAACGGGTGCGCGTGGAGTTCTCATAGAACAAGGTAAAAATGGTGCGACCACGCAGCGTGGGCAGCTTCTTTACTTCACGTCCTTCGAGCACCTCCTTAAAGCGATCCGCTTCATCCAGCAATCCAACAATCTCATCTTTGGAAAGATCGCTAATGGATAGGAGGTGCTTCATCTAGGAATCCCCTTCAGAGTCTTCTCGGGTGAGCGTGACTGCATCGCGGCCGTCGATTTCTGTAAGCATGACGGAAACGTCTTCCGCGCGTGCGGTGGGGAGATTTTTGCCCACATAGTCAGCGCGAATGGGCAGCTGGCGATGACCGCGGTCAACCAACACAGCTAACTGGATGTAGTTGGGGCGTCCAACGTCGCGCAAAGCATCAAGTGCAGCGCGGATGGTACGACCGGAAAACAGCACATCATCCACCAAAATCACGGTGGTGTTATCGATACCACCTGCTGGAATAGAGGTGGGCTGCAGTGCGCGGTGTGGTTTGTTTCGAAGATCATCCCTGTACAAGGTGATATCAACAGCGCCGGTATCTACCGAAACGCCGGAAAATTCTTCGATCTTTTCAGCGAGCCTACGGGCCAATGGGACTCCACCTGAGGGAATACCTAACAACATGACCCGATCCGCGTCTTTGGAATCAAGCGCGGTTTTCTCAATAATCTGGTGCGCGATGCGTGCGATGGTACGGCTGACGTCGTCCTCATTAAGGAGTTCTAGTACAGCACTATTACGTTCGCTCATCGTGACCTCCTTCCCCGCCTCTCTGTGCGGTCCGTTAAAGGATGTCCAATTTTGCAAAAACTCTGCAACGACCAGTTTCCTGGTTGTTGTCTGACACTATAGCGTACCGTGTCACATTCACCCCAAGATGCTGACTATGATCTTAAGGTAGTGCTCCACGGTGAAACACTGTTAACAACAGTGAAACACCAAAATGCTTAAAGCAGATGGTACAGCATGCCAGTCGAATCTGTGACAATTGATCGTTGTAGGACACCCGGTGTATACCCACTGGGACCTCATAAATCCACTGACTTGGAGAAGCCCCTGTGAGTCTGACCACAAGCCATTTTATTCCTTTTCCCCGAGAAATGGTCTGGGATTGGCATACCCGCAAGGGCGCTGTCGCACGTCTGACTCCCCCATTCATCCCACTTAACCCCATTACGCAGGCAGAACGCCTCGCCGACGGCACCACCATCTTCAGTCTCCCCGCGGGACTTAAATGGGTGGCACGCCACGATTTATCCGGGTTTTTGAACGGGTCACGCTTCACCGACGTCTGCCTCACCGCCCCTGTGAAGGCCCTCGCAAACTGGCGCCACGTGCATAATTTCGTCGACCAAGACGGCGGCACACTCATCACAGATTCCGTGAGCACCCGCCTACCGGCATCCACACTCACGGGCATGTTCGCCTATCGCCAAACTCAGCTCATCGAAGACCTAAAATTCTTAAGTAGAACAAGCACGCTTTTCGACGGCTCCCCCCTCACCGTAGCCATCACCGGCTCCAGGGGGCTCGTCGGCCGCGCGCTGACAGCGCAGCTGCAAACCGGCGGCCACGAAGTCATCCAACTCGTGCGCAAAGAACCCAAACCTGGCCAACGTTTCTGGGATCCACTCAACCCAGCATCCGATCTCCTCGACGGCGCGGATGTTTTGGTTCACCTTGCCGGCGAACCGATCTTCGGGCGATTCAACGACTCCCACAAAGAAGCCATCCGCGAGTCCCGCGTACTTCCCACCAAATTCCTCGCAGAATTAGTTGCCGAATCCACCCAGTGCACCACCATGATTTCCGCCTCTGCAGTTGGATTCTATGGTCACGACCGCGGCGACGAGATCCTGACCGAAGAATCCGAATCCGGCGATGATTTCCTCGCCGAGGTCTGTAGGGATTGGGAACACGCCACTGCTCCTGCCTCAGATGCAGGAAAGCGCGTAGCCTTCATTCGCACCGGCGTGGCCCTCAGTGGACGCGGTGGCATGCTTCCCCTGCTGAAAACCCTGTTCTCCACCGGACTAGGCGGAAAATTCGGCGATGGCACCTCCTGGTTCAGCTGGATCGCCATCGATGACCTCACCGACATCTACTACCGCGCCATCGTGGACGCCCAGATCTCCGGCCCCATCAACGCGGTAGCCCCCAATCCAGTCTCCAATGCGGACATGACCAAGATTCTGGCCACCAGCATGCACCGTCCCGCATTCATCCAAATTCCTTCCCTCGGCCCCAAAATTCTGCTCGGAAGCCAAGGCGCTGAAGAGCTAGCCCTGGCGTCCCAACGCACCGCCCCAGCAGCACTGGAAAACCTCAGCCACACCTTCCGCTACACCGACATCGGGGCCGCCATCGCACACGAACTTGGCTACGAACAACTCGCAGATTTCGCCCAACAGCAAGAAATCGAAGCCGAACGCAAACAGGAACGAGCCGAACTCAAAGCCGCCAAGAAGATCGCCAAGAAAGCCCCAGTCCTAGAGGAATCCCCCACCAACCTGGAAGATCCCGAAGAAGTAGAGCAAAGTATCCTTTCATCAATCCTCAATTTCCGCCGTAAGCGCAACGACTAAAACCACCATCTGTAGTGTGGTGGAAAAGTTACTTTTAAAAGGATTTTGGAAGGACTGAAACTCCCCAGTGCCTCAATCACCCACAGCACACGACCCCAACGACATCCAGGAATTTAACCTCGATGCCGTTGCAGGGATTCTCCAGGACGAAAAACTGGACTACCGCATCGATGAACACGACGGCGAAAAAGTAATCCGCACCGGATTCATCAACGCCGCCATCAGCTTCATCCTCTTAGACGGCAGCTTAACCATGGAAGCCATGTGGCGAGGAGCCCCCTCCACCGATGCTGCCGCACAAGTTCTCGCGGCCACCAACGAATGGAACCTCACCCAGTTCGCACCCACCATTCGATTCTTCGAACTCAACGAAGGCACCCTCGCCATCAATGCACTGCGACACGTCGTTGTTTCCGCAGGCATGAGCCACAACCAAGTCGGCTCCTACGTTATGAGCTCCATCGAATCCGCTGTTCAGTGCTTCGAATGGCTTGAGCAGCAATTCCCAGATCTAGTCACCTGGAAGGACGAACACCATGACCACTGATTCCAATTCTGCGACAATCCCAACCCCAAAGCCGATTCCAGTGACCATCGACCGAATCTCCCTCATCATGAAAGAATTCGGCATTGACCTATCCATCGCCGATGAACAAGGCACCGGATCCCAAGTAGCCAGCGCCAACCTCAACGGCCATCACGTCATGTTCGCTGTCATCGGTTCAGTCCTGATCGTTCGTGCCGATCGCGCCACCGAAATGCCAGTCTCCGACGGCAACCCCGCATGGCATCTCGCCTGCAACCAAGTCAACTGTTTCAACTTCGCTGCCAAGGCTGTCGTAGTTGATCGCACCGACAACATCGTGATCCGCGCCGAGAAGGATGTCCCCATCGCCGCTGGGCTCAACGATATTCAGCTTTCCGCAATGCTGAAAAACGCCATCGATCACGTCCTCGCGATTCAAGATGCCGTAGCCAATGCAGGCAAGGAAATCGGCTAACATGTCGGACGAGTCCATCGAAGAGCAGGAAAAAGAACTCGCGGCGCTGAAGGCTCAAATCGATGAACTGGAAAAGAAAGACAAGCAGAACAAGCTAATCATCGAGATTTTGTCCAAGGCCGTCGAAAAGAATGTGGCAGAGGCAGAAGCGAAAAGAGCCCGCAAATATCCGCCCAATCCCCTGTGGTGAATTCTAAGGCGTCGAACTTTCCGAATGAATGTTTGTATACCTCCATTGGTTCTAAGCCGTTGGAGGCGATTCTGTTGAGTCGACTTCTTTGGGCCCAGGCACCAGAAATTGGGGGAGACCAGACCACACTGCCCACGAACCTCAAAAGTGAGGTTTGTGGGCATCTGTGTCTGGTTTGACCCCCTCATAACCAGACACAGATGCCCACGTTCTAGAAACTCGCGACTGGTGGGCAGTGTGGTTTGGTCTCGGCTAGCCAATACCGAACCGGACCGGTTTTAAAGGCGATAAACCAAACGCACGTGCCAAAACTCCTGGAAATCGAAGAATCTTGTCACACCTGTCTAGTCCCCTCTCACAACGAAGCGCCACCCACCCCTAAATTTCTCCAGGGTGGGTGGCGCTTGGTGTTAGCCAGAAAAGATTTAGCTCTCGTCAGCCTTTTCTTCTGAAACCTTTGAAACTTCAGAGTCTTCTGCGACTTCGGAAACCTCTACAGTCTCTTCAGCCTCAAAAACCTCAGCAGCATCTACAGCCTCAAAATCTTCATCCGAGTCATCCAAAGCATCCGAGTCATCCCACGGCGCGACCGGAGCATCATCGAGAGATTCGGAAGCTTCCGCCAGAACTGCTTCTGGGTTGGCGGCGCGCTCGCGGAGGGTCTCCACCTTTGATGCCATGGCGTCAAGTGTCGCGTTGATGTAGGCACTGGATTTGTCTCCGGAGTATTCGGAGGCAATTTCCACGGCTTCAACGATTGCGGTGGTGACAGGAACGTCGGCGTTGTAGATCATTTCCCAGGAAGCGACGCGCAGGATTGCGCGGTCGACGGATGGGAGTCGTCCGAGAGTCCAGGTTTCTGCGATGTGTTCCGCGAGGAAGACATCGAGGGTATCGAGTTCAACGGCAACGCCATTGATGATGGTTTCGGTGTATTCCGCTACCGGTGCAACGATGGGGTTGGTATCGCGCGCCAACTTGTGGCGGTCATCGATGATGGCCACGGGATCAACATCGCGGGATTCCGCTTCAAATAGGATGTCTACGGCACGCATGCGCGCCTTGTAGCGGGATCCGTGTCGCTTGTAATCTTGTCGACGCTCGCTCACGTTTTGTTCTCTTTGTTCCTGTTCAATCAAAATGTTTCTGGCTGATTCTTAAAGGTTTTAAGAATCTTAGTTGTTAACGCGGGAGAGGTAGGAACCGTCGCGGGTGTCTACCTTGAGTACGTTTCCGGTCTCGATGAACAGTGGGACCTGGATTTCAGCGCCGGTCTCGAGGGTTGCTGGCTTGGTGCCGCCGGTGGAGCGGTCGCCCTGCAGGCCTGGATCGGTGTGCTCGACGCGGAGGTCGACAGATACTGGGAGTTCGCCGAAGAGTGCCTCGCCTTCGTGGAAGGAGACCTGAACGCGCATGTTTTCAAGTAGGAAGCGGCCAGCGTCGCCGAATGCGTCTGGGGACAGCTCGTACTGCTCGAAAGTCTTGTCATCCATGACGATGAAGGAAGTGCCGTCGTTGTACAAATAGGTGACATCGCGGCGGTCGACGGTTGCGGTTTCAACCTTGACGCCTGCGTTCCAGGTCTTGTCGATGGTCTTGCCGGTCACGACGTCCTTGAGTTTGGTTCGCACGAATGCTGGGCCCTTGCCTGGCTTGACGTGCTGGAACTCGATGATCTGCTGCAGCTTGCCTTCGTTCTTGAGAACTAGACCGTTCTTGAAATCAGCGGTAGTTGCCACGGATGTGATCTCCCTCGTGGATTACGTGGATGGGGGTCTGCGCAAAGTGCTTGAAAAACGCGCAGACCGATTAGCTCACCTAGATTACACCACGATGAGGTCCTTACTCACCTTGGTGATGATTTCCGGTGCTCCTGAGGTAATAATCAGGGTGTCTTCGATGCGTACGCCGCCCTTTCCGGGGACGTAAATTCCGGGTTCGATGGTCAGTGTGGAGCCGGTTTCTAGGACTCCTTGTGAGGTTTTGGATGCGCTTGGGGCTTCGTGGACTTCAAGTCCGATGCCGTGGCCGGTGGAGTGCACGAAGTATTCGCCGTAGCCTGCGTCTTCGATGATTTTGCGGCATGCTGCGTCGATGTCGAAGAGGTTGGCGCCTGAGTAGGCTGCTTCAACACCAGCGAGTTGGGAGCGCAGGACGATGTCGTAGATTTCTGCTTCGAACTCCCCTGCTTCGCCCATAACGAGGGTGCGGGTCATATCGGAGTTGAATCCGCGTGCGTGTGCGCCGAAATCGATGGTGACTAGATCGCCGCGCTGGAGGATGCGGTCGCCTGCGCCGTGGTGTGGTTTCGCGGAGTTAGGTCCAGAGGCCACGATGGTGTCGAAGCTGGGGCGTTCTGCTCCCAACAGGCGCATGCGGTATTCCAGATCGGCGGCGACTTGGCGCTCTGATCGGCCTTCGGCGAGTTCTCCTGCTGCGAGTAAATCTTCGAATGCTTGGGAAGCCAGCGCTGCGACATCGCGGAGGCGGTCGAGTTCGAAGCTGTCTTTGGTCAGGCGAATGGATTCCACAACACCTGACACGGGGATCAGCTCGACGTCTTCCTGGGTTGCTTCACGCAGGCTGTCTAGCTGGTCCAGGGTGGTTTGTGCGGCTTCGATTGCTATACGACGCGGCCCTTCGACCTGCGCTAGCAGCGTCGTTGCCGAGGCACGCTCAATCAGCGCCTCGATGTCCGGGACTTCTTCTGCGATCTGGGTGGTGTAGCGACCGTCGGTGCAGATCTGCGCGGAGAGATCTTTGTTCACGATCAGTGCGCCGTTGGAGCCGGTGAATCCGCTGAGATAGCGAACATGGATCGGGCTTGTCACCAAAATTGAGTCGATCCGTTGAGCTGCCAGTTTTGCGGCAAGTGCGCGACGACGAGTGGCAAATCGGGTATCAGCCAAAGCCATGTTCTCTCCTTAAAAATTCACTGAAAGTGGGTAACTTCTAGTCCAAACTAGTAGATTACTCAACACTTAGTGGCTGATTGCCTCATAAGCACTCTGTAAATCTTGTTTTGAGGGCCCCTCAATGCGGGTAACCTCGCCCACGGCGGTCAGTGCGACGAAGCGGATGTTGCCGTCGCGGTTTTTCTTGTCGCGGGTCATACCGTCGTAAAGCTCGTCGAAGGCTCCGCCTTCGTAGGAAGTGGGCAGACCGATGGCCGCCAGGATTGAGCGGTGGCGCTCGAGGAGGGGCGCGTCGATAAGCCCGAGCTTGTGGGAGAGGTTGGCGATGAACATCATGCCCACTGCAACGGCATTGCCGTGGCGCCAGCGGAAGTTTTCGCGGAGTTCGACGGCGTGGGCAAAGGTGTGTCCGTAGTTGAGGATTTCGCGCAGGCTAGATTCTTTGAGGTCTTGGCCGACCACGGAGCCCTTGACGGTGACGGAGCGCCAAATCAGTTCAGGTAGGTGGGAGCCTTCGACTTCTTTCTTCAGGCAGGCTGCGGGATCAGTTTCGTAAAGGCGCAGGATTTCTGGGTCGGCGATGAAACCAGTTTTGATGATTTCGGCGGATCCCGCGATGATTTCCGCGTCAGGCAGGGTGGCTAGGCGATCGGTGTCAATGAATACTGCGTCAGGCTCGTGGAACGCGCCCACAAGGTTCTTGCCTGCGGCGGTATTGATGCCAGTCTTGCCGCCCACCGCAGCGTCCACCATGGCCAACAAGGTGGTTGGAACCTGAATGACGCGCACGCCACGCATCCATGCAGCAGCGACGAATCCCGCGAGATCTGTGGCAGCACCGCCACCAAGTCCGATGACGATATCGCGGCGGCCGAATGCTGCGCCACCCAATTCATCCCAGCACTGCCCCGCTACTTCCAAGGACTTGCCGTTTTCCGCATCGGGAACATTAAGGTGCAGGACCTTCAAACCAGCAGCGACTAGTGCTGCATCCAACTCGGATGCAATGTCATCCATGCTGGGCTGGTGCAAAATCGCTACCTGCTCCGCGCCTGATTCCGCTGCGCGCTGAACAATGAGCTCGTTGAGGCCGGAACCAATGTGGACATCATAGGGGGAAGATCCATTGACGTGGACGGTGTTGAAAATCTGCACTGCGCTCATGGGGCACGTTGCCTTTCGCTTGTAATAGGAAGAAACCGGGCAGCCCAATGTTAATCAGGTGCCCGGTTTAATTAATCGATTTCTAGATGATGCAACACTGCTGCCACCACTTGCTGGGGGCTGCGGTTGTTGGTGCGAAGTCGGTAGGTTGCCACCTCTTCGTACAACGGGGTGCGCACTTTCACCAGGTTGCGGTAGTGCTCGGCGGGGTCGGCGGCTTGCAGCACGGGGCGGGAACGCTCGTTTGCGGTGCGCCTGATGCCTTCTTCTACTGGCACGTCGATCCAGACCACGTCCTGGCCTTTGAGCAGTTCACGGGTGGATTCTGTCAGCACAGATCCGCCTCCCAAGCTCACCACTCCGGAGGATTTCAGTGCTTCGGCCACGTGGATGGCCTCGAGCTCGCGGAAGGCTGGCTCGCCGAGCTCGCTGAACACGGCGCCACAGGCTTTTCCGGTGGCGCGCTCAATCAGTTCGTCGGAGTCGACGAGTTCAGTGTTTAAGGCGCGCGCTAATCGACGTCCAATGGTGGATTTTCCAGCTCCTGGCAAACCCACAAGAACCACGATCGGGCAGGAGCATTCAGAGGTGTCATCTGATTGATGATCTAAGTGAATTTGATCATTCACTTCATTACGCTCCATCCTCTAAACCTTCGAATTTCATTCGTTCCTCAATGTTTTTGAGGTAGGTGTCAATGTTGCTCTTGGTTTCGCTCAGGGAGTCACCGCCGAATTTCTGCAGGACTGCGCGGGCGAGAACCAGGGTGACCATTGCTTCTGCAACGACACCGGCGGCTGGAACAGCGCACACGTCGGAACGCTGGTGGATTCCGGTTGCTGCCTTGCCGTTTTCCATATCAATGGTTTTCAGGGCGCGAGGCACAGTAGAAATTGGCTTCATGCCAGCACGAACGCGCAGGGTTTCACCGTTGGTCATGCCGCCTTCGAGGCCACCTGCACGGTTGGTGTTGCGGTATACGCCGTTGTCATCCAGGAACACTTCATCGTGGGCTTCGGAGCCACGTCGACGAGCTTCTTCGAAACCGTCACCGATTTCCACGCCCTTGATGGCCTGAATGCCCATGAGTGCAGCTGCGATCTGCGCATCGAGGCGATCTTCGCCAGAAATGTGTGAGCCCAAACCGATGGGCAGGCCTTCAACAATCACTTCCACGATGCCACCGAGGGTATCGCCGGCTTTCTTTGCGGCCTCGATTTCCGCGATCATGGATTCTTCAGCGTCTTTACCGAATGCACGAACTGGGGAATCATCGATTGCTTGAATATCTGCAAAGGTTGGCTCCGCGCCAGTGTAAGGCTCGGACGCACCAATGGAAATTACGTGGGAAAGCACTTCCACGCCCAAGGTTTCACGCAGGAAGGAACGCGCAACGGTTGCTGCTGCCACGCGTGCTGCCGTCTCACGGGCTGAAGAACGCTCCAGCACGTTGCGGGCATCATCGAATCCGTACTTGAGCATGCCTGCGTAATCAGCGTGGCCTGGACGCGGACGAGTCAGTTTTGCGCCCCGACCCGAAGACATCGCCGCAACGTTATCTGGGTCTTCCATGTCCAAAGCGTCAGAGGACATGATGGTGGTCCACTTATCCCACTCAGTGTTGCCGATCATGATTGAGATGGGGCTACCCAAAGTGAGGCCGTGGCGGATGCCGGTGAGGAAGGTCAACGCGTCTTGCTCAAACTTCATGCGAGCGCCGCGACCATATCCAAGGCGTCGGCGCGCCAATTGATACGAGACCTCATCTTTAGTCACGGGCACGCCTGCTGGCATGTGTTCAACCGTGGCGATAAGCGCCTGGCCGTGGGATTCACCTGCTGTAGTCCATCGAAGCATGCCTAGCATTATCGCACGAAAGGCCGCAGAAGACGTATCCAGCCCACCCCAAGGGCTTTTTAAAATTGCTTTTCGACGTCAAAAAGCGACATAACTGCAGGCACTAGCGATAACCATACTTGGACCATGTGGAATAAATTTGGGCCTTTTCACCCCTTTAACAGCCGCAAAAATTCCACCCAGTAAGACAGAAATTAACGATGATCCCACAATTGCCACCATGAGAGCCTGCATTCCCAAGGCTGCTACGGCTGTCCCCAAACCGAGAGCCAACTTGATATCTCCCCCACCAATTCCTCCCACCAGCACTGCCGTGAGGAAATAAATCCCCGCCCACACAAGCCCGCCGAGCATCCACTGTGGATAAATAGTCAATGCCCATAAATTAATTAACAGTGCACCAGGAAGGGTGAGCACATCGGGCAGGCGCCGGTATTTTATATCGATGACAGCCAAGACTGCGCACCACAACCCAACTAGAAAAATCCCCATATCTTGGTTGGACTGCAGCGAACGCTATTTGGTTCCCTTTAATGTCGGTGGGTGCCCCCGAGGTGGTGAAGCAAGGTGTGGGTCGTGGCGTCGACAAGCTTATATCTTGTCACCCGCCCCTCCTTGAAGGACTCGACCACTCCGTTATCTGCGAGCAGTTGGAGCGCTGCGGAGGCCGTGGGCAGGGTGACGCCGACGATGTCCGCGAGTTCTGAGACGGTGGCTTCACCGGGGCCGTGATAATGCAGCGCGATGAGGAGGCGGAGGCGCGTGCGATCGCCGAGCATTTTGAATGTTGGCGCCCACTCATCGGCGAGCTTCAGGAGATGAGGTTGATGCTCCATTGATAATTTCTTTCGCTAATAGTCAAATGATCATTTGAGTGTTAGTGTTTTCTCATGCTTCTTTCCGCCCGCACACACACGAGTTTCCAAGAACTTGGACTCAATGCTAGTCGGCGCAAAGCAATCAACTGGACACTGGCACTCACTGTGGTGCTAATTGCCTCCATGTTTGTTGGCGTGCTCATCGGTGCATCCGGGACCTCAGTGTTTTCCACGTGGACCGTAATTAGCCACCATCTTTTTGGCACTGAGCTAGGTGGCTCCGACACTGCCGACGCCATCATTTGGTACATCCGCACCCCACGCGTCTTGCTCGCTGCCATTGTGGGCGCAGGCCTTGCCCTGGCAGGTGCCATCATGCAAGTACTGGTCCGAAACATGCTGGCAGACCCCTATATCCTCGGGGTGAACTCAGGTGCCAGTTGCGGTGCGGCCGCTGCCTTACTGTTCGGAGTGGGCGCTGGATTTGGCGATTACGCCCTCCAAGGCAGCGCGTTTCTCGGCGCAATGGCAGCTTCCGGATTGATCTTCTTCGTGGCGCGCGCAGCGGGGCGCATCTCCTCGACCCGCTTGTTGATGTCCGGCGTAGCGATCGGATACATGCTCTCTGCGGCAACAAGCTTTCTCATCTTCTCCTCCGACTCCGCCGAAGGCAGCCGCTCCGTGTTGTTCTGGCTGCTTGGATCCTTAGGACTTGCCGCATGGAATGGGCCGATGGCGATCATCTTCCTCATCGTGGGCATTGCCCTGGCGTTGCTCATGGTGTTGGGTCCGCAATTGGATGCCTTAAACTCCGGCGATGAAACCGCACTTACCTTGGGAGTATCCCCTGATCGCCTCCGCATTCTCCTCCTGGTGATCACCTGCCTGCTGGTGGGATCCATGGTTGCCATGGCCGGCAGCATCGGATTCATCGGCCTTGTCATCCCCCACCTGGCCAGGCGTTTTGTTAGTGGAAAACACCGACTCATGCTGCCTGTATCCGCGTTGATGGGCGCAATTTTGCTCATCTGGGCTGATATCGCCGCCCGCACCCTGCTTGCGCCCCAAGAGATTCCCATCGGCATCATCACCGCACTCATCGGAGCACCCTTCCTCCTGATTCTGGTTCGCCGGATGCACACCTACTGATTTTTAAGGAATTATGCGTAAATTAGCCCTTCCCCTGGTTGCCTTCCTGACAGGAGGTTTAGCTGCATGCTCCTCTAGTGATGTGGTGGAAAGTCAAGGGATAACCGTTGAAAACTGTGGCTCGGTGGTGAATTTTGATAGTCCACCATCACACATCGCCTTGATGAAAAGCGCCGCCGTACCCACGCTTGATGCTTTAGGTGTTTTGGATCGCGTGGTGACCAAAGCTGGTGCCTTCCCAGCTGGGTATTACGACGCCGATTTATCGGAAAGAGTCACGGACATCCCAACGCTGTCCAACAAGATCGACGCCAGCGGACACGTGTTGATCTCGAAAGAAGTCGTTGTTGCCGCCAACCCAGACATTGTTTTCGGCGAAACTGACACCATCAACCGCGCATCCATGGCATCCTCGAACATCCCGGTCGTGGAGGAACCAGCATTCTGTGGCAGCATCGACGGCGACGTGAGTTTTGATGATGTCTGGTCACAAATCTCCACCTATGGCACCATTTTTGATCGCTCGACAGAAGCAGACGCATACATTGCAACGTTGAAGGAACGTGTTTCTGAAGTATCCTCGCGGGTTACTGACTCCGGAAAAACTGTGGCGGTGCTCTACCCCACCATCGGCGGCGGAGTCACCTACGCATACGGCCGCGGATCCATGGCCAACCCACTTGTTGCCGAAGCAGGCCTGACCAACGTTTTCGCAGACCAATCCGAACGCGTCTTTGAGGTCACGGCAGAAGAACTGATCTCCCGAAACCCCGACTACATCATCGTTTTACACAGCGACGGTTCCCCTTCAGACATCGTCGCAGAGGTGGGCAATCTCCAAGGGTCCAGCGCACTCACTGCTCTGAGTGAGAACAAAGTGCTGCCCATACTCATGAACTTTGCCGAACCCCCAACCCCGCTGGCCGTCGATGGCCTAGAAAAAATCATCGACTTTGTGGAAACCCACCCATGATCGAGGCCACACACCTACGCCACAGTTTTGGCGACAACATCGTCATCGATGACGTCACCCTCCATCTACCTGCACACGGCACCGTCAGCTTGGTCGGCCCCAACGGCAGTGGCAAAACCACCCTGCTGCGTGCACTATACGGAGCACTGCAACCAAATGAAGGGCACATCCACGTAGATGGCGTTCCACTAATAAGCTTGCACCGCAAAGACATCGCAAAAACCATGGCCGTAGTCATCCAAGAACATGACTCCGACCTCCCCATGACCGTCGCTGACCTGGTCTTACTAGGCAGACTCCCCCACCAAAAGATGTTTGCCGGCAACTCTCAAGCTGATCAGTTACTCGTTAAGGAAGCACTCACCCGAGTCGGCGCCATTCACCTGGCCGACCGACAATTCGGCGCACTTTCAGGCGGTGAACGCCAACGCGTCCTCATCGCACGAGCACTCGTACAAAACGCCACACACATCCTGCTCGACGAACCCACCAACCACCTCGACATCCGCTACCAGCACGAAGTCCTCCACCTCGTCCGCGAACTCAGCTCAAGTTCCATCATCGTCCTCCACGACCTCAACCTCGCAGCTGCCTACAGCGACCACATCATCCTCCTTGACCAAGGACGTGTGGTTACTCAAGGAACGCCCTCAGAGGTATTGACCCCAGAGCATTTGGAACCTGTGTATGGCGTTCGTGTTGAGCGCTTTGACCTAGGCGATGAAGTCCACCTTCGGTTCAAGCGTCACTAGGAGTTTTGTTGAGGAGGTGGCGGGGACTTAGTGTTCTTCTGAGATGCCTAAAGACTCTTCCAAAGCCTCACGCATGGCATCGCGGGGTGCATCCATTCCGGTGAATTGTTCAAACTGTCCGTAGGACTGGTGTGCCAGCATGACGTGGCCTCCGACAGCTTTGAGGCCTTTGGCTCGTGTGACTTCTACGAGTGGTGTTGGCCAGGGGTCGTAGATGACGTCGAGGACTGGGGCGATCGCAAGGGTGTCTTCGAGGCCTGCGATTGCTGCGGAGGGCACTGTAGAGACTACGACGTCGGCTTCGATGTGGAGATGCTCGAGCGGGGCGTAGGCCAAGGTGGTGGGGGTTTCGTCGAAAAGCGTTTGCAGTTCGGCGGTGCGATCGGAGCGGTTGAGCACCGTGATCCGGGCGACCCCGGCTTCGATGAGTGCCCAGATGGCGGGGCGTGCGGTGCCGCCGGAGCCGATGACGATGGCGTGTTTGCCGGCCAGTGATGCGCCGCCGAGGAGTTCACCGAGAGCTCCCCTGATGCCGTCGACGTCGGTGTTGTCGGCGCGCCATCCGGTGGCCGTGCGCAGCAAGGTGTTTGCGGAGCCGATGGCGCAGGCGCGTTCGGTTACTTCGTCGGCGAATTCAAGAGCTGCGAATTTAGACGGCATGGTGACGGAGAATCCGCAGTAGGTTTCATCAGCGCCGGAGACGATGCCGGGGAGCATGTCGCCGGTGCACTCAAAGCGGTCGTATTCCCATTGGTCCAGTCCGAGGGCTTTATAGCCGGTGTTGTGGAGGACTGGGGATTTGGAATGCTCGATGGGTGAGCCGAGTACGGCCGCCCGGTGAGTGATGTGAGAACCCAATTTTATTCGCTGATCCTTATCGGTTGCTGTCTAGAACGCCACTGTTCAAAGCTTGCTCAATGTCGGCTTCGTGCTCTTCGAAGGTGTCGTTGAACACGGTGGTTCCATCGGTGTCGATGGTGACAAAGTACAGCCAGTTTCCTTCTGCAGGGTTTTCCATGGCTTGGAGTGCTTCGGTGGATACTGCGGCGATGGGGGTTTGTGGCAGGCCGTCCATGGCGTAAGTGTTCCATGGGGTGACGGTCTGACGGTCTTCGTCGGTGGTTGCTACTTCTTGTTCAGACAGACCGTAGTTGACGGTGGAGTCGAATTGCAGCTGCATTGGCTCGGCGAGACGGTTCAAGATGACGCGGGCGACCTTATCAAAATCTCCTGCTGGTGCTTCGCGCTCGATTAGAGATGCTGCGGTGAGCAGCTCATATGGAGTAAGTCCGATGGCATCTGCACGGCCCGTGATGTCGGTTTCTTGGAAATGGTTTGCTGATCGCGTGATCAGATCGGTGAGGATTCCCTGGGCGTCGTTGGATGGATCCACCACGTATTGGCCAGGCATGATCAGGCCTTCGAGGCGCTTTGGATCAGTTCCGCGAGCTTCCACAGCAGCGATTGCCCAATCTGGGACACCCAATTCTGCAGGCGACACGGTGGAGGCAACCTGCTGCAAATCCTCAGCGGTGATGCAGTTGGCGGAGCCTTCGGTGCAGGTCACGGCTGCGATCTGGGAGTAGATTCCCGCGCGGGTGTTTCCGCCGACAACAGTGACGTCCATCAAGGTGGCGCCGCCGTGAATGTCGAGGAGATCAACCTGGTTGTCTGGATCAAGCAGAGCCGACACTGCAGCTGCTGCGTTCATTTGTTCCTGCAGACGGTAGAAACCTGGCTGTACACTACCCGCGTTGGGGTTGTTGCTGGCCGCTGTTTGGAACGCTGAGTTGGTGGCCACGATATCTCGTTCTTCCAACTCTGGGCCGAGCTCTGATATGGAGGAACCTTCAGGGATTTCGACCAGCTGAACCACACCGTTTCCGGAGCCTTCATAGTCATGTGGCGTCCGGTTTGAGGTGGCTACACCGATATAGATGATGGCACCGATAATGAGGATGAGTGAAGCGATCGTCACGGCAATAAACCGTTGGCGGCGCTTTACGTAGACGGGCTCCATCCGGCGGTTTCGGATTTGGTTCATCCTGGGAAATTTCCCTTCTCGTCGAAATCTTGGGTGTCTGTGGATTGTGGTTCAAGGGCTCGGGTGCGAGCATCCAACCAGGTTTGAAGGATTTCTACTGCGGCAGCTTGATCAATAACTTTACGTCCCGCTTTTTCGCTGACTCCTGAGGCCCGCAAGGCTTGGGTGGCCACGACGGTGGTGAGGCGTTCGTCGCCAAGCCGTACCGGAATGTTCTTTCCAGCATTGGTGAGGCGCCGACGGACGCGGAAAGCAATTTCCTTTGCATGCTTCACACTGGCGGAGCCATTTCCCTGCAGATCTGTGGGTAGACCAACAATGACTTCCACGGCGTTGTATTCCTCAACGATGGCGACCAACCGATCAATATCGGCCAGGTCTGGCCCTTTGAATCCAGTTTCCCGCGGAACGGTTTCCACAGGCATGGCAAGCTTGGCATCGCGGTCAGAGGCTGCCACTCCGATGCGCACGGTGCCGACATCTAAGCCAAGGCGCCGGCCTGGGCCTGGATCATCGTGACCGGGTGTATCGGCGGAAACCTTCATAGAAAAACCCGCTTACCTTTCCATTGTTTAGTGTTAAGAAATTAATGTGTTGCAAGGCACAAAGACAAATTTAGCTTTTAAGCATAGCCGTACGGAAGAAGACCCGTCTGATCTGTCCCCAAAATAGGACCCAAACCCTTCTAAAACATGCAATGCCGGGGTTCTCGTCGTGAGAACCCCGGCGTTATTTTTTAGGGCCTAGACTGAAGGCTTAGAGTGCCTCGATCTCAGCGCGGACTGCGCCGAATGCGGATTCCAGGCCAGCAATGTTGGCGCCGGATCCTTGTGCGAGGTCAGCCTTGCCGCCACCGCGACCGTCGATGTAGGAACCAACGAGCTTAACCAGGTTGCCGGAGTGAGCTCCGCGAGCCACAGCGGCCTTGGTTGCAGCTACCACGAATGGAACCTTGCCGGCGTTGTCGGAGGCAATAACCAAGACGCCTTCGCGGTCGCCGAGCTTGTCCTTCAGGGTGGTTGCGATGGTGCGCAGGTCACCGGCGTTGGTGTTGTCCTTGACGCGCAGCAGCAAGGTGGTGACGCCACCGATCTCTTGAGCGTTGTTCAACAGGTCTGCGGTTTGTGCCATGAGCTGCTGACGGTGCAGGGCTTCGATTTCCTTCTCTGCTGCCTTCAGCTTGTCTACCAGCTGTGCGACGCGCTCTGGAAGTTCCTCGGATGGAGCCTTCAGGGAGCTTGCCAAACCCTCGGCGAGTGCGCGTTCCTTGGACAGGTAGTTGAAGGAGTTCAGGCCGGAGTAGGCCTCGATGCGGCGCACGCCGGAGCCGATGGATGATTCACCCAACAGTGCCACTGGGCCGATCTGTGAGGAGTGCGCAACGTGCGTACCGCCACAGAGTTCCATGGAGAAAGGTCCGCCGATTTCCACAACGCGCACGGTGCTTCCGTAGTTTTCGCCGAAGAGCGCCATCGCACCCATTGCCTTGGCTTCCTCGAGTGAGGTTTCCACGGTGTTGACAGCCCAGTCGGTGTCCACGGCTTCGTTGGTGATCGCCTGGATTTGCTCGACTTGTGCTGGGGTGAGCTGCTCGGTGTAGTTGAAGTCGAAGCGCAGGTAGCCTGGCTTGTTCATGGATCCTGCCTGGAGGGCAGTTGGTCCAAGAACCTGCCGCAGAGCGGCATGAATCAGGTGGGTTGCGGTGTGTGCCTGGCGTGCAGCATGGCGCCATTGCTTATCGACGCTTGCCACCACTTCATCACCTACCGCAAGTCCACCGTTTGCCACGAGTGCCTTGTGAACCCACAGTTTCTTACCGATCTTCTGCACGTCATGGACATCAAGCACGGTGTCTCCGAGCAGGATCTGACCACGATCGCCGAGCTGTCCACCTGATTCTGCGTACAGAGGTGACTGGTCGAGGATGACCTCAACTTCTTGACCTTCTGTGGCTTCAGAAATCTTGGCACCATCGGAAAGTAGTCCGAGGACCTTGGACTGGGAATCCAGTTCCTCAAAGCCGGTGAATACGGTTGGGTTGTTGTCGACCCATTCGCGGTAGATGCTCAAGTCGGTGTGGCCGTGCTTCTTTGCCTGGCTGTCAGCCTTTGCACGGGAGCGCTGCTCTGCCATGAGGGAATCAAAGCCTTCAACGTCAACCTCAAGGCCTGCTTCTGCAGCCATTTCGAGGGTGAGGTCGATGGGGAAACCGTAGGTGTCGTGCAGTGCGAATGCCTGAGCACCGGCAACCTTGGTGGATCCTGCAGCCTTGATGGAGGTTGCAGCCTCTTCGAAGAGGTGGGTTCCAGAGACCAGAGTCTTCAAGAAAGCGCGCTCTTCGGTGACAGCCACACGCATGATGCGCTCACGGTTGTCGGCGATTTCTGGGTAGGACGGGGTCATGGTGTCCATGATGGTGTTCATGAACTGCTCCATGGTCTCACCAGTAGCACCGAGCAGACGTGCGGAACGGATAATGCGGCGAAGCAGGCGGCGCAGGATGTATCCACGGCCTTCGTTGCCTGGGGTAACACCATCGAGGATGAGCATCATGCCGGTACGAGAGTGGTCGGCGATAACGCGGAAGCGAATGTCAGAGGTGTTGTCAGAACCATACTTGGTTCCGGTCAGGGTCTCTGCAACGTCGATGACTGGGCGCAGCAGGTCGGTTTCGTAGACGTTTTCAACATCCTGGAGGATGCAGGCAACGCGCTCGACGCCCATGCCGGTATCGATGTTCTTCTTTGGAAGATCGCCAAGGATGTCGAAGTTGTCCTTGCCAATACCCTGTCCGCGTTCCTTCTCCATGAAGACCAGGTTCCAGATCTCCATGTAGCGGTTGTCGTCAGCGACAGGGCCGCCTTCCTTGCCGTACTTCTCGCCGCGGTCGTAGTAGATCTCGGAGCAAGGGCCACAAGGTCCTGGTACACCCATGGACCAGTAGTTGTCAGCCATACCCAGGCGCTGGATGCGCTCTGATGGGACGCCGATCTTCTTTTCCCAGATCTCTGCAGCCTCGTCATCATCGAGGTACACAGTGACCCAGAGGCGCTCTGGATCAAGGCCAAAGCCTCCGTCTGCTACGGAACCAGTCAGAAGGCCCCATGCGTGGGTAATTGCGCCTTCTTTGAAGTACTGGCCGAAGGAGAAGTTACCTGCCATCTGGAAGAAGGTATTGTGGCGAGTGGTGATACCCACTTCTTCGATATCCAGGGTACGAACACACTTCTGAATGGAAGTCGCAGTGCCGTTTTCAAAAGGTGGGGTCTGCTGGCCCAGGAAGTACGGCTTGAATGGAACCATGCCTGCGTTAACGAACAGCAGGTTAGGGTCGTCGAGAATCAGTGACGCGCTAGGTACCGCCTGGTGACCGGCATTGACGAAGTGATTGGTAAAACGCTCCCTGATCTCATGGGTCTGCACAGCGGTATCCTGCCTTAGAACTTCTCGAAATGTTTTAGCGCATTCAAAAACACACGCCTAAAAATGGACTGGTGGTAACTTTACCCGTCTCCACTAGGTGTTGAGCAACCCGGGCTACTTGGTTCCACGGATTATACGACGAAGCCTGCCAATGTACTCGGCAATCCGCTTCTCTCCACCGTGTGTGGTGGGCTCGTAATAGACCCGATCGCGCAGGTTCTCCGGTAAATATTCTTGCCGGACCACTCCCCTGGGATCATCGTGAGGATAGGAATATCCCACTGCATTTCCGAGCTTTTTGGCGCCTTCATAGTGACCATCGCGAAGATGCGCAGGAACGGTACCGATGTGGCCTTGCTGAACATCAGTCAAAGCAGCATCCATGGCCATGATGACAGCATTGGATTTGGGAGCAAGAGCCAAATGAATGGTCGCTTGCGCCAAATTGATCCGCGCCTCTGGCATACCGATTAATTGGACAGCTTGAGCTGCAGCAATGGCCACTTGCATGGCCGAAGGATCAGCCATACCGATGTCTTCACTTGAGTGAACCACCAACCGGCGGGCAATAAACCGTGGGTCTTCACCGGCATCAATCATGCGCGCCAAGTAGTGCAAGGCTGCGTCTACATCGGAGCCTCTAATTGATTTGATCCAGGCACTGACCACGTCATAGTGCTGATCGCCATCGCGGTCATAGCGGACCACTGCGCGGTTCACGTTGGCCATGACGGTGTCAATATCTAAAACGCCGCCATCTTCTACGGCTTCTGCAGCGGCTTCAATGTAGGTCAGGCCTCGGCGGGCATCGCCACCGGCAAGAAGAACCAACTGGTCAACTGCTTCATCGGTGGCGGTGATTCGACCGGCAAGTCCACGCTCATCTTCAAGCGCTTTATTAAGGACTGTTTTAATATCCTCATCGCTTAAAGATTCCAACTGGAGCAGCAAGGACCTGGACAGCAGTGGAGACACCACTGAAAAGGAGGGGTTCTCAGTGGTCGCTGCAACGAGCAACACGGTGCGGTTTTCCACTGCAGAGAGCAACGCGTCCTGCTGAGTTTTGGAAAACCTATGAACCTCATCAATAAACAGCACGGTGCGCTGCCCTAATTGCAGATCCATCCTCGCACGTTCAATAACGGCGCGGACTTCTTTCACACCTGAGGACAGCGCCGACATCGCCACAAAGCGATCGCCTGCAGCTGCAGAAATCAATGAGGCAATGGTTGTTTTTCCAGTGCCGGGAGGCCCATACAAAATGACGGAGGCATCCCCTGAACCTTCAATGAGCCGGCGAAGTGGCCTGCCCTCCCCCAGCAAATGCTGTTGGCCAACCACTTCATCAAGCGTCCTTGGCCTCATGCGGGCAGCAAGGGGTGCGTGTCCGCCTGGGTGAAAATACTTCGAGGCGGCTTTGGAATTGCTCACGCTGCTTGTGTTGCCTGCGGATCCCGGTGTTTCGGGCGTTTCAAAAAGTGAATCCTGGGCCATAGTGCACAGGTTAGTCGCTTGGCTGAAACAACCAAGCAACCGGTGCTCTTCAGCTAGTCATTTTTGAGGAACAAACGCACCACGTCGTCTGCGAATCGTGCCACCTCAGGGAACCTGGAATCCAGCCCGCGCGCTGCAAATCGCTGAAGCGCGGAGAACGTGTCGTGGAGGTCTTGCTGGACCAGCTCGTCATCTTCGGCAGATCGTGGAATCAACAGTTCATCAAGGTTGGAGACATCCAAAGTGGTGTTTCCATCTTCGGTGACGTGCAGCAGGTTAAGCATGCCGCTGATGGAGCCGAGCTTCATGAAGGCAACACTCGATAGTGCCCAGCCGATGAGAGCGGTCACGATACGTGCTTGGAGGCGCTCTTCATTGTTCACATTGGGCCAGATTCCACGGACTTCTTGGACCCAGGATTCAATGAGTTCGTCTACCTCATCATCAGAGATGGGGCGGCTGAACACGAATTGCGGGAAACCTGCGATCACACAAGCAACATCAAAGGTGGCATCCCTGAAACCGGCAACTTCGTAGTCCAGGAAGTGGGTGCGTTCAGCCACGATGATGTTGTCGGGTGACAAGTCAAAAGGTGTGAAGGCACGGTGGCGTCCGGAAATCAGGCGTCGCCGAGCTACGCGGGCAAACTCCTCGACGACTTCTGGAACGGTGACCCCGGCGTCGACAAGTATCTTTTTACCCACCTCAATTGCTGCGGGCAGCAACCTATCGCGGTTTTTCTGCATCTCAGCTGTGGCTGGGTATTTGGCCAGCATACGGTTGAGCAGAATGTTGAAGTCTTCTTCGCGGTCTGCGGTGGCGGCGTGCAGGCTGCCCAGCGATTGGCCGAGGTTGCGCAGGATCTGCATGCGCTGATCACCGGTACGCTGATCGATCAGATCCGCAAAGGTGTCGCCGTTGCCGGAATCTGAAATGACCAGGATGCGCTTGTCAATGTCATAGGCCAAAATGACTGGCCCTGGGCGGACATCTTCCGACAAGGAGGTGGTGAACTGGTAGGAGACGATTTCACGCACCAGCGCAGAATCATCAAAGACGTCTCCGGTGCTGGGCACGTACTTCAGCACCACGGAGCGCTGTTGGAGGAATGGGGAGTTAGCCACCCTGGCACGCAGCACCGCGGAGGTGCCGGAACCGTTGAGCTGCTCCACGTCAGAAAGAGTTTGTACACCGCCGTAGCGTTTAGACAGCAAATCTTCTGCGATCGCAACAATTTCTTCGTGGCTCAGCATGGGCATTCTCCTTAATACATCCGCCAACAGGCACTGAACAGGTCCCCTAGCTTTACCTGTTCAAAAAACTTCCGATTAACAATCAATGAATTTGATCGGCGCGGAAGCGCATATTTCCTCATTCTATGGTACAGAGCACCATAGAAAATGGGGGTGAGTTAGATAACATCACCCCCATTTCATTCTTAATTACTTTTCAGCAGACTCTTCAGCCTGTGCCTCTGCCTGTGCTTCCGCCTTAGGCTTTGGCTTGGCATCGATGCCAGCTTCCTTACGCTGCTGCGGGGTGATTGCTGCAGGAGCATCAGTCAGTGGGTCGATTCCGCCACCGGACTTAGGGAACGCGATGACGTCGCGGATGGAGTCAAAGCCGCCCAGCAGGGACACGATGCGGTCCCAGCCGAATGCGATTCCGCCGTGTGGAGGTGCGCCGAATGCGAAGGCGTCAAGCAGGAAGCCGAACTTCTCGCGTGCTTCTTCACCGGTGATGCCCATAACCTCGAAAACGCGTTCCTGAACGTCGCGCTGGTGGATACGGATGGAACCGCCACCGATTTCATTGCCGTTGCACACGATGTCGTATGCATAAGCAAGTGCGTCACCTGGGTTGGTGTCAAAGTTGTCCAGGAACTCTGGCTTAGGTGAGGTGAAGGCGTGGTGGACTGCGGTCCACTTGGAGTTACCCAGTGCAACGTCACCGGATGCGGTGGCGTCTGCTGCTGGCTCGAACATTGGAGCGTCAACGATCCAGGTGAATGCCCAGTCGCCTTCCTTGATCAGGTCGAGCTTCTTAGCGATCTCGCCACGAGCTGCACCGAGCAGTGCGAGGGAAGACTTGGTGTCTCCTGCTGCGAAGAAGATGCAGTCGCCTGGCTGTGCGCCAACGTGAGCTGCGATTCCTGCGCGCTCAGCGTCGGTGATGTTCTTAGCCACAGGTCCGGACAGCTCGCCGTCTTCACCAACGAGGATGTAAGCAAGTCCCTTAGCACCGCGCTGCTTGGCCCATTCCTGCCATGCGTCGAGCTGACGGCGAGGCTGGGAAGCACCACCGGTCATGACAACTGCGCCGACATATTCGTTCTTGAACACACGGAATGTGGTGTCCTGGAAGAACTCGGTGCACTCGGTGATTTCGATGTCGAAGCGCAGGTCTGGCTTGTCGGAGCCGTAGCGACGCATTGCATCGGCGTAGGTCATGCGTGGGATTGGAGTCTTGATCTCATATCCGATCAACTTCCACACCTCAGAGATGATCTCCTCGCCCAGTGCGATGACATCATCCTGGTCCACGAAGGACATTTCAACGTCCAGCTGGGTGAACTCTGGCTGACGGTCTGCACGGAAATCCTCATCGCGGTAGCAACGAGCGATCTGGTAGTAGCGCTCCATGCCAGCAACCTGCAGCAGCTGCTTGAACAGCTGTGGGGACTGTGGCAATGCGTAGAAAGTGCCTGGGCGCAGACGAGCTGGCACCAGGAAGTCACGTGCGCCTTCTGGGGTGGAACGAGTCAAGGTTGGGGTCTCGATCTCGGTGAAATCGTGGCTGTCCAGCACGGTGCGTGCAGCCTTGTTGGCAGCAGAACGCAGACGCAGGGCGTTCGCCTGAACTGGGCGACGCAGGTCCAGGTAGCGGTACTTCAGACGGGTCTCTTCGCCGACTTCACCAGCAGAGGAGGAATCCTCGATCTGGAAAGGAAGTGGAGCGGACTCGTTGAGTACCTCAAATTCGGTGACGCTGACTTCAATGTCGCCGGATGCAAGGTTAGGGTTTTGAGAGCCTTCTGGGCGCTCTTCGACGACGCCGGTGACGCGTAGGACGAATTCGCTGCGCAGTGCGTGTGCACGCTCAGCAACGTCCTCATTGCGGAAAACAACCTGGGCAATGCCAGTACGGTCGCGAAGATCGATGAAGATCACGCCACCGTGGTCACGGCGACGATTGACCCAGCCGGTCAGAGTAACTGACTGGCCTGCGTTTTCTTTACGAAGCTCGCCTGAGAGATGAGTGCGCAGCACGTTGGTGGAAGTCCTTCCGCTTGGTTTTGATCAGTCGATGGTTTCTGGAGCCTTAAACAATAAGCTCAACCGCCCAAAAAGGGCGGGCATGCAGCCCAGAAACAGGCAACACACGCATTGTACCCGCCATCTGGTTTGCCTTGAACCTTGAGTGGTTTATTAGGTGCAGTCAGTTTTCGATTGCATCCATTTTGTTACACCCAAACCTGTCGGTTTCCCTATGTAATGTGCCATGATTTCTTTCATGACCTTTCGTGATGATGTAACTCGATCAGGTGGAAATGCCCGCAAAAGTGGCGGCGGTGGCCGAGGGATGGCCGTTGGTGGCGGCATCGGTGGCCTGCTACTAGTCGGGCTCTTCTTGCTCCTTGGCGGTAACCCTGCCGAGATCGACCAGGTTTTAGGTGGCGATCAAACCCAGATCGAGTCTGGAGAGTCCACCGGAGCCGGCGACTTTGATCACTGCCAAACCGGCGCAGATGCCAACGCCAGTGATGATTGTCGCCTTTACTACACCTCATTCTCCGTCAATGAAATGTGGCAGACTTTGCTTCCAGCTCAGGCTGGTATCGAATACACCGAGCCGACATTGACTCTTTTCAAAAACTCCACCCAAACCGGCTGCGGTTTCGCTTCTGCGTCCACTGGGCCGTTTTACTGTCCGTCAGACCAAGATGCTTATTTTGACTTGACTTTCTTCGATCAGATGCGTCAGTTCGGTGCAGAAAACGCCCCGCTTGCCCAGATGTACATCGTGGCGCACGAGTACGGCCACCACGTCCAAAACCTCGAGGGCACACTCGGACTGTCCAATTACAACGATCCGGGCGCTGATTCCAACGCCGTCAAGATCGAGTTGCAGGCCGATTGCTACGCAGGCATTTGGGCTAATCACTCCAGCGAAGGCCCGGATCCGCTACTCCAACCCATCACCGAATCTGAGCTAGATTCCGCTCTCCTTGCTGCAAGCGCCGTGGGCGACGACAATATCCAGCAACGATCCGGTGGCGATGTCAATCCTGAAAGCTGGACTCACGGCTCATCGCAGCAGCGCAAAGACGCGTTCCTCGCCGGCTACAACACCGGCCAGATGAGCGCCTGCGACTTCCTCGGCCGGGGCGTCTACAACGACGCTTAAAGCATTGCTTTTCGACGTCTCCCCACACCGATTAATTCCGGCCTTAGGCAACTAGCTTAAGGCCGTTTCTTCATCTTTAGGGCCAGTGGATTCAGTAAGCCCTAACCGTGCACGCTCCTCATCAATAACCCGTGCTGCCAGCTGTGATTCAGTGATATCCACAGCATCTGGAATCTCTGCGGTTTCAGATAGCCGGGCGTAGACGTCGAAGACGTGAGTTTTGCCTGCCAGGATTTCTAGCATGCGTTCGTCTGCGGTTTCGTCGCCGATGAGTCGGTGGACTTGGACGGTGGCGGTTTGGCCCATGCGGTGGACTCGGGCGACGGCCTGCTGTTCGATGGTTGGCTTTACTTGAGGTTCACAAATAATGCATAGGCTCGCGGATTGGATGTTTAGGCCTACTCCCCCGGCGGTGATTTGGGCAATGAGGGCGGATCCGGGTTTGGAGTGGGACAGGGCGTCGACAAGCAATTGGCGCTTGGTGGCTGGCACGTCGCCGGAAATGCGGCCGATGACGCGCTCGCCTAGATGCTTTTCCAGTTCGTCGAGGACGTCGAGGAAGTAGGTGAAGATGAGGGCTTTGCGGCCGTGTTCTTCTGCTTCTTCGAAGAGTTCTAGGATGCGTTGCATTTTTGCGGAAGTTAGGCGTGGTGTTGGTGAGAGCATGGCGGAGCGGCGCATGCCCATCCAGCTGCCTTGGCGGACTTGGTCGTCGTAGGCGCTGCGGTCTTCTGGGGTGAGGTCGATCCAGTCGATGGAGTCGGTGCGCTCTGGGAGTTCGTCAAGCACATCAGCTTGATTTCTGCGCAGATAGGCTGGTGCGATGCGCTCGCGGAAATTCTCGGCCTGCATTTTGGACATGCCACGGGTGATCAGCTCCGGTTGGATGTAGCGCACGAGATTTACAAACTCTTCCACTTTGTTTTCTAGTGGTGTGCCGGTCATCAGAAGGGTGTATGGGGCGGCGTCGATAAGTTTGCGCAGTGCTTGGGTGCGTTTGGTGGAGGGGTTTTTGATCAGGTGGGCTTCATCGGCAATGACCAGACCCGGCGCGGGGATGTCCATGGTGCGGACGCCGTCGTAGGTGCAGATTGCGATTCCGTTGGTGTTAGACCAGGCGTTGATGGCGTCTTGTTTGTTGTCTCCGTGGGCGATGAATACGGGGAGGTTGAGGAAGCGTTTGCATTCGCGGGTCCAGTTAACAATGACGGATGCGGGTACGACGACGAGGGTGCGGAAGTCTTTTTCGGTGGCGGCAAGGTGTGCAGCTGCGGAGAGGGCTTGGACTGTTTTGCCGAGTCCCATGTCGTCGCCGAGGAGGGTTTTCTTTTGGATGATGGCGAAGCGGGCGCCGAATGATTGGTATCCGCGGAGGTGGAGGTCGGTGAGATGAGTTTTGTCGAGGGTGAGGTCTCTGATTTTTTGGAGGGTGGTGGCGTCGAGGAGTTCGTCTGCGCCTTCGATGTCGCGGCCGAGCAGCGTGGCTAGCAGGCCTTGGTAGTGAGCGGGACGGGAGATGTAGTCGTCCCAGATGTCGGCGGGTGGGGTGGTGATTGTTTGTGGGTGGAAGAGGTTGGGGTTTGCGTCGATCCAGCGGAGGTCGTCGGTGAAGTTGTTGAACTCAGGCGTTGCTGGGTTGATGACGATGTAGGGGTCGAGGCTTGGGGGTATGTGTTCTACGTAGTCGATGACGCGGGTGCGGCGGGCGCGTTCTTCGGGCGTGATGGTTTCGGTTTGGTCGAAGCGGGCCAGCACGTTGATTAGACGCATGGCGGGTTGGGTAGGTTCGTCGCCGATGGAGGTGTTTTGGCGGCGTAGTGCTTCTTGTTTGAGTGTTTCTGCTGCGGCTTTCATCCGCCCCGCGGTTTGGGCGCCGATACCTTGCACGGTGGTGAGGATGGAGGTGTGTGTTTTTAGGACGTCGGCGACGGTTGCGACGTGGATGGAATCGAGGGATCCAAAGCGCAGGCGGTGGTCGGTAGCCATGCGTAGGGCATCAACGGGGAGTTGTTCGAGGAGTATCTGTACGCGGAGCTCGTTGATGGATGTGAGGTGTTTCTCGGCTTCGCTTTTCAGCCGGTATTCGGAGTTAGGATCTTGGGCGTAGCGTTGGACTACCCGGCGCGCTTGGGCAAGGGTATGTCCGTCCCAGGGTTCGGCACCGAATCCAGCGATACCGAGGGCTGAGGCGAGTACCTGTTGTGCGCGTTCGATGTAGCGCTCTCCCACTCCATGAATACCTGGGAAAAGTGCAACGCCTTGTTGTTGGCGGGTGCGGGCAGCGTGGACGCCCTCGAGCATGCGGGAGACTTCGTGGGTGGTAGATGAAATCTCGTCGAGTTTGACCATGAGGTCGAAGACAGCTTGGTCGCCGGCTTGGACCTTGGTGGGGTTGAATAGTCTGCGGAACATGCCGCCTTGGCCCTCGTTGATGATCTGGCATAGGCGTGGGATCGAAGCGACTGATGCGACGTAATCGGTAAGGGTGGCTTCTGCATTCATGCCGTCTAGAAAGACGTTGACATACAGGTTGTCAGGCCAGGTGATGTTGCGGGATGGGATCAGATAGGTATCGGTGCCGAGTGTCCCGTTGTCCCCTACTGTGGCCGTTCCGGGTGTTTTCAACAGTCGGAGCACGTTGTTTGCTTGTTCGGCAAGGTTGATTGTGTGCTGTGCTCTATCTAGCAGTGCAGAGATTTGTGCCCGGTCCATAGCGTTTGATTCTGCCATTAACGCTATTGAACCGGGCGGGAAAAGCTTTTAGACCTTCAGTTCTGGGTGGTAGTCCTTCATGCGAAGAACCTTGTTTGTTCTATTCGCCAGGGTGGAGATGGCGAGCATCAGTGCCCAGATGAAGAGCAGTACCCAGATTGCTTGTATGAAGCGTGGGTCGTTGGATGGGGTTTCGTTGAAGATCATTTGGCGCACGAGGTTGACTGCGTAGGTGATCGGGTCGTAGGTGTGGAACCAGTGGAAGAATGCTGGCTGGGTTTCTGGTGGGTATAGGCCACCGGAGGAGACTAGCTGGAAGGACATCATCACGATGGACAGCACACGGCCTGCGGAGGGTCCTGCCACGTTGTTGAACATATGGGTAATGGAGATGAATACCCATGAGATGGCGACCATCGCCATCCACAGTCCAGCTGGGTGAGCTGGATTGAGGTCGAGCAGGAAGTACAGTACTGCCCACATGATGGTTGCTTGGCCAAGGCCTAAGACTGTTGATGGAAGGTAGCTTGCCAGGGTGCCTCGGAAGCCTCCCATGCGGGAGTCGAGTGCGCGGCGACTGATTGGGTGCAGGATCATCCAGGCAACGGTTGCTCCCATGAACAGGCCGACAGCCATGAAGAATGGTGCGAGACCAATACCGAAGAGCGGTGTGGTGTCTCCTGCTTGTTCTGTTTCAACTGGGGTTGCGATGGTGGTGTCTGCGCCGTCAGCGAAGGTTGGTACTTGGCTTGCGCCGTCGGTGAGTTTGAGGGCGAGTTCGCTGGAGCCTTCATCAAGCTGGACGGTGCCGTCGCGCAGTGCTTGTGCGCCAACAACTAGCTGTTCGGAACCTGCGGCCAATTGGCTGGTGCCATCAGCGAGGGTGCGTGCACCGATGCTGAGTTGGCTGGATCCGTCTTTCAGGGTTTGCAGGCCGGCTGCTAGTTGCTGGGATGCGCTCACAGCGGAGTCCACGCCGGAGCGGTAGGTGCTGGAGGGATCAGATAGTTCAGAGGCAATGGTGGCTGCGCCGTCGCGCAGGGTGATCAACTGAGAGTTGATGTCTGGAACATAGGCGGTCAGTGGTGCTACTTGGTCGACAAGTTGGCCCACGCCATCTGAAACCTGGGTTGCGCCTTGGCCTAGTTGGGCGGTGCCCGCAGACAGGCTGGATAGACCGTCGGCGAGCGTTTGGCTGCCTGTAGCCGCGGAGCCGAGGCCGGTGTCGAGCTGGCTGGCGCCGTCGGCAAGCGATTGCGCACCCTCATTGGCACTTGCGATGCCGTCGCGCAGGGTGACCGCGCCGTCGGCAAGCTGAACTGCACCGTCGTTGGCGGAACCGACGCCATCGCTGAGCGTAGTGGCACCTTCGGCGGCTTGGTTCATGCCGTCGCCCAAGGTGGAGAAACCGACGAGCATGTTATCCACAATGCGGACGCCGAATTCCGTGTCCATGGTCTCCACAACAGTGTTGACCACCTGGTTGCCCAGCATGGAGGCAATGAAGCCGTTGCTGTTGTTGAATACCGCGTTGACGGTTGCTGGCGCGGGTGAATCGCTGGTCACGCTGGCAATAGAATCGCTGAAGTTCTTCGGAATTTCAATGCCGAAGTAGTAGGTGCCGTCGTTGATTCCCTCGCGGGCTTCCTCGGCGCTGACTTCAATGAATTTGATGTCGTCTTGCTCCAGGAGGTTCTCCACCACCTGGGCGCCGGCATCGAGTTCACCTTCGTCCTGATTGACCACGGCCACGGGAAGCTTGGACAAGCCACCGATGGGGTCATAGTAGGCAGAAACAAAGACGCCGCCGAAAAGCAACGGCAGCAACATGACCACAACAAACCCCAATGGTGGGAGTTTTCCGCGGCCAAATCGTTTCAGTTCTGAGCCAAAGTGTAAAAATGCCATTAGTTTCCAGCCCCCGTAATGGTCAAAGCGGTATCGGCCAAGGAATCAAAATCTGGGTTGGTGGATACCACGACCACAGGGAGATCCTCTGCAACGCCTTTCAATGCGTGCAACACCTCCGCACGCAATTCCATGCTGCGCACTTGATCGGGATCATCCACGACCAACAGTTGCGCCTCTGGCCGCGCCAGCAGCGCCAGCGCGATGCGCAGCTTAAAACGCTCGAGCACGCTGAGGTCGCCGATTAAGGTTTTAGGGTTCAGGTTCAGGCCAAGATGCTTTTCGACGTCAACCCACCGTCCCGAATCACTAATATCCCTGGGCACCATCAGGTACCAAGGGCTTGACCAAGCGAGTTGTTCACGGACAACGGTGCGCACAGTGACAAGTCGCTCGAGTGAATCGATTTCAGGGATGCCCGCCAAAGCCACATGCTTGGCCAGCTTGGTTGCCTTGATGGGTTCGCCGTTTAATTCGATGGTTCCGGTGGAGGCGCGCATGCGGCCGGAAAGTACCAAAGAAAAGGAACTGGATTGGGATTCGCGCCCGGTGCTCAGCAAAGTGAGTCCGCTGTCTGGAGCTATCTCAACATCGGCGAAGGGTGTGTCGCGGATGGAGAGCCCAGAGCTTCTCAAAAGAGGGGTATTCATGTATCTTCTTCCGTAAGTGGAGGAAACACTATCAGTTATCGTAGGCTATTTTAGGACCACCACCACCCCCGCTGTCAACTAGAGGACAACAACATGAGAGCAGACGCACTAAAACGCCGCGAACACATCATAACCACAACCTGCAATCTCTACCGCACACACCATCACGATTCGCTCACCATGGAAAACATTGCAGAACAGGCAGGAGTGGGTGTTGCAACTTTATACCGAAACTTCCCCGATCGCTTCACACTGGACATGGCATGCGCCCAATACCTTTTCAACGTGGTGATCTCCCTCCAACTCCAAGCCATCAGCACCTTCCCCACCGACCCAGAAGGCGTGTGGACCTCCTTCAACCAACTACTTTTCGACCGCGGCCTAGGCTCCCTCGTCCCAGCACTTGCCCCAGAATCCTTAGACGACCTCCCCGACGAGGTCTCCGCCCTGCGTCGCACCACAGAGAAAAACACCACAACACTCATCAACCTAGCCAAGCAGCACGGACTCGTACACCACGACATCGCGCCGGGCACCTACATCGTCGGTTTGATCACCATTTCCCGCCCACCTATCACCGCGCTGGCGACAATTTCAGAAAACTCCCACAAAGCACTGCTTGGCCTTTATTTGTCCGGTCTTAAACACGGCATGATGGCTAACATCGGAGAACATGACGGAAAGTCCTGATCTAGCAGTTTCCTTTTTAGCCGCCTTCAATGACATCGAAGCGCACCTTCGAACCCAGCTCCGCGCTAAACGCTCCGACAGTTTCAGATGGATGGTACGTATCGCCGAGAAACAGCATCTGATTTCCAAAGAACAAGCAGAAACCCTTGATGCTTTTGCGGAGCTGCGCAACGCAATTAGCCACGGCCAATACAACGATCTACGCCCGATTGCCGATCCCCGCCCCGACACCGTGGACACCATTGAGAAGATTCGCTCCCTCCTTCTCAATCCTCCAATTGCGTTAAACGTCCTCCCGGAGCAAAAGGTCCGCTCCTACTCACTTGAAGATCCAGTGAGTAGGGCCTTAGAAGTTGTGCACACCACGGAGATCTCCCAATTCCCCATATATAAGGGAACGGAATACGTGGCACTGCTAACTACCAACACAATCGCTCGCTGGGTTGCCTCCGATTTACATGACAATGCCCAGCTGGATGCACGTTCTATCAAAGAGGTTCTGGATTATGCAGAATCCTCTGACACTGCAGTTTTCTTGCCCCGCACCTCAACTGCTCAAGAAATTATCGACATCATGACCGGCCCTAAACTCCCCTGGTCCGTCATCCTGACCGAGCACGGTAAACCCCACCAAAAGCCCCTGCGTGTTGTCACTGGTCGAGACATGCGAACACTGATGGACATGCTCAAAATCTATTAGTCATACCTATTTAGAATTTTTGTTGACGCATCCATTAAAAACTGCTAGTTTGGTGACATATCAACAAACTTAGTTGGAAGGACACATTACCATGCAATTCGGCATCTTCACCATTGGCGACGTCACCGTAGACCCCACCACCGGCAAAGCCCCCACCGAAGGCGAACGCATCCACGCGATGACCCAAATCGCACTCAAGGCTGAAGAAGTAGGCCTCGATGTCTTTGCCACCGGCGAGCACCACAACCCACCATTTGTACCCTCCTCCCCAACCACACACTTAGCCTATATTGCAGCGAAAACCGAGAAGCTCCTGCTCTCTACCTCTACCACGCTGATCACCACCAACGACCCGGTAAAAATCGCCGAAGATTACACCTTCCTCCAGCACCTCTCCGGCGGCCGTGTTGACCTTATGATGGGCCGTGGCAACACCGGACCCGTTTACCCATGGTTTGGCAAAGACATCCACCAAGGCATCCCACTAGCGATTGAAAACTACCACCTCCTGCGCCGCCTCTGGCGCGAAGACGTAGTCAACTGGCAGGGCAAATTCCGCACACCGTTGCAGGGATACACCTCTACCCCAGCACCATTAGACGGCGTTGCACCATTCGTCTGGCACGGCTCCATCCGCTCCACCGAAATCGCAGAGCAAGCAGCCTTCTATGGCGACGGCTTCTTCCACAACAACATCTTCTGGAACAAAGAGCACACCGCCCAAATGGTCAACCTCTACCGCCAGCGTTTCGAACACTACGGACACGGCCAAGCAGACCAGGCCATCGTGGGACTCGGTGGCCAAGTCTTCATCGGCGATTCTGAAGAAGAAGCAAAGAAGACCTTCCGCCCCTACTTCGACAACGCCCCTGTCTACGGACACGGACCATCACTTGAAGATTTCTCCCGCCTGACCCCACTAACCGTCGGTACCGCTGAGCAAGTTATCGAACGCACCATGGAATTCGCCGACTGGGTAGGCGATTACCAGCGCCAGCTCTTCCTCATCGACCACGCCGGCCTGCCACTAGAAATGGTCCTTGATCAGATCGAACGCCTCGGCCACGATGTCGTCCCAGAGGTACGCCGCCGCATGGAGGAGCGTCGCCCAGACCACGTTCCCTCCAACCCACCAACCCACCAGAGCCTGAAGGCCAACCGAAACAGCCCTCACTTCCAGATCAACCCTGGTCAGCCAACTGAGTAGTTTTTCTGAAACTAAGGAGACACATTATGCGAAAGCTCACTGTTGTTACCGCAGGCCTTTCTAACCCGTCCACCACTCGCTCCGTGGCGGATCAACTCACCAAGGCAGTCCAAACCGCTGTTTCTGCTCGTGGCGAATCCTGGATATTGAAGTAATTGAAATCCGAGACCTGATCTTTGATCTCGCTACCTCATTCACAAGCGCCGGCATGAGCTCCCCAGCACTTGACGCTGCAAAACAGCGCCTTGCTGAATCCGATGGCCTGATCGCTGTTACCCCAGTATTTACCGCGAGCTACTCCGGCATCTTCAAGATGTTCTTTGATGTCCTGGACCCCAAGACCATTGTGGGTCTGCCCACCATCATTGCGGCATCTGCTGGAACGGCACGCCACTCATTGGTTCTCGACCACGCCATCCGACCACTGTTTACCTACTTGCGAGCAGTTGTCGTACCCACCGGCGTGTTCGCAGCCACGGAAGATTTCGGCACTGAAGCTGGCGCAGACATTGAACGTCGCGTGAACCGCGCAGCTGGCGAATTAGCGACACTCATGTTGCAGGATTACTCCAGTGTGCAAGGCCTTGGGGGCGCAACCGCGAACCAAGACGCTGACCTTTCCTTCCGTCGCACCACTGGCGTGACCCCGGGAGAGAACTTCAGCAGCTTTGCCGATCTTCTCAAAGGACACGACGGAAACGGCTAAATTCGCGGATCTCCGTTTAAGGCATTGAAGCATTTGGAGGCCCCAAGACATGACCCAGACCCTGTAAAGCGCTTAAACGGCGTTTTAGAGGGTCATAGTTTTGGGACAAGTGGGACAAGTGTGAATCCTGAAAGCTTCCAGGGCAAGGATCCACCACAAACCGGCCATCGCCCTTTGGAATCGGTCCGAAAATTGCAGGTACAGAGCCTTTTACCGAGAAAATCCACCACAGATTGCTGAAATTTCGTGATCTGTGGTGGATTCGTGCAACTTCAGACTCTTACGGAGGCGATGGACCAAAAACAACTACAATCAAGCAGATCACCTTGTACACCACCATAGAAAAGGCCCACCCTCAGCCATGGCTATCAGTGTTGTTGATCTATTTAGCATCGGTATCGGACCATCATCCTCACATACCGTCGGCCCCATGAGAGCCGCCCTCACGTATATCTCTGAATTTCCCAGCTCGCATGTCGATATCACGTTGCACGGATCCCTTGCCGCCACCGGTAAAGGCCACTGCACTGACCGGGCGGTATTACTGGGTCTGGTGGGATGGGAACCAACGATAGTTCCCATTGATGCTGCACCCTCACCCGGCGCGCCGATTCCTGCGAAAGGTTCTGTGAACGGGCCAAAGGGAACGGTGTCGTATTCCCTGACGTTTGATCCTCATCCTCTTCCAGAACACCCCAATGCCGTTACCTTTAAAGGATCAACCACAAGGACTTATTTGTCGGTGGGTGGTGGGTTCATTATGACGTTGGAGGATTTCCGGAAGCTGGACGATATCGGATCAGGTGTGTCAACCATTCATCCAGAGGCAGAGGTGCCTTGTCCTTTTCAGAAGAGTTCCCAATTACTCGCATATGGTCGCGATTTTGCGGAGGTCATGAAGGATAATGAGCGCTTAATCCACGGGGATCTTGGCACAGTGGATGCCCATTTGGATCGAGTGTGGCAGATTATGCAGGAGTGCGTGGCACAAGGCATCGCAACGCCGGGGATTTTACCGGGTGGGTTGAATGTGCAACGTCGGGCGCCGCAGGTACACGCGCTGATTAGCAACGGGGATACGTGTGAGCTGGGTGCTGATCTTGATGCTGTGGAGTGGGTGAATCTGTACGCCTTGGCGGTGAATGAAGAAAACGCCGCTGGTGGTCGTGTGGTTACTGCTCCGACTAATGGTGCTGCGGGGATTATTCCGGCGGTGATGCACTATGCGCGGGATTTTTTGACAGGTTTTGGGGCGGAGCAGGCGCGGACGTTTTTGTATACCGCGGGTGCGGTGGGCATCATCATTAAGGAAAATGCCTCGATCTCTGGCGCGGAGGTGGGGTGTCAGGGTGAGGTTGGTTCAGCGTCCGCGATGGCGGCTGCCGGGTTGTGTGCAGTCTTAGGTGGTTCTCCGCAACAGGTGGAAAACGCCGCGGAGATTGCGTTGGAGCACAATTTGGGATTGACGTGCGATCCGGTGGGCGGGTTAGTGCAGATTCCGTGTATTGAACGCAACGCTATTGCTGCCATGAAGTCCATCAATGCGGCAAGGCTTGCCCGGATTGGTGATGGCAACAATCGCGTGAGTTTGGATGATGTGGTGGTCACGATGGCTGCCACCGGCCGGGACATGCTGACCAAATATAAGGAAACGTCCCTTGGTGGTTTGGCAACCACCTTGGGCTTCCCGGTGTCGATGACGGAGTGTTAGCGGTACGGCTTTAACACGGCTTGGATTTTGTCTTGCTTGGCGAGGTAGGACTGGCACTGGGCGTCGATAAGCTCAGCTGACCACCCGGTGACCTGCGCCATTGCTTCGGCCGTCGCACGCACGGCAGCCGGTTGCACATAACCCAGCGTGCCGAGCACGATGCGACGATCCAGCACGTCCGCCAGGTCGACGGCCGCCTCCTCGGCGACAGCAAAAACGGCCTGCGCCGCGATATCAAGGTTGTCTGGGTCAAGTCGGCGCCCCAGGTCGGGTTGCTTTGCGACGAGATCCAGCACTTTTTCATGCTCAGTTCCATACAGTCTGGCCAGATGCACGCGGATTTCATCATCCACATCCAGCTCGGGGTGGCTGCGAAGCGCTGACTCAAAGGAATCAGCCACGGACTCATACGCGCCAAAAGAAGTACTCAACGGCATCTGCCTGGAGTCAAAGTGGCGCAGCGGAGGTAACACCGCAGCTTGGTGCTCCACCACATGCTCAATCACCTTGTACCCCATCACGCGCGAAGTGGTCCACTTGCCGCCAGAGACAGACACCAAACCATCAATGCCGACGTTGGCGTGATCGGAAATATCGAAACGGCGAGAGGACGTGTAGGTGTCGGTGCCGTCATCAACAAGCGGGCGCACACCCACCAGCGTGGAGATGATCTCTTTGCGATCAAGCGGTGTAGCGCGTACCGAATCGATGGTCTCAAGCAGCAAATCGATATCGCTTTCATCTGCAGCCGCATCATCAGCGTCACCGTCAATCATGGTGTCGGTTGGACCAATAAGGGTGCGCCCCATCCACGGATTCACGATCACATGCTTGCCGTTTTTGCCACGCACAAACACGCCACTCTGGCTGCCCAAATCACCAGTGAGCAAATGCACTCCCTTGGATTGGCGCACCTTCAACTTGGTTACCTCCGCCAAATCACCCAACGCCTGCGCAACCCACGGACCCGCAGCGTTGATCACCACAGGGGCATTCACCTCATGCGTGGTGTTGGTGACCTGATCAGTCACTTCTACACCCTTGACGCGGCCTTCTTCCACGTTCCGGAGAATGCGAGTGACTTTGGCGTGGTTGATCGCCGTTCCGCCATCTGCCGCAAAAGCTTTAATCACCGCGAGGAGGAGTCGTTCTGCATGGAGATTCAACGTATCATCGTGGCGCCACGCTCCCTTCAAGCCCTCCGGGTCAAGCCACGGGACTTCCTTGAGCAGTGCATTTTTAGGAATCCACCGGAAACGCGGCGAGTGGTTTTCCTTCGATTGCCCCTGGTTACGCTGCCACGCCATCGTTTCATACAACGCCACACCAGCACCCAACATAGGGGCTTTCGGCTCTGACCAATCAAACGCCGTGAGCATGAAACTGCGTGGAGCCACCAAATGCGGAGCGGCGATACCTAGGTACCGGCGTTCCTTCACGGCTTCCTGGACCACGCCGAAATCGTACTGCTCCAAATAGCGCAAACCACCATGAATCATCTTGGAGGTTGTCGATGATGTTCCAGAAGAATAATCTCTGGCCTCAAACATCACAGTGCGTAAACCGCGGCCTTGAGCATGTCGCGCAATCTGTACACCTGAGATACCACCGCCAATCACAATGACGTCATAATTATCGCGAAGCGGAGGGCCAATCCGGCGGGATTCAAAGTGTGCGCTCGTCATAAAAGTGAGCCTAATAGGAAAACCGCCAACCCACATCGTGAATTGACGGTTTTTTACTTATGAATTATTTAAATAAGTTTCCCCTGCAAAAAGGCCACAACCTCGTCCAATGCGACATCGTGCTGCTCATGCGCACGCATATCCTTCACCGCGATGGTGTTGTTCTCCAGCTCCTGCTCGCCCAGCACCAAGGTGTACAACGCGTTGGAGCGGTCAGCGCCCTTCATGGCACCCTTCAGGCCACGGTCGCCGTAAGACATATCGGTGGAAATACCCGCAGCGCGCAGCGTGTTCACGATTCCAGCAAGAGCCTTCTTAGCATCCTTGCCCAGTGGAACGCCGTACACATCAACGCGACGCTCAGCACCAACAGTCACACCTTCAGCTTCCAGAGCCAACATGGTGCGATCCACACCCAGGCCATAGCCGATGCCAGACAGATCCTGTCCGCCAAGCTGTGCCATCAGACCGTCGTAGCGTCCGCCGCCACCAATGCCAGACTGTGCGCCCAGGCCATCGTGAACGAACTCAAAACAAGTCTTGGTGTAGTAATCCAAACCACGAACCATGCGTGGGTTAATCACATATGGAACACCCATGTCATCGAGCAAACCAGTCACTGTTTCAAAGTGCTCACGGCACTCTGCATCAAGGTGATCCAGCATCAATGGTGCATCCGCAGTCATCTCTTGGACTTCAGGACGCTTATCATCCAACACCCGAAGTGGGTTGATCTCTGCGCGCTTGCGGGTTTCCTCATCCAAAGGAAGTGCAAACAAGAAATCCTGCAGCTTCTGACGATACTCGGGACGGCAGTGACGATCACCCAAGCTGGTGAGCTCCAGACGGAAATCCTGCAGCCCCAAGCTGCGGTAAGAACGATCAGCAAGCGCAATGATCTCCGCATCAAGCGCTGGATCATCCACACCAATTGCCTCTACGCCTACTTGCTGAAGCTGACGGTAACGCCCTGCCTGAGGACGCTCATAACGGAAGAATGGTCCGGCGTAGTTCAGCTTTACGGGAAGCTGTCCACGGTCCAGGCTGTGTTCAATAACTGCACGCATCACGCCTGCAGTGCCTTCTGGGCGCAGCGTGACAGAGCGCTCGCCACGATCAGCGAAGGTGTACATTTCCTTGCTCACTACGTCAGTGGACTCACCAACACCACGCGCAAACAAGCCGGTGTCTTCAAAGATCGGCAGCTCAATATGCTCAAACCCGGCCTTATGTGCTTGATTAACAAAGGCATCACGGACTGCTAAAAACGCTGCAGATTTTGGTGGGGCGTAATCAGGAACACCCTTGGGTGCAGCAAATGACTGAAGCTTTTCAGACTTGGACTTGTTTTGACTCACGATTATTAACGATACCTATTCGAAGAAGTAGTACGGAACTTAGCCCTACAGTGCCAGCAAGAAAGGGTTACCAGTGCGTTCTGCACGCATGGTGGTGGTTGGGCCATGCCCAGGAAGAATCTGCAATGCATCATCAAGTGGGAGCACTGCCGTGCGTAGTGACTCATTCATGGCATCTGCATCAGACCACTCAAAATCAGTGCGACCAATAGAGCCCTTGAACAACACATCACCGCTAAAGCAGTATTCCTTGCCGACGATCAGCGTACAACCAGGTGAATGCCCTGGTGCATGCTTCAACGTGAATTCTTCGCCAGCCAAAGTGATTGTCTCACCATCAACCAGATCACGCAGTGACTCAGGATCAGGGGACACCATGTTGTCGGCGTCGAAAAGCATGGCCGTCTTTGTTCCAGATCCCTTGTAGACCTCAAGGAAAAACGCATCATCAGGATGGATATAGACCGGCGCATTGAAACGCTTTGCCACAACACCAGCATCACGGGTGTGATCAATGTGTCCGTGGGTGAGCACAATCTTGTCCACGCTCAAATTATTCGTGGTGATGTATTCCACCAAATCATCGTGGGCATGCATGCCAGGATCAATGATCGCGACCTCATTCTCCCCGCGCACCACATAGCAATTTGTTTTATACGGACCAGCCGCGAATCCGAGGATCTCCATGAATAAACAGTGTAGTGCGTAAGCGGCGCTCCCCCATCATTCCCTCAAGGTGTGAAGATACGGTTAGGATAGAAAAGAATTTTTTTGACGTTGGACATTCTCAAAATCAAGTAGCAAGGGATCAAACTCTGTGAGTACTAATAAGGAACGACGCCAACAGGCGCTTTCCCAGCTGGAGAAAGAAATCAAAAGCCGGGACCGCAAAGAAAAGACCAAGCCACTAACCGTGGTCTTTGCTTCCCTGGCTGTCATCCTGGTTGTCGTTGGCGGTATCTGGTACGCAGCTACCCGCAGCACCGAAGACGAAGTCATCACCGCTGATGAAACATCCACCACCGCAGAGACCCCTGACTACCAGCCACTGGCGCTGACCCGCACCACCGCGCTCGGCGACTCCGTGACCTGTGAGTACCCAGATGCTGGCGAGGCTTCCAAGGATGTCTCCAAGCCTGCTACTGAAAACGTGCCAGCAACCGGCACCGTGACCGTCAACCTGACCACCGCCCAGGGCAACATCGGCATGGAACTTGATCGCTCCGTATCCCCTTGTACCGTCAACGCTGTTGAGCACATGGCTTCCGAGGGCTACTACAACGATACTGTCTGCCACCGCATCACCACCTCTGGCATTTACGTTCTCCAGTGCGGCGATCCAAGCAGCACCGGCGCAGGCGGCCCAGGGTTCAGCTTCGCCAACGAATACCCAACCGACGAAGCAACTGACCTAACCACCCCAGTCATCTACGAGCGCGGCACCATCGCCATGGCCAACGCTGGCGCTGACACCAACGGCTCCCAGTTCTTCCTCAACTACGAGGATTCCCCACTGGCACCGAACTACACCTACTTCGGCCAGATCACCGAAGAAGGCCTTGCAACCCTCGACGCCATCGCAGAAGTTGGCACTGAAGGTGGAACCGGCGACGGAGCACCAGCGCAAGAGGTTCGCATTGAATCCGCAGCTGTTGCGTAAGTTCTAAGCCCCTCTTCTTTCAACACCGTGTTTCTTGGCCAGCTGCCAAGAGGCACGGTGTTTTTGCTGTCTTTGACTACTATTTCTGCTGCTGGATCACAGATTGCTTTTACTGGATGCCTCTTCTGGATGCATCGCAGGGCAGTTCACTGGGCATTTCCAGGCCAGATCCCCAATCGTTTACATCCTGTTAAATCCATGTTAACCGGACTTTTATCTTTGTTTTCATCCGTTTTTACCCCTAAACACTCTCAGGTTTCTCAGTGAAAATTGAGAATTGGTGTCGTATGACGCTCCATTTGCGCAGGCAATAGGTAGTAAATGGTTAGATACTTTTAAAAAGGAGCCTGCCACCCCAAATAGGGGTAAAGGACTGGCATGTAATTTACAGGCGCCTGCAAGGAATAGTCCCAAGAAGTCGAAAACTAGTCACATTAGTCACAAAAATCACTTAAATAACATCTTGCTTGAGTTTTCATCACAAAAGGCTTGCACGACTATAAAGCCCCGGTTAAGGTGATCAGAGAAATTCAACCTCTCTGAAATGAAGGATCCAGGAAATGAAGCTTTTCTCCCGCACCTCACTGGTTGCACTTGGTACCGCTGCAGCTATCACTCTCTCCGGCGTAACCGCTCCTGCATTCGCTGATGAGGACTCCAACGCAGCTGTAAGTGCTCTTAAGACCGCTGAAGATAATACCCCTGAGGCGCCAGGGGCTTCTACTCCCCTGAAGCTTGAGCAGCCTGGCACCATCACCGGCGTCCCTGGCAAGGCGATCACCCCGGTCACTGTTAAGGTCGTCGCAGGCGAAGCAGAATCCTTCACCTCAGACAACCTTCCTTCTGGTCTCCTTATCGACAACACCGGAAAGATCACCGGTACTCCAAAGAAGGAATTCACTGGTTCCGCAAAGATCATTGCCAAGAACGAAGCAGGCGTTGAAGCAGAAGTTTACGTTAACTTTGATTTCAACGAAGAGCCTTCCAGCGAAGAGCCTTCCAGCGGTTCTTCCGACACTGACAACATCGAAAACTGGATCAAGATCATCACAGCAGTCATCGGTGCACTAACCACCATTTTAACCTTCAGTACCAAGCTGGATTCCTTCCTGAAGTAATTTCCGCCTTACGCGACTAATCCTTTGTGAATCACCATTCACAAAGGATTTTTTGACGATATGGGCTGCGCTCAGCTCGAATCGCTTTGCACTTTTCTTAGCAAAATATCAGCTTTGACCTGCACATATAGTTGCACAATGGTGAAAGTGCACATAAAGTAACTTTCGTATTCGAATATTTAAACCTAAGGGGTTTAGCAATGAAGCTATTTTCTCGTACTCCCCTCGTCGCACTCGGCACAGCTGCTGCAATGGCAGCAACCTCCATCTCCGTTCCTGCACAGGCTGAAGAAGTCGCACCAGCACAGGTTGTGTACGTGGCTGACACCGTAGAAGAAGAAACGGGTAGCTCCAACGGATCTTCTGACATTGACTCTGACACCATTTTGGATTACGTCGTCGTTATTACTGGCATCGTTGGCGTCCTCAGCGCTGGTTTGACCTTCGCTACTGCTTTCCAGCGTTCATTGCAGTAAATTTCAGCGTTAATCACCAAAGCCTTGGGCTTCAACCACACGGTGGTTGAAGCCCAAGGCTTTTTCACAATCTAAAGGCCTCTAGCCACCCGAGGTCACTCGGTAGACATCAAACACTCCTTCGGCATTGCGCAGCTGTGTCATCAGGGATCCCAACTGCTTGGTGTCAGAGACCGCAAAGGTGAAGCGCACGGTGGCTACGCGGTCTTCTGAGCAATGGGAGTTCATTGCGGTAACGGAGACCTTTTGTTCGTTGATTACGCGGGTGAGCTCAAAGAGCAGGCCTGCGCGATCAAGTGCTTCAAGCTGCAGTGTGGCAGAGAATACTGAACCTTGACCTTCCGAAGCCCAGGAGACGGAGACAATGCGTTCTGGCTCTTCTTTGAGCTTTTCCACATTCGTGCAGTCTGTTCGGTGTACGGAGACACCGCCACCACGGGTGACGAATCCAAAGATTTCATCTCCTGGCACTGGCATACAGCATTTAGCGAGCTTAGCCATGACATCTGGGCTGCCTTCGACCAGGATGCCGGTGCTGCTTTCCGTGGTGGCACGGGAGTTGACCAGCTCGCTGAATGGGGTGCGTGCAACCAATGCGTCTTCGGCATCTTCTTCGTCACCAAAGATAGCCATGAGACGGTTGACTACGTGTTGCGCAGATACAGAACCGGAGCCGATGGCTGTGTAGAGCGCATCTACATCTGGGTAGTGCAGCTCTGTTGCCACCGTCTTCATGGAGGACGCGGTGAACAAGCGGTGCATTGGCAGGCCGCCACGCTGAATAACTGCTGCCAGCGCATCGCGTCCGGCTTCTAGGTATTCTTCGCGTCGTTCCTTGGCAAACCACTGGCGAATCTTGGCCTTTGCACGAGGTGAGACAACAAATTCTTGCCATCCCCTACTTGGGCCAGCGTTTTGGTCCTTGGAGGTAAAGACTTCAACACGATCGCCGGATTTGAGTTTCGTTTCCAAAGCGACCAGTTTGCCGTTGATTTTGGCGCCGATGCAGCGGTGCCCCACTTCGGTGTGCACCGCGTAGGCGAAGTCCACCGGGGTGGAGTTCACCGGCAGGTTGACCACATCACCTTTGGGTGTGAACACGAAGATCTGCTTGGAAGTCAGATCGTAGCGCAGGCTGTCCAGGAACTCGTTGGGGTCGGCTGCTTCTTTTTGCCAGTCCAGAAGTTGGCGCATCCACGCCATTTGATCCACTTCGGCTTGCTCGCCACTGTGGCTGCCTTTGGTTTCTTTGTATCGCCAGTGCGCTGCAATGCCGAATTCGGCGTTGTAGTGCATGTCGTGGGTACGTGCCTGAACTTCCAGAGGCTTACCGCCAGGTCCCATCACGGTGGTGTGCAGGGATTGGTAGACACCGAAGCGCGGGGCTGAAATATAGTCTTTGAATCGGCCAGGCAGAGCATTGAACAGGGAGTGCACGACACCGATGGCGGCGTAACAGTTGTTCACGTTGTCTACCAGGATGCGGATGCCAACAAGATCAAAAATATCGTCAAAATCACGACCGCGAACGATCATCTTTTGATAGATAGACCAGTAGTGCTTTGGTCGACCAAGCACTTCTGCCGCGATGTTGTTTTCGCGCAAGCCACCGGTGACTTGATCAATAATTTCTTTGAGGTACCGGTCTCTAGAGGGCGCGCGGTCGGCAACAAGACGCACGATCTCTTCGTACTTCTTGGGGTACAAAATGGCAAAGGATAGATCTTCCAATTCCCATTTCACGCTGGCCATGCCCAGGCGGTGTGCCAAAGGAGCAATCACTTCAAGGGTTTGGCGTGCTTTTTTAGCTTGCTTTTCCGGCGGCAGGAACCGCATGGTGCGCATATTGTGCAAACGGTCGGCCACTTTAATCACCAGCACGCGGGGGTCCTGGCTCATGGCGACGATCATTTTGCGAATCGTTTCGGCCTCCGCGGCAGCACCTAGTGCGACTTTGTCGAGCTTGGTGACACCGTCGACAAGCCTGGCAACTTCTTCTCCGAAATCTCGGGTGAGATCGTCCAAAGAGTAGTCGGTGTCTTCCACCGTGTCATGCAACAAGGCTGCGACGAGCGTGGTGGTGTCCATGCCGATTTCCGCGGCGATGGTGGCGACAGCCAACGGGTGGGTAATATACGGATCGCCCGATTTTCGAATCACACCATCATGAAGACGTTCCGCGGTGTCATATGCACGTTCCAACACTTGTACGTCGGCGCGTGGGTGAAATTGCCGGTGGATGCTCAGCAGCGGATCCAGCACAGGGTTGGTGCGAACGCGGTTTCCTGTGAGGCTGCGGGCAAGCCTGGCTGACATGCTTCGCACACCCATGGAAGATTTTTGTGTGTTGCGCTCCAGACTCATTTTCCTGCCGCCTTTCTTTCGATCCTTCTACTGAGGATCTCTGACCACAATGACGGGCCTATCACCAAGATTATCCCTACCGCCGAGGCCTGGGACCTCAATGGCAAGAACATATCCGGAAACATGTCCGTCACACGATTCAATTAGTTTACGTGCAGCGCCCAAGGTGCCGCCGGTTGCCAGCACATCGTCGATCAAAACGATGTTTTTACCAGCAATGTCGATTCCTTCACTGGGCAGCTCGAGTGCTGCAGTGCCGTATTCAAGTTCATACTCCTGGGTCACCACAGGTGGGGGGAGCTTTCCCTTCTTGCGGATAGCCAGCACACCTAGGCCGAGTTTGTAAGCGACAGCAGATCCGAGGAGGAATCCTCGCGCATCCAAGCCACCGATGATTTCTGCATTCAGTTTTTCTGCAGCTTCAGCCATGGCGTCCACCACGGCCACAAATGATTCTGCATCGCCCAACACCGGGGTGAGGTCTTCAAAAAGCACACCCTTTTCTGGGAAATCCTGCACATATCGGGTTTTCTTGTCCAGGGCCTCACGTGCCCTGTCGAAGGTGCTTAGAGCTTGTTCGCTCACTACTTATTCCTCACTTCTGGACCAACGGTCCATGTTCCATCCGATACCGGCTAGGTCTGTATTAACAACAACGTTACCGACTGTGCGATCTATCACAAACACTCGGGGTTGCGCTGCTAGTGGAATTGATGGGACTTCAGCCCACAATTGTTCTTCAGTGCGCCTCGTCGACTCCGCATCAGTTCCAATGGTATTGGCATTTTCATACTCCCGATGTGGATCCACTGTACGCAGAACAGCGTCAAGTGTCCCTTCGAAGTACTGCTCATAGCCCCATTCACTGACTTCGGTTCGACTGAGATCATTAAGACTAACAGCCTCCTGCGACGCATCGATAACGGTGATACCGGCAGGCTCACAACTTTGGCGAATCGCCTCCACCATTGCAGCCTTGCGCTCATCGGGTCCGTCGTAGCCAATGCGGATGGATTGACCCGCCAACGCTGATGCGGCATTAATATCCACCGCCATGTGCTGTGCTGGCAGATCACCGATTTGGTGCACGACCGGATTTTGGTGACGCACCGAGTGCACACCTACGGCAGGCACATCGATTCCAGAGATGCTTGACGACGCCGCAGCCACCGCTTCCTGGTCAACGCAGGCCGCAAACGCCTGCCGGGCCTCCGCAGCGTAAAACACACCGGCACTGGCCAAGGTGAGCTGCTCAGTCAAAACACCGACCTCTTCCTTAATGTCATAAGGATTCAATGGGTCATCGCGATTTACCCACGGCTCGCTCTCCCACGCCACAACATCTGCGATCTGAAGGTTTCCATTATCCGCAATGGCGCTGAGATCCGAGCCTTTAGGCCACATCGTGATTTCTGCTTCAACCGCCTGGTCGCCACTGTAAAACTCATTGCGTACCAGCTTGACTTCGCCGAATTCACCCACAGAATCCACCTTGTACGGGCCAAAAGCCGTCTGCAGCTCTGGATCAAACTGGGACAGCTGGAAACCTTCGCTCCACACACGAGCAGGTTCAGTCAACGCTTCAGGATCCTTATCCTTCAACGCCTGATTAAGCTCCTCCAAGGTCATACCTGCTTTGGAAGCAACGGCATGGGCTGGCAACAAATCGCCCTGCTCAAAAAGATAACGCCAACGCTCACCGAGGTCTTCCTTGAACACCACGGTGGCTACTTTAGAACCAGATACACAGTCCACTCGCTCAATCTGCGAGGTCAATGGCACATGGGACTGGAACAGTTCCGGCATCTGCCCAGCTGTCGCAGAGAGCAGAAAATCATCACACACCACAGGCTGACCATCTGAGTAGGTGGCATCTTCATTGATAGTGTAAATCACCTGGCGGTTAATACCCGGCAATACCTGCGTGGAAGCAAGATCAGTGTTGGGAATCATCTGCCCAGAAGGACCCTGAACATACACACCCGGATACACTCTGGCAGCCAAAAGACCAGCATCATTAGCCACTCCCAACAGCGACGCCGCGTTGGTTGTAGCCAGCGAAGAGTTAACTGCGTAGCCGAAAAGGCTTGTTTGGTGGCTGGTTGGTTCCGGTTCCCCATCACCACAGCTTGTCATCACTAACGCTGCAACCAACATGATTACCGCGCTGCGTGACTTCCGAAACAACATGTGTGAAGTACCCAGCCTTTCCCCGAATCGTAATAGGACTGTAATTATACGGTTTTTGCCCCGGCGACAACCAAATCTGGCAATACCTATATAACGACGTCCCGTAGCCGAATGTCTCCCCCCGTTACTTAAGTTCGAGATCACATGTTCAATTTCTCGGGCTCAATACCTTGCGCTCAATTTCCCAAACTCAATTTCAGTCGGTTTTTGGTGCTTTTCCTAGCGGTCTCGAACATAAGAAATTGAGCGTGAGGTATCGAAGGTGAGAAATCGAACTTAAGGCGGCGACATCTCAACCTACGACACCGCAGATTACGAGACCTCAACCTACGACTTCGCGTGCTCAACTTCTCATGAGCCGACTTCACTGGATAAAAACGGCAAATCCGACTGAAGTCGACCACGTGAAGTCGTCGTTTGGGAACATCGTGAGTCATAGACGCACAAAAAAAATCCCGCAGAACGCGAGTCTGCGGGATTTTTCTTCGTTCTCCAATTGGTTTAGCTTCTGCCTGGTCGCCAGGTTCCGCTTGATCGGTGATCATCCACAATGGGTTTGCTTACTGTACGTTTTGCAGGTGCTTCGGGGGTCACACCGTCAGTGTCGCTTTCGGTGCCGTGCGCGGAGGCGTCGGCGTTGGTGTGTGGGGTGGCGTCGATAAGCGTGCTTTGGCCGTCGCGCAACTTCATAACGGAAGCGGTGTGCGCTTTGGTTTTGCTCAGGCGGTTTTTCAGGCTGACCAGCAGTGGGGTTGCCAGGAAGACGGAGGAGAAGGTGCCTTCGATGACGCCGATCAGCTGGATCAGTGCGAGGTCTTTGAGGGTGCCAACACCCATCATCCAGACGGCGACAACCATCAAAGCGATGATCGGAAGTGCAGAGATGATTGTCGTGGAGATCGAACGCATGAAGGTCTGGTTGACCGCCAGGTTGGCTTGTTCGGCGTAGGTTCGTCTGCGGCTGCCTTCGAAGCCTTCGGTGTTTTCTCTGACCTTGTCAAAGACCACGACGGTGTCGTAGATGGAGAAGGTCAGCACGGTGAGCAGACCGATGACGGTTGCTGGGGATACTTCGAGGCCGATGACGGCGTAGATGCCGGCGATGACGATGCCGTCAACAACCAATGCTGCCATGGCGGCGATGGCCATTTCACGCTCGAGGCGGAAAGCAATGTAGATCGCTGCAATAACCAGGAAGGCAATCAGAGCCAACACCATGCGTTGGGTGATGGTGGAACCCCATGATTCCGACACCGTGGAATTACCGATGGCATCTGGGCTTGGCTGGCCCTCAGAGTTTAGGGGTTGGTATTCCTCGTAGATCGCCAGGCGGGCTTTTTCTACATCCTCATCGCTGAGTCGCTCGGAGTAGATCTCCAGGGTGCGGGCGTCGCCGGAACCGACGATCTGCACGATTTCCGGAGTAATGCCGGTGGCTTCAGTAAAGGTTTCCTCCACCTGTTCGGTGGAGTAATCCGATGCTGGCATGCTCATCTTGGTACCGCCCTGGAAATCGATGCTCAGGGAGAAGCCACGGATGGCGATGAACAGGATCGAGATAACCAGCAAAATGCCGGTGATCCAGTACCACAGTTTGGTTTTGGCGATGAAGTCAATGCCGCCGTCACCGGTGTAGAGGCTGTTGAACCAACTGCGTTTTTTGGCTGGTTTTACGCTCTGAGTTGACAGTGATTCAGTCTGGGAATCAGTCATGGCTACTTCTCCTCCTCTTGGTTCGTATCGGTGCCAGGTGCTTCAGAATTGTCAGTGGAAGAATTGTCAGTGGAAGCCTTATCAGCTGCCGCATTCTTGGCATGGATCTTTTTCAGGTACTCAGGCTCATCCAATTCACCGTTGGCGCGGCGTTCTTCAACGAGCTTCATCACTCGTCCCATGCCGTTGACCGATGACTTGGCAAAGAATGGGTTGCGTGATGCCAGGATAACCAGTGGTGCCGTGATCAGGAAGGTGACAACGAGATCGAATACGGTGGTCAGACCCAGGGTGAAGGCAAAGCCCTTGACTTCGCCGACCGCGAGCAAGTAAATCACGATAGCGCCGAGCAAAGTGACCATGTTGCCTGTGACGATGGTGCGCTTGGCGCTTTCCCATGCACGAGGTACTGCAGATCTAAAGGATCTTCCTTCACGGATCTCATCCTTGATGCGCTCATAGAACACCACGAAGGAGTCGGCGGTGGTACCGATACCGATGATCAAACCGGCGATACCAGCAAGGTCTAGGGAATATCCGATCCAGCGTCCCAGCAGTACCAGAAGGCCGTAGACCAACACGCCTGCGGCAAACAGGGTGAACAGGGAAACGAATCCGAAGACGCGGTAGTAGGCGAACACGAAGATGGCGACCAGCGCGATGCCGACGATGCCTGCGATCAGTCCGGCCTTCAAGGATGCTGCGCCTAGTGATGGCGGAACGGTGGTGGTAGTTCCGCCGCGCTCGCCGTTTTCACCTGCGAAGCTCAGGGGCAATGCACCGTAGCGCAGGTTGTTCGCCAGATCTTGGGCTTCAGTTTGAGTGAAGTCACCGGTGATGGATGTTGCAGAACCCACAGGGGTTGCTGACTGAATCACGGGTGCAGAAATCACCTGAGAGTCCAGGGTGATGGCGATCTGCTGCTGCAGGTACTGGCTGGTCAGAGAGGACCAAGTTGCAGAGCCTTCTTCCCCATCGCCGGATTTGAAGGCAAAGCTGATTTCCATCTGGCCGGACTGGGCGTTGAATCCACCGGTGATGGGACGGTTGGTATCGATCTCATTACCGGTTAGGCGCGCACCATTTTCCTCATCGGTTTCGCCGTTGAGCAAAGGTGCAGGATCAAGTACATACACGCCACCTACAGCTGGATCACATGCCACCAATGGCAGGCGTGGATCATCGGTGCCGGCCAAAGGATCCATCTCATCAGTGGTGCACTGCATCAAAGAACTTGCAGCGATCTGGACAGTGGGATCGGTGGACTGGCGGTCGGTGCGCAGCATGTCCGTGATTTCCTGGCGTCGCTGTGTTGCCTCAATGGAGTTGGCTGGCTCATCCATAGGGGTCGCCGACACGGTGACGGGTTCTGGCTCAGTTGCTTCTTCGCCTTCCACCGCAGTGGTCGATGCAACAGCGGTGTTCATTTCCTCCAAGGAGGCATTTGCCTGCTCTTCGGTGATGACGCCGTATTCAACCCACCTGTTGGCCATCTCTTCCAGCTCTGGCATCAACGTGGTCATATCGGGCATTCCTGCCTGACCAACGGGACGGAACAGCAGCTGGGAGGTCTGTCCTAGGGATTGCGCCTGTGCGGTATTTTCCCCGGGAACAGTGATCACCAGCGTGTTACCGTCAGCGACCACGCTTGCACCTGAAACGCCCATGCCGTTCACACGGTTTTCCAGAATGGTGCGTGCCTGATTCAGCTGGTCCTGAGTTGGATCCTGCCCCTGCGGCACGAGGGTCACTCGGGTTCCGCCTTGCAGATCAATACCCAATTTTGGTGTGGCAGAACGATCGCCTGTCAACAGCACCAACGCATAAACACCAACGACGATGAGCACAAACAACGCTATTGCGCGTTTTGGCCATCGTTCCCAGGCGCTAGCGGCACTCTTTTTTTGCCGAGCCAAGAAAGTCTCCTTCAATTCCAATCAACCAGACAACCACGCTTGTCGACGCCCACCCACTCCATGCGCCACTCACCCACGCCAGGTGGCGTGGGTGAGTGCGACACGAGCGAGAAAGGCAAAGTAACGGTGCCTTCGGGATAGTGTTTAACCCAAAACATGCTACGCCATCTGCGTAGTTTTGCCTTCCCATACCCCTGTGAGTCTGGCTACCAATATGAGTAGATATATAAACAGCACCCTTGCCCACAGAAAGTAATGAGCAAAAGGGTGCTGAATTATTATTAATTTCTAACGATTCTCAGGATGTCCGTCAGTGCGTCCATCGAAACCATCGTTCGGCTGATCGTCTTCTGGCTGATCAAACAGCGTCGGCTCATCCAACATCTGAGGTTCATTGGCCTTGGACAGCACACGCACGATAGCAAGCTTTTCAAAAGTGCTGATCATACCCGGCGCGATCTCTAGATCAACGGTTTCTGCAGTGGTGGAAATGACCGTTGCGTGCTGTCCCGCGGTGGTGACGATGCGGTCGCCTGGGACGACAGAGTCCTGCAGCTTTTGGATTTCAGTCATCCGTGCGCGCTGGCGGCGGCTCATGAGGAAAGTGGGAACGATAAAAATGGCTAGAAGAATTATGAGGAAAACGATGTCCATGGTTAGTTAGTTTGCCAGACCATGGAACATCCTGGCCACCTAAGGTGGCTAATAATCGCCGATGGTGCCTTCTGGTGGTTCCAGCCCCAGGTGTCTCCATGCAGCTGCGGTTGCCACGCGTCCCCGTCCGGTTCGTGCAATCATGCCGGCACGCACCAAATAGGGCTCGCATACTTCTTCCACAGTGCCGGGTTCTTCACCAACTGCAACCGCGAGTGTGTTCACGCCAACAGGGCCTCCGCCATGTCCGCGGATCAAGGCATCAAGCACTGCCCTATCCAGGCGATCGAGTCCGACTTCATCGACATCGAATACAATCAGCGCAGCATTGGCAGCACCCATCGTGATGTGACCATCCGCATGAACTTCAGCGAAGTCACGGACTCGACGAAGCAGTCGGTTAGCAATACGAGGAGTACCACGAGACCGCGAGGCAATTTCCACGGCGGCATCGTTGTCGATTCCGACATCGAGGATCTTAGCTGTTCGTTTCACCACTTTGGTCAGATCAGGCACATCGTAGAATTCCATCTGCGCGGTAAAACCGAAACGGTCACGCAGTGGGCCGGTGAGCATGCCCGACCTGGTGGTTGCACCAACGAGGGTAAAGGGTGGGATCTCCAGCGGGATTGAGGTAGCGCCAGGACCCTTACCGACGATGACATCGATCCGGAAATCTTCCATCGCCATGTACAGCATTTCCTCGGCAGGACGTGCGATGCGGTGAATCTCATCAATAAACAGCACGTCCCCTTCCATGAGGTTGGACAGCATGGCAGCCAGATCGCCTGCGCGTTCCAAGGCTGGGCCTGAGGTCATACGCAAACTGGTGCCCAACTCCTGGGCGATAATCATCGCCATGGTGGTCTTACCCAGGCCAGGAGGGCCAGACAACAACACGTGATCGGGAACCACACCACGGTTTTTCGCACCGGTAAGCACCAAACTAAGCTGATCGCGCACCTTCGGCTGGCCGATAAACTCAGTCAAAGACTTCGGACGAAGTGTTACTTCCGCATCGTATTCATCAGGCTTCAGGTTCGCATCTACGTTGGTATCAGCTGCACGGCCTTGACCACCGTTTCGACGAGGTGGAATTCCTCCCGGAATTTCAAACTCTGTTCTTTCCACATCGGACATGAGGGTCTACTTTCCGCTGAGTTTTGCCAATGCGGCACGAAGCGCGCCACTGGTGTCCAAGGATGGATCCGCCGCCAGCACAAAGCTCACTGCATCATCTGATTGCTTCTCGCTAAAGCCCAACCCCACCAGCGCTTGAGAAACCTGCTCCACAACCACCTCAGAAGCAATGTTCGCGTTAGGCAAGGAAATTTGCTCCCCTCCCTCATCCACGACACCGGCAGCAAAAGCTGCGACCTTGCCTTTAAGCTCCACGATGAGACGATCTGCCATGCGCTTTCCCACACCCGGAACCCGCTGCAAAGTTTTGGCATCGGCATTGGTGATCGCCTGAGAAATCTCCAGTGGGCTCAACACCGATTCACATGCCAAGGCCAGGCGTGGACCCAATCCAGATACTGTTTGCAACACGGAAAACATCTCACGTGATTCATTGTCAATAAACCCATAGAGTTTCATCGCGTCTTCGCGGACCACCATGGTGGTCAACACCAGTGCTTCCTCACCGCGGACCAACTGTGACAAGGTGTTCGGTGTGGTGACAACCTCATAGCCCACGCCATTGCATTCAATGACAGCAGAGCTCAGACCAATGTTGATAACAGTGCCACGAAGTGAGGCAATCATGAAGACACTCCTGAAAAATGTACTAGAACTTTTTAAAAACTAATTGGTGTCAGTTCGTTGAAACTGACTGGGATGAGCCGCTTTAGCAGGATCGGATGCATGGGATTGAGCTTGTTCCGCATTGTAAGTTGATTTCGCTTTACCCAATTTTCCTTGCTGCACACGCCGTCGCTTTTCCAACTCTTGCTCGGAGTACTGCGATTGCGCCCGCATAAGCATTGGCGCCCGCCAGCAGTGACACACCGCCAACGATAAAGCATCAGCGGCGTCAGCAGGTTTGGGTGGCTCACCAAGGCCCAGAATTCGAGTGATCATGACCGTCATCTGTTTCTTATCAGCGCGACCATTACCGGAGATAGCCTTTTTCACCTCACTGGGGGTGTACATGTGAACTGGCAATCCGCGTTCAGCAGCAGCCAAGATCAACACACCCACCGCATGCGCAGTGTTCATCACGGTGGAAACATTTCCGCGCTCAAAGACACGCTCAATAGCAATGACATCTGGGGTGTACTCATCCATCCACTCACCCACTGCTTTGCTGAGCCGAAGCAACCGCTCCGCCAACTCCGCATCTGGTGGGGTGCGCACCACGCCCACCGACACTGGATACACGGTACGACCACGACCTGCTTGAACCACAGATAAGCCACAACGGGTAAGACCTGGGTCAATGCCCATTACCCGAAGCCCTTCGTGGTTCATATTCGTGTCCTCACTGATTCGTCGCTGATTCGTCGCTGTGCAGTTGCTATTCCATACTCATTTTTAGCACACAATTGCGATCACCCCGCTATCCTCTGCGTTTTAGCTGCAGGGATAGCGGGGTGAACGGAGTGCGGAAAATACGAACTAGTCGTTTTCCAGCTCTGTCAAAACCTCATCGCTCAAGTCGATGTTGGTGTAGACGTTTTGCACATCGTCGGAATCTTCCAACGCGTCCACAAGCTTGAAGATCTTGCGTGCACCGTCAGCGTCCAGGGGGACCTGAACAGATGCCCGGAAGTCTGATTCAGAATCTTCTACTTCAATGCCAGCTTCCACGAGTGCGTCGCGAACAGCCTGAATGTCAGTTGGTGCGCAGGTAACCTCGAACAGATCGCCGTTGTCGTTGACTTCTTCAGCACCAGCTTCAAGAACAGCCATGAGCACGTCATCTTCACTAAGATCGCCCTTTTGTACGGTGACGACACCGGTGCGGGTGAACATGTAGGACACGGAACCGGACTCGCCCAAGTTGCCACCGTTTTTGGTCATTGCGGTGCGAACTTCGGTAGCTGCGCGGTTACGGTTGTCGGTCAGACACTCGATAAGCATGGCAACGCCGTTGGGGCCGTATCCCTCGTACATGATGTTCATCCAGTCAGCGCCACCAGCTTCTTCGCCGGAGCCACGCTTGCGTGCACGTTCGATGTTATCGTTCGGCACAGAAGCCTTCTTGGCTTTCTTGATCATGTCATCAAGCGTTGGGTTCGCAGACGGATCTCCACCGCCTGTACGTGCCGCAACTTCGATGTTCTTGATCAGCTTGGCAAATTCCTTGCCTCGCTTGGCGTCGTTAGCAGCCTTCTTGTGCTTGGTAGTCGCCCATTTTGAGTGGCCAGACATATGCTCCCTTTCGTCGTCTAGCTTCCATCATCCACCGGAAAATGGTTTCTCACGCAGCCCAGAGATAGCTCAATACACCACCAAATGTGTGGTGCGCCGTGTGAAAATTTTAGACTCATGTTGCGGTGGCGAAAGCCGGGTAGCTTCCATGGAAACGGAGTTGGTAGTTGGAACTGATGAAACAGTATACGCCAAGGTCAAATGATGAAACTTAAAGGGCACCAATTTCTGTCGCGTTACCGGATTCAGATCTTCAAGTTCGCTGCATTTTAGTCTTTGCGCATCGGAATTGATTGCGCACCCTCGTGGAGTGTGCGGGTCATTCCCTCTTGATTGACAATAGCGACCAAATCTCCCTGCTGGTTGAAAAGCCGCCCGTGAGTCAAGGCTCGCCCACTTGAGGCCGATGGAGAGCGCTGATCATAAAGCAACCATTCATCGACGCGGAAGGGACGCAGGAACCACACAGCGTGATCAAGTGAGGCCATCTGCATTTTCTCACCTGGGTGTGGCACCAGGGCACTATGCAGCAAAGTCATATCGGACAGATAAGTCAGTGAGCACTGGTGGAAGGTGGGATTATCCGGAAGATCAGCGGTGCACCGAATCCACACAGCTTGCTCAGTAGCGGTGAAATCGCTGAGTTCTAATTGATCCTGCGGAATAACGCGGATATCCCATTCCGCCCATTCATCAAGCACTCGCCTACTTGAGATCGGCATACGTTCTACTGTTCCCTTGATCTCATCAGGAGCTGGAACTTTACGCATCTTGTCCATGTGCTCAATGCCTTCATCCCCACGATGAAAGCTGGCCTGCATGCTGAAGATTACTTCGCCGTCTTGGATGCCACGCACCGAGCGGGTGACGTAGCTTTTTCCGTCGCGAACTCGATCCACTAAATAAATTGCGGGTGCTGTTGGATCACCAGGAGCTATAAAGTAGCCATGCAAAGAATGCACAGTAAAGGCTTTATCAACAGTATGCGTTGCTGCTACTAAAGCTTGGGCAGCGACCTGGCCACCGAAAGTCCTGGCTAAATAAGATTCGATAACGGGACCACGGTAAATATCGCGGTCGATTTCTTCCAAGGTCAAAATATCTTCAATAGTTTTCACTGATCACTCCCAATTAATTTATGCACTTCGGTGAGGTTACTCACAAAGAGTAGCGTGCAAAGCCCAGCAATAAGGTGATGTTTCAACGATTAGGTTACGGTAGGGGCCATGACGCCACAGAAACTTCACCGTTTTGCAGCCCTTTTAGAAATGGGTACCTGGACCCTGCTGATCATCGGCATGATCTTAAAATACAGTGGAGTGACAGACGCCGTAACCCCTATTGCCGGCGGTATCCACGGCTTTGGCTTCCTCTGTTTTGCAGCCATCACCATCACCGTGTGGATCAATAATAAGTGGACATTCCCGCAGGGTATCGCAGGTTTGATCGTCTCTGTTATCCCGTGGGCTGCATTGCCATTTGCATTGTGGGCAGACAAGAAGGGCCTCGTTGCCGGCGGATGGCGCTTTTCAGATCCGTCCGAAAAGCCACACACTTTCTTTGACAAGATCTTGGCTCAATTGGTCAGGCACCCAATCCGATCCATTTTAATTCTGCTGGTGATTATCGCCGTCGTCTTCTCTATCTTGCTGGCGATGGGACCACCTTATGATCCAGATGCCATCGCAAACACTGTGGATTAAACAACAGCCTCCTTCACATGAAGGAGGCTTTTTTACATTTAAGTCAGCAGATCTGTATCGAGTAGTTCGAAGTACTCCGGCAAGGGTGCGGTGCCGCCGAGTCGGAAGGATCTGACCATCAATCGGGTTCGAAGATCGCGGGTGTCACTGACGGCTTCGTTGTAGAAGCGGTGGGCTAATTCCACGCGGGTGGCAGCGTCCACGATGGAATCTGGAAGGGTCTTCCCCTGTTTCAAGATGAGTTCAGAGATTTCTCGTTCGGCGCGGGCGCGTTGGGAGAAGCGGGAGTATTCCAGGGGAATTGCCTCAGCGCGTTTTGAGGCTTCTGCTGCATCGGGCAACAACGCACCTACTAGTGCTGCTCGGCGATCCAGTGCTGCTTGCAGGGCTTGTCTTGCTGAGTCGGTGCGGATGTGGAGCCGGTTGAGGCGTTGTGCTGTGAAATACGCCCACAGAACAGTTGCGGTGACAACGACAGCGATGAGGAGGTAAACAAGGGTCATCCAAGCCTCACTTTGTCGATCGCAATGGTTTCATAGACTGCCATGACCTGGGTGGATACTGTCGACCAGTCGTAGGCGTTTGCGCGCTTTAGCCCCGCGGCGATAAGCGTGGAACGGGAGGAGGGGTCGTCGATAAGCGCTTGAAGTTTTTTGGCTAGGTCGGCGTCTGAGCCGGTTTTAAATAGCACGCCCGCTGGCTGTGCGGCTTCAGAATCGGTGACCAGGGAGAACGCTTCTAGGTCGCTGGCGACGACAGCGCATCCCGCGGCCATCGCTTCAACTAGCACGATGCCGAAGCTTTCGCCGCCGGTGTTGGGTGCGACATAGATGTCTGCGCGACCTAAGATTGCTGCCTTTTCCTCATCGCTGACGCGGCCCACAAAGTTGATGCCGGCGACTTCTCGCGGGGTGCCGCCGCCAATGACGGTGCAGGTAAACGGGCGATCCAGCCTGGTCAGAGCGCGCAGGAGGATGTCGAGGCCTTTGCGGGACTCATCGAGGCGACCCAAAAAGACGATCTCTACAGGATCATTCGGTTCGATTTGGCGCGCGGCTTTGAACATGGAGGTCTCTACCCCGTTGGGGATCAGCACGGGATCGCCGCCGACTTGCTCCACCTGCCAGCGCCGAGCCATTTCAGACACGGCGATGCCTGCGCGCACTTTCTCCAGCATGGGCGAAAGCACTGGTAAGAAAGCCTTGAGCAGCTTCGATCCGCTACTGGAGGCGTGGTAAGTAGCAACGATGGGGCCTTCCGCAAAGCGTAGCGCCGCCATGGAAAAACTTGGTGAATTCGGTTCATGGATATGCAGCACATCGAAGTTGCCTTCGCGGAGGAACGTGCGCACGGCCTTGAACATTTTCGGCCCAAAGCTCAAGCGGGCAACCGAGCCATTGTACGGAATCGGGATGCTGCCACCACCGCGCACCACGAAATCGGGCACCTGCGTATCCGCACTACACGGACCAAGCACCTGAACCTCATGGCCTTGGGCAATGAAGGTTCGCGCTAAGTCAAGGATATGCGCTTGAACACCGCCCGGCTCATCGAAGGAGTACGGGCAGACCATTCCAATTCGCACCTAATTGTCCTCCTGTAATGCCACCGGTTTGTGAACATTTGTCTGCTCCCTAGAGCGCTTGAGACGCTCCGGATCCAAATCACCAAACCACAGGGGTTGGAGCATATGCCAATCAGCGGGGTGCGCCGTAATATTTGCCATAAAAAGATGTGCGATCCGCTGCACCGTGTCGGATAAATTATCCACGGTCACGGCATCGGATACGCTGAGACCCCAGCCGTCGTCATCGAACCATGGATGCACCACGTGCAGCGCCGCACCTGTTTCAATGGCCAGCTGCGCAGGTCCTGCTGGCATGGAGGTCTTCTCACCAAAAAAAGTGGTCTCCACGCCGGAATGCCGCAGGTCACGCTCCCCAAGAAGGCACACGATACCTCCAGATGTCAGGCGCTCTTTCAGCTTTTCAAACGGCGGACGCTCGCCACCGGTGAGAGGCAGCACCTCAAATCCAAGGCTTTCTCGAAACTCCACGAACGCTTCAAACAAGCGTTCCGGCTTGACCCTTTCTGCAACGGTGGTGAATTGCCCATGATGGCTAATCAGAAAAGCGCCAGCCATATCCCAGTTGCCGCTGTGTGGGAGCGTCAAAACTACGCCCTTGCCGGCAGCCAAAGATTCATCCAACAAATCTAGGCCAACAGTTCCCTTACGCAACCGCGCAAGCAGCTCAGGATCTCGCGCGATCGCCGGTAGCCGGAACGCTTCCAGCCAATACCGCGCATAGCTGCGCGTTGCTTGCTTCACCAGCGCCTGCGTAACGTTTTCCGCACCGACCACCCGCGCCAGATTAGCGCGTAGCTGCCCCATGCCTTTTCCGCTTTTCGACGCCAGATCCGCCCCAAGGTCAAACACCCGGCGAGCAATAGGCAAAGGGAGCATCCGGACAAAACGCCAACCAGCTAGATAGCCCAGTGCGCTTAAATTCTCCGCCCAATTTTCCGCTGTGCAGAAATCCTTCGGCTTCATGCGATGCTCCCTCGGCTAATTTTTATTTGGTGTTGCTGTAATCTGCCTTCGCACCTGCTGGTGCCTTGGTAAATTCCTTAGCCAATGGGGACTTTCCAGCCATGACCAAGCGCTGCACAACAGTGTAAATACTGCCAGCTGCAAGGGCCCACAGTGCCACATCGATGGCATATGGAACGCCCATTCCGGTCAGCCCCAAACCAACAAGGCTGACAATCAGACGCTCAGGGCGTTCCACGAGACCGCCGTCCATGGTGAATCCGGAGGCCTCTCCCCTGGCTTTCACGTAAGAGATCACCTGGGAGGCAACCAAACAAACCAAGGAGGCAGCGACCAATGCCTGTGGTGCATCGTAGGAATACACCAGCCACCAGGTAATCGCACCAAATAGTGCACCATCAGTGATGCGGTCACACGTGGCATCCAAGGTGGCACCAAATTTGGTGCCACCACCTTGCATGCGAGCAACCGTGCCATCAATCATGTCGAAAGCCGCAAACAGGCCCGTCAAAACTGCCGCCCAAATCAAATGCCCCGTAGGAATCAGCAGCAAAGCCACCCCAACGGTGAGGCCAGCGCTGACTAAGGTGAGCTGATTAGGCGTCACCTTCAACTTGATCATCAATTTGGCAACAGGCTCAACAATAACCTGCGCAGGCTTACGTCCATGAAGTCCCAGCATCAGTGCTCCTTCGGTGCTGCGGTACGGATCGCTGAAGTCAGCGTTGGGTCGACAGTGCCTGGTGCCCCATCAATGGTGCCCCATGCTTGCGCAAGCATGGCCCTGGTTTGACGCAGGGTCTGCGGTAGCACTTTGACACCGTCAATCACAGTCATGAAATTAGCATCACCCGACCACCTAGGCACCACATGGACATGAAGGTGATCTCCCACTGAGCCACCCGATGCTTTGCCAAGGTTTAAACCAACATTGACAGCATCAGGGTTTGACACCTGCTTCAGCGCCTTGATGGCCGTTTGGGTAAAGAGCATCAACTCCGCAGATTCTGCCAAGCTCAAATCCTCTAGATTCTTTTCCTTACGGAATGGGATCACCATCATGTGTCCAGCGTTGTAGGGATACAAGTTGAGTACGCAATACACCAGCTCACCCCGCGCAACGATCAGGCCGTCCTCATCACTCATTTTGGGAACCTCAATGAAGGGGTCCCGCTTGGCGGTAGTTGATTGCTTACCGCCAGATCGAGTGTTGATGTAGCTCATCCGGTAGGGCGCCCACAGACGTTCCAGTCTGTCGGGCTCCCCTAGACCTTGATCAACATATACATCCTGACCAACGTGGCTGTCAGATGAGTCCATCTCAGGGCTACCTGCGAGCTGCAATGGAGTCCTCGCTCGGCTGATCATTGATGCGGTCACCAATCCAGGAAGAAATCACAGCGATTGCCTCATCGACGGGCACGCCGTTGACCTGGGTGCCGTCCAAGAAACGGAAGCTCACTGCGTTTGCTTCCACATCGCGGGCACCGGCAAGCAGCATGAATGGAACCTTGCCGGTGGTGTGGTTGCGGATCTTCTTCTGCATGCGATCATCGGAGGTGTCCACGTCTGCGCGGATACCCTTTTCACGCAGCTGTGCGGTGATTGTCTCCAGGTGTGGAATGCAATCATCAGCAACTGGAATACCCATGACCTGGTGAGGTGCCAGCCATGCTGGGAAAGCACCAGCGTAGTGCTCCAACAACACGCCAAAGAAGCGCTCGATGGAACCAAACAGTGCGCGGTGGATCATGATGGGCTGCTGCTTGGAACCATCAGATGAGGTGTATTCCAAGTTGAAGCGCTCAGGCATGTTGAAGTCCAGCTGCACGGTGGACATCTGCCAGGTACGGCCAATCGCGTCGCGTGCCTGAACAGAAATCTTAGGGCCGTAGAATGCGGCACCTTCTGGGTCTGGAACAAGTTCCAGGCCAGAATTGGTGGCCACACGGTTCAAGATTTCAGTGGAACGCTCCCAGATCTCATCAGAACCGACTGACTTCTTAGGATCGCGGGTGGAGAGCTCCAGGTAGAAATCATCCAAACCGTAATCGCGCAGCAGCGACAGGATGAAGTCCAGCACAGAGGTGAGCTCTGCTTCCAGCTGATCCTCGGTGCAGTAGATGTGAGCATCGTCCTGGGTGAAGCCACGGGCACGGGTCAGGCCGTGGATCACACCGGACTTTTCGTAGCGGTAGACGTTGCCGAACTCAAAAAGACGCAGTGGAAGCTCACGGTAAGAACGTCCACGAGAATCGAAGATGAGGTTGTGCATTGGGCAGTTCATGGGCTTGAGGTAGTACTCTTGGCCCGGCTTGGTCACATTGCCGTCTTCGTCGAACTCCGCATCCACCTGCATTGGAGGGAACATGCCATCCTTGTAGAAACCAAGGTGACCGGAACGCTCAAAGAGATCCTGCTTGGTGATGTGCGGGGTGTTCACAAAGGAGTAGCCCGCTGCGATGTGGCGGCGACGGGAGTGATCTTCCATCTCATTGCGCACGATGCCACCGTTGGGATGGAATACTGGCAGACCAGAGCCCAGATCATCTGGGAAGGAGAACAAATCAAGTTCAGTGCCTAGACGGCGGTGATCGCGCTTTTCTGCCTCAGCGAGCATGGTCTGGTAAGCATCGAGGGATTCCTTATCCTCCCACGCGGTACCGTAGATGCGCTGCAGGCCAGCATTATCCTGATCGCCACGCCAATAAGCAGCGGATGATCGGGTCAATGCGAATGCTGGAATGTAGCGGGTGGTTGGGATGTGTGGTCCACGGCAAAGATCAGACCACTCCACCTCACTGGTGCGAGGGTTGACGTTGTCATACGCGGTCAGTTCGCCTGCGCCCACTTCGGTGGCTTCATCAGAGTTGGGATCAACGTTGCCCTTGTCCTGGATAAGTTCCAGCTTGTAAGGCTCGTTCTTCAACTCTTCCGCTGCAGCTTCAGCGGATTCATAGACGCGGCGCTCAAACTTCTGGCCGGTCTTGATGATCTTCTTCATCCGCTTTTCAATGGTCTTGAGATCTTCCGGAGTGAAAGGCTCAGCCGCATCGAAGTCGTAGTAGAAACCATTTTCAATGGCTGGGCCGATGCCCAACTTGGTTCCTGGGAATTCTGCCTGGACAGCCTGTGCCAGCACGTGAGCGCACGAGTGGCGGATTACTGCGCGGCCGTCATCAGTATTTGCAGGTACAGCGGTGAACGTAGCAGTGGTTTCTGGGACGTGTGAAAGATCCTTTAGTTGGCCTTCAGCGTCTTTTGCACAAACGATAGCCTCTGGACCCTTGTTGGGCAGATCTAGTTCGCGCATTGCTGCACCAATTGCGGTGCCTGCAGGGACCTCAAAAACAACAAGGTTTGCTACTGCGGTATCTGTGGTGTTCACGAAAATTGCGCTCCTTCGTGCGCTCACGTGGGCAAACGGCATACCTGGCCGCCCCCACTAGTTCAAGGTGCGCAGCTGACCTGGCGCTCCCGATACGTCCAAAAGAGGGAAATATCGGGATTCACCGCAGATATATTAGGCAATACCTGATGTGGTGCGTGAGCTTCTTTGGCTTTGTCTACTTCAGTCGTCCTACTGATGACGCATTAGCAGTTAAAGAAACTCACAGCCGGTGGCCAACTGTCGTTCCACATCCTACCGCGTGGCGGGTTATAGAAGGAGTCCGGCACCCCAAAAATCATCCCGAGATGAATCATTCGGGTCGGTGCCTGGCGGGATGAAGAATACAGCGGAGCCAATATGGGTAATCCACTGATTCAGGCGGTCTTGTTCATCCAGCCGTTGTTGAATGGGCGTGAACTGCAGATCGGGGTTTTTCTGGAAGCAGATAAACACCAAACCAGCATTGGACAGTTCCTCTGAAGTGGGATCTGGTGGCAGGTCATAGTTGAACACTCGTCGAAGAATCACCTGCTCCGGATTGCTTTCCGGTGCACGCGATCTAGCCATGTGGCTTGCCGGATCGATAAGCGGCAGACCATAGGAATCGCGGGCGGAGTAATCAGCCTCAGAAAACTCATCGCCACCACTAAGTGGCGCGCCGGTATCCAAGGTGCGCCCCACAGAAACTTCACGGGACGGGCGATCCAGAATTTCCCATTCATCCAAATTCATAGCAATGCGACGCACAACCATGCAGCTGCCATCAATCGCCCAGTCCGGACCCTCAGAAATCCAGGCTGTTTGCTGGATTTCATCATCGGTACGGGGATTCACAGTGCCATCTTTTTGGCCAAAGAGATTCCGCGGAGTCTCATCCGTCTCATTCACACCATGGGCATTCATGAAACCCTGCTGCACCCACCGCGTAGCCGCATAATCCACACCAGAGCGAATCATATGCCTAGTCGCATGACTCAACGTCACCGGATCATCACTACAAATCTGCAGCACAAGATCCGCCTCGCCCCATTCCGGACGCAACTGATCCCGCTCAAATTCAGGAATCGGCTTCAACCACTCGGGACGAAGATCAACCTGCTGGGTCACGTCGAAAAGCGAAGCACCGAAACCACATGTAATGGTGAGGTTTGCCGGCGACGTCACCATCTCCGGCTCCAGGCTGCCCAGCGGCGTCTCGCCAGCGCACAGCGCGCGGGCATCTTCGGTCCACACGCGCATCAACCGCGTCACGCCAGCGCGATCCACGCCCGCACGCAGCGTAAACGCAACCAGATTCAAATTCGCCTGATGCGGCGTCGCAATGCCGGCCTGATGGCGGCCATCAAACTCCACCACCTGGCCTTTTAAGCTTATCGACGCACCGTCCGGCTCATTTTCCCCCGCACTGCACCCCGCCAACGCGGACGCACCAGCAATCAAGCCGGCACCCCCTAGGAAACCCCTACGGGAAACCATGTCGCTCCTTATATATAGTGGCCGGTTTAGTGGCCCTCGTGGCCTTCAGTTCCCAGATCGCCATAATCCTCATCACCAGCAGCAATGGTGCGCGCCGGGATCGGATCAAGCTTAACTTCAGAACCATCAGCCAATTCAAGAGTGACCGTCACTTCATCGCCAGCCTCGATTGGGTTCGCAAGCCCCATGATCATCAAATGATCGCCACCTGGTGCCAGCTCGATGCTCTCCCCTGCAGGGATCACAAAACCACCTGGCTTTTCCTGCATGACGCCATCAACAACCTCATGGACCTCAAAGCTGGCAGCATCAACATCAGCAGTAAAGCCAGAAACGTTGATCTCATCATCAGAATTGTTCACCAACGTAGCGAACACTGCCGTCATGTCGCTGTCCTCCACAGACGCACGAACAACAGCGTTTTCCGTGGTGATCACAGCATCGCTTACCTGCGTGCTGCTGGAGGAAGTAGTCTCCACGCTCGTGGAGGTGGAATCACTTTGATTAGCAGGCGAACACGCCGCCATAACCAACGCACTGCTCAGTACAGCACCTGCGACAAAAAACTTCTTCATGGTGAATAAACCCTCTTATTTCTGGTTACGATTCTTTGCAATCATCATGACGATGGCACTTGCAACAACAAGCACCGCCACGATGCTCAAAACCCAATTCCACGGCGCAGGAATTCCAGAAGTTTCATCAGCAGTTTCAGTTGTCTCTGCTTCGGTGGTCTCTGAGGTGTCAGTGGTTGCTGCTGACTCAGTTGTCGTCTCTGCTGTTGTCTCTGTTGTCGTTTCAGCAGAGCCTGTCACCTCAAAAGAGATTGAACCTTTAGTAGCGTGACCATCAGAAGAAGTGATCTGGAAACCCAAAATGTAGTTACCAGCTCCCGTCTGCACATCAGATGGCACTTCATAGCTCAAGTGCTGCCCCTCAAGCTGAGGAGTTCCAGAAGTTAACACCTCTCCGGAATCCGCATTGCTCAATGCAACTGTTGTGAACAGATCCTGAGGAATACCGGAAAACTCCAACTCAATGGTCTCCGGGAACTCATCAACGACACTGCCATTTTCAGGATTAGAATCCACCACCACATCATGGGCAGCAGCCTGCGGAGCCACGAGCATCGACATCGCGCCAACGCCCAACACCCCAGCAGCTGCCGCCAAGGTACGCAATTTTAGATTCTTCTCTGAAGCCACATTCAACCTCTCATAGATGGGCGAAACTTCCTTTTCGCCGTGGTCGGACGCATTAGTTTCATCTTTGCGCCCGGTTAGTTGTCGAAATCTTCCCCCACTTAGTTCCCCAGAGGGAAATATCAAGCGGAGGTTACCAGTAGGTAAATAGAGTCTATCCAGCTTGGAGCCACTTTTCGAAGTCGTGTGATCTAGACTACGTTCCCATTCTGGGGGTGTCTTGCGCAGGTTTCGGGGTAGAACTCAAGGGCGGGAAGGCATTACCACATGCACCCATACACGAATAGAAAAAATGTGCGAATATTCACCACAAAAAGCGGATTTCCTGCTGGCTGTGGTGGATATTTCCGCTTTATCTGCCTGCGTGCGCAACTTTAGGACCGATTTCTAGAGTCCAGCCTGGTTTGTGGTGGATCCTTGCCCTGGAAGCTTTCAGGATTCACAACTGCCCCACCGGCCCCAAAAGTGAGGGCCCCTAAAATCGCGCCCAGCCGCCTGAATGACCTCAATCCATATATCGACCCATCTTGAGCACTTCGACCCCTTAAAACACTTTTTGGGAAGCACGCAAAAACACCTATGAGCGTTAACCCATAGGTGTTTTAAATTGAGCGGATGACGAGACTCGAACTCGCGACCCTCACCTTGGCAAGGTGATGCGCTACCAACTGCGCTACATCCGCATGAACATTGATTAAAGAGGTTGTTCGTCCTCTTGGTGCGCGATACTGGGATTGAACCAGTGACCTCTTCCGTGTCAGGGAAGCGCTCTCCCGCTGAGCTAAACGCGCCAGAACTGCGAGGTGGAAACGGGAATCGAACCCGTGTGCACGGTTTTGCAGACCGTTGCCTCACCACTCGGCCATTCCACCATGGCATAAATTTGCCTTTAGGTACGTGGTAAACATACCAGAGCGGATGACGAGACTCGAACTCGCGACCCTCACCTTGGCAAGGTGATGCGCTACCAACTGCGCTACATCCGCATGAACATTGATTAAAGAGGTTGTTCGTCCTCTTGGTGCGCGATACTGGGATTGAACCAGTGACCTCTTCCGTGTCAGGGAAGCGCTCTCCCGCTGAGCTAAACGCGCGGGACATTTCATCGATTGGCCCGGTGAAATGAGAGCGGATGACGAGACTCGAACTCGCGACCCTCACCTTGGCAAGGTGATGCGCTACCAACTGCGCTACATCCGCATGCACTACTTAGAACTTGTTCCTGCTTGTTCCGTTCTGTGCGGTGCTGGAATAACTTTAGACCGAACGCTCCCTCGAACACAAATCCCCAAGTCAATGCCACAAAAGCACAGGTAAAACCCCTAGTGAAAACCCACTTTCCAAATCACACGGATGTTATTTCGCAGGACAGCAAAGAAAACCTCGAATATTTGACCAATGCTCATCGCTCCAGATTCAGAAACGTGGTGACATCCGATTTCCATCTATTAGGTACAAGAATTTCTCTTCCATATAGAAGCTGGGTGAAAAATTGAACCGATTATGAATATTCAAAACTTCCGTGTTAACTTCTAAGCACACCGCAAGGTCCTATGGCTCAGTGGAAGAGCGTTCCGTTCACACCGGAAAGGTCGCTGGTTCGAACCCAGCTAGGACCACTTGTTTAGCCCCTGCTTGCAGGGGTTTTATTCATTTTTAGGGTTAAAAAACACGCGTTTGTGGGGTGAACGTGGGGTGAAAGAATTCATTACGAGTGCTTTTAAGCACCTCTCCGTCACTCCCGCTAGTTTTATTCACGATCCGCGTCCAGCTGCAACAAACCGCACTACAAGGCCACCTTCGACACGTCGCCGCTGTGCATAGTTTTCTGCAAGATGTCTCTCCGGGTCCTTTTCTGTCACGCATAATATGCAGAGGTTTTTTCCCACCCCACAAACCCAGCTAGGACACAGCACCCCTGAAATTGTGCACCCGCAAAGGGGCAATGCTGTGGGCTAAAACAATATGTGCAGACAGATGGATCTGTGATTGAACGTATCCATCTAACCCCGCCTCGCAACTCCCCCAGCTCACCTTTTTGACCCTCACCCCCAAGGCAAACCCTGAGTCGAAAACAGTTCACGCAGACCCAATGTGCACCCCAAAAACAGCGCTCTCACACCTTTCACTTATTGAATAAGTTTGTATAAAGTTATTCCTTAATGAACTAACAATAGTTCTGGGAAACTTTATAAAAGGCTTTTTGACATTCTTTATTAACGGTTTCTACAGTTCATATTCGAATAACGAGAAAGGTAGTGTCACCATGCCCCATCCCCCTATGAATCGCACTCATTCAGCTGCTCGGGGTCGAACCACAATCACAGCACAAACAACTGCATTACATAATCACGTTTCCAGAACGACTATTAAACCTGTTGTTAATATTGAATTACAGGACGCGGATCTTCGCGCCTACTCACGTGCTGAAGTTCAGGAGCGACTCGGCGGCATTTGTTCACGCTCGGTTGATCGACTCATCAACTCAGGCCAACTCAAAGCTGTGCCTGGTACCCGAGGTAAAGGGAAGCGGCCACTCATTACCGCCCGATCCCTTGCGCAATACATCTACTCTGGGGGCTAGAGCGCGCCAAAGAAAACACAGAGCAACCACCATTGCAGCAGTGCTGCAATGGTGGTTGTTTTTTTGGCACAGTCTCAGGCTGTGTTCGATGAGTGCAACATCAGCAGCAATCCCATTCGAGCAGTCAATGACCACGGGGACGAGCCCCGAGGTTTTCTCGCACATTATTCATAAAAAAAATTGCCAACCTGTGCTTAGATCAACCGCGAAAGAAAAGGAACACGGTAAAGCAACAGACTGGCAATCTTCCACACAGGTATTCGACGAGGGGTTTGGGGAACCAAGGGAACGAACATCTGCGAGATACTTAAGCTTGGGACGACACTCCCTCACTAGAGAACCTGTTACTAGTGTAACAAAGTTAAAACCAATACTCAATAAGATTCTCTAGTTTAAAATACCTAGTTCTTAGATGAAGTTTGAAACTTCATCTAAGAACTAGGTATTAATTACTTGCGTGCTTTCGCTGCAATCGAGCGTGCCGCAATCATAAGTCCTTCGCGATTGAGCTTGCGCGAATATGCTGAATCCAAATACAGCACCGGGAACGTATCTTCCGAACCCATCTCCGCTGCCTTAATCAGCAACGCTTCATGCAGTCGATCACGCAGCGGGCCGGAACCACCGCCGTAGACAAAGGCTACTTCGGTAAGAGCACCCACGTCGCTCAACACTCGTGCGAACTCTGCAGCCACATCCTGAACAAAGAACACTGCCTCCTGATCAACATGCTGTTCCACGCGGGTATAGAAATTCCGCTTGAGTGCACTCGGTGGTCGCTGCAAATAATCAGCCAACTGCTTACGCGAGTTAAAGTTGTGTGCCAACCCAGCATCGTCCATAGCCTGAATCGCCGACTCCAAGACGGTGCCATAACCCTTGTCATAGGCGCGTGAAGCATCATGATTAAACCGCCCATCCGTAAAGACTGGGAAATTCACAGTACCTTCACCCACATCCACACCGATTGTGTGGCGAGCTTGTAGCACATCACCTGCTGTCACGCCCTCTAGAGCAAGCCCTTTGGAGCGTACATCGGCGAGCATTCCGTTCATAAGTACTTCGCCACCTGCGGTAATGGCATACTGTGCCGATGCGCCCTCGGCAATGACCTCGACACGCTCAAAGATGAGCTGCACCGTTGCTGGGGTTTCAAAGTTGTTAACCGTCACCACATGCACAGCCGGGTTCGCTGCCCCATCACCCATAAACTGTGCCTTATACCCATGACGGTGACCCACATATTCATTAATCGGTAACGCAAGTGCAAGATACGTATGCACACGCAGCACACCGGGATCACCCTCAACAGCAACCTGTGGGATTCGACCATGTGCTGCCACAAAGTCTTTCACAGCCTTGGCCGCAAGTACTGCCATGACCAGCACCTTGCTCAGTTCTTGTTCCGCCTTGGAGCGGTTACCCACCAGATCAAATTCCTCCAAGCTACCTCGTGCAGACAAGCTGCGCGTGCCACAAAGGTAACGATAATTACCTTTCACCATAGGCGAATTGAAATTGGTATCAATGTGGTTGAAGAAATCCGCACCGGTGACAGCAACAGCGGTGTCATCTGGTTCGGGAACTTCCGTTGGCCGGCTCATGCGCGTTGCTGCAGAGGGCATATCAATAACATCAACAGACGTGCCAGTCGTATCACCGGTTGCCTCGATAATGCCCTTGACATAACCGTTTCCAATATCGAGTCCAGCGGTATAGGTGTAGACACCGATATTCGAGCCTAAAGCAGATCCGTGCTGGCCTGTCTGTACTGCATCTGTCGCAGAGTAATTCTTCGTATTAATGGGCTTAAGTACTTTCTGTGTGGTCTTCTTCTGCACATTCACAGCGCTGGTCATAATCTTCTTCCCTTAAAAAGTGTCGTTGTAACAAGGTATGAGCTAGCGACCGAACGCTTGGCCCATGACATCATCCATATCAAAGCCATCATCTGGCTCTGACTGTGCTGGTTGCGCCGACTTTTGTTCTGGTTTTTGCTCCGGCTTCTGTGCCGGCTGTGGTGCTACCTGCTGCTTGGGTACTTTGGCCTCAACAACTGACTCCTCAACCGGCTGACTCTCCGCCTCGGCAACAAACTCATTTACCTGATCAGGTGCACGGGTTGTGGTCGATGGCGGTGCTATCTGCTGCGGTGCCTTCTTGCGTGTAGTCACAGCGTCTACGTCAGCAACCCCGGCCGCGAGCTGAGCAAAAAGATCACTACCCTCAGCCCCTGCCTGCAGGCTTTCCACCAGCTTGAGGCCAATAACGGTAGCAACCTCTACATCACCGTATTCAGCGACAAACAAATAGATCAGCTGTCGCATCGCAAGCGAGATGCCACGAGCACCCTGTGTTTCCAAAAACCGCTCAACGATAGCGTCTGTTTCTGGGAAGCGCATACGCACATTACGCCACGGGGCATCGTCCTCTGATACATGTGTCGTGTCCTGTTTTTGAGCCATGTGTGACCCCCATTTCGTACATTGTGTCGGGAAGTTTCTCTTCAATAACTGCATTGTTTATGACTAACGTTATTGACTAATTTAATAGTAACATAGAAGTGTCTTTTAAAAGACAATTAAAAAGCAATTAACGTACTTTTAAAAGGCACTTATGTGTCAATTAATAATTAACCCGTAAAAAACAATTAATCGTTTCTTAAAGGGCTTTTAAACAACCACTAACAGCACAATCCCCTATGTACCGATAATCGACCGTTATCTGCCTTTTAAGGCACTTTTAACAAGCCCTTAAAACACGCCTAACGTGCACTTAAGCAGGCAGGTAATAAACCCCTAGCGGTCGATTAAATAACTATTTAATAGTTAACTAATGGAGCCCCACCATGACATCAACCTTTAATCTCCACCGCATTATTGAGTGCGATGCTGTAACCATCACCCCGAAAATGGCGCGCTCGAACATCGAGCTCGCTAGAAGAGGCGGCCTTACCTGCGACGGTGGAGCCGTAGCTATAACCAATCACAACTTTTCTTTGGTCTGGGTTGCGGGACTGTAGGGCTGTTTGAAACTTCTGAAGATCTTTCGCAGCGTGATTGGCCACTGCACCTGATACCGCAGTGGAGATAGAATTTGGTGCTTGATAACCCAACCACAGTACTGTTGCGGAATTGGTGGAAGTGGAAACCGTGCGGGCGCGATCAGCGTGAAAAGGCAAATTTACGCCACAAGTTGGCCTAAAGGTAACACTCGCACGGGTACGCGGGCGCGCGCATAGGTATGCAGGAGACAAAAAGAAACCCCGCGACTGAGAGTTAGATCAGTCGCGGGGTTTCCCGAATATAAACAATGAAGTTGCCGCTATGTCCGAACGGCAGGACGCAATATCAAAGCCGGGAAGAGCTACAGCTCCACTCCCATCGTGTAAACAACAGGGCCACCCGGAACCTCTGATCGATGGGAGACCTTGAAGCCATGACGCTCGTACAACGAAACATTGCTTTCAGCTGACGTCTCAAGCGATACCCGTCGATGATCAGACTCTGAAACACGCAGCAATGCTTCTTTGATGAGTGCAGAACCCAAGCCCCGCCCGGCAGATTCAGGTCGCACGCCAAGAGTCGCAAAATCCCAAGACGTATCGAGCCTTGGCGGAAGCACCAGACCGAATACCTCCTGGACACGATCGCCCATAATCTCAGCTATCTCAAGCTGAACACTTTCAGAAGGCTCAGGTGCATTAGGAGGAAGTAACGCAGCCACACCATCGCGATTTGGTGTTATCAAAATCATGCCGTGCTGTAAAGCATGAGAGAGATAGATCGATTGAAGCCTCAACAATCGCGAGTCGTAATCCGCCTCGGGAAGGCACCATCTAGTCCAAGGATAGGAAACAAAGGCTACGGCTAGGGTCGCAGCAGCCTCATCGATGTCGGCCTCCGTAGCCGACTGAACAACGTAATTCACAAGCAAACACTACCACAGCGACTCTAGGAACTCGGGATCTTTCTGCAGGAAGCAGCAGGTAGCGGACTCGTCGCGCGGAACTGCGAAGCAGGACGCAACGCCTAGAAGAAGAATGGCAGCAGCTCTTGTCGGAAGCCTTCAGACAGCACGTGTGGCTACGGACTGTGTGGCTCGCGAATCCACAAGGAGAAGCAAAGGAGTGTTTTTACTTTAACAAAAGGTTGAGGGGTATTTTTTATGCTTTAATCAACCACAGATGTACAAGCCTTGCTGTGTATATTGTTCTGCTGTACTCAACCCCCACTTATTCACCGATATTTTTCCAGAAGAGGGCACACTACCCTATGACTACACCGCAACCCAGCAAACCTGCGCCATGGTCGCTTGCCTATAAGTATCAAGCCATCAGCAATGATGATTTTGACAACCATATGGATGACCTCAGCAGTCGCCAAGACCATGAAGCCTACGGCACGTACAACCCCGATAACGGTGTCATGCCCGATCATGTCATCGTGCCTTCACCCTATGAACCATATGATGATGCTGCGCCGATTGATCCTTTCGACTACGACGAAGATCTTCTCGATGAGATTAAAGAAGAGCGCGCTGCACAAGCGGCTGACGCACAAGTAACAGAAACAACTAAAGCTGACGCAGACGTTGCAGAGCTCGCAGCCGCTATTGACGAACAGAACCGCACCCACAAAGAGCAGTTCCCTACGGCAGATCGCAAGGAACTATTCGCCTGGTTGGATAAGCGTCGCCCAGAATTAAGCGACGATTTCATCAAAGCTTTTGATGATTTCCTTCATTCTTTTGCGTGCCTGGACAAAACAACGATCACCCTATTGGCGCAATCACCGGTGCGCACATCCACTGGCTATACAGGTACTTTTATCGGCATCCCCAATAATGAACCACTGTCCGAAGAGCCCACCCCCACCATTTACATTGTGCACGATAATCACACAGGGATAATCCACAGTTACCCCGCACGAATGATTAATCTTAAATCTGAGCTCGGTTCCGCTGAGATGATTCACGAGGCAATCTGGGGGTCACCCCATCAACAGCAGTTAATCTCATGGTATGAGACTTACTACACCAACATCTACTATGGTTTTAACCCACCCACTGAACCACATAAGAGTCTTGAGATTTTTGCTCAAGACTTCTGTCTGACCCCACCAGAGAAACCTCCTTTTTTCTAAGGCAAGGCCCGTGGCACACATACACAACAACCCCTAGAGAATATCTCTAGGGGTTGTGTTCCGACTTTAATCAGTCATGGTCGTTGCTCTATGACCTTTAGTCAATAGTACCTTCGGCATCTGCACCGGTCTCTGCACCGGCCTCAGCATCATCTGGGAATCCAAGATCATCACCTGGGACCGTGATGCAGTCATTGCCGGTACCAGGGTTGCCGCCACCGCCAAAGGTTGTCGAAATACCAGTGTCCTTTTCGCCGATCCACCAGTTTCCGTTCTCACCGATGTGCGGGGTGAGACCATCCTTACCGTCAGTTCCGTTAGTACCGTTGGTGCCATCTCGTCCATGTGGAATGGTCACAGTGGAATGGTCACTGAATCGAATAGTGGTGAAACCAGGAGTCTCTTCAGTACCTATAACAGTGAGGCCCGATGCATTCGGTAGAGAATATGCCATTGGTGAACCTGTAGCGTAGAACACAACAGCACTATGTGGTGGAAGGGTGTAATCATATTCTTCACCATTGATCGTTGCAGTAATGGTCTTGGGTTCATCACTAGTGTTGAAGACCACATCAGTGACACCCGCTACCGCCTCACCAACGGGGGTCGGGCTTGCAGAGACACCTGTATCGGTATCACCGATCCACCAGTTACCGTTGTCGCCAATGTGTGGTGTGAGGCCATCCTCACCAGGTGTTCCAGTGCCACCCTGAGCTGGGATACCAGTATCCTTTTCACCGATGTACCAGTTACCGTTGTCACCAATAACAGTGTGCGGGATTTCATATTCAAATTGATCAAGAATGATGATGGTGGCCTGGCCACCACCTGGATAACTCGATTCTCGGATCTCAATGTCCACATTACCGGAACCCTCGCCCGGAGCGCCCGTGTCACCAGTGTCACCCTTATCGCCCTTTGGACCCTGCGCCTTGACACCGGTATTTTCACCATTGATGTACCAGTAGCCATTAATGATCTCAACGGTGTTAGCACCGTTGGTTCCATTTTCACCGTCTTGTCCATCGGCTCCGTTGGTGCCATTTTCACCAACTGCCTTGACACCGGTATTTTCACCATTGATGTACCAGTAGCCATTAATGATCTCAACGGTGTTAGCACCATCGGCTCCGTTGGCGCCATCCTGACCACGAGCAGGAACGCCGGTATCAACGATGCCGATCCACCAATTACCATTATCACCGATGCGTGGGGTGTCACCGTCTTTACCGTCATTGCCACGTGCAGCAGTACAGGTGTTGTTCTCACCGATCCACCAGTTACCATCTGGGCCGATGTACGGGGTCAGTCCGTCCTTACCGTCTTCGCCGGTATCTCCCTTGTCGCCCTTCTCACCCTTGTTGATGGTGATTTCAGTGCCGTTCGAGAACACCACAACAGTGTTGCCGTCCGCATCGAAACGGGTTTCGATGACCGTAATGGACTCGCCATCTGCGCCATTACTTCCATCTTCACCATCGGCGCCAGCGTCACCCTTATCACCCTTATTAATGGTAATAACAGTGCCATCGGAGAGCTCAACAAGAGTGTTGCCTTCAGCATCGTTGCTGGTGTTAACAACAGTAATTGATTCACCATCTGCGCCGTCTTCGCCATCGGCGCCAGCGTCACCCTTGTCGCCCTTCTCACCCTTGTTGATGGTCACATTGGAGCCATCGGAGAATTCGACAACAGTGTTGCCGTCCGCATCAACATAAGAGTTCTCCACAGTGATGCTGACTCCATCAGCACCGTCAGAGCCGTCAGCACCGTCCTTACCATCGGTACCCTTCTTTACAATGATCGTGGAACCATCGGAAAGCTCAACAACGGTGTCTCCATCATCGTTGATGTAGGTATCAGTTACGGTAAGGTCCTTACCGTCTTCGCCGTCCTTGCCGTCTTCTCCATCTTTACCGTCTTCACCCTTGTCGATAACAATGGTGGAACCGTCAGAGAACTCAACAACAGTATTACCTTCATCGTCGCGGTAAGTATTAACAATGGTGATAGCAGCGCCGTCTTTACCATTGGTGATGGTGATTTCAGAACCATCGGAAAAGACAACAATGGTATTGCCGTCATCATCAGTCTTAATCTCAGTAATGGTGATCGAGGTACCATCTTGACCATCAACACCATTTTCACCATCAGTGCCACTGGAGCCACCCGCGAAGTCGAAGCCTTCCAGCCAGCAGTAGTCAACCAGTGCGATCAGGCCGGCAGTACCAGCAACAGCGCCGATAGCAGGGCCTGCAGTCTGGCCCACCTGTGCCGCCAGGTCATTCCATCCAGCCATGGTTCGTGCTGCTTCAGTGAGATCAATACCCTGCACAGCGTTCTGCTGTGGGCCGTGCACGCCGTTACCGAGGCCAATGTTGAGCGATTCAAGAGAGTTGTTGAACTGATTGCTGAGATCCTGCCCAATGCGCTGTGCGTCAGACTGAATCTGGGACACCATATGCTGGAATTCTGGCTGCTGAGACAGCAGACCAACACCCACTGCTGCGCCTGCAACAAGCGGTGCAGCAGCACAAATGGCATCACGGGTGGAATCGGAGTTGGTAGTGTCATCCGCAACATCCTGTGCAGATGCCGCAGGAACAATAGACAGACCCAGACCAGCAACAGTCAGCGCGGTAATAGAACGCGCAGAATTCTTCTTCAAATTAAGAGACAAGGTGAAACGCCTTTCATAAAAGGTAATAACATGCTGTAACTAGTTAAAAGATGAAAACTTAATTATTATTTCCCATAAAGTAATTAATGACTTTTAAACTACTTTTAAAGATATACGTTATAGATAACTATATGCAACTAAACTATTATTTACTTATTAACTTCTTACATGTCCCCAGAAAACTAAAAAACCTTTAAGAAAATTTCTTAAAGGTTTTTCTTCATGCTGCTGTATTAATCCAGCATTACACTGGCGTTAACCTGCGTTAACAAGCTCAGGGTCTTCTTCTACTTCGAGATCTGCATCAGTTTCAGTGTCGATCACACTATCGTCGTCACCATCAACCTTTTCACTCTGTTCAGATGATCCAAGCCCAGAAGAGCCAGTTGGCTTTTCTGCCGCCACGTCACCATCTGCGTTGTCATCGGCATCAATGTCGCCACAGAAATCATCAGCGAGCACCGACAGCACAGCAAGGCCGGTAGCACCAGAGATCAACAACCCTGCATCAATATCCTTGGTCGCGTTGTAGAGCCACTGATCAAACTGGGGGTTGAGGCTTGGAAGATTGAACTGTGCACGCACATCTTCAACAACACGTGGGATCGCCGGTGCCACAGCGTTAGCAATAGCACCTGCAGCAGGAATTGCTGCCAGCAGCAACATCTTCGGGTTCAGCAGACACTGTGCCAGCTCATCGGTGGCACCCTTAGCTGGCGCTGGGATAGTGACCTCAGAACCATCGGAGAACACAATGGTAATGGAACCATCGTCATTGGCAATCTGATCGACAATGGTCGCGTTAGCGCCGTTCTCACCATCCTTGCCATTTTCACCATCAGCACCATCCTGGCCGTCTGAGCCATCGTTGCCGTCCTTACCGTTAGCAACAACAAGCACAGAGCCATCAGAGAACGTAATGACGATATTGCCGTTGGCGTCAGTCGCAGTAGACACCACAGTAGCGTCCTCGCCATCCTTGCCATCTTCACCATCCACACCGTCCTTAGCTGCAGGAATGGTGACGACGGTGCCATCAGAGAAGGTGAGCTTGACATCACCATTGGACTCCGTAGCGACATCAACAATGGTTGCGTCCTTGCCGATCACACCATCTTGGCCATCGGTACCATCCTTGCCATCAACACCCGCCTTGAGGGTGACAAAAGTGCCGTCGGTGAAGTGGAAGGTGATGTCACCAGTCACTGGATCAACAACGGTGCGATCAAGGTTGACAACGTGAATCGGGGTACCAGCACCTACCTGCTGAGCCGTAGCTGGTGCCGCACCAACAGCAGCAACACCAGAGACACCGACTGCAACAGCGACAGCAATGGATGCAAGACGACGAGAATTAAGCTTCAAAGACATGTGAATATTCCTTATCTATATAAAGGTGAGAAAAAAACTCAAAACAGGGAGTGAAAAAACTACTTACTGGAACTAATGACGGAGCCGCCACCAAGACCGAACAGATTAAACAGCGGGAGAAGCAAATCAAGCAGCTTGGACAGCCAGTTTGTCGGCGTTGGCTTCGTGGTGATCTGTGAACCGTCCTCGTAGGTAATGGTCACTGAGCCGTTGTCGTTGGTAACTCGGGACACCTCTACCAGACCTTTACCGTCTGACCCGTCTACGCCATCTGTGCCATTGACTCCATCTTTGCCGTCCTTACCGTCTGACCCATCAACACCGTTGCGCACAGTGAACTCAGTACCGTCAGAAAGAACATAGGTGATGTTGCCGTCCTCATCAGGGGTAGCAGATTCCAGCGTTAGGCCAGTACCATCAAGCCCGTCAAGACCATCTTTGCCGTCTTGACCAGCATCAAGAGTAAACGTAGTGCCATCGGACAAGGTGACAGTCACCGTGCCGTCAGCATTGTCAACAACATCAATGGCGACAACACCGTCTCGGCCGTCTGAGCCATCAGACCCATCGTCACCGTCCTTGCCGTCATCAACAGAGGGGAGGTTGCCATCGCCATCGGTGATGTTGGGGCCAAACAAGCCATCACCGGAAAGCAGATCGTCTGCGTGGCGATGTTTGTAGAGCTCACCCTCAGTGAAATAGTTATCCCTAGTGAACGCCCCCGCTGGTTCACCAACAGAACCTTGCACCTTATGTTCGAAGGTTTTACCAGGGCTAAATGGCTCTAGTGCTTCAATACCAGTCCAACTAAAGGAAATATCCGAAGGAATATTCTTAAACGTCGCTGTTGCTGTGGTCTTATCCGCTGAATACACAACGGTTGGTTCCCACGCAGCTACGTCGTACTCGGGAAATGCGGCAACAAATTCGTCATATTCAAATGAATTTTTGTAAGAATAGCTGATCCTCGTCGATGTTTCCTCTACCCGAGGAACTTCCGAGAAAACGTCGAAATCCTCAAATCCACCTCCGGAACGTTCGCGTAAAGTGGCTCCGTCTGCGGCTGTGAAATTAAGTATCACGTCGCGTGTGGTGGGTGTGGTATTGACAAGCGCACCCCGGAATCCAGCACCGTTGTTATTGCTAATGACAACATTGGCGTGCCCGACCACGACGCCAAGTGGAGCTGCGTATGCTAATGCGCCCATATCAACAGCTGGTGGTTGATTAATCTTCCAGTCTTGTTCACTTCGGAAATGCGACACGGTCTGCGTAGACTTAACCCACGTGTGCTGGACAGTACTGATAATCCACGGGTGTCCAGCAACGCCGTAGCGGACTACCTTGTTCTCAACCTGACCCTCAGTCTTACCCACAGTCCAGTCTTGAATTGGTCGCTCACCCGTCTGCTGGGCGCTACTCACCCACCCGTACAGTTCCATATCAAGAGCTGCGGTGCGAGAAGTAGTGCCAGCATCCGAACTAAAGTTTGTCAACGTACCGCGCGTACCACCGTTGCTCACCAAAAGATCTGCGACACGAATACCTGCATCATTGCGTACAGGGACGGTGCGATCGTTTGAATTGAAAAACCGAAGTCCATCGCCGGTGAGATTAAAGACGTACTCATCCTCGGCAGTTGCTGAATCCGGGATCGAAAACTCCATCTGCAATCGCAGTTCACCCTTGGTGATGTCTCCTAGAAGCTCTTCACGCTTGTCGTTGTCACTGATACCCAGCTCAACCGGGTCAGAAAATGACAGCCCGTTCAACGTATAAGAAACACTGGTCACAATACTGTCCGGCAACGTCGCAGCAGACGCAGTTGCCATACCAAACTGTGCCACATGATCAGATGTCGCCACTGCCACACCGCCAATCGCCACAGTGGTGGCGAGCGCCAACGCAATAGGACGAGCAATCCGAGATCCCAGTACAAACTGAGGACGAACCCCTACCTCTCGACCCTGTTTATTAAAAGTCATAAAAAACCACCTTCATAAATGTAGTTAATTTACTGTAATGAAACTAAAGAACGTTTCATAGTAATTAACATAACACATGTATGAAATAATTGTGAATACTAAAGTTAATAGTTTCTTTATTACTATTATTAACATAATGGCCCCAGGGAAGGTGCTGGTCATACCGCCAAAAGAGCACCGCAGCACAGCTGCGGTCGGACACTAGTGCGCAGTACTACCTCTTACCCACCCCATATATAAGGAGTAAAAAATGACTGCTCTACCCTGCCCACCAACACAGAAGCTGCTCTATGCACAGATGCGTGAAATTGCAGCCGAACTTACAGCCTGTGACGCTACTCGCGGACTCCATGCCGAAGTGGCTGCCGAATGGCTTAGTGACGCCATAACCGGCGAACCCACCTCTATCGAGATTGACCCCCACCGCAACCTGTTCTACGCACTTAATGTTGAGCACCCGCGACTCCATGAACTCTTTGCCGGTTACGCTACACGCCTTGATGAACTCGACCGCGCACCGCAGCAGTGTGAGTCGCGTCAATATTTTCTTGATTATGTCTGTGCTGACAACCCTTTTGGCTCAGACAAACCAGAGGGCATTATCGTGCTGCTCGCTGATCACGTGCTGGCAGCAGATCCAGTGACAAACAAGCCGGCACTCAAATCAGAGGCATTCCCTACTGTCACAGACTATTGCCGCACTCACTCTGCTAAACCAACAGACATTCTCATTTAAGGATTTTAGTCACCATGACGAAACACGACCATACTTACACAACCCCTGCAGAGCACTCAGATCCAGCTGATCAGCGCATTTTTCCGCTCGCTGAATCAGACATAGAAAAATTCGACATGCAGCTCGATCAGCCTGTCAACACCAAAGAGATGCAGGCTTTTCCGCACGCCCCCACCATCTTTGGCACTGAGATTGTGTTCGATTAACTACCACTGCTGCACACACACATACAACACCTCTCACACACAAACAAGAAAGGGTCACCCCATGACCACCGTTCAAGTATCCACCCGCACTGTGCGCGAACACCGTTTTACTGTGCCAGTGGACTACGCTGTCGGCGCCACCATTTCAGAAATCTATGCTGCCTGTGCCATGGCCGAAAAGAAAGCCAACAACCTTGGGCTTAACACTACTAAGGACGATTGGGCACGAGTCACTGTCACTGATAATGCTGTTGTGTTCATTGTCGAGAATGTTATCGGGAATACTTAGAATTGTGTGCTCCTTAACGGCTCACTGCGACCCAACCAGCCTTAATTAAGACACCTCTACAACTGTTAGCAGGGTCTTTCCCTATGTAGCGCACCCACAGTAGCTACCCTTATACCGATACACGCCAATCCAAGAATCGAGATCAATCTGCTGGCCTCATCGCTTGTACATCCACCGTACGGGCTGTGCAATGCCTCACCGTCACTAAAAAGGTGGGTGTCAGGACAAAAGCCAAAACCCTTAACCTGATATAGGTATAACAGGTTAAGGGTTTTTACGCAGATGAGAACTGTTAGAAAATCACTTGTACAAATTCTTTCAGATCAGCTCAGCGCTGATTAGAGGGGAAAAGGGCAGATAATGGACGAGGTAGTGTTTTTTCACTAACCATGCGAACTCAATTACCCACTACAGATAATCCTTCAGTGCCACCGGTGCCAAAAACCCCGAAAATCTCCAGCGATTCATCTTCATCATTTTTCTTTGAGATGTACGACGTCCACTCTCCACCGGCCTCCCTCACCAGGAGTTCGCCGATAAGCAAAGCCACATTATTGAGCTCTTGCTCATCGTCGGTGGGGAAAGTGTCACGCTCAATGAGATCTACGATACTCTGCAGTGAAAGATCATCACCGACATCACCAGCGGACTCGTTGTGCTTTTCCCACTGTTCAAAGGCACGGCTAGCCGCTTTCTTTACATCAACGAGAGACACCGTTCCTGCTTCAACAGGATAGAGCACCGAAGGTGTTTGATCATCGAATGAAGGATTATACAACTTGAATAGCCGTACCTGGCTCAAAACCTGAAGGGGCTGCCTCGGCTGCATTGCTAGGTGCTGCGATACCTACGAAAACACATGTCAAAGCTGCACCTGCAGCCAGTCTCTTAATCATCCCTAACCTTTCTGTCGTATGTATGGGACTGCGTTCGACTTTACGTATGGTGCATGTATTTTAATAGCACTGTCAGAAATATCTATCGGAATATTTAAATCAGGTGCCACACTGTTTTACCCAATCCCTTCCGTGAGGAATTGTGACGAGGAGTAAACCCCACGTTGAGGTCGATTTATTCAACAGCTTAAAAAACTGATCTCCGCATTGGTGCTCTCATACATGCCCTCACTCAGGGTCAACTGCCACCAGCTCCTCTAGAGCAAACTCACACCAAACTCAGCATGAATAACGCTATGACATTGCGTGCGGGTCCACGTGCGGTGACCCTCAACCATCCCTGATTCCCGGCCCGGTAGGAATGCACTGGCCAGAGTAGTACCCGCACCAATTGTCCAGGCATGCCCATTGGGACAACACTCAGGATGACGCTCCACCCACTCCTCGATATTGGAATGCATATTCCAATATTAGCTTACCCAGGTGACCATGGTGCAACGTTCGTGCTGCATGATTGTTTTTACATTCTATATATATACAATTATCGATTTTTAAAGTGATATTACGATTATAAAGAAACTCAATAGTTGCATATGTTGTTATGTTACAAAACATACAAAAGATCGCCTCAGATTCGCTAAGAAGCTCATCCGCAAGTCATGTCCAGCAGGAAGAATCGCCCATGACTAACATAACCATCATCTCCATCGTTAATCCACACCGAGCGTAGTAAGAAAATCTAAGTACTGTTAGGCTGAGGTTGGCCTCTTGATTAACCTCGCCTATGCCACATACCAATAAGTGACATCGGCTAAAACTAATAATTTTCGAAACTTCATGGTCGATTTCGATGGGTTAATACATGAACCTCAGATAGGATTCTAAATGCTTTCAATTTGCGCAAAAATTGGATATTCGACGACAATTGCAGAAGTGGAAATGAACTTCCGAAAGGGACAAACATATGGTATTTGCGGTGAAAACGGATCTGGAAAATCGACACTTCTTCGCACCCTGTGCGGGGAAATCCATCCAATTGACGGGTATGCAACTATAGATGACCAAAGTGTCACCGAACCAAGTTCTATCGGTAAAATTATAAAGATTTCTACCCCCGAATTCTATCCCGATATTTCAATTGGAGAGCACTTTAAGATACTGACTAAAACCACAAAGGTGGACTATGATGACGCCATTAAACGCTGGAATCTGGAAAAACTCCTTGAGAAATCACCTAATCGAGTATCGAGCGGGCAGCAACAACGCAGCTTTCTAGCTTTACAATTGGGGGTGAAATGCGATGTGATTGTCTTGGATGAGCCGGAGAGGCATTTAGATTCTTTCTGGATAAGAATCCTATCGGAGGAACTGAAAGACCGAGCCAAAAGTGGTACGACTGTGATTTTAGCCAGTCATTCACAAGAGATTCTTAAAGTTTGTGACGAGGTAATCTCACTCGAAAGATATTTAAATGCAAATAAATAAAGTGATCAAATTTGCAATACTGTTGGCTGTTGTCTTAGGTATTTCGTTTTCAACGGTGTCGTGGGTTTTTGATCAATACAAATTGAATGCAAATGATTACTCCCCGATATCTTCATTTGTCTGGAATCTGATATTCATCATAGGTTTATCGACTCTAGTAGAAAAATTTCTACCGCTCCTATCAATCTCAAAACTAGAGTGGATATATCATGTGAGACCCTTAGGCCAATTGTCTTTTGGTCGGTTTAGCCCAATCTTGCAACTGAGTGTATTCGCTCTCTTTGGACTTCTTGTTGGTGCTGCGAATGGGCATTTTTGGATATGGCTCATGATCAGCCTCTTAGCTAGACTAGTCACAGGCCTTTTTAAGAGAAAATCAATTCCAAATCTTCTTTCTGCAGGTAGAAGAAAAATTTTGTCGGAAGCCAGCCTTAACGTTTTGGATTCTGCACTAGTCGCAGATAGCACAACAGTCGCTCATCTAAAATGGATAGACCGACCCCCCACCGGAAACTACCTCATACTCACTTTTAGAAGATTTTTAAGAAGACCCCATATCGCTTTGACAATGCTAGTGGTCATCTCTTTCACATTCTCTTTTTCCAATGTTTTTGGAAATTTTACCCCTTGCTTATTTTTCCTACTGTGGTCCATTTTAGGTGCCGATGTGGCGCGGTGCGCAGACTTCTCTAAGCTAAAAGGACCAAACCACCTTAAAGTCGTGACTCTTATTGTGCATGGGTTATTCGCGCTAGCGATCATGCTAATAATCACAGGGACAATCCAAATGCTGCCCTACGGGATTTTAATACTGCCAAGCATTCTTTGGACAGGAATAGTCAGAAGTCGAGCGAGGAGAGTAGATCAAATCACCTATATAGACAGCGGCGTTATAGGCCCAATTTCCCCAGAAATCATCAAGTTCTATTTATCAGGTTTACTACCGACTGTAGTAGTGTCAATTATTATTGTTTCCCTACTAAATTAACCCCTAAAGGGGTAATCCACTACCAGTAATTTCTACTTTCAAATACAAATCCTTTGAGCCATGTTAATTTGATGATGCCAATACATGGCAACCCCAACTCAAGACAGGAAAACCAAAAATGGTTAATATCAATCGATACACATCTACTAACTCCATTGCATCAGACGCTGGGAAACCAGCAGACGGTCGCACCACACCAACTACTGTTTCTTCTGTAATTTGCACTGAAACTATCGCCTACACTGTCACTGCTACCATCACAATCGGTTGCTAGTAGGCTACAAATGAACCGCCCCCTTCAAAGTCAAAATTTTTCAATAACCAGCGAATGGGCAAATGCCACGTTCAACGATATCGAAGACTCTTTGGAGGGGTCTTTTGACATCGAACCAGGCCAATACATTGGACGCGGAGAATACTTCGTAGCTACTTCTGGAACGGGTTCCAAAAAGTTTATCAAGGTGGTTTTGGGTGACGGTATCGATAGCGAACTAAATCGTCGCATCGAAGGTGAAATTCTTGCAAGTAGTCTCCATCTTCCATCCACAGACCTAATCTCTCCTGTCGTAATTCAGTATGTGAAAGAGTCTTCTAATTTTCCCGGTGACTTCTACATCGTGTCCGACTTCAAAGACGACACAGAAACTTTAGAGCTATCTAAGGCTTCTCTACCCCTCACTGACTTAGCCAAGATCGGAGCGTTTCTCTTTCGTTTGGAATCTGTAACAGTTCCCCCTCAAAATCCTGCAAGGCGAGCAATGGATGTTTTGGATGGACTTTCTCTTCTTGCAAATAAAGGCAACATTGAAACAGGCGCACAATTAACAAAAGGAACTATACAAGCTCTTGAAATCATTAATCAAGAAGCGACCAACATCGAGAATGCACTTGAAAAAGTAACTAAAGTAGGATCACGGAAGTTTTTCTCGCATGGAGATCTTAAATTTTCTCAGTTCTTAATTAATGGTGAAACCGGAAAGATTTTCCTATGTGACTGGGAAGAATGCGGTAGTGCACATTTCGCAAATGACCTATGTTTTCTCGCAGGTGATTTGTTCTATAGCACAATTCGGGAACTGGTGGATACCAACATCAAAAACATTAAAGGCTCCTCGATCATTCAGGAAGCCTACGATAATGCAACGCTTGAGGCTGTATCAAAAGTAAATGCAATATTAACTGGCTATTCCTCAGAGAGGGGTTACTCTCTCACCTCGGACGAAAAACGAATCATTAGTATCAGAATCGGATTGGCTGGTCTATTTCGACTTTACACTGTGAGCGCTAAATCTAATGAGTTACGCCCGCGCGAATTAGCCTTAGCCTCCATCGGAATGCAAATTACTTTAGGTCAAGCACCCAATCTGGTGTTTACAGATAGCAAGGTGGTTTAAGTGAGGAATTTGCACGAAACGATAGACAAGATCAAAAACTCAATGGTCTTTTTAAATGATCAAACCTTTACGATACCACCGTATACAGGGCATCCAGAAACAGAAAACGTCCATGTAACTTCGCTGGAAGCCAATTCGGTACTGGCTAGTTATATTTATTCTCAATATCATGCCCGAGCAACAGAAGTAATTCCTCTTACAACCAAGCTTGACATAGTTCGCTTTCTCAGAGCTGATCCATATCTCATGGGCCTTTCGGGAGATCCGAATCAAGAACAAGCGATACCGAAAATGTCATTAGTCCGATCGCCTGGATTCGTCCACAGTTTTGGAAATCGTAAGTGGGTTCAACCAAAAAAATCAATAGGCAGAATTTACATGTCCGCGAAAAACGCGGTAGAGCGAACCGAAATATTTTTAGCTACTTTACAAATCGCTGAGAATAGCAATCTAATATTTCAGGGGAAAACTAGTTGGAACACATCCCTCCTGCGGACTGATGATATTGTATTCTACTTTCCGTTGGAATCTCATTTCTCGGAAGCACAAAGGCTGATCAAAAAATTTTTACCCTTTCGATCAGATGACGGCTTAGTTGAATCATTCTTTACTTCCTATTTGGCACCAGGTGTGAGTAAAGCTGTTGAAGTCCCAACTGCTAAGAACAATGGGCTCAGTTTTGGTATGGAATGGTCCACCATTTGCGCCCAACTAATAATCGAAGAATTTTCAGGAAAATCCGTCACGATCGCAGAAAAACTATCCGAATGGGGTATTCCTCAGAAGGAGGCCCACGCATAATGACCAAAGTTACGAATGTGTCTTGGTTAGTAACAGGTTCAATGTCGGCCCTATCAATACCGGGTCTAATTTTCTCACTTCGCTCATCACATCCTAACCTTAATTTCACTCCCTATCTAACACAAAGCGCAAGTCGAATCGTCACTATGACCAGTATGGCCACGCTAAGTGGAGTGACTCCTAGAAATAGTGACTGGGGGTCAGAACCAGAGGCTACACCCAGCCACATTCAAATCGAATCAGAGTCAGATGCATATCTGATTGCCCCAGCGACCCTTGATTTTCTAGCTCGCTTTGCGCGTTATGATTGTTCGACCCCTTTCTCCCTTGCTCTTCAATGTACGAAAAAGCCAATTCTCGTAGCACCGTCCTTGCCGCCTGGGGGGAAAGATTCAATAGCATATAAGTCACTAAGCATGGACCTCTTAAAGTGGGAGAATTTACGGTTATTGAGTCCTATCGAAACTAAAAGTGCTTCTTCCCCAAACGCATCGTCATCCGGCTTCGGATCTGCCACACGATTAATCGAATTCATGTTAGAAAACCTACAGGGTACTTAGAGTGAAAAAAGTTTTTCAAAATGAAATGCGCACAATTTGGCAAAGAGATTCGGCCAATGATCAAGAACCGTGGTCCGAGATCCGTCGGTACTCTCCTGCAAATGGAAAACTTCCTCGCTTACCCGAGCAACTTCCTCAAGAAAACAGTTCGATCTATTGGGGTCAATCGGAAGATTTCACATTTAAAATCGGCACTTTGATTGATGAATCATTCTGGAGTGGTATTAACAAAAAAGCAATCAGTATGACCGATGATGACAAGAGTAAGCTTATTTTGAACTACTCAGAGAAAGCTATTAGTGCTTTCTCTGAGTTCTCTACTAGCGCCCACTGTCGATATCTGCCGGTTTTTGCACAGTACATCCATCATCTACCAAGAGATCTTCGAGAATTAAAAGAACTCCTGTTGGATAGCCATGTGCGCTGTGTATTTGAGGACGCTAACCTATCAGTCTCCTCAATATTCAAAGACATCCAGTCTTTTGAAGATTACTCTAAAAAGTCTCATCGAATAGTTCATGGTTGTTTTCGATTTAGAAATATAGGTTTCTCAGGCAATGGCAAACTGCTCGTAATCTCCGGGGATGATCTAATCTACGGGTCTGAAATATTTATACAAGCTGCGATGCTGGCTGATCTATTTGAGCTAAGTTCCTCCAAAGTCGTTGCTGTAAACAAATCAATGTTCGTTATGTATCAAACCTTCACTCAAAACAAGGACAGTTTTTATGTAAATAAATTAAACAGATTTACCTTCCTCTACCTAATCTCCCACTATGTACAATTTCTTTTTACCTACAAAAAATCTTTTCCTAAGAGACTTCTCTCGGAGGCAACGCTACTGAGATTCAACGGGCCTGTCATTTAGCCTTTAGAAACTGGATCTTTTGTGCGCTCTAATAAACAGTAGTAAGAGTTTCTTCACAACAACGACAGCGCAGTTGCCTTCGAGATAGTGGCTGAACACTACTGTGTACATCATCATGAAGGTCATGCAATGTCTGAATACTTACCACTCGCGCAACACGTGCTCTCCCAGCGCACGCAGCCGTGGCCAGAAGGGTCTTTTCATGTGCCACTGACAGGACACAGATCACAGTCTTTGCCCGGTGGCTACGACAGCCATCCGTTTCAACATGGACTCTACCAACGCTAATACGGCATCATGGAGCGAGGCCTTAGCAAGCACAACCGCTTTGTGCTGCACTCGCATGGCACTGGGCGCCGACACAGTGTCGGTGCAGATGCGGTGTGGGCGTACGTCATTACAGCGTTGAAGCAAGCTTATCTGGGTCGGTTCTCTTTTGTTGCTGAGGCACTACTGTTAACACAGCCAAACCAGTGGCCGGCTCACGCGCAACAACAATGGCAGCAACTGGTACTACAAGCCGATCATGCCAATCTCTACAGCGAGATTTATCATCCCAGCGTGCTCATGAAGCGCAACACCGGCATAATTGCTGCTGCTGATCTCGTGCTTGCTGTGATTAACAAGAATGCCACCACCGGTGGCACGGCACACACTGTTCGGGAAGCAGAAACCATGAGAAAGCAGGTCTTTAGGATTCACCCAGCAGGTCTGGTCTAAAAGATAGTCAACACTCGCGCACACCCCAAGAGGATTTCCTCTTGGGGTATGTAGCTCTTTAACTCCACCGAATTCTATTTTTCCAACTTGTCGCTCTTACGTTTTTGCACCACTTTCACCAAAATTACAATGAGGCCGATCGAAATCAATAGCGCAACAGTAAAAAATAAAAGTGCAAAAAATAAAATAAACTCCAACGAAACCTCCTTCCAACAATAAATCCGAGCAACTCAAAAAATTTCACACATTAGTTTGCGCTAAAATGAGCGCCATTGGTATCGACATCAACCTGTATCCAGGCCATATTTTGTATAGGGAATCCCTGGAATAATAATGACAAAAGAGCACTCATGCGTACATTTCGATCACTAGTCTGCTCAAATGTTGGTGTTTCAAAACTCATTCCGATCCCAGTAACTGACGGATTGTAAAACTTCTGAATTTTCGCATCTTGTACTGTGTAATAGTAGTCAAAACGAAATGACATCGTAGCCAAAATAATAGTCTTTTGTGCCAAGCAATTAGTGTTAAAACGATGCCCTTGAGCAAAGAATTCCTCACAATCCCGAATAGAGCCAGGAACAATCGACCTCGGCTGGATCAGAGAATTATTTGCATCAATCGGGACTTGAAGTGTAGAAACTACGACTGACCCATCAGCAAAACGCTCAATAGTACCTTTCCCCTGTTCATTTTCAAAGTCCTCAATGTCCACCGGATGTTTTTGTGGGTCGATTGAATCCCACAGTTCACCCTGTTCGAGTTTTCCTATTAATCTATTAACTTGCTCTTCAGGGACGTTGTATGACCGAAGGCCATCACGAACTTCATCAATTTGCTCAGCCGTGTAATCAATAGTTAATTGATCGGTAATGTGTATTGGATCGACACCCTCTATTGCCTCAGAAGGCGAGGCAAAAGTCAGTGTGGAAATTAAGACGCTCAATGCAATTACCGTAGTAGACGCTCTTATTGAAGTAAGCACTTTAAAAATTATCCTCTTCTAGTAGTTCTTCAAATGCCAGATAAAAGCATAGTTTTGAACTATAACACGAATGTATTACCAGTAAATGGCCTTTCTCATTTCGCCACCCCCTCTGTGAAACAAAGCCATCACAGCTTTTCTTTGCAAAATGAATATAACAATTATAAACAGGGCTTAAATACTCATCTTAGGATTCTGCATATAAGAGCCCCGACATACACTGGCTACACCCTCAAGTATGTAAACGACAACACACCTGCATTCGGGGACATGCTCGATAAGTAGGCTACGTCTGCCTGCTACCGCTACCGTTCTTGCTGTTATCTCCGATTTCTGAGGTCAGTACGCGCTCCTGTCTAACTTCTACCACCCAGCCCAACCAATCGTTTTTCAAGGGTTCACCGAAGCAACTGTTGAGCACCTCATGCAGGTCATTGAGACGCTTGATCCCGATCAGCGCGCAGCGGTGCTCGCTGCAGCGATACCGCGCGAGGCTAAGATCCTGGGGCGAAAAGTAACTCTTCGCCCTGGTTGGGGCAATATGCGCGTACACGTCGTGATTGCAGTTATCTTTATCAAGTTTTTGCAACCGGATCTTCGCCAGGCGCTGCTAACAACAGGTGATGCCGTACTTGTCGAAGATGATACCTGAGGCGCCTTCTGGGGCGTCGATTCGCGCACCAGAAAAGGCGACAAACACCTCGATAAAGCACTCATGACTGTCTGTGAAATTCTGCACAACGTACATAATCCAAAGGACTTCCCCCTGAGGTTTCTTTTTCTCCCAAGGACAACGACAGCACAGCTGCGTTCGGAGACATGCTCGACCAACCACCCACCCGCATCCTCAAAGGAGACTGCACATCATGTTCCTCACCAAAGATATGCTCGCACGTTTTCCTGCAAGTTTGAATTTGCCAATGCACAGTGCTCAGAACCAGAAGAAATGGGCGAATACTTCCAGGTCGTTCAAAACATCGCCATGACACTGGGTGCTGGCGAAAGCGTTGATCTTGTTGTCCGCGAATACATCAACGATGTGGAAGGCAACCCGACCATCTATCACGGTATGCCGCTGCGTACTGAATACCGCGCATTCATCGACCTTGATCACTGTGATCCGTCCGCTGGTGAGCCTGAGCCTCGCTTATTGGGGGTTACTCCCTACTGGCACCCCTCCGTGATGGAGAAAGCTCTCGCCTTTGCTTCAAGCGATGTTGGTGCTGAATTCGGTCACATCAACGATGATTACCGCACCTACCGTGCCCACAAAGACAGCCTCATGTCCAAGTTCCATACACACCGTGATGATGTCATTTCACGTATCACTGCACTACTACCCCAGCTTCGTGCACAAGAGCTGCAAGGTCAATGGTCTGTGGACATCATGAAAAACGGGGAGGATTTCTACCTCATTGACATGGCTCTCATGTGCGAGTCCGCACTGTCTGAACTACTCACTGTTACAGATGAGTACGCCACAGTCGAGCCGAGTGTCATCAATGACTTCGCCAACCAGCTGGTCATTGATTATGACGAGCACGATATGGGCTTTGATCGAGACTTTCCAGCAGGTGTGTATAACACCCGACAAGCAAGTGCTATCAACTAAAAAATACACACAACCACACCCCAAGGGACTTCCCCTTGGGGTTTCTTTTTTACCACCTCTACTGCACCTGTTGCACCTACTGCACCTGTTGCACCTGTTGCACCTGTTGCACCTGTTGCACCTGTTGCACCTGTTGCACCTGTTGCACACCAGTGCCGGCAACAGTCCCAAAAACATAAAAGACAACGACAGCAAAGCTGCGTTCGGAAGAACTCATGAACAAAGATCTGGCCACCTCAATCCCTTAAAAGGAGATCATCATGAACTGCCCAAACTGCTCCGAAGACATGACTGTCGTTGATGTTGTTGGTCGTGGTGCCAGCCGAGGTCTGTTGCTTATTGACCCCACCACTCACGTCTGCAGCGACTGCGGATATATCGAAGTACTGTAAATCAGCACACTCTCACATACCTTTACACCACCCCATACCCTTTAACCCCTGCACTGCTCATCCACAAGCACTGTGCAGGGGTTGTGTTTTCTAACAAGAAAAGAGACCACCATGTTCACAGCTTTTAAAAGCAATCCTACGACCATTAAAAAGCTGGTTTCTGAGCTCATTAATGGCGACGATGCAGCGCTCAACGAACTAGAGCGACACGTCACTAATGAATCAGTCCGTGCTCGCGAACTCCCTAATGTCCAGTACAAAGCCACTGCGGGGCGCAACTTCGCCATATCCAAGCTGGTCCAAAATTTGCGTCGCATCAACAAGGCACAAAACAATCCACGTGGTGTGCCCACTCATGCCACCGTGATTCTGCTTAAGGAAGACGGCAGCTACGACGGTGAAGAACAGTGGCGCATTCCAGAAAAGGCGATCACTCCGTTCGACATGCTACGTTCGCCTGACTTCAACCACAACAGGCTGAAGAACCGGCCGCTCATGGTCGAGTCCCAATACCCCTGGGGCGTCCCCGGACTCATTAAAATGAACTGATCAATCCCTGACACAGCCATTGATTCCGAGGATATGAAAGACCCCCGGACTACCGCGAAATTAACACCGGTGTCGGTACCGGCAACTGCATCATTGTCGTTCCTGAACAAGCGCCGTGGTTTAAGCCAGCCATCATCAAACAGGCTTAAAAATACTCAATCGTCCCATTCAAGAAAAGAGCACATGACCATGTACAACGCCGCAAAGACCCTTGTTCCCCAGATTGTTGCTTTCGATGACACAGCAATCATCGCACTCGACCAAGCCGCGGAAGATGAATTCCGCAAGGCTAACTACCCCGAGGTTAAAGCCAACCAAGAAGCTGCCTATATCCTGGCGGAAGCTGCCCAAAACATTCAACGCATTGCAACAGCTCGTGCCACAGGCGATGTCCCAGCGACTGCTCGCGTGGTGCGCATTAAGGGCTCTGAGAAATACTACACCGAGGAGCAGTGGCGCATTCCAGAGAACGCCTACTACCCTCGCAGTATGGCTGAATCTCCTGATGCTCACCTTGATGACCGTGGCATCTATATCATCCCAGCTCAATATCCTTGGGGATACGAGGAAATCATTAACCTACCGGCACGCGCTACCTCTACACCTGCTGTTGCTCCTCGCACTGAGGCTGCTCCAGCTACAGTATCTGATGCTGAGGTCCAGAGCCTGCTTGAGTACTTGCGTACTAATGCTTTCGTAAGTCGTCACGACGGCGACACCACGAAGGCCGACATCTTCAACAAGCACGCGGATACTGTCAACAAGCTTGCAGCACTACGTGCACCCTAAACCCACACCGCATAACCCCCCTGCATAGGCTGATGTCCAGCCTGTGCGGGGGTTATTTTTTCAACTGAATCATCGGTATCTTGCCATTGTTAGCAATGGCTGCCACTACACCTAAGGTTGCAACCGCAACAGTCCCGATGAGCTCTGCTTTGTTTTTCGCTAACTTCTGCAACAAACCCTTGTTGTCTTTATCGTGCTCACGAGCGTACTCATCTATCCGCGCCATATTCTCCCGAGCTTCTTTCCTAGTTTCTTCAGATTGATTCGGATCGAGCGCAATTTTTGCCCACATCTCTCGACTGGCTTTAATATCCGCCAAATAAGCATCAGAGCCATGCTCGTTACTTTTAATGACTTGCTCATTAGTTTCGTCCATGGACCCTGTAGCCTGCGACGTTAAATTAGCCAGATTTGCTGCCACCTGCGCTGCTGCGGCGTTCTCGTTTGGTGTACCGGAATTCTTCGGCGAAATGCTCATTACATACTCCTTAGCCTCGTAACTGTATTACCTCAAGTGTATCCGGTGGACACGACGCAGTAGTAAAAAATTTAGACCACCCTTGCGAATAAAAACTAATAAATACTGTTCACTATATTTTCGATAATTTATTAAAACTATTCACCCAAAAGTTTTTGTATCAAAATACACATATTTTAATGACTTTAGCTATACTTCTATCTTGTGACTTAAATGAAAGTCACAAACTTTGTTGGGGTTTCTTTAAAGTAAAATACAGAAGTTTCTCTGGCAAAAAACCTCACTACTTTCTACAGAAAGGCGTCTTCCTCATGAAGGCTTCTCAGACCCTCACCCGCAACACTCGTGCACGCAAGCTCGGCATGGGTATTCTCGCAGCAACTATTATGGCTACCGGTGCACTTGCTGGCACTGCTCCACAGGCGACAGCAGCAGTAGATACCACTGCGCCATACGTGTCCTATGTCGTTGACATTCCTGGCAAGGTTGGTGAACCAATCAAGCCTCAGTACCTCACCATCTCCGATCAGTCCGCCTACACCGTGACCTTCAAGTACATGCCATCCTGGTTGAAGTACGACGCAAACAAGAAGATGCTGTACGGTACCCCAACCGAGGTTGATGTCTGGACTCCTGAGGTACATGTTGTTGATGCTCATGGCAACAAGACTGTCCGTTACTTCACCGTTGTAGCAGTCCCAGCAAACACTGCACCAACCACCACCACGCCATCTACTCCAAAGCCATCTACCCCGCAGGTGACCACCCCAACTACTCCGAAGGCGCCTACCTTGCCAAAGTCCACCTTCGACTGGACCTTGTGGGGCTCCATCTTTGGTTTCTAGTTCTCACTAGCACCTCAAAAAGCACCACCTTTTAAACAACCCTTGTACTGCACCTTGGTGCACTGCAGGGGTTGTTTTCTATGTGCCAACGAGTTCTTAAGAAACACAACGACAGCAAAGCTGCGTTCGGGAGCATGTGTGAACCCTCGCTGTGCCCGCACTTGCCTGCATACAGCTCACTCAACAACACAGAAAGAACCTTTTACCATGCTCAATGCACTCAACGCTGTCCTTGATGTTGTCGAATCTGCTCAAGGGCTGGTCTTTGTCGTCATCACTGCTAGCCTGCTCACTCTTGCTGTCATCTACATCAAGAACTATCCCCACGCGCCACAGCCTGCTACCCAACACACCACTGACCAACCAACTGTGCCAGAGCCGCTGCAGATTCTTGACAACCCTGCTCAGACAACTGCTGCTGGTCTACGCCATGACCTTCATAGCGATCTCTACGCCGAAGAAAAGAGCGCATAATCTGTGTCTCGATGTTGCCTGGGATGCTGATGAAAACCTCCCTGTTGTCGTTGAAGTCAATCCTGTAGCGATGCCTGGGTGTTGCGCCTCGGGCGCAGCTGGGTGCTAACTTAGCACCGCATCAACGCAGCGAAGCCGCGTTCGGGTAAACCCGTGACAATCGCACGGGGCTTGTTTACCTGACACTCAAGCCCCGTGCACCACAACAACCCACCTTAAAGAAAGGTTTTTCCACCCATGTCCGAATTCCCTACACCTACGACTTTTCACGTCGAACCAGAAACGCTTAGCTCCGCCACCGATCTCACTGTTGATGCACATAAAATCGCAGAACTGCTGCTCAGCACCACTGATTACCGTGTGTTCTACATGCCGCGTCTCGCCGGTGTGACTCCTATCGTGTCCTACCTCTATGTCTACGATGGTGAAAACTTCCTCATTGTTGGTCGCTCCACTCATGTGCCGTGGGAGTACTACGTTCACTACCCCATCAAGCCATCACGTGAATTTGGCTCTGCTATTGCTGTGCCTCTCGATGATTCTGATGACCCTTATGATGCAGCAGAAGTTGTTGCTCTAGTAAAGCAGTACATGACGCCCACGCTCACTCCTGGTGAGGGTTATATGCAGGGCTTTTACAAGGGTCTCACCTTCACCAACCACCTCGATATACATCGACCACTGACCCAGATTATCTCAGACTAACAGCTATATTCACCCACCTACTTCATCTTGTGCCTGAGCAACAACCCTGCTTATGCACTCGCTGTCCCTGCTGACACACTCGCTGTTAATCCCAACAGCACACTGCCAGCACAACTTGCCATCGTTGAACACACCACCTTAGGTGCTGTTGTTGCAGTACACACACCAGACGCCCGTACCGGACATCACCTCTATATCCGATCCAGCGTCACTGCTGAATCAGAGGTCCACACCGGCACGGCAACACCTGTTGAACTGGTCTTTTAAAACTACTTCACTTTTTCGCTTCGTTTTACCCACACCAGCACGTCACCCTCTTGCATCACGCCGAGAGGGTGACGTGCTTTTTTCCTACTTTTCCTCATAACTACAGAAGGGACGCCCTCATGTCTGCTTTTGATGAACTCCGCAAGAACTACCGCTACAAGTTCACTGACACCTGGCCGGCCAACGCTGTTACCGGCACCGGCTACTACGCCAACCCAGCTTTTATCATCATCTCCGCTGATGCCATGACGCAGAACACCCATGCCGATTCCAATCTCATCACGGTTAAAGAGCACCTTAACACCCTGTTTCCGTACAGCGTACAACGCAAGGATCGTGCCTTTGTCTCTGAGATCTACACCCCTATTAACCTGCTCGAAGATAATCCAGAACTAGCTCAAGAAATACTCGATGTGCTCGACACCCTGAGCAACAACGCTGTTTTTAACGATGCGCACTACAGCGAGCTTGAACTAGAGCGCCTCAATGAATATGTCATCGACACCTTGGCCTATGACATGAAGTCCGACATGATGCGCGCCCTCGTTAAGGCCCGACCAGAGGCCGATCTTGAGGCGATGGAAGAACTCGACATTGCCAATATCCAGAGCTGGATTAATCTCCACTCCTCCACTGTGAGCGAACACAACGATGGCAGCGTTGATGATGCACCGTTTAATTCTCTCGCATTAGCTGAGATTTATTTGCAACAGCTTGCAGACCACACTGTCTAAGCACGCTGTGTAACTACCACTGATTTTCATCCTCCGCTAGAGGACACCTCTGAGCACGACCGCCATATCGCGTTCATTGTTGATGGTATTTATGACTCAACCAGGCGCCCCTACGTCATGACGTTTGCGCCCGATCAACTCCACGACATCTGACACAGAAAGAAGATTCACCATGTCTAAGAACAACGCAGCTCACCCGCAGTCTGTCTTCCATATTCATATCCCAGCACATACCACTATGCACTCTGACCGCTTTGAGCACCCAGACAACGGCTATGGCTACACCATTCGTCAGGACACTGATGCAGAGAACCCGATGACCCATCACGATACGAAAGATGCAGCTCTCTGGGTTCACAACCGACCACGACGCGGAGATACCGTCGCCGATAAGCCAGAAGGCAATGAGATTCTCGACATCTTTGCCAAGTTCATCTGCGGCCAGCACGATAATGATGACAACCCGTTCGAAGTCTGGTCCGACGGTGACTCGGATGCATCACTCATCCGCACCAAGGCGTATGTTGCCGAGCACCACCCCGAACTTATATTCGACATCTCTGCGAAAACCATCACGGGTTATTCCCAAGGCGATTGGCTCGATGTGGTCTGTGTTACTACTGCCGCCACTTGCGACGAACTTATCCCTGCTGACAGTCTTATTGACATCTACCGCCAGTGGGCTTTTGGTGATGTGTGGACAGTGATTCCTGATTCTCAGCCAGGTCTCGCAGGTATTTATGCTGACGATCCAGCTGACGCCCTTGCGTACTATCAAGAGAATTTCGAAGATGAACCCATCTGGGATCTCTTAAGCCGCCACGACGCTGACAAAGACGCCGCAGCACTGGCAGCTGCCTCTGCTGCAGAAAACCACGCACTAGCGCGAGGTACTACCCCAGTCGTTATCCGTACCCAAGACATCATCACTAACGCGCGATACCTCATGTCTGATAGTGCTGATGACAATCCAGAATACGATCGCGCCTTGGTCGAACTTAGTGCTTATCTCTTAAGTATCGACCTCGATGATCGCGTTGCTGCAGAGATGACCATTTTAGGTCGCCCTGTGCCTAAAGAAGGATAACCACCACACCAGAAAAGAAGTACCTCATTATGGCTCGAACCACACCTCCACCAGCTGATGTACTCGACATCATCATTTACCACCGTGAAGCAGACCATCGGCATTGATCTTGCTGAACTGATTCAGGGCCGTGCACTCGGCCAGGCTCAAGGTGAGGCACAAGGCAAAGCTAGTGCAGCAGCCCTTGAGCAGGCACCTCATAATGAGCAGTAAATAACACACACCACATGTGCACAGATACAGTTAGTCGCATGTACGCATTCTATATTCTCGACACCATGCTTAATCGTTCGATCAAACAGATTGAGCAATGCCTGGATCGACAAGACACCACCATCAGCCACATCATCGCCGATAGCGTGCACGACAAGCTACATGAATATGCAACAACTAATCCACCCTGTGACAGCGACAAACAAGCACTTCTCGGTCATGTCGAGCTTGAGATAGCTAGTTTACAGATCATCATCACGAGCATCCATCCTGCAGAGGGCACAGATATGGTGGTGTGCGGCACAGTCTCAGCATCCGCATCAACATGGTTTTATACCGTTGATGAGGTCTTTACCCAAGGCTGGCGCAGTCACTTTGGGTCAGTGCTTGTCGAAGGCAGCTTCGCACTGTTGATAGACCCTGACACCTTTGACGTGCACAATCTTGATCTTGTCGGTCAACAACACGTGCACTGGGTGCCAGCTCGACAGCCGTAAAGAAGTTGTAGGTCTTTTTCGCTTGGGATACTGATGCTCTCCCAAGCGAACATGGGCGGGAGCCCATGTCGGGGTGTTGTGCGAATGGCTGTGTGTCAACTACCTCAGCCTGAGAAAACAACACTTATAAAGAAAGACCTTTTACTCATGACTTCTACAACTAACTCCACCGCCATGTTCAACGACCACCTTATCCCTATGGCAGAGCTTGATGAACAAGCTCTGCGCGACAGCGTTGGTTCTTGGGCACAGTACAAGCACCCGCTTGACCAGCGCAAAGAACCAGAGCTCGTCCTTATTCGTCGCGTCAACAGCTCAGAGCGTGTGTGGGTCTTAAGTTTCACTGACCTGCGTGCTGATGCAGGTCTTGTGCCTCGTAGCACACCGAATGCTGACCCCTCCAATATCCGCAATACCATTTTCTCTGTCGCTGTCCGCGATCTTGTCCTTGATCGCTCACTTCCCCGGCTGCTTAACCTCAACGGGCAACCACCAGCAGGTGAATGGGAAGAAGGCTTTGTCTACGTCGATTATGACCAGAGCGACACCGTAGATGGCTACCTCATTGAGCACAGCGAACCTGTCTCCATTGAAAGTCAAACCACCGGTGAAATGCACTATTTCGATAAGGTGCCAGGCGGTGTGGCTGTTACCAACAATCCCGATGGCACTGAACAAGGTGATGCACGCCGCTGGGTAAGCCACTGGGAATCATAAAAAAGAAAGTAGCACTAGCTATGCCTAATCACCCACCTATTTCCACCTTCGATGACCGTCGCTCTGCTATGCGCGAAGGCATTACTGATTACCTTGCCAATACAAATGCAAATGGGTTAGGCGGTTACAGCATCAGCGACACCCACCTCGACAATCTTGCTGAGAAATTCACCCGCACACATGGTGAAGCACAGTACGATGCCGGCTTTGATCCCAATGATCTTGAACCAGAGACTTTTGTTCGTGACATTGAGATGAGCTGGGATGAGCGTGCTATTGATCGTGCCCTGATCCACACACAACTGTGAAGAAAGAAGCCGCAATGTCCACCACATCCACCTATGAGAGCCGTAAGGCAGCTATTCGCGACGCTATTCTCGCCTATGTCAACAACAATCAAGGCTGCTGCACCCTACAGCCTTCATGCCCATGATCTCGAACAGCTTGCTGTAGATCTCACTTTAGTTACCACCTTTGATAGCAATGCTGCAGTTGATGTCACGCCAACACATACAGAAGCACCTGGTTTTACCCTGCATGAGGGCACCGATACTGCGCCTATGGCTCCAACCCTGGTCGTACCTATTTCCAGCGACATCTCCACAGCCGTTTCGGAAATATCTACATTAGTGCAGCAGGCTCGCACCGACGCAGCAAGCGCCATTCATGAAGCAGAAGCTGAATTTTACAACCAACTTGCTGCGGTCCTTGCTCAGTGATTTAATGTGGCCGACACACCCGATCGCGTGCCAGCTAAAAACGCCCTGTTTCACGGGTATTCGCCTGACTTTGAGTCAGCAAAAAGCGTGCATTCTCACAATAGCAACATCTCAAAAACTAGCCCTGACCTGCACAGTCTAGACTCACTCGCACTTTAACTTAAGCCTCACATACTTTCGTCACAGTGATGTTACGTAACCACCTCATAGGTCGCTTAAAAATACAGACCCTTGAGGGAGTGCCCTCAATTCTGCCAAAAAAGCACCACCGCTATCACCAGCCATCACCACTTCCTGTGCACGGGTTGAGGCGATCGTGTTCCTGTCTGGGCACTGGGCGGTTTATGCATGTTTGTTGCACGGTTACTGTACGGGCTCATCCACCACACCTACCCTTGCAGCAGTACATTCGTACTGCTACATTTTTTTAACGTGCCAACAAGTGCTAACTCACCGCCGTCCAACCACTACCCCACTGTCACCCGAGCGTCCAATACTCCAAGTGTCGGATTAGGGTAGACCCTGACACGACACTGCCCACAGCACTGTTTAGACTGTCGGACTAAGCGGTCCCCTGGCATTTCCCAACAGTGTCGGGTTAAGTCTAAGACTTATTCCGACAGTTTATTCGATAATTATGCACCTACTCCGCAATAATACACTCGGTATACTTTTACACTCAGTGTATATTGTTAGGTCTTTGCTTAGAGTGGGAATTGGCACAACACGCCTTAACAATACGCCCGTATCGTTTCGCAAAAGAACGTACTTTAGTTTTGTTAATAAAACCCGCGTATGCATATGTTGACATTGACAACTATTGTTTTAAACAAGTACATAGTTTTGTGTTTTCTACTTCCCTACTGCTGTAATAATGGAAAGTAGTTTTCATCACACAACACAAAACTATTAAAGGTAGTCTTAAATGTTTGGTAGTAGTTTTAAGGAACAAACAACTAACCCGAGAAGTCAACGAGTTTCTTATTTGCGTGTCTCTAGCACCGATCAGAATCTGGCTCGACAACGTGAAGCTGTTAACCATTCCGGTCATATTGATCGTGAGTTCACAGATGAGCTTTCCGGTGGCGCCAAATCACACAGACCTGGCTTGGAAGACTGCATTAATTATCTTCGCGAGGATGATGTTCTTGTCGTCGCATCCATTGACCGACTTGCACGCTCGCTGGTTGATTTACGCGTCATCATTGACCGCATCACAGACAAAGGCGCATCGGTCATTTTTCTCAAAGAGAATTTGACTTTCGCTGCAGGCCGCGATGATCCTCGAGCAAACCTCATGCTCGGTATTTTGGGCAGTTTCGCAGAATTTGAACGCTCAATTATTCGCGAGCGCCAAGCAGAAGGTATTGCCCTGGCAAAAAAGGCCGGCAAGTATGCAGGTCGCCCAAAAGCCCTCGACAAGGAACAAATACAAGAAGCAAAAGATATGATCGCTCAAGGTGAAACAAAATCTGCTGTCGCCAAGCATTTTGGTATTAATCGCTCGACCTTGTACGAATATCTCAAAAATCCTGACTAGATTGAGAATCAACTATGCGACAAGTCAACTTGCATACCAGTATCCGAGCACATCCACCCCCGAAAAAATTAGGTAAAGCTTGCCTATTTAAGAAGAACTGCTATAAGATCATCCATACATGCAGAGCACAGCTTTCACACATAGACATCACTGCACATTTATCTAATGGGAGACTCAATGACAGTTGCACACAAACGAAGTCTGACATGGATCAAGAGACTATCTGCGACTACATTTGCAGCTTTTCTTGGCATTCAGCTTGTGACCCCCGCTCACTCAATTGAAAACACGACGCAGATTCCAGAAAGCGAATTGCACAACCTCGGGCTCACAGACGAAGAAATTCAAGAATTCAATCAATATCTCATTGACGAGTCACTCTTTCAAGAGACTGTAGAAACCTCTCCGATCGTAGTCAGCGACAATGAAGATGCAGCCCAAGATCCCGGTTTCGGCCTTTTCACCACAAATCCTGTGAAACACACAGATGAGCACATTGGCGCTCTATACTTCTCCGACCTACCAGGTATTTCCAATCTTACGTGCACTGCCAACTACATCGGTGGAAAATTCTGGACCACAGCACATCATTGTGTTGAAGGCCGCAGTCGCTTCGTCGGCTTCATCGAGCAGTCGGACGGACAATATGCAGGCATTGAGCATGTTTACACAAAGTCAAGTGACTACGATATTGCCCTCATTAAAGTGGGATCTGGAATTGACGCAGAACAGTTCAGCCTCACTCGATCACGCCCTGCGGTTGGAAAAATGCTGGAAGTCGTTGGGTTTGCAGTTGTGAACCCATTCTCCTCTAGAGCAACAATGGAAGTCACCAACTCAAACACAGTCGCGAACTATCCTATGAGCAACCTGTACTACAAAGACGTATTCTCGGCTAAACCCGCAGGATCATTCCCTTATGTCATTTCCGGAGGTGATTCCGGCGCAGCTGTTTGGTCGGGTGAAACCATGTACGGCATTGCTAGTGGCTCTAACGGCAGCACTAAAAACCTAGCAGCAAATGTTGGACCGCACGTCTCTTGGATCGAACAAACGATGCAAAACAATAGCAATTCCTCTCCCTATGAAATTTTGCAAGCGTTCCGAGGCGGCCTTGCAACGTCTTACCCCAAATATAATCAAATTAGAGACCTAGTCGACTCAAGTAGTTAAGAGGAAACAACAATAATGTTACGAAAAGTATCCATTGCATTGGTCGCATCCGCCGCTATCTTGGTATCTGTACCTTTCGCACAGGCATCGACCTCAGTGGCACTGTCGTCAGAAAGCTCAGATTCTCTGGGAAGTATTCCAAACGATTTAATTGGGGGTCTAGCCGGTTACTTTAATAAAGATCTTACGGAGGAACAGCGCGATGCTATTCGCTTCGGCCCCACCACAGCACAAGAAGCAGAACAGTGCTTAGCAAAATACGGACTTGGCGGTGAAGGCCCGTGGCCTACTATCGCGGTGTACCCTAACTGCTCTTTCGAGACAATTGAACAAGATTTCTATGATCAAGCGGTAGCCGAGACTCTCGCAGCAATAGGCATCGGGAGCTCTTAAACAATCAAAGGTACAACCCAAAAAACAAATAGGAACCCTGTACAGAGATCTCTGTACAGGGTTCCTATTTATTACTTACACAACACGTAGTGCCCGAAAAACACAAGACAACAGTGGATGCAGTGGTGCCAGTTGTGCGCGAGAGTCATGTTGCACAGTACTGGAAAGAACGACCCTAAAAACAACGACAGCAAAGCTGCGTTCGGATATATTCTCGAACTGCTGTAGTGCATACGCTACAGCCCGCTACCACCGTAAAAGCGAGAACATATCATGACTGTTGATCTCTACCAGGCACGCATTCCTTTTCAGCGCGATGGCGTGCGCTTTGATCATACGATGATCACCCACATTCAAGCCGGCCTGCATCTTGGTGGCTGCCGCGCAGCAGGTTTACTGCCTATACCAGCACATATTGATCATATTGTGCGCCTGACAGCCGCAGATTTCTATGACACCCAGTCAGCACCGCAGCTGCTCAGCAACACTGTGCTTGATGTATTGGACACCACCACTCAAGACTTGAAGGCATTGTGGCCTGTTGCAGAACATATTGCTACAACCATTCCTGAATCTGAGAACGTGCTTATCCACTGCCAGATGGGTATCAACCGCTCAGCTGCACTCATGACACGGGTGTTGATGTTGCGCAACGATTGCACCGCCGATGAAGCAATTGCACTGCTGCGTGATCGACGCTCACCGTTTGTACTGTTCAATGAGCATTTTGTGGAACAACTTCGAGCACTGTAAGCGCTCAAAGACCCATTACCCCGTGAAGAGAACATTCTCTTCACGGGGTTCTTTTTTCTTGCACGGGTGATGGTTGATGTGGGTGTCTGCGCAAGAAGAGAAAAAACAACGACAGCGAAGCTGCGTTCGGGCGAATCGGCGATAATCACACACCACTCTTCCTGAGAGAATCCTGAGGTCATCACCATGTCACCGAACTTCCAAGCTCGCGGTACTACTGCGCCCACTGTTGCTTTGTCCATGCGCCAGATCGCGCACATCCGTGAAGAAATTAAGAAATCACCACTCGCTGCTTCCGTTTTCATCACACCCACCACCAAACAAATGGTTGTCCGAGATCTAGAATCACTGTTCCAGCAGCTCTACCACACAGATCTACCTGAACCATCCATCAAAGACAGTGGTCTTATCAGTGCTATCGGCTCTAGCGCCGGCAATACCAATAATCCAGCACTCGCCCTAGAAACTCAGATGGCTTACCACCTGGTGCTTGCTATGCACCACACCGATGTTGCTACCTGGCACAAGGTGGTGACCAAAAACATCACCGAATCTGCTGCTGCACAAGATGCTGCGGTCGAGCACAGTGCTAAATACGATGCTGTGTACGATGCCGCACAACTTATGGGCATCACTGTTGAGGAAGGTAATGTCGGTAGCATCGCTATTGCCTTTAGCACAGCACGTGCAGACGGTAAATCTGATTGGTGTGTTTCCGGCATCAGCCGCTACATCGAGGTCACCGAAGCCTTGGATGCTGCGCGAGCTGTCACTAAAAATACTGCTGCGCTCAATAAAACTGCTCTACCAGACGTGCAGCCGGCGCCGGTTGTGCATTCAGCACAGTTCATGAACAAGTCCGCACACGATCATGGGGTTAATACTGCGGAAAAAGATCAACCAACCCTGTTTTAAAAGACTGTCCATTTAACAACCACATCGTTACCCCCGAACAGTCTTTTAAAGGCTATTCAGGGGTAATTTTTTCGCCACACTCCCAATATCTACCAAAAATGGTGATCTATTATACATAATGGAATTACCAAAGCTTCATATCACTTTTCCACAGCCTGAAAGAACATACTATGTCCGCAGCTTTACCTCACACAGCAGCAGATCCCGTACACACCACCCCAGCGAAACCGCTGCTCGATCATGTCTTAGATTCACTAGGACGCAGCATCATCAGTGGTGAAATGGAAGCCGGTAGCACATTCAAACTGCAAGACATCGGTGAAAAATTCGGTATCTCCCGCACCGTCGCCAGAGAAGCCATGCGTGCCTTAGAGCAACTTGGGTTGGTGGCCTCATCGAGACGAATTGGTATTACAGTGCTCTCGCACGAGCACTGGGCTGTCTTTGACAAAGCCATTATTCGCTGGCGCCTCGAAGATGAGCGTCAACGTGAACAGCAACTGCAGTCACTCACCGAACTTCGTATTGCCATTGAACCAATTGCTGCACGCAGTGTTGCCCTTCATGCATCGAGCGCAGAGATTGCTATCATCGGTGATCTTGCTGCACGAATGCGTAACCTCGGTGAAGCTGGTCGTGGCGCATCACAAGAATTCCTAGACGCAGATGTGAAATTTCATGAGCTTATTTTGCAGTATTGCCATAATGAGATGTTCGCTGCCATGGCACCACCCATAAAAGCTGTACTAGTCGGGCGCACCACACTTGGCCTTCAACCCGATCGACCTGCCGAAGAAGTCTTGGACAATCATGATGCTCTCGCACACGCACTAAGTGTTCGTAATGCAGACCTCGCCGAAAAAGCATCCAGGAGCATTCTGAATGAGGTGCGCGACGCACTGACCTCGTAATTGCCACTAAACGAGTCACTACACAATTACATCGCTCATTGTTACTTAATTACCCTTTAATAGTCTTTTACAAGGCTGTTAAAGGGTAATTTTTTATTAGTTTGCTTAAAGCCTATTACATGACAATTACAGCACAATTGAAAAGTCACTTAAGCGCACGCTAAAAGCGAATTGTAGAGGGTTATTTTTTTCGCAATTAAAAGCCTTTTGCGACACAAATAGGACAACAAAACAAAGATGCATTAACTCTAAAAGAACAAAATTAATCAATCAGAAAAACATATTGAATACTTATAAATTTCTGACATACTCATTAATGAGATATTCGAAGTCTTTATCAAAATGATTAACAAAAGGAGTATGTTTATGTCGCTAAAAACTCGCCGAATATTCGGCGCACTTGCTGTTTCGCTATCAATCTCTTTCTCAGCCATTGCTACACCTGCAGCATCCGCACAAGAACTAGTGGTGAGCACATCAGCAGTAAACGAATTTGGTGTAGTTACCAGTGACATCACGGCTGAGCAAATTCTTCAGGCGCAAGATCTAATCGCTGAGATGAAACAGTCAGAGGACATATATGAGTATTTCGGTGCCTTGTCTGACGTTGAACAGAGATCCATCATTGCAGCTGTAAAGGAAAATCCATATCTCATTGAGAACGAATCACCCCGTATGAGAGTCCAAAGTGAAACACCCGACGAGGAAACACCTGATAAGAAAAAGCCGAGCAAAACCTACAAGCTCTATATGAGCATTCTCGAAATGATGTCATGTATCAATCTTGTTGATGTTCCGTCATGTGCCCAAGCCCTTAAAGCGGCAAATATAGCTGAACGCGAGGCCAAGGCCCGTTACCCCGATTCGGTCACTAATGGTAAAGGCGATGCCCTTCGTCATTGTGCATGGAGCGCTCTCATGACTATTCGAATCGGAAAAGATGCAGCCGAAAGAATTGGTAACGCTCATGAAACCGTTGTGAGAGGTGAACCCGAAGAAAGAGAAATGGATCTCATCAATAACGCGCTGGGTAGAGACATCGGCGAAAGATTCATCATCAATGGCGATGAAACGGGTGCGCTCAGTACTTGTGTATCCATGGCTAATATCGGGCTACTTCATACTCTGTTGTAAACAAAGGAAGTTTCTATCATGAAAATCAAGAAATTCAGCATCACAGCGCTAGCCTCAGTTCTAATGCTCACGGGTTGCGCGACCAATCACAGCTCACCTCTGTACAGTTATCTGAATGCGTCAACATCAACCACTGTTGAACAAGTACGTCTCAGCGATCTTTACGGTGAGCAGTGGACCGAGTTCGCTCTTGTCTGCCCCTACACCACAAAAGACGAGGTAAAAGAAGAGCTTGGTATAAAAATAAACACCTACCTCACCGATTCGACCGATGACAGTAGTAACGATATTGTGCTCAGGGATAAAGACGGTTCATATGATTGGATCTATTTCAACAGATTCGACATTGTGTACCTCTGCAACGGCTCAGCGGAAAATCTAAAAATCTACCCCATTGATTCAGTTCTAGAATTTGAGCATAGAGACGACTACGGTACCTGGAAACTGAGCGCTATCACAGAGCCGGGTAATCAATAATAACGCGGACACTTAAGTACCTTTTATCGGTCGATTAAGTGTCTACTGTTTATCCGCTACCAAACCACGCCGCTAATCGTTACTTAATTACCCTTTAATAGTCTTTTACAAGGCTGTTAAAGGGTAATTTTTTATTCGTTTGTTTTTGGGACCATTAAATGTCAATTACATGTCGAGTAAGTGACACTTACAGCGCAATTGAATAGTCACTTAAACGCACGCTAAAAGACAAATGACAGCGAAGCTGCATTCGGATACACACCTGAAGAACACTCTTCACCACTAGCATTCCACCAACGCCTCGGAAAGGGCTATCTCCATGTCTGTTGACGATCTTTACGCTGTTGCTCTCGATACTCACACCGGTAAGCCTATCCCCTGCGTACTCTGTGAAAATGCTCCACAGATTGTTATCTACGATGGTTGCTGCTCGCTTGCATATACCCAAGCACTTGGCGATCTCGCCGAAGCGGAATACTACGGCGCCGATCTTGCTGCAGCTGCCTAAACAAACTTCATAGAACGACAAAAACCCCGCCTCAGAATATTGCACAACGCAATAGCTGAAGCGGGGTTTTTGTTTTCTGACTCAAGGTGCCAGTTTCCATAGTCAAGATTCCCAATCAACATTTAAGTATATGTGAATTATTAAAGTTATACAACTTAATTAATCAATAACTTCTCACTTCACCAACGCAACAACCCCGCTATCAAGAGTTGCATCAAGGCAACAAATGAAGCGGGGTTGTGTTTTCTTGCAGGCTTCGTCTTAAGGAAACTAATTATTAGTATATACCAACACAAAACCATTAATCAACTTAGTTATTATATATCACCCTCCATATAACCCATTCTGGATTGCAGGATTACCACATACACGCCTATCGCGTTTCTCTATTTTAATTAATATAATTAATGTAGTTTATTAACCTATTATGCAATGACATTTTTTAATAATTAACCACGTCACAACATTCTCTCAGATCACAGAGGTTCGCTCATGCGCCACACCACGTCAGCCACATCAACTACATCTATTATTAAGCGTGCTATGACCATTAGTGCCGCTGTTCTTATTGCCAGCGCTGTTGGTCTCACAACCAGCGCAAGTTCGCTCAATACTCTCAGCGCTACATCACCTGAATCACCCGATCAGGCAGCCACTGTGTCACAGGCTGAATCAGATAGTGAATTAGATGACGGCATGAAAAAGCTTGCAACCAAGATCCTTAATCGCGCTGACAACGCTGAAAATAATGATGACACCGGCAAAAACCTCAACAATGATGATAAGAAGCTCAACACGAAGCAGCCGCAGCGCCCTGCTGAAAAAGTTGCCCAGGCGATCGAGCTAAGCCTTGATACCACCACGAATGCAGAAAAGCCTGATAAAAGTTTTCACCATGAAAAACCCGTAAACGCCTATGTCACAAGTGTCAGCTACAACAAAAGCAATGACACCTGGACTATCAAACCATCAGACAGCGCGGTGAATACACCGACCAATGATGCTGAGCGCATCAGCAATATCATCCAAGAAGCTCGCGACCTCGGTCTCAGCGACGATGAATCCTTGACGCAACAGATCGCATTTCACGCTCATGCTGCTAATTATTTAGTCACCGAATGGGTACTTCGCGGCTATCAGCTTGCTAACCCGAAGGTGCTTCCATGAGAAAACAACGACGCATGATGATGGCTGTAGGGTGTGCCGGAATCTTGAGTACCCTCGCTGTCGGCCTCACGGCGTGTAGCAATGACGCTGCGCTATCCGATTTCTTCGAGTCGGCATCGCTTCGAGATCATCTCGCTGCGCACACACCAGGTGAATCGTCTCGTGATACCGCAACTGTGAGTGTGTCTCTACATGAGTTCTACAGCGTGCAATGGACTGACTTCGCCATTGTATGCCCAGGAATCTCGCGTGATGACATTACTGCAGCTCTTGATAGTACCGTTGTTGGTGATAATTATGATGATATTCCCGCAACAGGTTTACCCGACACAGCAAGCGCACTCGTGACCAACACCCATCCAGGAGCGTACCGGCCAGACCCGCCTCTAATGCAGAGCTCACCGCTAGACAAGTAGTGCACTTTAAGCTTGCCGCGCCAACCGCCCCGTCATTCGCCCCACCAACTCTGTTCCCAATCGTAAGCAGGGATTGATGAGACAAGACAATGCCAAAACAGAGTAAAACGATATCATTCCTATAACAATTATGGGATTTTGTACAGTAAGTCACATTTCGTGAAAATATATGCAACAGTAGAAGTCAGGCGAGATCGTTCCGCAACTTGCCAACTCCACACACACCCATTTCACTGATTGGAATGTGACATGAGGAAACTAGCTTCGATTGGTATTGCAATAGCATTATCGCTTGCAATCACTCCTACTATTCAGGCGAATGAAATAATCACGCCTCAAGCCATGGATCGAATTGCAGTAAAGTGCAATGTCCACAAAATTTGGTCGGTTCCAAGCTTGAACAACTATGACGGTTGGGTCGTAGTTGGTCATGCCTATTCTAAGGTTGAGGCTGAAAAAAGGGCCAATACTTTCGTCCCATTTGGTCATACTAAACGTCATTGCCTTCCGGTACCTATTGACCGCTTTCCGTTTGAAGGACTTAACCGAAGTTAAGGTGCTAGGCGAATCAACTCATGCGAAAAACTTATGTCTTTCTAACTCAATTTATTGTAGAAAAAGGCAATGAAAGTAACGCCTACAACAGATATCGCGAACGAGTGCAGAATCTATTGGCTCTGGACGGTGTTGATGTAATTTCAGTTTCTAAAAACCTTCAGCAGGCTGAAAAAGCTTATGGATGGGAGTCGCTTTCCGACCAATATCAAATGGAGCACGACGGTAAATATCCAGAAAACCATATTCTGTGCGATGTTTACACTGTGGTCGTTCTAAATGACATAGAGAAATTTGAAGAAGCTGCTGAACTCTTGATCATGGATGACCGAGACGTGAGTGTTGATGCTTTCCCCAGTCGCGTCGACGCTTTCGAACAGGTGCTGTTTTAGAAGGGAAATAGACAGCATCAACGCTTCGCGGGTAAGCCAGCAGAGCAAGATTCATGGGCATGAGTCGTAAGACAGACCGTGACGGCACCGCATAGCCACTGTACAGTTGCTGTTAACTAGGACTATCTCTTTTCCTGCCCTGAATGGCGAGCAGAAGATCGTTGCGTAACCCATCAGAATTTTCTGCAACCAAAGACCGCACTTTGTATCAGCAAAGTGCGGTTAATACCAATTCCCGGAAAGTAGAACATGGGGAGATTTAATGAGGAAGCAGTACCGAACATGCATGAAAGAGAGACAGGCAAATAGCCGACCAGAGCGTATAAAGGTACCATACACACCCTGTCAACCGATGACATAGTCATTCCACCCGAATGAGTAGTCACACAACCAAGACAAATCACAACTGTATTACCCCACCGGATGGTGTAAAAAGCACGGAAGACTTGATTTAAAGGGTCCACTACCGATTAAGGCGATTGGGTACCGGAATTCCAGAAAGTCGGTACCCAATCACCTTAATCGGTTTCTTACTTACTCTGGAAAACAACTCCCTAGGAAGCTGTTACAAACAGTCACTCATCAAATCCTGAATCAGTCGCAGTACCTTCTGTGGATTGATCACTGTCAGCGATGGATACTTTCTGCCGACGTTTCTCCATCAGTTTTTTAGAACCTCCGACCAGCCCTACACCTGCTAACAGCACCAAAGATGCTCCTACAGAGCCCTGAACCCTGCCCTTGTGCAGTCCTTTATTAAAACCATGTCCCCACTGCGCACTCATATGTACTCCAAACTATTGACATCTACGGTAGATACGAGTCTAGTGCGATCTCGATGCAGTGCTTACCCGCACCACCAGCAGAGGTAGCGACAGTTGAAGGACACCTTTAGTACGATTACCGGATCCTCTATCATTTAATGCAGTCGCCGCTGATGGTGAAATTTATTCACCTGACTCCTTACACGCTATGCCAGAATTAATTGAAGTCATGACCTCAGCCTCATCAATCGACTATAGAATCTGCGATACTGTAGCCCCCTAATCGTTCTCGAGTGAAATCACTTCTTCCAGTCTCCAGTGCATATGCGACAACTTTTCGCTTCCCTTCCCAGCTAAAATCCGTGAACTGTATCTTACCTAGTTCTACATCTACTTCAGACTTGGTTATAGCCCGTAGAGAATCAGGTACGTACCGTGAAAACAGACTATGCTGAAAAGAATCTATCCATGCACCACCGCTTGGTCCCTGTCGCGAAGAATACACAGTCGTTAAGAAAAGCACTCCAATATCTATCACATCAAACTGATGTTCCTCTATACCACTTTGCAGAGACTTCAGCACTGAAGAAAAATTCGAGCTTTTCGCCAAAATACCAAGCGAATATGGACCTAAATCCCAATCTGAGGGGTCCTGATTCTTCAATACACTTAAAATTCTAGCTTCGGTCTTTATATTAACTTTACGAAAAAGCTCAAGGCCACTTACATCATTACCACAGGCTCTAGCCCTTTCCCCCACCTGGTTTAACCAGAAAGCAGCCTCATTAAGCGTCATCTCAGAAAAGAATTTCTCATAGAGTTGTTCCACTGGTAATTGAGGCAATGCACCAAGAATCGAGCACGCATGGGAATACAGGTCACTGAATATGCCGCTCATACGCACTTGACGACCTTTATCATGCATACCATTAGCAGCGGTGAATAACACCTCAACTGCCATGTGCCTAACACCCTCTCCATCAAGTCGATCAATTGCTAGAGGAAGCTTTTTCATCACTGATGCCACCATGTCATTGTCATCGGAGTTAATTAAATCGACGAAACCCATAGCATCGTCCGCATTAGATAGATACTTATCCAACTGTTCATCACTTATGACATGTCCAGGTCTTTGAAACATGAGGTACGTGTCAAAATAAACTTCCGTCGAGATCCCCCTCTCACGATGCATTCTCGTACTAGGGTGATCCGAAAGACGTGGGAAAAGGAACAAAAGCATGGTCTTTAAAAGATCCATCTGCTCGTTGTTCATCCCCTCACATAATTGCTTTTCCCAACCGGGTTTCTGCGAGCCTGTCGTTCGACCTCCTTGAAGCAATACTTCCTTCGCTCGAGAAAGACGTTTATACACAGACGGAAAAACAATTCGAATGGTCGCAAGTATTGTGAGATCAACGCCGTTAACTTCACCTGATCCATATATCCGAGTCCAGTTGGTTAGTAGAGCAGCAAAACGGTGCAACAGCCTCGGCGTGACCAGAGTCTTTTCCCAGACATCGAACATTCTCGACTTCACTAGTGCAAAGTCTTCAGGATCACCCGATAGCGAAACACCCTGGAAAAGCTTGTCAAATAATGCACTGAGCTCTTTCTCTATTTGAAATGATGTCAGAGGCGGAACATCGAAAGGATACTGCACGATTTTCTCCATGAAACGCAAAGCATCATCTTCGCTACCACCTACAGCTGTCGATCTGGCTAGCGTCGTTAACAGTGATTCTTCTTCATAAACCAAAAGATAATTCACCTGCGGGAATCGTCCAAGCAAGCGTATTACTTTCATTAACAGCGCCAATTCATCAGTATGGAGGCGATCAATATCATCGACGACAATGAGAATTCGCTTGTTCAGATCTTTAAAATGGTTCGCAGCACGTGTATACAGCGTTGGCCACGAATCTTGCTCCTGTTTCCATGTCTTATATACAGCGTTTGCAGCATCTACTCCTTTTGAGAGCGCAAGTGCTTCTAGGACACCAAACCCTCCGACCCCACCTGCAATTGACCCAATCGTGCTAAAGGTTTTCTGCAGAACAGTTTTGATCTTTTGGCCGGTCTTATCATCAGGTACCGTCCCAACGATTACTCGGTAAAACTCCTCAATCAAAGATTGCGGGTCAGAGGCCACCCACGGGTTGAAATCAACGATTGTCCATTTTTCGTTCGATAGAGATTCTTCCGAGCGAATCAAATTAACAAGAGATGTCTTACCACTGCCCCACTGACCAGTAAGACTGAAAACAGTGCTCGCTCCCCAAGGTGCCACATCGCAGATTATATTTGCCAGCTGGGCTGAATACGCAGAACGCTCGAAACGATCCTCAGAGATCTTAGTAATAGGCAAGTCTCGACCAGATACTGAATCTCCATCAGTTTTTACCGTGTTGTTTTTTGCCGCATCTGAAAATGGGGTAAACAGTCCGCTCATTTCTAGCACTGTACCGTGCTAAATCTTGGCACATGCAGCAATATCGGTGGGACACATCATCCATCGCTGTGTGCTAGAACCGCCGTATGTTAATAAGGCCTACTACGCCCCTGCAGAGATTCTAGTTCTCCTTCTTAAAACGGATATACCATCCAACTCTTAAGTCGCCGTATACATCGACTTTTCGGCTTCATATGAGATGCTATTTACCTACTTTTCCAGTGGTGTGTCATAAGATCCGAAGCATGACTGTTTTCCATGATTTTGAAATAGTAGTTACCCCAAATCCTGATGCCCCAGAAGCTTTGCAAAAAATAGGAGAACAATACTGGATAATCTCGGAGATTAACCCAGATCTGAAAACTGTTCAATGGGCGCAGAATGTCTCAGATATTGACCATCAACCCTGGTCATCTTCCGCCTACCTCGCTGCTGCAGCAGCAGTGGATGCTACAGTCCCTACCGCACATTGTAGTGCATGTGATTCTATCTTGACGTTAACGTCTCGTGCCGCAGTGAGCGAGGTACTACGAGAGCGACCTATAAAGTGCAAAAAGTGTACCCCCAAGATTGATGAACACATCAAAAAAATATTAGACCCAGCAGCCCAGGCGAGACAAAAAGAACGCGCTGCGCGAAAACGGGAAGAAGACTGCAAAAGGGCGCAACAGCGGCTTGCAGATCAGAAGGCGCGAGAGGCGCGACAGCTGCTAGATATTGAACGTCAGCAGGTGATTGCAGATCGCTATGGGCCGTTGGTGAATATGCATAGCGACGCTGTGCTAGCGGGTGCTTCAATAAGAGCAAAAATAGGTGCTCTCGCAACTATTTACGGTGCTCAAAACTTAGAGAATGTCATTCACTCAGTTAGTTTTACTGACAGACGTATTTCTCCCGATGGACAACTGTCGAAAGAATTATTTCGCGAAGCTTGGAGCGCAAACCTTCTTATCCCTGATCCATCTTCTGATGTGGAAGCGTTTGCGTGGAGCGAAAAGAATTCCACTGAGCTAGCGGGAGGCATATTCGTTGAGAAAATGCTATTTACTGTCCCGGACACAGGCCGCTCCAATAACCGTGTCCAGAGCTTCTCAGAAGAACTTCGTAACCACATTTCTTTGAAAGATATGTATTCTACACAACGTGAAGAGCTATTAGACCTTGCCTACGAGCTCATGGTGGGGGAAGCAGTACGTTTTGCTAACTTCCGCCTTTATGATCAGAATCTCCCACCACTTACTGAAGCAAATATAGACAAATTGAGAGCCCATCTACGTGAGGCCGCAGCTAGTGCGTCACTAGGAGTGTTATATCTAATGGTGTGGCGATCTGTAAAAGACGCAGCTGCAGCGCACACTAAACATACAAGAATGAGCAAAGAAAATGCGACAACGCATAGTGTTACAAAAGTTTCTATCTTTGTTGACCAATTATTAAGCGGAACATTCCCTTGTTCAAAGCCTTTTCACGAATCTTCACAAGTCCCACTGAGTGAAGCCACCAAGATAGTTTTTAATTTGATTATGGAGTCACCGCCGATGGAAACTGAGCCGAGTGTGCTGCGAAATTCCCTCCAAGAACACTCGGATTGGGAGCTATTGCAACAGTGTGATGAGAAGATTCCTGATCGGGAGTTTCTGATGGAGTGGTTATATCAAGAACAGACGTGGACTGCAGAGCAATTTTTTGATGCTCTAGCTATGGTTTCTTCTAGCGAGTTTCGTATATGTGCACCTGGATGTGCGCATCAAGTAAGTGCAGACATCGCTACACAAGTCTTAGAATTCCACGATCGAGTGTCTTTCCATGACGATCGTAAAAGCGCCATGCTTGCTGCTGAAGCAACTATTATTGGTAACAAAATTGGTTCACAAGCACGGGCCGGAGACTTTGTTTTAGGTGAAGTAATCACCAAGCTGCAGAACATACCTGGTGAGGTATAACTTCTGCGTCGTCCAATTAGTCTATGACTATTTTTCTCGACGCTGATGGAGAAGTCGTGGATTTTCGCCCGTAACCACCAAGAACTCGCCGAGGTACTCCTCGAACATCTCGACATCACCCATGACAGCGATCTCGTGCGCCTCGCAGCAGCGTGTCTCGACTGTGAGGTCGATGCCGTCATGTGGGTAGAAGACAAAGACAATGAACCACCACTCAACAGTTTTTTCACACTCAGTGCAGTGACACTACTCAACATCTATCTATAGAAAAGCCATCAACGCCCCTCACAGAAAAAGTGATGAGGTGTTGATGGCGTTGACAGAGTTGCCGCACATCCACAGGCGAGCGCAAACAACACACCTGCGACATCCGTGTGAATTTCTACCCGTCAATGACCACAAGGTGAACCCGTGGCTTACTCAAGTGAAGTGCCCCAGGTTTTGTTCCGTTTGAGTAGATGGGAAAATCTGAGGCACTTCATACCGGCACACTTGATCTCTGTGCACATAGCGATACTGATGTTCAGTTCCGGCCACTCAACACAGCGCTGACATTCCACTACAATGCAGACTCTGCAGTATGGGAACTCGCGCCATTTGACTAACACATCCACAAAAAATAACCCTCGTAGTAGCTTAAACAAGCTGCTGCGGGGGTTATTTTTTTACTTTTACATGCAAACCCATACAGTGACTCCTGCCGGCAACAAGCCCCATAAATCGACGTGATAAGCCGGTGCGACTTCCTCCGGGAGATTCCTGCGAACTCACTTTTTCGACCATGATCTCCCATCTTTTGATATCCTCTCCACCCTAAAGAGTGGAGATTCCGGCTCAAAGAGCGGTGGTTCAAGCTGCCTCTGAATTACGCTCCACGAAACCCTCAAGCCCCGGAGCTACCCACCCTACGGGGAGTGACCACAAGTGAGACAGATCAGGTCTAAATGATGTGCGCTCCTCTTCGAGCACAAGTGCAGCAAAGTCTTCTTCGAGTGTTGCACTCATGAGAGATTGACCTGGAAAAACAAAAGAAATTTCACCAGGCGTGGAAAGAGCCGTCACAAACACCAGATGGACCAATTGCCCTTTATATATTTCTTCACGAGCAACATCAGCCTTGTTAATATCTTCCCATTCAAGAAAATGGTTCTTCAGCTTCCTACCCTTCAGAAGCTTTTCAATATAATCACGTCCATCTGAGCCATCTAATAAACCTACGCAGCATTCATAGCTTGAATGCTGCTCAGAAAGGAACAAGAGAATCAGTTTGTCGGAATACATGCCTCAATTCTCCTATCCTATTCCTTATTTAACTACGGCCTATCGTACAGGGAAGATAAGTCGCCTTATTGATATCGCAGCCCAATACGCGCCCCTGCTTCAGCGGGTCCGACCCCCGGATGGTGGACACGGAGGATTTGATCAGGAAGCAGATCTCAGGATAGCAGGACCGCGCTCCTCAAACACGACCGGAGCCAGATATCTACACCAGGAATGCCGGCGAACCGTGTTGTAACGGGTACACCAGCGGAAGACGTCCCGGCGACAGCACAATTGATTTTCAAAGGTCTTGGAATCCTGCAGGACTTCCCGCTTCATCGCGGCATTGAAAGACTCCGCCAAAGCGTTGTCAGCACTGGTGCCAATTGATCCCATCGACTGCCTGATCCCTAGTTTCTTACACGTCTCCTGAAACGCATGAGACGTGTAAACGCTGCCGTGGTCGGAGTGAAAAATCGCACCTTTGAGGTTTCCACGCTGGTCTTTAGCCATGAGCAGCGCGTCCTGGACCAAGCTCGTGCGCATGTGATCTGCGATAGAAAAGCCCACCAACCTGCGGGAGTAACAGTCAATGACCGTGGCCAGGTACATATTCGACCCATCCTGAATTGGCAGATAGGTGATATCCCCGACATAGAGCTGGTTCGGCTTGTCAGCGGTGAACTTCCGGCCGACAAGGTCAGGGAACACTGTCTTGGTTTTGTCCGGCACGGTGGTGGTGACCTTGCGTTTCTTTGTGTATCCGAACAGCTTCAACGATCGCATGATCCGGGCAACCCGCTTGTGGTTCGCAAGGTCATGGCCGATCTGGTCTTTGAGTTCAGCCGCGATTCGTTTGGCCCCATAACAGCCACTGTGAGTGGTGAATACAGTCTTGACCTGGACCCCAAGAATAGCGTCGCTGAGCAGGCGTTTTTCACGCGTGAAGGCGGTGCTTTTCCATTTGTAATATGAGGAACGATTGAGCTTCAACACGTCACATATCCGCTTAACCGAGTAGGTCTTTCGAGCGTCATCAACGAATCGGAAGCGGATCACCAGTTCGTCTCTTCCGCGAAATATTTGGCCGCTTTCCGCAGGATGTCACGCTCTTCGCGGAGGAGTGCATTTTCCTTTTCAAGTTGGCGGATCCGTTCAGCTTCGGACAGCGCGGTGGCCGTGTTAGCGCCATGTGGAGTTGAGTTGGCCCCGTATTTAGTAATCCAGTTTTTAAGGGTCATTCGGTTGATTCCGAGATCATTGGCGATCTTCTGGATCGAGGTGCCGGCGGAGTTCTCGTAGAGCGCGACAGCGTCGCGCTTGAACTCCTCTGTGTAGGTCTTGCGTGGCATGGTGGCAGATTACCTTTCCCAGCATCATGCTTGTTTCAAGGTGTCCACCATCCGGGGGTCAGGTCCAGCTTCAGCTTTTGAACTTCTCCACATTGGATGACATCAACTAAGCGAGTGCGGACATACTGCAGAAACAAATGGTTTCCTCACTTCCTTCTATGAAATCCAGCTAGGTGCAGCCTCTGAGCTCCCTACTAGAAAATCGCGCATAAGTTCCAGTACACCGATCACGAATGGCGTTGCTTGACATCCTCCCCGCCCTCGACGTGCGGGGCTGGCGCGTATACCGAGAGGTCACTTCTGCATCAACAACGCAAAATACTGGATAACCACCAACATCAATGCCTGTATTAATAGTGCTGACATGCTGCAGCCTCTGCCTATAAAGCGCATCAACACGAGACTGCGCACTATCATGCGGTGAGCTGTGAAATTCTTTTGCTAAAGTGCGATACACCATAAGCTCTATTGTCCCCTACGTGCTCGTTTCTGGCCTTTTAGTAAGCACCAGGAATAAGCGCCGATGAAGACACAATCATACCGACAATTAATCGTGCCGATATGAGCTCTTAAAAGACAGCATAAAACGAGTTTTTCAAAAGCCTATTAAGTGTCAATTACGACGTGCATTAATAGATACTCAATCACCTTAAATTGTTGACACACTCCACTAAAACAGGTCTATTAAAAGACAATTGAATTACGCCCTAGTAGTACTTGTTTCAGGCCACCACTTAGAAGGCTTTTAAGTATCCACTATGTATCAATTATCTAGAACCTTTAGTGACTTTGAAACGGCAGTACTCTATTGGCTCTTAATGGTCAATTACATAACAATTATATTGAGCCTTTGAAACAACTCACTCTGCTGCATATTAAAAGGTCGATTAACTAACGATTGAATTGATCCTTAAAAAGCCTTTATCTATCGCATTATGAATAAATATTTAATCGACCTTTAATAGTGACCTAAAAGCCTTTTAAAAGCCAACGCATTCAGTGACTTTTAAAAGGCTATTAAGTGTCAATTGAATTGCCTTGTTACTGGCTTTTAAAAGGCTATTAAAGAACACTCCCCTATTGTCTTTTAATCGTCACTTAATCGACCTCTAAAAGGTAACTAATTGACTCTTGAGTGACACATATTTAATTGACCTTTAAGTAACGATTATAAGGCAATTAATGTGACCAAATAAAGACACGTAACTGACTAATCTTTATCTGACTATTACAAGGCTTTAAAAGAGCACTTATGTGTCGATTAAGTGTCTACGCAATAACTGTGCTTTAAGAGGCTTTAAAAACTACAATTGAATCGACCACTAATCGTTACTTAAATGACTATTAACAAAAGTCACTTTTAGAGCACCGCAAAAGCCTTTTAATGGTCACGCAATAAGCCTTTAAGTAACAATTAAATAAGTGGCTTTAAAATCACTACTGCAGCACGATTGAAAGGTAATTAGCGGTCGATTAAGTGTCAATTAATTAATAGTGATTCAAAATCTCATTAAAGCGCAATTCAATTGACAGCTAATAAGCCCTTAAGTAACAAATACTTTATCCGTACTTTAAGGGCACGCTAAAAGCCTTTTAATCGACATCTAATTGTCATAACGCTTCGATGCGCCCATGGGAATACACTTAGCGGTCGATTAAATGGATACTAAGTAGCAATTAGCCAGAGTCGCGTGACAGAGTTGTGGCGCACAGTAGCACATCACCCCTACCCCCGTGCATCTCTTAATTAGCACTAAAACAACATTTATCTACTTTATGCTGTTTAGTTTTAACGGACTACTACCCCCACCATTGCGGGACAGTGTAACGGTATTGTCCGCACTAAAAGTGACTGAAATATGGCTACAGAGCTGCCTGCAACGAGCATCCAATTCAAGCCGACAACGAGCTTGTAGAAACGCAGCTACAGCGGACACCAACGAGCCAGCAACGCATGATCTAGCGGCCTGAAACAGGCGCCTTGAAGCCCGCCACAATGTCGCAACAAGGTCGCAACAATAGCCCGGAAAACTCCCCAACGGACTGTTGAGGCAATCAGCTTGAGTCACCCAACAAGTGCCCCAGCGAGCCTGCTCTATCGGTTGCGAAATCGGCCTCAGCAGGCTCTCTCAAACACTTGAGAAAAACTCTGCAGCAAACCTTCCTCACGCCCCGCAACAAGACCTCACAAGACTGCAACGGCTGCTAGAAAAAGCTCCTATAATTCCTCGCAGCAAGCTCCCAGAAACACTGCCGCAGCACCGTTTAAAACCCGCCACAGAATTACAGCAAACCCCTCAGCGACACTGCTGAAGCACTGTCGCATGTCGCAGCCCTCCGTGAGCCCAGAACCCCTTAAAAATATCCATTCCAGGACCTCTTAAACGGTCTCTACAGGGGCTGAAAAAGCACTTATCAAGCTACAACGTCTGCTTCATCTCTATCACCGGTATATTCCAGTGGGACCCTCGTTCTCGTGCCTCGAACCCCACTGAAATACACCGGCGTCGCACTCGCTTCGCTCATATATACAGCAGACCTCTCCTACCTGGGAAAACGCAAAACCGTATACACGTATATACGGCTGAAATCGGCAAAAACCGCTGCCGTATACACGTGTATATGAACTTAATTTCCCCAGCTTAACAAGCATATTCGCCCCTTTTCTGGTCGCTAAAGCTCCCGCCACAGGGGAAAAAGAATGAAAGGGCATAAGGGGGTGTGACGCATTGAGCCTTTCGCTGCGCTCAATTCTCAATCCGATCGGCATAGCCGATACACCTGGTTTGCTGACGCAAACCCCCGTCCTTCGGACGGCCCTTATCACCCAGCTCCCAAGCCAAAGAGGGGTCAGTTGCTGCGCTGTCTTTCCTCCCCTCTTCGTCTTCCGCTGTGTGCCCCTTCGGGGTGCCCCTAACAACCACCGATGTGGCTGGCGCCACGATCTTTTCGGTGGTTGTCATTCAAGCCCTTGAGACACCAACCTGACTGCAGCTGTCGCTGCGTCATGCCTGTAGGTTCGCTGCGCTCACTGGTGTTACGGGCTTTCAAGACAGGCGTGCTGCGCGGCCCTCATAATCGTTGTGACGATTCTTCGTTGCCCGCTGCGCCCGCGACGCGCCTAAAAGCAATCACCTTTGCACGGCTGCTGCTCCGTTCTTCGAACTCCCACATCAGCTCGCACAGCCCGTTGAAGGCGCGCTAAAAGATGAAAAGATCCTGCAACAAAAACGGTTGCAAAAAACTCAAGGGAAGCTCGCTACGAAACCTCTCGTTTCTTCGCAAGCGGTGCGCGACGCACACTTAAAAAACACTCTCGCAACACTCGCTCAATTACTACGTTCAAGAGTCCAACCAACACAACAAACCAAGCTCTAAGAATCCGAAAATATCAGATAATTATGCACCCCTTTTAATATCAACAAAGGTACTCAGAAGTTCATTAATTACTCACCCACATAATTTATGAAAACTCTGTCCCCGTAGGCGCACAATGGATGCCGTGGATTAGTAGCAAAAAGTCTGACTCAAGGCAAGCGCTCGCAACCTACGGTTGCTTCTCGCGCTTGTGCACGTGTAGTGAGTTGGGTTCTTTTTTTGCCCGAGGTTGAGGTAAGCGATTCTCGGTTTCACCGATCATCGCGCCAGGCGGTGCCTGGCCGGATGAACTTGGGAGTGTTGGGTGCGCAGCCTCGCCGCCCGGTGGGTGGTTGCTATGAAAGAAAAGCAACCCGCCCCACAAACACATACAATTAACTTCTATATTTAGTAAATAAATAACTAGTATTTTTAATGACTTACAAATATCAAGAAAGAATCTATTCCTTATGTCCGCATTATCTAGACCGCACAAGATCGCCACCGGCGTTGCTGTCGCAACTCTTACCCTCACCTTGTGTACCTCTGCTGCCGGCGTTGTCCATGCAGCGCAACAATCCATCAGCGGTCCAGAATCCTCCTGTGCTTTTAATCAACAGCGTTGGGATGACAGCAAAGTTAAGCTTGACGACACCATCGCTACGGCCAAAAACTCATTGGTACAAACAGGCGAACTGCACCGCAACGAACAGGATCTACTTACTGGCTATCTTTTCCAGCAACCGCACAGCAGCAATTACCTTGCACTCAACAACGCTTATGCCGATGCCGTAGCAATCAAAGACAGCTTTGTCCGCCCAACATGTGACGGTTCTAAAGAGTCCAAGATTGCCAGCGAACACGCCGTGTCTGAGGTTGTGGGTGCAGTGAATGTACTCGCCCGAGCACAAAAAGCGCTGCAGATTAACTCCGACACCTACGAACAGCAACGTCGTTGTGATGCCCTTCGTCTAGCAAGCCGAGATGAATCAGATGTTCTTATGCGCATTGATCGCACCATGCTGCAGCTTCGTCGCACACTAGCTGACATTGACCAGGCGTCCACAGACATTCGCGATATTCGGGCTCAAACAACAAGCTTTGAACGTGATCTTGCCCGCGAGCAAAAAGAGGCCGACGCAGCAGCACGTGCTCAAGCTGTAGACACTTCGACCACACCAACATCAAGCACAGAAGATCGTGTCAACGACATTCTTAAAGAGTCCCGTACCGATCACAGTGGCGACAGTTACACGCGCTCAACGACAACGAGCGCACAAAGCACTGAGCCGGATTCTGCAACCAACACCTCATATCTGTCACGTCGTCTCGACAGCCTGGAACGCAGTGCGCAGCATATTGATCTCAATACCCAGTGCGACAACCTCGATGATCTTCGTGAACTCACCAACAATGACACGCGTGATCACACCGGCTCCGTCATTTCCATTGCCGATCAACTCACAGACATCACCAATGAAATCAATGAATTACGCGATAGCACTTTTGCCACCAGAGACAGTGCCCAACAAGCACAGGATCAGGTAATTGCTCAACGTGAAGAACTGCAACGAGCAAAGGAAGCACGACTAGAAGAACAGCGACTCGCCAAAGAAGCAGAAGAGGGCGCTCGCAACGCAGCAATTCAGGAACGTGACGCGGCCGAAGCAGCACTGCGTGAAGCACAAGACCTCCTCAGTCGCCTCGATGACACAGGCAACGCAACCAGTGATGACACAGCAGCGCTAGTAGACGGTCTTCTCAATAACTAACAATCAGCAACACCGCTCACCGGATACCTTATGAAACACCTGGTGAGCGGTGTGTTTCACCCCAACAACCGAGTAAAATATATCTAGTACTATTTTACGATTGAAAGTAGATTTTTCTATGACCGTTACCTCACCAGCAGCGCTCGCACTCAGCGACATGTCCTATGTGGACATCATTAAGAAGAAGCGCGGATGGACAACCGAGTTTTTCCACAGCACCATCAACACCGGTGAAACCACCACACCGCTACCAGACAGCGACCGTGCCACAGCACTAATCCATGACCACATCACCAAGGCTCAAGAGATAACCATCATCACCGACTTTGATATGGACGGTATTTCAGCCGGTGTCATTGCCTATGCAGGTCTTGCCGAACTGGGCGCACAGGTCAATATGGTGGTGCCCGACTATCGTGGCGAACGAAATGTCACAGCCAGCGATATTGATCGTGCGCTAGAGCTCTACCCTGCAACCTCACTCATCATCACCTGCGATGTCGGCATCGGCTCCCATGAAGGTATTGCCCGTGCTCACGAACGCAGTATCGCCGTCCTGGTCACAGATCACCACATGGAGGTCGAACCCTGCCAGGCCGATGTGGTTCTTAACCCCAACAGAATTGACTCTGACTACCCCAACAAAGATATTTGCGGTGCGCAGGTCATTTTCGCCACATTGAGTGACTATGCACGTCGTTATCGGGCGGACAAGATTATCGACATTAATTTGTTGGCTGTTTTCTCAGGCATTGGTGCACTCGCCGATGTCATGCCTCTCACCCGTGACACTCGACCAACAGTGAAGCAGGCTATTGCGTTGCTTCGGCTTGCTATCCCACAAGTAAGTAAAAACCGTTTCGGCGGTTGGGATACCTATGCTGCACGCTCTGTTAATCCTGATACGTCCACACTCATGCATATTGTCAATGCCAGCCAGCATGATCACCGCTTCATTGCAGCCTTCCAAGGCATCTCAATTCTTCTTGGTGAACTGATTGCGCAAAAGAAGCTAGTAAACATCGACAATATTTCTGAGTCATTCATTGGCTTCACTCTTGGTCCGATGTTTAACGCTACTCGTCGTGTTGGTGGCGACATGCACGATTCATTTCTCGTGTTTGCGCCCCATGCCGCACTAGCATCACAGCCGTCGATGAATCCAAATCGACATGCTGCGATCTCTCGCATCATTGATAACAACGAACGTCGCAAAGAGCTCTCCAAGTCCTCTTATGCTGCCGTACACAGCTCAGATCAGCCCTACGCGCCCTTTGTGTGGCTCTCTGAGGCACCAAGCGGCATTCTTGGTCTCATTGCCTCACAGCTCACTCGTGAGTCTGACGTGCCTGCCATTGTCATTAATCCAGATACCTTGTCCGGTTCAGCTCGCTCACCTGAGTGGGCACCGATCATCACCCAAGTAAACACCCTCAGCGCACAAGGTCACGGCGGTATTCATGCTGCAGGCCATGAGTACGCCTGTGGTATGCGTTTTGATAACCATGATGACATTGTGACCTTTGTTGCAACACTCGACGCACTCGATAAAAACACGCCACGGGAAGCACAGCCGGCAGATCTGCATTTGGTTGACATTGACCACGCGCGTCCTGTGCTTGATAACCCCTCACTCACCCAAGAGCTCAGTACGGTCGATGCTGCAGTGGATGCTGCACAGTTGCTTGTTCTCATTGATCAGCTTGATCAACTGCAGCCATTTGGACATGGTTTTACCTATCCGCGCATCGACGTGACGTTCAGGCCGGCAGAAACAGAATTCAAGGTTATGGGTCAGCACCATCAACATCTCAAGGTGATCACTCACTCAGGGTTGACCTTATTGTGGTGGAATAAGGCTCAGCAGCTCGATGAGATCGCACAGTCTGAATTAGTCACCATGTCTGTGGAGCTCGATGTCAATATGTTCCGTGGGTTTATTTCCCCGCAAGGCATTGTCTCTGCGTGCACAGTTATCTAGCTTGGTTGCATAAGCACCAAAAACAACCCCCAACAGCCTCTACACAGGCAGTTGGGGGTTGTTGCTATGTTTGTGGTCGTTAAGGTCTGAAAAAGTCTCTACACAGGCGCAGATGATGCGCGTAAACGGGTTGCCATAGAAAACGGTTGTCCTGATTTCATGCCAGGGATACGCCCCTCATCGACAGTGACCACCACATCACTAAAAACTGTCATGGCTGCCGTCACAGCATCACCGGTGAGTTCTTTCCCGAACACTGTGCCTTTAAGCAACCAACCGTGATGTGCAGTGGAATCCTCACCCGCACGTGCCTGGTGTCGCACATGGCGATCCTCTCGAAGTGCGTGACGACCATAACCGTCTTCAAAGCGGCACCCTGCAGCCCACATGACAAAATGCTCACGACCTTTAATGGTGTTGGCCTCCCCGGTGAGACCATCGCCCCATGGCGTGCCCATAATCGCCACGCTGTCATCCCCAAGACCGGAGACTGCATTAAGTGTGAGTAACTGCCCCCGCGTCTGCTCACGCAGCTCTCGTTGCCACAGATCGTCGTGCACAGTGTCAAAGGAGTTTCCATAATCAGCAAGAAGATTGAGACTAAGCTTCACAGGCTCAGAAAGCCCCTTCACTGGCACAGTGACTGTGCCCGTGGACGCAAGACCAGCCTTAGTGCGGTTGTGGCTGTACGTACTGCCTTCAGGCGCACAAATGATCAAAGAGTCAGTGTGAATCTCTACAGCCGTGCTGTGGCGTCGCCTGACCTTGGTGGTGTGCTCTAAATAGTCATCGCCTGCTGGTACTTCGCACAGATCCCACGGGCCGATACTAATGCCACGTTGAAATTCGTCAGCGATTCGTTGTGCGGTGGTCACAGTCATAGTTATTTAAAAGTCCCTTTACTTACATTACTTAGTTATTCATTAATTACTCTAACAAACTTAAAGCTAGGTAACACCAGCAAGAAAGGTAGTTCTCCTACATTCCAGAAAAAGACAAAAAGTAGAGCCACTGGGTCACTACTCCCAATGGCTCTACACTCTTCTCGCTCCGTTAAAGATTCCTACTGTTCACCATCCCTGCCGGACTATCTGCACACCAGGCAAGTAAAGGAAAACTGATCGCGGTCCTGGACAGGGCAGCAGTAAATGTTTAACTCACTTTTCAGTATAGACAAACTTTAAAGACAATGCAACTAGTTTATAAATCTATTTCAAAGTCAATTACTTACTCACTAAGAAGAATTATCCATATCCTGTCGCACCCATGCCCGAAACCATTTTTATGGGCCATAAAGTGTACGCAAACTTTTTAGATCACGCAGAAACTAAAAATTCCCATAAGTTTCAATTAATGAACACAGTAACTACTTGATTATTGAAATAGAACAAATGTGTGCATAACAGCCATATATATGAATTTAATTATGAACGTAACGTTACAAACGTTACGTATCGTTACACCTCAAAAACATGCCTTGAGCTGCTGTAAAGGTGAATCTGTAGCGCTACGGTGTAACGATACGAAAAAGCTAAAGTTACACCTAAAAGTACGCTTTAACCTGCTTCTATAGTTCTAAAATTGTGGTTTGTAACGTTGTAACGATACTTTTGCAACTTTAATATAGACAGAAGAGAAAGAGAGAAAACATATAAACATGATATAGGACACATAAGTGCATAAAAGCACATATGCGCGTCATGTCATGTCGTTTTACTACCTACGACCACATAAGCGTGCACATGAGCACTGCCACTCCGCACAGTGGTGATGATAGGTAAATAAGATAACCCTGTATGAGCTACTCCCGCGCGTATAGAAAACATGCACAGTATCGTTACAACGTTACACTTTTACATTCATGCAGTTCACAGTGTGTTTTTCATGTAACTTTGATGTAACGCTTATATTATTTTAAGAATTAACTTTAATATAATAAAAGGGTCTTTGACGTGCATCTTTAGTGCTGTAACACTGTGTAACGGAACGTAACGATACGTAACGTTACGCTCGAATTAAATTCACGTTTTTACGGTTTTTTAGCGTTCATCTCATTATGTGGAATTTCCGTCCCATAAATCGACCCCACCGCAGCACCCTTTAAATTGACTAAACCTATCAGTCGGCGTGCACCTGCAGCCTCTAAAACACTCCCCTCACTCCATTACGCACACAGTTATGGTTCGTAACGCTCGATCACGTGCAGCAGCACTCCCCTACCCACCACGCGCATATGTGTGCACGTGCAACTGTGCGCTAAATGCGTCTTAATAAACCGTTGAGTTTCTTTATTACTAAGCTTGTTTAAATTGAAACTTCGTTATATTCTGATTAAAGAAAGTAAGTAATTAAGTACTTCGGCTCCACGGCCACCCGCACCGTTGTTCACCCACAGTGCACAAGAAAAAGCAACTCACTTCGTGCTTTTTTCACCGACCCCGGCTGTGTGGATGCCACCCACTTACACCGCACAATCGAAAATAAAAGTAAAGGATGTTCACCTTATGTCTGACACCACAGACAGCCACGACCCAGCAACCTCCCCTACAGTCGATTCAGCCGCATCCGGTACTTCTGACCCCAACCAGCAACCCAAGAAGAAATTCACCATCATTAAGCAGGTGAACATGATTGCGCGTACTGCCATTGATGACTGCATTAATCGACTAGGCCCAGATGTTGTCACCATGTCCAGCGAAGACATTGCTGATCAAGTGGTCAACTCCATTAACGTTGCTATTGCCAGAGAAAACACACGTGCCCAAGATGCCAATGCTGCGGTGCGTTACACACCTATCTTTAAGCTCGATTTCTCCCATGTCGCTGTCCTTATGCGCAGACTGCATGTGATTATCAACATCGCGCCATCGCATAACTCTGATCCTGACAGCGATATGTTGGCTATTTACGACCCCAACCCACGCAGCGAGCATTACGGGATCTATCGCACCTCAGAGGCTGAAATACGCCGCGTAGCCCGTGAATACTGCCCTGACCTCACCTCAGCGCAGTTTAGAGAACTGCAGATGGCACTCTCAGATGCTGCACCTCGTAAAGTCCGCCACAAGCAGCGTGACTTGATTCCCGTGAAAAACGGCATCTTTAATTACTCGACTAAACAACTAGAACCGTTTTCTCAAGAGTTTGTCTTTCTTGCTAAATCTGCAGTGAACTACAACCCAAATGCACAAAACCCTGTCATCACTCATCCCCAGGATGGCTCTGTCTGGGATGTTGAATCATGGATGAACGATCTCTCCGATGACCCTGAAGTCGTTAACCTGCTGTGGGAGATTATCGGCGCTATCGTGCGCCCCTATGTGTCCTGGAACAAGTCTGCCTGGTTCTACTCAGAGGCCGGCAACAACGGTAAAGGCACGCTCGTTGAGCTCATGCGCAACATCTTGGGCGCAGAGGCCTATACCAGTATCCAGCTCTCGGACTTCTCTAAAGAGTTCCACCTTGAATCACTGACTCGTGCACAAGCAATCCTTGTTGATGAGAACGATGTCGGCGCCTTCTTAGAAAAGTCAGCAAACCTTAAAGCGATTGTCACCAATGACGTCATCTCCATTAACCGCAAGCACAAAACCATGCTCAGCTATCAGTTTTATGGCTTTATGGTGCAGTGTATTAACGGCTTCCCCAAGGTCAAAGACCAGTCGGAGTCATTTTTCAGGCGCCAACTCTTTGTGCCGTTTGAGAAAAGCTTCACCGGTGCCGAGCGCAAGTACATCAAAGACGACTACATGTCGCGCACTGATGTCCTCGAATATGTACTGCACCGCGTACTGCATATGAACTACGACAATCTCTCCACCCCTGCTGCAGCTCTCGCTGTGCTGGATGAATACAAAGAGTTTGTCGATCCTGTGCGCGCATTCTGGAATGAATTCAGCGATCAATTTGTCTGGGATCTTCTTCCCCTGCAATTCCTCTACGAGTTTTATCGCAAGTGGTTTGACCGTGACAGCCCATCCGGGTCTGTGCTCGGCAAACGCAGCTTCATTCAAAAAATCACCACCATCGCCGTTGATAGCGGTCAGTGGGAGTATCCGCTGACAGCACAGCGTCCCGGTGGCGATATGGCCGTTCCTGAGCCATTAGTCATTGATTATGACCTCACCGAGTGGCAAAACGCCACTGTACCTAAAGGTCACGTCAACAAGGGGCTCCCTCTACCACTCAAGGCTAATTATCGAGGACTGCTCCGCAAACCTCTAACAACACCTGCTACTCCCCCTGCAGCGCCGCTCAACCCCACACCACCCACCCCTTAACAACCACAAGAAAGATTTATCATGTCCGCTCCAACCATCTACCCCGGCACCAAAACATCTATTGATCCGATCACCATGGATGACGCTCGCATCATCTTTTTCGATATTGAGTCGCTCCACAATATTTTCACGGTAGCAACCTACGATTCTCTGTCCCACCACGTCGATGTCTTTTACCTGCTCGATCACACAACCAGCCCTCAGATCACGGTGCTGCCGCACTCAATGGATTATTTCGATCAAACGCGCAGCGATGCTGTTATGGCTGCCATCATTGAGCAAAACCCTGCGTTCGCAGAAATTAAAGGCTCACCCATTACAACCGCAGATGTAGCCCTCCACAATCTCGGTGACACCAACGCCAACCGACGCTGGCAGTCTAACGTGCTGCTTGCCCGGCTACTCGGGGGTATTAGTGTGCGCGGAGAGGTACCTGAGCACCAGAGCCACAACCATCTCGCCAAGCAGTTTGCCGAGGCAACCTTGGTCACCAGGGACTTCGATGTGAATTATGATCCAACAAGCGCTCACCCTTTTACTGCTGGCTTCAACTCGATCAACTATGACACCACCTTGCTCAGCCTGTACTTCGCAATGTTGACCTCAAATATCGGAAGTACACCGACGTATTTCCCGGTGATCACCGCACAGGAACTTCGTGCGCATAACGACAAGCTCTTTAGCCCTGAGTTCATCAAAAACATGCCAAAGTATCTCTGGGATCGCGACAGCGGTGCTGGACTCAGAGCTGCATCGGGTTTCCGCAACGCCATGCTCAAATCGGGTCGCCACATTGATATTCAACGCCTCAATGAAAAACAGCTCTTTGTTGGACTCAAGCGCCTGCTTGGTCTCCTCGGTCACCAGATTCTCGAATCTGATCGTCTCTCTGGTGATGATGCCCATGTTGATACTAACGAGGATGTACTTGATCTCATTGCCTACAACGTCTCAGACGTGGTGGGCACCAGACTGCTCGCTGAGGACCCGGTGTACTCCGGCTCTTTCGATCTGCGGGCAGGTCTACTGAGCACCTACCCAGAGACTGTTTTTGATCATGATGGTACTTTCCGTCAGCCATCCACGCAGATGCGTAAAGATCGCCTAACGATTAATACCTCATCAGCTCAGTTCGCAGCGCGTATTTTGGCGCCATATCGCCCACTCCGCGATGTCCCTGATGCGATTGGCGACATGCCGGTGGTGTCTTACTTGTACCCGGATGCAGCAGTCGCCGAAGCAACAGGTCAAAAACAAGTCAACGTGCTTGATGAGTCAAAGAAGTTCTTCTATGACAACATCACCGACCCGGAAGCACGTGCTGCCTTTGATGAGGTCTTTGCTTTTTACGCTGATATTGAGGGTCGCAACTTCAACAGTCACAATGAGGCTATTGATACCCAGATTAACCAATTACGTGCTTATCTCAACCAGGTTGTCGCATTCGATGCAGCTGGGTATGCGCTCTATGATGTACGTACACGTTTTGAGCAGATCTTCCCCAAGGATCGCAGCTACATCAACGATGCTACGGATATGACCCCTCGCGCAGTATCGAGCTTTGACGATCTGGTTGCACTCTGTGATGATATTCGCGGTGTACTTGATCGAGGTTTAGAGATCTCATCTCCGAATCATCATGAGATGGTGGATGCTATGCGCAAGCAGCTGCACTATATTCAGGCATTTTACCGTGCCTGGGGACCCATTCAACGCCGCTTCAATGACGCTGACCCAGCGGTGACCCATCCGCATCTCACAGTGATCTACCCACCGCTCACCCCTGCATCCGCAGAGAAATTCAACAAGATCACCTCAGTCGCTGCTGTGAGCAAGCGCCCAACCACCCTGCCGTATTTCCGTGCAGATGGTTCACCTACTCGTGGCTTTGCTAACTTCTCCACAGGAGGTATTCACGGTGCGGAATACAACGAAGATCGTTTTGACCATGATCAAGATCTACACACAGTGGCAACCCGTGAATTCTTCGCCATTCTTGATGCGACATTAGCGGCTCTCTACGCAGCCCACCAAGCCGAACCTGAATCGGCGGACTACCAGATTGCACAAGACGCACTCGCCTGGGCAAAGAATGTACTTAGCGATCAAAAACTCATCGCTAAGTCGCCTCAGTTATACAACCCCGAAACCGGGGTCACCTATGAGTGGGAGTTTGTCGCTCAAGCAGCATGGTGGATTCGCAACAAACCGGTTGAGGTTATTTTACCAACAGGTGAATCAATGACCGTAAAACACAAATCTGTATTGGCATCTGCGTCCTACCCACTCCGAGACAACGTGGCGTACTGGCGTAGCGAACCCAAAACACCACAGCTGTTTCCCGTAGCAAAATCTGGTGGTTCCTCGCTTGAGAAGAAGTACAACTACACCTCTGTGGGTACTGCTATTCACGAGGACTTTAGCAGTTACTATCCGCTCTTGCTCACCAATATGGCTGCATTTACCAATGCTGACTTAGGTATTGATGAGAAAACCGGGCGCCCTCGTGACCGCTACCGTGAAATCTACGAACAAAAAGAGATCTATGGCGCACAGCGCAAAGACCCCTCCATTGATGAAGAAACAAAGCAACGTCTAGGGATTTTGCGCGAAGGTACCAAGTTGATTCTTAACTCGGCCACCGGTGCTGCTGATGCTGGTCACGACACCCCGATCCTCATGAACAATCGCGTTATTGCCATGAGGATTATTGGGCAGCTATTTTCTTGGAGAATTGGGCAAGCTCAATCACTGGCTGGTGCAACGATTATTTCCACTAACACTGATGGCCTGTATTCCGTACTCGATATGGGGACTAACCAGCGCGTTCTTGATGAACACGCTACAGCCATCGGTGTGCAAATTGAGCCTGAAGAACTGGATATTGTCTCCAAGGATTCCAACTCACGTGCCGAATTTCTCGGCAATGGCTACATCAATGCGGCCGGTGACTTGGCGTGTTGGGATGGACCCAACTCTCGGAACTCACTAGATCACCCGGCCTTTGTTGACCATGTGCTGGTGAAGTATTTCCAGCTCGTCGTCAACAACACTGTGCCAGAGATTCCAGAAACACCTGAGCTTGAGGGTGTACCGCTGGCTCTTGATCAACCCATGAACCGCCACGAAGTCTCGAAGATTGTCGCCACTATGCACAAGGAATTCGAGCCGAAAAAGCTGCTGTCGTTTTACCAAAACATTTTGGCCTCTTCACGCGGTTCTAATACCTTCCTATTCTCTGTCCCCTATATCCCTGCAACAGAAGGAGAAGAAACCCACCCTGCAACAGATACCAGCACTATTGCGACACCAACCTTGAGCTTTGATGCTTATGGTAATAAGGCCGAGGTCATGCCGACTCAATCCACTGTGGATAAGCGCGTGCCCTCTTTGCTGCAGTATTACACGCGTACATTCCATGTGCGACAAGATACGCAGCAGGCTGTCTTTGATGTTATTGGCGCCAACCCCGTGCTCATCGCCGCAGCAAAAGCTGCATCCATATCACCGGCTTCTGCTGATTCACGTAGAAAGAAGGGCCTGGCCTCCACCAACGCTGACCCAGTAGCCAAGCATGTACTAGAAATTGCAGGAGCTGATGTGGAATCGCTGCGCCATGAAAAGGATCTCAAGGTCACCAAGCACACTGGCCAAGACCCAGCACTGCCTGTCGTGGTCTTTAACCAAACCATTTGGCATAACCCCAACGACGATGTGATTAATGCATTACTGGGCGCTATTGACCAGGATGCCTACATTGACATGGCGATCTCGTCCTACAACAAGTCCTGGCACAACATTATCCCGGCTTAACTACCGCTGGGTAGACCCCTTGATGACCTAAAAGACCTGGTAAAGCTGGTAAAATTCAGTACTACCAACGCTTTTACATCAAGGGGTTTTTGTCATGTCTACCACCACGTCCACCACCACAAAACACGCACCTGTTCGACCTTTAGAGACAGTCATCGAACAAGCCTTACAGGATGCTTGTGCAGTACACAACATCATGTACTTAAAGTTCACCTCAAGTGTCACCGGCGTGCCTGATCGCATCCTGCAGGGTATTAACGCAGCAGGACAACCATTAACCGTCTATGTGGAACTCAAGCGTCCAGGAACACACCCGCGTACTCGCCAAAAGGAGGTCATGAACAGACTTATAAATCATGGCGCATTAGTGTTCGTCGTCGATGCGAGAGACATCGACGTAACTCATTTCCGACACAACTATCACACTGTGGAATCACTCTTAGAGCTCACGTTTCTCAGCACTAAGATACCTGTTCCCGAGCGCTTTGACCTGTTTAATTCAAACACAAAAGCGAACACATATAGCGCTGTTCCAGCACTATAAATTGACATTTTTTACACAGATTTTTACATCAACAACCACCTACGAGCAGGTTTAATAGCCTCTCATGGGTGGTTGTCTTAATTAAGGGTGTTGCGTGAAACACGCAACCGGAGAGGAGGGTGAAGTGTGGGGTTCCTTGCGGGCGTATGTCCGGGGTGCTTGCTATGCTTCAAACGATTTCATTCAAGAAACTTAATTTATTAACAACTCTTAAAAGAAAAGGAGAGCTGGTCATCATGATCACTCGTCACGATGTTCCCTACATCATCGCTCCGCCTGTCTACGCGATCTTTGCGAGCCTGATGACCACGCCACCATGGTTTTATCGAACCACCTACACCATTGACGGTTTCGATTTTAAGATCAGCTGGGTCTACACCATCACCATCTACATCAGCCTCATGATCCTCATTATCGGGTTCTACCAAGCCAATATGCGCAAAGCGTGCCCTTATGAGGAAGATCCTTTGGTCGATATTTGGCACAAGGTGTGGAGCACTGCACTCTTTATCCTACCTATCGTTTTATCCATCGCGGTGTACTCACTGATCACACAGCGCGGGTTTGACTGGTATGTCATGGTGTTTATTCTCCCTGTAGGCTTGATGATCGCTTATGGATTCTTCAAGCCCTGTGATTGCGACAAACACCGTTAAGGTATACTTGTCCAAGACTTTCCCCACCGGCAGCCCAATAAGGGCTGCGCCTAACTTAAAACACGACACATAGAACCCCTCCCCGGCCACACGCCCCAGAGGGGTTCTTTTTCATCCTTTTTAAAATATACTTATATGTATTAATCCCCTCTTTGTGCAGCATAGGAGACTACTGCTATGACCTCAACAACCCAACCTGGCACAACACCTGAGCTCAGCGCAGACACTCATTCTGAGCCCTGGGATGTCGTCATCGAAAACACCCTTGAACCTTTTCAAAAAGTCGTTCGTCAATTTATTATTGACCGCCCCTATTCCGGCATTTTCCTCACCATGGGTGGCGGCAAAACACTCACTACCCTCTCCGCATTGACCTATATCCAGCCACCTGGACACATTCTGGTTGTCGCGCCTCTAAATATCTCTCGACTCACCTGGCCCGAAGAGGTTCGCAAGTGGAATATCCCTGTTAACGCAATCTCGCTGATCACCAATGAGCGCGGCACCAAACTCACCCGCGCCAAACGCCTCAAACTCTATGAGGAAACAGCGACCACACCACCAACGCTGTATTACATCACCATTAATCTGCTCGAAGATATTGTCAATTACTTTGGTGATAGGTGGCCGTTTTGGACAGTCATTATTGATGAGTCACAGACAATCTCTGATATATCCTCCAAGCGCACTAGAGCGCTCTTTTCTGTGCGACCCTATATCGGCAGACTAATTCTGCTCACCGGAACCCCCAGCGCCAACAAGTTCGACTCCATTTACGCCCAAGTCGCAGTGCTAGATTATGGTGCCAGCCTGGGTGACAACATCGACGTATTCCGAGCCAGATGGTGTGCGCCCGACATTATTACCGATAAACAAGTGCGTCGCTGGAAGCCGGCTAACAAGCAGGCTGAAGCAGAGGTGTACCGCACTATTAGCCACCTGGTCATGTCTGCCGTCAACACGGATATTAAGCTGCCACCGCTGCATTTTGTTGATCACGAGGTACACATGAGCGACGATGAGCACCGCGACTACGAGCTCTTCAAAAAGGACGCGGTGCTTGCTGCATTGCTCGATATGGCTGAAGAGAATGAGGGTGGCGAAGGCGCTGATGACACTGACGCTGCTGATTCAGCGACAACGACCCCACCTGCGTCATCACAGCCAACAAACCCTGCCATCCCCGCTGGACTGCTTCAGGCAATACAACAAACCCAGGACACCAATGGTCGCGCCATCGCGCCTGTGACCACAGCTGAACTTGATCATTTTGATGATCTGCCAGTACAGCGCCAAGAAGATCTTGGCACCTTAGTTGTTATCTCTGCTGTTCACGCAGCGACTCTGCGCATGAAACTGCTGCAATACGCAGGTGGTGCTGTCTATGTCGATCCAGAAGATTCTGCGCAGTCCCAAGACCTGGATGCCAGCACTGCACGTGATGTTATCGACGCTACCAACACCGCCATGACCACTATTACCTCTCGCCCCACCATGATTGTGCACCTGCACAAGGTGCGAAAAGTCATTGAGATTTTATGCAACCCTGCACTCGGCGGTGAACCTGTCAATATCGACCAGGACGAGACCGGAAAACAGGTGTACACACCCACCCCAACGCTTGTCGCCTATCGCTTTATCTCTGACAAAGAAATCCTGCTTCATTACCTGGCGCAGGCGGGTGTGCAGGGTGTGGAGGTTTTTGACGGGTCGCCTGACATGCTGAGCCGTTGGAATGCGGGACGCATTCCGGTCTTACTTTTGCAGCCTGCGTCTGCTGGTCACGGCTTGAATTTCCAGCACGGCGGGCATCGCTTGGTGTGGTACAACCTGCCCGATAATAACGAGCATTATATGCAAGCGAATGCTCGTCTACATCGCATTGGTCAAAAGAATCCCGTGACCATTCACCGCATTATTACCGCTGATACTTATGATGCGAATATGCCGGCGATTCTGGCCGGTAAAGCAAATAGACAGCAACGTCTCATCGACGCCGTGCGCCGTGATCCAGTCTAAGACCGGCACGATCGCACCGTTATAGCTAATCAGCACCACCTACAACACCACAAACACACCCCAATCAGCATGATCGTGCCGGTTGGGGTGTGTCTTATCCCCTAAGAAAGTGACACCTTTACCATGTCAGACCACGACGCCCCACAAACACCGATCCCCAAGGGGTTTTGGCAGCAGATCGACCACCAACTCGATCGCCTCGGCACGCAGCGCCCAGAGACCTTCGCAGCACTGCGTGACATTTTGCTTGATCCTGCCTACACCGCCATTGTTCATGACCGTAATCGCTACGGCGTTGTCACCTTTGACACCAACTCAGCCTTCTTCTCAGGCTCTGGCGGAGACAACGGCTTAGCCGACGTACTCATTAACTGTGATTGGCGCATGACTGACTACCGCGCCGAGTACTACTACGTCATGACACATAAATACACCAAGGAATCGTTTACCTATATCGAGGGCGACGTGAAACGCGGCGACCTCATCCCGCCTAATAATTAAGGACAACCGCCATGACTCAGATCGCCATGTATCTCGCAGGACCCATGACAGGTATCCCTGAATACAACTACCCCACCTTCCATGCAGCGGCTAATAAGTTCCGTGCAGCTGGCTACACCGTACTCTCCCCCGCTGAAGACGAATATGAATCCCAGCTCACTGCACCATTGCCTGAGAACGCTGAGCACAAATACGACCACTACTTGCGTCTCGGTATCGAAAAGCTGCTCAAGGCTGATGCTGTCCACATGCTTCAGGGATGGCAGAGTAGCGCCGGTGCCACTCTTGAGCACGATATTGCACAGAAATTGAGGCTTGCCATTACCTATGAAGAACCACCAGCATCCTAAGGCGCCTCCGGCATAGCGTAAACCCCCACTGAGCAACAATCTCAGCGGGGGCGATCATGAATTAATGTGCTGTCTCGATATTTACCTCTAGTGCCGTTCAACAATTCTCCACAGGGCTCTTATTCGAAAGGAATGCCTTCTTTTTCGCAGTACTCTTTGTACGCGTCGATGATTTCCTGTGGCACGATACCACGTTGACCAACGGCCATGTCATTGTCAATAGCCCACAAACGCGCCTTACGGTGCAGCTCTGCATCTACAGATCCACGACGGATCTGGCGTGCAGATTCCTCACGACCAATCTTGATGACTTCTTTGAGCGTGATCATATCGAGCTCAGTATCAATGTCGTCACCATTAAGGTCCACTACATACTGTTTACCCTCGTAGACCACGCCTACAGAGACGACATTGGTGATGCGCTCATGTGAGACATCAGATGTGTATTCGACCGACTGAATAATGGCCATGTCCATAGTCCTAACCAATCATGTAATAAATGTAATAACTTAGTGTCACATAATACTACATAATTTATTGTGTTTAGGTTATGTCAAAGTTATTGACATACTTTCTTAAAGCTCGTGATTGAACATCTAGCTAGATAAAAAACTTCTTTCATCAAGCCTTTTCTTCACTAGTTGCTCTTATTCTCCATTAAATCACTAAATTACCTAATAATGCAATCTAATCGACTCTTATTGGTCAATTAAGTGTCAATTAAAGGAATTTTCTTAGGCTTAATGAAAAGTACTGTCGCATATCTACTTTTAACTACGACACCAATACCTACAGCGAAACTGTTTAATAACCTAAATAACGACACCACTTCGACAAAAACAATAATAAAGTCATGTCATTTTTTAGTCGCAGCGTGCGCACACCATAGTGGGACCTGGTAGGGCTCCCACGTCTACGCTCAAACGCGCGCAAGTACGCTCACGCACACTGTAGCTACACAGACGACCAGTTAAAGCACAGTCAATCCGCGGATACCACCAGCATAGGCACACGCCGGCAGTGATGCACCGCACTTGAGAAAAATAAATCATCTCAAGAAACAAACTAATACGTTATTATTGTAATTTAATTAGAGAAAAGAAAGTGACTTTTAAAGTGCTTATTCGCATCGCCGAGCATCAAGGCCGGCTCCATGTCCATAGCCCCTACTCAAAGGCTTTTGCCGCCCGCGCTCGAAAGCTCAACGGTCTCTGGTCACCCGAAACGAAGACCTGGCATTTCAGCCCCGATAAAGAACAACCGGTGAGACGCGCACTCAAGGATGTCTACGGCTGGGATGAATTCACCACACCCGAGCTATGCACGGTGCAGCTCACTGTGACCCCAGAGGCAGTGCTCAACAAACACACACTCACCATCGCTGGTGTTACACTTCTGAGCCGTTTACGCAGAAATTACTCGGTGTGGTTGGGTGATAATGTCCGCATCATCAGTGGCAATTTCCCAGAAGCAGCAGGATCACCCCAGTACCCCCTCATCATGGGTGTGAAGGCTCAACCCGTTGTTATCCATGTGCAGGAATTCCCTGTAGATGCTGTTTCGACTATTCCCCCGCGATTTAATCCTATTGTTATCACTGCACCGCCGAGCATTGATATTGCTGCTCTTCGAGCTGAACGCGAACAGCTCACCCGACGCATCAGCGAAATTGACAAGAAAATCGCACGTGCTGTGCATCCAACCATTCAGACTGAGGCTGCCTAATAATGATGCAGACTCTCAAGCGGAAAATTCCGCTCATCTCATGCAATGACCTCAAAGAAGTGCAGTTACTTTTTCTTAAAGGTCAGATGCACACAGTCGGCTACAAGCTAGATACCGATCTTCGCAAGCTCACTAATACCGATGTGCTTGATCTTATTAACGCGCTCTTCGGCACCACTGTGACCAGCGCAGATGACGAAGCAGCAGATTTCATTGACTCTGATCCTCAGTTTGCAGTGCTCGTTGAGCTGGCCTACCACGACTGTGCACGCCGCGCTGCCATGGGTCTATCCAGGGTACAGCAGCTCATCTATGACAATGCGGCTAAATCAACCTACTACCGCAGCGTCGCAGCTAGACATCGCAAACACATCCGTGAACTCCACGAGCAAACACAGCGAGATGGTATTCACTTCGACAACCCGTTGTCTCGTGCAGTCATCAACGATCTCAGCATGTCCATGAACCGTGCTCGACTAAACCGCATCGCTTCATGGAAATCAGCCGGCGTACAGCGCTATCTCAACCCCACTATCTCTTAGAACCACACACAACCAAGAAAGCAGTCACTACATGACCACCTCATCACCCCTTAAGTCCAAAAATTCCCTTAACGGCGCGCAGACCACATTTGTCCGCAATTGTGTTGCAGACGGCCCAACCGAGGTAAAAGCCACCATTGATGCACGTGGCGGTATCGAACAGCTCCGTGACAATGAGATTTCACAGCTCCCCGACAAGCTGTGGTTCAATAGCGCAACCTCCGCATCCAATGACGAGTTCACCACCGATAACATCCGACTTGGGTTGCTCTACAACATGGCACTGAATAAGGCATCGGCTCATCGCTATGAGCTTGCTGCCCGCTGGTACGCCATTGTTAGCCCTCAGCCATCGCAAGAAGCTAGCCACAAGCGCATCGCGTCCTGGCACCTTACCCAGCTGCACGCACTGGTGACCCTATCTCGCACCCTAGGGGTCATCATTCCTGGTGATGAGATCGACGCTCTAGCGCAGTCTATGGAGAATGCTCGTCAAGTTGGCACCGAGAATTGGTCCACTGTCACCATGCGCACCTACGTGACCAACCGCAAGGCATCCTAATGACTCGCGATATTTTCCACGAGGCTGCAAAACTCATCGCACACCTGGGGTGGAGGGACGCTTTTCCAGCACTACAGCGCACTGACCCAGCGCCAACACATGCTGTGCCGATCAGGGCCTTTGATCTCAAGGCGGGCGCCGTCATCACCGATGAAAATCGAAGCAATGCTTATATCTATGACACCCTTGTCATCACGCAGCCATATAAGCACGAGTTACCTCATCAAAACACCCACCCTTTTGAGTGGGCCCTGGAACAAATTGCCACGCTTGATCCGGCGTTCTCGATCAAGCTCGATCGCTCAGTGACCGTCCCTGAAATTGGACTCTACGCCCGCACACTGCATGACCTTAATACTCGGCATCAAGACTTCTTGGCACAGCGCAACGCCATGTTGCTTGTTGTTGCCCGTCGTGGTGTTGATCCAAAAAATATCGCAGACGTACTTGGTTTAACCACCAATCAGATACATCGGATTCTCAGTGCTACTCCGGCTGATTCCCCTACTGATTTAGGCGTTAACCCCGCCACAACAATGGGTGATGTAGTGAGGTTTATCAAGAAACGTCGCACCACTATGCAACTACGCGGCACCGCTGTCCGTGCACTGCTCTATCACGGCCTTACGCCGGCAGTCATCTCCCGACTAAGCGGCATGTCGCGTGCGGGTGTCATCAACGCAGCCAAGGCATTCCCCACCACCATCAACCACAAGGTCAAGAAAAGAAAGCAGCACTTCCATGTCTAATCTCGGCACATACTATGCAGCACGACGTGCAGTTATTGGGCAATTGCTCAATGAAGGTCTTGATGCTGAGCAGATCGCAACACGATTGCAACTCAGCCCGGATCTCATTAACGCAGATTTTGAGGCTCTAGAAAAAGAGAAAGGTGAGGCCCAGAAAAAGTCTCAACAGCCTGGTTTCTGATCCCTCTAAACAAAACCACCAATTCGCACGCCACAACAGCCCAGCAGCATCATGTTGCTGGGCTGTTGTGCATTTCTACACACGCTTTGAAAGGAGAACCAACTATGACCACCCAACCACTTGTCATACTCTTCACCCTCCACGCCAATCCCTCCCATGACCACAAAGAACGCGCCACCACTATTACTGGCTCGCTGAGCTCCATCCGTCGCTGGTTGGTTTCGCAGGCAGATCTCTACGGCTGGAATCTCGGTAATTTCTCTGCTTGGAGTCTTGATCGACGCGATCATGACCCTGGTGAAATCATCCCTGAGCTCAATCAAAATACCCTGCTCGCCTGTGCATCCCTGGTCTGGGATATTCCACCAGCTCATATTGCACTGCAGGCTGTAATACCCAAGCCAGAAAATATCCCTCTGATGAGAGCAGCGACGCTCTAAGCACAAAAAACAGCCATCAACATAACGTTAATGGCTGTTTTTTTAACCCTCTACCACTACATTACTGTATCGCAGCAGCAAGTTCCTGCTCAGTCGGAATCGCCAATGGCGTGCCTGCATAGATCAGGTCTGGATCAACAAGCTTGTTGCGATCAATGATCAACCCAACCGGCACACCACTGTCCTGAGAAATAGAGGACAAGGTTTCGCCATTCTCAATGACGTGCACCGTACCTGGACGGGCAGGTCCTGCGACAGCATCAAGTGCTGATACTGGTGTGTCACCGTTGCCGGTAATGGTCAAGGTGGGGTCGGTCGGAGCCGTTGGCTCTTGAGCACTGTCGTGCTCACGGGGTTCTTTGTGATCTGAGTCTGCGCCTTCGGCGGTGCCTGTGTTGCTGTCAGCATCACTGGCGTCAGATGAAGAAGGATCGTGAACCTTCGTGACAATTTCGGTTTCTGTCACGACCTGATTTTTTACCTCGTCCTGTGGCTCGACGACGGCCACTGTATTGACATCACCACCGCCTTGGGCGAGAAAGGTCACGCCTGATCCACCTGCAATAACGGCAGCAGCAATAAACGCACCTGCTGCCACACCTGGTACTCGATTTTTCGGCATTGCGCCTTTAATCGCCATGTTCGTTTGTCCTTTACCTTTACCCGTTTAATGTTCCCTGGATACTACAAATTAAACTCTAGTATCTTATTAATTTCTGTTACTATTAACATATAGGTTTTTTAAAGTTTCGTCTACATAAACCTGCAACAGAAATCACTACACCCAGTTCTCGAAAGGCTTTTTCTCTCATGACCTACCCAGTTACCCCTCAACCTGTGCAGCCAGCACCAGTCGCCGAAAAGATCAAGGCATCAAGCCTCAAAGAAGGCACTCAGGTATTTATCAAAGGTCGGGTTAATTACTCCCGCATCGCAAGCTTTATTACTGGTACCGAGCGCGAAAACCGTAATCGCGACAGGCTTCACCCAATCGAATTCGACTACACCTCCCTGACTTTGAGCCACCCTGAAATCATCTACGGCAACCCGCAACAAAAGACCAATGAAGAACTCTTCCTTGAGCAGCGAATCTTTGTCGGCAAGAAGCGTCCTGAAGAGGGTCCAAAATTCTCCATTGACAACAAGAGCAACCGTCTACCACAGGTTTGGGTGCCATCCACCAATGCTGATGGTACTTATGAGCAGCTTGAAGGTCTCGAAGGTGAGCTCGACGCAGGGCTCAACGTCATTATTCTCATCGAGTTCTATAAGCCACGTACACAGGTTAATCGCGGCTCCCGCCTCAACGCCGTGTTCCTGCAGGAGCCCATTCGTTACTACACCCCTGGTTACAATGCAGATAAGCTCGCTGCCCTCGGAATCGTACTTAACGCACCGCCAAAGGACACTATTCAGCTCGTTCCTAATGAGGTCGCTGCAGGACAAGACCAGTCCACCACCGATGCATCCGGTCTCCCGCTTCCAGGCCAGGGATATAGCGCACCTGATCAGCCATATCAGGCGCAGCCTCAGTATCAGCAGGCAACCCCAGCGGCTGCACCTCAGCAGTACCAGGCCCCACAGCCCCAGTACCAGCAGTCAGCTCCACAGGCACAACCTGCACCGGCACCAGTTGCGCAGTTCCAGCAGGCAGCGCCTCAGGCACCTGCTCAGCCAGCACAGCAGCAGTATCAGGCACCACTTCCTGCCGGTAATCCTCTTGCAGCAGGTCAGCCAGTTGCACCACAGGCTCCACTCAACCAGCCAACTCCGGCAGTACAGCAGGCAATGCCTACCCAAGCCCCACAAACACCGGCACAACCAGTTCAGCCACCAGCACCACAAGCCGGTTCTGCATTTACCGATGCTCCGGGTGCTGTGCCACAGGCACCAGCAGTTCAGGCTGCTCCCGCTGTAGCTCAGGCGCCTGTCGCGCCAGTAGTTGATATGACCGAGCCAGCATCCCCATGGGATCTTCCAGCTGCACCTAGTCAGCCAGCGCAGCCAGCTCAGGGCATCACCTACCCGGCATAACAACCAGCACAACCCTTAGACCCCAGACTCGCATTTTGCAGGGTTTGGGGTCTTTTTTCACCAGGGTCGAGGCGCGGTCTGTGTGCCCACCTCGACCCACTTTTCGCCCACCACTTTTCGTCAACCTACCAACAACAAAGCCCAGGTCACTTATGGTCAACCCTTTTCACACGCTTGATAACTCACCGTTTGATCCGGTGGCACAGTTTCCTGCGTTTTATCACAACCCGCTTATCAATCACTTGGGCCGCCGTCGCGCCTGGACAATCTCAGACATCAACAAACGCCCCATCAATGTCCAACAGATGCTGACCACGGCCACCTACGGTAGCCCCGTTATTCATGGTGCCCGCATTGAAGACGCAGCAACCTCCCTACTTACCCTGGATGAACTGCGTACACAGATTCCCACCGCTGCCAACAATGCGTTTTATCTCGATGCTGTCCAAGATGGCTGTCTTATTTTAGATATTGAAAAAACCTGTCCCCCCGAGGTCGCAGCCACACTACTCACGCTCTCCCCCACCGCCTTTTACACAGAGGTGTCCATGAGTGGTCGTGGCTATCACCTCGTTATGCCGATACCAGAGAATTTTGCAGCGTTTCCTGCCGTACACAACAAACCCAGTATCAAACACCCCAAGCGCTGGTTCGAAATTCTTACCTCACAGTGGATCACCTTCACCCGACAACCAATCCCAGAGCATGTTCTCCATCACAGTGAATCTGCTAACACAAGTGCTGTGCCATGGTTGAATGATCAACCACTTACATGGGAAAACGTCTTTGCAGACTTAGCTAAAACTGTTGCACCCAACTTAAAAACCGGTGCCGGACTTACCATCACACCCAATGCACTGATGCCACCAGATCTCAGCGATGCTGAGCGCATTCGCGACGATGAAGTCATCGACTCGACCTGTCGATTATTTGCCGAACATTACTCGAAAACACTTGCGGACTTCTATGATGATGCATCCCGGTTCGAGTTCAGCCAAATTGGTGTCATTATCAATCTACTGCTCCCCACTATGAGGATGCATCCCACCACGATCAGTCTCGACAAACCCATCAACTCCGATCACATCATCAGACTTCTGTTCGCTGTCGCTACTCGCGTGATCACTCACCGCAGCAAACATGATGAGGAGCGATCTGGCGTTCCGTATCTGATGTATCAGGTTATTTCCTGCCTTGACATGCGAGAACACCCCGACAATGGCGACTACCGTGTCGTACCCTCCCGGCATAATAGAGACCAACACAGCAACAACCCCTCAGCTCATGTGGTCCACCAACAACCACAACCCCAGCCCAGCGCAGCAGATTCGCCACATCACTACCGTGCACTACCCCAAGAAAACACGGTGTCCGAACACAGTTTTAAAATCTATAACCCACCAGCCACACCCCCTCTAGGAGGTGAAAATTAGATTTATTATTAAAACACTTGTTCTAAACATAAGGAACGCGCTACCATTCATAGTTAGTGGGCATTCCGCCCCATAACAAACAGTAGAAAATTAAGTAGCACAGCATTGTAAATGTCGGGGAAACAAAATTATTCAACACTTTTCCAACTAATTGTTGATATGCACACTTTGTCGAACAATTACAGGAGCTACATGCACTTTTACATTTTCTATCAGCTTGTTATTAGTAATTATTTATCTGATTAAAATATCGGAGTTTATTTATGTGATTTGACCGGTAATTGCACAATAAAGTAATAGTTAATTACTAGGTATAGCAACGGATTAAATAATCACTATAATTAATTCTTTCCGTACTCATTTTAATCACTACCTATTCACCACTTGAACGGAGCGTTTTTCGCCATGTTGAAATTCCGCATCATCTCCACAGTCACTACTGGATCTCAGCCAACTCCACGAAAAAGCTGGAGCCACCCCGACACCACTCTCCTGGTCACCATGGTCACTGCACCATCGCTGTGCTCAGCCATCAACGTGTGGAACGCAACTGAGCGTATTCCCGCTCAAAAAATCCTTAATGTCGAAGAAGTACACGTTCTTGGTGAGTGCAGCGACGCCATCATCTCTACGTCACTAACCAAAAAGGACAATCCGCACGCACTTGTGCCCGATGATTTCGACCAAATCGGCGATGTGTTTGGCTATGCGCAAGACAATGTAGCTGTTTTTGATGTCATTGTCGCAGCACTGGGCGGTGCTGGTTATGGCCTGCTACCCGGACTGGTCATGCACCACATTGATGAGCACACCGTTGCACTTGTCTTTGATACTGATTCCCCTACTGGGACGCATATCCTCGGTGAGCGCTGCGTGTACTCCGACATCATTCACATGACTGACGATAAGTCTGCCCGTGGCTGGGGTGCAGTCATTGCCATAGCACGAGCCATCATCCTCAAAGTCGAACAGATCATGTAGTACCCCACCATGACTCACTTGATTCACCACAATCGACCGCCCGTACCAGCATCACTACCTGTGCACGTGCAGAACCAGACCTGCTCTCCGCCCATTATGAGCAGGTCTATGTCATATCTACCCACACTATTTTCTTGACCCAACGAAATGTGAATCACATTCTCTTCTCCACACACCTCGCATAAGAAAGAACACTTATTATGGCTAAAGAATTCGAATTCACCATCCCTGACCAACATAATCGTTTACCGCTTATTTACCTGGTCGCAGCACGCACAATCACCAGCGCTCGCACTCAGCTTCGTGCTGAACTCGATCAGGACGACCCCGATTTGCTCTCAAGTATCGACATTGATGCGCTCCCCTACGTCATCGTCGAGTAAAGGCGTTTCTTTTTCTCCCCCTGTGGTCTGACCTGTCAGGCAGTCAGGTTGGTTGATTTTTTCTGGCGGTGGCTGCATGGTGCAGCGTCAGTGAAAAGACAACACAGCGAAGCTGTGTTCGGGGGATTATGTGAGATCGCACCGGCACGTGTTGCGGTGCGGATCGCACGTTGTTCTCTTGTGGCCTGGCTCAGATAGCCACTACCTACACGCATCTGTTGTGCTGAAACAACAGCGCGACACTCACTCTTCTCATTACTCAACAACTTACTTTTAAGGACTACATAACTTATGTCTCTCTACCTTGACGACACTTTGTCTCGCATCGTTGAACTTGATCTCAAAGACACCCGCATTGTGCCGTTTCTTGCTGGTGAACCAGGTATCGGTAAAACCTCATTCATCTACGGCATCGGCGAACGTGCAGGCTACAAAGTCTTCAGTATCTCGGTTAACACCCTTGCCGATAAGGGTGACCTCACGGGCGCTCGCACCCTGCAGGACCCTGCCGATGGCAAGTGGAAGCAGATGTTTTTCCCGCACGCGACCTTCGTCGAAGCAAATGACTATGCACTAGCAAACCCAAACGAAACGGTCGTCATTCTTCTCGATGAGATTAACCGAACTGATTCGGATGTCACCTCTGCCTCGATGACTATCTCTACTGAGCGTCGCGTTGGTACCACCGATCTAGCACCCAATGTCCGCCTTGCTGTCACCGGAAACCTCACCGGTAATGTCACCCACCTTGATTCAGCATCTCTGACCAGGTTCTCCCTCTATGAGGTCAAGCCATCCGCAGAGACCTTCATGAACATCATGGGCGGCCGCCTCAACAAGTACATCCGTACCGTGCTGACCAAATACCCGGAATACATCTTCATGAAGCCAACTACTGCTACTGCTCTTATTACCACTGGCGATGATGATGACGACCATACAACCAATGCGAAGCAAATGATGGACTTCAACGCTGTGCTCGGTTCAGACCAAGACATGGTTCAATTTACCGCACCTAGAACTATCGAAGGTTTGTCCGTCTGGCTCAACAACGCCGATGATGACTTTCTTCGTCTACTTCTACAAGAAAAGGTGGATGGTCTTGCTCGATCCATGAGCTTGCTGCAGGCTACGCTCGAATCTCACACCGGCGATACCGCTTTTACCGCAGAAGTCCTCAGCGAAATGACCAATGATCTGCTGAGCTCCGCATCGCAAGCTCCTAGTGGTCCAATCAAACCATTTGTCTACGACCGACTCGCTGCTGCACCAAGCAATACTGTACTGGAACAAGAGGTTCACACACTCAGTCTCAATGACCGCGCCGATGTCTTGTTGTTTGCCCTCCATGACACTGTAAACAACGCTGCACCAAGCATCATCGCTCACCTTGCATCTGAAGGCGTACTTGATGAACTGCCCAAAGACAGAATCAGCAAAATTGTTTCACTCGGTCCTGTACCAACGGCAAACTATCACGCCTTGACCAGACAGGATACAACGTTGACTCGAAATCTCGGTCCCGCTGTCTTGGGCTTCTTGGAAAGTTAAAGCAATTTCCTAAGTACCTTTGGCAGCTGAGGTAGTCATCTGTCTACCTGCGTGGAGTAGACACTAAATCCTGTCCACGCACCCTTACCCTTCTTGACACTAGTAATTGAAAGCGATCCCCTCATGGTTACCTTCAGCGTCGCAAATCACGCGCCTCATACTTTTAGCCCATTCGATATTGAACCACCACTCACCGGTAACGCCACCACCGACGAACATGGTTACGAACACACCTCAGTGCTAGAAAAACTAGCCTCCAACCACCTGTTCAATCCAATCAATCCGCAACACCCAGTCACTATCACAGCCACCGAAAACGGATCAACCGTTGATCTTGATGCAGCAGCACTAGCACAACATCTTGCTCTAGCGATTACCCCAGACTCAATGCTGGCAAATCATCAAGGCTACAACCGTGACATGATGGGTCTACTTTCGCAGCTTACTAACCATGTTGGCTTTGATCGCCGATTCATTGTTGACCAACTCTTTATCTCCCAAGTGCTCAAAGCGAATCGTCTACCAGCACCGGCAAACAACGTTATTTACACCGTGCCCAATGACGTTATCCCATCTGCTAAAGACATCTTGTCCACCACTGCAAAAATGAACAATCCACTGACAGTTACTGCAAGTGCCCCAATTACTGTTGACGACATTCACACAGCCTATGAGGTATTTTTCGCTTCTCTTGCCTCAGTGTTTTTCCCTTATACCTACGGTGCGGTATTCCTTAACAACGCAGAATTCGTTGAGTTTGTTGATTACCTTATTAACGAAGCAACAACACTGCACTCGGCATCACTCATCTCCAACAACACCTTTAATAGGTTCCAATCAATGCGTAACATCTCCATTGATAATCTCACCGCCGAGTTTCTCTTACGCAAAAATGAAGCAGAGACAACTGATGATTATTCATTCCCCCGCGTACTTGTTTCCCTGCTGCATTCTTGGGTGAAACTCAATCACGATGATGCTCGTGCTAACAATGATGCACCCACCTGTGCACTAGCACCGTTTAGTGTGGCTCAATGGATCATGCCGGAGACCATTGTGTTTATTAATGCTGAAGCTCATGCTCATGCATCCTCCCAGGACATTGAGAAGAAATGGAAGGAAATTAATGCGGCGTTAACAGGGTCTATTCGTATTATGTCGCCAAATGCAATTTCCAAGCTGCAATCTGCTCAGCATCTCGGGATGCAAGCACAAATGCAGGCCATGCGTGCTCGAAAAGATCACCACAACATGCAGAAGCGTTCCTCACAAGAAAACGACTTTTCCAAGGCACTCCCCTCACCACAGACTATCGTGCTTTCTGTCGCAGAGGTTCTGCGCAAACTCACTCACGTACGCCAATCGCACAACCCTCAGAAATACCAGAAGAAGTCTCTGACCAGAGCTTCTCGCCGACACCCGGATAACCCTAATGTCCCTGGCACCATTAAGAGCAAGCTCTTCTACCCTGACCTGCATGTTTATGTAGATACTTCTGGTTCGATTAGTGAAGAAAGCTACCGCAACTCTGTGGTTCTGCTCATGCAGCTTGCCACCAAACTGGACATCAACCTCTATTTCTCCACCTTCTCTCACGTGCTCTCCGAAGAAGTACTATTGCCGACCAAGGGTAAAACACCACAGCAATTGGCAGCTCTTATTTCGGCCATCCCAAAGGTCTCTGGCGGTACTGACTATCACCAGATTTGGGATTACATCCAGATCAATCCGCAGCGCCAAGAACGCATGAATCTTGTGTTAACTGACTTCGGATTCATGCCGAATCGCGGCTTAAACATCGACCACCCAAGTTCTATTTTCTACGTCCCAATCCTGCCTGACTACGGCAGCTGGTCAATGGTTCGAAGAGATATGTCTCATTTCGCAAATGAAATGGTTGACTTCGACCCCTATATCCACAGCCGACTACTCGGCGTACACGGAAAATAGCAGCTGATCCATCTAGGGTCAGTGAACTCTCGCGGATTGCCACACACCACCAACCACTACAAGAAAGAACCCCCTACCGTGCCTTTTCACGATTTCACTGACCCTGATAGCGATCCTAGGCAAAATGCACCAGCTAACCCCACCGCTCAACCGCCATCTGCCCCCACCTCACACTCATCACAGCAGGGTCTCCCTCCGGGCGCCATTATGATCCCTTTTCCAGGGCAACCGCAGCAGCAAAGCGCACCCAATGACGAGACCCGTTTCATCGACCTTAACGAACGTCATAAAGATGATGAACCAGCCCTGTTTCGCGATGATGTTATTGATCAAACTCTCGCTATTTTGATCAGTAAAAATAAGCCCAATGCGCTACTCGTTGGGCCTGCCGGTACAGGTAAATCCCGTATCGCAGAAGATATTGCGCGCCGCCTTGCCAATGATGACGTATCTATTCCCGATCAGCTTGTCGGCCACCGTATTCTTGATGTCTCCATTGCAGAGCTTGTTGCTGGTGCTGGCGTTGTTGGTCAGCTCGAAGAACGCATTCTGGATCTCATCAAGTATGCGACCGACCCGAGTAACAAAGTCATTATCTTTATTGACGAGATTCACCAAATTGCTGGTGATCAGTCCAGTCACAGTGGATCGCAAGCCAAAGTTGCTCAGATTCTCAAACCCTATCTTGCCCGTGGTGACCTTCGTGTTATTGGTGCCACCACCACCCAGGAAGCTCGTGACTTCGATCATGATCCAGCCCTCAAACGCCGTTTTAGCAGAGTAAATGTCGATGAATTTGATCGAGATCAAACGCTCACTATTCTTCATGCTGCACGTGATGGTTACCTCAAACATTTCAACAACGCTGTCACGGTATCTGACGACGTACTGGGCTATGTCTACACCTACTCGCAGCAATTCAACCCAGGCAATACAGCACAACCTGATGCAGCACTGACGCTGTTTGATAAGGCGTTGGCTTCCCTAACTATGGAGAAACAGCGTCTGATCAACAACCATGTCATTGCGCCGTCGCTCAAGTTCCCTGTGTCAGAAAGGCACATCCATAACACCGCTCGCAAACTTGCCTTTGGCTCTCAAGTGCCAGCCTCCATCAATACTGATGATGCTCGTGACAAACTCGAAACGTTGTTTGGTCAAGATCATATTATTGAGCCAGTACTCACCGCTATCAAGCGTGAACAGCTTGGTATTTTCCCTCGCACCAAACCATTGAGCTGGGTGTTTGCTGGTTCATCTGGTGTGGGTAAAACAGAAATGGCGCGTATTCTCTCTCGCGCCATTAATGGCGGCGATCCCATCATTATCAATGGTCCCGAATACATTAGTCCTGAGTCCATTACTGGCCTTATCGGATCATCCGATGGCTATATCGGCTCTAATTCTAAGCGTGCTAAACCACTCGACCCGCTGATTTCTAATCCGCGTCAGGTGATTGTGCTCGATGAATTTGAGAAGTCTCACCCTCATTTCCAGCAATTGTTCATGGCAGCTCTTGATACAGGCACTATGGCGATGGCTAATGGCACGACATTGAATTTCTCTCAGGCCATTATCATTGCCACCACCAATGCAGCCCGCGACAAAATCGGTCGTGACAGCTTTGGATTCGATTCAGATAATTCAGGTGTCCTCGGTTCTGCTCAAGCAGCAACTGATCCGCGTGCACAGGAACGCCTCAAGTCACTGATGTCCAAGGATTTCCCTGTTGAACTGCTCAACCGTTTCCAGAATATCTTTGCCTTCAACCGCATTGATGCAGGCACCTACCGTGAGATTCTGGACAATCTCTACCAGCGTCGCCGTGACGCCGTGCTGCTTAGCCACCCGCATTACGCAGCACAGATCCCTGCAGATATTGATTCAGACACTCTTGATCAGCTGGTGGAAACCACCTTTATCTCAGATTTTGGTGCACGTCCTGCTGCACGCACCATCGAAGACCACATCGCATCCTTGCTGATGTGACCAACCTTTTAGGAGTACATCATGATTGATACCACTGCTAACAGCACCTCAGGCACCCTACCTACACTCACTGCTGACCAAGCTGCGTTTATCACCGGTTTTTGCGAGGCTGCTATCTTCACAGCCACCGTCACAATAGATAACGAACCTATATTTCTTGATGAAGCGTTCTTCTTAGGTCAAGAAACCTATACCGACATTCTCATGAATCAACTCCGCACCAATGAAGCCATTGTTAAAGACTGTCTCGACTTCTTCCTTGACAACTACACCACAATGAACAAGCTCATTGTTGATGGTCTATGCCCAGATTGGGAGCACCACGGCCATGATTTCCTACTCACCCGTGACCATCATGGTGCCGGATTCTGGGATCGTGGCTACGACGAATACGGTGCCCAACTCACCGACAATGCCGAAAAATATTCAGAAAACTGTCTCAATTTCTGGATTGAGCCTGATAGTGACCCTCTCATTATCAACTTCGAGTACCACTAACACCCCTTGACCTTATTTTTCTTTGGTTAAGGGGTGTTAGCCACCCCACCTACTCACTGTTATTTCCCACGACCAAAGAAAACTCACCCACATGTACGATTTTCAAACTATCCCGCAGCCACCTCGTGACGGCTACGACAACCCCTCACTTGATCCACGCAACCCTGGTTACCGCGAGCAAGAGTACGAGGATTACCTCAACGCCGTGCTCATGACAGGTAATTCAACGCGTTACCCTGCTGCAGCATAAAAGAACCTGCCTCAACACACCTCCACTTTTTCTACTTTTAAGAAAGCCACATTCTCATGCCAATTATCATTGATAACCTCAATTCTGACGACGACTCCACCATCGGCACTGCCACCGAATACAACCCTGACACTGACGCCGATTTACTTGATGCTATTAACGCTGATGCTGACCTTGATGGCGACGCCACCATCAGCACTAACGCGACAGAAGAAGGTGTAGACGCAGCAGCTGAAAAACCTAAGAAAAAGCGTAAAGCCCCTGCTCTGAAGCCTAAAGGACTCACGGCAAAGTTCTTCCACCGTGATCTTACTGGCGTAGGTGGTAGGACCGGTCGCCTCAACAAGAACGTACACCCGACCAACCCAGATCTGTCCTACCAGCCAGTCTCTGATGTCTACACCCCACAATCAGCAGATCACAAGGGTATTAAGACCCGCTACATCCTTACCCATCCAACCCCCGCTGTTGTTCTCAGTGAGTCCATCAGCAACGCGTTTCATGTCTCTACCCTGCGTCGCAACAATAATGTCAACAACTCTGATTCGGAATTGGCTGCCTGGCCGTACCTCTACCAACTCGATATTCCGCAGCTGGACCAGATGATTAATGTCGCTGACATCTGTGATTACCATTTCCACGGATATAACCTGTGGGTGGATTTTACCCCGCAGACTATCGCTCTACGATCCGGTAAGACGGTACTCGATGACGGTACCACCGCCTCTGATAACACCACTCATGTCTATTACCGCGTCACCGTTCACGTTATTGCCGGTCAAGATCATGGATCTACTCTGCTTGATGACCAGGGCAACCAGGTGCTTGATAGGGATGATAATCCTATTTCTACCCCAAGTATCAAGCGTATTGGCGCTGTCACTGATCTTTTCGATCACAATCCTTTTGGCTTCGCTAGTGTAAACTCTTTCGCATTTGTCGATTTCTCATGGGACCCAGCCACCACCTTGGTCGATATGCTCAACAACCTTGATTCATATCTCTCTAATCACATCAATATTGCCAGCTCCCCAACCCCCATTGCCCTCGATATGGTTGTGCTCAATGAATGGTCTGAAAAGTCCTATCAGCTGTGCGAACGCGTTGTTGCACAGGCAAAGCTCATCAACAGCAACAAGATCACCGCACATGTGAGTGATGTCATCAAGCAAAATGCCCACAATATCTTGTGGTTTACCGAACAGATGAACCCTGGCACCACCAACCTCAGCGAGGTACCTATCTCCAAGAAGTCTATGCTGCCGATGTCTCGCCAGCTACGTATTTTGGAGCACTACGATGTACCACTGACCGCGTACTCTGCTCTTTTCTGGACTGTCAGCGCCATTAAGAATGAATCTATGGTGCAGTACCTTGTGCGACAGAATATGCAGCTCACCTTGAGCTCAAATCTGGATGCACTCAACTCCATTGTCTCCCAGCTCCCTGTACCAGATAAGGACGTTGTGGCTGCTTCTGGCTACCAGATTCAGCCACACTTCTCCACGCAGCAGCGTGAAGCAATCACCACTGATAATCCTCTCGCGATTATTCAGGCCGGTGCTGGTACCGGTAAATCCACCGTGATTCTGGAACGCATTGAGTACTTGTGCGCTGCAGGCACCAACCCTGAAGAGATTGCTGTGCTGTCTTTTACTAATGCTGCCGCCGATAACATCACAGCAAAAAATGACAAGGTGACCTCTATGACCATCTCCAAGATGGTTCATGAGATTTACGCACACAATTTCCCTGATCATGAGATCTCCACCATCGACACCATTATCAATACGCTTGATATTGAATACGGCGATCAAATGGTGACCTCCGATTACATGATTCAGCTCCGTGACCTGCTCTATAAGGTCATGACGCAGGGTGGCAACGCCAACCTGACAGCGTTGAGCATCTTCATGGAATCCCATATCGAGGCGTTCATCTCGGTGTTGGATCAGATCAAGCAGACTTCTCTTGAGCTGGAAATCATCATCTGCTACCTGCTCTTGGATAAGCTGATCGAGCCTCATGCATCGCCGAAGTACCTCATTATTGATGAGGTGCAGGACAACTCGGTCTTCGAGTTCGTCTTTGCACTTCGTTTTGCGGCAAAGCACAATACGAGTCTGTACTTGGTGGGTGACTCGTCACAGACCTTGTATGAGTTCCGTTCTGCTAACCCTAAGGCTCTGAACTCCCTGGAAGCATCTGGTGTTTTCGGTACCTACCGTTTGACCACCAATTACCGTTCCAACCAGGAAATTCTTGACTTCGCTAATATCCACCTCTCGGATATTGAAGCTAACCAGTTCGCAGGTATTCAGCTCTACGCCAACTCTTTTGATGCACCTACTGCGGACAGCTTCAAAGAAAAGGTTGAACTGGACATGCACCATGTGTCTAAGCAGTCTGAGTTTACCGACAGCATTCCTTATTTCATGGAGTCCAATAAAGCTCGCTTTGATGCTGCGATCTTGAACAATGAGCAAACCATTGTGCTTGCTCATTCTGGTCGTGAAATTCGTGCAGCGCAGCAAGCGCTAGCCGAGATGTACCCCAGCATCACGGTGCGTAACTTGCAGTCCGATAAGGGTTTCAACAACACGGTATTTTCGACCTTTATTAAGGATTTCTGGTTTGAGGTCACCGCTGTAGACCCAGCTCATGCCGCATTTACCTTTACCAGCCAAGTCACCGCTCATCTAGATAAGTTGGTACGCGGAAAGCGTGAGCAGATGGAGGATCGCGTTATCCGGTCTATGGCTGCATGGTGGCGTGAAAATGAGCGTGACATCCAGGGTTGGGTGCAGCAAACTCAGTCCGGTGCGATCACCAACGAAGAGTTCTTCTACCGTCTTCGTCAGTGCATTCTTGACTATGAAATCAGGAATAACCGAGCACGTCAGTCCATGCTCAATGCGCGCAACAACGCTAACAAGGAGGCTGTCGCACAGGAGAAACCACTGCTCATGGTCTCCACCATTCACAGTGCAAAGGGTCTGGAATTCGATAATGTCATCGTGCTTCAAAAACCAAGCTCCGATGCAGAGATGACCGAAGAAGGTAAGCGCGCAACCTATGTGGCGCTGACCCGTGCAAAAAAGCGTGAACTCATTATTGCTGGTTCTACTCGCGCATACCCACGCATCGTCACCGATTATGAGCAAATCGTTGATCTTCTTGAAAAGCGCGATGAGGAGCGCAAAATTAAGGAGGAAGAGGCTGCAGCACTCGCCACCCTTGAAGCTGAACAGGAGACGCGCGCCCTTGCTGCTGCTGAGGCGCAGGCTCAGGCGTTGTTGCTTGAGCACAACCCGTGGTTGCGTGATCTCAGCGATGAAGAAGTCACTGCTCTAACTGAGCAAGAGATCATCAACAATGTTGAGGCAGCCCTACAGATTGAAGAAGAGGAGGAAGAGGCTCGTGCACTCGCTGCAGCAGAGCCAGCAATTCAGCAGTACTTGTCTCAGTTTGCTTTCGATGAGTTCCCGGACGACGACAATGTAGCCAACACTGTCGTACATGTAGCACCACAGCCTATTCTCCACCAGGCAGTGCCTGCAGATGTGACTGTACAATCAAGCACCGCCCCCGTAACACCTGTTGTTGCGGATCTTGAGGTAACCACTGTTGCAGCTGATCCAGTCGAACCGACTATCGTTGCTGCACAGCCTGAGGTGGACGACAACCTTGTCTACAGCACGTCCACCCCTAATAGTCACAGTGACGTTATTGCAGTGAACTCTGATACCTCAGAAAACGCTGCTGTTAATCCAGTTCTGTCCGATATTGAGGCACTCCGAGCAATTTTCAACAACCAGGACTAAAACACCTGCTGCTGTTGAGCGCTTCTCACACATCATCCTCACAACCCCGTTGCAGCACCAGCATAAATCTATATTCGCTGTGACGGGGTTGTTGGGGCGCGCCCCACATTCACTCTTTTTCCCGATTGGTTTCTACTACACACCCATGACCTCTATTACTACTACCGATACCCCGCTATATACAGCACTGCCCCATACCCGTATCTCTGATGCGGAATTGTTGACACCAACAACAACTGTGCACGAGATTCTCGTTTACGGACCGGCTGAGTGCCCAGGGTGTACAGCAACGCTTGACTTCTTTGCACGCAAAAACATGCCGGCCACCAAAGTCACTGTAGCTGCCGGTGATGTAGCACATACCTACATCACCCAAGACTTAGGTTATCTCCAAGCACCGATTGTCACTGTCCGTATCAGTTCCTCTGCTTCTAACCACGACAACGAACACAACACCCAGATCCTGCACTGGTCCGGCGTTAATCGCTACCTCATGCAGGCACTCTCCCGTACTCATTTCTAGAAAGGTTTTTCCCGTCATGTCTGAATCTACTTCTTCTGCTAACTCCACCACCATCCTCAACGACACCTTCAACCCGAAGCCTGGCGTACCTTATGCACGCGTCGATAATCTCGAATTTGCCACACGTGACGAATTCCGCGCTTGGGCTACCGCAGAGATGGAGGCCGGTAACGTTATCTCTGCAACCATCGCCAATGCCCCACGCGAAGACCGCATCAAGTCTTTTGTCATGGATCTTGTTCGAGACGGTATTGACGACGCTGCTGAGGAAATCGTCTCACGCATTGATAGCGGTGACTTCACTATGAAGGAAGCTCTCACCGCGATCGCGGCATCAATCAACGACCTCGATGCTGACGATGTAGTCAGCGACATCGTTGAAAACCACTTCAACTAGTCAACACACCAGCCCTCCACAAGAGCGTCGAAGCAATCTACGCTTCGACGCTCTTTTTTTCACTACCTACTCATCCCCCACATAAGAAAAAAAGACGACACCACCATGATTGACCATAAACTGTGGTTTAACACAGTAACCAACAACGCCTCTGTCCGAGAAGCTGCAGGAAAATGCGACATACCCATCAGAACGCTCAACGAGCAGCTTAACCGTCGAATACTCCCTGAAAAGACCGTCATCGCTCTAGCACGCGCTTATGATCTCTCACCTGTTGATGCGCTCGTTCGCACCGGACACCTCACCGAAGAAGAGGCTGGTAGTCGTGAAGAAGATGCCAGCCCAGATTCAGCTGACGACTACCCTACCTGGGCACTGAACTCGCACCTTGACTATGGCATTCTCGGAGCTTTTGGCGACATCGCTGAAGAAGTAAACAGCGAAAGAGTTAACCGCGACAACGCCATAGAGCAAATTCGCGCATGGCTCGACGAGCTTCCAGGCAGCCTATTCAACAACCTCCGCAGCACTAAAACAGGCTACATCGAACTATTCGAGACCTATCTCGATTAAACCCAACCAGCACAACAATAAGGAGAACCCTCACCAATGTCCTTTAAGCACCTCTACGACAAGACACCAGAAATGATCGTCCATGTGTACTGTTCCGGGCCACTGTGTGATGCAGAATTAGAGCATGACCGTGATGGGTGGACATGCCCTGAATGTGGCACTTTTTGGGTTGACCCCAGCGGCAAAGGCGAACGCGCCCAGGTTGATACACCCGATGATGAACTAGAGGGGTTACCTGTCTATAACCTCTCAGGTGAACACCTCTACAACCATCATGAGCATCCAGAAAGCGCGGAAATATAATGACCACACCTCACTCCCACCGCGCACCACGTCTGGCATCCACGGTCATTATTGCCCGCGAGTCTGCTGACTCAGGTACCTTAGAATTCTTTATCCAGCAGCGACAATCCACTATGGCTTATGCAGCAAACGCTGTTGTTTTCCCAGGCGGCGGTGTTGAGGACAGCGATTATCCCTTTATGCTCCCCCACCGCGATCAGCACATGTCGCCTGAACACATCAAGCATCATGCCAGCCGACTCCACATGGACTCAGAAACTATGGCAGCTCATATTTCCGCTGCACGCCGGGAAGTATGGGAAGAAACAGGCGTTGATCTCGGTAATTACAACCATGAACTCATCCCGATCGACCGCTGGATCACACCTGATATTCCTGCTTTTAGGCGCCGTTACGACACCGCCACCTTTGTACTTATTCTAAGCAAAGACAGCACTAACGCAGCTCTGCAGCACCAGCATCAAACCACCGAGGCCACCCATTCTTATTGGGCAACTGCAGAAGAACTGCTCACTCAATGGTCAACAGGTCATCTCAACCTGTTGTTACCAACGTGGTGGCATATCAACCAGCTCAATCACCTCCACACGCTAAACCAGCTGTATAGCTTTGCCCAGCGTACCCATAATCCGCAGCACACTCCACCCACAGTGTTTGCTAACTGGACTGCACCGGCTGATGAGGCCGCCATGCAGCACTATGGGTTCCCTGATCCCGATGCGTACTTTGACCATGCCACTATCGCAGGAAAACACCACACACTCATCACAAGAAAGTAGGTCTCACCATGACTTTTGCAGAACTTAGCTCACCGCGTACCATCATCGCTTTTAATGGCCGTGCCGAATCTGGCAAAGATACTGCAGCACAGTATCTCACCCATATGCACAGTTTTCACCGCATCGCCTTTGCCGATGGTGTCCGTGACGCACTCTATGCGCTTAACCCACTGGTCTGTGTGGAGCAGGCTATCACCACACATGGTGCCATTTATGACCGCGTGGCCACTGTTGTGGACACACTTGGTTGGGATACCGCAAAGCAAATCCCCGACATCCGCGCACTTATGCAGCGTATTGGTACCGAAGCTGGTTGGCGCATCCACGGCGAGCATCTGTGGGTCAATCTTGCTATCAAAAAGATCAATGAACTGCCCGCTGACCACGCCATTGTCATCACTGATTTGCGATTCCCCAATGAGATTGAGTGGTTGAACAGCCTCAAAGCCAACCCGATGAACACCATTCAGACCGTCAAAGTCATCCGACCAGATCATGAATCGACCTTGACTGCAGGATCATTCGGTACTACCTCACATATTTCCGAAAGCTTTAATCTCACTACCGACACTGTGCTCCGCAACGATGGCACCATTGACGATTTGCACTCAAAGCTGGCTGATTTTTTGAGCACTTCCCCGCAGCCCGTGCTCTCTCGTAACGCCCCTGTACCAAAACACAACGCACCGGCACCAACCACTGATGCCATGTAAATAACCCCCGTATCAAGATCACTGCCACACAGCAGCTCTTGATACGGGGGTTATTTTTTTGCTCAACAGCTCATACCTTAACCAAAGCTAAAGCCATCATTTTGCTGCTGAACTTGGGTTTCTTCCTGGATAACAGGTCGCTCTTCTTGGTTCATTGCCTGATAACGCTGACGCATCCGAAGCTGCTGGTCCACAGAGTTGAGCACACCGTTCGCGTCCATACCACCCTCTCCAAGTCGTACCTGCGTCTTAGGTACGCCCATAAGCTCTTGGGTGTCGCGGTTTGTCGGATCTGGGGTCGTCATAATAAATTCTTCTTTCTATCATTTTCTATTAATAACCGTACTGCGGATCATTGGTTTTCGCTTCAGTCTCACGAACATACGCTTCATAAGGATTCGCGGGTCGTTCCTCTGGCAGATTCGATTCACGGAAATCATGAACATTCATATCCAGCTGTGCTGCCTGATTGATTTGCGCTGCTTGTACACGACGACGAGCTGCCAGTTCTCGACCTGATCCACGATTTTCTTGAGGTCGAACCATAGCATCAGTGTACTCGCTGCTCGTGTCTTTTTCCATAGTTATGGATTTAACAAAAGCGTCCGCATCCTGCCCAAATGTCTGCCCATGTTTGCGCACAAACTTATCCAGAATCGCTGGATGATCACGCTGCATCACCTTCTCAGCCTGATCCATCGCCCATACCTGAACCTCCTTGACCTGCTCAGTCGTCATCGCGGTCTGATTACCATCATCCTGCAACACCTTGATCGCTGCCTGTGTGCGCTGTGCCATAGCAATCTGGCGCACCCGAGAAGCACTGCGACCACGTGTATCAAAGTCAGGTAACAGTTTCTTCGCAGAGGCGAGGCCACTTTCTGAGACATCAGTCGCTGTCATGAAGCCGGCAACTACATCACGAACGCCATCGGAACCGTACTGCTCACCAGCTACCCGCATTTCTGTCGCCAAAGTCGCAGCCAGGTTGTCAGCGAAGTTCTGCGCATTACCCATCGGCTCACGAACACTAAACCAGCCGGCGTTTTTACTCAAACCTGCACCATCAGGGAATTGCCATGTCGGGGTCTTTGAAATCACCATGCCACGTCGTTGTTCACCCAGGCGCACGGTGCCAAAAGCCGTCTCATTAAACCGGGCAGCATAGCCTGGATCGCGCTCCATGCGACGACCCACAATATCGCGGGCAGCGCCATAAATATCCTTCGACTTCAGGCCATGCTCTTCACCCTGCTTGACCACCATGTCAATATCTTCTGCCACCTGTGCAGAGACATCCTTCGCATCCACTATCGCTTGACCATCCGTATCTACTTCACGCATCGCCTCATACGCTTGATCAGACAACCGAACCACGGTCTGCGCGGCAGAAGCAACACTCATGGGGATTCGTTCACGGTTGCTGATGATCGCTGTTTTCTGCTGCATGAACGCATCAGAGAGCGACTTCGCTTCCTTCTCCGTCTTATCGCGCGTCAGCTTTGACTTCCAAAAATCTTTGGACACATACTTCGACAACTTAGTGTCTTTAGCCTGTTCCAGATCCTTGTTAAACTTGCGCTTCATATCCACGTTCACACCGGTCATACGTGGGCTCATGCACCACATCACCGCAGCAGTCGTACACGCGGCCATCACCGTTTGAGTGTTGACCCCTTTGCGCAGTGGTCCCATCGCAGCCTGTGCCATCTCTTGGGCAAAATTATCATGAGCTGCATTGATCTTCCGCTTACGAGCAGCTGCATCTTTGGCATCCCGTGCTAGGTACGGATTATCACTTTTTGGTGGCTTGGCATACTTCTTTTCCGCTGCTTTGCGTTCCTTTTTGGCAACGTCAATAGGGTCAAAACTCTGTGCATGGACTTCACGCATGTGCAGCTGCTCATCCACACCAGAAAGATTAGCCTCATTATCAGCTACATCTTGTGCGCCACTACGCGGTACACCAGCCTCATCAGCGAGTCGATCATCATCACTACGATCATCTTGTCCAGCACGCACCCAATGACTGGTATCAAATTCTTCGACATCACTGAGGTCATCAAAATCAGACGGAGCTGATTCACCAAAAATGCTGCGCTGTTCACCATCAGCAACCTCATAACTCGGTGTTATCTCAGATGGGTGAAGCTTTCGCCGAGGCAACACATCACGCAGTGTTTCTGGTTCCTCAGACTCACCATAAGCAACAGGCTGTTGCTCTACACCAATAATAGAAGCCAAGTCGCTGCTACTCATGACATTTTTCCTTGGGTCATGCAGCTGCCCCAACGTCTTAGGCTGGGTTAATGACTGGACAGAAGATACCTCGACACTAACCTCTTCTACCTGTTCATTTACATCAGGCGCCTCTGCTTGTTCACGCACCTGCTCACTTGCTTGTGCAGCAAGACTAATCTCCGCCTCTACGACTGCCTGGGCACGCCGAGCCACCCGCTCTTCTCGTATCTTATTCTTCTCATTCCCAGCCACTGTCACCACACTCCTTAAAAGTCCATATCGTCAAACTGATTATTCTGAGCTGCTGCACCTGTGCGTTCAAAACGACGCAACAATTCTGCGGCACCCAACCGTGCTGTTCGCACATGCGCCGGCACAACAGCCGCTAATTCTTTATCTGTTAAAGGTGACACAGGCTGCGCTGCAACCTCTACCACGGGGTCAGAGGCAACCACCTCACGTGCAACAGATCGACTCTGCTGTCGTGGTGTAGCTCTCATGCTCTGACCCCGCGTTCCTTTTCTGCTGAAATCTACTGCCATTATTTAGAGCTCAAACCCGCCATCCTGTCGTTGTGGTGGTTCCTGTTGGTTGTAACGGCTTGTATCAAATCGACCCATAAACTGATTGTTCGCACCACCATGAGTAAACGGGTTTCCTGTACCTGGCTTCGGCACAACCGGAGTAGGCGGAACAGAATTCTGTGGTACCGGATTATGCACAGGCGGAATATTCTGCTGCTGAGGCACAACTGGCTGTTGCGCCCCCATTGCAGGTCCCTGATGTCCATAATTCCCGATTTTTCCGCCCTGGTCGAGTGGCTGACCAACGCCCCGGAAGTCCGTCTGAGCAGGCGAAACAGGTTGCTGTGCCGGAGGTGTGACAGGCATAACTGGCGGGGTCGCAGGCACCTGCTGCTGAACATAATTCCCCTGTACACCTGCATCAGGTAACGGTGCTGGTGCAGCAATCCCTGTACCTACTTCTGCCGGCACACGACGCTCAATACGGAAACCAGAACGTTGTGGGACTCGCTCAAAGCTCGCCAATGACTGCTGTGCAGAAATCGACTGAATCTCCACATCAGGGATACCAAAACGCGCTGCATCCTCCATTGCCTTCATATTGGCGCGCACCACACGAGGGGCAAAGTCATAAGCATCACCGTCGTAGATGTTGACCTGCTGCTTTGCCATCTCGCACAACAAATCAAAGCGGTTCTTCTTATCGCCATAGGCAAGCTGATCAAGTGCTAGTGGCTTAATCTCAGTGGGTAGCTCATCATGGCTAAGCACACGCATATAACCCTGCTCATCAGAGAATTCTTCCGCGATCTTCTCCACCTGGTCAACGCCAACCGAGACACCCATACCCTTGTCATCGGCGTACATCTCCATGTACTGCTGTACCCATTCATCCTTGGTGGCCTGGATAGGCTGGTGGTTCTCGTCCCTAACGACTTCCCACTCATAGCGACCTTGCTCATTCTCACCACGACGCATCTTGCGACCTTGGTAGAGATCACCTACTGGTCCCATAAGAGTTTCTGCACGATAGAGCGCGTCAATCGGGTCGTGCTTCGCCTGCAGAATCGACTGCTGTGCCGGTGCTGATGCAGCCATAGCTTCCTTGGTCAGACCAAGATTGCGGCACAATGCCACCATTTCCTGCTCTTTTTTACCAGCCACACCGGTAAAGAGCACCTTAATTGCAGTCGCCTTCTGCGAACCCTCATAGTGGCTACGCAGCGCTTCTGGCGTTGGTTGACCTACGTCTTTAAAACCCTGCGCCGGATCAGCGCCGATATAGGTGGCATATTCCTTCAGCTTGCCAGGCGAACCTTTCGCACCCGTCTCGAAGCACTGCGCAACAGAAGCCATATGGTTTTCCATACCGTCAAAACGCAAGGTCACCAAACCATCGCGGTTGGCAAAAGCCTGTGCATAGTGCTCATTGAGATCATCCATGTGTGCACGGTTGACCTCTAGCAATTCTTCGCGGCTAATCTCGCCGGCCTCGTATTCACGCTGGTAGCGGTTAAGCTCAGAGACAATAACCTTCATGTTCTCGGCCATTGCCGGATCATGGTGCTGCGCTACCTGTACATCGAGGCTGTCATGCAGAGTTAGCCCATAAAACATAGTGCCGTCCTCCATACGCTTACCATCACCAAGATCAAGCATGTTTGCCTCAACTGTGAGCCTGGACAATGCCTCCTCATGCGCCTTTTTCGGCAGATTGCCGACCAGACCTACAGAGTCACCATCGAAGTCACCGTCAAAGCTCTTCACCGACACAGGGTTGACTGCCACACCGTGCAGATCATCATTAATAACCACACGCAAATAGCGCACACCACCATCGCGGATCACCGGATCACGCCACACCATTGCATAACCGTTATCGAGAACGCCGAGTTCACGTGCCATCGAAGAGTTCATGGCTACTTCATCAACTGACAGGCGTGGATCACCTGTCCACACAGCAGTAGCGGAGTGTGACTGTCGCGCCGACATAAAGCCGTCCTTGAACACATTGTTCTTGGTCTCGATCCGGCTGGCGACAATATCATTAGCAATTCCATCAAAGCTTGCCTGCACCTTTTTCTGTGCTTGATCAACAAACTTCTGTGACTCGCTCAGTCGCTTTTCCGCAGCACGAGGCAACGTGCCGTGCTGCGCTTCCTCCTGGCGCAATGCGTCAATCTTGGCTTGCTCTTCTGCCAGCTTGTAGCACGTATCAAAAATAGCCATATACCGCGTGGTGTACTCATGTCGAGAGGTACTACCGTCCGCTAAATCCTCATCACTGCGCAAATGCGGGCTCAGTAGTGGCAACTGATACATGTCTGGATTATTAGGTGACTCTTCTAGCTGTGCACCATTGCGCAACTGTAACTGGAAAGGAATCTCCATAACACCACCAGCGCGACTGATCTGCTCAACAAAAGCTTCGCGCACCTGTGCACGATTAACACGATTATTCAGCTCACCGTTCTCATCGTAAATGCTTGGCATCTCGATGATATTGCGCTGCTCATTGGACTCGCTGAACCCCTCGCGCAACTCACCATACGGGGTGACATCAAGCCCCGTGACGCGAAGATATTCCTGGAAGTTAGCCAATGCAGAGACGTTGTTGCCATAAAAGTGCTCCATAATCTCATGACATTCCTGGGCTTGGAGCACCCACGCCAGCTGAGAAGACGCTTTACGTCCTTGGCCCTCACGAACAGCTTCTTCATCATAGACATTGGTTTTCGCATCAACAGCCATATGCGTGACGATGAAGTTGAGATCACCAGAGGCACCTGGTTGAACACGAGTAGAACCATCATTATTCCTGAACACCACATCCTGCGGGTTGTTCATGAGCTCACGTGCCGTGCCACCATTAAAACGAGAAATGGCAGAAAACGGACTCATGACAACCTCTAGATCAGGGTTGTCTCGGAAAAACGCCACCTCTGATTCCAGCCCTGCTGCACGTGCATCAGCATCACTCATCGCTGGATCAACAACAAGAGCGATCACACCCTTATTACCGTGAAAATCAGACAGCTTATCGCCGGCAACCAAGGGGCGCATCTCATCTTCCGTATCGCGAATAACATGGGTATTCGCAAAATCGGCAGAGACAATAATGCCATCTTCAAAGTTCCAACCGCCCAGCTGTATCATCGCAGTGCGTGCACCACCAGTCACAGCGCTAGCCTGCATGATGTTCGAGAAAGTCATGTTCTGACGGTCATGTGGGTCAAAGCCCATCGCCCATGATTCTGGATGCGCTGCAACAGGTACTCGATCAGCCGGATCACCAGGGGTAATCATGCCATCAGCGCCCACCTTCGCAGAAGGCAACAAATAGCGAACAGAACCCTGGTTCGCCGCCATACCAGTCATCATGGGATCAAAGAAACCTTTACCCGCATCAACATCAAGTACAGAAATGTTACGCCCACCGGTAAGCACCAGCGCATCACGGGAGTTATCATTACGCGCATCAAAACCACGCTGCTGTGCTCGAATATCCTCCATCACATTCGCACCATCACGAATAGAGTTGTCGTAGCGCACACGCAAACTCGCAGTCTCAAGCAACGCAGCACGCCACTCATCGCTCAAACCTTCTTCGGCGCTGCGCTCGAAGAAGTCCACAGGGAAGCGATTGTCATACAGTCGCTTATATGCACTGTTGATGCTGGTTGTAGCACCCACTCGGGATCGCTCAGTGAACATCAAATCTTCTCGCACACGGTACACCAACGCCTCTGACATCACCTGCTCATAGCCTTTGAGCTTGGTACGCTCTTCTAAACTCTTTGTCTCACCAGGCTTTTGTGGTACCACAGACGCGGTGTAGCCAGGGGCAAACATATAGTTCTCGCCACCATTAAATTTGGTGACAATTTCACCATGCTCACCGCGAGTAAAAATCTGACCTATCTCACCCTGCACATGACGGGTGCGTTCACCGCGAACCTGCCCCTTACTATCTACTGCACGACTATCCTTCGCACCAACACGTCGCTGTGCGGTCCACCGCACCACACCGTTATCGTCAACAGCAATATCGACCACATCAGCACCATTGCGGGAAATAGTCTCGGCAATGACAGTGCCAAATCGAGCCAACTGCGGGTCAAGATCAGGGTTATTAACCATTTTCTGCGCGGTCTCAGGATTAAATTTGAGCAACTGTTGATTAATAACATCGTTATAGAATTCGTCACCGCGCAGTTCATCGCCAGTAATCGAAGTCGCTCGCAACGCGGCAATAATATCGTCATGGTTTGACCACAGGGATTTAGCACTCGGCATGTGCTGAGCAACTGTCACCGGATTAAAACGCAAGCCGGTAACAGGATCAGGCTCCACCGTGCCGACATAATCATCAAGAACAAGGGCCGCGTGCTGACGCACACGATCCTCCACGGTCACAGCATTCATTGCTGAGGTCATCGCAGCAATCTGCTCATGATCACCATCGCGGATAGCAGCCATATAATCATCGCGGTTAACCCCAGGGTTAAGCAGATCGGTTTCCTCACCTCGCAGCATCGCCCAATAGTCCTGCTTTATCGCCATGAGCTCATCCTCACCAGCAAAAGCCGGCATGAAGTCAGGATCATCGGCGTACTGTGCAGAAAGCGCAATCAGTTCTTCAACGCCGAGCTCTTCGGCCACACGCGCACGAGTAAGGGCGATATTGTTACCAAGCCACTCCGATGCTTTCGCTTCATTATCAAACCACTTTCCAGGACCAGCACTTCGATCACGTGCATCCTGAACGATCGAGAGCCCTTCACGCACCATGAATGCGGAACGATTCTTAGTGAAATATGCATCCTGTGCCTGCTCTAAAGCACGTGGGTGTCGAGCATTAGGCACACCAACAAGACCTTTGCCATCCTGTCGCTCAACCTCTCGACCGAGAGCAAATTTCACGAGATCGACAACTTCAGTTGGGCTTGGTTCATAATCAGTAGCCGGTGTCCACGTTCCATCACCGTTCTCCATGCGCTCACGAGCTCGTAGACGTTCTTCCGCTGTTTGTTCGGCGGAATACTTAATCACAGTGCCAGAATCATAGACACGACCCACCCACTGTTCATTGGCGCGAGTATCAGTGAGACGAATATCAATACGGGTGCCCTCAATACGCACTTTAAGCTGTCCCGGCTCACGATCTGGCTCGATCCTAAAATCCACACCCTCATCCGACAGATACGTCAAAATAGCTTCCGAGCGCGCGATACCCTCATCAGACATGACCTTGTTGGGGTCAATTTTCTGACTCGCAACATCTGCGGTATCAATGAGTCCAGCACGCAGCCATGACGCTGCGGCACGGTATTCTTTAGCCGTCATAAACTGACCAATATTGGGCAGTCGCATCTGGTCATTCTCGGTGATAGTGCGCCAGGCAATAGCTTCACCATTGACCCATTGAGTCAACGGTCGCACACCGCCTTTAGTGTCGTCTTCTCGATGAGTGCCCTCGTAAACATCATTATCTTGTAGGTGGATCGTTGCTAGATCAAGGTCCCTGATCATGCCAACACTCTCTTCGGACAGTGATAGCAGCTTGGTACCGTGCACACGGACTACTTCGCGGTCTGACCAGCGTGGATCATAAGGCGAAATAGGTAAACGACGACCACCCAGATCAGGTCCCTCAGGCAAACCATTAGGTCCAATTGCAGTGCCGACCATCTTGTCGAAACGGTGACGCAGCGCCTGGTACCCCTTTGAACCCTCACCCTCGCGAGCAATCGCACTAAACATGGGTGCTGCGTGAGGTGCCACCTCAGCAAAGGCAGCATTGACAGAGGCGAAGAATGCCTGAGTACTCCCCCGCTGCTCTACTGGTTCATAGGTTGCGAGATGCTCATCAACAAGCGCTCGGATCGCACGGCCATCAGAGGTGCTAAACTGCGACACACCAGCATCAACGTGCGTACCCCAGGTACCAAACATCTCGACACCTTCATAGAAGGCGTACTCCCGGAAATAGCTCTCCATCGGATCAATGACAGGTAAACCCACACCCTCTGATTGGCGAACGGACTCTTGCGCGAGCGTTTGTTCAGCCTGGAATGTTGCTTGATCACGTGCCTGGAAAATAGCTGCCTGCTCTTGCTCATAAGCAGCTTGCTGTAGCGCTTGTGCCTGCTGCTGTTGGGCCACGAGATCCTGCTGCACCAGCGCGTCATAAGATGACTTAATCGCCGTGTATTGCGGTGAATTAAGAATATTTCGCCTAGTTACCTTCGCGAACTGTGGTCGGTGTACACAGCCATGAGCTTCGGCATCAGCGGCGAAGGCATCATCGAAAGACGCAAACATGATGGCGCCATAGGTCGCTTCATCATTGAGGTCTAAGCCCTTATTGTTTGCTGCGCGCTGTTTCATCAAGGCTTCTGCTTGCCTATAGATACGCACAGCATCGTGATCACCCAGTGGAGCTTTGCCCCAGTGATCTTTTTGACCCCACTCTGAGCGCGCCATCTCAAGCGACCGTTCAAAAGCGTGTCGAAATAAAGTTTTGGACATACTAAAGTCCTCCCTTTTCTTTATTCTTTTGTCATATCACTAATGGACATGCGGATGTGTGTAGTTACATCCATAATCATACTCTAAAACTTAATCGTTTTTAAAGTACTTTTAGAACTAGAAATGAAAGTTAAAAAACTTAGGTCTTTAGAGCACCGACAACCCCTCATCCGAGCTCAAAAATTTGTACTCGGCTGCCCTTGCGCATTAGGATTCTCTCAACTAAGACATGTTCACCACGGCACCAAAAAGACACCATTTTATGCCGCACATTTGTTCACTACATTCACTGAAAAATCTTGTTGACCACTGACAACTAGCAAGAAGCGGCAAATATGTGCGGCTTGGCATAAACTGTGTCCATCGGTACCTGTGTAATAGACACACGGTAAACACGCACAAGATAAAACATTGCGAGATTTTTCATGAGTACAAAACCCACTATTGTGTCCACATTTTCTGGTTGCGGTGGCCTCGATCTTGGCCTCCAAGAGGTCGGATTCGACCCCATTTGGGCCAACGACTTCTCAGAAGAAGCAGTCCAAACCTATAAGCACAACATCGGTGACCACATTGTTCACGGCGACATCACTGAAATTGATCCGTTTACTGATGACACCATCCCTGACGGCGATCTCGTCACCGGCGGCTTCCCGTGCCAGGACTTCTCCATGATCTGGAAGCGTCCTGGACTCGACGGCAAGCGTGGCACCCTGTACCAAAACTTCCGTGACTTTGTTGCAGCAAAGAAGCCTAAAGCCTTTATCGCAGAAAACGTGAAGGGCCTACTCACTGCTAACCAGCACAAGGCTATTAAGACCATCATTGAAGACCTCGAAGCTGTTGAGCCTGGCTACATCGTCAAGCCTCGCCTGTACAACTTCGCTGAATACGGTGTCCCACAATTCCGCGAACGTGTGCTCATTGTTGGCATTCGCCGTGACACCGGCTTTGATTTCAAGCACCCAGCTCCTACCCATGGCCCTCGCGGTGACATGCCGTATAAGACTGCCGGCGAAGCGCTCAAAGGCGTGAAGGATGTCCCCACAAACAACAACCACATGAAGATCATGCCTCGCACCGTTGAAGTGCTTAAGCGCATCCCTGAGGGCGAAAACTTCACCGCGATCCCCAAAGATGACCCCTACTACGTCAAGGGCATGATTAGTCACGTTTACCGTCGCTTGCACCGTGATGAGCCATCCAAAACCCTTATCGCCGGTGGCGGCGGGGGTACATGGGGATACCATTATGAAGAAAATCGAGCATTGACCAACCGCGAGCGGGCTAGAATTCAATCGTTCCCCGATGACTTTGAGTTTTTGGGATCAAACACCGAAGTCCGCCGCCAAATCGGTAATGCTGTTCCTCCTGTAGGTATGCACGCTGTGGGTGAGCGACTGATGAACCTGTACACCGGGAATTACACTCCCGTCGATCTAGAGGAACAGCACGCGTACCTGCAGACGCTCTCCATTAAGGAACGTCTCGCGCTGGCTGATCAGGAAGCTGATTAAGTAGATATATGAAGCCCACCGTTAATGTTGTGTTCAATGCGCATCACCCCAAAGATACGCAGCCGTTGGATAAGTTCTTCGATAAAGAACTTAAAGACACACATCATCTCGATATAACGGTGGGTTATATCAGTGAGAAATCACTACAATATTTGCTTCTTATTGCAGGCACTCACCCCGACCTCACCATCACACTCACCTGTGGAATGCACGCTCGTGAAGGCATGACTGCTGCCCAACTGCATCATGCGCGAGTGCTCCATGACTACTTAAGCGACCATGATCGAGGCGGGGTGTTCGTTATTCCCCGATTGCGTTATCACGGCAAAATCTATCTTTTCCACAAGAACCAGCACACAGATCCTATTGCTTATATCGGTAGCGCTAACCTCTCAGCCATCGTTCCTGGGTACACCTCTACATTCGAGACCGGCGTCATCTTAGACCCCGCACCTGAAGATCTCGTGCTTCATCTCAACCGTGATGTCGTACCCCTATGTGTCCCCATTGACACCGCGCATGTCCCCATCATTAAAGATCAAGAATCCCCGATGAAGCACGTCGCTGAAGCAACAGCTGTGTCCACCTCTGATGTTGTTGCCATCATGTCCAGCCCATTTACTTATAGTTTTGACCTTAAACTCAAAGCCACTGCCAGCAGCAACCTCAATGCTCATAACTCAGGCGGTGGCGCGCGCAAACAGAAAAACGGTAGCTTCCTTGCACGCAATTGGTATGAGGGCGAAATCATTGTCGGTGTCGAGACAACAAGACTCCCAGGTTACCCACAAAACAAATCCGAATTCACTGCGGTCACTGATGACGGCTGGTCATTTGTTTGCAAAATCAGCGGAGGAAACGGAAAGAACCTACGCAGCAAAGGTGACCTGTCCATCCTCGGTACGTGGTTAAAGTCTCGATTCATTGAACAAGGTGCCCTGGAATACGGCGAGGATGCCACCCAAGAAAACATCGACCGTTTTGGGAGAACACATATGACCATGCGCTATCACCCAGATTTCGATGTGTGGTCATTCGATCTCAGCCAAACCCCGAAGCCTTCGACACAGATTGGGCAGGATTAATTTGTCACACCACACTCACCTCAATAACTACATCACGAGCTTGAGTGATAACGCTGATCTCCGTGAAAAAGTCACCGCAACCGTAGACGCTTTCCGCCATACCGTCATGGATGACTTCGACTACATCAGTGATCAACAAGTCCTGCTTTATGGCGATGTCCAAAGCGGTAAAACCTCACACATGCTGGGAATTATCGCAGATTGCCTCGACAGTACGTTTCACACCATTGTTATTCTGACCTCGCCTAACACACGGCTCGTGCAACAAACATACGACCGTGTTGCCCAAGCATTTCCAGATACTTTGGTGTGCGACCGTGACGGATACAATGATTTCCGTGCGAATCAAAAGAGCCTCACCCCGCGAAAATCTATCGTAGTCGTCGGAAAAATACCTGCAGTTCTTGGTAATTGGTTACGCGTCTTTAACGACAGTGGCGCACTTTCTGGACACCCTGTACTCATTATTGATGACGAAGCAGATGCGACAAGTCTCAACACCAAAGTAAATCAGTCTGATGTTTCGACCATTAACCACCAGCTCACTAGCATAAGAGACCTTGCCACAGGATGCATCTACCTTCAGGTCACAGGTACACCTCAAGCGGTGCTTCTTCAAAGCGACGATAGCAACTGGGCAGCGGAACATGTGCTTCACTTCGCACCTGGTGAGAGCTACATCGGTGGTCAACTTTTCTTTTCTGAGCTCAACAACCCTTATCTACGACTTTTCGCTAATACCCAATTTGACGAGGATTCTCGCTTCAGCGACGCCATTTACACCTATCTCTTAACCGCAGCACTGTTCAAACTTCGCGGTGAAAGCTTGTGTACCATGCTCATTCACCCCAGCCACACTGCATCCAGTCATAGAGACTTCGCGCAAGAAGCCCGCCTCCAACTCACTTTCGCCTTCGAGCGATTCTATGAACCAATGATTCAGCACAATTTCCAACGTGCTTATGAACAGCTCGCACAAACTGACAGCAACCTGCCACCCTTGAGAAAAATTCTTAACATTCTTGGTGGCATGGAAGATGACTTCTCCATCCACATCGTCAATAGCGACAACCCGACTGTTGAGGAAGATTGGGCTGATGGTTATAACATTATTGTCGGTGGCAACTCGCTTGGGCGCGGTTTAACATTCAACAACTTGCAAACCGTTTTCTACGTGCGCGAATCCAAGCGACCACAAGCAGACACCCTGTGGCAGCACGCCCGCATGTTTGGCTACAAACGCCACAAAGACACCATGCGTGTGTTCATGCCGGCCACTATTGCTCAAACCTTCCAAGAGGTCTATCTCGGCAACGAAGCTATTAAAAATCAGCTCGATCATGGCACGCATATCAACGACATTCGGGTCATTTTAGGTGATGGCGTCGCACCTACTCGTGCCAATGTTCTCGACAAACGCAAAGTTGGAAACCTCAGCGGTGGCGTCAACTACTTTGCCGCTGATCCTAGAATCAAGAATGTCGAAGCACTCGACAAAAAACTCTTGGCCTACTTAGACAAGCACGGTGAGGACTCCACCATCGGTATGCGCGCGATAATCACCATTCTCAACGCCTTTACTGTAGACCCCAACGATCTCGACCTCGCGACCTTCAAGGCTGCGCTCCTTGACTTTGAACGCAACCAACCTCATCTCACAGCACGTATGGTGCTGCGAACAAACCGCAAAGTCAATCAGGGTACAGGCGCCCTGCTCTCCCCTACTGATCAAGCTCTCAGCCGTGCAGAAGTCGCACACCCATTATTGATCCTATACCGCATTGAAGGTGTTAACGATGCTGCTGCGCAACGAGGTGAACCTACGTGGTCAAGCGACCCTATCTGGGTGCCTAATATTAAACTCCCTGGTCAACGTCAATTCTGGTGCGTAGACGGCTAAACCTCGCCACCACCAAAAAACATACAAACACCGCTGTTGATTACGTTCAACAGCGGTGTTTTTTATCGCTCACGACACTTAAGCATCTTCAATACGCCTAAAGGCTCGCGCGACTTCTTTATCAAAGTGACCCTGGGCGAGATCACGCCAATGCGGAAGCTCCACCAGCATGATGCGGAATGCTCGGGTGGTCTTATATTTACCCATAGCAGACAGCGGATCATCCTCTGTGCCAGATAGAGCTTCTTCACCCTCAGAGTAGACACGCGACTGCTCCACTCCTGCTTGCGCGCGCATAAGTGCAATATCTTCCTGCGACAACGCCTCAATCAACACAGTGCCATCGACAGCATTAACCAAGCCGTTGTTAGCAGTCACCCGGAAATTCGGATCTTGAGCAAAAGCGTGCAGGCTCTCATCATAGGCTGCAGTGAGCTCATCTTCGAGTGAGTCCTGCAGGATGTGGCCGAATTGATCAGCCAGCATATCTCGTGACACCTTGCCTTCGGCATAACGCTTCAACCGCATGTCAGCGAGCTTATGTTCTGCATTCTCCTGATCGTGAATGAATTCATCATTGACCTCTGCTTCTTCAGACAGAGATTTCTTTTTCACCTTCGTACCAGTAGCCACGGGGAAGCCCTGAGCACTGTCTTCGAACTCATCATCAAAAACGTCATATTCAGACTCCATGAAATCACGAGCATTCATGACAGACTCATCCCCCTCGTCATAATCCGGCGTGTCATCGTACTCATCTTTCGCGATCATCGTGTCCACGATGTCCATGATTTCTGCTGAATACACATCCATATCCAGGCGTGCAATATCAGAGTCATCGAGCCCAGTCGCCTTTTTATAAATATCGACGGCACGCTGAGTACGAATCGACTGCGCCATGCGCTTTTCCAGCATCGCCATAAAGTCCGGTGCATTTTGATTCACATCGAATTCATTAGCGCTCGACAGTGTTGGAATAGTCTGCAACGAGTATTCGCGACCCGGTTGGATAATCTGGTTAGCAAACAACATGAACGACATCGGCCAAATCGTTTCATTGCGTGACCACACCGGATACTGACCCGCACGGAAGACGATGGCGTTCTGCGATGGCAGAGTATTTAGGTCATTATAAGACACCACCGGCTCTTTTTCAGTTGCAGACGTGTACGACACTTTACCCTCGGTGCGCATAACTAACTGTGCCAAGTCACGGGTTACGGTCTTTGAATTTCTGCGTACAACATGTCGCTCACCTGACCAATCCACCAACGTCTTAATCATTGTTTCGTCTGTGGATTTCAAGAAGATAATGTTGGACGTGTTGTGGGTCGGGATCATATCGTCAGTGATGTAGAGATGGTCACGGTCGGCAATGCTGATGCATTGCACGGTATCGCGGCGGGAGAATTCTACAGAGACGATTTCATTGTCTGCTGCGGGCACGTCGAGACGTGCCCGATCTGCTGGATCGAAGTTGTCGAGGATCTCTGGCGCCCGCGCTGCGACACCAGGCAGAAACACCTTATCCCCTCGTGCCAGCATCGCTTTAAGCTCTGCCGTGGTGACGATTCTGCGCTCGCCAGCAAGTGTTTGCGTCATACTATAAACCCCTTCAATTAAATCAAGTAATTAATATACTAACTTAATTGAGTTTATTTTTACGGTTTAATTTACTCTAAGCGAAGACGCCCGGAATCACCATAAGCACCGTTTCCAGACGCAGAAACTAATTGAGCATATTGTAAAATATAGCTATGCTGACAATGATTCCGCCACGACCATCTACACAGCTGACAGATAGAAGCGTTGAGAAGTGTTTTAAGTGTTAGCGATTAAAGCGCCCACAAATATAACCAACAGCAAATCCAGCAAGAGCACTTGTTGTTGCGCTCTCGACAGGACGGGTGGCTATATCCTCGGCAGGACTATCGGGGCTATCAGCATTATCTTCGTCATAAAAATCAGTGAGTATGCCATCAATAAAGTCATCCATGATTGATGTGATGAAACTGGCGACTGCAATGAGCAGCAGCGATACGCACATAATCCATGCAGGTGCATCACTAAACGTATTAGGTGTGCTTGGGACGATGAATCCAAATGTAACAGAGTAGACAAGTCCGGGAATTAGTAGCGCATAAATAGCAATTAATACTACATAAGCAATAACAACACTGAACCTAGAAGAAGTCTTGTTGACGTAAAGCGCCATGCGACGTGCGATATGCGCGAACTCATGGCGACCGTGCACTACTCTATACATTGTTATCGCCATGTAGATCGCCAGGATTACTACGGATACAATCATTGCAGTCGAAGTTAGCCCTTCGACCAATGGAGTTGGCGCAATCATCAAAACCAGCAGCAGCGCTCTAATCTTGCGGACGAATAATGTGCGCAACATACTTCCTGCAATTTGCATATTGCTAGGATCGTCTGTGCCCCTGCCACGTCCGCCCTTGAGGTAGTGGTCTTCAATTCTATTGGTATTAGTCACTGGACTTTTTTCTCCTTGTGTAAATGTTCCTGAAAATAGTAGACTCATTCGACTTTTAGGAATGGCAATTAACTCTGTCGATGAAACTGTGAAGTAAAAGCAGTTTCAGTAAAAGCACATCTATACGTGCTCTCACTATCACTGTGCGCGCATCATAAAAACGCGCAAGCACTATATAAATATCAACAGTTTCTGCACAATAATCAGAAAACAATAAATAAGCTGGTCACCACAGCAACTCACCCCACCCGGTCCCCCTTTTTTCCTCACTGACACCGGAGCCGCCTCAAGCACCACGCTGCAATCACAGAAGCTAGTTGAGCATATTGTAGAATATAACTATGCCAACACTGCTTATTGACACCCATCCGCATCTTGCAGCGCAACTTCTTGACCCTGGTTTAGGTGAACTTCTTACAGCCGGTTCCAACAAAAAAGTGCAGTGGCAGTGCCCTAAGCACTCCAATCACATCTGGACGGCCTCGGTTAATAACCGCACCAATGCAAAGAACCCGCGCTGCCCCTATTGTGCCGGAACACGAGTGTTGGCAGGTTTTAATGATCTCGCCACCACTCACCCGCATCTTGCTGTACAGCTGGTTGACCAAGATATTGCCGTCACCATTTCCGCTGGTTCTGGCAAAAGACAACTGTGGCAGTGTGTAGTAAACCCAAAACACCAGTGGTTGGCTACGCCAAATAATCGCACGAGTACTAAATCTGCGAGTTCTGGTTGCCCCTACTGTGCCAACCGAGCGGTATTAGTCGGTGACAATGACTTTGCAACAACCTACCCCGAACTTGCAGCGCAATTAGTAGATCAATCTGCAGCGACAACCTTTACAGCCGGCCACAACAAGCCTGTTGAGTGGATCTGTTGCAAGCATGAACCACCATTTATCTGGAAAACCTCACCAATTTTGCGTGTACGACAGAACACCCAGTGCCCTGTGTGCTCAGAGCGAACTGTGGCGCCGGCGCTTAATGATCTTGCAACCACTCACCCTAAACTTGCCGAGCAAATTGCAGATCCTCAACCAAGTGGTGTGAGCGCCGCGGCCATTATCCCCACCATTAGCAGGGGTTCCCATACGCAATTAACATGGCAATGTTCTAAAAATCATGACCACCAATGGGTCGCCACAGTAAAGGATCGTGTTCGCGGAACAGACTGCCCCACCTGCGCAAATACAGGAACTTCACGCAAAGAGGCTGAACTTATTGAGGTCATCCGTGCATTATTCCCAAACACTGATGTCCAGCAAGGTGCGCTCATTAATGGACGTACCGGTAATCAAGGTGCATCGCCGTCAACCGATGTACTCATACCGTCCAAAAATCTCGCTATCGAGTTCAACGGCCTGTACTGGCACTCTGAGCTTTTCATCAAAGATAAGCATTATCATGCGAACAAATCAGCTCTCGCAGAACAAGCCGGTGTGCAGCTCATTCATGTGTGGGAGGACGACTGGAATCTTCGCCGCGACATTGTGATCCGCATGATCGCACACAAGCTTCATGCAACCCATAACCTCAGTGCTGTTTTGCCTACCGAAACTACTGACTCACGTGTGGCAACCACCGCTTTCGCCCGTACACTCACACTGTCGGTGGTCTCTGGTTCACGCGCTGCTGCATTCTTGAACAGCAACCATATTCAGGGTGCTGTCTCGGCCACTAAGCACTTTGCCCTGTGCGACAACAACGACGATATTCGAGCACTCCTGTCGGTGCGCTCACCAAAAAACAATGCCCGCATGTATCGCAAAAAAGGCACATGGGAAATCCAGCGCTATGCGACACTCGGTAACGTCCCTGGCGGTTTTACTAGGCTGCTGAAGTTTGCCGAGCACACACTCAACGAACACAGCACAGTACTCAAGCAATGGATCTCATTTTCTGCTGCTGATGTCTCTGACGGCAGCCTGTATCGAACTGCCGGTTTTACCGCCGAGCAACAGCTTGCACCGGATTATCGCTATGTCGGTGGCGCAACAGGTTGGCGCCGAACACCCAAAGAAAGCTTCCAGCGCAAACGCTTTAGAGACGACCCAGCGTTGCTATGGAACGAATCTTGGACAGAGCACGAAGCAGCGCTCAACAACGAGCTCTACAGAATCTACGATGCCGGCAAAACCCGGTGGGTTAAAAATGTTGCTTGATTCTGCAGATTAGTTACTGAAACTGAATTAATGTAGGCTGCGTATGGCCTATTTTTGCTGGTTGTACAGTGTTTTTCCGCATTCGTAAGGGATGAGTGACCTGTCAGGTTGCCACTTCTAACCAAATAATAAGTAATCAATTTTAAAGGAAAAGAATTAAAGCATGTCTAAAAATACAAATATTTCGCCATTGCTCTCCTAGCACCCATCCTCGGCTTAGTCGCTGCAGGTTGCTCCACTACAGCTGAAGAGCCAGCTGCAACTCAGGTAGAAGAAACAACAGTCGCCCGAGTTGAACACGATACTTACGACACTATTGCTAACCAGCTACAAGATGCCGGTGTCTATGACGATGTGGCCTTTGCCGAAGGCTACTACCAGGAAATGGCTGAGGTTGTATGTGAAGCACGCGAAGAGGGTATCACCCACGAGGACACCCTGCATATGCTCAATGACATGATGGCAATGAAACGATCTGGCGAAGTACTCAATACGCTCGCTGATGTTCTCTATGCAAATGAATGCCCTGAATATCGAATCTAAATTGTTGGTTCACTCTGCATAGACACAACACCACACAACAAAAAACAACCCCCTAAGGATAATCCTCAGGGGGTTGTTCTGTTTCGACTCATTATGCTGCGCTTGCTGCATCCTGCTCGGCAGGAACCACAATCACTTCCCACAAATGCTCATCACAAGCCTCTGTGGTTGAGCCATCTTTACGTGTCACAGTAAATACATCTCGCTCACCCTGTGGGAACACACCGTCAATCTCGCTGACTGTCCCCTTTGGGGTAAGCACCTTCATACCTGCTTCTGCTTCGCCCATCGTGACCCATCCATCAGGTGTTGCGATCTTCGCCGTCAACGGCTGCGCATTACCTTGGAGAATCTTGTCTGAGGCTTCGCCATACACCTGAGTCAACTGCTGCAGTGTCTGCAGAATCAATGATGTCAATAGGTAACGCTTTGATCTTATCTCCACGTTTTCCCCTGACCCACACCGTACGTGCGACTTTCACCGCATACGGCGCTCCATCACTAGAGTTCTTATCCCTCCGGTGACTTGTGACCATTACTCCTGCTCTCATTACAAGAGCTATCAACGCTTCGATCACTACTTTTCAACACTCGTTCGACTGCTTATTATTCTTCGTCAGTCTACGCAAAACCGCTATCCAAAAACTTCTTCCTGAAACGGACCACTTACTAATAACTCGCCAATTGATTCTGCTGTTCTCGCCGTATATGGGATCTCCAAAAGTGTTAGCTCTCGGACTACAGTAAACGCTCGTTTTCGTCTGTCGTGCTCTTGTTGGATCGCGAAACGACTCTCTCCACCGAAATACTCAACTGGTCTAAAATGCTGCTCACCTTGGCACTCAATCAACAACCAGGGCTCGGTATCCTTGAAAACCAAAAAATCATAACTCAGTGGTCCTCCACCAACCCCCACCAAACCATCGAAAGTCTTTTGAGATTCAAACTGAAAATCATTCTTTAAAAGAAAGTCCCTGACATGTGACTCTTGGATTGATCCGTGCAAACAACCACACGATTGGCTAATACCCTGCCTCAACATAATCCCAGCAACAGCATTTTCGGAGCCGCACATACATCGGCACAACCACATTTGAGACCGCCCACCACCAGGGTAAAACCTGTCATCCGTACGAGACAGCACAGTCCACTGGTTAAATACCTTGCCAGTCAAATCTTCAAAAACAGCAGTTTCTCGTCGCTGTTCTATGCGATAGCACCCGCACGATATTGACCGACCCCGCAACAAAGACTGTTCCAATACGTCCCTTGTCGCTCCACACTCGCACTCGCAAAACCACGCCTTAGATAAGCGACCCCACTGCAGCACGTCCTCACCACGTCGAACAACAGACCATCGACCAAATGTGGAACCAACTAAATCCCTATTCTTTGAAAGCGACTCGATTTTTAGACAACCACACGATTTCGAATCACCATTCTTCAGTGACCCCGCAGCAAGATCTTTCTCAACACCGCAAGTACATCTGCAATGCCACATGGTGGTTTTCCTTCCTGTGGAGGAAACCCTACTTTCCGCTCGATCTATGACAGTCCATCGCCCAAACACCTGACCTATGAGATCCTGTAAGTTCTTACCCTGCATCCTTTTACGAACAGTCTCATAACGACGACAACCGCACGATGCGGTTTCATCAGCGTTCTTAAATCTAGAGGCCGGTGCATCATACTCCCTGCCACAATCACAAAGACATTGATACCGAACCTCAATCTTGCCACTTTTGTTTACACGATCGTTAGTGCGATAAAGAACTTTTATATGCCCGAAAGTTTTACCGGATAAATCATTAAACTTTCGTCGCCGATGTTGTTGCGGTGCTCGTATTGTCATCTCAAACTACTTTCAAATATATACCTTTATTTGTATATATTACCCCTTTTAATTAATTAAACAAGCTTTCAGCCTTGATAACAAGTGGTCCATTTCACTATAAAGTTATTAAATATTGGCAGCTATTTCACGCCGAATATCTTTCCCAGTTCCGTTTCACCTATCCGTTACATGCTGCCCTTAGGTGCTCACTCTGACCCTGCTCGCCTCGGATGTGCCTGTAACACATCAGGGAGGTTCATAAATTCAAGTCTTACTTGTCCCCTACGAGCACTAACGCATTTCTACGCCGAACAATTCAAGAGCCGTACATTCGCAAGTTCGTCAGTTATCTCACTCGATAACATTCTCACCCTAGGCAGTTTCTGGACACCCGGCATATCAGCGGCACATCAGATCACTCTGACGCTTTCGTAGCTACTGTGATCAAATCCCAGCACCTTTACGACCGACCTTCTGCCGACTCTAACGGGCTTTATACAGTTCTATTTTGTTCAAACCGCATACCGTAGCTTGGTGTGCACATTTCAGGGCGTTACTCCGTCATTCTGTGTATCAATGAAACAGTTTCTTGCAACTTTAAGCTGCAAGAGCGTAGTTTTTCGCTACGCAACTGGTCGCACTAAATTGTTGTTCTTGTCCCAGACCGATCGAGAGCATGGTTTCAAATCCCGCAATACCATGACCCTCACTCTGAAGGTTTCCCAACTCGTCCAACATGAAACGAGTCTTATAATCCGGCTTCTGATTCTCACGCGTCATATACGAGGAATCGAAGTTCAGATCCACAAGCTGTTTGATGAGAATCAAAATCAACTTCGCATATTTCATAAGATGCGGAGGCGTTACGAAGAACACTGCCTTAGGCTTCTCCGAATACCGCACATTCAGAGCCGACACCGCATCAACCATCGCATCAACCTGCTTGATCATGTCATGACCCGGCATATTGATCTGTTCCTGCGTGAGTTGGTCAAGATTCAGTTTCTTCGTCTTAAACTGCACATGACCTGGAACAAAGTCACCAGCATCGTTTTTCACCAGCTCGATCAGCAGACCATTCTTAATGATCTTCTCATCGGTCACCGGATCAGTAATAAACGCACGGCCTTTAAGGTTCGTTTGGTAGCCCTTGGTGAACTTGAAGTACAGAGTCTTGATCAACGTGCCAGAAGTACCATTGAGAATCCGCAAACGCAGGTACGCAGTATTACTCGGGAACGAGTCTTTAATATAGAACCGCGCCCAACCCTCAACCGACAGCGTGTCATCATGAACAAAATTCTTACCCAACGGCTTGGTGAACTTGGCGTCACTATACGCATCCCATTTCACCTGTGATCCAACCAGGTTGTAGCGCTTCACATAGGGGGCCGCAAAACGAACACCCATGCGCCGTGGAAACGACAATCCGGCCAAGTCAACGTTCTGACTTAGTGTGCCTGAGGTTAACGTTGAAATTGTGGGGTCTGTAAAGAAGGACATCGCTGTAATCGCGATACCGTAGACCGACGCCATCATTTTTTCAGCGCCACCCATTGCTTTCAGGGCCTTATCTGCGTTGCCCACCAGAGTACGAACACTGGACTTTGGCAGACCGTCTGTGGCACTAAAGAACAAGGTGAGCATGTCTTTTTCTTTCTCACCCTCCCACAGAAACATTTCGTTCTCTTCGGCCTCTGTCACAGCATCCTGGAACATCATGGCTGCATTTTCATCAGTCTCTAAGTTACCGAATTCACCGGCACGTGCACGTTCATTGAGTCGCTCAACGGGATTCTTCAGCTTCTTTGCCGAAAGCTGCACAAAGAGCTGGTAGCAGTTGTAGAGCGTGACCTTACCCCACATCTGATCAATACGTGTATCAAGCACCTTGGCATCCCAATTCTCAGCTGCAGCCTGCTTGCGCATCTCGCGCTCCTCTTCCAAATAGAAGTCGATAAGACCATAGGCTGCACGCTTGAAGGCATTGTTGGCCGCATTCGGCCATACCGGATCATCGGCACCGTCCACCGGAAAGAACACCTCTGCGATATTTTCCACATAGGTTGCGCACTTCATCCCGTTACCTTCGCGAGCTGCTTCGGCTGCTAATCCCAACGGGTTATAAATATCAGTTTTCAGGTTGTTAATCAGGTTAAACTGAACAACCTGAAAACCGCGCTTAGACATCCGAACATAATTTTTCTTCAGCAACTCGCCTTTAGGGTCGTTGATACACATATTGTTCGGTCGAGTTTCCCTCGTCCACATGTCGATCATTGGCTCAATGTAGGTCTGACATGATCTTCAGGACTGTTCGCAACACAATCCTCGGGGGCGAACCCCTGCTCACGCTTTCACGTGAGATGAGATTATATGTTCATCTTAAGTGCTTAATAACTTAATAAGTTTGTCGAGAATCCCAATCAATTGAATCTAAACAACCACCATCAAACCACGCTCGCGCATCACTTAATCGAGGATGTCTTCCCTCACCATCAATAGAACTGCTGCCATCCCAAAAAACCAAATAATTCAACTTATTGATTCTTGCGGCCTCGCGCTTAGCCACATCAGTTTCGGTCCAGACACGAATGAAACTCCTATATCTAGATTGACCGCCAAACTCCGATTCAAGTTCATCTGCTCTACCCATCCAAAATCTAACAAGACTCTGGTCACGCTCGTCAGATGAATCAAACCAGTGGTCATTATGACTACGATCCCCATTCAATTCGATGAACATATCTCGGGATTTGATGTAGTAGTCAACATGAAAAGGATAACGATCATCCACAACCACATTTCGAAGTACATCGTCCATGCCAAAACGATTTTGAAGCAAAACTTCTAAGGCGTCCTCTGGTTTTGAATCATTTAATGTACCGTTCAATCTGCGAGCTTCGAAAATCTTCTCCCGAATTTCAGGTACCAAAACACTATCCGGCGCACCATAAAGCGATGTCATAGTTTCTTGTCTAGACTTTCGAACTTTTTCCGCAACTTCTGGGATTTGAGTCGGATAATCAACACCATGGCGATCATTCATCGTAGCCCTAAGGGTATTTTGCATTCTCAATAATATGTCTGGATCTTGATTCGGGTGCTCTACTCCATAACGTTCAACCAACGTGGCTGTTCTTTTCTCCCGCCCACGCTCAACAGCAACCTCATTGACAAACCGATCAAAGGTCGATTTATCAAAAACGTTATCGACTCCGTAGCGCTCCCTGACTGTAGCAATCTGCTTCAACTTCCAACACTCATCTCGCAAAACTCTATAGCGGGACTCACCCAGAATCGACCTGAATACCTTTGCGTAATCCCCGAATCCACAATCTAACGCCATAATTTTCTTCGATCTTCCAGCTTGGTATAGATCATCAAATTCACAACTCATCTCCCTATAGGCAGCTTCTACTTCATCATGGTTAAATCGTTTCTCAATAAAACTAATCTGATAATTTTGCACATCAGCTTTACTAAACCGAGTGCCCTTAACCAAATTCTGTTTCAATACCGATTGAATAGATAATCCGGTATGAGTTTTGATGTAGTCACCAGGGAAACCACGGAGGTACAAATCTGTTGCCTGTTGAAGAATTGTCATAAAAATATTCTACTAAATTAATGACATTACTATCGACAAACCTATTAAGTTATCAAACAACATAAGAGTTAGATTTTTCTTCTGCCATGAGCTTGCAGTTCTACTCCCCCACAAGGGGATAATCGTTGAACCTACCGCATGGTGTCACGCACTGTAGCGGTGTGGCTGCTAAAGACCCATTGTTACGTGATCTCTTAGGATTTAACCTTAAGACCATCTCTTCTTTTCTTTCCGCTTTCGCAACCATATCGGTATGAGTTTTCACTCTGCCGTTTCGGTAAGAAGAGCTTTAGGGATTCAAAGCAATTAACCTAAAAGTATGCGCTTGTCACCAAACGCACAGGGCCTTAGTTACCCTTACCTGCACGAGTCATAGCCAACACCAGCGTATTCACCGGAGCTTCATCAACCACATAAGCACCAGCTGGTCGCTGCGGCTCATAATCGGGAAACTCCCAATCCTCATTGATGTGCTGCGCGACAGTATCTTGCTTACCAGTCTTGTCACGATTACTACCACCAGGATTCCACTCAATCTTTGCTGGATTAAAGAACCGTCGCAGCTCGGGAAGATTCGGGACATCTGATTTGTCAAAAATCGCATGGCTAAATTCGTTGTCAATCATCGGCAAGCTCTTTGTGATCGGTTGTCCTGCACCGTCATAGAGCACTTCACCCTTTTCAGAGACAATTTCACCAGTGTCATTGTCGATAATTGTCTCCTGTGCAAACTGCGTTACATCCACCTTTTTCAAGCCCTTATTCGACAGCATCACATGGGAAATCATGCTTGAGGGCTGGACTGGTGAGTGTGCACCGACATCGGGGAACAGACTCAAATCGCGCACAATCTCCTGCGGAATCGCCAAACGTGCGTCATTGGTGTGCTGGTTAATATCGGTGGTGTCCACAGCGACGTTTTGTGTTTCTAGCTGACGCATCATTGCTGCGCGTGACATCGCATACACACCCGCTGCAACCGCAATCACAAACGTCACCCGAATAATGCCCACATGACCAAATAACAGCCAGCTACCCACCGAATTATCAATAGGTTCTGGTGCATCAAAGCCATGTTCTGCGAACACACTAGCTACATAATCGGCGTACCACACTGGCTCTTTAGGCACGCTACGCGTACAGTCGCCAAAATTATTGCCAAATTCATCAAGCGGTTGGTAGCACGTGGTGTGAGCACTACTGGTGCCGATTTGCTGTTCGACAGCAACATAATAGGGTCTCACACCAAGCTCATCAAAAAGCTCTTTGTCATTAGGTGAGCCAGTATTCATCATGGTCTGGATCAGCAGCCCGATACCGCCCCAGGCCAGCCACATCACAACCAGGACAAACACGCCCAGAATCGCAGCACCCACCTCAACCCACATCGGTGAGCGCATTTCTCCGATTTCACCGCGTGCCAGTTGCTGCTCATTGTGTACGTCACGGTTGCGGGCTTTATCCGTCACCCGCTGTTTTCGCAGCTGATCAAAGGTCCGATCAGTCTGCTTTAGATCTTTGGTGCCACCACCTTTGAAGGCTTTGCCACCAGACACATTGTCATAATCGCGTTTACTTGAACCGAATAATGCCATTGCCCTTACCTTTCTGTTGTTTTTTCTATACAAATGCCCGCCACACAATCACTTATGTGGCGGGCATCAACCCAATCGCCTATACAGCCCGCGCAACGATCTTTTAGAAGAAGGCTGCGCCAGCGACCATGCCGGCAATCAGCCCCACAATGAGGACGGCAATCAAAATGATGTTGTTGCTGCGATCCTGCTGCTTGACTGACTCAACAAACGTCATGGAGTTCGCCTCTGCTTGGGTGGCTCGATCGCGCTCAATAACAATCTCCGCCTCATGCGCCTCATTATTTACACGAATTTGCTCTTCCATGCGCTTGAGCGCCGCCTCAGCATCAAGACGTGCTGTGGTAATTTCCCGCTCAGCACGTTCCTCCGATGCAGCGACAATAGTGTCGCGACGCTTAAGCTCTGCTGCGAATTCCGCTTCCTGACGCTCAAGTGCCTTGCGCTGGGAGGCGATCATCTTATCGGTCTCGACGCGGATACCCTCGATGCGCTCTTCGGCTTCCTTGGTCAACTGTGCCACACGATTATCTGCAGCAAGCTTCTGCTCATTCACCGATGCCAAACGCAGGTCATCTTCGCGGTGATCAGCAATAAACTTGTCAAGATCAACAATGAAACCATCGAAAGCTGCTCGTTGCAGTTCTGCCTGGCGCTCCACAATCGGGCGCAATTCGTCAATAATGCGAGATTCTGCAGCGTTAGCCCGTTCACCAGCACGTGCACGACGCAGCGTGTTCATGCGTGCGGTGTAATCCTCAATGGTGCGATCCCGCAGGCTCGTCAGCTCTCGACCTACCGCTTCTAGTGATGCGGTATGGCGAGGCATATGACGGCGATCATACTCCACGCGCTGCTCCGCGATCTTTGCCATGACATATTCTTCACGGTTCGCCTCATACTCCTGCTGCAATTGCTGACGACGCTCTGACTCCACACGCTGTTGATCACCAGCCATAACATCGCGGTCACGCTCAATGGCACGGTAAACCTCGTAGAATTCGGAATCCTTATTATCCAGTCCAAGATCACGAGCGATCTCAAGATTAGAGCGATCATTAAGCGCAATGTACATCGCGCGCACTTCTTCGTAGTCACGCTGATGCTGATCAAGCAGCTGACCATTAAACACAGCCACCAATGTACGAAGCTGATCACCTAACCACGGTGTAGTCTCCTGGAATTGCGGCATCGCCACCTGGAACGGTGCCCTGGTCAAAGCATTATTGAAGTTTGCCTCATCGACATACAGCCCCAAGTCGTCATTAACATAACGTTTGGTGACAGCATCACCCACTTGATCGGCATCAAAGCTGCGGGCATCAGCTGCGTGCACCTGTGCCAATGCTGCCTGTGAATCCTGAACCGGATTGTAAGCCAGTGCTTGTGCAAGTTCTTCTCGCAAAGCATTAAGTTCTGAACCAGTCTTTGCTTGCACGGACTCAGACACACCACGAATCAGCGCCTGGATCTGCTCATCGGACATGCCGGCTACAGGTGCCGGTGCAGCAACAACATCGGATGCACCAAAATCTGGTTCATCATCACTGCCGAAAGGATCGTCTTCTGCTACATCACCAAAAGGATCTGCATCAGCTGTTGCTTCGACAACCTCCTCATCCTCTGGCTCAGTAACCTCGGCATCGTCAATACCAAATCCATCACTGAAATCCGGTACATCCACCTGTTCTGCTAGTGCGACATCATCAGGGCTCTCAATAACCACTGTGTCATGGGACTCCTGTGCATCAACATCCACTACGTCTGCGCTGTGAAGCACCGGCTGTGGTGCCACATGATGCTTGCCCTGCAACTTGGTGAACACATGCACAATATTGTCAATGATCTCTGCACTGCTCGGATAGGAATCCACATCAAGCTTCTCGCGAATGAGGTCATCCGTGATAACTCCCGCTGCATTGACACCCTCAAGACCATAAGGCACGTCGCCATCTTCGTCATCAATATCCACCTCAGAGGTCTCATTCAGCACCTCTAGGAAGGTGGCAATGACCTCAAAATCAACCACGTCTTCGAGGTCAGCAGCACCGCTAAGCACATCGCCGACCTCGGAAAAAATGTCACCGCGTGCCGAAGCGCTATTTTTCGCGGGCACCTTAAACACCACCAGCTCACCCGTGTCAGGTTCAATTGCAGCCACTCCGTAGTGCCAGCGTGCTTTGTTACGCAGTAAATCAAACTCATCCATGCGATCGAAAGAATCTGCATCAGGAATGACACCAAGCACATCGCTGTCAAGAAGTTCTGGAGTGACAACGGAATGAATATCATCGTTGACCACCAGGTTGATGATCGTGCCTTTATCCTCGCGGTTCTTTTCCTTAGCGTTGAGCCCACCGAATTGTGAATCGTGAGTTGGCAACAGCATGACTACCCAACCGGTCTCACCTGGCAAAGCGAATGCGTCATTGCGACGCATGACCTCGACTGCAGCACCTGGTTCGGTTTCCTGAATGACTGAGGCGAGTCGTTCTTCTTTGCGCAGTGGCTTTACTGCTGCATCGCCAGAAACAGCCCCCTCCCCCACTCCATGAGAACCTTTCGCTTTGGTGAAGCGATTTTTCAATGAATCGAGCATAACCCCTGCTTTCTGCTGTATTTCGAGAATCTACGTATTCGAAAACTATTAAAGTCGCGTAATTAATATAACACTAATTACGCGACTTTAATATTGAGTTTCTTTATGTTTAAAACTTATTTAAGCGACCCCAGAGTAATTAACCTTCGACACGCTTTATCACCACACGGGCCGTAGACACACGGTTAGTCTTATTACGCATCTGACCATCGACATCAACGTAAATGTCACGCACTTCTGGGTAGGTATTAATAAAGGTCGCCACTTCAGTGACCACTTCCCGCTGCAAAGACCGCACCGCACCACGGGCACCACCAGATTCAGCACTTTCCTCCACCTGATCCACAAGCAGAAACTCCATAACCTTTTGTGAACAGTGCAGTTTCACGCCGTGGCGTTCATAGACCTCAGTAGCCACATCCTGCAGCTTCTTGCTAATAATCCTGTCCTGTGTCGTCTCCGACAGCGGTTGAAAAGGCACAATTTCATCTACACGACCAAGAAGCTCAGGTGGAAAACCCTTATTCTTGATCGACGTGTGAATGTTTTTCACAAAGTCTTTGATCGCCCGACCATCGCCCGTGTCATCAGTGGCATAGTTCGAAATTGTCTCGAAAATCTCAGAACCAGCGTTAGTTGTCATGACGATATAGGTATTAAGAAAACTCACCTCACGGTTGTAATCGTCAGATAGTCGGCCATCATCAAGTACCTGCAGTAACAACCGCGCAATAGCTCGATCAGCTTTCTCAACCTCATCGAGCAGGACAATAGCGTTACCCTGGTCAGCGACACGACGAGTGAGCTCAGACCTGAAAAGGTCAAGACTTGATTCTAAGGCGAACTCTGACATGTCAAAACGAATCAATCGCCCAGTGTCATCACCAAAGAGCACCCGTGCTAGTTGCTTGACCAGCTCTGTTTTACCGACACCAGTAGGCCCGGTGAACAAGAAGTTCGACAGTGGCCGTGATTTATCATGAAGATCCGCCACCACCAGCTGCAAACGACGTGCTACCACAGTGGTGGCAAGACTTTGCGCCATTACCTTCTCATCAAGCTTGTCTTTAATGCTCGTACCATCGACCTTGAATGCAATATCGACACCAATAGCATCGTGGAGCACATCACCGAGCAGATCCATATCCATCGGCTTGCCGGAAAGTCGATGCCAACCAACCATCGCATCAAGGACACGAATGGATTTACGAGGCTGGACAGAACTCGGCATAAAACGCTCAGTGGTGGAGTAAATCTGCTCAAAAACGTGGTCGTCATAGAACTGATCACTTACGCCATAACGATCTGCCATACCACGCAAAATCGCCACAGTGGTCTTCTGATCGGTCGGCGTTAGTCGAATTTCCTGCAAACGCTCCGTCAATGCTTGGTTCGGCCTGATGTGTTCGTGAAATTCTTCGAGAGTTGTCGCAGCGATAACGCGCACACCAAGGACACCAGACATCGCCAAAATCGGCTTGATTGCCTCTACCGCAGCATTAGACAGCTGCACAATTTGGTGAAACTCATCAACGAACAGCACCAATTCATGACCTTCGTGCTTGCGATAGGCAATGGCGTCCTCAAACACACCTTTAATACGCGCAGCCATTTGCGCCGGGGTGCTCAAATCCGCAACCATTTTCGCTACATCGACCTCGATGTAGTTACGCTCTGGATCTTTCACCAGTGCTTGCTGTACCAACGTAGTTTTACCCGAACCAGCAGGACCCACAAGCATGACATTAGAAATCTCTGGACGCATCAGCGCGGCCATAATCTTATTGACTTCTTCTTCGCGCCCAATAATCTCACGCACCGGTACAGCAACAGGCGCTGCATACGAGCTCAAATAAGGGTACTTGTCTTCATCAATCTCACGATTAATCGACTCTCCCACCAACGTACCCGCCACAACCTGGGTCATCTTCCCACCTTTACAAAAAAGTTAATTGAATTTAATAATTAATTAAATACTACACTTTATTAACTAATTTGTTAATGCAGATTATCCCCGTAAATATTGTCCCAGTGCTCAACAAAAGACACCTCGGTCTGCTGTGCCGCACCCATAGCGGTGCGCCACTGCTCTTGTGACATATACACCCATGGACTGTCCATACATGGTGGATACGCCTTCATCCGCATAAGCCCAAAAGGGCCAACAATCATGGCTGCGGAAGTACCTAGACATAGACCAATAAGCACACCGATAAAACCACCGAGCATAAGCCCTAAAGCTGGCCCACCCACGATGAGTATGCACAAGCCAATAAACAACCCGACCATGAGCTTTTTCATCGCCTCAAAGGAATACACCCGCTTCATCACCCAGACGTAAGGCTGCGACTCATCTGGCTGATAATGCAAAAACTTCGTCGTGTCACCGCCCATGCCATCTGCACCATCACCGAAATTCACCAACATCACCTCGGCCTCAATCTGATGAATACCTGCCGGCACACCCAATAGCGACGCTGCATCATCAAGGGTAACTAGTTCAGTGTTGTTAAGACCAAGACTATGAAACTGTGCTTCAAGCTCTGCAATTTTTCGATCATCCTGCGATTTAGACATCGCGGACACCCGCTGCCATATCAACGTGCACAACGCTGTCGTCATCTCTACAGCCAGCTATACTGCGGGTTTTCTCCGCATACGCCAACACATCGTCCACAGCGGAATTATCAACGGCACCAACTTTGCGCCCTTGTGCTTTCTTCGCACGCTGCTTGTCCCGCTTACAGTGAGTTTTCTGCTCCTGAGCAGCCTGTTTCTGCGCCACCAGTTCATCTACACGCGCTTGCTTCGCAGCCTTTTTCTCGGCCCGCCGTTGTGCTGCAGCAGCTTTCCCTGACTGCTCCGCTACAAATTCTTGAGCCTTACGCTTACGCTCAATCTCTTTATCGCGCTCAGCTTGGGTTCGCTTGCGTTGTGCATCGCGCTCCAACTGCTTAGCCGCGCTCGTTTTACGTCGAGCTTCTTGGCGGTGGTTCCACCAGCCGGCCACATCAATACCATCGGCTCGCCCAATAATGACGCGATCTTTTTTACGTGCGCTCGCCTGCACCACACCATGAGCGTGCACCGTGACACCCAATTTCTGAGCCACCACACATGCCCGACACTCACAGTCACGCAGACCAGAGCCATAATCCTCTAGTTGCGCTGGATCATTATGCAGCTCACGACCAAGCTTGTGGTGATAACGTCGCTGGGTTTCTACCAACATATGCTGACGCAAGGACGCGATATAGTTACCAACAGCAACAGCATCTGACGCAACTGGCTTTTTCGCTTTTTTCGCTTCTGCTCGGGCTGCAATATCCGAGGCAATATCGCACTTGATGCCCTCCCAGATCACTGAATCCATTTCGACAGGATCTGCTTCCTCGTAGACTGTGCCTGACATGCGCTGCTCATAGCGCAATAGCGCATACACCACCATGACGATGACAGTCACAAAAATCGGCACGTACAACAGTGGCAAGCCGGCGCCAATAATAAACACCAGAACCGCGAGCGCACTAAGAATCCCGCTCACAATTATATGGATTACCCATCGAGACTCAGTGATCTCAGTAACGCTCACTCGGTGATCTGCGGCATCTCGGGTCACCTCACAACGAGTTGTGCGATTCCACGTGTGAAATATGATCTCATTCTCCGGCGTTCCCATTTTCATAACTGTCTACCTACTTTCCTGACGTGAAAAAATACTATATTTACCCCTCTGTAATATTAGTACTTTAAAAGTAGACTTTTATATAGCTAAAAATAAACAACAACCCCGCTCCCAGCACAGCTGAAAACGGGGTTGTTATAAAGCGCTTACGCTTCGTAGCCTTGGTCGTAGCTCTTATCTACAGACCGTGATTCTTGAGGTAGCGCTAATTGTTCAAGCTCGGATCGCTGTGGTTGACCAAGATTCGCAAACTGCGGAATCTCGGTGCTGATCTCACTATTAACCTGGTTGGCACTAAACCCCGATGCAGATGCCCCAGCGTTGCTGTAGTCATCGCCACCACCAAAGTAGTTTTGTGCTAGTCCTGCGAGACCGCCCGTCGCACCGCCAATACCAGCACCAGTGACACCGCCAAGCGTGGAGTAACCAAGACCACCTCCTTGAATAGCGCCCGACAAGGAATCAGCCAACCCCTCATGACCAGACTCAGCTAATTTATCGTGCACTTTATCCGCACCAAAACCGGCTGCACCGCTGGCCATCGCGGATTTAATCACACCCGGACCGCCGTCTTTGAGATACGATCCCAAGCCGCCTGCAATGGCAGAATAAGCACTAGCCTTCATCGAGCCACCCTCGGCCTGAATTGCATCATTGGCAAGCTTGGTGAACACACCAGCTCCGGCACCAGCGAGCCCTTTGCCGACCATGTTGCGGGCCTTCGAGGACAAACTTTGACCATCTTCAAAATCGCTATACGCAAGCCCTGCGCCTGTAGCAGCACCTGCCAAACCTGCACCCAGATTGCCGTATTGACCCATGAAACCGCTGTTTTCTGATCCAGAATTCTGTGCGCTGTTGTTGACCTGTCCAAAACTCATCTGCTGATTCTGGGCCTGCTGATTATTCTGAGAGTTGCTGAGAAACTTATCTTTTGCCCATCCTGCTGCAACGGGGGCAACTGTGCCAGCAACCGCTAGAAGCGGAAATGCCATATCAATCTTCTCCTACATTGTGCTGTTCATGATCTGAGACAAACACCCCAACAATCAAAAAGTTTGTTGGGGTGTGGTGTATTGCGCCTTTTAAAACGGTGGCTCGTTATCCATCTGAGGTTGTGCTGCCGGCTGCTGCGTCTGCGGTGCCAGAGCTGCTGCTACTGCTGGCGGCTGCGTCTGCGGTGCCAGAGCTGCTGCTACTGCTGGCGGCTGGTTAAACGGATTCCCAGCAGGTGCCTGCGGTGCCTGAGCTGCTGCTGCCTGCTGCTGCGCGGTTGCATGAGCTACCGCGTCTGCATAGACAGGGGCTCCTGCATATGCTGGCTGCTGGCCCTGTGGCACTGGTGCCTGGAATTGCTGATTCTGCATAACTGGCTGCGGTGCCACCTGTGGTGCTTGAGCCTGGGTCGCTTGGGCTTGTGCAGCCTTCTGCGCTTCTGCTGCTTGGCGATTCATTGCCACAGCCATAAACTGCTGCTGCTGAATATTCATCGCGTCCGAAATAGGAACCCCAGATGGCTGCAGAGACTTAGTGTTCATGACCGCAGGGAGAGACTTGCCGTCCTTGGTCTTCGGGAACATGACATCAGCCTTGACCAACATGGAGTAACCAACTGTCTCACCGTCTTTGCTCAAGAGCGGGGTCATATGGTTGCGCCCCTGTGCTGCCACCGTCTGCATCGCTTGAATCTGCGCATCAGAATACGCAACACCTGTGTTGCGCTGACCGTCCTTAGTGTCAAGATGCAGATGAGGCATAGTCTGTGGTGCAAGATTCGCATTCGCACGAGTGCCGTCAGCGTCAATCGGAATCTGCGCTACCTGAACATCCACAAAGTGGACAGTGTTACCCTTTTCGGTCACATGCTTGGCGCTGTCGTAGACGTTGACAACAAGATCTACACCTTTAGTAGACGCGTTCGGATTGATGACATTGCCATCTTTATCCTTGCTTCGAAAATTAGCCATGATACAAACCCTTTCACACTAATTTGTTCGGGACTTTTTATATTACTTCCCAGAACAATTCTTATTAAGTATTAATGTGAAGCATAATCACCTTGTCAAACAAATGCAATACTTTTCTTTAAAACTTATGAGATTCATTTACCATTGCTGAAATATACTTTTAAATTAATAAAAGAACACTTCGACTTAATTCATATCAAAGTGTTCTTTTTTTTTAATCAACCGCCTACCCCAATCCACCATCACGGGTACTCCGCAGCTGTGAATCCAGCACAGCTCGATCCACAGCATCACGAATCAGTGGCTGCACTCGCTTATCTAGCGCAACTGTTCTACCCCGCTTAATCTGCACCGACTCCGGTTGTACATGTCGTTGCACCACCTCGAACGCTGGTTGCGTGGTCTCCTGATCAATTTCTTGTTGTCGCTGTGCTACCAACTCACGCTCACGACGAGCCTGCTCTTCCGCTGCACGCTGAGCGCGTTGTCGCGCCTGCTCTCTAATTCTGGCAAGCATGGCACTACGCAAAATACCTGTACGGGATACCTCACTACTGGTTGCTTCCATGCGAGTTATGTCCGCGCCGGCATGATCAAGCTCTTCTGCCACTGCTTCTGGTTCCTGCTGCGAACTGATCATCCACTCCCGAGCGCGTTCAAAAGCATAACGTCGCTGGGTGACTAACTCACCGTAACTACGCACAATGGGCTGACTGACCTTCTGATCGCTAAACCAGTCATAGTGAAGATCGTGCAGGTCAGCGCCACGCACCTGCTCAAAATCATGCTCCGGTCGAAACACGACCTGAAACCTGCCACGCAAGGTGTGCACTGGATCATGAGCGCTCACATCACGACTATCACGTAACTCTTCGTCAAGGTATGTGCGCACAGAATCAGATACATCAGCGACCGGCAACTCAATTGTTTGCTGCTGTATCTGGCGTTCATCTGCACCCTCTCCCCCAGATTCACGTAGATCTGCTGCATCCATCAATACAGCATCACCTTCAACCTCTAAACGTGCACCGAGCTGTGCCCATTCTCGTCGCAAATCATCAATTTTTTGCTGATAGGTCACCATCATGCGCTCAATTCGGCCATCCAGGACCGCACGCCCAGCTTTACCCTCAGCGCCTGTTCGAGCCAATAACCCACCACCGGGTTGGTCATAAAGTTGCCGACCCAAAGCTTCAGCTGCACGTTCATCGCTCATGCGTGCCAAAGAACGATCTGCCCGCAGTGCACGCAGACCCACAACCCTTTTACCGTAATCAGCAACCTCAGCCCATTGCTTCTCCCACTGACCGACAGGTGGGGCAAAGGTCAAAAAGTGCTGGTACTTGGATTGGCACATCGCATGATACTGCTCCTCAGTGTCATAAAAACTCCACATTACCTGTGAGGTGGGATCAGCCAAACCTTGAGAGTTAGCGTCCTCCCACGAGCGTTTTTTCACGGCAAAGGCTTCTCGTTGTTCTCGGTGATGATTCAAGCGTGCTGAATACGACCGCAAACGCAGCCCAAATTCCTCAATACTTGGCTCAGGCTCTTCTTTCCCCACCTCTTGTGATCCACTACTACCCTGCTCGTCTAGATCCTTGCTCTTCTTCCGCGCAATACCATCGAGCAAATCCTCATAGTCTTGACGCATGACTGTCAACATGGCCGTAGAGACATCGCGTTGCTCATCGGAAATCGCGGATAGGACACTGTAGACACCGTTCATGGCCTGCTCAATGATCTTTTCGCGGCCATTATCAATCAAACGCTGGGTGTCCTGCTTGCTTAAACCTTCTTTAACGCGGCGTTTTTGCGCATACTGATAGACCTGCGACAGTGCTGCCGGCATCGGTGAATCAGTCTCACCAAGTCGCGCCTCCACCAACTCGCGCACTAATCTATTCGGCTTATCCATTTCCTTGGCATTGGTCGATGCACGCCACAGTCGCTTATCCTCTGGCAAACAAGCGACCACAAATTGCGCAGCACTTTCTTGGGTGAGCTGATGAAACGCCCAGCGCTTGACGTAGCTGGTGACATTGCGTTTTTCATACCCCACTGCTGCTGACAAGTGCGCCATATGCTGATGCTGATCAAGCCAGGCGTCAATACCACGCCGCAAAATAGCCTTACCTGGCTTATTGATTTTGCCTTTTTGCGTACCATCAGCAGCCCGGTGTCCATAACCAGCATCCACCATGGTCAAGTGGGCGTGCACATGCTTCGTATCAACCTGAATCACGCCGACATAGCGCAAATCATCATAATGACGCTGGGCTAGACGATCCACACCATGCATGACAGCCATGCGTAGCTTCATTTGGTCAACCTGGCCGCGATAATCACCAGCACGCTTAATATCGAGATCCTCTGGAATAAGGCCATGCGCGGTCAGGTAATCCTGGGTAAAAGATAGGACCACTTTCATCACGGTATGCCTATTTTCATAGAGCTCTTGGACGTTATTACTTGCTGCATGAAGATCATCATGTGACAGCGAGACATCGCCATACCCAAAGGCCACTCCCCCATTACCCTGAGCCCTCAGCATGAGATCATGAACGCGCTGCCCATCCTGGGTAGTAAATTCCGCGAGTTCCCTCGGGTGCACAGGTTGTGATGGGTTGGTGGTGTCGGAGTCTGTATTCACGCCCGCTCGCAATGCTGCTCGCCGGGCGCTGCGTTCTGCACGACGTTGTTTCAAGGTCGCGCGGCGACCTTGCCGGCCACGACGAGAGTTCATTTCAGGTTGCTGGTCATAGTCTGCGTTACTGTCCGTGGTGAGCTGCTCCACGGCACTATCACGTGCCATATACCGCATGATGAAATCATCTAATTTATTGCGCACAATAGGTGCTACTGCTTCTACCGCATCGCTGCGTGCCATATAGCCAGAGATATATTTACCTGGCGATGATCCTCGTGAACCTTTGCCATTTGCCTGCTTAATCGTATATTCATTGCGCACGATAATGGCTTGTTTCAAACTCATTTTCCCACCGCTCTTTCTTTAACTACAACAACAGCGCCCCCACCAAAAAAACGGTAACGACGCTGTTGCTTCTCTTGATGCCTCACCTTGGCTAAAGCACGACGTTGCGTGCCTCTTGCTCCACAAACCGGGATTCAACACCACGTCTAAACAGCACTCGTTCGGTGTCCGTAATCTTCACCTGTGCATTACCGCGTGCATCGTCAACGCCTGCATCCGCCATCATTATGTGCGCATAGACATAGCTCCGGCTCACCTCGATAGATGCGACATAACGCATATCCTCAAAAAACGTTCCCTCAAGCCCCAAGAGCCCATTCATCACGGCTAAACGCAATTCCATGAGATCAATCTCTGGATGGGTGTCCGCATAAATATCCTGACCAAAATAGTTCGGATCAAAGCTCATGATTCCATGCTCACTGAGATAGCTCTTATCAAAAACGACAATCGCTGAGATAACCGTATGCCCGCACGCAAACAAATCCTGAATATCTTCTGCAGCAGTTGCTACATCGTCATTACTCAGCGACGCATCCCCATAACCGAAGCACGAGCCTCCGTCATCGGCTCTCAACCCTCGGGCTGCAATATTGCGCTGGATATGCTCATAGGGTGCTAGTTGCGTCTTGGTTGCGCCGCGACCTTTGACCAGGCGCTGTTCGATCATGACCATAGCGTCGTCAAGTTTCACTGTATTTCTCCTGTTGCCTTATGTGTGTACAGCTATGAAAAAATCGGCGCCAACAGCACAAACATGCTTAAAGTAGCGCCGATCCTCGTTATAGATCTAGCCCGCGTTCTGCAATTTTCTCATCAAACTTGCGCCCCTCCGCAGGTGATGCGTCATAGCCATGCTTTTGCTCGCGAATATATGCCTCACGCACAGATTCTTGAGTCTGAATCTTCTGTGCAACACGTCGGCTGGCTTCTCGCTGCGCGGTCTTAGCCCGTGACTCGCGATCAAAATCAAGCTCTGTCGCAGAAATCTCTGCAGCACTGACACTTGCTGGCGCCTCTACCTCGGCGGTATTGACAACATCATCTGCATCAAGATCAATCACGTCATCGAATTCAAGCTCATCAAGATCATGAATAACATCGTTAATCTCTGCAGCACTGACAGTTGGTGCTGCATCAACCTCAGTCTCAATATCGCTATCCCGCTCAGCCTCCCGCTCCACCACAGGCTCCTGGGCGCGAATCTTCTCGTTGTAGAACTCGGTAACCTCGCGCTCCCACTCACTCATACCAGCGGTGTCATCAAGATCATGGGCGAGGAATTGCTCAGCATCAAAGCTCTCTTCCGCACCAACAAGCACGGGTTCAGTCTGGAAGGAAATGCCAGCAAGTTTCGCCATCAACTGTGCTGCGCTCAGCGCTCGCTCCTGCTCAAGGCGCTGTGCATGTGCACTGACACCGGTACGGGTGCGGTTAGCATCAGCGAAAATATCTTTGCCTTCAATCTCTGCACGAGAAATTGACTCAGAGAAATCCTTGTCCGCCTCGCCCGCTTCACGCTGGCTACGGTAGTCCTCAAACATGCTGGTGAGCTCATAGCCAGAGGATTCTTGACTAAAATCCACACCATGAATCTCAGATAAGCCCACAAGCACAATCGGTGGCGCATCCTGCGACTCTGGTGCCACGACAGTGACATCGGCATTCATGGGTAGTTCCCACGGCAGGCTCGTCATCATCTCGCGCGGTGGCTGGAAACCTTCTAGATACAGACCTTTATCAATGAGCTCTTTATGCTGCTGTGGACTGAATTTATAAAATCCACTAAAACGCTGTTGGTTTTCTGAATCAAACGTAATTTTTTGAATGTCGTACGGTAGCTGCGACAATGCAGTCACGCTGTCGATGGCACCCTCAACGTGCAATACCGGCTCATGCTGCGTGCCAATAAACTCAACTTCAACAACATCTGGGGTAAACACCGCGTACACCGGTGCATCGAGCTGTACCTTTTCACCCTGTTCGGCAACCCGCTGCGCTGCGGGTGAATTGGTGTTAAAACCTGCAAGCTTCATATCATTTCTCTTTTCTCTACGTATCGTGTGTCAGGCGTGGTAACTAGCTAGTTGCGAGCTGCTGCAACAGCGTCGTTGAGGGCGTCGTGTCGGTTCTTATCGTCTGACTCTTCTGGCTCAGACTGTGCCTGTTGCGCCAGAGTCTCTTCAGCCTGTTGAGCCGAGTAAATGGCATCAAGTTTGCGCTGCTTTTTGGCTTCTTTAGCCTGCTGCTTAGTCAGCTTCTTTTCTGCTCGTGCGCGCTTCGCGTCGTCGCGAGAAATCTTTTCACGACCTGCGTATAACCCCTGTCGCAAAGTCATGGTGAAGCGCCACAATGCACCAAAAATAAGATTGAGCACTTTCATGACCACCAGTGCCAGCACAATCATGAGAAACAGCACCGGGATGACCCAGCTAAAGAGGAACCCATCAGTAGTGGAGATAATCACACCAGCAGAAGCGCCGATGCTGGAAATAACCAGACTTGGCAGTACTGATACTCCCCACGTACCGATGATGGTGACCACAGTGCCAGCTGCAAGGATCGCTACCGGCCACACGGCGATGGCAAAAACCAGGAAAGCAAACCAACCACCAAGTGAACCAGTGAGCTTCCAGACCTTATCGACCCACGAAGGCCATCCACCGGTGCGTGCATTAATTGGTTCAACCGTGTTAACCGCTACCGCTTCTGCAATCTCAGCCTGTGCTGCATCATGAGCGTGCTGCAATTGACGCTGTTTCTTATTTTTCGCTCGTGCCATAGTGCCTATCTCAATTCCTTTTTAATGCAAGTATGTTTGTCACTTTCTTTTTATAATATTAAAAGACAAAACCCCCAATAGCTAGTCACCAACTAACTATTGGGGGTTGCCCCAGAAACTTTTAGCCCGAGTATTTCACACCACCGGGGACAGTACGTGCTTCGAGGTTACGAATTTTGCCGTCGATCACGTCATAGGCAAGGCGTGAGGTAGAGGTTGTTTCTGCCTCACCACCAGAGCGCTTCGACTTCATCGTCACCGTGGATACATAGCTGTACTCTGTACCATTAATGCGAGTAACCACGGATTCTAAGCTGCTAAAGCGGTTGGACAGATCTGCATCATAGGCATAGTGCACTTCGCCAGTTGGATCGGTGCGAGCAATGCCCGCCATTTCACCAGGCATAAACACCGACATAAACTGTGATTCTTCATCCAGGTCATAAACCCGCATCACTTGCTCGCGCACATCAAGGTAGTCGCGCACGCTGTCCCACGTCAGCGCCATGGACAAAAATTCTCGAACAACAGCATCATCTGCAGCCTTGTGTTCAATATCCATACCACCGGTAGCGTCACGCACCACCTGCTCAAGTTGGCCCTCAAGCTTACTGTTTAATGCATCACGTTCCTGTTGCAAGGCCATAATCTCACCAGTTTGACGCTTAAGTACAGCATGTCGATCCGCAGAGGTGCTGGTGGCAACAATAATGACCACCACTGCCAAGATCAACGCAATGATCATGACGATATTGCGAACAAAAAAGCGCTTGACCTGATCGAACATCGGCTCGTCCTCAGTTACACCACTCTGGTTATCTACATTTCGTGTCGTCATTATCTGTTCTCCTGTTTGTTCAGCTGAGCGATCTCTAGTGCCCGCTGCAGCTCATCAACGAAAATAGCCTCGCCCTCAAGCCCCCCGCCTTCACTGCCAGCACGTGCAGCGCTCGCCTCTGCATTTGTGCCGTGGGCACCAAATTCACTTGGTGAGGTGGTTGCACCAATACGCTGGTGTCCTTCATAGGTATGCGCCAACGCCAGCGAGCTAAACACGCCGGTGTTGATGTTGTAATCGGCTGTCACCCACGCCAACAGCGCACCGTCACGCTCACCTCCGGTCAAGCGGGCCTCCCACATCACCACAACGTGCTCGGTATCTGACATCGACAGTGTAGGGGTCACAGTCCATCCCCAGGACTCAGCCCCCATCGGCGCCCAGGTGGGTCGGTTGTTATCTCCGACAACAACTTCTTGTGGCTGGTACCAACGACCCGCCGCAGGAAATTCACCTGTCGTACCAGCAGAGACCGTGAATTTCGGTTTCAGCTCATCAACAATTGTCTTGAACTGCTCGGTCGCGGCATCATCATCAACACTGGTAATAATGCCGGCTAACTGATTCTGTAAGTCAGCCACATTCTGTGCACGTGAGGTTGCTGCGTCAAATTGACTAGCAAGAGTCTCTTTTTTGGGCATTGTCTCTGCAGTGTTTTTTAAGTCGTTGACTTCATTACGCAGAGTGACAATCTGCTCATTGTTTGCACTCACCTTGTCGTCAAAGCCGCCCGAGGTGGTACTGATCCACAACGTTGTACCAATAAATACGGCGCCAGCCAGTACTGTGACAGCGATACGACCCAAACCAAACAATGGCTTACGCTTACGTGCATCTTCTTGCGCTTTTGCTAAACGACGTTTACGGATTTGTTCTGCACGACGACGCAGATCATCACCGGTAATCTTCTCGAACGCCTGCTTTTCTTTGTCGCTGCGCACTTCCCCATTGACGACCCCATCGACAGAGATGGGCTTAAGGTCATCCGACCCGCCATTATTCTCAGCCATATTAAACCCCTTTTAAAGTTACTAAGTTATTGAAGTTTCTAGAATATAAGTTATTACACAAAAACGGGGTGCACAAGCGCCAACCAGCAGCTCGCACGCCCCGTCACACCAACCCAGCGATGAAAAAAACTTATCCTGCAGGAGTAGTTCGAGTTGGGTTAGTCATTTCGCCAATTTCTTTACCAGCCGGAATCTGTACACCAGAGAACACTGAGTTTGTCTCAGCCTGGGTGTTGCGGAACACCTTGAAGTTCACGCCCCATCCATCCAGACTCAAGGTATCCAGACCAGGTGAGCGGTCATTCAACGATGCATGACCAATAGCTGCATTAGGCTCTGCATTACCAGGGCCCAACATGTCCACAACAACCTCATTGCTGACATACATCGCAACGTGATTCGGTGCACCAAGAAGCACATCGCCAGGTAACAAATCGTTCTCTGACATGGTGGCAAGATTGCCGATTTCCTCCCAACGGCCCGATCCTGTGCCCACAACGTATTCATACTGTGCTGCTGTTGGACCTGCTGGGAACGTATCATCCGTGCCCGACCAGCGAATAGCGGTAGCAACGCCACGGTCACAGGATGCGTAATACGGATCACCGGTGAGCACTTCATCATGGATATAGCGGTAAATATCAGTACCGTCATTGCCACGAGAATCAGCCAGATAAGGATGTGAAATAGTCACCATTGCTTCTGCAGCGGACGTATTTCCACCTGAGGTGCGGTCCTCTTCAGGACAATCATTAAGAGCATCCTGCTCATCACGCGCCGTGGATTTTGCTGCTGCACCATCAGCCATAGCGATCACAGACTCACCCAAGGTTGAGTTCTTTTGCCAACCACCCATCTGCGCGTACCACTTAGATGCTTGCTCTGCACGAATGGGTGCATTACCTGCGACATCTGCCGGGCGCTCCCACTCACGCAGGAAGTACTCGGACGCTGCGGTGGGGCTATTGCTACTGGAGTTTTTATTATCAACCATTTCCAGAAAAACCTTGCGATCGCTTTCATTATCGCCACTAATAGCAAATGCAAGCTGCACGTCGATGTAATGCCAGTCTCGGTTTCTATCGGCGGCAAAATCTAGCAACATCTGTGTGCGCCCTGCTGTCCACTGCCCAAGCCCAATACCCATCGGCTGAGGTTCAAAGTTCTTATCCCACGCAGCTCTCTTCCGAGGACCGATGGTATTTGGTTCATCAAAAATACCCTCCACCGCAGTCGGGTCGATACCTGATTCTGTCTCAAAGTTGCCCAAGACACCGGCGATATTTTGATCATTCATCCCAAGATACGACAGCGCACCGTACACCAACTTCGCGTTCTCAGTCATATCACCTGCGTCAATGGTAAACGGGTTGGCCGTTACTGGCGGCTCACACAACTCGATAATGCCGTCTTTTCGACCTGCCGGCACCACAATCATCGACACAATCAACGCAATAGTCGTCACCGACGACAACACCGAGCCTGTACCTGCCAGCATTGCGCCTACACGTGCAGTGATCATGCCACCTGTGGCAGCAGAGATACCAGTACCGGCAGACAGGGCAAGCCCCATCATTCGTGTCCACAGGTTTTTAGCCAAATTACCCATAGAGCGAGCACCATTGGCTGCAAGTGCTGCAGTACCAAAACCTACACGTAGTGCGCCATAACCTAAGCCTTGTGCAGCTGAGCGGGTCTTATCTTTTGCTTCATCAACAAACCCCGAGCTTCCCGAGTCACCATTATCAGGTGCATCGGGGGCATCATTTGGTTCTATAAAATCATTAGCCACAATGCACTCTCACAATCAATAAAAAAAATCTAGAAACGGAATTCAACAGCATCGGAACCTTGGGCAACCTGAGTATTTTCCACTGCCTGATCAAGCTGTGTTTCCGAGATCAACAGTTGTTGCAGGAGTTGGCGCTGGTAGCGCTGCTTTTCATTGAAATAGTCCTGGTACGCCTGTGCCAGATTGTTTTTTAAATCAATAAGTGGCTTGGCACCTTCACTGAGCACATGATCTTCTAGGCGATCACCGTTGCTTAAGACCCACTCCATTTGATTGGCATTCCATGTCGCTTTAGTTTGATACGCGTGATCTGTAATCCAGGTCATAGCATCTTGATTCCCTGGGACAACATCCTTGAGGTAGCCATCAAGTGTGGTGCCTAAGCGCCAATCAAAGTCATAACCGCCACCAAAAATATGATCGGTGACCAGGCGGTATGAGTTGTATTGATAGCCCTCACTCATCAGATTATCCAGCGACGCAGCCATGAACGTCTTGTCCTCCCAACCTGGGACAGATTTCCCGGTGGGGTCCTCAGCGAGCTGCTTGGTAACATCGACACTTGCCAAACCTTCGATACGATCACCGCGAATTGACTCATGCGGAATAGGCTCAATCAGCGACACGCGCTCACCCATAATGGTCGCGCTCGTAACGCCGAGCGCCTCCTTGTAATTCTCGATGCGACCAAGCAGTGCGTTCATACGTGAAAGTGACGTATCTAGTGCCTGTCGGTGACCCACCTCCGTATCTGTCATAGAGGTCTGCCAATACAACGCACGGAGATCAATCTGTTCGTCATTTAATGCCGGCAACGTCGCCAAAGTCTCTGCCGCTGGATTGAGCATGATGCGCCACTGGTCGTGATCAATAAAGGAATCGTCATAGCCTTGAGCCTTCATATTCTCCGAGGTCAAGTTTGTACTATCGACTTCGACAAGCTCTTTCTTTGCACGCATTGTGATGTTGAGAACCTGCATATCAAAGCCCTCAGGGGCCTCAAGCATGAGCCCAATTCGACCATCACCAAAGCTATAAATGGAACCCACAGTTGCTTGAGAGACATCTGCTGCTTTGGGGCTGGTGCCAAGGTCTTTCACACCGGTGACATAGGCAAAATAATCCTCAGCATTAGTGGACATATTGGCGGGAACAGCAAACTTAATAACAGCAAAAGCCCGTGTGCCCTCTACATTTTTCCAAAAGCCTGCGAGCTCGCTGACCTGGTTGGTTCGTGATGATCGAAACTCGGCGTTGTACGTGGCTGTTTGAGAAAAATCAATGTTGCCGGCCTGCACTGCGTAAACAATTGTGCTGCCAAAAAGCAAAGACCCTGATACCACTGCTGCACCCGAAATAAGTGCTACCCGCTCGATCGTGTAGTGCTGGCCTAAACGAAAGCGGCTGACAATACGATCGACTTTCTTCTGCATACCCTCTTTATTTGATGATGACTTTTTCTGCTTTGCTTTTCTCTGCACAGTATTTGTCATAGCTCTACCCCATTTCTTTAATGACAAACTTATTTTAACTATTTAAAGACTAATTAAATTTAACACAATTAAATAAACAAACATACTGCATTATTTAACTCAACTAACGCCCCCAAAACATACAAAAAGCACACCCTCAGACATCTGAGAATGTGCTTTTTGTGCGGTGCTGAATCTTAGCCACCTGTACCGAAACCGGTAACCGTATCGCCTGCACCAGACGCAAAGTTCAGCGCAAGTGTGATACCACCAACTAGGAACGCACCACCGACAATGATGAGCAAAATAGTGGTGAACCACTGAATCTGCTGACCACTCTGACCACCGAAGAGCTTGCGCATCACGTTGACAAAGCCCCAAATCACAGCAGCACCACCAACAAGTGCCAGCAGCGAACCACCAATAATCATGAGGTAGTCAGTCGAGTTTTCAAGGAACGACTGTAGATCCCAACTCTCACCCGTGGTGTACTGATCAGCACCATCCCAACCGGTGCCACCCTGTGCAACATAACTAACATTTCCAGGAATTGACATATTCACCCTACTTTCCACACTATTCCCATAAGTAATAAACAACTTTTGTTATCACCTAGTAACTTAGTCTGTTTTTTAGTGGGTTTCAATTCCTAAATACATTTATTATTTGGTTAATTAATAAGGATTAATCACCCCAGAAGAGTATATTAAAGGCATAAAGAATCCCCATACACTTTGCGTGTATGGGGATTCTTTACGTCATCAACTAATCAAATACTAATTATCCTGTGCTGGTGGAGTTGATGAAGACGAAGTTTACTGGTTATACAACACAGTATCTAGCTTAAATACTCAGGAAAAACTCTATGGACGTGCAGTGAAATGCTCCCATTTTGAGCTAAAAATCATATACATAGCAACAGGAAGCATTTCCACGAGAGATCGCAACGCTACCGGTTGTCCTCGTAAAACGCATATCCCTCACGTGTTGTCGATTCATCGACAACACGTGCAACAATCGGCAACATTGGTGGCACGTGCCTATGACCCTTCCAACCGACATTCCTCGGATCATTTCTTGACGGCACCTCGTTCACCGGCACCCCTTCTTCAGAAACCGCCAATCTAGCAGAATTATGCGTCTTATTATATCTTGGCTGTTCCAGCTTAATATATAAAGCCTCCTTCTCTTTTGCCTCAGCCTGGGTAAAGCAAGATTCAAGATGAAATGTAGCCATCGTAGAAAACCACGGCGATACTAGCCTATGATGTGCGTGGTTAATAGACCCTAAGCCGGCATGCTCCCTCAACCGTACAAGAGGGTTTATTGTCTCCCCGATATACAAAAGCTGACCTTCGCGATCAAACGCCCTATAGATCCAATGTCGATTGACGAAAGATGAATCATCAAATTTCTTAAGAATCTCTGGATACAATGCCAAAACTTCCTTATAACATTCCACCTTCTGAGTAGCAATGCGCCTATGCTGCTGATAATAATCAGCAATGTTTACGCGTAAAACATCAGGGTGATTCGTCGCAAGTATCATTTTTCTCGTCATCGGCAAGGGCTCTGGCTCGTCTAGTCCTTCCGAAAACTTATGTAGAGGTGGGCGAAAACGACCATCCTCCCAATATTGCTCGTGTTCAATTAAAGAGCTGATCGCCTGAGTATCCTCCCACTCAACTGATTCAACAAGCTTTCTAATCCTTGCCTCTGCACCCCACCACTCTTGGTCAAGCATTAGACATCTGACCAACTCCTCCATTTCCCGGGAAAGATCTTGTACAGGGCGCCCACGGTGATCCTGTAAGTAGTAATCAGAATCTTCCAAAGGATTCCAATTTTCAGATACCTCGTCTAAAGCCTGCTGCACCTCTACTTCTTCACGCAGCTCCCCTTGTTCAATAGCTCCCAAAACATCTGTGACAACCGCTAGTGCATGGTCGATATAGTATGAATCCGGCTTTGGTATCCAAAACTCAGGAGACCATTGATAGTCACCCCGTTGCCTTGTCACTTCAGCTTGCAGATACTGCTCCACCTCATCAACATCAGCAGCCGACGGCTGAAAAGGAAGTTCCAGGTTCGTATACCATTCTTGGAGCTCACTAAACTTTAGATTCAGCTCTTCAAGCCCTTCAAATCCAGTTTCACTAGAAGAAAGATCCTCAAGATCTCGAAGAGCCCAAGAAAAGCTTTCCAAGGATCGCTCAGCGAAGGATATATTGCTGATTAGATCGCTAACGAACCAGTAGCTATTCATGTTCTTACCGCTCCACGAGGTCGCGTCAGCTTCTGAATCATAAGCAAAGAAAGACTCAATCATGAATTGATCTCGCCAACCATCATCCTTCTTGAGTATTGTATTTTCCCCAGTTACTTCATCAATGAGTAGCGAATATACTACTTCTTTCGCGGTGTTATAAAGTTCAAACAACCATACAGGTCGATCAATCACGTTTTACCTCCGTTGAGGTACACAGCCCTATCGAGCGTTCTTCGTTTACAGTAGACCCTTGTAGCTATTCCAACACTGAAATTGTCTGATTTTAAGAGGCAGGCAACTAAAAACTTAAAACCTGGAAAAACTCGCTTAAATTGGTTACGCTTCATCTGCCCTACTTAAAACAGCGGATCAGAAAGCAAAAGATTATGTCCAACCTGCCAACTGAGGTTTACCTATCAAACCAAAATCAAAATGAAACCATCTTAGCCCTCAAAACGTGGCTATCACCTAGCGTGGCAAAGGTGGAATATGGCGGATCCTCAATTTCTGTGGCAAAGCTACTGGACAATCCCTATGAGGCATTAAACATCGCCCGCCATGAAGAACCCAAATCCTGGCAAACGGTCGCAAGAATTCACTTCGATTCTTCTGAAGAGGCCACTGTCATTGTGACAATGAAAGGTTTAGGTGGAACAGATCGTATCCGACTCACTATTTCTCAGTCAGAAAGCTAGCATGCAAATGTAGTTACTAAGCCCGTTCCAATACCATTATGTAGCCCTTTAACTAACTAAGCTGCAGATTATTGAAATCGGCACTATTTTCAAAACAGGCCTAAATAGCACATATTTTCTATCATCGTGTATCACGTGTCGTACCGAAAGTTTATAATGGGCATTGTATCCACCACTGGATATCCGACATAAACAAGGAGGCACCTGATGACCAAGCGAAATATCACTACTGTCCGCACAGAAGACGGATGGGGCAACCGCCGAGACAATGCGTCCCGGCTATCAAAAAGCTTCGACACCCAATCAGAAGCGATTGCTGCCGCTAAAGTGACTGCTCAGCGAGAAAAGTTGGAGCATCGTATCCAGGGCCGGGATGGAAAAATCCGTGAAGCCAACTCTTATGGGAATGATCCACACCCACCTAAGGGCTGAGTTTCACAATCCACAATACGTTCCAACCTGCCCGATTAAAGGCTCAGTGGCCAATCAGCTTAGCTGATTGGCCACTGGAATTGGGGCAAGCACTAAGTCGTAAGCGAGTACAATGGACAGCACCTAATAAGAATTGTAGAAACCGTTGAACGCAGCTTTAGCTTGATTGCAGCAGCGTTTCCAAGTCATTCAGGACTTCTTGCGCCCCTTTAGAGCCAACTTCCGAAATCCAATAGGAGCTGTCAGCCGGGTACATCTTAGGAAAATTCTTACTTGCTTCGCCCAACATCTCAAGAACTTGAGGATTGTCAATGTCAGGTGAAGCAAAAAAATTTTCTATCAACATAAGAGTTTCAGTCGCCTTCTCAGAGAAAGAATTCTTGACGAGGATTCTAGGAATGTCCCTCTGATAGAGAATGGCGACTGAACCGCTTCGCCTCCATCCACTCATCAGTCTCCCAGTCAAGTACAAACCCTCTCCCCTGCCCCGCCACGGCGTGTCGTATGTTCAACTGATAGCTGCGGTAAGTATCCCCGTCCAACTTTGACCACGCGATTCTCGGTCGCTCGACTCCAAGTATTTCCCACGCACGCTCATACACGTCACGGTCAATCGGGGCATGAAGAAACACGTAGACTTCTTCCACAGCTGGATGTCCCAGCACAGATAGGTACTTGAGAGTCATATTCAACCACTTCTGCGCATGCCCGTAGTGGAACTGGAATGTCGGTCTCTCCGGGTGAGGGTTCTCCGCAAAAAAGGCAACTAGATCCTCGCACCAAACCTGGTGCTGCTGGTCGAATTCGTCTTGGGACCTGATACCACCGAAAGAGTGCACAAAACTGACAATCTTGTCGCAAGACGTGGCCTTCAGCTCCTTAGCTCTAGGGTGTGACCCCATCCCCCAGAGGGTCCGCTGCACATCTCGATAAGCTGGCCAACATACAGATCTGATGGTCTCGTCACTGTGAGGCGCCGAGGCAACCCTTCTTCCAAAATAGAAAGCAGTGAGTGAGGTGAGCCGACGTTCGGGATTCATGACTTCACTTTACCCATTTCGGCATCCCATCCCTGGCTGAAACCAAAAGATTCCAAGGTTAGTCAATAACCACCGCTGACGTGTTGATGCATCACATTAATGACCGGTCCTATGAGTTCTGGTTTCACTACAGCGACCTTGAGCATTAGGCGCACCTAATTGCATTAATCCCACTGAGGTTGAGATTGTCACTAGCAATAGGGGTGTTCTCACGTGCGAGTCGTACAGCGAGTTTACATGCAAAATCTTTGCGTTATCGAGCAATCTTGGCATGAATCTGAGCAACTTTACGGTGCTGTTTCTTCTAGCTGTCACTTACCTTTTAACGGTGCCTTTCATCAGCCTTTTGCTTACGTGAAAGATCACGTTGCGCACGCTTAAACTGACGAAGCAGAGATTATAAGTTCACGAGTGCCGTCGGAATCGACAACGGCTGCAAAAGAGTTGAACCCCATATCAAGAGCCGCATGATGATCATTATTATTCAAATCTTAACCGTCTTTTACAGCACCAATAAACTCTTCGCTAGTTACTGTGTTATACAACCAATAGACCCCCTCCGTGTTGGTTGCACCAGCGCAGGCTAATACAGGCGTATCTCTTGCTAAAGGTGCAGCTAAATGGACATCATCAAAAGTCGGTGAATCAATTTCACTTCTAACAGAGACTGTGGCAGTTAAGAATTGACCTGATTTATTTCGTGGAAGCTCTATGTATGGGCTTCCGGAACCTTGTTCTTGCGCTTGGCAAAACACATCTTCCTGATTGAAATAAAACGGATCATGATTAGAAAGTACTATGTCAAAATCTACCACTGAATATTCAGGTAGATTCTCATCAAATATATAAACTCGACAAGTATCTGACTTCAATTGACTCAAACGAATAGTCGCTGTTTCTCTAAATCTTTCGCGCTGCAAGTCCCACGAATATCGCAATCTAGCCACGTGAAACACTCCAGCGGAAAGTTCCTTTCCTCTAAACGGGGTGCCTTTTTTAAAAATATCATTGTGGAAAACAAGACGTTTTATGTCGGTAGGTTTTTTCTCACGTTTTACATGAAAGCGTTGTTCAGCATGCCTCTCAGTTTTATCATGCAATGACAAATGAATCGGTTGAGCACCATCGCTATAAGAAGGCGTAATATAAAAATCGGCCTTCTTCGAAGTAAAAAGAAATGGGATACCTAACACCCTATCTGTGCCCCCACTAAACGCAATACAAATTTCATCAATAGTATTATGCCGACTCATTTGATGCCCCTAGTTATTGTGACCTTACAGTCAATCAAAGATATAGTCTGTCGAGCGGTACCGCTTATAAACGCCACGCCAAGCTAGAATTACCATCCCCTAGCCTCAACTACGGAGCAGGACCAGTAGCATTGGTAAATCAGTAGTAAACTCGCTCGTTTATAAACTTGTTTGGATTTACTCACACAGGCTCAGATTCTGAGAACTCTCTAATCGCGGAGTCCAAAATACTGTTAGTGGCCTGTTCTAGCAATGGAAAGTTAATATAAGTAGCTGGGCGCACTTTCTGGCCACTATCAATCATCTCTTTTTGTCGCCAAGCTGAATTGTAAATTTCTCTCAGCAATTCTTTTATTTCTGAAAGACTTTCTCGGACAATTGGTGCCCAGAGGGACAGATCGAGTTCGTCTACCGCCATTTTAAATTTAACGTAAGTAGAAAAATCGTTGTCGCTTTGCCCCTCAGCATGTTTAACTAAATCTTCACGAAACTCTGCATCTAACCGATTCATCTCAATTGTATGCTCATGATTCGCTCTTTCAATAGCATGTAAAAATCTAATAACAGCCAAGCGCTGGCTTTCTCTAAACTCGCTGCGAGCAACCTTCAGGTTTACCTTCGCTTCTTTTCTAAAGTCCAAGTACCGGTCCACATATTTCAATACAGCTGTGAATACAGCAACAAGCAAACCGCCTGACACCCCTATTAATAAACTTTCTAAATTTATGGGCAACGCTGCTATCTTCTTTTCTCTAATTATGTGGATCAGATCAGTTAATTGTCATAATAGTGTTAATCTCAACCTCAAAGATGATTTCCAGACGCATTGATTGAAATCACAAACTCAGTTCCGCTGGATACATCTTCAAAAGTGTTATATGACTACGAAAGAAAATAACGCTCTTTAAACTCCGGCGAACAGGCTTCCATGACACTACTCATCATTGTTTTATTCTCTTGCCTCTTCGTTTTATTCTTCTCTCGAGCGAGGATTCGCTTCTCCCAGTACGGTTCTGCCTGAAGCATCTTTTGTGGTGAAAGCTTAAAATTCCCGTGCTCATTAGTCCAAATGAAAGAGTTGGGGGTAAAAATTTCTGAGTTGAACATATAGTTCGCTAAATCTACAGACCAAGAAAACTCTCGACTTTCAGAAAAATGGTACTGACAAAGACGACCCAAAAGAGCACAAATCCAGTCTGCAAACTGAACAGTTCCGTATAAATGACTGTCCGCCTGAAGCGGTATATCAACCACTCTGCTCAAATCTTTATCTGCATGGCGGCTAAAAATTGTGCTACCTAAAGTGGACACCGCTCTCGTTCGGTTATCAGCCTCAGTCGCATCCATGATGACCATAATCTCATCATCCTTTGAGGCACCAATCGACCCAACGCGCTTAATAGTTTGAATCAAACAATGCTTTTCTCGCTCCTGAGTCGATTCGCAGCTGATGCTCACTGGACCGAGTGGCTTCTCTTGCCCAAAGAAAAAAACGTTTCCTCTAGATCGCTTAAGCTCTCTCGATATTCGTTTCAAGGCGGGAATCATTTCACTCCCATACTTATTATAGTTTTTGGTAGTAAGGAGACTCGCCCCTTTCTTTTCCCATCGTCGCGGATGAACATTTGCTGCACGAATTTCTTCAGCTAAAAGACGCTCTTTAATATGTTCGAAGTAACCACCAAATCGACGAACCTCGACTTCAGGGATGACAAATCCGCCATAGCCAAAAACAGGGTTTTCATGATACTTTTTATGCTTTGGACTGATATAGGGGCCTACATGCCCAAATTCATCCAAGTATACAATCAACAAAATAAATACCTCCTTAAAGGCTCAGTGGCCAATCAGCTTTGCTGATTGGCCACCGGAATTGGCGCGTTACCCGTTTTTCAGAGCCGCCACCGTACTCCTTAATATTAAGGAGAATGTTGCACTTGCGCAACCTCAATTACTGTTGTCGCATCTATCTAGTGCAAAGAATACCCCTTTCCATCACCCCTTTGTCTAAAAAATACAATCAGACAAGAGCTAACACAACGACCGCAGAGATCCCTCTCCACGGTCATTGTGTTTTACACGCTATTTAACGCCTTTATCACCCTTCTCGGTTACGCCACTCCCCTGCTGTGGATCTGCTTCAGTGCCACCTACACTGTTGCCGTCCATGTTTGCCATGCGACCGCTTACCGCTGCTGAACGCATTGCTGCATTCATCGCCTGGCCGGTCACAGAAGGCTTCTGACCTCGCTGTGCACGGATACCGTTCTTAGCACTGACACCGCTGCGCTGTGCGCCTCGACCGCCTTGAGTTGCTCCACCACGGCCACCAGAGCGTCCGCTGCCACCCATCGCGTCGCGAACATTAGCACCCATCTGACCAGGCTGACCGATTCCTCGTACAGCCTGTGATGCCAGTGAGCCAGCAACGTTCGCGCCCATAATTTGAGCTGATGACGGTGCACGCGTGTTTGCTGTGTGCGCGGTGTTGGCCTGGTTGTTCTGCACAAATGCTTGTGCATGACCAGACTCTTGGTAGTGAGCCTGACCAGGCGCCACTGGTCCATGTGATGCATTGACCACATGTGCGGCACCTGTTGAGCCAGTAGCTCCACCGGAAACAGCGTTGTTGATCATTCCCGCACCAGCTGCAGCATTACCCATCGCACCCTGGACAGTACCTGCGCCTTGTGCTGCAGAGCTTGCTGCGCCCGCTGCACCGATCACACCTGCGACACCGGCAATACCAGCTGCCCCCTGTGCCATCTGACCAAAGCTTGCGCCAGAGGAACCAGCATCCGCATTGGTCACAGCATTCTGAATCTGACCTGGAACCTGAGACAAGTGCTGTGCTGCCTCGGTGACCTTGCCAGCCACATCAACACCACCCATACCGCCTGCAGCATAAGCGCTGTTCACACTGTCACCTACCTGCTGTCCCATGGACGCCAGCTGAGTATTGAGCGCTGAGCCAGAAAGATCGCCAAGCTGCTTGCCGGCCTTTCCAGCAGGTGCTTCAGTGGCTTGAGCACTAAGTTGCTCCATACCAGCTATGGAACCTGCTGGTGCAAGACCCTGAGACGCTGCAATCTGAAGAGCTGCGTCATTCATGGCCTGATCGGAACTCGACACAGATCCACCAGCGAGAGCGCCCATTGGGGTGCCACTCTGCAATGCAGCCTCGCTCATGTTCAGACCTGCGCTTGAATCGGTCGCACTGTAATCAGCACCGGTAGTTCCGACTGTGCCCGCAGCACCCGAGACATCTGCACCATAGGTGTCTGGAATCTTGGACAGACCAGACTCAGTGACACTGCTTGCCAGAGACTGATCGTCCATGACATCCGCTGCAGTGGTAATGCCACTCGATTTCACACCAGATTTCTCCATCATGGTTCCTGACGAGCTCAGACCAGCCATCTTCATTTCAGCTTCAGCAGCACTCATTGGTGTGCCATCAGCATGAAGCGGGTTACCCTGTGCATCAACGCTCGCACCCTCACCGTCGAGAGTGGTTCCATCGGAGCTATACGCAGCATTGCTAAATGACGCGCGACCAGCACCATCAACAACACCGTCTACAAAATCAGCGTTAGCATCAGCAGAAGCAATTGCATCTCCATCTGCTACATAGTCGCCATCAACGGTAGCGTCACCACCTGCTGCGAACGCACCATCACCGTCGCCGTTGATAACGCCATCTGCATAATTATCGAGCGCATCCGTAGCATACTTACCGACTAATCCGGCACCAGCCACAGTTGTGACAACCTTCGCCAGACCAGCAGCCTTCTCACCCAAGCCTGAATCGCTACCGCCACCTGATCCACCAGAGCCTGAATCAGATCCACCACCGTCACCATCACGGTTGAGTACCATATGTGTCGCACCAATACCAAGACCCGTTGCGGCTGCACGACGCATCATGCCGTCACCAGAGGTAGCACCTGCAGAAGAGACCTGTGTATCCAAGAAGCGGTTAATAACACTGGTCACGGCTTCATCGACACCTGATACCAAAGATCCGCGCACCTTCATCGCAATAATCGTGAAGATGATGACCCCCATGGATGAGGCCACTGTGATCACCATGCCGGCAATCGCCCAGTTGCCTGAGGTAGCTAGTGCCATACCGACTAGCCCCATACCAGCACCGGCAACCAGCTCAGCACTCTCGTTACTACTTAAGGAATCAGCCAAAGGTTGTTCAAAGAGTGCTGGTACAGCCATCAAGAACCGGGTAATGAGCTGGTACAAAATGATCGTTCCGATAACCTCTACGAGCATAGCGATGGTGTACACAATGACCTTGGCAACACCAGCAATAAAGCCCATCGCAGCAAAAGGAACGGCACCAATGAGCGACAGCGTGCGTCGAATCGTATTAAACAGCATGGCACCGGCGTAACCGATACCGATCACGATGAAGCTACCCATCAGGGACATTGCAGAGAACCAGTACACAAAGTTCATGGCACCAGAACCGATAAGACTCACTGCGCTATGCGATGCACGGGTGTAGCTTGACGCAGAAGTGGACGTAGAAAAGACACTTGCATCAGCTGGATGGAATGAGGTGTTGAGGAAGTTGTACATCGTCAAGGGCGACATATTGCAGTCACTTCGGTAGTCCCCGACCACAGCACGAGAACCTGTCACGACTGAGTTGTTGCATGACGCTGTCGCATCACCAGATTTAAATGACACCGCATTGCGGTCAATAGGTCGTCCCTGCAGACCAGCTGAGTCGCTGACCTCAAGCAATGGATTGTTCGCATCAGCTAATTCAGCAGCAGTGATCTCATTAAGACCAGAGGCTGTGTTGTAACCAGTAACCCAGGCCATTACATCACCACCGGCAACAGCTTCGCCACTTCCCTCTTTCGAGGTCAAAGATTCCATCGCACTTCGAATAGAGGTTTCGAAACTGCCAGAGGAGATACTGTCGTTGTCGATATAACGACTCAGTAGCGCGATGGTTCCCTGGAAAATAGTCGTCGCCGAACTTGATGAGGTCCCATCGGTGCCAGAATTGGCTGGATCCGCCATCTTTTCCATCCAGTCCATGCTATAGCCTAGATCCATGGAACCTGGATTCTTAAAAGTAGTAAAACTCTCATTTGATTGAGCATTAATTTCCAACGCCGAATTGCGTACCATCCGCATGGACTGCCCTGTTGGCGCCTGATCCTCCAGACTCCACGCCAGTGTTACTTTGTCAGGAACACGCATACGGGTGTTTTCTGCCCATGATTGGAAATCCACGTAGGTGGACAACACAATCTTTGTCGCATTTGATCCAGCACTTGTGGAACTACCGCTGTCGAGGAAGGAATCCAGCGCACCGGTATAAGAGACACCAAGCAGTGGCAGGCCAACGACACCGTACACGACGCGGATAACAACCTTTTTAAACGCTGATCCCTTGTCCATGCGTCGAAACATCAACGCACCCATCATAAACAGACCAATGGAGACAGGAATAACGATGAGCCAGCCCACAGTCACTGACCAGTTATAGATCAACCCGAAGAAATCAGTCATTCCTTCAAACGGTGTTCCTTCTGTGGTCTGCCCACCAGCCATATTCTCAGTGAATGTCTTGTTAGTATTCTGAGATACTGGTCCAACGAGCAGTCTAAATGGGTTTATGGTGCTCAAGATATTCAGCACAGTGTTAAAAACCAGATCAATGCCTCCGGAGATGATGTACGCGATCATCATCGCGTACCCCATGCCCTTACGCTGAGCAAAATCAGTCTGCGAATCCTCCGCCTTTGAGCTATCAAAGCCTAAGCCACTCAGTGTCGCGCCAAATAATGCAAAGTGATAAGGCCCTTGAAAGGCATGATCAGCTAGAGAATCATAGGAGTACGTTTTCTCGTTGTTGGCAACACCATTACCAAAGAACCAACCAGAGTCCTCGTTGTGTTTCGCGTCAGCATAACCAAGGACATTGCCTCCGTTGGCGGCCTTACTGAGAATGCCCTCCCACACCTTAAGACCGGCGTCCTCAGAATCGAGGAACTCGTTCGGTCCGCCTTCCTCTACACCGGCAGTAGCTGCCCGACCATTGCCATAGAACGATGCCATCGCAGAGGCCATACGGTACATGGAGTAATCAGGGGCTTTATCAAGGTTCTGTTCTTTACGTTGCTCTTCGTTTTTCGCATCGTAGAAGCACTTCAAGACATCTTCTGCTTCGAGACACTTCTCGATAATGTGCATTTCACCTAAGTTCTCGGTGATGCACTTAAGAAGCATCTCGGTGTCACCATCACTGGGACAAATCGCTTCAAAGGCAACCTCGCCCATAGCACCGACAACCTGGGCAATAATAGCGCTGGCGAAAGCATTAGCTTCACGTTCCTTGTTACCAAACGCACCAAAGCTCAAACCCACTGAGATCAAGAGCGTCATGACAACAGCCATCGTTCGGCGTCGCCACGTCTTGTGTCGGTTGTGTTTAAGCTCCATGCGCGCAATCTCAGCATCTACGTCCTGCTCACTAAGCTGTACAGGTTGCGGTTCTAAAACTGTCGCAGTCACTTGCCCGCCACCCCCTCAATATTCGTTTTAAACAATTGCTTAAAAAGTTTCATTAATCCCCAATTCAAAGTTATTTTAGAATGGAATATAGAAACTTTAACACATTAAAATTGAATATTAAATGTTGTTTAAAGTCGAAATTGTGAATCCAGATGGATGGGTATATCCAGCTCAAGACGTAAAAACCACCCTGTACACCATCAGGTACAGGGTGGTTAAAGCGGGGTGCTTTAAGTGAAATAGCTTTATTCAGTGGGCTTATACGAGTCAAGCTCCGTACCCATGTCATACAAGTCAGGAGATTCGCCATCAAAAAACAACTCACAATACTCAGGGACCCCATCACAGTAATCACCTAATGTAATACGAGATGCCGAGGATTCAGCCTCTAAATCTGTAAATCCCAATTCAGACAAATGAGCGATGACATCACTACGCACCTCGTCAAGCTTCTCGCTTCGCGCGCCACCAAAGTACCAAGATTCCAAATAGCCAACAGCCTGGTAATCCGCAGCGAATTGGAAACCATCACCCAAGCGCTCCGCAGCCGCCTGCGCATCAGCTTTATCAAAGCCCTTACCTACAGCGTTGTCCACAGCCACAGCAGCAGATGATCCATCAGCCACAGCAGAACGCATAAAGGTGTCTAATTGAGCATCCTTATCAACAGCTGCAGAATCTGTTGTGTCAGCCGATGCAGAAGATGAGCCAGTACTGCTACTACTAGCACCGCTACTGTCCGGGCCGTCAGCATCACTAGAGCAAGCAGATAAGCCAAACATCAGCGTACTGACAGCCAGCAGCGCAAGAGTTTTATTCTTCAACATGAGTTACGTCCTTAATATATACAGCAGTCGTGGTGTGGACCATGACTGCTGTAGAAGTCTCCCCCTGCACCCATGGTTAGCGTACTTTAATATTTATAACCCAAACCATATTATTTCGCAGAATTATGTGCAAAATGTAGCGACTGCGCTACTACCCCCGGTAGAACATGGGGGGATTTAAAGAGGAAATAGCGCCGAACATACGTGAAATAGAGACAAGCAAATAGTCTATCAGAGCACATAAAGGTGCCATACCCACTCTTTCAACTGATGACATAGGCATTCCACCCGAATGAGTAGTCGCACAACCAAGACAAATCAACGCTGTGTTACCCAACCGGATGGTGTAAGAAGCACTGAAGACTTGATTTAAAGTCATCCCCCGCTGACGGCCTTGAATTTCTCTAGCCACCTGAAACCAGTTGTGGGATGTTTTCGATTATCTGTTTACCTACAAGATTTAACATTGTAGTGAAGGCTTTATCGCCGGCTTTTATGCTGAGTTCCTTCAACTTTTCAAAAGCATTCTGGATAAAACCTTTATTCGGAGACTCCTTCTTCAACTCATCCGCGATGGATTGAATGCTTTCTTCGGCTTCAGCTCTAGCTTCCCCTAAGTCGAACTTTTCAGGATTAATGGTCTGCATAATCTTCAGTAGGTCATCCACGGACAATCCCTTCTGCACAGCTTTAGCGCTGTTACCAATGGCTACAGCTCCATTGGCTTGAGTGATTGTAGTTTCGTAGTTATTTTCAATGTGCTTCATGACCGTGGCATTAACCTTTTCGCTGCTTGGTAGTTCATCCAGAGGAGTTGCGTGTGTGAGGTCGGCAATCATGGAAGTCATTAGAGTTCGGATGCGGTCCACAATTCCCGAAAAATAAGAGTTATCTAAGTAAACATTTAAATTCAAAATTTGATTTAATGGCGCGTACTGATCATTATGAAGATCGCGGACCCGAAGTAAATTCGGGGGCGATAAATTAATCCCATCCTGCCTAGTCGACCATTCAATTAGCGTTTGAATCGGCTGATCAAAATGCAGCTCTTCAGGGAAATACTTACGAGCTCTTTCAGGAACATTATGTGGCCCCAGTACCATATTAGACATTATTGAATTACCAGCTTGAATTTTCGCGAATACAGGAGGTCCTTTCAATTTGCGATATTCCGGAATACCATCAATGGAGCCATAACCATTTAATTCATTTTTCGCCCACTCTTGTAAAGAGTCCGAGTTAGTATCACTTCCAAGGAAGATACACGCCCGAAGAAGCTCCGTTAATGGACGCTCTTCTATTAAGCCTTTTCTGATGGATACAAGCAGAGAATCAGTCATGCTAAATATCATAATCCATCAAACATTTGATCGGTGTCAATCAATGCGTTCTGGACTGAGGTGACCACCATGCAAGACGAGGTGGACCTAGTGATCACCAACCCGCCGTTTTCTCTGTTCCGTGAGTTCCTGAGTTGGCTATTACACGGTGACGTGTTGTTTTCTATCATCGGTAACGCGAACGTAATCACATATCTAGGTGCCTGAATCTAGATTAAAACTATAAACATTATTTAAAACCATTGCCTTATTGGAGCATGCTGCAAGCTTTTCGCGGTGGGCTTGCAACATCTTACATCAGAATGAATGATGTTAAACACCTAATAAGTTCAAGTAGTTAAAAGGAAATATCAACAATGTTACGAAAAGCATCTATCACGCTAATGATATCCGTTACGCTCTTAACATGTGCCTCTCCAGCACAGGCACTGTCATCACAAGCACTCTCGTCAGAAAGCTCCACTTCGCAGAGTGATTCTCCTACGCAATTTGTTGCGAGTATAGCTGCGCCCTTCAATAAGAACTTAACCTATGAGCAGCGCAAAGCCATTCGTTTCGGACCTACGACAGAACAAGAAGCAGAACAATGCTTGGCAAAGTATGGTCGCGATGGCGAGGGGCCATGGCCTGCTATTGCTATCTATCCTGACTGCTCCTTCGATACTATCGAACAAGATTTCTATGATCAAGCAATATCCAAAGCCCTCTCAGTAATCAGTCTGGGAAGCTCCTAGAAGACTCGTAACGACCAAAAGCACCGAGAACAGATGCAACTCAAGCCCATTTACATCTGTTCTCGGTGCACTCGTATTTATAGCCTCGCGCATAGCTTCCAAAATCCAGAATCAGATGGCGCAATTAAATCAAGATCTCAGAACTCATTTTTCAATCTCTTCTTTTAGGGCACCCGTCATCAATTGAGCTATCGGCCATTCATTAAAAACTGCGCGTCGATCAACCGAAAGCTGAGTAAGCAAAAAATTCGCCTCTTCTCTATCGTCAAGAAGCAAAGCGCAACCAATCATAATCTCGCTATAGTTGTCTGGGTGCATTGTTTGATCAAGATTATGCCTAAAAGATCGAATTTCTGTTCTTTGTGAATCCAGTAATCCAGTTTGGCGATACAAAATTTGCCAACCATTAAGCCTGTAAATTGGCGACTCTTCTCGATCTCGTTCCACGAGCCAATCATTGAGAGCTTGAGCTGCTATAAGAAATGCAGTTTTCCTGCTCTGCTCAGAATCAGCTGCCTTAATTAGGCGAAGCACCATCCATGTGGCGAGATTATCAACATCAACAGTTTCTTCAAGCGCTGAATAGAAATCAACAAGCTTATCCAAATGCAGATTCAATACTGATGGAAGCCATCGATTATCAATGAGCTCGTACGGCGTCACTCGCTCGATTGAGGAGTCGCTCCGATCCGTTGAAGGTGTCATAGCAAAATGATGACGCTTGGAAATTACTTCATGATAAGTCCACTCCCCTGCAACATCACCAGGGTGAGCTATCAACGCAAGATTCCAACGACCAAAAGGCTGCAATATAAGTCTAGTCTCATCTTTAACCTCTAAATTCTTTACGTATTCTCCCTTAACGGCTGTTCGATACACAATATCCAACTGCCAGAACTGTTTTTCTGTAATCTCACCAATTCGAATAAGGGACGGATCAATATTGAAATGGTTAGCTATTTCTACCAACTGACGAAGAACACCCGCTTCATCCTTAAGGTCAGCCACAGTCCGGTTCGAGTTAATCTTCAACACAACAGGTTCTTCATTAATAAAAAACGTATTCGCCTGAAGCACTCCTAGGAAGAACTCAATGTCTTTTAACCGTTCAGGAAGACTATCTTGAAACTCAACCGTAACGCTCCCCGGAGCATCAATGGCGAGCTTTTGTAGGCGGAGAGTAATCCCCTTTCCGATTTTCAATTCAATGTGCTCATCATCAATGTTTCGATGCAAAACATTGTCATAGACGACCCCATTACACGAAACATTATAATTGGCTTGATGAAACTGCATATTCGGGGGTATTATTTCTACGGTGGCATTGACGAACTGTTCAATTCCATCCCCAGTACGAATAATGATCGAATGGTCTGGCGAACTACCATCATATACAGCCAGCTTATCCCTATTAAGGGGTTCAGCCGATTTAACAGTAATTGATTCCATATTTTCATAGAGATAGTTACTGGGGTTCTCGACTATCTTTTCTTGCCTCGATGCGAGCGCTAATGCGATTATGGCTTCCATTCGATCTTCATCAGATGGTAACCGTTTTAAGCGGACGCTAATTGTCTTTTGGCCCGGCTTCGCTTTACTCAGTAGATCATGAATATAAAACGGTTTCAAAAGAACATACTTTGGATATTTCTTATTTGATTTCTTATCAATATCAACCACAAAAAATAAGAGACCAGCCAGTGTCACGAAGCCTCGTAGATCAACTACTGAGACCGGATAGCTATTTAAGTCGGCAGCCTTGGCATTAACCTTTCGCCCTTTAATCTGAACATTCACCCGACCCCCAAAGCTACGCTTAGCTCCAGAAGCATCATTACTAATATCTATGTGTCCATCTGTAAAAGTGGTTTTATCATTTTCACTAAAAAACCCCTCTAAATGCGCACATGAATCGATCATCTTGCCTATTTTTCGAACCGCAGTTTTCTCTGTTTTCGATGTACTCATTATGTATGAGACTTCCTTTTCTCGACTAACCGTTTCTCTCCTGATTCTATAATCTGGAACATGAAAGGTTTGACACGCTCACCTGGAATTAAAGGTGTCTCAGTCCATCAACTTGAGATATGAGTGACGAAAGACCCCCTCACAGAAAGCATCAATTTCGCTACCGAGTCAAACCACGACGCTGATTTAATTTCGTCAAAGAAAGTCATGCTTAACAACTCTGGTTTTTCAGCCTCAGCGACAACCAAACCGATAAAGTCCCCTTGATAAGTAAGCCTCAACGCCATAATTCGGCGGGACTTCATGGACATTGCTGTGGCTGTCTCCTCGGAAAGGCTATACAGGTCGACCCCGGAGCAGCAGCCAAAAGAAAGGCACTGAAAGACTTTCCTGAAGACGAGTTTGGTAGGAATGCTAGCCGGGCAGGGTTTAGCGTTGGTCTACTTTTCTTAGGAATTGTCGTCAGCTACATCGCCAATATCGATTTACTGACAAAACCCACTCTACCTAGTTACGCCTGCAACTATCAGGTAATTCTCTACCATTCTCGTGAGGCCGTCGATTTACTAAAAACCAAATCACCAGGACCTAACGCAGGCATGAGGATCTGCGTGTGGAATGCACGCTGCCCTAAATCAGACACGGCCTGTCGTGCATATGGCACCAGAGTAAAAATCGCATGGTTGTTAAAATAATCCACCATTGCATCAGATTCCGTTAAATAAACCTTATTCTCAGGAATCAAATAGATTGCTTCAGGCTCTACCGTTATCTTTCCGTCGGGAACCTCGATGGACACCCTCAATGAAACCTCAATGATTCGCGGCACACCTTCTTCGTCTTTACTCTTGTCGTTAACAGTAACTCCAAGTTTAAACTCAGGACGATCTGATGGTTCCTCAATTTTGACCGATAACGCACTGAGCTCCCGATACTTTACATCCGCAAGAACTAAGTGCTGCACTAACTCATCATGATGAGAAGGTAGATGCGCTGACATGATGTCCATCCTTGTCTTGGTATTTCAATCTCAACCTATAAAACCCGAAACACTACGCCAAAATGGGCTTTTCCCAATCAACGTAGGGCGGGGCAGCTTCCTGGCCGGACACGGATACGTGATTGTTTGTCCTCGACTCATACTCTTGATAGAGGGTGGCAGAAGAGCTAACCCTATAAGATATAGAAGCATCTACCGCTAGCGCATAGCGTCGGATCGTAGACAGAGTGGGATTTGCATCGTAGTGCTCAAATTGAGAAATAGCACTCTGGGAAACGCCCATCCGATTAGCCACCTCGTCTTGGCTAATGCCAGCTTTCTTTCTCAAAGCTACAAGTGAGTCAAGGAATTCACGCTGGGAAGCCAGAAGAGCTTTAGCTTTAGCTTTCATCGCTTTCTTACTGTGCGTCATGAGTTTTACCTTATATCCTCTCATTCAATTTTTTCTAAAAACTCGCCAATGGGGGTAGTTCGTTGATGTTAAGACGAATTAATCTACTGGTGATCCATCAGCACTTAATTCGTCCCACAGTTTCACAGCAATTTCAATCTCGGTGTTTTGACGGTGTTTGGTGATTGTGTCATCAGTATTGATTTCTTTCTCGTGCGCATGAAGACCCAGAAACCAGTCACAACCTGATTTTTCAACATAGTAGAGTCGCATCAATATTGAGTATCCATCACTGTATATCCCAGAAACTGGATCTTGATCTCTTACGAAAATGTCGTTCCATCTAATCTCAAACATATCCAGCTGCGGTTGACTGGAAATACTCTTAACATGCTCTTCGGGGGTCAATCGCCCCCTCTCCGCTAGCTCCAAACGATCTTCGATAAGAGCTTCCGCATCCGCTTCGGTCAACATATTGAAGACATACTTTCTCTTCAATATGTCCATTATTTTCTCTACAGTTTCTTCAATATGGTTATCAGAGCAGTTATAACGCCAGTGATAATGCACCGGTTTACCACCACTGCAGATGCTTTGCTTAATGACCATCTACGCATGGTAGCTAAATTGACATGGCCGTCCCGAGAAATAGTCTTTGCGTGACATAACTCATATATCATAAAACTACGGAACCTGAGCCGCAGCAGTTTTACCTGGAACAGTCGATTCGACGTCCTACTGGTGGTCCTATCGCACCCCCTCAGGGCACCATCTAGCTGCAGGTTCACCTCGCTTGGGTCCGAGACTACCTAGTGACTGGCAGCAGTGGAGATGGGATAGCTCAGAACCTCCGTCAGCTGCACCGTGGGAAGATGACCGTTGGATTCCGTATGACGGTAATATATCCACACCAAACTGGACGATTGGCCCTTCCCCTTCGCCTGACTAACCCAGCAACGCCAGCTTCAATCTGATACAACTATGGAATGCTACGAAAAATTCTTGAGCAGAAACTAGACGTATCCCTGCCTCAGACATAGCGCTCGGGGGGGGATGGCTACGAGGGCAGGGATACATACATGATCATACCTTCGACGCTGTTCGCGCGCATTTCCTACACTGAAATTGTGAACAGGTTATGCTCCAGCGCTCTGCTTCTGGAGCATAACTCACCATCTGAGGGAGTTTTTCCTTCCAATGTGTGCAAACACGAGTAAGTAGATTCAAATTTGCTGATAAACCTGTAATTTATGAACTCAAGGAAGACCCAAAGAAAGGTACGCTATCGTCCTGGACCGACTTATCTGTCACTTCGAACAAGTAATGCACCTCCGAATACGTGCCATCTGGATAAATTAATTCTGCAGCAAACCACATTTGCCCAGTACGATCTTCCGGTGCTGTGAAGGTAAGCTCACCGGTCTTCTCATCAATGACAATAGTTGCCCCCATGAGTTCCGCATCTTCAACTGACCCATAACGATCGCGAACCACCTTAGCTCCCTGCGGAACCCCGCCAATCGCTCCATCCCCAGCAATGACCGTCATCGGAACTTTAATACTCTGACCATTACGAACCCGTTGAGAATCTATGCTCTGAACACTGTAGTAAAAACTATCTGATACCTCGACTACTGAATGAGGTGTCACTATGTCAATAGAACTATCAGGGTAGACCACTCTTACAGTTACTCGATCTATATAAGATCGCGTCACTTCCCCAGGGTTGTAACTAATAGTTCCGGCGCCTCCAAAAGTATGCCGGATCACTCCTGTCTGTGAATCCAGCCGGGAGGTGACTACGCCATCGCTAACGGCGACTGCAAATGTGTCACTGTCAAGGACGAACCGAGTCCCCTCTGGTAATTCCGCAAAGTTTTCAACGGTCTGTGAGACCGAATTAGGCAAACCTGCATCATTATTTATCGAGCCGAGACGCGTTTCTAACGACTCGTAATCCGGCTCGTAAAGAGCCGCCATGGGTACATTTTCCTGTGCAATTGCAACACTCGCGCCATTAACCGTTGTCCCAAATACTAACGAACATGACAGAATGGCAGTAACCAAAGTGCGTGACTGTACCAACATCCCTCTACACCACTTTCTGAATTAGAAATCCTCTATTCTCCCTCATACTATAGGGACAGGGTGTCTCAATATCATTGTGGTATCGAACTGACCTCTTTTCAGAAACGTCTGTTGACCCGTCTTTTTTGTACTGCACAAGAAAGCACCGCCTCGACACTCCAACTCGAAGTCAGTGCTTTTCTACCATTAAAAGTGATAAGGCCCTTGAAAGGCATGATCGTCCATCAAGCAATATCCGAAGCCCTCTCAGTAATCAGTCTGGGAAGCTCCTAGACGACTCGTAACGACCAAAAAGCACCGAGAACAGATGCAACTCAATCTCATTTACATCTGTTCTCGGCGCACTCATTTCCATAGCCCCACTCGTAGCTTCCCAAATCCGGAATCAGATTTCAGCAACCCCACGACGAAGAATAACCGACACACCTGCGTAAACGGTCATCTGGAATACTGCCCTTTAGAGATGCCACTGCATGTCACTCCACTACGGCAAGATAGTGGAGTGACATGCAGTGGTTTTTAGCTGAGATTTCCACGTGCGGGATCGAAAGTGCCTTTGGCTCCACGGAGAAGGCGCCCGGCCACACGGTAGACTATTGCATCACTTAATTAGTTTTCATGCCCCTGCAGAAAAGTGCCACGGTTGTCATGATTGACGACAAACTTAATTAATGGTCCTCGTTGCGCAGCAATAACGGACAGGTGGTGAAGAGTAAGAACTAAATCTTGAAGCTTTGGATCGCTCTCAAGTTCTTTGATATTCAATCCCAGCTCAAGTGCTTTACTGACCGAAATGTGTCGATTATGCGCAAGAGTAACGGAATGATCAGCGAGCTCTTTGATAGCGCGAGTGGCTTTTTCTTCTTTGTCAGGCTCGTCTAAAAACATACCCTTTTCAAGCCACTGCTTAACCATCGAGTTGGACCACTGAATAGCTTTTTTAGCTTCACCCAACATCGTGGGGTTGTATTTATTCAAGATCACCTGCCATATATGAGCAGTCTGCGGATTCTCAGAGACCTCTTTCTTCGCTTGCTCAAATTCTTCCAATAACCCGTGTGCCGGTAGGCCGTTAAACTGAGGATCAATGGGGCCAAGACTAGAATGCTTCCCCATAACAATCTCTTTGGACGAAAGTGCGATCATTGTTCCTGCTGACATTGCGAGTTGGGGGACAATGACTCTGAAATCTTGACCAAAGAGTGCGTGAATGTAATCTACTAACGACTCTGTCGCAGCAACATCTCCACCCGGAGTGTGGAGGATAAGATCGAGACCTTTACTCTGATCCAACTTATGGAGCGCAGTCATAAAACTGTTTTTATCAGTATCATTTACCGAAAAATCCGTAGATTGCCCGGAAAATCGTCGACCATTTTCTAACCACGCTGAATAATAGACGATTACATTTCGACCAGTATGTTCAAACAGTGCTTGTAGCGCTTCTCTACGTTTATCGCTTACTGCGTCAACATCATTTATTTGTCTAATCTTGTACTGATTATCTTGGTAAATCTTAGAAATTTCATCAGTAATCTCTGCCCAGTTCCCCATGTAGCTATCCTCTACTCGACCACACTAACGTGGCTGGTCGCTGTTGCTCAAAAAAATCTAAGAAACTTAAGTCACTGGGTAATACTTCTACCGACTCAGATTCCAAATAGCGATAAAAGTCCTCTGCCGATTCAACGAATTCAGACGAAGAAGTCATGTTTCTACTCCCTACAGTAAGCATTAAACTATCATAAACCCTAAATTTAAATTTAGACTCAAATTCAATATAATCAATGAACCAACTATATAAAGACAAGTCGTACACGGATCATCTTTTATTTCAGTTCAGGAGACTGTCTCTAGAACCCTACTGTTGCGTGGGAAGCAGCGGGTCACCCTACTCCCACCAACAAAGACCCGGTGTGCTGGAATGGACAGTGTGAAAACGTTCCATGTCTCACCTCTTCAGTGCACAGTATTGCTTATTGCTCCATTTCTCGCGGTAACACTAACCGCATGCGCCGATAGCGCTGAGCACCCTGTATCCCAAGATCTACCAAGCATCATCACAAGCACGGTCACTACGACAGTGTCCCCTGAGCAGAATCTCGACGTCAATAACGACCAAAGCAGTGTCAACGACAATGACAATCAGAACCTACACGTCACGTCAGAGGGCGCCGGTGTACTCTTCTTGCGGTTAGACAACAACGTACCTTCCACAGATGCTGCTAACACAACGATTGAGGGAAAACTGATCTCCGGCCCTGGCGGTTGTCTTTCTGTTCAACCAGGTGGTCGACCAGAACTACTCATTTTTAACACCGACACCCGATTTAGTGACCATCCACCACAGGTAACCTTGGGTGAGAAAACAATCAAAATCGGAGAGCGATTTTCCTTAAACGCAATCGAAGTATCTTCTACGGACCTTACCGGAATCCCTGATAAATGCTCTAACGGTGCCGCCGACAGGGCTTGGATTGTCGGTACGAAGTAAAACAACAGCGCATTACCACTAATGCCTCAACGCGAAAAGCTCCTTGATGTTTTGTGGGAGAGAATGCCTGGATGCCTAGAGAAAATCACTCAGCCTCACCTCTCCGGCATTCTTGTGGACAGCTAACCGGGTAGTCCCACATCATCTCTAGAAAAAGTCATCGAACTGCGTGATGTAGTACACTATCGCTCGTATACACCATTCACCATCACGTAACCAAATTCTTGCAGTACTAAGAAACCACTATTCTTGCTTCGCACTTGAAACACGAAAGAATACGTAGTATTAATTAAGTTTTTCAAGAGCTGATAACACTAATCTTCAATGAAAGCACTTAAAGGGGAGAATCATGGGGTACCTGGGAATTGATAGAGACAACGAAGAACACAACATCCACATTTGTACCACTGCAGATGCACTCTATGAAGCACAGGTATCGGTTTACGAGATCCATAGAGTTTTAGCAAAATTTTGGAATTTGACATGCCATCAAATTGAAGAAATCCTCGACATTGTCGATGAAGCGCGGCGAGATCGTAGAGCGCTAGGAGTCGATATCTAACTTCGCCGAAAGTTGATGCATCTTGGTGGCATGACTCACTGAGCTCACGGTGTTAAAGAGCAGGAAAACTAGCCCATTGCATCGTCTGCATCGTCTGCATCGTCTGCACCGTCCGGCAAAAAATAGAATTCTGCTTCTAGCTCTTTCCGTAATTCGGACGGATCTTTTCCAGCGATGGCGGTACTACAGAAAACAGATAGATCATCTGTGTCGTTAGACTCATTAACCTGGGTGCATGTGAAATTGAGATCCACTAAAACACCATCAGCATCGCTGAGGGAAACCCCTCGATCCTGGACAAGGTATCTGCGCGCTTGAGACATACCTTGACGTATTTCTCCATGTTCAAAGCGCACGCGATATAACTCTTGTTGAGTCAACCCGTAAGCCAACTCGTATAGTGCCATTCGTTCTGGGTCTATATCAGGTGACTCACGTAGTGGGCTAGGTGTCAACGTTGTCCATTGCACATCAGATTCGTCGTCGTTCAAGGGTGAAACACTGTTTGGGGCATCGGAGGAAGCGCAACTCGCAACGCCCCACATTGACACGCTAACGGATAGAACCAACCAGGGCATCATCCTCATATCACTAAGCATTGACACAATGCACTGCCCTACCTCTCCTGATTTTTGACTACACCGCGGACAGCTATGAGCGCGTGATCCGCTCTAAAAATAGCCACACAGTTTAAGTTGATGAGCACCTGAAAATCAGCTCAGTCCACTACTTACATCAGTGAATACTTCTTTGATGTTACGTCACTAAAAAATGCTTGATGCGAATATCAAGAGAATATGACAGGCTTCATACACGCCCCACTAGTGTTATACCCATGGCTAATTCTGACTGCAGTGACTTATCTACGTTTACCACTCCGCAACACAGATTAAAGCACTCGATATTGAGAGCTTTTACAGCTGACCATGCGCTGTCGTTCTTTCAGTGGCACAACCCGACCTAAGTTCAATGTTTCATTTTACCGAGACACATGACGTCATTATCTAACTCTCAACCACCCTTACTTAGCGGGTATCATGTCTGCGTTGTCCAATCAGGCTATGACTTTTTCTTGGCGCTGCACATCAACAAACCCACCGCCAACCACGTCGCCTACCGCTTCGCCAGGTGTTTCTTCTCCACCGCAGCAAGACCTTCTTCCACAGTCTGCGGACCCTTCTTCGCAGCTAACTCTTTCGCCTCTACTGCAGCAAGCTCCTCTTTCTTGCGGGTAGATTTTTCTCCCAACCTTTCTTCCCGGTGCTCTGCCCGCGCCTGCATCGCCACCACATCCAAATCAGCAGTACCTGTGGTCACAGTGCCACCGCCGTAATGACTGTCTCGTTTAAAACGCTTCTTACCACGTTGTGCTTCTGTTGCTCGGCGTTTCTTCATATACGGATTCACACCGAGGGCAAGATTCGTTTCAAAAACTACGTTGGTAGCACCGCGGCGAAGATAACTTGCACCGGAATTATGCGTGGTTACAAGACGTGCCAAATCCATGGGAATCGTGCTGTTCAGTAGCTGTTGGTACACACCGACCGCGTCAGCATCCATAGGGCCAAGAATGGTGTACGACGCACGCGGAAACATATTAAAACCATCTGTATTAAGCATCCCATCGGCAGATCCGTACAGATAAGCCACTCGCCCACCGCGTTATCTGATGCGGAAAACAATGCTGAACTCACCACTGCACAGATTCTGCACATTGACCCCGTCACCGGTGTGGCCATCCCACGTCAAAACATTCTGCTGGGTGAGGATTTTCAGACTATGGCCAGCTCTTTTAGTCAAATCCGCCATGGATGGGGTATCACCCAGCTCATCGGACAAGACCCCAACAGAAACCAACCAATCCGCTCTGCTGATACGTGGACAGTGACTGGATCGACTGGACTCACCGGCTTTAATACTGCTACGCATAATACAGATGACACAGACGCCACTGCCGCATATACCATGCCGGCAAGCGATCCTGCCGTAGGACTATGCGCACTGGAATCCAACAAAGACGCACCGGTGGATGAATTTCGCGATCTCAGCCTCAGTGCTTTACGTACCGCTACGGTCATGTCAAGCTCTGGCTCCGCCGTGATTACTATGCATGATCCTATGGTCATGAGCACCACTGGCGCATTGGAAGCACGTGCATACGTTGACGGCGAAGTCATCAACCAGCACGATCTTGACTCACTGCGTGACCAGCTAGGTATTACTACAGACAGCGCAGATACCACCCCTGCCCTACCTGCTGATCCCTTGGCAGCATTGGGCTTGAGCACACCAACTACATCAGCTCTTGTCCCAGGTCTTGCCGAGCTGGACTGCCTCAACACTGATCAAGCTCGCACCTGGCATGACCGTGACAACAGCATTGGCACTGGTAAACCAGCTATTCTTGCCGTGATTAACGCCGAGCTCGCTGATGATTACACCCTGCAGATCCTCAAAAATAGCACTGCGACCCCCACCGACTCCACCGACTCCAGCGATACTGCTGAACGCTTCGTAGCGCAGCTACCTGCGGAAACAGCCTTTGTGCTTATTGATCCGGACATCGGCGCTGTGACCGATCTGTTCTTTATCAACAGCATAAATCAGGATCTCCCCGCACCGACAACCCAGATCAACTCAGTAGCGGTAGATCAACGTGACCCCAACATCATCTACGCGACCTTTGCCAATGATGACCGCGTGTACCAGCTCATGCTGGGTTAACCGCGACCCGTTTTTATCTGTGCTGATCCGCGCCGTGCCAACTCGCACTGGGTCGCACTGGGTCGCACAACCGCATACACATACACACAATTAATCACCCTCAACACGAAGATTTATCATGACATTTTTGCACCGTTCCGCCAGTTTCCACCCTCGTACCCACGATCACCTCAGCGAGCTCGGTCTTGATCCTTATAAGCTCTCTCAAGACATCCCCACTGTTATTTATGAAGTCCAGCCGCACAGTGTGTTCATTTTAAAATTCAACACTGCCGATGTTCGGGTCTATCAGGAACACTCCGATCTCTTTGTGCGACATGCTGTGCTTGTTGATCCAGAACAGCGTAAACATGAGCATGACCAGCTCCTTAAAGAGATTCTCGACCTCGATGCCCCTCGTGTCAACGATGATATTAGTGGTCGCACGACAGTGTTTCTCCACGATAAAACAGTTGTTACGCACAGTGGTGGCCCCATTGCGATTATTCCGCACAATCCCGATGTCGCCAGCGCCGCTGCGTCAGCTAATAAACACAAACAATCTGTGATGACAACATCCAGGCATCCTTATGCGCAGATGTCTCTCAGCGACATGCTGAAACAAGGCTTCACGCTCACACCTCTAGAGTTCCCCTACTGCGCTGTTGATGACCCCGACAGCTCACGCCACACAATGCACGTCATCAACGTTCGAGATCATACAGTGTGAACTACCGCGCCGCTAGAGATGGTGCAGCTGTGTTTATAAATAAAAGCGTAATAGTTGTAAACCAGTGACAAATAATTTATGTTTCTCCACTAATCAGTGACAATGGTCCTCCCCGTATTGCTGGCACTGGTTCTTCCACACTGATTGGTTTATCGTCAGAAGCCTTATTCTCCTCTTAACTACCATGAGGTAACCATCTAAAGTAGATGGTTGCAACAACTTTTCATTACATCAACATGTTTAAAAAAGGACACTGATTATGACTTACTTCGCACTCGTTGCTCGCAATTACGCTGAGACAGGTGTCTCTGTTGAATTCCATGAGGTCGATGATGACGCAGATAACTCAAATGGCCCCAACAACACAAGCAATTTACCTCTAAAACTTCTTCGAGATCACTCTTTTGATGCCACTGTTGTCTATGGTGACCTGGTGCTTCACACCTCAGCACATCTCAGAGATACGGCTATCGCCAACTCAGACAACCGTCCGCGAGTAGTGACCACAGCTCAAAAATTCTTTGATTACATCCGCTTAGCCACCAGACACGGTGCTATCCACGACATGATCAATAACGCGCCAGATACCGGCACTGACATCGTTGTTATTACGGCCACTAATGATGCTCTTATTAGTGATGAATCAGAATACTATGACGAGCTTTTTCATATTCTCGAATCCGCACAGGGTGTGATTCTTAAATGATTGATTAATTGATATGATTAACACTGAATCCCGAGCTATGCATGTTTACTAAAAAACTCCAAATTTCGGAATGAGCGCCAAGAATCACGTCCTTGACCGTTTAAGTCGTTAACCTTGTCCAGCCAACTAGAATGGCTAAACAAGGTTAACAACAGTGTTTCAAACTAAAAAACGATTAGTAGTAGACGTTAAGCACCACTGAATTCGGAAATGATCTAGCGACAACGCGGTGAGTTCCTGCAGAAGAACTAATTGGTCCCACCCATGGAATATTTGGAAAAGCAACAAGGTTAACATCACCATAGAAGGCCGCAAGACCACCCTCTATACCTCCACGTGGATTGCTTGTCGTCACTGCCAATCCTGGAGCACTGTTATACTTTACGTAACTGCGAGGATTGCTGACAGAAGTAGCGATTCCTACATTGGAGTAGTAGGTTCCACCAGTACAAACCTTTAGGACTTCAATTCCGTAGAGAGTATTCGTTAAACACCCCTCAATATAATCAGAACCCTGCCAGGCTGCTGGAGAAATGACATTTGGATCTTCGTCGCCTACGTTGTCCGTCTGAACCACTTCAACATTATCTGGGAGAATTTCTTCTCCAGAGACCGACCTCAGCACTGCATCACTAGCTAAAAGACTCTTGAAGCCCTCTAGTTCGCTCGGAGTGAAATTGGAAATTTTTTCTGCATTAGCTATAGCCTCTGGCACTCCATTGGCCACGTCCTCTGCAGTTGTACGTTCGAATTCTGCAAATGCGAGATCTACTGCTGAGACATCTCCGGATACCTCTTCAGCAGAAGAGACAGAATTCATGAGAGTGGCAGTCGCAATAAGAGCAACAATTCCACCGGTAACTGTTTTTCGTAACATCGGGATTCCTTTCTGTTTTGCCGATGACCACATCTGACTGTATGATTGACTCACCTTTATTTCCAGTCTTGTAATAAGAATGTTACAAATGATCGAAACGTATGACCACTACATTGTCGAAAAGCAGGGGAGTAAACCACAGGTGAATGTCGCTAACGAAATCAATACGTCAAACAATATCCCCCTTCCGGAAATGTATTCAGTTTTCCTTCTTGCTTTCGTGGTTTTAGTCATCGCAACCGCCCTGCTCACCGCGATTTTAGAGTGGCGAAACTCTCATTCTTTACCGTTAGCAACCCTATGGGGTCTCATCAGCTGCGCCTTACCTTTTGCGGGGCCACTTTTCTGGATTGTTATAAGCTACTTTAAGAATAGAAAAAAATAAAAGAATCAAAGCGAAGTGCTATTTACTTGATTCACCCGTTGATAAATATTTATTCATATATTGAAGTTCTCGGCATACATTCCCCATAAAGCTCATAAACTCTGTGTCGTGACCTCTCAGATTATTATGATGAGTTTTCCCTTTTCCACGTAATTGAATTAGCACGAAGGGCGATTCCCAAATGACCAATGGGTCGGATCGCCTTTTTGCTCATGCTCAGCTCACTGGCGTACAGCGCACAGTTACATTTCGACCAGATAGCGCACTGGATGCACTGTCGTGATTACTTACTTCTCAGCTATAGACATACTTTCGCTACTTATTCTCAGCGTCATTATGCTCATCTGCAGTGCGCCAGTCTTATTAGTCATCTTTCGCAGCAACAGTCCTGACGACCTCATCGCAGCACTCATCCTGACAGCGTTGTTGGGTTTTCTCGCTGTCAATTTTGTACTCCCCACACTCGCAGACATCGGCTGCACGCTGTGCGAGCTTTAAACCAGTACCCCAACCAGAAAGTGACTACGACATGAGCGCAAAATCCCCTACCCCACAGCCTCCGTACGAAATACCATCATTCCGGAAAAGACGCCTAATCACTACCGGATTATTAACAATCACAACATTGTGGTTCATCTACTTTTATGTGGATCTAGTAAGCGCCACTACGCTACTTACGCTGCCGGTGATTATCGCTGCACCATTGATCATGGTCTACATCTGGTACCACGAATTCACATACTATGCTCGTGTCCGCAAAAACAATAAGCTTTACAAGGCTCTCTATGGGCACCTCCAAAACCATCAACATCCTGAAAATACGGATACTCCACCCATGTAAATAGTCACTAAGATTTAGTCACAGTGACTGTAATGGCTCAAGCCTCTACAACACCTTCAACACAAAAAACACCCCGGTTGAAAACTCTTAACCGGGGTGTTGCTCATATCTCAAAAAAGAAAGGACCAACAATCATGCTTTATTATCTCGCTGCTGCTGTGGACACAACACCCCGTGACACCATGACCATGGGTGAAGTCTTCATTATGACCTGCCTAACATTTATTGTGATCATAAGCTTTTTCGGAATGGTATACGCCATAGCACGCCTAATTGAACATTTAATTTACCAACAATGGCGCTCGTTCATGACGTCTGCGTGTTGGCTCATAATTAGCTCGGTCGTTTCCCTCATCAGTTATGGTATAGCTTTAAACAAAAGCGATAACAATGAACCGATGGTGTCTACGACAGAACCGACTCCCCCACCCACTAACACCCCACCAGAAAATAACACCTCGACCGAACCTATGGACTGGTCGATCATTATTAATGTGCTTGCCGTTGCTACTGTCGTGATACTCACCCTTATCATCGCAGCTGCATTATATAGGGGTTTCACACGCAACAAAATAAAAAAACTTGAAGCTATACGAGAAGCCCAGCAACACGAACGCGACAATCCCACTATCCGCATTGCTGATCTTCGCGGCATCATGGATACTCACCACTACATCTACACCGACGTCATGGTTACACGTGCACATGAACTCATGATTACTGCACCCGCATTCTTTGATGTCACTCTCCCCGAAGCAGTGCTCTACGAAGATACTAAACGTGCTGCTCATGATGCCCTTAACGGCTATAAAGACACCACTGTCGCTAGTGCAGAGAAGATCATGCTTGTAGATGCAGTCACCGCAGCATGGACTCTCTATTCCACAAAAGCAAACACCGGATCCACGTGATCCGAGAGCCGAGTACCGCTTAAGTCTCAGGCATAAATCAAGAACTCAGAGACGATCCGGCAGGACGAATGACATCCACAGGTTCAGGCTGATCCGTCACCTCGATCACATATTGAACCTCTGAGTCCGAACCATCCGGGAAAGTCACTTCTGTACGAAACCACAGTTGACCGGTTCGATCATCAGGCGCCGTGAAGGTGAGATCGCCAGTCTTCTCATCTATGAGAATGATTGCACCCATCAACTCCGCATTCTCAATTGAGCCGTAACGATCTCGGACCACCTTCGATCCCTGTGGGACCCCACCAACCGCTCCTGTACCACCATCCGTCACCCTCAATGGGATCTTGACAGTCTGACCATTGCGGACTTTAGGATAACCCGTGCTTTCAATGCCGTAGTAAATACTGTCAGCCACATAAACCACTGAATGGGGTGTCACTCTATCAAATGACCCATCAGGGTAGACCACCTTGACAGTCACTCGATCTGTATAAGATCGTTTCATTTCACCAGGGGTGTAGCTGATCCCCGAAGCCCCAAGAGTATGTCGAATCTCCCCTGTATTTGGGTCCAATCGAGAAGCGAGCAGACCATCATCAATAATAATTGAAAACGAATCACCCTCAAGTAAAAATCGAGTCTCCTCTGGTAATTCAGCAAGGTTTTCAACAGACTGTTCAACCGACTTGGGAAAGACTCCACTAGAACCGAGACGCGTTTCTAAGGATTCATACCGTGGTTCATACTGAGCAGCCATAGACACATTTTCATATGCAATCGCAACACCCGTGCCATTTACCGTTGCTCCGAACAACAGTGAACATGACAGTGCAGCGGTAACCAACGTGCGTGAACGTACCAACATACTTCTACACCACTTTCTAAATTAGAGATACTCTATGCCACCTCACAGTATAGGTACAGGATGTGTGGCGTTCCCTGCCCTCATGGACGGGGTTGCTGCGTACCAACTGCCCTACACATTGCGAGAGCCGGATAACGCTTAAGTCTCAAGCAGAGATCAAGAACTCAGAGACGATCCTACGGGGCGAATATCATCCACAGGTTCAGGCTGATCCGTCACCTCGATGGAATAAGAGGCCGTCGCATATGTGCCATCTGGATAAATTAATTCTGCAGCAAACCACAGTTGACCAGTTCGATCTTCCCGTGCTGTGAAAGTAAGCTCACCGGTTTTCTCATCAATAACGACAATTGCACCCATCAACTCCGCATTGTCAATTGAGCCATAGCGATCTCGGACCACCTTCGATCCCTGTGGGACCCCGCCAATCACTCCTGTGCCGTCCATCACCCTCAATGGGTCAGGCCCTTCATACTTCTACCTTTACAGAACCAGACTATCTATTGACGAAGCTCAGCTACTCAGAAATATGCTGCCAACGGAAATATCAATGTGCAAAGCTAATGGCAGGCCGTCACCTGCTATAATTGCCCAGCTCGGGTCTAAGTTTTCAGGATCTACTATGAAAGGATCAGTACGACCGTCGGGATCACTCAATTGAAGATACACCGGGTTTGCTTGGGGTGGTTGATCCTGTGGCATTGGGCCGGCCATGTCTACTGTATCAATAGGCAACCCACATGGTTGTACACGAACAATGAGATCACCTGCTTCAGATACTGAAAAACCAGCGCGCCCTTTGACATTAATGTCTCCCAAATAATTGCCGCATCCTGAAACAGTCAGGCCGCAGATTACTAAGGCTGCCAAAGTCTTGATTCGTCGTTCCTTCATCATAACTCCGTCTTCGTTGCACCCATCAGCAAAAAAAGGTACAGCGTTGTTTGGCTTTCACCCTGGTAGATAAGATCCACTTCTAGCTCAAAATAGCATCTGATAACTACGAAAGTGCTATCAGGGATGCAGAGAGGTCTAAGCTTTATTAGCTCATACACTATGCACATCGTGAGATGGACTATCGCAACAGGTTGTAGATCTCTGAATTCAGCATGAATCAATTGTCTTTCGATGCCATTATCGCGTGAGGTTTCCGGCTCAGAAAGCGGTGGTTCAAGCTGCCTCGGAATTACGCTCCACGAAACCCTCAAGCCCCGGAGCTACCCACCCTACGGGGAGTGACCACAGGTGAGACAGTTCAGGTCTAAATGATGTGCGCTCCTCTTCGAGCACAAGCGCAGCAAAGTCTTCTTCGAGTGTTGCACTCATAAGAGATTGACCTGGAAAAACAAAAGAAATTTCACCAGGCGTGGAAAGAGCCGTCACAAACACCAGATGCACCAATTGCCCTTTATATATTTCTTCACGAGCAACATCAGCCTTGTTAATATCTTCCCATTCAAGAAAATGGTTCTTCAGCTTCCTACCCTTCAGAAGCTTTTCAATATAATCACGTCCATCTGAGCCATCTAATAAACCTACGCAGCATTCATAGCTTGAATCCTGCTCAGAAAGGAACAAGAGAATCAGCTTGTCGGAATACATGCCGCAATTCTCCTATTCCATTCCTTATGTTAACTACGGTCTATCGTACACGGAAGATAAGCGTAATTAGTTGCTGACTGACCGAAATACGGCTGACCTTCATAAGTCACCTGAAAATATGAAGTACCCCAAAATAATGTATTCTTCTCCCCGCTGCAACCCGCCTCTAAATTGGTTTGCACAACAGAATTCCTATTACCGAAGAATTGTTGTGCATATGCTGCTTGAGCCCATCGTCCCCAATAGTCGTAGTAAATCCATCCATACCCCACTACATCTGAGACAGTTCCAGGAAGGTCGCAATCCATCCTAGCCTTAAACCCAATCTTTGGAACCCTAATCCCGACTCCGTCACTCTTCGTTCTCACATGAATGTTAGCGGATTGCGATTGACATTGAATCGAATCTTTCTTGGCGTTAAGTGAATTCGCCTCTACACGAGAATTTGACAATCCGTTCTCAAAATACTCTATTGCTTCCTCAAGATTAGCAAAGGGTAAAAACTCAATAAAAGCCTCAAGAGGATTGGGGTATAGGTTAGCTGCAAGTTCGCCTTTTTCGAATACCTGATTAGCCATGTTTTCTGTATACTTTTCTGGATCGCCGATAGGGTAACCGAATTCCCCACTCTCAGCTCCTTCTTCTCTCCAGATGCTGTATATATCCCCTAATATAGGGTGAGCTCCGTGTTGCGGATGCCAGTAGACAACTCCGTTCTGGAAAACAGAAAATCTGCCCACACCGTCAGCTGTCACAGCCTCATCCGCAATGGGAAAACCAAGGTCACTATCAGGACCACCCAATTCAAGCCATTTATCCAAGATCAGCCCATTAATACTGGCCACCTGGAAACCGTCCAATACCGGACTGCGATACACTCGCCCACCTTGGAAAGTTTGCACCCACCCACTCAACTCACCATCAATCGGATTGGAACCATTCACAGGGACTTCACCACCAGTGGGATAACCCATCCACCCAGACTCCCACCCATTACGCTCCCACACCTGCGCACTGTAATTATTAACAGCATGCGCACCAGTTGTCGGATGCCAATAAACAAACCCATTCATAAACCGCTGACGATACCCCTGACCATCAGGATTTAACGTTTGGCCTTCACTCGGAAACAACATCCACCCAAACTGGGCACCCTGCTGAATATAGCGCTCTAAAATAGCACCACAAACCTGATGAGGTGACGGCCAAAACGTCTGACACGCCGCAGCCGCAGCAAGGCCTCGCGTCTGTGGCTGAGATTGTTGCTGTGCAATAGCTATCTCTGCCTCATCAGCGGCTGCTTTATCAATAGTTACTGGCAGCTCCACCTTATCTGACCACATCTCACCCGGAATGAGCTCTTCATTAGGTGCGCCAGATTCTTGGGCTTGTCGGATAGCCTCGTGGATCTCGGCGATTTCTTGCTCAGTGTAGCCACCCACCCCGTCTACCACAGGTGGGGTATTCCCTTCGTGGTGGAACTGTTGAACATACGCATCTTGGTCTTCAGGTGTGACCACCTGACTAGCTTGCCCCTGTGCCACAGGTGCTATACCACCTGCAACAAGAAGTGCTGCAGCAATGACGCCTGCAGCCTTGGAAAACAGTTTCATTCACATGATCCTTTCGTTACTAGTTGATGTGAACAAACTGACCCTAACCCGAAAAAATCATAAGTTCTGTGAATAAAATTGTTGTGCGCGTATTTCCACCCCCGTTATAGGCAGGGCAAACATCACATAAAAAAGGTAACTTTTGGCTACTGACTTTTATGCCCATTCACGGTATTTAAACGACTCCATCCACCAGCGCCAAAAATCGTCCGAAACATGAGGTGATAGCGGTTTTATGCGCCAATTAGTTCGCAGACACAGCCCTTACTCTGGATATTTCAAGGGTGCATACACCCCCAGCACTACACGTGCAAAGCACCATCTCAACACATCGAGATGGTGCTTATTTATTCACCACAGCCAACAACTACCGCTTCGCCAGGCGCTTCTTCTCCACCTGTGCAAGCGCATCATCAAGATTCTTCGGCCCAGTTTTCAAAGCTAGTTCTTTCGCTTCTACATCATCAAGCTCCTTCATCTTGCGCGCAGATTTCTCATCAAAGCGCTCTTCGCGGTGCTCGGCCTTCGCCTGAATTGCGACAACATCAAGATCCGCTGTGCCCACCATCGTCGTGCCACCACCGTAGTGCTTGTCTCGCTTGGATCGTCGCTGACCTCGCTGTGCTTCAATCTTGCGACGCTGCTCCATATAAGGATTAACGCCCAACGCAAGGTTGGTTTCAAACACCACATTGGTAGATCCTCGGCGCAAATAGCTCGCACCAGAATTCTGCGTTGTCACCAACCGTGCCAAGTCCATCGGGATCTGACTATTAATCAGAGATTGATAAGTATCCACCGAGTCAACGTTCATCGGGCCCAAAATGGTGTACGCAGCACGTTGGAATTGATTGAAGCCAACAGTGCCAAGCATCGCGTCCATCGAGCTGTAGAGATACGCCACTCGCCCACCACGCTCAGCCATATATGCGAACTGATTAGCCAAATAATCCTGAACATCAACATCGACAATGCCATCAGCACCGTGAATGATGACCACATCGCCTTGACCAAGCGTCTCCACAGCAAAACCAATCACGTTAACCAGCTGTGCCATCGCGACACCTGCGCCACGTCGCAGCACTCCAGAAAAATCATAGATCACGCGGCGTGCAGAGTTCACAGAATCAATGCCATCTGCCGTGTGCTGATTAAACAGATCGCCATGAGTATCGAGCAAATCCTTATAGGTCAGTCGCAGCACAGAAATGGCACGAAACATTTCAGGGTCTTTGGTTCCCTCATATTTCTGGCGCTCATATTCTTGATCCAAATAGGACACGAAGACAGAGAGCAACGGGATCTGCTCATGAGGCACACCAACAAGACGCAGCTTGTCACGGTTTTCACCGGCATTAAGAGCCCACATTTTCATATCCACATAAAAGGCTGTAATAATTTCTTTGAGCTTTCCGCGCAATAGCGCCAGCTCAGAGGTCTTATCGCCCAATGCCTGCTCGGTCATAAACACGATTTTGTCCATGTGTGTGGAATACAGCGACAGCTCATCTTCTTGCTTACCAAACAGCTCGAACATGTTGAGATCTCCGCTAGTCATATCCACATGAGCGGTCATGGATTCTAGCTTTGGTCCCATTTCATCGAGCTTGGCACCATTGAGCACCAGGTGCACTACGCGACGGTTATTCAGTAGCGCTGCCTGAGAAATCTTCGACCCCCACATGTCAACGACACGGGGACGCTTAAGTAGTGGTGATGTATTAATCGAGCTATCTGCGCATACGACATGTCCCGACCAGCGATCCACATCAAAAAGCACAGCGGAGTTGTTGACATCGCCACGCATGACACCGACGTATTCGCCAGCAACATCGTTAAGACCATTGGTGACCAAAGAATAAGAACCGGCAAACTCAGTCGAGGTGAAGTGGAATCCTTTACCTCGCTTTTTGCTATTTTTGCCAAAAATCTGTGACAGTTCTTGACGTTGCTCACCGTGGTGTGCAGCAATATCCATTCGCGATAAGTGCTCGATAAAACTGCGTCGAATTTTCTCAACAGTCGAATCCAAGATCTCAAGGTTTGGTCCACGCAGCAGCAGACGGTTGTGCACAGTCAAATATGATGCACCATCATCAAGCTCGGCGATCACCTCATCAAGATCAAGTCCACGCTTAACAGTCTTGCGGCGGTTGGACTTAGTGGAAGAATCAGCCAAGTCTGATTCTTCTGTCTTAGCTAGTCGGTCAGTATTTTTCAGATTGTCATCAATCCATGACTGCTTCATCCGCTCCACTTGCTCAAAAAGCACAGCTGAGACACCCTCAGGCAGATTGCGTGGAATGCGGTTGACGCCCCAGAAAGCACCGAATTCATCCTTGGCATCCTCATTGTGGAAAAACGACAAAATAGTGCCGATTTCATCATCCACCTCAAAATAATCCGAGTGGAAAACATAGTGCTCCCTCGGCTTAATCACCATGAGGTGACCGTGATTTTCCATGGTGCCCAGCGCTGCCTGAGCGTCCTTTTTCTGCTGACGAGTCATCGTCTCGTCATCGAGCTCATCACTAATTTCTTCCACGTCATGCGCATCGGTATCGGTGGCACGATCATCAAATTCACCAAAACCAAATGATCCACTCAGTGTGCGCGCGGTGCGCGCAGGTACAGGTGGGATCGGGTCTGATTCGGAGGTGCGACCAATGATGCGAGCTCCTAACGAAGGTGCTGGGAGCGGTGCTTCTACAGCAGTGGTAGTGGTTTCTTCAGCCTCCGTAGTAAGTGATGCAGCAGGTTCTTGTGCCCGTTTGTTCTTGAGCTTGTTAAAAAGTTTCATCTATCCCCAATTCAGTTTAAGAGAAATATATTAAAGAAACTTTAACACAAAGAAAGTAGCTATTAAATGTCATTTTAATAGCTTATCTGCACCCCAGTTGCTTACCCACAGACATGAAAAAACAGGCTGCTGGATCATCCAACAGCCTGCATCAAACTCCAGGTGCTACTTTTTCTTATGTCCGTAAATGCTGCGCAACAGGTCATTAACCTCAAAACCGTTGAGCTGGCGGCACTGTTTATACATCGCACTTGAGTTTTCTACCTCAGAGAGCAAAATCTCTTGCGCAGTATGCAGTGCAGCGTCATTGGGTGAATGCAGCGTCAAATACTGGTGAATTGAGCTGAATTTTCCACCTACGTCATAACGCAAAATATCAAGCGATTCCTCCATGAGTTTGGTGAGCTCAGGGTGTCGATACACTAAGTTCTGATTTTTACGCTCGACGTTGGCGACCTGGCTAAATACGGCTTGAGATTCTTTCGTCGTGATGAAATTCCACTGCGTATCTGTTTCCACCTTTTGCCAAAAAGAATCTACGCGGTCAACGATTTGGCCGCGATCACCAGAAAACAACAGTGCTGAGGCCGTGCCTACGACAGAGTAGAAATAACCGACGCTGCCGTCCAAATAACGCACATAGCCATCTTCATCAACACTTTTAATACCGACAAGCTGCATAAATGGGTATGGTGCGGTATCACGTCGTGTAGAAATTCTACGGTGTTGTTTCTGCAGATAGCCGAACAGAGCCGGCAGCTGCATAAACTTCATTTCCTTGGTCTTAGTCCACTGTCCGAAATACGCAGCAAAACCAATCACCCACAGCACGATAATGATTTTCAGCCACACCGGTGAGTGCTTGACCGGTGGTGTCATAATCACAGCTGCAGTGGAAATAAACACTACAAACCAAAACAGCAAGACTTTAACAGGGATAACACCAAGGCTAAACGACTTGGTAGTAATCGGAGTCTCATAATCCAGCACACTGCGTGCTAGAGACGGTGGAACTTTGTACTCTGCTTTTGCCATCTCACACCTTCTTTCTTCAACAAATGGTTTGTTTCTTCTAGTGCACGTACTTGTGCGTTAATCGCGTGGTGCGAGCTGGAAGCCGACGAACGAATTACCGTTGTACTCGCCGCGCTGCAGCGATCCCCGAGCGGTGTACGGCTTCTTGGCCTTCGACATGGCATCAAAAGCAATCTCGCGGCCCTCAAGCAGATCGGCGATCTCCTTGTCGGTGAACTTGTGACCACCCCATACGCGCTTGAAGCGAATCTTTTCACCCTCAACCTTCCACACACCCACCGCGTACACAGCTGGGTCTGCAGAGGCAATGCGATCAACCTGCCCCTTAAACCCAAAGAACTTAATGGTCTTGCCGTCTTTGTTAAAGCTTTGATGCGCCAGCTTGCCGGTGACTGTCGTGATCTGTCCACCAATCATGGCATCGGTAATGGTGAGCTCCTCACCGCGCAGCAACGCCTCGCATTCTGCATCGCTAAATTCATGCCCGCAGTAGACCTTCTTAAAGCTCACCTGCTCACCGTTCCAGGTGCCGGAGTGCTTGACAGAAGGGGTAAAAGTAGTAGTCATGAGTTTCTTTCCTAGTTCTTGGGGGATGTTTTTTGCGTTACGGGTCATGGTCGCAATATCTTCTTCGACCCACTGTTTAACTGGTTCCAGTGCCTGCTCTGCAGTCTTTTCACCAGCAGCAACCGCTGCCATATCGGCATAAACGCGCTCGGTAAGTTTGAGGTCGCCAATGTGGGTGCCAGGAAGCAGCAGATAATTCAGTTGCCCTGCGTCAGTCATAGTGACTTTGCCACGCGTTTCTTTGAGCAATGCTGACTTGCCGGCTGTGACCTCGGCATAGGTGCTCGTTCGTGTCGCACCGGTACCGACATCATGCTTATCGAGCTGTTTCATCAACCACGTCATTGACGGATGCGGTGGTCGCTGCGGAAAACCCTCAAACACTTCTGGCTCAGCACGAGTACCAATCCCCTGCTGTGCTGCATCACTGCCGGCAGCATCATCATCAGCCTCAGCGTCTACGTCGAAAATACCTTTCCAACCCAAGGACTTTGGCACATTTGCTGTACCGAGAAACGCTGGGTAATCCACGACGCGGCCTTTTTGGTGCTCATAGAGGTAATCCTCTGCCAGCATCGTGAGATAGCTCTTAGCGAGCACTTCATAAATGCGCTGTCCGAGCACACCGTAGGTGGTTTTCACCGCTGCAATACTGGTCGGCACATTCAAACCCGGACGGTTGGCGCCGTGTGCACCCTTGGGCTTAACATGCGTGGACCGTGGCTGTCGGTGCGTAAGGTCAGCCGGGTTCACACCAACCAGGCCGGCGATCTTATCGACCAACGGCGCTAGTTCCTTAAACTGCTCAGGGGTAATCGTCTTATCCTCGGTACGCGGATAAGACACGACCTGCGCCTCGTACATCTGCTGATAAGTCTTAAGCACGTTCTTTGCGCTAAAGCCCTCTTTAGACAGCAGGGCCGACAGGCTCGCCAGGTCAAGTAGACGTGGTGGCGCGGTCTTTTTCATGCTCTTCTCATAGCATTCGACCGCACTAGCCTTATAAAGCTGTGGTACCTCGTCGCAAGTCTTATAACGCGGTTCCTCGGGGTTGACGTAACTTACACCGTGATCATCAATGAAGCGGTTTTGATAAAAAGGAATCTTTTTATAATCGTTGTACGCATCTAAGCCCTGCCCCACAATCGCAACCATGGCAGATTTCAGGCGACCATTGCGCAACACTGCACGCCGACCAGTGGTCTCTAGCACTTTGGTGGCACCGCGAGTCCACTGCATCGACAGCAAATCAAAGCGTGATCGGAATTCCGCCTTAAGATAATTGGGCTCGTCATGCATGGAGGTCACATCGCGGCGGTTGATAAACGCCTGCTGAATCGAGGCCGGCGCCTCATCAACAAATTCCATACGCTGAATCTTCTTGGTGTCTAACCCCAGCTCAGCGATAATCTCCCACGCCAACAGATCACCTTCGCCCGTGGGATCAATATCTGATCCGATCACAATGGTGGTGCAGCTGCTCAAGGTTTTCTTAATGCGTGCAATCGTGTTAGCTGCACCGTGCTTTTGCTCGCGTGACCACAAAAACTGCGTCTCATCCCACGGCAGCTTAGCCAGATCCCAGTAGCCGCCGATCTTATCGGCATAGCTTGGTGGCACCATCTCTTCTGGCTCGACAAATTCATAAAGGTGCCCGCTGGCTGCAGCAATAACGTACTTCTCGCCGTTATAAGTGCCAGAGGGTCCACCGAGGGCTTTCGCAAAGTTTTTCGCAGCCGAAGCTTTCTCCGTCAAAATTCCAATTGTCAAAGTATTAACCTTTCTTACTTTTTTAATACTTTAACACGGTCAAGAAACTAATTGAATTAGTTATTTGAGTTATTCAACCGACCCAGCAATGCGGGTCGCACAGCCAACTCACCACATGAGTCACCACGACCGAAGATTCTGCTGTCGCAGAACGGACTTATTTATAGGATTTACACATAACTAGCACCTCTGCCAGTGCCCACAGGGTGAAACCTCACTCCCACACAGTGAGATAAACACTGAAAAACTGAACAAACGTGAATTTAATTCGAGCGTAAAGTTACGTATCGTTACACTCCGCTACACAGCGTTACAGCACCAAAGATGCACGTCAAAGAGCCTTTTATTATATTAAAGTGAATTATTAAAATAATATAAGCGTTACATCAAAGTTACATAAAAAACACGTTGTGACCTGCATGAATGCAAAAGTGTAACGTTGTAACGATACTTTGCATGTTTTACGTATACGCGAGGGGTCGTAATAATCCTTTATGGCCTTTACCTATCATCACGACTGTGCAGAGCCGTAGCGTTCACATGCTCGCTGATATGGCTGCAGGTAGTAAAACGACATAGCATCACGCTCATATGTGCCTTTAGGTACTTATGTGTCCTATTTCACGTTTATGAGTTTTTACTTTTACTCTTCCGTCTATATTAAAGTTGCAAAAGTATCGTTACAACGTTACAAACCACAACATTAAGTTTATAGTTGCTGGTTAAACGGTACTTTTGGGTGTAACTTTAGCTTTTTCGTATCGTTACACCGTAGCGCTACAAAACTACCGTTACAGCAGCTCAGAGCATGTTTTTGGGGTGTAACGATACGTAACGTTTGTAACGTTACGTTCATAATTAAATTCATATATGTGACTGTTATGCGTACTTCCGTTCTATTTCAATAGCCAAGTAGTTACTGTGTTGATAATTAAAAACTTATGGGAATTTTTAGTTTCTGCACAGCGTCACTTTTTCCGGTATGTTGGAAATCGTTGAAACTGTAGTCATACCGCTGTTATGAGAATGTCAAGAGTGCAATAACGGCCCCAGGGCATACACCAACCACTCCCCTACATCGTGCACAGCAGTATATTCTTGTGCGCTCAGAGGCAGCCTGCGACGCTTTTTTATGCCTCTGTGCTTGTTTAAGCGCCTCAACAATTGTGCACGAACACAAACCAGCACAGCACCACTCAAGCCGTTAAACAAGCGCGAAAATGCAGCAACACCCTCTTTATTTAGGCATGCAAAAAGCAGCTCGCTCCGGGGTACGAACACCCTCGAAACAAGCTGCTTTAATTCTTAGCGCTAATTACTCAGCGCCACCATCACGGCAGTGGCAACGACCACCACTACCCCACACATCAACACCATTTAGCGCGCACCTCCACCAGTGCTCGGCAGATCAAAGTTACCGACCCGGTAATCCTGCTTGGAGACACACAACACCACAGCATTAAGAAAACGCTTCGGGTCAGGAACACGCACCTGCCACGCCTCATCTGTCCGGGTGTTCCACAAAATACCGTCCTTCATCCCAGACATGACCAAATACATTGCGAGCTGCAAAAACATCGGATGTGTCAACTCAGAGACGAATTTCAATTCATAAAGCACACCCTTGTGCACCGCATCTGCGACACCTGCAAAAGACATTGGCGTGCGCACTACTTTGCTCTGTACTGCCTCGCCGTCAAGGATCAGTGGAATCTGATTACGTGAATCAGCATTCAGCCTCGTACTCAGCCGTGAGACCAATGCCTTCTCCGCAGCAACCGGGATAGAGCTGCGCACCTGATCGACATACCGCATCTGCTCTGTGGACGCTGCTGTGACAATAAGGCAGTTACGCCATACGCTATTGTTTTTCTTCACCAAACGTTTAAGATTTTTCGCGAACTGACTCGGGTACGCCGATAGTGCTGTATGAACGTTGTAGTCCTTGAAGAACACTGCTTCCTGAAAGTTTCCCACTGTGGGTGAGAGATCAATAAGCCCGTCACTGCGATTGACCTCAATGGCTGCACCCTTGCCGTTGTCGAGACGCTTGACATCAAGCAGGTCAAAACATGCTTCGACATTCTCTGCGTACTTAAAATCAAAGGCTTCAGTCACAGAGATCGGTCGCGCATATTCGCTCGGCGCCAACTCAGGTAGTTCTTTAAACACTGAAACAGGGATAAAACCCATCATGCGCTCAATCTGTGACTGAACCTCACCCACATCACCCTTACTTTCTTCTGCCGGCGTATGGGCATCTACCTCAGGTGCAACCTCAGTATTGTTGTCCACCACACCCACAGCGAGCCCTGCAGCCCAGTCCGCACCAGCCTCATACGCTGCTTGAAGAGAATCGCTACGTACAAAAACAACCTTGTTTTTACCGCGTGATGCTGCCACCAAAAACACATTGCGCATGACCACTGGATCAACATTGGGGTAACCAAGACGCATGTCCCAGAATTCTTCGTCATAGTCAAAGACCACGCAGGTATCGCGCTCTAGACCTTTACTGGAATCAAAGGTGGTAAACACCGCAGCGTCATTAGGGTGTGCAATCTGGGAATCACCATCGCGAATAGAGGCGAACACAGTTTTCTTATTGAACTTTGCCGGCGACTTCCTCTCCACGACATTAAGCGCATCTGACATCTGCCCATTGCGGCTACCCAAACACAACAGTTTGCTCGGCTCGGTGCTTTGGATCAACACCACTGCCTCAGCGAAAGACCTATATTCAATCTGCTGTGCGGTATTGGCACCCACAATCGGTTTATTCCAGGCATCAGCCAAACCCGCTGCCATAGCCTCGCCAATTCGAAACGACTGTGTAAACGGCGCGAAGACTGGATCTTCACACAATTGTGCTGCAAATTCTTGTGGATCTAACGTGGTGTCAGACCGGACTTTTTGTTCCAAATCACCCACCATGACAATCTGCATAAGCGGATTCACAGACTTAATGTTGCGCAGCAGTTCTGCATAGTCCTCATTGATGTCCTGGTACTCATCAATAACCAGCAGGTCGTAACTGGGGAACGTGCGAGAAATGTGTTTGAAGTTCTTGTTAAACTCCCGAATCGACTCGCTAATACCACACTTGATGCCGGCCTTGAGTAGATGCGGATAGACAATGCCGTGATAGTTCTGCACCTTGGCGCCACGAACGCGCTGCTGTGCATCGACCTTCAACAACTTCGAATACGTCAAATACAGCACGTCATGGTCTGCACCCATGATCGAACACAGTCGTTGAATAGCGGTAGTTTTGCCCGAGCCTACGGTGGCATCAACAATGACATCTTTGCCAGCAAGTACATAATCAATCATGGCTTGCTGTTCGCTACTGAGTTGAACTTCTCCAGCACGTGGTCCCAGCTGTGGCTGCGGTGCCACCTGCGTGCTGGTGTTGTACGCAGCGAGCATTGCTGCTGGATTACCCAACGACATCATATTTATCATAAACTTTCTCCGTAAGTTAATAAAATATTAATTAGAGAAAATTCTAACAATTATATTACAATTACCCCACACACTTAGACACAGCAAAACCCTTCCCGGAAGAAAACTTCCCGAGAAGGGTTTTGCACTCAACCAATCTGCGAAAGACCAGTGGCTTTACTATGGTTGATAGCGATTAGCAACAAATAGCACTTCGCCCCACTTGGTCGAAATATTCTGATAGTCATCGTAATGCTTTCGCTCGAGTGTGGACCCATCAGGAAACACAGTCTCATAATCTACAACTGCGTCGGACAGATCTATGGCATTATCTGAGCCGTGTAAATCTGCTCCTTTCAGACTGCACGCATAAAAACTAGCGCCAGTGGCTTTATTGAACACACACCGACTTGCTTGCAAATCGACATTCCCAAAGAATGCATTAGTGATGTCCGCAGAAATCTCCGCACAACTCATTACCGCTTCACGAAATCGACTATGCGATAAATCGCCCGAAATTACGGTATCGCCCAACTGAGCGCCAATAAAGTTGCAGTAGGAAAGATCGCAATTCGTTAATCGTGCATAATGCCACGAACACTCACTAAAATTAGCACCCGAAAAACAGCATTCCGACACACTCACCGAATCTGTTTCTAAGGCATATAGCCGAAGACTGACCTCAACTTCAAACGACGGGGTTTTGTCCAAAGGAGCATGGAAAACATGTGTTGATGGTACCGCCTGTGCCTCAAACCTTTCGGGGGATTCATCAGACGCGCGCCCTAACCTCCGCCCCAGTTGCTCAAATATTTGCCGTCCTACAGTAATCTCAGACCAACCGTATTTCCGTGGAAAATCTGATTCGACAAACATATGCGTAACAACAATGTCACACAGTGACTGAACGATACTCGCTCCATAAGTTGTACCCGTTGCTGCAGCGCGATCCATGGATCTAAACGCATGTTGAACTGTGGCAGAGCGGATCGCGCTGTTATCGCTACTTAAACCCGCAATCAAGGGAGCAAAAATATCGCCTTCAAGAAGGAAAGCTTCATCAGTCTTGTTCATCCCAGTCCATGCCTTTCTTCTGGTTCATGTGGGGAAGTGCTTTCCTCATACCTGCTTTCTAAAAGCCCTCAAGCTTCAAGCCTTAAGCCCTAAGAAAGAACTATTCTCAGGAGCTTTCCGTGTACTAACTCGCGTTGTTCATACCGCAGGAGCTTTCACAACAATACCGTGCCCAAAAACGCTAAAGTGTGTGACCAAAATTTTTGGAGTTCCTGCACTAAACGCTCATGTGCATGCAGTGAGACGTGATCGCCAATGAAATCTGGGCTGCGCTCAGCGCGTTGTTTCCTGCTATATAAACCTCAGATAGCCCACCGGCAGAACAGACCTAGGTTTACTAACGATGTCAGCAGTTCTTGCAGAAAACTTCCGGGGTCACAACATCGTCGCCACCCTACACTGGGGTGAGCACGACGTGATCTCAATACTCCTCGAATGCACTCGATTGTGCTCGCTGCATGGCCCTGGCCTGCGAATTGAGCCCTTCGCACCAGGAGGGGTAAACACGAAATCCACGTTTACCCGGCTGTCCGTCTGCTGCGGTAATCCCCAATTCTGCAAGATGACCAGCGGAAAACCTAAACAATCCGCGCCGAACATCGTTCCTCACAAAGACAAGAAGACCAGCATTCATCCCGTCGTCACTAAACGGCTGGGTCTGCCCTCCCACGCCTCGCTGCCAAAAGGCAACAAAGGCACCCGGCTTCGACGGCGTGTTCCGGCCAGTCCGGACATGCCACTCATGACCTTCAACCTGTGCTAATCCTGATTCATAATCACTGTTCTGTGGCTCAGGGGCGACCGAAACAGTTATGCCCAGCTCGGTCGACCACATCTCCAACGCGCTAAATCCCATGAGCTCAACTTATCAACTTCAGCCGCAGGAAGCCTACTGCCTCCTCTCGCCTCCTTCCGCAATACTCCCTAGATCTTGTTTAACCGTCAGGAGTTGGAGGGTATATCCGGCTACTGAACGACAACACTTTTAAACGACGGCGCTTGCGACTATTACCTTTGACCCGGCGCACTAATCAATTTTGAAAACGCGCACCATTAGGTAATCTCTCGATAAATAGTGTTTGGCCAGTAACAGACTCAAAAGCTTCTGCAAACTTGTTAAATCGTCAAAACAGCCGTTGACAAAGCTCTCCCACCACCGCAACTCTGCATCATGACTCCAATAAAATTCCTCAACCGGCATTTGATAGGCATAACGTTCAGCTGTAGAAGGCCCCAGCATCATCCAACTCGTCGCTAATGCTGACTCCCACAATTCAAGATCTGTCTTTTCGAAAACCGAGCTAATAGGACTAGGCGAACCAGGACTCAGTGCACAATATCCCACAAGCTCACAACGTCCAGCCGACTGCGCCCACTCCTGATCAGGATCAACAATCAGCGCACGCCCAACCTTGACATCAATTCCGGTGTGCTGCACAAAGAACTCTAACCATTCCTGTAACTCAGATACAGTGAGCACATCCGGTAGATCAGCTACTAAGGATCTTATATTGGACGAGAAAAGTGACCACTTTTCAGCAACGATCGCTTGAAAAAGACACTGCCGAACAGCTCCGGCTATGCGCTGATTAGTAAATACATTACCTGGGAATGGTAGTGAACTACCGTCCCTTTTTGTCACTCTAGAAAATGCATTCCACTTTCCCATGATGTTGATGAGTAGAAAATCTAGACTTAGCGATGGCCCGATAAAGCGAAATCCGGAAGTTTTATAGCCTCTAGTGTAGATGCACAGTTGATGGGGTTCTGTCATATGCGAAGCTTATTATAAAGATTCACATGATCAGGACATTGGGAAATTTCAGGCTCGTGTTCGATTCCACCAGGTGGGGTTGAATTACACCATGCTGAAATTACCCCCTTGGGTCTGTTCGAATTTGCTCCAGTGAAAGTATGAGGATTGTAAATAATAGTCACCCATTGCGGAGCGTGCATTTCTTTACATCCTGAGTTCTTATTGAATGTATAAGTTCTGCAATCTAGAAAGTACACCGTTTTCTCGAACTTGTAATAGCTGGTTCCTGGCGATGAGCCATAATCAATCACCGCTTTATCTACTACGGCCTCAGCCATAGCGTGGTTGGCGAAGTTGTGTTTGCAATAGTTTTTTAAATATCCCCAGCCTTCATTCCTGTAACGGTCATAATGCCCTTTTCTCACGACAAATCTGAACTCGGTGGGGAAACCTCGCGAACTATACTCTTTTTTGATCGGGCCACCATTCTTTTCAATGTTGTTTTCAGTTTTTCTCTGCTCATCTAAATCGGGAAGATTCTTGCAATCCACGTATTGTGCACGCTGGGAAAACAGGGTCATCTCTTGGCTCGATGAGGATGAGCCGCTACTTCCAATTGGGAGGAAATCCTCCAAACTTCTTTCTTCATCGTCAGGAATCCATGTCAGTGCATCACCTGAGCCTAAAACAACACCTCTGGTGAATTCTTGTTCGAGTGACTCATTTAATGATGTCAATGATGGTATCGGCCACCCTAAAGGAGTATCGGTATTTTGGTATTGCAGCCACAGGGAGTAAACATCACCATACAGCTCTCTGGCGCCTAGGATTCCATTCCACGCAATCACCCCGCGCTCCGCAAAATTCACCACATGGAATAGACCAGAAACCTCAGGTGTTTCATCTGCTTCAGGAAAACCTAAACGACCCGTCTCCCGACCCAACGCATCCCACACCCGCTGCGTAGCCAAATACATAAACCGTGTCTGACGATCATTTCGCCACGAAATTGTTCCATTGGAGAAATTATTGTAAAAATACTCAGTACCGCTAGGTAGCTCATTAGTGATCGGGATGCCAATGGCATGATTCGAGCCGCCAAGTTCTTCGTAGCGCTGTTTAATATCGCCCCACACAGCACCGCCAGTCAATGGGTTGTAATAGTTGTCACCACCTTGAAAAGTCTGTCGCTGAGTAAGGGGATAGTTTGTATCCATCGGACCAGAGGTTGGGTACCCCAATGGCCCTGATTCCCAGTTCAAGGTCCCCCACTGCCTCAAACCGTCCAGGGTCACTGCATAAGCGCCTGTGTCTGGATGCCAATAGATGGCACCCCCAACAAATTCACTTCTTTTGCCAACACCGTCGGGATTGGTCAACTCGTTTGACTTTGGTGGCCCAAGCCATGACAACTGACCTCCAACCTGCCGATAAGCGTCAAGAATCCGGCCACAAACTGAGAAACCTGTTGGCCACATAGCCTCACACCCAGTTGCAGCCATCAATCGTGCGCCCTCATTAAGTCGCGCTTCCGCAACCTCCACCTGATCAGCTTCGTCCTTGCTCACCCCCTCCGGTAACTCGATGACATCTGAGCGCATTTCCCCTGCAACGATGTCCCGCTTAGGTAGCGGAAGTTCCTCAACATTGTCTTTACTATCGTTGACGTGCTCGTGATACTCAATGACTACTTCTGGATGTGCTGATTCGAAATCCTCAAGTTGTTCCTTAACAGTCGGAGCATTCCTATTGGGAACATAGTCAACACCATCATCAGCAAACTGCTCATCACTGATTTCTTTTACAAGCTCAAATTGATCTTCCACTTGTGCTTGAGCTACCGGAGATGCAACCCCGATGGCCAGCAACATGACAGCAGAAACACCCACTAGTCTTCGTACCAACCGCTTATATCAAACCTTTACCTGTCGGAAAATATGTACAAACTGAGGATAGGTAAAGAATTAGTTAAAAGTTGGATGGGAGAGAAAATACATGCTCTTTACCCGAAAAGAGGGGTGAAAAGACTGTGTTGTACTTTAAGTGGGAATAGGCTCTCCGGTAGACGGATCGACACCATACACGGTCTTAAACATTTCTGGTGCCACCACTGCCTGATAGTTCAATGCAGCATTGAAGGATGCCTCATCGCCAGATTCACGAAAACGGTCAAGTCCATCTCCTAGTAGTGAAAACATGGCTTCATTAAGCACTCCTAGCTGCTGATCTCGTGCATCGTCACGCTCACGAAGACGCTTTACCTCAGCTGCCAAGTTATGAATCTGCTTCTGCTGATCTTTGATGATCTCGCCAGCAGTTCTCGTCTGTGCCATAATCTTTATTCCCCTTTTTAAGTCACTAACTTTATCTGTTTGATTCTTACTATATCTGCATCAGTATTAAGTCGAAAGCCTTCAGTCATCATTTCGCACCGCATGGAACTGTCTCCCGGCTACGTCTTTCCCCCGCTGCCACTCATGCTCCGATGACTTTTTCAATACAGCAAGCACTTTCTCATGCTTTTCACTGTGTAGATCAATGTCTTCTACTGCTGAACCAGTCGCAATATCACCGATCATGAGGCGTTCTGCGAAAAACGCACTGAGCAAATGCTCAAAAAAGAAATTGTCGCGTTCGTTTTGTACGCTGCGCTTGTGCAAAAAGCCCAGTGTCTTGTTGATCTGCGCCATCTGCTGCGCCTGTTCATCAAGCGCGTCATTGACACTTTCCTGCCAACCTACAGATCGGTGTTCATTGAGAATGTCGAGCACAAGCTGGTCATCGTCACTTAAAGACACTAATCCTTGGACATCTTCGTGATTCGCCAGCAGTGACACAATCCCGAGGTTCACCAAGATCCCGAAAGGAATAGGGCCTCGAAACGTCACACCCTGCTGTGCAAGCTTCTTGTGCACATGATCCTGCAGTAGATCGGTCAGCCTGGCACTCGTCCTGTGCACAGTACGCAGTTCATCCTCTAGATCCACACCATCGCCATCACGCAACGTAATGCTTGACTTAAAGGCCACCACACCTGCACGCGGTGTACACGCTGCTGCATCGGTGGTTGTGCGAGCGCTACGTTGTCGTCGCGGTGCCTGTTTCACAGATTTTTTGCCAGATCGCTTGGGCTCCTGTGCTAGTTGGTGCTCTTTCGCGGCGTCTAGATCCGCAACTACTTCAACAGCTGGCGCCCCCTGGGTCACCTCTGCAGATTCTGCAACCGCCTCATGCAACACAGGCGCCTGTGCTACCTCTGTCACAACCTTTATCTCTGATTGCACCCTCTCTCCACCTGACACTGCTGACTGCCCCAACCATGTCTGAGCATCAGTGACACCCTGGTAAATATCGCGCAATCCCAGCATCTGCTGAAAAAGCTGCTCCTGCGCTCTTGTCACCGTACCGGCAGCAACACCCTTGTTAATGCTCTCAGTTAAGGTCACCCATGAGCGCCCATAAGCCGGATGTGTGCTATCACCAAGAAGCAGATTCCTTAACTTATCTGAGCCTAAAGACAGCTTGTCCCACAGCTGTGACAGCACACTGTGTAGCCGTGCATTACCAGCGACAAGATCCACCTCATCAAAACGAACACCATCGGTCACCACAATTGGTGTCACGGCCTTAGTCATGATCACCACCACCCTCGCCCATCAACGCAGCACTAAGCTCTGCAGCGAGCGCATCAACTTCTTTTTTAAGCCGTTCATTTTCTGCTTCTAATTCATGCTGCTGCTGAGCATGGGATTCACCCTCGGCAAGTGCCTTAGCGTAGACCTCATCAAGTTCCTTATTATGTGCCACCTGAGTCATCAGCCCCAAGCGTCGCAACACCACGCTGTGCTCAATACCGTTGAGCTGCATAAAAGACCGAATTGCCTGATCAATCGGTGTAATAGTCTCACCCGCTAGATCGACACTCATCTCTACGTGCTCAACCTTGGGTACCGGCTCTGGCGTTGGTTCTGACGCAACGACCTGTTCAGCAACAACCGCTACGCTGTCAGCGTCATGAGCAGGTGTCACCACAACCTGTTCATCAACGTTGTCTACTACAGCTATATCCTGATCCATCTCTACGTTCTCCTTCTCTGTTTCCTCGGTGGTCTTTATCATTTCGGTGACATCATCATCATGGGGCTCGTTCTCCGGTGGGCGCTGGTAACGATTTTTAAGTTCTTCCAGCATGATCGCCCCATCAGCACCGACAAAGACGCTGAGATCCTGGTGTCCATCTCGCATAGCCTGCTCATGCCTTATGTGGCGGTGAACATCAACCTGCCCAAAAGCCAGCTCAAAATGCGTACCAAAAAACACTCCCGCCCCCACATCTGCGGCAGTCGCGCCAGCTGTATTCTCTTGCCCGCCATCATCTATGTCGGTGTTCACTGCCGGTTGTGTTCGGATGGGTGGTCCTGGTCGCAGTGCATTGGGTACGGGAAGTCTGGGTCGAAAAGATCGCACCGCTGTCGCAGTGCCGGTGAAATCACGGGGATTGTCTACCGACTCTTCGTGACTGCCCTCTTGTGCAGACTCTTCTGTACTTGTCCCAGTGTCTTCAGCAACAGCCTCAGAGACATGGTTATCACTGCTCAACTCACCTAGCGGACCAGCGTCACGGGGTTCATCCTGAGCAAAAGGGTCCTCATCAAACTCGTCCTCATCATCAAGGTCTGCTGCATAGTCATAAGGCTCGACTGACCCTTGTACGCCAGCTTCAGCCTCTAATGCAGCTAATTCATCGGCTAAGGCAGCTTCCTCAAGGGCAGCATCCTCTAAGGCTTCTCGTTCCTGCTCGTTCATCGGGTTTAACCCAGGTCATCGAGATCATCAGAGAGATACGAGTCGCCACGAGTCATACCGATAATGGTGTTGAAACCACTAGTTACAACTGTCGTGTTGTTCGCCAACTCACGACCAAACGAGCTGAGCTGATCAATGATTTGGTTCATGCGGTTATCCAACAGTGAATTCGGAATAACGTGCACACCGTTATCACGATCAATCTTCTCTCTGATCGCCTCTTCTGCATACGCGCTCAGCGAGATACCTTTTCGATCTGCCCAATAAATTGCCCGCTGGTGGGTGTCTGAATCAAAGCGCAGTGTGGCACGTACATGAACCTTTTTCTCGTCTGCCATGTCTATCCCTATTCTCCGAAAATCCATTAATGTTAATGATTAAGTTAGTCTATTTCATAGTTGATTAACTTATCCACTACCCAGACCTCTACAAGAAAGTTCCCCAGAATGTCACTATCTATTAGTTTTCATAAAATTGCACTCTCTGCCACCACCTTGCTTGGCGCTGTCGCAATCTCTGCCTGTGCGCTAGTAACTCAAGCACCTCCTATTAACGCAGCCCCGGTTACTGGCAGCAGCTCATTAAGCTCCACCCTCGACCTGGGCACCACCACCCCTACCAGCATCGACACAGTAAAACTCACTCAGCAAGCACAAAATCAAGCGGCACCACGCGTTGCAGCGAGCCTGGTGCGCGTGGTTGACGGCGACACCATTGTCGTGAACTATCAGGGTGCTCAGAAAACTGTTCGTATGATCGGTATTGATTCCCCCGAAACCAAACACCCCACCAAGCCTGTGGGCTTCTACGGACCAGAATCTTCACAGAATCTCACCACCATGCTGCGCGGTGCCACCATCACACTAGAATTTGATTCCACCCAAGCCCGCGAAGATCAATACGGACGCCTGCTTGCTTATGTCTGGTACACCAAGGGCGATAGCGGTCTTAAGCTTGCCAATTTGGAACAAATTGCCTCAGGCTCTGCTGCTGAATACAGCTTCGACACCCGCTACAACCACCGCAATATTTTCCTACGTGCACAAACCCTTGCCAAGGCAAGCAGTCTAGGTATGTGGGGTTAAAAGAAACCCACCTATACCAACCACAAACCCCCAGCAACGTGCACCGAAGTCACGGTGGTTGCTGGGGGTTTTACCCTGCCGGAGGCAGGGTCGGGTCAACATGCGCGAGAAGTTTAACAGCGCATGTTAGCCAATCGCGTTCATGAGCTTGACAAAAAAGTTGAGCAAGCCATTGGCGTTGTCCAAAAAGGTGCCGAGTCCATCGGAGCTAAGAACACCTTCGAGCTTTGAGCTGAGTCCATCCATTGTGTAACAACCTTTCTTGAGAATTTTTTAAGAGAGAAAAAGCAACGCCTGACTAGGCGCTAAATGCCTCGCCGTAGCCTTCGACACCAAGTTCAGTAGAGATCAAACCACCAAGGTCAAGCAGATCCCCAAAACCAAGCACCTGCGAGATCGCACTGGCGCTGAGCAGACCTTCCAGCACTGCACTAAGCATCATCACCACAAACTTTCACAGTAGTTTTTTCATTAACTTTGTTGATTAAGTTTCAATAAAGTTTACTATATACTAAAGTGGAAACCAAAGACGAGGAAAGTATGTCTATTTGTTTGTCCCCAGGTTGTCCACATTTGTTTTATTCCCCGAGAATGTCCTAGAAAGGAACTCGACCCCATGTCCTATTCACTCATTATTTCTAAAGCACCAACCCACTCCATGCCTTTTAATGAGGCTGAACTCCTAGAGCTTGTCGATGAACTGCACTCCGACAACACCGTGAAAAAGCCGGTTATTGTGCCACTCCCCGATGATTTCTCCTACACCGTAGATAGCGCCGTGCGACTACATGATTTGGGTGTTGACCAGGAACTGACTGACTGGATTACTGCACAAGTTGCTGCAGCCTATCCAAACCAGATCGTCTCAGAGATTGCTGCTGCCCCTGATCCGCAAGCCAAGACCTTATTCTCCGCCAATGCGTATAACACCAGGTCTTTTGGTACTTTTTGGACTGAGCACCCTATTACACAGCTCCAATACAAGCGCTGCTACCAAATTGTCATCGAGAACGTTACGGGTGTCTATCATCCGTTACCTGTTGATAACTACCGCTACGTACCCCCTGTCACGCCCTCATTGCCACAGCCGGTCTACCACGAAGCTATCGCCTTAAATGAGTCTGATGTCGCTGATCACGGTACTCGTGCAGCCAAGCACGCAATGATCAACCGCAACGTATAACCACACACGCCACAGATACTCAGCTATCTGTGGCGTGTTGTTTTACATCAACCTCTCACCCATCCCCCATCACTATTAAAGAAAATCACCATCATGACCCACACTGATACCCCAGCCCCTGCACACGGCGTAACACCGAGTGAATTCGCTGTTACCTCACACGAACTCACCACCTCACCAACACCTAGTCCGACACAGGTCGCTATTGCAGCCCAGGAAAAAATTCGCCAGCGCAAGCTCGAAGAGCTTAAAGCAAAAAAGCGCACAGACACGACAGCTCAACCACTTCTACCTGCACCTGTGCTGCATACACGCCCACTCCCCTCACCGAATCCACCGCGACCATCTCCACCGGCACCTACCACTGGACACTGGGAACTTCTTATTGTCAGGTCACAGCAGAAGAAAATGACCGCAGCCAATCCCTTTCTCAAATTCCTTCATCTCGGTAAAGCCTTCAACGTGAAAGACCTAGGGCTCACCTGCGATCGCACCACTGATGTTGACCTCTCACGGCTAGGCAAGCTCAATCCGCCCAGCTCACTTATCCTTGAACTAGCAACGGCACTTGACCTGCATCCATTCCTCTCAGTCGCACTCTCTTCGCACAGTGCGGTCAACGCCCGTCGCAACCAACTTGAATTAACCCTGCACAACCATGACACTCAGGGCACAGCATTAGGTCACAGCGTTACTATGGTCCAGCTACCCGAGGTCATTAATCGAGCTGCTGTAGAGCCCTATATCAAACCCAAGGGCTCGGGCAATGACCCGCTTGACCAAAGCCTGAACCACCGCGCACCCACCGTAAGTGACGTGCAAAAAGCCCTTGTGCAGGAAAACACAGGCACGGCAACAGACAGCAACAACTACCTGCTTCCTTTTGATCCTGATTCTGGTGCACCAAAAACCACCGCGCTTAATGCGCCTAATAAGGATCTCCTACAGGCCAGGCATGAGCTTGCCTATATTCCCGAGATCCCCGCCATTGCATCGTGGCTCGATCACCTTGACCCCATCATGCGTGTGCACCGTAGTCTTGCGCTTTCAATTTTCCCAGTGCAGCTTCTACGTGCTGCCGTTGAGAATCTCCCTCATAACGTAACCGATCTGCATAATCACCTTGATCCTGAGGATCTGCTCCCTGAGGAACTCACCACCTGGCTCGATCACCTCTTCGATGCAGACTTAACCGCTCTCGCTTCATGCCCACAGCTTGCACCACCTATCGTGCGCAGCCACAATCACGCCAAAGCGATCGCAGCTATCACCGTGACCTCTGTCATGGACGCTCTCATCGCCAAAACTCTTGATGCGCATGACGATCCACTGCCCTCACTACCGGAGTTTGTAGAACTACTGCGTGACGCTGTAGCCCAGCTCGCAGCGCATTTTAAGCAGCAGCGCGGCGAGGTACTACCGCAGCCCAATGGCTTGCGATACGCCACCGACTTTGGCCTGCTCTCTTATATTGCCGATGGCTTACATGAATATGCACTTGCCATCGACTTCGGGCTGATCTACCCGAATGAACTCATCACCGAGTAAACCCACTCCTAGAAAGGTCTTTACCCATGTCTCGTATCATCACTGCTCCCGTCCACAAGCCTTATATTATTGCTCGTGAAGTCAAGGGGGTCTCCCATGTCCACGACACTGTTGGCGGCAAGTGGCAGGCCACCTTGCACACACTTAAACCGGGGCCCTCCTGGCCGAAACCGTCACAGTTCACTGCGCCTAAATCCACGTCCATCTGGTTTATTGCGGTAGCAACCCACCCACGTAACCCACGGGCACGCAAAGGTACCCTACTTGGTCGCGGTGGTCTTTACGAACTCAAAGACACTGATCTGAACTTTCTCACAGAGCGACAGGATTTGCTCGCCACATCTACCTCTCGTGACCCAGAGGATTGCCGTTTACGCTTTAATTCGCGTCACGATGCAGCAGCATTTTTACATGCTAACGCCCGCCACATCAACAAGCTTTTTCATCCAGCACTAGGTCATGCTCGCTACGATCTCATAGATGTGTAAGCACAACGCTTAGCTTATGAGCCCAAAATAACTACTACCCCCTCCGGGTGTGGGGTAGCTGTAACAACTACCCCACAATCTCAGCCGGTCTTCCATACATAACTGCGAAATTGGTTAGAGTCTTTTTCATGATGCTCTACCAACACACCACACGCGGGCTGATCATTAGTGACGCGATCATCGCGAAAATCAGCCAAGTCAACCAACTGCTGCTACTAAGACCCACGCTGTTGCAAGACAAAGATATGCACCATGCGACATTGAGTAGCGACACCCCATCAATTCGCAGTCGCCGTCGCTCCTATCGCGAGAATAAAGCCGCCTATGCGACCACGAGCACCATCAGAAACCGTGAGACCTTTTTCAGCACATCTGATATTGATTTCGCCATACTCATGATTCAGGACGTACAAGAATCTCTCGTATCTTTTGACCCCACCTTGGCTCAAGATATGAAGCCAAGAACCAACGCAGTCATTTCTGCACTCAATGAGCTACGCGAGCCACTGGATACCTTCTACCGTGCCCATGAATACGGTGACATCATCAGCGATGGTGCTTATGAGTTCGATCATGCTGCCATTGATGCACAACACAGCCTTAGTGAACTCGTTGCCGGTCTGCATAATTATGACAACCTCATGTTTCCCCAGGAAACCGCTCCGTTGATGAGTGAATCCAATGGCATTCAGCTGGCTCAGTACTATAAGTCCACCAAACTCGATGAGTCACAATTGACGGTGGAACCTAATGAGCCTGGTATCAGCATTATGTGGCACGCCCATGATTTCACCTGGTCTTGCCTAGTGCGCTATGACGACATGAACCGTTACCCTGAGCATTTCAGCATTTCTTTTAAAGACATGCTGATCCCTGAACAGATCTATACTTTCCACTTCACCCCACGTGAGGCAATGCAACTGCGCAAGGTACTTTTTAATGCCATCGCTGCCTACAAGTCTCAGACATGGGGTGATGAGAACACTGATCTCACCAAGGCTGAACTCGAATTTGGTGGCACCTCCATGACCTTCCGCGCCGGCCTCTCACAGCTTAGCGTCACCGGACCTCCTGATCACCGCCAGGTGTTCTGCTTGTCGTCTTCTGGTCGTGAGGATCACAACACCCCGCCAAACATGCGAGACGGACATGTCATTGATATTGCGGTTACTCAATTGTCCACCCTGCGTAACCTCATTCGGGTACTGTGCACCACTCACCCGGATCATTCACCAGCACTGCTACCTTATGGTCAGCAGTACACCATCTAACATGCTCTAACTCGACCCCGAAACACCCTGTCGCCATCATTGCGACAGGGTGTTTTTGCATGTCCGGGGTCATGTGAAACTCAGACTAATTACTTTAGTATTTAGTCAATTAGCCAACTACGATAAAACTAGTGAATAAACATACTAGTTCACTTTGTCGCGCTTAAAATACTAGAAAGTAATATAAAAAACTCATGCGTTATACTCCCCGTACCCACCGCGCACTCGGACTTGCTGCACTTACCGCTACAGCTCTCCTACTGAGCTCATGCTCGACCACCGCTGACCTTCTCGGCGCCGATTCTGTGGCGCAGGCTGTCACCGATGGTGGCTCTGCCCTTGATCCCACTGCAGCTCATGTGCTCACCATCACCAATGCCACTGCAATGACTCTTGCTGAGCTACCAGAAAACACCGACCCTGACGCAGCCAATAACACGGAGCCAACAATGGCCCAAAGCGCCCTCAAGCGTATTTACGGTCTCGAAATTGCCGCCGATGGCACTCTGATTGCTGTCGCAGCGCCATTAACCTCGCGAAATAGTGGTTCTGAGCAGCCTACTGTCGCAGCAATGGCTGATCCAGAAAACAATGCTGAACTCACCACAGCACATATTCTTGAGATCGACCCAGCCACAGGAACTGCCACACCACGTCAAGATATTGCTCTGACTGAAGATTTTCAGACCATGGCTAGCTCTTTTAGCCAGATCCGTAATGGCTGGGGTACTACCCAACTCATCGGACAACACCCTGATGATCCCAAGCAACCTATTCGTTCAGCTGATACCTGGACTGTCACCGGCTCCACTCAGATCACCGGCTTTAACACCAACACCCCAACGGGAACCGAAGATGCTGCCTACACCATGCCGGCGACTGAGCCAGCTGTGGGACTGTGCGCTCTAGAATCAGGCTCCGATGCACCACTGGATGAACACCGTGAGCTCAGCACCAGTGCATTGCGTACCGCATCAGTATTGTCGAGCTCTGGATCTGCCACCCTCAAGCTGCATGATCCTATGGTCATGTCTGCTACTGGCATTGTCCAAGCACGCGCCTATGTCGATGGCGAAGTCATTAACCAGCACGAGATTGGCGATCTCCGCGAGCAGCTCGGTATCAACATCGAAGAATCTGAGGCTGCTCAAGCAGAATCGGATGCCCAAGCAGCCACCGATCACCCACTTGCAGCCCTGGGCTTAAGCAACCCCACCAGCTCAGCGTTGGTTCCAGGTCTTGCTGAGCTTGATTGTCTCAGTGCTGACCAGGCTGCCACCTGGCATAACCGCGACACCAGCATTGGCACCGGTAAGCCCAGCGTGCTTGCTGTCATCAACGCGGAAATGGCCGATGACTTTACCCTGCAGCTGTTGAGCTCAGGTGCCACCACTGCCGAAACGCAGCTTGCCCAGCTGCCGGATGAAACCGCGTTCGTGCTCATTGACCCATCATCTGGTGCTGTTACTGACCTGTTCTTTATCCAAAGTCTCAACACTGATCTGCCGGCACCAACAACCCAGATTAATTCTATTGCTGTTGATGAGCGCGACCCCAACATCATCTACGCCACTTTTAGCGGCGATGACCACCTGTACCAAATGATGCTGGGTTAGTTACACAACTAACTAACCAGGCACCAACATTTTCTTAAAGAAACACCCTTATCATGACTTTTCTCCACCCCAAGGCTGCGTTCTACCCTCTCACCATGGATCATCTTACCGATCTCGGTCTTGATCCTGAGCAACTCATTAATGAGTTGCCGACGATTACCTACGACGTTCAACCACACAATGTCTTTGTTCTACAGTTCAGCACCGCCGATGTGCGCGTCTACCAGGAAGGTAATACCCTTTTTATCCGCAGTGCTGAATTAATCAACCCTGAACTACGACAACGACAGCGCACACAGCTCAACGACGATCTCAACAACCCTGCTTCACTTCGCGTCTGTGATGAGATCAGTGGCCGCAGCACCGTGTTCCTCAAAGACAAAAGTGTTGTCACTCACGATCACGGACCAATTGCTGTGATTCCGCATAATCCTGATGAAGCCAGCGCCAAGGCTGTCGCTACCAAACATAAGCACACCTTGTCCGGCGCTACCTCTGATCACCCTTATGCCGGCATGACGCTTAAAGACATGATTGAACAGGGCTTTACGCTCACACCGCTGGAATTCCCGCTCTGTGCTGTCGATGATCCAACAGATTCTGATCGCACCATGCACGTGATCAATGTTCGCGAGCACAGTATGTAGATTCTAAAGTGCGGTACAACCTGTACCGCCCACACAATTCCACCCTTTAAGAAAAGGACTTAGCCATCATGACCACCTTCGCCCTTATTGCTAGCCCCAACAATGTTGATCCCACTGCTGAGTCCCCACTCGCCATTGAAATCCATACCGATGAGGACAGCAGCTATCCACTAGGGCTTATTGACTCAGACCACCTGGTTCCTGCTGTGATTTACGGCGATATGGTGATCTACACCAAAACACTGCTCGCACAGACCCCACCAGATGATGTGTCCACTGCTAGCGCCTTCTTCGACAAACTCACCGCACTTGACGCTCAGGGTCGCACCCGTGATCTGGTCTACAGCGCCACCTACAGCCAACTTGTTATTGCCGGCCACAACCGCACTGTATTAACTGACGACTCAGAGTTCTACGATGAGTTTTACCAGGTTATTGAGGCTGCTCCTGGGGTGATCTTGAAATGATGTTTATCGGGCAACACCTCACACTTAGGCTAGGTCTCTAACATGAAGCAGATAGCGCCATGATCAATCTTTTTGCTGCAGCCCTGCCCGCATTCGAGCCTTTGAGTATTACCTCCATACTCGTGCTCGGTGCTGTGGCATTGATCTGTGGCCTCCCTGTTTTTCTCGCACTGGAAAAAAGCGCTGAGCTCGATGATCTCTTCGCAGCACTCATCATCGCTGTACTTTTAGGTTTTGCTGCTTATACGTTTGTGCTCCCCAAGCTCGTTGAATTGGGCTGTACTATTTGCCAGCTCTGACTAGCGACACTTAACTTTCCCCAGCCTGGCTGACTTCAGCTGACTATGCGTACTTCTACATGAGCTTCGTGACCCCCGCCCTTACAGATGGGGGTTGCTGCGTAACAACCGCTCAACAAAAGAAAACAACGCATAGCTCGCCGCGAATACTACTATCACCTCGAAATTCTGGGGGGGGTTCCACCCATGTAAAGACCCACGGCAGTTCCGTCACAGTGACGGACAATCCCACCCTAACCCCACACCTTGTCGCACTCTGATGTGCCTTCGGTGCGGGTTTTTTCATAAGTACTGCTGTATGCACAGACTAAAAGACACAAGCAAAAGACCAATGACAGCGAAGCTGCATTCGGAAAAACAGGCGAAGCCCTAAAAGCTCCAAAAGATGGAAAAAACTCAACGACAGCATAGCTGCGTTCGGGGACAACCATGAGAGACGACAAAAAAACTCTCAACAATAAGAGCTCGGTCAAATACCTAGTTCTACAGGATCTAAAGAGTCAGAAGACTTCTAAAAGATCTAAAAGACTTTAAAAACCAACGACAGCATAGCTGCGTTCGGAAAAACTCTTGAAAGGCTACACAGCCAACAGCTTAAAAATAAGCACTGTGGGTCTTAAACACTCAATCCTTCATTCATCCATACCATTAAGGGGTATTTACCATGTCTGCTAATCCTTCCAATAACTTCAACGTCATCGGCCGTCTTGCTGCTGATCCAAAGATCTTCACCAACCCAGATGGCTCCCGCAACATCCAGATCGCCGTATACTCCACCAACAACTTTGCTAACCGCAATGGTGTCTATGAGGACTCCATCGTTCCGCTCACCCAGTTCTACTCCGCATCCAAGGAAGGTAACGGAATCTACTCCTACCTCAAGGAAGGTGACCAGGTTGCGGTCAACGGCTACATCCACCAGGATCAGTTCACTGACAAGTCCACTGGCGCTAAACGCTACGAGTTGAACCTATCTATCGACTCCATCCAGCCGCTTGAAACCAAGTCTGCTGCTGACGCTCGCCGTGCTCGCAAGCAGGTCGTTGAGGCAAACAAGGCGCAGGCTGCTGCACAGCAGGCACCTGCACCAGTTCAGCAGTTCGCTGCTCAGGACGCACCTCAGTACGCAGGTAACCCTTTCGCTGGTCTCTCTCAGACCCAGGCACCAGTTGCAGCCCAGGTTGCACCACAGCCACAGTACGTAAACGATCCTTACGCACAGCCACAGGCAGGTTTTGTTCCACCTGCACCAGTTGCTCCACAGGTTGATATTGACCCACGCTTCATCTAAGAAGCACCACTACTAAAGAAACCCCCACCACCCAGTATCTGCTGGTGGATGGGGGTTTCTTTTTCTCGCCTAACTCTATTCCTCTTTTTACCCACTGTTAATCCAGAAGGATTCCCACATGTCTACAACCACTATCAACATCATCATCACCAATGGCGCTGCACCACACCCAACTAATCTCAATCGCGCAGAAATTCATGATCACCTACCCCTCACTGCCTCTGATTCGGAGCTAACCCGCCCCTCCCAGGAATCAGTTCTCTATGACCATGAATCCGAAACTGTCTTGCGCACCATGGTCATCCCTGCAGACCTGCACGTCGCTATGAAGCATCTAGCTAAAAAACACAACCTCACGGTCACAGAGATCTCGCGCATCCTTCTGCAGCGCTACATCGACCGCAATATTAACCATGTAGAGCAAAACCAGGCTGAATCCGACATGGTGGAAGTCTTTGCCAGCCAACCAACCAATGCAACCGCAATGATCCCTGTACCTGGAACCAGCTTCAGGCAAATATTTATCAAGCACAGCACTGGTTTCTGGAAAAACATTGATCATGATCTTGTCGATCTCGACGCCTCTAAGACCCCGCGTGTACGCGACCGCAGTGTCTTACCACAACCTCAACTCCACAGAGCGTTGTTATCAGATGCTGATATGGCTCGCCTTGCAGCACAACTGACCGACAAACACTAAAACCTCCACAACAAGGACATCATCATGACTACTCGCACCGTATCTACTTCTGCACCCCATGTCACTGTCAACATCAATACCGCGCACAACAAAACACGCACTGTTACCAATGGCGCCAGAAAAACTAATGCAGAGCGTGGCAAGAGCTGCATCTCATTTCGTGTAGGGCCAGAATTGTTTGATGAATTCAAAGCGACCTGCATCGACAACGATATTTCCATGACCAAGGCGTTTGAGAAAGAGCTTCGCACCTGGGTTGATGAGCACAACGCTGGTGCAACAAAGAAAAGAAACACCCATCGCACCTACGTACAAGCACCCGTTGGTACTGTCGCCACCAGCTCTATTCCAGGTCTTGGGTTATTTACTGTGTTCAAGAAGAGCTCTGATCAGATGTGGTACGACCTGGAAAGCAGCCCGCTGATCGCACAAGAGCCCATGTCGAATATGGACATGCATCGTAACGGCTCTTTTGAGCTGCACCTGTAGATCTCTCTCTCGACCACACACAGCTCTCACCACCTCCTAGAAAGGACGGTTTCACCATGTCTAAAAAACGCGACCACCTCACCGTCATTCCTGACCTTGAGTCACGCACCCATCACAGCCGCAGTACACAACCGCCAACTACGCTGCCCGCACCACAGCTGACTATTATCACCGCACCAGACAAGCATCAACCACAGCTTCGGGTTGTTAAAAACACCACCACCCCATCTTCTGTGCAGCCCTCGCCGATCAACTACAGCTTTACTGATCCTGTACTTCGCGAGGCTCACTATGCATTCCAGCACAGCGAACTTGCCAGGCCAACAGTCCTGGACTCACACTGGGTTCGTCGCGCACAAGAAGAATTCGACACTGAGCATAATGCTGCCTATGTCCGTGCCGCTGACCAGCTCTTATCCCCTTTTGATGCCTACATGCTCGACAACGGCGATGTTTACACCAAGACCCCACGTGCCATCAGTGCTGCTGAACAAGAAGAAATACTTGAGCACTTGCACGAACACCATATCTGCTGGGACGAAGAAGCTGAATTCCTGCTGCGCTAAAGGTTGCCACTGGTTTCAGGTGTGTGGGTAGGCACAGCCCGCCTGGGCGGGACTTGAGCGGTGCACAACACAGCAAAGCTGTGTTCGGCTGAATGCTCGAACACAGCTTGTTTGTGTATCCCAACTACTATGCACAGCCCGTAACCATCGAGCCGGCTAAAATCTATCAACAGAAAAACCACTGCCTATTTGACCATTCTTGTGCAAGAAAGTACACCTATGCCCCACGACGTTTACGATGTCGAACACATCATTTCCAAGCAACCTTTCTGCTCCATCTTTTTCCAGCTCCCCGCTGCAGCGCTGAAACCTACTATTCAAAAAGCTGCCACCAACCGCGACCTTACTAAGCTCAACACCGAACAGATCGCTGAGAACCTACAGCGCTACCTCGACACCTACAGTGTCATGTCTCACCAGCGTGTCACCATTGAAGAGGTCACTCATGTGCGCAACCCTCATGAGCCTGATTATGAGTTTTCACCACAGTACGGTGCACATATCTCGCTCATCGGTGAGTCTTATGCTGTGAACACGGCCACCAACGAGCCTTATGCCACCGACTCCGAGGGCCATCCTCTCGCACTGTATTTTGAAATGAGTCTCGCGCCCGAGCTACATGGCGTCATCCATAAGTTCTTCCCTGGCTTTAATCTCGGTGGCGAGTATCTGCCGGCTGATTCTCGCGACATCTACACCGAGCTCAATGACCTGCTTGATTCTGATGATCTCGTCGGCACAGACATCACGATCCAGATTGATCGTGCCAACAAAGACTAAGCCACTCTAGCTAAACCAACTTACCCCACCCCAACACCCCATGAGGCATCTGCTTCATGGGGTGTTTTGCTATGCCGCAACACTTTTCTCAAGAAAACTACAGAAAGGCCCCCGTCATTATGTCTGCACCGCTCACCATTCATGATCTGCTGTCCACCAATTCGAAGCTTAACCTCAAGTGGCTGACCTGCACTGTCTTGAACAGCCCAAATCTCACCGAACCCTGCATCACGGTTTCTGTGAACCACACCGAAGGCATGTCCCTGGTCTCTTTCGAAGGTGGTCACGGGCTCACCGAGATTGCCAACACCCAGCTAGTGCCTGTGCTTGAGCTACCAAAGTTCAATCCTTTTGAGGCACTTGCTATCCACCTTGAAGCCGCCAACAACTAAGAAAGCATCCTTCATGACTGACAACGCTGACAACACCACAGATAACGTAACCAATAACTCAGACACCAATCTCGATTACAGCTTCGACCCGCTCCCTGACGAGCCCTATGCCTACGGCTTTGAACTGGTCGCTGCTGATGCACACTCTGACTCAACAACAACCAGCACCGATACCCCAGAGACTGTCGCTGTGGCACTTAAAACCCGCGAGGACACTATCAACTGGGTCAACACCCAGCGTGCCGAAGGTAAACCCGATGAAATTCGTATCAATAACCCAATTCGATCAGAGCGTATTGCTGAGTTTGTCCACGAAATGATCATGCATCACGGCCTCGTAGCCTGCATGGAAGATCTCGCAATACTTATCAAGCGCGACAAGCTCACCCAGCTGGAAGCCGAAAACGCTATCACAGCCTGGCACAACCTCACCAAAGAATCCCTTGGTCAGATCATGGGGCTCTTCTATCAGTACGTCGAAAACAACACAAAATAGGAAAGAAGAAACACCATCATGTCTGACAACACTCAGGACAACCCTTTCTCCATCCGCTACGCACACCCTGACCACCAGCTCGCTCTTAATGAGCTTGTTGATACTGCCGATCTACCTGCACCAACAAGCTATATGAAAAATCCCTGGTCCGGGGACAACACGCCTATCGCCGAGTGGCGACGCGAGCGCATCACCCAGTGGCAGCGCACCGAGATCATTGTCAATCAACGCGATGATGACGATCTCATTCACGTCAGCTTCCCGAAGCTCGGCCAGCACATTCAGCTCAACACCGACGATATTCTCGCATTGGTCGCAGCCTGCGTCACACCCACTGCTAACGACATTGAGGCAACTATCGAAGAAAATCTCCACTCATATCCGCACGATACGGTCATCATGTTTAACGCAGATGATCTAGATGATGCCCTTGGTCTCGTTGTTGCCGTCAAAGACGCGAGCGGGGAACACTCACCGCGCGCTGTCTGGCGCACCAACACCGATCATGGAGCTCTTGACGAGACTGAACTCGCGCGGCTCATTCTCAAATTCGGTGGCAGCTTCGATGACTACGGCGTGCTGCAACATTAAACCGACTCACTAAGCACCGCTTTCTCTATCCCCTCTCTCTTCGTACTCAACCCCAGTTCATACAGATTTTCTCTGTGTGAGCTGGGGTTTTCTGCATTTCCCACTTGTTTTTCTCCAACACTCCACACACACACCTTCAAAGAAGAAAGTTCGAAAGATTCTATGAAAAACCGTAAAAAAATCATGTCTACCCTCACCACTGTCTGCGCCGTACTGGGTATAGTTGCAGCTCATCCATTCCACGCCTCTGCTGTCATCGGCGGCTCTGTCCCATCAACTGATTCCGTTGCCAACGCTGTCGCAAAAATCGGACCAGGCGCATTGAACTGCAGCGGTGTCATGATCTCACCATCGTGGGCACTCACCGCACGCCACTGTGTCGATGACATCAACATACTCGGCGACATCGACACCATCACGCCTATTACTCCAGGTATTCATCGCAATGAAGGTAACTATATGGGTGAGGTTTACCGCGCACCGTCCGGTGATCTAGCGCTCATTAATATCAACGGCGTGCACAAGGGCACCATTGCGCAGCTCCCCACACAAGAATATCCACTGGGAACCGCTGCACAGTCAGTCGGTTTTGGTGGCGGTGGTGTCAATATCCGCACCGCTGAATCGGTCAACATGATTCTCACCGACATATATAGCGTGAGGTCAGGGAAATTCCATCACGGTGTCGGTCGATCACACTATCTCCTCTTTGATTATGACAGTGCTGAAACTGGTCGAATCCACAAAGGTGATTCTGGGGGCCCCATCTTCATTGGTGACGAGGTTGTGGGCATTATGTCTCACGGCACAATAAATAAGAACGACGGGTCTTTTGATGACGAATCCGGCGCTGATGTATTTGCCTCTCTTGAGTGGATTCTCGACACCACCGGCATCACAGTGACAGACACTGCCGAGGACAACAACGATAACTCTGACAACGACGATGTTGACTCAAAAGAAGGTCCTGCATCAAATACATCACTTGTACTCACTGATAACGGACCGTCACGCATTGGTAGCAACACTTCTTCAGCACTCATCGGATTATCCTCAGAAGCACTATTTTCTTCTTAACTCGCACCTCATCTGGTGTGGGTTTTTTTGCATTTTTTACACACCCCACTCCACACACACTCGCAAAGGATTCATCATGAGCAACAATGCTCTTTTAGTAGCAAACGAAGCCGACATCGGTCTCTACCTCCACTGGAATGGTGGTCGCGACTCGATTGAGGCGTTTCTCGCCTACGCCGCATACGCGCAGTTACCACCCATCAACGAAAATAACGATTGGTTGCCACCGTTTATTACTGTGCTGAAGAACTTCTTCGGCAATGATGGTTCTGGCGTCTACCTCGAACCTGTCAATCAGGATTATCTCGACGGCATCGACTATGACAACGGTGTTTACATGCTTGACGATTATGAGATCACTGAGCGTATTAATCCACCCGCTGTTGAGCAAGACTCCCACGATCTCCACGACATGTTGATCAAAATTGATAAAGCTCAACCACCTGTCGATCAACTCGGGAGTTTTCTCCATGGCCTAGAGACCTCTGTCGCAGATTTGGGGGTTGGTGATCGCGTATTTTTGCCACGTTTTAGCACCTTTGATAAGAAACTCGGTCGCTACCGCATCCACACTGTTCTCGGATTCGCTGAGAACGATCCGTTTAACCCTATGACCAGCAGCGAGCGATTTAAAGGTAAGCCCTATGTCGATATGTTCGACAATCAAGACAACGCCTTTAACCCAAATTCCTATATCACTACAGATACCGTGCGCATCGTTGTCGATCCTGTACCGGAAACTAATCCCGACGATGAGAAAGCAGGACGCTAGCCATGTCTCGCAGCTACCCCATCTACATCATTTCTTTTGCCCCAGCGGATGATCTCCACGGCGTTGGAGGATTCGAGTGGGTTCCAGCATCAACACCAGAAAACAAAGCTGCCGCCTTCACGACCTTTGATCGTCAATTCGATGATTCTCGTAACAATGGTGGCTCGCATATTGTGCGTCTACTCAATATCTCTGATCCCAATATCACAGCGGATATGACCCAAGACGATATTACCGCGTACCTCGACTCAAACATCGACCGCTGGGAATCCACGGAACATGCGCTCAAGCAGTTTGTCCCACTTAACGCGGGTGCTGATCGCGTACCTACCGGTGGTGCCGACGAGCACATTACCCACGCCTGCCGCTAATAACTGTGCAGCGTAGCTGCACACGGATTCACCTGCGCTGTGGATGCATCCCAACACCACAACACCGCCCCTAGTGCCATAAATGCTAGGGGTGTTTTTTTCATACCCACAACACCGTTCTTCTCTAGAAAGAGACTCGATACTATGCCTCATAACCCCATCGAACTTCACACTAATGATGTACTCGATGCTCTCGACATTGACGCCATCTGCGACGATGTGTTTCTCTACACCGACTTCGAGCACACCCCAGGTCAGCTTGATCGCTTCGAGCAACTCGCCTTCACAAAAATCTACGACATGCTGGAAACAGCTGCTGAAAAATTCCCAGATGTAGCAATTAATGACACTTTAAGCACTGGCAACCACGCTGCTGAACAGTACTTTCTTGCCAATCCCGGCAACATCATCGTGCTGACCAGCTTCGCGCTCAATCAGACCGATCTCCGCGACCTCATAATCTCACCGTGCATTAAGTACACAGCACATGCACGAGCACTCATGCGTGCGGTGACACGAACATTGTGCACTGCAAACAACCCTGTAGAACGCGCGACTATCTTCCCTGTGTCTGTCGCTAATGCCTTAAGCATCGAAGCGCTGTGTTCCGAATATCATGCGTTCCGCACCAAGCAGGTGCTCAACACTGCTGCACTCATCAATCCTGATAACACTCTTATACCCATGTTGTTGAGCAAAGCGTATGAGGCATACGCCTGGCACAAGGGTGTCGAATCCGCGCAACGAGGTAGCAACCTAGCTCGTGAGTACTACGCAGGACTTATCTGAAAATTCACTACTCAACTCTGGCCCCAACTAACCCGTTCACACACCTAGCCCAGAAAGGCTCGAACACCCATGATCGTTGAGGTAGCTCCGAGACCGAAGAGATCAGCCTCATTGATGATGATTCCCCTGATCTCGATGAGGACGATAACACCGTGCTCATCGCCGAAGACATCCGTGATATGGATGACTATGGCGAAGATCATCCTGATCTTTAAAGCTCACTGTTAAGCCCGCAGCGAGCTTATCGCTACACCCACCTTTTTAACCGCCTGTGCAACTAACCCTGTTGTGCAGGCGGTTTTCTCTATCTACACCAACAACTCCACAACACTATCCGGTCCAAATCTAGAAAAGAGACAACCCCCATGACCTCCCCCACCACGTTAAAGCCCTGGTCTATTCGCGGACCCATCGACGGTGAATACACCATGCTTGAGGCATATCCGTTTCAGTATGTAGCAAATACTCGCCCGGCCATCATGCTCTACGCACTCGATGAAAACGGTGTACCGGAACAATATGCCGACCTCACCATCAACCTTGCCGATGTGGAGCTCAAGCAACTTAACCACGTCATCATTAACCCAGATCTGCACGCTGATGTTACCGAACTGTGCATTAGCGCCGGCCTGCTGCGACCTGGTGTTCTGGGCCAGCACCAAGTCGGTAGCACCACCGCCAAGGTCTACCGACTCACTGAGCGTGCTGATGGCTGGCTACAGCTGTTTTAGCAGCTACCTGCGCCTAATCCCCCCACCCATACTCACTCCAAAACAAGAAAGTAGTCATCATGCCTCAGTACACCATCACAATCACCGACGAGCAGAAAGCTGTTCTACACAGCCTCACCAACCCCCATATCGCCACTGCTGAACACGGCGCTATCACCGCAATCGAGATTCATGACGACCACGATGTTGTTGTCTATCACGTTCAACCAGACGGCACACTAACTTACGAGCGCCTTGTTGAAGGCTTCCATTACGGCTGGACACGTTTTGACAGCGAAGGTTTTGAGATCGACTCCGACAATAACCGCGTTGTAGACGGACTCCGCGACGAATAGTTAACAACAACGACCGCACAGAAAGGTAGTCATGTCTACAACCAAGACACCTAGATCCACTATCACCGCCCCCATCGACCAGCTCAGCCCCATAATGCGGTGGGTGTTTCAAGCAACAAACTTTCTCGGTTCGCTCATCAAGCCACTACTTATTGTCACAGCACTAGTGCTGGTAGTAGCAGCACTTACCCCTGAGCGCTTCCATGAAACGCTGGTACTAAATATCCTCGCCTTCTCTGCAGGCTACGCAGTGCTGCGCCTAGTTCGCAGCCTGCGCCGACTTTTGCAGCGCCACTAAACACCCAAACACAACAAGAAAGAAACACCACTATGGCACAATACCGCGTCAGTTTTATCGCGCTCGCCGAGTCAACCATCGAGGTCGAAGCAGACAGTCCTGAAGAAGCACTCGACCTAGCCAATGCAGAATTTGACTACCCGGTCACCTTGGCCGGCGATCCCTATGAGCTGCACGACTGGGAAGCACGCGCTGAAATTGAATGGCTCGATACCAGCTCGACCCCGCAGCAACGCCTTGGAGAACATGTCGTCAAGATCGAAGATTAAACTCGATCATTAAACACACTCTTAAGATAAGGACACTAATTATGGCAACCCACCGCGTTCATTTTGTCGCAACCGCATCCGCCTACATCGACGTTGAGGCAGATTCCCCCGAAGATGCTATAGAAAAAGCGTATGATCTCGCCGGTGATCTGCCCGGCCTCATCGCCGACAACGAATTTGATCTCGGTGAATGGGAGGTACAGGCCGATGTCCAGTGGCCTGATAACTCTGTACCTCGCGAGCAACGCCTTGAAGAGGGCGTTGACCTGCTCGATTAAACAGAATTAACTCAAACCCCCTCGTGCTTCTGCGTTTTTCGCAGCTGCACGAGGGGGTTATTTTTTTAAGGACCGCACGACTGGTGGTGGTGCCAGATGAAAAAGAGATGAGTGCACACGCCAGGCGTGCACAAGGTGTCCAGTCCTTGCTGCTGTGTGGGACAGCAGCCGGGGTGGAGTGCGAAGATCAGGGGTACAGGTTATCTGTTCTGGTTAAGGCTTACAGTTAGCACTAACGTGCTAACACTGCTCAAGGTGCCAACACGTGCATGTCGTGCACCTTTGATACCTTAAACACAGTTAACAACCACAAGCTCAAGATCTATTAAAAAACACTCAACCACAAAGGAAACAATCACCATGTTCGTCGCATTTATGATCCCTATTGTTATGGCACTTGGTGCCATGGCTGTTATTACCCTCTTTGGGCAAAACCCATCCCAGCGCCGCAAGCGCGCCCAACAGCAATCCAAAGATCGCTACGAGGGCGCTATTCGCTCCGGTCAATTTATTGACCACTGCAACTGCCCACGTTGCCGACGCAACTGCCGTCGCCGGCACAAGAAGCTCAAAGGCTTCAGCGGATACCCCGATGAAATTCTGGGGAAGTATCCTGTTAAATACCTTTCCAGTTAACAACACCCAACAACAGCGCTAGAAAAAATGCCTGTGGTTGGGTGTTTTTTTTGAAACTCACTGCCGAGTGTTTAGCGCGCCATGCGCTTTGCTAGCTCTTCATCACGCTCGCCTGAGTGCTGATAACGCAGTGCTGCACTAGGTGTTGAGTGCCCCAGCCGCGCCATCACCTCCTTGAGTGTCGCCCCAACCTGTGCATACTTCGTACCCGAATAATGCCTCATCGAGTGAACGGTCGCTTTACTGTGGACACTTTCCCGCGCCCTATCCCAGTTGTGCTTAAAGGTGTGATACGGCATGGGTTCATCAGGATCTCTCATCGAGCTCCATAGTCGCAAACCCACATCAATCGTGTCCACATGCTTGGCAATTTCTGCTGCATCTTTGCCATAGATATAGAGGCTACGAACACCAGCTTCAGTTTTAGGCGGACCTTCAACTCGGCCATGGTATCTCGTGTGCCTAATGCTCCGAGAAATCCTTATTCGAACACAATCTACAAATCCGCTGCGATCAAAATAAACATCCACATCAGTGGTACGCAGCGCAACGATTTCACCGAATCGAAGTGCACCAGCGGCAGCAACAATAGCCAAACAAAAGTACTTACTCGGCAGTGCACCAATGATCGCCTCAAGCTCGGCATCGGTTGGGACATCAACCTTTTTGCCTGTTTTCGTATTACCCCCGCCACGGACTTTGCACGGATTCATCGGGATAATGCCATCCTCCACTGCAGTCTCCATGACAGACTTCATCATGCTGTAACTCCGCGCCATTGAGGTCAATTTACCGTCCTGAATAGTATCGCTATACCACTCACGGACATCAGCGACAGTGATTTCACAGAGCGCATAATCAGCCCAATAACTTAGTCGATCTGATTTTATATAACGAAAGTAATCATCTTTCACCCCTTGGCTGAGTTTCTTTCCTTGGGCATTTGTCCGGGTTTCTATCCACCTCGATGCATAACTGAAGAAGGTCTCCATCATGCGTTCTTCGGCTTCGCGCTGTGCCTGCTCGAACCTCTCCCGCATCTCAAAATCCATCCATGTGCCATTGATGATGGCCGTGCGTTCAGAGGCCAAGAACTCCTGCGCCTCACCCTTGGTACCGAAGGTATACGGGGCAGAGTATCGCCTACCCTCGTGCATGAAGCGTGCCCTGTACCTCCCCGAGCGCAACTTCTCGATCTCTCCCCAATTCCTCGATCGTGACATATATCACAAACCCTCTTCCACTTTTCCGCATAGTTTTCAGGTTGAGAAATGTCATTCAGTGAAGGTGTCAAAGTAGTCACTTAGTGTCATTACCAGTCACTTTAGACATTTTCCCCTGCTGGTCGAGGGTGATTTTAGCATCCTTGTTCACATTTGTCATTGTCATTTATGCGTATAAAAGGCAAACAGAAGCCATCGCTCATCCCCTCTCCCGCGTGGGGTGAGCGTGGGGTGAGTGGATTCATTTCTGGTCACTCTTGGGCGCTTTCTGCTGAAATGAAGCCATCGCGACCTCGCGTTTTGTAAAGGCACCAGGTCGCTACAGCTGGTTCGAACCCAGCTAGGACCACTTGTTTAGCACCTGCTTGCAGGGGTTTTATTCATTTATAGGGTCAAAAAACATGCGTTTGTGGGGTGAAAGGATTCATTACAGGTACTTTTAAGCACCTCCTGGTCACTCCCGCTAGTTTTATTCACGATCCGCGTCCAGCTGCGACAAACCGCACTATAGGGGCACCTTTGATGCGTCTCCGCTGTGCATAATTTTTTGCAAGATGCCCCTCCTGGCCCTTTTCTGTCATGCATAATATGCAGAGGTTTTTTCCCACCCCACAAACCCAGCTATGAGGTTTACCCCTGGAAATGTGTACCTACAAAGGGGCAATGCCGCGGGCTAAAACAACATTTGTGCACACATATATCTGTGATTAATAGCGCCCGCTCACCCCTGCCCCACAGGTCCCCCGGCTCACTTTTTTGACCCTCACCCCAAGGCAAACCCTGAGTCAAAAAACAGTTCCCACAGATCCACTACGCGCCCCAAAACAGCACTCTCACACGGGCCCGACCCCTTGAAAGTAGACACAGGGGATTTAATCAGGAAGCAGACTTCAGAATAGCAGAACCCTGGACCTCAAACACCGCAGGCGCCACATAGCCACACCAAGAATGTCTGCGCACCGTGTTGTACTAGGTCACACCACCGAAATACCTCCCGACGGCACACCAACTGATTAGCAAACGTCTTGGAATCCTGCAGCACTTCCCGCTTGAGCGCGGCATTAAACGACTCCGCTAGCGAATTATCCGCACTGGTACCAACAGCACCCATCGACTGACGAACACCCAACTTTTTACAAGTGTCCTGAAACGCCTGCGAGGTGTACACACTGCCGTGATCCGAATGAAAAACAGCACCCTGTAGACTGCCTCGCTGACTCTTCGCCATCATCAACGCCTCCTGCACCAATGACGTGCGCATATGATCCGCAAAGGCAAAACCCACCAACCGTGCTAAGAATAGCAATCAATGACCGTCGTCAAATACATATTCGACCCATCAGCAATCGGCAGATAAGTAATATCCCCGACGTAAACTTCATTGGCAGCCAAAGCGTTGAATTGACGCTTCACCAAGTCCGGGAACACCGGCTTGACAGCTGCTGGGATTGTGGTGATGACCTTGCGTTTCTTCGTAAAACCAACAAGCTTCATCGAAGACATCACTCGAGCGACTCGCTTGTGGTTAACCGGAGTTGTTGTACCTGGCCCGTCATTAAGCTCGGCCGTAATACGTTTCGCACCATAACAGCCGCGTTCTTTAGTGAAGATGGACTTGATCTTCGCTCCCAGGACTGCGTCGCTGAGCAGGAGTTTCTTCCTCGTCAGAGCAGTCTTTTTCCATTTGTAATACGAGGAACGGTTAATTTTCAACACTTCGCATAACCGCTTAACTTCAGTAGGTTTTTCGCACGTCGTCAACAAACCAGAAGCGGGTCATAAGTCTTGCCTCTTGCCGGGAAAATATTTAGCAGCCTTGCGCAAAATGTCGCGTTCTTCACGCAGTAGTGCGTTTTCCTTCTTTAGCTGTCTGATTTGTTCAGCTTCCGACATTGCTGTTGCTTCTTTGGTGTTGGTTGAGGCATGCGCACCGTATTTATTGATCGAAGTTTTTCAGGGTTACTCGGTTGATGCCGAGATCGTTGGCGATCTGTTGGAGTGAGGCCCCATCGGAGTTCTCGTACAAAGCAACGGCGTCGCGTTTGAACTCCTCGGAGTAGGTCTTGGTTGGCATGATAGGTAGGTTACCTTTCTGTCCCAGAATGTTGGGATGTTAGGTGTCTACCAAACAGGGGTCAGGTCCTATTTGTCATAAACTTTCTCCTTAGAGATTGCGCGGATAGATTAAGGTCTGTGGCCCGGTCGGGTGTCCCAGCGGTAACTAGTCCAGGCCTGTTTGATAAGCCGACGCAGAATAATCACCGCGTTGGCTAAAGCGATAAACGCTTCCACAACCCGGGTACAACGTTCGGTGCAGATACTAAGTTTCTTAAAACCCCGGTTATGCCAAGAGTTAGTACGCTCCACCACCCACCGAGTCCCAGCCTGCAGCGGCTCACCTTTAATGCTGATCACCCAGCTATAACCAAATTCGCTGAGTAGCCTGCGGGTTTTCTTCGAGTCATACCCAGCATCGAGATGCACCGTGATCTGATCGGGAAGAGAGCCCCCAAACCGGCCGAGCGTGTCCAAGGTTGCAGCTAACAACGGTAAATCATGCCGATTGGCTCCGGCGACCACGCACCCGATCGGGATTCCATGTCCATCGACCATTAACGAGCGTTTGGTGCCTTTTTCCCGGTCAACCGGGAATCTGCCGGCTACCTCTCCGCCGCAGGGAGCTTTAACAATGCAGCCATCAACATTTAAGTTTTCTAGGTCTAACCCGATGAAACGGTCGTAGGACTCCAGACAGATCTGTTCTAAATTCTTGAAAATCCCGGCAGTGATCCACTCGTCTCGGCGGGTGCGTATCGTGGTGGCTGAGCAGGTGGAATCGGAAATCTTGATATAGGAGACACCGAGGACAAGCACTGCGATGAGTTTGTCGACGATGATCCGGTCAGCAATGCGTGCACGGTGGCACCCTAGTGGGTGGGTGATGATAACCGGTGGGATTAAGGCGGAGAACTGGCGCCAGAGGGGGTCGATGATAGATGATGGAAGGGCAGGCACGAGTACTCCTGGGGTGTTTACGTTTTCTTGGTCGAATTCGTATTTACCAGGCCTCGTGCTTGTTCTATTTCATGACCCCTATGTTTTCCCTTTTATCCACCTATCCGCGCAATCTCTTAAATTTAATCACCTATTAATTAGAGAAAATTCTAGCAATCAAATTCGCATTTCTATACAGGTGCGAACACGACAAAGCCCTCCCCGGAACTTAGTCCGAGAAGGGCTTTGTCGTGTTCTCAAATGCTGTCAAAACTGAATGATTATGCTACGAACAATAGCGATCGGCAACAAACTGCACCTCACCCCACTTCGTCGAAATAGTCTCATAATCACTGTAACGTTTTCGCTCTAAAAGCGACCCATCTGGAAACACAGTCTCATGATCTACAACCGCCTCGGAGAGATTAATAGCATCATCGGACCCCTCCAAATTCGCCCCTTTTAGATTACATCCCCGGAAGATGGCGTCCGAAGCGTTCTTAAACACACACCGACTCCCTTGTAAATCAGCATTCCCAAAGAAGGCATTAGTGATGTCCGCAGAAATATCAGCAAAATTTATCACCGCTTCACGAAACCGACTATGCGACAAATCACCCGAAATTACAGTATCGCCCAACTGAGCGCCAATAAAGCTGCAGTAGGAAAGATCGCAATTCGTTAATCGTGCATATTGCCATGAACACTCACCAAAATTTGCACCAGAAAAACAACAATCCGACACATTCACCGAATCTGTTTTTAAGGCATATAGCCGAAGACTGACCTCAACTTCAAACGACGGGGTCTTGTCCAAAGGAGCATGGAAAACATGTGTTGATGGTACCGCCTGTGCCTCAAACCTTTCGGGGGATTCATCAGACGCGCGCCCTAACCTCCGCCCCAGTTGCTCAAATATTTGCCGTCCTACAGTAATCTCAGACCAACCGTATTTCCGTGGAAAATCTGATTCGACAAACATATGCGTAACAACAATGTCACACAGTGACTGAACGATACTCGCTCCATAAGTTGTACCCGTTGCTGCAGCGCGATCCATGGATCTAAACGCATGTTGAACTGTGGCAGAGCGGATCGCGCTGTTAACGCTACTTAAACCCGCAATCAAGGGAGCAAAAATATCGCCTTCAAGAAGGAAAGCTTCATCAGTCTTGTTCATCCCAGTCCATGCCTTTCTTCTGGTTCATGTGGGGAAGTGCTTTCCTCATACCTGCTTTCTAAAAGCCCTCAAGCTTCAAGCCTTAAGCCCTAAGAAAGAACTATTCTCAGGAGCTTTCCGTGTACTAACTCGCGTTGTTCATACCGCAGGAGCTTTCACAACAATACCGTGCCCAAAAACGCTAAAGTGTGTGACCAAAATTTTTGGAGTTCCTGCACTAAACGCTCATGTGCATGCAGTGAGACGTGATCGCCAATGAAATCTGGGCTGCGCTCAGCGCGTTGTTTCCTGCTATATAAACCTCAGATAGCCCACCGGCAGAACAGACCTAGGTTTACTAACGATGTCAGCAGTTCTTGCAGAAAACTTCCGGGGTCACAACATCGTCGCCACCCTACACTGGGGTGAGCACGACGTGATCTCAATACTCCTCGAATGCACTCGATTGTGCTCGCTGCATGGCCCTGGCCTGCGAATTGAGCCCTTCGCACCAGGAGGGGTAAACACGAAATCCACGTTTACCCGGCTGTCCGTCTGCTGCGGTAATCCCCAATTCTGCAAGATGACCAGCGGAAAACCTAAACACTCCGCGCCGAACATCGTTCCTCACAAAGACAAGAAGACCAGCATTCATCCCGTCGTCACTAAACGGCTGGGTCTGCCCTCCCACGCCTCGCTGCCAAAAGGCAACAAAGGCACCCGGCTTCGACGGCGTGTTCCGGCCAGTCCGGACATGCCACTCATGACCTTCAACCTGTGCTAATCCTGATTCATAATCACTGTTCTGTGGCTCAGGGGCGACCGAAACAGTTATGCCCAGCTCGGTCGACCACATCTCCAACGCGCTAAATCCCATGAGCTCAACTTATCAACTTCAGCCGCAGGAAGCCTACTGCCTCCTCTCGCCTCCTTCCGCAATACTCCCTAGATCTTGTTTAACCGTCAGGAGTTGGAGGGTATATCCGGCTACTGAACGACAACACTTTTAAACGACGGCGCTTGCGACTATTACCTTTGACCCGGCGCACTAATCAATTTTGAAAACGCGCACCATTAGGTAATCTCTCGATAAATAGTGTTTGGCCAGTAACAGACTCAAAAGCTTCTGCAAACTTGTTAAATCGTCAAAACAGCCGTTGACAAAGCTCTCCCACCACCGCAACTCTGCATCATGACTCCAATAAAATTCCTCAACCGGCATTTGATAGGCATAACGTTCAGCTGTAGAAGGCCCCAGCATCATCCAACTCGTCGCTAATGCTGACTCCCACAATTCAAGATCTGTCTTTTCGAAAACCGAGCTAATAGGACTAGGCGAACCAGGACTCAGTGCACAATATCCCACAAGCTCACAACGTCCAGCCGACTGCGCCCACTCCTGATCAGGATCAACAATCAGCGCACGCCCAACCTTGACATCAATTCCGGTGTGCTGCACAAAGAACTCTAACCATTCCTGTAACTCAGATACAGTGAGCACATCCGGTAGATCAGCTACTAAGGATCTTATATTGGACGAGAAAAGTGACCACTTTTCAGCAACGATCGCTTGAAAAAGACACTGCCGAACAGCTCCGGCTATGCGCTGATTAGTAAATACATTACCTGGGAATGGTAGTGAACTACCGTCCCTTTTTGTCACTCTAGAAAATGCATTCCACTTTCCCATGATGTTGATGAGTAGAAAATCTAGACTTAGCGATGGCCCGATAAAGCGAAATCCGGAAGTTTTATAGCCTCTAGTGTAGATGCACAGTTGATGGGGTTCTGTCATATGCGAAGCTTATTATAAAGATTCACATGATCAGGACATTGGGAAATTTCCGGCTCGTGTTCGATTCCACCAGGTGGGGTTGAATTACACCATGCTGAAATTACCCCCTTGGGTCTGTTCGAATTTGCTCCAGTGAAAGTATGAGGATTGTAAATAATAGTCACCCATTGCGGAGCGTGCATTTCTTTACATCCTGAGTTCTTATTGAATGTATAAGTTCTGCAATCTAGAAAGTACACCGTTTTCTCGAACTTGTAATAGCTGGTTCCTGGCGATGAGCCATAATCAATCACCGCTTTATCTACTACGGCCTCAGCCATAGCGTGGTTGGCGAAGTTGTGTTTGCAATAGTTTTTTAAATATCCCCAGCCTTCATTCCTGTAACGGTCATAATGCCCTTTTCTCACCACAAATCTGAACTCGGTGGGGAAACCTCGCGAACTATACTCTTTTTTGATCGGGCCACCATTCTTTTCAATGTTGTTTTCAGTTTTTCTCTGCTCATCTAAATCGGGAAGATTCTTGCAATCCACGTATTGTGCACGCTGGGAAAACAGGGTCATCTCTTGGCTCGATGAGGATGAGCCGCTACTTCCAATTGGGAGGAAATCCTCCAAACTTCTTTCTTCATCGTCAGGAATCCATGTCAGTGCATCACCTGAGCCTAAAACAACACCTCTGGTGAATTCTTGTTCGAGTGACTCATTTAATGATGTCAATGATGGTATCGGCCACCCTAAAGGAGTATCGGTATTTTGGTATTGCAGCCACAGGGAGTAAACATCACCATACAGCTCTCTGGCGCCTAGGATTCCATTCCACGCAATCACCCCGCGCTCCGCAAAATTCACCACATGGAATAGACCAGAAACCTCAGGTGTTTCATCTGCTTCAGGAAAACCTAAACGACCCGTCTCCCGACCCAACGCATCCCACACCCGCTGCGTAGCCAAATACATAAACCGTGTCTGACGATCATTTCGCCACGAAATTGTTCCATTGGAGAAATTATTGTAAAAATACTCAGTACCGCTAGGTAGCTCATTAGTGATCGGGATGCCAATGGCATGATTCGAGCCGCCAAGTTCTTCGTAGCGCTGTTTAATATCGCCCCACACAGCACCGCCAGTCAATGGGTTGTAGTAGTTGTCACCACCTTGAAAAGTCTGTCGCTGAGTAAGGGGATAGTTTGTATCCATCGGACCAGAGGTTGGGTACCCCAATGGCCCTGATTCCCAGTTCAAGGTCCCCCACTGTCGCAAACCGTCCAAGGTCACTGCATAAGCGCCTGTGTCTGGGTGCCAATAGATGGCTCCACCAAAAAATTCACTTCTTTTGCCAACACCGTCGGGATTGGTCAACTCGTTTGACTTCGGTGGCCCAAGCCATGACAACTGACCTCCAACCTGGCGATAGGTGTCAAGAATTCGGCCACAAACTGAGAAGCCCGTTGGCCACATAACCTCACACCCGGTGGTTGCCATCAGTCGTGCACCCTCGTTAAGTCGCGCTTCCGCAACTTCTAGCTGGTCAGCTTTCTCCTTGCTTACCCCCTCCGGTAACTCGATAACATCTGAACGCATGTCCCCTGCAACTATGTCCCGCTTAGGCAGCGGGAGTTCCTCGACATTATCTTTACTATCGTTGACTTGCTCGTGATACTCAACGACTACTTCTGGATGTGCTGTTTCGTAATCCTCAAGTTGTTCCTCAACTGTTGGAGCATTCCTATTGGGAACATAATCAACACCGTCATCAGCAAACTACTCATCAGTGATTTCTTCTACAAGCTCAAATTGATCTTCCACCTGTGCTTGAGCCACCGGAGATGCAACCCCGATGGCCAGCAACATAACAGCAGAAACCCCCACTAGTCTTCGTACCAACCGCATATATCAAACCTTTACCTGTCGGAAAAATGTGTACAAGCTGAGGATAAGCATAAATTCGCTTAAGAGCTGGATGAAAGAGGAAACGCTCCTCTTTTCTACCCGAAAAAGGGTGTAAGGATTGCACTGCTTAAGTGACATTAGGCCCTCCCGGGCAAATCCTTATTCGAACACAGTCTACAAATCCGCTGCGATCAAAATAAACATCGACATCGGTGGTTCGTAGCGCAACGATTTCACCGAATCGAAGTGCGCCGGCAGCAGCAACAATAGCCAAACAAAAGTACTTACTCGGCAGTGCACCAATGTTCGCTTCAAGCTCGGCATCGGTTGGGGGATCAACCTTTTTCCTGTTTTGGTATTACCCCCGCCACGTACTTTGCACGGATTCGTCGGAATGATGCCATCCTCTACCGCAGTCTCCATGACAGACTTCATCATGCTGTAACTCCGTGCCATTGAGGTCAATTTCCCATCCTGAATGGTGTCGCTATACCACTCACGGACATCAGCGACGGTGATTGCGCAGAGCGCATAATCAGCCCAATAACTTAGTCGATCTGATTTTATATAACGAAAGTAATCATCTTTCACCCCTTGGCTAAGTTTCTTTCCTTGGGCATTTGTCCGGGTTTCTATCCACCTCGATGCATAACTAAAGAAGGTCTCCATCATGCGTTCTTCAGCCTCAAGCTGTGCCCGCTCAAACCTCTCCCGCATCTCAAAATCCATCCATGTGCCATTGATGATGGCTGTGCGTTCAGAGGCCAAGAACTCATTAGCCTCACCCTTGGTACCGAAAGTGTACGGGGCAGAGTATCGCCTACCCTCGTGCATGAAGCGTGCCCTGTACCTCTCCGAGCGCAACTTTTCGATCTCTCCTCAATTCCTCGATCGTGACATATATCACAAACCCTCTTCCATTTTTCCGCATAGTTTTCAGGTTGAGAAATGTCATTCAGTGAAGGTGTCAAAGTAGTCACTTAATGTCACTACCAGTCACTTTAGACATTTTTCCCTGCTGGTCGAGGGTGATTTTAGCATCCTTGTTCACATTTGTCATTGTCGTTTATGCGTATAAAAGACAAACAGAAGCCATCGCTCACCCTCTCGCCCGCGTGGGGTGAACGTGGGGTGAGTGGATTCATTTCTGGTCATTCTTGGGCGCTTCCTGCTAAAATGAAGCCATCGCGACCTCGCGTTTTATGAAGGCACCAGGGCGCTACGGCTGGTTCGAACCCAGCTAGGACCACAACTAAACCCCCTGTAAACAGGGGGTTTTCGTCGTTTCATGACTATCTATAGCTTCTTCAGCTTTTCAAGGGATGAAGGTTCCAGCTCCTCGATTAACGTCAGCCAATTCCAACCATGGTTGCCACAGTTGGGAGGAAAAATACGATGAGCGCTCCCCCGATGATGTCAAAGCTAATTCCAGTGCGGATCATTCGAGCAATGGATACGCAGCCCGAACCGTAGACGATGGCGTTCTGCGGTGTGGAAATCGGAAGCATGAACCCAAATGAAGCACCGAATGCAGCCGCCATAGCCGGGATAACTGGATCAATACCGGCCGCTATGGCAAGTGGAACCACGATGGGAACGGTAACTGCTGCCGCTGCGGTATTACTCGTAGTTTCAGAAATTAGGTGTCGATGCAGCAATACGGAACTTTGCCAATGTGTTTGAACAAGCTCTCGGGCTCACCACCCTTGCACAAACAGCTGGAGCGGGCGCAGCGGGGGGCTTGGGTTTCATGGCAATGGCGTTGTTGTCTGCAGGGATGCGCTCCGGCGTGGACATGATTCTTAATGAAACCGGGGGTGAAAAGATGCTTGCACAGGCAGATTTAGTCATCACTGGAGAAGGACGCATTGATGCACAGACCCTCAGCGGGAAAGCTCCTACTGGAATCGCCAAACGGGCACGTGCGAAAGGAATTCCAGTACTGGCGGTTTGTGGGCAGAGCCTATTGGGTCCAGCAATCTCAAATGAGCTATTTGAAGACATCTACAGCTTTACCGATTTCGAATCTGACATCAATGAATGCATTCGAAACCCGCTCCCAATTTTGGAAGGTATCGGTTTTAACATCGCCAAACATCATCTGAGTTAGCGATATTTCAGCAAACCGATGCTATTCGATGAGCCAGACAGCGCTCTGATCTTTCATCCGAGAGATCAGAGCGCTGTCTTATTCCTAAGAAATGGCCTGCAGCGGGGAGTACTCCCCGCTTTTGCGGTACTTCAATTTTGCCTGCTTTACGGTGAAGTTCATCAGCTACAAAGCACATGCCAGCTAGCTGAAAAGGAAACCACTCCCCTCCTCGGAAAGTAGGAACCATGTCTTCATTCACACGTCGTCTCAATATCACTGCGGTAACCGTTGCAATAGCCGCTACTTCTCTCCTCGCAGCCACAACACCAGCATCAGCCGCCTGCCTCGATGCAAATGGTCAGCAGATTGGACCACTCCGAGTACATGCTTCAAGTGAAAATACCAGCCGCGTAAATGATTGCGAGAAAGTTTATCTCGGTACCTTCTGGGAAGGGACCAACGGCGAGCCGGGGAACTTCGGCATCTTCAATTTCAAATATGCCAACAACAAATACTTCGTCGTAGGAATCAATGACATCACTGGTCTTGGTCTTGGATCCTCTGATCAGAATCCCCTAGGAACCTTCGGATAGTCGAAATAGAAGCCTCACCCTTTTCAAATCCCCTCCTCGGAAAGCAGGAACCATGTCTTCATTCACACGTCGTCTCCCTGTCACCGCAGTTACTGCAGTACTTGCCTCGTCCACCCTTCTCGCTGCGGCAACACCTGCTTCAGTTAAATGCGTGCACCCTCACTCAGAACACGTGGGCCCATTGCATGTTTATGGATCTAGTGAAAACTCAGATCGATTTGATGTGTGCGGGAAGATTGATTTCGGAACCCATTGGGAAGGCACTGGAATCCACACTGGCCAGTTTGGGTTATTTAATGTTAAGTATGCAGACAATAAGTTTTTCGTTGTCACCATTGATGATGCCGGCCTAGGCTCCTCCGACCAGAACCCCACTGGCACCTTTGGATAACACCATTCCGTGTGAACAAGCTGGCCTAGACTTGAAACATGGTCGATATCTTGGAACTCATCGGTCCCCTACCTTCTGTGTCTACGCCAGAGTTAAGGGCAATTGTCGTGACTGCCATTAATGGTTCCACCACTATTAATGGCACGTCTGGTCAGCTTGGAAATTCCACGGATACGGAACTTCTGTTGGCGCTTCGCAGGTGGTCGGACGTGGTGTTGGTTGGGTCGAGCACGGTGAAGGCTGAAAATTATGGTGGCGTGGAGGTTTCGCCTGAAATCCAGAAGCAACGCCAGGAGTTGGGTCAGGAAGCGATTCCGCCGATTGCGGTGATGTCAGGGTCGTTGAATTTTGATGTGGATACTCGCTTTTTCCTTGAGGCCGAAGTGCCGCCGATCATCATCACGGATAATTCCGATCAAGCAAAGCAGCAGCGGCTTGTGGATGCTGGGGCTCAGGTTATTGAGGTGGAGACGTTGACGGCGGAGGTTGGCGTCGAAAAGCTTAGGTCTTTGGGTTACGCCCGCATTGATTGTGAGGGCGGTGCAACGTTGTATGGGCAGATGTTGGCCGCCGATCTTGTTGATGTGTGGCATCACACGATTGATCCGACGTTGTCGGGCAGCGTGGAGCGCCCCACGGTGAAGGGCGGCGATGATGCGCCGCGCCGATTCGCGTTGGAGCACGTCTTTGTCGATGATGACAGCACCCTATTCTTGCGGTATAAGCGCGCCAAGTGAGTGTTGGACTCTCCGGATCTGCTGGGGATTCGCTAGATTAGTCTCGTGAGTTTCTCCCCGGTAGCACCTTCTATATCAGCCCCCACGCCGCGTCGGAGCAGGTGGGATAGCATCGGCAACGCGGTTGCATGGCCGTTGGCCATGTTGTTGATGGCGCATCGCTTCTTCGTGCTTGCGATTAACGGCGCAGTCACCGACGATTTCACGACGGTTTATAGTGCTTTACGACGTTTCGTTGAAGGTATTCCGGTCTACAACGAGGTCTACCACTTCGTCGATCCGCACTACCTCTATAACCCGGGCGCCACCCTCCTATTGGCACCATTGGGATATATCACCCATTTCACGTTGGCTCGGTGGATGTTCATCGCGGTGAACCTCCTTGCCATTGTTTTAGCGTTCGGGCTGCTGACCAGACTCTCCGGTTGGGCGCTGCGCAGCATGGTGTGGCCGATTGCGATCGCCTTGGCGATGCTGACAGAAACCGTGCAAAACACCCTCATTTTCTCCAACATCAACGGCATCCTGCTGCTCATGTTGGCGATTTTCCTGTGGTGCGTGGTGCACAAAAAATCCTGGTTGGGCGGACTAGTCATTGGTTTGGCCATTTTGATCAAACCCATGTTCCTGCCACTTCTCTTCCTACCTTTGGTGAAAAAGCAATGGGGATCGCTCATCCTCGGCATTTTAACCCCAGTGATTTTCAATGCAGTGGCCTGGTTCTTAGTTCCGGGAGCATCTGAATACGTCACCCGCACGATGCCCTACCTTGGTGAAACTCGAGATTTTGCCAACAGCTCACTCCCAGGCTTGGCCATCTATTTCGGAATGCCCACCTGGATGGAAATCACCTGGTTCCTCATCTTCGGCGCAATGGTCGGCCTCGCAGTGCTGGCACTCCTGAGATTCCGTAACACCGAGCCATACTTCTGGGCAGCAACCACCACCGGTGTACTCCTGACTGGCGTATTCTTCCTGTCCTCACTGGGACAGATGTACTACTCCATGATGATCTTCCCTATGATCTTCACCCTGCTCGGAAGCCGATCCGTATTCCACAACTGGGTTGCCTGGGTCGCCGCCTACTTCTTCCTCTCCCCTGACACTTTCACCTCCCAGCGACTACCCGATGTAGCCCGCTGGATGGAATTTTTCAGCGCGACCGTTGGTTGGGGACTATTGATAGTGGTTACATTTGTCTCGGCGCTAATCTGGTTTATTGGTGATATCCGAGCCAAGGGAACTCCGAGCTCACCCATTACCACTGATCCAACGCACGACCATCTTGAGAGGACAGCATGACAGACTTCAAACTCATCAGCGATACCGAGTGGCGCGAACGCCTCACCCCGCAGGAATTCCATGTCCTCCGCGAAGCCGGCACCGAACCACCTCACGTCGGTGAATACACCAACACCACCACCGAAGGTGTGTACTCCTGTCGCGCCTGTGGTGAAGAGTTATTCCGCTCCACCGAGAAGTTTGAATCCCACTGCGGTTGGCCTTCCTTCTTCTCCCCACTTGCTGGCGACAAAATCATTGAGAAGGAAGATCTTTCCCTCGGTATGCGTCGCGTTGAGATTCTGTGCGCTAACTGCGGCTCTCACATGGGTCACGTCTTCGAAGGCGAAGGCTACGACACCCCCACCGATCTTCGTTACTGCATTAACTCCATCAGCTTGAAGCTGGAAGAAAAGCCAGTTTCCTAAGCTTCCGAGCACGAAACGAGCCTTGGCCTTATGGCTGAGGCTTTTTCTCATTCTGGCGCTATTTAAGAGGCCCAATTTTTGGGATGGGTTCTTGTATGGATTCAGTGCGTTCAGGCGCTTAGACGCGATTCTGAGAGGGCACTTTTCATGGGCACCGGGGCAGGATTTGGGGCGGACCAAACGAGAGTGCCCACGGAACTGCTTTTTGGCGATCGTGGGCAGATGTGACCGGTTTTTACGACCTCACACCAAACAGGAGTGCCCACGAACTTCATTTCTAGGATTCGTGGGCATTGTGGTTTGGTCTGGGCCGATGAGGGGCCACTTTCTTCGGGTTCAAACGCCGTTTCTGTGCCGCCCAAGGCTGGCCTAGGGAAGGAAACCAAAACTCTCCCCTGCCGAATCGGTCCTTGGTCTAATACGAACGCTTATTCAGGCCTTGAACCGTGCATTTCAGACCAAACCTCCCCCAGAAACTGACTTCCTTGGTCTCCAGCGCACGCCTCCCCAACCAAAAGAGCCCTGGACCATTAGTCCAAGGCTCAATCGTTTAGAAAAGCAGCTTTTAAGGAAGAACCTTAATCAGATCTGCAATGTCGACGCGCTGTCCAGAAATAAATGGCAGCTCCTCACGGACGTGGAGGCGAGCCTCGGTGTAACGCATCTTGTGCATCAAATCGACAATGCGGTGCAACTCATCAGCCTCGAAAGCCAGCACCCATTCGTAGTCACCCAGTGCGAAAGCCGGCACAGTGTTGGCACGAACATCTGGGAATTCCACAGCAGCTTGTCCGTGCTCGCGGAGAATGCGGGAACGCTTCAAGGGCTCCATGATGTACCAGTCGTAGCTGCGCACGAACGGGTAAACAGTGATCCAGTCCTTTGCTTCTTCACCCATGATGAATGAAGGCAAGTGAGCCTTGTTGAACTCAGATGGACGGTGGAGAGCGTTTCCGATCCAGAAGACCTCAGAAACCTGACCCAAAATGGTGGTGCGGCGGAAATCAGCGAAGGCCTTCTGAATGTCTTCGAATTCTTCTGCGTGCCACCAGATCATGTAGTCAGCGTCTGCGCGCAGGCCGGAGGCGTTGTAAATGCCACGGACAGTGACTTTGCCTTCTGCTTCAAGGTCGGCAAAGAACTTGGCTGCTTGGTCAGTGACTTCTGTGCGATCATCATCGAGCGCTCCAGGAATAGCACGGAACACCGCCCACTGAGAGTAGCGCTGCAGTTTGTTGAGCTGTTTAATATCGAGCTCGCTCACAGGGTAACTTCCTTTCGTGGATCTTTGCCAGTGTCAGTGGCCAGACCCTTTAGCGAATGAATCGTAGTGTCGGCTCTGCCGGCATGTTCCAACAACATGTTCCAACAAAACGCACACCCAGTTATCCATCATAAGTTTGATTGCAAAGTTTTGGGTAAACACCCCTCGTTAAGTCCCCCTGCATTGGATAATTAGCAGGAGTGAAGTTGCATCAAAGGACAAACATAAAATAAACGGCGCGCCTCCCCAGAGTTACCCCAATAATTAGTAAATTGCAGATTGTGATCGATTCCGAAGCGACCTCTCAGCACAAGACCTCAGCTACCCCGGCAGAGAGCACTCCCGCGGAGTTTTCCGAAGCGGTTGAGTCTATGCACAGAGCGCGCCTGCGCCCAGAACTTACTTTGGGCACGATTAGGCCGCCTCAGCGCCTGGCGCCGTTTTCGCACGCCATTGGACTCGAAGTCGGAAATCAAGAAGAGTCAGACGATGTCTCCACCAACAGCGAAGGTGATTCCTTTGGTCGTTTGATTCTGCTCCACGATCCGGGTGCCGAAGAAACCTGGGAAGGAGCAATGCGCCTTGTCGCCTATATTCAAGCTGACATGGATCACGCTGTTGCTTCCGACCCGCTATTGCCGGAAGTAGCGTGGCAATGGCTTAACGAAGGTTTGGAACAAGCCGGCGCAGGATTTACCAACCTAGGCGGAACCGTAACCTCCACAACCTCGGTGCGCTTTGGTGAAATCGGTGGACCGCCAAGTGCCTACCAAGTGGAAATGCGTGCGTCCTGGACCGCGACTGGCACCGACCTCACCGCGCATGTTGAAGCGTTCGCAGCAGTGCTTGCCTCTGTTGCTGGACTTCCCCCAGAGGGCGTCACCGAACTACGAAGGTAGATTGGACACCATGGTTTCCGATCTCCTTCAACCCCGCGACGGCATTCCGCCTTTGCTATCTACCCCTGGTGAGTTCACTGCTGCGGCAGATCTCTTGGCTAGCGGAACTGGGCCCTTCGCCATTGATACGGAACGCGCGTCCGGTTTTAGATACGATGACCGCGCATTTTTGATTCAGATCCGGCGCCGTGGCAGCGGAACTCTCCTATTCGACCCGGAGCAGTTCCGTCCTGAATTAACTCAGGCGTTAAAGCCGGTGCTCAATGGTCAAGAGTGGATCATTCACGCAGCAAGCACCGATTTGCCGAGCCTTGCGTGGCTTGATCTTCACCCCGGATTACTCTTTGATACAGAACTTGCTGGCCGCTTAGCCGGATTTGATCACGTTAATCTCGCTGCCATGGTGGAACAGATTTTTGATCTCCACTTGCTCAAAGGCCACGGTTCGGAAGATTGGTCCAAGCGTCCTCTGCCGGAATCTTGGCTCAACTACGCAGCACTCGATGTGGAGATGCTGCTGGAGCTTGCCGATGTCATGGCTGAAATCCTGGATCAGCAGGGAAAACTCCCCTGGGCTGAACAGGAATTTGTCCATATTGTGGATCAATTCGCCACGATGACCGAACCTTCCGAAACGTCCTGGCAGGACCTTAAAGGGCTGTCCACTCTCAAACGACCAGACCAATTAGTTGTGGCCCGTGAAATGTGGTTGGAACGCGACTCTTTCGCAGCCTCCCGCGACCTGGCGCCCGGTAAAGTGCTGTCCAACAAAGTCATCGTGGAAGTCGCCCGTGTTCTCCCCCGCACCCCGGCAGAATTAGCGCAGGTCAAGGGATTCCCCGGTCGATCCCAGGGTGCCACCAAACGCTGGTTCCGCATCATCACCCGGGCGCTCAAATCCCCTCGCAGGAACTGGCCAAAGCCTCAGCAGCGCAAGGACGGCATCCCCGATCGTCGCGCGTGGGCGTCCTACTACCCAGAAGAGCACGAAGTGCTCCAAGAGATTAGAGCGCTTATCGACGACCTCGCCGCCGATATCAACGTTCCCGGCGAGAATATCCTTCAGCCTTCAACTCTGCGAGTAGCTGTGTGGATGGCTAAACACACCGGCGAGATCCATAATGCTGAAACACTCAACGCTGTACTTCGCGATTATGGTGCCCGCCAGTGGCAAATTGACCAGACTTTTCCGATTCTGTCCGCCAACTTGCTGAAGCTCTAAACCTAAAGCCCGCGGCTAAGGCTGCGGGCTTCGGTGGAGGGCGGCGTCGATAAGCAGGGTTTTATTCCCCGAACAGGGAATCCAGCCATCCAACAACAGTGGTTTCAATGCCGTCGGCGTCGAGGCCATAATCGGCGAGCACTTCATTGCGGGACGCGTGATCCAGGTACTTCTGGGGCACGGCGATTTGTCGGCGAGGGGTATCCACCTCAGAGGCGTTAAGCGCATCAGAGAGCAAGGATCCCACGCCGCCGTGGATGACGCCGTCTTCGATGGTGATCACGAGGTCATGATCATCAGACAGCGCGACCAAGGACTGCGGGATGGGGACAATCCAGCGGGGGTCAACAACCGTGACGTTCACGCCGTGCTGTTTAATCCTGGAAGCAACGTCAAGTGCAACAGTTGCGCGCTCGCCTACCGCAATGATGAGAACTGATGGCGCATCGTCGGTTGATTCAACGTCAGTGGCGTCTTCATATGCGAGGACATCCACGCCGTCTTCCAAGGTGTCGATAGCAACAATTGGAGTTGGCAAGTCGCCCTTGGGGAAACGCACAACTGTGGGGCCATCATCGATGGAAATAGCCTCATTGAGCAGCTCACGCAAGGAATCCTCATCACGTGGTGCCGCCACCTGCACGCCTGGAACGATCGAGGTCAGCGCCATATCCCAGACGCCATTGTGGCTCGCTCCATCCGAACCCGTGACACCTGAGCGATCAAGCACCAAAGTAACAGGCTGGTTGAGCATGCCCACATCCATGAGCAGCTGATCAAAAGCGCGGTTCAAGAACGTGGAGTAAATAGCCACCACAGGGTGTTTTCCACCCAATGCGAGGCCTGCGGCAGAAGTTACCGCGTGCTGCTCAGCAATGCCGACATCAAAGAATCGGTTGGGGAAATTGGCTTCGAACTTGGACAGACCGGTAGGACCTGCCATCGCGGCGGTGATGGCAACAACGTTTTCATTCTGCGCACCAATCTTGACCAGCTCATCGCTGAACACAGAGGTCCAACCGGGCTTTGATGCAGATTTAGGAGCTCCTGTGAGCGGATCGATGACGCCCGTGGAGTGCATCAATTCGTCCAAATCCTGCTCAGCAGGCGCGTAACCACGACCCTTTTCGGTGACCATGTGCACGATGATGGGGCCATCATAATCATGAGCGTATTTCAGCGCATTGTCGACAGCTTTTTGGTTATGTCCATCAACCGGACCCACGTATTTCATGCCCAGTTCAGGGAACATTTCGGTGGGAATGACGGTGCTCTTCACACCTTCTTTAAATGCATGGAGCGCTTCAAAAGTACGCTCCCCTACCCACCCCATGGATTTCAGGGACGTCTTGCCCTTTTCCATGAAGCGATCATAGAAAGGCTGCATGCGAAGGCCCGCAAGGTTTTCCGCAAATCCGCCAATGGTTGGAGAATAACTCCGGCCATTGTCATTGACTACGACAACAACTTTGCGGTCTTTACCAGCAGCAATATTGTTCAGTGCTTCCCAACACATGCCGCCAGTTAGAGCGCCATCACCAACGACAGCAACCACACTATGCGTGGTATCGCCATCCAACTGCTTGGCTTTAGACAAACCATCCGCATAAGACAAGGCCGCCGAAGCATGCGAAGACTCAGTCCAATCGTGCTCACTTTCAGCACGGCAGGTGTAACCAGAAAGGCCATCTTTTTGACGCAAAGAATCAAAATCTTTAGCGCGACCCGTCAGGATCTTATGCACATAGGACTGGTGAGAAGTATCAAAGATGATCGGGTCTTGAGGCGAATCGAAAACTCGATGAAGACCGATGGTTAATTCCACTACGCCCAAATTTGGACCTAAGTGGCCACCAGTTGCTGCGACTTTATCGACCAGGAAAGTTCGGATTTCTTTGGCAAGAGCGTCCAAATCCTCATCATTAAGGGCCTTTAAGTCAGCAGGTGTTGAAATACTGTTCAGAATTCCCATTGGCGCGAGTCAGACACCTTTGCTTCTCGGATGCGGACGGTTGTACAAGTATCGGGCTGGCGACACTTTTGTGCAGGTGACAAAACAAATGTGCACCTGCGGTGTTGGAGCTATATTACTCTGTCTCGATAGCCAAGGCTTAATCCGCCTTAGGAAACGCGGACAAATACACCAATCGTCTCAAAGTGGTGAGTTCCAGGGAACGCGTTAAAAACAGCCAATTGATCCATTTCGTAGCCGTTGAGCTTCCAATCGGCAACGTCGCGAGCGAAAGTCGCCGGGTCACAACCAATGTGGATAACCAGCTGAGGCTTAGCCTCCGCGATGCTCTTCAACACGTCACTGCCTGCACCGGTGCGAGGAGGATCCAAAACAACCACGTTTGGCGAAGGCAGCTGGGACGCCATGCCCTCTACCCGACCAGTGTGGAAAGTGACAGGCAAACCAGCCAACGCCTCTTCGCCAGCCTCCGCTGAACCTGGGGACAGCTCCACAGAGTGGACAGCTGCCTGCAGCTTGCTGGTGATAATCGGCGCGAACAGGCCGACGCCGCCATAAAGGTCCCACGCAACAGGGCCACGCTTATCGACGTCAACCAGTTCCAATCCGGTTAACGCTTCGGCGATGAACTCTGAATACGCCGCAGGGGCCTTGGTGTGCGCCTGCCAGAAGGAAGAAACTGGGAACTTCCAGGTGTAATCGCCTACCTTCTGCTCCACCTCGCCAGTGCCTTCCAGCACCTTCAACACAGTTTCAGTACGACGACCACGAGGAGCCTTACGGGATTCCACAACGTGGCGCTGACCCGCATCATCAATAGCTGCAATGATCTCCACGCCAGGGGTGAAACGACGAGCGCCCTCACCCACAAGGCCCTCAAGAAGCTCTGGCACAACCTGAGAACACGCAACCTCAGTAACCAACTCATTGGACTTCAGCTTGCGGAACCCGGCACGACCAGACGCATCAACGCCGAGGCGAACGCGGGTACGCCAACCAGCTGTTGGCTCCAGATCTTGAAGCTCAAATTCAGGAAGCTCATCGATTCCACCGATGCGCTCCAACTGATCACGAAGCACGCGGGACTTGATCTCAAGCTCCACAGTTGGGTTGAGTTCTGCATAGTCACAGCAACCAGCACCTGCTGCCGCTGCTGGGCAACGGGAATCGACACGATCAGCAGACGCGGTGGTTACCTTAACCACTTCACCGCGTGCCCATTTCTTCTTCAACTGTGCGATTTCTACATCCACGACATCCCCGGGAATGCCACCTTTCACGAAGATGACGCGGCCATCGTGGTGTCCGATGCCTTCGCCGCCGTGAGCCGGCCTGAGCACCTCAACGGAGATGATGTCGCCTTTGGCGAGTTCGACGGTGTCAGTCATGTGAGTGTAGTCCTCGTTTCACTTGAAAAAGTTTCTGTCCCGTTACTTGGAGCGGGACAGCGCAAAGAGTTTAACCCTACTCTGCGTTGGGGGTATTTCCCTGATCGGGGTTCTGATCTGGGGTTCCGTTACCTGCTGCAGGTTGCTGTGTTGCATTTTGCTGCGCTGCTCGCTGAGCCATGGCCTGCTGAACCTGCTCCGCCAGCTGCTTTGGAAGTGCCACTGGAAGTGGGCTGCCAGCCAGGATTGGGGCGTCGCCACGGTTCACAAAGGTACGAGCAATAACTTCCCGACCAAGATCGCGCATATCGTCGGCGCGATCGGATGGGCTGATCATGGTCATGCGCAGCATCCATCGTGGTCCATCTACACCTGCGATGCGGATCTTGCGGTCGTTCGCCTCACCGACGACTTCCCTGCCCCATGGGCCTTTTTCCACATGCACGGTCAGGCCGTCGCGACGCATGCCTTCTGCGATTTCCTTGGTGGCTTCGCGCCACTGTCCTGCGGAAGTTGGTGCTGCGAAAGCCACTGGGGTGATGCGACCAAATTGGGTGACCACGTGGAGCATGCGGGGGCCTTGCTCGCCCATTTCCACTTGTACTTCAGAGTTTTGTGGAAGTGGAACCTGAATGGAACCAAGATCTAGGACGCCTTTGGAAAAGTCCGAGAAATCAAAATCTTGGATGTTGACGGAACCAGCATCAAAAGGTCCCATATCGCCGTTGATGGCGTCATGTACTGGATCGGGTTCACCTGCTGATGGATCTTCATCCAAGACAGGCTGCTCGCCCAGGGAGCGCAGAGCTTCAGGCACGGACGCCTCAGCGCTGTCTGCTTCTACCGGAGCCTCAGGAGCGGCAGGTACCTCAGATACCTCAGGCGCTGCCGGGGTCTCGTCGACTACTTCTTTTTTCTTACCAAAAGGCCACAGAGCCATGAGATTCTTTTCCGTCCTTTGCTTTCGCGTTTCTAATCCGTTCCAGTGTAGGAGGATTGTGTATTCCTGCCACCCGATTTAAGCAGTTAGGGTGGATTTAGGCTGTTTTTCCGGTGGAACCGTATCCCTGGTCACCGCGCACGGTGTCGTCTAATTCTTCGACTTCTTCGAAATCCACAAGTTCCACCTTTTGGATCACAAGCTGCGCGATGCGGTCGCCACGAGTAATCATGATGGGCTTTTCTGGATCAAGATTGATCAGGCAGACCTTGATCTCTCCGCGGTAATCAGCATCAATGGTTCCCGGCGCGTTGACAATGCTGAGGCCTTCGCGTGCAGCAAGACCCGAACGGGGGTGAACCAATCCGACGGTTCCCAAGGGCAAAGCAATTGCAATGCCAGTGCCGACGATTTCGCGATGTCCCGGAGCAATCACAGCATCTGTGGTGGCATGAAGATCAACGCCAGCATCGCCACGGTGAGCGCGCTTAGGCAGTGGAAGTTCTTTATCGAGTCGGACAATTTTAATAGCTGCTAAATCAGTCACAGTTTTTAGCGTACCTACCCTGCGGGAAATGACCTTAAATGACCCGTGGGATAGGATTGCCTATTGTGACTGATTCCCGACAATCTGATTCTGCATCTTCTGCTCCCTCCAGCAATAGCGCTGATGGAGTAACCACAATTTACAGGGAACGGCAGTGGGTGCCTTGGTACTGGTGGCTAGCAATGGCGTTTGTGGTCGCCCTGCTCACCGCCCAATTTGGTCTCAACCGAAACGAATATTGGATCTATATTCCAGCTGTGTTGTTGTCCATTGTTGGCGTGTGGGTGCTGGTCTCAATGTCCAATACGGTGATCACCGTCGAGCAAGACGCCGATGGCACCAGGTGGCTGATCGCAGGCCAAGCAAACTTACCGTCCGATGTGGTGTCACGCTCTCTAGCGGTGCCTGCAACGGCAAAGCGCAACGCGATGGGTCGGCAGCTTGACCCGGCAGCCTTTGTGGTTTCCCACGGTTGGGTGCCAGAAATGGTGATGTTAGTACTTGACGATCCTGAGGATTCCACACCTTACTGGCTCATCGGTTGCAAGGACCCAGAAGCGCTGTTGCGTGCTTTTGTTCCTGAACAAGCCGATGCTGCGCTAGCGGATTTCCGCTAGTCGCTCTTCTTCATCTCGCGGTTGCCCTTAAATCGGCGATCGCGAGTTTTTTCTTTGTTGAGCAGTTCTGATTAGAGGTTTCTTCCAACCGAAGTCGGAATCTGCTCCCCTGTCTGCTTCATATCGTCGAGTACTTCAGCGACTAAGTTCCGCAGACCAGCCTCAGCTTCCTGCTGATCAGAAAACAGCCAAGACAGTGAAGGAAATTCGGCCACCGTAGCGAGAAACTCCTGATCATCTTCAGACCAGGACACTTGGTAGGTGTGGTTGTTGATGTTCATGAAGGCCAGACCATTTCTCTCACTCGGATTTTCGGGTCACCTGGACTTAACCCGACTATAGCGACCTAACTACCGCCTCTGGTTGCTTTCAATGAAGTCTTACATCAGAACCCAAGCTCTCGAACAAGAAACCCCGTTTACCTCAACTGGTAGACGGGGTTAGTTAATTTCCAAAGCCACATGCGTGACCGGAATTATGCACAGTCAAGGCAGATGATGGATCCATCTGGCTCGACGTGTGATTTGCGGTTGTTGCGCTGTACAAGGAAGCAGCTTGCACAGGTGAATTCATCCGCGCGGCGTGGAACAACGTCTACGTTGAGTTCTTCGCCGGAGAGATCAACGTTGGGGATCTCAAAAGACTCGACGATTTCGCCATCGTCGTCCATGTCGCTGTTCGCGTTTTCTACTGCCTTCAAACCTTCGAGAGAGTCAGTCTCTAGTTCGTCTTCTACACGTCGACGGGGTGCGTCGTAATCGGTAGCCATCTTTTGTTCCTCCCGAGTGGGTGTCGTTCACTAGCCGTGCACGAACGCTTTTGCGTTGTGCAGCTTCATGCGCGCATAGTAAAGGAGTTTTTCCCTCTTGTCATACTGCCAGGTCAGAGGGGCAAAATTCGGGGTTAGTTTGAAGATGGTTTAACGGTCTAAAGCCTTAAATGCGCCGACTACATCAAAATGGGCGTTGGCGTCGTCGAAAACTCCGGGGGCAGCGCCGAAGCAAATCTCTCCAGAGGAGCCTGGAATGGAGAGCCCTGGGGCCCGCACAAAGGCGCCCGCTTCAGCGGCGATAAGGCTGCCAGCTGCGAAGTCCCAGCAGTTCAGGCCATGTTCGTAGTAAATATCTACTTGTCCATCAGCGAGGTGGCACAGGTCCAAAGCGGCGCTTCCCATGCGGCGAATGTCGCGCACAGTAGGCAAGATTTTTGTTAATAAATCGGCTTGGAGGGAACGTCGTAAAGCGGAATAGCTGAACCCCGTAGCAACCAGCGACTCACTGACCACGGTGGCTGCTGAGGCCTTGAGCGGCACGATTTCATCGCGCTCGGGCAGATATTTGGTGGCACCTTCGTGGCGCGCGGCGGTGTACAGCACCCCGGTGACCACATTGATCACAGCACCTGCCACGACCTCGCCGTCGATCGCCGCAGCGATCGAGACGGCGTATTGGGGCAGGTCATAAAGGAAGTTGACGGTGCCGTCAATGGGGTCGACGATCCAGGTAACTCCGCTTATCGACGCCGTCCCCGTCCCTTCCTCGCCTATCAGCCCGTCTTTAGGCCGAAGTTCCTGCAACCTATTGGCGATAAAATCTTCAGCCAAAGTATCTACTATCGTCACCGGATCGACTGTCGAACTTTTGGTGTTGGTGTAGTCCCACAAATTGGTGAGTTCAGCACGCTTATCCCTGATACGTACAGCGGTAAGCGTGGCAGTTTCCGCGGCGATGGCACGCAACTCATTAAACGATTGTTGTTCCATAAGACCATCATCGTTGTTTTTTTAGAAAATTGCCTGCCAAAAGCCGAAGTAATTTGTACACTTGGGCGCATGACTGAGACTGGATTTGGAATTGATATCGGTGGCTCCGGCATCAAAGGCGCCCGCGTTAACCTTAAGACCGGTGAGTTTATTGATGAACGCATAAAAATCGCCACCCCTAAGCCAGCAACCCCAGAGGCTGTCGCCGAAGTAGTCGCAGAGATTATTTCTCAAGCCGAATGGGAGGGTCCGGTCGGAATTACCCTGCCGTCGGTCGTTCGCGGGCAGATCGCGCTATCCGCAGCCAACATTGACAAGTCCTGGATCGGCACCGATGTGCACGAACTTTTTGACCGCCACCTAAATGGCCGAGAGATCACCGTTCTCAATGACGCAGACGCCGCCGGCATCGCCGAAGCAACCTTTGGCAACCCTGCCGCACGCGAAGGCGCAGTCATCCTGCTGACCCTTGGTACAGGTATTGGATCCGCATTCCTTGTGGATGGCCAACTGTTCCCCAACACAGAACTCGGTCACATGATCGTTGACGGCGAGGAAGCAGAACACCTTGCAGCAGCATCCGTCAAAGAAAACGAAGATCTGTCATGGAAGAAATGGGCGAAGCACCTGAACAAGGTGCTGAGCGAATACGAGAAACTTTTCTCCCCATCCGTCTTCATCATCGGTGGCGGAATTTCCAGAAAGCACGAAAAGTGGCTTCCATTGATGGAGCTAGACACTGACATTGTCCCAGCTGAGCTGCGCAATCGAGCCGGAATCGTAGGAGCTGCCATGGCAGTAAACCAACACCTCACCCCATAAGTTATCGAAAGGTGATTTTTGCCCAGGGCCTTGATTCACAACGCACCTTGCTGTAGGAAAAACAGGCCCCTTTGTGACATCGGCGTAGTTGTTCAACTATAATGGAACGCTGATCGTGGACAAGAGTTAACCATGAGATTGATTCACCCCTTTAAGCCTCCAAAGAAGTAGTTGACTCAACGCATTTCGGCATTTAAAAAAGCCGAGAGCAAATGAGACTTTCCAGGAGAAGGCACCAGGGACATGAACAATTGATCGGCTGACCAACTCTATAAGAGATGCACCTCAAGTTTGGGGATACTTATTCGGCGTTTCTGGGGAACAAATACGTTTCCCTATTGTTGTATATAGGTATTCGCACTTAAGAAACATCTCTCATGGAAAGAAGCTAGGCGGAAAGGGCGTTAAGTACTTGCCATTTAATCCTCAGCATCACTCGGATCAGTCGGAGATGTCGATGAAAATGCACCAGGAGCCGTGGAGAGCAGCATGGTAGAAAACAACGTAGCAAAAAAGACGGTCGCTAAAAAGACCGCACGCAAGACCGCACGCAAAGCAGCCCCGCGCGTGGCAACCCCATTGGGAGTCGCATCTGAGTCTCCCATTTCGGCCACCCCTGCGCGCAGCATCGATGGAACCTCAACCCCTGTTGAAGCTGCTGACACCATAGAGACCACCGCCCCTGCAGCGAAGGCTCCTGCGGCCAAGGCTCCCGCTAAAAAGGTTGCCAAGAAGACAGCTCGCAAGGCACCTGCGAAAAAGACTGTCGCCAAGAAAGCCACAACCGCCAAGGCTGCACCTGCAACTGCCAAGGACGAAAACGCACCTGTTGATGACGACGAGGAGAACCTCGCTCAGGATGAACAGGACTTCGACGGCGATGACTTCGTAGACGGCATCGAAGACGAAGAAGATGAAGACGGCGTCGAAGCCCTCGGTGAAGAAAGCGAAGACGACGAAGAGGACGGCTCATCCGTTTGGGATGAAGACGAATCCGCAACCCTGCGTCAGGCACGTAAAGATGCCGAGCTCACCGCTTCCGCCGACTCTGTTCGCGCTTACCTGAAGCAAATCGGTAAAGTTGCCCTGCTGAACGCTGAACAGGAAGTCTCCCTGGCAAAGCGCATCGAAGCAGGCCTTTACGCCACCCACCGCATGGAGGAAATGGAAGAAGCTTTCGCAGCCGGTGACAAGGACGCGAAACTCACCCCAGCCGTCAAGCGTGACCTCCGCGCCATCGCTCGTGACGGCCGCAAGGCGAAAAACCACCTCCTGGAAGCCAACCTTCGTCTGGTTGTCTCCCTGGCAAAGCGCTACACCGGCCGTGGCATGGCATTCCTGGACCTCATCCAGGAAGGCAACCTCGGTCTGATTCGTGCCGTAGAGAAGTTCGACTACTCCAAGGGCTACAAGTTCTCCACCTACGCAACCTGGTGGATCCGTCAGGCAATCACCCGCGCCATGGCCGACCAAGCACGAACCATCCGTATCCCAGTCCACATGGTTGAAGTGATCAACAAACTTGGTCGCATCCAACGTGAACTCCTTCAGGAACTCGGCCGCGAACCAACCCCACAGGAACTGTCCAAAGAAATGGACATCTCCGAGGAAAAGGTACTGGAAATCCAGCAGTACGCCCGCGAACCAATCTCCCTGGACCAAACCATCGGCGACGAAGGCGACAGCCAGCTCGGCGACTTCATCGAAGACTCCGAAGCCGTCGTCGCAGTCGACGCCGTCTCATTCACCCTGCTGCAAGACCAGCTACAGGACGTCCTAGAGACCCTCTCCGAACGTGAAGCCGGCGTGGTTAAACTCCGCTTCGGACTCACCGACGGAATGCCACGCACTTTAGACGAAATCGGCCAAGTTTACGGTGTCACCCGTGAGCGCATCCGCCAGATTGAGTCCAAGACCATGTCTAAGCTGCGCCACCCATCACGCTCCCAGGTCCTTCGCGACTACCTGGACTAAAACCCCAGTCGGGCTCAAGACCGGGCCGCCACTGTTTTCCTCTGCGGGGAACGGTGGTGGCCCGGTTTTTCTGTTGCTTTGGTTCGGCTGGTCACAGTTCGGCTGGGGTGTTTTAAGTTTGATTTCACATTGCCGATTTCTAAACGCCGAGTTCTCGGATTCGAGACCTTACCTGCAATTTCACGGTTACAATTTCTCGTTAGCACTTTCGCGTACTCAATTTCTTATGTTCAATTTCGGTCGGAAAAGTGCCATTTTCCGACATCGCCTTGAGAAATTGAATACAAGAAATTGAGCGCAAGGTATCGAACTTGAGAAATTGAGCTTTAGCACTCACTCCCCTGTTTGATGAAGTCAGCAAAGCCAAAAGACGACTTCACATCTCCGACTTCTTAACAGCGACTTCTCGTGGCTGACTTCGCTACCTAAACCTGAGTTTCCTTAGCGAAGTCGTGTGATGAGAAGTCGTGTGATGAGAAGTTGGGTATGAGAAGTCAGCACACGTGAAGTCGCCTTTTCTCCCCGGCACGCTCGGAGTAGCGTGAAAGGTGGAATGGAGCGAGGTGGAACGGCGCATCCCTTGGACTTTTCCCTCACTCATCTGGAGGCGCCGATGTGGAAAGGAGAAGGCTAGCCATGTTTATCAACGTCATGCCGGAACCAGGCCTTGGTGGACTTATCCAGCGATTCATGCAGTGGATTAGTTGCATGAGTTTCGGCGAGTGCATGGTCATCCAGTAGTTAGAAAAGGCGCTCACCTCCAAAGCTTTGGAGGTGAGCGCTTTCTTGTTCGACTCGGCTAGTTGCCTTGAGTGTATTTGTCGGAGGCTTTGTCTAGTGGAGTTGTGCCAGGAATCTGTGGATATGCAGCTGGGGTTGGGAGTTGTTTAGGTACGTAGGGATCTTGGAGTCCTTTTTTGCCGTAGGCGATGTAGCGGTGCATCGATTCGAATGGGCCTCGTTTGCCAGCTAGTTCGAGACCGTATGCTCCGATGAGGGTGAGAAGCCATACGCAGGTGGCTACGCCGGCTTCGGCAAGTATTCCTCCACCTTGGCCGAGTCCTAAGGTGTAGGTTTGCGTGAGGATCAGGAACAGGATGGATTGTCCGACGTAACCGCTCATGGATCGGGCACCGAGGGCTGCGATCATTTTGATGGGAAGTGGGAGGTGCCCATTTCCTTTATTGATTTTTCTTTGTAGTGGCTGGACGAGCAGTGCCACTGCTGCAACGATGCCTGGTCCTGTCAAAGAGCCAACAGCTTGATTGAGACCGCTAAAGACCGTGGCTGTCTGTGCAGAAAATACTCCAATTTCGGCTAGTCCCCAGGGGACGCCAACCAGGACTGCGATTGCGATAAAGATCCACGTTGCAATCCATAGGGGTTTTCTAAATTCATCGACCCGAGAGAGGACTCGGTGGCGTGCTGCGATGTAGCCAACAATCATCACTGGCATGAGCATGAGGATTTCCACAGGAACTGATCCGATTTGAATTGGAACAGAGAGCAGACCCATGCCTAGGTATTCCAGGTAGGAATCAAAGGTCAGGTCAAGGCTAGCCATGGTATCAGTGGACACACCGAAGTACAGAGGTAGAACAACTCCGAGTGTGATGCCAACGATGACATAGATTGCTGACATGGAACCTGCGATCCACCACAGTGTTTTGTCTTTGAGGGTCATGAGCATGGCAAAAATCATGCCTGCGACACCGTAGAAGAACATGATGTCACCCCAGAAGAGAAACACCATGTGGATAACGCCGAAGAGTGCGAGAAATCCGTATCGCCGAAGCAGCACTCCCCTGGCTGCTGTGTCGGGGTATTGACGTCGCCAGAGGCTGTACACGATCATTCCGACGCCATATCCTAGAAGCGTGGAGAACATCGGTAGGCCTCGGACATGGATGAACATGGCGGAAAAGACAGCGTAGATCTTTTCAAAGATGGAGTCATGAACAATGCCACCAAGTGAGGCCGCTGTGGATCCCGCAGGAGCAGCAATCCATGCTGTGGAAACGTTGGCCAGCGCAATGCCGAGCAGTGCGATACCTCGGGCAATATCTGGTGAGAGGATTCTGGTTTTCTGTGCAGTGCGCACGGCTTTGGTGTGTGTCGTTGGCGCTGAGTCAGACATACTTTCCTTAATACAAACGCTGGTTATCTCAAATGGAGAAAAGAAAACCCTATGACTTTTAGCTGTCACAGGGTTTCCAATCAAATTAAGCGAAGAGCTCTTGAATGCATTGTTCTTGAGCCGCGGGATCCGTGAGCGTTGCACACTCAGAAAGTCCAGAACTGCTGAAAACAACGAGTATCAATATGACGCCAATCGCAAGGAGGATCAAGGTCAGAATCGACAGGATCAGACCGGTAATGGCAAAGCCCTTGCGCCTGTTTGCTGGCACGAAGTTCTTTGCTTTCACCAGCGCGATAATGGCCACGATGACGCCTGCGAGAGCGAGGAATGGAGAGAGGAAAGCACCAAATACAGTCACCAGAGTTACGATGGAGGCAATACCTAAGCCGAGTGCCCACGCTGCTGCGGTGTTCTTTGGTGCATTCAGAGGTGAGTTTTCAAAGCCTCCGGTATAGCCCGATCCGTAAGGATCTTGATATCCAGACTGCTGTGCTCCAGAAGAAGGCCCAAACGATTCCCCGTAAGGCGCTCCGTAGGGTTCCCCCTGGTTGGCGTTGAACGGATCATTCGAGTTTCCGCCATTGTTGTTGGGTTCACCATAGGGGTAATTCGGAGTGGTCATCAGCTGGCCTTTCCATCGACGTGGTTCAATAAATGCTGCACAAAGCTATGTATTTTTATGCCCAGACAAGGATACCCTCAACACCTTGAGCAGATGTTGAGGGTATGGATATTGCAACAAAAATGTTATGTGTTACCACTTTCGCAGGTAGTCAATGCGTGCCCGGAGTTGTTCGGCGCTACAAAGTGCCGTTGGTGGGCCACCGCAGTGTTTACGTGCTTCGGTGTGGATTGCGCCGTGTGGGCGGCCGGTGCGTCCAGAGGTGATAGACACGATGGTGTTGAGTTCTTTGCGCAGACGCGGGATCTCATCACTGGCTACTTCTTCCACGGGTTTTTCGTGGATTTCGGCTTCGCGTTGCTGTTGTTTTTCCAATTCCTTGCGGCGTTTTTCGGCAGCGTCGCGGGCGTCGAGTTGTTCTTCTTGGCGTTTGCGGAGAAGCTCACGCATTTGTTCTGCGTCCAACAGTCCTGGGAGTCCCAGGTAGTCGGCTTCTTCGGCGGAGCCAGAGAAAGTGCCGGTGCCGTAGGTGGAACCGTCATAGATGAGGGAATCTAGTTCGGCTTCGGCGCCCAAGGATTCGTACTTCGGCATGTCATCCGGTTCGGATTCCTTGCGGTTGGCTTCTTGGAGGAGTTCATCGTCCCATCCTTCTTTGGGGCGGTGTGGTTTTCCAAGGACGTGGTCGCGGGAGACTTCCAGCTTTTCTGCGAGTTCCAGGAGTACTGGTACCGAAGGCAGGAACACGGATGCAGTTTCACCGGGCATGCGTGATCGCACGAAGCGGCCAATTGCCTGAGCGAAGAACAGTGGTGTGGAGGCGGATGTGGCGTACACACCAACTGCGAGACGCGGGACGTCCACGCCTTCTGACACCATGCGCACGGCGACCATCCACTCGTCGGTGGAGGCAGAGAATTCATCGATGCGCTCGGAAGCTCCGGCTTCATCGGACAAAATCACGGCCACGGGAGTAGATGATAAGGTGCCCAAGATTTTGGCGTAGGCACGCGCTGTCTTGGTGTCTGAGGCGATCACCAGACCACCTGCATCGGGAATGTTTTGGCGCAGCTGCATCAACCGGGTGTGGGCAGCTGACAACACGGCTGGGATCCAGTCACCTTTGGGGTCTAGTGCGGTACGCCAAGCTTTGGCTGTTTGTTCCGCATTGAGCGGTTCGCCCAACCGGGCTGCGTACTCTTCACCTGCACTGTCTCTCCAGCGTGCTTCACCCGAGTAGGCCAGGAAGACAACTGGGCGGACGACGCCGTCGGCAAGCGCTTCCGAATAACCGTAAGTGTGGTCGGACTTGGAAACCAGATGGCCTTCGTCGTCTTCCTGATAGCGCACAAATGGAATTTGTGAATCATCAGAACGAAACGGTGTACCGGTCAGCGCGAGGCGGTGCTCTGCATCGCGGTAAGCCTGGCTGATGCCGTCGCCCCAGCTCTTGGCGTCGCCGCCGTGGTGGATCTCATCCAAGATCACTAAACTGCGGCGTGCCATGGTCAACTGATAGTGCTTGAACGGGTGCATGGACACCTGCGCATAGGTCACACAGATGCCGTCGTATGCGGGATTAATGCTGCCGGAGTTTTTAAACTCTGGGTCCAGCGCCAACCCCACTCGGGCGGCCGCCTGCGACCACTGCACTTTCAGGTGCTCGGTGGGGACCACAACGATGATGCGGTCAACAGTGCGGGATGCTTTTAGTTCCGTGGCTACGCGCAACGCAAACGTAGTTTTACCTGCGCCGGGGGTTGCCACGGCGAGGAAGTCACGGGGTTTGTTTGCTAGAAAATTATCCAGAGCTGCGCGCTGCCACGCTCTTAGATTAGAACTCACTTCTTACGCATGCCCTTAAAGATTCGCTCACAGTCCGGGCACACTGGGGAGCCTGGCTTTGCTTGTTTGGTAACTGGGAAGGTTTCACCGCATAGGGCAACAACCATGCGACCACTAACGGCGGACTCCACGATTTGGTCCTTCTTCACGTAGTGGAAGAACTTCGGGGTGTCGTCGCTTGTCGCGTTATCTTCCCTGACATCGGGACGTTCAATGGTCTTTGTTGTTGTTCTCACTTAACCCATCATGCCCCAGATTCCTCCGTTGTCACTAAACGGACTACCCTGTTCGGTATGAACCAGCGAAAAGACCGACCCGACGGAACGTCCGACGAGTCGGAGCATTCGCCAAAGAAGCGACTACGGAAGTTGTTTCACCGCAACGAAGTGCTTCTGATTACCGACAAGAAGCGCACGCCCATGCAAGATATGCGCCATCGGCGGCGTATTTACAACGTGATTCAGGCGTTGCGTATCCCCTTGCTTATTTTGGCGGGTGTGTCGTGGGTTATGTGGCATGCGTGGGTTTTGTCGATCATCATATTTATTATCTCAATACCCCTTCCGTGGGTGGCTGTGGTGATCGCCAATGGGCATGGGTCTCCGCGTGATCCGCGTGAGAAAAATGTTTATAAGCCGGGGCTGGTGCGTGAGATGAATGAACGCGCGCAACTGGAGGCTCAACAGGCGCAGCAGCTAGAAAATCGCTCGACCGAGGTAGATATCAGGCGCACTTTTGATGGAATCATCATCGATGCTCAGGAAGAAAAAGACACCAATGACAATGACTAGAACTCCGCTCACTCAGGCTGCAGCGACGCTGAAGGCACGGTTCCGTGAGATCGGCTACACCACTTCGGGCATCAATAATGTGCTGGGCCCGGATTTCGTGGCTGCCATGCACGCCGGTCAGCCGGCCGCAGTGCGCTTTCACCTCGATTCCTTGCCGGAATCAGACCTCAACCTCGCCCTACGGGCGTTCGTGTTGAGGGACCAGGTGCGCGTCGAAAAGCTTGCTGCTTTGCTCGGGGAAGCACTCAAGACGCTTGTCGACGCCTCTCTCGTTGAAATTTCCGGTGAGTACGCCCAATTCTTAATTGATATTCGTCCGCATTTGATTGCTGGGCGTCAGCAGTGGGTATTTTCTGATGCTGATGCGTCCATGACTCAACATGTTCCAGGCCCTGATCATGTGTTGGGTGTCGGTGCGGCCAGCCTGTCGTTGTTGCAAGCAACGCCGACCTCCCCCACTGGTTCCGTGTTGGATTTGGGTACTGGTTCGGGTATTCAGGTGCTTGGTCAGGCAGGTGCCGCGCAGGAAATCATCGCCACCGATGTGCATCCGCGCGCTCTCGATTTCGCTGAAGCCACGCTTGTTGATTCCGGCATTCCCACGCAGTTGGTGGAGGGCAGCTGGTTTGAACCGGTTCGCGGGCGCACCTTTGACCGCATCATCGCCAACCCGCCGTTCGTGGTGGGACCACCGGAAATTGGGCATGTGTACCGCGATTCCGGCATGGATCTAGACGGCGCGACCGCGTTGGTGGTCAAAGAAGCCTGCGCGCATCTCAACCCTGGTGGCACCGCTCACCTGCTCGGCGCATGGGTGCATTCCGCGGATCAATCGTGGCAGCAGCGCGTTGCAGAATGGTTGCCGGATAACGGTTATGTTGCTTGGGTTATTGAGCGCGACGCCGTGAGCCCCGCGCAGTATGTGGGCACGTGGCTTAGTGATGAGTCCCTCGATCTGCGTAGCCCCGAGGCAGCAGCACGCACCACCGCGTGGCTTAACCACTTTGAAAAAGCCAAGGTTCAAGGCGTTGGTTTTGGTTTCATCGCCATCCAACGTCTGGAGGAAGACGAGGCGGATGAGAAATCCGATATCTTGGCTGAATCCATGACCCAGTACTTCGAGGATCCTCTCGGCCCTGAAATTGAGGAGTACTTCACCCGCACCGCATGGCTTCGTGAACAAACTCGCGATTCCATTCTGAGCTCCCGCTTCAAAGTTCGCCCTGGCGTGGCCCGGGAACAAATCAGCCTGGCCGATGCGGAAGAAGGCATGGGCTTTAGTCCTGTCACGTTGAGGCTCACCCGCACCGATGGTCCTCGTTGGTCCCATGATGTTGATGAGCATGTGGCTTCCATCGTCGCAGGACTTAACCCACATGGACTCCCCTTTGAAGAAATCCTGGAAATGTACGCGATGGCTCAAGGTATCGAGGGAGAATCCCTGCACAACGGCGCCATTGCGGCGTTGGTGGATCTCATCCGCCACGGATTGGTGTTGCCCGCTGATCTTCTCGATTCTTAAATAAGGACTGATTGTGAAAGCCGTTTTAACCCGTGTGAGTTCCGCCAGCGTCAGCGTGGATGATGAAATTGTTGGAGCCATCGATTGCCCCGACACCGGAGGCATTTTGGCGCTGGTTGGAGTCGGCGCTGCTGATAGCGACGACGCCTGGGAAACCATGGTGCGAAAAATTGCTGAGCTGCGCATCTTGGATGGCGAACAATCCGTCAGTGATGTCAATGCTCCCGTACTGCTTGTTAGCCAATTCACCCTGCATGGTCGCACCGCAAAAGGCCGGCGCCCATCGTGGTCTGATGCAGCACCTGGTGAGGTGGCTGAGCCGGTGATTGAAAAGATTGCACAAGGTTTACGTGAGCGCGGAATCACCGTGGAACAAGGACGATTCGGCGCAATGATGAAGGTCACATCGGTTAACGAAGGCCCCTTCACCGTTTTGGTCGAGTGCTAGCCAGTCAATCCTAAGAGCTTGAAACGCCCCAATGTGGGGGTGTTAAGAACTCCATAAAAGCGCTTGGGAACTTTTTGTGGAAGCAGTCCGTTGAACCTCTTGAACCGCGAATTTAGGAGGCCAGTTATGACAGCACCGTCCACGCAGGATCTCGCAACGACTGAACGTGAGGTAGATCCCGGCAGCAGAAGGGGCCAAACCAACGACAATCCCTCGCAGGACCTTGTTCGCGTTTACCTCAACGGCATCGGCAAAACTGCCTTGCTTACCGCGGAGGATGAAGTTGAGCTCGCACAGACCATTGAGGTTGGCCTTTATGCAGAGCACCTTCTGAAAAACTCTGAAGAGCCACTCACCCGCGCCATGAAGCGCGATCTAAAGGTTCTTGCCAAGGACGGCAAGAAGGCTCGTTCCCACCTCCTCGAGGCAAACCTGCGCCTGGTGGTGTCCCTTGCTAAGCGCTACACCGGCCGCGGCATGCCACTGCTGGATCTTATCCAGGAGGGCAACCTCGGACTGATCCGCGCGATGGAAAAGTTTGATTACTCCAAGGGCTTTAAGTTCTCCACCTACGCAACCTGGTGGATCCGCCAGGCAATCACCCGCGGCATGGCAGATCAGTCCCGCACCATCCGCCTCCCAGTCCACCTTGTGGAGCAGGTGAACAAGCTTTCCCGCATCAAGCGCGAGTTGTACCAGCACTTGGGCCGTGAAGCCACCAATGAGGAACTCGCAGAAGAGTCCGGCATTGAAGAGTCCAAGATTGAAATGCTGCTTCGTCAGTCTCGCGATCCAGTGAGCTTGGACATGCCAGTCGGCGCCGATGAAGAAGCTCCTTTGGGTGACTTCATTGAGGATTCTGAGGCCACCGATGCAGAATCCGCAGTGGTTGCTTCCATGCGCCACTCCGATATCCGCGCGGTCCTTAACACTCTCGAGCCACGCGAGCAGGATGTCATCCGTTTGCGCTACGGCCTCGATGACGGTGTGCCACGCACCCTTGATCAGATTGGTCGCCGCTTCGGACTGTCCCGTGAGCGCGTCCGCCAGATAGAGCGTGAAGTCATGAGTAAGCTCCGCGATGGAGAGCGCGCATCACGTCTTCGTGAGTACGCCCAGTAAAAGCGTGAACTAACAATCGAAGCGTCGGGGCCCACCTACCGTGGCCTCGGCGTTTTAGTGGTTCCTGGACCATATTTTACCGGCGAGTCCCAAGGCGTGAGATGACAGATCAGGTAACTTTAGTTATTATTCGCTAGACTTTAATACGTTCAACTGAAGTAAAACCACGGATACGGGGAAGTTTTCTTTCCTATTAACAACATGCGCCAGCATCACTACTGTCGATGGAGATCCCTCATCAGTCGATCGATAGAAAAATCAGTAGACTATGTGGAAGTGTGTTCTCTGTCGAGCTCATTCTCCTTGAACATTTCACGTGTTTTAAGAAGTGTTTTTAAGAGAATACGCATTGAAGTAGTTTTCCCTGCTGGCAGCGGCATAAATTGAGTTTGGAAAAACAAGGAAGGCAGCCTCCTGTGAAGGATCTGGTCGATACCACCGAAATGTATCTGCGCACTATTTACGAGCTGGAAGAAGAGGGCATTGTTCCTCTGCGTGCTCGTATCGCAGAACGCCTTGAGCAGTCCGGCCCAACTGTCAGCCAGACTGTCGCCCGTATGGAACGCGACGGTCTTGTGCACGTCAGCCCCGACCGCAGCCTCGAAATGACTCCAGAGGGACGTTCCCTCGCCATCGCCGTGATGCGTAAGCACCGCCTAGCAGAACGCCTCCTTACCGACATCATCGGCTTGGACATCCACAAAGTCCACGACGAAGCATGCCGCTGGGAGCACGTGATGAGTGATGAGGTTGAACGTCGCCTCGTTGAAGTTCTTGACGATGTGCATCGCTCCCCTTTCGGTAACCCAATTCCTGGCCTCGGCGAAATCGGTTTGGATCAAGCAGATGAGCCTGATTCCGGCGTTCGTGCCATCGATCTGCCTCTCGGTGAGAACCTGAAGGCTCGCATCGTACAGCTCAACGAGATCCTGCAGGTAGATCTTGAGCAGTTCCAGGCACTCACCGACGCGGGTGTTGAAATCGGTACCGAAGTAGACATCATCAATGAGCAGGGCCGGGTCGTGATCACCCACAACGGCTCCAGCGTAGAACTGATTGACGATCTTGCACATGCAGTCCGCGTAGAAAAGGTTGAGGGCTAACACACGATGAAGCTTCTGGTTACCGGTGGCGCTGGCTATGTTGGCAGCGTTGCTGCCGCTGTTCTTCTAGAACATGGGCACGATGTCACAATCATTGACAATTTCAGTACCGGCAACCGTGAAGCAGTCCCTGCTGACGCTCGCCTGATAGAAGGTGACGTCAACGATGTCGTTGAGGAAGTCCTTTCTGAAGGCGGATTCGAGGGTGTCGTCCACTTCGCTGCTCGCTCATTGGTAGGCGAATCAGTGGAAAAGCCCAATGAATACTGGCACGACAATGTGGTCACGGCGCTCACCTTGCTCGATGCAATGCGTGCCCATGGGGTGAACAACCTTGTGTTCTCCTCCACTGCTGCTACCTACGGTGAACCAGACGTTGTTCCCATCACCGAGGACATGCCCACCCAGCCCACCAATGCTTATGGCGCAACGAAGCTGTCCATCGACTACGCAATTACGTCCTACGCTGCTGCCTTTGGTCTGGCTGCAACCAGCTTGCGCTACTTCAACGTTGCTGGCGCATACGGAAACATCGGTGAAAATCGTGAAGTTGAAACTCACCTCATTCCACTAGTGCTGCAGGTAGCAACCGGTCACCGCGAGAAAACCTTCATGTTCGGCGATGACTGGCCAACTCCCGATGGAACCGCGGTCCGCGATTACATCCACATTCTTGATCTTGCCAAAGCACACGTGTTGGCTTTGGAATCCAACGAAGCCGGTAAGCACCGCATTTTCAACCTTGGTTCCGGAGATGGCTACAGCGTGAAACAGGTTGTGGAGATGTGCCGTGAAGTAACCGGACATCCCATCCCGGCAGAGGTCGCACCCAGGCGTGCAGGAGATCCAGCAACACTAATTGCATCTTCTGAGAAGGCAAAGCAAGAACTGGGTTGGACCCCTGAGCACACTGATCTGCGCACCATCGTTGAGGACGCTTGGGCGTTTACATCCGCACTGGGCGATCGTTCCCATGCTGCAAAGAAGAAAGCTTAAGCTTTCGGATCGGGGACGTGAAAGTCCCGCAATTGCTGGTTGCCGCGGAGGCAGGCGTCGATAAGCTTTGTTGTTTCGCCGTTGAACAACCCTTCGCGCAGCAGATTGCTCAAGTTGTGCCGCGGCGTGGCTTCGATGGCTGCTTCCAGCGCCGGTGAGGCCTTCATGCTCAGCCCCATGGCGATGACCGACAATGCGTAAAGGCACAGAGCATTAGATCGGAACTCGCCTGTGAAGGTACATGCCGCAGCGCGCAGGAGCAGCGTGGCTTCCCGAGGGAAGTCGACGCACAGGTGAAGGACGGCGTCGCGGAGAAAACTCCCTGCCATATAGGTGGCTACCGTCTGTAAAATATCCACCTCCCCCAAAAGGCCATCAAAATTTTCGGCGCCAGATGATGAATCAATGTAGTTGGCTTTGACGAATTCGAGCGCACGGGTAAGTACATCAAGCGAAGTGAGGTAGTAATAGCCCGAATCATCGGCATTAATCTGGTGCTGAATGTCCTCGGCCAGCGTGCGGGCGTCTTTTTCAAGCTTTTTGCGTTTCGACGCCGACACATGCGGATTATTTTGCTCAAACAGGGCGTACGCTTCATGTCGATTAAGCTCCGGCAATTGCCCTTCCTGAAGCATCCTCTTTGTTGCAGCGGCAGAACTAATCGGTGCAATCCGCCCAAATTCCCATTCAGAGATTCCGTGATCATCTGCTGCTAGTGCCTCTGGCTCCGGACCGAAGCACAGCATGTATGGCTCACTGCTGATCACTTCCTTGGTGTACCAGCAACCAGTGATGTTGACGATCCCCTGCTCAGCGGTGGCTAAAAGCTGCTCGAGGGTGTCATCGAGTGCATTGGGCGGAAGCTCTTTGGTAATAAGGAAAGCGAAAATCCGAGTTGGATTGAAAGAATCTACTGCTTGACCCACATCGGGCAACAATCTGGTGTCTCCCACATCAAGTCGGATCACAGGACCCAGCGTTAAAGTTGTGGCATCATCTTCCTGCATCATGCAGGCCAACACGATGGATTCAGAAGGGTAGAAACCGAGGATTCCAGGAATATTGGCCAGCAATTGGCCGGGGGTTTGAAGGACGGTTGTTGGTTCGTTTCGGTGTGCTTTAGCGGTCATGCTGCACAGTATGTCCGGACTTTGTGGAGATGTCTCCCCTGCTTCCTGCGGCGAGCGCGAAAACTGTGGATAACTGAAGTTATCCACAGGCACCTTTTCGATTTCCACCAAACCCGCACGTAGATCGAGTTCCCGTTTCATGAAATTGGTGGACGAAAACCAGGTTTGGAGTTTAGACTTGGCGAAATTCACGAAAACTATTTATTGCCGGGCTACCTGGATGAACATCGGTGTAATTTTAGGGATTATTTTCGAGGGTCCCCACGTTGTACTGAGCAGTTGCCAATACGGTTGCCAGTCCGAAATTTAAAAAATGGTGGCTTAGAGCTATAAAAGGAGGAAAAATGTCGGATAACAATGATCGTATGTACGAGCTTGAGTACCCGTCACCGGAGGTGAGTGGACAAACGGCCGGTGGCCCGACGCTCATCGTTGCCCTCCAAGGCTATGCCGATGCCGGACACGCCGTGGAGTCCAGCTCATCACACTTAATGGACGCTCTAGACCACCGCTTGATCGCATCGTTTAACAATGATGAACTTATTGATTACCGTTCCCGCCGCCCCGTGGTTGTCATTGAACACAATGAAGTGACCAGCATGGATGAGCTCAACCTGGGTTTGCATGTGGTGCGCGACAATGACAATAAGCCGTTCCTCATGCTTTCTGGCCCTGAACCAGACTTAAGATGGGGTGACTTTAGCAATGCTGTTGTCGATCTGGTGGAGAAATTCGGTGTGGAAAACACCATTTGTCTCTACGCAGCTCCCATGACGGTTCCTCACACTCGCCCCACCGTGGTGACCGCACACGGTAATTCAACTGACCGCTTGAAAGACCAGGTGTCGTTGGATACGCGGATGACTGTGCCTGGTTCAGCCTCGCTGATGTTAGAGAAGCTGCTAAAGGATAAGGGTAAGAATGTCTCCGGTTACACGGTGCATGTCCCCCATTATGTTTCTGCTTCTCCTTATCCTGCGGCTACCTTGAAGTTGCTGCAGTCCATTGCGGATTCAGCCGACCTCAACCTTCCTCTGTTGGCTTTGGAACGCGACGCAGAAAAGGTGCACCGCCAGTTGATGGAGCAAACCGAGGAGTCTTCAGAGATTCAGCGTGTGGTTGGCGCATTAGAACAGCAATATGACAGTGAACTGGAGCGTTACCGCAACAGGCACCCTCAGGCAGTGATGCCTGGTGAATCTGAGCTTCCAAGCGGTGATGAGATTGGTGCGGAGTTTGAAAAATTCCTCGCTGATCTAGATGATCAAGGCGGATCGGATCACAAAGAAACTCCGGAAGCTTAACTTAGAACCGGCCTCCTTATAAACCTCAGCGCGTCTCGTGTTTTCCACAGATGTGCTGAGGTTTTACCGTTTTTTAATGCTGGTTACCCCCGGTGTCCCAGGCGTTAGCTAGTGTGGTTGATTGTGAACCTTTCTGAGATGCTTCCTGATCTTTCCGATGTCCCCGAGAGCTTGATGGATGAGTCCATTTTTGACAGCTTTTTAAGTTGGACCCGTGAGCGGGGAATTTCGCTGTACCCGGCTCAGGAAGAAGCAGCTTTAGGAATCTTGGCCGGGGACAATGTCATCCTGGCAACGCCTACTGGCTCGGGTAAGTCCATGGTGGCTATCGCCGCCCACTTTATTGCCATGGCCAGAGGCCAGCGCAGTTTTTACACCGCCCCCATCAAGGCGTTGGTGAGCGAGAAGTTCTTTGCGCTGTGTGAGATCTTTGGTGCGGAAAACGTCGGCATGATGACTGGTGATGCAACAGTCAACGGCAAGGCGCCGATTATTTGTGCAACGGCGGAGATTGTCGCCAATATTGCCTTGCGTGATGGCTCTGGCGCTGCGATTGATCAAGTAGTGATGGATGAATTCCACTACTACTCAGAGCCAGACCGCGGTTGGGCATGGCAGGTACCACTGCTGGAACTATCACGCGCGCAATTCCTGCTGATGTCAGCCACCTTGGGTGATACCGAATGGTTGGAAAAGGACCTGCAGCAACGCACTGGCCGCACAGCAAACTTTGTTGGAGGCACCGAGCGTCCTGTTCCCTTGGAGTTTTCCTATGTGTACACCCCAGTGCACGAAACCATCGAGGAGCTGCTGAAAGATTCCAAGGCACCCATCTATGTTGTGCACTTCACCCAGCGTGATGCGATTGAACGAGCCCAAGCATTAACGTCCCTCACGGTGGTGAACAAGGAAGAAAAAGAGCGCATCGCTGAAGAGATCGGCGATTTCCGCTTCAGCACCACCTTTGGAAAAACGCTATCCAAGCTCCTGCGCCGAGGCATCGGAGTCCACCACGCTGGCATGCTTCCCAAGTACCGTCGTTTGGTGGAAAAGCTCTCCCAAACGGGTCTGCTGAAGGTTATTTGCGGTACTGACACCTTGGGTGTGGGCATCAACGTGCCTATTCGCACCGTGCTCATGACCGGCTTGGTCAAGTTTGATGGGTCGCGGGAACGTGTATTGAAGTCCCGTGAATTCCACCAGATCGCTGGCCGTGCGGGACGCGCTGGCTATGACACGATCGGCACCGTAGTTATCCAAGCCCCGGAGCATGAGATTGAGAACCACCGCCTGCGTGAAAAGGCTGGACAAGACCCCAAGAAGCTCAAGAAGCTACGTCTTAAAGCCACTCGCCCCGGTGAGGTGACGTGGACCAAGAAGACCTATGAACGCCTCACCACTGCAGAACCAGAGCAACTGACCAGCTACTTCAAGGTCAGTAACTCCATGCTGCTCAATGTTATTGCCCGACCTGGCGATGGCTACCAGCACATGAAGCACTTGTTGCGGACCAACCATGACACCCGCACCAAGCAGAACAAGGACATCCTCACTGCTGTTGAGCTATTCAAGGGCTTGATCAATGCGGGCATCGTGGAAAAAGTCCCAGATGGACCCGACGCTACGGGTCGCATCTATGCCCTCACGGAAGAACTTCAGCGAGATTTCGCGCTCAACCAGCCCCTTGCGCCTTTCGCTTTGGCTGCACTGACTCTGCTGGACAAAGAATCTGAAACCTACACCCTCGACGTGATCAGTGTGTTTGAAGCAATCCTGGAAGATCCCCGACAGATCCTCCTTGCGCAGCAAAAAGCACAGCGCGGTGAAGAGATTGAAGCTCTTAAAGCCGAAGGCGTTGATTACAACGAACGCATGGCCATCATTGAGGATGTCACCTGGCCAAAGCCACTGGAAGAGGAACTGGAAAGCGCCTTCGAGACCTTCCGTGAAGGACACCCGTGGGCAAAGGAATTTGAGCTCAAACCCAAATCCGTTGTGCGCGACATGATCGAACACGGCATGACCTTCTCTGATTTGGTGGCTACCTACGGTGTGGCCAGGTCAGAGGGTGTTGCGCTGCGCTACCTCACCGATGCCTGGCGTACTCTCCAACACTCACTGCCTACGGAAGCTCGCACCGAGGAACTTGATGATGTTGTGGTGTGGTTGGGCGAACTGATCAAACAGGTCGACTCCTCCCTGGTGGATGAGTGGGCTCAGATGGCGGATCCAGAAGCACCGATCAGCAAGGAAGCGCTGGAACGAGAGCTCGCCTTCGGCGTGGAAGACCCAACAGCACTTACCGCCAACCGCAGGGCATTTACCATCATGGTGCGCAACGCCATGTTCCGCCTTGTGGAGCTATTTGCTTATGAAAAGGAAGATCAGCTTAGTCAGATGACTGAATACCTGGATGAGGCTCCTGATTTCGGTGCTGCGATGGATGCGTACTTTGATGAATATGCGGATCTTGATACCGGCCCGGCAGCTCGTGGACCAGAGTTCTTCAAGGTAGAGCACACGGGAAGAATGTGGGAGGTGCGTCAGGTGGTGAAGGATCCAGAAGGTGATAATTCCTTCGCGTTTGTTGCCACCATTGATCTTGATGCCTCTGATGATGCAGGTGAGGTGCGTTTTGGATCGCTGTCGATTGACCACAACTAGGGGTTTGCGTCGAAAAGCAAGCACGCCTGGTGCCTGATTTGAGCGGTTTTACCTATGGCGCTTTGGCGCCGTCAAACTGTCCCAGCGATTTCATTATTATTTTCGTGCATTCACCGTTATAGTTATAGGCATGAGCAATAAAGAGTACCGGCCCACACTCGCCCAGCTTCGCACCTTTGTCACCATCGCAGAATGCAAGCACTTTGGTACTGCTGCCACCAAGCTGTCCATTTCGCAGCCATCCCTCTCCCAGGCACTTGTCGCATTAGAAACAGGCCTGGGAGTTCAGCTGATTGAACGCTCCACCCGCAAGGTCATTGTCACCCCAGCGGGCGAGAAGTTGCTGCCATTCGCCAAATCCACCCTTGACGCGGCGGAGTCTTTCCTCTCCCACGCCAAGGGCGCCAACGGTTCGCTCACTGGACCGTTGACCGTAGGCATCATCCCCACGGCGGCTCCTTACATTTTGCCGTCAATGCTGTCCATCGTGGATGAAGAATATCCAGATCTGGAACCTCACATCGTCGAGGACCAAACCAAGCATCTTCTCGCGTTGCTGCGCGACGGCGCCATCGACGTCGCCATGATGGCCCTGCCTTCTGAGGCACCAGGCATGAAGGAAATCCCCCTCTACGACGAAGACTTTATCGTCGTTACAGCTAGCGATCACCCCTTCGCCGGCCGCCAAGACTTAGAACTATCCGCCTTAGAAGACCTCGATCTGCTGCTTCTCGACGACGGACACTGCCTCCACGACCAAATTGTGGACCTGTGCCGCCGCGGAGACATCAACCCCATTAGCTCCACTACTGCTGTCACCCGCGCATCCAGCCTTACCACCGTCATGCAGCTCGTCGTCGCCGGCCTTGGATCCACCTTGGTCCCAATCAGCGCAATCCCATGGGAATGCACCCGACCAGGACTGGCAACAGCCAACTTCAACTCTGATGTCACCGCAAACCGCCGCATTGGATTGGTGTACCGTTCCTCTTCTTCTCGCGCCGAAGAGTTCGAACAGTTTGCACTCATTTTGCAGCGCGCTTTCCAAGAAGCCGTCGCGCTTGCTGCCTCAACTGGCATCACCTTGAAGCAAAATGTCGCGGTAGCGCAGTAAGTTTTTCTAGAGGTTTTCCAGAGTCAGCTACAAGCAAAAAGCCCTTTCCATTGATGCACACCAACGTGAGATTCAAGGGAAAGGGCTTTATTGATTGCAGAATGCCTACTGCATTAGCGGCGCTCCACCGGAATATTTCCACCACTGATCTGGCGGTAAATATGAACGGTAGACAGCATCATTACTGGCAGCACGATGATCAGGCCGAAACCGATCGTGAAAATACCGATGATGAGTGTGGCAAACCCGCCAACCAGGGAGAACAGCAACAACATTGGGTAGTTGCGCAGCGAGTCCTTGAAACCAGTTTGAACAGCGCTTCCTGCAGTGTGGTGACCATCAGCTGTGTAGTACACCCAGTAGGAGTACAGAGGATTGATGAAGAACAACACCAGGTAGACGATGAAGAACATGCCTAAACCGCTGTTATTGACCTCAACGGTACCGGCAGCGTCATTAAACGACACCAGATTTTGAGTGAGAAAAGTGGTGAAGGTGCCCAGGATGATGCCGAAGATACCCAGCCCCACCATCAGAATCACTGTTTGACCAACATTGATGGGTTTAAAGAAATCACCGAAGCGAACTTTGTGTCCATCAACAGAAAGCAGTGCACCGCGCATGACGCAAATGGTTATTGCGAAGGTGATGATTCCGATAGCTACGTTCAACAGGGTCTCGGAAACCGAAAAACCAGAAGTCGTCGTGCCCGCATTAGGGTCGATCAAAAATGATAAGTAGCCAAGCAACCCACTCACAATCATGAACGCAAGGCCAAGACCGACGGTGCCCAAAATCCACACTGCTGGATTGGCAAACGTGGCTTTGAATCCGAAGCGAATCGCCCGCATGATGTCGACTTTGCCGTTGCTCGCTTCCAGCGCCACGTCGTTCTGCGGTGAAGTAGCGCCATAACCTTGGTAGGAATTCTGGTACGGAGTCTGCGGGTATGGCTGACCGTAGCCTCCATATCCCGAAGCATTACCCGGGCCAAAGCCCTGACCATTGCCCTGACCATTGCCCTGAGCGTTGCCCCGGCTGTTACCCTGGCCGTTTCCCTGGAATCCTCCCGGCGCGTCCTCCGGATGCGAGGTCGGACCGTACTGGGAATCCTTATTTAGGTTCTGCCAGGATTGATCCCAGGACTGCTCGCGCGATGTGTCGTCGCCCTCACCGTTGTTGTTCGTCTGGTCGTCGCGGCTCATTGTTTTTCGTCGCCCTCCCTATAGTGATTAGTTCACCTCCAGACTACCTGGCACCGCGTGGGCTGCTTTCACTTGGACTTTCGGCAAAGACAAGTAGAATTAGCCCCTAGTCATGACTACTTCTGAAACTGCCCCATCAAAGGCTTCCCTGTATGAACTTTTAGAGGGCGTATCCCTCTCCGACGAGCGCACGTTTAGGCGCCGACTGTCCAAAGCCCGCGCGCCCAAGGCGCTTGGTGCGATTAAGGCTGATATCGATAAGGCACGCTTGCTTATCGACGAAAAGAGCCAGTTAATTCCGTCTATCACCTACCCAGAAAACCTTCCGGTGAGTTCCCGGCGCGATGATATCGCCGAGGCTATCCGTGATAATCAGGTGGTTATTATCGCCGGTGAGACTGGTTCGGGTAAGACGACTCAGATTCCTAAGATTTGTTTGGACCTAGGCCGTGGCCGGCGTGGGCTCATTGGCCACACACAGCCACGTCGATTAGCAGCTAGGACCGTCGCCGAGCGCATCGCCGATGAATTGGGGCAAGACATCGGCGAATCGGTGGGTTATGCGATTCGTTTTGATGATCGAGTTTCCTCGCATACATCCGTGAAGTTGATGACGGATGGTATTTTGCTTGCTGAAATGCAGCGGGATCGTTTCCTCAATGCGTATGACACCATCATCATCGATGAGGCGCATGAACGTTCCCTCAACATTGACTTCATTCTGGGTTATTTGCGCCAGTTGTTGCCTAAGCGCCCTGATCTTAAAGTCATTATTACCTCCGCAACGATTGACCCTGAGCGTTTCGCGGAGCACTTTGCTGATGCTTCTGGAAAACCAGCACCAATTATCGAGGTCTCCGGCCGCACCTTCCCGGTAGAGATCCGTTATCGCCCACTTGAGGTATTAGACGGCGATAAAATTATCGATACCGATCCCCTTGACGGCTTGTGTTCTGCTTTGGAAGAGCTCATGGCTGAAGGCGACGGCGATATCCTCTGCTTCTTTGCCGGTGAGCGTGATATCCGCGATGCCATGGAGGCAATCGAGGCCCGACGCTGGAAAGGTGTGGAAGTCACTCCCCTGTTTGGCCGCCTGTCCAACCAGGAGCAGCACCGTGTATTTAGCCCGCACTCTGGTCGACGCATTGTGCTTTCCACCAATATCGCAGAGACATCCCTGACGGTTCCGGGCATTCACTACGTGGTTGATACCGGTACGGCGCGTATCTCTCGTTATTCAGTGCGCACCAAGGTGCAGCGCCTTCCGATTGAGAACATTTCCCAGGCCAGCGCAAACCAGCGTTCTGGTCGTTGTGGTCGTGTCGCAGACGGTATTGCGATTCGTTTGTATTCCGAAGATGATTTCAACTCTCGCCCAGAGTTCACCGATCCGGAAATTCTGCGCACCAACTTGGCGAGCGTTATTTTGCGCATGGCGTCGCTGCGTCTTGGCGATATTAATGATTTCCCCTTCGTCCAAGCCCCAGAGCAACGCTCCATCAGGGATGGTATTTTGCTGCTCCACGAGTTGGGCGCACTCACCGACGACACCCAAGCCGATGGTTCACCGCAGCTCACCCAGATCGGTAAAGACTTAGCCAACATCCCAGTCGATCCCCGCATGGCCCGCATGCTCGTAGAAGCCAACACTCTAGGCTGCCTGCATTCTGTCATGGTCATTGTGTCCGCTCTGACGATTCAAGATGTTCGCGAACGCCCCCTGGAATTCCAAGCCCAAGCTGATCAAGCCCACGCTAGGTTCAAGGACACCACCTCAGATTTCTTAGGCTTTTTGAAACTGTGGGAGTACATCGCCGATCAGCGCAATCAAAGCAGCGGCAATTCCTTCCGCAAGCAGATGAAAAAAGAATTCCTCCACTACATGCGTATCCGCGAGTGGTGGGATTTGGTGCGCCAATTAGAGCAGATTGGCCAGCAACTTGGTTGGGCAAAGAAGGAGCAGGTTGCAGGCACCGCCAGCCCTGACATCATTCACCAATCCTTGCTCACCGGTCTGCTCTCGCAAATCGGTTCCCGTGATGGTGAGAGCAAAGAATTCACTGGAGCCAGAGGTACCAAATTCTTGGTCTTTCCTGGTTCTGCGCTAACCAAGAAGCCGCCACAGTTCATCATGGCTGGCCAATTGGTAGAAACCTCACGTTTGTGGGCTCGCGATGTAGCCAAGATTGAACCAGAGTGGGTGGAAAAAGCAGCCGGCCCATTGCTCAAGCACCAATACTCTGAACCGTATTGGTCCTCAAAGCGTGGCGCTGCCATGGTGCACCGCAAATCAACGCTCTACGGTGTGACAATTGTTGCCGACAAGGTAGTTCCCTACCACACGGTTGATCCCGTGGCTGCGCGCGATATGTTCATCCGCCATGCCCTCATCGAAGGCGATTGGTCCACTCACCACCGCTTCTACCACGACAACGTGGCCAAATTGGAGGCAATCGGAGAACTTGAAGCCAAGGCGCGTCGCCGCGACATCGTCGTAGATGAAGACACCCTGTTTGATTTCTACGATGCCAAGCTTCCAAGCAACGCCACCACCACCCGCAATTTCGATTCCTGGTGGAAGAAAACATCACGCGTCACACCAGATCTTCTCGATTTCGACCCAGATAGTCTGATCAACGAAGACGCTGACGGCGTTAACGAAGAAGCCTTCCCCGACAAGTGGATTAAAGGCAGCCTGATCTTCGATCTCAGCTACCACTTCGAACCCGGCCACCGCGATGACGGCGTCACAGTCCTCATCCCCATTCCAGTGCTGGGTGGACTTGATACCGAAGGCTTCGATTGGCTAGTTCCAGGCTTAAGGCTTGATTTGGTGACCGAGTTAATCCGCACCATGCCTAAGGCTTTACGACGCACCGTTGTCCCTGCCCCGGATTTCGCCGAGCGGGTCTTGCCGTTACTGCGTCCCTACATGACACCACTGACCACCCAACTTGCCGATGCACTCCATACCCTGGGCGGCCAAGGAATCAACGCCTCTGATTTCGATCCTGCCAAACTCCCCGATCACCTGCGCATTTCCTATGCAGCAGTAGATCGTCGTGGCAAGATCATCGACCGCGACCGTGACCTCGAAGCACTAAAGAAACGCCGCGCGAACCAAATCAGGGCATCTGTTTCTAGCGTTGCTAAGGCATCCGAACAAGATGAAACTACGCAGTGGACCACAGATACCTTGGGCACCATCGATGAAGAAATCGAGACCACTGTCGATGGACAGTCCGTCACCGCGTACCCCGCCTTGGTTGTCACCCCGACTGGCGTATCCGTCAAGGTCATGCCCACCAAGGCTGCTGCTGATGCCTCGATGATCACCGCAACATTGACACTGTTGATGCGTGAGATTGAAGTATCCACAAAGCAAATGGTCAAGGGACTACCCTTGCAACAACGAGTCGCAGTGGACAACTATCCCCACGGCGGTGCCGAAGGACTGGTTTCTGATGCCCGTATCGCCGCAATTCGCGATTTGATGTTTGAACACGGCGGAGCTGTGCGTTCACCGGAAGAGTTCGACGTTCTTCTAGCCAAGGTGAAGCCGGAAACACCAGGAGTTGTTCGTCGAACTGTCGTTGAGCTAGCCCCAGCATTGGTTCACTATGCATCCGTTGTGTCAGAGCTGGAGTCCTGGTCTGGACCTGCCATTGACGATATGACCGCCCAGTTGGATTTCCTCTTGCCAAAGCAGGCCATCAGCATTCACGGCATCAGTAGGTTGAGGCACCTTCCGAGGTATCTGCAGGCGTTGACGATTCGCCTAGAAGAGATGAACCAAAATCCGGATCGTGACGCCGACCGTCAAGATGAAGTGAACTTCGTTGAAGAGCAGCTGGAGAAACAGCTCAGTAAGCTACCCGCTGCGCGAGCCAACACCAAGGAAGCCAAGGATATTGCCTGGCAGATTCAGGAACTAAGGATCAGCCTCTTTGCACAGCGGTTAGGCACTCCCCGACCTGTATCGGCGCAGAGAATCCAGAAGGCTATTGCCAAGCTTCGATAAGCACTGCTTGAGATGAGGGACTAGTTAAGACTTTGTGTCTGCTAGTCCCTTCCGCGTCTGCGCATGAGGCGGATTTCTTTTTCAAAGTCGTCAGCACTGTCAAAAGACTTATACACAGAGGCAAAGCGTAGGTACGCTACCTCGTCGAGTTCTCTCAGTGGATCGAGAATGGCTAAACCAATATCGTTAGCGCGTACTTGAGAGCTTCCGTTGCTGCGGACTGTTTCTTCCACTTGCTGAGCTAGGCGTTTCAACGCGTCATCTGATACGTCGCGGCCTTGGCATGCACGACGGACACCGGTGACTACTTTTTCTCGACTGAACGGTTCAGTGACGCCGTTTCTTTTAACAACGAGGAGAACAGCTTTTTCGATGGTGGTGAAACGGCCTTCGCATTTGCTGCACTCGCGGCGCCTGCGAATGGCGCTTCCGGCGTCAATGACGCGGGAGTCAATGACTTTTGAATGATCATGTTGGCAAAATGGGCAGTACACTAACGGATCCTCTCCCCCTCACTTACTTCGACTTCAAGCATTCGCCTAAAAATAAGTGAATCGGCTGTTGTGCCTTTAGTTTATGCCAGCATTGATCTATTCCCGATTAGCGCCCGAGACTGACACCCACCATCTGGGTTTCGTAGTAGTTCTGGCTCACTTCTTCTTCCCCTGATTGGGAGAGCAAAATTCCGGCGAAAATAACCAGCCCAAACAGTCCTCCGCCCGCCCATTGTTTGAGGGATTCTTTAATCGAACGCGCGTCACTATTGCCACCTGTGGTGTTTTCTGGGTCTTGTTCACGCACCTGTTGCTGTGATGTTCGATAATTTCTTTCACCGTGTGGAAGAATGCGAAGACTTGATGGCTGATGAAAACGATCTCCATTCGAACAGTCAATCGTTCGAACATGCCTCTTATTAGCTGATTTAAGACCGGCGCCTTCCCCCATCCAGACAGCAGCGGAAGGTACGACCACACCTTGACGCAGCTTACGTGAATCTAGCTCTTTACCCGCATAAACAGTCATTTCAAAACTCCCGCCTCAATTGTTTGCCCACATCTTAACTTTTAGCCACGACACGTTCGAACACCAATACCGTTCACATGTTCGACTAAGTTTCTATGTTCGATTTATAGCACCCCGTTCGAACGTTGTCTAGAGAAGATTTAAAAATCTCGAACACTCGTACCATTTCCGCAGGAAAACCTGTATGGTTGGAAACTAGAAATACTGACAGAGGTTCGAATAGCTCAGCATTCAGCTTCAGAAGTTCACACTGGATGAACCCTCATCAAGAGTGAACATGGAAGCGAACAGAGTTTTTAGTGCTTTAACGGGCAAACAATGAGAGGAAGGGAACGGAAGATGGCAATCGAAAAGAAGCCAGCAGGTGCACGAGGCAGTCGCGGTAGCCGCACAGTTAAGACCTTGCCCAACGGAAAACCAGATCCAGCAAGTTTGTCAGATAGGCAGCGCAGGATTTTAGAGGTTATCCGAGATGCTGTGGTTTTGAGGGGTTATCCACCAAGCATTAGGGAAATTGGTGATGCTGCAGGACTTCAATCCACTTCTTCCGTTGCTTACCAGCTTAAAGAGCTAGAGAAGAAGGGCTTCCTGCGCAGGGACCCTAATAAGCCTCGCGCGGTGGATGTTCGCCACCTTCCAGAAACTGAAAGCCGTTCCTCCAAGGCTGCTACACAGGCAAAGAGCAAGGCCCCTCAGGCCGGGGTCCATGATCCTGAGTTAGCTGGCCAGACCTCATTTGTCCCAGTGGTGGGCAAAATTGCCGCTGGTAGCCCGATCACCGCTGAGCAGAACATCGAAGAGTACTACCCACTCCCCGCAGAAATCGTCGGAGACGGTGACTTGTTCATGCTCCAGGTTGTTGGCGAGTCCATGAGGGATGCTGGCATCCTCACCGGCGACTGGGTTGTTGTTCGTTCCCAGCCGGTCGCTGAGCAGGGCGAGTTCGTCGCGGCAATGATTGACGGTGAAGCCACCGTGAAGGAATTCCACAAGGATTCATCTGGCATCTGGCTCCTGCCACACAACGATACGTTTGCCCCAATTCCTGCTGAGAATGCAGAAATCATGGGCAAGGTTGTTTCCGTGATGCGCAAGCTTTAAGTCGCTTTTCAGGTTCCCGCCACAGTATGTGTTCTCACATATCGTGGCGGGTTTTGCTTTATATAGCCACATTCGGGGGTAATCGGGCAAATAAGTTTTTGCTGATCTAGAAAGTGAGTTTACCTGTGGGTTTTCGAAAATTCTGGGCCGGACAATAGAAAAACGCTGCCCGGTTTTTTTGATTGACTCCCGATTTCACCCCTCCGCCGGCAACCAAATGAGGCTTTTGGGCGTTGGACAGTGAGACAATGGGTAAGAAATTCGGACATATTTAGTAAATTGGCTTTTTGCTTTAAGGAGTGACATGTACGCAGAGGAGCGCCGTCGACAGATTGCCTCATTAACGGCAGTTGAGGGACGTGTAAATGTCACAGAATTAGCGGGCCGATTCGATGTCACTGCAGAGACGATTCGACGAGACCTTGCGGTGCTAGACCGCGAGGGAATTGTTCACCGCGTTCACGGTGGCGCAGTAGCCACCCAATCTTTCCAAACCACAGAGTTGAGCTTGGATACTCGTTTCAGGTCTGCATCGTCAGCAAAGTACTCCATTGCCAAGGCAGCGATGCAGTTCCTGCCCGCTGAGCATGGCGGACTGTTCCTCGATGCGGGAACTACTGTTACTGCTTTGGCCGATCTCATTTCTGAGCATCCTAGCTCCAAGCAGTGGTCGATCGTGACCAACTGCCTCCCCATCGCACTTAATCTGGCCAACGCCGGGCTTGATGATGTCCAGCTGCTTGGAGGAAGCGTTCGCGCGATCACCCAGGCTGTTGTGGGTGACACTGCGCTTCGTACTCTCGCGCTGATGCGTGCGGATGTAGTGTTCATCGGCACCAACGCGTTGACGTTGGATCACGGATTGTCTACGGCCGATTCCCAAGAGGCTGCCATGAAATCTGCGATGATCACCAACGCCCACAAGGTGGTGGTGTTGTGTGACTCCACCAAGATGGGCACCGACTACCTCGTGAGCTTTGGCGCAATCAGCGATATCGATGTGGTGGTCACCGATGCGGGTGCACCAGCAAGTTTCGTTGAGCAGTTGCGAGAACGCGATGTAGAAGTTGTGATTGCAGAATGATTCTTACAGTCACTGCAAGTCCGTATCTGTTGAGCACCAATGAGCTTGACGGCACCATCGAAATTGGCGAAGCAAACAAAATCCGGCAGGTTTCCACTGTTGCCGGTGGTTTTGGCACCGGTGTGGCTGCCACCTTGTTTTATGGCGGCAATGAAACTTTTGCAGTTTTTCCCGCTCCAGAAATCTCTCATTACATGCGCCTGGTGACGTTTGCTGGGTTGCCTCATGAAATTATTCCGGTGGCAGGTCCCATCCCCATGCATTTGACCATGCGTGATGCAGAGGGCAATGAGACTAAGTTCAAAGACTCCCCCATGCCTTTGGATGTGTCCCAGTTGGCAATTCTTCGTGATCTAGTGGTGCGTCGAGCCGAAGATGCCGCGTGGGTGTTGTTGGGTGGCAATTTGCCGTCTATCGCGCCTGCTGCGTGGTTTGTGGATGTGGTGAGATCACTTCGCTTGTACCACCCTCATGTGAAGGTAGCTATCGCAGCAACTGGTGCTGCGTTGCGTGCGGTTATTCGACAGCTTGCAGCTACGTCCCCGGATGCGCTGATTGTGGCTGCGGAAGAAATCGAAATTGCCACTGGATTAGAACCCAAAACCTTGAGAGGTCCATGGGTAGAGGGAGATCTCTCCCCGACTGTGGCGGCAGCGCGCGCTTTAATTGATAGCGGTGTCACCGAGGTGTTGGTTACCAACAAGCGGACGGAATCTTTGTATGTTTCCGAGTCTGAATCACTGTTAGCCAGCTACGACAGCACCCCTGGTAAGCAGGGCGTGAATTGGCGGGAATCTTTTACTGCAGGATTCTTGGCAGCATCCAATGATGGAAAATCCACTGAGGACAGCGTGATCAACGCGGTTGCTTACGCCAACGCTGAAGGCAGTGAGTGGGACAACTACATTCCCACACCCGATAAGCTTCGGGCGGAGCACGTGGTCATCAAATCGCTTTAGACCACGCAAAAAGCCTCAAATTCCCACACAGGAATTTGAGGCTTTTTAGCTCAACAGTGGTTTAGACTGCTGCGTCGATCACTGCGCGTACAGCATCGCGTGCTTCAGTTGCACCTTCAGCGTCAAGTGCTGCTTCTGCTGCCTTCTTACAGGTTTCCAGGGTGACCTCTGACAGCTTTGCACCGACTGCTGCGAGAGCAGTGGATGCTGCGGACAGGGAGTTCACGCCAAGACCGGTGAGGACAGTTGCCAACAGTGGGTCTGCTGCTGCTTCACCACAAACACCGACCGGGGTGTTAAAGCGAGCACCTTCGTCACAGGTGTGCTTGATCAGGCGCAGGACTGCTGGCTGCCAAGGATCGGTCAGGTAGGCAAGCTCAGGAGACATGCGGTCCGCTGCCATGGTGTACTGGGTCAGGTCGTTGGTACCGATGGAAACAAAGTCCAGGTGAGGCATGATCTTGTCTGCCATCAGGGATGCTGCTGGAACTTCGATCATGGCGCCGGCGATTAGGCCACGCTCACGGCACATGTCAGCAAACCACTTTGCTTCATAAGCGGTAGCCACCATTGGAGCCATAACCCAGGTTGGGGCGTCGTCGCCACGGCCGAGTTCTTCGCTGGCCTTCGCAATTGCGTCGAGCTGGCGAGTCAGCAGATCAACCTGTCCACGTGCGATACGCAGGCCACGAACACCCAGTGCTGGGTTCATCTCATCAGCCATCGATGCGAATGGAACTGGCTTGTCAGAACCTGCGTCGAGGGAGCGGACAACGACCTTGGACTCTGGGAATGCTTCAAGCACCTTTGAGTAGACCGCAGCCTGCTCATCAACGCTTGGCTCTTCGGTGGCGGAAAGGAAGCACAGTTCGGTGCGGAACAGGCCGATGCCTTCTGCTTCGGTCTGTGCAGCCTGCTGTGCAGAGTTGCCGTCTTGGACGTTGGCCAACAGCTGAACGCGGTAGCCGTCCTTGGTTTGTGCAGGACCCTTCCACTCGGCGATGCGAGCAGCGCGCTCGAGGGACTCGGAGACGAGCTTGGTTGCTTCAGCTTCGTCCGCGTTGCGGTCAATGGTGCCGAGGCTGCCGTCGATAAGCACCTTTTCGCCGGACTTGATGTCCTTGATGCCGGCGCCGGATGCGACGATGCAAGGCACGTTGAGCTGGCGTGCGATGATCGCGGTGTGGCTCGTTGGGCCACCCAGCTCAGTGACAAGTCCCACAAAGAGATCTGTGTCTAGTGCCGCGGTGTCTGCTGGGGAGAGGTCATCTGCAAAGAGAATGACCTGTCCGGAAACAGCTGGCAGACCTGGCTCTTCATCGCCACGAAGTTCTGCGATGACGCGGTCGCGGATGTCGCGCAAGTCTGTGGTGCGCTCCGCGATCAGGCCGCCTGCGGCTTCGAACATGGAGATGAACTTGGTTGTTGCTGCAACCACGGCGTATTCCGCAGGGTGACCACCCTTGACACCCTTGATGACAGCCTTACGCCAGCCACGGTCATTGACCATGCCAGCAGTAGCTTTAAGCACCTCAGCTGCTGGTCCTTCAGCAGCTTCGGAGCGCTCAAGCAAACGAGAAGAGACTGTGGCTGCAGCGGCGTCGAAACGCTCCTGCTCTGCTTCACGGTTTTCTTCGGCGACGACTTCGCCTGCTTGGGGTAGTTCGGGGCGTGGGGTAATCCACACCGCGCTTGCATAACGGACTCCACCGACAACGCCGGTGCCCTTCAGTACAGTGTCTTGATTCACATCAGCCACAGTAGCCACCCATCCTCACAATCATTGAGTTAATTTCCTCAAGATCACCACAAAACCAACAGTTGTGCAACTATTCAAACATTTGGATATTGACAAACAAACACATATCAACATAGCGTGTTGTTAAGCGATCACCATATTTCATACGTTGAGACCATCGTCACAAGTTGATATTCCACCAGCTTATCAATGCATTTGAAGGAGATTTAACACCTTCTCCATCATAGTGACTGAGGCCACATCATGTGTTTTCCGCTCGATTTATTTTAGATTTTCCGCTTTAACCAGCACTTTTAATAACTTCATACGGTTCTTCCACAATCGGAACCAAAACAACACTGGTCAAAAACCAGTTTCCCGCTTGAACAAAATTTCTTCCACGTCAACACCAACTCCAACATCAGCGAGGTTAAGCATGGTCAGCCAAACGGAAAGACAGCATGCAATTGCTTCTTTACTGGCACCAACTGGTGCGGTGTCTGTAGGAGATTTAGCCGAGCATTTCCATGTGACAACCGAAACAGTGCGACGTGATCTTCGGATCATGGAGTCACTGGGTTTGTTGCAACGAGTTCACGGTGGCGCCATTAGCCCAGAGCCCATGGGTACGTCTCCCCCTCGGCTGAAACCTGCCTTGGGTAAAGGAATGCCACCGGAACCCCGTGTTTTAGAACTTGCAGAAACTGCAGTTTCCCTCATCACACCTCTAGCACGCAGCATTTTCCTGGATTCAGGTTTAGCGTGCACGGCGATTGCCACGGTGTTGGGGGATCCTCCAGAAGATGCCAGGTGGACTGTTGTTACAAGTTCCCCCGGCGCTGTGATTGCCTTGTCCGCGACAGATGCCACCTCCACGGTGGTGCTGCACGGGCAGGTTCACGGTAATTGTTCTTCAATCATTGGGTCCACGGCAGTAGACATGATTTCGCAGTTGCGCGCTGATATCGCCTTCGTGGAGGTTGATGCGATTCAATCCGATACAAGTCTGTGCACGTTTTTCCCGGAGACGATTCCCATCAAGCAAGCCATGATCAAAAACGCGGCTTTCACAGTTGCTGTTCTCAGCCCGAGATCTCCCCAAGATCAAGAACTTCAACTTTTGAAGCACCCTTTTTCCACCTTGGCTGATTTTGATGCCCTTGTTACCGATGACCACACGCTAGATTTTCCAGTTTTGCCCGACCACAACTTTCAGGTGGTAACCCCATGATCATCACATTCACCCCAAACCCGAGTATTGATTCCACGCTGTCGCTCGGCGAAGAGCTCTCCCGTGGATCCGTCCAACGACTTGATTCCGTCACCGCTGTCGCAGGTGGTAAAGGCATCAATGTCGCCCACGCTGTCTTGCTTGCGGGCTTTGAAACCTTGGCTGTGTTCCCAGCCGGCAAGCTCGACCCCTTCGTCCCACTGGTCCGCGACATCGGCTTGCCCGTGGAAACTGTTGTGATCAACAAGAACGTCCGCACCAACACCACAGTCACCGAACCGGACGGCACCACCACCAAGCTCAACGGCCCCGGCGCGCCGCTCAGCGAGCAGAAGCTCCGTAGCTTGGAAAAGGTGCTTATCGACGCGCTCCGCCCCGAAGTCACCTGGGTTGTCCTGGCGGGCTCGCTGCCACCAGGGGCACCAGTTGACTGGTACGCGCGTCTCACCGCGTTGATCCATTCAGCACGCCCTGACGTTCGCGTGGCTGTCGATACCTCAGACAAGCCACTGATGGCGTTGGGCGAGAGCTTGGATACACCTGGCGCTGCTCCGAACCTGATTAAGCCAAATGGTCTGGAACTGGGCCAGCTGGCTAACACTGATGGTGAAGAGCTGGAGGCGCGTGCTGCGCAAGGCGATTACGACGCCATCATCGCAGCTGCGGACGTACTGGTTAACCGTGGCATCGAACAGGTGCTTGTCACCTTGGGTGCCGCAGGAGCGGTGTTGGTCAACGCAGAAGGTGCGTGGACTGCTACTTCTCCAAAGATTGATGTTGTATCCACCGTTGGAGCTGGAGACTGTGCTCTTGCAGGTTTTGTTATGGCACGTTCCCAGAAGAAAACACTGGAGGAATCTCTGCTGAATGCCGTGTCTTACGGCTCGACTGCGGCGTCTCTTCCTGGCACTACCATTCCTCGTCCTGACCAACTCGCCACAGCTGGTGCAACGGTCACCCAAGTCAAAGGATTGAAAGAATCAGCATGAATAGCGTAAATAATTCCTCGCTTGTCCGGCTGGATGTCGATTTCGGCGACTCCACCACGGATGTCATCAACAACCTTGCCACTGTTATTTTCGACGCTGGCCGAGCTTCCTCCGCCGACGCCCTTGCCAAAGACGCGCTGGATCGTGAAGCAAAGTCCGGCACCGGCGTTCCTGGTCAAGTTGCTATCCCCCACTGCCGTTCCGAAGCCGTATCTGTCCCTACCTTGGGCTTTGCTCGCCTGAGCAAGGGTGTGGACTTCAGCGGACCTGATGGCGATGCCAACTTGGTGTTCCTCATTGCAGCACCTGCTGGCGGCGGCAAAGAGCACCTGAAGATCCTGTCCAAGCTTGCTCGCTCCTTGGTGAAGAAGGATTTCATCAAGGCTCTGCAGGAAGCCACCACCGAGCAGGAAATCGTCGACGTTGTCGATGCCGTGCTCAACCCAGCACCAAAAACCACCGAGCCAGCTGCAGCTCCGGCTGCGGCGGCGGTTGCTGAGAGTGGGGCGGCGTCGACAAGCGTTACTCGTATCGTGGCAATCACCGCATGCCCAACCGGTATCGCACACACCTACATGGCTGCGGATTCCCTGACGCAAAACGCGGAAGGCCGCGATGATGTGGAACTCGTTGTGGAGACTCAGGGCTCTTCCGCTGTCACCCCAGTCGATCCGAAGATCATCGAAGCTGCCGACGCCGTCATCTTCGCCACCGACGTGGGAGTTAAAGACCGCGAGCGTTTCGCTGGCAAGCCAGTCATTGAATCCGGCGTCAAGCGCGCGATCAATGAGCCAGCCAAGATGATCGACGAGGCCATCGCAGCCTCCAAGAACCCAAACGCCCGCAAGGTTTCCGGTTCCGGTGTCGCGGCATCTGCTGAAACCACCGGCGAGAAGCTCGGCTGGGGCAAGCGCATCCAGCAGGCAGTCATGACCGGCGTGTCCTACATGGTTCCATTCGTAGCTGCCGGCGGCCTCCTGTTGGCTCTCGGCTTCGCATTCGGTGGATACGACATGGCGAACGGCTGGCAAGCAATCGCCACCCAGTTCTCTCTGACCAACCTGCCAGGCAACACCGTCGATGTTGACGGCGTGGCCATGACCTTCGAGCGTTCAGGCTTCCTGTTGTACTTCGGCGCAGTCCTGTTCGCCACCGGCCAAGCAGCCATGGGCTTCATCGTGGCAGCCCTGTCTGGCTACACCGCATACGCACTTGCTGGACGCCCAGGCATCGCGCCGGGCTTCGTCGGTGGCGCCATCTCCGTCACCATCGGCGCTGGCTTCATTGGTGGTCTGGTTACCGGTATCTTGGCTGGTCTCATTGCCCTGTGGATTGGCTCCTGGAAGGTGCCACGCGTGGTGCAGTCACTGATGCCTGTGGTCATCATCCCGCTACTTACCTCAGTGGTTGTTGGTCTCGTCATGTACCTCCTGCTGGGTCGCCCACTCGCATCCATCATGACTGGTTTGCAGGACTGGCTATCGTCAATGTCCGGAAGCTCCGCCATCTTGCTGGGTATCATCTTGGGCCTCATGATGTGTTTCGACCTCGGCGGACCAGTAAACAAGGCAGCCTACCTCTTTGGTACCGCAGGCCTGTCTACCGGCGACCAAGCTTCCATGGAAATCATGGCCGCGATCATGGCAGCTGGCATGGTCCCACCAATCGCGTTGTCCATTGCTACCCTGCTGCGCAAGAAGCTGTTCACCCCAGCAGAGCAAGAAAACGGCAAGTCTTCCTGGCTGCTTGGCCTGGCATTCGTCTCCGAAGGTGCCATCCCATTCGCCGCAGCTGACCCATTCCGTGTGATCCCAGCAATGATGGCTGGCGGTGCAACCACTGGTGCAATCTCCATGGCACTGGGCGTCGGCTCTCGGGCTCCACACGGCGGTATCTTCGTGGTCTGGGCAATCGAACCATGGTGGGGCTGGCTCATCGCACTTGCAGCAGGCACCATCGTGTCCACCATCGTTGTCATCGCACTGAAGCAGTTCTGGCCAAACAAGGCCGTCGCTGCAGAAGTCGCGAAGCAAGAAGCACAACAAGCAGCTGTAAACGCATAATCGGACCTTGACCCGATGTCTGGTCGGACATTGTTTTTGCTTCCGGTAACGTGGCAAAACGAACAATGTCTCACTAGACTAAAGTGAGATCGACATTAAATCCCCTCCCTTGGGGGGTTTAACTAACAAATCGCTGCGCCCTAATCCGTTCGGATTAACGGCGTAGCAACACGAAAGGACACTTTCCATGGCTTCCAAGACTGTAACCGTCGGTTCCTCCGTTGGCCTGCACGCACGTCCAGCATCCATCATCGCTGAAGCGGCTGCTGAGTACGACGACGAAATCTTGCTGACCCTGGTTGGCTCCGATGATGACGAAGAGACCGACGCGTCCTCTTCCCTCATGATCATGGCGCTGGGCGCAGAGCACGGCAACGAAGTTACCGTCACCTCCGACAACGCTGAAGCTGTTGAGAAGATCGCTGCGCTTATCGCACAGGACCTTGACGCTGAGTAAACAACGCTCTGCTTGTTAAAAGCTCGTTAGAAGCTTGTTAAAAGCGGTGCCGCATCCGATTTGGATGTGGTACCGCCTTTTGCTTTTGTGGGTTTGATTGTTTTTAGTTGTTTTTGTGTGCCCGATAGTGTGATTGATGCATGATGCTCTGTGTGCCGATTTGCGGGCCTAGAAATCCCCGATGGGTAACATGTGAGGGATTCGTGCATTCAAGGCCTGAGAAGCGATTCTGAGCGGGCTAAATTTCCGGGCTTTGAGGCAGGTTGCTACAGCAACCAAACGAGAGTGCCCACGGATCTCGAAATCGAGTTTCGTGGGCAGCTGTGACCGGTTTTGAGGCCTGTAAACCAGACAGGAATGCCCACGGGTCCTCTTTTCGAGGTCCGTGGGCAGTGTGGGCTGGTTTTGCCCAGTCTCCAGGGTCGAAGTGCTTCGACCACCCCTCATGTTGGCAGCTCACCGTTAGATCTGGGCCCTCGGGTTAATTCCCTTAACCTCGTTGTACTTTCGACACCAAGATTTCCTGGTTTTGGCCATCATTTTGCCGAAATCTTGGTGCCGAAAGTACAGAAGTAAGTACAGCCTCCAAAAAAGGACCCACCCACTCCCCCAAATAAGAAAAATCCCCTACCCCAACGCGGATCAAAGCGTAGGGATAGGGGAAATTCCGGGTGAATCTTTATGCAGACTTCACCGGTGCTTGGCACACCTGAACATAAACTTCAGAGGCCAGTTGGTCGCAGGTATCAGCGGTGGCTGGGCCCTCGATGTATTCTTCCCAACCGATGCTGCTGGATGGCAGAGTGCATCCGAGGTCTTCGACTTCATCGAGGATTTCGTCCCAGACGCGCTCGACTCCATCGAAGGGGCCGGAGTGGCGGCTGTGCATGGTTTTCATGTCGCGGAAGTGGTGGAGGACAACGTCATCGATGTCGCCACCGGATTGGCTCAATGCGCCGCGGCGCAGGGATTCTGCTTGCGCGGGGCTGACGGGGAAACCAATCAGGATGTCTACGGTGTCAGAGACATCGCCAAAGTAGTAGGCGCGGGCAGGACCTTTAGGTTCGATGCCTTCTAGGCGGAGGAATTTCTTTACTTCCGCGTAGCCGCGTTTAAAGAGCTCAGGGAGATCCTCAGAGGAAAGGATTACCCGGATGCCCACGACGTCGTGAGCAGGGATCTTCTCAAACTGGGTATCAACGATCAAGGTAGTTTTCCTATACAGAAATGAACACGTCCCGCACGCGGAAACCGTGCGGGCCAAGCTGCATACTTTAGCAGCGTACTAGAACTTTGCGTTCTTGCCTTCCCCAATGGAAAGGTACAGGCGCTTCATGATTGGGTACAGCACAATGATGCCTACAGAGCCCCATGCGATGCCTTCAAGAGTGACTCCGAAAACGGTGAGGGTGAGGTTACCAATGCCTGCAACCAAAGCAACGGCAGCCATGGTCAGATTCACTGGATTGTTGAAGTTGACCTTGTTGTCTTGCCAGATACGAATGCCGAGCATACCGATTAGGCCGTAAAGAACCAAACATGCCCCACCCAGCACGCCGGCGGGGATGGTGAAGATCAGTGCACCGAATTTGGGGATGAAGGCAAGGGCGATGGCAGTGCACGCGGCAACCCAGTACGCAGCGGTGGAATATACGCGGGTGGCCGCCATGACGCCGATGTTTTCTGCGTAGGTGGTGGTGCCGGATCCGCCGAAGGCACCTGCGAGGGTGGTGCCGAATCCGTCTGCGATAAGTGCGTCGCCGGCGAGGTCGTCGAGGTCCTCCCCTGTCATCTCTGAGACTGCTTTGACGTGGCCGACGTTTTCAGCGATGAGCACGATGATGACTGGCAGTGTCACCAAAATGGCAGAGAGCTGGAATTCCGGCTTGTGGAACTGTGGCAGTCCGAACCATGCTGCTTCACGGATGGTGTCTGCTGCGCCTTCTGAGAGGTTGCCGGTGATAGCTGCGAAAACCCAGCCGATCACCACACCGATCAAAATGCCCAGGCGAGCAATCATTCCGCGGCCTGCAACGGTAGCGATCAAAATGGCAAAGAGGGTCGCCGTGGCAACCAGTGGTTGGCTGGAGAAGTTTCCTGCCGCGGTTGGTGCCAGGTTCAGGCCGATGAGTGCCACGATCGCACCGGTGACAGCGGGTGGCATGACAGCATCAATAACGCGTTTGCCCGCTGCTTTCACCACAAATCCAATGGCGACGAGCACGAGACCTGCGACAAGAATGCCACCGATCTGCACGCCAATGCCATGGACTTGGGTTGCGGTTAAAGGTGCAATGAAAGCAAAAGAACTACCCAGGTACGAGGGTAGTCGGTTTCTGGTGATCAACAGGAACAGGATTGTTCCCAGACCAGAGAATAAAAGTGTGGTGTTGACCGGAAATCCGGTGAGTGTGGGAACCAGGAGCGTGGCGCCGAACATGGCGATCACGTGCTGCATACCGATTCCAATTGTGCGCCCCCAGCTCAGGCGCTCTTTAGGAGCGACAACTGCGCCGGGTTCGATCTTTTTGCCGTCTCCGTGGACGGTCCATCCCCATGTTGAAGTCACGAGCACTAATTATCGACTCCCAAGGGGGCTCTTGGGAAATCGACAGTTAGGCAGAGGTGGGTTCTACAACGTAACTCTGCAGCTCTTGGGCCAATTGGGTGGGGATACGCACATCCATCAAGGTGCCGTCTTCGGCGTAGTCTTCGCTGAGAACGGTGCCATGCTGGTGCAGGCGGGACACAATATCGCCACGGGTGAACGGGATTTTCAGCAGTAGGTGCGCGTCCCTGGAGTTGAGGAATAGTTCGATGCGAGCTTCCAGCTCCTTAATTCCCTCCCCTGTCAGCGCAGAGACAAACACCACATCGTCGACGGCGTGGCGTAGTTCTGCCAGCGTCAGCGGATCAGCTTGGTCAATTTTGTTCACCACGATGATCTCTGGTGGTGGCACCGCACCGGTGGATCGCACAATATCGCTAATCACGGTGTTCACAGCGTCGATCTGCTTCAGCGGGAACGGATCGGATCCATCCACCACGTGCAGCATGAGGTCCGCCTCCACGACTTCTTCCAGCGTAGATTTGAACGCCTCAACCAGAGAGGTCGGCAGGTGTCGCACAAAGCCGACGGTGTCCGTGAACACGACGTGTCGGCCGTCGGCAAGCTCGGCTTTTCTGGTTGTTGGATCAAGCGTGGCGAACAGCGCGTTCTCCACCAGCACACCCGCGCCGGTCATCGCGTTAATCAGCGAAGATTTGCCGGCGTTCGTGTAGCCAGCGATGGCGATCTGCGGCACCAGGGAGGCTGCGCGTTGCGCTCTTTTAATGCTTCTCGACGTATCCAGCCCCGAAAGTTCCCTGCGCAGGCGAGCCATATCCGATCGAAGACGACGGCGGTCTGCTTCAATTTTGGTTTCACCTGGACCACGCAGACCCACACCACCATTAGAACCTGCACGACCACCGGCCTGCCTGGAGAGGTTTCCACCCCAACCACGCACACGGCTAATCAGGTATTCCATCTGCGCCAACGCGACTTGGGCTTTACCTTCGCGCGATTTAGCGTGCTGGGCGAAGATATCCAGAATCAGCATGGTGCGGTCAATGACCTTGATATCAAGTTCGCGCTCTAATGCCACGAGCTGGGAAGGGCTAAGTTCACCATCGCACACCACGGTATCTGCACTAGTGGCTTCGATGATCTCCTTTAACTCCCGAACCTTGCCGGAACCAATGTAGGTTCCAGGATCTGGTTTATCGCGCTTTTGGTACAGCGTTTCAATAACCTCAGCGCCGGCGGTATCAGCCAACGCTGCAAGTTCCGCAAGGCTGGCGTCAATTTCTGCGGTGGTACCTTCGGTCCACACGCCCACTAAGATAACGCGCTCAAGTCGCAGCTTTCGGTACTCAACCTCGTAGCCATCTGCTGCTTCATCAGCGTGGATTTCGGTGTCCCGGCGACGTTGGGCATCGCGGGCCTCTAGGTCGAGATCACCAGTTGATGGTTCTTCAGCTCGGATAAAACCACTGAGATCAAAACCTGAGGTCTCGTCAGATCCTGGGCGCACGGTATTTTTGTGACCGCGGAAGGCCTGAGCGAGAAGTTCATCATGACTTAAGTTTTTCTTTTCATCCATTGTTTATCTATTGTTTCACGTCTGCTGTCGCCAAGGCTAGGTGTCGGGCAACGCCGTGAGCGATCAAGCCACCATAAACACCTAAATTGAGCGCTCTATTCCATCAACGCGGGGGCAATTTCTCACGTGTAGGAAAAGTGACTATTGCCTGTTAAGGGAGTTAGACTAATCGCCATGACTAGCGATCTGAAGACAATCGGTATGGATTTCGCCAAGTGGCAAGATGCAGTGGAAGCAGCAATTGCTTCACAGCGTCTCGAGGTAACAGGCGAGGTCCGTGGCGGCCAGCTCATCCAGTTCTCGGATGATTCCGGCGCCCAAATTAACATTCTGGCTGTCGAGCCTTTTGCCACCTTCGCCGGCTTTAACTCCGCAACAGTCGCTTACGGCCACGTCAGCATGATCAATGATGTGCTGTCCCTGGTCGATATCATCGATCCTTTCGGCACCCCTGTTGCCACCATTACCTGCAACCTTGCTCAAGGCCCACTGCTTGTTGATGAACCAGTGCAGCGCTGGCAGCAGATCCGCATTACTGCCCTGGGCATTGATGTTGAGGTCCACGACAATGCAGATGCTTACATCCGCAATGGTGGCGAAACTGTCGGCATGCTGGTTTCTGAAGGTGCAGAGAAGATTGCCAGCGGCAGCGGCGCTGTCATCCCGGACGCATCCGCAGAGTTTTCCGCACGCGTGTTGTCTGCGGAGTACCGCACCAACACTCTTACCGGCCAGCGTTTTATCCACGCAACAGTTGATGGCCTCTTCGCTTTTGATGTGTGCCTTCCTGATGCACCAGAACTACCTGCCCGTGACAGCGTGTTGTCTGGCAAAGTCATGCTGACTGCTGCCGTTATCCCCACTGAGGTCACCGGCTGCGGTGGCTCCGGTGGCGGCTGTGGCTCAGGTAGCTGTGGCTGCGGCGGACACTAAAATTCTGCACAATTTTTTAAGAGGACCCCAGTTCCCGGGGTCCTTTTCCATTTTTTACCCAGTACTTGAAACGTGATATATGTCTATTCTGAAAATCATCGCATAGAATACTGGTGCAATCGTTTACGTTCGCTATTAATGTGACACGTATAAGCCGACACTTTTAACGAAGCGCAGAAGGAGTGAGAGCAAGAAAATGGGAGAACAACTTCCGTTTGCTAATGGTTCACGCTCCAACAAACTGCCGCTCATCGTCATCGGTTTGTGCTGCATAATGCTGATCCTGTGGCTTAAACTTCCCGGCGTACTGCTTGCCACCATCATTGGGGTTGCCACGATGAGTGTGATGCGGATGCGCACCTCCACCCCAGAAACTGCCTCGCTGGTTACTTCTATTCGGCTGTCTGCGGAAGATATTTCCGATGTGCAACATGAGTGGCAGCAGTTTTTGACCTCCCCCGAGGCCGATGCGCTGGCTGATCGCACGCTTGTCCGTCCCGCACTGGCGGATCCAGATTGTGGCGATAAGGCTATCGAGAAATTTCATTATGAAATCAGCAATGCCAATCGCTTCTTGGGCAGGTTGGACGCTCGTCTGCAACAAAACCTCGTGGTCAGTGAGCTAGAAACACTTCTCAAAGTAACGGACGAGCGCGCACTAGAGCTGCGGGAAACGTGGCTGGATGCGCGTAAAGCGGCCCAGAAACTTGGGCCGAACTACAATCGCGAATCTTAGATCTGCACCTCACCGAGTGCGATGATGGCGCTTGGGCCGGTGAGTGTGGAGCCGTCGTCAAAGATCTGGACTTCTACTTCCCCACCTGGAACGCACACTTTAACTGTGCCTTCTCCCAATCCAGCATCAGCTAAAGCAGCACACGCTGCAGCAACGGTTCCCGTGCCACAGGAGCGGGTTTCGCCCACTCCGCGTTCCCACACGCGCATCGATACTGCGTCATCTTCTAATTCTGTGACGATTTCTACGTTCACACCGTGGGGGAAGAATTCCTGATCAAACGTAGGTGCGCGCAGTTCCATATCGGCAAGAGCCGACGCACTTAAGCCCGGCACAACGCACGCTAGGTGTGGGTTACCCATATCAACGCCAAGGCCAGCGAATACTTGGCCGTTGATGTCGCAGGTGGATAATCCCGTGACGTCAGGGATGCCCATATCAACGCGGACCTGCGCAGAATGTTGATCTGCCTGCAAAATATCAACGTGGCGGACACCGGCGCGGGTACCGATATCAAAGCTCGTATTATCAACAAGACCGCGGGAGTACAGCCAGTGCGCGAACAGGCGCACACCATTGCCGCACATTTCAGCCAAAGATCCATCGGCGTTGCGGTAATCCATGAACCACAGCGATGGGTCGACCGTGGAGCCTTCTACGTCTGCAGCTTTAACCACGCGGAGGATACCATCAGCACCGATCCCGGCGCGGCGGTCACACAGCGTGACCACCATTTCTGGAGTTAAATCTAGGCGCGCATCCTCATCGGGGATGATGATGAAGTCGTTTTCGGTGGCGTGGCCTTTGGCAAAGGGGATGGTCAAATTCACCCTCGCTATTGTAGACCCAAAATCTCCAAGGCTTGTGCGGTGGGATCGCCAGAGGCGTCGACCCAGGACACGCGGTGGTCTCTGTTGAACCAGCTGCGTTGGCGCCTGACATAGCGTCTGGTTCCGGTGACCGTGCGTTCGAAGGCGTCTTCCCAGGTCATCTCCCCTGCCATGGCTGCCAGTACTTGGGAGTAGCCGATTGCTCGTCCCGCGGTGGAGTCAGCGATGAGTCCTTGCTGCACAAGGTGTTCCACTTCGGCGACAAAGCCTTGTTCAAACATCCTGGCGGTGCGCTGCTCGATGCGTGGATTTAGCCATTCTGGAGTGGTTTTCAGGCCAATGATTCGAGTTCCCCAGCGAGGTGGCGCGTCTTTGGGCGGTTGGCTTGCTTGGAAGGGCTGGCCGGTTAGTTCAATGACTTCTAATGCTCGGACGGTGCGTCGGGGATCATTGCTTTCGATGACGGCTGCTGCTTCTGGGTCAAGCTGAGTAAGTTCAGCGTGTAGTGCTTCGACACCGATGTCTGCCAAGCGGGCCTCAAAGCGTGCGCGAACAGCGCTGTCGGTAGGTGGGAATTGCCAATCATCGACCAAAGATTGGACGTACAACATGGAGCCGCCAACCAAGATGGGGGTTTTGCCACGGGACATAATATCTTCCACATCGGCAACGGCGTCGGATTGAAACCTCGCCACTGACGCAGTTTCGGTAACGTCCCAGACATCGAGCTGATGATGCGCAATGCCTTCGCGTTCTTCGACAGTCAGCTTTGCCGTGCCGATGTCCATGCCTTTGTACAGCTGCATGGAATCCACATTGACTACTTCACCGTCAAGCTTGTGGGCTAGAGCAATTCCCAAAGCTGATTTTCCAGATGCAGTGGGTCCAACCACTGCGATCGGTGTTACCACGATCTAGATCTCCCTTAAGTTAAAAAGTCCAGCGAGCAACGTAGCGTCCCACGCCGTGTGTGTCGTCGCTGTCGAGAAGTTGAGCAGTTGACGCTTCTGTTGCCACGGCGGATAAGTCGAGCCAGAGCTGTGGTTCGCGGAGGGAGGCGTCGATAAGCGTGCTGGTGCTGGGCACTTCCCCGGGCTTTCCAGACAGCAATGAGCGGCACCAGGCGTCGATGTTGGACGCGCCGGGCACGAGTGCGGACGGCGCGCGGGTGGTCAAGCCCGTGGGGCCGTCAAGGGCAAGCACCGTAACCGTGTTGTCGTTGACGCTACCCAACCGATCGCGCACATGAGTTACACGCGATTCGAAACCACCCAGCGCGACACGCTGCAAAATTTCCGGCAAATAATGTCCGTCAGAAACCTGCACGCTCGGTGCACCCCAGGCCCGCAGATTTCCCGCATGCTTGGTAAACCACGCCTCATCCCGGGAGCCAACCAACTCGATCGGGCGATCATCATTAGCCAGTTCCGCATCAAAAACTGCACGTAACGACGCCAACAAGCGCGCCCCCGCAGCATCCGCTGGTGCCAGTTCAGGTACCAGCGCCGGACTTCCAGGCATGATAATCAGCGTTGCATTCACGTCTTCCACCCTATCCTGCCCACCGAAATTGCTGGGCAAACACCTCTCCTGAGCGCGGTTTTTCAAGATAGTGCACCCTATCTGGCTGACACCTCCTATGGCACGCGGTATGTTTAATAAACGTAATTCGAGTTTCGGCGGCCGTGTCGCGCGGCCAGGACGACCCTAGCTTTTAAGGACCCACCATGACTGAGAACCAGACTCCCAGCTCCACCTCTGCACCGAAGCCGGGACCTCGCCCGGGCCCACGGCCAGGCCCCCGACCTGGGGCTCAGGTTGCTGCAAAGAAAGCTGCGGTTGCTACACCTGCGCCGATCGCCAAAACTTCTAACGATCCTGCAAAGTTTGGTCGCGTTGAGGCAGACGGATCTGCATATGTCACCACCTCTGCTGGCGAGCGTCTGATTGGTTCTTGGCAGGCCGGCACCCCTGAGGAAGGTCTTGCTCACTACGGCGCCCGTTTTGATGATCTGGCCACCGAAGTTGAGCTCATGGAACAGCGCCTAATCTCCCACCCTGATGATGCGACCTCCATCCGCACGAAGGCTGAAGAACTCAAGGCAACCCTGCCCACCATCGCTGCGATCGGTGACCTTGATGGCGTTGAAGCTCGCCTGTCCAAGATCATCAACAACTCCGAGGAAGCCAACGAGCGCGCCAAGGAACAAAAGGCTAAAAACCGTGAGCGCGCAGTAGCTCGCAAGGAAGAGCTCGCTGTTGAGGCTGAAACCTTGGCAGAAAACTCCTCCGACTGGAAGGTTGCTGGCGACCGCATCCGCGCCATCCTGGATGAGTGGAAGTCCATCCACGGCATCGACCGCAAGACCGATGATGAACTGTGGAAACGCTACTCCCGTGCGCGTGACTCCTTCAACCGTCGCCGCGGCGCACACTTCGCAGAGCTGGATCGCACCCGCGCATCTGCACGCAAACTCAAGGAAGAACTCGTTGAGCGCGCCAATGCTCTCAAGGAATCCACTGAGTGGAACGACACCGCCCGCGCATTCCGCGATCTCATGACCGAATGGAAAGCCGCCGGCCGCGCACCACGCGAAATCGACGACAAGCTGTGGGCAGCATTCAAGGGCGCCCAGGACTACTTCTTTGATAAGCGCAACGCCGTAGCCAAGGAACGCGACCAGGAATTCGAAGCCAACGCAACCGCAAAGCAGCAGCTCATCGACGAATACGACGCACAGATCAACCCCGAGCAGGGCCTCGATGGAGCGCGCAGCAAGCTCCGCGAACTGCAGGAAAAGTGGGAAGAAATCGGCTTCGTTCCACGTGGCGTTGTCCGCGAATTCGAAGAGAAGATCGCCGTGCTGGAAAAGCGCGTCTCCGCTGCTGAGGAATCCCAGTGGCGCCGCACCGACCCAGAAGCACAGGCACGCGCAGACCAGTTCTCCGCGAAGGTCGCCGAGTTCAACGCTCAAGCAGACGCCGCCGAAGCCAAGGGCAACTCCAAGAAGGCTGAGAAGCTGCGCGCACAGGCTGCACAGTGGGCAGAATGGTCCCGCGCCGCACATGAGGCAGTTGACCAGCTGTAAATGAAGTTCTCCAAATTAGCGGACCAGGTCTGGGGCGAAGAACCCGATGATCAGGTCCGCTCCTTTGTGTTCATGTCCAACCTGGATGCCCAAGAAACCGCCAACACCATGGACGTGTCCGTCTCCGTGGAGCGCATCCACGCCGATCTTTGCGGCAACACTGAGCTCGCCTCCGAACTGCACTACACGCCCGATGAATGGGACGAGGCCCAAGGCTGGGTAAAAATCAACTACCCGCTTATCGACGACACCGCCTCAGCCAGCCTCGACGTCGTCCTCGACGCCACCTTCCAGCCCCTACCGGGCCAGCCCTTTGAGGGCGAGGCTTTAACGCTTATCGACGCCCTCCTCCACCACGCCGAAAACGTCGCAGCCTCCAACCCCTGGAAGCGCACCACCTTCCACACCGCTCACATGCACCCTCCAGGGAGTAATGCGGATTGTGACTACTGCCTGGTGCTGCAACGCCGCGGATACGTTAAAGCCCACGAAGAAATCCAACAAACCATCCCGCTTCCTTCAGGTGACTGGTCCGCTGGAGAATTCACCGTGGTGGACGTTGAAGGCACCGCCTTCCCAAGCGCGCTGATCCCCAGCATCGTGGAACTCCAACACCGCGCAGCCCTCGATGTGCCCCACGGAAACTTAAGTGTTGCGCCTGCACAGTGGGATGAACACCGCTTGGCGCAGCAATCTGAAAGAATCCTTAAAACAGGAACGAAACTGTTCACCGTACTGTTTGCCGAAGGATCCACAGTCGCTGCCATGTCCTCCATCGCGATTCCCCCAGGCTCCAACCCTGACATCGCCGAACAGGGACTGACCATCGTGCACCCAGATTTCAGAGGCCGTGGTCTTGGAACCGCTGTGAAATTAGCGGGACTGTCACTACTTTCGAGGTGCCACCCAGAAATTCAACGCGTAGCCACCTCAAATGCAGTAGACAACCATGCGATGCTGGCGATTAACCGCTCCATAGGGGCAACAGAGATCGCCCGAACCACCCTGTGGGAGAAGAAACTCTAGGTGATGGAATTCGAGACCAAGGACGCGGTTTTCTAGACTTCCTTTGGTCTCAAATGCACATTTCGAGAGCCGATTAGTGTCTTTTTAGGCCAAAAGCTCAGCGCCAGTAAGTGCGCTTGGTTTATTTCGACAGTTCGCAGCGAAGAGAGGGTAAAACTTGACCCCAACCTGAAAAAAGCGACCTCACAGAATGGCTTCTAAGCGCCTAAACACCTCAAGGCGATACAAACACTCATTCGAGAAAAACGAGCCTTTAAATCGCATCCCAGGCGGGCACGGAAAAGCGGTTGACCACTTGTATCGTGATCAACCGCTTGAACTAGAACTTAAGCCTGCTCCCCTTGTGCATCCTGTTCACGCTCGCGGCGGCGGGCGATGCGGGCGCGACGATCGTCGACAAGCAAAGGATTATCTTCTGGGTTGCTTTGCTGCTGCTCAAGAAGTGCGCGCTGGGTAGCTGCAACACCATCAAGGTCTGGGTTCTCGGCGCGCATTTCAGCGATCTCCATTTGGCGATCACTGCGGGCCAAAATCACCGAAGATAGACCCCACACAGCAAGGATCGCTGCAATCACAGCAAGCATCATGCCAATGTTGACGAAATTCACTTGGGTGCTGGTGGTTGTTTGGCGCATCCAGATGGCAAACACAGCGAACACAAGAGTGACGCAGGAGAAAATCCATGAAATCCACGCCATCCACGTGCGCTTAAACACGACAGTGCCCAAAGAAAGCAGGAATACACCGATGGTGCCCAACCAGTAGAAACCGTACTCACCAAGGGTAATGCCGGCATCCTCCGCGACATTCGACAGCGTCAGAACCTGCCAGCCCATCACTCCACGGATATGTGGGAGGACGAGTGCGATGGCGAAAAGCACGACTCCCGCGATGAGATACCACTTCTTATCACCAAGTTCGAGAGTTTTTGCGGCTTGTTTCTCTAGTGCCGCAAGCTCTTTACCACTTAGCTTTTGATCACTCACGTTGTTGTTCATCTCCTCGTTGGCGCCGACTTTTTCATCGACTCCTAATCGACCCTCTATTCTAGCCTGCAATTTTTAGTTAATGGAGCAGCAGGCAGATTCTGTGGCAGGAGCCACCTTTGGTGCGCCGATTTGTGGCAGTCCCAAGCCCACACCGATCGGTGCTGTGGTTGGAACTTGACCAACTGCAGAGTTGTCACCAGCTTTGGTGCGGCGGTGGGTCTGCACACCGGAGTCTGCGATGAGGAAGAAAGGCTTGGCCTCAGTCACCGTGACAGTGACAAAATCGCCGGGGCGGATCTCACCATCAATGTCGCCCTCTGGCGCAAAGTGCACGAGGCGTCCATCGCGTGCGCGACCACTCATGCGCTTGGTGGCATCGTTCTTGCGGCCTCCGCCAGCCTGGACCAGCAATTCGACGGTGGTGCCGATGAGCTTTTGGTTTTCTTCTTCGCAGACTTGTTCCTGAACGACCATGAGGCGCTCGTAGCGTTCCTGCACAACTTCTTTTGGAAGCTGGTTTTCATATTCCGCTGCAGGGGTGCCAGGGCGTGGGCTGTATTGGAAGGTGTAAGCAGAAGTAAAGCGTGCCTTCTTGACAACGTCGAGGGTTGCTTGGAAATCCTCCTCTGTTTCGCCAGGGAATCCGACAATAATATCGGTGGTGATAGAGGCGTGAGGGATCTTCGCACGGACCTCATCCAAGATGGAGAGGAACTTCTTGGATCGGTAGGAACGGCGCATCTCTTTGAGCACCTTGTCAGATCCGGACTGCAGTGGCATGTGCAGCTGCGGGCAGATGTTTGGGGTCTCTGCCATGGCGTCAATGACATCAGAGGTGAATTCTGCAGGGTGAGGGCTGGTGAAGCGAACCCGCTCGAGGCCTTCGATCTCACCACAGGCACGAAGCAGCTTGGAAAATGCACTGCGATCGCGCTCTAGCTCAGGATCAACAAAGTTCACGCCGTAAGCATTTACGTTTTGGCCAAGTAGAGTTACCTCGGTAACTCCCTGATCCACCAGTGCTTGTACCTCTGCGAGGATGTCTCCTGGTCGACGGTCCTGCTCTTTACCGCGCAGCGACGGAACGATGCAGAAAGTACAGGTGTTGTTACATCCGACTGATACGGACACCCAACCAGCGTAAGCAGACTCGCGCTTTGCAGAAAGTACTGACGGGAACTGCTCGAGGGAATCGACAATTTCGACTTCCGCTTGGGCATTGTGCTCCGCGCGCTGAAGCAAGGTTGGCAAGGAACCAATGTTGTGGGTACCAAACACCACGTCCACCCACGGTGCTTTTTTCACCACGGTATCTTTGTCTTTTTGAGCCAAACAACCACCGACAGCGATTTGCATGCCTGGGTTCTTTTCTTTCACGCTGCGCAGGTTGCCCAAAGTGCCATAGAGGCGCATATCGGCGTTTTCACGCACGGCGCACGTATTAAATACGACAAGATCCGGAGTGGTGTCCTCCGGAGCAGCAACGTATCCAGCCTCCTCGAGCAGGCCCGAAAGGCGCTCAGAATCGTGCACATTCATCTGACAGCCGTAGGTTTTTACCTCGTAGGTGCGAACCTGCCCCTCTGCGGTTTCTGGGAGGGTGGCTTGACCGGGATGTTGATTTACCTTTGCGTGGTTCAATTGCTGCGTCACGGTTGCTCATTGTATCCCTGTTGCGCGAGCTGACATAAACGCCTATTTAGGACTCTGAACTAACAAGGCTCGTCTCCGACCTTGCCTTGAGAATTCCTAGGCTTAGCGAAGTTTAACTTGGCCACATTCGCACGCTTATTTAACACGCAATATCTATCATGTGATAGGTAAATTTCGGACAGGATCGGAGACTACCCCCAAACCTTGCCCCCTACCGACCTGCGAAAATGCTGGTAAATGTAGTGCTATTTGTTTCAAAATGGACTCATTCACACAATTGCGAACATTCTCGGCACAAACTGCTTTAAGCTACCCTTATGACGCAGACCACAGAATCCCCGATGATCAAGATGACGGGAGTGCAAAAATACTTCGGCGACTTTCATGCCCTTACGGATATTGATCTTGAAATTCCCAGAGGACAAGTTGTCGTCGTACTTGGACCATCCGGATCCGGCAAGTCAACCCTTTGCCGCACGATCAACCGTCTCGAAACCATCGAGGAAGGCACCATCGAAATCGATGGAAAGGTTCTCCCAGAAGAAGGTAAAGGCTTAGCCAATCTCCGCGCCGATGTCGGAATGGTATTCCAGTCCTTCAACCTCTTCCCCCACCTCACCATCAAAGACAACGTCACTCTTGCACCCATCAAAGTGCGAAAGATGAAAAAGTCTGAAGCCGAAAAGCTTGCGATGAGCCTGTTGGAACGCGTCGGCATCGCAAACCAAGCTGATAAATATCCGGCGCAACTGTCCGGCGGTCAGCAACAGCGTGTGGCCATCGCGCGCGCACTTGCGATGAACCCAAAGATCATGCTTTTCGACGAGCCCACCTCCGCCCTTGACCCTGAAATGGTCAACGAAGTGTTGGACGTCATGGCAAGCCTTGCCAAGGAAGGCATGACGATGGTGTGTGTTACCCACGAGATGGGATTCGCACGCAAAGCAGCCGATCGTGTGTTGTTCATGGCGGATGGGCTCATTGTGGAAGATACGGAACCAGATTCCTTCTTCACCAACCCTAAGTCTGATCGTGCAAAAGACTTCCTCGGCAAGATCCTTGCCCACTAGTTTTCGGCTGCGCCTCTATCTTCAGAGTCACTTCTTTCAGTGTCATTTTTCTCGGCCCTAATCCCCCGCTGGAGTTCAATCAGCGATTGCAACCTTTTAGATATATAAGGAGACAACATGTCTGCAAAGCGTACTTTTACCCGTATCGGTGCGATTCTTGGAGCAACTGCACTTGCCGGAGTTACCCTCACCGCCTGTGGTGATTCAAGCGGTGGCGACGGATTCCTCGCAGCCATTGAAAATGGTTCTGTCAATGTCGGCACCAAATACGATCAGCCTGGTCTTGGCCTCCGCAACCCAGACAACTCCATGAGCGGTCTCGACGTGGATGTTGCTGAATACGTAGTCAACTCCATCGCTGATGACAAGGGCTGGGATCACCCCACCATCGAATGGCGTGAATCCCCTTCTGCGCAGCGTGAAACCCTCATTCAAAACGGTGAGGTAGACATGATCGCAGCAACCTACTCCATCAACGCTGGCCGTTCAGAGTCCGTCAACTTCGGTGGCCCATACCTGCTTACCCACCAGGCTCTGCTTGTTCGCCAAGATGACGATCGCATTGAAACCCTCGAGGACTTGGATAACGGTTTGATCCTGTGCTCCGTTTCCGGATCCACTCCAGCTCAGAAGGTCAAGGATGTCCTCCCAGGCGTTCAGCTCCAAGAATACGACACCTACTCTTCCTGTGTTGAGGCACTGTCCCAGGGCAACGTTGACGCCCTGACCACTGACGCCACCATCCTCTTCGGCTACTCCCAGCAGTACGAAGGCGACTTCCGCGTTGTGGAAATGGAAAAGGACGGCGAGCCATTCACCGACGAGTACTACGGCATTGGCCTGAAGAAGGATGACCAGGAAGGCACCGACGCTATCAACGCCGCACTTGAGCGCATGTACGCTGACGGCACCTTCCAGCGACTGCTCACCGAGAACCTCGGTGAAGACTCCGTGGTTGTTGAAGAAGGCACCCCAGGTGACCTCTCCTTCCTCGACGCAAGCTAGTGTGACGGCTTTTAAAAGCCAGCTTTAAGAAATGTGCGTGGCGCTTAAAACCCCGAAAGCGCCACGCACAACCCATTTAAGTTCATGATTTATTTCCATCCTTAACAAGGAGCACCACCACATGAGCACTTTGTGGGCGGATCTGGGTCCGTCTCTACTTCCAGCTTTTTGGGTGACCATCAAACTCACCATTTATTCCGCCATCGGCGCCATGATTTTCGGAACCATCCTCACCACAATGAGGGTCTCGCCCGTTAAAATCCTCCGCACGTTGTCCACGGCGTACATCAACACAGTCCGAAATACCCCACTTACTCTTGTGGTGCTGTTTTGCTCCTTTGGCCTTTACCAAAACCTCGGGTTGACTTTGGCGGGCCGTGAAAGCTCCACATTCTTGGTGGATAATAACTTCCGCTTGGCCGTACTTGGCTTCATTTTGTACACCTCAACCTTCGTTGCCGAGTCCCTGCGTTCGGGTATTAACACCGTGCACTTTGGGCAAGCAGAAGCTGCGCGTTCCCTAGGACTGGGCTTTGGCGCGACTTTCCGTTCCATTATTTTCCCGCAGGCTGTGCGCGCCGCGATCGTCCCTTTGGGCAACACACTGATCGCACTGACTAAGAACACCACCATCGCCTCTGTCATTGGAGTTGGCGAAGCCTCCCTGCTGATGAAAGCCACCATCGAAAATCACGCCAACATGCTATTTGTCGTGTTCGCGATCTTCGCCGTTGGCTTCATGATTCTGACCCTGCCTATGGGCCTTGGCTTGGGCAAACTCTCTGAGCGTTTGGCGGTGAAGAAGTAATGGCTAATACAGTTCGCGCAACAGTCCTCTACGATGCTCCTGGACCAAAGGGCCGTCGATTCAACCTCATAATCACCATTCTCACGGTGGTTCTGGGATTGGCGCTCCTCTTCTGGATTGGCTCCATGCTTTCAGGCAACGGCCAACTCGATGCCAACAAATGGACTCCGTTCATCAATTCCCAAACCTGGACCACCTACATTCTTCCTGGTTTGTGGGGCACGCTGAAATCTGCCGTGTTCTCGGTGATCTTGGCTCTGGTCATGGGTACCGCACTGGGTCTTGGCCGTATCTCTGAAATCAGGATTCTCCGCTGGTTCTGCGCCGTCATCATCGAGACTTTCCGAGCCATTCCGGTTCTGATCCTCATGATTTTCGCCTACCAGATGTTCGCCCAGTACAACATCGTGCCGTCGAGCCAGCTCGCGTTCGCCGCCGTGGTATTCGGTCTGACCATGTACAACGGTTCTGTGATCGCAGAGATTCTGCGTTCTGGTATCGCTTCCCTGCCTAAGGGGCAGAAGGAAGCAGCGATTGCGTTGGGTATGTCTTCTAGGCAAACCACCTGGTCAATCTTGTTGCCTCAGGCCGTGGCTGCAATGCTCCCAGCGTTGATCTCTCAGATGGTTATTGCACTGAAGGACTCCGCACTTGGTTACCAGATCGGCTACATTGAAGTGGTTCGTTCCGGTATTCAGTCCGCGTCTGTCAACCGCAACTACCTTGCAGCGCTGTTTGTTGTTGCGCTGATCATGATTGTTCTGAACTTCTCCCTCACCGCTCTGGCTTCTCGCATCGAGCGCCAGTTGCGTGCAGGTAGGGCTCGTAAGAACATTGTTGCCAAGGTCCCTGAGCAGCCAGATCAAGGTCTGGAGACCAAGGACAATGTCAATGTCGACTGGCAGGATCCTGATTATAAGGATCTGAAAACCCCTGGAGTTCAGTAACTCCCTTACCCCGGATGATTCCCATCCGGGGTTTAGTTTTTCAAATCCTCGATTCGCGCGTCTAGCGCTTCCCGCGCAAGGTCCATGGACATTCCAGCCGGAAATCCCCGCCGTGCCAGCGCACCAACCACGCGCCGAAGCGCTTTGTCGTAGTCGGCGCGGTCCTGCGGAATCTTGGTCTCTGAGCGCGCCTTTTTCACGGCCACCGCCCGCGCCGTGTCCCGCTCATCGGCCTGGTCGATTTGCTCAAGCGCCGCAGCACGCGTTTGCTTGTCGACGCCTTTTTCCTGCAGTTCGCGGTCCAGCGCACGCGAAGATTTTCCTCGCCTGGCAGCACGTTGCCGAACCCACTCAGTGGCAAAAACTTCATCATCAAGCAGTTTGGATCTGGTGAGATCGCCAATGACCTCATTGATGATGTCTTCCTCAAACTCCAGTGCTTTAAGTCTGGTGCTTAGTTCGTTGACTGATCGTGCGCGTTGGTTAAGCAGCAGCAGGGCACGTCTGCGTACGTTGGCTTTCTTTTCTTCTTTTTCATGGTCAAAGAAGTCTGATTCGCCTCGCGCATGAGCGCGTTCAAAGTTGTCGAGTGCTTTTCTGAGCTTTTCAATCTTTTCGGCTTGGATATCCATCGCGTTGTTGCCCTTCGTTGACGAAAAAGCAGGAACAAGCCACATCATGGTTTAAGTGTGTGGATTGTCCCTGCTTTGTTAAAACTGGTGCTTAGTCTTCAGCGTCTGCTTCGGTGTCGGCTTCATCATCGAAGTCAACGTTAGGCACGAGCTCTACTGGATCGTCGGTGAGTTCATCTGAGGCTGCAGCGTACTTGCCTACTCCCAGCTTCTTGAAGATCTTATCTTCCAGCTCATCGGTGAGTTCAGGGTTCTCCTTGAGGGAAAGACGCACCTTTTCCTTACCTTGACCAAGCTGTTCGCCCTCGTAGGTGAACCAGGAACCTGACTTCTTCACAATGCCGTTGTCCACTGCCAAGTCAATGACGGAGGATTCACGGGAGATGCCTTCGCCGTACATGATGTCGAATTCAGCGATCTTGAACGGTGGGGAGACCTTGTTCTTAACGACCTTCAAGCGGGTGCGGTTACCAATGGCATCCTGTCCGTCCTTCAGAGTCTGGATTCGTCGAATGTCACAACGAACAGATGCGTAGAACTTCAGGGCCTTACCACCGGTGGTGGTTTCTGGGGAACCGAACATCACACCGATCTTTTCACGCAGCTGGTTAATGAAGATCGCGGTGGTACCCGAGTTGTACAGCGCACCTGTCATCTTACGAAGCGCCTGGCTCATGAGGCGGGCCTGAAGACCAACGTGGCTATCGCCCATTTCGCCTTCAATTTCAGCCTTTGGTGTCAGCGCAGCCACCGAGTCAATCACGATGATGTCGATTGCGCCGGAACGAACCAGCATGTCGGCGATTTCTAGTGCTTGCTCACCAGTGTCTGGCTGCGAAACCAGAAGCGCATCAGTATCTACACCAAGCTTGCGAGCATAATCTGGATCCAACGCGTGCTCGGCGTCAATGAATGCAGCGATGCCGCCGGCCTTTTGTGCCTGCGCAATTGCGTGCAGTGCAACGGTGGTTTTACCTGATGATTCTGGGCCATACACCTCAACGATTCGACCACGTGGGAATCCACCGATACCCAAGGCAATATCAATCGCGGTGTTACCAGATGAGATGGTCTGGATTGGCGGACGATTCTCATCACCCAGACGCATGACAGCGCCTTTACCGAAATCCTTCTCAATCAGGGCTAGTGCGGCATCAAGTGCCTTCTGACGATCATTCCCCTTGGCGGCAGTTGCCTTTGTTGCTGTCTTCTTGGGAGCCATTTTTAATTCCTCTTAGTTTTATTGACGTTGATGTGGACGAAAATTCCTACGGTTGCATCACTTCAGCACTGACTAAAACAGCACTGCAGCAGTGACCCCTACTTACTTAGACTTGAAGTTCAAGGATTTGGATCCCGACTTCACTGTGTTTTCATCTGTTCTTTTGTTTATGCCCGTTACTGTAGATGAACCCTAGGACACAACGTGCTCAAAAAACAGTATACACGCACAACTGTTCGAAATTCGAATTTTCATGCGAACCCCCTCGAACAAGCTAGAACCCTGGTTCATCTTTACCAAGTCGTCGCTCTTCGGGAACACTGAAATCAATGCACAGTTGTTCCCATACATCGCGCAGATCAACCCCGGTATCTACTGCAACATCTGCAGTGACGCCGAGGGCACCAATCACATGCGAGTGTGCAATCCACTCCCCTTTGGCTTCTCCGAATTCATCTTCAATGAGTTGCCGAAACTCCGATAAACGCATGGGGACGATAATACAGCGCAAGCACAGAAGTTACGTGTCCAATCTCCGACAGCGACCCTAAGAAGGGTCCCCGTCATGACCGTCTTCCAGGGCGGATGAATCCACACGCGTTAGTTCACCGACGTCATTTCTCTCAAACTCATGAAAACTAGTTTCCCCCGAAAAAAGTACATGGACGGAGGATACTACCGTTTCTTTAAACATCGTGTGTTCTTCGACGTACTGGCAATAATACAAAGCGCAATCGGTTTCAAGGTCAACAAAAAGACCCCAACCAGCATCCTCATCTGTGAGATCTTGAGTAATCTTCAGGTACCGAAGATTATGCATGGTCATCGAAAATCCATTTGGAGGTGGCGGAGAGTAAAGCTCGTGCATTACAAAGTCCTTCCACATCACCATCAAGCCAGGAGCACCTCTCGGACGAATAATGAACTGATCTGATTCAAACCAGCCTTCAGAAGTGAGTTTGGGAGTATCGAAGGATTCTCTCGATTCACCATTGGCATAGGTTGTGACCTTGTGCTGTGCACCTGTCTGTGGATTACATCGAAAACTAAACCTAGTAGATTCTTCTCCAAAGTCTTCAACAGAACCCGAAATGCGATACTCCAACTTCGGCTTTCCACTCCTGAGCTTCATGCATATTCCCAGAACCTCATCCCGCGTGACTGGCGATTCGTCCACATCACAGCGAATGTTGGCTGCTACCCATTTTCCCACTGGATCAAAATTCATATTTCTTGCCGATCGTTTATAAGATTTAAGTAAATTCACAAAGATACTCCACTGACACATCTGCCATATGCAACAATATCTACATATCTGACAGTTGGATCCAGTTGAGAAATTTCAGCCCCCATCCCCCACATGAACGCTGTTCAAAACATCCAGCTTGCTTGTTGAACACTGTTCAGGTGTATGATTTTTTCATGCCTACATCCTCTTCTCCTGCAACTGTGACTCCGCTAAAGAAGCAGTCTTCACGTAAACAGCTCCAAGACATCGCGCTTATTGCAGTTTTTGCAGCACTGATCATTGTGCTTGCTTTTGTTTCCATCCCAGTTGGCACAGCGGGAGTGCCTATTGTTTTGCAGAATGCCTCCATCGTTTTGGCTGGCCTGATTCTTGGTGGTCGACGTGGTTTTCTCACTGCTTTGCTGTTCCTGGCACTCGGCCTGATTGGCCTGCCTGTCCTTGCAGGTGGTCGTACCACTTTGGCCGCACTTGCTGGCCCAACAGCTGGCTACATCGTGGGTTACCTCATTTCCCCACTTGTTGCAGGCATCATCGCTTACCTCGCACCTAAAAAGCGTGGCGCTGGAATGTTCATCGTTTTAGGCCTGGCGGGTCTCGCGGGTCTGATCACCCAATACGCTTGCGGCATCGTGGGTCTCGTCCTTCGTGCGGGTCTAAGCTTGAGTGAAGCAACAATTGCTCAAGGTGCCTTTGTGCTGCCAGATTTGGCCAAGATCACCGTCATGGTCATAATCGCCGCTGGAGTTCATGCAGCATTCCCTGACATCCGTAAGAAATAGTTCCAACCCACTTTTCCTCAGAATTGCAGTTCATGCCCGAGATCATTTTTGACAACACTGAAGTACGCTACGATGACTCGCTCATTTTAGAGCCCCTATCGTTAAAACTGACAGAACAACGCATTGGCATCATCGGGGCTAACGGCGGTGGAAAATCCACGCTCATCAGAATGATCAATGGTCTCGGCGAACCAACCACAGGGCGTGTTCTAGTTGATGGCCTTGACGTCTCGCATTCCGGACGGGAAGTTCGCAAGAAGGTTGGATTTGTCTTCTCTGACGCTGAAAACCAGATCGTGATGCCAACTGTGCGTGAGGATATTGCCTTCTCGCTTCGCCGGCACAAAATGCCACGCGCTGAAAAGGCGCAACGTGTCGACGAGATGATGGCGCGATTCAACTTGAGCGAGCATGCAGATCAATCACCGCACACCCTATCCGGTGGTCAAAAGCAGTTGTTAGCGCTGGCTGCAGTACTGATTTTGGAGCCAGAAGTGATCATCGCTGATGAGCCCACTACCCTGCTGGATCTGCGCAATAGGCTGATGATCAAAGACGTGTTCAATAAACTCGAGCAGCAATTAATCGTTGTCAGCCATGATTTAGATTTCCTCAGCGATTTTGAGCGGGTCATTTGCATCAATGATCATAAAATCGCTGCTGATGGCCCTCCGCAAAAGTCCATTGACCTGTACGTATCGCTTATGGCGGAACCTGCGAAATGAACAGTATTCCTTTAGGTTTTTACGTCGATAAGCAATCTGTTGTTCATTCTTTTCCTGCTTTGTGGAAATTCCCACTTCTGCTGTTTTTCATCATCGGCGGCTCCATCGCGGCTTCTACCCCGGTTCATGGGTTGATTTTGGTGGGGATTGCAGTGGTGTTTTACGTGCTGGCGAAGATTCCGCTGAAGGTCGCGTGGGAGCAGTTGTGGCCAGTGCTGCCGATTTTGATCATGCTCGGTGCGTTTCAGTGGTGGCAGCGCGGCTTTGATTTCGCGGCAACCACAGTGCTCACGCTGTTTTCCGCGGTGATGGCCGCCATGTTGTTGACGTTGACCACGCGGTTGGAAGCGCTCATGAATGCAGTTGAGCGGATGTTGCAGCCTTTTGCACGTTTTGGCCTGCCAGTAGAGACGATCACCTTGGCTATTTCTCTCACGATTCGGCTCATTCCGCTGCAATTAGCCACGGTGAAGGAAGTCCTCGATGCCCGTAAAGCTCGTGGTGCCGGTTTTTCTATCGCCGCGTTTGGCACGCCTGTGATCATCAGATCAATAAAGAGGGCCCGCAATATCGGCGATGCTCTTCTCGCACGTGGTGCCGGCGATTAATTTCTTTCAACACATAGCAAAGGGGGCTCGTACTAACGAAAGTACGAGCCCCGCTTTTAGTCTGCTGTGGCAGGTTTAAGCCTCGCCGCGCAGCTCACGCATGCGCTGTGCAACTGCGTCATCAGTGACGTTGTTGCCCGCTGCAGGAGCCTCAATGGACTCCTGCTTGTTACCAGCGGTCAGGGAACCACCAGCCATCTCAGCGCGGATCTGCTCAAGGCGGGAGTGTCCAGCCATCTGAACGCCAGCCTGCTCAACCTCAGCCATGCGGCCCTCAACAGAGTTGGACGCAAGCTCAGCCTGGCCAAGCGCGTTAGCGTAACGACGCTCAATCTTCTCACGAACTTGATCCAGGTTAGGAGTGCTGCCGGAGGTCAAAGAATCCATGGACTTCAGGGACTCGGAAACCTTTTCCTGCATCTTCGCCTGCTCCAGCTGGCTCAGAAGCTTGGTGCGCTCAGCAACCTTCTGCTGCAAAGCCATGGAGTTACGCTCCACAGCCTTCTTAGCCTGATCAGCCTGCTGCAGAGCCTGGTCGTGGAGCTGCTTGGTATCTTCAACGGACTGCTCAGCAGTAACCAGCTGTGCAGCGAAAGCCTCAGCGGCGTTTTCGTACTCAGTAGCCTTCTTGACATCACCGTCAGCGCGAGCCTTGTCAGCCAGCTGGATAGCCTGGCGGGTGTTGCCCTGCAGCTTCTCAATTTCAGCCAGACGGCGGTTCAGCTGCATTTCAAGCTGACGCTGGTTACCAATAACAGCTGCTGCCTGCTGGGAGAGCTCCTGATGCTGGCGCTGAGCATCTTCGATGGCTTGCTGGATCTGTACCTTAGGATCCGCGTTCTCCTCAATCTTGGAGTCGAACAACGCCATGAGGTACTTCCATGCCTTGGAGAATGGATTAGCCATGTTGAAAAGTGAGCCTTCCTAAATATCTGAAACAGGTAATTTCGCTGTATTCATTTATGCGATCATTATCCATGACGCCACGTATACCGGCACAACTGCCTTCACGCCACATGTAATTTTAGCGGTATGAAGTTAGCGGAACCTCGACGCCGTCCATATTAGCGCTATGAAGCCAACAATGGGCGTCGAAAAGCAATCTTTTACTGCTTTTCGACGCCCACCCATGCGCTTAGACGCGAGCGAGGTCTTCCTGCGCTGCTTGCAGCGCCATGGAACCTGCAGCTTCGATCAACACATCCGCAACGCTGGCCCCCAAAGCGTGGCACACGGAGGCAAGAAGCTCAGAGGACACCTCTTTGCGGCCGCGTTCCAATTCTGAAAGATAACCAGGTGACACACGTGAAGCTTCCGCCAGCTCACGCAAAGTAACGCCCTTGTCAGCACGGAAAGAACGAAGAGCTGCACCCAGAGCTTCGCGGAGAAGTGGCTCTGGAGCTTTCCGTGGGGCAGATTCTGAAATCGGCTTGTCTAGAAGGGTTGTATAAGTAACCATCGTTAGGTTCAACTCCCTTTCCCTAAAATTTGTTCCCAGTTTACCTGGAAACTTGAGTCACTGCGACTCAATATGGTCAATCAGCAGGCGAAAGCTTTGCTGCACAGCAGACTCTCTAATATGATGCCGTCCCAATTCAGCCAATATTACCTGTTGTTCACTTTCAAACGCACGATACGCGTCAATTGTTCCCGACGCCCCAAAATGCGCAGGACCAGCCACTCCGATCCACACTTCCCCCACCGGATGACCATCTTGTTTGCTGGGGCCAGCAACGCCCGTGAGCGAAACCGCCCAATCTGCCTGGCATCTGTGTGCGGCCCCCGTTGCCATCGCACGGGCGCACTGCGGGGAAACAACGCCGTGCGCGTCGATAAGCTCCTGCGGCACACCGGCAAGCGCAACCTTAAGCTCGGTGGCATAGGTGACCAGCCCGCCTTTAAGTACCACTGAGGCGCCGGGGATCTCTGCGATCGTCGCACTGGCAAGGCCGGCGGTGAGGGATTCACAAAACGCCAGCGTTTCACCGCGCGATTTCAACAGCTCCACCACTCGCCCCGCCAGATTCTCCGACATGGTCTAGCTTTCTGCGGACTTTCGTGAATCCCACAGGTACTGCAGACCCGTGACCACGGTGACGATCAGCGCTGCATACATGACGATCTGGCTTGGAATATCCATCCAACTTGGGAAAGGGCACAGATACAGAGCAACGGCAACAGTCTGCAGAGCAGTCTTAAGCTTGCCCCCCTTTGATGCAGGCACAACATTTCCAGCGCGCAGTTGGAAGAAACGCCAGATGGTAATGCCGAACTCTCGAAGCACAATCAACGCAGTGACCCACCAGGGCAAAATGCCGATGATGTTGAAACAGACAAATGCTGTGGTCATCAACGCCTTATCGGCAATCGGATCCGCGATCTTGCCAAAGTCAGTGACCAGGCCACGTGCTCGCGCAATATCGCCGTCAAGCTTGTCGGTGATCATGAGCAAAATGAAAACAACCAACGCCCACCAGGCAAAAGCATTGTTTTCCGTCTCACCTTTAAGCGTAAGCCACGCAAACAAAGGGATGACAATGATACGCAAGCTGGTCAAGAAGTTCGGAAGGTTCCAGTTGGAAGGCTTGACCGCTTGATTGCTTGGATCTTGTGCGCCATTTACGCCTGCTGATACATCACTCACGGTGTTCCACCCTACCTGCACCCAAATTGAAGACTACGACTAGTAATGATTTCTCCAAAAAACTTGTCACAAAGCTTGAGCCCACTCTATTCCTAAAAACCTCTCGACGGACGAAGCGCCACAAAAGCAAGAGAAGAATATAAGTGAACCAAATTCCGTTTAGTGTACGTCTAGACGCCTAAACTTACCTGTTATGACTTATTTTGCCGTGCTTTACACATACAACCCAGACAGCGAGAAAGTCGCTGAAGTTCGTACCGTCCACCGCGAGTTCATTGCCAACCTTCATGCGGAGGGCAAAATCGTTGGCTCCGGTCCTTTCGTGGACGGCGACGGTGGCGCGCTGATTGTCATCAAGTTGGAAGAAGGCTCCAACCTTGTTGATGCTGAAACCCTGATGAACAATGATCCATTCCACGTAGAAAACGTGCTGGACAACCGCGTCATCCGTAGCTGGAACCCTGTGACCAAAGATTTCTAGGCAACTTTTTCTTTAACAATTTTGGCGCTTGGCTTGTATGAAAGTCAGGTGCCTTCTCGCTTGCCTAAACCAGCGTTGCTGCCTAAACCAGCGTTGCTGCCTAAACCAGCGTTGCTGCCTAAACCAGCGTCGTATGGCTAAAGGGCCAGCACCGAAACTCCTCGGTGCTGGCCCTTTATTTTAAGTAATGCTGTTACTTCTTCTCTGAGGAGATATCGGTAACGGTGGCGGATCCGGTTTCAGGCTCCTCACCGGTCTCCCAGTTGTCGCCCTCATACTTTGCAGCGTTCCACTTTGGTGGAATACCGCCCTGGTTTTCGTCGCGTTTGTTCTTGATGATGGATGCGATGACGGTGATTGTCAGGACACCAATGATGAAGACCAAGGAGAACACGGTGGAAACCTCAGGTACGGAGACGTTTTCACCACCGTTGATGAATGGCAGGTTGTTTTCGTGCAGTGCATGCAGACCAAGCTTTGCACCAATGAACAGCAGGATAAGACCCAAGCCATAAGGCAGGTAGACCAGGCGGTCAAGCAGGCCGTCAAGCAGGAAGTACATTTGGCGCAGACCCAGCAGGGCGAATGCGTTAGTGGTGAACACGATGTAAGGCTCCGTGGTGATGCCGTAAATCGCTGGGATAGAGTCCAGTGCGAACATCAGGTCAACCATGCCGATGGATACAAGTGCAACGAACAGTGGGGTCAGGTGCAGCTTGCCTCCGAAGCGGTGAGTGAGCTTGTCGCCGTGGTAGCCCTCAGTAACCGGAATGACCTTGCGCAGCGCCTTAATGATGAACATGTCGTTCGGGTCGGTCTCAGGGGTGTCTCGAACTTCGTCCCACAGGAGCTTCACAGCGGTGTAGATCAGCCAGATGGAGAAGATGTAGAAGACATCGGACCAGGCTTCGATAACTGCAGCACCTGCGAGGATGAATGCCAGGCGGAAGACCAGTGCCAGCGCGATACCGATGAGCAGAACCTTCTGCTGGTACTTGCGAGGAATCTTGAAAGAACCCATGATCAGCGCGAAGATGAAGAGGTTATCAACACTCAACGCCTTCTCTGTCACGTAACCGGTGAAGAACTCAATGCCGTGCTGGTGTGGGTTACCTGGCTCGCCCCAAGCAAACCAGAGGAACACGCCGAAAACACAGGCGAGGGCTACGTAGAAGAGGCTCCACCATGCGGATTCTTTGATAGTGGGCTCGTGTGGGGTGCGGACGTGGGAATAGAAATCGAAAATGAAGAAGCCAGCAATCACTGCGATAGTGATTAGCCATGTGGCTAAGTTTACTTCCATGACAAAAAGAACCTCCGGTTCTTGGTTAGACAATTTAAGAACCGGAGGTCTCCCCCACCCTTGTCCCTCAACGCATCTAACATGCATCTGAAAAACAAAATGGGCCAGTGTGACCGGGAATTCACAACCTAAAATTCTTTAAAGTTTGATTTCCGTGTTGACGATCAACGCTGCTTGTGGGGTACTCCCCTCCAATACGGGAAAACTATAACCCAGATGGTGGGAAATTGCTACCCCGTCACCGCCCCGAAGCTAAAACCGCAGAAACTCAACCCGACTTAAGCAAAAAGAATCGGACATGCTCCCACAGTTCAAAGCAGTCTAAAACCGCAAACTGTGCGAACACGCCCGACTCAACATCCAGAGCCACTAGGCTCCTAAAGCCTTAACACACTCCCTTGGAAGGATCAGCCTGCACGACGGTGGTGTTAGCCGCTTCTTCAGCTTCCGCTGCCACCTCGTCATCCCAGGTCTCTTCCTTCGGTGCGTCGGCGGGGTCTGCACCTTTAAGCATCCACAAAATGGTTTCCAGCTCTTCTGGCTTGACCAAAACTTCACGAGCCTTAGAGCCTTCGGATGGGCCCACCACACCGCGGGTTTCCATGAGGTCCATGAGGCGTCCGGCCTTGGCAAAACCGATGCGCAGTTTGCGCTGCAGCATGGAGGTGGATCCCATTTGTGAGGTCACCACGAGTTCGACTGCTTCGAGGAGATCTTCCAGATCGTTTCCGATATCGGCATCGATCTTCTTAGCTTCGGAAGCCTTATCTTCGGTGACACCGTCGGTGTATTCAGGCTGGCGCTGAGCCTTGGCCATGTCCACGACCGCTTGGATTTCTTCATCGGTGACAAAGGCACCCTGGATACGTTGTGGCTTGCCGGCACCCTGTGGGATGAACAGCGCGTCGCCCATGCCGATCAGCTTTTCAGCGCCACCCTGGTCCAAAATAACGCGGGAGTCAGTTAGCGATGAGGTTGCGAAAGCCAAACGTGAAGGAACGTTGGTCTTGATCAGACCGGTCACAACGTCCACGGATGGGCGCTGCGTTGCCAGCACGAGGTGGATACCGGCGGCACGTGCCTTCTGGGTGATGCGCACGATGGACTCTTCGATTTCCTTCGGTGCGGTCATCATCAGGTCAGCGAGCTCGTCGACCACACACACGATGTATGGGTACGCACGGTATTCGCGCTTGGATCCTGGAGGGGTCTCAATTTCGCCAGATTTAATCTTGCGGTTGAAGTCCTTGATGTGGCGCACACGGGTTTGTTTCATGTCCATGTAGCGCTGTTCCATTTCCTCAACCAGCCACTGCAGTGCTGCCGCGGCCTTCTTTGGTTGGGTAATGATCGGCGTAATCAGGTGTGGAATGCCCTCGTATGGTGTGAGTTCCACCATCTTTGGGTCCACCAGAATCAGACGGACTTCTTCTGGCTTTGCACGCGTGAGCAGTGACACCAGCAGCGAGTTCACGAACGCCGACTTACCAGAACCGGTGGAACCAGCCACAAGAAGGTGAGGCATTTTCTGCACGGAGTAGGACACGAAGTCGCCTTCAATATCCTTACCCAAACCAATGAGCATGGAGTCTTTGTTTTCCACGGTGGCACGCGCATTGAGCACATCACCCAGGCGAACCATCTCACGGTCAGAGTTTGGCACCTCAATACCGACTGCTGATTTACCTGGAATTGGGGTCAGCAGACGAACATTCTCAGTCGCCACAGCGTAGGCAATATTGGATTGCAGGTTGGTGATTTTAGAAACCTTCACACCAGGTCCCAGCTCAATTTCATAGCGCGTGACTGTCGGGCCACGGGAGAAACCAGTCACGGTCGCATCAACATTGAACTCACTGAACACGTCAGTAATGGCCTCGATCATGCGATCGTTGGTCTCTGAGTGAAGCTTCGCTGGCTCGCCTGGAATCAGCAGATCGGCACTCGGCAACACATAAGTGCTGTCGCCATCGCTGACAATGTCGGCAGGGGTCGGCGCTACAGGAGCAGGTGCCGCAGGCTTCTTCTCCACGACGGGATCCTTGCCCGATCGCGCAATAATCGCCTGACGCATGCTTTCCCTCGACGCTGCCACCGCATCCGACGCCGGCGCCGGCGCCAGATCTTCCTCGGTCACCGCTGGGAACTCATCAGTTTCGGTGACGCTGGGCTTCTTCAAGATGCTTGTCGACGCCTCCCTCTGCTTCACCTGCGGTTCCGCGGGGGCCTCGGCCTTCGCGTCATCCACGGGATACTTATCCAGCGAGGCCGCTGGGCGGCGCGCAGGTGTTGGGGCTGGCGCAGGAACTGGTGCCGGTGGCGGAGTCAGAGGTGGGGTGCGACGTGGCGCAGCCTTAGGCAGCGCTCGGCTAGGGGTTCTACTTGGTGCACGACCGCTCGCGCGGGATTCCAGCTCGCGTTCCACGTGTCCGTAGAGATCATCGTCTTCCTCGTCGAATTCATCTTCATCGCGGTTAAATCCTGCGAAGCCAAAGAAGCCACCCGCAAATTCGATGAACTCACGAATCGAAATTCCCGTGGTTTTCAACGCTCCCCAGAACAGCAGCAGAAGCAGGATCGGCACCGCCAAGAACACGGAGAATCCCAGTTCCAACGGGGTTCCAATCCACGCACCGATGGCACCGCCAGCAGTCTTTCGGCCCTCCCACTCAGCTGGGTTACCAGCAAAGAGGTGAATCAAGGCCAGCATGCACACGATGATCACACCGATGCCCAACATCACCCTGCCCTGAGCTTGACGCTCTGGAGTGTAACGAAGCATGAGCGCGACAGCCCACCCAATGAGGCCGACCGGCAAGATCCAAGCACCAGCGCCAATAGCGAGGTGAACGATATCGGCGATGAACGTGCCAATCGGTCCACCAATGCCCAGCCACACCGCAGCGCCCAAGACAATTGCAATTCCAACCAGGCTTAATGCAATGCCGTCTGCGTGCTCTTCCACGTAGGCAGAAGTGCGGTTTCCTGATTGCTCATCAAAATCCTCATCGAATTCCGGCTCAGGTTCAACAGCCTTGCTCCGCGATTTTCGTGTGGCGGGTTTCGTTGCGATCTCCTCCTCGAAATCATCAAAATCGTCGAGTACATCTTCGTTTCGACGACGACCAAGTTCACCAATGGAACGGGTCATCTTACCCAAGCCACTCGCGGTGGCACCAAATAGCGTTCCGATACCGGATCCCACAGCGCGAAATGCGCTGCCGGTCCGTTCTTCAGAAGTATCAGCAGCGCGTCGAGCGGTCATCGATGTTGTAAACGCAGCAGTCTCTGACCGGCCACCCCGAGAGGTGCTGGTTGTTGGTTTGCTTCGCCTGGTCGTCGCGGTGGTTTTTGGCCCCGTCGACTTTCCCGATGATCGTGAGCTTCCCCGCTTGGGTGCGCCGTTTCTGACAGTCATGGCCTTAACTCTAGTCGCTCAAACAACTCTATTCACAGAAGCACCACGCGATTCGTCCAAGTTTTCTATAAACTTCCCCGAACAACACCCTCTTGATTGCCTTCAAATGTTAGTTTCACAACATCACGGCCAGACAGCCACAACAGCAGCTCCCCTACCCCACCGCTAATCCGACAGACGTTTTCACCATCGGCCGACACTCCCCGACCTTCATGAAGAACAATCCGCGGAAAACCCACCGGAGCTAGAACCACTGGACGCGGTGATTTAATCATGCGTGGAGCAAGAAGTTTTAAAATGCGGTGCAGCTCTTTGCCATGTGCGTGCTCCATGGGGCGTACTTCTACCTCATCACCTGGCTGCAACGCGCCACGCAGGACATCTTCATGATGGATGAAATGCTCCATGCTATTGCCAATAGAGTCAAGGGCTCGCCATGGATTCAGCCCCTGCGGGCCTTCAGCCCACGCGTTGACAACATCCTCATATGGTCGGGTAAGCGCTTCTTCAAACTCTTCCTTTGCAGGATCCTGCTTTCCAGGAAGCATGCTGCGCAGCGCTGCTCCTGGCTTTTGCTCACGGACATAAAGGTGTGCCGCAAGATCTTTGGTGGTCCATTCGCCGCACAAGGTTGGTGCGTCTGGCCCCTTTTCCAACAGTGATGCTTGAAGTGCTGCTCGTTCTGTTTGTGCGAGATTCATGCAACCAAGACTAGATCAATGTGTAGAAACGCGTTGAGCCCGCGGCACCCAGGTTGGGTGCTGCGGGCTCGCGACGTCGAAAAGCGAAATGCTTTTACAGGGACTCGCGTGAAGCGCGAACCTCATCGTCACCGATGTGCGTGGTTTCCGCAGTCATCGGAATGACGGTTGGCATGATGACCGGCTGGCGCTTCCACTTCTGCTCGACGAAGCGAGAGAGCTTGCGGCGCAGCTGCTGAACCATGCGGTAAGGATCGTTTTCACCTTCAGCTGCAAGATCATTCATGGTGGTTTCGGACAGCTCAGTGACCTCACCCATCATGGACTTTGCATCCTCAGAGAAACCGCTGGTCTGAACGGTTGGGCGCTCCAACAGACGGCCAGTGCGGTTGTCGATGACAGCAGTGATCGAGATCAAGCCACCCTCACCAAGCGAGGTACGGTCTGCAAGGATGTCCGCGTCAATATCACCCATGGTGACACCGTCGACGTAAAGGTTACCAACTGGAATCTGACCAACAACCTGTGCGCGACCGTTGACCATATCAACCACAACACCGTTTTGTGCAAGCACAACGTTGTCGCGGTTAACACCAGTGGAGATAGCCAGTTCCTTGTTGGCGCGCAGGTGGCGCCACTCGCCGTGGACAGGCATAGCGTTCTTCGGACGAGCGGCGTTGTACAAGAACAACAGCTCTCCGGAGTAGCCGTGGCCCGAGGTGTGCACCTTGGCGTCGCGACCGGTAACAACAGTTGCACCGATCTGAGCCAGCATGTTGATGACACCGAACACTGCTTCTTCGTTACCTGGAACCAGGGAGGAAGAAAGGATAATCAAGTCTCCATCACGGACAGTGATCTGTCGGTGCTCACGACGCGCCATGCGAGACAGCGCAGCCATAGGCTCACCCTGAGTACCAGTGGTAATCAGCATGACCTTGTGAGGAGCCATACGAGAAGCATCATCCATGGAAATAATGGTTCCGCGAGGTGCCTTCAGGTAACCAAGCTTCTCCGCAATCTCCATGTTGCGAATCATGGAACGACCGTTGAATGCAACCTTACGGTTGGACGCAACGGCAGCATCCACAGCTGCCTGAACGCGGTACACGTTGGAAGCAAACGACGCCAAAATGACGCGCTGCTTAGCATCGCCGACCAAACGCTTCAGGGTTGGAGCAACATCAGCTTCAGATCCAGAAACACCAGGGGTGGTGGCGTTGGTGGAGTCACACAGCATCAAGTCCACGCCCTCGTCACCGAAACGGGACAATGCAGGCAGGTCAGTTGGGCGTCCATCAGGAGGAGTCTGATCCAGCTTGATGTCACCGGTGTGGATGACCAAACCAGCAGGAGTCTTGATAGCAAGACCAAGGCAGTCTGGGATGGAGTGGTTAACAGCCCAGAAGCGAATGTTGAACGGTCCGCGGTCCTCATTGGACTGCTCGTTGACCTCGATCAGCTTCGGACGCTGACGGTGTTCCTTACACTTAGCTGCAATCAGAGCCAAGGTGAAACGGGATGCCAAGATTGGGATATCGTTGCGCAGCTTCAGCAGCCAGGGAATAGCACCAATGTGGTCTTCGTGTCCGTGAGTAACCACCAATGCATCGACGCGGTGCAGGTGATCCTCAATTGGGCCGAAGTCAGGAAGAATCAGGTCAACGCCTGGCTCACCTGAAGATGGGAAGAGCACACCACAGTCCACGATGAGCAGACGGTTGTTGTACTCAAACACGGTCATGTTGCGACCGATTTCGGAAATGCCACCAAGTGCGTAAATACGCAGACCGTTTGCCGGTGCCTTTGGTGGCTCTGGCAGGCGCTGGGTCAGATCCGCACCCTGCATCGACTTAACAACGTTTCGGCGTCCGCCACCGCGGTTGCCACGGTTTCCGCCCTGACGGTTCTGGTTACCGCTGTTGTTGTTCGCGCCCTCATTGGCGTTTCCGGATCCACGACGTCCACGACCACCGCGACGGTTGTTGTTGGAACGGTTGCGGTTGTTGTTTCCGGACTCGCGGTTCTGGGAACCTTGAGCGTTCTGGGAACCCTGAGAATCTTGGGATCCTTGAGCACCTTGCGCAGCATCCCGATTGTCGTTTCCGGCGGTCTCAGCTTTTACAGCGCTCTGGTTAGAGGAAGCATCTGGTGCCTGAAAGACAGGGGTATCCAGATGGTTTTCCTGACCAGCTTCTGGTGGGCCCGCCTTGCGGGTAACCTTCCGGCCGCGATTTCGGGAATCATTCATATTTATAGAACTCCAGCTTTTTTCATGTCTTCTCGGAGAGCCTCAAGTTCCTGCTCATTTGGAGCCATAATTGGAAGTCGAGGATCTCCTACGTTGATGCCCTGCAGACGCAGAGCAGCTTTTGCCAAGCTGACTCCACCCAAGCGACCTTGGGCAGCTACCAGCGGTGATAGTTTGGCGTTGATTTCCCGCGCACGGACGAGGTCGCCTTCCTCGAAGCTTGTGTACAACTCACGTAATGCTGTGGGGGCTGCATGTCCAATTACGGAAATGAAACCTGATCCGCCCAAAGCAAGCCAAACAAGGTTTAGTGGGTCATCGCCTGAATACCAGGCAAGTCCCGTTTCTTTGATCAATGACGTGGCTGCAACGAGGTCACCCTTGGCGTCCTTGACCGCCAAAATCGTAGGTAATTCACTCAGGCGTCTCATGGTATCAGACTCAATTGGAATACCTGACCGACCAGGAATGTCATAGAGACAAATTGGAACCTCTGTTGCTGCAGCAATTGCACCGAAGTGCGCCAGCAATCCCTCTTGGCTCGGCTTGGAGTAATAAGGAGTTACAACTAAAAGGCCGTCTGCGCCAGCAGAAGCAGCAGCTTCCGCAAGTTCCACAGATGTCCGCGTGTTGTTGGTTCCGACACCGGCGATGAGCTTCGCCCGATCCCCAACTTCCTCACGAACGGCCTTGAGCAGTTCTAGTTTTTCAGCGGCGGTTGTCGTTGGGGATTCACCAGTGGTGCCCGCGAGAACCAAAGAATCCAAGCCCTTATCAACCAAATAAGCCGCGACTTCGCGGCCAGCAGCGATATCGATGTCTCCGGATTCCGTGAATGGAGTAACCATTGCTACTCCAACGGTGCCGAAGTGCTCTACTCCGGTCTTAGCTGTTAAACCTGTGCTCATAGAGTTCAAGGTTACCTTCTTCCCTCATTTGGGGGTTAAACAACCCCGCAAAAAACCTAACAACTTTTGCATAACAATCGCCCAAGCCACATTCCGATAAGAACAATTGACACGAGCAAGAGGTTTTTACGGCTGTCTTTTACAGCCAAAAATGTTGTCTTAACTATATGAATTTTTAGCTCGTGGGTGTGAGCTTTGCGTTAAAAGTCCATGACATACGGGCTTGTTGCCATTTGCGATCCGTCTGCCAAAGTTTCAATCTCAAAATCACCGAAAACAGTTGGCGCTGCTACCTGCAGCTTTCTTAAACATTCTACCGCTACTTCGCGGATTTCGACGTCTGCATGTTCACTGGCTCGCATGCCAATGAAATGCCTCCAGGTGCGGAAGTTTCCAGACACCACGATTCTGGACTCTGTAGCGTTGGGCAGCACAGCGCGAGCTGCTTGACGAGCCTGCTTTTTCCTTAAAAGTGCATTCGGTTCATCGCCAAGTTTTTCTTCCAGCGCATTAAGCAGCTCATTGAAAGCGAACCGAGACTCATCCATGGCGTGCATGAAAAGTTCACGCAACTGCGGATCTTCATCGATGAGAGTGGGCACCACTACTTCCGATTCTCCGCTGTGCACGAAACGCTGAGACAGTTGAGAGAAGGAAAAATGGCGGTGTCGGACCAATTCATGGGTCGCGGACCGAGAAATGCCTCGGATATACATCGTGGCATTGGCATGCTCAAGCAAAGCAGTGTGCCCCACTTCCATGATGTGGCGCAGATACGCAGCATTGGAAGCAGTTCGAGGGTTCGGCTTATCAAAAGTTTCGTAGCAGGCACGACCCGCAAACTCGACGAGTGCTTCCGCGCCCTCAACATCAGTTGACCACTCAACATCAGCGGGTGGAGTAAAAGAACTGCACGCTATCAACTCCACGCTCAATTTAACTTGTTCGGCCACAGCCTTTAAACGCTCCTTTTAAAAAATTCCACCCGCTGCTGAAATGAGCCTTTACAGGCCTAGGTAATGCTCAAGTCCTACGACTAGGCCTGGGTGCTGTGCAATGTTGCGCACACCCACCAAGACACCTGGTGCAAATGAGTTGCGATCATAGGAGTCCTGCTTGATGGTCAAGGTCTGACCCTGGGTGCCAAAGATAACTTGCTCGTGAGCAACCATGCCGGACATGCGGACTGCATGAACCGGGATTCCATCTACGCTTGCGCCACGGGAACCCTCAAGTGCCTGCTCGGTCGCATCTGGCTGTGCGTCCATGCCTGCTTCTTTGCGTGCCGCAGCAATGCCCTGAGCAGTGTGGATCGCGGTGCCTGAAGGTGCATCCAGCTTGTTGGGGTGGTGCAGCTCAATAACTTCAGCTGATTCGAAGAAGCGGGCAGCCTGCTTGGAAAAGACCATGGTCAACACCGCAGAGATAGCAAAGTTAGGTGCGATCAGAACACCGACATTGTCTTTTCCTTCAAGCCAGTCGCGAACCTGCTCCAAACGAGCATCATCGAAGCCCGTGGTTCCAACAACCGCAGAAATGCCGTTGTTGATGCAGAACTCCAGGTTGCCCATCACAGCGTTAGGAGTGGTGAAGTCAACGACAACTTCAGCGCCGTTGTCTACCAGAAGGCTCAAATCATCGTCGACGCCGATCTCTGCAACAAGCTCCAGATCGTCGGACTCATTGACTGCTGCCACAATAGTTTGACCAACACGGCCTTTGGCTCCGAGAACGCCAACCTTGATTCCCATTATGCTCCTTCATTTTCGTGGGGCGAAGAGTTTTTCAAACGCCCACCAGTCTAGACGTACCCGTTCAGAAGGTGCTGATATCCATACCTAACTGACCGTTTTGGTCTGTGTTGTTAACGATTGTTCATCAGTTTGTTCCGTTCTAGGGATTAATCACACAGGTGGAACTATGTTTGAAATATGAGACTTAAGTTGCCCTTCACCGCCCGTTCCGCAGGTAGTTCCTTGGCGCTTGTGGTTTCCGCCTCTTTACTTTTAAGTGCTTGTGATGGAAGCGGCTCAACGCCTACAACCTCTGCTAGTCCTGCTCCAGTTGTGACAGAAACTGAAACCGCTAACCCGGTCACCACAACTCGCACGCCTTCAGATGCTGCCCCGTCGCCTACCACTTCAGAGCCCACTGGTTCAGAGTCCACCAACTCCCCTTCCCCCACTGCTTTGCCGCCGTTGGGTTCCCCGTCGATGGATCAGAAGCAGCAGGCTCAAGTTGGTGACTCCGATATGTCGATCGCTGGCATCCGCGTTGCCGAGCACGAAACGTTCACACGAGTTGTTTTTGATATCGCCGGTAATGGCCAACCTGGTTGGTGGGTCGATTGGGCCACTGATCCAATTCAGCAGGCGTCAGGTCTTCCAGTTGAGATGGCTGGTGATTCCTTCCTCAACGTCAATATTCAAGGCACTGGATATCCTGATCAGGTTGTCGTTCCAGGTATCGATACCGGATCATATCCTGGTGCAGGCATTGTTGAAGACATCAACTTCACCAGTATTTTTGAAGCCCGTTCCCAAGTTCTCATTGGTGTATCTGGTCAACCCCGAAATTACTCGGTCTCATTGCTGCAGGAACCAACCAGGCTTGTGGTGGACATCGTTCACTAGCGCTGGAACGCCGTCAACTACAGATAGAAAAATGTGGCGCTAAAACCTCGCAATAAGGTTTTAGCGCCACATTTATTTTTAGCCCGATCTAGCCCGATCTAGCCAGAACTAATTAGTCCTCTTCAACAACTGGGACCAAGGAGATCTTGCCGCGGTTGTCGATGTCAGCGATTTCGACCTGAATCTTCTCGCCAACCTTCACCACATCGTCGACCTTTTCTACTCGCTTGCCGTTACCCAGCTTGGAGATGTGAACAAGGCCGTCGCGGCCTGGGAGCAAGGAAACGAATGCTCCGAATGCGGTGGTCTTGACGACGGTTCCGAGGAAGCGCTCGCCAACCTTTGGCAGCTGTGGGTTCGCCAGAGCGTTGATCTTTTCGATCGCCGCTTCAGCAGATGCGCCGTCAGCTGCAGAGATGAACACGGTGCCGTCATCTTCGATGGAGATGTTTGCGCCGGTCTCTTCGGTAAGAGCGTTGATGTTCTTACCCTTTGGTCCGATCAGCTCACCGATCTTTGCCACTGGGATCTTCACGGTGGTGATGCGAGGAGCGAACTTGCTCATCTCATCAGGTCCGTTGATGACATCAGCCATGGTGTTCAGGATGGTCAGTCGGGCATCGCGTGCCTGCTCAAGCGCATCGGAGAGCACCTTGGAAGGAATGCCGTCCAGCTTGGTGTCCAGCTGAAGTGCGGTGATGAAGTCTGCGGTGCCGGCAACCTTGAAGTCCATGTCGCCGAATGCGTCTTCTGCGCCGAGGATGTCGGTCAGTGCAACGTACTCGGTCTTGCCGTCGATTTCACCGGAAACAAGTCCCATGGCGATACCTGCAACAGGTGCCTTCAGTGGAACACCAGCGTTGTACAGGGACAGAGTGGATGCACAGACAGAGCCCATGGAGGTGGAGCCGTTGGAGCCCAGAGCTTCAGAGACCTGACGGATTGCGTATGGGAATTCCTCACGGGATGGGATTACTGGCAAAACTGCGCGTTCTGCAAGTGCACCGTGGCCGATTTCGCGGCGCTTTGGTGAGCCCACACGTCCGGTTTCACCGGTGGAGTATGGAGGGAAGTTGTAGTGGTGCATGTAGCGCTTCGCATCGCCTGGTGCCAGGGAGTCGATTTGCTGTTCCATCTTGAGCATGTCCAGGGTGGTGACACCAAGGATCTGGGTCTCGCCACGCTCGAAGAGGGAGGAACCGTGCGCACGTGGGATGAGCTCAACTTCTACTGCCAGGTCACGGATGTCGGTGACTCCGCGGCCGTCGATGCGGAAGTGATCGGTGAGGATCATGCGGCGCACGATGGCCTTCATGACAGCGTTGTATCCTGCACGGATTTCCTTGGACGCTTCAGCTGCTGAGCTGTAGGAAGCCTCGAACTTTGGAAGCAGTTCGGCTTCGATTTCTTCCATGTAGGCGTTGGTAGCGTCGTCGCGCTCTTGCTTTGCCTTCAGGGTCAGCAAAGAAGCTAGCTTCTTGGATACCTTGCGCTCCACTGCGGAGTACACCTCGTCGGTGTATGGAGGGAACAGTGGGAATTCCTTGGCTGCGTTTCCAACGCGCTGTGCCAGACCTTCCTGTGCGCGGCACAGGATGTCGATGAATGGCTTAGCTGCTTCAAGGCCGTCGGAGACGATCTTTTCGGTTGGTGCTGGTGCACCGTCCTTGACGCGGTTGACAACGTTTTCGGAAGCGCCAGCTTCCACCATCATCACTGCGACGTCGGAGAAGGTCTTGTTGCCGCGCTTGCGCTCGACGAGGCGACCAGCCACAACGATTTCAAATACGGACTGCTCATGTTGAGCGTGGGTTGGGAATGCAACCCATTGGCCTTCTGGGTGCTTTTCATCAACAACCAGTGCCATGCGAACGCCACCGACAGCGCCGGAGACAGGAAGTCCGGAGATGCGGGTTGCTGCGGAAGCTCCGTTGATTGCTACGACATCGTAGTAATCCTCAGGGTTCATGGACATGACGGTGACAACGATCTGAACCTCATTGCGCAGGCCCTTAACAAAGGTTGGGCGCAGTGGGCGGTCGATGAGACGGCAAGCCAGGATAGCTTCGGTGGATGGGCGACCCTCCCGACGGAAGAAAGAGCCAGGGATGCGACCAGCTGCGTACATACGCTCTTCAACGTCCACGGTCAGTGGGAAGAAGTCAAAGCCCTCGCGTGGCTGGTTGGATGCGGTGGTGGTTGCCAGCAGCATCGTGTCATCGTCGAGGTAGGTGGTCACTGCACCATCTGCCTGGCGGGCAAGTTGGCCGGTTTCAAAACGGATGGTGCGGGTTCCGAAGTCACCGTTGTCGATGGTTGCGACGGCCTCGATCAGGCCAAATTCGGTGTCTTCGAAGTACTTTACATCGCTCATATGCGAGTAGGTCTCCTCATGTTTAGTTCTGCTCGGCGATCATCGGTGTCGCCGCGAAGATTTCTGCGGTCTAGAACGGTAAAAACCTTACCAGTTCTCTCCAGTTTTCCCCACTATCAGTTTTAGCGCTACTCGACACGAGTTTTATTCACCAAAACCGGTGGCAGGAAACGCGAGAAAACCCGCTTCCCCACCACTTTAAGAGGCAAGGAAACGGGTTTAAAAGACTGGAAAAACCAGGCTTATCGACGCAGGCCGAGGCGTGCGATCAGATCACGGTAGCGATCAACGTTGTTGTCAGCCAGGTACTTCAGCAGACCACGACGACGACCAACGAGCAGCAGCAGACCACGACGGGAGTGGTGATCGTGCTTGTGGAACTTGAGGTGCTCGGTGAGGTTGTTGATGCGGTTGGTCAGAAGCGCGATCTGTGCTTCTGGGGAACCGGTGTCGGTCTCGTGGAGGCCGAACTCGGAAAGGATGGACTTCTTCTGCTCAGAAGTAAGAGCCATGGTGTCTCCTAAAAGTTATTTCAGTCCGCATGAAAAATTTTCACTCATTCATCCAAGATAAACCCGGATGATGTGTGTACTTTTCACAACTGCTGCGGACCGCAGTCGCAAAACCACCTTGGAAGCTTAACAGCTTGGTGGTACTTCTCCAAAAACCTTCACCAGAGCTGCTTTTACTGCTGTGCTGCGACTCGGCCGATGCGGGTCATGAATTCAGAAAGGAAACGATCCACGTCTACGGCGACAGCTGCGCGGGAGGTGCGCACTGGATCGTTGAGGCGGACTTCATCGCCAATGGTGCGTCCACGGGTCTCGCCCTCAATGTCTACCTTGAGGTTGATGGGGAGCAAAGTGACCAGGCTTGGGTCCACTGCAACGCCTACTGCCAGTGGGTCGTGCAGGCCGCAACCGCCCAGGTGTGGTGCGGTGGTCTCATATGCCTTGATGTAGTAATCAGTCATGTCGGCCAGTGCGATAGCAGCTGGAGTGCCCAGTTCGCGCCACTGCGCAGTGTGCTTCTTGGTAAGAAGGGTCTGCAGGGTGACATCAAGACCGATCATGGTGACATCTGCACCGGAACGGAACAGATCGTTTGCTGCATCTGGGTCCTGGTTGATGTTTGCTTCTGCCCATGTGCTGACGTTGCCTGGGACAGTCAAGGCGCCACCCATGATGACCACGTGAGCCTTGGAAGCAAAGCTTGGATCCTTTGCGATTGCCGCAGACAGGTTGGTCATGGGACCAGTTGCGATGATCACCAGGTCATCGCCGTGGGTGTTGACGGAATCAATGAGGAAATCCACTGCGCCGGGGAGTGCCTTTGACTCGCTTGCTGGCAGCTCGACTTCGCCGATGCCGTTTTGTCCGTGAATGAACGCGGAGATCTCAAGAACTTCAAAGCCATCCTTGGTCTGTGCGTGTGGCTCACCCAAGTACACAGGTACTTCTGGTGCACCGAACAGATCAAGCAGTGCCAGGTCATTGACTGCACCGGTTTCGAGTAGCACGTTACCGTAGGTGGTGGTGACACCAATGAGCTCTAGTTCAGGTGAGCCCAGTGCGTAGGCAAGTGCGAGGGCATCATCGATGCCGGTGTCGATATCAAGGATGGCTTTTTTGCTCATGCGTTTTTAACCTTTCAGGTTTTTATTTTTAAGGTCGGGCACCATCATAAGGCACCCGATGTGACAAGCTTGATGGCCGGTGACCGGCCTTAAGCGCTGGGCTGGGTGTCGGCGTCGAGAAGCAATTTGTCTTTGGCAAGGATGTCGCGGGCGTTGGTGACATCTCGGGCCATGGCGTCTAGTAGCTCGTCGACGCCGTTGAATTTGACCATGTCGCGCAAGTGTCCCACGAATTCCACCATGACATGGTGACCGTACAGGTCGGCTTCCTGGTCGAGGATGAATGCCTCGACGCTGCGTCGCTCATCGCCGAAGGTGGGATTGGTGCCCACGGAAATGGCAGTTTGGTAACGCACGCCTGGAACCATGGTGCCGTCGATATCGCGGGAGATTTCCTTGTCGATTTCGCGGTCATCGGTGATGGTGAACCAGCCTGCATACACGCCATCGGCGGGCAGCGCCACAGAGGTCGGCAGGTAGAGATTCGCGGTGGGATAGCCCAATTCTTTGCCGCCACGGCCAGCACCACGGACAACTTCGCCGCGCACGGCATAGCGTCGACCAAGCGCCCAGTTCGCGCGCTCAACCTCGCCCTGATCCAAGTAATCGCGCACCAAGGTGGAGCAAATACGCTGGTCATCATCATGCAGCAGCGGAGCAATCGTGACATTCACGCCAAACTTTTGTCCCAATTCCCGCATCGTGGACTCAGTGCCAGCGCCATTGACACCGAAGGTGAAGTTCTCCCCCACCACAACTGAACGCGCATGCAGCGTATCCACGATCATGGTTGTGAAATACTCTTCAGCGCTCAGACCTGCGAGTTCTTTAGTGAAATCAATAACCAACGCAGCATCGACGCCACATTCCGCAGCCAAATTAAGGCGATAATCCAAAGGAGCCAAACGGGTTGGCTCTTTACCTGGCAAAAACACAGCGATCGGATGCGGGTCAAAGGTCACCATGACACAAGGCACACCCAGCTCCTCGGCCTGCTTCTTGGCCTCGCCGATTAAACTTTGATGCCCCCGGTGGAGCCCATCAAACACACCAATGGTGACTACTGATCCTTGAAGATCAGCCGGAACGCTGTCTAGTCCACTCCAAATATCCACTGTTTTAGACTACGGCATAGACTCAACAGACATGAATGCTCCTGCCCCTAAACCTGGACTCGTGATCGTCGACAAGCCCGCCGGAATGACATCCCATGACGTGGTGTCCAAATTGCGCCGCGCATTTTCCACCCGCAAAGTAGGCCACGCAGGCACCCTCGACCCCATGGCAACCGGCGTGTTAGTCGTCGGAATTGAGCGCGGAACCCGCTTCCTGGCACACATGGTGGCCTCCACCAAAGCCTACGACGCCACCATTCGACTCGGCGCCGCCACCAGCACCGATGATGCAGAAGGCGAGGTTATCTCCACAACAGACGCATCCGGCCTCGACCACAGCACCATCCTTGCTGAAATCGTCAACCTCACCGGCGACATCATGCAAAAACCCACCAAAGTCTCCGCCATCAAAATCGACGGCAAACGCGCCCACGAACGCGTCCGCGACGGCGAAGAAGTAGACATTCCCGCACGTCCCGTCACCGTCAGCGTCTTTGACGTGCTCGACTACCACGTCGACGGTGAATTTTATGACTTAGATGTGCGCGTCCACTGCTCCTCCGGCACCTACATCCGCGCGCTCGCCCGCGACCTCGGCAACGCTTTGCAGGTCGGCGGCCACCTGACCGCGCTTAGGCGCACAGAGGTCGGCCCTTTTACGCTTAACGACGCGACCCCCCTCTCCAAACTCCAAGAGAATCCAGAACTCTCCCTCAACCTCGACCAGGCACTCACCCGCAGTTACCCAGTCCTTGACATCACCGAAGACGAAGGCGTTGACCTGTCCATGGGCAAATGGTTGGAACCTCGCGGACTGAAAGGCGTCCACGCTGCAGTAACACCATCAGGAAAAGCCGTGGCGCTCATCGAAGAAAAGGGCAAACGCCTGGCCACCGTGTTTGTTGCTCACCCCAACACTCTTTAGTTGGTCTGCCAGAAGCCGATTTAAGAGGTCGAATTTCGCTAGATAGGTGTGAGTGTGGAAAGAGCGGTTTGGAGGGCTTAAACGCGATTCTGAGAGGGCACTATTTCAGGTGGGCTGTGGAAATAAACCAAAACCAACTCCGCCAATCCAAGCCTTGGTTTCAAACGCACATTTCCAGACCAGCAAAGTGTCATTGCAGACCAAAGACGCCCCGAAAAAGGGGCCTCTTGGTCTAATATTCACGGTTGCTGTACGTGTTGAAAGCTAGAAGCGCTTCTTAAACGCCGTGCCGTGCGAGGCATCCACCAACCTGGCTTTCAGCTCACCCAGGTATCCTCTCCATCCAGTTCAAGTCACTGCAGTCGCAGCTATGACATAACCATCACGCAGTACCCATTTACCTGAAATAAACGGCACTGGAGTTGGTCGAACCAGCAAATAGGACACAAAAGTGCCATCATCACGCAAGTCGATCTCAGCTTGTTCAAAACCAAGCCACCTATGCGTCAGCGGGAACCACGCTTTGTATGTTGCTTCCTTGGCACAAAACAGCAGGCGATCCGCGCAGTGCACACCTTGTTCCTCCAAGCGCTTAAGTTGAGGAATCTCCCCCACCCGAGCGATTGAACCCAAAACATCCTTGGGCAACGGCTCCGCAGGTTCGGCATCCAATCCCATAGAACGCACCAACAATCGTGGCGCCACAACAGCAGCTCGGAATCCGTCAGTGTGGGTCAATGAACCAGACACCGAAGAAGGCCACAATGGCATTCCTCGTTCCCCACGCAAAATGGGATCACCGCTATCTCGTCCCAAAGCTTGGAGTGCCTGATGTGCACACCACCTGGCATCTCCAAACTCTGCTTTTCTAATATCAACCGAGTGCGCTACCAGTGCCTTTTCCAACGGATGCAACTGATGGAAATGGTCTAAATTAACAGCATCGCCAGTTTTAATGAAAGAAAACTTTGCCGAATTTGGAAACAAAGACTCATCCAGCATTGTCCACCTCCATCACTGGATATGGCCACACATGCTGCCCAGACCAATGCTCCCATTCGCGCGGATAACCCAACGACACTTCAATGTGTTTCACACCGTTGACGTTGGTTATTCCGGGCATATGCAGATGACCGTAAATAACGGCTTCCGCGTTGTAGCGTTCGGCCCATCCCCTGGTGTGGCGAGTACCGCACCACAATGCAAGTTCCTGCCAGCGCATCTGATAAGTCGGTTCCACCACCAGCGGCCAGTGGTTAATCAAAATTGTTGGCCCGTTGATCTTGCTCAAACGCTTAATGGAATAGGCTAAGCGATCCCAGCACCACGCTCGGATATCAACAAAAGGCGCAATAGAAAACTCATCAGTCATCATCACTTGACGATCCCGCGCCGCTTGCACAGCCTGCTCCACGGTGAAACCAGGTCGACGGAACGAGTAGTCATAGAGTGTAAACAACGGAACGATAGTAACCCCACCAAAGGTTAAGTAAGGGTCCTCCGGAGTCAACACATCAATCTTGCGGCAGCCTTCAACGAGTTCAGAGTACTTATCGCGCCCCTGATAGCGGTCCGCGGAGCGAGAAAACAACTCATGGTTACCCGGAACCCAGATCACCTTGGCAAAGCGCCTGCGCAAACGTGCCAAAATTTCCAGCACCAATTCGGTACGTTCCGCCACGTCACCTGCAACAATCAACCAGTCAGACGGATCCTTAGGCTGAATATTCTCAATTGGATCAGCGTTAGCTTTCACCGCTGCATGGAGGTCAGAAACCGCCCACAGAGTTGTGGTCACCTGTCACCTCCACATAGTTGTTGCTAAAAGTCTTTGTCCATTATGCCTGCAGTCCAGCAAATGTGGTTTGCCACGCGCCGAAGCTAACGCGCCCACTTCATAGACTTAAACCGCCAAATCACCGCAAATAGTCGGATCAGAATAAACGCCAGCAAACCACACCACACGCCTGTCAGCCCTGCATCTAATGCATAGGAAATCCAGACGCCTGGTAAGAATCCGACCACAACCGCCAAGATAGAGGCATTTCGGAGGAACACCGCGTCAGCAGCACCCAACAGCACACCATCAATAGCAAAGACAATGCCACCCAAAATGATCATCGCGACCATGATCCACCACGGGGAAGCAATCGCATCTAAAACGTCGGCGTCCTGAGTGAAAATACGCGGAATCCACGAGTGTAAGACCACGAACACCAAACCTAAGCCACCAGCGAAAATCAGAGAGTACTTAATCACCTGATTACCCACCCTGCGGGCGACCTTCGCAGTTCCAGCGCCCAGGGCTGCACCAGTTAAGGTCTGCGCCGCGATAGCTAGAGAATCCAGCACCAATGTGATGAAATTCCACAGCTGAAGCAACACCTGGTGGGCCGCCAAGGATGCCGTGCCAAATCGTGCAGCCACAGCGGCCGCGGAAAGAAAAGCAACCTGGAACGACATTGACCGCATGATCAAATCACGTCCAAGAACCAACTGATTTTTCATCACCGTCCAGCTCGGCTTCCACGAACCTTCGTGGTGCTTGATCAATGCACCCAAAAACAGCGAAGCAGTAATTGCTTCTGCAATGAGGTTTGCCCAGGCAGAGCCCACAAGTCCAAACTTAGCCACGAATATCGGAATCAAGATCGCGCCGGGGATGACTCCCGCCAAGGTGAAATAGAGTGGCAGCTTGGTGTTTTGAATACCTCTTAACCAACCGTTGCCAGCCATGATCATGAGAATTAGTGGCACCGCAAAAGCAGCGACCCGGAGCCAATGCCCTGCTTCTTGGGCTAGAGCTTCATCACCACTGAGCCACAACGCGAAAGTCGGGGCTCCAATGAGCATCAGCGTTAAGATGCCCAAGCCTACAAAGAGTGCCACCCAGGTTGCTTGCACACCTTCGGCAATTGCTCCCCGGCGATCACCCATTCCGAAAATTCTCGATGATCTCGCGGTAGTTCCATAGGACAAGAATGTCAGCTGTGTTGTCACTTGAGCTTGAATTGTTGTTGCTGCGCCCAACGCAGCCAATTCGAAGCCACCCAAAGTGCCAACAACCGCTGTATCCAACAAGAGATACAGCGGCATCGCAGCTAGAACACCCAGTGCGGGGAACGCGAGCCCGAAGATCTGCTTTGCAGAAACATCATGGGACTCATGCTCAAAGTCGTTGTTAGACATCGACATGCGCCGAGCTTCGCAAAGACTCCCCCAAGGTAACGGTTGCTTCAATCAACGTATCGAGGGCTTCGATTTCCGTACCACGAGCGGTATAGCCTGCAGCAGGAATGTGTCCGCCACCGCCAAGATGCACTGCCAAGGAAGCGACACTCAAATTGGAGGAACGCAGTGACACGGTATAGACGCCACGTTCATATTCTTTGAATACTGCTCCGAAGTCTGCGCCTTCCACAGCGCGAACCATTTCGATCAAGCCTTCCACAACGGCGCGTGAACGGCCGTTGATGGTATCGAAGTCTGCCACGAGAACAGCAAGAGTATATGGCCCTGCTTCCCGCAGCTCGATCCGAGAGACAATCTGGCCAACAAGACGCAAATCATCCACGGAGGTTTGATCAAGCAATGCTGATGAAATGGCACGAATGTCTAGACCGAACTCCATGAGTTCTTTAGCCATGTCATGCATGACTGGTCGACCCCACCTGAAGCACCCGGTATCGGTGAGCAGTCCAGCATAAAGGCCGTGGGCGATATCGGGAGTAATTTGCACCGACATCGCATCAAACCAGTCATATAAAATCGTGGTGGTGGATTCTGCCTCCACATCGATTAAGTTGACGGCACCAAACCCAGGATTGGTGGCGTGGTGATCAACCACCAATACTTTGTCAGGATTGTTGACGATGATGCTTTCAAACGCACCGGTGCGTTCGATTGACCCACAATCAACAACAATGATGAGGTCAGATTCCGGCAGTGAATCGCCAAACTTAATGTTTGATGCCCCAGGAATGGTGTACAAGTTCTCGGGCATCGAATCTAGCTGGCCGATTGCACCTACGGCGTCTTTACCAAGTTGCTGTAGTGCCGCCACTGTGGCAGCTACACTGCCGATTGCATCAGCATCGGGTCGCAGATGCCCCACAACGCTAACCGTGTGAGCTGCCTGGACTAATGCTGAAGCAGCATGAAACTGACTATTATCCGTCACTGGTGTTATTCCTCAGATTCAGACTTGGATGAAGTCTTGTAAGGATCTGCATCACCTGCAGGCGCTGCACCTTCGCGCAATTTAGCCAGCTCCTCATCGCGCTTGCGAGCACGATCCAACAAAGCTTCCATGTGTGCGGATGCCTCTGGGACGGTATCGATGCTGTAAGTCAGGGTCGGGGTAAACCGAACACCCAGCTGCTGGCCAACGATCTTCCTCAGCTGGCCGCGTGCTCGGTGAAGAGCCTCTGCTGCTGCCTCAAGATCTGGTTCTTCTTCAATGGAAGCTCCACGAACGGTGTAAAACACCTTTGCATCGTGCAGGTCACCGGTCATGGTCACATCAGTAATTGTGACGAACTCAAGTCGGCGGTCCTTGATATCGCGTTCAATGGCGCTGGCCACGATAGTTTGAATGCGCTTTGCCATACGAGCCGCGCGGGCGTTGTCAGCCATGGTGGACCACTCCTCATCTTCACAGAGTCGAAATAATTCTTTTGGAATTCTACCCTGAATTGGAAAAATTTTAATAAGTTTATCTACCCTGCTATTCCTAGCTTAAAAGGTAGGAACAAAACAGGTGTGCAAAGGGGCTGGCCTTCCGTTGGAAAGCCAGCCCCACGTGCATGACCCCGGGCTAGTTATGCCCCGAGCCGGAAATGCTTAAGCTTCGCGTGGAACCTCAACCATTTCGTAGACCTCGATCTTGTCGTCGACGGAGATGTCTGGGTAAGACAGAACCATACCGCACTCGTAGCCTGCAGAGACTTCGGTGGCATCGTCCTTCTCACGGCGAAGGGACACGATCTTTGCATTCTCGGCGATGACGTTGCCGTCGCGAATAATGCGGACTGTGGCGTTTCGGCGCACCTTGCCGTCTTCAACCATGCAACCTGCGATGAGGCCGACAGAGGAAGCCTTGAAGATCGCACGGATCTCAGCATGTCCGATAACGCGCTCTTCGTAGATTGGCTTGAGCATGCCCTTGAGGGCCGCCTCGACCTCTTCGATAGCACGGTAGATGATCGTGTAGTAACGAACATCGACGCCTTCTGCGTTTGCTTCCTCAGTTGCCTTACCTTCAGCGCGAACGTTGAAGGCGATGATGACAGCGTCGGATGCAGCTGCAAGGGTGACGTTGGTCTGGGTAACTGCACCCACACCGCGGTCGATGATGTTGAGCTGGACTTCATCGTCCATCTCAATCTTTAGCAATGCTTCTTCCAGTGCTTCCACGGAACCTGCGTTGTCGCCCTTAAGAATGAGGTTAAGGGTGCTATGTTCCTTAAGAACTGAATCCAGATCCTCGAGGGAGACGCGCTTACGGGAGCGTGCTGCCAGAGCGTTACGCTTGCGGGCGTTGCGCTGGTTAGCAATCTGACGTGCAATGCGGTCATCTTCAACAACCAGAAGGTTGTCGCCGGCGCCTGGGACACCGTTAAGACCCTGAACCTGAACAGGACGGGAAGGTCCGGCCTCTTCAACGTCGCGTCCGTATTCGTCCACCATGCGGCGAACACGTCCGTAGGTATCGCCTGCAACGATGGAGTCACCGACGCGCAGGGTACCGCGCTGGACGATAACGGTTGCCACTGGTCCACGACCACGGTCGAGGTGAGCTTCAATTGCAACACCCTGTGCGTCCATTTCTGGGTTAGCAACAAGGTCAAGCTCAGCGTCTGCGGTCAGGCAGACAGAAGCGAGCAGCTCATCGATGTTCAGTCCCTGCTTTGCAGAGATGTCAACGAAGATGGTGTCGCCACCGTACTCTTCAGGGATCAATCCGTATTCGGTCAGCTGACCACGGATCTTCTCTGGAGAAGCTTCTGGCTTATCAATCTTGTTCACTGCAACCACGATTGGTACATCTGCAGCCTTAGCGTGGTTGATTGCTTCCACAGTCTGAGGCATAACGCCGTCGTCTGCTGCAACAACCAGAACCGCGATATCTGTGGACTTTGCACCACGGGCACGCATTGCGGTGAAGGCCTCGTGACCTGGGGTATCCAGGAAGGTGATCGTGCGCTCAGTGTCCTCGACATTTACCTTGACCTGGTATGCACCAATGCCCTGGGTAATGCCGCCGGCTTCGTCGGAGCCCACATTTGCCTTACGGATAGTATCCAGCAAACGAGTCTTACCGTGGTCAACGTGACCCATGACGGTAACCACTGGAGGACGCTTAGCAAGGTCAGCCTCGCCACCTTCGTCCTCACCGAACTGAAGGTCGAAGCTTTCGAGCAGCTCACGGTCTTCATCTTCTGGGGAAACAACCTGAACCTTGTAGTTCATTTCCTCACCGAGCAGCTGCAAGGTTTCATCAGAAACCGATGCAGTTGCGGTGACCATTTCACCCAAGTTGAACAGAGCCTGAACCAATGCTGCTGCGTCTGCGCCGATCTTGTCAGCGAAGTCAGCCAAAGATGCACCGCGCGCGAGGCGGATGGTTGCACCCTTGCCGTCTGGCAAACGAACGCCACCAATGACGTTCGGTGCCTGCATTGATTCGTACTCGTTGCGCTTCTGACGCTTCGACTTACGTCCCCTGCGTGGAGCACCACCTGGACGGCCGAATGCACCTGCGGTACCGCCACGACGACCGCCACGGCCTGCGCCGCCACCGGTTCCGCCACCACGGTTGAATCCGCCACCAGCGCCACCGCCGGCTTGGCCACCACGACCACCCTTGCCAGGTGCCTTAGCAGGCATCTGACCTGGGGTTGGAGGCATCATTGCTGGGGATGGACGACGTCCGCCACCTTGACGCTCCTGGGAAGGTGCTCCCTGAGCACCCTGAGCGGAGCCACCCTGTGGGCGTGAACCGCCCTGAGGGCGTGGTCCACCCTGTGGGCGTGGTCCACCTGCGCCAGCGCCTTGACGCTGACCGCCGCGGTTACCCTGACCATCACGCTGTCCGTCGCGCTGACCATCTCGCTGGCCACCTGGACGACCCTGGCCCTGTGGACGTGGTCCACCGCCTGGGCGAGGTCCGCCACCAGGACGTGGGCCGCCACCTGGGCGAGGAGCTGGACGCTCGCCACCACCGGTGGAGAATGGGTTGTTAGCTACACGTGGTGCACGTGCGCCTGGCTTTGGAGCAGGCTTGCCCATTGGACGTGGCATGCCGCCTGGGCGAGGTGCTTCCGCGCCTGGCTTAGCTGCTGGCTCTGCCTTCTTAGCTGCATCGCCTGGAGTTGGGCCAGAAAATGCTGGCTTAGCTGCTGCTGCAGGCTTTGGAGCTGAACCTGACTTAGCGGCAGAAGGAGCTGCAGGTGCTGCTGGCTTTGCTGGAGCGCCTGGCTTAGCGGCTGCTGCAGGCTTTGCCTGAACGCCTGGCTTAGGTGCTGCGCCTGGCTTTGCTGCAGAAGCTGCAGAAGGAGCAGCTGGGGCAGGCTTTGCTGCAGGTGCTGCAGGTTTTGCTGGAGCACCTGGCTTTGGAGCTGCTGACGCAGCTGGTTTTGGCGCAGCAGGCTTTGCCGCTGCAGGCTTCGCAGCGGTGTCGGACTTATCCGAACCGCTCGAACCGTAGTGCTCCTGCATCCTCTTCACAACTGGGGGTTCAATTGTGGATGATGCGGTTTTAACAAACTCGCCTTTATCCTTAAGGGTGGCAAGTAGTTCCTTGCTGGTAATACCGAGTTGCTTAGCAAGCTCATGTACACGTAGCTTTCCGGGCACTTCTCTCCTCTAGTTCTTGCCAGAGGTTCGAAGGCCCTTAAAAGGTAAGGGACCTTTGACCTCTAGCGTTAATTATTGACGTTCATCGCTGATGCTTCATCGTGTGCTCATCAGTGTTCAGTCTTCCTTACAAAAATCGGGTCCGGCGTTTTCCGCCAGGTACGTGCGTACGTGACCTGTATCCACGGTTGTGGACACCCTCAGCGCTCGGCCAAAGGCGCGACGCTGTTCAGCAAGGTCCAGTGCGTCGATGGAAGGGGTCAACCATGCTCCCCTGCCAGGCATCCGACGTTTCGGATCTGGAAGGATAACTCCCGGAAGCTCCGGGGATTGAACTACGCGGAGCAGTTCAGAATCAGGTTTACGTTCCCTGGTGGCAATGCAAGTACGGATCCGAATTGGGTTGAAGCGAGACAGTTGTCCAGATGAAGCTTTTAATGCATCGTCATGGAACATCTGCTGCGTTCAATCCCTTTCACCGTTTTTCATTTGACCAGAACGTGAATGCACGTCCTCCACAGCCCGCACATGGGCCTTGAACAATATTACGCTACATTGACCCAAAATTGGAACCTGCAACTAATTACAAAGTTCCTATATGGCCTTGTGAGCCCAAAACCGGTACGAGATTTTCATGCCGGTTCAAGCGACTTTTAATCGATGTCAGAGTGGATGTCGATCTTCCAGCCGGTCAGGCGGGCAGCCAAGCGGGCGTTTTGACCTTCTTTACCGATTGCTAGTGAAAGCTGGTAGTCAGGGACAGTTACGCGCGCGGTTTGAGCTTCAAGATCGGTGACCTCTACGTTGACAACCTTGGATGGTGCCAGTGCATTTCCAACGAAGGTTGCTGGATCTTCGGAGTAATCGATGATGTCGATTTTTTCTCCACCGAGTTCACGCATGATGTTGGACACACGCTGTCCACGTGGGCCAATGCAAGCGCCCTTGGCGTTGAGGTTCTTCACCTTGGCTTGAACAGCAACCTTGGAGCGGTGTCCGGCTTCGCGGGAGATAGCAACAATTTCCACGGATCCGTCAGCAACTTCTGGGATTTCCAGTTCAAACAGTCGGCGCACCAGCTCAGGGTGAGTACGAGACAGGTTGATCTGGATGTCAGTGTTGCCCTTGCCCACGCCAACGACGAAGCACTTGACGCGGTCGCCGTGCTTGAGCTTTTCGCCAGGGATCTGCTCGGCTGGGAGCAAAACGCCGTCTTGGTTGTCCGCTTCGGTACCCAGCTGCACGATGATGATTCCGCGTTCAGCTGCGCGGGCATCTGCTTGAACGATGCCGGACACAACGGTGCCTTCATAATCTGCGTACGCATCGAATGCTCGGCTTGCTTCTGCTTCGCGCAGGGACTTAACGATCGCGTCGCGAACAGCGCGGGCGCTGACTCGTCCGAAGTTGGATGGGGTGTCGTCGTATTCGGAAGCGAGCTCTCCGTTTTCGTCGAATTCTGAGACGATGACGTTGACCGTGCCAGTTGTGGAATCGATGTCCACGCGTGGTTTCAGGTTCGCAGACGCAACAGTTTCGCGATTATCCATGTACGAATGCAAAAGTGCAGAGGCGATGGTGCGCAGCAAGTCTGGAACTGGGATTCCTTTTTCAGACTCGATGGCTTTTAAAGCCTGGACATCAATATTCACTTGTCTTCCTCTCAAGCTTCCACCACGTACTGTTTACGCGGTGGCTTCGTCGAATGTGCTTTCTGCGAGGGCAGTCTCATCCTGCGCAGGTTTAGCGAATTCAATTTCTACCACTGCTCGAGGGGAATGTGCTAATTCAAGGGTTGTGACCTCGAGCAACTTTTTATTCCGCTCGATCAAAACAACGTGAGTTTCGGCGTCGTTAAGCGCCCCGATGCGTGCTACGCGCTTTTTGCCATCCTGATCAAGCGCAACCAGGCGACCGCGGTTTCTGCGCCAATGGCGCGGCAGCGTCAGTGGGTTGTCCACGCCCGGCGTGGACACTTCGAGCGTGTAACCCGCTCCGAAGTTGAGCTCTCCGCGCTGCTCGGCGGCGTCGAAAAGCTCTCCGATTTCTTGGCTGAATACTTCCAGCTGGTCGAGATCGGGGCGGGAATCCGAATCTACCTTGATGGCGACGGCGGATTTTGGACCTGCTTTGGTCACTTTCAGGCCCTCGAGGTCGAATTTGTGGGATGCGGCGAGCGGCTCGATGAGCGCAGACAGAATTTCAGTGGTTGGAAAAGCCATAAAGACAAGGATAACCTGCCGGCAAAAATCATCGGGCTATTACACTGTGAAGCCATGCGTAGGCGTATCCCCTCTGTCCTTGGTGTTTCTCTTCTGGCTGCCTTTTTGGTGGCGTGCACCCCCTCCCCCAATCCGAATGCGGCGTTGGCCCAGATGTATCAGGATGCGCTTTTTGATTCCCAGGCGATGTCAGAGGCCGAGCCTGAGCTTGCCACTTTGCGCAGTCAGCACGCAGATGAATTATTGGCCGAGATTCGGCGTATTTGTGGCTTTGATGAAGGCCAGGTTCCGGAATCGTGCCAGGTAACGGTTCCTGCGATCGCTATTCTGCCCACCGATGATCCAGAGAAGTATGTCAACGACAGTCAGGCGTTGATCCTTGATAATTTGGATGACATTCCGGAAGATTCCGTGGCTTTAGTGGTTGAGCAATACATCGCGCAGGCGGAATTTGCTGAAGGATCTGAGGTGTCCGTTCCTGTTGATTTGGAGCTCACCGAGGCAGAATTAGCTGCTGCGAAGGACTTGGCGGACCGCGAGTTTTCCGCCGCGTGGTCTTTGGGCGTGGCTTTGGCTCAGCTTCCGGAAACCGACCGCGAGGAGGTGGAAACGGCGATCAGCAACCACCATGACCGCGCGTCGCAGCTGCAAATTATTACCTCCGGCACTACCCCAGCGCCAGGTTACGTGAGCGAGCTGCCCGACCCCACCGACGAGACTTCAGCGCGAAGCAACATTGAAACCGTCGAAAACAACGTCACCCAGGCCTGGCATGCAGCTGCAAGCGCCGCAACCACCGACGCCTGGCGTGTCTTCTGCGCGCACATCGCCGGCGATACCGCACGCGAATTAACGCTTATCGACGTCTCCTAGCAGTTTCACTGCCAATTTTTTAAGCCTAACCCTCTGCATAATTTTCTTTAAGCCGTGTAATATACACGGCTTTTCTGCTTTCAGGCCAAGTTTTCCTCCGCAAATTCACGAAAGTTTGCGCAATCGTTTTCGCCCACGCCTTCCCCAGTACACATTCCGTTCACACTATTTCGGGGGTAGGGCAAATAACGATTCATCTCACAAATTTCTATCAAACTATAGAAAGATATTTGCAAAATTGGCACAAACTCCCAGCTCGCTCCGAAAAACCTAGCAACTTAGTTAATTTTCCCTCACAAAAATTTAGGACACAGATCTCCATTCAAGTTTGGCTGTGACTCATGTCGCACATAGTATTTCAATCACCGGATCCGCACGATTGCAAAATCCTGGGGAATATTCATAACAACGGAGGTCACTCATGACTTTGAAGAAGTCTCTCGCTGTAACCACGGCGGCTGCACTTGCTTTGAGCCTTGCCGCTTGCTCGTCCGACTCCTCGTCCGACAGCTCCTCATCCTCATCAGGCAGCGAAGGCGGCGACAACTACGTCCTCGTCAACGGCACTGAGCCACAGAACCCGCTCGTCCCAGGCAACACCAACGAAGTAGGTGGCGGTCGCATCGTCGACAGCATCTTCTCCGGCCTGGTCTACTACGACGTCGACGGCTCCCCTGTCAACGATGTTGCAGAGTCCATCGAACTCGAAGGTGACAAGACCTACCGCATCACCATCAAAGACGGCCAGACCTTCACCGATGGCACCCCAGTTACCGCTGAGAGCTTTGTCAACGCATGGAACTACAACGTAGCTAACAGCACGCTGTCCTCCTACTTCTTTGAGTCCATCCTCGGCTACGAAGAAGGCGTCGAGTCCATGGAAGGCCTCCAGGTCGTCGACGACACCACCTTCACCGTCGAGCTCACCCAGCCTGAGTCCGACTTCCCACTGCGCCTGGGATACTCCGCATTCTTCCCGCTTCCTGAATCCGCATTTGACGACATGGACGCATTCGGTGAGAACCCAATCGGCAACGGTCCATACAAGCTCCAAGAGTGGAACCACAACCAGGACGCCACCATCGTTCCTAACGCGGACTACACCGGTGGACGCCAGGCTCAGAACGACGGCGTGAAGTTCATCTTCTACCCAACCTTCGACTCCGCTTACGCGGACCTGCTCTCCGACAACTTGGATGTGCTGGACGCTATCCCAGACTCCGCGTTCTCCTCCTTCGAGGACGAGCTCTCTGGCCGTTCCATCAACCAGCCTTCCGCTGTGTTCCAGTCCTTCACCATCCCGGAGAGCCTTGAGCACTTCTCCGGCGAAGAAGGCGTGCTGCGTCGCCAGGCCATCTCCTTGGCCGTCAACCGCGACGAGATCACCCAAACCATCTTCGAAGGCACCCGCACCCCAGCGACGGACTTCACCTCCCCTGTCATCGACGGACACTCTGATTCCCTCCAGGGCGCAGATGTCTTGACCTACGATCCAGAGCGCGCTCAGGAACTGTGGGCACAGGCAGACGAGATCAGCCCTTGGTCCGGCGAGTTCTCCATCTCCTACAACGCAGACGGTGGACACCAGGCATGGGTGGACGCAACCGCCAATTCCATCCGCAACACCCTGGGTATCGACGCCATCGGCAACCCATACCCAGACTTCAAGTCCCTGCGTGACGATGTCACCAACCGCACCATCAACGGCGCATTCCGCACCGGCTGGCAGGCAGACTACCCGTCCTTGGGCAACTTCCTCGGACCTTTGTACGGCACCGGTGCAGGCTCCAACGATGGTGACTACTCCAACCCAGATTTCGATGCCAAGCTCGCCGAAGCAGCAAACGCGGCCGATGTTGACGCATCAACCCCGCTATACAACGAAGCACAGGAAATCCTGCTCCAGGATCTCCCAGCGATCCCAACTTGGTACTCCAACGCAGTTGGTGGATACTCCACCAACGTGGACAACGTGGAATTCCAGTGGAACTCGCAACCTGCGTACTACCAGATCACCAAGAACTAGTAGCTTCGCACCACCCGCTCATCTTGTGTGAGCTCTAGAAGAAAGGCCCAGGTTAATGTTCACCCCGACCTGGGCCTTTCACCTTGAACACTTAAAACATAACTTCATCCGGCGCTTTATTAGCTTGAAGCGCCCCGCACCATAATCCATTCCCCAGCAAGCAAGGACACCCACGCTCATGCTTCGTTACGTCGGGCGACGTTTGCTCCAAATGATTCCGGTCTTTTTCGGAGCGACCTTACTGATTTACGCCCTCGTGTTCCTCATGCCTGGTGACCCAGTCCAGGCATTGGGAGGTGACCGCGGCCTAACCGAGGCTGCGGCCGAGAAAATCCGTCAAGAATACAATCTTGATAAACCCTTCATCGTTCAATACCTCCTGTACATCAAGGGCATCTTCGTCTTAGATTTTGGAACAACCTTCTCTGGTCAGCCAGTTATTGATGTGATGGCCAGGGCCTTCCCCGTCACCATCAAACTCGCCATCATGGCCCTGCTGTTTGAATCAATCCTCGGCATTATCTTTGGTGTCATCGCAGGTATTCGCCGCGGAGGAATCTTCGACTCCACCGTGCTGGTCCTTTCTCTGATAGTCATCGCAGTCCCCACCTTCGTCATTGGTTTCGTGCTGCAGTTCTTAGTCGGCGTGAAATGGGGCTTACTGCCCGTCACCGTAGGTTCCAACACATCAATAACGGCGCTGATCATGCCGGCTGTCGTACTGGGTGCAGTATCGTTCGCCTACGTTCTTCGCCTCACCAGACAATCCGTGAGCGAAAACCTCCGCGCTGATTACGTTCGAACCGCTCGAGCAAAAGGCATGTCCGGATTCAACGTGATGAACCGCCATGTGCTTCGAAACTCACTGATTCCCGTTGCCACCTTCCTGGGCGCCGATCTCGGTGCACTGATGGGTGGAGCGATTGTCACCGAAGGTATCTTCGGCATCAACGGTGTCGGTGGAACGCTCTACCAGGCCATTTTGAAAGGTGAACCCACCACGGTTGTCTCCATTGTCACTGTGCTGGTCATCGTCTACATCATCGCCAACCTTCTCGTGGACTTGATCTACGCCGTTCTCGATCCGAGGATCCGCTATGCCTAATAATGAATTCCACACAAACCACTCGTTGGGCCAAGATGATCAAACCCCAGATCAGGCTCATTTCTTCCCACAAGGACGAGGCGAGGCTCTAGTTCGACCAGGTCAAGAGCACTTCATCGCAGCCACTGATGAAACCGGACTTGGTGCCGTCGATGCTGTTGCTGATGACTCTGCACCAACCTCCATGTGGGGCGAAGCGTGGCGAGACCTTCGTCGTCGACCACTGTTCTGGGTCTCTGCGGTGTTGATTATTTTGGCGCTTCTCCTGGCCGCAGTTCCGCAGCTGTTTACCTCAACGGATCCCCAGTTCTGTGTGCTGGCAAACTCTCTTGATGGTCCACAGTCTGGACATCCCTTCGGATTCGACCGTCAAGGTTGCGATATTTTTGCTCGTACCGTCTACGGTGCTCGTGCCTCGGTCGCCGTCGGTGTGTTGACCACGTTACTGGTCGCCCTCATCGGTACTGTATTTGGTGCTTTGGCTGGCTTCTTTGGTGGCATCATGGATACCATCCTCTCCCGCATCACCGACATGTTCTTCGCCATTCCACTGGTTCTGGCAGCCATCGTTGTGATGCAGATGTTCAAGGAACACCGCACCATCGTCACCGTGGTTTTGGTGCTTGGGCTTTTCGGCTGGACCAACATTGCGCGTATTACCCGTGGAGCGGTGATGACCGCAAAGAATGAAGAGTATGTCACCTCCGCACGTGCGCTTGGTGCATCAAAAGCCAAGATACTGCTGTCTCACATCATGCCAAACGCCGCAGCACCCATCATTGTGTATGCAACTGTGGCACTGGGAACATTCATCGTGGCAGAGGCGACGCTCTCCTTCCTGGGCATTGGCCTTCCACCATCAATTGTCTCCTGGGGTGCTGATATCGCGAAGGCACAAACCTCCCTTCGTACCCAACCCATGGTGCTGTTCTACCCCGCAATGGCACTTGCACTAACCGTTTTGAGCTTCATCATGATGGGCGATGTCGTCCGCGACGCTCTGGATCCTAAGTCGAGGAAGCGATGACCACCAACATCCCACAAACCCCCAACCACGAGGGTGAACAGCCACTGCTCGAGCTGAAGGATCTAAAGATTTCCTTCACCTCCTCCACCGGTGTTGTCGACGCTGTCCGTGGCGCAAACCTCACCATTTATCCTGGCCAATCTGTTGCCATCGTGGGTGAATCCGGTTCAGGTAAATCGACCACGGCAATGTCGATCATCGGTCTGCTTCCAGGCACCGGCAAAGTGACCGAAGGTTCCATCATGTTTGATGGCCAAGACATCACAGGCTTGAGTAACAAGCAGATGGAAAAGTACCGCGGTTCAGAAATCGGACTGGTCCCCCAGGATCCGATGACCAACTTGAACCCGGTGTGGCGCATCGGCACCCAGGTCAAGGAATCCCTCCGAGCCAACCACGTGGTTCCAGGCTCAGAGATGGACAAGCGCGTGGCAGAAGTTCTGGCCGAGGCAGGTCTTCCTGATGCTGAGCGTCGCGCAAAGCAGTACCCACATGAGTTCTCTGGCGGTATGCGCCAGCGCGCACTGATCGCCATTGGTTTGGCGGCACGCCCGAAGCTCTTGATCGCCGACGAGCCCACCTCTGCGCTGGATGTCACCGTGCAGCGCCAAATCCTTGATCACCTTGAAACACTGACCAAGGATCTCGGCACCGCAGTGCTATTTATTACCCACGACTTGGGCCTTGCCGCTGAGCGCGCGGAGCACCTCGTGGTGATGCACCGCGGACGCATCGTGGAGTCCGGGCCATCATTGAAGATTCTGCGCAATCCACAGCACCCATATACCCAACGCTTGGTTAAGGCTGCGCCGTCTCTGGCTTCTGCACGTATTCAAAGTGCGCAGGAACAAGGCATTGAATCTGCAGAACTGCTCTCTGCAACGGCCGTTGCTGAGGGCACTATTCCAGAGATGGAAGAAAAAGTTATCGAGGTGAAAAACCTCACCCGCGAATTTGATATCCGCGGTGCCCGTGGCGATAAGAAGAAGCTGAAGGCCGTTGATGATGTGTCCTTCTTCGTACGTAAAGGCACCACCACCGCACTTGTGGGTGAATCCGGTTCGGGTAAATCCACCGTGGCCAACATGGTGCTCAACCTTCTCGAGCCAACCAGCGGAGAGGTGCTCTACAACGGCACCGATCTTACGTCCTTGAGCCACAAGGAAATCTTCCAAATGCGACGCAAACTGCAGGTGGTGTTCCAGAACCCCTACGGCTCGCTTGATCCGATGTACTCCATCTACCGGTGTATTGAGGAACCGCTGACCATCCACAAGGTTGGTGGAGACCGCAAGGCACGCGAAGCTCGCGTCGCTGAACTTCTCGATATGGTGTCCATGCCCAGGTCCACCATGCGCCGCTACCCCAACGAGCTTTCCGGTGGCCAACGTCAGCGCATCGCCATCGCCCGTGCATTGGCACTGAATCCAGAAGTGATCGTGTTGGATGAAGCGGTTTCCGCTTTGGACGTGTTGGTTCAGAACCAGATCCTCACCCTGCTTGCAGAACTTCAGCAGGAACTGAAGCTCACCTATTTGTTCATCACCCACGACTTGGCCGTTGTTCGACAAACCGCCGACGATGTTGTGGTGATGCAAAAGGGACGAATCGTTGAAAAGGGTCGTACCGACGACATCTTCAACGATCCTCAGCAGCACTACACCCGCGATTTGATCAATGCGGTACCTGGTCTGGGAATCGAGTTGGGTACTGGAGAAAACCTGGTTTAACCCGCACAGCCTCACTAAACCCAAAAACACTTCTGCCCCGGTTCAAGAAATTCGATCTTGAACCGGGGCAGAGCTTTATTGTTCAGAAGAACTAGTTGCGGGCTTGAGCAACCATCTCGACGATCTGGGCGACAGCCTGATCTGCGTCGAGTTCGGACTTCTCGCCACCGCGGACACGGAGTTCAACCTTGCCTTCGGCGTAGCCACGGCCAAGAATCAAGGCGAATGGCATGCCAAGAAGTTCGGCGTCTTTGAACTTTACGCCAGGGCTAACCTTGGGTCGGTCGTCGAAAAGCACGTCCAAGCCTGCGGCAGACAGCTCAGCCGCAAAGCGCTCTGCTGCCTCGATGGCTGCGGCGTCTTTGTTAGCTGCGACGACATGGACCTGGTACGGAGCGACTTCGACGGACCAGTTGAGGCCAGCGTCATCGTGGCGCTGTTCTGCCAGGACGGCGAGCAGGCGGGTGACACCGAGGCCGTAGGAGCCCATGGTTGGGATGGCGCGCTTGCCGTTTTCGTCCAGGATTTGGACGTCGAAGGCTTCGGTGTACTTGCGGCCGAGCTGGAAGATATGGCCAATTTCGATGCCGCGAGCAAGGGTGAGGGTGCCCTCGCCTGCTGGCGCTGGGTCGCCTTCCTTGATTTCTGCAGCTTCGATGAAGCCGTCTGGGGTGAAATCGCGTCCGGCGACGAGGCCTACGACGTGGCGTTCCTTTTCATCGGCGCCGGTGATCCAGGAGGTACCGGTGACAACGCGAGGATCGGCAAGGACCTTCACGCCGTTCTTGGCCAGGCCAACTGGTCCGACGTAGCCCTTGACCAGGAATGGGTTGTCGGCAAAGTCGGATTCCACTGCGAGTTCAACTTCTGCTGGCTCAAGTGATGCCTCGAGGCGCTTCATGTCTACTTCGCGGTCACCTGGAAGCAAGATTCCAGTGAGTTCTGCTTCTTCGGCACCTGGCTCGCGGACCTTCACCACGATGCACTTGAGGGTGTCAGCTGCGGTGACCTCGCGGCCCTCGATCTGCACGTCGATGGAGTTAGCCCAATCAACCAAAGCATCGATGGTTTCAGAAACAGGAGTTTCGTAGGTGACTGCTTCTGGCAGGCCTTCGATGTCACGCTCAACGCCTGGCTGGGTAACAACAGCTTCCACGTTTGCGGCGTAATTGCCGGAGGTAGAGCGCACGAAGGTATCTTCGCCGTTTTCAGATACTGCAAGGAATTCCTCGGAAGCGGATCCGCCCATGGCACCAGAGGTTGCCTGGCAGATGGCGTATTCCAAGCCAAGGCGGTCAAAGATGCGCTGATACGCTGCGCGGTGCTTTGCGTAGGACTCGTCCAAACCAGCATCCGAGATGTCGAAGGAGTAAGAATCCTTCATCACAAATTCGCGTCCGCGGAGCACGCCTGCGCGTGGGCGTTCCTCATCGCGGTACTTGGTCTGGATCTGGTACAAGGTGACTGGGAAGTCCTTGTAGGAGTTGTACAGATCCTTCACCGTGGCGGCGAACATTTCCTCGTGGGTTGGTCCGAGCAGGTAGTCGGCACCCTTGCGGTCCTTCAGACGGAACAGCGAATCGCCGTATTCTGTCCAACGCTGTGTGGTTTCATAAGGCTCACGTGGCAGGAGTGCTGGGAAGAGCAGCTCCTGTCCTCCGATCGCATCCATTTCCTCGCGTACGACAGCTTCAATGTTGCGCACTGCGCGCAAACCCAGTGGCAACCAGGAGTAGATACCTGGGGCAACTCGGCGGATATATCCTGCACGGACAAGCAGCTTGTGGCTTGGAACTTCTGCATCTGCAGGGTCTTCGCGCAGGGTGCGCAAAAACAGCGTGGAAAGACGTGTGATCATAGGTGACAAATATACCCTCTCAACTTGGCTTCGACTGCCCTGCCCCCTCGATTTAAGAGGCAAGGCTTTTACAGTATCCTCTCATGCATGCTTATTGTGTTGCCTCCCTCAGAAACTAAGACCCACGGCGGTTCAGGAAAACCTCTGGATTTTCACCATTTGAGTTTCCCGTCGCTCACCAAGGCACGCCAAACAATACTCGCTGACCTGCAAGCTTTGGAGGTAGATGAGGCGCTGAAAGTTTTGGGCATTTCTGAAAAGCTCCGCCCTGAGGCCGAATCCAATCGCGCGCTGGAGACCAGCCCTACGATGCCTGCGATTTTTCGGTATTCCGGAGTGCTTTATGATGCGCTCGACGCTGCAACGCTGCCGGAGAAAGCACTGGAACGCCTCGCCATCGGCTCGGCACTTTTCGGCGTCATCCACGCCACCGATCCGATCCCGCATTACCGCCTGTCCGGCGGCACAAAACTGCCCACCAAAAGCGGCGAGCTGCCCACCATGAAGGCGCGTTGGGGCACAAGCATCAGCGAAGCGCTTATCGACGTCAACCAGCTGGTGATTGATCTTCGCAGCGGGACCTACCAACAGTTGGGTCGCGTAAAAGACGCCGTCACGGTACGCGTGGAATCAGTCATGGAGGATGGCTCCCGCAAAGTAGTCAGCCACTTTAACAAACACTACAAAGGTGAACTCGCCCGCGTGCTCGCGCTCTCTGAAAAAGAAGCACACAACGCAGAGGACGTAATGAGCATTGCGCAGGCTGCGGGCCTTGTGGTGGAGGAAAACCCCAACCACAAGGAAACCCTCACTCTGGTTGTCTAGGCGTTAATCACCATTTTGATGTGCTCGGAGTTAAGATCACGCAATCTCACGCACACACCACCGAGCATTTCAGCCAACACCCCGGCGCGCTCTTTGCGCACTTTGAGTCGGCCTTCGCAGTCGATGACCACGTTGCCGGACAGTCGTGATTTCACCACTGTTTCCGCCGCGGTGGCAATGCCTGCTTCGCCGGCATCGGAGGTGTCTTGGCCATCGGTCATCACCATGAGGATCGCGCGTCGGCCGGGTTCCTTTCGGAGTTCCCTTGCCATGAGATCCTTGGCCATGAGCAGCCCCTCTGCCAGTGGAGTGCGACCACCCATCGGCATATCCTTTAATTTCTGCTGAGCTTGCTCCACAGAATTTGTTGGATTCAACACCAGTGTCGGCTTGTTGCCGTTGACCGCGATAACCGCAACCTTGTCGCGGCGCTGGTAGGCGTCGTTAAGCATAGAGGTAATAGTCCCGGTGACCGCACGCACCCTGGAACGCGCAGCCATCGACCCCGATGTGTCGACGACGAACACGATGAGGTTGGCTTCGCGCCCACGGCGCAGCGAACCCCGCAGGTCCGTGGGCCGGAAATCGACCACGCCTTCAACAATGTTGGCGCCGCGTTCCGTAGCCGCCATGAGCGTGCCCACTAAGTTGATGCCGTGTCCACCCTTCATGGGGCGGACATCAGCGCCCTGGCGCGAATACGCCTTGGAACGCCTACCTGGGGTGGAGTCCTCCTCCCCCATGGACGCCAGGCGCAAATGCCTAGGAGCGAAAGGGGTCGCCGGATCCGGCAGTACCTACCTTTCCAGTAGTCTGCGCCTTCGCCTGCGCAGTTCCTTGCAGACCGTCTTCCTCGGTGGGATTGTCGGTATCGGTAAAGGCCTCTGCACCGGTTTCCTCATCGGTGATCTTGGCGGCAGGTCCTTTATCTTCATTGTCTTTGAAGAAGTCCCGAGCTTCCTGCAGGGTTTCCTGAAGCTTGCGCTCCTCCATTTCTGGAGCATCGAAAGGATTACGGCGACGGCGGTGCGGCAACGCTAGGCGAGCTGCGATCTCCACGTCTTCTTCCGTAACCACAGTGCGTCCAGCCCACGCGGCGTGAGCAAGTGCGGTACGCGTGATCACCAGGTCAGCGCGCATACCGTCGACTTCAATACGTGCACACAACCACGCAATCTGCGACAAGATCAGATCCGGCAGCTCCACACCAGGCAGCAAATCCTTAGCCGCCAAAATACGGTTGGAGGTGTCCGCATCTTGCTCAGCCCACTTAGCCATGAACTGCTCAGGAGCGTTTTCAAAATCAAGCCGGCGGCGAATGATCTCCACGCGCACCTCAGGGTTCGTAGACGCAGCAACGTCCACAGCCAAACCGAAACGGTCCAGCAGCTGCGGGCGCAGCTCGCCTTCCTCCGGATTCATGGTGCCCACCAACACAAAGTTTGCTGGTGAAGAATGCGAAATACCGTCACGCTCAATGCTGACGCGACCGCTTGCAGCTGCATCGAGCAGAGCATCCACCAGGTGATCCGCCAAGAGGTTGACCTCATCGACATACAGCACACCGCCATCAGCCTGCGCGAGCAAACCTGGCTGATATTCCGCACGGCCGGTGGTCAACACAGTTTCCATGTTGAGGGAACCCACCACACGATCCTCCGTGGATCCGAGAGGCAAGTTCACCAAAGGGGCATCACCTAAAAGACCAGCAAAAGCACGCACAGTGGTAGTTTTCGCTGTACCCTTCTCACCTCGAATCACCACGCCACCAATGCGTGGGGAAATCGCAGTGAGGATCAACGCAAGCCGAAGCTCGTCTTGTCCCACAACCGCGGAGAATGGATAGCGGATCTGTTGTGACGCCATTACTGTCCTTTAATGTGAGTTTTCTTGAGATTTTTTGGTGTGACCTGGCACATCCATAAAGTGAGACCTTAGTGGGTTTAACCACCCAACTTAAGGTTTTCACAAAACCAACAACAAATCCCTGGACAAGTGTCTATAAAAGGGAGGAAACTACCCCCATTCTTAGGCGATCTGCTTAGAGGCCAGCAACTTGTCCAATGACATACACAGCTGGAGGCTTAATCTCTTCCTCCACCATGACTGCACCCAATGTGCCCAAGGTGCACCGAACTGAGCGTTGTGCATCAGTAGTGCCTTCCTGAATAACAGCTGCTGGAGTATCTGCATCAAGCCCGCCGTCCATGAGCGCCTCGGCAATCGCACCCGCATTTTTCACACCCATGATGATGGACAAGGTGCCACCCGATTTGGCCAACGCAGCCCAATCAACCAGTGACTTCGGATGGCCTGGAGGCAAATGTCCAGACACCACGGTAAAGGAATGCACCACTCCCCGATTAGTAATAGGAATACCTGCCGCCGCTGGAACGGACACCGCACTGGTCACACCCGGAATGACCTCGCATTCAATTCCATGCTCGCCCAAAAACTCCAACTCTTCAAAACCCCGACCGAAGACATAAGGGTCACCACCTTTAAGGCGAACCACCTTTAGTCCCTGCTGTGCGTATTCAACAAGCATCTCATTAGTACGCTCCTGAGTGACCTGCCGCCCATACGGAAGCTTGGACACATCAACAACAGTCTTCGAGCTGATGTCGCACAATTTTTCCAACTCATCAGTGGGCCCCAAGTGATCAGCCAAAATGACATCAGCCTCCTGAAGGCGATTCATCCCACGCACCGTAATTAAGTCCCATGCACCAGGACCTCCACCAATTAAGGAGACTGGCTGGATTATTGGCTGGTTTTCTTGGGAAATCGTCATGGGCATTAATCCTAGTCCCAACAATTGCCAGAACCCGAACACTAGGCTTGAACCATGAATACTGCACCTTTCAAACTCGAAGCTGACTTCGCATCAGCCCTGCCCACCATGGCAGCCCCCTGGCAAGGTGAGGAAGCCCCCAACCCTGAGCTCGTGATTTTAAATGACGACCTCGCCTACAGCCTCGGGCTTGATCCGACATGGCTTCGCACACCTGAGGGCGTTCAATTTCTTCTCGGACTCAACCCCGAGCCCTTAACAAAAGCAGTTGCGCAGGCCTATTCCGGCCACCAATTCGGACAGTTTGTGGCAAGCCTTGGTGATGGCCGAGCGCTTCTTCTCGGCGAAGCCCGCTCAGCTGACGGCGTACTGCATGATATCCACCTCAAAGGATCTGGACGAACCCAATTCTCCCGAGGAGCCGATGGACGCGCCGTCCTTGGCCCCGTCTTACGCGAATACATCATCTCCGAAGCGATGCATGCACTTGGTGTTCCCACCACCAGGTCACTTGCAGTAATTAGCACCGGTAGGAAAATCCAACGAGGAAGCGTAGCCCCAGGCGCAGTCCTTGTTCGAGTAGCAACCAGCCTCATTCGAGTCGGATCCTTCCAATACTCCAACATCTCTGGTGGCATCGAACTATCTCAACACCTGGCGAACTATACGATCACCAGGCATTTCCCTTCGTTGGTAGCTGAACTATCCGCACCAACCCCCGCAACTTATGTATCACTGTTTAAAGCGATTCTTCAGCGCCAAGCAGACACCGTTGGAAAATGGACCAGGCTGGGTTTCGTTCACGGAGCCCTCAACACAGACAACACGTTGATATCCGGAGAAACTGTTGACTACGGCCCATGCGCTTTCATGGAGCGCTACCGTGGCGACGCGAAATTTAGCTCCATCGACACTTATGGTCGCTACAAATTTGAAAACCAACCTATGATCCTCGGATGGAACATGGCCCGCCTCGTAGAAACCCTCCTCCCACTCCTGGGCGCCACACCAGACGAAGGCATGACAGCAGCCCAAGAAGCTCTCGTAGAATTCGATGACCTCTGCGAACAAGCAATCCGAAAAGAATTCGCCACTGCACTGGGCCTTGACGAGTCAGACACCGGCACGGTAGAGCAGTTCCGTGAACTGCTCTACCTCCATAACCCCGACATCACCACGCTGCTGCGCGCACTCACCGACAACACCGCACCACCGAGTGGCTTTGAAGCATTCGTTCACGACTGGAAAACCCAAGACCCAGATATCGAAGCAATGCGAGCAGTAAATCCACTTTTCATTCCACGCAATCACCTCGTGGAAGCTGCTCTCGCAGACGCAGTTGAAGGGAATCTAGAAAAGTTCCACGAACTCCTCGCTGCTGTCACCAATCCTTTTGATCCAACTGCGGGCCCCGATGAACTACGCCTGCCAAGCGAAGAAGGATTTGAAGAAGACTACATGACCTTCTGCGGTACCTAGGACAGATGGTGGGGCAGACGTCGGGGTCGCTGCGTGGAGCGCTTAGAACTGCTAGAACTCCGCGATATTGATCTTCTTCATCGCAAGAAGCTTTTCATACGCGCCGGGTTTAGCCATGAGCTCCTCCATGTTGTCGGGAACAATCTGCCAGCTCACGCCGAACTTGTCCTTCAACCAACCACAAGCCTCAGCTTCTGGAACTGCCGAGAGTGCATTCCAGATGGCATCGAGTTCTTCTTGACCATGAGCTTCATACATCAATGAGACACCCTCACTGAAGGTGAAATCTTGCTCAACTCCGGAATCCATCGCGAAAATCCACTGACCGTCGAGTTGGAACTGGGAAAACATGAGGGCCTCAGGAGTGGCAGGACCTGTTTGCTGTCCATAAGGTGCACGATCACCAAGTTGGGAGTTCGGGAACACCTCAACGTAGTTTTCTTGAGCTGGGCCTGCCTGATTTTGAGCTGCCCCACCAAATAAGAGCGTTGGGATTACTGCGGGACCTGGCTTTTCTTCTGGGCGGCTGAGCATCAATTGCCAGCTCACACCATATTTGTCTTGTACCCACCCGTAGTATTCCGAAAATGGGTAAGTATCGACTGGCATCAGTGTGCTGCCGCCTTCATGGAGTTTTTCCCACACCGCATCAAGGTGCTCTTTGGCATTTTCATCACGCACCGCATCAAAATTCACCATGAAGCTGATCGATGGGTTGGGAGTGAACTCTTCACCAGCATTGATCAAGATGATCTTAAAGCCTGAGATAGCGAGTTCCACCGTCAAGGTTTTTCCTGCGAAAGGCTCCTGGAAGTCCAGCAAGCCAGCTTCGGGATACTTAACTGTGGTGAGTACTTCTGCGCCACCCGGAAACTCAGAAAACGCATTGACGTAGAATTCGGCTGCTTCGTCTGCGGTGCCTTGGCACCAGATGTTTGGGGTGATTTTTTGCATGCCGCCAGGATAGAACACGTGGTGGACATGGCTTTTCGAATACGTAATTTGCAGTGCTCACAGCGGTAATTGGTGGATACCCAATAAATTATTGGTGTCGCCTAAATCACACTGGCAAAGAATACGCAAAGCACCCGACATGCCTTCAACTGTGTCAGTTCCAACCCATGAAGGCGGAGATTGTCTCCGCAGGTGAAACCTCAACAGACATGTGCGGGTGCTTTAAAGAAAGCAGTTAGAAGATTTAGGCTTCCTCAAGCTTCAGGGTCTTCTGGGTGCGTGCCCACTGCTGCTCAAACAGTGCTGGCTCGGAAGCAAGCTTCTTGCCGTAGGAAGGGATCATGTCCTTCAGCTTGTCGCCCCACTCGATCATGCGGTCACCGAAGCAACGCTCAAGCAGCTCGATCATTGCGGAAGGTGCGATGGATGCTCCAGGGGAAGCACCGAGCAATCCGGCGATGGTGCCTTCGGAGTTGTTGATCAAGGTGGTGCCGAATTCCAGGGAACCGAACTTAGGGAATCCTGCAGGCTTAATAACCTGAACACGCTGTCCGGCAACGATGGTCTCCCAATCGCCGTTTTGTGCCTCTGGCATGTACTCGCGAAGAGCATCCATACGCTTGTCCTGGTCCTTGAGAACTTCAGTGACAAGGTACTTGGTCAGATCAAATTCCTGAGCAGCAACGCCAAGGTAGGAAGGAATGTTGTCTGGGCGGATGGACTTGAACAGGTCCAGGTAGGAGCCTTCCTTCAAGAACTTAGGGGTCCAGCCACCGTAAGGTCCAAAGAGCAGACCCTTTTCACCCTCGATAACGCGGGTGTCAAGGTGAGGAACAGACATTGGAGGAGCGCCAACAGATGCCTTGCCATATACCTTGGCTGCGTGCTGCTCGATCAGTTCCTCGTTGGTGCAACGAAGCCACAGGCCGGATACTGGGAATCCAGCGAAGCCCTTGACCTGTGGGATGCCTGCGCTGCGAAGCAGATCCAGTGCGTATCCGCCTGCGCCGACGAACACGAAGTTTGCCTTGATGGTCTTGGTGTCGCCAGTGTGTACGTTCTTGACGGTCACGATCCACTTTGCGCCATCAGCCTTGATGCTCTTGACTTCGTGGCCATAGCGGATTTCAGTGCCTTCAACTTCAGCTGCATCCAGGTACTGCTTGGTCTGAGCACCGTAGTTGATGTCGGTGCCTTCATCGATCCAAGAGATTGCTACTGGATCAGAGAAGTCACGGCCCTTTGCCATCAAAGGCAGCTTCTCGGTGAAGGTAGCTTCATCGTCAGCGTAGGTCATGCCCTGGAAGAGTGGGTGATCCTTCAAAGCTTCGTAGCGAGCCTTGATGTATGCAACCTGATCTGCGCCCTGGCCGAAAGATACGTGAGGAACAGGGTTGATGAATTCCTTAGGATCAGACAGCACTCCCTCTTCAACGAGGTGAGACCAGAACTGACGGGAAACCTGGAACTTCTCGTTGATTCCTACAGCCTTGGCAATTTCAACCTTGCCCTTAACCTCTGGGGTGTAGTTCAGCTCGCATAGAGCAGAGTGGCCGGTTCCTGCATTGTTCCACGGGGAGGACGACTCTTGTGCCGGTCCATCCAAACGCTCGAAGACGATCTGAGTCCAGCTTGGCTCCAGCTGACGCAGCATTGCACCCAGCGTGGAGCTCATGATACCGGCACCAATGAGAACTACATCTGCCTCATCGGTAATCCTCGGTGCGTTCTTCGGGGAATCTGACATGTTCAACTTCCTTTTATCTCCGCGAGTTCTCTGCCGAACACCAACACAAGGCGTCATCTCATAAATGATCGCCAGCACCCGAATGCAAGTGTTGGCCATATTTTTGACTGACGCGTGGGGCGTTACCCTTCTTGTTTCTTACAAGAAAGCGTGGGTACACATTGTCCGTGAATATAGAGTGTACGCCTGCCACCTCGAGCTGAATAAACAAGCACGGGATATTCCCCTTTCTCATGCGAATTCCTCCCCCGCGCTACCCCCTCCCCCAATTTGCAAAGTTAGTAAATGTGCAATTCGCAAACATGAGTAGTATCGCGGAAGTTTCACCACGTGAACATTTCAGTCGACTCGCGCACACCACACCAACAATCGACCTATCGTTATACGTATGAATCAGATGCAGCAGTGGAAACCAGACTTCCTGGGAGAGGGCTACCAAAACCTCACCATCGAGCTCGGCGACGACCCGGATAATGAAACAGATGTTGTGACAACGGTTGTGCGCTACAACCCAGACAATCACGCGGACGAGTCTTTTGCTGCCCGCCCAGCGTTGCTGTGGGTTCACGGCATGACGGACTACTTCTTCCACACTGAATTCGCGGAGTTTTTCCACAATGCCGGTTTTGCTGTGTACGGCATTGATCTTAGAAAATGTGGACGCTCCTACCGTCCAGGACAGCAGTGGCACTACACCTCTGATCTTGCCCATTACTTCCCTGACTTAACAGCTGCTGCCGAGGTCATCTCTTCCACCCACCCTGAGCTAGTCCCCGTCGCCCATTCCACTGGTGGACTCATCGTTCCTCTGTGGATGTCCCAGATGCGCACAAGCAATCCAGCTGCCATTGAGAAGATTCCAGCGCTGGTCCTCAACAGTCCGTGGCTGGACATGATGTATCCACCACTGTTCATCAAGCTGATCACCCCTATGGTGAGGGTGTTGGGCAAACGCTCCCCCACAACCATCATCCCAGGCGGAGGTTTGGGAGCATACGGAAAATCGATCCATAAGAACTTTTACGGCGAATGGGACTTTGACACCACCATCAAGCCTGTAGAAGGACATAAAAAGAGCATCGGATGGCTTCGGGCAGTCATGGCTGGCCAAGCAGAAATCCATCACGACCACGTGAATGTCGGAGTGGACGTGCTCACGCTGTGTTCAAATAAGTCCTGGTTGAAGTCTGAATACACAGAGGACACCAACACTTCAGACGCGGTTTTGGATGTGAAACACATTCAAAAGTGGGCTCCTCATTTGAGCTCGCCATCGTCCAGGGTTGATGTTGAGATCATCGACAACGCTCGCCACGATATTTTCCTCTCAAGGAAACCCGCCAGAGATCACGCCTCTGAAGTACTCAACAACTGGCTGCAATCGAAGCTTTCCAGCCTCAAACCATCTCAATAACACCGCGAATTATAGACTGAACTGGTACTTGGGAAGCTTTTTATAGTCATATGCGTTGAGATACGTGGACGACAAAGCACCAGTTAGTTGCCTTCCCAGTCCAGCCCACATCCGATTTCTAAATTAGGAGCACATCTTATGTCTGAGCAGCCAGCTTCCATTAAGCATTATGACCTCATCATCATTGGTACCGGCTCTGGAAACTCCATTCCTGGACCAGAGTTTGATGATAAATCAATTGCCATCGTGGAAAAGGGTGCTTTCGGCGGAACTTGCCTCAATGTGGGCTGCATCCCTACCAAGATGTACGTTTACGCTGCGGATATCGCTCAAGAAATTCAGGAGTCTGCTCGCCTGGGTATCGATGCGACGGTCAACAGCGTGGATTGGCCTTCCATCGTCAGCCGCGTTTTCGACAAGCGCATCGACCTCATCGCGCAAGGCGGCGAGGCTTATCGACGTGGCCCCGAAACTCCAAACATCGATGTGTATGACATGCACGCATCGTTTGTTGATTCCAAGACAATCTCCACTGGTATTGCCGGCCAAGAACAGCTGATCAGCGGTACTGACATTGTAATCGCAACCGGCTCCCGCCCTTACATCCCTGAAGCTATTGCAGAGTCCGGCGCACGCTACTACACCAACGAAGACATCATGCGCCTGGCACAGCAGCCTGAATCTTTGGTGATTGTTGGTGGCGGTTTCATCGCTTTGGAATTTGCTCACGTTTTTGAAGCGCTTGGCACCAAGGTCACCATCCTCAACCGCTCTGACGTGCTGCTGCGCGAGGCAGATGCAGACATCTCCGCGAAAATCCTCGAGCTTTCCAAAAAGCGTTTCGACGTCCGCCTCAGCACTGCGGTCACCGCAGTACACAACAAGGCCGACGGCGGCGTGAAGATCTCCACCGACACCGGCGACGACATCGAGGCAGATATTTTGCTCGTTGCCACTGGTCGCACCCCTAACGGCAACCAAATGAACTTGGACGCCGCAGGCATCGAGATGAACGGTCGTTCCATCAAGGTTGATGAATTCGGTCGCACCAGTGTTGAAGGCGTGTGGGCGCTTGGCGATGTCTCCTCCCCTTACAAGCTCAAGCACGTAGCCAATGCGGAAATGCGAGCAATCAAGCACAACCTTGCCAACCCTAATGACCTGCAGAAGATGCCACATGATTTCGTGCCATCAGCTGTTTTCACCAACCCTCAGATCTCGCAGGTCGGCATGACTGAGCAGGAGGCGCGTGAAGCTGGCCTCGACATCACTGTGAAGATCCAGAACTACTCTGATGTGGCTTATGGCTGGGCCATGGAAGATAAGGATGGATTCGTTAAGCTCATTGCCGATAAGGACACCGGCAAGTTGGTCGGCGCGCACATCATTGGTGCTCAAGCCTCAACACTGATCCAGCAACTGATCACTGTCATGGCATTTGGAATCGATGCACGAGAAGCTGCAACCAAGCAGTACTGGATTCACCCTGCTCTTCCAGAAGTCATCGAAAACGCTCTTCTGGGGCTAGAGTTTTAGAAGCTTACGCAGCCGTAAGTTTTGAGTATCGAAAAATTTCCACGTCAAGTTAACTGCGTTAATAAAGGTGGAGAATAAGTTGTTTCCAAGATCAATTCAAGGAAAGTTGCATTTTCGCAGGTCAGTGTTACCCCCTAAGACTACCCCTTTCCATTGCATACAAAGGAAATACATATAGACTTTTGGGCATTAGATTACCTCGATAAAAGTTTAGGGAATCTAAATTCATTGATCAAGACTTGCTGTCGCCTAGCTCTAATTCACTTGAGCCCGGCTGCTAAAGGTCAAGATCATTGAATGCACTACTTGCTAGCAGTCATCTGAAAAAACGACGTTGGTTCGTAGTCGCTGGAAATTTAATAATTCCTCCGTCCCCTTCAACTAGGGGGTGGAAACCCGACTATTTCCGAAGGACTATTCTCATGCGTTCTTTCCGTACCGCGGCAGTTGCAGGCCTTACTGCAGTTGCACTTTCCGTAGGTTCCGCCACCGTGGCAACTGCGGAAGAATCTGATCAAAACCTCTCATCCGGCTTCTCAGCACTTTCTTCCGGTGGCGCAGCGGCCGTAGGTGAGGACTGGGATGCAGACCAGCCCGTCACAGGTGAAGACATCTTTGGTGAAGAGCACGAGCGCGATAACGAAAACACCCCAGCGTGGGCTAAGAACATGTACGATCTAACCGTCTTGGGTGGCATTGCTTCCCTTCTCGGTGTCATCGTATTCCCCGCTTACAACTACTTGGTTTACACCGGTGTTATCAAGGGCTAAATCGCCTAACCTCTATCTTCATCTATAGCTTAGCTTTACTGAAAGGCTTTTCATCATGCGTAAATTCCGCAACACTGCAATTGCACTAGTTTCTGCAGCTGCAATCACCTTGGGTGGCGTTACCGCTGCTACCGCTCAGGAAGACGAAACTCCTCCTGCAGCAGAGACCGAGACCACTTCTCCTTCCGGTTCCTCAGGCTCTTCCTGGAACGACTACAACGAAGAGTACGAAGGCGACCAAGAGGGCTACGGAATCGACGGCTTTGGTTCTTCCCGCGATGACTCCGGAGAAGAAGTTCCACGTTGGTTGGAGACCTGGGGCAAGGTATTTGACGCTTTGACCATTACCTCCGTTCTTGGTCTTGTTGTCTTCCCTGTTGTTAACTTCCTGAAGTACAACGGCCTCATTAAGTAATCTGCAATTTCCTGTCAAATTGCTAAAGGCATTAATCACATGTGGTTAATGCCTTTTTTGATTGCGTAGACTAGGAAGGTACGTCAACTTCCATATCTTTAGTTTGCGAAAGCGATCAACTTAAAACACGTGTCCGGTTTTCTTACTCCCCCAGCTACACCCCATATTCGGACGGCAACTGCCAGTATTGCTACCGCAGTTGCCGTAGCACTGTCAGTGTTCGCTGCTGCACTCATTCCAGGAAGCGCTCTGTATTCTGTGCTGACCGCTGGAGGGGTGGCACTTGGAGCAGCATCAGGCGTTGCCGCGTTACGCCATCGCGGAGGGCTTCGCATTTTTCAATGGCTGTCTGCGCTTGGTGGAATCGTCATTTTGCTGATCGGTATCGTAGTGGCAGTTGCAAAGTTTGGGGCCTCGGCAAAACTTGCCACGTTAGGCCTGGTGACCTCGTATTATCTCATGCCGTCTGCGGCATTGGCCTGTTATATCGGAGGGCTTGGCCAGCTACCAGCCAAATGGATTGCGCCAGCGTTTATGGCTACGGCTGGTGCAGGTGCTGCGGGATGGTTTTCATTGGGGGCAGGCACCGGTTTTGAACGGTTCCTCATTGCTGTTGCAGCGGTGTTTTCACTGATGGGATGTGTATACCCAGTGTGGGGATGCGTCGTAAAGCGTCCACGTCAAGTGGCTGCATGGCTGGTCGCGCTGGCGGCCCTGGTGCTTGGGGCGCTCATGCTTTTTATGGTGAGCATGGTGGTGGCGCCGGGTTTGCTGTGGCTGCAGCCCACGACGGTCGCATGGGGTTTTATGATTGCCGGGGTTCTTGCGACGGTCGCAGGCTTGTGGCCTAGGCGTTTTTAGACGGAATCGTCTGGGAGGGTGAGGATCTCATTGCCGTCTTCGGTGATGACAATGGTGTGCTCGAACTGCGCGCTGAACTTACGGTCAACGTTTTGGACAGTCCAATCATCTTCCCAGATCTCGTAGTCGAGGGAACCAAGGTTGATCATTGGCTCGATGGTCAAGGTCATGCCTGGCACGAGCAGATCGCGGTACTGAGTGTTGTCGTAGTGCAGCACCACAAGGCCGTTGTGGAAAGTTGGGCCGATGCCGTGTCCGGTGAAATCGCGGACCACGTTGTAGCCAAAACGCTTGGCGTAAGACTCAATGACACGCCCAATGACGTTGATTTCACGTCCAGGCTTTGCTGCACGGATGGAACGCATCATGGCTTCTTCGGTGCGCTCAACCAGCAGGCGGTGTTCTTCAGAAACATCACCCGCTAAGAAGGTGGCATTGCAGTCGCCGTGGACGCCGTGCTTGAACGCGGTGACATCGATGTTAACAATATCGCCCTCTTCAATGACGGTGGAATCAGGAATACCGTGGCACACGATCTCATTGAGGGAAATGCATGAGGACTTGGTGAATCCCCGGTAACCAAGATCTGAAGGGTATGCGCCCATATCGCAGGTGTACTCATGCACAATGCGATCAAGTTCATCAGTGGTCACGCCTGGCTTGACGGCTTCGCCCGCGATTTTCAGTGAGTTTGCAGCGATGCGAGATGTCTCACGCATCTTCTCGATGACCTCAGGGGCCTGCACAAAAGGCTCACCGATTGCTTCTTGGACTTCGTCCTTCCACACATATTCTGGACGTTCAATATGTGCAGGTACTTCCCTGATTGGGGTAGGAATTCCGGGTACAAGTGGTGCGCGCATTTTAGACATGGTCACCATGCTAGTCGCCTGAAGCGATGACAGGTAAAGCGGGTTGGATGGAGGCTATTTTTTAGCCGACTGGCTGCTCTTCAGCTTCACTGACTGCAACTTCTCCCCCTGCGCGAAGCTCATCGAGTTTCACAAAGAACTGATCTGTCACAGCGGCAGCCGCTTCGGAGCCTCCGCCCAACACCACGAGGGTGGCAAAAGCGATGTCATCTTCGCGGTAGCCGGTGAACCACGCATGGGAGCCTTCGTTGATTTCGGCTTCACCTGTCTTTGCGTAGATCTGGCCACCGGTTTGGCGCATGCCACGAGCGGTACCGTCATTGACCACGGATTTCATCATCCGCTGCACATTGGCAAGGACTTCTGGATCAAGCGCCAGAACTTCTTCACTGGCAACAGTTTCATGTCCAGAAATCAGCGTTGGCGTGGGAACTGAACCGGTGGCTGCAGTGGAGGCGACCAACGCCATGCCAAAGGGACTTGCTAGGTCAAGACCCTGGCCGTAACCAGATTCGGTACGGTCCAACACGATGTCACCTTCAGGCACCGATCCCGTCATGGTGTCAAGGCCTGGGATTTGATAATCAATTCCGAGGCCAAACTGCTTAGCCACATTTTTCAGTTGGCCTGGCTCCAAGTTGGTGGAAATATCCGCGAAAGTGGTGTTGCATGAATTGGCAAAAGCATCATCCAATGAGGTGTTGCCCAAGGAGAAGCTGTTGTAGTTGGTGACAATTCGGCCGTAGATATTCATGGTGCCAGGGCATGGCACAATGCTGTCTGGAGTTAATCCTTCATGCGCCAACCCCGCGGCTGCAGTGATGATCTTGAATGTCGATCCCGGTGGGTATTGTCCCATCAGCGCAACATCGCCGTCTTTGTCAGCTTCATCTGTTTGGGCCACTGCGAGGATTTCACCAGTGGATGGCCTCATGACCACCATCATGGCTTTCATCTCAGCGCGCAGGTCTACGGCTTCTTCCGCTGCTCGTTGAACGTTGTGATCCAGGCTGATCCTCACGCTGGGGGCAAGCTCTGGGGCGTCGTAGGCGATATCATCAATCACCGCACCATTGGAAGTGACAATGGAGGCGCGCCAACCATTGGATCCTTCTAATTCATCTTCCACAATGCGCGCAACGCGAGACACAATATCCGGAGCAAAACCTGGGTCGGTGGCTACCATGGATGCTTCCTCATTGAACGTCAGCCCCGGAATCCCCGCTAGATCCTGTTCCATGCGGGCACCCAAATTGGCATCAACTGTGGTGAGTGAATAGGTGGAATCGCCAAGATTGCTCATAATGTCTTCGACATCAAGGGTGTTCACATTCTCATCAGTCGCATGGGCTTCATTCAAATAATCTGCCACCCTCTTGACCACCACATCGGCATCCCCTGCGCTGGGATCAACCAAAACTCGGTAGATACTTCCCGGCGCGAGAACCGGAGCTCCATCGGAGGAAATTACGTTGGCTCGCTGCGCTTCAATGGCGCGCAATTCCAGGTGCTGGTTGGCGCCCAGTTTGGGGTGCACGAGGGAAGGTTCCCAACGCACTGTCCATTCGTTGCGCATCTTGGTCAGCGTCATCGATGAGTCGTAGGAAACTTCTCTGTCTCGGGGAAGCTTCCACACCACGGAGAAATTGGCGGTGGCGATGGTGTCCCGGGAATCCACGGAATCCAAAGTCAGTTCAACGCTGTCTGCTTGCAGACCATCGAAACTGGTGCTGAGCATTTCTGTGGCAAGGTCAGCTTGGTCGGTGATGTCCGCAATAGTGTCGAAATCTTGCGATGCCCAAGCTTGAAGGAATTCCTCTGCGATGGGGTCTGCGGTATCAGGACGAGGTGTGCACGCGGTCAGGCTTCCTCCAGCAAATGCCACCGTCATGCACAACGCCATCAGTGACCTGCGCTGCACCTTGTTCATGGAGTGAAGATTAGCAGCGTGCGCTGGTGTGATCGGTTACCAACACGTGTGCGTCTAGATAATTCCGCGCTGTCTGGCTTCAGCTACCGCAGCTGTTCTAGAGGTGACATCCAGCTTGTTGAACACATGCCCCATGTGACTTTTCACCGTGGCCTCAGTGAGGAAAAGTTTCTTGCCGATTTCTCTATTGCTTTGCCCTTGCGCCACCAAGGACAGCACTTCAATTTCTCTGGCACTGAGAGCAGTCATGGGGTTGTTCATCCGCCCCATGATCTTGCTGGCGACCTGCTTTGAAAGCACTGATTCTCCCCGCGCGGCATCGCGAACACCGGCAATGAGATCTTCTGGGGAGCTATCTTTGAGCAAATACCCCACGGCACCAGCAGATACTGCGCCCACCACATCGCCGTCTGTGGAGTAGTTGGTCACCACCAGTACCTGTGGCGGGTTGTCCAGCGCACGGATGCGACGCGTTGCCTCTACCCCGCCGGCGACCTCGATGCCTGGTTGATCACCAAAACGCAGATCCATCAACACCACATCCACCCCGCCTTCCGCGGCGCGCGCAACGGCATCATCTGGGGTGCCCACCATGTCCACTATCTCAAAATCATCTTCACTCACCAGCAAGGAGGCAAGGCCTGCGCGAACAACGGGATGATCATCAGCCAACAGAATACGGATCACTTATCTTGGTCCTTTTGTGGATAGGGAAAACGGGCGGAAATTCCAGTTCCCGATCCGATTGTAGATTCAATAATTATTGTTCCGCCCAGCCCTTCAGCCCGGCGTTGCGCTGTGGGCAGTCCAATGGATTTTTTACGGATCACTTCTGCCACATCAAATCCCTGCCCATTATCGATGACATCTAGAAGTATTTGATCATCTTGATATGTCAGGGTCATTTTTGCAGAATCTGCCTGTGCATGCCGCACCACATTTCCCAGCAGCGTTTGGGCAATTCGTACGATCTCTGCCTCCATCGCATCAGGTAATACCCGTGGGGATCCGTCGACTTCAAACGTGATGTTCTGTCCCATCGGGGTGGTCGACGACAGTCTGGCCAACGCCACCGGCAGATCCGCCCCAATGAGTGGAGTCGGTTGCAGCGCAGCAATGATCTGCCTGGTCTCCGCCAAATTATCAGCTGTCGTTTGCCTGGCCAACCGTATATGGCTTAACGCCTGCGGATCATCCACCCGTTTTTCCGCCGCATGCAACAACATCTGAATCGAGGACAACCCCTGCGCCACAGTGTCATGTATTTCGCCCGCTATGCGGGCTCGTTCTGCCTGCTCGCCAGCGCTTTTCGACGCCCGGATCGCCGACGCACGTGCGTCGACAAGCTCCTTTAAGGCTTGTGCCAATAACTGAAAACACGTACCCATTACCCACGCCACCAACGCGCCAAGGATCGGACCGGTGACAACGCCAACAGAAAACCCCAGGTGCATAGCCAACGTAACCACCGCGATCGCCGTCAGTATTGCAATGATGATCGCGGATTTCAGCGGTGTCGTGATCAACACTGCGAGGAAAAACATCGGAAACACCAAATACGCAGGCTCCGGTCCATCCCAAATCAGGCTCGCCCACAACAAACTCAGCACAAGAAACCACGCCATAGGGTGATTCTTAAACGGCGAATTCGGGACCACACCCGCCACATAAACCACGCCATAGCCAAAAGCGAGCACCCACACACCCCAATGGCTGGCACGCCAACACACCAACACCAACAAAACGGCAATGAGTAAATGCAATCCCCAAATGAGAACTCTCTCAATTCGGGCGATGGTCGCTTGGCTAGTTTTCACGCCACCACGATAGATCAACTAAGTATGAACGCGAATCCGACTTTGGTCGTACTGCAAGAATCGACCAGAGCCCGATTAAAAAATGCCCCCGCGCAACGAAACTAGTAATCATGTTTCAAGGACTAAAAGAACTCACCGCAGCAAAAGGCCGCACGCTGCTGATCACCGTCACCGTCGGGCTGATCGCCGTGCTGGTTACTTTCCTCTCTGCCCTCACCGCCGGGCTTGGCCACCAATCAGTATCCGCACTGAAATACCTAGCGGGTGATAATGAACTTATCCTCGCCGATTCCGGATCCACCACGCTTTCCGCGTCCACGCTTTCTGATCAAGCAGTTGCCCAACTCGAAGACGAAGGCGCACAGATGCTGTGGCAGGTCCGCGACCGAGTAGCAGACACCCCCACCATGCTCCTCAACTCCCCTGACCTTGCGCCTGGTGAAGTATCCCTTCCTGCCGAACTCGCTGATTCGGAACTCGCTACTGCGCATGATGTAGTGGATTCTTCCAACGATCTGTACCTCGATCACCTGCCCGTGGTATTGATGAACACCTCCGATTTAGCCTCACTCGCGCAAGTCCGAGGCGTGACAGGACCAGCAGGCGCATTCGCCTCTGACGTTGCGCTCCCCTCCGACACCGTTGCGCTCTCTGGATCCGAACGGTGGAACGCATCCGCCTCCTACCAGGGCGAACAGATGTCACTCAACCTCATGATCGTCATGCTGTATGTCATCTCCGCACTCGTGCTCGGCGCATTCTTCACCGTCTGGACCATCCAACGCCTCCGCGGCATCGCCATCTCTAGTGCTTTGGGAGCAGCCCGCCGAGTACTTATCGCCGACGCTCTCGGCCAAGCCATCATCGTCTTAGGAATCGGCATCACCGCAGGCACATTGATCACAGTCATCTCCGCATTCGGCATGGGAGACGCAATGCCCGTGGTCATCTCCTCCTCCACCACGCTCTTCCCCGCACTTATCCTCGCCGCAGCAGGACTCATCGGTGCCGCCATTTCACTCGGCCCCATCCTTCGCGTCGAACCACGCTCCGCACTCATGAACGCATAAGAAAAGGAACCTCACATGACTCTCCACGTTTCAAATCTCAATCTGACCGTCGCCGACGGATCCACCTCACGCACCCTGCTCAACAACATCACTTTTGATGTCCAACCAGGCGAAGTCGTCGGTATCACCGGCCCATCCGGCTCCGGAAAATCCACCCTACTCGCCGTCCTCGGCTGCCTCCAAAGCGCCGATTCCGGCACCGCGACGCTCGGCGACATCGACCTGCTCAACCCCCAAAACCGAGCTGCTTTACGACGCAACCACCTAGGAATTGTCTTCCAACAGCCAAACCTGCTCCCCTCGTTGACTGTCCTCGACCAACTGCTGCTCATTCCCCGGCTCGGCAGGATCCTCCCGCCCAGCCGCAGCGCACGCACCCAACACAAAGACAAAGCCCTTTCACTTCTGAACTCCATCGGACTCGGCGACTTAGCAAAACGCAAGGTCAGCGAACTATCCGGTGGACAACAAGCCCGCGTCAACTTGGCCCGCGCGCTGATGAACTCCCCCAAGCTCCTGCTTGTCGATGAACCCACCGCCGCCCTCGATCAACATTCCGCCAGCGAAGTCACCGAACTAATCGTCTCGATGGCCCACCAATACAACGCCCCCACACTGTTTGTCAGCCACGACATGGATGCAGTCAACACCCTTGACCGCAGCATCGAACTTGTCGACGGTCACCTCCTCACACCCCACACCCTGTAGCCAAACTAAACTGGTGTGCCCGCGGATCTCATTTTTTAGATCCGTGGGCACTCCTGTCTGGTGTTTTTCTTGATGAGTCCTAATCCGCCATTTAAGAGGTCGAAAATCTGAATGGGTCAAAGTATGGTTCCGACCGTTTGAGTCGCTCAGAGGCGATTCTGAGCGGTCACTTTTTCCAGGCTCCGGTGCAGTTTTTCTGAAGTCCCGCCACAGACCAAACCAGGTGACCGAAAAACTTCCGCCGATCGATTTTCGGCCATATAGGACGGTATTGCTCAGCCAAAACCAAACCAGGTGACCAAGAATTCCCTCGGGAACTTTTCTTGGTCACCTGGTTTGGTTTCCCTCTGCCGCTTCAGGGGGGAACTGTCGAAATAGGCCAAAACCGCCTCCGCAGTCCTAGCTTTTGGTCTCCAATACACATTTCCCGACCGACAAAGTGTCATTGCAGACCAAAGACGCCTCGAAAAAGGCGCCTCTTGGTTTAATACTCACGTTCCCCACCAGTCATCTGGTTTAGTTTACGGAATTTACCCATCAAAAAAGCACCCGACTAACCAAACCAGTCGGGTGCCTTAATTAACCAAAACTTACTTGGTTACCTTCACTTCAGCCTTCATACCGGAAGCACTTGCTGCAGCGAGGACTTCTGGGTCCATTTCCTCTGCGATACGCATTGCTTCTTCGATGAGGGTTTCCACGATCTGGGATTCTGGGACAGTCTTGATGACTTCGCCCTTGACAAAGATCTGGCCCTTGCCGTTACCGGATGCAACACCGAGGTCAGCGTCGCGAGCCTCACCTGGGCCGTTAACAACGCAACCCATGACAGCGACGCGCAGTGGAACTTCCATGCCGTCGAGTGCTTCGGTGACTTCTTCAGCAAGTGAGTACACATCGACCTGTGCGCGGCCACATGATGGGCAGGACACGATTTCCAGCTTGCGTGGGCGCAGGTTGAGGGACTGCAGAATCTGGTCGCCAACCTTGATTTCTTCCACTGGGTCAGCAGAAAGAGACACACGGATAGTGTCGCCGATGCCCTGGGACAGCAGAGCGCCGAATGCTACGGAAGACTTGATTGTTCCCATGAACTTGGGACCAGCTTCAGTAACACCGAGGTGCAGTGGGTAGTCGCTTTGTTCAGCGAGCTGGCGGTAGGCCTCCACCATGAGTACTGGGTCGGAGTGCTTCACAGAGATTGCGATGTCGCCGAAGCCGTGCTCTTCAAACAGGCCGGCTTCCCACATTGCGGATTCCACGAGAGCTTCTGGGGTGGCTTTGCCGTGGTATTTGTCCAGGATGCGCTTATCCAGGGATCCGCCGTTGACACCAATACGAATTGGAATTCCGGCATCGCCTGCAGCTTTTGCTACTTCTTTAACGCGACCATCGAATTCCTTGATGTTGCCTGGGTTCACACGAACGGCGGCGCAACCTGCATCGATTGCCGCGAAGATGTACTTGGGCTGGAAGTGGATATCTGCGATCACTGGGATCGGAGACTTCTTTGCGATGATCGGCAGTGCTTCCGCATCAACAGTCTTTGGGCAGGCAACGCGGACGATGTCACAACCGGTGGCTGTCAACTGTGCGATCTGTTGCAGGGTGCCGTTGATGTCGTGGGTTTTGGTGGTGGTCATCGACTGGACGGAAATCGGGTGATCCGAACCAACGCCCACTTTGCCGACCATGAGTTGGCGTGTTTTACGACGTGGCGCCAACACTGGAGGTGGGGTCGGAGGAAGGCCAAGGCCGATTGGGGTAGACAAGTTACATGCTCCTAGAAAAGGAAGCCGCACAAAGGTCTGTGTGCTTCCGGACAACGTTCTGGGTTAAGTCAGTTATGGCAAAATTGTATCACCGTCACCTCTTTTAACATCGGTGCCGGCAGTTCAATTCCGTATCGTTAGCCAAAGAGTCGGATGGGATTGACCACATCGGCGACAATGACCAGGCCTCCCACTGTCATCAGCAAGGCTGCGACAGCTACGGTGACGGGCATTAGTTTGGTGTAATCCGCTGGGCCGCCCGCTGGTTTTCCGCGCAGTTTGCGGAAGAAGTCGCGGATTTTTTCATAGATCACCACGGCAATGTGTCCGCCATCAAGTGGTGGCAGCGGCACGAGGTTAAACAGCGCGAGGAAGAAGTTCAGGCTGGCCAGCATCATCATGAACATGTCCCACATGGAACGTTCGACAAATTCGCCGCCGATGCGTGACGCGCCCACCACACTCATGGGGCTTTCTACATCTCGTTCTGCACCGAAGATGGATGCGACGACCCCTGGGATTTTCGCCGGGAAGGCTTTGAGGCCATCCCACGTGGCGCTGATCATGTCGCCGGTGAAACGTGCAGTTGCTCCCACACCCTCGATTGGGCCGTATTTTTTGTACACATCGGTCGGTGGAAGGCTCGACATGCCCACCGCGCCGACGGTAATTTCTGAACCGTCAGAGGCGAGACGGGTGACAGAGGCAACCTGGAGGTCGACGTCGAAAAGCGTTCCCTCCCGTTCAATCGTCAGCGTTGCCGTTTCGCCTGGGAGCTCGAGGATCGCATCGCGGATGGCGGTGAAGCTTGCCATCTCTTGGCCGTTGACGGCCAAAATCTTATCGCCGTGCTCAATGCCGGCGTCGCCCGCTGGGCCTGAACCTACGCAGGAGGACAGTTCAGTTGCGGAAATTTGGGTTTCCGGCACGCACTGAACGGTGTCGACTGTCGCGGTGGTATCCACATCCGGATTCGGGATTCCGGAGCTCACCGCCACGCCGTAAAGCACCAAAAAGCCGACGATCAGATTCATGATCACGCCGCCGGAAAGCACAATTATGCGCTGCCACCAGGGCTTTAGATACATGGCGCGCGGCAGGTCTTCCGGATCAAGTTCATCTTGGGCAGTCATCCCCGCGATGTCACAAAAACCGCCGACCGGAATCGCTTTAAGGCCGTACACGGTTTCGCCGCGTCTTTTGGCAAACACCGTCGGGCCGAAACCGATGAAGAAACGCCGCACTTTCATTCCGAAAATGCGCGCTGTGATGAAGTGCCCCCACTCGTGAAGCGCGATGGTTACTGCGATGCCGAGGAAAAATAATACGACACCAAGAAGATAGGCTGCCACGAGGCGGAAGCTCCTTAGCTTACAAGTTGGTTGCCAACCGGTTGATCAAAGCATTCGCACGCGCGCGTGCCTCAGATTCGGTTGCCAAAATATCATCGACGTGTGATGCTACACCAGCAAACTGAGAAGCTCCTTGGAGGACCTCGTCCACCACGTCCACGATCTGCGGAAACTTGATTCGCCCGCGCAAAAACGCCTCAGCCGCCTCCTCGTTGGCGGCGTTATACACCGCGGGGTACGTGCCTTTTTGCTTTGCGACGTGCCTAGCCAGCTGCACCGCAGGGAATGCGGCATCATCCACCGGCTCAAAAGCCCAGGTATGAGCAGCGGTGAAATCCAGCGCCGGCTGAGCCTTCGGCACCCGATGTGGCCAATCAAGCGCCAACGCGATCGGCAGTTTCATCGATGGTGGCGACGCCTGCGCGATGGTCGCACCATCCGTAAACGTGATCATGGAGTGGATGATCGACTGCGGATGCACCGTCACATCAATGAGATCCGCATCCGTTTCAAACAGCAGGGTCGCCTCGATGAGTTCGAGGCCTTTATTAATAAGGGTGGCGGAGTTCAACGTGTTCATCTGCCCCATCGCCCACGTTGGGTGCGCTGCTGCCTGCTCGGGAGTCACCTCCCACATCTTCTCCCTGGTCCAGCCCCTGAAAGGTCCGCCCGAAGCTGTCAGCACAATCCGCGCAACCTCATCACGAGTACCCGAACGCAAACACTGCGCCATGGCAGAGTGCTCCGAATCGACCGGAATGATCTGCCCCAGCTTTGCCTTTGAGGTAACAAACTCACCACCGGCAACCAGCGATTCTTTGTTAGCCAAGGCAAGATGCGCACCAGATTCCAGAGTGGCCAGCGTTGCCGCAAGCCCCAAAGAACCAACCAGAGCATTAAGCACAGTGTCGGCCTTTGTGGTTTCCACCAGAATCTTCGCAGCATCGGTTCCAGAGATGATCTCGCCGCCGAGAGCCTTCGAAATTACTGCGGCAGCCTGTGCATCAGCAACCGCAACCTTGTCTGCAGCCAGCCCCAACTGCTGCGCCTGCGAAATAACGAGGTCTGGCTGAGAACCGCCCGCAGCGATACCCACCACCTCAAACTTGTCTGAATTATCAGCAATAACGTCCAGCGCCTGAGTTCCAATCGAACCAGTGCTTCCCAAAATAAGGATCTTTTTAGTCACGACTCCCATTCTTGCACTTGTTGGGTAAACGCACCCACTACACCCATTTGGGGCAATCCAAACGGATGGGTTTCAGGTTATGCCTGCATGATGACTGCGAAAGCGCAGTTGGAAACCTCACAACACCACTGGTTTTTTCGCTTGACCGCGCAAAATATGAGAACATAGTGAGAGTTAAACCAAGTTCTGTAGGTGCTTGTTGCAGCGGGCGCGAAGGCGTACCACTGCAACTTGCGAATAAAGGAGTAAAACGTGGCTGGTTCCTCCCACACGATTGAGCCTGAGATCTACCGCGGTGTATCCACCCTTGATGAGCCTTCGGCTGCATGGGGATGGCACGGTCTCAAGCGCAACACCATCCAACTCGCTGGCTGGATTTCCGTTCTGTTCATGCTTGGATACAACTTCGGTAACCACAAGGGCCACGTTGAAACCATCTGGCTTCTCGTCATCACCGCCCTTCTGGTCATCGGCCTGCTGATCCACCTGTTCGAGCCAAAGCTCTCCCAGGTTCGCACCATCACTTCCCGCAACAAGCCTGTCGGCCACGTCGAGCCAGACTGGACCTACGACCAGGCAACCCTCACCGGCACCTGGGGTAACCTCACTGACTCCCAGCTTCGCTCCGTCAACATCGAGCCAAGCCGTGTCGCTCACCTGCGTGCTGCAGATTCTGCGAAAGAACTAGACAACTAGTTTTTTAAAAAGAAAATGCGGGTGCTTCGAGATTTTCTCGAAGCACCCGCATTTTTCTATTTCACGTGAGTTTTCACCTTGTCGAAGATCTCCGGAAGATCCTTCTCCACCTTGCGAATACACACCTTAGCAACGCCGATGTACACAGCTACTGGGAGAATAATGGCCAGCACCTCCGCGAGGATGATCATCCACATCTGATCGGTAACCAGACCAAAGATACCCAATGCGATAGTAGGAATCGTCGGGATCCATCCCAGTAACAGTGCGGCAAATGCTCCCACGAACGCAGCACCGGAATAGCCACTTCGATCGCCCCAAGGACTCGTGCCTGGCTTAGAAGTCGGATACGGATTAAATGTGGTGACCAACAACGCTACAGCCGCACTGGAGATAAAGATCCCCAGGCCAATAAAACAGATCAGCACAGCGGTGGTCTTATTCTCCGCGAGCACAATGGTGATGATCATAAACACCACAATTGACACACTTCCCGGCAGCATTGATGCCCAGTGCCTGGGCATCAACAACGTTCGGGCTTTGACACCAGCAACGATATTTAGCCACAACGAAGGGCCGTCATAGCCAAAATCATTGGTAGCAACGGATCCTGCGAACACTGCCATCATGATCAACCCAACATAGATCATGAAAAACTCAACGGTGAAGCTCTGGAAAATAAACAGCACGCCAAGAAGCGGGAACACAATCATTGATCCCAACAACCTGGAGTCCCTGAACATATAACGCAGCGACCTCGAGAAAATGGCACCTCCAACTGACCAAGGAATACCTGGCAGAAAGAGAACCTTCTTGCCTTCACCGGCGCTGTCTTTAGCGCTTTGCCCTTGCCCACCTTGGTCCAGCGGCGCAGTGAGCGCGCGATTAATCAGCTGTGACCATAACCAGAAACCAGCAGCAACATAAACAAAAGCCAGCAATGTTAACAGGCCTGCCTCACCCCACAAACCAACAGCAAAAGCCTCAATAGCACCTGCACCCGCCCCAAATGGTGTCCACTTTGTATAAGCCCCAATGGCATCGATTCGACTCATTCCATCCGCGCCAATCAGCATGTTATAGCCAACAACAAACACCATGAAGACAACGGAAGTAAGAACTGTACGGCGATCATTACTCACCCTAGAAGAAGAACCCGAGGTCAACGCCCCAAGCAACTCACCCAAAAGCAACGTAGTAACCAGCGATACCGCCATCATGAACACGATCATCGGCCACGAACCAACAGGTAAAAACACCGCAGCAATAATGGATGTCGCCACCGTACAAATCACCGCAATAATCCCCCGTGACTGCAGGAGCGTACCGATAGCGAATCCAGGCAATAATTGCTTCGCCGATAGCGGCATGGTGGAAAATGCAGTCGGATCCAGCTGCCCCTCACCTGACGGCCACATAAACGCAGCAATGCAATAAGCCACCATGCCGACCGAGACAACACCAGCAAGGATGCCCATGTGGTCTTGCCCAAGCCCAAGAGCCAAAAAGATGCCGAAACCAAACAAACCCATCAAGGCGTAAAAAGATATCAGCGACATCATCACTATTGCCGCTTTATTTCCTTTAATAGTTCTTCCCCACAACGTCAGCTGTAGTTTCAGAAGTGTTTTAGTCATTTACTCAGCCCGATCCTCGTTCTGATTTTGGCCTTCGCTATGGCCTTCGGACGCACCCAACCAAGATAGTGACCCCTCTTGAAGAGCAGCGCCTCCAACCGCATCAACGAAGACATCCGTCAAAGATCTGCCCCGACGAACCTCATCCACATGTCCGGCAATCTCCACCACTCCCCTGTTGATGATGGCAACGTGATCGCACAACCCCTCAACCAATTCCATGACATGCGAACTCAAAACGACGGTTCCACCCGTTTGCGCAAAGTTCTTCAAAATCTGCTGAATCAAACGACCAGACACCGGATCAACCGCTTCCAAAGGTTCATCAAGGATGAGCACTTTCGGATTGTGAATGAGGGCCTGGGCCAAAAGAATCTTCTTCGTCATGCCGGCGGAATAGTCGACGACTCTCTTGCCCGCTGCTTCTTTAAGCCCGAGGGCCTCCAGCAATTCCTCACTACGTTGATCAACAATGCCTTCATCCAACTCACGCAATGCCCCGACATATGTGAGCAGTTCTTTGCCAGTCAAGCGATCAAAGATGGGCAAGCCATCTGCCAACAATCCCATGCTTCGTTTTGCATCGTTTGGCTCTTCCCACACATTGAAACCCGAAATCCACGCGGTGCCTTTATTCGGCCTCAGTAAACCCGTTGCCATGGACAGCATGGTGGTTTTACCTGCACCATTAGGTCCAACGATGCCGTAAATGGCTCCTTTGGGGATGTCCAGATTGATATTGTTCACTACTGTTGCATCACCATAGGACTTGGTTAAGCCCCGAACTGCTAATGCTTGCGTAGTCGGATCAGTCGGACAAATCTGTGGGGTTCCTTGCGAGTTTTCAGGATCAGTCATCGGAGATGAACTTCTTTCGATTCACGTGTCGGCGGCTATGTGCGTTAGTGCATTGCTATTAGTGAAAAGCACCAATAATACATGCGACGCTACCAGCTGAAGCACAGATGTTCAGGAGCACCTCACCAACGACAAAAGCCCGTTGTTTTCGCATTTTTGCAAAAACAACGGGCTTTTGAGCTTTGAGGGCTTAAGCAGATTCCTCCGCAGCAAGCTGTCCACAAGCCGCAGCGATTTCTTGTCCCTTGGTATCACGCACAGTGCATGGAACACCCTTGGCGATCACACGACGCACAAACTCATCCTGACGAGCCTTTGGTGCAGCATCCCACTTAGAACCAGGAGTTGGGTTCAATGGAATCAAGTTGACGTGCACACGGGAGCCCAAAGCCTTATGCAGCTTCTCGCCCAGCATATCTGCGCGCCAATCCTGGTCATTCACATCGCGAATGAGCGCATACTCGATGGAGACGCGACGGCCAGACTTATCTGCGTAGTAACGAGCAGCGTCCAGTACCTCAGCGACAGGCCAACGATTGTTGACTGGCACGAGAGTGTCACGCAACTCATCGTCTGGAGTGTGCAAGGAAACTGCCAAAGTTACGGACATCTCTTCGTCGGCAAGCTTCCTGATAGCTGGAGCGAGGCCCACGGTGGAGACAGTCACACTGCGCTGGGAAATGCCGAAGCCCGCAGGGCTTGGCTGCGTGATCTGACGAACAGCCGACACCACGCGCTTGTAGTTAGCGAGAGGCTCGCCCATTCCCATGAACACAATGTTGGACAGACGACCGCCCTCTGACTGCATCGTTGCAGCAGCATTACGAACCTGATCCACGATCTCACCGATTGAAAGGTTACGGTCCAAACCGCCCTGACCAGTTGCACAGAATGGGCACGCCATGCCGCAACCAGCCTGCGAAGAAATACACAGCGTGGAGCGATCTGAATAGCGCATGAGAACAGACTCAAGCAAAGTGCCATCATGGAGCTTCCATAACGTCTTCTGAGTTGTATCGTCATCGGTTTCGACGACGCGCAGAGGAGACATCAACGTTGGAAAAAGAGCATCCTTGACTTCTTGACGAGCACCTTCAGGCAGGTCCGTCATAGTGAGTGGGTCAGCCTCGAGGCGACCATAGTAGTGTCGAGCGATCTGATTGAGTCGGAATTTGGGCAAGCCGAGCTCTTTAAGAGCCTCAATGCGAGCCTCATCATTAAGATCCGCAAAGTGGGTTGGGGGCATGCCACGCTTAGGTGCGTTAAAAACCAGTGGTACAGGTGTAGCCATAATGTCCCTATTCTTTCAGATGTTATGTAATTGTTGAACTTATTGGGCTGATTTGGGTGGCGGAACGGTGATTCTACGAGTTCAATGGCTGTATGAGCAACAGACCTGTGGATCCATTTGAGACCAACCCAAACGACCTTCCCACCGGTTTAGACCCAGCATACGAAGGTAACAGTGAGTTAAACCCGCTTGGAGGAAAAAATATTCCCGACGAGCCTGAGGTGACTGCAAACACACCTGCAGTTCAAGAAGAACCTGCTTACTCGGAGCCAGAAACTGCCGTTGAGTCGAAGCGTCAGGCGAAGCAGAACACAAAGAAGTCCGAACCTGTTGTGGCTCCAAAACAAACACTTGCCGGTGGCACGTGGGTAGCTCTCATCGTAGGCGCACTTTTGCTAATCCTACTGTTGGTCTTCATCATGCAGAACCAAACCACCGTAGAGCTTAACCTTTTTGCGTGGACCTTCCAATTCCCAGCCGGAATCGGTTTCCTACTAGCAGCCATTACCGGTGCATTGATTATGGCGCTTGTTGGTGGCGTGCGCATGTTTGAGTACCGTCGCCAGTTAAGAAAAATCCGTAAAGCCCTTTAAACTTTGACAGCCAAAAAGGCGCTGAGGTGCACACGTTATGCACCTCAGCGCCTTTCAAGTTTTTTGAACTTAAAGCTGGCCCAAGCTTTACGACGGATACGAGCTGCTGATCACACTCAGGATCAACCACGTCACCATCGCGGCCGGGAGCATGCCATCCAAACGGTCCATCAATCCGCCGTGGCCTGGAAGAAGGTTCGACATATCCTTGATGCCCAAATCGCGTTTGAACTGCGACTCAACCAAGTCACCCAACGTGGCGCACACAACTAGGGCACAACCCAAGATCACACCCATCCACCAGTGGTGATCGAGCAGGAAGTGAACACTGAGTGCACCAGTGACCGATCCTAAGACAATGGAGCCGGCAAAGCCTTCCCAAGACTTCTTCGGACTCACCAACGGCGCCATTGGGTGCGATCCAAAGAACACACCCGCGATATACCCGCCCACATCCGATGCGATCACACACAGCATGAACGTCAAAATGAAATATGTACCCGGGATGGAATTGTTTTGCATCAGCGACAGCATCGCAGCGAAGCTTCCGAACAATGGAATCCAGGTGAGCACGAAGATGCCCACAGAGGTGTCCCTCAAATAGTTGCGGGCTTCTTTTTCCGTGCCATTGTAGAAAATTCGGAAATACATCAGCACCAACACAGTGGCCACAAAAGACGCCAAAATGCCCATCGTGCCAAATGGCCATGACAGCCAGATGATTGCCTGACCGCCGATGATCATAATCGGCAGTGGCAAATGATAGCCGCCTTCTTTAAGTCTGCTACCAACTTCCCATGTTGCTGCAGCCATAAAACCTGCAACGAGGATGTACCAACCCCATGGGCTTAGGACAATCCCCAAAAGAACCAGGACCCCCAGTCCGATCCCCACAGCAATGGCAGCTTTGAGATCTCGACCCGCATTATTTTTGGGTTTGGGCATCCTCATGGACCGGTGATGTTGCTCCGGTTCATTCATGGGTTCTCCTTGAAGTTTCTAACAATGTCACTGTTGATGGTGCCAGCATTTTCGAAAAAATTCTTCCAAACACTCTTGCAAGCAAAAGAAAGCGTCGTTTCCCCGCCCAATCGACGTTGAAACGACGTAATTCTTAAGCCATTGCGATAAAGGTCTTCTAGACCTCCATCAGTTCCTTTTCCTTGCGAGCAACGACTTCATCGACCTGCGCAACAAAACCAGCGGTGACTTTATCTAGTTCTTTTTCTGCTGCCTGTACTTCATCTTCGCCAGCGTCGCCATCTTTTTGCAGCTTCTTTAGCTGGTCCATGCCCTTGCGGCGGATGTTACGAATGGCAATCTTGCCGTCTTCGCCCTTACCCTTAGCAAGCTTGACCATGTCCTTACGACGCTCTTCAGTAAGCTGTGGGATGGTCACACGCAGCACCTGGCCATCGTTGGTGGGGTTAACACCAAGGTCAGAGTTACGGATAGCATTCTCAATGACCTGCATGGAAGACATCTCATAAGGCTTGATCAGCAGCATGCGAGGCTCTGGAACAGTGATGCCTGACATCTGAGTAATAGGAGTAGGCACGCCGTAGTATTCAGCCATGACACCGTTGAACATAGCCGGGTTTGCGCGACCGGTACGAATGGTGGTCAAGTCTTCGCGGGTGTGCTCGACCGTTGCGGTCATGCGCTCTTCCGCTTCGAACAGAATTTCATCAATCATTTATTCACTCCTGTGTTTTTCTAACAGCGTGGATTCTGATGGATCCTAGAATCGAACCTAGATAAGCCACGCTGTTTATAAGACTAAATGTATCAGGACTCGACCAGAGTACCGATACGTTCACCGCTGATGGCGCGAGCAATGTTGCCTTCAGTAAGCAGGTTAAACACCAAGATAGGCATCTTGTTGTCCATGCAGAGGCTGAATGCAGTTGCATCGGCAACCTTCAGGCCCTTCTCAATTACTTCCTTTGGAGTAATTTCGGTGAAGAGCTCAGCATCTGGGTTGGTACGAGGATCATCGCTGTACACACCGTCAACAGCCTTAGCCATCAGTAGGACGTCACAGCCGATTTCCAACGCACGCTGTGCAGCAGTGGTGTCCGTGGAAAAGTACGGCATACCCATGCCAGCACCGAAGATGACAACGCGGCCCTTTTCCAGGTGGCGTTCTGCGCGCAGTGGCAGATATGGTTCTGCGACCTGTGCCATGTTGATGGCGGTCTGGACACGGCATTCAACGCCATGCTGACCGAGGAAGTCCTGCAAGGCGAGGCAGTTCATGACTGTGCCGAGCATACCCATGTAATCGGACCGTGCGCGGTCCATGCCACGCTGCTGAAGCTCAGCTCCGCGGAAGAAGTTTCCGCCACCGATAACAACGGCAATCTCTGCTCCAGTTTTAGCAACTTCAGCGATCTGACGTGCAACATTGTCTACTACATCAGGATCGACGCCGACTTTGCCACCACCAAACATTTCACCTCCGAGCTTTAACATCACTCGCTTGTATCCTGTACGGGGTTGTTCACTCGAGGTGGTCACAGTGGTGTTCTCCTTCAGTAGGGGTTGTGCCAACCGCTTTTAACATCGGCCACGGGGTACGCCTTGAAAAAATCACAGCAACCAAGAAGCCACTGAGACCCAAATTCAGGGCACCCCTATTCCTGGGATTCGATCTTACATCGACCCTTGTATTCAATGCGGAAAGACTAGGGGTTTAGGTTAAGAAGTTATAGAAAAATAACTCCACGCAGAATGAAGCCCCACGCACCTGAATCGATGCGCGGGGCAACCTTCTAAAGTGTTTAAGTCTTTTTCAAAACTTAAAAAGGCGAGGTGGGGATCAACAGACACCCACCCACAACCTTCAAGTGGCCTTAAGCCTGGCCGACCTCGAAGCGAGCGAAGGAGGTGACGGTAACGCCAGCCTCGTCCAGAAGAGCCTTAACGGTCTTCTTGCTGTCAGCTACCGAGGACTGCTCAAGAAGTACGTTCTCCTTGTAGAAGCCATTCAAACGACCCTCAACGATCTTAGGGATAGCCTGCTCTGGCTTGCCCTCTTCGCGAGTGATCTGCTCAGCGATGGAGCGCTCCTTCTCGATGATCTCTGCAGGAACGTCCTCACGGGTGAGGTAAGAAGCCTTCAGAGCAGCAATCTGCATTGCAGCCTGACGTGCAGCTGCCTCAGCTGCTTCACCTTCACCGGTGAAAGCAACCAAAACGCCAACTGCTGGTGGCAGGTCAGCGGAACGCTGGTGGAGGTAAACAGCGGTCTTGTCGCCCTCGAGGGTTACTGCGCGACGAAGCTCAAGCTTCTCGCCGATCTTTGCGGAGAACTCCTGCAGAGCTGCGTCTGCGGTCTGTCCGTCCACGTCAACTGCTGCGAGCTCTTCCTGGGAGTTAGCCTTTGCAGCTGCTGCTGCGTCTGCAACCTTTGCAGCGAATTCCTTGAAGTCAGAGTTCTTTGCAACGAAGTCGGTCTCAGAGTTGACCTCGACCATGGTGTTGCCAGAAACTGCAACGAGACCTTCGGTAGCGTTACGCTCTGCACGCTTTCCGACGTCCTTTGCGCCCTTGACGCGCAGGATCTCAACAGCCTTGTCGAAGTCGCCAGCGGACTCCTCCAGAGCCTTCTTGCAATCGAGCATGCCGGAACCGGTGAGTTCGCGGAGCTTCTTAACATCCGCAGCGGTGTAGTTCGCCATTACGGGGCGATCCTCCTTATGTATGGATAATTAATGCTTTACAAGCTTAGGTTAGGGCACAGTAGCCCTACCCGCCCGTCTAAAAAGTGATCGTACAGGTATTCAGTCGATTACGTTGCGACACGGCGGGCTGGCTGCCCAAAAAGCCCCCACGGCGATGAAATTTTAAAAGTCAAAGTTCCATTGTCGTGGGGGCTTTAAATTGGTCAGCTAACTGCAGAAACTGCAGTTAAGGGCAGCTTACTCAGCTGCAGGTGCCTCTTCAGCCTCAGCTGCAGGTGCCTCTTCAGCCTCAGCTGCTGCTGGTGCTTCCTCTGCCTCAGGCTTTGCGTCGCCTGCTGCATCCTTAGCAGCTGCCAGCTGACGCTCCTCGCGTGCCTTCTTACCCTCTTCCACAGCGGTGGAGATAACGCGGGAAAGCAGTGCGGTGGAGCGGATTGCGTCGTCGTTACCAGGAACTGGGAAGTCAACAACGTCTGGGTCACAGTTGGTGTCCAGGATGGCAACAACTGGGATGTTCAGCTTGTGAGCCTCAGCGACAGCGATGTGCTCCTTGTTGGTGTCAATGATCCACAGTGCGGAAGGCACGCGGGTCATCTCTGCGATACCACCGAGGACGCGCTCCAGCTTGGTGCGCTCACGGGTCAGCATGAGAACTTCGCGCTTGGTGCGACCCTCGTAGCCGTTTTCTGCAGCATCCATTGCCTGCAGTTCCTTCATGCGGTTCAGACGCTTGGAAACGGTCTGGAAGTTGGTCAGCATGCCGCCGAGCCAACGGTGGTTCACGTAAGGCATACCAACGCGGTCTGCCTCAACCTGAACAGCTTCCTGAGCCTGCTTCTTGGTACCAACGAAAAGAACGGTGCCACCGTGAGCAACGGTTTCCTTGACGAACTCGAAAGCCTGATCGATGTAGGTCAGGGTCTGCTGAAGGTCAATGATGTAGATGCCGTTACGCTCGGTGAAGATGAAACGACGCATCTTTGGGTTCCAGCGGCGGGTCTGGTGGCCAAAGTGCACACCAGCATCGAGAAGCTCTCGCATGGTTACGACTGCCATGTTAAGCCCCTTTCTAAGTCTTAGGGTTTCGGTTTTGAAAATTTGTGCAGGTTTTTATCCTGCACCCTAGCGGTGGTTTCCCAGGTCAACACCCTAAAACTCGAATGAGCTGTTTGGGACCTCGTTGCTCCGGAGTTGAATGTGCATTCAACGCCACCGCGCGTAGTCAGTAGTTAAAATTACCCCTCACCATGCTTTCAGGCATGATGAAACACAATTCGGACACACTGCTGCCGACAAGTTTACATACTTTGACCTGCAATCCCAAACCCTCCCGCAGGTGCTGTGGATTGTTTCAGGACATGTCTTTTACTACTACCCCAATTGCCCCACTTTCCACAGGGGTCAGATTGTTTGATGGACGGAGCGCTTGAGTCCAGCAATGCTGAATTTCATGCCCTTTCGACTGATGTGGATTCTGGCCCTTACGTTCACCCTCACCCTGCTCACATCCCCAGCGTTGGCCCACCCTTACGTAAATCCTGCGACAGGCAGTGACCGTGCAGGCCCTATTCTTCGGGGCTTTGATAAGCCCGAGAAGAATTGGCTTCCAGGTCACCGCGGCGTGGATCTACCCCTAAACATTGGAGAAACAGTGTTGGCCAGTGGCTCGGGCACTGTCGCTTTTGCCGGCATCGTTGTTGGAACTCCGACCATTTCCATTGATCACGCCGATGGCGTTCGAACCACATACCAACCAGTTCACGCCCACGTGTCAGTTGGCGAACACGTGGAAGAAGGCGATGCCATAGGCATCCTTGGCCATCCAACCACTAAATTCCCTGGACTTCAGTGGGGCGCAAAAATAGGTGAAGAATATATCAATCCCCTATCGCTACTTCCCCGGCCAACCATTCGCCTTAAACCTCTTAACTAGGCACGTGGATGCGCTTTATTAAACGCTTCAAGCAGTCTCTTATTACTGACGTGGGTATAGATCTGCGTCGTTTGCATTGACGAGTGCCCTAATAGTTCTTGAACCTGGCGAAGGTCCGCCCCACCGTCCAGCAAGTGAGTTGCCGCAGTATGCCGCAGCGAGTGTGGTGACAAATGGTCAACGCCAGTGACTTTTGCCGCTCGATCAACAATCCTTCGAACTTGGCGCGCATTAATTCGCTGACCCCGCACCCCAACAAAGAGCGCTTTGGGATCTTCCGTCATCTCATCGCGCACATCTAGCCAATTTCTTAACGCCTTGTGTGCCGATTCCCCGAATGGGACAACGCGCTCTTTATTTCCTTTACCCAGCACTCGTACCATTTTGCGGTCGTAGTCAATGTCTGAAAGATCGATTCCACAGAGTTCAGCAACACGCATTCCCGTGGCATAAAGAAGCTCCAGAATCGCGGAATCACGCAGGAACTCTTCTTCATTTGTGGAAGCTGCGTTTTCCACAAAGTCTCCTGCCTGCTGTTCCCCGAGAATCTTAGGTAGATCCCTCGTGATCTTCGGTGAAATGAGTCGGGCTGCTTCATCAGCTTTGAGGTGGCCGTTTTTCTGAGCCCATGAAGAAAACGCCTTGACAGATGCAGTTCTTCTGGCGAGTGTTGCCCTGGACTTTCCCTCATCTACCGCTATACCAAGCCATTGGCGCAGAGTCGGCAGGGAGAAATTGTCGATATCTTCGATTGTGTCAGCCATGGCATAAAGGTCTGATCGATATCCGCGAATTGTTGCGGCTGAACGACCCACCACAAGGTCTAGATGCTCACAGAAATCGTCGATAAGCGTATGCAGCTTGGACGGCGCGTCGGCGCCGGAAATACCAGAAGGTGGCGCGTTCCGCCCGGAACGCGCCACCTTCTTTTTTGACTCACCCATAGTGCTAACCCTAGCGCGATGTCCCCCCACAGTTGTGGAGCCACATTGCGGAACCGTCTTCAAGGAACCAGCCCGAACCTTGAAGAAGTTTACTTAGGCTTGCCTCACACACACTATCTTTCGGTTGATGCGGATGCAACCTTTTTGTGAAGTTTTTTATATAACCCCCAGGTTTTATGGCATTTCCGCATTTCTCGACCAAGCAGTTCCGTCGCGTTTCACGATTCCGCGCTTGTTCAATGCAATGAGAAGGAAAATTGTTAACTGCAAGGTCAACCCGGCTTCGGTAGCGATACTCGCCGCTTCCCTCCCCTCTCCTCGGTCGTCTAACGCATCAAAAACTCGCAGCTCATTTCTGGTTAAACCCTGTACTGGAGTGGCCGCGAAGTTTAATTCATACTGAGTTTGGCTATCCATTGCACCCACTGCACCCAGAAGTGACCGAACGTCATCCGCACTGGTGACCATTTGTGCGCTGCCGTTTCGAATCCTTTCGTGGCACCCAAGTGATCCAGCAGTATTTACCGGCCCAGGGACCGCCATAGCAATCCTGCCTAAACCAGCACACCAGCTCAAAGTGTTTAGCGCGCCTGACCTCCAGGCTGCCTCCACCACGACAGTTCCTTGAGATAGAGCAGCAACGAGACGATTGCGAGTGAGAAAGCGGTGGCGTTGAGGTGGAGTTCCCGGTGGATATTCACTCACCAACGCCCCCTTTCCGGATTTGGCAATCTGGTTGAACAGATCTCGATTGTGGCTGGGGTACGAGCGATCCAATCCGCATGCTGCGATCGCGATGGTGGAGCCTTGTGCACGTACGGCTTCACTATGGGCGACGCTATCAACTCCCAAGGCACCACCTGAGATGATTGTCCACTGATGAGACACAAGGTTTTGGGTGAATTCCCGAGTTACTTCCGTGCCATATTGGCTTATTGCCCTGGTGCCCACGAGTGTGACGGACTGTGCACTGAGTGTTCTGAGATTTCCTCCCCTAATCCACAACGCATGCGGTGGCAGCGCATCATCTTGATAGGTACGCACATGATCACTCATGCCAGAAGCGGCAAATCCAAAAGCATGGTCTAATTCTTCCATCGGCCATTCGTCGTCTTCAGGTGTGATGAGCCGCCCACCGAGTTTGGCGATAGTTTCCAGATCAGTTTGCGCGGTATCAATCGAGTACCGGGAATCGGTGTTTTTCAGCAGACCTTCGCCAATCCACTCTTCGCGGTGTTTAATACCAAATGCGATCCGCTCTACATCATGACCTTCTTTCAGGAGCTTTTGCAGGTGTGCATTGGGACCCTCCACCACTTTTGAGAGATACGCCCATGCCAGCAAGCGGGAGTCAATCATGCTGCTACCTCACTGTATGTAGTGCCCCGAAGCTCCATGGCTCGCGCAATATGGTCAAGATTGGGCTGCTGTTCCCCATCCAAATCGCACAAGGTCCAACCCAGTTTTATGGCCCGATCGCAGCCACGTTGGGAGATTGTTCCTTCCGCCAGGAACGCGCCGAGGTACACCATGGCGTCTTCTGTTGCGGCAAAATTCCTCCGCAAGAAGTGTGGATCTACGTGTGCATTAACAAGATTTCCCAGTCCAGAACGGCGCCATCGGAAAGCTGCCCTCTCACGAGCTTGTGCCACCCGATCAGCAATGGGAGCAGATGCCTCAACGTCATCACTACGCAGCACTGCACCTTTAGAGTGGGTGGCAACAACCATGTCCAAGCGATCCCTCAACGGACCCGAAAGATTATTAAGGTACGTCGCGCGAGCTGAGCCAGAACAGACACATTCTTGAGGCTGTTCTGCACCGCATCTACACGGATTGGCCGCGAGGATGAGCTGGAACTGTGCGGGGAAGGTGACATCATGGCGGGATCTGATGATGCGGATCGAGCCGTATTCCAATGGAGTCCTCAAAGAATCAAGGATTGACGCTGGAATCTCACTAACCTCATCCAGGAACAACACACCATGATGCGCCAGGCTGATAGCACCCGGAAGAGGAGATCCCGAGCCACCTCCGAGCAGAGCAGCCTTGCTGACATTGTGGTGTGGGGAAATAAACGGAGCCCTCGACACCGGCCCTGAAAAGGTTCGCCCCACAACGGAATGCACTGCCGTCGCCTCGATCATTTGTTGGGGCGACAGTTCGGGAAGCAAGCTGGGAATCCGCTCGGCGATCATGGATTTTCCAGAACCGGGAGGGCCAATCATCAGCATGTGGTGACCACCGGCAGCAGCTACTTCTGCAGCAAACCTAGCTTCTGGTTGTCCCACCACATCACGCATATCAGGCAGTTTGAGGCTATTTTCATCATTGAATAGTCCAGGCTGAGGCAACGCCTCTTCCCCATCAAGCCATCGCAAGACCTGGTCGATGGAATGTGCCAAAAAGACTGAAGGATCCTCAACCAGTCCTGCTTCTTGGGCATTTCCCTCCGGGATCACAATCTTGCCAATACCTTCCTCCTTCGCGGCCAACAGCGCTGGAAGAACTCCAGTAACAGGGAGCAAGGTTCCATCAAGCGCCACCTCACCCAGAAATAACGTGTTCTGCGCATGAAACTTCGCTTTGGGGTTAGAGCCATGGGCAACGAGAACTGCAACGGTCATCGCGAGATCACACTGCGAACCTTGTTTACGCATGGAAGCCGGCGAGAGGTTAATGATCACTTTGGTCTTTGGCCACATCAAGCCACTGTTTTGCACCGCAGTTTTAATACGATCCCGAGATTCTGAAATGGCAGTATCTGCTAATCCAACAATGTAGGTACCAGGCAATCCTGGGCCAACATTAGCCTCCACACGAACGATTTTTGCCTGCACACCTAATTGCGCAGTGGATATAGTTCTACCGAGCGCCATGTTCCACATCCTCATAAACAGTGATCTCTGGGCGCCCCGTGTGCGGATCCAAAACGATTGCCACCACATCAAAACGAATCGGAGTATAAGGTTTACCCTCCAGCCACAGTGCAGCTGCACGCCTCATCCGCAACATTTTCTGATTGTTCACAGCCGCTGCTGAATCAAAAGCCGACCCCCGCCGAGTCTTCACTTCTACAAAAACAACAACTCCGCTTGCCGAGCGAACAATGAGGTCAAGTTCGCCACATGAATAGCGAACATTTCGATCTAGCAGCGTTGCTTGATCATCTAAATATTGTTGTAGCGCAACATCTTCCCCGAACGCGCCCAGATATTGTTTTTGTGTTTTCATCTGTCCCCCACGATTGTTTAAAAGTCTGATTAAGCTGTGCTTTCAGATTCAACGTGGTTTTATCGCGGGCTTCAAACATCTCCAGTCCTCACCTGTGGATAACCAGTCCCCATCCAGGGTTGTCCACAGGCTGAGCCCACTAAGGGTTGACAAAAGACGCATTCGATCAATCTCGAATACGTCTTTTCAATAAGCAATCCCGCCCAATCAAAGCAAGATCAAAGCAAGATTGAGACGGGATTAATGTGGGATTCCCTAGTGCATAAGCTCGAGCCAAACAATTGAATATCCCATTGTCCAGCGATTTTAAACCTAAGAACTACTCAGGCATGATGATGTCAGGCTTATCTAATTCTTCGATGTTGACGTCCTTGTAGGTGATCACTCGGACGTAGCGAACGAAGCGTGCTGAGCGGTACATGTCCCATACCCAGGCGTCAGACATGCGGACTTCGTAGTAGACATCGTTTCCGCTGTTGTGTGGAATAAGCTGCACTGCATTTGCTAAGTAGAAGCGACGTTCAGTTTCTACAACATAGGAAAACTGGCTGACTACGTCGCGGTATTCGCGGTAAAGAGAGAGTTCAACCTCTGCTTCGTAGTTGTCGAGTTCTTCAGCGCTCATGCTCCACCTTCCGTCGTGTCATTATCTGCAGCGTGTAGCCATTCTTGGTGTGCCTTGGCCACATTTGCATAACTATATCTGTGCTCGGGACTTGCGCCGTGGTGGCGCACCGCATCCATGTGGATCTTCGTACTGTAGCCTTTGTGAATTTCGAGACCGTAGTGCGGGTAGTCGTTGGCCATGTCGGTCATGATGTCGTCGCGGGTTTGTTTGGCTAATACACTTGCGGCGGCGATGCATCGGGCGGAGGCGTCTCCGCCGATGATGGGTAGGTATGGGACTGTGAAGCCGGGGACTTTCATGGCGTCGGTAAGTACGTAGCCGGGTTGGGTGCCTAGGGCGGCTACGGCTCGTCGCATGCCGGAGATGTTTGCGTGTTGGATGCCAAATCGGTCGATGTCTTGGGCGGAGATCACGATGACTGACCAAGCGAGTGCGTGTTTTTTGATCAGTGGCATGAGTTTTTCGCGGGTGCTGGCACTGAGCTTTTTGGAGTCTGTCAGTGCGGCTAGCTCCTGGATGGGTTTGTCCGGGAGTATGCATGCGGCAATTGAAATGGGTCCGCAGCAGGCACCGCGTCCAGCTTCGTCTACTCCTGCAACGGGCCCTAGCCCGTTGCGTGACAAGGTGACCTCAAAGGTCCGTAGATGCTTTAAGCGTCGCATTGAGGGGGGCGTCGAAAAGCGAATTACTAGCCTTTGATGGCAGGGTCGTCGACGCCACCGATTCGGCTAAATGGCAGGATAATTGCTTGAACTTTGCCCTTGATGTTTTCCTCAGGGATGGTTCCTTGGTACTGATCGCCCAGGTGGTAGCGGGAATCCATGGAGTTGGTGCGGTTGTCACCCATCATGAAGTAGTTGCCGCCAGGCACGGTGATGGGGCCGAAATAGTTGCCGCCGCATTCGGTGGAACCGGAGGTCTCATCGATGGGGAATTGCGCAGGTTGCAGCGTGTAGCTGTCATCGACTTCCTTGCCGTCAACCATGATTCCAGGATCACCGGCTTGGCACGAAACAGTCTGACCGCCGGTGGCGATAATGCGCTTGACCAGGTCATTTTCATCAGGTGCGACAAGACCCACGTAAGAACCCAGGTTCTGCAGGCCGCGGATCACCGAATTATCGGAACGCTGCGTAGTGAATCCAACGTTCCAGGAATCAGTACCCTTGAACACCACAACATCGCCCGGCTCTGGATCCGTGAAGTAGTAAGAAACCTTCTCCACCAGGATGCGGTCACCCGTGCAGCCCTCACATCCGTGCAAAGTAGGTTCCATCGAACCACTCGGAATCATGTACATGCGTCCGACAAACGTCTGGAGCACGAAAATCAGCGCGAGGGTCAAAACCACAACCACTGGAATTTCGATGTACCACGGAGTTGGCTTCGATTCCTTCTTAGACTTTCCAGCACGTCGACCAGGACGACCGTCCTGCGTGGAATCGTCAGCATTTGAAGCACTAGAAAAATCAGTCACGGGAGTTCACTCTAGCAGCATTACATTAAGGCTGACCTGAATCACACGTGTGCCGAAAAATACTTCTTCGCCCAAAGCTGCACCTCGGCGCCATGCGCCTTCCAAAAAGGCATTGCTTTTCGACGTCCCCCTACGCTTCGATTTTGCAAAATTATTTAGGCAAGGCTACCTTTTGCCTATGCATATGAAGATTAGCCGGCGCGCATTCCTCGGCACACTGCTCGGCGCCACCACCCTTGCTGTAACTGCCTGCGCGCAATCCTCTCAAAACCAAAACTCCTCCGCTTCCTCATCTTCTTCATCCTCAGCGGAATCAAGCACCTCTTCATCCTCCTCCGATGAACAGCGCATCGTCGCCCTCAACACCGGTCAGTTGGACAACCTCCTCCTTCTCGGCATCACCCCAGTGGGCGTCGCCGCTGCAAAAAACTCTGACCTGATCCCACAGTTCCTCAAGGATCGCTTCGGTGCAGACATGGACTTGGACAGCATCGCCGACTGCGGTCTCCGCCAATCTCCAGACATCGAAGCCATCGCGAACCTCAACCCCACCCTGATCTGCGCAAACTCCCGCGCCGACGAAGAGGTCCTCAACAAACTCCGCACGATCGCCCCCGTGGTCACCGGCGAAGGTGGCGGTGAAAACTGGAAGCAAGACCTCCTCACCATCGCAGAGGCAGCAGGCCAGAAGGAAAAGGCTGAAACCCTCCTGAAATCATACGAGGACTCAGCAGCCGAAATCGCCGCAAACCAGCCTGCGAACCCACCAACCGTTTCCTTCCTGCGCACCAAAGATCAGGAATTCCAGATGTACGGCGCACAATCCATGGCCGGAACGGTTGCTGCCGATTGCGGTTACGCCCGCCCAGAAAACCAGCAGTTCACCGACACGGCAGGTCAAGACCTCTCCGCTGAGCTCATTGCCCAAGCTGATGCCGACTGGCTTTTCTACGGCATCAAAGAAGGCAACATCAACCCTGAAGACACCCCATTGTGGACTTCACTCAAAGCGGTTCAGTCCAACCAAGCAATCCCAGTTGACGGCGATTCCTGGTACCTCAACGCATCCCTCGTGTCGGCTGAAATCATCCTCCAAGGCCTCAAAGACAACGTCACCGTCTAAGCCGATTTAAGGGCCTCAAATTTCCGAATGGGCGTTCCCCTCATCATGACACCGAAGGGCCCTTAGAATCGATTCTATGAGGTCACTTTTTGTGGGCCCAAACTCAAATTTTAGTTTGCTCCAGAGGAAACCAGACAGGCGTGCCCATAGTTGTCGAAATCGACAAGTTTTGGCACGTGTATCCGGTTATCGGAGCCTCAAACCAAACAGGCGTGCCCAAATCCCCCAAATCACGGAAGTTTTGGCACCCCTGTTTGGTTTTTCCTTTTGGTCGCCCCGAAATGACCCCACCCAAGTCTTATCCGAGTTTCCTGCGGGATGAACGCGGGATAAATGCGGGATAAACCCCACAAAACCCCACAAAACCCACCCCAAGAAACAAAGAAACCCCCAACCAATCACTTAAAGTGACTGGTCAGGGGTCTGTTAAGTACTAGAAGCACCTAACAAACGCTAAATAATTAGCGCTTCTCCTTAATACGTGCAGCCTTGCCGCGCAGTTCGCGCAGGTAGTACAGCTTCGCACGACGAACGTCACCACGACGAATGACCTCGATCTTCTCGATGTTTGGGGAGTGTACTGGGAAGGTACGCTCAACACCGATGCCGAAGGAAACCTTACGTACGGTGAAGGTCTCGCGGATTCCGCCGCCCTGACGGCGAATGACAACACCCTTGAACAGCTGGGTACGGGTGGTGGTGCCTTCGATGACCTTGACGTGTACGTCGAGGGTGTCGCCGGCGCGGAATGCAGGAACGTCGTCGCGCAGGGATGCTGCGTCGATCTTATCCAGAATGTTCATATAAACAATCCTTTTACTAGTAGGGAAAGAGGACCCTGGCGGCACTTCCCCAGGTTTGGGGTGCTCGGCCGGTTCGTTTCCGTTTCAATTTTCGAGGCTGTCACGTTTGCCCAACGTGAGTTGGGGTTTGCACAGTCAACTGAAATATTCTTTCACATGTGCGCCTTGGTTTTCAAACTGGGGTCTGCTCCCCTCACTTGGGTGCACTAACCGTTGACAAATCTTGGTTGTCGGGCTTGACTGGTGGCGACTTACCCCACGGGTGCCCAATGCATTGGGCTGAGATTGCGCGCTGTTGCTGCGCGGGACCGTTCGAACCTGTCTGGTTAACACCAGCGAAGGAAGCGAGGATTGATTGTCCCGTGTTTGAAAATCGTTTTGACCTGCGTTGTTATGTTGTGACTGGTGCGGGCTCGGTGGATGAGGTTGTGCACACTGCGTCTGCTGCGGCTCGTGGTGGCGCGGGTGTGGTGCAGGTGCGTTCAAAGCCTATTTCGCCAGAAGCGATGAGGGAGTTGGCATCAAAGGTTGCGCTTGAGGTTGCGCGGTGCAGCCCAACAACGAGGGTGCTTATCGACGACCACCTCCACGTTGCTTCTTCCTTAATGCGCGAAGGACTCCCGATTCACGGTGTGCATCTTGGGCAGGATGATATGTCGGTGCTTGAGGCTCGTGAGTTGTTGGGGCCTGAGGCGATCATTGGGTTGACTACTGGAACCCTAGAACTTGTGGCGGCGGCGAATGAGCTGTCCGATGTGTTGGATTACATCGGTGCTGGGCCGTTTCGGAAGACTCCCACCAAGGATTCAGGTCGGCCACCGATTGGCCTTGCGGGTTATCCCCCTTTGGTGGAATTGTCCAAGGTGCCGATCGTTGCGATTGGTGATGTCACCCCTGCCGATGTGCGCGCTCTCAGCGCAACCGGTGTGGCTGGCGTTGCCATGGTGCGGGCTTTTTCTGAATCTGATGATCCACAGCAGGTCGCTGAAAATGTGGTGGCTAACTTTGAATTAGGAAGGCTCTCATGAAGAAGCATGCGATTATTATCGGCGGCGGAATCATTGGGTTGACCACCTGCTTTGAATTCCAGGAGGCTGGTTACCAAGTCACGTTGATTGATCCTGACCCAATTTCCGGTGCGACTCATCATGCCGGCGGAATGTTGGCCCCCACCGCGGAGGTGCAGTATCAGCAACATGATCTGATTTTGTTGATGAAGGAATCCGCTCGCCTATACCCAGACCTCCTCCAAAGAGTGTCTAAATACACTGACTTGCCCACTGGGTATCGCACTGATGGAACCCTTCTTATCGGTGCGGACCGCGCGGATGGCATGCATGTTGCGGAGTTGATTAAGTACATGCATTTGAAGGATTTGCCTGTCGATGTGTTGACTACTCGTCAGGCAAGGGCTGCGGAGCCAGCGTTGTCGCCGAGGATTTCTAAGGTGGTCAGCATTGATGGGGATCATCAGCTGTCGCCGCGTCTGTATGCCCGGGCGTTATTGGATGCCATTTTGCAACGCGGTGCGGAGCATATTGCCGACGCTGTGATCTCTATTGATGGCCACGATCCGTGTTTGACCGTGACGATGAATTCGGGGGTGAGGGTTGCGTCGAAAAGCGTTGTTGTTTTGGCGGCGGGCCTGGGCGCCGCAAGCATTCCCGGCTGGTTTGAGGGCGCGAACCCATTGCAGTTGAGGCCGGTGTACGGCGATATTGTGCGCGTGCGCGTGCCGGAGCGACTGCAGCCGATGGTCACCAAGGTGGTGCGCGGGTTTGTGGAAGATCGTCAGATTTATATCATTCCGCGTACCGATGGCACCCTCGCGATCGGCGCGACAAGCCGTGAGGATCACCCGCAACCTCGAACGGGCGCAGTGCATGATTTGCTACGCGATGCTATCCGTTTGATTCCGGGCATTGAAGAAACCGAATTTATCGAAGTCACCTGCGGCGCCCGCCCCGGCACCCCGGATGACCTGCCGTACCTGGGATGGGTTGGATCCAATGTGATTGCGTCCACAGGATATTTCCGCCATGGAATTTTGCTGTCAGCCCTTGGTGCACGCGCTGCCGTTGATATGGCAACCAACCAGCCACTGTTCCCCACTCTTGATGTGTGCGATCCGTTTCGCCACCAAATTTAAGGATTTTTCACAAGTGATTACCTACACCTTCAATGGCACATCTATGCGCTCTTCCGAATTGACCGTGGAGCAATTGGTCCACCAAGAAATCGGCCACGACACTGGAGTCGCCGTGGCAATCAACGCCGCGGTCGTACCCAGATCCCAGTGGTCACGCGCCATTTGTGACAACGATTCCGTAGAAGTTCTCACCGCAATTCAGGGAGGTTAAAATGCTGCATATTGCTGATAAAACTTTCGATTCCCACCTCATCATGGGCACCGGCGGAGCCACCTCTCAGGCGTTGCTGGAGGAATCCCTTGTCGCCAGTGGAACTCAATTGACCACCGTGGCGATGCGTCGACACCAAGCAACCACCTCTAGCGGAGAATCCATCTTTGCCATGCTGCGCCGCCTCGAGATCGCCCTTCTCCCCAATACTGCAGGCTGCCGCACTGCCCGCGACGCCGTCCTCACTGCACAATTGGCTCGGGAAGCCCTCGATACCAACTGGGTGAAAGTGGAGGTCATCGCCGATGAACACACATTGCTGCCCGACACCGTTGAGCTTCTTGATGCCTGCGAACTCCTCGTCCACGACGGCTTCACCGTTCTGGCTTACACCTCTGACGATCCCATCACTGCCAGCCGACTAGAAGACTGTGGCGTTGCAGCTGTCATGCCATTGGGCTCCCCGATCGGAACCGGCCTGGGCATTCTCAACCCGCACAACATTGAACTGATTTGCAGCCGCGCGAGCGTACCCGTGATCCTCGACGCCGGTGTAGGCACTGCCTCTGATGCCACACTCGCAATGGAACTCGGCTGCGACGGCGTCCTTCTGGCCTCCGCTATCAACCGCGCCCAAAATCCCGTCGCGATGGCCGAATCCATGTTCCACGCCGTTGAAGCCGGAAGATTAGCCGCCCAAGCAGGCCGGATCCCGCAACGCCAACATGCGGTGGCCTCATCAAGTTTTGAAGGTTTGGCATCCTGGGCGGAGCAGGTGCTTTAACATGGCGCAGCTTCCCACATCTGAGCTTCACCGCACGGCCCGCCAACTCGCGCTCCCCGGATATGGTATTGAGCAGCAGGAACGACTTTTCAACGCCCACGTTCTAGTCATCGGCGCAGGCGGTCTCGGCTGCCCAGTCATGCAGTCGCTGGCTTCCGCAGGCGTTGGAACCATCACGGTCATCGATGACGACACCGTCGACATTTCCAACATTCACCGCCAAATCCTCTTCGGCGCAAGCGATGTCGGTCGACCCAAGGTCGAGGTTGCCGCCGAGCGCCTCAAAGAACTCCAACCAGACATCACCGTCAACGCGTTGCACGAACGGATCACTCCAGAAAACGCCTGCGAGCTGCTCAATTCCGTGGACCTCGTCTTAGACGGCTCCGATTCTTTCTCCACAAAATACTTAGTGTCTGATGCCGCCGAAATCACCGGAACTCCCCTCATCTGGGCAACGGTACTGCGCTTTCACGGCGAACTGGCACTCTTCAACTCTGGCCCCGACCACCGCGGAGTCGGCCTGCGCGACGTCTTCCCCGAACAACCCTCCGCCGATTTCGTCCCTGACTGCGCCACCGCTGGTGTTCTTGGCGCCACCACAGCCACCATCGGCGCACTCATGGCCACTCACGCCATCGGATTTCTCACAGAAATCGGCGACGTCCAACCAGGCACAATCCTCTCCTACGACGCATTCCCCGCCGCCACGCGCAGCTTCCGCGTCTCCGCCGACCCGGCGCGCCCACTGGTCACCCGCCTCCGCGCCTCCTACGAGGCAGCGCGCACCGATACAACTTCGCTTATCGACGCCACCCTCAACGGCTCCCTCACCGCCCTCGATATCCGAGAGCCACATGAAGTTCTGCTCAAAGACCTCCCCGAGGGCGCAACGTCACTGAAGCTCCCCTTAAGCCAGATCACCTCGGACAGCGACATTTTAGAGGCACTGTCTGGAATCGACGGCGACATTTTGGTCTACTGCGCTTCGGGAATCCGCAGTTCCGACTTCATCGACAACTACTCCCACCTCGGCCACAAATTTGTGAATCTTCCCGGTGGGGTCAACGCGCTGTAGCTGTCAATTTAAGAGGCCAGAATTCTGGGACGAGTCAAAGCATGGCCTGCGCACTTTGAGGCGCTCAGAGGCGATTCTGTGAGGTCACTTTCTCGTGCCCCCAACTCATTTTTTGCGGTACTTCACGGCAGGCTGCCTGATTAGACCAAGACGCCCCCTGGCGAATCAGTCCTTGGCCTAATACTGCACTAATCCGCTCTCGAAATGTGAGATTCAGACCAAGGGGAGCTTGAGAACACTCCCGCTTGGTTTGAAAGTTGCCTTAGCCACCGAGGCCGGCGCGTCGTAAAGCATCTGCCATGGAACCTGTGGCGGGCTTAGCGGACTGTTTTTGCGGAGCTCGCTGCTGTTTGGCTGGTCGGTTTCCGCGCTTTTGCGGAGCTGGGGCACCGGGTTCATCGGTCAAGCGGAGGGAAAGGCCGATGCGTTTGCGGTCGACGTCAACTTCCATGACCTTTACCTTCACGACCTCACCAGAGCGAACAACTTCGTGGGGGTTGGAGATGAATTTGTCGCTCATCGCGGAAACGTGAACGAGGCCATCTTGGTGCACTCCCACGTCAACGAATGCGCCGAACGCCGCAACGTTGGTGACAGTTCCTTCCAGGATCATGCCGGGTGTGAGGTCGGAGATTTTCTCCACGCCTTCTTTGAAGCTGGCGGTTTTGAATTCTGGGCGGGGGTCACGTCCGGGTTTATCCAGCTCGGCGATGATGTCGGTGACGGTGGGGATGCCGAATCGTTCATCAGCGAAATCAGCGGGCTTCAATTTGGTGAGCACCGCAGAGTTTCCGATCAGTCCCGAGACATCCAATCCTGTGGCTTTCGCAATGTTGCGAACAACTGGGTACGCCTCGGGGTGAACAGCGGAGGCGTCGAGAGGGTCGGTGGATCCAGAAATGCGGAGGAAGCCAGCACACTGTTCAAAGGCTTTGGGTCCCAGGCGAGGAACTTTGTTCAGTTCTTTTCGGGAGGAGAATCCACCGTTTTCGTTGCGGTAGGCCACGATATTGTTTGCCAAGGTGGAGGTCACTCCGGCAACTCGGGTAAGAAGTGGTGCGGATGCGGTGTTGAGGTTAACTCCGACTGCGTTTACTGCGTCTTCGACGACACCATCAAGGGTTTTGGCAAGTGCAACCTGGTTGACATCGTGTTGGTACTGGCCGACTCCGATGGCTTTGGGCTCAATCTTGACGAGCTCCGCCAGTGGATCCTGGAGTCGCCTCGCGATAGAAACTGCACCGCGGAGGGAGACGTCCATGTCGGGGAATTCTTCGGCTGCGATCGGTGATGCCGAGTACACGGATGCGCCCGATTCGGAGACCACCACGGGGGTTGGTCGCGTGCCACCTGCGGCTTTGATCATGTCAGCTACTTCGCCGGCGAGTTTTTCCGTTTCCCTCGAGGCGGTTCCGTTGCCGATCGCCATGAGTTCCACACCGTGGGTCGCGCACAGGTTAGCCAGTTCGGATACGGCTTCCTTCCAGCGGTTTTGGGGCTGGTGTGGGTAGACGATCGTGGTGGCAACATCCTTACCGGTGGAATCCACGACAGCTACTTTCACACCGTTGCGGAATCCCGGGTCAAGGCCAATTGTGGAGCGCTGACCAGCGGGAGCTGCAAGGAGAACGTCGCGGAGGTTGGTGGCAAACACATCGAGTGCGCCTTCCTCTGCTTTTTCTTTCAGACGCATGCGCACATCCAATCCGGAGGACACATACAGTTTGGTGCGCCAACCCCAGCGCACAGCCTCAGCCAGCCAGCTAGAAGTGTGGGTGTCCAGGGAGAATCGGTCGGCGATCAAACCTTCGTAGATTATGTCGTCGCCCGCATCGAGGTTGAGGCTCAGCACACCTTCGTTTTCACCGCGCAGCAGCGCCAAAATTCGGTGAGATGGAAGCTTGTCAAAAGGTTCGGAAAACTCAAAGTAGTCCTTGAACTTTGCGCCTTCCTGCTCCTTGCCCGCCACCACCGATGCCGCCATGGAACCCGCGCGATACATTTGCTCACGCACCTCGCCCACCAAATCGGCATCGAGCGCGAAGCGGTCAATCAAAATGGCGCGAGCGCCATCCAAAACTTTTTTGGAATCCTCAAAGCCCTCAGTCGTAAATGCAGCTGCCTGCGCTGCGGCGTCGAGGGACGGGGCGTCGATAAGCTTATCGACGAGCCCCTCCAGGCCCGCCTCCCTAGCGATATCGGCCTTCGTCTTGCGCCGTTTTTTGAACGGCAGGTACAGATCCTCCAGGCGAGCCTTGGTGTCGCATCCCAAAATCAGCGAGCGTAAATCGTCGGTGAGTTTGCCTTGTTCCTCAATCGCGGCGAGGATGCTTTGTTTACGATCCTCCAGCTCACGGAGGTAACTGAGGCGTTCTTCCAGGTCACGCAGTTGGGTATCATCGAGTCCCCCAGTGATTTCCTTGCGGTACCTGGCGATGAACGGAACGGTGTTTCCTTCATCCAAGAGCTTGATGGCGGCCTCGACTTGTTCATCTTTGACGCCGAGTTCGAGAGCAATCGTTCGAGAAATTGATGACATTTGGGCAATTCTACCCGGAATGTGTGCTCGACCCCCGAAGGATCACCTGCCCCTGCAAAACCACATCGCCGGTGGGAAGTTCGGGATTTTCAATCAGATCTACCAACAAGCGCACGGCCTCTTTCCCCATCTCCTCATGCGGTGGAACAAACGTGGTAATCCCCGCGCCGACAAAGCTGTACCACTCAGGATCGTCATAACCACCAATCACCACATCGTGGGGAACGCGGACATTCAGGCGAGTAAAAGCACGCATCACCCCAGCCATCAGCCGAGGAGACGCCACAATCAATGCATCGGGAAGGCCGTTGTTAAACACCACCTGAGCCATCTCTTCGCCAGATTCGACAGAATAGTGGCCAAAATGGAACGTCACCTCAGCCCCATATATCGACGCCGCATGACTAATACCGCGCATTCGTTCCTGCGTGGTGGAAAGTGATTCTTCACCAACCAAAGCAGCAATGTTCATTCCGCTGCCGCCCAGCACCGACTCGGTCAGCTGAAAAAACCCAGCCTCATCATCACACAACACCCGAGGGAAACCAGGACCCAATTCACCACGAGTCAACTGCACCATGGGGATTCCTTCAGGAGCAATTGAGCCGACCACTGGAACGTGGATAATTCCTGCAGCTTGAATCGAGATCAACGATTCCATCACCACGTCCTGCGCCTGCACACTGTTGGCCTCCGCAACCAGCATTTGATAGCCAGCAGCTTTCAGATCCTGCTGAATAGTCTGCAGCGATTCCGAATAATACTCATTGGACAAATCCGGAACAATGACCCCCACCAAGGCACTGCGATGTTCCCGCAACGCCTTGGCCAGCTGATTTGGTACATAGTTCAGCTCTTTAGCCGCCGCCTGAACTTTCTCCCGCGTCTGCGGGGACACATACCCCTTGCCAGATAGTGCCCTCGAGGCTGTGGCATAACCGACTCCAGCTAACTCAGCAACTTCCTTGAGGCTCGATTTTGCTGACATCTCCACACCCCCTTACCTTTAATTTTCAATTACCAGAGTCCGATGACATTCATCCACAAACCACCGATAACCAACCAGATTGTAATCGATACCGCGCCAGCAATTGCCGAGGTCCGCCACCACTCACCCACCGTGATGTAGTTCAAACCAAACAATGTTGGCGAAGGACCACCAGAATACTGAGTGAGTGAAGAGAACAAATTGGAGGTGTACGCCAACACCAGGGCCGCCATCAACGGGGGTGCACCAATCGCAATCGCAGCACCCAGGAAGGCCAAGTACATCGCAGAAATATGCGCTGTTGCCGAGGCAAAGAAATAGTGACTGAAGAAGTAAATCAGCACCAACACAACCAAAGCAACGACCCAGTTCATGCCACCCAAACTGGAAGCAATTACCTCAGAGATCCATGCGATGAATCCGTACTGCGATAACGCTGTTGCCATCATGTATAGCACCGCGAACCACACCATGGTGTCCCACGCAGTCTTTTCTTGAATGATGTCCTCCCACGTCAGCACGTGAGCCACTAGCAAGATGATGACGCCAACGAAAGCGGTGGTAGTTGCCGAGATTCCCAAGACCAAATCGCCACCTGTCCAGAGCAGCAGCAACACAACAAAGGTTCCCGCCAGCACCTTCTCACCATAAGTAAACCCACCCAATTGCTTGAGCTCATCAGAAGCCATTTTCTTGACCTCAGGGGTGTCCTTCAACTCAGGTGGATAGATCTTGTATACCACCCACGGCACCACAATAAGCGCCACCAGACCAGGCACAATCGCACCCACAGCCCAGTTTGTCCACGTGATATTGACATCCATCTGCGAAGCCAAAGAGGCGATCAAGGGGTTTCCTGCCATTGCAGTTAGAAACATCGCGCACGTAATCGCATTTACCTGTCCCACATTCAGCGCCAAGAACGCGCCAGCCCTGCGACGAGTTGGGCCAGGAGTGGAATCATAAGTCAATGCCACCGACTTCATAATCGGAGCCATAATGCCACCACCTCGGGCAGTTGCTGATGGAATCGCAGGAGCCAACACCAAATCAGCGAGCGCCAAACCATAGGTCACACCCAGCATTTTTCCGCCGACTTTAGACACAAAGAACAACGCTATTCGACGTCCAAGCCCCGTCTTGATGAATCCACGCGAAATCAGGAACGCCATCACAATCAGCCAAATGGTGCCGTTACTGAAACCAATAAGGCCATACACCGCGCCGGGATCATCAGAAGACGCCGTCAACGGCACCAAACCAGTCAACACCGCGGCGATCATGCCGATAATTGTCACGGCACCCATTGGCATTGGCTTGAGAATAATCGCCACAATCGTCGCGATGAACAGGCCAAACATCCGCCACGCTTGATCCGTGAGTGCTTCAGGGTGCGGGCAAACCACATGGCAACCACAATCAACGCTGGAATTCCCAACTTGATTAAAAGATTGCTCCAATGGGACCTGGCAGGTGCATTAACACCTTGGGATTGGTTCTTGATCGGTGTACTCATCGTGCGTAAACTCCTGAACGATTCGAGTTGTTAAAGTTTTGGGTTGTTAAAGTTGGGCATTCCAGGCGGCGACAGCTGCATTCACCATGGATTGTGCTTCGCCGACGTAGTCTGCAGGCTGCGCAAAATTCTTAGGCAACAGGTCTTCGACCCCATGTTGAACTGCAATTATCGGCAGTTCTTCTGCCAGCGTGGTGTGCTCTTCACGAGTCTTTGTGGATGCTTCATAAACCAAGTCATGAGCTTTCTCACGCCCCAGAGCTGGAGCTAGTTGAATCATCTGAGCTTCCGCCATGATCAATCCACCAGCAAAAGCCAAGTTCGAGGACATACGATCTGTATCCACTCGCATTCCTTCAGCCACCACAATGGCTTCATCGAGTGCAGCGCCAGCTAGATTGGCCAACGTTGGAATGACAAGCCATTCTCCCTGCCACTCTCCTGCTGCTCGTTCATGTCCCGATTCCTGAAGCCGTGGCAAAGTCGAGGTCAAGGCACCCGCCACCACTGAAATACCAATCATGAGCTCGGAAGAAATCGGGTTGACTTTCTGAGGCATCATGGAAGATGCACCCCGATGGGAGTTGTAAGGCTCAAAAACTTCTCCGATTTCAGTTCGGGAAAGATCCACGATGTTTCGGCCAAATTTTGCCATCGATCCACACAGCGTTGAGCACACCCATCCGAAGTCCCCAAGCACATCGCGTTCCACATGCCATGACACCACCGGGTCCTTCAGATCCAACAGGCGGGCCATCTCTGCACGAACCGTTGCCGCTTGTTCGCCTTGTGCTGCGTTGTTTCCACCAGCACCAAACAGCGAAATGACTCGCACGCGCTCGAGTGCTTCCTCAAGTCGTTCCCTCTGCCTGCGGATTTGATCCAAAAAGGTAGCGAGGGTTGCTCCAAATGTAGTGGGAATTGCCTGCTGAGCATGGGTGCGTCCCGGCATCACGGTGTCTTTGTGCTCTTCAGCCCGTGCTGCCAGTGCATTCCCCAGACGCACGATCTGTTTATCAAGGGCGTTCAAAGAGGCAGTCATTTGCAACACCAGTCCAGTGTCCATGATGACTTGGGTCGTGGCGCCGTAGTGGACTCGCCCGTTGGGGCCTTCTGGAAGGTGACTGGCGATTTGTCTTACCAAGCCAAGGATGGGGTAGCCGACATTTTTGGCATCTTCCCACAGCTTCTCGCGGTCAATGTTGGAAAGGACTGCCGCCTGGTTGATCTGTGCAGCATCGTCTTCAGTGATCACACCATGGCGGGCTTGAGCAGTTGAGAGTGCTCTCTCCGCAGCCAACCAGCTTTCGATTGTGGCATCTGAAGAAAAGATTTCTAGTTGAGTGTCATTTCCTGCGTACTGCCAAAGTTAGGAGAATGGGGCTTTGTCAGTGGGATACATTGTGCGCGCTCCTAGCACCTATGGGCTTGTGTGGAATCGTATCCACAAAGGTATGATGATCGTTATTCCTGGAGCCGAAAAGTAGGAAAACTCACACCTGCCCCACGCGGCGTTTTAAGCGCTCAGATTTGAGAAACGCACCCGAGGGTCAATCTGGTCGAGTTACCTCCTTAAACGGTCATATAAAACATCATCATTTCCGCATGTAATGGGCGATTTTGACACCTGTGAGATCCCTGATCAAGAATCCGACCAGCTAGCATACCTGAAGCTCTAAATCGAACGAATTTTTGCATGGAACCTCGGCTTTCGTGCAAATTTTCGACTGATTTCGGGTCCCCACCACCCAAATCGGTCGGATTTTTGCATCTCACCATCCACCGCGGTGCGGATCCAGCATTTTCGACAGTGCCCCTCCCGAAAAGCATTTCCGCCAGAACGGCGGGCTAACTGACTAAACGCGGAAAACTAGCCCCGATGCTGCCACGCGCATGATGCGTTAACGCCAGGTTCGGTCGCACCTTCAAGGGAAGTTCCATACCAGTAGGTCCCCTGAGGCAACGCCCCCACCACCTTTTTGGTGAGGTCTTTAAGCTCCAGGTCGGAGGAGCCGTTAATTACTAGGCGGTGGAGCACTTCCACAATTGGTGGGTGGCCCTCTAGCTGGGAGAACTGGGTGACAAGCATGTTGTCGGGTTCGCAGGTGAGGTCGACGATCTGGGAGTGGATTTCAGAGGCTACGAATCCGGACTCACTCAATGTCGCTGGTAGGTTTTCTAGTACTTTTTCCCATTCGCTGGGGACGATGAGGATGTTGAGGTCGGTTGAAACTTCTCGCATGGTGGTCATATTCCTTTCAACCATTTACTTGGCAAATTGCTTCCGTGCGCGGAAAAACATCAGCGCCAGCAATCCTAAGGTTATCCAAAGCATGTAGCGGTTGACCACGTTGACGATGTCGAGGACTTGTTCGCCGAAGGTGTATCCCAGCCAGATGAATAGTCCGTTGACCGATAGTACGCAGATCGCATTCCAGGCCATGATGATCCAGAAGCGGATTTTCACCAGGCCAGCCACTGCGTTGAGGATGGTTCCCGGCACTGGTCCTGGGAGGTATGCGAGTGGAATGAGGCCGATGATCCAGGCGTAGAGGCGGGTGGATTCGGAGTCGACGGATTTTTTGAACATGCGGTGGAAGCGGGGCATGTATTGGAGGGACATGTCGATAAATTCCATGCCCCAGCGCTTACCCATCAGCCAATAGACGGGCATGAACTTCAGCGCGCCGATCAGGGTGCAGAGCCAGTAGACCCACCAGATGCCGTTTTCTACCGAAGCGTTCGCGCCGCCCACGACTGCACTGGTGTAACCACCGACGATGAGGGTGTAGGCCAGAGGTTGGGTGAGCATCCAGGCGCGCAGTGGGATCATGCAGAGGGAGAAAATGCCCATCACAATGAGTGCGATGAACAAAATGATGTCGGCGCGTTCTGGGTTGCTGAGAAATTTCGGGAGCTCGGGCTCTGGCTTTGGGGGTTGAGGTGTGGTCTCTGTCATTTGTCCAGTCCCAATACTTTGAGGTCGGTGGAATCGAGGAGGGATGCGTCGATAAGCTCAGGCCTAATTGCCTGGGTGCGTAGGAGCGCCTGATCGCGTCGCCAGCGATCGACCTTGGCGTGGTTGCCCGAGAATAGTACTTCGGGGACGTCAAGTCCGCGCCAGGTGCGCGGCTTTGTGTACGACGGGCCTTCGAGCAGGCCATCGGAGAAGCTGTCTTCTTCGTGGCTACGACGGTTTCCGAGCACGCCAGGGATCAGGCGCACGACGGCTTCCGCGATGACCAGGACTGCCACTTCCCCGCCGATCAGCACATAATCGCCGATCGATACCTCGCGCACGCGGTAGCGGTTGGCGGCATCATCAATAACGCGCTGGTCAATGCCCTCGTAGCGCCCGCACGCGAACACAATGTGCTCCTCGTTGGACCACGCCTGCGCATCCGCCTGCGTGAACGGCTTGCCAGCCGGGGTGGGCACCAGCAACAGCGGCAGGTCGCGGTCTTCTTCCACGACATAAGCACGCTTTTCGACGCCACCCAGCTCATCATGGCGCACATTTTTCAGGTGCAGCGAGGCCGAATCGAGTTCCGCACCGCTCACCCGGCCTGCGGCGACATCATCAAGCGCTGGCCCCCAGACCTCTGGCTTCATCACCATGCCCGGGCCACCGCCATACGGGGTATCGTCGACGGCCTTGTGTCCGCCGGTCGCCCAATTCCGAAGATCATGAACACCGACTTCCAAAATGCCATCCTCAATCGCCTTACCCAGCAGGGCATGGCGCAGAGGATCCAGGTATTCGGGGAAAATGGTCACGACATCAAGCCGCAGACGGTGGGAATCAAGATTTTCGGAGCTAGTCACGGACTTCAATCTACCAAGAGGTCTACGCTGGAGGCATGAAGCCTCACACACTTTTGCGACAAGCTTTAGCAATCGGCAGCGTGGGTGGGCTCTTGGTGCTCAGTGCCTGTGGCAATTCTGATTCAACTTCTCCTACTGTTTCGGAAACTGTCACAGAAATTGTCACTGAAACTTCGGCCCCTGATTCCACGGCAGCCCCGATAGAATCCTCGCCTGCTACCTCTTCAGATGCTGTGCCTTCAGAAGTTGTGCCTTCAGAAGGCGTGCCCAAGCAATGCACAACCTCGGAACTCAACATCTCAACCGGTACGCAACAAGGCGCTGCAGGAAGCGTGCTGATTGACCTGAACTTCACCAATGCTGGCTCCACAGACTGCACACTCCATGGCTTTCCGGGCGTGAGCTTTGTGGGAATGGATAACGGCACGCAGATTGGCGCGCCAGCGGTTCGGGAAGGAGACGCCTTCCCTGCGGTCACGCTTGGACCCGGTGAGAACACAATCGCCGCTCTGAAAATTTCCAGGGCAGAAAACTACGACTCGGACGCATGCTCACTGCAACCAGTTGATGGGCTACGCGTCTACCCGCCAGGTGAAACCGCATCCGAATATCTTCCGCTGGAAGGATTCAATGGATGCGACAATGATGGTCTTAAGCTGCTGACTATTAAATCTGTCGGAGCCTAAAGATCTAACAAGCCCTCTGGAGGGGTGATCGTTGCGGTTCCTTCTTCCAGATCCACCTCAGGAACAATGGCGTGCACAAAAGGAATCAGTGTTTCCTTGCCTGAGGTCAGGCGGACTTCCAGGATCTCACCGGCTGGGCCATGCATCACGCCGGTGACTTCACCGATATCCTCGCCCTCGTGAATGACGCGCAGACCTTCCAACTCATGGTCGTAGAAGCCATCCTCATCGTCTTCATCCTCAAGAGGTGCCGCAAAGAATCGAGTTCCACGCAAAGAATCAGCAGCGGTACGATCTGGGACCTCTGCGAACTTCACCAAGAGTCGACCTTGGTGCATGCGCGCTGCATCGATGGTCAGTGAATGCTCCTTGCCTGCCTGCTTGCCGTTGAGAACTTCCCCAATGGCGAAGCGAATGTCTGGATCATCGGTGCTCAATTCCACCACGACTTCACCCCGAATGCCGTGGGATTTTACAACTTTTCCGATTTGCAGTTCCTGCTCTGTACTCATGTATAGAAAGTTTATGTCACGAGCCCACATCCGCCCTATTTCAGCAATGTTTAATACCGGTGGAATCGTTTTTATTAGGATGGGTGGATACCTATCTTTAGTGAGCCGTACTAGCGAGAAAGCTGCCCCATGACTGTTTTCAATGTTCTCCATGACGCACCCGCACCACAGCCGGATAAAAACCGCCCCGGTGTCAAACGTCTCCTCCAAGGTGATGGCGCAAACCTCATCGCCTTCACTTTCAGCCCTGGACAGTCACTTCCCGACCACCGCGCCGCACATCCCATCACCGTGACCGCATTTTCTGGCCAGCTCACCTTCAGCTATGGCGAGGAAACCTTTGAGCTCTCCCCCGGTGTGACAGTGCACTTGGAAGCAGGAGTTACCCACCGCGTGGACTGCCCGCCAGAAGCACCAGGCGATGCAGTAATGCTGTTAACTATGCTCACTGGTGAAAAACACTCAGTCAACCAGGCCTAACAACTAAAAAACCACCCGCCCACGATCACTCGTGTGCGGGTGGTTTTTAAAGAAGTACAAACAAAAGTGGCTTATGCCTCTTCTGCAGCAGCTTCCTCAGCTGGAGCCTCTTCGGACTCTGCAGCGGCAGCCTTTTCAGCAGCAGCCTTCTCAGCTGCTTCCTTAGCTTCCTTGTCCTCGCGAGCCTTCTTCTTCTTTTCAGTGATGGCTTCAGCGGTTGGGCCGTTGTTAGCCTCAGAAAGAGCCTGGTTGAACAGCTCAAGCTTGGATGGCTTAGGCTCTGCAACACGGAGGGTGCCTTCTGCGCCCTCGATGCCCTTGAACTTCTGCCAGTCGCCGGTCACCTTGAGCAGCGCTGCAACAGCCTCGGTTGGCTGAGCGCCAACGGAGAGCCAGTGCTGCGCACGCTCGGAGTTGATCTTGATTACGGAAGGCTCAGCCTTTGGCTCGTAGATACCGATGTTCTCGATAACCTTGCCGTCGCGCTTGGTGCGTGCATCAGCGATGACAACGCGGTAGTGCGGGGTACGGATCTTGCCGAGGCGCTGGAGCTTAATCTTTACAGCCATGTGAATTTTCCTCACTAGGTCACTGGGCAGTACAGTCACTCACCGTGTGCTGGTGAGCCGGTTCAGCCCTTCTTGTTTAACCTGCGCGTGACTCCTCCGGACGACCGGGGTCGTTGGCGGCAATACGCAGGAAAGTCTGTTAGACGTTGCCACGCCCATTCGAGCGCAGACAACCTGAACAATCTTAGCGGTAACTGACCAAGAAATAAAATTGTGGTGTCTTCTTGTCAAATAACCACTGTTTATAGGGCAATTCTTTGGCAATGTACCCAACTCATTACCCACCTGCTGATTCAAAGAGTAGATTTAAATAGTGTGCTTCCGATTGCCTCCGGTAACGATGACCGGAATTTAATCCGTTATGTCGACGGTGGTCGATTTGATGAAATCATGCTCACCGGAGACCTCACTGGCCTGAGCAGTTTTCTTACCAACGCTGGCCCGAACGCCCGGGATGATTTTGATCTCACGGTGCTCATGCGCGCTGCCGAGGCAGGCAACCTCATGGTTGTTGCCCGCTTGTTAGATTTAGGTGCCAATCCCCGACTCACCAATCCTCGTGGTGTCACGGCCCTACATATCGCAGCGATCGCCGGGGACGATGGCATTGTGGAATGCCTCATTGATGCAGGCGCTGAAGTCGATGCTGTAGATGATCAAGGTCGCACTCCCCTATGGAACGCAGCGGCTCATCATCTGCCTGATTCTGCGGTGGTGGATGTGCTGCTTCGCGCAGGTGCGAATGTGAATCTGCGCGATTGCAATGGAGTCAGCCCAGAAGACATGCTGTAGAAGCATTCTTTAGCAGGATTTATCGCACCACGCTTTTCATTTTGAACGCGGCAATGAGTCCAAACACCACTCCCCATGAGGCAACAATTCCTACTGCCACCCATGTAGAAACGGGTTCCCCAAACATTTCCAGTTTGAGTCCGTATCCGAATTGGAAGATATCGAAGGCTTCGGGTGGAAGTGAAATCGCGTCCAATGCTGGGGCAACCACAATTTGTCTGATCAACATTCCAGCTGGGGTAAACGGGAGGAAGTTCAACACGTTTGTCACTGCTTCAGGCAATGCGATGGGTGGAATATAAGCAGCAGATAAAAAGCCCGCCAGGGTGCCTACCAGGCTTGAAAGCGCAGACATTCCGCCTTGAGATTTCACCAAGGTGATCAGAAATGCTGCAATTGCGGAAAACACCAGGGTGAGCAGAAGCAAGGCGACTACCAATTCGAGCACGCGAGCAATGCTCATGCTGAAGTGCCCCAAAATAGCTAAACCAATACTTCCCACCACGATTTCAAAGATCAAAATCGTCATGGCGACAATGACTGCTGCGAAGATATAGGACACCGTCAGCGTCGTTCTGGATACGGGTGCCACGAGGAAATCTTTGATGCCTCCGCGGGTGCGATCTTCAACCAGCACTCCAAGTGCTGCTTGCGGAACAGTGATTGCGGACGTGATGAGAATTCCGGAAAACACCCAATTGAAGACGAATCCTTCAACATCGTCTCGGGCTGAGTCAGGTAGATCCACCATGAGACCGTCAATTTGCAGTTTTCCTAAAAACAGCACGTACAGGACCAAAAGGATGAGCGCACCCATGATGGAAAACAGCACTGCCATGCGGTCGCGGAAAAAGCAGCGCAAGTGTCTGCGTGTCAGAACTGTAATCATGATCGTTTCCGTTCAGCTGTAACTGCTAGAAATACATCGTCCATGGAACCGTGGCGGATCTCTACGTCGAGAACCCCATCTAGTTCTGTTGCCAGGCGCGCAGCTTCGAGCCCATTTTCCAACTTGATCCGCAGTCGGTCACCGTCGATTTCTGGGCTCAAGTGGGCCAACTCTTTACCCGAATGAGTAGGGTCGTTTGTTCTAAGAGTCAATTCTGTTGTGGTGTAACGGGCGCGCAGTTCCATCGGGGTTCCTGATGCGACCTCTTTGCCACGGTCAATGATTAGAACTGAATCAGCCAGTTCTGTTTCTTCCATGTAGTGAGTGGTCAAAAAGACAGTGAGGCCCACATCGTTACGCAGGGAATTGATGGTGTCCCAAACTTGGCGTCGTGATCTGGGGTCGAGGCCTGCTGTGGGTTCATCAAGAAAAAGAATGTCTGGGCTGTGCAGTAAAGCTCGTGCGATGTCGGTGCGACGTTTTTCACCGCCCGACAACACTCCGTATCGGCGGTCCGCAAACCCTTCCATCCCGATTTGCTCAATGAGCTGTGCAACCCGCTGCTTCCCCACCCCTGGGTACAGCTGTCCGCGTGTTTCCAAGTTTTCTTTGGCACTCAGCAAAGGGTCTAAGACGGATTGTTGAAACACCACTCCAAGTTTTTCAGAATCTACTTGGCCACCCTGCAGTTCGATCTCCCCAGAGGTGGCTTGATCAATGCCAATCAGGCATGAAATCGTGGTTGTTTTTCCTGCGCCGTTCTCCCCTAGAAAGGCAAAAATTTCCCCTTGTGAAACATCAAAATTTAAACCGTCAACCGCAACGGTGTCGCCATAGCGTTTGACGAGGTCCCGCACTTTTAGGATGGGTGACATAGTTAAATTTGTAGCAAAAACAAGTAATCGGCGCATCGCTTAGGGAAAGTGATGCGCCGACCAACTAAAGCAAAGTTACTTCTTACCGAAGTCTAGGTTGTTGAGATCTATGTTCTCCATGCCTTTAGGCGGCTTTGGCATGCCCGGGAGTCCGCCACCAAGGCCTCCCATACCGCCACCTGCTCCACCAAGCTGCTTCTGTAGTTCAGCAAGGTCAGGCATTCCGGCTCCACCCATACCCGGCATCCCAGGCATTCCTGGCATACCGCCCATTGGCATCTTTGGCTGGGTTGGGCCCTTCTTGGCTGGTTTACGCTTGCCGTTCTTACCCTTGCGGCCCTTGGCTTGCTTCTTGGTTGCACTGCGGGATCCAGGACCCATGCCAAACTGGCCAGCCATTTGACCCATCATCTTGCGAGCCTCGAAGAAGCGTTCAACAAGTTTGTTTACTTCGGACACGGTCACACCGGAACCGTTGGCGATGCGCTTGCGCCTGGAAGCGTTGAGGATCTTTGGATTATCGCGCTCGGCCGGGGTCATACCGCGGATAATCGCCTGGATGCGGTCGAGTTGCTTCTCATCAACCATGTCCGCCATTTGGGACATCTGCTTGCCACCAGGCAGCATCTTGAGGATGTTGCCGATTGGTCCCATGCGGCGGATCATCAGCATTTGGTCAAGGAAGTCTTCCAGGGTGAGCTCGCCGGAGCCCAACTTCTGGGCAGCGACCTCTGCCTTTTCCTGATCCATGACTGCTTCGGCCTGCTCGATGAGTGACAGTACGTCACCCATGCCCAGGATTCGGCTGGCCATGCGCTCTGGGTGGAAGACGTCGAAGTCGTCGAGTTTTTCACCAGTGGAGGCAAACATGATGGGCTTGCCGGTGACTTCACGGATGGATAGTGCAGCACCACCGCGGGCGTCGCCATCAAGCTTGGTCAGGACAACACCGGTGAAGTCGACGCCGTCGCGGAATGCTTCGGCGGTGTCTACGGCGTCTTGACCAATCATGGAGTCAATGACAAAGAGCACTTCATCAGGGTTGATGGCTTCGCGGATGTTGCGTGCCTGAGTCATCAGGGTTTCATCGATACCGAGGCGACCTGCGGTATCCACGATCACGATGTCGTGCTGGGTGCGCTTGGCTTCTTCGATACCTGCGCGCGCTACCTCGACTGGATCACCGTGGGAGGTGCCCATTTCGTGCTCGAGGGAGTCGATGCTGGTGCCTGGATCCGGTGCGAAAGTGGTAACGCCTGCGCGTTCACCCACAATTTGCAGCTGCTGAACTGCGCCTGGACGCTGAAGGTCACAGGCAACAAGCATAGGAGTGTGACCCTGCTTGACCAGGTGCTTGGACAGTTTACCTGCGAGGGTGGTCTTACCTGCACCCTGCAGACCTGCCAGCATGATGACGGTCGGTGGGTTTTTGGCCAGTGACAGTCGGCGGGTTTCGCCACCGAGGATCTGAACCAGTTCCTCGTTGACGATCTTGATGACTTGCTGCGCGGGGTTGAGTGCCTGAGAAACTTCTGCACCAACGGCGCGTTCCTTGATTCGGTTAATGAAGGCACGAACAACCGTTAATGAAACGTCAGCTTCCAGCAGCGCGAGACGGATCTCGCGTGTGGTTGCATTGATGTCTGCCTCGGTGAGCTTTCCTTTGCCGCGCAGGCCGGAAAGCGCGCTATTCAACCGATCGGACAGTGACTCAAACACGAATGAACTCCCAGTAGGTTCTAGAGTGCGGGGTTGCTAATCCCTACATGTTAGCCGGTTGCCCCCGCTCAGGTCACGTCAGCTACCTGCCAACGACCTGACTACGGAGCGTTCCACCGTTGCTCGATCGAAGCCGGGCTTCAGTGCTGCCTGGATAATCAGGGTCGCACCGCGGGTCACAGCGTTGATCCAGAGGGCATCGGGCAATGTTCTGAGCAGGGCAAAAATAGCTCCTGTGCGAAGCTCAGTGCGCACTTCTAAAGTGTTCCCGTGCCAAAATGTGGCTGTTATCCCAAGTGCTGGAATGGGAACCTCGGAAAACACACCGGATTGATATGCCTGCAGGAAATGCTGCGGATCAAAATCTTGGGGGCCGTTTGCGCGGACATCAAATTCCGCACTCCATTGACCATTGGCCAGCATGCGCGCCGCGGTGATTGTCCATCCTTTGGCATAAATTACGCCAAGAATCCGATGTAAGTCTTCGCCGTGCCATTGCACTGTGAACACGCCATCGCGTTCCACCAAACCAATTTCACTACGTGGCGCAATCATCGGCGCAACCGGGCGAATATCGGTGAGGCGATCACGCGCACGCTTGCACACAATCCGCAGCGCATGCTCCAAACGCGCCGTCCACACGCCAGGCCCCGTGGCTTTCGCATCAGCTTCTGTTAGCACCTCAAGCAGATTCAATGTCACCAGGTCATACCTAACAGCATCAAGCAGCTTATCGACGGCGCCCTCCGAGGAGGGATCAAGGCGCGCGGCGATTTTGGCCACCGCGGTGTGCTCGGCGACCAGCGTTTGCACGCTGGCACGATCGCGAAGGTTCAATCCCATGCGGCTTGCAGCCCTCGCCACCATCTCTGCACCTACTTGTTCGTGTGGACGCGGGAAGCCCTTGCCAATGTCGTGGTACAAGGCTCCCAAAACTAAAAGATCGGGGCGCGCGACGGTCACAGTTTCTAGCGCACATCCTGCAACAGTGTTCAGACTATGTTCATCGATGGTGGAAATATGGCTGGGTTCACGGGGCATAAGCCCTTTGATGCGGTCCCATTCTGGAACAAAACGCGACCACAATCCGTGGCGATCCATATTTTTCACCACTCGGCGTGAGTTTTTCGGACTGGAGAGAATCCGAAAGAAGTCCCCTGCTGCATTGGCAGGCCATGGCTCAGGAAGTGGCGGGCATTCATTAAGTCGAACCCAGGTTGATTCTGCCACCGGAAGTCCGGTGGTTGCTGCGGCTGCGGCCACTCGAAGTGGAAGTGCGGGATCATTAAGATCTGGTTTTTTGGACAATTCGATGGTGCCGTTGGCGTCGACGACATCAAGATCAAGTGGGCGTCGAGAAGCATTCCTGAATGCAAAACCTGTGCGACGTGGCAAAATGCCACGGGCGGTGGCCAGCGCGGTGGTCAGGCCATCATCAATGGCGCGGGCTGCATCGGCGATCTCCCGGCCCAGGTGATAGCGGTCAACAAAGCCCAAATCCATGGCCACATCCACCGCAAATTCGGGGTCAAGGACGTCGCGGGAGCGTCGCGCGTGGACGTGCAGCAAGGTGCGGGCGTCGAGAAGCAGCTGGTGTTGCGCATCAAGCTGTGGAAGGTTGCATAGGTGGCCGAGCGCGAGGGCCTTGATCAGTTCGAAATCGCGCAGCCCTCCCCTGCCGTGTTTAAGATCTGGCCGCGTCATTGCCACGACGGGTCCGGAGCGGCGCCAACGGGCAATCGCGGTGTCCACAACGGCATCGAAGTTTTTGTTGAGTTCCTGGCGCCACTTCTCCACGATGCGCCGGCGCGTTTTGGCACACAGATCCTCATCGCCAGCGACAAACCGCAGGTCAAGCATGGCAAGGGCTGCAGTGGAATCCGCAGAAATCATAGCCACACACTCATCTGGGGTGCGCACGGAGTAGTCGAGACGCTTTTTTGCGTCCCAAATCGGGTACCACAAATCCTCCACGCCATCCGGGGTGGCTCCTGGTGGATGGATCAAAATGAGGTCCAAATCGGAATACGGCGTGAGTTCGGACCTGGCCAAAGATCCGGTGGCGGCAAGCGCGGTGCCGGCGGGTAAAACCAAAGAGCCCAGCAACGCCAGGACTTCCTTTTCAGTATCTTGGCGCAGCTGGGCTGGATTATTCATAAGTTTTTAAAGGGCTGCTTCGCCGCGCTCACCGGTACGAACACGAACCAGCTCTTCGATGTTAGTCATCCACACTTTGCCGTCGCCGACTTTGCCGGTGCGTGCGGTCTCGACGATAATGTTGATGACTTCCTCAGCCTGAGCATCGGAGATAATAACTTCAATCTTGACCTTAGGCACAAAATCGACAGCGTATTCAGCACCACGGTACACCTCGGTGTGGCCTTTCTGCTGGCCAAAGCCTTGGGTTTCGGTGACAGTCATGCCCTGCACACCTGCCTGCTCGAGAGCATCTTTAATGTCGGTGAGGGTAAACGGCTTGACAATTGCGGTGATGAGTTTCATGATCGTCTCCTTCAAAAAGACATTCGGAATAATGTCAGAGTGGTTTAGGTATTTTTAAACAAACTTAACGAATTTCCGGACCCGTGGTGTCATAAGCGGATTCTGCGTGTTCGTGAGTATCAATGCCTTGCTGCTCCACATCATCATCAACGCGCCATCCTACTGTGGCCTTCAGGGCGAATGCGATGAGCGCAGTAATCACACCTGCGAAAACTACAGCGACTAGCGCGATGACGATCTGGACAATAAAGAGTTTAAGTCCATCCATGCCACCACCACTAAACCATCCGATGTCAGTGGCAAGAAGTCCTACACCCACGGTGCCCCACAGGCCAGCGACCAGGTGCACACCAACTACGTCGAGGGAGTCATCGAAACCGAAGCGGTACTTCAGCCCCACGCCCAAGCACGCCAAGATGCCGCCGATTGCACCGAGGATCAGGGAGGTCACTGGGGTCAGTGCGCCAGCTGCTGGAGTAATTGCGACCAGACCGGCGACGACACCAGAAGCAGCACCCAAGGAGGTTGCGTGTCCATCGCGGAATTTTTCAGTAGCCAACCAGCCAAGCATCGCAGCTGCGGTTGCCGCCGTGGTGTTCACCCAGGCCAGGCCCGCAAGGCCGTCGGCTGCGAACGCCGAGCCACCGTTGAACCCGAACCAACCAAACCACAACAGCGCAGCGCCGAGCATGACCATGGGCAGGTTGTGCGGCCTGGCAATTGCCTTGCCAAACGTCTTTCGCTTGCCGACGATAAAAGCCAGCACAAGGGCCGCTGTGCCCGCCGAAATGTGAACAACGGTACCACCAGCAAAGTCGATCGGAGCGATATTGGCTTCACCATCGGTAGAACCAAACAACCACGAAGCAAAACCAGTGACATTATGGCCCAACAATCCGCCACCCCACACCATGTGTGCCAGTGGGAAGTACACCAAAGTCACCCACGCGCCGCTGAAAATAAGCCAGGTGGAAAACTTCACACGCTCTGCCAACGCACCGGAGATCAGTGCAGTGGAGATAACGGCGAAGGTAAGCTGGAATCCGATATCAATAATGTTTGGGTAGCCAGCTGCGCCCTCAATGTAGTTGCCGTCTGCATCAACGATGGAATCTTTAAGACCGAAGAACTCAAAAGGGTTAGCAAAGATTCCCGCGATTGATTGGGTTCCATAAGACATCGACCATCCCCACAAGAGGTAAATAACAGTAACGACGCCCAATGCTCCAAAGGACATCATCATCATGTTGAGCACGGACTTTTGACGAGACATGCCGCCATAGAAAAGTGCCAGTGCTGGTGTCATTAGCAGCACGAGCGACGCGGACATCAGCATCCAAGCTGAATTGCCGGAGACTGCTGCAATTTGATCTGCACCCATAGCGTGGATGACCTCCTTTGACGTTGAAGTTTTGTCAAGCTTTTTCATGAGTTCAAGGAGTGCCTTTTGGGATTGACACCCCTTGAACCAGCTCTAACTATAGACCTACAGAAACTAATTTCAATAGATCTATAGAATAGGTTTTGGAGGGTTTTGGATATTTTCTATAGTTTAACAGGTAATTTAATGAATTGTTAAGTGCATCACAGCTGCTTTTTGGTGGTACCCAGGCAAAAGAAAACCACCTGCCAGACAACATCCGACAGGTGGTTCTCGCTTATCGGGTTTCTAGCCCAGCAAAGCGTCCACGAAGCCCTCAACCTCAAACGGTGCCAAATCATCCGCACCTTCACCAAGACCAACAAGCTTCACAGGAACACCCAACTCTTCCTGCACCTGGAACACGATTCCGCCCTTCGCAGTACCATCCAGCTTGGTCAACACCACACCCGTAATATCCACAACTTCACGGAAAATACGAGCCTGCTGCATACCGTTCTGACCAACCGTGGCATCCAAAACCAGCAGCACTTCATCCACCACTGCCTTCTTCTCCACCACGCGCTTAACCTTGCCCAACTGATCCATCAAACCAGTCGACGTGTGCAAACGACCCGCAGTGTCAACCAAAACGACATCCGCCTGACGCTCAACACCCTTAGCCACAGCATCAAACGCAATAGATGCAGGATCCGCGCCCTCAGCGCCACGAACAGTCTCCGCACCCACACGGCGACCCCACGTCTCCAACTGATCCGCAGCCGCCGCACGGAACGTATCCGCAGCACCAAGAATCACCTTATGACCCATGGACACCAACACACGAGCAAGCTTGCCAGTAGTCGTCGTCTTACCGGTACCGTTCACACCAACAACCAACACCACCGCTGGCTTACCCTCATACGGCATAGCCTTAATGGAGCGATCAAGGTCAGGACGGCAAGCATCAATCAGCGAAGCACGCAGCATCGCACGCGCCTCTGCCTCACTACCAACACCATGCTCTGCGATCTTGTCACGCAGCTCATCCACCACACGCGCAGTGATCTTGGCGCCCAAATCCGCCTTGATCAACATCGCTTCGATGTCTTCCCATGCGTCTTCATCCAAGTCACCCGCAGACAAAATGCCCAACACTGACTTACCGAAAACACTCTGTGACCGAGAAAGACGACCACGCAGCTTACCGATACGACCCGCCGCCGGCACGATCTCATCAATAGGCTCCGCAGCTGGCTCCGGCTCCACATCTGGAACTGGAGTTTCCTCCAGCGCAGCTTCCGCAGATTCCACAGCAACCTGAGCAGCCTCTGCAGCCTCGGTGACCTCAGCAACTGCCGCAAGTTCTTCAACTGCAGGTTCTTCGATTGTTTCGGGAACTTCCGCTACTGCAGGTTCCTCAACAACTGCAGGTTCCTCTGCTACTGCAGGTTCCTCAACAATTGCTGGTTCCTCTGCTACTGCAGGTTCCTCTGCTACTGCAGGTTCCTCTGCTACTGCAGGTTCCTCAACAATTGCTGGTTCCTCTGCTACTGCAGGTTCTTCAACAACTGCTGGCTCTTCAGTTTCGACCTCTGGCTCAACAGCGACAACTTCTTTAACCTCAGGCTCCTTAACTTCTGGTTCCTCGACAACATCATCAGAGGTTTCTGGTTCAGGAGTTGCAGGTGCTTCTTCAGCAGGCTTTTGAGCTGCGAAAGTTTCAGTCGATTGCTCCGGCGCCTTTTCCTCTTCAGGAGCTGCCGGCGGAATAACTACTGGTGGAACAATCGGTGTTGTTTCAGCCTTTGGTGCGCCAAGATCTTGGCCTTCACGCAGCACTGGCTCTTCTGTTTGTTTAGCTGGGGCGAAGTTGAATCCACCTTGGGCTTGGTAATTTCCAGACTTCTCTTGCTGGGTTAGTTCTTTTTTATTCTCTTCAGGTTTTTCAAAACTAACGGTCTTTGATTTACCTCGCTGATTTCCTACGATCAATACAATGATGATCGCGAGAACCACGAGGACTACTAGTCCAATGATCCAAAAAGTCGCATCCATACCCTCTATAGTGGCAGGTTTGACCCCGATGCACACAGGTACCCCACGTTAAATGTGGTGAAACTCTTGCTTTCATGGAGTCGAGGTCGCCGAAATGGGGTCTCGTTTTCGCTTTTGGAGCGAAACGATTCCAGTTTGAGCAGGTCAGAAGGCCTGACTCCCCCAGCGCCGTTTTAAGCCACTCATTTTATAGAACGAGTGTTTGTATCGGCAAAGTCGTTCTATGCCGTTAGAAGCGAATCTGTTGAGTCGACTTTTTGGGTCCAGGTGCCAGAAATTGGGGTAGACCAAACCTGAATGCCCAAGAATCCTAAATGTGAAGTTCGTGGGCATCTGTGTCCGATTTGAAGCCCTGAAAACCACACTAGAATGCCCAAGATCTAGAAATCAGCGTTTGGTGGGCACTGTGGTTTGGTCTCGGCTTGCCAATACCCAATCAGACCAGACAAGCATGCCAACGAATCTGAAATTCCACTGTTTTTGTCACGTGTGTCCGGTTTATCAAACAAAAAACCGGACAGGCGTGCCAAAACTTCCGACAAATCGAAAATCTTGTCACGCCTGTCTGGTGCCCGCTAGGTGCCCTCCGATGAAATCAGGGACTAATCGACGAGTCCTGGGTTTCGAGCTCCCAAAACCATTGCCTCCGCGGAGATCAAGTCACCGGTGACAAGGTCTGGCACCAGATCAGCGATTCGACCCCAACCGGCAGATGCACGATCGAGAGTTCGGGTCTTGCCGATCAATTCGTGTGCATGCAAACGGGATGACAACGCGAACACCAGTGACACAACTGGGGTGAGTGCCCACATGTTTTCTGGGTTGTCAGTGTTGACACCATCGAGCTTGTCGAATCGAATACGTGCGGAGGAATACAGCTGACGCTGGGTTCCACGCATGGCACGAAGAAGTTCTACAGCGGTCTTAATCAAGCCTTCAGTCTGGAGAACCTCACGGAGTGCATCGCGCTTCTTGAAGGTTTCGAACACTGCCATGAGGCGGGTGTTGTCTTCCATTAGTGGTCCAGGAACGATGTCGGCGTTGCTGAAGAACATGTCCAGCAGGGCTTTTTGCTGGGTTTCGTTCATGCCGGCAATCGCAACGGTGGATTGGTCGATGCATGCGGTGTCCAAAGTGGAGTCACGGCCAGTTGCAAGGGTGGACAGGATGTTCTTGCCGGCGACTTCCTCAAGTTGTCCGAGGATTGGCAGCAGTGGTGTGCGGTTGCCAAGCTCTTCGGCTTCCTTGAATGCGCTTGGCAGTGCACCCAGGAGTTGCAGGGTTCCGATCCATGCGGTGCGGTGCACTTCTGTTGCTGGTGATTCCGTGGTGAACGGTGAGGCTGCCAGTCCGGAGGAAATGACTTTTCCAGGTAGTGCCTGTGCGGGAACCAGCGAAGCGGACAGACCCTTCAGTGCTGCGGCTGGTGAGGAGCGCAGGGCGGCATGGACTACTGGAAGATGCTCGGTGTTTCCCTGTTCGGTCCAGATATGGGAAACATCCCAAAGTGCGGGGACCACAGCGTCACTGATTGGTGGTTCTTCTACTTCCCCACCGAAGAATGCTGAAAGCTGTGCATATTCTTCGGTTTGTGCTGAGTAGTAGCCTTCTTGCTCAACGGTGACCGCAGCTTTTCCTGGTGACAGTGGGGTCACGGAGGTAGTGAATGGGTCAGCGGTGTGGAGTTGAACAATCAGGTTGCCTGCGCCGACGAGAACTTCAGGGAGTTCCAGCTCTGGTCCGGTGACAGCAAGTTCCACTGCGCTTACCCACGGTGCGGTTTGTGGCCACACCCATGCAGCGAGTTGGCGACCGGCTGCGAGTTCTTCGAATACGAGCTTTCCATCTTCGATGGTGATGCCAGTAAAGTTCTCAGTTTTGTCAATGACAGCAATCGTCACGGAAACGCGACGGTCAACCTTGCGGTCAGTCCACTCAAATTCGATGGATCCGCGTGGCATCACAAAGGTACTGGCTGCGATTTCCTTCATGCTGGCAATCCAGGTACGGCCGTTGTCAGGGGTGACCATTTTCACGGTTCGCAGTGGTGAACCGTGGTGGTTGCGCACACTGACCTTTGGATCGCCGACATCGACACCGGTGCGGATGCGGAGTTCGCCTGCACCGTCGAGGTCGCGTGGTCCACAGACAGTACGGGTGACGCGCCAGGTTGGTGGCTCGGTGGTCAGTGGAAGTTCGATGGCGATTTGTGGTGGCACAAATCGCAATGGCATTTGATCGCCTTCATCGGTGGTGACCACGAATGATGCGTTGGGGTCGGTTGCTTCAACGGTGACCAGGCGTGGCTCTGCGGTGAAGTGCTTTTCACCGGAACGCACGCGTAGGCTGGCTTCGCTGAGACCAGTGGTGGTTGGGATTCGAAATGATGCACCTGAGGCGACTTCGAATTCGGTGGTCATGTCTTCGACGATGGCGAATTCGTGTCGGAAGGATTCATTGCGTGGGCCGCGGAGTCGGACCAGGTATTCACCCACCCATGGGGCGTCGTATATTTCTGGGTCGAAGATGGCGAAAAGGCCACCGTCGGCAGGGACTTCCAAAGGCTCTGGCTCGGCGATTTCTTCACCAGCAGCGCCTACACCTGCGAAAGCCGAGATGGAGAGCATCCAGGTTTCGTCTTGTCCGCTCAGGGTTGGTGGGAACTCGGCGATCAGGGACTGCGCGTGTACGGGGAGTCCGGAAATGGATCGTACGTGAGGGACCAATTCGGCTGGGTGGTGGAAGGCAACGCGTCGACGTGGGTCAATGCATCGGACTTCTTTGTTGACCTTCAGAGAGGACAGGCCACGGGCGTCCACGCGGGAGCACACCCATGAGTTCCAGCCCTCTACGAGGAATTGCTCAATAACTGGTACTGGCTGGCCAGTGACCATGTCTTCGAGTTTTGCTTCCGCTGGCGCGAGAACGTAAATCTCTTGATGGTGCAGGGAGACCTTGTCGGTGAGGTTTTCACCGCGCGCGGAAAACACCAGCACTGGGTCGTTGAAGTCCACGACTGGGACAACCCAGGTGATTTGGTTTGAGGTGTCGGTGACGGTGGTTTCGCGGATTTGACGCTCGACAGTGATGTCGAGGGCTTCGGAGTATCCAGAAGTATCGCCCCATGCTCGGCGGGTGGAGAAAATCCGGGTGGTGCCTTCTAGGCTGACTCGCCAGTTGATTTCATCGTCGCTGACGCGCTGTTCAGGTAGACGCAGGCAGACTTTGCGGCGTTCTGCATCCAGGATGAGGCGTGGGCGAAGCTCACGAAGTGCCACACCAACGGAGTTTTCACGGTCGGCAGTACCAACTGGGCGTTCCCGAAGTTCCGCCACAACGATCTCATCGATCATGGCTGGCAGTGAGGATTCGCGCTGGCGGTCTGACCAAGAAGTTCGGTGGGTGGTGGCAAATTCAATGAGTTCTTGAACTCCGCCGATAAGGGTCTGTGCCCACTCAGGGGTTAGGCGCAGGACAGCGTCGAACATGAATGGATATTCGGTGGTGCCGTTTTCCACTTCGGTCAGCACTGCGGCCACTTCGTGGTTACTAATGCCTGCGTGGATGGATAACAACTCCAATGGAGATGCAATTCCCTCAGGAACGAGCAGGCCAGCCTGTGCGAAGAGCTTTTCGGTCAACCCTTCAACAACTGCTGCGTGTTCTGCGCTAAGTCCCAGTCCTCCGATGTATTCACCGAAGAAATCTGCTGGATCGCTGATCCGTGACGCCCGAGACACCAAGGTGGTGACTGTCAGGCATGGGGTCATTTCAAAAAGATCCCCAAGGCTTGCGCCCGCGCCTACCTGGCGGGACAAAAAGGTGCCGTAAAACCGATGAATGCGCTCGAGCTCATCGTGTCGCAGCTGAATTTGTGGAAAGTACTCTACCCCTGCAAGACGCTGGTTCAGATCCAGCTCAGTTTGTGATGCCCATCCGAGCAATGAATCTGTCATGTCTGCGATGCCAGCCGGCATGTATACACTCTCCCCGCGCAAAAAATGCGTTTTCCTCTAGAACTAATTGTGATGTTTAAACACACTACCCCACTGCAAGCGCTGAAACATCTGTAGCCAACCTGCGCTGTGAGCTGGAACATCATCCGTGCTCAGCGCAGGTTTTACCCCGCCACAGTTTCCATTGCAGAAGCAGGTTCCATGCGTTGGGAGATCACGCGGGTAACGCCATCGCCACGCATGGTGACGCCGTAGAGTACGTTAGCCACATCCATGGTGGGTTTTTGGTGGGTGATCACAATGAGCTGGGAGTCGCGGCGCAACTCTTCAAACAGTGCGATAAGTCGGCGAAGGTTGACATCATCGAGTGCTGCTTCCACCTCATCCATCACGTAGAAAGGGCTGGGTCGGGCGCGGAAAATCGCGACGAGCATGGCTAGTGCGGTGAGGGATTTTTCGCCACCGGATAGCAGCGATAGGCGCTTGACGCGTTTTCCTGGTGGGCGGGCTTCCACTTCGATGCCGGTTGCCAGCAAATCATCGGGCTCGGTGAGGATCAGTTTGCCTTCGCCACCTGGGAACAAGGTGTTGAACACGCGTGGGAATTCTGCTTCCACGTCGTTCCAGGCATCGGTGAAAAGCTGCAGAATTTTCGCATCGACTTCTTCAATCACGCCGCTCAGATCGGCGCGGGCTTGTTCCACATCGGCCAATTGGGTGGAGAGGAACTCGTAGCGCTCTTCCAAGGCTTTGAATTCTTCCAAGGCCAGGGGGTTGACTTTGCCTAGTGCGGCGAGGTCTTTTTCGGCTTGTTTGAGGCGTGCCCGTTGGAACTTTTCATCAAAGTTTTCATCTGGGGTGTAATCGCGCAGCAATTCTGCGACCGGAATGCCAAGTTGCTCGGTGATTTTGGCAACGGCTTCCTCCATGCGCACTTGAGCTTGGCTGCGCGCAAGTTCCATGGAGTGGGCGTTGTCGCTGAGTCGATTGAGGTGCTGGCGTGCAGCACTCACAGCATCTTTGGCGCGCGCTAAGTGTGAGGTCAGCAGCGCTTTGTCGCGGTTGTGCTGATCTCTTTCGATGGCTGCTTGGGCAAGGGCAGCTGAGACACGCTCGGCCACATCGCGTGCGCCATTTTGCACGGCTGCAGCCAATTGGGTGCGCCTGCGACGGGCTTCCATGGCTTGTTCATGCCGGATTTTGGCTTGGCGCTCATGCTCGGCCTGGCGTCGCAGACTATCGCCCTTGCCCCGCTGCTGCCCGGCGCGCTCTTCGGCGGTGCGTTGGGCAAGGCGTGCTTCCATTTCCATGGCGCGGATTTGTTGCAGCTCGGCATTTGCTTGGTCGCGGGCGGTGGTTGAGGGTTCGTCAGCGTCTTCTTCGTCTTCCACGCGGGAGAGTCGATCGACGATGTCTTCTAACTGTTCGCGCAGCTCTTCACGGCGTGTTTCCGCAGCATGCAGGCGTCCAACATGGCGGACGCGCTCGGATTCGGCGGCCTCATGTTGTTTGTCCAAGCGCGCGAGATCGCGGGTGATGGAATCCCTGGTCATGTCGAGTTCGCGCAGGGCTGCGGTGCGGGCAGCCACCTCGACGCGAGTGTTGTCGGCAGCGTGGAGGGCGCCATCAAAAGTGCCGGCAATGTCGTCCAAGGCGGCAGAGGCCGCAGCAAGTTGAGCTTCTGCTTCCTCAATTTGAGCTGTGATTTCCACAGTCGAGGTTTCGGTGCCGACCTGAATCCACCCAGCGCCGATGAGCACACCATTGCGGTCAACGGCACGCAGACGGGGATCATCCTCGATTGCTTGGCGGCCGAGGGAGGGGTCGTCGACAAGCACAACGTCGGCAAGCAGCCGGTTTACCGGGCCGGCAATCGCCGGATCCAGATCAACATGGTCGAGCAGCCAGCTCGCCCCGGCCGGAATGTTCGCGTCCAGGCGCCATGCGCCGCCAGCCTGCGTGCCATCAACGATGATGGTGCGTGCAACGCCGGCGTCGATAAGCTTCTCGACGAGCCCTTCCGCAGCCTCGCCAGCCAGCGCCTCGGCATGCGCACCCAGGGCGGCAGCGAGAGCCTTATCGACGTTTCGTTGCGGTCGAATCAACGTGGCCAGCTGCGGGTAATCCACCACATCAGCAGCATCGGAACGTGGCCTATTTTGGTTAAGCGTCTCAATGCGCGACTGCAACCTGGATACTTCTTTTTCCAGATCGCTGCGCTTAGTACGAAGCTCCTCAAGACGAGTCTCTGCTGCTTCGGCTTCATGTTTTGCCTGTTTGAGGGCTTCTTCCAAGGGCGCACGATCCGTGTCAACGCCCTGTTTACGCTCATCGGTGAGGCGACGTTCACGTTCCACATCCAAAATGCGGCCGATGAACTCCTCAAGCTGCTCACTGAGTCGCTCAGCTTCCTCCTCTGCTGACGTGTGCTGGGTGCGCAAAGATTCCTCAGATGCAAGCAGGCGCACAACACCTTCACGACGATCAGAAATCGCCCTGACCTGCGCCAAGTGTTCACGCTCAGCCTCACGAGCCTGCGCGGCCTTATCCTCGGCTTCCTCTTGAATGGAGGTCAAACGCTCGGTGGTCATTTCCACGGCCATCTCGAGTTCTTCTAATTCTTTGTCAGCAGTTTCGGCCCGACCAAGCAACTCATCAGGATCCTGGCCCGCATACGGCACATCCGCGGCACCTGAACTCGCACGGTCTGCAGCAATACGCATCGTTGCCGACACCCGCTCAGCCAGCGAAGACAAATCAAACCACAACTGTTGCGCAGCTTCAGCCTGCGGAGTGATCTCCGCCAACTCCATCTCCACTTCCATCTGAGTTGTGGTGGCTTCTTCCAGCTGCTCTTGTGCTGCTTCCGCCTGCTCACGAATCATTTTCTCGCGCTCAGTAGAGGTTTCCAGCTTTTCCGAGAGCTTCACGATCTCAAAGCCAGCAATCTGGAAACGCGCATCACGCAAATCAGCCTGCACCGTCGCCGCACGCTGCGCTGCTTCCGCCTGCCTAGCCAACGGCTTGAGCTGCTTGGCCAACTCATGGGTCAGATCCTGCAAACGATCAAGATTGACCTGCATGCCCTGAAGTTTGCGCTGCGCCTTTTCTTTCCTGCGCCGGTGCTTGAGCACACCCGCAGCTTCTTCGATATACGCTCGGCGCTCTTCGGGGCGGGACTCCAAAATCTCTGCGAGCTTTCCCTGCCCCACCATGATGTGCATTTCACGGCCAATACCGGTATCCGACAACAGCTCCTGGATATCCATCAATCGAGCTTTCGCCCCATTGATCTCATATTCACTTGCACCATCACGGAACATCCGTCTGGTCACCGACACTTCGGTGTACTCAATGGGCAGTGCGCCATCAGAGTTATCAATGGTCAGCGTGACTTCTGCGCGACCCAACGGTTTACGATCGCCCGCGCCAGCAAAAATGACATCTTCCATTTTGCCGCCACGCAAGGTCTTCGCAGAACCTTCACCCATCACCCAGGCCAGCGCATCAACCACATTGGATTTGCCTGAACCATTCGGACCCACCACGGCACAAATGCCTGGCTCAAATTTCAGGGTCGTCGCAGACGCGAAAGACTTAAACCCCTTGAGCGTCAACGATTTCAAATACATAACGGGGTTAAAGTCTAGCGCTCCACAAAGCCTTCAACGTCACGCGGCTCGCCCCATTGCTCAATAACTGTGTCCACATGACCTGGTCTGCGATACGAGCTGGGGTTTTCCTTCAACCTTCTCAGCAGTTCTTCGCACTGTGTTTGTGGCCCTTCAGCAACCACGCACACCCGGCCGTCACTTAAATTACTGGCAGAACCTGCAAGTTTTAATTCTCGTGCCTGCGAGGTAGTCCACCATCGAAAACCCACGCCCTGGACATGACCATGAACAAAAGCAGTCAGACGAACTTTCTCCATTGTGTTTCTCCTAATCAGTTTTCTTAGCCCGCAGTTTTAGAAACGGTGTTGGGGCTGGTGGTTCGAGTTCTTCAAACCAGCCAGGTTCCATCCCATGATCGCTCAAATACTTCAACGCCCGCTCAATAGTCGAACGCTGCTGCTCGAAAGCTTTCAAAATGGGCGAAGAACTATCCGACACGTTTTTCACACGCGTGTGCTCCCGCACAATCAGACGTTCTGCCTCCGCGAATTCTTCCCACACCTCATGAGTTCTATCTATCTCATGGCGCTGCCACAAAATAGCCAAACTTAGCTTCTGTACAACGAGCGCTTCGATCTCTTCCGTGGTGTTCACCGAGCTCAACACCCCAGCGGTTAAACTGCCGCCACCAACTGTGAGCAGTGTTCCTGCAGTGACCAAACCGCCCATCATCCCACCTGGACCAAATGCTGCGAGTGTCGAGGCAACAGTGGCTACTCCAGCAACAGTCGGCACAGCCGCCAAAGCCAAACCACCCGTTGCAGCGGTCAAAGCTGCAGCCCCCACACCAAACGCTCCCCATTTGCGCCAATTGCTCTTCGCGCTTCCCGACACCACCCCAACAGCCATTTGCAATGCATCAAAAATATCAGCGCCCACGGTGGAACCCAATTGAGTTTCCGCCGTGAAATCCCTCAGTGCTTCCCGCTGAATTTTCTCCGGCACCTCGATCTCAAAAGGCAGCAGCAGGTTCTGTCCAATGATCTCTAAAAGCCGCTCAATTGCCTGCTCTTTGGGCATAAATGGGCTCAAACCTGGAACAGGAGCTGCTGCGTTTGGATCACCGTTATCAAAATCCAGGCGTGCGATTTCCTTCGGAATCGGCCGGCCCTCTTCGGCGTTTCTGGATTTAATCTCCTCAATCAGGCGATCCTGAGTCTCCCGAAGTGCGTACTCATACCTTAAGGCTTCATCGCCTTTGAGCCGTTGCAAAATGAGGTAACAATAACGCAGCGCCTGCAGCACAAAAATCTCCGCGTCATTGAGCGGAATCTGCAGATTTTTCTCCGCAAGGACGATTTCTTTGCTGCGCGATCCGAACAGCCCAAACCCAATTGCTTCCGCCACTGCATCATTGGCACAGTATTCCCGCGAAGAATGCCCAGGGCCTGGGACCAGTGAGGTTTTCACACGAAAATCCAATACCCACGGAACAGCCACCGACACTCCGCGTTTTGCTGCAACAGGATCAGATCCACTCCAAAAATTCACCCACCACGACACATTGCTCAACGGCGTGCGCAGCAACTTAAACAAATCATCCACATTGAATTGACCATTTGCCAACGGACTACCGATGGTGACAAATCCCTTCACCGTAAGCTCTGGCGGCAATCGCCTCAAAAGGTCTGCAGCAATTACCGACCCCAAACTGTGCCCCAACAGCACAATCTCTCCCTCGGTTGGAAGCTGCTCCAAAATACGGCGATGCACTTGAGCTCTGATCTGCTGATTGTTGAGGAAATTCCGGGCCTGTACAAAAAGTGGCAACTCCACGCTTCGAGACACCACCGCCTCAGGAAATGCGCCACCCGCTCCCCGATTATGCCGACCAAGCCTGGTTTCCATCGCAGCTGTTCGACGCTCGAACTCTAAAAGCTCCAAGCCACTTAACGTCATATGTTTTTGTACCGGTGGCACCGCAAAATTATGTTGAGCTTCCGGATCTTCCCACAAATCATCTGCGTATACCGGATTTAAGACAGTGACATCATCCAGGCTCGGAAACCCAATCCTGGCCAACCCCTGCGAAAGCTGGTCTTTCCACTCTTGTTTGAGATCTCCCCGACCCACCCCATGCAAATAGACAAGAGTTGGTGTTGTCACAATTGCCCCACTTTCCACCGTTTTCCGCCGTTGGAGTTAATGATTAATCAACGCTCGACCGGTCCAATTAGTTCCACTGATGTTGGTTTATGCCTTTAGGGTTCTACTTAGGATTCCTCGTCCCGAAAGCTCAACAGGGCGTCTATAAAAGATTTTTCTACGTCAGCTAATGTGCGTCCTTCCTTCACCAACATCCATGCATCGCGTTGTGCCCAAGGTTCCTCGATGGGAAGTACATTCTTTGTCCGGATCCCTAATCTTCTCGTAGTTCCAAGCGGAAGAATTGCCGATCCTGCTCCAGTACTAGCAACCGCATAAACCGCACTTAACGTGGGCAAACGGACTCGGTAGTTGGGAGTGATTCCATCTCTTCTAAGGTGCGCATCAATATAGGTTTGAAGTGGGATCCCAGCAGATAAACCAATCATTGGACCCTTTAGTGCTTCCACTGATGTCTTAGCTGACGTGCTGACAATCATCAAAGGATCTTCCCATAATAAGTGTGCTTCTAAACCTGTTCGAGACTCCAGCACTGACACCACCCCTAAATCAGCAGTGCCTTCTCGAACCCGTCGTGCAACCTCACTGCTTGACTCTTCTTCCAAATCAACGTTGAGCTCTGGATACTTATTAAGCGTTGCTGCCAGAAACTCTGTCAGTGAATCCACCGCGGAGGTATTACTCACCAATTTGATGTGCGTTTTTTGGTGCTGTTGGAAAGCACTAGTGAGCAGGTCGGCTTGCTCAAGAAGTCTCCGGCTTTGAATTAGGACTACTTCGCCAGCTTCAGTGGGAACCACTCCGCTACGTAGTCTCTGCAATAGGGACACACCATGTTTCTTCTCCAGAGCCGTGATCCTGGAGCTAGCTGCCGACAGTGAAAGCCCCACTGCCTGGGCACCTCCTGTAATCGACCTACAATCCACGGCAGCTACCAAAAGCTTAATGTCTCGCAGATCGATGCTCACCTAATGTTGCCTTTCGTAAATTCGAAGCGAGCTTCTAATTCTAGCAAGCTTGGTGATGGAGTATCCTGCCAAAATTTGTCCTGTTGCTTATTGTGCAGGAATTCGGAGGCGGACATGTCAATCGAGTGGTTACAAATTGTTGAATTAGGAGCGATCTTTGGTGCAGGTTTCCTCGCAGGAAGCATCAATGTAATTGTCGGAGCAGGAACATTAGTGTCGTTTCCTATTCTCGTGTTCCTGGGCCTTCCACCGTTGACTGCCACCATCGCCAACACCATCGGCATCGTTCCTGGAAGTATTTCGGGTGTGGTTGCTTATAGACGTGAACTACACGCCCATGTAAAAACCATCAGATTTCTGCTGCCAGCATCAATCCTCGGAGGGATCACCGGCGCCTCGCTCTTGCTGCATTTCTCCGCAGATGTTTTTACAGCAGTAATTCCCTGGCTGATTGGATTCGGCACGCTGTTGGTTATCGCAGGTCCATCAATTAAGAAGCATGTTGGCGCTCATACTTCAGGTGGCATCTCTGCTGGGTTTAGGCAATTGCCTTTCCCGAGCCGAACCACCTTCATCGTCTCAGTATGTGGTGCCCTGTTGCTGGGCATGTATGGAGGGTACTTCAGCGCAGCTCAAGGCATTCTTCTCATCGCATTGCTTGGCATCACATCAACGCTGCAGATGCAGGAACTCAACGCCATCAAAAACCTCACAGTGGCGGCAGTTAATCTCATCGCAGCCAGTGTTTTTATAATCATCTCCCCTGAGTTGATCTCCTGGCCGACCGTTGCCTTAATCGCGCTTGGCTCAGCTTTAGGTGGATACATCGGCGGACGGTACGCCCGCCGACTTCGCCCCAGTGTTTTTAGAGCATTTGTGGTCATCGTCGGAATCACCACGGTCATCGTTATGACGATCGGTTAATGCAGCAGACTAGTAACCCCTCTAGTTGTGAAGGGAACTACCTCGATGCTGGCGGTTCCAACAAGCGTGATCAACGCAAGAACAACATCTAGAGCAATTACTGCAGCAGCTCAAAAGAGGGCGTCTGAATCGCTTGAGTTTTCTTCGCCTGAGCATTCAAATTGCCACTCCAACTTGGATATACCCGAAATCCCCGTTTACCGGGACGCTTAGTGGAACGAGTAATTCCCTGCTGTTCAAGCTGCTCTCGCGTGAATCGAAATACTCCGAAATTACTCTCATCTTGGACAAAAATCAGAAGGCCTGCGCAGGCCTCAGAGGAATCAAACGGGCAAATTTCGCCTTGTTCATTGCGCATCCAAAATGCAACGAAGGCACCAGGTTTTGTCGGGGTGACTCGAGCGGTTCTGATATGCCAGGTCTCCGATCCTAAGAGAACAGTCCCCGCTTCATAATCGCTGTGCTGTTCTTCGCTGTGCGGTGTACCTGGCTTGCCATAGCGATTTGCAACGAGCCCAATAAACTGCTCAAATCCAGAAAAGCTCATACTGCTCCCCTAATCGATGGCTTCCCCAGCAAGGGCTTTGGAGGCGAGGCGTTCTTCCTCACTGACTTCCCACACCTCGTGAGCGGCGTGCAGTGCGAGCAGAATGATGAAACAACCTAGGATCAAATCTGGCCATCCAGACGTCGTCCATGCGGTAATTAAGGCCATCATGATGATGGCAATGTTGATCAGGACGTCATTTCGGGCGGATAGGAAGGCAGCTTGGCCAAGCGAGCCACCATGTTGTCGCACTCGAGAAATAATGATGGCACTCGCGCCGTTGATCACGACGGCGCCCAGAGAAGCGACGATGATCGGAAACACTTCGGGCGCTTGCGGTGCGGAAAACCGTTGAATCGCTGCCCACGCAGCAAAAGCAGCAGGTGCAAGAATCACAATCGCCATAAGTTTGCCCATCACTGCGCGCCTCGCCAACGGCCATCCTAGGGCAATGAAAATGAGCAGGTTGATGGAGGTGTCTTCAAGAAAATCGACACTGTCAGCCAGTAGAGAAACGGAGCCTGCGCTTAATGCAATAAAGAATTCTACAAAGAAATAAGCGAAGTTAAGCAGCGCGACGGTGAGCACAGCTTTGCGCACTTTGGTTGCATCAAAAGCTTCGCTCATCAGCTAGCGCCGCTTCTGGCAGTTTGGGCAGTAGTGGGAGCCGCGGTTCATGAAACTCTCCCGGATGATTAATGTTCCGCAGCGTCCGCACGGCTCCCCGGTTTGCGCATAAGCATTCAATGACAGCGCAAAGTAGCCGGAGTTGCCATTGACGTTGACATAGAGCGCGTCGAAAGAGGTGCCACCTTGAGCAAGTGCTTTGGTCATCACGTCTTTGCCAGCTTGAAGAAGTTCTTCCAAGCGAGCTAGGGACAGTCGATCGGCACGTTGCAATGGGTGAATTTTTGCTTGCCAGAGCATTTCATCGGCATAGATATTTCCGATGCCGGAGACGATCTCTTGGTTAAGCAGGAGGCGTTTGATCTCCGATTTCCGAGATTTCAAATTCCGCGCAATCGCAGAGAAATCAGCAGACTCATCCAATACATCTGTGGCAATGTGAGAGACGCGTTCGGGTACTCCATCAACTAGGTCGCCGAGCCACCAATAACCGAAGGTGCGTTGATCGACAAACCACACTTCATCGCCATTATCTAGCTCGACTTTGGCTCGAAGGTGTGGACTAATTGGTGCATCTGGTTCTTTGATGAGCATTTGTCCACTCATCCCAAGGTGAACCAGTAGCCCTAAATCGGGACGGGTTTCGCCGGAGGGTGCGTCGATAAGCTCAAGCCAGAGGAATTTGCCGCGTCGCTTGGCAGCGCTGACCCTAAGCCCTGCGATGTTGGCCTCGATTTCGGGGCCACCGCCGAGTTGATTGCGGGCTGCGCGCGGGTGAAGCACTGTGGCGGACACGATGGTGTGGCCGACCATATGATCTTCTAAACCGCGGCGCACCACCTCAACTTCAGGCAGTTCAGGCACGGGACTCCCGAAGCTTTCGGAATGCCTGGTGCGCTGCTTCCTGCTCGGCCAGCTTCTTGTTCGGGCCTTCTCCCCGACCCATTTCTTCACCTTCCAGCGTCACGATGGCGGTGAACACTAGATCGTGATCCGGACCGACTGAGGTGGCGGAATATTCAGCCATGGGGCGCTTGCGCTGAGCAAGTTCCTCCTGCAGCGTGGTCTTCCAGTCCTGGTGAATGCCCCTGGCCGATGCGTTATCGATCTTGTAGGCAAACAGGCGCAAAATTACGTCGCGGGCGGTTTCAAAACCGTGCTGGCGGAAAATCGCGCCGAACAACGCCTCTGTGGTGTCCGCAAGAATGGAATCCTTACTGCGACCTTCGGTGAGCAATTCGCCTTTGCCCAGCAAAATGTGGTTGCCAAGATCAATTTCGCGAGCGATATCTGCCAGGCCGTAACGGCTGACAATTGAAGCGCGCATCTTGGAGACATCAGATTCAGGGCTGCTGGGGTACTGCTCATAGAGCTTGTTGGCCACGGAGAGACCCAAGACGGCGTCGCCGAGGAACTCCAAGCGCTCATTATTGGGCAGCATGCCGTTTTCGTTGGCGAAAGAGCGGTGAGTCAACGCAAGCACCAACAGATCGCGCTGGATGTCCACACCAAGGTGGTCAAGCAGCGGCTGATGATCTACTGCATCGAATGCTTCATTGAGTGCGTCTACCCCGGTGAGGCGATTCTTTTTCCTGCTCACAGGAACTTCTCCAAACCAGCCCAGCGCGGATCGACCTTTTCCTCGTCTTCTACTTCTTCAGAGACACCGTCAGGAGCTGGCGTTTCATCATCCTGGCATGCGCCGTACCCAAGTTCTTCGCAGACAGGGTTAAACGGCAAGGTCAGACCAGCTTCATCAATGACAGACTGAAGCAGATCAATCTGGTCTTGGTTAACCATTGGCAGCTCATCTTCGTCATCTGCTGCATCTTCACCAGTAACAAAGTCTGGATCGGCAGCAAAAACCTCAGAGACGTGCAGCGTCTTGGTTGGGGTGAGTTCGCGGAGGCAGCGGGAGCACTGTCCCAGAAGCTGCGCTTCGATATCTGCTTCGACGGCCAGGCCTCCACCGAGTGGAATGATCTGGGCTTCTACGATAACTTTTCCGCCCTCGGGGATCGCGATCATTTCCGGACCAATGCGGGTCGGGCTTGGACCTGATTGGGTGAGGTGTTCCGGAAGGGCACTTCCACGAAGGAGTGCGGCGACATCAAAAATAAATGGAGATTTCATGACCAGGAAGATCCTACTCGTACCTCATCGTGACTACATACATCAGATGAGGATCGCTAGACGGAAAGGTGAAAAAGCCTAAATGGTTTCTTGGAAACTAGTAGTCTCGATCGTCGCGTTCGTAGCCTCGTTCATAATCACGCTCGTAGTCCCGCTCATATTCACCACGCGCTGCCGGTTGCTCATCGCGCAGCTCGCGGCCAGTAGCTCCAGCTCCTCGGCGTAGTGCGGAACGATCAGCAGTGACAGAACGCAACGTGGTGGACAGCGAGGTTTCAAACTCTGCCAACTTGGTATCCACGTAGTCATCGCATTCATTGCGCAGCTTGTTGGAGTCAGCGTGCGCTGCATCCACAATGCGGTGTGCTTCTTCCGTGGAGCGACGCACCACTTCTGCCTCGCTGACCAGGCGATCCTGCTCGGCCTGGCCTTCAGCAACCGCGCGGCGATACGCATCATTGCCGGAGTTGACCAGGCGCTCAGATTCAGCCTGGGCGCGCTCGGTGACGCTGTTTGCTTCTCGACGAGCGTCACTCACGATGCGATCCGCTGTGTCATTAGCCTTAGCAACGACAGAATGCGCATGCTTGGTGGCGTCTTCCACCATGGCATCTGACTCCTCAGTTGCGCGTGCAAGGAGGTTTCGGGCCTCGTTTTCTGCATCGTCGACCAAGGCAATGGCCTTTTCTTCAGCTTCACGGATCACACCATCACGGTGGTCCAGCACATCTTGTGCATCATCAAGTTCTACAGGAAGCGCATCACGTAAATCATCGAGAAGCGCAAGCACTTCCTGACGGGGAACCACGCAATTTCCGGTCATGGGAACGCCGTATGCGCGTTGAACGGCTTGAACTAAATCATCCAGTGCTTCGAAGACCTTGTACATGGGGTTAATCGTACTGAAATCCTGTGAACCATGCGTATGGCGCGCCTAGGTCTCGGTGCGTATTTTCCGCAAAGCTCCACGTAGACGGTATTCGAAAACTTTTCCGATCAGCCCCGGGGGAAGGCCGTGTCGCATGCTCGGGCTAGCCTTGGATCTCAAGAAGAATTCGACTGGTTTAAAGTCTGGGCTTTAAGTGCAGAAAGGTTGTGGATTGATGCGCTCCCTGCTTCGTGATATCCCTGCGGTGGGTTGGCTAATCACCGCGACGATTGTTGTGCGCACGCTCGTTGTTGCGCTGGTCATCGTTGGGATCGGCTTGCTTATCGACGTCCCCTCGCCCGCTCATTCAGCCATGTTGTGGTGGGTTCTGGCAGGTGCCACGGCAGCAGCTGCGCTGCTGTGCGCGGAAGCGGTGCTCCCCCAACGTATTCGTGCACGAGTTGAACGATCCTGGCGGCGGCAGTTGGCTGCTAAAAATCTGGAGCTGAATTCCAGTTCGTCAGATGATGCCCAGTTGATCACACTGGCAACTGAAGCCACCTCAAAAGCATCCACTTACACAGTGATGTTTCTGGGGCCTTACTTTGCAGTATTTTTGGCCCCACTGACAGTTATTGCCGTTGTCGGCGCGGCTATTTCCTGGCCGATTGCGGGGATACTGTGCCTCGGGTTGTGCGTGATACCTTTCGTTATTTCTTGGGCACAGCGCATGTTGAAAGGCGCTGGCGCGGGATACGGGCGAGCATCTGGGCAGTTGGCAGGCGTGTTTTTGGAATCGGTGCGCACACTAGGCACCACGATGATGCTGAATGCCGCTGGGCAGCGCAGGCAGATCATCACACAGCGCGCAGAGAATATGCGCTCCCAAGTGATGTCATTGCTGTACCGAAATCAGTTGATGATTCTGGTGACCGACGGCGTGTTTGGAGTTGCCACCACAATGGTTGCTGCGGTGTTTGCCATTGGAGGATTCTTTTCAGGCTCTCTTACTCTCGGCCAAGCTGTAGCACTCGTATTGCTGGCCAGGCTGCTTATTGATCCCATCAACCGCATGGGTCGCACGTTTTACACCGGCATGGCAGGCAAACCCTCGCTGATCGCCATTGAAAAAGCCCTCGCGACAACCTTTACTGATCAGCCAACTCAACAGGGACAGCGCCACGATGGGGATCTGGTGGTCAACAACTTGAAGATCGCCCGCGATCACAGGGACATTGTGCACGGTATCTCTTTCAGCATTCCCCGCGGTTCCCACATCGCGGTGGTAGGTCCCAGTGGCGCTGGTAAATCCTCTGTGGCTCTAGCGTTGTCCGGACTTTTAGAGTTTGATGGTGCGATTTCCCTCGGCGGCCACAACTGTGAGATGTTAGATCTTCGCGCCTCAGTCAGTTTCGTGCCCCAATCCCCCACGCTGTTTAGCGGAAGCATCAAAAGCAATATCGATCTGGCGCGCACGGGTGTTGATTCTGATCACATCCACGCAGCACTTTTAGGCGAAGAACTCCCCGCGGACCTCAAAGTCGGTGAAACCGGCAAAGGTGTCTCCGGCGGCCAAGCAGCACGCATTTCCATTGCCCGAGGTTTAGTAAAGAATGCTGCCGTGATTGTTCTCGACGAGGCGACCGCACAACTCGACTACACCAACGCCCGCCAGGTTCGACATCTTGCCAAATCCCTTGAGTGCACGTTGGTTGAGATCACCCACCGCCCATCAGAAGCCCTCGATGCAGACTTCATCATTGTTTTAGAGGATGGCCAATTGACCATGATGGATACACCCAGCAACGTTTCCCAGCACAATGCGTTTTTCCGCACCGCTGTGATGGAGGAAGAACAATGATTTCCCGACTTCTCCAATTGGCTAAGAAAGTATGGCCGGAACTTGGAGCCTCCACGCTCCTGCGACTGCTCAATCAGCTACTCACCGCAGCACTCATTGTGTTCCCCGCCTGGGTGCTAAGCCGCAAACCAGACATCTCCCTGCTCGCCGTCGCCATCATCATGGCGCTCATCGCGCTGACAGCAGCTGTCTGTCGCTGGGGTGAGCAGGTATGCGGCCACCGCGCTGCCTTTGGGCTGCTTGCCCACATGCGCGTTATGCTTTACGACGCCCTCGTCCACAAAGGTTCCCCCTCGCCGATCCACGGCAGCGGTTCGATCATGTCTGTTGCCACCCGTGACATTAACTCCATCGAAGTATTCTTCGCGCACACCATTGGGCCTACAGTCACCGCAGTGCTGCTCAGTGCGGGAGGCGTGATCACGCTGGCAACGCTCGATCCCGTTGCTGGTCTAATTGGTTTACTCGGTGTCCTCATCGCGTGGTTGATCCCCTTGATTGGAAAACAATCCTCAAGCAGTGAAGCCACATCACGTGGACACATCGCCCAGCACCTCACCGAAGATGCCGCCGGCAGGCTTGAAATCAACTCACATGGAGCGCAAGCCACACGGTTAAATGCGCTCGAGGTGAAAGAGCAACAACTGGAACAAGTTGTGACCCGACAGGGCTTGATCGTCGGTATCCGTCAGGGCGCAGCACTTTTATGGCCGTGGATATCAGCTGTGTTGTTGGTTGCTCTGGTTCCTCATGTGGGCATTGTTGCAGCCGCGATTATCCTGGGCATCTCCCCTGCGTTGGATGCAGTTGAGGGATTTGCTCGCACCATGCCTACCGCGTTAAACAGTGCGCAGCGGTATTTCCAGATCATCGATGCCCCTGTTGCTATCGCTGAACCTGACGAGCCGAAGCCTTTGCCCAAAGGCCCGCTTAAGCTGCGAATTTCTAGAGTTCCAGTCAGCGCAAAGGGCACCGTGTCTTTAGAGGTTGCAGCTGGTGAACACATCGGCATCATCGGATCCAGCGGTAGTGGAAAATCCACTTTGGCCAAACTCATCCTCAAGCTGGCGCAACTACGGTCTGGAACCATCACCATCGGTGGTGTTGATATCGCAGAGGTTTCATCGGCGGAGCTTCGCAAATCCGTCACGCTGGTTGAGCAGAAATCTGTGCTGTTTAGAGCAAGCGTGCTGGAGAATTTACGGATGGGCAATCCAGAGCTGTCTGAAGATGAAGCAAGGGAAGCCTTGAGGTTGGCGTCGATAAGCGAACTGCCTTTAGATGCTGACGCCCTGCGCCTATCTGGCGGACAGCAACAACGGCTCTGCCTGGCGCGTGCTTTGGCACGCACCCCTCAGGTACTGATTGTCGATGAAGCCACCAGCCACCAAGATGCGCTCAATCAAGCGGATCTTTCCCAGACTCTGGCCACGCTTAAAGACACCACGGTGATCATCATTGCGCACCGCACAGCTGCATTAACCCATGTGGATCGGATAATTGACCTGGAAGAAATCAAAAATCCCTGATCCTTAACGCGGATCAGGGGTTTAAGTAAAGCGCAGGGGTCTTAGATGACGCCCTGTGCCAGCATCGCGTCAGCTACCTTCTTGAAGCCAGCAATGTTAGCGCCGACAACGTAATCGTTCTCGTGTCCATACTCTGCTGCGGTCTCTGCACAGGTCTTGAAGATGTTCTTCATGATCACCTGGAGGCGCTCGTCGGTGTACTCGAAGCTCCAGGAATCGCGCGAAGCGTTCTGCTGCATCTCCAGAGCGGAGGTTGCAACGCCACCAGCGTTAGCTGCCTTGCCTGGTCCGAAGCGGATGTCGCGCTCACGGAAGACCTCAACAGCCTCAGGGGTGGAAGGCATGTTCGCGCCTTCAGCAACGAAACGGCAGCCGTTGTCTGCAAGAGTCTTAGCGTTCTCGCCGTTGAGCTCGTTCTGAGTTGCACAAGGAAGAGCGATATCGCACTTGAGATCCCAGATGGAACCGTCGGTGTGGTAGGTTGCGCCTTCAACTTCGTCGGCGTACACGGATACGCGTGCGCGACGAACTTCCTTGATTTCGCGGAGCTTAGCCACGTCAACGCCGTTAGGGGTATGAACCCAACCGCTGGAATCGGAGAAACCAATAACGGTTGCGCCGAGTTCCTGAGCCTTTTCAATCGCGTAGGTTGCTACGTTGCCGGAACCGGAAACGATGATCTTCTGGCCGCTGATGCTCTCGCCCTTAGCCTTGATCATTTCACTCACGAAGTAAACGCAGCCGTAGCCAGTTGCCTCGGTGCGGACCAGGGATCCACCCCAGGTCAGGCCCTTACCGGTCAAAACGCCGGACTCGTGCTGGTTAGCCATGCGACGGTAGTGGCCAAACAGGTAACCGATCTCGCGGCCACCAACTCCGATGTCACCTGCAGGAACGTCGCGGTACTCACCGATGTGGCGGTGTAGCTCGGTCATGAAGGACTGGCAGAAACGCATGATTTCCAGATCGGACTTGCCCTTAGGGTCGAAGTCGGATCCACCCTTGCCACCACCGATTGGCAGGCCGGTTAGGGAGTTTTTAAAGATCTGCTCAAAGCCCAGGAACTTCACAATGCCCAGGTTTACAGATGGGTGGAAGCGCAGGCCGCCCTTGTATGGTCCAAGTGCAGAGTTGAACTGCACGCGGAAACCACGGTTGACGTGGACCTGGCCCTGGTCATCAACCCAAGGCACACGGAAGATGAGCTGACGCTCAGGCTCGCACAGGCGCTGGATGAGACCGTAATCAGCGTAATGAGGGTCCTTTTCCAGGACGATCTTCAAAGATTCCAAAACCTCTGCCACTGCCTGGTGAAATTCAGGCTCGCCAGCATTGCGCTTCAGAAGCATGTCGTAATAGTTAGAGACCTGCTCATCAACTGTCATGATTTCCTCGTTCCCATCTCGGCTGCATGCGCGCACGATTTTAAAGTGTGTACCTGGGCCATTTAGTGATGTTGGTGGTTCCCATTGAGGGCACCATGTACATCCTAGGCGTTTGCTGGAGCAAAATGCCTGTGAAAAATCTGATCCTGAAACTTTTAAAAACTGCGTTCACATCAACCGGCTTGTCATACCTAACGGTTAATAGTTTTAAACTACGGATGCCCTAAAGAGCAACTTCTTGCTTTGAGACTTAACTCACTGCGGGCATTTAGGCTGGTAAATGCTCACGTTCAATTATGGCAGTGTCGCACAGATATGACCACAAAGAATTAAAATTGTTTGAAAATTTCTTTAGGTTTATCAATTTTGTATCGCCAAAACGCGCGGTAACTGCATGAAGTCTCTTCTTTAATTAAATTCATCCGACCAGCGAATGAGACCAGTTGACTGACTGGTTATATAACCTGGCCACAATTGAGCGCCCTCAAATGGAATTGGTACGACTTTTATAGGCGCTACATCGGAGAAATTTGACCCGTTTTTCACGATCTCCTAGAGCTCCCGAGGCTAGCTAGAACAACGCACATTCGGGCACTTTCCGACCTTTTCGATAGCCGTATATGCCATGGACCCACTCCTCAATTGGGCGACCGTTAGACTTGAAACACTAAGGCTAGAGATTTTAACTAAAGAGTCTCCTCATGGATTCCCATTTGGAGCCTTATTTACACAGGCCACCTGGCTTGTTTCCCACCGCGATGTGCCACAATAACGCCATAACAGAAAGGCATACTGACACAATGTCCAACTCCCCCACCGACGTTTCAACGAGCGCACCTCGAATTATGATCGCGCCAGATTCCTACAAAGGAACCGCTACCGCATCAGAAGCTGCGCAATACTTAGGCGAAGGCGTGTTGGAAATTTTGCCCAACGCCTCCATTACGTTGGCACCCATGGCCGACGGTGGCGAAGGAACATCCTCAGTTTTCGGCGGGCAGGTCATAACATTACCCACGACAAATGCCGCGGGACGCCTCACCGAAGCCAGCTACACCTTAGATTCCGAAACAAACACTGCCTACATTGACATCGCCGCAGCCTCCGGTTTGCCCGCCGTTGCAGACGATCTAGTCCCCACCACCGGCGATACCTACGGCACCGGCGTTTTGATCGCAGACGCGGTCACCCGTGGCGCAACTCGCATTGCTTTAGGCCTTGGCGGATCAGCCACAACTGACGCCGGCTCAGGAATTCTCATCGCCCTCGGCGCCGTCCCACGCAACAAAGAGGGCTACGCACTACGAACCGGTGGCGCCGACCTCATCAACCTCGATTACATCGATACCGCCGAACTCAACATCCCCGCAGCCGCCGTCGAATGGATCCTGCTCACCGATGTCGACGCCCCCGCCACCGGCCCGCAGGGCGCGGCCACCGTATTCGGGCCCCAAAAAGGTGCCACCGAAAAAGACATTTCGCTTCTCGACGCCGCCCTCCACCACGCCTGCGCCCAACTGGAAGTTGATGGCACAAAGCCAGGTATGGGCGCAGCCGGGGGCATTGCAATCGGACTGACGTGGCTGTCCACCCTCATGCACGGCAACGACCAACAGATCCATATCCTCCCCGGCGCGCCACTGATTGCCCGCTCCAACGGAATCGAGGATGCGCTGCCAGAAACTGACTTGTTGATCACCGGTGAAGGCCGACTAGATTCCCAATCGTTCACCGGAAAGGTTGTGGGCACCCTCCACGGTTTAGCTAAAGCCCACGATGTGGATCTCGCTGTTGCGGCCGGCATCGTGGAAGGCGGTATTCCCGATGATTTCCTAGCGGTAGAAATGATTAAATCCTCCGACGTTGCAGCACAATTACGTGATGCAGGCCGAAGGATCGCTCAAGAATACGTAGCTCAAAACTAGCGAAGGATCTCCACAGTCCATGGGTAGACTGCAGGAACTTCATAGGCAAGTTCCTGCTCCAGGAGGAAAGCGTCCTTTGGCAACTCTGCTGGCGGGGTGAGCAAACGGGCAAAAATCATGGTCACTTGGTTAACGGAGCCTTTAACTCCATCAACTTCAATGAGGTAACGGTTGACCGAGGATTCTTCCAAGTCTGCATCTTCATGCTCGTCGCGGTAAGTCTGGCGAAGCTGCTCTTCCACAGCTTCTGCGATTTTCGCTGCTGGATCATGGACAACAACGCCATGATCCATGAGGCCTTTTTCGATCAAAAGGTTGGCGACTACGGTAAAACGTCCCGCTAGTGCGATGGAATCTGTGTCGGGGACTAAAACATCAAACTGAATCTTCGGCATAACACCACAGTAGACAATAGCCTTGGTGTTATGACTAGCCCCCATTCTTTTTCTGTCACCCCCATTCGCACCATGGCTGACGGCACGATCAAACAGATTCACCCTTTCACAGGCACCGAAGTGTGGACGGTCCCTGGGCGTGGAAATCGACCTCTGTCACATCCCGCTTCTACGATCGTCGAACTATCTGCACACGATCACACCTCTTACTGTGCATTTTGTTCCGACAATATGCTCTCCACTCCGCCTGAGAAATCGCGCATCATCATTGATAGCTCCGGCGACTTTGACATCCTTCCCGGAGCATTGCCTGGTGAGCTTTCAGAAACCACTCCGGAATTTCGACGAGTCCCCAATCTGTTTGAGATTGTCTCTTTTGACTACTGGCACCAGAATTTTGGTTTCGATATGGATTCAGAAACCGCCATGCGCATGGCGCAATACTTGGCGATTCCAGAAGGTCGCGAACATGTTTTAGCCATTGTGCGCACCCGACTTTCTGCCGCTGGTGAAGATCCCGCGCACATGACCGATGGCGAGTTGTTAGAAAAAGCTCCCAGCTACTTTGCTGGTGGTCATGACGTCATCATCGGACGCCGACACTTTGTCGATGACGCAACCACCAGTGATCAATTGGCCTCATCTGGAACACTGACCGTTAAAGAGCATGAGGCGTTCATCCGCCTGACTGTCGATGGCATCAGGGATTTGTACCACCGCAACCGTTACGCACCGTATGTAGTGGCGTTTCAAAACTGGTTGAAACCCGCCGGCGCGTCTTTTGACCATCTTCATAAACAGCTCGTCGCCATTGATGAACGCGGCCGACTTATTGCCGATGAACTGCATCATCTACGTGGCAATCCCAATATGTACAACGAACTTGCTGTTGATTACGCCGGATACCACAACCTGATCATCGCGGAAAACGATCACGCCGTGGCCTTCGCAGGTTTCGGTCACCGCTACCCCACCATTGAGATTTACTCTAAGTCCGCTATTCCTGAACCCTGGCTTCAAAGCGACGAGGAAATCCAAGCGATGAGCAACCTCATCCATGCATGCCATGCTGCAACCGGCGCAGATGTACCCTGCAATGAGGAATGGGTACACAAACCAATCGATGTTGATATGCCAATGCCCTGGCATGTGATGATCAAATGGCGTGTTTCTACCCTGGCAGGTTTTGAAGGTGGCACCAAGGTGTATCTCAATACGCTGTCTCCACACAAGGTCCGAGACCGTGTGGTGAAAGAAATGTACCGACTACGCGATGAAGAACTCATCGCATCTGATCTGCGCATCGCCATGGAATGCTCCGTTGAACGCAACAGCCTTAAATACAATCCCCTCCTATAAGCCAAGAGTTTTAGTGTCGCTGCGCAGGTACTCTACTATCTAATCCATGAGCCGCATTTCAGAACTTCTAAACAATCATGGTGTTGATCTGTCGTGGCAAGAGGCCGCATATCAGGATTTCCACGAACATCCTGAGCTCTCCGGCTTCGAATCAGAGACCGCAGATCGCATTCAGAAATACCTCGAGCGTTTTGATTGTGAGGTGATTCCAAATGTTGGCGGTTACGGCATTCTGGCCGTGTTCCGAAATGGGTCGACAGATCCTGGTGCCCCTGTTGCGTTAATGCGCGCAGATTTCGATGGCCTTCCCGTCAAGGAAATCACCGGAGTTCCGTTTGCTTCCACTCGTATGCGTCCGCATGATGGGGCAAATGTCCATGTCATGCACGCATGCGGCCACGATGTCCACGTCACCGCGCTGCTTGGTGCGTGTGCCATTTTAGATGAGCGTCGCGATGCATGGGAAGGCACGTTCATCGCGTTGTTCCAGCCATCGGAGGAAAACTCCCAAGGCGCTAACAAGATGGTCGCCGGCGGTTTAGTTGATCTGATCCCACGCCCTGATGTGTGCTTTGGCCAGCATGTAGTCCCCGGTGCTGCAGGAACCGTGATGAGCATGCCTGGCGGTGCTCTCGCTGCCTGCGATTCCATTGAAATCCGCATTCAGGGTCGCAGCGCCCATGGTTCCATGCCTCATAATTCCATCGATCCCACTTATGTTGCAGCGATGATTGTCGTGCGACTCCAAGGAATCGTGGGCCGCGAGGTTTCTCCAGAGGATTTCGCCGTTATTTCTGTGGGCACCCTCCAGTCGGGCAACACCAACAACACCATTCCAGCAAGTGCTCGTTTGGTGTTGAACTGCCGTTTCTACAACGACAAAGTCAAGCACAAGGTCTACCGAGCCATCGAACGTGTTGTCCGTGGTGAATGCCTTGCTTCCGGTATTGAGGAAGAACCTGTCATTGAGTACTTCGCCCACGGTGATCTCACCAACAACACCCCTGTTGTCTTCGATACTGTGCGCCCTGTCTTCGACGATGTTTTCGGCGAGGATTCTATTGACGCTTACCGGTGGACTGCGTCGGAGGATTTCCCCTCCATTCCTAAGGCATTCAACAGCCCTTACCTGTACTGGACGATTGGTGTCACGCCGCGCGATCAGTGGACAGAAGCCGTAGAAAGAGACCGCGTGGCATCGGATGTGCCAGCCAATCACATGGGAGATTTCCTCCCTGATTATGCGCCGACGATGTCCGCTGCCACCCGCGCAGCCGCAGCCGCGCTGCTGACCTACTTGGGAACTAACTAATCATCTAGTTTTCTGCGACGACGGATTCGAAAAGAGACAACGGCAATGGTCAGCGCCACTCCAATGGCGATGAGGGCGAAATTAACTAGACCATAAAGCCACAGATCAAGGTCATTGAATTTCAGTGGAAGGCCCGATGGCGTCAGCCCGAAAGCCCCTTGATCTGTGGCCCCGCCGAAACCGCCGTCTCCTGCCATCCACGCCAGAAACACGGCTAGTGTCTGGAACGTGAAGAAGATTGATTCGATCGCGAGGAAGAGCACTACAGCGCTCAACCGAGACCGAACAAAATAACCGATGAGCGCTGCCAGAATAGGGATGAACAAGATATTCACGAGTTTCTCCTCAGCAACGGCTGGTTTTTAACGTCCTTTTACAGCGTGCTCCACAGACAAACTGCGAACATTCCAAACCATCCAAGCGCGCCGATGATGGCGTGAAGTGCGGGAATGGGTCGTGAAAAACTAAGCACGTCTTTTGCGACAGCCACGTAACTTCCCGCTTTGGACACGCGGTGTCATGCACGGTAACTGGAAAACATCAGCAGATCTCCAAATACCTGACCTACCGTGATGGTTGCGAACGTCAGCCACGCAATCCACGGTTGCATGAAAACCATAAAAACCACCCACATCACGATGCTGGTACTTTGCAGCACAATGTGAGTGGTGACTTTCTTTTCTGGAAAATCCTGTGATCGGTGTTGCCACCACTTGGCTAGCGATGCAATTCCAAGTCCTGCTGTTGCGCCAAGGAAGATGAGCACCACTCCCGCGAAGAACCCAATCGGGAACATAGCACTAATTCTACTTTTGCCCCTTGCCCTCTGTCACCATCTAAGTCAGACAGGTGCTTAAACGCCGAAAGGCCGAGACACACGTAGTGTCCCGGCCTTTTGGTAAAGCTAGTTTCGCCCTAGTTCTCCAAGTAGGTGATCAGGCGGGTTTCCGCTGGGCTGACCAGCATCCTGTTGTTTGGAACAACGCGGGCAGTGATGCCGTAGTTGCCTGGCAGGTCAGTGCTGACCTTTGCCGCGTAGGCGCCATCGCCGCGTGGGGTCAAAACGGTGATTTCTGGATCTTCGATGTCACCGTTGTGTCCGAGCGCACCAAAGAGTGCCTGAGCTTGGAACTCGTCGTCGTTAAGCGAACCGGAATCAACGCGAACGCTGACTTCAAGCTCCTGCGCCGTGATGGCGCTCTCGCTGATCTTCAGGTCTGAGACCTTGACGCCAGCCCACTCTGCTTTGATGTGCTCAAGCCATGCCGCGTAATCCGCTGCTTCTGCAGGCTGCGCAATGAGCTCTGCCTGGTGTTTGGTTGGGCGGTAGTACTGGGTGGTGTAGTCGCGCACCATGCGGGTGGAGGTGACCATTGGTGACAGGGTGGTCCAGGATTCGCGAACCAGGTCCAGCCAGTCCTGTGGGATGCCGTTCTTGTCGCGCTTGTAAAACAGCGGTGCAACTTCGTTTTCCAGCAGGTCGTACAGCGCCTGGGATTCCAGGTGGTCGCGGCATTCCAAGTCCTGGGACTCAACGGTTGGGATGGTCCAGCCGGTGGTCTCCTTAGGCATTTCATCCCACCAACCATCAGAGATGGACAGGGTCAGGCCACCATTCATGACGGCCTTCATACCGGAGGTTCCCGATGCTTCCTGAGGGCGCACTGGGTTGTTCAGCCACACGTCAGCACCAGAGATCAGGTAGCTGGCCAGGTTGATGTCGTAATCAGGCAGGAAGAGGAAACGGTCACGGACACCAGCTTGATCAGCGAAGTGGACGATTTCCTGCATGAGCTTCTTGCCACCCATGTCATGTGGGTGTGCCTTACCAGCAATAACGAACTGAACTGGGCGTTCCTCATTAAGCAAGATGGAACGCAGGCGTTCAGGGTTGCGCAGCATCAAGGTCAAGCGCTTGTAGGTGGATACGCGACGTGCGAAACCAATGGTCAGCACGTTTGGATCCAGAACGCGGGAGGTCCACGCAAGTTCTGCTTCGGTGTGTCCACGGTGAGACCAGGACTTTGCAGTTGCAGCGCGAGCAACCTCCACTAGGTCAGCACGGAACTTGTTGCGCACCTTCCAGATCTTCTCAGACTCGACAGCCTGTGGGTTTGACCAAGAATCAGCAACCGCAAGATCAGCGCCGCCAGTGACGCGATCGATGAGTTCCTTCATCTCTGGCTTGACCCACGTCGGCAGGTGAACACCGTTGGTGACGTGCCCGATGGGCACTTCACGAGGCTCATATCCGGGGTACAGGCCGGCGAACATGTCACGGCTTACTTCACCATGAAGCTTTGCGACGCCATTAGCATGTTGGCTCGCGCGAAGGCCCATATGAGCCATGTTGAAGCGGTGTGGATCGGACTCTTGACCAAGCTCAAGTGCCTTCTCAATTGGAACACCAACGCACAGCTGCTGATCTTCTGGCTGACCGCCACCGAGATAACGACGCACCATCTCCATGTCGAAGCGGTCGATGCCTGCTGGGACTGGGGTGTGGGTGGTGAAGATGTTGGACGCACGAACCTGCTCGAATGCTGCTGGGTACTCCATGCCCTCTGCGATGCGCTCGCGGATACGCTCCAGGGTCAGGAAACCTGCGTGGCCTTCGTTGAGGTGTGCAACAGATGAGCGCTTCAGACCACGAGCTTCGCAGAATGCGTTGACAGCGCGGACGCCACCAACACCGAGAACGAGTTCCTGCTTGATGCGGTGCTCATTGTCGCCACCGTACAGGCGGTCAGTAACGTTGCGGAGCTCTTCTGGGTTTGCCTCGATGTTGGTATCAAGCAGCAGCAATGGGATGCGGCCAACGTTTGCTACCCACAGTGCAATCTTTACTTCCTGCGCACCTGGGTAGGTGACAGAAACAGTGACCTGCTCGCCGTTCTTATCTTTAACTGCCTCAATCGGCAGTTCTGCTGGATCGTGGTACTTGTACTCTTCCTGCTGCCAACCGTCACCGGACAGTGACTGGGTGAAGTAGCCGTGGGTGTAGAGCAAACCAACACCGATCAGTGGCACACCCAAGTCAGATGCAGACTTCATGTTCTCGCCCGCAAGCACACCAAGTCCGCCAGAGTAGATTGGCAGGCTTGGGTGAATGCCAAACTCCATGGAGAAGTACGCAACGAGTGGATCTCCGACAGCATCGGTTGCATCTGCGGTGTCCTGGTACCACAGCTTGTCGCTGAGGTATTCGCTGAGGTTTTGCTCCTCGGCGTTGACTCGACCTAGGTACTCATCATCGCCTGCGAGGAACTGCAAACGAGTTGCTGGTGCCTGGAGAAGCATCTGCTTAGGATCTTCGTCGAGCTGTTCCCACAATTCTGGGTCGATGTCGCGGAAAAGCTGCTTTGCTTCCTCACGCCATGACCAGCGCAGATTATGCGCCAGCTTCACGAGTGGCTGGAGTTGAGTTGGGAGCTGATTCTTGAACTGTACTGTGCCTACTGGTTTCAAAGCCCTAAACTAAGCCTAAGATTGGGGTTCCTGCTACCAGAATGAGTTATCGGTTCAGAAGTTCATCTGTTGAGACACCCGGAAGTGAAACGGTGATGTGCGTTCCCCATGGATCACGGGTCACAACAGAGGTGCCGTTGTCAAAGAATTCCTCCCCCTTTAGGCGTGAGACCAGCATGTCCAGATCCTCACGGACTGGAACGATCACTGCTACATCAGCAAGACCCAAGGTTGCTGCGCGTGGACCTGCACCTGCTGAGTTCCAGGTGTTCATGGCCACATGGTGGTGATATCCACCTGCGGAGGCAAACAGTGCATTGGGGATTGATGTGGTGGCATCAAAACCAATCTTGTCCACATAGAATTGACGGGCTCGCTCGACGTTGCCTACCTGAAGGTGAACGTGTCCGATGCTCGCAGGGAGAATAGCGGTGTTGTTCAAAACGGTTTCGCTGAGATGACTCTGAAGGTACTGGTTTGGATCCAAGTAGATGGTGTCCATGCGGACATCGCCGTTGTCTGCATACTTCCATGCACTTCGAGGGCGGTCAACATAGAGCTCAATGCCGTTTCCCTCAGGATCGGTGAAGTAAAAAGCTTCAGAGACTAGGTGATCTGAAGAACCCACAAAACGTGAGCGTGATTCTTGCGCTGCGCGGTAAACGGTGGCAGCCAAGCTCTCTTGGGTATCGAAGAGGAAAGCGGTGTGATAAAGGCCAGCTTGACGAGGATCTACCGCAGGAAGACCTGGGGTAGAAATCAGGCGAAGCAGTGGGGTGCCATTGCGACCGAGTACACGGTGAACTTCTTTTCCGTGAACTTTTTCTTCCATTGGTTCAACGCTAAGGATTGAAGAGTAGTAACTAGTCATACCCTCTAGGTCGCCGACGCGAAGGCTAACTGCATCCATGAAGGTGTCGCTATTGATGCTCTGCTCAAGAAGTGCCATGGTGTTTCATCCTTTAAGTGTTGGTGGCTGTTTTGCTGTTGAACACCATTGTTCACCAATTTACTTTCCGTGTCAAGTAAATTCTTAAATGAGGCGGATTTCCCCTGCCCTAGCCACGAAAAATGCGCTGACACCACGTACAGTGTCAACGCATTTTTTGAAAGATTTAAGCGATTAGAGCTTTGCAATCCTTGTGTCGTCACCAAGAAGGTGGACGTGAATCATGTTGGTGTTACCGGTAACACCAGGAGGGGAACCTGCAACAACAACCATCATGTCACCCTTGTTGTACTCAGGCATTGCTAAAAGAGCACGGTCGACTTCGCGCATCATGTCATCGGTATCGCTGACAGGTGGACACAGGAAGGTGGTTGCACCCCAGGTCAGCGCCAGCTCAGAGCGAACTGCCTCATTTGGAGTGAACACGAGCAGTGGCAGGTGGCTGTGCAGACGAGCCACACGCTTTGCGGTATCACCAGAGGTGGTGAACGCAACCAATGCACGAGCGTTGAGGCGCTCGGCGATATCACGTGCAGAGTAGGAAATAACGCCACGCTTAGTGCGAGGGATGTGGGTCAGGTCTGGGACGCGACCGTCGGTTTCAGCGAAGCGAACAATGCGAGACATGGTGCGCACAACGTTGTGCGGATCTTTGCCCACTGAAGTTTCACCAGAAAGCATGACAGCATCTGCGCCATCGAGCACAGCGTTTGCCACGTCAGAAGCTTCCGCACGGGTTGGGCGGGAGTTCTCAATCATGGAATCCAGCATCTGGGTTGCCACGATAACTGGCTTTGCGTTCTCACGGGCAATCTGGATTGCGCGCTTCTGAACCAGTGGAACCTCCTCCAGAGGAACCTCAACGCCGAGGTCACCACGAGCAACCATGACGGCGTCGAATGCCAACACGATTGGCTCGAGGGAGGTGACAGCCTCTGGCTTTTCCAGCTTGGCGATCACAGGAACACGACGACCTTCTTCGTCCATGATCTTGTGAACGAGTTCAGCATCTGCTGGGGAACGTACGAAGGACAGTGCAATAAAGTCCACGCCGAGCTTCAGGGCGAAGCGCAGGTCACGGATATCCTTTTCGGACAGTGCAGGTACGGAAATATCCATACCTGGCAGGGAAACACCCTTGTTGTTGGAGACTGGTCCGCCCTCAACAACCTCACAGATGACGTCGTTACCTTCGACGGAAACGCAGACGAGGCCAACCTTGCCGTCATCAACGAGCAGGCGGTCGCCTGGCTTCGCGTCTTTTGCCAGATTCTTGTAGGTGGTGGACACACGATCGTGCGTTCCCTCTACATCGTCAACGGTGATCCGAATGGTCTCGCCGTTTTCCCACACGGTTGCGCCGTCAGTGAAACGGCCAAGACGGATCTTCGGTCCTTGGAGGTCTGCGAGAATACCGACTGCACGGCCAGTCTTCTCCGCCGCCTCGCGGACCCACTTGTAGTTTTGCTCATGATCTGGGTGGTCACCATGGGAGAAGTTGAGGCGAGCAACATCCATGCCGTCTTCTACCAAACGCAGAATTCCATCTGCACTAGCCACCGCTGGGCCTAGGGTACATACAATCTTAGTTCGTCTATCCACGCCCATAAGCCTAGTACGTCATTCCCCCTCAAGCCACAGGTACTACCATTAATTCTCGATGAATCTTGCGACCCAGAGTGTGAACAGACAATGTTCTACGCCTCTGACGTGCTTAAATCAGAAAAAACCGGGCACCCACAAAACAATTCGGGCACTCGGTTTTTCTACCAAAAACATCTCAGCCAGGTCAGGCCTATGGTTGAAACCTATCGCGTTGAGGGCGTTTCTCCATCAATGCCCTCCCCTGCTTTCGGCAAGGGTTTTCCATCCGGCGAAGCTACAGCATCTGCTGCAACAGACGCTGCGAAAGTCGGATCTACCTCTTCGGGAGTTTCCCTACCCTTCTTCAACAGGAAGAACACGATGATCGCGCCGGCAAACACTACTGCGGAGACGATGGTGTTGATTCGGATGCCGCCAATAAGCGTGGCTTCATCAACGCGCATTTGTTCAATCCAGAAACGGCCCAAGGTATAACCAGCTACGTAGAGTGCAAATACTCGGCCATGTCCCAGCTTGAATCGCTTGTCAGCCCACATCAACAAAGCGAAGATCAGTAGGTTCCACAACAGTTCATAGAGGAATGTTGGATGAACAGTAGCCATTACTTCACCGGTGGATGTTCCTGTCACCGGTGCGAATTTTCCATTTTCATCTACCCGATAGTAGATTTCCAAAGCCCATGGAACGGTAGTTTCTGCACCGTAGAGCTCCTGGTTAAACCAGTTGCCCAGACGACCAATTCCCTGCGCCAGGATAACTGCAGGTGCCACGGCATCTGCGAAAGGTGCAAGAGGAAGCTTTTTGTACCGGAAGAATACGGCCACTGCCAGGCCACCGAGGATCACTGCACCCCAGATGCCCAGACCACCGTTGGTGATTTTGAAGGCGTCGACGGGGTTACAGGTATCGCAGAAGTACTTTTGGTTGTCGGTAATGACGTGATAAATGCGTCCACCGATGATTCCGGCAGGAACTGCCACGATCGCTGCATCAAGGACGATTTCAGGGTTTCCACCGCGGGCGGCGTAGCGCTTTCTCGTCAGCCAAATGGCAACAATAATGCCAGCGATGATGCACATCGCATAGGCCCTAATCGGAATGGGACCCAAGTACCACACACCCTGCGGTGGTGAGGGAATCGTGGCCAAAGTCATGACATCCACAACAACGTAAACCTAACAGTCAGGCGACAAGTAATGCACTTCAATCTAGCAAGACTTGTCCGCCCACCGCCCGCTACCCCGGTCAGCTGACCACAGAGCACCTCTTCAACGCGATGGGCACGCTGGATGCATACCTGCTGTCACAAGAGATTTTGTGGTGGCGAGGTCTGCATGTGGAACAAAGATGGCGTCTGCAGAATGTCGTGCAAACCGCATGAGTTCTTTAGGGCTGCTGCAACCTCCGAGCACAATGCGGGCTACCTCTTTGGGCATGAATTGGGTGATACCCGAAAACGCTTCAGGCAAAGTGAGTGAGCCGGTATAACCAGTAATATCAATTGCTACCACTGTCGCTCCTGCGTCCACTGCACGATGCGCTTCTTCGTGGTTTCGCACAGACACGATGGCTGTCATGCCCAATGATTCGGTGCGGTCCACCAAAGATTCCAGTCGAGCTTGTTCCATCGCCCATACGGGGAATTGAAGAGCGTCGATGCCCATGACGCGGGCTTCGTGGATTTGATACGGATCGATGATGGGATCATGAAGCAGAATGGGAATGTCTACTTCAGATTTGATGTCCCTGATATCGCGTACTGCGGTATCAAACTGTCCCCTGCGCACCGTATATGCAAGCATTGATGCGCCAAAACCCGCAACCTGTGCAGCGTAGTCCACATGATCCGAATGATCAGACCAATTGGATGCAAAACGATCAAAGGCGACTACGACATTACATCCAGACGAAAAAAAGACTGAAGCAATATCGAAAGCCGCCGTGAGACCTGCTGATCGAGATTTAGTTTTGACTTCTTGAAAACCAAGCGTTGCTTCCCGAGCCGATATTTCCGCAGCGATTTCCATCAACATGCGGTTCTCTGTTGCAACCATGCCCCAACCTCCTTCCAACCAATGCTGTGTTTAAGGTTATCCCGAACACACATGGCGAAAGAAATCAGGGTGCCACACCCTAGCTTTGACCTGGGGTTTCTTTGGATTTCTGAGTCTTCTCGGTGAAGTCAATGTCTTCATCGAGTGCGTCCCACATCACACGACCGGAGTCTGGATCTTGGGCCAAATCGGTGTGGATTTTCTCAGCGCGAGCCTGTTTACGCTCATACTGATTGCTTTTCGCTGTGTCCTCGCCAGGGCGCATGGCAAGGACAACGCCACCGACTAGGGCTAGCGCGCAGCCAATCATGGCTACCACTGCCGCCAGTGGATGGGTGGTGGTATTGATGATCTCCGCCCAATCAGACAGCAGGGTTCCGGAATTAGCCTTCTGTGAGGCCACACCGGAGGTCAGCAGGGTTCGGGCCCGTTCTGCGTCTGGGTCTTGGGTGAGAAGCGCGAGTGGAGACAGGCTGGCACCCACCGCGATCAGCGCCGAAATACCACCAATGATGCGCCGACCCATGCGCTTGAGCACCAACGCGGCGGCGAAGGCAGCGAGCAAAGCAAGTGCAAGCGCCATGATTTCTGTAGACCAGGTTGCACCCACAATAGATTGGGTGACACTACCTGATTTATCGTCGAAAGCCTCGATGGTTACCCAGTTCATGCGTGAGCTGATCCAGACAACCAGGGCGCCAGCTCCAATGCCTAATGCTGACAGCACGCGTGGCTTCATAAGATTTCTTCCTTAATCGTTGTTGCTTTTACAGCAAAACGTCATTGTCGAAACATGTGTGGGCACCAGTGTGGCACGCACCGCCGGTTTGTTTCACGGTCAGAAGGACGGTGTCGCCGTCGCAGTCGAGGGCAAGTCCGGTGACTTCTTGGACGTTTCCAGAGGTCAGGCCCTTGATCCAGTACTCGTTGCGGGACCTAGAAAAATAGGTTCCACGGCGGGTCGCCAAAGTATAGGCTAGCGCGTGGGTATCCATCCAGGCCATCATGAGGACCTCGTTGGTCCCGTCGGCCTGGACGATTGCCGGCACCAGGCCGGCGTCGTTAAGCTTTAATCGCTTTTCGACGTCCCAATCCAGCTCATACTCTTGTGGATTGTCACTCATTTCCGCACCTCAAATCCTGCATCTTTAATGGCTCCCTTTACTTCGGCGATGGTTACTTCGCGGAAGTGGAAAATGGTCGCGGCAAGCACTGCGTTGGCGCCAGCTGCAACAGCTGGTGGGAAATGCTCCGCCTTGCCAGCGCCGCCGGAGGCGATTACAGGAATGGATACGGCTGCGCGAACTTTTTCCAGCAGCTCTAGGTCAAAGCCGTTTTTGGTGCCGTCGCCGTCCATGGAGTTGAGCAGAATTTCGCCAACGCCCAGCTCTTCGCCGCGCTTTGCCCACTCGATTGCATCAAGTTCTGCGGACTTGGAACCGCCGTGGGTGGTGACTTCAAAACCAGATGGCTGAGGAGTTCCACCTTCAGGAACGCGCCTGGCATCCACAGACAACACGATGCACTGAGCACCAAAACGCTTGGACAGCTCTGACAGCAGTTCTGGACGGGCAATCGCAGACGTGTTCACCGAAACCTTGTCGGCGCCAGCGCGCAGCAATTGATCAACATCTTCTTCGCTGCGCACGCCGCCACCGACAGTCAGAGGGATGAACACCTGATCAGCGGTGCGTCGAACAACATCCAGCATGGTGCCGCGACCATGCTTCGAGGCGGTGACATCCAGGAAGGTCAGCTCATCTGCCCCTTCCTCGTCATAGCGCTTTGCCAACTCCACAGGATCGCCAGCATCGCGGAGGTTTTCAAAGTTCACGCCTTTAACAACCCGGCCGTTGTCCACGTCCAGGCAAGGAATAACTCGAATTGCCACGCCCATTTTACTTGTACTCCTCATTTAACGACTGGTCATTACCTGCATCTGCATGCATCAACCGAACTTTTTCAATCTTACTTAACAGCACATCGTGAGCCCTTTTTGTTCCGGCCACGACTCCCCTACCTGGTGCCCACGGATGGCCTTCGGTGTCAGTAACTTGTGCACCAGCAGCGCGCATCAACATCACGCCTGCGGAATTGTCCCAAACATGAGGACTAAACGATACGCATGCTCCAAAAATGCCCTGCGCAGTGAACGCGAGATCAACACCCACCGAACCTGTAATGCGGGGACGAAGATACGATTCCGTGAGCTCGGTCAGAAGATCCCGACGCAACTCCACAGGAAACGCTGTATTGCGCGGGGAGGCCATGGAACTAAAACCAATGTGGGATACCAAACTGGATTGTTCTTGCAATGGTTCCTGAGGTTCACCGTTGATCATCAGCGGTGAACCTTCAAAAGCGGTGAGGCGTTTACCCAGCATGGGCATGGAGGTAATACCCAGGACGGGCTGGTCGTCGACAAGCAAAGACACCAGGATCGCGCTCATCGGGTTGGACGCCGCGAAGTTGGCGGTGCCGTCGATGGGATCAATCACCCAGCGCGTGCCGGAGGTCGCACCGCCACCTTCTTCACCGATGACAGCAATGCCTGTCATCATGTTCAGCATCGAACGCATATGGGATTCGATGGCCATATCCACTTCCGTGGCAAAATCCCCCGGGGATTTCATATGGGCAGGTGCAGCTCCGAAGCCCTGCATGAAGAGGGCTTCGGCATCATCTACAACGGCCTCCGCAATGGCCAACATCCCACGAGCATCCATGTATTAACCGAGCTTTTCTACTGCAGCCAAAGCCTCTTCGAGGGTGAACTTGTGCTCATAAAGTGCCTTGCCAATGATGACGGAATCAATGCCCTCATCCTGGTACTTGGCTAGTTCCAAAACATCTTCCAAAACAGAAATTCCACCAGATGCCACGATAGGTGCGTCTGTAGCTGCAGCAACCTCACGCAGCAGCTCAACATTTGGACCACTCAAGGTGCCGTCCTTGGACACATCGGTAACCACGAAACGTGCACAACCTTGGGAATCCAAACGCTCGAGAACTTCCCACAGATCGCCACCATCGGAGACCCAACCGTTTCCACGGGTGCGCCATTCACCATCTTCCAAACGCACAGCGATATCGACAGCAATCTTCTCGCCATAGCGTTGAATCGCAGAAGCAATCCACTCTGGCTTCTCCAGAGCAGCGGTACCAATGTTTACACGACGTGCACCGGTTGCCAGCGCGCGCTCCAGAGACTCATCATCACGGATACCGCCAGTGAGCTCCACATCAACATCGAGCTTGCCGACAATTTCCGCCATCATCTCATGGTTGGAACCACGGTTGAACGCTGCGTCCAGGTCCACAAAGTGCAACCACTTTGCACCCTGCTCCTGCCACTTCAGTGCGGATTCCAAAGGGGTGCCATAAGACTTTTCAGTGCCGGCCTCGCCCTGATCTAGGCGAACTGCTTGTCCGTTAACTACATCGACTGCAGGAAGAATAGTGAAGGTCATGAATATTGATCCTATCTGTTAGATGTAGTTGATCCAGTTTCGCAGTAGCTGTGCGCCTGCGTCACCTGATTTTTCTGGGTGGAATTGAGTAGCCCACAGCGTGCCGTTTTCCACAGCTGCCACAAAACGATCATTTTCGTGCTTCGCCCACACAACCTCTGGAGGCGTGGTCAGATCGTCGGTTTCCAACGTCCACTTGCGCACACCATAGGAGTGCACGAAGTAGAAACGCTCATCAGGTGAAATTCCCTCAAACATTGGTGAGTTGGTAGGCATTTCAAGTGTGTTCCACCCCATGTGAGGCAGGATCTCCGCTTGGAGGCGTTCCACTTTGCCAGGCCACTCGCCGCAACCAGCTGACTTAATGCCGTGCTCATCGCCTTCATCGAACAGGATCTGCATGCCCACACAAATACCCATCACTGGACGTCCACCAGCAAGACGCTGTCCGATAATGCGATGTCCGAAGACGTTTTTCAAACCCTTCATGCAGGCATCAAATGCGCCCACTCCAGGAACTAGGAGGCCATCAGCGTTGGTGCAAACTTCTGGATCGGAGCTCACGATAACTTCTGCACCGGCACGCTCTAGTGCGCGTTGAGCAGAACGAAGGTTTCCAGATCCGTAGTCGAGAAGGGCGACAGTTTTGGTCATGCCGATAGTTTATGTCACGTGCTTTCAGGATCAAGAACCGCAGTCGAGTTTCTTTCTCCCCAAAAGGGTTTTATATCCACCACACTGGCCTAGCTGCGATAAAAGGCGATAAGCATCTCTCAAGTGGGTTCCTTTAGATTTAAAACCCGCGGTACGCAAAACCCCAATGGCGTTACAAAGAAAACTAACCGCCTTCCCTTCCTGAGAATGACGGCTAGTCGTGATTCTAAAATTCTATCCCAGTAGAAACAAAGCCTCTAATCTAAGACAAGATATACGCCTTACAACGGTATTTTGGCGAGACTCCTGCGCTCGTCAAGTTTTTGAGACAGCTTGATTGATTTTTCTTCTTACGCTGCTGCTAATCCATACTGCTGCTGATATGCGGTCAAAGCACTAGCCGGTGAGAGCCCCTGGTTATTGCTATGCGGGCGGCGCCGGTTGTGACCTGCCCCTCGATGTACTCCATCACCGCGGTTCGGGCGCATCTAAACTTGGTTGCTCTTCATAGTCCAGCCCCTCTTTTAATACCTGAGACCTTAGTTAGCGATGAAGGTATAAATCCGTAGATAGGTTAGCAATTTTCATCTCACCAGACTGAGATCACTTCTTTATTGGTTTCAAGAAACGACTTAAGGCCGGGAAAGAGTCCAGATGGTTTCTCGATGGTCATTATTTCATTGCCTAGACAGATTTCTGGGCGCGAGGAAAACACACTCTCCAGATCTTTAGAAACAGACCAAGGACCTCATTTCACTCCGCAAATAGGGGTTTGCATTTCAAAATGCCAGATCACATTCCCCCACCTAACACATCTACACCTAACTCAATTCAGTATGGATTAAGGGAAGTAGACGGAATATTTCACCTTGGCGAACTACCGCCGGGATACCTTGGTGGACGCATTCCTAAAGTCCACATCAGCAATTTTCGCATTTCCGAGTTTAATGAGGCTCTGAGTTCAGTGTCGCCATAAGTTCATCAATTCGCGGGTTTATGCCAGCGGGTTGGTGGGCCAAGTAAGGGGTGGCGTCGAAAAGCGTTTTAGCGATCTTTGCGCCTGTTGCGCAGCCCTTGCACTGCACGCCGAGCGACTGGCACCTGGCGCAAACGCGCGCGGGTGTTGTTGTATTCAGTAATGCGGTGCCGCCCAATGATTCGATCGGCGGTGGTCAAAACGATTCCAAACAAAATCACCACGGCTCCGGAACCAAAAGCACCACTGTAAGCAAGCGATGCGGCAACTATGCCAAGGAGGAAGCTTCCGATTCCTGTTCCCGAATCAAAGGCGATATTCCAGATGGCGGAGGCTTCGGAGACTCTAGTGCGAGGAAGCCGGAAAAACATTGAAAGCAACGCTTCGTTTTGCACCATGCCAAAAGCACCACCAAACATCACTGCACCTATAATCAAAAGCCACACGGACCAGCCTTGGAAGATTGTGACGGTGATTAAAACGACACCTAAGAACCCAATGATCTGAGCAGGAATCATCGTGGTACCAGGCACACCGCGGCGGTCAGCGATAACGCCGGACAGGTAGCGGAACACCATTGAAGAACCACCGGTAATGGATAAAATAATACCCGCTAATGCAGCACCTAATCCTGGATCTAACTCAATGACTGCAGCTGGAAGGAATGAAGACACTGCGCCAAAAGTCATTGACAAACTGGTAACAGCCAAGGAGGGAACCAGCACCAACTTCCAGGTGGAAACAGAACGCTCCTGTTCGCTCACCTGTGGTTGCTGCTTTGCCGCTGCCTTAACCTGCGGAATACGCAGACACATCACCGCTGCAACTAGTGCGATAACGGCACCTAAAACATAGACCACGTTGTAGCCAAATTGGTCACCTAACGCCAACCCGGCAGGCAGGAAAAGCATTTGGGAAAGGCCAATAAATACGCCCAACATTCCAGAAGCTTTGCCCAAGAAGCGTACGGGAACGAGTTCAGCCACCAACGCAGATTCTGCGACGGTGAGCGCACCGAACCCAATTCCTCGAAGTGCGGACACTACCAGCACTGGAATTGGCTCGACGCTGAAGATGTACCCGATGGCTGGCACACCCAGCATGAATGCGGCGAAAGCCATCACTGGGGTGTAGCCAATTTTCCGCAGCGCAGCGGGAGTGAAAATCTGAGTGATCACTGTAGCTGCCATGAAGATGCCAGTGGTGGCACCGGCGACAGCGCTTGATCCGCCGTTGTTGAGGACCGCTAGCGGTACGACGGGAAGAAGGAGTGACCAACTGCCGAACGCTGCTGCAACCGCCACGAGGACAGCCACGAAACCTGGGCTTTTCCACATGCTGGGAAGTTGCTCAATGTCAGCGCGTGTTAAAGCCCGTGATTCCAAATTAAGTCATCTCTCCCAACAACCATAGAATTCCTCCAGCCACTGCCAGCACTGCGATGAGGCCGGCTGCAACCATGAGGATTTTGTTTTCTGATTTATATGCAGACCAGGCACCGCCAAAGAAAAGCCCGGCGATGAGGAACAAACCATAAATAAACCATCGGTCGCCCGCATCTGGTTCGTTCTGCACAGCCGCAGTGACCATATCAGAGATGGGAGAAGAGTTCATGTCTAGAGCGCTCCCTTAGTGGATGGGATTCCTGTTTGACGAGGATCCATCTCTACGGCACCGCGCAGCGCACGGGCAACAGCCTTGTACTCTGCTTCGGTGATGTGGTGAGGGTCGCGGCCGTAGTGGCAGATCACGTGGAGGGTGATTCGGGAGTTGAGCGCGAGGGTTTCAAAGAAGTGCTCGTTGATCACGGTTGCGTAGTGTCCACCGATCACGGAGGTGATCATGTGGTCTGGTTCGCCGGAGATCACGAAGTATGGGCGACCGGAGATATCCACCACGGACTCCACTAATGCCTCATCCATGGGCAGCTGGCAGGATGCGAAACGGCGGATGCCTTTCTTGTCGCCAATAGCGTCAAGGAGTGCTTGGCCGAGCACGATGGCGGTATCTTCCACGGTGTGGTGTGCGTCGATCTCGATGTCGCCCTTGGCATGGACTTTCAGATCAAAACTGCCGTGCACGCCGAATGCAGTGAGCATGTGGTCGAAAAATGGCAGGCCGGTATCGATATCTACTTTGCCGGTGCCGTCCAGGTTGATCTCGACGGTGATGTCGGATTCGCTGGTGGTGCGGGTTGCGGTACCAATTCTTGGTGCGACAGTCATGAAAAATTCTTCTCTCTTACAGGTTCAGCTTGATGATCTCTGCAGCTGCGTCCAAAAACGCATCATTTTCCTCAGGCACACCAATGGTAGTGCGCAAGTGCCCAGCGATTCCCACATCGCGGATGAGCACTCCCCTATCCAAAAATGCCTGCCATGCCGCGTGCTGATCGGAGAAATCTCCAAAGAACACAAAGTTGGACTCACTTGGAACCACAGCGTAGCCCAGTTCCTCCAAGCGTGCTGCCACGCGAACACGCTCTACAGAGAGCTTTTCGACGGTTCCCAGCGTGTCAGCGGAGTGACGCAGCGCTACGATTGCGGCTGCTTGGCTCAGCGCTGAAAGATGATACGGAAGGCGGACTAGCATCACGGCGTCGATAAACGCTGGGTTGGCCACGAAGTAGCCGAGGCGTCCACCTGCGAAATCAAAAGCCTTACTCATGGTGCGGGACACCACCAGCTTGGTTGGGTACTTCTCCAGAAGAGTGGTTGCTGAAGGTGATGGGGAGAATTCCGCATAAGCTTCATCCACGATCACGATGCCTGGGGCAACGTTGATGATGCGCTCAACATCGTCCAGCGAGGTCACATCACCGGTCGGGTTGTTCGGGGTGGTGACAAAAACAATGTCAGGCTGCTTTGCACGAATTTCTTCCAGCGCCACATCCATATCGATGCGGAAATCAGCACCTCGGGACACCGCAATGAATTCAGTGTGGGTGCCTTTAGCCAAAATTGGGTGCATGGAATAGCTGGGTTGGAATCCCAACGCGGTGCGTCCAGGTCCACCAAAAGCCTGCAGCAGCTGCTGCAGAATTTCATTGGAACCATTGGCAGCCCACAGGTTATCCCTGGTGACAGCCACGCCGGTTTGCTTGGTGATGTACGCAGCCAACTCATCACGCAGTTCCACAGCATCGCGCTCTGGGTAGCGGTTCAGCTCGGTGGCGATCTTATCCACGGTGGCAACCAAGTCAGCGACCAATGCCTCTGACGGTGGGTAAGGGTTTTCGTTGGTGTTGAGGCGAATATCAACGTTGAGCTGGGGTGCGCCGTAAGCGTGCTCACCGCGCAGTTCTTCACGCAATGGCAAATCGCTCAAAGTAATTTTGGTCATTTTTCTTAGGCCTCGTCGGTGGTGGGGAGGTTTTCAAAGCGTGCACGGATTGCTTCGCCGTGCGCTGGAAGATCTTCGGCGTTGGCAAAGTTGATGACAACCTGCGAGACGTCCTTCAGAGCAGCCTCATCGTATTCAATGAGGTTGACTGGGCGAAGGAACGTGTGCGTGGATAGACCTGCGGAGAAACGAGCGGATCCAGAGGTTGGCAGCACGTGGTTGGATCCTGCGGAGTAATCACCCAGTGGTACTGGTGAGAAATCGCCCACGAAGATCGCACCCGCGTTGGTGATCTGCTCTGCTACGGCGCGCGCGTTCTCAGTGTGGATTTCCAGGTGTTCCGCTGCGTATTGATCGGCTACTTGGATACCCACGGAAATGTCGTCGACAAGCACGATGCCACTCTGGGCCCCGCGCAAAGCTTCTGCGACGCGCTCGGCGTTGCGCGTGATTGAGTAACGCGCCTCGATTTCCCTGTTTACGTCCTTGGCAAGCTGCTCGGAGTCAGTGATGAGCACGGACGCAGCCATGACATCGTGTTCTGCTTGGCTGATCAGATCGTAGGCAACGTTGACGGCGTTGGCAGAGGCATCAGCAAGCACAGCGATTTCTGTAGGGCCAGCCTCAGAATCAGTACCTACCACTCCCCTGACCAGGCGCTTCGCAGCGGTGACAAAGATATTGCCAGGTCCAGTGATCATATCCACAGGCTCGAGACCTGCAGCGTCATCACCATAAGCCAGCAACGCCACGGCCTGACCGCCGCCGACAGCCCACACCTCATCAACACCCAAGATGGAACACGCCGCCAAAATGGTGGGGTGAGGCCAGCCACCGTGCTCAGCCTGAGGAGGCGACGCAACCACAAGGGAGTTCACACCAGCCTCTTGAGCTGGGACAGTATTCATAATCACGCTTGATGGGTACACCGCATTGCCGCCTGGAACGTACAGTCCCACGCGATCAATCGGCATGAAACGCTCAGTGACGGTGCCACCTGGTGAAAGTTCAGTGGTGTGCTCGGATGGCTTTTGCTCAGCGTGAACCTTGCGGACGCGACGAATCGACTCTTCAATCGATTCACGCACCAACGGATCTAAGGTGTTTTCTGCTGCAGCAATAACCTCAGCTGGCACCCGCACCGAGGCGGGGCGAATATGGTCGAACTTCTCGCCGTAATCCAAAGCAGCTTCAGCGCCGCGGTTTTGGACATCTTCTACAACAGGCTGCACTATGGGAAGCACAGACCACACGTCAGTGCCACCACGTGGCAAAGCACGTCGGATGTCGCTCTTGGATGGTGTTTGACCTCGCAGGTCAGTGACATTCAACATGGCGAAAAGTTCTCCCTTAAAAGGTTGAATCGAAATTCTTCGAGCTCGGTGCCCGAATCCAAGCGGCCTCAACACAAGTTCTTAAGCCCGCATGTTTACCTATTGTATTCCCCACGTAACAAGTTTCTGATTTGGGTACATCAGAGTTCATTTGAATTAGACTTAAAACTTAAAATGACCACCCCAGATTTACCTGAATTAAACCCGCTTTCACCTTTGAGATACTGGAAGGAATGGATTTCACCTCTGTGAATGATCGAAACGTCCCTGCACCCAACACCTCCATTCCTTTCCCAGTTGACCTGAATCGAGTGACGGAGGCTGTTGATTCCTTGGGCTACCACTATTTGAGCTCAGAAGATCGCATCATCGTGCCGTGGCAAGATCACCGCATTTCGATGTACTTCAGCCACGAATCAGGGCAAATGCTCACCATCCTTGGTCGCACGCGCCTTAATTTGGACATGTTTGCCATCAACGATGCGGCGCGAGCTGTCACCGAATGGAATGCCGAACGCATCGGGCCAACAGCCCTCGTCCATCTGGGCAACGACGGCGAAGTGGAATTGAAATTCCGCACGACCATCTGCATCGATGAAGGGTTAAGCACCCAACAGCTACGCCAATTCATCAACCTGTCCTTGGACACCACCGCCATGGCTGTGACCTATATTCTGGAGCGTTTTTCAGAACTTAACTTCAGCGACACCGGAAGCCCTGACGACACGAACAATGCCGATGAACTCAGCGACGAACAAGACCAAGCAGATCTCGTAGAGAAAATCCGGGGGCTGTACGTTCCCACTCCAGTTGAAGAGCTCATCGAATCCCTAGAAGACGCAGAGTGGGAAGAATCAGACATGGCAGACGAGGATGCAGAAGACGACTACCTAGACGATGACTCAGAAATCGAATGGGAAACAGACGATGACTACTTCGAACCTGAAGAAGTCGACATGGACGAACTCCTCAACGGTTTCCTCGAAGATTCTGACATCCCCCAGGAAGTCACCTTGGAACGCATTCGGGCACAACTGCATGCCATCGGCGTGGTAAAAACCAGCGGCGAAGACGATTTCATCATCGCGTGGATCAACGAAGTGTTTTTAGGCTTCTTCGTTGATAATGGCCCCACTTTCCTGGTGAAAGGTCACTGGGATCCCAGCATGGACCCCACACGCGACTTCATGAAACTGTTCATGATGTGCAATCAGTGGAACGAAAACTCTCTGACTACCAAAGCTTTTTGCCATACTGATGACAAGGGTCTCCAGGTCCGGGTAGAGTTCGCGGTCTCTGTCGCTGAAGGCCTCAACGACGATCAACTACAGCACAACATCGCACTGTCAATTCATCATATTTTGCAAGCGATTGATTCCATCAGCACAGAAGCCACTGGATCATCAACGGTGGAATGGCCGGAGAAAAACCGCTGATCATTAAGGTCTTCCAAGAATGGTCGCTTAGCTTTAGTGCCCACACACCTGATCATGAGGTGTGTGGGTACTTTTGTTTGCGCACATCTAGCCCCTAGCCACTAGCCCCAGTCATCTCAGACCCCGATGCTTTCGAAGTCCCCTGGCCTGCGTCGTCCTGGTCTATCTCTTCTTCAGGTGTCACAAATGCCGCGCACCAATACATGCACACACTCAAAAATGGAGCGACCCCAAACGCAACACCAGGGGTAATAGTGGGTGCTACCTGGAAAGACGCACCGATCGCTGAGGCGTAATCAGATGGTGAACCATGAAGCATCGTCGAGGCCACGTTTCCAAACACCAGGAATGCCACGGAACCTGCGATAGATACAATTCCCAGCCATAGGAGCATAACTGGGCCTCGATGTTGAGGGGTGCGCAGGAAAACGAATAATGCGATTGCTGCTGCAAGCACACCGGTGGCGATCGCAAACCAGGCATAGCCGGCAAAAGAAGTGTTGGTTTCCACCGCTATGGAGGCTGTTTCAGCGTCTTCAACATAAGCGGTATAAGTGGGTCGGAGCAGTCCCCATGCGGCTCCCCCAATGGCGTATAAAGCCAATGTTAGGGCAAACACACCAGCGTAAACTCCCACCGATTTGTTTATTTTCTTTCGGTTTGGGAGGTTGCGCTTGTTTCCGGCCCCGTCATCGCCTGTGTATCCATCATAAGGATTGTGGTCAGAGGTGATGCCGGGGTATGTCATGGCTCTAAAGAATACAGCCGTTGACTGTTAACTTTGCAACCTGAACTGACAACCGGAGTTTTAAGCTCTGTGGATTAGTCGCAGAACTTCCACTGGCCACCTTCGTTGAAGAAGCGCTGGGTTGCAGAGTCGGTGGTTCCACCGGCGGTTGCTACGACCCATGCGGATGCTTCCTGGCCGTTGACCACAACATCGGTGATGGAATCAACAGTTCCGGTGCCTTCGCCACCCAGTGGGATATCAGGGATGGTGTTGAGATCAAGCTGGGTAGCGTCAGCGCCGCTGGCTTCAAGAACGCGGGTGCAGGTGTTGTTGATGGTGTACGCAAGGGAGCTACGCAAGGTGTTGGTGTCAGTGTATCCGCGAACCAGAGCCTCGATGGCAGCTGTGTCTTCTGGGGAAGCGGTCTCGCCGTTTTCAACTGGCGCAGCTTCAGCGAAGGTAATTGGGTTCTCAGACAGCTCTTGAGACAGTACATCAAGCTGTGCTTGCTGCTCTTCGTTGATGGTTGTTGCTTCGGAAGATTCAGATTCGGACGAGGTGGTTTCTGCTGCTTCCGCCGAGGTCGCTGCGCTGGATGAGGAAGAATTTGTCGTCGTCGCTGCGCTGGATGAGGCTGCTTCAGTATCAGATGAATCACTGCCACATGCGGTCAAGAGAAGTGGGGTGACCATGAGTGCTGCGAAAGCAACCTTCTTTGAGGAAAGGCTAATAGACAAAGTTCTGCTCCTGATAAATCATCGACATGCTCCGGAAAACTTAAAAATTCCCGGACGGTTCACGCAGATTACCCTAGCAAAGCAATCTAGCTGACGACCCAATATAGTCCTGTCATTATGCTGGCAATTGTGCAGCTATCAAAAGAATCTATTATTGGCGCAGCCGTTTCGATCTTGAGCGAATTCGGTTTGTCGGATATGACCATGCGCCGCGTCGCAAAGCAGTTAAATGTCGCGCCGGGCGCGCTGTATTGGCATTTTAAAAATAAGCAGGAGCTTATCGACGCCACCTCGCGCTATCTCCTCGCGCCTGTCTTGGGGCGCAACGACGAGCAGCGAGCAAGCATTTCCGCGCAGGAAACCTGCGCGGAAATGCGTTCGCTGATGATGCAAACCAAAGATGGTGCGGAAGTCATCAGTGCCGCACTGAGTAATCAGCAATTGCGCCAAGAATTGGAATCACTCATTTCTGACTCTTTAAAGGAACCTAATGAGGTTGGCGCTTTTACGCTGCTACATTTTGTGGTGGGTGCAGTATTAACAGAACAAACTCAGCTGCAGATGCACGAGTTCACGGCTGGCGCGGGAGATGACACGCAAGAAAACCCTGCCGATGCAAACTTTGAGGAGAGATTCAATCAAGGAATAGAAATCATTCTGGTGGGTCTAGACGCGCTTGGGCATATAAGATGACGTTCCATGACATCAACGATTGAGCACTCGTACCAAGTTTGGCCTGGACATGCTTATCCTCTGGGTTCAACCTATGACGGTGCTGGAACGAACTTCGCACTCTTCTCCGACGTTGCAGAGCGTGTTGAGCTGTGTCTATTAGATGCAGATAACAACGAGACTCGAATTCCACTCGAAGAGCGCGATGCCCACATTTGGCATTGCTACCTTCCTGGCGTTCAACCTGGACAGCGCTACGGATTCCGAGTTCATGGCCCGTGGAACCCAGATGAGGGTAAGCGGTGCGACGCGAACAAACTTCTAGTTGATCCCTATGCTCGTGCTTTCGATGGAGATTTTGATGGACATCCGTCACTATTTTCTTACGACATCACCAATCCAAATGACCCCAACGGTCGCAATACCGAAGACAGCATTGATCACACAATGAAGTCTGTCGTGGTGAACCCATTCTTCGACTGGGGCAACGATCGTGCACCGCGTATTCCTTACAACGAAACAGTCATTTACGAAGCCCACGTCAAGGGCATGACGATGACCCACCCGGATGTTCCTGAAGAACTCCGTGGCACCTACGCGGGCCTTGCCCACCCAACCATCATTCAATACTTGAGTGATCTGGGAGTGACTGCCATTGAATTGATGCCGGTCCACCAGTTCCTGCAGGATGATCGTCTCCGCGACCTAGGAATGCGCAACTACTGGGGCTACAACTCTTTCGGCTTCTTTGCGCCCTACAACGATTACGCTGCCAACAAGAACCCCGGTGGCGCCGTGGCCGAGTTCAAAGGCTTGGTGCGCAGCTACCACGAAGCGGGCCTCGAAGTAATTTTGGATGTGGTCTACAACCACACCGCCGAGGGCAACCACATGGGCCCCACCATCGCGTTCCGAGGCATTGACAACGAGGCGTACTACCGACTGGTTGAGGGCGATCGCCGTCATTACATGGACTACACCGGTACTGGTAACTCCCTCAATGTCCGCGACCCGCACTCACTGCAGCTGATTATGGATTCGCTGCGCTACTGGGTCACCGAGATGCATGTCGACGGCTTCCGCTTCGACCTTGCCTCTACCCTTGCTCGTGAATTTGATGATGTTGACCGCCTGGCAACCTTCTTCGACCTGGTCCAACAAGACCCGGTGGTCTCCCAGGTCAAGCTCATTGCTGAGCCGTGGGATGTTGGCGAAGGCGGATACCAAGTGGGTAACTTCCCACCACTGTGGACTGAGTGGAACGGTAAATACCGCGACACTGTCCGTGATTTCTGGCGTGGTGAGCCAGCAACCTTGGGTGAATTCGCTTCCCGACTAACTGGTTCCTCTGATTTGTATGCAAACAACGGCCGTCGCCCCACTGCATCGATCAACTTTGTGACTGCTCACGACGGCTTCACCCTCAATGACTTGGTCAGTTACAACGAGAAGCACAACATGGCCAACGGTGAAGACGGTCGGGACGGTGAATCACACAACCGTTCCTGGAACTGTGGCGTCGAAGGACCAACTGACGATCCTGAGATTATGCAGCTGCGTGCTCAGCAACGACGCAACTTCCTCACCACCTTGTTGCTGTCCCAGGGCACCCCTATGTTGTCCCACGGTGATGAAATGGCCCGTACCCAAAACGGCAACAACAACGTCTACTGCCAAGACAATGAACTGGCGTGGGTGAATTGGGATCAGGCTGAAGAAAACGCTGACTTGGTGAGCTTCACCAGGCGTTTGCTGCGTATCCGAGCAAACCACCCAGTATTTAGGCGCAGGCAGTTCCTTGCCGGTGGCCCTTTGGGCGCCGATGTTCGTGACCGCGATATCGCATGGCTGGTACCAAATGGAACCTTGATGACTCAAGATGACTGGGACTTCGCTTTCGGTAAATCACTGCAGGTGTTCTTCAACGGCGATGCCATCGAAGAGCCTGATTATCGAGGACAGAAAATCCACGATGACTCCTTCATCTTGATGTTCAACGCTCACTTCGAACCTATCGATTTCAATCTCCCTCCTGAGCATTTCGGTATGAAGTGGAAGCTTTTGGTCGATACCACCGAAGCGGTGGGCCACCCGCTGGAGGATCTCACCATCGAAGCTGGCGGAACCATCACTGTTCCTGCCCGTTCCACGATGCTGCTGCGCCAGGTGGAGGCTCCGGACTACACCAAGCTTGAGGAAAAGATCGCTGCTGAAAAGCGTGAGCAAGAACTTGCGGCAGAGAAGGAAGCTGCTGAGAAGCGCGAATTGGAACTGGCGGCAGCAAAGGAAGCTGAAGATGCTGCTGAGGCTCTCCACCTTGCGGCAGAACGTGCTTCGACTCAGGAAGCTGAATTGGCCCATCAACACGGTGCTGATGCGATTGCCGATGAGGTAGCGGAAGAACCACAAGAGCTGCCACAAGATGAAGTAGCGGCAGAGGTCGAGACTGAGCCCGACACCGAGCCTGACACTGAATCTGACTCCGAGCAGGCTGAGGTAGCTTCAGAGGAGCCTGAAGCGGACGAAGAAGAGAAGTAGTACACCGAAAGTGGCGTCGCAGGGATGTTCCTGCGGCACCATTTTTGCTGAGGTGGAACTCACGGATTAAACACGGATTTTTCTAAGGTTAATCAAGTAAGGTTTACCTTATGACTACGAAACCTATCATCCCAGAATCAACCCACTCCGCAGAACGTGCTGGTGGACATTGGATCCTTGCCAGGCTTGGAAAGAAAGTGCTGCGCCCTGGAGGTCGTGAAACAACGCAGTTCCTGCTGGAGAACCTTTCTTTGACCGGTGCTACCGTGGTGGAATTTGCTCCAGGACTTGGCGTGACTGCACGTGACATCCTTGGCAAGGGTCCGGCTCGCTACATCGGAGTGGATAGCGACGCGGATGCATGCGCGAATGTACGTGCGATCTTACCTGCGGGTCCTCACGAGGTGCGCAATACAAATGCCACCGATACTGGCCTTGAAAGCGACTCGTTTGATGTTGTCATCGGCGAAGCGATGTTGACCATGCAGACCGATAAGCACAAGTTGGAGCTGATGCGCGAGGCAGCTCGAATTCTGAAACCAGGCGGGCTGTACGGCATTCACGAGCTGTCGCTGGTGCCTGACAATGTCTCCACTGCGGTGAAAGAGGATATTGCTAAGGCGCTGGCTCGTTCCATCAAAGTCAATGCCCGCCCCATCACGGTGCCGGAATGGGCTGCGTTGGCGCGTGAGGCAGGGTTCGATGTGATTAATATTCGCCAAGCCGACATGGCCCTTCTATCCCTCAAGCGGAACCTGAAGGATGAAGGGCTAAAAGGTGTCTTCACGATTGTGAGGAACGTGATTAGCCAACCGGATCTGCGCAAGCGAGTGCTCGGAATGCGAAAGACTTTCACCGAGCATAAAGATCACTTAGGTGCGGTTGGCATCATTTTGCAGAAGAGAGCCCAATAGGGATCTGAAATGGAGGGGTGCGTCGATAAGCAATTTAGACCGTGAACGCTGACTTCAACGCCTGCAGCGCGTCGCTGGAGTCGCCCGATGCCCACGCCTCCATGCCGATGACGCCGTCGTAGCCCATCGCGGCGAGAGCTTTCGCGACGCCCTGGTAGTTGATCTCGCCGGTGCCGGGTTCCATGCGGCCGGGGACATCGGCAACCTGGATTTCGCCGATGAATGGCTGCGCCTCACGGAGCAGCTCAATGAGGTTTCCTTCGCCAATCTGGGCGTGGTACAAATCCAGGTTGAGGCGCAGATTCGGGTGATTGACAGCCTTGACCAGCGCCAAAGTGTCAGTGGCCTTGGCAAAAGGAGTGCCGGGGTGATCGACTGCGAGGTTGAGGTTTTCCAGCACGAAAACCTTGCCTGCGCGCTCCCCCAGCTCAGCGATCTGGCGGAGCGTTTCAGCAGCGTAGAGCCACATTTCTGGGGTAACCACTTCAATGGGAGTAACAGGTAGTCCCTGCGGTCCAAGGCCAGTTCCATGCAGATTCAGCCGGGGGCAGTTGAGCTTTTCCGCCACCGCCAAGGACTCCGAAGCGGTTGCCAAGAGCTCCGCGCGGCCCTGTTCAGTAATCAGATCCCCGCGCAGGTAGCCCGTCATGGAGGAAAATTCCGCGCCTGTTGCCACGAGCGCATCGATGTCTTTTGTGGACCAGTCCCAAATTTCCACGAGGAATCCCTGATCAGAGATCGTCTTGACCCTCTCCTCGAAAGGCAGGTCCTGGTAGATCATCTCTGCGCATGCTGCGAGTTTAAAAGTCATGGTTAAACCTCGATGCTTTCAGCAAGGTTGATGGTTGCGCCGGTTTCTACGCTTCGGATGGCGCCGAGTGCGATGAGTAGTGCGGTGCGTGCAGCTTCGCCTGGAACCTTGGAAGGGGTGTTGGTACGGATGGAGTCGACGAAAGCTTGGAATTCAGCTCGGTAAGCATCGGAGAGCAGATCGGTATCCGCGCGTGAGGTGGCAGCCGCGATGCCCTCAGCGCCGTAGAAAGTCATGTTGGTTGCGCGCGCGTCGCCTGCGGTCATCATGCCCTTGGATCCGAAGACTTCACCGCGAACGTCATAACCATAGGCTGCGCTGAAGCTTGCTTCTGCAGTACCAATTGCTCCGTTATCAAAACGGACAGTCACCACTGCGGTGTCGAGGAAGCCAGTGCCAGCAGCTTCTGGAACGACGAGGCAATCAGCGTGAGCGGTTACTTCCACTGGGGTTGCGCCTGGGTTGAGGTAGCACAGCGCATCGAAATCGTGGATGAGGGTTTCCAGGAAGATGGTCCACTGAGGGATCTTGTTGGGGTCAGCGGTGAATGGTCCTGGATCGCGGGTCACGGAACGAAGCAGCTGTGGGGTGCCGATATCGCCTGCGTCAATGCGTGCGCGTGCTGCAGCGAAACCTGCCGCGAAACGACGATTGAAGCCCACCTGCAGGACAGTGTTTGCTTCGCGTGCTGCGTTGATGGCACGATCTGCGTCCTCGAGGGTGACGGCCATGGGCTTTTCCACAAACACGTGCTTGCCCGCTGCCGCTGCTTTGACCACGAGATCCGCGTGGGTTCGTGCTGGTGTAGCAATCAAAACCGCGTCAATGTCATCGCGGGTCAGGACGTCATCTGGGTTAGAGAACGCAACGGCGCCCAATTCATCAGCGAGGGTTTCTGCGTTGGGAGTTGGGTCAACGACGGCGACCAGTTCAGAGCCGATCACGTGGTTTGTGATCAGGCGTGCGTGATTTGATCCGATGCGTCCAGCACCGATGAGGGCAAGTTTGACTGACATTTTTCATCCTTCCAAGTTTTACTAGAACGTTCTACTATAACGTTCTAGTAGATACTAGATACCACCCATTGATGCCGTCAAGGGGTTTCCTGTAAAGATGTAAGAGATTAAGAAAAAGAGGTAGATATGGCGTCAAAGCGACCGACAATGGCTGATGTGGCAAAAGCTGCTGGAGTATCCACTGCGCTGGTCTCCATCGTGTTTCGCGATGCCCCCGGAGCAAGTGAATCCACCCGCAACCATGTGAAAGAAAAAGCCGCCGAACTCGGATACATTCCTGATCGACGAGCCCAAAAACTTCGCCAAAACCGCTCCGGACTCATCGGTGTGGCATTCGAAATGCACCAAGCATTCCACGGCGATATCGTCGAACACCTCTATCCCACCGCCCGAAAACATGGCTTCGACCTGTACCTTAGCGCGATCACACCGACTCGCACTGAAAAAGATGCCGTCAACGCCCTGATCAGGGAACGATGCGAAGCAGTAATTCTTCTAGGATCTCGCATGTCACCTAGTGATTTGGAAACAATCGCACAGCAACTTCCCGTCCAAGTAATTGCCCGCGGTTCCGGAACCCCCAAAGTCAGTTCCGTCCATGTCGACGACGCAGTTGGCGCCCAATTAGCCCTCAACCACCTCATCGAATTAGGCCACGAACACATCATCTACATCGATGGTGGCGACGCCCCTGGCACCCAGGAACGATCAGAAGTGTTCAAAGCGCACATTGATTCCTTCGCCGGCACCACCCGCATAGTCCCTGGTGGCAGCAGCGAAGCAGCAGGAGCCCAAGCAATCTCAGAGATTCTGGATTCCGGAACTGACGCCACCGCCATCCTCGCATTCAATGACCGAGTAGCCCTCGGCGTGCTCGACATCTTATGGCAGCGCGGCATCCACGTCCCCGAAGAAATCTCCGTGGTGGGATACGACAACTCAAGCCTTGCCAGCCTCGACCACATCGGCTTGACCACCATCGCGCAGGACTCCGAAGCAATCGCGGCGAAAGCCATTGATGTCACGATCAATCAGATCAACAATCACACCGAAACTTCTGCGGTGCTGACCCCAACATTGATCACACGGCGCACCACAGGCCCTCGGCCACAGAAGGCGATTTAAGAGGTCGAAAATACCGAAGGTGCACACCGTCTGGAGTTGCCAGTTCCAATCCTTTAGACGCGCATGGAGGCCTATGTATTTTTAGCGCAATTGGAGCTGGAATCGCTGAGTTTTCAGCTCGACCACACCAGGTGACCGAAAATCCTCCGGCGCATCGAATTCGGTCAAATAGTCTGGTCTGCCACAACAGGTCAGTGCGACCGCTGCGGAATCACCACGGGACGCCCATCAATAACCTCAACAATCACAGTGGCATCATAAATCTCCGAAATCCGCTGCGCGGTGAGCACTTCGGCTGCAGTGCCCTCGAAAACTTTGCGGCCACCATTCATCATGAGCACCCGATCGCCGTATTGCGCAGTCAGGGTGAGGTCATGCATCGCCGCGATCACGGTGAGGCCGAGTCGGTGCCGGATGGCGTCGATAAGCTCAAGCGTTTCCTGCGCATGGCCGATGTCAAGCGCGGAGGTCGGCTCGTCGAGAAGCACGATGCGCGGTTCTTGGGCGAGCGCGCGGGCAAGGCTGACGCGTTGACGCTCGCCGCCGGACAATTCGTCTAAGCCGCGGTCGCTGAAATGCTCCAATTTCAGATCAGCGAGGCACCGCTTCACGATCTCATCATCAGCACGCCCCGGCGCGTAACTGTGCGGATGACGCCCCAGCAGCACATAATCAAAAACGCTCAGACCTGCAGGAATAGTAGGATTCTGTGGCATGAGGGCCACGGTACGCGCGAAAAAGCGACGCTGCTTCGCAGCTTTAAGACCAAAAGCAAAATGCTTTTCGACGTCCCCCTCCCCCATTTTCAGCCTTCCCGATTCCAGTGACAGTACCTGAGCAAAAGCGTGCAGCAACGTACTCTTTCCGCAGCCGTTGGGACCTACGATATTAAGCCATTCCCCTTGTTCTACAAAGGTGCTCAACCCAGAAACCGCAGGTGTGGGCGCATGTGGGTGGCGAACCGTGATGTCTTCGCATTCAATGATCGCCACTTAAGCACTCCTTTTTGGAACTCGTTGTCTGCTGGTTCTGCGCAAAATAAATAAGAAGAACGGTGCGCCGAGTGCAGCTGTCACCACACCCACGGGAAGTTCCTGAGGAGCCATCAATGTTCGCCCTGCGGTATCTGCCAACACGAGGAAAATGGCACCCCATACGAAAGACAGTGGCAGTAAAATCCGATGCCCCGGGCCAACAATTAGGCGCAGGGCGTGCGGAACAATGATGCCCACAAACCCGATGAGACCGGAAATGGATACCACTGCAGCTGTACCAAGGGTTGCCACGATGACAATGCCAATGCGTACGAGGCCTGGATCGACGCCCAATGTGCGGGCTTCCACATCACCAACAGCCATCACGTCTAACAACCTGGCGCAGGACATGATCACGGCCGCGCATAGTCCCGCCACCACAGCCACGATGAAGATCGACATCCAGTTGGTGACATTGAGGTTGCCCAACATCCACACATATACGCGCGCCACCGTATCGATGTGTCGTTGCTGAATATAGGTCTGGATGGAACTGGCAAAAGCAGCAACCGCCACGCCCGCCAAAATAACCACGGTGGTTGATGATCCCTGTCCTACTCCCCGACTCACCATCAGCGTGGCAAGTACTGCGGCAACACCACCTACAAATGCTGCACCAATCACGCCGATGCTCGGTGCAGAAAATCCCAGCACGGTACCGCCAACAATCACTGCCGTGACACCAAGGCCAGAACCTGCGGACACACCCAACAAATAAGGATCAGCCAGCGGGTTTCTAAATACCGCTTGGTAAGAAGCACCAGAAATAGCCAGCGTTGCTCCGACAATGACACCAGCGATAATTCGAGGCAGCCGGATATCAAAGAAGATGGCCTGATCTCGAGGGGTGAGCGTGTCCTGCCCACTCAAATGTCTAATCACTGCTGTGGGGCTTAAATCAATAACACCGCTAAAACCTGAAAACAGCACCACAAACCCCAAAATGACTACCGACAACGCGGTAGCCACCCAGGGGTTGAGGAAAATTCTCTTCAGCACGAAAACTTAAGCAGCGGCCGGCACAGCTTCAGAAGAAGCAAGCTGATTCAACTGCGCTGCGATTTCTTCCACCAGCTGGGATACGCGAGGTCCCCACCTGGAAGCAATATCATCGTCCAAAATGTAGATACGTCCATTGGCTACTGCATCAATGGTGTCCCAGCCTGGACGCGCCGCAATATCTTCTGCAGTGAGGTTTTCGGCCTTGGCATCGCTGAGGAAAATCAGATCAGGGTTTGCCGCAATGATTGCTTCGTTGGATAGCTGCGAGTAAGCGTCGCCACCGTCAGCAATAGAGGTGAGACCAAACATGTCGTAAATCTGACCGATGTAGGTTTGCTCTGACACAGTGAACAAATCACTGCCCAGCTCGTGGAAGTAGGTTAAGCCCTGCTCTTTTACCTCTTCAGGAACTGTGGCAACTGCAGCATCAATGGCGGTTTTCATCTGATCAACAACCGTTGTTGCTTGATCTTCAAATCCGGTGGCTCGACCTACTTGTTCAATCTGGGAGTAGGTCTCATCCAAGTTCTCTGCTGCGGGGATCACTAAAGTATCCACTCCTGCAGCATCCAGGCCGGTCAAAATGGAATCATCTGCAGACATCAACACGACCAGGTCAGGATCGTAATCCAAGATGGACTCCACATTGGGAGTAAAACCAGACAGACCCTGCACCAGCGGTGCGTCCTCTGGGTAGTTTGAGTATTCATCCACTGCGACGACATGATCCCCTGCCCCGACAGCGAACAAGGTTTCTGTAATCGCTGGGGACAAACTGACGATGCGCTCTGGTTGATCCTCAATGGTCACAGGTGCTTCTGGGGCAAACGTGACGGTGACAGGAAAACCTTCCTTGCTTTGGGTTGTGGTGACCTCTGTGCTGCTCCCCGAGTCAACCGTCCCATCCTCTGCGGAACTACAGCCAGCGATTAGTGCTGTTGCCACAAGCACTGACAGTCCAGCGATTGAGCGAGATGTTGTGGTTGAAACCATGAGAATGCACAGCCCTTCTATGTTTGGATTTGTCTCACAACATCTTAACTGGTGGAAACCGTGAGGTTTGCCAAGTGTTCTTATGCTGAGCGGTAGGCCTCCACTTGCTTAATGTTCTCCACTGCCCAGGAATACATCGCACGGCAAGGCTCAATGACAGAAGCACCCAGATCGGTGAGCTGATAATCCACACGAGGCGGCACAACTGCGTGGGAGGTGCGAGTGACCAGTCCGTCTTCCACCAACACTCCAAGACGCTGGGTGAGCATCTTTGGGGTAATTCCTTGGACCTGATCTTTGATTTCACCATTGCGCTGTGGACCATTTTCCATGCTGAGCAGGATCAGCACCGCCCACTTGTCACTGATGGTGTCGAGCAAGGTGCGGCTCGGGCAATTCTTCTTAAACGGCGTTACTGAATCAAGCTGGGTTGTTTTACGCTTGGCATCACGAATGTCGGTGACGGTAGCTTCCATGGTGTTTCCTGGTTGGACGGCCATGTCTGATTCAAACTGTACGTTCATTGAAAAGCTCTTTCATCCTCAAAAATGAAACAATCCGAAGTTGTTGTTCGGAGTTCTTAATTTAAGTCTCTGTTACTTAATGCGTCGTGATTTTTGGTTTGAACGTTACACACCCACGTCCAGAATCTTCTTGAATTCCCCGGCGCGCTTAAATGATGTCCACCCCACCTAGTAGGGTGGTGTCCATTGATTCAGATCGAAAGGACCACACCTGTGATCGCGGCTTACGGCGCATCCATCTCTTTGGATGATTCCACCCTCACCATCTCTTATTCCCCTCTTCTTGCTGCTCTTTCTAAGTCCAGCGCACAATCGGAATCGGTTGATCTGACACAGGTCTCTGGAGTATCTGTGCAGGATCCCACTGCTTTTACTCACGGCTTTTTAAACCTGGAGGGCGTGGATAAATCCATCGCCTTTGCCCCAAATAGTTCGGCAGATTTAGCTGCGCTGGCAGCTGATATTGATGCTGTGTTGAAGGGTGAAAAGCCACAGCACCTGGGTGGCGGAGCCCCAGTAGTGCCTTCAGCTCCATCTACTGTTGCTGGTCTGAATTTCGTGGGCTTTGACGTAGAGACGGCCAATGATGATTGGGGTTCCATCTGCCAGATTGGTTTGGTCAAGTACGTCGATGGTGTGGAGGAATCTTCGGAGTCATGGTTGTGTACTCCTCCTGAGAGCCTGAATTTCTTCAATGAGATCAACATTGGTATTCACGGCATCACCCCAGAGATGGTTGCTGATCAGCCTCGTTTTGCAGACCTTGTGCCCAAGATGGTGGAGTTCGTTGGGGATTTGCCGTTGGTTGCTCACAATGCGCAGTTTGATTTCACCGCATTGTCGCGCGCGTGTGCTGCCTCAGGGATCGATGTCCCAGAGATGATTTATGGCTGCTCGTTGACGTTGGCACGCAATGAGAAGCTGCAGGTGGAAAACCATAAGCTTCCAACGGTGGCTAGTCATTTAGGGTTTGAGCTGAAAAACCACCACGATGCTGCTGAAGATGCTCGCGCGTGTGCTGCGATTACCATTGCGTTGGCAAAGCGCCACAGCTTTGAGGGCAGCTTTGTGGATTTCGTTCACAGCCGTGGTTTCACCATGGGAACCGTGGATAACGCCCGGGTGTATCCGGTGCTGAAGGATCGTTCTGGAGCTAACGTTGCGTTGCAGCGTCGAAACTTTGGTTTGGATGCAGGCAAGACCGAAGTCCCCGTGCAGCCAGCTGTTGATCCAGCGTGGGAAACCCCGAAGGCGGAGCCAAAAAAGCAATCTGGCCGCCGTGCACCGTGGGACAAGGTGGCTACCCCTGAGGTCATTCCAGATCCCAATCCCGATGCTGATCCGTCGAGCATTCTCTATGGCCAGAATGTGACCTTGACTGGTGATTTCGAGCCATATGAAAAGGGTGCGCTGTGGCAGCGGATCGCTGATCAAGGTGCGCTGATCGGTAAGAACGTGACTAAGAAGACCACCATTTTGGTTGCTGGCCCGTGGGCAACGATTACCAGTAAGCAAAAACGTGCTGAGGAGTTGAAAGAAAAAGGACAGGACATCCAGATCTGGGATGAAAAGCAGCTGTTTACGGCTCTGGGGTTAGATGAACAGCCCCCGTTTTAAAAGAATTTTCTAAAACTCGGGAACCTTTAGCCAACTTTTCAAGTCCAACCCTTTTAAGAACACATTTTTCTTAAAGGGGACGACATGAAAGTACCTATTCGAGCATCAAAGATTCAGCCTCGACTGCACAATCACCAATGGGCCCACACCGCACGTTTAAGCACAGATGGTTTCTGCGATAACCCAGCAATGCTGAACCTTTCCCACGATCTGTGTATGGGGTTGCACAGCGGGAAAGTCACACTCAGTTACCGGGCTCTCGCTGAAGTGGGGCTGACCACCAGGCAAGCGTGGGATCAATCAGCCACCAATTTATTAAAGTGTGCTACTACTCCTGAGGGTATTCGATTTGATCTTCGGGACGCAGAAACGACCACAACCATCGCCTCGTCTGCATTAGAAATCAGAGTTCCCGGCGCGCCAATTACTGCATGGTTGGCGCATCCTCAAACCTTTACAGTGTTGAATCGTCATCTTGAATTACGACTGGGACCAGCACCGCTGTATCTTGCTCCGAATTCACACACACTCATCGCTATTCCTGCTGGTGATCCAGGGATCTTTGAATTTGAACGGTGGGCGCGAAGCTTGCTGGAAGTGGGTGGTGTGGAGGGTATCGTCGATAAGCTTCTTGTTTATAGGCACGGCTTTCCTTGCCCTTACCAGCCAGCCTTTGTAGCACTTGCTGCGTAAATCTTTTTCCCACGCCGGGAATGCGTGAACACTAAGATCGAGGACGTACCGCACGATTTTGCCTAACTTTTAAGGGTGTTTCATCATGGCACGTCCAATTTCCGCAACGTACAGGCTTCAAATGCGAGGACCTCAAGCAGATAGCGCCGGGCGTTCATTTGGTTTTGCGCAGGCCAAAGCCCAGCTTCCCTATCTGAAGAAGCTAGGCATCAGCCACCTGTACCTCTCCCCTATTTTTACGGCCATGCCAGATTCCAATCATGGCTACGATGTCATTGATCCCACCACCATCAATGAAGAGCTCGGTGGCATGGAGGGTCTTCGAGATCTTGCCGCAGCTACACACGAGTTGGGCATGGGCATCATCATTGATATTGTTCCCAACCATTTAGGTGTTGCCGTTCCACATTTGAATCCTTGGTGGTGGGATGTTCTAAAAAACGGCAAAGATTCCGCTTTTGAGTTCTATTTCGATATTGACTGGCACGAAGACAACGGTTCTGGTGGCAAGCTGGGCATGCCGATTCTGGGTGCTGAAGGCGATGAAGACAAGCTGGAATTCGCGGAGCTTGATGGAGAGAAAGTGCTCAAATATTTTGACCACCTCTTCCCAATCGCGCCTGGTACCGAAGAAGGGACACCGCAAGAAGTCTACAAGCGCCAGCATTACCGCCTGCAGTTCTGGCGCGATGGCGTGATCAACTTCCGTCGCTTCTTTTCCGTGAATACGTTGGCTGGCATCAGGCAAGAAGATCCCTTAGTGTTTGAACATACTCATCGTCTGCTGCGCGAATTGGTGGCGGAAGACCTCATTGACGGCGTGCGCGTCGATCACCCCGACGGGCTTTCCGATCCTTTTGGATATCTGCACAGACTCCGCGACCTCATTGGACCTGACCGCTGGCTGATCATCGAAAAGATCTTGAGCGTTGATGAACCACTCGATCCCCGCCTGGCCGTTGATGGCACCACTGGCTACGACGCCCTCCGTGAACTCGACGGCGTGTTTATCTCCCGAGAATCTGAGGACAAATTCTCCATGCTGGCGCTGACCCACAGTGGATCCACCTGGGATGAACGCGCCCTCAAATCCACGGAGGAAAGCCTCAAACGAGTCGTCGCCCAACAAGAACTCGCAGCCGAAATCTTAAGGCTCGCCCGCGCCATGCGCCGCGATAACTTCTCCACCGCAGGCACCAACGTCACCGAAGACAAACTTAGCGAAACCATCATCGAATTAGTCGCCGCCATGCCCGTCTACCGCGCCGACTACATCTCCCTCTCACGCACCACCGCCACCGTCATCGCGGAGATGTCCAAACGCTTCCCCTCCCGGCGTGACGCACTCGACCTCATCGCGGCCGCCCTACTTGGCAATGGCGAGGCCAAAATCCGCTTCGCTCAAGTCTGCGGCGCCGTCATGGCTAAAGGTGTGGAAGACACCACCTTCTACCGCGCATCTAGGCTCGTTGCATTGCAAGAAGTCGGTGGCGCGCCGGGGAGATTCGGCGTCTCCGCTGCAGAATTCCACTTGCTGCAGGAAGAACGCAGCCTGCTGTGGCCACGCACCATGACCACCTTGTCCACGCATGACACCAAACGTGGCGAAGATACCCGCGCCCGCATCATCTCCCTGTCTGAAGTCCCCGATATGTACTCCGAGCTGGTCAATCGTGTTTTCGCGGTGCTCCCCGCGCCAGACGGCGCAACGGGCAGTTTCCTCCTACAAAACCTGCTGGGCGTATGGCCCGCCGACGGCGTGATCACCGATGCGCTGCGCGATCGATTCAGGGAATACGCCCTAAAAGCTATCCGCGAAGCATCCACAAAAACCACGTGGGTGGACCCCAACGAGTCCTTCGAGGCTGCGGTCTGCGATTGGGTGGAAGCGCTTTTCGACGGACCCTCCACCTCACTAATCACCGAATTTGTCTCCCACATCAACCGTGGCTCTGTGCAAATCTCCTTAGGCAGGAAACTGCTGCAAATGGTGGGCGCTGGAATCCCCGACACTTACCAAGGAACTGAGTTTTTAGAAGACTCCCTGGTAGATCCCGATAACCGACGCTTTGTTGATTACACCGCCAGAGAACAAGTCCTGGAGCGCCTGCAAACCTGGGATTGGACGCAGGTTAATTCGGTAGAAGACTTGGTGGATAACGCCGACATCGCCAAAATGGCCGTGGTCCATAAATCCCTCGAGTTGCGTGCTGAATTTCGTGCAAGCTTTGTTGGTGGAGATCATCAGGCAGTATTTGGCGAAGGTCGCGCAGAATCCCACATCATGGGCATCGCCCGCGGTACAGACCGAAACCACCTCAACATCATTGCTCTTGCTACCCGTCGACCACTGATCTTGGAAGACCGTGGCGGATGGTATGACACCACCGTCACGCTTCCTGGTGGACAATGGGAAGACAGGCTCACCGGGCAACGCTTCAGTGGTGTTGTCCCAGCCACCGATTTGTTCTCACATCTACCCGTATCTTTGTTGGTTTTAGTACCCGATAGTGAGTTTTGATCCCTGCACAGGAAAGTTAGCGGCGCTACTATGAACGATCGATATGTCTGACAACACTCTCTCCCAATTTGGCAGTTACTACCACGAATTCCGACGTGCCCATCCCATGGCCGACGTCGAATTCCTCCTAGCAATTGAAGAATTACTTACGGACGGTGGTGTCACCTTCGATCGCGTCACCACACGCATCAAAGAATGGTCAAGCCTGAAAGCCAAGGCTCGCAAGCGTCGCAACGATGGCTCGTTGATCTACCCTGATCCGCGCAAAGACATCCACGACATGATCGGTGTTCGGATCACCACGTACCACTCCACGGAAATACCCGTGGCCCTAAAAGTGCTCCAAGACTCCTTCATCGTCCACAAATCCGTAGACAAAGCCGCTGAAACTCGCATCTCAGGCGGCTTTGGTTACGGCTCCCACCACCTGATTCTGGAAGTCGATGACACCTCCGATGACCTCCAGGACTACAAAGGCCTCGTCTTTGAAGTTCAGGTGCGCACCGTGCTGCAACACGCCTGGGCAGAGTTCGAACACGATATCCGCTATAAACGCGCCGATGTGTCCAACCCAGAAGACTTCAGCGCAGAAGTAGACCGCATGTTCACCCTCGCTGCCGGACTCATCGAATTAGCGGACCAACAATTCGACCAAATCGCCGCACTCAAAGAAACCAGCCGAGTTGCTGATGAATCCGTCGAACTCACCGCAGAGACACTTCCCGGCGTTCTTGCCATGCTCATTGGCAACCGCTTCCCCCGCCCACGCTCCACAAACTACCGCTTCCTCGAAGACATCCTGGTGGCCAACTCCATTACCTCTGTGGTGCAGCTGCGCGAGCTGCTCAACCCCACCGACATTGAAGTGCTGTTGAAAGTAATGAACTACCGCTTCCACCCAGGCCAGATCCGCATCATCGACGATTTACTACTCAAACGATTTGGCCAATCACACATCGATGCCACCGTCGCCACCGACTCCCAACCACTCAACGCCAAACGCCACAGGCAGCTAAAACGCAAGCTAGAGCTCATGACCCAAGCTCATCTTGTGGAACCACCAAACTAAAGTTCCCCCAAAGTTAGCCCCGGCTAAAACACGCGGAGTCCCACAACCTACAATGCACTAAAACACCTGTTACGCTAGTGCAGCAGATCATTTTTATATACCAAGCAAGGAGCCAAATACTATGGGGTCATCCATCACTGACTTCCCGATGCTCGCAGACTTCCTCCACGTGTGGGGCCTGACCGTCGCTGATTTCTTCCGTCCAATGGGCATCAATTTCCCACCAGCTGACTGGAGCCTGAGCTCTATCTAGGACACTCCTTGACTTAAAAAGTCTGCGAACTTAAACGCAGCGGCACCACCCATACTTTGTGGGGTGGTGCTTTTTCTTTTTCTACAACATGATCTGGGTGCTGGCATGGACAGTGCTTGGGAAACGATCCACTCGCACATAAGGGTCATCCATAATCAGATGCTCCATTGTTCGGTCATAAACCTCATCTGAATCATCTAGGTTCACCACGGTGACAACAAAGTACAAGTTGTGACCAGTGGGATACAGGCCTTCTTGCTCAATCTGATACTGCTCAGCAAGGCTTCCCCAAATATCCTGGTCTACTTCCATCCGTAGGCCATCTGCCACTGAAACTACGTCAGCGCCGTTCAATGCTGCCAAAGAGTTCATTCGGCTGCGATAAGTTTGGTACGCCTCGTCTTCATCCTCGGGTGCAGCGATGAAATAAGTGGTACATACGTATTGAGTCTTCATGAACTTCCACATTCCTATGCTTTTCAACGTTGAAGTGACCCGAATAAATGCACAGGAGCACTAAATCCTCGAAGCTCTCCAGTCTGCTCTTCTGGGTCTGGCTATTGTTTCTCCAAGTTACCGGCTTCTCTCGCTGGCCTGCATGAGATGGCCAATAGCGATTGAAGTGTGGGATTCGGCCTTAGATATTTCCGACGAATACAGACCACCACCGTATACTTAGAGCAGCGCGGGGCCGAAAGAGCTTAGTCGGTACCGCGCAATTACACCGACGAAATCTAGAATTCCAGCTGATCCGAAGCAATCTGGGCGACCCCTTGGACGCTGCGAGGAACTGGACAAACTGTTCGAAGTTTGTCACCATGGTTATCAAAAGCCCCGGAACGATCCCTGGTTTGGCTGGACTCAAAAGTCTGGAATACGAACTAAATCGCCGGGGTTAATGCATTTTTAGGGGTCTCCAGTCTTGATCTTCCTGGGTCTGGCTATGGTTTCTCCAGGTTACCGGCTCCCCTAGCTCAACTACATCAGTAAGCCAATAGGTTTGCCCAGGATCCCAGCCAGCCAGTATTCCGGCTCGATTGCCATCGGTAACAACCACTCGCCCAGCTGTAGCTAGATAGCCTTGAATGTTCAAATGCACGCCATCATAATGCTTGGCTACTTGTACATAGTCTGGGATAACCCATTTGTGAGGATAGCCAGTTGCCATCGTCCAATTTGGCGCGTTGGACATTGGTAAATCGAGTGGGAAGCGTCTGCATAAGGATGCCCAATCATCTGGTCCATTGATTGTAAATACCTGAGCTTCGGGCAATATTGTGGCTTGCCGTATCTGTCCTGTGTTCCATCCGAAGCCATCTTCCACGAATCGTAAACTCCCTGGAATCCTGTCTTCCAACTTCCCAGAGGTCCGGATCAGTGTCTGTGGTGGCGTTGACCACCATAAAGATGGATTCATTTCCTCCACCCGCCATGTGTTTAGAACCTCATGGACTGATGACGGTCGATGATTGGACCCCGTAGCCTTCCAACTCACGCTGGATTGCCCACCTGGACGAAACTGCTCTGCCCATGACTTCAAAAGTGGTGATCGCTGCAAGTGCAAAGCGATGCGACGAAGACCTGGTCTCATGGGCCGAGTAGCCAAGAGTAAATCTGTATTCGTCAGCGGTTGCCAATACGCAGCGTTAGTCACCGTAGAGTCAAGCGCGTCGTACATCAGCTTCGGAGTCAGCTCGATCAACGGAACCTGCTCTAATAACGGTGCAACCTTCTTAGCTCTAGCTAACACGGTGTATTGAGGTGCAATTCCGCGTCTCCGCGTGTTGTATTCAGCTTCCCTGTCTAACCACCACGAGGCATGTTCTAGCGGGCGAAGTCCTGATCCTTCAACGGAACCGTCGTCAAAAGCCACTGCAAGGTTCATCAGGAAGTTTCGTCCCCGTGGCCCCCAAACCATATCGTTTGCTGCTTTCACAGCCCCCACCTTAGGCACTTTCTTCCACCGCCAAATGAGAACACCTAAAAACCTTGCGGGAATACCACCAACCCCATATTGTTGATATATCTACAAACTCTTTTAATAAGTCTGATCAACAACGTGAGGAAAGCAATGAAAAACGTCTCCTTCGGCCTCGACACCTTCGGCGACAACGCCATCGACCTGCAGGGCAACCCGGTCTCCCCTGCACAAACACTTCGAAACATCATTGATGAAGCCAAGATGGCAGACAAAGTCGGGGTGGATATCATCGGCATCGGAGAGCACCACCGTGAGGAATACTCAGTTTCTGCACCTGACATCGTCATGACAGCTATCCTCGCATCCACTGAGCGACTCAAAGTCACCTCTTCCGTGACTGTGCTGTCCTCTGATGATCCTGTTCGCCTGTTTGAGCGTTATTCCACCATGAATGCACTGTCCAACGGTCGCGCCGAAATCACCTTGGGACGCGGTTCCTTCATTGAGTCTTTCCCATTGTTTGGTTTTGATCTTCAGGACTACGAGCAGCTGTTTAGTGAACGCCTTGATTTGTTCGCGAAGATTCTTGAGGCCGACAGCCGTGGTCAGGGCGTGACCTGGCATGGTGAGACCCGCTCGGCGTTGGAAAACCAGATGCTTTACCCACCAACTGAGAATGGCATTCACGCTTGGGTTGCAGTGGGTGGCAGCCCAGAATCAGTCGTGCGCGCTGCTAAGTATCGTTTCCCGTTGATGCTTGCCATCATCGGCGGTGCTCCTGAGCGTTTCCGCCCGTATGTGGATCTGTACAAGCGTGCCAACGAACAGTTCGGGCAGCCTCAAAAGCCCATTGGTGTGCACTCCCCTGGACTCATTGCGGCAACTGATGAGGAAGCCCGTGAGCTAGCACTTAATGATTGGTTGGAACTCCAACGCAAGATCGGTGCTGAACGCGGTTGGGCTCCTGCGGATGCAATGCAGTTTGAACGCGAAATCGATCACGGTTCCTTATACATCGGTTCCCCTGAGACGGTCGCAAAGAAGATCGCCAAAACCATTTCAGTGCTTGATCTTGATCGCTTTACCCTCAAATACGCCAGTGGCCAGACCCCTCATGAGTACTTGCTGAAGTCCATTGAGTTGTATGGCACTGAGGTTATTCCGCTGGTGAAGGACATCTTGACCAAGCAGGCTTAAGAAGGTCTTAGGACATTCCCCTGAACTGTTCCATTTCTCGCCGTTCCTTCTTGGTGGGCCGTCCGGCTCCACGGTCACGGCGAGGAATCGACGCCAGCACTTCCATCGGTGGTGGTGGCGGGGTGTGGTCAACGTAGCAGGTTCGGGCCACCGAGGCTCCGACTCGCTTCTTGATGGTGCGCAGCACCTCCACATCAAACTCGCGGTGGTTTACCCACACGCGCACGCGGTCACCTGGCACCACTTGTTGGGCAGGTTTGACCGCGTTGTTGTTTAGCTTGACGTGCCCTGCCCTGCAGGCTTCGGCAGCCTCTGACCGGGTTTTATATAAACGAACTGCCCACACCCACGCGTCGATGCGGACAGGTAATCCATCAGTGTCTGACATAGATTTCTAACTAGTAACGGTCTTTTTCGTTAATGATCTTTTGGACCTTGTTGTAGTAATAAAAACCGCCGACCACGGCGATGATCAATCCAAGTCCCATAAAGAATGCAGAGCCGAACACTAGCCACAGAGCCGCACCGCCTACGATGCCACCGCCAACACTGACAACTGCGTTGCGGGAGTTCTTGCGTACTTCTTGCTTACGTTTTTCGATTGGGTTGCGGGGGTATGGTTGCATGCTCATAGTTGAACAGTCTAGTGCTCTTACACCGCACTAGTCACTCGGGGATTCCACCCACATGTGCCCGGATTCTTTCAATTCAATTTCTGCACCCATCATGGATGACAATTGAGATTCCACCGCAGCCTGTTCACCAGGCAATAAAGCCAAGGTGTATGTGACTTCTGCACCATATTCAGTGTCAGTAATGATGATGCCCATGCCGCGCAGATTCGCTTCAATGCGCCCCGCATCAGAATGCGGAAGGTCAATCTTGAAAATCTCCCGAACAGAGCGGGTGACTTGCAAAACCTCAGGTAGAAGCTCCGTCACCGCGTTGGTGTAGGCATTAACTAATCCGCCAGTGCCCAGTTTTACGCCACCGAAATAACGCACCACCACAGCGGCAATATCTTTCATTCCCGAGCCACGCAACGCCTCTAGCATGGGTTTTCCCGCGGTACCGGAAGGTTCGCCATCATCAGAGGAACGCTCCACATCATTTGAGCCATCCACATGGAAAATAAAGGCACTGCAATGATGACGCGCATCCGGATACAGCTCCTTGATGGAGTGAATAAATTCGCGAGCCTGCTCCTGATCTTGCACACGCGTGATATAGGTCAGAAATCGCGAGCGCTTGATCTCTAGTTCATGCTCAAAGACTTGACCGGCCTGAGGGAGTTGGTATTGCGTGAGATGTGCCATAGCATCTCACATCTTAGCTCGCCAACCGGCAGCATTTTCACTAGCCTGGTGGCCATGTTGACCTCGCAAAGCTTTTCAGTGTGGGCTCCACTTCCCCACGATGTACATCTGATCCTCAACGGCGAAACCCTCCCCATGCACAAAACGGAGGGCAGCTGGTGGCGCGCCGAGATCGCGCCCAAGGCCGGCGATCGTTACGGTTTTTCGCTTTTCGACGGCTCCTCCTGGTCAAAAACCCTCCCCGATCCCCGCTCCACATCTCAACCAGACGGGGTTCATGGTTTAAGTGAAGTCTCCGATGATTCCTATCTGTGGGGTGACCAGCAGTGGACTGGCCGAATTCTCCCTGGCTCGGTGTTATATGAGCTGCATGTGGGCACCTTTAGTGAAGATGGAACGTTTGAGGGAGTCGTCGACAAGCTTCCTTATCTGCGCGACCTCGGCGTGACCGCCATCGAACTTTTACCCGTGCAGCCCTTTGGCGGCAACCGCAATTGGGGCTACGACGGGGTGCTGTGGCACGCCGTCCATGCAGGCTACGGCGGTCCGGCGGGCTTGAAAAAGCTTATCGACGCCTCCCACCAGGCCGGCATCGCCGTCTACTTAGACGTCGTGTACAACCACTTCGGCCCCGACGGCAACTACAACGGGCAATTTGGCCCCTACACCTCTGGCGGCAGCACCGGCTGGGGCGACGTGGTCAACATCAACGGCCATGATTCAGATGAAGTCCGCAATTATATTCTCGACGCCGCACGCCAGTGGTTCGAAGATTTTCACGTTGATGGGCTCCGCCTCGATGCGGTGCATTCTCTCGATGATCGCGGCGCCTATTCCCTACTTGCGCAGCTGACCATGGTGGCCGAGGATGTCTCCGCACAAACAGGCATCCCACGCTCATTGATTGCAGAATCTGAACTCAATGACCCCAAGTTCGTTACCTCCCGCGAGGCCGGCGGTTTTGGCCTGGATGCACAGTGGGTTGACGATATCCACCACGCCCTCCATGCCCTCGTTTCTGGCGAACGCAATGGTTATTACAGCGATTTCGGATCTGTCGACACATTAGCCAAAACCCTGCGTGAAGTATTTGAACACACCGGAAACTACTCCACGTACCGCGGACGCAACCACGGCCGCCCTGTGCACCCCGATATCACCCCTGCCTCGCGCTTTGTCACCTACACCACCACCCATGATCAGACCGGCAACCGCGCAATCGGCGACCGTCCTTCCACGACTCTCACCCCGGAACAGCAGGTGTTGAAGGCAGCCATTATCTACAGCTCGCCGTATACCCCGATGTTGTTTATGGGTGAAGAATTCGGAGCCACCACCCCATTCGCCTTCTTTTGCTCCCACACCGACCCCGAGCTCAACCGCCTAACCTCCGAGGGCCGCAAACGGGAATTCGCACGCCTTGGCTGGAACGCCGACGACATCCCCTCCCCCGAGCTGGAATCCACCTTCACCTCCTCCAAACTCGATTGGGAGTTCACTGCGGAGCAGCGCCGCATCAACGACGCTTACAAGCAGCTGTTGCACCTGCGGCACACCTTGGGCTTCTCCCAACCAAACTTGCTCACACTCGAGGTTGAGCACGGCGAGAACTGGCTATCGATGGCCAATGGTCGCGGCCGAATTCTGGCGAATTTCTCCGACGACACCATCACCGTCCCGCTTGGCGGCGAGCTGATTTACAGCTTCACTTCCCCCACCGTCACCGACACCTCCACAACCCTTCAGCCGTGGGGCTTTGCGATCCTGACCCGAAACTAGAAAAAGGCCACCTCGATTGAGGTGGCCTTCAGCTATGTTTAGGTCAAGTATTCGTACTCAGGGGTGCCCGGCTCGAGGCGACGGGAATCAATTGCCGATTCCTCCATACGTTCCAGCAAAGAATCCAATCCTGATGCTTCACTCAAGTGAATACCCACCAACGCAGTACCGGTCTCACGGTTGTTGCGCTTGAGGTACTCAAACAGCGTGATGTCATCATCCGGTCCCAGGATATCTTCCAGGAAGTGACGCAACTGACCAGGCTTTTGCGGGAAGTTCACCAAGAAGTAGTGCTTCAAACCGCGGTGCACCAAGGAGCGCTCAGCGATTTCCGCATAACGCAGCACATCGTTGTTGCCACCAGAGATGATGCACACCACGACAGAACCAGGTGCAAAGGACATTTCCTTCAACCCAGCGATAGACAGCGCGCCAGCAGGCTCCGCGATGATGCCTTCGTTTTGGTAAAGATCGAGCATCTCAGTACACACAGCGCCCTCGGTCGCGCTCATCATGTGCACGCGACCCTGGTTCTTCTCCACGATGGTGTAGTTGAGATCTCCGACACGTTTGACTGCTGCGCCGTCCACAAAGGGATCAACAGTCTCCAAAGTGATTGGTCCACCATTGTGCAATGCAGCCTGCATGGATGCTGCTCCCGCTGGTTCGATACCAACGATCGCAGTGCGAGGTGCCATATCAGCCATGTAGCTGACCACACCTGCAAGAAGTCCGCCACCGCCGACTGGAACCATCACGTGATCTGCACTCTTGCCCATGGAAGTCAGCTGCGACAAGATCTCAGCAGCCACGGTGCCCTGACCGATGACGGTGTTGCGAGCATCGAAAGGCTCGATCAGCGTTGCGCCGGTGCGCTCTGCATCTTCATGCGCTGCAGCCGATGCTTCGTCGAAGTTATTGCCAGTGACCACCAAGGAGACAAACTCTCCGCCGTGAACCATGATGCGGTCACGCTTTTGCTTTGGAGTCTGCACAGGAACATAGATGCGTCCCTGAACGCCCAAGGACTTGCACACATAGGCCACGCCCTGGGCATGGTTACCTGCAGATGCGGCAACGATACCTGCATCGCGCTGCTCTTGGGTGAGCTGCGCTCCAGAGTTCAGCGCACCGCGGATCTTGTAGGAACGAACATCCTGCAGATCCTCACGCTTAAGGTAGATTTCCGCTCCGGTTTCCTCAGAAAGACGAGGGCAATACTGCAATGGAGTTGGTGCAATGACGGAGGAAATTCGTGCCTGCGCCGTTTGAATGTCGGCGGCACGAATCAGCTCCGCTCCGCTAGCCATCACTCCTGGACTTTTCTCAGACACGTATGTTTCACTCATGGTTGACTAGTGTAATCTTCTCCTAGAATTGCACCTACTTTGGCATAGGTTTTATTTCCAACAAGCTCTTTGTAGAACAATGCTATAGATTGTTTTCTAGCCAATACTGTGGTTGTGGCACTACACTTTCCACGAGTTGAGGATAGCTTTCGCTATCCAATCTTCTATCTTGTTTCCATAGTAAATCCGCATATTTATTGCCAGGAGAAAAGTTTTGTCTTTGCGTCGAAGTACTTTGACCCTTGTTACAGCAAGCGCTGTGGCATTGTCCGTGTTCACTCCAGTTGCCCAGGCTCAGTCCTCTGACGCACTGACACAGCTCTCAGACAACATCACCTCATCACAGATCCTTGATGATGATGGAAATCCAGTCGATGGAAACGAAACCTGGCCAGGCAGCTCTGAAGGCAGCTCAATGCTCAGCAATGGCGACATTCCTGCGGCCCCAAGCTTGAGCTCCTCCGGCAAAGACACCAGCGATGATGACGATGAAATCAGCGAAGAGCAGCAAGCACTGATCGATCGGTTGTCCGAAATGCCAGTGATTGGTTCCATTGTCTCCCCACCAGAATGGCTTGCCATTCCTTTTGCGGTACTGCAGGGATTGCTCGCAATCACCACTCTTGCTTCCACCGCAGCATCCTTCATGGTGACCGTCGACCCATCGTTCAAGCAGACTCTGCGTGACATGCTCACCCAGTTTGGCATCAACGTCGACGCTTAAAAGCACACTGACATAAAATGAGCGGCTATTGTTCCTTCAGATAATTTTCCTGAAGGAACAACAGCCGCTCATTTTGCTGCTTAGACTAGCAACCCTCGTTGTCTAGCTTAGAACAGTTCCTTTGATGCAATGCGAGCGCCCTCTACTAGGGACTCCAGCTTTGCCCATGCGATCTGGGAATGCAGACGTCCGCCCAGACCACAGTCAGTGGACGCAATGACGTTCTCAGGGCCAACAAGCTTGGCGAACTGAACGATACGATCAGCAACCAGGCGTGGGTGCTCCACAGCGTTGATGGAGTGAGACACAACACCAGGGTAGATAACAGAGCCTTCAGGAAGCTTGTTTTCTTCCCATACACGCCACTCGTGTGCGTGACGAGGAGATGCGCCTTCGAAGGAGAAGCCACCGACCTCTGCGCGCAGGATCTCACCAATGATGTCACCGAATGGGATGTCAGTGACGTGTGGTCCGTGCCAAGAGCCCCAGCAGATGTGCAGGCGGGTCTGTTCCTTTGGAAGGCCCTTCACTGCACTGTTGATGGCATCGATGCGTGTACCGATCCAGTCCAAGTAATCCTTCACGCTTGGCTCTGGGTTGATCTGATCCCATGCTTCTGCCAAGTCCGGTGCGTCGAGCTGAACGGTCAGACCTGCATCGGTGATGATCTTGTATTCCTGGGAAAGCGCATCAGCACATGCTGCGACGACTTCTTCATCAGTGTCGTAGAACTTGTTGGTCAATCGAGCTGCAGATCCTGGGGATAGTGCTGCAACGAAGCCGTCGGTAGCTCCCGCTGCGTTCATGCCCTTCTTCAGCAGATCAACATCCGTCTGAGTTTCTTCCTGGCCAATGTAGGTAATAGGTCCGGTGAACTCTGGGTTGCCCACAGAAGCGCGACCGGTGAAGATGCCAGATACTGGATCCTCGTATGCTTCGCTGAACAATGCGCGGTCGCGACGATCAGAGAAGCTGGTCAGCTTGATGTTGCCAGGGGTGGAACGCACTGCTTCCTGGCTTGCCCAACGGTCGGTATCGGTCATGGTCAGTCCGCCCAGGCGGGTGAAGGAGTAGTTCCACCATGCACCGAAGTCAACTGCACCGGAGGTGACGTGGCCGTATTCGCCCTCGTTAAGGATGTCGATACCCAGGTCAACCTGGCGCTTGATCACGTCATCTACAGAAGACTGCAGAATCTGGAAGAATTCCTCCTCCCCAATCTCACCGTTAGAACGCTTGATGTTTGCATCAAGTAGCTCTGGGGTACGGGGCAAGGAACCAACGTGAGTGGTCCTGATGCGGTTCTGGCTCATTGAAAATCCAATCTAAAAGTCGAAAGAAAGTATCAAACTCTCATTCGACTCTAACCGCGTTTACCTCACCTACGGTCACTGCACCCGGAATTTTATTCATCATTCGGGTTTTCACCCCTACACGGGGTAATCCCAGTGTGATGTGATTAACCGAGGATGCCTGGCCCCATCGTTGCCTTGAGGTCGCCCATCAAACTTGCGGATCGGTTGACTCTTAAGTGATCACCCAAAATCATGACCGTGGAGTTATCCCCATCGATCAAATTGAGGTACACATCAGATTCACCCTTGTTGTCCACCAGCACCTGCTTGAGCTTGGCAATGTTGGACATGGTGCACTGATCAGTACGCATGGACAAACGAAGCGGAAGTCCTTGCCCGTTTCCTGGCCCAAGCTCTGGAACGCGGAGATCATCACAGAAAAGGCTCATACGATCATCTCGAATGGAGATGTGTGCCTTGGCCAAGATGATGTTGTCTTCCACAATCATGGATCCAACGATGGAATACACCTTGTTGAAGACCAACAATTCAACGGACGCGCCGTTGTGATCTTCAATGGTGACAATCGCCCAAGGGGAACCGTCCTTCTTGGAGAACCGTCGATCCACACCAGAGATAATGCCACCCACGGTCACTTCTGCGCCGTGCTTGAGTTCACCGGCAACAATGGTGGTCAGTGCTGTATCAACCTGGGCAGCAATGGCATCTTCATAGCCATCGAGTGGGTGTCCAGAAACATACAGACCCAGCATTTCTCGCTCGAGTGCGAGCTCATGCTTACGGTCCCATTCGTCATCAGGAACGGTGATCTGGAAGAAACTTGCCACATCGTCGTTGTTATCCGAGTCGAAAGCTGCAAAGAGATCAAATTGTCCCTTGTCAGCAGCTTTTTTGGTAGCGATGACGGAATCAACGGCATCTTCGAAGACCAGCATGAGGCCTTTTCGTGCGTGTCCAAGGGAGTCAAAAGCGCCACCCTTGATCAAAGACTCGGTGATGCGCTTGTTACACGGCAGGGTATCGATCTTGTCCAAGTAGTCTGAGAAGTCCTTAAATAGGCCCTTTTCCTTGCGGGTATCCAAAATGGAATCCACAACTTCAGCACCCACGTTTCTAATGGCTCCCAGGCCATAGCGAATATCGGTGCCAACAGGAAGGAAGTTCAACGAGGACTCGTTAATATCCGGCGAAAGCACTCGAATTCCAAGGTGTCGGCAATCAGAAAGGTAGATCGCCGATTTGTCCTTGTTATCACCCACAGAAGTCAGCAGTGCTGCCATGTATTCCGGCGCGTAGTGCGCCTTCAAATAGGCAGTCCAGAAGGATACAAGTCCATAACCTGCGGCGTGAGACTTGTTGAACGCGTAGCCGGCGAACGGCAGAATGGTATCCCACAAAGTCTTAATCGCGGCATCTGAATAGCCGTTCGCCTTCATTCCACCTTCGAAGTTTGCGAACTCCTTTTCCAGGACCTCGGGCTTCTTCTTACCCATGGCTTTACGGAAACCATCTGCTTGACCAGCGGTGTAGTTTGCGACCTTCTGGGAGATCCTCATGATCTGCTCCTGGTACACAATCAGACCATAGGTTTCACCAAGGATTTCTTCCAGAGCTTCCTCCAACTCTGGGTGAATTGGAGTAATGGGCTTGCGTCCGTTTTTACGGTCGGCGTAATCCCAGTGCGCGTTCACACCCATGGGGCCTGGGCGATACAGCGCAAGCGCTGCGACGATGTCATTGAAGCCGGTTGGCTGCATACGCTTCAGCAGCTCCTGCATGCCACCACCATCAAGCTGGAACACACCAAGGGTTTCTCCACGGCCTAGCAGCTTGTAGGTTTCTTCATCCTCGATCGCTAGGTTTTCTAGATCAAGCACTTCCCCATCGCGGTTGGCCTTAATGTTTTCAATCGCATCGCCAATAACGGTAAGGTTTCGAAGTCCCAGGAAGTCCATCTTCAACAGGCCAATGGCCTCACATGCTGGGTAATCCCAGCCTGTAATCAGTGCGCCGTCGGCTGGCCGCTTCCACATCGGAATGCAGTCCAGCAGCGGTACAGAAGACATAATCACGGCACACGCGTGCACGCCAGATTGGCGCACCACGCCTTCCAAACCACGAGCGGTGTCGTAAATGCGCTTCACATCAGGGTCGGTTTCGATCAGCTGGCGCACCGCACCTGCTTCATTAAAACGAGGGTGATCCGGATCGGTGATACCGGACAACGGAATATCCTTCGCCATAATGGCAGGTGGAAGCTCCTTGATCACGCGGTCAGCGATTTGATAGCCTGGCTGCCCCATTTGCACACGGGCGGAGTCTTTCAGTGCCTGCTTTGTTTTCACCGTACCGAAGGTGATCACCTGAGCAATCTTGTCCTCGCCCCAACGGTCAGCTGCGTAACGGATCATTTCACCGCGGCGGCGATCATCGAAGTCAATATCGATATCGGGTGCGGATGGTCGTTCTGGGTTGAGGAATCTCTCGAACAGCAATCCGTGTTCCATGGGGTCAATGTTGGTGATGGTCAACGCGTAGGCAACCAATGCACCTGCAGCCGAACCACGGCCAGGTCCTACACGGATGCCAATGGAACGAGCGTGCTTGATAATTTCAGCAACGATGAGGAAGTAGGAAGGGTAGCCCTTCATATCAATAACGGAGATCTCATACTCCGCGCGCTCAATATAATCCTCAGGAACTTGCTGTCCAGAGAAACGATCCTCCAAGCCAGCCATCACTTCATGGTGCAACCAAGTGGTTGGGGTGTAGCCTTCTGGAACATCAGCGATAGGCATGCGGTCGTGTGAGTGTTCTTCCCAGATTTCGTCATAGGACTGCACACGTTCAGCGATCCACAGGGTGTTGTCGCAGCCATCTGGAACCATGTCGTCCCAGAGTGCACGCATTTGTTCTGCAGATTTAACGTAATAGCCGGTTCCGCCGAATTTGAATCGGTCTTCATCATGAAGCGTCTTGCCTGTTTGCACGCAGAGCATTGCCTCGTGGGCTTGCGCCTGAGATTCCAGCACATAGTGGCAGTCGTTGGTGACCAGGGGTGGCAAATTGAGCTTGCGTCCGATTTCGAGCAGCTCACTGCGCACACGGGTTTCAATGTCGAGCCCGTGGTCCATCAACTCGAGGAAGTAGTTGTCGCGACCATAGATGTCCTGCCACATGGCGGCTGCTTCAAGGGCTTCGTCGAACTGGCCCAAGCGCAGGCGTGTTTGCACATCGCCGGAAGGGCAACCCGTGGTGGCGATGATGCCTTCGGCGTGCTCAGCGATGATATCGGCGTCCATGCGGGGCCACTTGCCTAGCTGGCCTTCGTACGATGCCATCGAAGATAGATAAAAGAGGTTTCTTAAACCTGTGGTGTTTTCTGCAAGCATCGTCTGGTGCAAATACGCACCGGAACCAGAAACATCATCTGATTTTTGGTGTGGTTCGCCCCAACGCACACGCTCTTTCTTAAAACGAGACTCAGGTGCCATATACGTTTCAATGCCAATGATGGGCTTAATGCCCATCTCTGTCATCTTGCGATAAAAGGGGTTGGAGCCATACATATTGCCGTGGTCGGTGATTCCGACCGCAGGCATTCCCTGGGCTTTAACCTCATCGGCCAACATATCGATCTTGGCCATTCCATCAAGCATGGAAAACTCGGTGTGGTTGTGAAGATGTACAAATGAGGATTGCTTGGCCATGTGGGACAGTCTAGCCATCTCCTTACACCCGTGAAACTCCTATTTCATTAACGCATTGATCTCGGCTTTTCTAACCTAGGTATAAGGTAACAGCTATGATTTTCGGCGTACTCGCATACTTGGGATGGGGCATGTTCCCGGCCTTTTTCCCACTACTTCTTCCGGCAGGACCGTTCGAAATTTTAGCGCATCGGATCCTATGGACTGCTGTATTAATGATGATTATCATTAGTTTCACGTCGGGATGGAAAGAGCTTAAGTCCGCTGATCGCGGTACATGGTTACGCATTATATTGTCATCGTTGTTTATTGCCGGGAACTGGCTGATCTATGTCATCGCTGTCAATTCTGGGCAAGTTACTGAAGCCGCTCTCGGATACTTTATTAACCCCCTGTTAAGTGTCGTGCTTGGCATTGTGTTCTTCAAAGAACAGTTACGAAAACTGCAAATTAGTGCGGTGGTTATTGCTGCTGCGGGGGTTTTGGTACTAACATTTCTAGGTGATAAGCCACCGTATTTAGCGATAACACTAGCATTTACATTCGGCATCTATGGAGCGTTGAAAAAACAAGTCAAGATGTCTGCTGCTAGTTCTTTGTGCGCTGAAACTTTAGTACTGCTGCCCATCGCAGTCATATACCTGATTGGGCTCGAAGCTTCCGGTCACAGTACCTTTTTCAACAATGGCAGTGGGCACATGGCGTTATTAATCTGCTCGGGTTTGGTCACAGCCGTCCCGCTGTTGATGTTTGCATTGGCCGCCAAGGCAATACCTCTTTCCACTGTCGGCATGCTGCAATATCTGACCCCAACGATGCAGATGCTGTGGGCATTGTTTGTGGTCAACGAATCAGTAGAACCAATGCGTTGGTTCGGATTCGTTTTCATTTGGATCGCAGTTACTATTTACATCACAGATAGCCTACTTAAGAAGTAGGTAATAGCAGTATTGATATGTATCCACGTTTATTAGGAATCTATTCGCATTTTGAAACCGCATCATAAAAAAATTGGAACCTTGTTTACACCTAAGAAGCTAAAGGGGCGTTCCCCTTAAAATCGAAAATCCACGACACCCGAATCTTGAATCTGTGCGAAAATTCCAGTGGGAGAGAAAACTGAACCACACCTCCGAGCGTGAAAATATTGTATTAGCCCCAAAAGCATATGCTAGGTTATAAGAGAATCGGCTTTCGACACACTTGAATTATACCGCTGAAATCCTTTTCAGTGACTTAGCTTGGCTTTTGAGATTTCGAGGATCCGACAATGAATAAGTCCAGCTTTCGTAGAGCCTTTTATATAATAATTTGCTCTATATCTCTCTACTCCTGTGCTTCCTTCCCTGTAGATTCGGAAGGCACTTTGGATCGTGCTCGCGGCGATGAACTCGTAGTTGGAATATCGGAAAACAAACCTTGGACGCAGACTAGCGGAACTGGTAGATATTCAGGCATAGAAGTCGATCTCATTGAAGGCTTCGCAGACACAATCGACGCAGATGTGCAATGGCTACATGCCCCAGAATCAGTACTGGCCGAGAAAATCAAAAATGGCCAACTTGATCTCATGATTGGGGGGTTATCTTCTTCATCTCCTTGGTCTTCTCATATGGCACTGTCTCGCCCATACCACCAATTCGATGGAGAAGAAAAAGTCATGGGGGTCAGGCTAGGAGAAAATGATCTCATGATGGCTTTGGAACGGTACCTCGCTCACGAGTTTGGTGAAATTAGATGAGTCCAGAAGCCAAAGAAGCCCAAGATTCTAGGCGCAACGAGATGCCCGAGAAAAAGCGAGCGGTGCTACGTAAAGCGATTAAGTTGGAATGGGCAACGATCGCATGGGTTCTTTTTTCGATCGTTTTGGTAGGTGTTGTCGCTGGTCAATCGCAGGCCATGCGTAGTGCATGGATTGAAGACATGCTTTCTTTGGTACCACCTATCGCTTTTCTTTTAGCCTCCCGAATCAGCAAAGCTGTGGCAACCAGAAAACATCCATACGGCAAGCACCGGTCGATTGCTATCGGGCACCAAGCTGCAGCACTGGCCCTGCTTATCATGGGAAGCCTTTTAATTTATGAAGCGGTATCTGCACTGATCAAGGGAGAAAGGCCTCCGATAGGTTTAGCTATTTTATTTGGCCATGACGTGTGGTCAGGTTGGTTAATGATCGGGGTTATGATTTCAGTGTCGATCCCGATGGTGATTGTAGGGCGAGTAAAAATAAACTTAGCTAAAGATCTCCACGATAAACTCCTCTATGCAGACGCGGATATGGCCAAGGCTGACTGGGGCACAGCAGTCGCTAGCACAGTAGGCGTGCTCGGAATAGGACTGGGTTTTTGGTGGGCGGATGCAGTTGCAGCTCTAGTAATATCAGCTTCAATTCTCAGAGATGGCGTGATAAATATGAAAGCTGCTATATCTGACTTAGGTGATGGACGAGCCATGACTTATGACAATTCCGCCCCTCACCCATTAAATGATGATGTGGAAAAGGCTGCCCTAGAGATGCATTGGGTCAAACACGCCCGCGCTAGGATACGCGACCAAGGCCGCTGTTTCCACACAGAGTTATTTGTCGAACCAGTAGAAGGATACACACCTGCTCCGGAAGAAATAACTTCTCTAGTTAAGCGAATCCAAAACCTTGACTGGAAGCTGCAAGATGTCGTAGCTTCCGTCGTCGAAAAAATCGACCGGTTTCAGGCCCCTTCGTAAAACTTAACTGAGAAAGTGATTCCGCTTGTACCGACTATGGGGTGGGCGTCCCACCTGTGACTCCCAGGGTTTCTCCTACCACATAGCTGGCTTCGTCAGAAGCGAGAAAAACGTACGCACCTGCCAACTCAACAGGGTGACCCGCTCTTCCAATCGGAGCGTGCTGGCCAAATCCTTCTATTTTCTCTTGTGGCTGACCATGGCTGGGTTGCAACGGCGTCCAGAAAGGACCTGGGGCTACAGAATTTACCCGAATGCCATCGCCTATCAGACTACTTGCCAAGCCCTTTGACAAATTGTTCAATGCCGCCTTAGTCATGGCGTAATCCAAGAGGGTTTCCGAAGGTTGGTACGCCTGAATGGACGATGTAAAGATTATCGATGATCCGGGCTTCAGATGAGGTATAGCTGCTTTGGTAACCCGAAAACTACCATAGAGGTTAACCTGCAAAGTCTGGTCGAAGTTTTCGTCGGTAATTTCGGTCAAACCAGGTGCCCACACCTGACGTGACGCGTTGTTGACCAAGATGTCTAGGCCACCTAAAGCGTTCACCGTCTCTTGGACCAGCGAGCGACAGTATTCTGGATCACGGAGATCACCAGGGAAAGAAAAAGCTTTTTGACCTGTTTCCTCGATTGCTTGGAGCACTCTGTCAGCATCGGCTTGTTCTTCGGGCAAGTAAGCGATCGCAACATCTGCCCCCTCGCGAGCATAAGCGATTGCTACGGCAGCTCCAATCCCAGAATCGCCACCAGTAATAAGAGCCTTGCGGCCCTTAAGCCTTCCACTTCCTTGATAGCTGGAGAGACCAATATCGGCTTGGGGGGAAAGTTTTATATCTAGGCCTGGTTCCGGCTGGCTTTGCTTTGGGGGATCGACTTTCGGGAATAGCGTACGTGGATCATTTAGCAATGAAATCATGCCTTTCTCGACGTTGTCCTCGAACGAACTACCGTACCTCTCCCACGATAAGGGATCTTTATTAGGATTTCGAGGATTGCTGTATAAATTTCCGAAAATAATTAAAGGGGATGAAAAGAAATCCCCACCTCAGAAGGGGCGTCGAAAGATTAGCGAATGGTTATGTCTTAATCCGCATCGATATCGTCTAACTGCCCCTCCGGCCACACTACATTTTTCGCCAACGGGATTTGGTGCGATGCACTTTCCAAGATATGCATGAAGTATCCTGCGGTGTTAGGAATTCCGATGATATCTCCTGGTTTGACTCCTCTCGGGAAGCGGATTCGCCGGCGTAAAATCAGCTCATCTTCGATGCAGTAGGCACCCACTAGATATGCTTCGATTTCCTCGCCTACATCACCGTCAGTGATATGCAGGGGATCAATGAGAAAATCATCGGATGTAGTCCGGCACTGCGTTCGGTTCATAGCCAGTCCCACTAGAGGCAACCCGTCACTTCGGGTTTTCACAAAAGCAACTTCGGCAAGAGTGACGCCACACCCATCTAGTAAACTTCGACCAGGCTCTAGGTGTAACCGCAATCCCCGGTCAATGAGCATCTGAGCTACCCCCTTAGAAAGCACGTCTTTCAACCAATTACCGCGCACTGGGGTCTGATAGAACGGGTACGTATTAGATAACGGATCGTCTTTCCACGTAAAGGATTCGGCATACCCGGCTGAAGTCGCAGATTTAGCGGATTGATAACGGATCCAATCTTCCTCAGATTCAATGTAGCTCATAGGCACCCCTCCTCCAAGGTCAATAAACTGTGGGGAATGCCCGCATTCTCTGAGAGAATCGACGAGTTGGCAACATTCCTGCAGAGCCAGAGCACGGTCTTTTGCAGCATAGCCATGGAGGTGAACGTGAAGACCCACAATATCCACGCCGGGTATCACCTCGGTAAGCCGATTACCCCAGTCTGCAGCACGCTCACCAAATCTAGTTGGAGGTAAGACTGCAGGATCTGGAGCTACTCTAGGCGCAACTCGTGCAACGCGGTCACCAACCAAAGCCGAAATGCGATCTAATTCATCACGCGAATCCACAGAGATGATCACGCCATTTTCGATCGCTAATGCCAATAGTCTGTCCGGTTTGATAGCTGCGGATAGAATGATCCGCTCTCCTGGGACTCCACGATTAAGCACCTGAGATAACTCTCGTTCACTGGCTACATCTACACCATGACCGGTGTCTTTAACGGCATCAACGAAGGTAAGACCCTTATTCGCTTTGCGGGCAAAAAATATTCGAGTATCCACCCCCATCTGAATGCCGGCGTCAACCAACTCATTTATATTACGAGGCATAGAACCTGAATGGAGTACATTCACAGGACTCCCGAATTCTTCAATCAGGTGGCGGCATGTGGCCGGATCTGAAGTGAGCTTTTCCGCCCAGGGTTCCAACCGTGCCGGAAGCGGTGGAGTACCATGTACCCTATCGGGATACGTGCTCGCGTCGCGGATAACTCGACGAGCCCACTTCGGGATTATGTCATGTAATGATCGCGACAATGTGTCATTACCCAAAACCACATCTTCCGTCATCCGTCCGACTGCAGCCAAATGTCGTTGCCCTTGAACGGTGCCGTCAGCCGCTACATCTAACCCCCGAGTCCCAGGACGCATTCTGGCATATCCCTCTTTTACCAAATTGTGCACCAATGTGCCTGGCACTACTCCCGGCGGGGGAAGAACAGCGTCTATCACCACAGTTATTTCAAGTTCACGAACTAAATCTGTCAGTGGTTCCCGGCCACGATGCAGGTGAGTGATGTCTACCACTCCGGATTTTACGAGTTCTTGGAGGTATTCAAAACTTTCGGATGGTGGGCCGAAGGCTAATCTTTCCATTTCCCGGGCTAAGTGATCAAATCCGATTAGGCTGTCACGCCCTTCGTAGGAAGCGCGTTCCACGATGCTGGGGTACAGCTCCCGCCAAGTGGCCCCCATTCCCCATTCTTCATCTTTTTTCCCAGCTCGTTCCTGAATTTGGGAGGAAACCTCTTTTAGAACTGTCCTAAGTTCGGAAAGATCCTTGGCGGACCGAATCTTTTCCGAACCCTCATTTAAGAGGTCCTCTAAATATAAGTCGGTCACGTCGGGCTTCGGTATCATTAGTTTCCCTGTGCGGGTTATTGGAATGAATACGGCCGGTGAGCATACTCGAGTGATGTCGATGAAAGTGAGAGCTGCCCCACGCACTAACACTCTGTCTGTGGACTTGATCCCGTCTAGATTATTAGCAGGATAAGGAGATGCGATCAGACGCACTGACCCGGGGAAATCTTCTTGCGATAAGGATCCAGGCCAATCGTGTGCATGTCCAGTAGCTAAAAGAATTTCATCAAACTCTTGTTCCTGCACTAACCAACGTTCACTCTTTTTACCGCAGGGTTTGATTGTGTCTACATGTTTAGTGTGCATCGTAAGAGAACACCCCTGAGGTACATATTCAAGAAGCGCATCCCAAGATTCTTCCAGGAACTCCCCTACTAATCGTCGAGGTGGGAAAGATGAATCTACATTGCGTTTTCGTAGCCATTGACTGAAGTCGCTGAACTGTGTATTAATCGTGGAAGATCGTACATTTATCAGCCATTCTTCAGGCTGATCAGGTTGATATGCCACACCGAGACCATCATTAAAAACATGAAGATCAATGCTGGCTCCTCTCTCCCTAGCAAGAGCTAGTAATTCTTCAGCAGCCCACAACCCGCGCGGTCCGCCACCAATGATAGCTACCTTGAACAAAGGTTTTCCTCCACCCATTCGTCGTTATAAATCGTATCTAAATACTTATTTCCGTCATCATGAAGAATTACTACTACATTGCTACCCGCAGGGATGTCGGGGCGTAATATCTCCATAGCAGCGAGGACGGCCCCACCAGACGCTCCGGGCAAGATGGCTTCTGTCTGAGCCATCTTTCGGGCTGCTTCTACTGAAGTCCTATCATCAATACGAAAAACCCTGTGGGGCGATAAGTGTTTCGATAATTCCGGGACCATGCCAGCACCGAAACCTGGTAAATGGCGTGGGCCAGCATTTCCATCAAACAGAACTGATCCCACCGCATCAACTGCTATAACTTGAGTGGACAACCCGTGTGCAGCTACGTACCCTAAACAACCCCCAATCGTTCCCGTGGTGCTTACCGCCACTAGAAGATAATCAGGGGCACCGCCAAGCTGTTCGACGATTTCAGTCATTGTTCCTTGTTCGTGTGCCTGAAAAGCCGCTGTGTTTGAATATTGGTCAAGACAGATCGCTTCAGACATCTGAGCACGTAGCTGCGCCACACGTTTTCTTCGTGCTACCAGCCAATCTCCAGTTTCGTAATCTGGTTCTGTAATCTCATGCACTATGGTTCCTAGTGCCTTCATGTGCGCTATTGTGTTGCGGTTAGCACGCGAATCTACAACGCAATGAAAAGTCCAGCCACCTAGGACCGCTTCTCGAGACAAGGCAATTCCTAGATTGCCAGAACTTGATTCCACTACGGTGTCACCCGGGCGGAGATCGCTGGCCAGTACCATTGCATGAGCCGTACGGTCTTTAGCACTCCCACCTGGGTTATAGGACTCCATCTTCGCCCACAAATTGATACTCGTGTTTGCATTGAATCGGCCCAACCTAACGAGAGGGGTTTTTCCGATCAACTCATCGATGCTTTGAAATGAGTCCCTGTTCATGAAGCGAGCCTAGCAATCTTCCAGTCTCCTCGCCCGACCGAAACACGCTCCTCTGTTCTACTAGTTTTAAGAAAAGATGGCCGCTGGGGCATCTGGAATTTTCTTCTAAAAATTAGTACCCGAAGTATCGACTGGTCGAATACCGAAACTGCCCCACGCCGCGTCAGGTGGCAGGGTTTCGACACTATAAACCAGCGAGCTCTCGGACAACACACGAACTTTCTGAGGAATATCCCAAACCACTACCCCGTTGAGTTCGCCCGGCGCGCGGACGTTGCCGATACCGGATAACTGGGCGTCGACAAGCTTTATTTGACGGTTAAAAACATCTTCACGGGTCTCGCCTGCGATGGGTTCGGGTAGATCCATGGCAGGAGCCGAGAGCATAACCATGGCATTGACGCGACCGACTCCTTTAAGAAGGTTAGAGGCCTCGGAAGGCGAAAGCGGCTGTGTGAACGTCACCAGTGAATAGGCTTCTTCGCCGACCGCGGCATTTTCCAATGATTCCGATGCCCGCTGACGGTACTCGACGGAAGTTTCCGTGTTGTCTTGGCCGAGCATGTCACCGTTGAGCTGCATGGGTTTCGCGGTGCGGTCGCTGAAACTCAAGATCGCAACCACGACAACCAATGCGAGAATTGCTAGGAGGGCGACGATGCGTCGCCCTTTATCGACACCATCCATTATTGCTCGCGGAGAACGTCTAAAGCGTGTTGGAGATCAGTTGGATATGGGGAGACGATTTCCATCCATCGGCCATCTGCTGGGTGGTTGAATCCAAGCGAGACGGCGTGCAGCCACTGACGGTTAAGGCCAAGGCGCTCGGACAACGCAGGATCAGAGCCGTACATGGGGTCGCCACAGCATGGGTGGTGCAGCGCGGAGAAATGCACGCGGATCTGGTGGGTGCGGCCAGTTTCCAGGTGGATTTTCAGCAGGGTTGCCTCTTGGAAGGCCTCCAGGGTTTCGTAGTGTGTGACGGCGTGTTTGCCTTCAGTTGTTACTGCGAAACGCCAACCTGCTGAGGGGTGGCGGCCGATCGGTGCTTCGATGGTTCCGGTCAGCGGATCAGGGTGGCCTTGCACCAACGCGTGGTAGGTCTTGTCCACGGTGCGGTCCCGGAAAGCGCGCTTGAGCACGGTGTATCCACGTTCAGAGGCAGCAACCACCATCACGCCAGACGTGCCAACGTCAAGGCGCTGCACAATACCCTTGCGCTCTGGTGGGCCGGAGGTGGAAATGCGGAAACCTGCAGCTGCAAGTCCGCCCACCACAGTTGGGCCTTCCCAACCCACGGTGGGATGTGCCGCCACGCCGACGGGTTTGTTGACTGCGATGACATCGTCATCAGAGTACAAAATATCCAGGCCGGGAACGATTTCTTCCTTGGGCATCAACGGAGCTGCTGGTTCAGGCAGCAAGACATCCAGCATGGAATCGGCAACGAGCCGCTCGCTTTTACCTACCACAGCCCCATCAACGCTGACATCGCCGGCGGTGGCGAGTTCTGCAGCTACGGTGCGTGAAATTCCCAGCAACTTGGACAGTGCTGCGTCCACACGCATGCCTGCCAGTCCTTCTGGTACGGGAAGGGTTCTGCTTTGTCGGTTGTTCATCAGGCCTCATCCTTCTCGTCAGTTGCTTTGGCATGCTGGGCGTTTTCACGGTCCTCAAGGAACATTCCGATCAGGAACACCACGACGCCGCAAGAAATCGAGGCATCGGCGATATTAAATACTGCAAAGTTTCCTACGGAGATGTAATCAACAACATGTCCGAAGAAGAAGGAAGGATCTCTGAACAACCGGTCCAACACGTTTCCCAAGGCTCCACCGGCAACAAGGGCAAGTCCTGCCGCGATCCACTTGTGTTTGATGCGTGGGGCATAAATTGCGATACCGATGACGAAGCTCAACTGGATGGTTGTAAAGATCCAGGTGCTGTTTTCCCCACCCATCGAAAATGCGGCTCCGGGGTTAAACAGGAGGTAGAAGCGGAACCAATCCCCAATGATGGGAACGGGAACGCCAGGTTCCAACCAACTAAGCATAATCTGCTTGACTATTTGGTCTAGGGACGCAATCACCACAACGATGGCGGCCATCAAGGCAACCACCTGTTTAACGGTTGTCCTCTTTTCTTTCTTACTCATGGGGGTCACGTTTGCCCCTGCATCCTTTGAGGTCACGTTGACCATCTTTCCCCATGAGCGGTAGAAACTTCCACCCAGGCTCAATTAAGGGTGAAAGGTGATCTTTAATTCAGCGCTGGTTTTTACACAGTTGCAGCAAAAATTCGGCCATTCCGATTGCTTTTGACAGCTAAACTTTGCATTTGTTCTTTTTGGCGCCGATGCCGATAGGTTTAAAGGCGTGCTAAAACGATTCTCTCACCACTCCAGCCCGCAAGTTCTTTCACGGAAAGTTGTCGCGTCCGCATTAGCTTTAACAACCGCGCTGGCTTTAGCCGCGTGTAGTTCCTCAGCCGAGCCGGACTCCCCTGAAGTTGAGCAGGCGGTGGGTCTTGCGGTGGATACGCCACGTGTGGTGGTTGTGGATCCAGGCACTGGCGATTTGCAGCGCTTGCAATACAAAGACATCGCCCCTGATGCCACACAGGAACAGACCATCAATATTGCTGAAGGTTTTGCCCAATCGGTGGTGAATGCGGACAGCGTGGATCCGCAGGCACCAGCCGGTGGCGATGTCACCACATTCCACCTTCCTGTTAAAGCCACCACCGAGGAAGCGGAGTTCAGCGATCAGGAAATGGTGAGCGCGACTCGCGATATCTCTCTACTTTTCGGTAAACCTACCTACACCGATCTTTCCCAAGTTGAAGATGTGAATTCCACCGAGGGATTCACGCTGGGAATCCGCGCAACAGATAGTGGACAGCACACCACCTTAAGTTTCGCAGCCCCTGTTGATTCCACTGAAACTGGTCGCATGCTCATGGAGCAATACTTACTCACGTTTACGTCCCTTCCCATTGTGTTCCCCTCTGACGATATTGGCGTGGGCGCGAAGTGGACTGTGGATAGCCGTGTGACAGGCGAATCAACGCTGCTACAAACCGTGACCTACACGATCACAGGGATCGACGGCGACAAAGTAAACCTCGATGTGGAAGTCTCTCAGCGCCCCAGCATGGGTGCGTTGGAGATCACCGATGAAGAATCGGACGAGACCACCGGGCAGCTCACTGTCCTTAATTCCAACACCACCTCCGTGGGCACCTTGGAAGTCGATCTGACTCAGCCTTTACCCACGTCAGGACAGGTTTCTTGGACCACTCGCGTGATTTACGGCGGTTCCAATGAGCAGGTGCGTGTGGTGCAGGATTCCACCTCTTCGGTGAGCTTCGGAGACCAGTAATTTACCAATTAGGGTTGCCAAAATCCCCAACTGTGGTTCATACTTGTCTGCATGGATCTTCAATAGTCAAAACCAGCAAACTAATTTTTTAAGTTTTACGTAACTGGCCCCACCGCTTGTGGCAGGCCTTGCGTTTTGACATTGAAGGACCCTTTTTATGCGCACTTTTGCCGCTTATATTGCCATTGATGGCCTCAGCTTTTCCTACCCCAACACCCACGTTTTAAGCGATATTTCGCTCACCGTTGCCAATGGCGATATCGCCGGACTGATTGGTGAAAACGGCGCAGGAAAATCCACCCTGCTCAGCCTCATCGCTGGCGTCATGGAACCCGACCAGGGCAGGATTTACCTCCCCGAACGCACCGGATTCATCGCCCAAGAAACAGACTTACCGTTTGAACAACCCGTGCAGTCGCTTATCGACGCCGCCGTCGCCCCAGTGCGCGCGGTCGATGCCGCGATTACAGATTTGTCCACCAAGCTTGGCGACGCCTCCCTCAGCGCCGAAGAGCAGGCGCAAGTCGCCACAGATTTCGATGCAGCGCTAGGCGCTGCAGAAGAACTCGGACTGTGGGAATTAGATGCACGTATTGAAACCATCGTCGCGGGTCTCGGCCTTGCCGAGGTGGATCGCAGCACTCCCATTGGTGAGCTTTCCGGCGGTCAGCGCCGCAGATTCGCATTGGCAGCGCTGCTGTTGGAACCACACGATGCTCTGATTTTCGATGAGCCCACCAACCACCTCGACGACACAGCCGTAGATTTCCTCATCTCGGAGATTTCCCGTTTCAAAGGTCCAGTGCTGATCGCCAGCCACGATCGCTTCTTCCTCGACTCCGTCTGTACCGAGTTAATCGACCTCGATCCTGCACTTGGACCTGAGGGCGGATCCGGCGAAGAAGTAAAACAAGCCGTGTCTTTTGGTGGTGGATTTTCTGAATACATCAAAGAACGCGAGACCCGCCGCACCCGCTGGGCTCAGTTGTACACCGCACAAGAAACCGAGCGGGAAAAACTCGAAGAAACCACCGGCACCACCGAATCGGATATTTTCCACAGCTCGGTTTCCAAATCGGAAGCTAAAATCACCGCGAAATTTTACGCAGACCGGGCAGCTAAAACTCAAGGCAACCGCGTCCGCTCCGCCAAAAACCGCCTGAAGGAATTGGAACGCTATGAAATCCCAGCACCTCCAAAGCCACTGGAATTCCAAGGCATCCCAGAAGCCTCCGGAAACGGTCACGGTGAAACACTAGAAGTGCGGGCTATTGCTGTGGAAAACAGGCTTCAACCCTTGACTTTCCACATCGATCCCGGCGACCACATCCTGGTCGAAGGCCCCAACGGTGTCGGTAAATCCACCCTGCTGAGCGTTCTGGAAGGCGTGCTTGAACCAACCGAAGGTGAATTGATCGTCCCCGAAGGGCTGAAAGTTGCGCGCCTGAAACAGGACGATCAGTGGACGGAAAAGCAGTTGAACACCCCCGTCGACGAACTGTTCGCCGCCCTATCGAAAGGTCCGGTCGGACTCAACCTCGTGGAGATGGGGCTGTTGAGGGAGACGTCGCAAAGCAGCCCGCTACGGGCCCTATCGCTCGGCCAACGCCGGCGCGTCTCGCTCGGGCTCATCCTGGCGAGCCCACCAGATCTTTTGCTTCTTGACGAGCCCACCAACCACCTCTCCCTCGCGCTGAGCGAAGAACTCGAGTCGGCGATAGAAAAATTCCCCGGTCGCGTTATTCTGGCCAGCCACGATAGGTGGATCAGAAAACGTTGGACGGGGAAGAAAATCAGCCTGAGCCGTTAAACCCTACTGAACAGGAACCTCTTCAACAGGGGCTTCCTCAACAACAGCACCCTCTTCAGCTGGGGCCTCTTCAATACCAGCGGAAGAAGCATCAGTTCCAACACACATTGCAGGAACCTGCTCAGGAGCAACAGTATTGGTGATCAAGATACAAGCCCAATCCTGGGACAGCTGCCAATTACCATCAGTGTTCACAAACTCCACGCCTTCAGCTTCCTGCTCAGCGCGGTCCGGAAGCTGGAACATGACGGTGGTCAGAACCTCAGAGGTTGGGTCATAGCCAGGAAGCACAGAACCAACAACCTGGAACTCAGCACCCGACTCCACCTTTGCCTGAGTCATGGTCTCAAACAGCTCAGGAGCGTTCTCAGAACCCTGAACAGTCTTCACCTTCTCCTCGATTGGTGCCTCAGGGTCGGTTGCCACAGCCAAAATTGCATTCAGTTCCTCAGCAGTTGGGTACTGAGTCGCAGCATCAGACGCAGCCGAAGAGGTGGAAGAAGAGGTGCTTGACTCCGAAGAGGAATCATCACTGCTGGAGCACGCGCTGAGCGCCAATGCTGCTGCAACAGTAAAAGTAACTGCGGTTGCCTTGAAAAGCTTCACGATGAAAATGATCCTTTGCTCTAATCTCTGGTCACCAAATATCTATCAGCATTCGACAGCTACCCATTCTATGGAACCGACGATGGATGATCTCGTGCCTCATCCCCACACTAAATGCACCCAGTTTAGGTTATCTGCACAATTTAGGCGTGCGCCTTCTGCATGCGACTTAGGTGTGCGACGTTTTCAATGACTTTCCCACCAAAGGGTACACGTGATTCATTTGTGACCAACAACCGAAACTGAGCCAGAAGACTGTCAATCCCCTGCTGTGCACATAACAACTGCAGCTAGTTGATACGCTAGAGCGCATGTCGAAGCAGCACTCCACACCATTAAACAATGATGAAGAACACACTTCCGCTCCTCAAAAGGTTGCGGTAATCACCACGGGCGGAACCATCGCCTGTACTTCCGACGCAAATGGGCATCTGCTTCCCACCGTCAGCGGTGCAGACCTGCTTGCGCCAATCGCACCACGGTTCAATGGAGCGCAGATCGCTTTCGAAATCCACGAAATCAACCGCCTTGATTCCTCCTCCATGACGTTTGAGGATCTCGATTCCATCATCGCCACGGTTCATAAGGTGTTGGAGGATCCGGATGTTGTTGGCGTAGTAGTTACCCACGGCACCGATTCCATGGAAGAGTCCGCCATCGCCGTAGACACCTTCCTTGATGATCCCCGCCCAGTCATTTTCACCGGCGCCCAAAAACCCTTCGATCATCCCGAAGCCGACGGCCCAAACAACCTTTTCGAAGCCTGCCTCATCGCATCCGACCCCTCCGCTCGCGGAATTGGTGCACTCATTGTCTTCGGTCACGCCGTCATCCCTGCTCGCGGCTGCGTTAAATGGCACACCTCTGATGAGCTGGCGTTTGCAACCAACGGCCCTGAAGAACCAGAGCGCCCCGATGCGCTGCCCGTAGCTAAATTGGCGGATGTCTCTGTCGAAATCATCCCCGCATACCCTGGTGCCACCGGCGCAATGGTGGAAGCTGCCATCGCTGCCGGTGCTCAAGGACTTGTAGTGGAAGCAATGGGATCAGGCAATGTTGGTTCCCGCATGGGTGATGCCCTAGGTAAAGCACTTGACGCTGGAATTCCCGTGGTGATGAGCACTAGGGTTCCTCGTGGTGAAGTATCCGGAGTGTATGGCGGTGCAGGTGGAGGTGCGACTTTGGCTGCGAAGGGCGCTGTGGGATCTCGCTACTTCAGAGCTGGTCAGGCACGTATTTTGCTCGCGATTGCCATTGCGACGGGCGCACATCCGGTGACGCTTTACTAATTTCGCCCTTGGTCTTGCATTAGGTTGGGCAGTGAAGACCCCTTTGGCTCGAGAAGGCGATTTAAAGGGTCGGATTTTCACATGGACCTTTGGTGTGGATGGGGTGCATTCAGGCGCTTAAAAGTGATTCTGAAAGGGCTCTATTTTGTTACCAGGATGACAGGTGTGATTCCTGTGGATGCGCTAATCAAGAACTCGTCACGGACCTGTGGCCAGACCATTAAATCGAACGAATTTTTGCATATCCCCCTCGAATTAGCGCAAATTTTCGATCAGAATTGGCCTCTCACGCCGGACTGAGGACGGATTTTTGCAACCCACCTCCCCTTAGGGCCCAACGGGGATTTCTGAATGTTTGCCGAGGTTCTATGGCAAGGATCCACCACAAACTGCCACCTTTCGGCAGCAATTTGTGGTGAATATTAGAACATTCTTTCCCTTTGCGTCTATTCATGGGCAACCACCGCCCAAAAGCACCCCGAAACCCGATGAAACCCTATTCGTCATCCCCCGTTTCACCATTTTCAGCAAACCAGTCAGCCCAATCCAAACTATCTAGAGGGTCTGCCGGGGTGAGGTCCGGGTCATCCATGGAAAAACTTTTAGTTCGCCCTTTTGTGGTGCTGCGGGTTTCAAAACGTACTGATACAACACCGTGACCGGCACCTTGTACCCAACCGTGGCCATATTCTGGGTGGTAGACATCTTGCGTTGCGCACCACATACTCAACGCGACATCTTGCGGCGCTTCAACTTGAGTACTTTCGGAACTAGAAGAGGATTGCACGCCTACCTCATAATCGGTGTCGGGTGCTGGTGGTACGATGATTTGTTGGTCAAGTTCCGGGAAGAGGATGTCTTGGCGGGATTCTTCCAAACCAGAAAAACTTACTCCGACAAGGCGGATGGGGCCTACTTCTCCGGGGTAGCGGGCAAGTCGGAATGCTGTTGCCTCAAGAGTTGCGTAATCATCGGTGGCATAGGACAAGGTGTAGGAACGAGACTCAATACGAAAGTCGGCCATCCGCAGTTTCACGCTGACAGTTCTGGCACCGCGTCCGTCTTTGAGGAGCCGTCGGTGTGCGCCTTCGGCTGATCGAATGATGGCAGCATCTACTTGTTGCCTGGTGAGGAGGTCTTTTTCATAGGTGTGCTCTTGGGAGATCTGTTTTGCTTCGGCGCGGGGTTCCACAGGGCGGTCGTCGATTCCTCGGGCAAGGTTCCACAGTGATATTCCGATGGTTGCACCGAGGCTGATTTCTACTTCTTTTTGGGTTAGCGCTGCTAGATCACCAATTGTTTCCACCCCCATTGAGGCAAGCTTGGAGCCTGTCACAGGACCCACTCCCCAAAGTGCGCCCACAGGAAGTGGATCAAGCAAGTCATGTTGCTTGTCTACTGGCACGACAAACACACCATCTGGCTTTGCTTCGCCTGAACCAATTTTGGCGATCTGCTTACCGGAGCCAGCACCAACCGAGGAGGGTAAGCCAGTAACTTCTTTAATTTCCGCGCGTAATTCTTCCGCCCACTGTTTCACCTCTTCTGGGGTGGCTCCAACGAGAGCCTCTGGTTCCATGAAGCCTTCATCGATGCTGAGGCGTTCGACAATTCCGGCGCGTTTTTCCACGATTTGGAACACCCGGCGCGAGGCTGCGGAGTAAACGATATGACGGGGTGTCACCACCACTGCCCCAAAACCTACTCGGGCTTTGGCTTGGTGCATGGGCATCGCTGAGCGGGCGCCAAATTTTCTGGCTTCATAGGATGCTCCGGCGACAACTCCCCTACCGGAGACTCCACCGACCAAGACGGGGCGGCCTCTTAAAGTGGGCCGGGTCAGTTGTTCGCAGGATGCGAAGAAGGCATCCATATCGATGTGAAGCACCCAGCGTTGCATGCTTTTTATGGTAGTTGACCAGCCGAAAATTAGGTTAATCGAACAGGTCAACGATTAGTTTGAGAAGACTGGCGGTGTGGGAAACCGCTAGGAGGGGCGTCGCAAAGCAACTGCGATGACAACCAGCACAATGCCGACAAGCTCAGCCACCGACAACATTTGGCCCAGCGCAAGCGCTCCCATGAGCGCGGCGCTGATCGGCAAAATAGCCAGGAGCAGCGCAAAGTAGGATCGCCCGGCCATGCGGAGCACAATCTGGTCAAGGCCATAAGGAATCACCGCCGACAGCACGCCCAAACCAAGTGCTAATCCGATGACCTCGATTAACGTAAGTTCCGTTGCTCCCAGACCCGGCCACCACCAGATCGCCAACGGCAAAGACAACACTGATGCCCACGTGAATCCCACCGCCATGCCGGTTCTACTTGAGGAGGCATCGCCTGCAATGCGGTTTCCCGCGATGATGTACGCAGCCCACAGTAATGCTGCTGCCAGTGCAAACATGACGCCCACGCTGTTGGCCGACCACTGCGCACCGCTAATAATTATCACTCCGATGCCAGCTAAAACCAACGCAGCCCAATCCCGCAGCGTCTTACTGCCCAACGCGGCCACTGCAATAGGTCCCAAGAACTCAATGGCCACCGCGGTACCCATCGGAATGCGGGCGATCGCCTCATAGAACGTGATGTTCATGGCAAGCGTGGAAACGCCATACACCGCCGCATAAAACCCGGTCTGCCCAATAAAATTTCGCACTGCAGGCCGATACAGCACAAGCAAAATCACCGCAGCCGCTGCTACTCGCATCCACGCAACCAACGCGGGTGGGAAACTCTCAAACAGCCCCACCGCCAACGCTGCTCCGGCATAAAGGGACACGCCGTTAACCACCATCAAAATGGGGGCAAGCACCGGGTTTCGCGTCTTCAAGCCAGCATCATTCACATCACGACACCTTACTTCAGCCCCTTGGCTTTGATAATCGCAGCCGCAGTAAAAGCAACCGTCGGATTGTCATCATCAACTAGCTGCTCAACCAAAAACGCCACAGGCGCAAGATTAAACTCCGCCAACGCTTGCGCAATCCGACCACGCGTCGGGGACATTGTTTCCTCATCATCCAGCGTCCGCGCAAATTTCTTGAACACATCTAACTGCACGGGCTCCCCAAATCCGGCAAGCAATTCGGCTGCCTCCACGTCCCGAAGACCGGTGAGAACCATGGACACGAGCTGCTCAACTGCACTCTCATCGCCTGATTTTCCCAACGCCAACGCAGTTTCAGCACGCACGAGAGCATCGGGATCGCGAATCATTGGCCGTAGCCACTCTACTCGATCCGCAACAGCACTCGGCGCGCTCGCCACAATCCTTACAGCCCGCAGCCGCACCGCCGCATCCCTTGAGCGCAAACCTCGTGCCGCCAATGCAACAGCTTCCTCACCACGCTGCACAACCGCCCACGACAGCGCCCCCTCCGCGTTCAAATGCGACTCACCGAGCGCCGATTCCACCAAGGTTTCTAGCGCAACTGCTTCTTTACCAGAGACAGAGTCATAGGCCACGGCTTGACGTTGCGCCGGATCCCCCGATCGCAGGCGACGTAAAATCTGCACCGCATCCAACGCCGATTCCCAATCCGAGGCCTGCGCATGACGCACCGCTTTCAGCCTGGCAAGCAACTCCCGTTCCATAGAAATCCGCGCAGAAGTCTCAGCAATCATCTCGGAAATGACTGCCTGAGGATCAAAGTCTGGATCCTCAAGCGCGTCTCCAACCTGCTTCAAACTAAGACCCAAGCTGCGCAAACCTTCGATATGGAAAATCCTGCGCACATCGCCTTCTGAGTATTCCCGATACCCCGCCGTCGACTGCTTCGGCTCGACCAAACCCAGCTTTTCGTAGTGCCGCAACATGCGCGCACTCACCCCACTGAGCTTGGACACCTCACCGATCAGCATGCACCCATATTATCCACGCGCCGCGCTTCCTCCAGATCAGCCATGAAATCGGAGTCCGGATCCGCAATGAGCTTGGCGGTGGCCACCGCGTGCGCGCTCGTTAAAGCGCCTAGAAGCACGCTTATCGACGCCTCCCTCCCCTCCAATTCCGCCATCGCCCGACTTAAACTCCGCTGAATTTCAGGCGTTCCTTTATCCAATTCTTGGAGCAATTGGTGCGCCAACCATGCGGTCTGATCATCTGGGACCAGTCCCACAAAGGTTCGCCACGCAGTTTGGGCGGTGTCCTCCCGGTGCAAAAGCCAAGGCCGTGCTTGCAATTCCTGCCACGACTGCGCGACCCTTAACTTGGAGAGTGTGTGGAGTGCTTGACTTGCACCGAATGGTCGATCAGGTACCTCAGAATCCAAATCAGCGACCAGTGAGGTAAACACGTCATCAACTGGCATGCGGGTGAGCGCCCACGTGATCATGTCGCGCACAAAGAAGTCTTCTTCTACCCCACTGCGGTACAAAAGAATATCGATCGCAGTGGTGTCCTCAGCAGTTCCTGCGGCCAACGCTGCTTGTAAACGGATAGATGCATTTGAATGTTCGAAGTTGTCCATGGCACTTATGTTCATGGCACTTATTCAATGCCTTGACACAGTGACAAGGTCAATATCTGGGCATGAGAAAACCCGCCACACCGATGTGCAGCGGGCTTTCTCAACAAAACAACTCTTAGTTCTTAGTAACCTTCGCGGTCACACCAGCGACAATGTCGTGGGTTTCGCCGTCGAGGGCATCAGTGACGATCTCAAAGGAGGTTGCCAAAACTTCCGCTGCGATGTGATCAGCGTGAGTGGTGATCCATTCCTTCTTGTCCTCAGGAACGCTGACGACAACAGAAATGCGGTCAGAAACCTCAAAGCCGGAGTTCTTTCGAGCATCCTGCAGGCCACGGATCGCGTCCGCTGCCCAGCCTTCTGCTTCAAGTTCTTCCGTGACTTCCATGTCCAGAACCACGAGTCCATCCACGCCGTCGATCTGCGCGGTGGAATCAGGGTTTGCTGCTACGAGACGCTCGGTGAATTCACCCTCGTTGAGCTCGATGCCATCGGCAACAACGACGTCGCCTTCGCGGGTGTAGTTGCCAGCCTTCACAGCCTTGATCACGCGCTGGACGTCCTTGCCCAAGCGAGGACCTGCAACCTTAGCGTTAACAACAACCTCGAAGGTTCCCACGGAATCCACGTCAGAGGTCAGATCCACGTTCTTCACGTTGACCTCATCGCGGATGATCGAAGCGAAGTCTGCCAGGCGAGCAGAGTCTGGAAGAGCAACAGTCAGGCCTGGAAGTGGCAGACGGTTACGCAGCTTGTGAGCCTTACGAACAGAGGAAGCCGCAGAGCACACGCCACGGATCTCATCCATGGTGCGAACCAAATCAGCATCTGCTGGGAAAGACTCAGCGGATGGGAAATCAGTCAGGTGCACAGAACGCTCGCCGGTCAGTCCACGCCAGATCACTTCGGTGGTCATTGGCAGCAGTGGAGCTGCCACGCGGGTGAGGGTTTCCAGCACGGTGTACAAGGTGTTGAAAGCCTCTGGGTGTGCTTCATCACCAGCCCAGAAACGGTCGCGGGAACGACGCACGTACCAGTTGGTCAACGCATCACAGAAGTTACGAACCAAGTCGCAAGCCTTTGCAATGTCAGTGCCGTCGAGTGCCGCCTGGGTCTCTGCCACCAAATCGTGCAGCTTCGCCAGGATGTAGCGGTCCAGCACGTCAGTGGAGTCGACTGACCAGGTTGCGTTCTTGGAGGTGTACAGCTGCAGGAAGGAGTATGCGTTCCACATTGGAAGCTGTGCTTGGCGCACACCTTCGCGGATGCCCTTTTCGGTGACAATCAAGTTGCCGCCGCGCAGGATTGGGGAACTCATGAGGAACCAACGCATGGCGTCGGAACCGTCGCGGTCGAAGACCTCGTTGACGTTCGGGTAGTTGCCCTTGGACTTGGACATCTTCAGTCCGTCATCACCCAAGACGATGCCGTGTGCGACAACCTTCTTGAAAGCTGGGCGGTCAAACAGTGCGGTGGACAGCACGTGCAGCAGGTAGAACCAACCGCGGGTCTGACCGATGTACTCCACGATGAAGTCTGCTGGTGCGTGGGTATCAAACCATTCTTTGTTCTCGAATGGGTAGTGCACCTGGGCAAACGGCATGGAACCGGAGTCGAACCACACGTCCAAAACATCGGTGACGCGTCGCATGGTGGACTTGCCGGTTGGATCGTCTGGGTTTGGACGAGTTAGTTCATCGATGTCTGGACGGTGCAGGGACTTTGGACGCACGCCAAAGTCAGCCTCAAGCTCATCGAGGGAACCATAAACATCAACGCGTGGGTATTCGTCGTTGTCGGAGACCCATGCTGGAATTGGTGAACCCCAGTAACGGGAACGGGAGATGTTCCAGTCGCGGGCACCTTCTAGCCACTTGCCGAACTGGCCGTCGCGGATGTGCGCTGGCATCCACTCGATGTCCTGGTTGACCTCAACCATGCGGTCGCGGATTTCGGTGACATTCACAAACCAAGATGGCAGAGCCATGTAGATCAGTGGCTCACCGGAACGCCAAGAGTGTGGGTAGGAGTGTTCGATGGTCTGGTGGCGAACCACGCGACCTGCAGCCTTCAAGTCCTTGATGATGTCCTTGTTGGCATCGAAAACAAGCTGACCTTGGTATTCAGGAACCAAACCGGTGAACTTGCCGTCGATGTCCACTGGGATGACTGGCTCAATGCCGGCAGCGTTACAGGTGTTCATATCGTCTTCACCGAAAGCTGGTGCCTGGTGGACGATACCGGTGCCGTCTTCGGTGGTGACGTACTCTGCACCGAGGATCTGGAATCCGTTCGCGTGATCGCGGAAATATCCAAAGATTGGCTCGTAGGTCAGTCCGACCAGTTCAGAGCCTGGGTGCTCAGAAACGATAACAGCCTCAGCACCGAGTTCCTTGGCGTAGGAACCAACGAGGTCCTTAGCCAAAAGCACACGCTTGCCGACGAATTCTGCCTCACCGTCTTCAGCAACCTCAACCAATGCGTAGGTCACCGCTGGGTTCACAGCCAACGCAAGGTTGGATGGAAGGGTCCACGGGGTAGTCGTCCACGCAAGAGCCAACGCTCCCACCAGGCCAGCGTTTGCAGAAGAACCTTCGACGACACCGGTGACTGGGAACGTGACGGTCAGGGTTGGATCCTGGCGCAGCTTGTAGGAGTCATCCAGTCGGGTTTCCTGGTTGGACAGTGGGGTGTGCTCTGCCCAGGAGTAAGGAAGAACGCGGAAACCCTGGTAGATCAGGCCCTTGTCGTAGAGTTCCTTGAACGCCCAGATCACGGACTCCATGAAAGAAAGGTCCATGGTCTTGTAGCCGTTTTCAAAGTCCACCCAACGAGCCTGGCGGGTGACGTACTCTTCCCATTCCTTGGTGTACTGCAACACGGAGGTTGCACAGTACTCGTTGAACTTGGCAAGACCCATGGCCTCGATCTCGCCCTTGTCCTTGATGCCGAGCTGCTTTTCAGCCTCAAGTTCAGCTGGCAGACCGTGGGTATCCCAACCGAAGACACGAGGAACGCGGTAGCCACGCATGGTCTGGTAGCGAGGAACAATGTCCTTGACGTAACCAGTCAGTAGGTGGCCGTAGTGTGGCAGACCGTTTGCAAAAGGAGGGCCATCGTAAAAGACGTAGTCTTCAGCACCATCGCGCTGATCGATGCTGGCCTGGAAGGTGTCATCCTTCTTCCAGTAGCTCAGTACATTCTCTTCCATCTCTGGAAATCTGGATGACCCACCAGATAAATCAACCTGTGGGTAAACTCCGCCAACGGCTTCAGACATGTGTGTTCGGTCCCATCCTTCACGCAAGTAACAATAATTATCGTTCTACCTGCGGGGACGCCCTAAAAAACGGACGCGGTACCACCCAGCTTGAGCTAAATTAACTAGCTCCACTTCGTTGACACAAAAGGTCTTTCACGGTCCCACCCGTTCGGTTCTACTAGGCATTTCCCACTAAGGGAAGGTGCCGTTCTTCCGAAAAGCTCCCCGGTGATTGCCGGATCATAACCTCCGCCACAACGAGTGAAAAGATTGCTACAACCGTTGCGCGACTGTGGACTATTATAGCGCACCTTAGAAAATCCAAAAGTCGTGCAGTCTCAGTGGGCTTTACGCTTGTTCCACATGTCTATGCCAAAACATATAAGTCCAGCTACCACGACGATAATCAGCAACACCGTCCACGTATGGGAGGGTTCGATCACGGTGATGACCAACAGAATAAAACCGACAAGAGACAAAATTATTGCGGCGAAGAACACCAGAGTCACAGTTCCTTGGAGTGCGATATGGACGATGTTGGAATGAAAGCCGAACAAAAAGCTCCCGGATCCGGATGCTTACGCATATAGTCCGGACCCGGGAGCCGGGTGAAAGATAACTAATCTTTCTTTTTACTCACCAGATGGCTTGTTGTTGGTTGGTGCAGAGGAGCCACGTGCGTTGAGTTCTTCCAGCTGGCCCTCGAGGAGGGACTTCAGACGGGTGCGGTACTCACGCTCGAAGGTCTGCAGTTCCGCGATGCGGGTCTCCAGAGCATTCTGCTGTTCCTTGACTGCAGCCATGGTTTCGGTGTGCTTGCGCTCTGCGTCTGCCTGGAGGGCGTTTGCCTTGTCCTCGGCTTGACGGATCTGAGCTTCTGCACGAGAGGTGGATGCGGCCAGGGTGGCTGCGGACTTCTTCTCGGCTTCGGAAACCAGGTTCTTAGCCTTAGCGTCAGCTTCGTTGACCAGAGTGTCAGCGCGGTTCTGCGCTTCAGCGATCTGCTTCTCAGCGTTTGCGCGAGCATCTTCCAGAGTGCGGTTGGAGGTGCTGTTTGCTTCCTCGATCTGCTTCTCTGCTGCTTCGCGAGCCTCGTCCAGCATGGACTTGGATTCGGAGCGAGCCTCTGAGGTCAGGCGGTCTGCCATTTCCTGTGCGAGTCCCAGAACCTTCGCTGCCTGCATGTGGGTGTCCACATTTGCAGCACCTGTAGCAACTGCTGCTCCGGTGCCAGCGCCGACAGCGCCAACCGCTGCTGCCTTAGTGGTGCTGGAGGATGCTGCTGACTTAGCTTCAGCCTTGGCCTTTTCAGCTTCGTCGCGAGCTGCCTTTGCGTCAGCTTGTGCACGCTGTAGCTGATCTTGAGCGGACTTCGCATCGTTTTGAGCCTTCTGAGCGGCCTTGGAGGCATCATCGAGCTTGGATGCGTATTCGGAGCGCAGCTTCTCTTCGATTTCCTTGCGCAGCGCTGCCTCGTCAACAGACTTGGAAGCTGCAGCTGTGGCTGCACCTGCAGTTGAGGAACTAGCAGCGGAAGAAGTACCACCGGCAACCTGCGCCTCTAGCTCTTCGACCTGCTGCTTTAGGTCTTCGTTTTCCTCTTGGAACTGAACGAGGGCGTCCTCAACGAGATCTAGGAACTGATCAACCTCGTCTTCGTTGTAGCCACGCTTGCCGATAGGCGGCTTATTAAAAGCGACGTTATGCACATCAGCTGGAGTCAACGGCATTTGCGGATTCCCTTCGATTTAACGGTGGCCCCAGGCAGGGCCGGGACTCAGCCACAAGAATCTCTCATGACTGGAATTTCCATTTATCATACTGTTCTTCACGTGCCATTGTAGCCAGCAGTTATTTTTTATCTGACATACGCGCCGAAAACTCCAAAGAGAATTCAAAAATCCTGCACACTTTCAAGGCCACAAGGACCCCAAAAGCTTCATGCCAATGACAGTGAAGGGAACGTGGCCAACCCTACCCGTCAGGGTTACAGATTTGTGATTTGAATTGCGTGTTTACAAAACTTTGCACCCCCAATGATGCAACTTAAACCACGCTCACCTATATCAATTCGTTACCGTTGTTATCCTTGTCACAATTCCAAAGAGCACGCTTTTCGACGCCCGGTTGCGGGTGTGCGCGAAGGGGGTAAAAGCCCGAAAATCCCGCATGCCTAACGGCATCCGGGATTTTTCTCCAGAGGTGTTTTTAGGGTCTTTTAAGCCAAAACCAGAACTACCGACCGCAGGATCGAAAGGATGAAAAAGAGCACAAGGACGGAAAGATCAAGGCGCACATTACCTAGCGGCAGCGGTGGAATGACCCGGCGAAGCAGTTTCACCGGTGGATCGGTGACCATGAAAACTGGCTCGGCAATGTAGTAGAACCACTTTGGTGGCGTGAACGATCTAGAAAATGACTGGATCATCTCGATCACGATGCGTGCCACAAGCACCCATGTGTAAATACCGATGAGCCAGGCGATCAATATTGCAATGTTACCCACGAGGAAACAGCCTAACTGAAGTGTTGAGAAGATGAAATTAACTGGAAACGATCACGAAGATCATCGACACCTTCATGATAGACGCAAAAACCCGCCCCAGACCTTGGAAAAGAGCCGTAGAGGTCTGTGACGGGCTGAGGGATTACCCCTTAAAGATTTCCGATCACGCTGCACATGTGGCGATGGTGTTAGACACTCATCGCTGTAGTGACCCGGTAAATCCACACCACGAGGGTGTGTTTAGCGGATGCGTGCGGCGCGCTCGAGCTCGGAAGTGCTGATGTTGGACAGCTCTGGAACGACAGCGAAGGTGACGCTGTCAATCTTCTGCATCTTGCCACGCAATGCGAAGCACAGGCCTGCAGCGAAGTCCACAATGCGGCGTGCTTCCTCACGGGAAAGCAAGCTCATGTCGAAAACAACTGCGTCGCCGTCGCGAAATGCTCCACCAATAACCTGAGCGTCTTCAAAGGAATGAAGCTCTACTGGAACGATGGTGGACTGGTAAGAGCGAGGTGCTGGCGATGGAGCAACAGGGGCTGGTGCCTCTGGTGCATAGCCGTAGTCACGCTCACGGTATTCAGGTGCGTACGCAGCGGTGCCCTCGTAACGTGGTTCATCTGCATAGTAAGCATCCTCGTGCTCCGCTTCGTATGGAGCGAGTCCGAAGAATTCTTTAGTCTTCTTGAGCATGGACATGGCAGTTTCCCTTCACCTGGAATGTCTTAAATTTCATGTGCAGCTGGGGTGCTCGTCACACCCTTAACTTGATTTTCTACGCTAGCGGTCGGTTCCCAAGAATTTCAGTTCCGACACGCACGATTGTTGAGCCGTGTTTAATCGCAGCAACTAGGTCTCCAGACATACCTGCCGAAAATTCCAAAGACCTGTCAAAGTGTTCCTCTAAACCTGAAAGTACGTCTCTTGCCTGGGAAAAAGCTTTTTCAGGGCCCCAACCAAGCGGTGGGACGCACATGAGGCCCTCAAAACGCAGATGTGTGGTGTCACTGATGCAATCGGCAAGTTGTGTGACCTGGCTCAATGGAGTTCCACCTCGGCTCGGGTCACCATCCAAACTCAGTTGAATAAAACACGGAAGCTCGTCACTGGTGCGGTCGCCTCTATCCAATGCAAGGGCTACTCCCCTGCCCAATGCTTCGGCGATTTTCTCGCTATCAACGGAGTGCACTGCAGCTGCCCACCTGGCGATCGAGTTGGCTTTCTTTGATTGGATTTGGCCAATCATATGAAAGTCCATGTCGGGAAGTTCGAGTGCTTTGGCGCGTGCTTCTTGTTCGCGGTTCTCTCCCACTGCGGTGACACCAAACTCTTGTAAGATCTTGATGTCTTCCACGGGGTGGAATTTGGTGACCGGCAACAGACGTACACTGCCCTCGGGGCGGTTGTGTTCGTTGAGGGTCGCGTCGATACGCGCTTGCACCTGCTGCAGTCGTACCTGCAGCTCTTCGCGGCGCTCCAATTTATGCCTCCTTTGGCAGCCACACCACGCCGGCCTGGCGGCCTGTCGTGCCTTCGCGGCGGTAAGAAAACAGATCTTCGTCTTCGATGGTGCAGCGTGGATCAGAATCAATCATTTGCACACCCAGGCTGAGCATTTGACGCAGCAGCCCTGCGCGGATGTCCAGTCCTGTGGTGCCTTTTGTCGTACGCGCAATGGAACCTGGAAGTTTGGCTTCCACATCGCGCGCCATGGCCTCTGGGACCTCGTAGTTCGCACCCGATGCCGCTGCACCCATGAGCGCATGAATGCGGCTGGGTTTCGCGCCGAGCTCCTCCATCTTCGCAATGGTTTTAGCTACGATGCCATTGCGGGCTCCCATGCGGCCTGCATGCACTGCCGCAATCACGCCAGCGTCGGTGTCTGACAGCAGCACTGGCACGCAATCAGCAACCAAAACGGCCAGCGCTAGCCCTCGTTGCGTGGTCACTAGCGCATCGGTGGCCTCTACAGCCTGGCCATCCGCTGGGGCTTCATCAATGACTGTGACGGTATTGGAATGAATTTGCTCCATGTACACCACCTTGTCTGGGGACAAACCGATGATGTCAGCCAAGCGATTGCGGTTGGATGCCACAGCTTGAGGATCGTCGCCGACGTGATCACCAAGGTTGAAGGAAGCATACGGGGACTGCGAAACCCCGCCGGCACGGGTCGTGAAGACCTTGCGGACGGGGCGGTTGCGGGGGTCAAGACTATCCATAGTGGATAAGTCTATTCTCCTTCTTAATTACTGGAGGAAGCTGGGTACATCCAGGTCGTCTCCGCGGTCATCGCGGCGATCGTCACGACGATCATCACGGCGGTCGTAGGAACGGTCATCGCGGCGCTCATCGCGGCGCTCGTCACGGTGATCTTCGCGGCGCTCATCACGACGGTAATCGCGATCATTGCCGGTGGTGAAGAGTCCACCGCCGGAGCGGGTCTCCTCAATGCGATGACGTGCACCAGCAGAGCGGGACAGGTAAGGATCGTTCTCCTCACGTGCACCACCGAAGATGCTTTCCTTCTCTGGTGGAAGGGTTGCGTTGGTGGTTGGGACCTGCTGCTGGACTGGCTCAGCTGCAGGTGCAGCTGAGATGCCTGCGCGGCGGTTCTCAGCGGCGCTTGCGCGAGCTGCGTCAAAACCGGTCGCGATGACGGTTACGCGGACTTCGTCGCCCAGGTTGTCGTCGATGATGGTACCGAAGATGAGGTTGACATCTTCATCGGAACGCTCACGGACCATGGATGCAGCTGCGTTGACTTCCATGAGGCCCAGGTCGGATCCACCAGCAAAGGACAGCAGGACGCCAGTTGCGCCGTCCATTGTTGCTTCGAGAAGTGGAGAGTTGATGGCCTGCTCGGTTGCAGAGACAACGCGGTTGTCCCCACGTGCAGAGCCCACACCCATGAGTGCGGAACCAGCTTCGGACATGACGGAGCGAACGTCCGCGAAGTCCACGTTGATCACACCAGGGATGGTGATCAGGTTGGTAATACCCTGAACACCATTGTGGAGAACTTCATCGGCTGCGCGGAACGCTTCCATGATGGACAGGTTCGCATCGCCCAGCTCAAGCAGGCGGTCGTTTGGAATAACGATGAGGGTGTCGCAGACCTCCTTCAGTGCTGCGATGCCTTCTTCTGCCTGGCGAGTACGGCGACGGCCTTCGAACTCGAAAGGCTTGGTCACAACACCAATGGTCAGTGCGCCCATCTTCTTGGCGATCCCTGCCACGACTGGTGCAGCACCAGTTCCGGTGCCACCACCTTCGCCGGCGGTAACGAAGACCATGTCGGCGCCCTTGATGGTTTCTTCGATTTCGTTCTTGTGATCCTCTGCCGAGGCACGTCCAACTTCTGGGTTCGCGCCGGCACCAAGACCACGGGTAGCTTCACGTCCGATATCGAGCTTTACGTCGGCATCAGAGAACATGAGAGCCTGCGAGTCGGTGTTCACCGCGATGAACTCCACGCCTTTGAGGCCTTCTTCAATCATGCGGTTGACGGCGTTGACTCCGCCGCCGCCCACGCCGACGACCTTAATCTTGGCGAGGTAGTTGTTCGGTGAGGTCATTGTCGATGTCTCGCCTTTCGAAGAGTTGATACTAAAAAAAATTTTGCTTTTATTTTCATCTCAGATAAGCAGTCAGCACTGTGAGAGCTTATCTAAAAGTGTTAATCCGGCTGACATATATCTTGTGCGAAAAACACGTCAATGTGTCGGACATTTACAGCGGCGTGTCGCTACCCTCAACCTTTACTTTAGGGTTGTTGAGGTGGGCAAACGCGTTGTGGAAACGGGTGAACCGGAACTACCCAGCCACTTTAGCGGACTGTCACCATTGAGGGTGAGCTAATGTTCCAACGTTGGCCTTCCCGCTTCAAAACAGTCGACATTGCCACCGCTTTATCGTGGTTGTTTTCCGAGGATCCCCAGTAGATTTCCCGGCCATCATTCATTTTCAGCAAGATATCAAATTGATCCGGAGCTTCCACTACCTGGATACTTTCTGTCATCTGCGCATCTTGCGCTTTAATTGCGTTGATTACAGCAATAACCGCAGGAAGCACTTCTGAGTTTCCTTCATCCGCGCCAGAAACTTCTACTGTTCCCACCGGGGGTGTTCCAATGATAATTTCTTTACCCTCGGTGTCAATGACATGGTCACCATCAGCACGCTTGATGAACACTGCAGGCTCACGCTCTGTCAGCTCCACGGTGATGGTGCTTGGCAGGGCACGGTTAACGGTCACCGATTTCACCCAGGGCAATTCCACAATGTTTTGCCCTGCTGCAGTCGCATCGACGCGGAAGAGGTTTTCGCCCTCAACAATCCCGGAGACTTCCAGTACTTGATCCGGATCTGTGCGCGTTGCACCGGTTACTTCAATGTTTCCCACCTTGAGGATGGGAACGAACCAGGCAACAACGCCCAGGATTGCCACGAGGACAACAACCACACCCACAACAATGGCGATGACTTTTTTGTTCACGCTAGTCCTGCCTTGTTCACTTACGTCCTAATTGTTTTGCAGCTGATCCAGGATTTCTGGAGCAAGCATGGTCACGGAACCTGCACCCATGGTGAGCACGATGTCATTAGGTCCTGCGATTTCTGCAATGCGTTCTGGGACTGCAGAGAAATTAGGTTCGTACACCACTGGAATGGTCATCGCATCGGTGATGATTTCCGAGGACACGCCATCCACCGGTTGTTCGCGCGCTCCGTAAATCTCAAGCACCACGGCAGCGTCTGCCAGTGACAGTGCCCCCGCGAACTCCTTTTGGAATTCTATGGTGCGTGAGTATAAATGTGGTTGGAACGCGACGATGACACGGCCCTTTCCAGCGGCCTTCACCCGGGTGCGCGCAGCGCTGAGCACTGCAGTTACTTCCGTTGGGTGGTGTGCGTAATCATCATAAATAGCAGCGCCATTAAATTTGCCGCCCTCGATAGCACCGTGGAACTCAAAGCGGCGTCGCACGCCGGAGAAATCCGACAAGCCTTCAACAAGCTTGTCGACGTCCCCACCCACCAGGTATCCGGCCAGCAGGGCGGCTGCACCGTTGAGTACCATGTGATCACCAGGGATTTGAAGAATCACAGATACTTCCTGTCCATCGATGTTGATGGTGGCGCGGGTGCCTTCTGCGACAACTTGGGAATCCACGATGGTAGCCATCGCTGGAACCTCAGGGTGTGCCTGTACGGCGTCAGCGGTACCGTAACCAACAGTCTTGATACCCTTGCGGACAGACCTCTCCCCCAGCTCCGCTGCGTGAGGATCGTTCAGGCACACAACCAGCTTGCCGTTCGGGGTGATGCGTCCTGCGAAATCGTCGAACACTTGGAAGTAGGCTTCAGGGGTTTTAAAGAAGTCCAGGTGGTCTGGTTCCACATTGGTGACCACTGCAACATTTGGCTTGTAGCGCAGCAGCGATGCGTCAGATTCATCTGCTTCAGCGATAAAGACCTCACCAGTTCCATGGTGCGCATTGGTGCCAGCCTTGTTGAGCTGTCCGCCGATAGCAAAGCTTGGATCCATGCCCGCTGCCTGCATAGCTACCACAGACATAGAGGTGGTGGAGGTCTTACCGTGGGTACCCGCGATCAAGACCTGGGTGGAGCCTTCCAGCAATTCGCCCAACAGATCGGAGCGACGAATAACCGGAATGCCTTCTTCACGTGCACGAACAAGTTCCGGGTTGTCTTGCGGAATGGCGGCAAAAGAGGTCACCACGACGGTGGGAAGTTCGCCGGAAAGCTCAAGGTTTTCCGCAGCGTGTCCCACTGCGATGGTGGCTCCCACGGCGCGGAGTGGAAGCAAGGTGCGGGAATCTTTGGCATCGGAACCAGTGACTGTCTTACCGCGGGCAAGCAGGATTCGGGCAACGCCAGACATTCCGGCTCCGCCAATACCGATGAGGTGGACGCGGGACAGATCAATATCTTGTGCAGAATCCAAGTGTGGAGTGGTCACCTTTAAACTATTCCTTTGCGTTGAGCTGGTCGTTTTAGTTGTGTTGGCTATTGATAGTTGCAGCAATCATGTCTGCAATCACCGTGGAGGCGTTACCTGCGGTGGAGGTTTTAGCTGCGTCCGACATCGATTGGTGTGTGGAGGGATGAAGGAGAATGTCAAGGGTGGCGTCGATAAGCGTCTGGGCGGTGAAGTCCGCGTCGTCGATCTGGCGTGCGGCACCAGCTTTAATGACAGCCTGGGCGTTGAGAGCCTGCTCACCGTTGCCGTGAGGCAGCGGGACATAAATCGCGGGGACGCCGGCGGCGGTGACCTCTGCAACCGTCATCGCGCCGGAGCGGCACACGATAAGATCAGCAACGGTGTAGGCAGCCTGCATATCGTCGATAAACGGAACGGGATGGTAGCCGGGTTTCGCTGCAGGCAACTCGTTTTTCTTACCCACGGCGTGGAGCACCTGGAAACCTGCCTCCACCAGCTGATCTACAGCTTGCTCGACGGCCTTGTTGATACTCACAGAGCCCTGCGAACCACCGGTGACAAAAATGGTTTGGCGGTCCTTGTCCAAACCCCAAGTGTCCCTGGCTCGGTCAGCTGCGGACTCATCCCGCGCGCCACTTAAAACAGCACGAATCGGAATGCCCACCACGTCGCCGTCCATGCCGGAACCAGCAACAGCATTAAGGCCAACGCCACCGAGCTTGACGCCCAATTTGTTGGCCATGCCTGCACGGGCGTTGGCTTCGTGGACAAAAAATGGCAAGCCCAAAGACTTCGCCGCCATATAAGCCGGAGCAGATACATAACCGCCAAAGCCGATGACCGCTTGAGCGTCTGTGTCCTTCAGTGCCTTGCGTGCTTGGCCTAATGCCTTAGCTACCCGGAATGGGAGCTTCAACAAATCCATATTGGGCTTGCGTGGGACTGGAACCGGCTCGATGAGATGAAGCTCAAACCCACGATCAGGCACCAGGGTTGTTTCCAAACCACGAGCAGTACCTAAAGCCGAAACTGTTGCACCGTGCTTATCGCGCAGCGCTTCAGCCACTGCCAACGCAGGCTCAATATGTCCTGCGGTACCGCCACCAGCAACGACAACCCGCATGGGTTTTGGGGAGTTAGCCATCTTTATTCGTAGTTCTCCTGATTTCACATTTATCTGCGGTTGCGGTTGTCACGCCAATCATCGCGCGACTCGGAACGGCGCTCGGTAGGCCTGCTTTGACGACTTCGATCAACGCTGCGATCGGCTGCGCGCCCACCAGTAGTTGATTGGCTACGCGCCGTACCTTCGTTGCTTCGACCGTTGTCCTGACCACTGCTTCGACCTTTGACGCTACCAGTCGAGCGTCGCGGAGCTTCCGATTGTACTCCAGCTCGCCCACTTCGTGGCGCCTGCGCTCGGCGTGCGGTCACAGGCTCGCCGAAGCGGTCCCGAGACTCTTTCTGAGGACTCGGCTTTTGTTTAGCGGCCTTGGTTTTGTTGGAACGCAAGGATGCATTACTGGTGGTCAAAGTACTTGAAGGCTCACGCAATCCCAGAAGTCGATCGATTGCGGGGCGTCCATAGGAAGCCATCGCAGAAACTGTCTCTGGTTCGTGGCGTGCACAGCTAATGAGCAAGCCCATGGAAGCCAAGGTAATGATCGCGGAGGTACCACCGGCGGAAATCATGGGCAGCTGAATACCGGTAACTGGCAGCAGACCAACCACGTAGCCAATGTTGATGAACGCCTGCGACACCACGGATGCCGTCAAGGTTGCAGCCATCAAGCCCAAGAATGGATCGTGGCTCTTCTTGGCTGTGCGCAGACCGAAGTACAGCAGCCCCGCGAAAAGTGCGATGACCAGAGCGCCACCCCACAGCCCCAGCTCCTCACCAATGATGGCAAAGATGAAGTCATTTTTAGCTTCGGGCAGGTAGAACCACTTCGCCCTTGATTGGCCCAAACCAACTCCCAAGCCGGAACCATCTGCAAGAGAGAGGAAGCCCTGATAGGACTGGAAGGCAATGCCTCGCACATCGTGGAAATTGCCAAACAGCGCATCGAAATACACCTCGAATCGGCTTGAACGGAAGCCTCCGCCCAATGCCAGGACTGCGAGGGCTGCGATAATCAGTACGCCGGCAATCGCGATCCAACCCATGGCGATGCCCGCAAAAAACAGCATGAACAATACAACCAGCACGAAAGACATCGCCATGCCGGCGTCGCCTTCCATGAAGATCAAAAACGCCATGAATGCACCGACGCCACCAAAACGCATCAAGTGATTATTGAACCAGTGCTGCACAGGGCCCTTGCCTGCGAGGTAGTGCGCTCCCCACACGGCAATGGCCACTTTGGCGATCTCCGAAGGCTGAAACTGAATAGGTCCAAGAGCAATCCACGACTGCGACCCGACCTCTTCTTTACCTGTACCAATGCCAGGAATCTGCACGGCAAGCAGCAAGACAATAGACACAATCAATATCAGGTTGGATAGGTTTCTAATGGTTTGCGGGCGCGTCATCAACGCCACCCACATGGCAAAGAAACCCAACACGATCATGATGCCCTGGCGCACGGCAGTACCCCACACGGAGCCACCTTCCCTCAACGACCATGTCATTGAGGAGGAATACACCATGACTACACCGAGGCACGACAAAATGACCACGATGCACAAGATCATGATGTAGTCAGTTAAAGGGCGCGCGAGAAGATCATTCCATGCACCGGAAATACGCTCCCTAATTCCCAGCCCCGTTCTGGTTTTAGCGCCAGTGTTCGGACGTGCGGGTTTTTTTGAGGCTCCGGTGGTCATGATCAGCCTTTCTCTTCCGTTAATCCTTTGATTGTGCCAATGATGTTGTGTGCAAAGAGGTCGCCACGCTGGCCCATGCCTTTGAACATGTCCAAAGACGCAGCGGCAGGGGCAAGCAACACGGTATCGCCGGGTTCGCTGATGCTAAATGCCTCAGTGACGATTTCTTCCATTGCCTCAAATGGCTCCGTCTTGTCAGTGACAAATACAGAGGCCTGCGACGCGTGTTCCTTCAACGCTGCCACGATTTCAGCACGATCTGCGCCCAACACCAATGCTGCCTTGATGCGCTGTTCGTGCTTTTTCACCAGTGGCGCAATGTCCGCGCCTTTGAGCTGTCCGCCGACAACCCAAATGACTGAATCATGCCCAGCTAGCGCAGAATCAGCAGCGTGGGGGTTGGTCGCCTTGGAGTTGTCAATGAAATGAACACCGTCATGCTCGGCGACGACCTGGCCACGGTGGCCTGCCACCTCAAAAGAATCCAACGCACGCGCGATCGCCTCAGGTGCCACGCCCTGCGAGCGCGCCACCGCAGCTGCAGCCAAAGCGTCCAAAACACCGGCAGGGCCGGCGGGATTAATGCCGTCAGCGGATGCAAGCACCACATTATTGCCGTAGGCATTATCGACGAGCTCCCCCGCTTTCACACCCAACTGGCCGGTTGCAGGCTCATTGACGGTAAATCCAATGAGACCACTCAAGTCTGCTTCAGAAGTCAGCTGCACCAAATAAGGATCGTCTGCCCCAATGATGGCGACCTTGCCCTTGAGCACTTCCATCTTGGCCAACGCATAATCACGCATGGAACCGTGCCAATCGATGTGATCCTCAGCCAAGTTGAGCACCACGCCAGCATCAGGGGTGAAGGTTGGAGACCAGTGCAATTGGAAACTAGACAGCTCTGCAACTAACACATCAATGCGGTTTTTCGCTACCAAAGCCTCAGACACCGGGATGCCGATATTGCCCACTGCCTTGGCAGTAAAACCGCCCTCATTCATCATCGCGGCGAGCATTGATGTGGTGGTGGTTTTACCGTTGGTGCCGGTGACTGCGAGCCACGTATGTGGCTCGCCGAAAACACCTGCCTGGTCCAGGCGCCAAGCAAGCTCGACGTCACCGATAACCTCAAGGCCCTGGCGGTGGGCGTCGACAAGCAAAGTGCTTGTTGGGCGCCAGCCCGGGGAGGTGACCACAATGGAGAAAGAATCCAGCTGTTCCTGAGCCTGCGCGGTGCTGATATCTGCAACGTCTACTACTTCAATGAGCATGTGACGTGCAGTTTCGTTATCGTCGGCGACCACAACATCGCAATGCAACTCACTGAGCATCTTTGCAATGGACAGGCCGGAAACACCAGCGCCGGCCACAAGAATACGGCCCTGCAGCGCCTGAGGTAAATGGGACAGAGAAACCATAATTATTTATACCTCCGCTAAGTGGAGCCAGTCGCTGTAAAACACACCGACACCCGCCAACACAGCCATGATCGCGATCAGCCAGAAACGGATGGTCACGGTAGTTTCAGCCCACCCAAGGGCCTCGAAGTGGTGGTGGATCGGAGCCATTTTGAACACACGCTTACCGCGGGTCTTAAACACGCCGATCTGGATCGCAACAGAAGCGATCTCAATGACAAACAGCGCGCCGATGATAACCATGAGCAGCTCGGTGCGACTAACCACAGAAATACCTGCAACCAAACCGCCCAGTGCCAAAGAACCAGTATCGCCCATGAAGATCTTTGCCGGCGCCGCATTCCACCACAGAAAGCCCAAGGTGGCGCCCAGACCAGCAGCACACAACACGGACAAATCCAGTGGATCACGCACCGTATAGCAACCCGCTTCCACTGCAGTATCGCAGGAGTTTCGGAACTGCCAGAACGTGATCAAGGTGTAAGCACCCATGACAAATGCTGTGGTACCTGCGGCCAAACCATCCAAACCGTCAGTGATGTTCACGGCATTCGACCACGCGCTGACCACAACGTAGATAAAGATGAGGAACACGATGATGCCAAAAACGCTGCCCCCGAAGCCAAGGTCAATGGTGTCGATATCGCGAATGAATGACAGGTGGGTTGATGCTGGGGTCAGACCGTTTTCATCGGGAAACTGCAGTACCAAAAAACCAAAGATCAACGCAATGGCCAGCTGAGACACCAGCTTAGCGGTCTTGTTCAAACCAAGGTTTCGGTTCATGTACAGCTTGATGAAGTCATCGGCGAAACCAGTGGCACCAAGGCCCAAGGTCAGACCCAACACGAGCAAGCCGGAGACTGTGAATCCACCAACGCCTTGGATCATGGCCAAGATATTGGTAAACACATAGGCCACAACAATGCCCGCGATAATCGCAATGCCACCCATGGTTGGAGTGCCACGCTTACGCAAGTGAGACTGCAGGCCTTCTTCACGGATTTCCTGGCCCAACTGGCGGTTAGTGAAATAACGGATCAACACCGGGGTGAGAAAGATTGAGACGAGGAACGCAACCGTTCCACTGACCATAATCTGTTGCATTGTTTTCTACTGTCCTTCCACGTTCCGACGAGAATCGTCGTTGACCGAGCCACCTGTGTTTTTGAGGCCCGGCACCATGCCATGTAGTGCTTCTGCGACCCTCCACAGGCGATCAGCATTTGAAGCCTTAACCAGCACTACATCATCCCGCTTAATATGGCCTGCGAGCAACTCGAGCGCTGCATCAACGTCTGAAACTACGTGAGTACTCACACCCAGGCTCGCTGCGGACTCTGCAAGTGCTGCACAGTTAGGGTTCTCCCCCACTGCGACAAGTTCTTGAACATTGTATTTAGCCAGCTCAGCACCAAGTTCGGCATGGGCTTCCGAGGCGTCATCGCCAAGCTCACCCATTTGGCCAAGCACTGCCCAGCTTGTTGCTTCAGAACGACCACTAGCTGTGTACGCAAGAGCCGCGATACCTGCACGCATAGAATCAGGATTCGCGTTGTAAGAATCGTTGATGATGGTCACGCCGTCGGCACGGGTCTTTACATCCATGCGGTGCGCGGAAGCAGCTGAATGTGCTTCCAATCCAGCAACCACCAATTCTGGGGCGACGCCAGCTTCCATGGCAATGGCAGCAGCAGCAAGTGCATTAGCAACCTGGTGCTCACCAAAAACCTGCAGGGTGACCGGCCAAGAGCCGTCCTTCGTGTTCAGCGTAAAGCTTGCCCGCGCAACAGCGTCCAGTGAAATACTCGTTGCCCAATAATCAGACTTTTTTGCTTGGCCTGCATCGGTGGTAAACCACACCACGCGCGCCTTAGTGCGTGGAGCCATCCGGGCGACAAAAGGATCGTCAGCGTTAAGGACTGCTACCCCACCCGTTTTCTTCGAGGGCAGCGCTTCAATGATCTCGCCTTTTGCCTGCGCGATATTCTCGCGGGATCCAAATTCACCCAGGTGCGCATGGCCGACGTTGAGCACAGCTGCAATCCGTGGCGGAGCAATCTCTGTCAGGTGCTTAATATGTCCAATGCCACGCGCGGACATCTCAGCCACCAAATACTTAGTATCGGTTGTGCAGCGGAGCGCGGTGTGTGGCAAACCAAGCTCATTGTTAAACGAGCCCGGAGGAGCCACAGTTGGCCCATCTTGGTCAAGAACCGTCGCGATGAAATCCTTCGTAGAAGTCTTTCCCGCAGAACCAGTAATAGCCACAACGTTCAATTGATGGCCAGCCACGCAGATATCCACCACGTGGCGAGCCAACCGAGACAACGCCTCCACTACCGCCGCGCCATGCCCATCTGGATCATGAGCATAAATGTCAGCATTGGATTCCTGGATTTTTACTGGAGGCACGACGATCGCAGGTACGTCAACCTCACGGGCTGCCAATACTGCAACCGCACCTTTCTCAATTGCAGTTGCAGCAAAATCATGGCCGTCTACACGAGCACCCGGAAGTGCTAAAAACAAGCCACCCGGTGTGAGGGATCGAGAATCAAACTCCACGCTGGAGCTCACAAGCGTATCTTCTTGAGCACCGCCAGTAAGCCTGCCTCCAACGATGTCAGCGATTTCCCCAAGGGTCATTGTGATCATGACTGTGGCCTATCCTTCTTCCGTAGTAAGGGGAAGTTTATTGTTGAGCTTTTCTGTCAAAGCAGCGCGAACTTCTTCGCGGTCATCAAAATGGTGGGTGACACCAGCAACTAGTTGTCCAACTTCATGGCCTTTTCCAGCTACTACAATGCCATCTCCAGGCTGTGCCCACTCGACCAAAACGCGAATTGCTTCTGCACGGTCACCAATTTCTAGGACTTCCACCGGTCGTTCGGACTCTGAAGCACCCTGCTGTGCTCCTGCAGTGACTGCTGCGCGAATCGTGGCAGGCACCTCTGAACGAGGGTTGTCATCAGTGACAATAACTAGATCAGCACGCTGTGCGGACAACTGCCCCATGGGGCCACGCTTGGTGGAATCGCGGTCTCCACCAGCACCGATAACCACTCCGAGGCGCCCGTCAATCTGGGTCCTCAACGTATCCAACACAGCAGCCACTGCAGCAGGCTTGTGGGCATAATCCACCACTGCAAGGAAGTCTTGTCCCTCATCAATGCGTTCCATACGGCCTGGAACCGCGACCTTGGACATGCCTCGAGCAAACGCTTCGCCATCAACACCCACGCGTGCCGCAGCGGCAAATGCCAACGTGGCGTTAGCAACGTTGAACGCACCTGGAAGAGCTAGCTCGACCTGGTAGGACTGGTTTGAGGGGGCGTTGATCTTAAAACTCTGGGCGCCAGAGTCGCTGACATTGATGTCTGTAGCGCTGAAGTCTGCTTCTTGCCCAAGGGTGGATACTGTTTGCACATCCGCTGCCACGCTGGCCATGCGCTGACCCCAAGAATCATCCACGCACACGACCTGTTTGTCAGCCACAAGTGGAGAATCTGCGCGGAAGAACAATGCCTTCGCGTCAAAGTAATCATCCATGGTGGGGTGGAAATCAAGGTGATCCTGCGACAGGTTGGTAAACGCAGCTACATCAAAGTGGGAACCCGCAACTCTGCCCAATGACAATGCATGGCTGGATACTTCCATCACCACGTGGGTGACACCGTGATCGCGCATTCGAGCAAACAATGCCTGCAGAGTCGGCGCTTCTGGAGTGGTGAGCTTTGTGGGTACTTCTTCCCCGTCAATACGTGTACCTGTGGTGCCGATCAAACCAACTTTGTGGCCTGCCTCCATGAGTCCTTTTTCCAAGAGGTAGCTGGTGGTGGTTTTACCTGAGGTTCCAGTGACTCCAATGAGCGTGAAATCTTTTGAAGGATCGCCATAAATGCTTGATGATGCTGCGCCAAGTACTGCGCGGACATCATCAACAACGATGACTGGGCGGGTCTCTCCTGCTTCGTTGAGCACCTCAAGTCCAGCTGCGTCAGTCAAAATGGCCACAGCTTTCGCAGCGTTATCCGTACCTGCAAACTGTGCGCCGTGAGTGCGGGTTCCTGGAACTGCAGCAAAAATAGCGTCCGAGGTAGGTAAGCTGGAGGAGTCAAGACCAATAGCCGCGATTGCTTGTTCCCCTACTGCGTGAGCGGGAACGCCCTGGGCAGAGCCCTTGAGGATGCCATCGATAAGTTTGGTGAGGTCCAGCAACGTGGTTGCCATGGTTTTCTCTCCTCCACAGGTTTCTAGGTGTTAATAATTCGGACGCGGCACGTGGGTGATGCCGAAAAGAGTTCAAACAAAAGTTCAGATTATGAAATTCTACAAAAGACACTTCTGTTTGAGTTATTGAGCTTGAAGGATGATCGGTTCGGTGGCTGCAGACAGTGGGATGTTGTCGCGGTTGAGCAACCAGGTGGCGATGTCTTTGAACAAAGGTGCTGCGGTTTGGCCGCCACCACCGTGGACTCCGCGTTCTGGCTCATCAAGCATGATGGCTACAACAAATCGAGGATCATCAGCGGGTGCAATACCCGCGAAGGTAATCCAGTATTGCGAGTTAGAGTACGCGCCCGTGTTGGGGTCAACTTTCTGCGCCGTACCTGTCTTACCTGAGATTTGATAACCCTCAATGGAGGCGTCTGGAGCGGTACCTTGTTGCACTCCAGTTGGATCAACCTGGGTGACAGACCTAAACATATCCACCGTGGTGCGGGCAGCTTCAGCGCTGACAACCTGGATTTTATCGGGTTCTGGCTGCTCTAGGACTGTTCCGTCAGAATCAGTCACGCTCTTGATGATCCGCGGTTGAATGCGTTCACCATCGTTGGCCAAGGCTTGGTAGATTCCAGCCATTTGCAACGTGGTGATCGACATACCCTGACCGATGGGCAGGTTAGCAAAAGTACCGCCAGACCACTGCTCACGTGCGGGCAGCAGGCCTTGGGATTCGCTCGGAAGCTCAATACCCGTTGGCTGTCCCACACCGAATCGTTCCAGGTAATCAGCAAATTTATCTTCACCAAGACGCTGCGCAAGCATCAGAGTGCCTACATTCGAGGACTTACCAAAAATTCCTGCAGTGGTGTAGGGAACGACACCGTGGTCCCACGCATCACCGACAGAAACACCGGCCATTTCAATACTGCCCGGTACCTGCAACACTTCATCTGGAGTAGTCAAGCCCTCTTGAATTACGCCTGCTGCAGTAATCACCTTGGCTACAGAACCAGGCTCGAAGGGGTGGGTGACAGAAGGATTGTCAAAGCTCTTGCCCTGCTCAATCTGCTTTCCCGTGTCTTCGTTGGGGTTGATGGTATCGGTGTTTGCCATCGCCAAAACCTCAGCGGTCTTGGCATCAAGAACCACAGCGGAGGCGTTTTCTGCACCGGAGTTAGCTTTCGCCTGCTCCAATGCCTGCTGCACATAGGTTTGCAGATCCAGATCAACGGTGAGTTCAACGCTGGCACCATCAATGGCTGGAATTTGATCCCTCAACGTGCCCGGGATTGCTTGTCCCAAAATGGACATGTCCTGGGTTGAGCGACCGTTGTTTCCTGCCAACAGGGAATCGTTGGAAGCCTCAAAGCCGAACTGGCCTTCGCCGTCCATGCTGATTCGACCGATGATGTTTTCACCAATCGCGCCGTTTGGGTATTGGCGGATGTCTTGATGATCAGCTGCGACGCTGGGCATCTCATCGGTGATTTCTGACGCTACATCGGGATCAACATTGCGGACGAGCACCTCATACTGGCTATCAGCATTGAGCTTGTCCAGGATCTCCTCAGAGGAAATTCCAGTGACATCTTGGTCATGGGATTTGATGATCTCAGGGATCCGATCCGCAATGCTTTGAATGCGCTCTTCTACCTTGTCGGACAGAATGGTTTCGCGCTGTTCTTCAGACGCAAAAACATACGCGTTGCCTTCTTCGATGGTCACATAGCTGGCCACGTTTTCCGGATCGGTTTCTTCAGCCGCCAAACGCAAGGCCAAATCAGTTCCGGTCTTTAATTCCTCACGCATGATGTTCGGAGAAACCGTCAGCGAACGTGCCTGCATCGTGTACGCCATCTGGTTTCCTTCGCGGTCCACGATGCTTCCACGACGTGCAGGATCTACGTACACGCGGGTGCGCTGTTCCGAAGCATTGAGGGACAGTTCTGGTCCCCAGACAACTTGGACCCAGCCGAGGCGAATGATCAGTACGCCAGCGATGACCAATGCGATAGCGGTAACCATGTTCACACGTCGCTTGCGTGCGCCGCCCTGGGTTGAAGATTTAGGCCGGTAGGTCACTCCTTCTTCTTGGTTTACGCCTTTAGCTTTACCGCTGCGTCGCGTAAGTTCGCGCTCTCTAGCGGCTCTTCTGCTTTCGTCCTGATACGCCGAACGGCGGGACGTATCTTCACGTCCCGCACGCTCGCCCCGACTTCTGCCATTGCTGGGGAAAGTCACTGCCCTGCGCCACCTGCTTGTCCGGTGGTTGCAGCATAAGGAACAGTGTTGGTCTGATACGGCGGAGCTGCTGCTTCTTGTGGAATCGCCTGGAGGTTTTCAGTCACTGCGTTAGTCTCGTCAGGGTTGCTTGATGCCCGATTTGGTCGGGTCTGTTGTCCATTGATGTCAACTATAGGGCGTGTCTCTGGATTTGCTTCGCGCTCCTCCACAACATCACCGTTTTCCTGCACTGCGAGCACGCCAGGTTCCACTGGGGATACCAAGCCCATCTCCGTAGCATTCGCTGCCAAGGTTGCTGCTGAGCGAGCATCTTCCACATCTCGGTTGAGCGACTCAATGCGATTGCTCAAATCCGTTTCAGTTGCCTGAAGTTCCTGCAACTGGAAAGTCTGCTGTGTAGACGTTCCGGACAGACCCATGGTCGCGCCAACACCAACGCACAGCAGGATAACCACCAGCACAGACAGCTGGATCACCTTAGGATCAGCACGTTTTGCCTCAACGCGGCGACCACGCACCGACATAACCTGCTGAGAGCCCAGCTTGTGCTGCATCAAACGCTTACGCGTTGGTTGCACGCCAGGGTTCACTAGGGCCCGGGTTGTGTGGCGCCTTTCCGGCGCCATGTCACGACGAGGTTGCGTGCTTATCGACGCGCCCCTCCCCGAAGCTTCCGCTGTGGAGAAATCCCTACTCACCGAGACGCGACGGCCATACCGTGGATCAGCGTCAGCGACACGTCGATCGCGAATCTTTCCCGACTCTGTGCGGGAGCCATTTGTCATGGTCATGAGAGGTCTCCTGAGTTGTTGCCGATTCTTTCGATTGCGCGCACCTTCACAGGTGCGGCACGTGGGTTTTCTTCAATTTCAGCTTCCGAAGCCGTTTCAGCACCGCGAGTAACCTGCTTAAACTGTGGTGCAGTTCCAGGAAGATCAACAGGCAAGCCCGGAGGGGTCTTAGAGGTGGTCAGATCCGTGAAGAACTTCTTCACCAGCTTGTCCTCATGAGACTGGTAGCTCATAAACACTGCACGTCCCCCAACATTGAGGGCGTCAGTGATTTGAGGAAGCACATTCTTCAGGGAATCAAGCTCGTTGTTCACCTCAACGCGCAACGCCTGGAAAGTACGTTTCGCGGGGTGTCCACCGGTTCGGCGGGTCGCTGCAGGGATGGCGTCGTACAGAAGCTCCACCAAACGAGCAGAGGTAGTGAACGGCTCTTTTTCACGTTCTTTCAGCACCGCAGAAGCAATCTTGCCGGCGAAGCGTTCATCGCCGTAAGTCTTCAAGATTCGAGCGATGTCACCATGCGAATAAGTGTTGAGGATATCTGCAGCCGTAATACCCTGAGTTGCATCCATGCGCATGTCCAGAGGCGCGTCCGTGCGGTAGGCAAAGCCACGCTCCACCTGATCAAGCTGCATCGAGGAGACACCCAGATCAAACAGAGCGCCAGCGATACCGTGCTCGCGAGCTAAATCAATGATGTCGCCCTCGACAGATTCCAACACCTCGCGGAGTCCGTCGAAACGCGTCTGGACGCCAATGAACCGCTCCCCGAAAGGAGCAAGTCGCGCGCGAGCATCCCGCAACGCATTTTGGTCACGATCAAGGCCAATCAGGCGCGCTTTGGGGAACGTGTTCAGGAAGAACTCCGCATGCCCGCCTGCGCCAAGGGTTGCGTCAACAATGACAGCGTTTTCTCCCAATGCTTCCACGTGTTCGGCGATCAAAGCCGCCATACGATCACGCATTACGGGAACGTGTCCGTGGTTGCCATCCAAGGAAAAATCTTCCATGTGCGTGTTCCCCCCTTTTCCTGCCGGCCTAGATGTCCAATGTCTTGTACTTATGTTTGTGGATAAAAAAACTGCGCGACAATGTCATAGCCACATATCACGCAGTCCGTTTTCCACAAATCACGGAGTGCGTACAGGGCCCCACTCGAAAAGTCTCGATCTGATGTCGGGGAAGTACACCAGAGCCACTCCTCGAGCAGAGTCCATACACGCGCTCCCTGCCATTTCGAAGCATTGCCCAACTATCAGAGCAATCCTCCAAGGACGTCATCTTCAGCTGCTGAGAAGGCAGCCTCCGTCTCTTCCTGATACGCGGCCCAGGCTTGAGCGTCCCAAATCTCCAGAAAATCCACCGAACCGATAACGACACACTCTTTTGTCAGCCCCGCATATGTGCGGTGCGCTGCCGAAAGGGTGATGCGCCCCTGGCCGTCGGGTCGTTGTTCATCCGCGCTTGCTGCAAGGTTTCGGATAAACGCACGAGCCTCAGGGTTTGTCCTAGAAACTGCAGCTGCCTTGCGAGCCCTTGCTGCAAATTCTTCCTTCGGATAAACCGCGAGACTGTGGTCTTGACCTTTAGTGACCATCAATCCCCCCGCAAGGTCCTCACGGAACTTTGCTGGAAGAGTCAGCCTGCCTTTGTCATCGAGTTTCGGGGTATAGGTACCAAGGAACATCCTTGAAGTCCCCTTCCCAGCAACTCAGTGGCATAAACAGAACCAACCATTCAGTTTGTCTCTGAGGGTGCGTAGTGGCCTCTCATGCAAGACCACCGCGCACCGCTGCAGCCCACAATACCCCACTTTCCCCCACCTGAATCAAGTGTTAGGTTCACTTTCCCCCACTTTCCCAATATCCATGCAGGTCACCCACACAAAAACAAAGTGGGGCAAATTTCGTGTCGCCCCCTTATTTTTTCACGCCCCCCATGTCATACCCACTCAAATCGCGGTTTTGAGCAACTTCACCAACTTTCTCTTGTTACCCAAAACCATCGATCTTGCAGGGGAAATGGCAGGTAAAATCTGAAGAACTCTTAAGGTTCCCAACGAACTCTCAGGATTCCACATCGGCCAGAATCGGCGGCTCTTCAAGTGGGGGAAGGTGGGGAGTCTCGGTGGGAGAAAGTGGGGAGTGTGAATTGAAGGCTTTCAGCTCCGAGGGAACCCAGTCGCCACCTCTACTAGCCCGGTCCCCCAATAGCTAATTCCTAGCCCGCCGCGGAAGAAGAATTCCCACCCATCCCCGTACCCACTTCATACATGCCCAATTCATGCCAAAAAATAACGGCGAGGGGCGACAGCTTAGATAGCTGTTGCCCCTCGCACGTTTACTCCTGGGCGCTACCAGGAGTGAGAAGACTTATTCAGTTACTTCTTACTTATTGCCCTCGAATCGTCGACGGAAGTTTTCTTCCATTTTGTCCCCAATGGTGGAATTGCCCTGTTGGCGATTCTTCGCATTGGAAGTGCGGGATGTGACGGAGATTTTGTTGGAGCCGCCCCCCGCGCAGCATCCACACTCCCGATCCGAACATGACTAAGAATCCGATAATTCCGAGCGCAACGAACCACAATGTTTGCTGGCTTAATGCGACGCCGGCAACAAGAAGGACAAGTCCGAGTACGAAAAGTGCGATTCCCCGAAGGGTAAACCCACCGCCTGCTAGGCCATTGTTACTTGCAACCGCTTTTCCAAATTTCGGATCATCTGCCATGAGCGCTTGCTCAATTTCGCGCAGTGCGCGTTGCTCCTGCTCTGAAAGCGACACGATGTCCTCCCGGTGGTTAGTAGAGACATTTTTTCTTCTATGCCTTATTAACGCCCAGAATATCCAGAATGTTCCCCGTTATGCCAATAACGACAAAAACGAGGGGGATACCCCGGCCGATCATGGTGGATCTTTTTGACACACACTCCCCTCTAGGCGCCCGTCAGTTGAGACGAATTTGTTAAAACAGCAGGTTAAACAGCACTTTTTCACGATTGTTACGAATCCAAAACAGTCTGGTTAACTACCCCCGTTCTGCCGCAAACGAAGGTTTATAAGACAAAGATCACATGTCGGCGCGGGCGTTAAAAAATAGGATTACGCAGCACCTATGCAGCATCCACGCTTGGACTAAAGCCGTGTTGCGCCTCCTCCAGGAACAGGGCAACTCGAGCCATAAAGCGATCTAAGTCCGCCGCAGAAAGGGTGATATCCAGCCCACTGCTTGCTCTTGATCTAATGGTGGAGAATTGGGAAAGTTCAGCCGCCCACTCCGCTGCCTCATCTCCCACCAATTGGAGCTGATCCCAAGCACTCTTAGGCTTCCGCTTTCTGGCAGCTACGTCGCTTCCCGCCACCACCGCACCGGCCGTTCGGAGAGCGGATTGATAGGACATCTCTAGAGCCAGCAGAAGATCACCTTCGCCGCGGTAGGTATGTGCCTGCTCTAAAAGGATGTGCGCCTTGGAGAAAAACTGGGCCCTTTTTCCTCCCACTCTCTCAAACCTCGTTGTTGCTGAAATTACGTCACCCATTGTCTTCCTCTCCTTTCAATCCGCTCTAGCTTTGAAGGCCTAGAAACCTTCGTTTCTTTTGTTAGCCCTCACTATATGGACAGGGGTGGACATCAAAATCGATTATTCGAACACATATTTGAATAATGGATTTTGGGGTGTAAACTACTTCAGTTCGGCCGATTCCTGCATAGATTTCTGCGGAACACCCAACTCACATCACCACTTCTGGTTTGATGGGGAGCGTGTCACCGATCATTCGTAAATTGAGTATCCCCGAGTTCACCACCAACACCCCAGTGTTGGTGGATATCTACATCGCAGCGATGAACTATGACAAAGCAATCAGGGATACCCGGATCGAAGTCTGGCGGAGAAACTCCCAGAACCCCGGATTCACAGCAGTGGCAGCGCTGATGGATGATCAGGTCGTGGGCGTGGCCTATGGCTTCAATGGCAGCCCAGATCATTGGTGGCAACACCAATTACGCCGGGGACTCCGACAACAAGGAGGCCCGACGGAAGAGGAAATCCATATCATCCACAACTACTTTGAGGTTGCGGAAGTTCATGTTCAGCCTGGCTTCCAAGGTCACGGCATTGGCCGAAAGCTGATGCATGAACTGTTAAAAGACAAACAAAACACTTTTGCCATTTTGTCTACACCCGAGGTCGACGATGAGGCGAACCATGCGTTTAGCCTGTATCGCTCTCTCGGCTTCACTGACTTGCTCAGGCAGTTTAGGTTTGACGGGGATCAACGGCCGTTTGCCGTATTGATCACCGCCCTCCCCCTTCATGATTCCTAAGAGGGCTTAACGCACCGCGTCTTGGCCGTGCTCTGCTCCCCAAGCAGGCGCCATGCCAAGGTTGTACAACACTTCTTGGGTTGCACGGGTGAAGTTAAGCGTCATGAAGTGCAGATCTTCCGCACCTTCGGCAATGAGTCGCTCTGCCATATTGGTGGAATATTCAATGCCCACCTTGCGGATCTCGTCTTTGTTCGCTTCTTCATTGCCGTTTGCAGCTCGAACAAGTGATTCTTCTAGTTGGCTCGGCAATTGAGCACCAGAGAGTTCGACCTGTCGACGCACAGACCGCAGGCTCGTAATGGGCATGATGCCAGGAATGATTGGCTTCGCACCATGAATGGGGTCTGCAGCGACAAGGCGATCACGAAGTCGCAGGTAGTCTTCCACATCAAAGAACATCTGCGTGATGGAGTACTCTGCCCCTCCACGCAGCTTCGCCAGAGTGTATTTGGTGTCTTCTTCTAGAGTTTTCGCCCGGAAATGCCCTTCGGGGAAGGAGGCGATACCGAGGTCGAATTCCCGGAACTCAGGAGTGGACTTAATAAGATCGATGAGCTCAGAGGCATAGTTCAGTCCTCCATCGGTGCTCACCCAATCGCCTAATGGGTCTCCAGGCGGATCTCCTCGAAGCGCCAACAGGTTTGTTAATCCCAGCTCTAGGTATTCCCGAAGAATTGCCTTCATCTCTTCGCGAGTGTGGTTAACCAGGGTCAGGTGCACCAGAGTGGTCAACGGTTGTTTCGCTAATCGTCGAGCAATACGTGAGGTTCTCTCACGGGTTGATCCGCCAGCACCATAAGTCACGGAGACAAACGATGCACCGAGGTCATGGAAGACCTCTGCTGCGCGGTAAAGACGCTCTTCAGCTGCATCGTCGCGGGGTGGCATAAACTCGACAGAAAAAGGTACTCGGCCGGGTGAAGGACGCTTCAAAACGTCGCTAATTGCCCATTGAGATGAGGCTGGGATGTTCGTTAGGGACATGCCTGGGTATCTTAGTGTGATGAGAGTGTTTTGTTGGGACTGCCTCTGGCATTTATTCACCTCCACCAAAATTCAGCCCGCATCCCCCTATTCGATTGAAGGACGTCTCCTTGAGCAGTTTCGATGCCCATGACCTTGACCTCGACAAATTTCCGGAGGTCGTGCGAGATCGTTTGACGCAGTTCCTCGATGCTCAAGAGCTAACAATTGCTGATATCGGCGCTCCTGTCACAGATGCTGTGGCCCATCTTCGCAGTTTCGTGCTCAATGGAGGAAAGCGAATCCGTCCTCTTTATGCGTGGGCTGGTTTCCTGGCGGCGCAAGGCCATAAGAATTCTTCTGAAAAACTTGAGTCCGTCCTTGACGCCGCAGCGAGTCTCGAATTCATCCAGGCTTGTGCCTTGATTCATGACGATATTATCGATTCTTCTGATACCCGGCGCGGAGCCCCCACAGTTCACCGGGCTGTGGAAGCTGATCACCGCGCCAATAATTTCGAAGGCGATCCCGAGCACTTTGGCGTTTCAGTCTCGATTTTGGCTGGCGATATGGCATTGGTGTGGGCAGAAGACATGCTGCAGGATTCCGGTTTGAGTGCAGAGGCATTGGCCCGCACGAGGGATGCTTGGCGTGGCATGCGTACTGAGGTTATTGGCGGCCAGCTGCTTGATATTTATCTAGAGTCGCACGCCAACGAGTCGGTGGAGCTTGCGGATTCTGTCAACCGCTTCAAAACGGCCGCTTACACGATTGCGCGCCCATTGCACCTGGGCGCCTCCATTGCTGGCGGTTCGCCGCAGCTTATCGACGCGCTCCTCCACTACGGCCACGACATCGGCATTGCATTCCAGTTGAGGGATGATCTGCTTGGTGTGTTTGGGGATCCCGCTATCACCGGCAAACCAGCTGGAGACGATATCCGTGAAGGCAAGCGCACTGTTCTTCTTGCGCTCGCTCTACAACGCGCTGATAAGCAATCTCCTGAAGCTGCAACGGCCATTCGCGCAGGTGTTGGAAAGGTGACTTCACCAGAAGATATTGCTGTCATTACAGAGCATATTCGAGCTACTGGTGCTGAAGAAGAAGTTGAGCAGCGAATTTCCCAGCTGACTGAATCCGGTTTGGCTCACCTCGATGATGTAGACATCCCCGATGAGGTGCGCGCACAGTTGCGGGCACTGGCTATCCGCTCAACCGAACGTCGGATGTAGTAGACGCGTATGACACTTTTTCAACGTTTAACCAACCCTGTAGTGCTCGGCGGCCTAGCAGGTGTTTTGCTTCTGCTCGGCTCTTTCGGTGGCGGTGCCATTCGGTACCGTGGCGGAGTGCTCGATGCGTTGGGGCTTAACTTCCTTGCTTTTGGCCACGCGCAGGGTATTTCCAATACCGTGTTGTGGGTTGGGCAGCTGCTGCTGATTGGCGCGTGGGTTCACCTTGGACGTCGGTTGTTCAAGAAAAAAGTCGCTGATGACACCGCAGACGCTGCTGACTTAGGTCTTGTAAAGCGCACGTTGTATGCCATGGTGGTGCCCCTCATTTTTGCGGCACCAATGATGTCGCGTGATGTTTATTCCTATCTCATGCAGGGCGCGATGCTGCGTGATGGCTTCGATCCCTACACTGAGGGCGCTGCGGTAAACCCTGGCCCCATGTTGCTTGAGGTCTCTCATGATTGGCGCAACACCACGACGCCGTATGGTCCACTACACCTGTGGATTGGAGACATGATCACCACGGTTGTGGGCGATAATGTCACCTTGGGCGTCGTCGCTTACAAGATCTTGTCGATCATTGGCCTTGCTGTGACAGGCTGGAGCATTGTCCGCATTGCACAACATTTTGGAGCCAACCCAGCAATTGCATTGTGGATTGGTGTGGCCAATCCTGTGATGATCATCCACATGATCGGCGGCATGCACAATGAATCCCTCATGGTGGGATTGGTCAGCGTCGGCTTGTTGCTAGCACTGAAGAAGCGTTTCGTGGCAGGTGTGGCACTCATTGCAGTGGCTGTGTCGCTGAAAGCTACAGCGGCGATTGCACTTCCTTTTGTGGTGTGGATCGGCATGCATCATTTCGCAGGATTCTTAGCCACCAAAAAGGGCAAAGACTCCCCTACCCTTAAGCAACAGGTCCCCGCGTTCTTTGCCACTGGAGCTGCAGGTGTTGCTGTCACTGGTGTTGTTGTCAGTGCGATCACTTGGGCGTCTGGCGCTTCGTGGGGCTGGATCAGTGAGATCAGTGGCAACAGCAAGGTAATCAACCCGCTGGCTTTCCCTTCTTTGGTGGCCAGTGTGATCACCATGGTGGCTGAAGTGTTCGTTGACGATTTCGACTACAACGCAGTGGTTAATGTTGTGCGCTCAATCTCCATGCTGATCATGCTTGGCGGGTTGGTCGTATGTTGGTGGCTGTTCCGCCAGAACGAACGCAGGGCGGTCACTGGTACAGCAGCGGCTTATGCCGTGGCTTTTGTGTTCAATTCTGTGACCTTGCCGTGGTACTACGCCAGCTTGATCTCTTTGCTCGGCACATTTAAACCACCGATGTGGTTGATTCGCTTCGCAGCGGGTGCTTCGGTGTTTATCGCGCTGATGTTTACCGGAAGTGGAAACCACCAGCTGTACAACATCGTTACGGTGATCATCGCAGCAATTATCGCGTGGCTTGCCACCGTGGTGATCTTTGATGACACTGACCCTGCAACAACGGCCACGGAGAAACCCTCCCCGCATACCGTTTCCTAGTTGCATAAGGTAAACCGCCACCCCACTAACAAAATGGGATGGCGGTTTTTTAGATCTTTTAGAAAGCGCTTAGAACGCCATTGCTTGAGCGCGTCGCATAACTTCACGAGCCAACTGGCCATGAAGTGCATCGATGGGGCGACCAGGAAGGGTCTCGTCTTCGGTAAACAGGAACGCGAGGATTTCCTCGTCGCTGAAGCCACCGTCGGCAAGCAAGGCAATAACTCCAGGGATGAAACGGTTGGTGTTTTCCTTCTTGGTGCTCAGGAAAGCTTCTGGAATGTAGCGAATACCGTCGCGCCGGACCACGATCAATTTGTGTTCATTGACCAGATCCATCACCTTGGTGACAACAACGCCGAGGCGCTCGGCTGTCTCCGGAAGGGTCAGCAATGGTTCATTGTCGGGCAGGGCGAAGGAAGATTCATTGTTGGAACTCACAGTCTTAATTTAGCTGGTTCGAGCTCTAATGGAGAATCTTTAGGGTATTTCTGCGCGTGCCGGGAATGAAAGCACCTTCTTGACCTTTGAAAACAGGATGTCACTACCACTTTTTGTGTACCTTCCGACATACTGGAACGCATGGCAAACTTGAAGGTCGGTGACGTTTTAGAGGACAGGTATCGGATTGAAACTCCGATTGCCCGGGGTGGTATGTCTACCGTGTACAGGTGCCTTGATCTTCGTTTAGGACGTTCCATGGCGCTTAAAGTCATGGAAGAAGATTTCGTTGATGATCCCATTTTCCGGCAGCGTTTCCGTAGGGAAGCTCGGTCAATGGCGCAGCTAAATCATCCAAATTTGGTCAATGTGTATGATTTTTCCGCTACTGACGGTTTGGTGTATCTGGTGATGGAGTTAATCACTGGTGGCACCTTGCGTGAGTTGCTGGCTGAGCGGGGACCTATGCCCCCGCATGCTGCTGTGGGCGTTATGCGTGGGGTGCTCACGGGTCTCGCGGCTGCCCACCGGGCGGGCATGGTGCACCGGGATATCAAGCCTGACAACGTGTTGATCAATAGTGATCACCAGGTGAAACTGTCTGATTTCGGCTTGGTTCGAGCGGCTCACGCCGGCCAGTCTCAGGACAATCAGATTGTGGGCACGGTGGCTTATCTTTCCCCTGAGCAGGTTGAGGGCGGTGAGATCGGGCCGGCCAGCGACGTGTATTCGGCAGGCATTGTGCTCTTTGAGCTGCTCACAGGCACCACGCCTTTTTCGGGCGAGGATGATCTCGACCATGCATACGCCCGCCTTACGGAAGTCGTGCCGGCACCGAGTTCGCTTATCGACGGCGTCCCCTCCCTCATCGATGAGCTTGTCGCGACAGCTACCTCCATTAATCCTGAGGATCGTTTCGATGATTCTGGAGAGTTTTTGTCCGCACTGGAAGATGTCGCAACAGAGTTGAGCTTGCCGGCTTTCCGGGTCCCTGTGCCGGTTAATTCCGCAGCCAATAGGGCTAATGCCCAGGTCCCGGATGCTCAGCCAACTGATATGTTTACCACCCATATCCCCAAGACTCCTGAGCCTGATCACACTGCGATCATTCCGGTGGCCTCAGCAAATGAGACGTCGATTCTGCCTGCGCAAAACATGGCACAAAATATGGCGCAGAATCCGCTGCAACCTCCGGAACCTGATTTCGCCCCGGAGCCACCTCCGGACACAGCGCTGAATATTCAAGATCAAGAGCTTGCGCGCGCCGATGAGCCAGAAATTAATACCGTCAGCAATCGTTCCAAATTGAAGCTGACGTTGTGGTCAATTTTCGTGGTCGCAGTGATCGCTGCTGTTGCTGTTGGCGGTTGGTGGTTCGGTTCAGGCCGTTACGGTGAGATTCCGCAGGTGTTGGGCATGGATGAGGTCCAGGCAGTAGCTGTTGTAGAGGAAGCTGGTTTCGTGGCAGTGGCTGAACCTCAGTATGACAATGAGGTTCCCACTGGTTCGATTATTGGGACTGAACCTTCTTTTGGTGAGCGCCTTCCTCGCGGCGAGGATGTTTCTGTCCTCGTCTCTCAAGGGCGTCCCGTGGTGCCGGATCTTAGCGAGGATCGATCCTTAAGCACCGTTCGTGAAGAGTTGGAACAGCGCACGTTCGTCTGGGTTGATGGCCCAGGTGAATATTCTGACGATGTTCCAGAAGGACAAGTAGTTTCTTTTACACCGTCGTCAGGCACGCAGCTTGATGTTGGTGAAACCGTGCAGATCCATTTGAGCCGAGGCCCCGCCCCGGTTGAGATTCCTGATGTCTCTGGCATGGGAGTGGATCAGGCAACACGTGTGTTGGAGCGCGCAGGTTTGAGCGTCGAGCGTACTGAAGAAGGCTTTGATGCTGAGACACCAAATGGTGATGTCTACGGGACTTCGCCCAAGGTATCTACTGAGGTCAAGCGCGGAACCTCTGTTGTGCTGCAGGTGTCCAATGCTATTTCGGTACCGGATGTGGTGGGTATGACCAAGGACGAAGCCACCGCGGCGCTTGCGGAAGAAGGATTGGTCGTGGCGTCGACAAGCATTATTCCTGGTGAGGCGGCGAGCTCCGCTGACGCCGTCGTGACCGTCGAGCCTGAATCCGGCAGCCGCGTTGATCCAGCGCATCCGCAGGTCAGCCTCGGGTTAGCTGGGGAGATTCAAGTTCCAAGCGTGGTTGGACGTAAGGTTAGCGATGCTCGAAGCATTCTGGAAGAAGCCGGTTTAACGCTGACAACTGATGCGGACGACAACGATCGAATTTATAGTCAAACCCCTCGTGCACGCAGCGAAGTCTCGGTAGGGGGAGAAGTTACAGTAAGGGCGTTTTAGTGGTTCCCTCGTTGCAGCAATGGCGAAAACCTGCTCTCATCCTGGCCATTTTGACGGTGCTAGGCGTACTCCTGACCCATTGGTTCGCCTGGCCACTCACCTGGCCGCTGGGGCTGCGTCTTCCCGTTGATGTAGAGGTGTACTGGCAGGGTGCGCGCGAGTTTTGGCTCGCCGATGATCTCTACGACATCAGGTATGACACCACTTTCGACAACTTGCCGTTCACCTATCCCCCTTTCGGTGCGTTGGTGTTCACCCCATTGTGGTGGATTCATGACCTCTTTGGTCTTCTCGTCACCGAACGTGTCTTCGCGCTAATCACGCTGCTCACCACCTACGCTGTGGCAGTTTTCCTGCTCCGCCTGGCCGGCGTGCGCGATCGTGTGTGGGAATTCGTCGCATTCGCAGCCCTGCTCGTGTCCGCGCCGGTGTATTTCACACTCAATATTGGGCAAATAAACGTCATGCTCATGGCTTTAACGCTTTTCGACGTCGCCCTCCCCCGCAGCACGCGCCATTCAGGCGTGCTCAAATACGTGCCACTCGGCGTACTCACCGGCATTGCCGCTGCGATCAAACTAACCCCACTAGTGTTCGGGCTGTATTTCCTCATCCTGTGGGTCGTGACTAAATCACCACGCGGACTGTTTGGAATGATTGGTGGCTTCCTCGGGGCATCCGGGCTTGCAATTATTTTCCGACCATCCATTAGCATCCAATATTTCACCGACGTGCTGTTTACCGCAGAACGCATCGGCGACCTCCACTTCGCACGCAATGTCTCCATCCGTGCGGTTTTGGAACGACTCCCCGAACTTGGTTCCGCAGCATCTATCATGTGGCTTGTTGCTGTGGCGCTAGTGATCATCGCAGTCGCAGTTGCTGCTTACCGAATCCTGCGGACGGATCTCTCCGCGCACAATCGTCTGCTGGCTGTTTCCCTCGTGTCGCTCGTTGCACTGTTGTGCTCCCCCGTCAGTTGGTACCACCACTGGGTGTGGCTTGGTCCGTTAATCGTCGCTCTCTGGCTAACTCAACACCGCTGGCTGGCTCTATGGGGCGCATTCGCCGTGACATTCGGATCATTCCACAATTTCCTACCCTCAGAAAACAATATGGAGCTCACCTGGCCGTGGTGGATGCATGTCCTCGCAGCACATTATTTGATCTTCTCCGCAGTGGTTACTGCCGTATTTAGTTGTGGGAAAATGCCCCAAAAAACAGAGCTTTCCCACTAATCGATCAGGAGTATCACATCTCCATGATTTAAGATTAAAACTTTGTCTAAACACGAACGGTGTTTTCATGTTTAAGAAAAGGACTCCTGGTTTTGACGAACCCCCAGACAGCACATGCTGCCGCGTCTGACTCCGCATCCCAGAAGGAGGCTCCTAATCCTTCACTCTCCATCACTGTAGGTATTAAAGATCTGCTGGGGCTGCTTTCAGTTCTTGGCATTGCAGCGGGGCTGATAGCCAACAAGATTCTCATCGAACGCTACAACTGGCGCATCGATGCCGCAGTTTACCGCGAAGGCGCGTTAGCGCTGGTCAACGGGGAATCACTGTACGCGCAGCCGTTTGATATGGGTGATATTTCACTACCCTTTATCTACCCACCGATTGGTGCCATCCTGTTTGCGCCTTGGGGGTACTTTGATTTCATCACAGTTGAACTTGCGGGAAACCTTGTTGTCATAGGCTCATCCCTGCTGTTATTACTGTGCCTGTATCTTGTCACCAACGCTGTTCTTAGCGGTCGAGACAAGCTGTTGGCCTTCACCATCGCTGCGATTTCCTGGCCGATCGCTCTCTTTGCAGAGCCAGTGTTTTTGAACGCTGACTTGGGCCAAATCAACATTTTGATCATGGCTTTGGTTGTCATGGACCTGCTTCCGATTAAGCGCAGAATCCCCCGAGGTGTCCTGATTGGCCTTGCAGCCGCCATCAAAATCACTCCGCTGGCCATGCTGTTGTATTTCCTGGTGAAGAAGGATTTCCGCGGAATCATCAATGCGGTGATCTCACTACTTGCCTTCACTGCTATCGGTGCTGTGCTCGCATGGGAAAACACCAAAGAGTTCTTCTCTTCAACCCTTCTCAACTTAAGTGCTGAAGGCGATTCAGGCGTAGACACCACGTTCCAATCCAACAGCTCGATTCAGGCCATGCTGTATCGCTGGTGGACCTCAAAGGCAGATGCCGAAGCATCCTCACTGCCCACCATCTTGTGGATCGTACTGTCCCTGATTGCTGTGGCGGCCGTTGCCTACCTAATGCACCAACTCTTCTCCAGAGGATTGCACGTTGAGGCAGTCATGGTTAACGCCATGCTCATGCTACTTATCTCCCCCATCTCATGGTCTCACCACTGGGTGTGGCTACCGCTGTGGGCTGTGGTGTTCTTCGTTCGATACCGCCAGCACCGCTCTCACCCGAAGTTCTTGTTGTGGAGCGGAGTTATCTTGAGCGTCATGCTGCTGATGCTGCCACCAAAATGGTGGTTTGGCCGCGATGGCGTCAACGTCTTCGAACTGAATTTCTGGGAGAAACTACTCATCTCTGACTGGACGTGGCTCTCCATCGGGCTCATGATCACCTTGGGTCTTGGGCTGAAAGCATTTCCCAAAATATCCAAATAGATAAAGGTGTGGGGGCTGACAACAATTGTTGTCAGCCCCCACACCTATTTTTAGAGTTGGTCTAAAAGCTTAGTTACGCAGCATTTCTGCAACGAGGAAAGCCAACTCCAAAGACTGCTGAGTGTTCAGGCGAGGATCGCATGCGGACTCGTAGCGGCCTGGCAGATCAACATCGGTGATGTCTTCAGCGCCACCGAGGCACTCGGTGACATCTTCACCAGTGAACTCAATGTGGATTCCGCCTGGGTGGGTGCCCAATGCGCGGTGGACCTCGAAGAAGCCCTGGACCTCATCGATAACCTTGTCGAAGTGACGGGTCTTGTAGCCATTGGATGCGGTGAAAGTGTTGCCGTGCATCGGATCGGACTGCCAAATAACCTTGTGTCCGGATGCCTCAACAGCCTGGATAACACCAGGAAGTACGGAGCGAACCTTGTCGTGGCCCATGCGAGCAACGATGGTCAAACGGCCAGGCTCGAAGTTCGGATCGAGCTTGTCAGCGTATGCAACAGCCTCTTCAGGGGTGATACCAGGACCAATCTTGATGCCGATTGGGTTAGAGATCATGGATGCGAAGTTCACATGGAAATCATCCATGCCACGGGTGCGCTCGCCGATCCACAGCTGGTGAGCTGAAAGATCGTAAAGTTCCTCGTTGCCTTCCTCATCGGTTGCAAGACGCAGCATGGAACGCTCGTAATCCACCAGCAAAGCCTCGTGGGAGCAGTAGATATCTGCAGCACGCAGGGACTCATCGGACACGCCACATGCTTCCATGAAGCGCAGACCGGAGTCGATCTCACGAGCAAGAGCCTCGTAGCGTGCACCAGCTGGGGAGTTCGCAACGAACTCGCGGTTCCACTCGCTGAGACGGTAAAGATCAGCGGTGCCAGAGCTGGTGAGCGCGCGCACCAAGTTCATCGCAGCAGAAGCGTTAGCGTAAGCACGGATCATGCGGGCAGGATCGTGGCGACGAGCCTCTGGGGTTGCCTCCACACCGTTGACGATATCGCCACGGTAGTTTGGCAGACCATTTCCATCCAGATCAGAAGAGCGAGGCTTTGCGTACTGACCAGCAATACGAGCCATCTTGATCACAGGAGTGGATGCACCGTAGGTCAAAACAACTGCCATCTGCAGCAGAGTCTTTACGTTGGCGCGAATGTGCGGCTCAGTGTTTGACTCGAAAGTTTCCGCACAGTCACCACCCTGCAAGAGGAAGGCCTTACCGTTGGCAACATCAGCAAGCTTCTGCTTCAGCTCAAGTACCTCAGGGGCAACAACGATTGGAGGAACCGACTCAAGGATCTTGCGCACGTTTTCTGCCTGTGCACGATCCCACGTAGGTTGCTGCTTAGCGTCACGGGAAATGGTGTCCTCGAACTGCTGCTGCATGCCTTCTGGCAATGGTGGCAAATCAGGGAGAACTTCTTTAGGGATATCAACTGTCCAACTCACACCCCTATTCATAGCACGATATCGGTGTTTTAAGGAATGGAATAACAGTTAAGTTTTCTCCCAACCTATGGAATGGGAGCAGATCGACTAAGAGACGCGATCCCTTTTACCCAAAGGCAGCGCTGCCATGCACACTTTGAACTTGGCTAAATTATGACGCGCATCAATCAACGCATCGTGGTTGCCGTTCGGCAGCTCTGGCAGCGTTGGGCGGCCAGCCATGTCCCAATACTGGCGAAGCTCGCGGGTAAAACGAGGGATCTCCCGAGGAAGCCCCGCCATATCGCCCCACATTTGTGCCAACAACACGTGGTCATATGCGCCCACCCAGGCCCACAGTTCAGGGGTTGGTCCGGTGGAGGTGAGAAACTCATAAACTTCGCGCTTTATAGTGTCTGCAGATTTCCACACTTTGGAGGAAGGATTAGGCAATTTGTCCAACACGTTGGCGCGCACCCAAGCGTTCGCCTTGGAGGAATCAAACTGTGTGCTAACTGCGTAATACTCGCGACCGTCTTCTGCGACGATTCCAATAGAGACCAATTCGATCGTGCGCCCATCTTCAATGAACTCAGTATCGTAAAAATAACGCACTAGCAATTAGTCCTTCACAGCGTCGAAAACGTCGGTTTGTTGTTCATCGTAGCCGTAAAGCATTGAGCAGTGTCACAAAAGGTCACAAGGTGCACAGCTCAGTTCCTTAAAAACCGCTGGATACGGATACACTATTTTTCATGCACGGTGAAAAACTTGTGGATGGCACTGAGGGAAATCTCAGTCAATTCCAATGGCGCGATATGGCTACAAATCAGACGCTGAGAAAAGCACTGTTAGTGCTTTCTACCATCGCTCTACTCTTGACTTTATGGCCTTCAATTTTCAATGTTCGGGCCATCGAGTCTTTTGTTTTCTTCTTCCATATTGATACTGACGTGTACCGCGCCGGTGCTAATGCATTCTTGCATGGCGAGAATCTGTATACCCAGGACTACCAAGTTGGTAGCATTCAACTTCCCTTCACGTACCCACCGATTTCTGCTGCGCTGTTTGTTCCACTTGCAATCCTTGCAAGCAGTGTAGCCGGAATAGCATTAACGCTTATTTCCACGGTGTTGCTGTGGTGGAGCGTAGCTATCGTCTTGCGCCGAGTGCTCAAGGGTCTCACGGATGCTGATTCCAGGTTTGTGTCCTATTTGATTCTGCCTATGGCATTGTCCACGGAACCTGTATTCCAGACCCTGCAGTTTGGCCAGGTCAACATCATTTTGATGGCGCTGGTTCTCATGGATACCTTCACCAAAAAGCCCTGGTTGCCACGTGGTTTTTGGATTGGTTTGGCGGCATCCATCAAGCTGACCCCCGCAGTCTTTGGCCTTTACTTCCTAGTGAAGAAGGACTGGAAGGGCGCTGGAGTAGCAATTGCTTCTGGCGTAGGTTTTTCCGCCTTGGCGTTTATCCTCTCACCTTCAAGTTCCAAGATTTACTGGACTGAAACACTCAACGACCCTTCTCGCATCGGCAACCTATCTTATATTGCTAACCAATCTGTGCGTGGAACGCTCAGCCGAATGATGCATGAACAGCAGGATCTCGTCGAAAAGCTTTGGCTTGTGGCAGTTGTCTTGTGCCTTGCCGCTGTCGCCGTCGCCATGTGGCGCGTGGTACGCGCCGGCAACCCGTACGGCGCCGTCATGCTCAACTCGTTGATTGCTCTGCTGTGCTCCCCTGTTTCATGGTCTCACCACTGGGTATGGCTGATTCCAATCGCTATTGGTTTGGGGGCAAGTGCGTGGAACCAGCGGCGGACTGCTCCAGGAATTGCCGCGACGGCTGGAGTCTTGGCGCTTCTGACCACGATTCCGATGTTCATCACAACATTTTGGAACATGCCATACGATTCAGAGTCTTACCCATTTTGGCCATTGATTCTGCAGCCGTCGGGCAACGCGTATGTAGTAGTGGTCATCGCTATTTTGATCGTCGCGATTGTGAATCCAACAGTTTTGGGCAGTGGCAATAAAGCTGTTTCAGGCCAGGCAGAGAAGAAGTCCTCCCCTGCGTTGCTTGTTGTTTTAGCGATTGCCATTTTCTACCTCTTTGCCAATATTTGGTTTAAGGGAAACAATCAAAACAAAGCGCTCATTCAGTACCCACTGCAGACTATGGAAGGTCGCGGTCTCACTGACTTCGGCGAGCTTATTTTTGAATTCGCGGCTTCCTCCAACCAGCTTGTTTCCCTCTGGATAATCGGCGCCCTCAACGCCATCGCATTGGCTATTACCCTGTGGTTCCTCCTTCAGCGTTTTGCTGGGAAGAAGAGCTCCTGGCTGATTTATCTCAGCACCGTGGCTGTTGCGCTGATGATGTTCTCAGTGCAGGATGCCTTGCAGTTTGGTTCGCTGACTCTCGTTGCACTCGCATTGATCACTGTTGATGTGTTGAGTGTCAGAGAGATTGGCCGCCGCGGGCTGCTCACAGGACTTGCAGCAGCCCTGTTTGGATGGCCAATTCTGATTGTTATCGGATTCCTCATTCACCGACGTTATGCAGCAACAATCACAACCACTGTCACCGCAGCTGTGCTGTGGATCTTAGGAATTCTGCTCAATCCAGACGCCTTCAACCTCAACCTGCTGCGTCAATGGTTCAGCGGGCGCGATGGTCGGGACAATTTGTCCTTCTATGCTTTCCTTGCCAGGTGGGTCAGCGAATCCCCAGTCATGATGTTCGTATGGTTCATCGTCGCCCTAGGACTTGGTGCCTGGGCAATCCACCGCACCTGGTCACATGGATTCAAGGACCTCTCCGCTGCACTGAGCATCGCACTACCAACCTTGGTGCTCCCCATAGTGGAACTCCACCACCTCGTGCTACTTCTTCCACTGATCGCAGTGTTGCTTCGTCAAGGACGCGTGGCAATTTCCTACCTCATCGGATTTATCTACCTAGTCTCATGGACTCCGCAACACCTGTCCTACTCCACGGTATTCCCACTTAATGATCCAGCACCAGAAGGGTACGTCGCCCACTTTGGATGGTATTTACTCGTTGAACCAATGGCGGTAGCACCGGCAGCTATAATCCTCGGAGCATTTATTGCCTGTGCTGCAACCACACCTAAAACAAGTCAGCTCGTGCAGGTCGACAAGTCAAGCGCGGAAAACACCAAGTAAGCCTTACAGTCCGACAGCCTCATAGCGGATGGGATAAGTTCCAAACACGTTCAAATCCGTTAAAGTGCCTGTTTAAAACTATGCATTCAAAGGAAGAGTTAACAGTGCGTAAAGGAATTTCCCGCGTCCTCTCGGTAGCGGTTGCTAGTTCAATCGGATTCGGAACTGTACTGACAGGCACCGGCATCGCAGCAGCTCAAGACTCTGCATTTGACTACGGTATGGATCCAAACATGAACTACAACCCGATCGATGACATCAAGGATCGTCCCGAAGGATTGTCCAATCTTCCCTACTTCGGAAGTAAATTGACCAGCTGGGGCTCATCAGATGCCACCGCCTCATCCGGCGTCGTGACCTCCGCGCTCCCGCAGTACACCGATCCGCGCTACCCCCTCGGCAAAGACGACCTGCCCAAGGCAACCATCGACATGGAGCCAGAAGTTCTTGCGCGCCTTGAGCGATTCGTCGGCGTTGACGGTGATCGCATCCGCCAAATCAACGCGTACTCGCCATCAATGGGACGCACCATTCCTCTAGTCTGGGTTGTTCCAGAAGACAACACCGTGCCTGGCCCAACGGTCTACGCACTCGGCGGCGGTGACGGTGGACAAGGCGGCCAGAACTGGGTCACCCGCACCGACCTTGAGGAATTAACCAGTGACAACAACATCAACCTCATCATGCCGATGCTCGGATCTTTTAGTTTCTACGCTGACTGGGCAGGCGAAAGCGAATCCATGGGTGGTGCGCAACAGTGGGAAACATTCCTCATGCACGAACTGCCAGAGCCGCTAGAAGCGGCCATCGGCGCAGACGGGCAACGCAGCATCGTCGGCATGTCCATGTCCGGGGGATCAGTGCTGAACTTTGCGACGCATGACCCCAACTTTTACTCCTCGGTCGGCTCATTTTCTGGATGTGCCGAAACCAACTCCTGGATGGGACGCCGTGGCATCGCAGCCACCGCCTACAACGGCAATGTCGTGCCTGAGCAAATCTTTGGTGAAGTAGACAGTGATTACTCCCGCTATAACGATCCTTTGCTCAACGCTGCGAAGCTCGAAGAACAAGACAACCTCTACATCTTCGCCGGTTCCGGTGTGTTCTCTGAACTAGATGTCATTGGTGACAACGCACCGATTGATGAGGATGCGTTTAAAAACCGCGTTCTGGTCGGATTTGAAATCGAAGCTATGTCCAACACCTGCACCCATAATCTTAAGGCTGCGACTGATCAAATGGGCATTGACAACATTAACTATGATTTCCGACCAACCGGTACTCATGCTTGGGACTATTGGAATGAGGCACTGCACCGTTTCTTCCCGTTGATGATGCAGGGCTTCGGGCTTGATGGTGGTCCGATCCCGGTTTATAACCCTAACGGTGTGTCCTCTAGTGAGTCTTCTTCTGAGCTGTCGTCTGATGTGAGTCTTGGCACCGTGATCGGTAGTGTGGCGGGAAGCTCCGGATCAAGTGAAGGCAGCAGCGTCCGAGAGTTCCTTGCAGGAAGTTCCGGATCAAGCCAATCAACAGGAAGCTTCTACGAATAGCTAGGGCTGCGCAAGATTCCAATGAGAAAACCTCTGACATCAAATGTGTCAGAGGTTTTGACGTTTCCCAGCTTTCAAGATTTCAGCAGCGTGCAGAAGGCCTATTCTTTGTCAGCAGACTGCTTCTTTTTTGAACCCCGTGGGACAAACACAGCGGCCGCGACACCGACAATGATGAACGGTGCGACGATCTCCCGCGATAAGTCCAACGCTGCAACAATCACATAAAGCACAATCAGGATTGCAACAATGAGAAGTCGGATACGCATGAACTTATTCACGGGGAAAATAGATCCTTTACTGTTTAACTAATTCTTCAAAAGGCAGCGGTGCTCTAATGCTCTGGATGATTCCACGCTCGAAAGCAAAAGGCTTGTAGGTTAGAAGGCTGACAAGCAGAATCACACAGGTTATGCTTCAGTTATATACCGTACGTCTTAGAAGAGGTAGAAGCATTCATAGGCTTCGCAGACTGAGCTTTAACGTGAGAATCAGCTTGTGCTTTAGCTGGAGTTTTATCTGGTTCTGGCAGTTTAGGGGGAACAAGAGTCCATCCCAGCACTGGAACTCGCGAGATCAGATAGGTCAGGTACCCGCCGAGCATCGCGCAGGCAAACGCGATGACCATCCACGTATTGGTGTGGTGCCACAAACTGTCAGAGAAGTTATCAATCTCCATGAAATTCCAGCGCAAGCCGAAACCAAAAATCAGCGATAGTCCTGTTGCATGCCCAATGTAGATGGGAAGGGTGTGCCTACCAATAAGTTTCAAAAACTCCCCTACTGGCTTTATTCGGCCAAGCCATACGCACAACACAATTCCTGCAGGCAGGGAAACAATCCGAATGATCATTCCAGGAAGGTGATCCATATCGAATCCAGTGAGGTTGCCGCCGAGTGCATGAGCAAAAGTATCGCGGAGGTTCATCAGCCACAGCACGCTTGCGCCATGGTTTTCGCTGTCGCGCAGCCCATTTGAGATCACGCCCAAAGCAAGTCCCGAGACATAAAGGACCGCTGCAAACACTATTGCTTTTGGCCTTGTTGCGGCTTCTGCAAAACGCGAAATCAGTGGGCGGAAGTAAGCGCCAATGAGGAATGTAGGCAAGTAAATAATGGACTTGCGTAGAATCTCAATCTCGCTATAAGCCGGCATAAGTAGCCACAGTGAGGCCACCAACGCCACAATTGCCCAAGCTGGGAGTTTTCTCGTTGCCCATAAAAATAGGTTGAAGATGACCAAGAAGTAGAGGAACCAGTACATATTGGTGGCCGAGAGCATCGAGCCGCTGTACCATTCCCATGTTCCCGGTGCTCTACCGGTAAAAACTGTGCCCTCGAGGCGGTGTAGATAAAGATTCACTGGAGTCCACAGCAAATATGGAACCAGGTAGAACCACAGTCGCCCGCGGAAAAGTTCACCAAAGCTTTGATTCAGAACTTTAACTGCAAAAAATCCACTCACCATAAAAAATAATGGCATCCGAAGTGGATCAAGCAGTGCGTTCAGGTGGGACATCATGGTGTCCTGGCCACCTGGAATTGCCAACGACACGTGTAGTAACACGACACCTAGGATGGATATTCCCTTGGCGATGTCTGGCCAATCCATACGAGCCTTGTTCTGGGGAGCCGTCACCTGCTGTGGGGCTGGGTTTAAGTTTCCAGTTTTCACGGTGGCGGACAACTCCTAAAAAAGACGATGCGCTCATTTCGCAGCGCAACCGTCCGACTCGATGTATGCCAAAAAGATTAACAATTAGTTAAATCTTGAAGCCTAACCGGTACAACCATACCGTTCTGCCACCCGAATACGAAAAGACTCACACAAAAACCCCAAGGTTTTTAACAGAAAAGACCCGATTACTGTGAAGGAGCTGTGCCCTCCGGGTATCCTTTTCCTTCCTCCAGAGCGTTTTTCACATCTTTAGAGTACGCATCAACATACGGCTGACCAGTGAGATCAGCAAGAATGAACATAACGTGATCTGTCAGCTTGCGCGCTGCTTCGTAGGTTCCAGGCTTCAACCCATGTTCTTTGACGAATGCGAGGGGATCAATTGGGCTTCCTACCTTGATCCTGACTTTTGCGGGTTTCGGAAACCAACTTCCGATAGGGTTCGCGTCCCGGCTGCCAATCATGGCAACGGGGATAACTGTCGTACCAGTTTCCATCGCAACATAGGCCATTCCGGTTTTGCCCTTGTAGATGCGACCATCGGGCGAACGAGATCCTTCAGGGTAAATACCGAAGAGGTCTCCCCGATCCAGCACCATTTTGGCGGTATTCATCAAAGAATCCATGGCATTATCTGCGGTGCGGTCCAGGGGTACTTGCCCCACAGAAGTAAAAAACCACTTCTGCATCTTGCCTTTAATACCTGGTGATGTGAAGTATTCGGCCTTCGCTGGGAAGGTCAGCTGCCGTGGGCACAGCAGGGGAAAATAAAAGGAATCCATCACTGCTTCGTGGTTGGACGCCATGATCGCGGCACCTTCTGCAGGGATGTTTTCTTTGCCTTCGATCTCCGGGCGGTTGTACACACGCAAAAACGGGCCAATTAGCACATACTTGAAAAGCCGATACCAGTTGTTTTTCATGATGTTTGGGTTTACCCCTTCTTCGCGCTTTACTGCTGTAGGAACTTCTAAGAATACGTTACCCACGATGTGTATTTTGCTGCGAAGCTACCAAAACCACTTTTTAATTTCTTTAAGGGGTGGCTCTTTTGGTGGACATGCGTCATCGCAGCCCACCGAAAAACACCTAGTTGGCTTCCACTACAGAGCGTCGAGCTAGATCAGCGACACCGATCATGCCAGCATCCGCACCCAACTGAGCTGTGGCAACGCGTGCCAAAGGGCGATATCCTGCGCCGACGATGCGGGTGGAATAGTGGTTGACCGAGCGATCCAAATAAAGGTCGGCAGCATTGGACAGTCCGCCACCAATGATGATCATGCCTGGGTCAAGGACATCAGCAATGATCGCCAAAGTTTCGCCCAGCCACTCGCTGAAATCTTCCAGAACGGCGAGAGCAAGTGGGTCTTCTTGGCGCGCTGCCGCAGTGATCGTTTTTCCATTGATGGAATTCGGATCGGCTTTGATCTTGTCAAACAGCCCGCTGTTGCGGAATGAGCCATGCGAAGCCAATTCACGCGCAGTGTAAACCAAGGCAGTACCGGAACAGTAACGCTCCAGGCAGCCTTCTTTGCCACACGCACATGCGCGTCCGCCACGAACAACACGCAAATGACCAAATTCTGGTGCCGTGCCATATGCACCACGGTAAATTTCGCCTTTTTCAATCAGCGCTGCACCAATTCCAGTGCCGAGTGCCAACAAAACCCAGTTGTCAGCGCCTTGAGCTGCACCAAAACGATGCTCACCCCACGCTGCTGAGTTGGCATCATGTTCCAAACGAACAGGCAGGCCCAAAAGGTTTTCCAACTTTTCACGCACTGGCTCATCGCGCCAAGGAAGGTGCGGGGCAAATCGAACAACCTCGCACTCAGGATCCAAAAATCCCGCGACGGCAAGTCCCACAGCACCAACCGGGTATTCGGCCTTGAGCTGTTCGACTAGATCAAAAATCCCCTGTTCCATTGCCTGCGTCGTGCGCGGCGACGGCGCCGACAAACTGGTCACGATGCGCCCGGATTCGTCGACAAGCCCGGCTCGCATGTTGGTGCCGCCGATGTCAAAGCCCACCGCGAAACTGGCCGGTTTTTGTGGCATAAGAGTGCCCCTCGCGTTCTACACAGGATTTAGGTGAATTTAATCTTTCAAAGTATAGCTATCAACAGCTGTCCAACCATCATCGTGGTTCACTCTGCAAAATATTGGTCAACCGCTCCCCCATGATTTCCCACGACCATTCGGCCTCCACATGCGCCCTACCTGCAGCGCCCATCGCGGCGCGGCGGATCGGATCGTCGAGAAGCTCAATTAAAAGCTCAGACAGCTTATCGACGTCCGACCCCTCCACAACCAGGCCAGTTGCCGGAGTCACCGTCTCTGGCGCGCCGCCAGAGGTGCCGGCTATCACCGGCACTCCGCAGGCTTGTGCCTCGAGATAGACAATGCCCAAGCCTTCAACATCAAGTCCGCCACCGCGGGTGCGCGCTGGCATCGCGAAAATATCTGCGGCGGCAAGCGTGTTGATCATATCTTGATATTCAAGGCGCCCAAGGAATTTCACGTTCTGGCTCACGTCAGTGGCAAGGCGCCGCAAAGTCGACTCGTATCGCCCACTGCCCACAATGAGCAACTGCGCATCTGGGCGCGCCGCAATCACCTGTGGCATCGCCTTGATCAGCGAGTCCTGGCCTTTCCTCGGCACTAAACGCGAGTTACAGGCAATAACCGGGGTGGTGTCCGTGAATCCTAGCTTTTTCCTTGTTGCGCTTTTGTCCTCTGGCGTGGCCGGAGTGAATCTCTTAACGTCCACGCCGGAAGGCAAATGTTCAAAAGTCGGGTGCGATCCAAAAGCACTTTTGAATCTGCGCAGCGTGTACTGCGAGATATAAGTCAGCACGTCCACCTCAGTGCCGATTTTGCGCAACGATTGTCTCGATCCAGGAAGCATTGACCACCCCACCTCATGCCCATGAGTGGAGGCAATAACCTTGCTCGCACCTGCCTGCTTCGCTGTGCCTGCCATCAACGCCAACGGAGCCGCAGCACCGAACCACACATTATCGATCTCTCGCTCACGAATGATCTCCGCCATAGCGTGTGCCGTTGTTGGGGTGGGCAGCATCACCGAACGAGGCCACCTAATGACCTCATAGTCCAAAGTCTTGTCGTAGGCATGCGCTTCCTCAGCGTTTTGAGTCGACGCAAACACCACGATCGACTCAGGATCTTGAGTAGCGATGAAATCCCTCAAATAGCTTTGGATTCCGCCGATCCGTGGAGGAAAATCATTGGTCACAACGAGAGTTTTTCGGGATGCAGACACAAAGATTCTCCTGACGAACTATTTCTTAGTAGCGACGCGCACCATAAAACGGTGCTGAATCAACAGATACCACCTGCACAGGGATTCCGTAGTCTGAGGCGTGCACAATCTTTCCGTCCCCAATATACAGTCCCACGTGAGTAGCACCTGGGTAATATCCAATGACATCGCCAGGCTGCAGCTCATCTCTGCTCACCGGCGTTCCGCCAGCCATCTGAGCTTGAGACGTACGTGGCAAAGTCTTACCCATCTGCTGATACGCCCAATAGATCAAACCTGAGCAATCAAACTCATTTGGGCCAATGCCACCCCAACCATAAGGGCTTCCCAACTTAGACAAGGCAGCATCCACCGCACCCGAAGTCGCAGCGGAAAGACCAAGCAAATCAGTCAGATCAATGTCCAATGGACCATTCTTAGCAACCCACATTTCCCGCTCCTGTGGCGTCAGGGCATCCACCCGGTCTCGGATCTCCGATTTTCGACCATCCAATGCTTCCTTTTCAGATTCAAGCTCCGCCTGGCGTACCTTCAGCTGCCCCAACTGGAACTCCGCTTCCGCCTTAGTACGGTTTGCTTGATACACAGCTTCTGCGGACTTCTCAGTCTCCGCGTTGAGGGATTCAACCACATCACTAGTGGACTTAGTCAACGTTGAAAGGTAGCTCATCCGATCAATCACGTTTTGTGGATCTTCTGCAGACACCGCAATGCTCAAAGGATCCGTGACTGTGCCACGATACTTCGCCTGAGCGATCCGATTGATCTCCGAACGATAAGCTTCGACATTCTCCGATGCTTGATCAGCCGCCTCACGGTAGCTTACCGACTGCTCCTGAACTTCCTTGATCGTGACCTCACGAGCCTCAATATCAATCTCAAGCTGTTTGACTTCCTCATTCTGGGCAGACGTTTCCTGAGAGACATGCTCGATATCAGCAATCAGTTGATCGACTTCCTCCGCACCGGAATGCGAAGGCACCAGAATCAGCGTGCTTGCGATAACACATGACGCCACAACGCTCACCCAACGGCGACCAAACATCTTCAAAAATCCCCTATCAACCTCATTCAAGCAACTCCACTACTCTAACCCGATTACAAAAGCCTAGCCAAGGAAAAGAAGCAAGCCGCTCTCAACTTTTTCAAGGAGTGCGGCTTGCTTCAAAAGCTTAAGACTTTATGCAGATTAGAAACGAACTGCAGAGTGGAATGGCATGTAATCCAAGGAGTGCTCAGACAGAGGGGTGCTGCTGTTCAGTGCGTGGATAACGGTGCCGTGGCCGGAGTAGATACCAACGTGGGTAGCGCCGGAGTAGAACGCAACGATGTCGCCAGCCTGAAGGTCAGAGTAAGCAACAGGGGTGCCCTGTGCAGCCTGAGCCTGGGAGGTACGTGGGATGGACTTGCCAACCTGGCTGTATGCCCATGAGGTAAGGCCGGAGCAGTCGAAAGCGTTAGGACCGGTAGCACCCCAACCGTATGGGGAACCAATCTTGGTGCGCGCTGCATCAACGATTGCCTGACCGGTGCTTGCTGCAGGTGCAGCCTGTGCTGCAGGTGCATCAATGACGGCTGCGTAAGCAGTAGGAGCTGCCTGGCTGCTAAGGGAAGGGATCCACTGATCGATTCCTGGAACGTTGTTAAGACCTGGAGTGGTCTCGATGCCAGCGATGTCAACGCTGATTCCGGTGCCAGGAACAACAACCTCAGCTGCCTGTGCTGGGGAGGCGATAGCTGCGGTTGCTCCAAGCGCAACTGCAGATGCTGCTACAGCCTTGCGAGTTGCGTTTGAATTGTTGCGACGGTGCTTACCCACTGATGAAACTCCAAATTCTTCCTGTTTGCTGACCGAGTTAGCTGTCGGGTTCGGAGCGGAAGGCCCCTATCCCCACTCCTTCTCTCTCTGCGAGAGAACCCTTGTGGGAAACTCACCCCAGGAACACGTTTGGTTCCCCGGCTCGCCGCACGATTTAAAGAATTTCTCTAAACTATGCTTGCGATTAAGCGTCTATTTGTTTCTGTAATGCTGGCGGAAATTCGGTGTCCGTCCCGCAATGTCTCAATAAGGTTACGAAACCGCAACAACACTTGTCTAGCCCAAGCGAAAAAATTGGTCGTTATCGAACCGTTATCGCGGATTAATTTGACCGAGACGCAAGTCCTCCACTCAGACCCCAACTACTAAGGGTTCTCCCCTAGAACCCTGAGAAGGCTAGATGACCTGCAATTTCAGGAAACTTCCAGTAGTCAAATCGTTTTCACAGAGCCGAAAAATCGGCACTAGTTTCAGCAATGATCTCACTATGTGACATTAATCACCATTGGCGGCTTATGCTTTGAGATTTGGAGTTATGAAAACAATTTTTAAGCCACACCGAGCTGGATTTTGAGCGGAATTTGAGCGAAGTTGACACTGACCCCAGGCGACCTAGGGCGTAATGCTCACGACGAAGAACACTCCTTATATATATAAGGAGAAGAAAACTCTACGCTTTCCACGCGCCTGCACGTTGCTTCACACCGCCACAAGCTACATATAAGGCAACTACAGGCTCTACGCCACTCCTCGTGTGTCAAAGAGCCCTCTCCCTTATCTTCAGCCTCGTCTGAATAGAGAAAAACTCCCCGATGCGGAGACCTTTCGATTCAGGTCCCTACAGCGGGGAGTTTCAGAGATGAAGTCCTAGAAACTAGTTCTTGCCCTCATTCTTGTCACGCTCAATGTTTGCCTCGTTGAGTGCACGAAGAGTGTTCGCTTCCTCAATGTGGTTTGCGTGCTCAATTTCCTTAGCCTTCGCACGGATGTCTTCTGGATCAGGTCCGAAGAATCCACCGCGGGTTTCAACCTCAGCGTAACCAAGCTGGTTCATCTGCTTTGGAACCGCAGCGCCAGCGTATGGCAGTGGGATTGGGTGACCATGGTCATCAACTGGGCCAAGTGGCTGGTGAACTTCAATGAAGGCACCATTTGGCATCTGCTTGATGATACCGGTCTCGATGCCGTGCTCCAGGACCTCGCGGTCAGAGCGCTGCAAGCCGATGCACAGTCGGTAAGTGATGAAGTATGCAATAGCTGGTCCAACGATGAGGCCGATACGACCGATCCAGGTCATCGCGTTCAGTGAAACATGGAACTGCATTGCGTAAACATCGTTACCACCAGAAACGGTAAGCAGGATGTAGAAGACAAGCGCCATGACACCGAGTGAGGTGCGGACTGGAACATCGCGAGGACGCTGCAGCAAGTTGTGGTGTGCATCGTCGCCGGTGAACTTACGCTCAATGAATGGGTAAGTCACAAGCAGAACCACGAGGATACCCAGCATCACAGCAACCCAGAAGACTGCTGGAATAGTGTAGTTACCGAGGTAGAGCTCCCATGCCGGCATGACACGAGCAGCACCATCTGTCCACAGCATGTAAACGTCAGGCTGGGAACCAGCAGACACCTGTGAAGGGTTGTACGGTCCAAGATTCCAAATTGCGTTAATGGTGGTGACACCAGCAAGCAGTGCGAGGAAACCGAAGACGATGAGGCCGAAAGCAACAGCCTTAACTGCGAACAGAGGCATGATTCGGATACCGATCACGTTGTTCTCAGTGCGGCCAGCGCCTGGGAACTGGGTGTGCTTCTGGTACCAAACAAGTGCCAGGTGAGCTGCGATCAAGCCAAGCAGGATAGCTGGGATGATTAGAACGTGTGCGATGTAGAAGCGGTCCAGCATCAGATCGGATGGGAAGTCTCCACCGAAGATCAGCCAGTGCATCCAGGTACCTATGATCGGAAGACCAACGATGATGGCGGACATGATTCGAAGACCAACACCAGAGAGCAGGTCATCAGGCAGGGAGTAACCCATGAAGCCTTCAGCCATACCCAGGATGATCAGAACAACACCGATGATCCAGTTTGCTTCACGTGGGCGACGGAACGCACCGGTGAAGAAAATACGGAGCATGTGAACCAGCATGGATACAACGAACAGCAGGGCTGCCCAGTGGTGCATCTGGCGGATGAACAGACCACCGCGAACCTCGAAGGAAATATCCAACGCAGTTGCGTATGCACGGGACATCTCCACACCGTTCAGTGGGAGGTAGCCGCCGTCATAAATGACCTTGGTGATTGATGGGTCGAAGAACAGGGTCAGGTAGACACCAGTCAGCAGCAAGACGATGAAGCTGTAAAGCGCAATCTCGCCGAGCATGAAGGACCAGTGAGTTGGGAAGACCTTGTTGATCTGGCGACGGATACCCGACGCCATGGTGTAACGGGAATCAAGATTGTTTCCCACGGTAGCTAGACTCATGACTTACGCTCCCAGAATGCAGGGCCGAGTGGCTCAATGAAGTTACCAGCGGCGATGAGGTAGCCCTCTTCATCAACGGTAATTGGCAGCTGTGGCAGTGCACGGGCAGCAGGTCCAAAGACTGGCTTTCCGTAGTGCAATGCGTCAAACTGCGACTGGTGACATGGGCACAGAATACGATTGGTCTGAGCCTCGTACAGTGAGGTTGGGCAACCAATGTGTGTACAAATCTTGGAGTAAGCGTAGTAGTCACCGTAGTGGAAGGACTCCTGGCCTTCGCGTTCGATAACCTTTTCAGCGTCAGCGGTACGGAGACGGATCAACATAACTGCGTTGCGTGGGCCGTGCACCGAGTGCATTTGGTGCTCGTAGACGTCCTTCGCAGGATCGTATTCAGCACCGTCGTTCACCATTTCAGCTGGAAGTGGGAAGACAGTTTCCATGGATGCTGCTGCCAGATCTTCTGGGCGCATACGAACCAGGCGGGAAACACCAGTGGTTGACCAGTGCTCACCGGTTGCATCGGTGTGGGACTCCGCAATTGCTGCAGTGTCGCGGCCGAGGTAAACCTTGACGTCGTTCTCAACGAGAGTCCAACCGGAAGTCCACAGGGTGCCGTCACCCTGAACGTCCATTGGGCCTTCCTTAGGATTCCAAGGGTTCTTGATCATACCGCCCATTGGAGCGATGATGGTCAGGCCGGCCAGTACTGCTCCGCCACCTGCAAGTCCCATGATCAGCTTGCGACGACCAAGAGTAGAGGTCTGCCAAGAGTCATTGAGAAGTGCAACGATGGTGCGGCGGTCAACTTCTTCAGAAGGACCGTCGTGGCGACGCTGTACTGCGATTTCCTCTGGAATGAACTTCTTGACATAAAGGACAACTGCAAATCCCAGGGACAGGATGCAAAGACCGGAAGTAATACCCAGCATTGGGGTGTACAAGGTGTACGCCAGGAGACCTTCATCTCCGTGTGCCTTGTACTCCCAAGGCCAGAAAATGTAGGTAGCCAGGAACCCAAGTCCACCAATGATGCCGAGGACTAGCCAGAAAGTAACTGCACGTGCAGCGCGCTTCTCAGCTGGGTCATTAGCGATTGGGAAACGTTCCTTGCGGTATGCAATGGTAACGTCGTCCAGCTCTGTACCAAGTCGTGCAAGATCCTCATTGCTCATCGCGTTGAGTTCTTGGGTTGTGTACTGTTTGTCGTTGTTGTTACTCATGAACGTGATCCAATCCACATAGCGGCGGCCACGAGGACCAAGATGCCGAATACCCACATGAACAGACCCTCAGCCACTGGGCCCAAGCTACCGAGTGAGTAACCACCTGGTGATGGGGTCTCCTTGGTGGACTTGATGAAGGCGATGATGTCCTTCTTCTCATCTGCGGAGAGCTGACGATCGGAGAACTTAGGCATGTTCTGAGGACCGGTAAGCATAGCCTGGTAGATTTCCTGCTCGTTTGCAGCATCCAGGTTTGGTGCGTACTTACCAGAGGACAGTGCGCCACCACGACCAGTGAAGTTGTGGCAGGATGCACAGTTCAGGCGGAACAGATCTCCGCCGCGAGCGACGTCGGCGGAGGTAATCTGTCCGTCGTAGTTTTCGCCACGGAGCTCCTCCATGGCGAGGGTGCCGTCCTCGTTGTAAACGAGTCCTGGGCCACCGCCATTAGCTGCAACATATGCAGCGATCGCAAGGGTCTGTGCCTCGGTGTAACGAGGAGCCTTGCGCTCAGCCTGAGCCTCGTTACGCAGTATTGGCATACGGCCGGAGTGAACTTGGAAGTACACTGCGCCTTCGCCAACACCTACGAGGGAAGGACCGCGGTCCTCAACACCTTGGAGGTTTACGCCGTGGCAGGTGATGCAGGCGACATCGTAGAGGTCTTTACCCTCGGAGATAAGTGCCTGATCGTCACGCTGAGCGGTAGCAACTTGAGCATCTGGAGTGATCGCGGTTGCGAGGATTCCTGCTCCGCTCAGTCCAATGGTCAGAGCCAATGCACCTGCGACGGTGCGCCGGACCTTGCGGCGATTCTTGACCTTCTTAGCAGAGGGTTTAGCCATGCTATTTCCCTCTGGGGTCTGCGGGTTGGTTTCCATCATTTCCCTTTGAATCTCGACTGTGGAAGTGAAGGGCATAGGGAACCTCAACAACGTTGAGGATTCCTTACTGCCTACTGAATGAAGTAAATAGTGATGAAGAGGCCGATCCAGACCACGTCAACGAAGTGCCAGTAATAAGACACAACCATTGCTGCGGTTGCCTGTGCCGGAGTGAACTTCGACTTATGGATTCTCATAAGAACCACAACGAAGGCCATAACACCCGCGATCACGTGCAGTGCGTGGAAACCGGTTGTAATAAAGAATGCCGATCCGTAGACACTGCTCTGGATTGTAAGTCCGTGACCTACGAGAGTGATGTACTCGTAGCCCTGTCCGATCACGAAGATTGATCCGAGGATAATCGTGACCAAGAACCACTTGCGGAGGCCGTAAACGTCACCCCTTTCAGCCGCAAAAACTCCGAACTGGCAAGTCACTGAGGAAGACACCAGAATGACCGTAATCAACAGTGCGTAGGGCACGTTGAGGTGATCTGTCTGCTCTCCCCATGATCCATTTGCCAGTCCGTTCGCACGGGACACGAAGTACATCGCGAATAGCCCGGCGAAGAACATTAATTCCTGAGACAGGAACACAATGGTGCCGACACTGACCATATTCGGACGGTTCAGTGCCGCAACACGTTGTGGTGCTGCCATACCTGTATTTCCAACTGCGCTCGTCACGCTATCTAGTATGGCTGTTTGGTTGGCCAAAGTCACTTCAAGCCCCCCGTTTCAATTGAAAGTTTGAACTCGGCTTTTGATGCGAATTTTCCCCCAATTCGCAAACTTTTCAATCGACCTTCCGGGAACTTTTCGTAGCCCTTTTACGACAGTTACATAATTGCAGGTTAAAGGGTTCACAGGCAGTTCCAATCTGCCCCAAATCACACTCGTCCCATTTTGAAGAACTCTCAGAGTGTGCCCAAAGTGGTTTCCGCAGGTTTTTGCCTGAGAGACACGTCACAGAGTTTTTCACCCCATTGGAGCCCCACATACAACTTTTGGTTGAACCCGAATAAAAGGCGTTTTTGCAGCTTAATGCGATTCATGTCCGCCCACTCCCCCACTTTTCCGCTTTCAGAAACTTTTCTCGATTTTGCGGGAACTTTTTCAATTTTGCCGATTTTCGTATTTCACAGCGCCTCGGTCTGCCCTGTTGGATAGTTTCGTCACGGTGATCAAAGTTGGAAAAGCCTGTGAAAACGACAAAATGCTCAACCCTATCGGACAGCCAATAGGGTTGAGCATATGTGGTTTTAGTACTAGTGCTTTTCTTTTGGCACGCCGTACTGAAGGTTGAGCTTGGTGATCGTGAAGATCAGGAGCATCAGACCAACTGCGATCATCCAGTAGTGGAAGTACACAACGCCGAATGCAAGGAATCCAACCGCACCGGACATAGCTGCCGGCCAAATGGAGCTTGGGCTGAAGAACCCGAGGGTTCCTGCCTTGTCGGCAACCTCAGCCTCTTCCCAGTCCTCTGGAAGAACATCTACGCGGACTTCAGTGAAGTGAAGGTAGACACCGAGCATAAGCGTCAGACCTGCTGACAGGACCAGGGCCACAGAACCGACCCACTCAACACCTTTAACGCTGCCGCCATCACTAACGTGCATTGTTGCGAAGATGTAGATGACAGCCATTGCGGCCATGAATACGGTCGGGCCGTACATGAGTTTTGCTGAAGACTTCATTTTTTCGCCACTCCTTCTTAAGCGTTGCTCTGAGTGTTTTCGCCGTCGCGGGTTGCGGTGCGATCGGAAACGAATGGGCTAGTGGAAGTAGCGTAAGGAGCTTGACCAATGTGCTCAAGTGCCTGAGCGTTGGTTGCGTCTGGGTTGGAGTCACGGAAGCTGATGTACTCAGCGAAGGAATCGCGATCGACGACACGAAGCTCGAAGTTCATCATTGCGTGGTAAGTACCGCACATTTCTGCACAGCGACCAACGAATGCGCCTTCCTCAGTGATCTCTTCAATCTGGAAGACACGCTGGGACTTGTTTGCCTCAGGGTGTGCGTAAGCATCTCGCTTGAAGAGGAACTCTGGAACCCAGAAGGAGTGTGCAACGTCAGCAGATGCGAGGTTGAACTCGATTGGGGTGTTCACAGGAAGAACCATCACTGGGATTTCATCAGTGGTTCCGAGGGTTTCAATTCGGTTGAACTCAAGGTAAGAAACGTCAGACTTTGAGTTGCCGTGAATTGGGTTATCTCCAGAAGGATCCTTCTTGGAAGCCTCGGCAGCTGCCTGACGCTCCGGGTCGCTTCCTTGGTAATCCTGTCCACCAGGTGCCAGTGAGCCATCAATTTCGGAGTATCCGAACTTCCAGTTCCACTGGTAAGCGGTGACGTCCACGGTAACCTCTGGGTTCTTATCCAGAGCGGTGACCTTGTCCTGAGTTTGAACGGTGAAGAAGAACAGCACCATAACAATGATGATCGGAACGATCGTCAGAACGAGCTCAAGTGGAACGTTGTACTGGAGCTGCTTAGGGAATTCACCCTCGCCGCGCTTTTCAGCCCTCTTTGCGCCCCAGGCAAAGATGGCGGTGAGGAATAGACCCCACATGATGATGCCGATGATCCAGGCAGCAACCCAGACCCATGACCAGAAGTTACCCATGGCCACTGCTTCAGGGGTAATGCCATCAGGCCAACCCATACGTAGGAAATCTCCAAGCACACCGCCAGGAGGGGCGACTTCACAGCCTGCCATGGCGAGGCCACCTAAGCCCAAGACACCGCCAAGCAGGGCCTTGCGCTTTAAACCACGCTTATTTTGCTGTTCCACGTGTGTTCTGCCTTCCTGTCCACACAAAAACCAGAGACCTTACGGTCATTTCTATCTTCGCAGAATAGCCTATTTGCCAGCCGATTCCATATCTTGTGTTTGGTGGAAATATCTTCGTGGGTTTCGTTTTTAGGGGCGTCAAATGTCTTTCAACTGCAACGATATGCCCGAATCCTCAGGTGGAATACCTAAAGTCTAGGCAATTGGTGTATGCCACGTCACAGACCATCAACCTTTTGATTGCCCTTGAAATTCCCCCACCCTTACCCCCTACGTTCCTACAAGGTGCATGTATTAGGAAATCAATCTGGTTTTCAGGAACCTTTGAGAATGCTGCAATAGTCAGCTGACGCACGTTGCTTGAGGGAGCTTTCGTCAATTTTGGCGTGCCCTTTTCACCTCAGATGTAACTTCGCCGTATCGTTGACACGAGATTTAACAAATGCAGCGTCTTATTTCTTCCAACAAAATTTCTTTGCGATTTAAGGCGCCTTTTATTTCAGGAGGATTTTTCAATCATGTGCGGCCTTCTTGGCATATTGACTGCAAATGGGAACGCTGAAGCATTCGTTCCTGCACTCGAGCGGGCCTTGCCATGCATGCGCCACCGTGGTCCTGACGATGCCGGCACTTGGCATGACGCCGATGCAGCGTTTGGATTCAACCGCCTCTCCATCATTGATATTGCACACTCCCACCAACCACTGCGTTGGGGACCTGCGGATGAACCCGACCGCTACGCAATGACTTTCAACGGTGAGATCTACAACTACGTTGAGCTGCGTAAAGAGCTCTCGGATTTGGGATATGCCTTTAATACTTCTGGCGATGGCGAGCCAATTGTTGTCGGTTTCCACCACTGGGGCGAGTCCGTGGTCGAGCATCTCCGCGGAATGTTCGGCATTGCCATTTGGGATACAAAGGAAAAGTCGCTTTTCCTTGCGCGTGATCAGTTCGGCATTAAGCCACTGTTCTACGCAACCACCGAGCATGGCACCGTGTTCTCCTCAGAGAAGAAGACCATCTTGGAGATGGCCGAGGAGATGAATCTAGATCTGGGCCTTGATAAGCGCACCATTGAGCACTACGTGGACTTGCAGTACGTGCCCGAGCCAGATACCCTTCACGCGCAGATTTCCCGCTTGGAGTCAGGCTGCACCGCAACAGTTCGTCCGGGCGGCAAGCTGGAACAGAAGCGTTACTTCAAGCCTCAGTTCCCAGTACAGAAGGTCGTAAAGGGTAAGGAGCAGGACCTCTTCGATCGCATTGCCCAGGTGTTGGAGGATAGCGTCGAAAAGCATATGCGTGCCGACGTGACCGTAGGCTCGTTCCTTTCCGGCGGCATTGACTCAACCGCAATTGCGGCGCTTGCAAAGCGCCACAACCCTGACCTGCTCACCTTCACCACCGGTTTCGAGCGTGAAGGCTACTCGGAGGTCGATGTGGCTGCGGAGTCCGCCGCTGCGATTGGCGCTGAGCACATCGTGAAGATTGTCTCGCCTGAGGAATACGCCAACGCGATTCCTAAGATCATGTGGTACTTGGATGATCCTGTAGCTGACCCATCATTGGTCCCGCTGTACTTCGTGGCAGCGGAAGCACGTAAGCACGTCAAGGTTGTGCTGTCTGGCGAGGGCGCAGATGAGCTGTTCGGTGGATACACCATTTACAAGGAGCCGCTATCGCTTGCTCCATTTGAGAAGATCCCTTCCCCACTACGTAAAGGCCTGGGAAAGCTCAGCAAGGTTCTGCCAGACGGCATGAAGGGCAAGTCCCTTCTTGAGCGTGGCTCCATGACCATGGAAGAGCGCTACTACGGCAACGCTCGCTCCTTCAATTTCGAGCAGATGCAACGCGTTATTCCATGGGCAAAGCGCGAATGGGACCACCGCGAAGTCACTGCGCCGATCTACGCACAGTCCCGCAACTTTGATCCAGTAGCCCGCATGCAACACCTGGATCTGTTCACCTGGATGCGCGGCGACATCCTGGTCAAGGCTGACAAGATCAACATGGCGAACTCCCTTGAGCTGCGAGTTCCATTCTTGGATAAGGAAGTTTTCAAGGTTGCAGAGACCATTCCTTACGACCTGAAGATTGCCAACGGTACCACCAAGTACGCGCTGCGCAGGGCACTCGAGCAGATTGTTCCGCCTCACGTTTTGCACCGCAAGAAGCTGGGCTTCCCTGTTCCCATGCGCCACTGGCTTGCCGGCGATGAGCTGTTCGGTTGGGCGCAGGACACCATCAAGGAATCCGGTACTGAAGATATCTTCAACAAGCAGGCTGTGCTGGATATGCTGAACGAGCACCGCGATGGCGTGTCAGATCATTCCCGTCGACTGTGGACTGTTCTGTCATTTATGGTGTGGCACGGCATTTTTGTGGAAAACCGCATTGATCCACAGATTGAGGACCGCTCCTACCCAGTCGAGCTTTAAGTCTTAAAGCCTAAACCCCCTCCTTCTCAAGGAGGGGGTTTCACTATTTCCTGAGGACAAAGCAATTACGCCAGCAAACACAAAAGCTCGGCCGTAAACAATGCGTCCAGGGCCGAGCCTTTATTCCTACATAACGGAATCTCTTTAGTTGAAGGAGTCACCACAAGCGCAAGAGCTGCCTGCGTTTGGGTTGTCGATGGTGAAGCCCTGCTGCTCGATGGTGTCAGCGAAGTCGATCTGAGCGCCGAGCAAGTATGGGGTGCTCATCTTGTCAACGACAAGGCGAACGCCACCGACGATGTCTTCCTTATCGCCATCAAGGGTGCGGTCGTCGAAGTAAAGCTGGTAACGAAGGCCAGAGCAGCCGCCAGGCTGAACGGCGATACGCAGAGAGAGGTCGTCGCGGCCTTCCTGATCGATGAGTGCCTTAGCTTTGGACGCTGCGGACTCGGTCAAGATAACACCGGTGTTGGTTGATGGAGCGGTCATCGCTTTAGTCTCCTTAACTGTTGGCCCTTTGAATTACTTTTAGGCCGGGACATCATAGGCTTGCAGTGTACTCCCCTTTTTACGGATCTCCGGCGAGTGATGCTGGATTACGTTCATATGGGAAGCGGATGGGTGTTCCCCAGCCTACTCACCGTCCACAGATGAGTAAACCCGGAAAAACCCGTATTTAGTTATTGGTTTTACCTGCGTGGGCTGAAAGTCTTCACTTTTAATCCTTACAGATGGTCGTTCTGATTCCTTTCAACGATGAAGTGTGCACCCCTATTCCCGATTTGGGAGGTTTTCCTTGTAGCCTATTGAGTGTGAAACTTCCTTGGGATAAAAATAAGAACAACGAAGGGGCTGACGCTGCAGGCCAAGACGCCAGCTCCACCCCTGAGACCGCTACGCCTGACGCTACTGAGCAGAAATTGCCAAAGGGGCACACGGCACCGAAGGGCCGTCCCACTCCGAAGCGTCGTGAAGTTGAGTTAGAGCGAGGTGTCGTTGGCGGCCAGTCTTTGGCGCCTACTGATACTTATGCGCAGCAGCGCCAGAAGCGTAAAGAATTTAAAGCTTCTATGACCAAGGAAGAATTCAAGGCATACAAGCAGAAAGAGCGCGATGCCCGAGTTAAGCGTCAGCGCGAAACCCAAGCTGCAATGGATCGCGGCGAAGATGCTTATTTGATGGATCGCGATAAGGGCGAGGTTCGCCGTTTTGCGCGTGACTGGGTGGATTCCCGCAGGTTCTTGTCTAACTTTGTGATGCCAGTAGCTATTGCTTTGCTGGTTGTCATGCTGATCGGTAACTTCAACCCATCATTCGCTGCGACTTCTTCCATGGTTGCCATGGTTTTGATGTTGGGCTTCCTGATTGAGGGCATCACCACTGGTCGTCGTGTGAACAAGGCTGCTCGCACGAGGTTCCCTGGTACCACCGAGACTGGTTTTGGTCTGGGTTACTACGCGTATTCCCGCACCATTCAGCCTCGTAAGTGGCGTACCCCTCGTGCACGCGTTGAAATTGGTGCTGAAGTCTAGCGCATGCGCACGTTAGTTCTTGGCGGGGCCAGGTCTGGTAAGTCTGCTTTTGCAGAATCACTTGTTGGATCTGGTCCCGTTTTGTATGTCGCAACGGCAAGGCCTTCGGGAGATGATCCTGAATTCGCCGAGCGCATTGCGGTTCATGCGGAGCGGCGCCCAACGTCTTGGGTGTTGGACGAGGAGGGGGACGTCGATAAGCTTCTTGCCTCGCCACCGGCCATGCCGGTGCTCGTTGATGACCTGGGCACCTGGCTCACGCACGCCACCGATGCGTGCGACGGTTGGGAGGCGAGTTCGGCGCAGCTTGAGGCCAAGATGGATTTGCTTATCGACGCCATCCTCCACTTTCAGGGCGAAGATCTGGTAATTGTTTCACCTGAAGTTGGTATGGGAATCGTCCCGGAATATAAATCTGGGCGCCTTTTTCGTGATCGCATCGGCACACTTAATCAGCGTGTCGCAGCGATTTGCGAGAGGGTTGTCTTCGTGGTTGCTGGTCTGCCACTAGAGTTGAAAACGTTTTAAGAAAACAGTCGGTTTGAAGGAGTTGTTAATGGTTCCAGCAGAGCTTTTTGCGCGTGTGGAATTTCCGGATCATAAAATCCTGGCTCAGACGAAGGATTTCCATGACTCCCTCACCAAGCCACCCGGATCTTTGGGCAAGTTGGAGCAGATCGGCTGTTTCATTTCCGCATGCCAGGGCCAGATTCCGCCACGTCCACTCAACAACTCAAAGATCGTTGTTTTCGCTGGCGATCACGGCGTTGCAACTAAAGGCGTGTCCGCGTACCCATCCTCAGTAAGCTTGCAGATGGCTGAAAACATTACAAACGGTGGCGCCGCCATCAACGTGATTGCACGCACCACCGGCACGTCCGTCCGACTTATTGATACCTCCCTCGACCACGAAGCATGGGGCGACGAGCGCGTATCTAGGTCCTGCGGATCCATCGATGTTGAAGACGCCATGACCCAAGAACAGGTCGAACGCGCACTGAAGATCGGTAAGCGCATTGCGGATCAAGAAGTGGACGCAGGCGCCGACATTTTAATCCCCGGCGATTTAGGAATTGGCAACACCACCACCGCCGCTGCCCTCGTTGGAACGTTCACCCTCGCAGAGCCTGTTGTTGTCGTAGGCCGCGGCACCGGAATCGACGATGAAGCCTGGAAACTCAAAGTCTCCGCGATCCGCGACGCCATGTTCCGCGCCCGCGACCTGCGCCAAGACCCCATCGCCATCGCCCGGAAAATCTCTTCCCCAGACCTTGCAGCCATGGCAGCATTCATTGCCCAAGCAGCAGTTCGACGCACCCCCGTGCTTCTCGACGGCGTTGTAGTCACCGCCGCAGCCCTCCTAGCCAACAAACTGGCCCCAGGTGCCAGGCGTTGGTTCATCGCAGGACACCGCTCCACCGAACCAGCGCATTCCGTAGCTCTAAACGCACTGGCCCTTGATCCCATCCTGGAACTTGGAATGTCCCTTGGCGAAGGCTCCGGCGCAGCCACCGCACTCCCCCTGGTCAAGATTGCCGTTGACCTGATGAACGACATGTCGACATTTTCTTCCGCCGGCGTCGATGGACCCCTAAACGCCTCTTCCGAAGCGCCCGAGCAAAACACGGAGTAACTTTCTAAGCGATGTCCGGCAAAGCAGGCTTTACCCCCGAAGATCCCGAAGACTCAGACAACCGCCACGGGAACCCCCTTTTCGAAGGTATCTTTACCGCACTTAATTGGATGACCGTTCTCCCCGTCCCCGGCGCATCAGTTTTTGATCGCACCACGGGCGCCCGGGTAATGGCCTCTTTGCCCTTTGTTGGCTTCGTTTTCGGAATGTTCACCGCGATCATCATGTGGGCTATCGGCCCCATTTCAGGGGTGATCCACGTCGATGGACTTTTAGTTGCCGTTCTGATCGTCGCGTTCTGGGAACTTCTTAATCGGTTTATGCACCTCGACGGCCTCGCAGATGTCTCCGATGCTTTGGGTTCCTACGCAGCCCCACCACGCGCACGAGAAATCCTTGCCGATCCCCGCACCGGACTTTTCGGCCTCGCCACCGCCATGCTTTCCGTTCTCCTGCAGGTCGCTGCAGTCGCATCGCTTGTCGATTCAACCGTGTGGTGGATGATCTGCTTCATCCCCGTTCTCGGCCGCATCGCTGGACAAGTAACCGCACTGAAAAACCACAACGCCTTCTCCCCCACCGGCTTTGGCGCACTAGTCATCGGAACGGTGAAATTTTGGTGGATCGCGCTGTGGCTCTTGGTTACTGCTGCGTTGGCTTTTTGGTGCGCAGAATTAATTTCTCCACTTTCACCGCTGACCAGTGTTAACACTCCCTTTGTCGCTGGACCTTTCCCCGCTGCAATCAACCCCGCCTGGCTTGGAGGCTGGGTTGCGATAACCGCAGTCGTGGCATGTGTTTTCGCAGCACTTTTCAGCCGCCGCTTATCACGAAGTTTCGGTGGACTCAACGGAGACTGCATCGGCGCATGCATTCATCTCGGGGCGTCGATTTCTGCAGTGATGTTTGCTGTTGTCGCCAATGCAATGGTGTAAAGCGGTGGCGTCTTTTGGGAATGGGTGGATTTCATGACATCTCCCTGGGTCGATTTAGGCCGTGCCAGTTTGTCCCAGGTGTATTCCCTTAGCTTTAGCTTTGTTGGTCGCTTAGACGCCATTCTGAGAGGCCTACTTTTACCAGTCCTCGCGTGAAAAGTGAGTTGTTTCCGAAGCAACCAAACTGGCGTGCCAAGACTTCGGAAATTCCGACTTTTCTGTCACGTGTGTCTGGTATCGCCCCCTCAAAACCGGACAGGCGTGCCAAAACTTCCAACTTTTCGCCAATCTTGTCACGTGTGTCTGGTTTGGCTTGAGCCGACCATCGGAACCGACCAGGCCCCACCCAAACCGACCAACACCCACCAACTCAGACCGATATGCGCCCCGACCGCGCCCCACCTTTAAGCCGCTCAAACAACAATCCCCCTGCCCCATCACCCAATCAAGGATGCGGAACAAAAGGATTTCAAAAGAGTGCGGGTTTTAGACCTGATCGCGAGGTGTAATACGCATGCGGTCAATGTTCATGTGCTTTGGAAGGCTCGCGACCCAACGCACAGACTCTGCGATGTCTTCAGCGGTGAGGTTGAGGACGTCGTCATAGACTGCTTCTGCGCGTTCTTTATCTCCGCCGAAACGAACGAGGGAGAATTCTTCCGTGGCAACTCGACCTGGATCGATCTCAGATACGCGAAGGGTCTGCTGGTGGGTTTCCAAGCGAAGCACACGGTTGAATGCTGCTACACCGAATTTTGCTGCGTTGTATCCAGCTCCGCCAATGTAGGGGTTTTCTCCTGCAATGGAACCAATGTTGATCACGTGACCGTCACGTGCGATGAGGCCGTCCATGAGGGCTTTGGTGACGCGCAAAGTGCCCAGCACGTTGGTTTCGTACATCCAGGTCCAATCATCAATGTTGGCGTCATGGATGCTGTCTAGGCCTTTGGCACCGCCTGCGTTGTTGACCAACAGATCGACTTCCCCAACGGTGACTGAAAATGCGTTGACTGATTCTTGGTCAGTGACATCGAGTGCCACTGCAGTTCCGCCGATTTCCTGAGCGAGTGCTTCCAAGCGCTCGAGGCGACGTGCTGCCACAATTACTTTCCAACCGTCAGCTGCCAATGCTCGAGCTGAAGCTGCGCCAATTCCGCTTGATCCACCAGTTACGACCGCAACTTTTTGCCCATTTTCAGCCACTGCATTCTCCTTAAAGTCACCTACGTTTTGTACAGAAACCAGCATGCCACTTGGGCTGGACACGTCCTACCCCTGCTTCCACCCCCTACGTCTCATAAGAGCTTGTCAACGCAAAAACCCCGCTGCAATAAATCAGGGTTTAATGCAGCGGGGTCTTAAAACCGGTTGATTTAGCCAACCAGTGGGTAAAGCCATCCGTTTTGGTCTTCAACGTTTCCTTGCTGAATTCCGGTGAGGGTTTCACGAAGCTTCATCGTGATTTCTCCGACTTCATTGTTGTTCACTTCGAAGGTGCCGTGAGCTGATTTCACGGTGCCAACAGGGGTGATAACAGCTGCAGTACCGCAAGCAAATGCCTCGGTCATGGCGCCAGACTTTGCGTCTTCTTCCCACTCGGTGGTGGTGATCTTTCGCTCTTCTACTTCGTATCCCAAGTCGCGTGCTACTTGTAGAAGTGACTTGCGGGTGATGCCTGGAAGTAGTGAGCCGGAAAGTTCAGGGGTGACTAGCTTGACTTGGTCGCCGTTGCGGTAGATGAACCCAAGGTTCATGCCACCCATTTCTTCGATGTACTTGTGCTCGATGGCATCCAACCATACGACCTGGTCACAGCCCTTTTCCGCAGCCTGGGACTGGGCAAGCAAAGAAGCCGCGTAGTTGCCAGCAAATTTGGCGTCACCAGTTCCGCCGGGTGCAGCGCGGACGTAATCTTCGCTCAGCCAGACGGAAACAGGCTTGATTCCACCGGTGAAGTAAGCGCCGACTGGGGATGCGATGACCAGGAACTTGTAGGCATCAGCTGGGCTGACACCCAAGCCAATTTCGGTGGAGATCATGAATGGGCGCAGGTAGAGGGAAGCTTCTCCGCCGTACTCAGGAACCCAATCCTGATCCGCGTCTACCAGCAGTTCAAGTGCTTTAATAAAGTCCTCGGTTGGCAACTGTGGCATTGCCATTCGAGCTGCTGAACGCTGCATACGCTCGGCGTTTTCATCAGGACGGAAAGTCTTGATGGTTTCGTCCGAATGGCGGTAGGCCTTAATTCCCTCAAAAATTGCCTGTCCGTAGTGGAATACGGTGGTGGCAGGATCCATAGGAATCGGCGCGTATGGCACTAATTGGGCGTTGTGCCAGCCTTCCGACTCGTTCCAGTCAATGGTCACCATGTGGTCGGTGAAGAACTTACCGAACTTCGGTGCGGCAAGAATTTCCTTCAGACGATCGGGTGACGTCGGATTTTCGGTACGGGTTACTGTGAACTCTAATGACGTCATGGATTTTAAGGTACACCTGCTACCTGACAGATACACTAGTCAGCCCCATTTTATGGGATGAATAGCCAATTTCGTCTCACGGTTTTGAGGAATGGCTAGGCTTGTTAAAAGTTAGTTTCAATTTGATGCCTCCCCCAACCAAAGCGGAGACACAACTTCAACGAGAGGACTCAGCTTTCAATGGCGAAAAATGCCTACAGCACAACAGCACCAACCAAGGTGTCCAAGGATGCCACTCTTCCAGTTCGTGGAACGGTCGCTGAACTCAAGCTCGAAAAGAAGTTGCCAAAGAAGATTGATGCCATCATCGTCGCGATTTTTGAAGGCGAAGATTCCATCGAACTCGCCGGCGGCGAAATCCTCGATTTCATCTTCAGTACCGAGCAGCAGGCCGACATCCTCACTCAGCTCGAAGCTGTCGGCGCAAAGGCCACCGCAAACAGCATCACCCGCGTCCCAGGCACCGACGTTGCGCCTGTCATTGCGGTTGGTTTGGGCAAGGCTGATTTGCTTGACGACGAGACCCTCCGCCGCGCTTCCGGCACGGCGGCCCGCTCCCTCGGTGGTTTTGAAAATGTCGCCACCACCATTGGCGATTTGGGACTTGCAGCAGCGGTTACCGGTTTCGGCCTCGGTTCTTACTCCTACGCGGGTCTGCGCAAAGAAACCGAAGAATCCAAGGACAAGACCACCACAGTCACTTTCATCAGCACCGGCAAGGACGACAAGGATGTCTTTGTGGAAGCTCAGATCATCGTGGAATCTGTCCTGCTCGCTCGCGACTTGGTGAACACCCCTTCATCACACCTGTACCCAGAGTCCTACTCAGTAATTGCATCCAACGAAGCGTCCAAGCACGGCTTGCAGACCACCATCCTGGATGAGAAGCAGCTTGCTGATCAAGGTTTCGGCGGCATCCTCGCAGTCGGTAACGGCTCCTCCCGCAAGCCTCGTCTGCTGCGCATCGATTGGAAGCCACGCAAGGCTAAGAAGTCGATCGCTTTGGTTGGCAAGGGCATCACCTTTGACACCGGCGGAATTTCCATCAAGCCTGGCGCAAGCATGGAGAACATGATCTCCGACATGGGTGGATCCGCATCCGTATTGGCCACCATTATCGCTGCAGCTCGTTTGAACCTGTCGATCAACGTCTCCGCGTTCCTACCAATGGCTGAGAACATGCCATCCGGTGACGCTTTCCGCCCCGGCGATGTCATCACTCATTTCGGTGGTATCACCTCCGAAATCTTGAACACCGACGCTGAAGGCCGCCTCATTCTGGCAGATGCCATTGCTTACGCTTCTGAAGATAAGCCTGACTACCTCATTGATGCGGCAACCCTGACTGGTGCTCAATTAGTCGCTTTAGGCCTGCGTACTTCAGGTGTCATGGGTACCGATGAGTTCCGCGACAGCGTTGCCAAGACTGGCCGCGAGGTTGGCGAGCAAGCATGGGCAATGCCTCTTCCTGAAGAGCTCGATGAGCAGGTTAAGTCCCCTGTCGCTGACCTGCGCAATGTCACCAATTCCCGTTTCGCAGGAATGTCTGCTGCGGGTCGTTACTTGCAGGAATTCGTTGGTGCCGACATCGAGTGGGCTCACGTCGATATCGCTGGCCCTGCATACAACACTGCTGGTGAATTCGGTTACACGCCAAAGCGCGCAACCGGACAACCAGTGCGCACCTTCGTTCAGGTTCTGAAGGATCTGTCGGAAAGCTAAACGCTAGTTAAAGATCAGGATTCTCGCCGCGCTCAAATTTAGCGCGGCGAGCTTTTTGTTCCTCACGCTTTCTTAAGATGCGCTCATATTCAATGCGTTCGCGCATCCTTTGGGGGTAACCGGTCTCCTCAACATCATAAACCGGAACGCCGAGCTTTTTCGCGATAACATCAATCCCTTTGGGACCGCCGATCCTTCGGCGGACAAAAACCCCATGAGCATCAACCAAAACGACAGACATCTCATTGACCAGCGTTTCCGGTTCAACGAATGCCTCAACAAATGGCTTATCCTGCACCCATTGCATCAAGAATTTTAAATCTTCCGGGCGCACAGTATCGCCCGGACCGCGTGGTGGGCGGAGGTTAGAGCGAGGAGTTTTACGACCAAATAAATTGAACACAAGCCTATTGTAGGGGGCATCTGTTTAGCTTGATATGACCCGAACACCACACATCACAAATTGAATCGGTATCCTTTGGGGTATTAGTTTCCGTTTTAACGACACGACTTGCGAGGAGTCTTAAAATAATGGCGTTCTCCGTAGAGATGCCCGAGCTGGGCGAATCAGTAACCGAAGGCACGATCACCCAGTGGTTGAAGTCTGTTGGTGACACTGTTGAGGTAGATGAGCCGTTGCTCGAGGTCTCAACTGACAAGGTCGACACCGAGATTCCCTCTCCTGTCGCCGGTGTCATCCTAGAGATTAAGGCTGAAGAGGATGACACCGTCGACGTCGGCGGTGTCATTGCAATAATCGGCGATGCTGATGAGACTCCTGCCAACGAAGCTCCTGCCGACGAGGCACCAGCTCCTGCCGAAGAGGAAGAACCAGTTAAGGAAGAGCCAAAGAAGGAGGCAGCTCCTGAAGCTCCAGCAGCAACTGGCGCCGCAACCGATGTGGAAATGCCAGAACTCGGCGAATCCGTCACCGAAGGCACCATTACCCAGTGGCTCAAGGCTGTCGGCGACACCGTCGAAGTAGACGAACCACTTCTTGAGGTCTCCACCGACAAGGTCGACACCGAAATCCCATCCCCAGTAGCAGGCACCATCGTGGAGATCCTTGCAGACGAAGACGACACCGTCGACGTCGGCGCAGTCATCGCCCGCATCGGTGACGCAAACGCAGCTGCAGCACCTGCCGAAGAGGAAGCAGCTCCTGCCGAAGAGGAAGAACCAGTTAAGGAAGAGCCAAAGAAGGAGGCAGCTCCTGAAGCTCCAGCAGCAACTGGCGCCGCAACCGATGTGGAAATGCCAGAACTCGGCGAATCCGTCACCGAAGGCACCATTACCCAGTGGCTCAAGGCTGTCGGCGACACCGTCGAAGTAGACGAACCACTTCTTGAGGTCTCCACCGACAAGGTCGACACCGAAATCCCATCCCCAGTAGCAGGCACCATCGTGGAGATCCTTGCAGACGAAGACGACACCGTCGACGTCGGCGCAGTCATCGCCCGCATCGGTGACGCAAACGCAGCTGCAGCACCTGCCGAAGAGGAAGCAGCTCCTGCCGAAGAGGAGGAACCAGTTAAGGAAGAGCCAAAGAAGGAAGAGCCCAAGAAGGAAGAGCCCAAGAAGGAAGCAGCTACTACACCTGCTGCGGCATCCGCAACTGTGTCCGCTTCTGGCGACAACGTTCCATACGTCACCCCACTGGTGCGCAAGCTTGCTGAAAAGCACGGCGTTGACTTGAACACCGTGACCGGTACCGGTATCGGTGGCCGTATCCGCAAGCAGGATGTTTTGGCTGCTGCGAACGGCGAGGCTGCACCTGCTGAGGCTGCTGCTCCTGTTTCCGCTTGGTCCACTAAGTCTGTTGACCCTGAGAAGGCTAAGCTCCGTGGTACCACTCAGAAGGTCAACCGCATCCGTGAGATCACCGCGATGAAGACCGTCGAGGCTCTGCAGATTTCTGCTCAGCTCACCCAGCTGCACGAGGTCGATATGACTCGCGTTGCTGAGCTGCGTAAGAAGAACAAGCCCGCGTTCATCGAGAAGCACGGTGTGAACCTCACTTACCTGCCATTCTTCGTGAAGGCAGTTGTCGAGGCTTTGGTTTCCCATCCAAACGTCAACGCGTCTTTCAACGCGAAGACCAAGGAGATGACCTACCACTCCTCCGTTAACCTCTCCATCGCTGTTGATACCCCAGCTGGTCTGTTGACCCCAGTCATTCACGATGCTCAGGATCTCTCCATCCCAGAGATCGCAAAGGCAATTGTTGACCTGGCTGATCGTTCACGCAACAACAAGCTGAAGCCAAACGATCTGTCCGGTGGCACCTTCACCATCACCAACATTGGTTCTGAAGGCGCACTGTCTGATACCCCAATCCTGGTTCCACCACAGGCTGGCATCTTGGGCACCGGCGCGATCGTGAAGCGTCCAGTTGTCATCACCGAGGATGGAATTGATTCCATCGCGATCCGTCAGATGGTCTTCCTACCACTGACCTACGACCACCAGGTTGTAGATGGCGCAGATGCTGGTCGCTTCCTGACCACCATCAAGGACCGCCTTGAGACCGCTAACTTCGAAGGCGATCTGCAGCTCTAAGATCTCTGCAAGTTAAAACCGCCACTCCCCTTTCACTGGGGAGTGGCGGTTTTGTCGTTTCATGCATGCAGTGTGTGACTTATCAACCTTGTTAGGGCTAGGGTGGATATCTATCATGACTGCACCAAGAGATCCTTTTTTCCCCGCAGATCTTTCTATCCGCGCGTCTGCAGAGCCCATTGAAATTCAGCGGTTGGGTTTGATCGATTATCAAGAGGCCTGGGATTATCAAGCAGAGCTTGCTACCCGTAGGGCTAATGATGAAATCCCTGATCAGCTGCTTATTTTGGAGCACCCGTCGGTGTATACCGCAGGTAAGCGCACCCAGCCGGAAGATCTTCCCACCAACGGACTGCCGGTGATCAATGCTGATCGTGGTGGTCGCATCACGTGGCATGGTCCTGGCCAATTGGTGATCTATCCGATCATCAAATTAGCCGATCCGATCGATGTGGTTGATTACGTAAGACGCCTCGAGGAAGCGCTCATCCAAGTTGTCGGCGATATGGGTGTTGCCGGCGCTGGGCGCATTGATGGGCGTTCGGGTGTGTGGGTGCCAGCTCATGATGGTTGGGTGGACAGCAAGGTTGCGGCCATCGGCATTCGAATAACTCGTGGTGTTGCAATGCACGGTGTGGCCATCAACTGCAACAACACGTTGGATTTCTATGAGCACATCATTCCGTGTGGCATTGCTGATGCAGGCTTGAGCACACTCTCGAGGGAACTGAAAAGGGACGTTTCAGTTGAGGAATTAGTCGAGCCATCGATCCGCGCATTGGATGATGCTTTGGCTGGTCGGCTGGTTGTTTCTGATCATTCTTTCGGCAGCGCGCCCGACCCAACTAAGAATCTCCCTAAACGGGGGTAGTACGAGGAATTTTGTCGGTGGGGCGCCTCGTTGAAGCGAAGTAGAGCCGATTGCAGAATCGGCGGAATGAGACGTCGAAAAGCGTTTAAGCTTTCCCTAAAAATATCACTAACTCGAAAGATGTAAGGTTGCATTTGTGACTATCGCACCTGAAGGACGACGACTGCTACGCGTCGAAGCTCGAAACTCAGAAACCCCGATTGAGACGAAGCCTCGATGGATTAGAAACCAGGTCAAAAACGGACCTGAGTATCAGGATATGAAGGAACGTGTCGCTGGCGCATCACTACACACTGTGTGTCAGGAGGCTGGCTGTCCTAATATCCATGAGTGTTGGGAATCCCGTGAGGCAACCTTCCTCATTGGTGGCGCCAACTGCTCTCGCCGCTGTGATTTCTGCATGATCAACTCGGCTCGCCCTGAGCCACTCGACCGCGGTGAGCCACTGCGTGTCGCTGAGTCTGTTCGTGAGATGCAGCTGAATTACTCCACCATCACCGGTGTTACCCGTGATGATCTGGATGATGAAGGCGCATGGCTGTACTCAGAAGTGGTTCGTAAGATCCACGAGCTGAACCCACACACCGGTGTGGAAAACCTGGTGCCTGATTTCTCCGGCAAGAAGGATCTGCTGCAGGAAGTTTTTGAATCCCGCCCAGAGGTTTTCGCTCACAACGTGGAAACTGTGCCACGTATTTTCAAGCGCATTCGCCCAGCATTCCGCTACGAGCGTTCACTTGATGTGATCCGTCAGGCTCGCGATTTCGGTCTGGTGACCAAGTCCAACCTGATTTTGGGCATGGGTGAAACCAAGGAAGAAATCACCGAGGCGCTGCAGGATCTGCACGACGCTGGCTGTGACATCATCACCATCACCCAGTACCTGCGTCCTGGTCCTTTGTTCCACCCCATCGAGCGTTGGGTGAAGCCTGAGGAGTTCCTCGAGCACGCTGATGCTGCAAAGGAAATGGGCTTCGCTGCTGTTATGTCCGGCCCATTGGTTCGTTCCTCTTACCGTGCAGGCCGTCTGTACGCGCAGGCCATGGAGTTCCGTGGCGAGGAAATCCCAGCACACCTCGCGCACCTGAAGGATACTTCCGGAGGATCCACCGCCCAGGAAGCATCTACACTTCTGGAGCGTTACGGTGCTTCCGAAGACACCCCAGTGGTGTCCTTCAACTAAGCCCGAAGTTTTTTAACCGCCGCATTCGATCACCAAATGTGGCGGTTTTGCGTCGAAAAGCGTGCTCTTTCTACACCTCTTTGAGGTTCATTTTCGCGGTTTCCTCACAATCGCCTATTGTTAAGTACATGGCAGACGCGAAAAAGCAGGCGGATAAAGCCGCCAAGAAGCAGGTAAGAGCAGCCAAGAAGGCACAGCGCAAGGAGACTCGCTCACAAATGTGGCAGGTCTTCAACATGCAACGCAAGCAGGATAAGGCTCTTATTCCGCTTCTGTTGCTCGCTATTCTTGGTATCCCGCTGGTCCTTTTCCTCATCGGTTTGATTTGGGGTGGTCAGTGGTGGATGCTTCCGATCGGCATTGCTGCAGGTGTTGTAGCTGCAATGTTTATTTTCACCCGTCGCGTTGAGCGTGACGTGTACAAGCGCGCCGAAGGTCAGCAGGGTGCTGCTGGTTGGGCTGTGGAGAACCTCCGCTCTGGCGTGGGCATGACCTGGCGCACCAAGACCGCTGTTGCAGTGACCACTCAGATGGATGCAGTGCACCGCGTCATTGGTCTGTGTGGTGTTGTGCTGGTCGGCGAGGGCTCCCCTCACCGCCTGAAGCCAATGCTTGCGCAGCAAAAGAAGCGCCTGAACCGCGTGGCACCTGGTGTTCCAGTGTATGAAATCATCACGGGCAACGGCGAAGGCCAGACCCCTATCGCGAAGCTGCAGCGTGAACTGGTCAAGCTGCCTCGCAACTACAAGAAGAACGACGTCGCTGCCCTGGCCGCTCGCATTGAGGCTATGGACAATGTCGGAAACGCTCCTGGCGGATCTTTGCCTAAGGGTCCATTGCCAAAGGGCGCAAGCATGTCCGGTATGAACCGCCGCGCTCGCCGACAGGCTGAACGCAAGGGCGAGGCTTAAAGCCTTTTCGCTTTCGCGTCGGCGCCGAAGTTTTTTAAAAGCCGCACTTCACCAACTTGGGTGTGGTGCGGTTTTTGCGTGCTCTGGTTTAGGGACTGGTTTTGGGAACGTGCCCAGTTCCACATCAAATAACGCTGAGGTCGTACTTAATCCATGAGATCATGAATGGGTGAGCTTCCTTGTAGAAAATCAATTACTCGCGTTGGTTGTCATCATGACGGTCGGACTATTGCTCGGCCGCATCAAAATTTTCGGGTTCCGTCTCGGCGTCGCCGCTGTACTGTTTGTAGGTCTAGCGCTATCCACCATTGAGCCGGATATTTCCGTCCCATCCCTCATTTACGTGGTTGGACTGTCGCTTTTTGTCTACACGATCGGTCTGGAAGCCGGCCCTGGATTCTTCACCTCCATGAAAACCACTGGTCTGCGCAACAACGCACTGACCTTGGGCGCCATCATCGCCACCACGGCACTCGCATGGGCACTCATCACAGTTTTGAACATCGATGCCGCCTCCGGCGCCGGCATGCTCACCGGCGCGCTCACCAACACCCCAGCCATGGCCGCAGTTGTTGACGCACTTCCTTCGCTTATCGACGACACCGGCCAGCTTCACCTCATCGCCGAGCTGCCCGTCGTCGCATATTCCTTGGCATACCCCCTCGGTGTGCTCATCGTTATTCTCTCCATCGCCATCTTCAGCTCTGTGTTCAAAGTCGACCACAACAAAGAAGCCGAAGAAGCGGGCGTTGCGGTCCAGGAACTCAAAGGCCGTCGCATCCGCGTCACCGTCGCTGATCTTCCAGCCCTGGAGAACATCCCAGAGCTGCTCAACCTCCACGTCATTGTGTCCCGAGTGGAACGAGACGGTGAGCAATTCATCCCGCTTTATGGCGAACACGCACGCATCGGCGATGTCTTAACAGTGGTGGGTGCCGATGAAGAACTCAACCGCGCGGAAAAAGCCATCGGTGAACTCATTGACGGCGACCCCTACAGCAATGTGGAACTTGATTACCGACGCATCTTCGTCTCAAACACAGCAGTCGTGGGCACTCCCCTATCCAAGCTCCAGCCACTGTTTAAAGACATGCTGATCACCCGCATCAGGCGCGGCGACACAGATTTGGTGGCCTCCTCCGACATGACTTTGCAGCTCGGTGACCGTGTCCGCGTTGTCGCACCAGCAGAAAAACTCCGCGAAGCAACCCAATTGCTCGGCGATTCCTACAAGAAACTCTCCGATTTCAACCTGCTCCCACTCGCTGCCGGCCTCATGATCGGTGTGCTTGTCGGCATGGTGGAGTTCCCACTACCAGGTGGAAGCTCCCTGAAACTGGGTAACGCAGGTGGACCGCTAGTTGTTGCGCTGCTGCTCGGCATGATCAATCGCACAGGCAAGTTCGTCTGGCAAATCCCCTACGGAGCAAACCTTGCCCTTCGCCAACTGGGCATCACACTATTTTTGGCTGCCATCGGTACCTCAGCGGGCGCAGGATTTCGATCAGCGATCAGCGACCCCCAATCACTCACCATCATCGGCTTCGGTGCGCTGCTCACTTTGTTCATCTCCATCACGGTGCTGTTCGTTGGCCACAAACTGATGAAAATCCCCTTCGGTGAAACCGCTGGCATCCTCGCCGGTACGCAAACCCACCCTGCTGTGCTGAGTTATGTGTCAGATGCCTCCCGCAACGAGCTCCCTGCCATGGGTTATACCTCTGTGTATCCGCTGGCGATGATCGCAAAGATCCTGGCCGCCCAAACGTTGTTGTTCCTACTTATCTAGCATTGACCCCTTAAGCGCAGAAGGCGATTTAAGGGGTTGGGTTTTCCCGATGACTAGTTGGTCCAGATCGTGTATTTGAGGCCCTTAGGGGCGATTCTGGGGCTGATGTTTTTGTGTCCATTGGGGCTGGTGTGAATACTGAGGAGTTGCTGCAAGATTGCTGTTCAACTTCTCGGCATAGATCGCCGAGATGCCTCTAAATCGAACGAATTTTTGCATAATAGGGACGGCGAATTCAATCGGTGGATGCACCAACTACGATTTTTTCATATACCTGCGTCGCGCTTTTAAAACCATGCATTTTCCGCGGCCGGTAATTCAGCAGATCCTGTGCCCGCTGAACTTCTTCGTCACTTACTTTAGCAAAATTAGTGCCCTTCGGGAAAAAATCCCTGACCAATCCATTCGTATTCTCATTCGACCCACGCTGCCACGGCGAATGAGGATCACAGAAAAACACCGGACACTTGGTCACCACGCTAAACCGCGCATGCTCTGCCATCTCCACACCCTGATCCCACGTCAAACTCCGACGCAACGCCTGCGGCAAATCACCCATCATCTCCACCAACGCATCCGTCACAGTCGACGCCTCATGATTAACCCCCAACCGCTTAATCAACGTCAACCGGCTCGTGCGCTCCACCAACGTCACCAACGCTGTCGCTTGGTTTTCACCACCAATTACTAAATCGCCCTCCCAGTGCCCAGGCACAGCACGATCAGCAACTTCTGCTGGGCGTTGACTAATCAACGCACCCTCCACCCACGGCTTACCTCTCGATGGCAACTTCGACTGCGGTTTACGTCCCTTCCGACCGGTACGAAGAAATTTCTCCACCTTCAATTCATCACGCAACGCCCCTTTACCTTGAACATATAACGCCTGGTAAATAGTTTCATGACTAATCTGCATAGAGCTATCGTTAGCATGCTCGGTGGCTAAAAGACCAGAAATCTGCTCCGGAGATAATTTATTATTCAACGCCTCGACCACCACAGCCCGAAGCCTACGATTGGCATCAAGTTTCGGTGTTTTCGGACGCGCTAGTTTCCTGATCGCACCTTCATAGGAGTCGCGTGCACGATAACGTCCATCATCATCTTGACCACGTCGAAGTTCCCTGGAAATTGTTTGCCGACACCGACCCAGGCGTCGACCGATTTCTGCTGCACTGACCCCGGTGTCATGGAAACGTTGGATCATCATTTTCTCTTCTAACGATAATCGTGTGCCTTGTCCTACGACTTTGATTTCATCAGCAAATAACGGCACTACACACGACATATAAGAAAAGCGTAATGATGGTGGTGGAGCAAGATGAAGTAAGGCCCCACACACCTGTGCTGGCAACCCCAACGCAGATAACTCGTCAAACAGTGTTGTGTAGTCCTCACGCAACACTTGATGGAGTGTGCGTGGCCCATAATAAGGGCCCATCACCGGGGCGTGGATGAATTCAGCTGCTCGCTTGCCGGTGCGCAAGGTGGCTGCGCGTTGGCGAAGCTTGTCTGGGCCTTGTTTGCGCCATAGGGATATATTGGCCCGAGTCATGCCGACATACTCGCCGATTTCTCGGGGTAGGCATCCTTTCTCTAGCATGCTGGCTGCAATCTCAAGTTTCTCGGCGGTGTCAAAAGCATTGCCACCTCGCGGGCCGCGGGTCAGTTTCACCCCGGCGGCCTTCGCCCACTTTCGCCCGGTGAATTCACTGACCCCGACCGCTGTAGACGCAGCAAGACCTGACATACCTTGATTGATCATGTCGAGGAAAGCCGTACGGCTTTCCTCTGGGATTGTTCTACGAATGCCCACTTCGCACCCTTCGGGTTGCTCGTGGTGCATTCACCCCCTGAACCCGCCGACTAATTGGAGCCAATACTCGATTAGGATCAGCGATTCAGCTCTGTGCGGGGACGAAAATTTGCAACTCTCGCTTTGGCTAGCTAGATCAACCCCAACCAAGCACGAAGGGCGTCGATCCCCGCAAAGATCGGCGCCCATAAATTTCACTCAAGACAAATTACCCGCGGATAACTGCAGTTCCCGTTGCCTTGTCGTGGAGCCCACGGCCGTCAGCATCCACCATCACGGCAGGCAGAATCAAGATCGTCAGCAGTGGGCGAACCAGCGCACGCCACCAGCCCACACGTTCCTCTGCATCCACACGCGCAAGGCCCATGCCAAACACGGCATGACCTGGGGTGCGAGCAAAGATCCAACCGGTAAGCCAACCCAGGATCACGAAAATAATGAGCGTGGATGTCGCTACATCGCCCAGCACATCCGTGAAATTGGACAGCACAATAGCAATAACCCAGGAAACACCCCAGTCCACGCAGACCCCGCCGATACGACGAGCCACTGAGGACAGAGAGCCGGCCCCTTCTTGAGGAAGCCCCAACTTTTCGCCAGGCCACCTGCCGGGTGCATCAGGATCGTCAAAATCAGCTGGAATTTCGGGTCCGTCAAGCCAACTTCTCTTCGGCTTTGCCATTGTTACAATCAAATCCAAACATGTAGAGGGCGGATACTGCAGTCAAAAGGCGTTGCTTTTCGACGTCGCAAAGCGCAATTTCCTACCTTTAAGATCCTAATCTGTTGAGGTCAGCCACAATTTTTCAGAAAAGTTTTGATAGATCGACAGGTAATGCATTATACTGACAACGTCGCAAGGACTACATTTGCAGCCAAGTCTACTACTTGATCTTCAAAGGTCAGCAATTGTGAACAAAGCTACAAATAAACCGTTCCGCCCATGTCAATGAGGAGTCACCGTGGCGTTTGAAACCCCGGAAGAAATTGTCAAGTTCATCAAGGATGAAAACGTCGAGTTCGTTGACGTTCGATTCACCGACCTTCCCGGCACCGAGCAGCACTTCAGCATCCCAGCTGCCAGCTTCGATGCAGATACAATCGAAGAAGGTCTCGCATTCGACGGATCCTCGATCCGTGGCTTCACCACGATCGACGAATCTGACATGAATCTCCTGCCAGACCTCGGAACGGCCACCCTTGATCCATTCCGCAAGGCAAAGACCCTGAACGTTAAGTTCTTCGTTCACGATCCTTTCACCCGCGAGGCATTCTCCCGCGACCCACGCAACGTGGCACGCAAGGCAGAGCAGTACCTGGCATCCACCGGCATTGCAGACACCTGCAACTTCGGCGCCGAGGCTGAGTTCTACCTCTTCGACTCCGTTCGCTACTCCACCGAGATGAACTCCGGCTTCTACGAAGTAGATACCGAAGAAGGCTGGTGGAACCGTGGCAAGGAAACCAACCTCGACGGCACCCCAAACCTGGGCGCAAAGAACCGCGTCAAGGGTGGCTACTTCCCAGTAGCACCATACGACCAAACCGTTGACGTGCGCGATGACATGGTTCGCAACCTCGCAGCTTCCGGCTTCGCTCTTGAGCGTTTCCACCACGAAGTCGGTGGCGGACAGCAGGAAATCAACTACCGCTTCAACACCATGCTCCACGCGGCAGATGATATCCAGACCTTCAAGTACATCATCAAGAACACCGCTCGCCTCCACGGCAAGGCTGCAACCTTCATGCCTAAGCCACTGGCTGGCGACAACGGTTCCGGCATGCACGCTCACCAGTCCCTCTGGAAGGACGGCAAGCCACTCTTCCACGATGAGTCCGGCTACGCAGGCCTGTCCGACATCGCCCGCTACTACATCGGCGGCATCCTGCACCACGCAGGCGCTGTTCTGGCGTTCACCAACGCAACCCTGAACTCCTACCACCGTCTGGTTCCAGGCTTCGAGGCTCCAATCAACCTGGTGTACTCACAGCGCAACCGTTCCGCTGCTGTCCGTATCCCAATCACCGGATCCAACCCGAAGGCAAAGCGCATCGAATTCCGCGCTCCAGACCCATCAGGCAACCCATACCTGGGCTTTGCAGCGATGATGATGGCCGGCCTCGACGGCATCAAGAACCGCATCGAGCCACACGCTCCAGTGGACAAGGACCTCTACGAACTACCACCAGAGGAAGCTGCATCCATTCCACAGGCACCAACCTCCCTGGAAGCATCCCTGAAGGCACTGCAGGAAGACACCGACTTCCTCACCGAGTCTGACGTCTTCACCGAGGATCTCATCGAGGCGTACATCCAGTACAAGTACGACAACGAGATCTCCCCAGTTCGCCTGCGCCCAACCCCGCAGGAATTCGAATTGTACTTCGACTGCTAATTCACTTAGCTAGCCGATAGCGGAAACCCCCTGAAATTCTTCATTGAATTTCAGGGGGTTTCTTTTTTACATTCCACCTAAAAGGAAAGCGCCGGATCCTCCATCATGGTGGATCCGGCGCTTTTATTTATTAGTTTTTGGGCTAGATGCCGATCAGTTCAGATGCAACTACATCGGACAGTGAGACGGTTCCGTGTGGTTCGCCACGGAACAGGAGAAGGTGATCAGCGTTGATAATTACTTCCAACTGGCGTTCCAGGGTGAATGTCTCCCAGACCTTCATTTCATTTGGGCGAATTCGTAATCCCATTTCCTTCTCCTTTCGAAACTGTTTCGAACCAAAAAGTTTGTGGTTCAAATCACTTTATTTGTTTCTTGCGTTACACATCATCTTAGGGGGTAGTTTCCTAAATAACTAAGCGAGGGGCGCAAATCACTACATATCAACCCCGAAAAATACCCCTGATCAGGTGAGATGTGAGGGTTTGCTCATGTTTCAAACCCAAATCGCACAAACAAAAACAAACATAACGGGGGTACTGTTTCCTTTTCGATAGCAAAAAAGCCACCCTCAATCCGAACAACATCGGATCGAAAGTGGCTTGGAAAGACGTGAAACACTAGAAGTGGACGTCGAAAAGCATTTTTATCTTTGTAGCTCCGCGCTCACGCTGCGGTAGTGCTCCTCGTCGACCGGCTCCTCCCAATCGACGGTCTCGCCGTCGATGCCTTTGAGGTTAACCACCACGTGGAACATCGGTGCACCAGACACGGCGCCGTGCCAGTGGCGAACCCCGGCGGCTGCGAAAACAACATCGCCAGGCTCCAGGAGTCGAGCAGGCTCCCCCTCCGCCTCATAAATGCCCAAGCCCGACAGCACAATTATGTTTTGACCGACTGGGTGAGTGTGCCAATTGGTGCGACCGCCTGCCTCAAAAGACACGTTCACAGTCTCAATCTGCACGTTGTCATCAAGCTTGGCCATATGGACCTCGCCAGAAAACCACTGTGCAGGCGCTGGATTACCTAACGGAAATTCAATACTCATCGTGCATTCCTTTTCTCATATCCCATGCGGGGCTTATAACCTTGCGGATGCTTCAACTGTGCCACCGCATCAGCGATGACCATGCGGAAACGCTGATTAGTGACAGGCATCTTAGAAATCGGGAACCATGCAACATCCACGTTCTCGTCATCGCCGACGTGAGGCTCATCGGAATCACCAGAAACAACGCAACGCATGGTCGTATCCATGTAGCTCGCCACATCACCATTTTGATAGGTCACAGGCCCCACCGCGCCCACGCCAAGCAACGCCTCAACGCTGACATCAAGGCCGGTTTCCTCCTTGACTTCACGCACCGCAGTCACATGAGGCTGCTCATCCGGATCACAAATACCGGTCGGTGGAGTCCACTCACCAGTATCAGCGCGCTTGACCAACAACACATCCGGAACCACATGGAAAGGAGACCCCGGAGGAACATCACGAATAACAACCGCAGTTACAGCCGGCAACCACAACGGATCCTGACCGACCTTCTCCCGCAAACTAACAATGAACTCTGGAACCGCCATGCAGCAAAACCTCTCCAATTGGTAATCTTTGACTCCCAGGTTACGCCAGCCCTGCGACACCACCATCTAGGGTTAGAGTATGGCCTTCAACAAAGCGTACGATGCACTTCGCGCCCCTCAAATCACCCTCGGACTCATGACACCAAACGGCCCTGAACTAGGGCGCAGTGAAATGGTTCCAACCGAAAATAGCATCGAACTAGCCATACAAGCAGAAGCTCAAGGATTCAGAGGCATGTGGGTTCGAGACGTTCCACTCGCAGTTCCTCAAGGAATCACTGTTACCGATAAACAGGCTACGTATTTAGATGATCCATTCTTAATGCTCGGTGCGATGGCCTCTGTGACCTCTACAATCGCGCTGGGCACTGCAGCGACCGTGCTTCCACTCAGACATCCGCTACATGTGGCGAAATCCGCGCTCACCCTTGATCGACTCAGCCACGGACGTTTCGTTTTAGGCATCGGCTCTGGCGACAGGCCTGAAGAATTCGAGATTTTTGGCAAAAGCTTAGACAATCGACGCGCTGATATTCAGTCTGGGTGGGCAATTTTGCGTGCAGCTTTGTCGCCGGATCCTGCGATGCGGGCCGACCTTGAATTTGCGCCAACCACGCCACCTGAAGCTCAGATCCCCATGATCGCTGTAGGTTCTGCCCGACAAACAGTGCAATGGATCGCCCGAAACGCCGACGGATGGGCAACCTACTACCGCCCCGCTGAAGCTCAAGTCGGACGCCTCGATCTCTGGGACAAAGCCCGTGGTGGCACCCGCCCCTTGTTGATTTCCTCCATGGGGCTCAACCTCACCGAAGGAAACACCCACAAAGAAATCACTCTGGGCGTAGAGGTAGGCAGCCAGGAACTCATCGAACACCTCCACCGCCTTTCGGAACTTGGCATCGACCACGTCATCTTCAACATCCAGCGCCGACCAGCAAGCGAAGTACTGACCCAGATTTACGAAGAAGTGCTCCCCCACCTCTAAAATGCCTGTTCCGGCACTTCCCTTCGGGGAAACAGCTATGGTTGGCCACATGTCGAATGATCACCCATACTCCCCCGCAAAACGCGTCGGAAATTTCATCTTCGTCTCCGGCGCTCTTTCAGTAGACAAGGACTACCAACCAGTCGTCGGTCGTAAAGAAGCAGTTGATGCAGCACTTGAACGCATGCGTGAACGCCTCGCCACCGCTGGTGGTGAACTCAAAGACGTTGTGAAACTCACTTACTTTGTCACCGACATCAGCCTGCGCGAAGAATGCAACGAGCAATTCCGAGAGCATTTCCTCGAAGGCCGCCCGGCACGCTCTTTCGTGGGTGCATCATCGCTTCCTTATGGTGCAACTGTGGAAATTGATGCGATTGCGATGATCGAGGACTAACCAGAGCATTTTTCGCACGACTCGGACCGGGGAATCAAATATTCTGGGGTCGCAGACACTTCCATTTGGCGCGATCTGTGTCGTTCAAGGGACTCGCTCGCACCGACAAGAGGGAAACCAGACAGGCGTGACAAAACTTCAGGTTTTTAGCCAATCTTGTCACGCCTGTCTGGTTCCCATCAGTTCAGCGGAAATTCGACCTCCAACTCCGAAAAACTTGCCCTCCCAGAATCGCTTCTAACGGCTTGACTGTGACCCCTCCATGTCAAACACCCGTTCTAAGAATTGGAGGCCTTAAAACGCCACTCAATGCGAAAGGCCTGGTTCCATCCCATAAAGAGAGGAATCAGGCCTTGGCGTAAAGCAAGTTACTTCACGGAAGTGTTTGCAATCGCATCGACTATGTACTGCTTAACTGCATCGGTGTCGTTTGGTAGGTCGGAAACCTTGAATGGAGCATCCATGATCGCGGCGAAACGCTCTGGAGTTTGAGGTGCTTCACCAATTGCTTCGACGATGGTGTCGGCAAATTTCACTGGGAGTGCAGTTTCTAGGACGATGATTGGGGTGTTGACCTCGTCCCTCCACTGGCGTGCCACGTGAACGCCGTCGGCGGTGTGGGGATCGATTAGTACGTCGAGGCGGGAATGCACGTCAGCGATGGTTGCCACACGGTCAGCATGGGTGGATCGTCCGGAGGCGAAACCGTATTCTGCTGCAGCCTTCTCAAAGTTGGCGTCATCAGCCAGTGAGAATCCGCCTTGGCGAACCTGGGTACCAAATAGATCGTTGACGCGGGTGGCGTCGCGGCCGAGCAGGTCGAAGATGAAACGCTCGAAGTTGGAGGCGCGGGAGATATCCATCGAAGGTGAGGAGGTCTCGTGGGTGTCTGCGGAGCTGCGGACTCGGTAGTCGCCGGTACGGAAGAACTCGTCGAGCACATCGTTTTCGTTGGTGGCCACGATGAGGCGATCGATGGGAAGTCCCATTTGGCGGGCGATGTGGCCTGCGCAAATGTCACCGAAGTTGCCGGTTGGTACGGAGAAGCTGACCTTTTGGTCATTGCTGGTTGTGGTGCGGATCCATGAGGAAACGTAGTACACAACCTGTGCCATAAGGCGTGCCCAGTTGATGGAGTTCACGGCACCGATGCGGTTGTCTTTTTTGAATTCTGCGTCGGCGGAGACAGCCTTGACTACGTCTTGGCAATCGTCGAAAACGCCGTCGAGGGCGATGTTGAAGATGTTTGGATCGTCAAGGCCAAACATCTGTGCTTGCTGGAATGGGGTCATGCGGCCAGCTGGGGTCAGCATGAATACGCGGATTCCCTCGCGGCCGCGCATGGCGTATTCCGCAGAGGAGCCGGTATCGCCAGAGGTAGCGCCCAGGATGTTGATGGTTTCGTTGCGGCGGCGAAGCTCGTATTCGAAAAGTTCGCCGAGCAGCTGCATGGCCATGTCTTTGAATGCAGCGGTTGGGCCTTCGGAAAGGTGGCCCAGGTAAATGTTGTCCTCGAGTTCGGTGACAGGAACGATGTCTTCGCTGTTGAACTTCGGGTAGGTGTAGGCGCGTGCGGTGATCGCCTTGATGTCTTCTACTGGGATGTCATCAACAAACAGGGAGATAACTTCAGCAGCCAAAGCTGCGTATCCTTCGTTGGCTAATACCTCACGCCATTTACTCAGCTGGGCATCATCTAGTTGAGGGTAGGTTGCAGGCAGGTACAGGCCGCCGTCTGGTGCTAGACCGCCCAGCAAAATATCACTGAAGCGGGCAGGGGTACGGCTGGCATCACGCGTCGAAATGTAGTCCACGGATATAACCCTATCCCAAGGGGTGACACAATACTCCCCCACACCGTCTCAAATATGTTGAAAAAGGTGACTTCGCCCACGCGATACCCTAAAGTGTTGCTGATCACTTTCAATTGTCGGTTTTAGGATGTGCTTTAAAGATGACAGCTCCCGATTACCCCAGCTTCTCGAAACTCGAGGACAACAACAAGAAGAATCTCACCGCAGTTGAAATCCTTAATCCAGCGCCGGTGTCCAAGTGGAACCTGTATGTTCTCATTGGTTGTTCGGTGCTCGCGGTCGGGCTGGTGCTGCTCGGGCCGTGGCTTTACCCCTACGTTGAGGCACACATCGACGGTTTCTGGGCTCAATTCCAGTAGGTCTCCATAACGGGTGATTTCATTCGGTCGATCGAACAATTATCTAAATGATCACACTTAGCCATGGATTGGGAATCAAAGTCCCATATTTTCCTGTAAGAGGGCTACCCTGATCCTCTGTGAAGAACAATGATCAACGGCCTTCGCCAAGACCGCATCCCAGAGAGAAAGTAACTACCCGCGCCCTCATAGTTTGGGCAGCAGCCTGTCTTGTGTATATGGCAGCCATTACCAGCCGCACCAGCTTTGGTGTGGCTGGAGTGGAGGCCATTGATCGTTTTCAGGTAGACGCCACACGCATTGCAGTATTCACTTCTGTTCAGGTTGGTGTGTACGCGTTTGCTCAGATTCCGATGGGCATTTTGATCGATAAGTTTGGTCCTCGGAAGCTCCTTGCCATTGGTGCTTTGGTGATGGGTATCGGCCAGCTCATTTTGGGCTTTACGGATAGCTATTCCATCGCGATTATTGCCCGCGTGTTTATCGGCGCCGGCGATGCATCGATCTTCCTTTCGGTTATGCGCATCCTGCCGTTTTGGTTCCCACTGAAGCACACCCCTATTTTCACGCAGTTAACTACCTGCCTTGGCCAGTTGGGCCAGTTCTTTTCTGCGGTGCCTTTCATGGCGTTGTTGGGTGCGCAGGGTTGGCCTGTGGCGTTTGTCAGCCTTGGTTCCGTGGTGGCACTCATTGCGATCGCAGCGCTGGTGGCCGTTCGGGATACTCCAGATCCTCAGCCAAAACCTGTCGAATCAGCTCAGGAAGCAGATAAACCAAGCCTGCGCGCGAGTTTGAAGTTGATTGTCCGCAATCCGATTACGTGGCAGGGTTTCTTCATTCACTACGTATTGATGGTGTGGCAGACCGTGTTCTCCATGATGTGGGGCGTCCCGCTGATGACTTTGGGCATGGGACTGTCTGCAACGACGGCTGGTTTGGTGTTGAGCATCAACACGCTGTGCATGGTGGTATCGGCGCCAATCATCGGAATAATTTCCGCACGCCTTGGGTATCGCCGTGACGTGGTCGCCATTGCGCTGTCGTTTGTTCAATCCGCAGTATGGCTGGTGTTCTTGGCCTCCGATGCACCTCGTGGTTTGATGGCTATCATCTTGGTCAACATCGTCATGGGTCTGACTACTGCGGCTTCTGGTTATGGCTTTGACACCATTCGTGAGCGCCTAGATCGCAAGATTTTGGCTGCGGGCACGGGACTGGCAAACATGGGTGGATTCTTGTCATCGATGGTTGCAGCGCAGGTTATGGGGTTCCTTCTTGATCACAGCGCGCATGGTAGCACCTATACTTGGGTGGACTTCCGTTTTGGTTTCCTTGCGATTCTTGTCACATGGGCCGTCGGAGTCACGGGATTTGTTGTAGCCCGACTCAAGGGTGGACCGGGCCGCAGATTACTCGCCCAGATTAGGTCTACCAAGGACTTTTAAAGATCGGGTAAAACCTGTGGGCGTTGAAAGGGGCAAGGTCTCTGCCAAGGCACTAGTTGTCTGGTTGACGGCAATGTGCGTGTACATCGTGGCCATTGCTGGTCGAACATCATTTGGTGTCGCCGGAGTGCATGCGATCGATCGCTTTGATATCGACGCCTCCCGGTTGGCCGTGTTCACTTCTGTTCAGGTTGGAGTCTATGTTCTCGCGCAGATTCCCATGGGCATGCTGGTGGACAGGTTCGACGCCCGGAAACTCTTGCTGGCTGGCGCTTTAATTTTGGCAGCTGGCCAGCTCATTTTGGGTTTCACTGATTCTTATATGATCGCCATTTTTGCCCGAGTGCTCATCAGTGTTGGCGATTCTTCTGCATTTTTGTCCGTGATGCGACTGTTGCCCAACTGGTTCCCGATGTCTTGGACACCTGTGTTGCAGCAGCTCACGGGCGCTTTTGGCTTTGTGGGGCAGTTTTCTCCGCGGTGCCGTTTTTGCACATACTCAACACCTTAGGGTGGACAATTCCTTTCGCATCCCTTGGCGCGGTAGGCATCATCGTGGCGATCGCGGCGGCCATCTTGGTGCGCGACGCTCCTGCAAGCAGTGAGCCTGTGAGGCGTGGGGAGGCGTCGATAAGCATCGCTTTTAGGCTTAAATCCGTGCTGACCAGCCTTTATTGCTGGCAGGGCGTGTTTAATCACTGGGTGAGCATGGGACCTGTGATGGTATTTTTGCTACTGTGGGGCACGCCGACGCTGACGCTGGGGCTGGACATAAGCAGCGGCGAAGTGGGCACGGTTCTAACGATTTTCGCCGTCGCAACCGTGATCACCGGTCGCTTTCCGGCATCGTGTCGTCGCGGCTAGGGGGCCAGGCGCGGGATGATTGGGTTTGTCACGCCGATGATTCAGGCGGCGTTGTGGATCGTGCTCTTTTTATTCGCTGATCGCCTGTCCAATCCGCTGGTTTTTGTCAGCGCCATCATGTTCGCGATTTCCTTTAGCTCCCCCGTGGCGAACTTCGGTTTCGATACGATCTGCGAAAAACTCGACCGCCGCGTCATGGTCGCCGGCACCGGCATGGCCAACATGAGCGCCTACATTTGCGCGATGCTGGCCACACAAATCATCGGATTTTTACTCGACTGGAACGCCGACGGCCACGCCTACACCTGGTCGAATTTCCAGGTGGCGTGGCTTGGTCTGGGCGCGGTGTGGCTGGCAGGCATGATCGGGCTTGCAGTCTGCCTCCTGCTGCAGCGTCGAAAAAATATTGCTTTTCGACGCTAAAACCCGACCGTAACCGCTAGAAACGCGGACCGCGGTATCCCGGACCGAATGGTCCAAATGGGCCGAATGGACCGTCATTGCGTGGACCGCGAGGGCCGCGTGGCCCACCGAAATCACCGTAACGTCCACCGCGGCGACCCTGGCCAAGGCCATTTACGATGCCATCAACGAAGCTTGAAATACCATCGCGGATCTCGTTGATAACCTCGTCGTTGATCTGGCTCTTGGTCTGTGCGCGGTAGTCCTCATCCTCATCGATCAGATCATCTGCGTAGATGGGGCCGTCTTCGCGAGGGTTGTCGAGCTCAATTTCCGCCTCATCAAAGGCATCAAAAACATCATCAAACTGAAGGTCGCCGTCGAATTCAATGTTAAGGACTGTACCTTCAAAGGTGAGCTTCTCATCCGCATCAACACCCAACTGATGTGCGTAACCGATGACTGCCGAAAGTTCTGCGAATGTTGCATCTGATAGGTCAATGGACAGCTTGATTGCCATGGTGGAATTCCTAACTTCCTGTCGAGTACCGAAGTGTGCTTTACACCCGAGACTACGTACCATTTTCCAGCCCGTAAACCACTTAGGGGCAAAGATCAGGGAACTCCCCGACTCTTCGCCAAGACTTCACCTTCGGTTAAGCAAGAGCCTGAAAAACTTGCTGATTAAACCTGAACGCATCAGATGCTTCATCCAGCAACGCAGCACGCTCCTCTGCTGTTAATTCCAAAGCATCAAGCTCTGCACGGTAATTATCCTTGTACGGTTTGAGCTTGCCAAGATCTTCAAAGCAGTAGAAGCTCAACGCCTCTTCCGAAACTCCATATTCCCTGTTCACCAGACGTGCAATAACCTGCCCACCGGACAAATCACCCAGGTAGCGGACATAGTGATGAGCAACCAAACGAGGGAAATCCTTGGCCGCTTCGATGCTTTCAAGACGTTCCACATAAGACGCTGTCGCTGCAGTGGCCGTGACGTTGTCACGCCAGGTGGTGTTTTCGTGCAGCTTATCCAGATCAGCTTCCAACGTTTCCTTGCGCTCGAGGCGTGGGTCCAGCAGACCAGCCGCACGGGAATCCTCTGCACATGCACGAGCTGCAGCTTCCAAAGCGGTGTAGAACAACCATGATTGCTCCTGCAACTTGATAAATGCCTGCGCATCGAGCTTCCCGGTGAGCAGATCATTCATAAACGTTGAGTGCTCGGCCTCTTCATGGGCCTGCGCAGTGTGGGTGCGCAGCGCCTCCGATAGGTCGCTGTTGCTTGCAATAATGCTTGTCATAGTGGTGTCCTTTGTGAGCCTGCGTGGCCGCAACCGCGGTGTTATCCCGGTCGCTGCCAAGCGGAAGTTAATCTGCGTCTAGATTCCTCAGAGAAATCCTCACGCTCACAAAAGATTAACTTAGGTTACCCACACCTACATATAGTCCCTTAGTTGGAACAATTTTCCGCAACTTTGGGGCTCCCACCACCTACCTAAAACTCACGTTGCTCCATAGAGTCCACACCCCAGAAGACTTCATCAACAACCTGACGACTCTTCCTGGTCACTTTCAGATAGTTTTCCAAATACTCCTGGTACTCATTTGGATCCCAACCAGACGCACCAGCCACCTGCGCAAGGTGCGGACCAGGAGTAGGTAACTGATCTAATCTCTTACCCCTGACCAGCACAAGCGCATTCCTAGCAGCCGTTGCCGTCAGCCACGCTTCCCGAAGCGTCTGCACCTGCACAGGGTTAATAATCTGATGCTTTTCCAGCACTTCAAGAACTTCCAACGTCGACGTATTGTGCAGCTCCGGAATCTCATGAGCATGCATCATGGTCAACAACTGCACAGTCCACTCGATGTCAGTTAACGCTCCCCGACCCAGCTTGGTATGGGTATTTCGATCAGCCCCGCGCGGAAGCCTCTCATTATCCACCCTCGCCTTAATTCGACGAACTTCACGAAGCTGCGCCTGCGTTGCCCCGTCAACTGGGTAGCGGAAACGATCAATCGACTCCAAGAACTTAATACCCAGCTCACGATCACCAGCAACCCACGCAGCCCTCAGCAGCGCCTGAATCTCCCAAGTTTCACCCCACTTTTCGTAGTACTTCACATAGGAATCAACGGTGCGCACAATCGCACCAGATCTCCCTTCAGGACGCAGCCCCAGATCCACCTCCAAAGGTGGATCACCGGAAGGCTGCGCAAGCCTCGACCGCATGGAATCACAGATAGCAATAGACCATGTGACGGCCTCATGCTCTTCCACACCGGCTACCGGCTCGCATACAAACATCACATCGGCATCAGAACCGTATCCAAGTTCTGCTCCACCCAAACGGCCCATGCCGATCACAGAAATATTGGCCAGAGGCTGATCTGGTTTCTGTGGATCGTTAAGTGCAGCACGGATTTCCGCATCCAAGGCAGCATCCAACACCGCATCCCAGACTAGTGACAAGCTTTGGCATACTTCCTGAACAGTGAGCATGTTGAGCAAATCAGCAGAGGCAATGCGTGCCAGCTCCTGCCTCCTCAGCGATCGTGCAGCCTGGATCGCCCGATCAGGTGACTCATGACGCGACACCGTTGCCTTGATTGCTTTCACAACCTGAGTCGGTGCAGTAGCAAGCAATTTAGGACCAGACGCCGCATCACCCAGCTGTTTCATAAAGTCCGGAGTGGAGATAATCAGTTCAGAAATATAGGGAGAATTTCCCAAAATACGCATCAACCGCTGCCCCACTACGCCCTCATCACGCAGCATGCGCAAAAACCAGCTGCGATCATAGGAAGCATCAGAAAGCTTGCGGTAATTCAGCAATCCCGCATCTGGTTCAGCTGTTTGAGACAGCCACTCCATCAACGTGGGCAGCAACATCGCCTGAATCTTGGCTTTACGGCTAGCTCCTGATGCAAGAGCAGTCAGGTGTTCATAAGCACGTGATGGATGCAGGTATCCCAATGCCGCCAATTGTAGCTTTGCAGCATCCGGAGACAACCTGATGGCATCCGCGCTCAAGTTGACCACAGAGTTCAGCAGTGGCCGATAAAACAGCTGACTATGCAACGACTGAATCTGCAAACGAACCTTACGCAAATGCCGTTCCATAGCTTTGGCCGAACTTTGCTCCATCGAACCAGTAAACCCAGAAGCGCGCGCCAACCAGCGCATATTCATTCGGTCATCAGGTTTCGGTAACAAGTGAGTGCGCTTGATCCGCTCCAATTGAAGGCGATGCTCCAACAGACGCAAAAACTCATACGACTCAATGAGATTATGCCCGTCTTCACGACCCACATATCCCTGATCAACCAACACATGCAAAGCATTTACCGTTGACCGAACCCGCAACGTCTCATCAATGCGACCATGCACCATCTGAAGGAGCTGGACAGCAAACTCCACATCCCTCAAACCACCGCGACCAAGCTTCAGCTCACGATCACGCAAGTCTTCCGGAACATTGTCCAACACTCGACGGCGCATAGCTTGGACATCTGTGACAAATGATTCCCGCTGGCTAGCCGTCCAAATCAACGGTGAAAGAGCATCCACATAGGACTGCCCAAGGTTAATATCACCCGTCATGGGACGAGCTTTCAGCAGTGCCTGAAACTCCCAGGTTTCCGCCCAGCGCTTGTAATACGCCATATGGGAATCCAAAGAGCGCACAAGAGCGCCACTTTTACCTTCTGGGCGAAGTGCTGCATCCACCTCAAAGAACGAGTTGCTACCGATGCGAATGAGCTCTGCTGCGGTGCGTGTTGATTTAGAGTTTGCCGGCTCTGCAACAAACACCACGTCCACATCTGAAATGTAGTTCAATTCCTGCGCGCCACATTTGCCCATCGCGATGACAGATAAAGCTGAATCAACCGGCTTTTCACCATAAACATTGGCAATTGCCACAGCTAAAGCAGCAGTCAAAGCAGCATCAGCTAGGTCGCTGAGCTGCATGGTCACTGTGCTAAACGGAACAGGATCGCCACCTTTTCTCCGCATGTCGGTGGGATAGGTACCCGCTAAATCATGCGCAGCAATCCGGGTCAGCAACGTGCGATAAGTCCATTTCAAGACTCGCTCTGCTTCAGGCCCGGTAACACTAGCCGTGTAAAAACCAGGCGTGCTCAAATCGTCTCGGGCAATGTTGTGTGCATCGCTGAAATCCTCAACCTCAAGCACAGCAGGCTGAGCTTTCACAGATTCCAGCAGCGCCTGAAACATCTCTTCCCTCGATGGCGCATCAAGTTTTAAGAGTTTCCACTGCAAAGGATTGGCGACCAAGTGATCACCGACAGCCGAGGAACCACCCAACAATGCAAAAAGGCGGACTCGTAGTTTTTCATCCTGGCGAATCTCTTGATCAAGCTCGTTTCGAGCATCCTCGCCGATTGCTTCAAGTGCCTGATACAGCCGAATAAGAAGGTTCAGCGCGACATCGGGATCGCCTGCACCTGACAAGCCCCACAACAAATCCAAAGACTCAACATTGCGCCAACCCAAATGCTCTAGATCTGCTTGGGCATGCTCAGATTTCAGCGATAAAGAACCAACTTTTGGCAGTGGGTCTCTGACAAAGCCAACGACTTTACGTTCACTTCTTAACGGTCCTGACATAGCTTCTCCCCTCCTTCATCGGGTCGCAATTGGGTCGCCGTAGGGTTTCCATTGGAGTGCAAAAGTCTAGTAATCAAGATTGTTTCGGAGCTCCCACGGAGTGATCTGCTCTTGGTAGTCACGCCATTCACGCCACTTATTGCGCAAGAAAAACTCAAAAACGTGCTCACCGAGGATGTCAGCAACAAGCTCTGACTTTTCCATTTGGCGCAGTGCCTGATCAAGGCTGCTTGGCAGATCGTTGTAGCCCATGGCGCGACGTTCCCGGAAGCTCAAGTTGGAGATATCGTCCTCAGCTGGCTCGTCGAGCTCATAACCTTCTTTAATGCCTTTCAAACCAGCGCCGAGCATCACTGAAAACGCCAAATATGGGTTACAAGCGGTATCAGGAAGACGCACCTCCACCCGGCGCGACTCCTCCTTATTCAAACGGTAGGTAGGAACACGAACCAGCGCAGAACGATTAGATACACCCCAGGTTGCCGCAGTTGGAGCTTCGTTTCCGTACACGATGCGTTTGTAGGAATTGACCCACTGGTTGGTCACAGCGGTGAATTCTGGAGCGTGATGCAAGATTCCAGCGATGAACTGTTTTGCGGTTTTGGACAGCATGTAAGAATCGTCTGGATCGTGGAACGCGTTGGTATCGCCCTCAAATAAGGACATGTGCGTGTGCATGGCGGAGCCTGCATGTTCTTGGAATGGCTTGGGCATAAATGATGCCCCGACGCCTTGGTCCCTTGCCACCTGTTTCATGATGTAGCGGAAGGTCATGATGTTGTCGGCCATGGTGAGCGCATCCGCATGGCGTAAATCGATTTCTTGCTGGCCAGGTGCAGTTTCATGGTGGGAGAACTCGACAGGGATGCCGAGTTCCTCCAGCGCTACCATCGCGTTTCGACGGAAATTCGGCGCCTCATTGAATGTGGCTTGGTCGAAATATCCGCCGTTGTCAGTGGGCACAGGTGGCAGTCCGTTGGTGCGAAGGCTTTGCACCAAATAGAACTCAATCTCTGGTGAGATCATGCAGGTCAAGCCTTCATCTGCAGCTAGTTGGACCTGCCTGCGCAGCACTTGGCGCGGGTCAGAAAAAGATGGCTGTCCGTCTGGCATCGTGACATCGCAAAACAGGCGTGCTGCCTGCAGTTTTGAGATGCCCGCTTCTAGTGGGAGGACCTGGAATGTCGATGGATCTGGGCGGGCAATGGTGTCCGCTTCCGAGATACGCGCGTAGCCCTCAATGGCTGAGCCATCGAATCCGATGCCTTCTTCCAACGCAGACTCTAGTTCTGCAGGAGCCACAACCACTGACTTCAAGTGGCCAAGAATGTCAGTGAACCATAGACGCACAAACTTAATGTCGCGTTCTTCAATGGCGCTGAGTACAAATTCCTGTTCGCTGTTCATGAAAACTAATCTACGCAGCGATGGGACATCGACTGCGCATTTGCCACTTTTATACTCCCATCGGGGGTAGTTTTTCTCAGAGTTACTCAAGGATGTCGCGGTTTTTTGATGACACGGGGGTGGGAGGTGTCCAGCTTGGGTGGTTCACTGAGAACCGCACCGAAATTAGAACACTCCTACGAATAAGGAAACCGCAATGACTCTCTCCCACTTCTCCGACAACGTCACCGACGCACAAGACTCTTACCGTCAGATTTTAGAAGAAAGCATCATCAGCCACCTAGGTTTCTGTGCGCTTCGTGGGTGGACTCCCGCCGATCTCCGCCATGAGTTTTCCGCCGATATTGATCCACTCCTGTTTCACGCGCTACCTGAGATTGCTTACTCCTGCTCCGATGAGATGTACACACTGTGGGTGAACGGAACGCGTGCCGCCGAAACTAGCCACTTGCCGGTGATGACCCTGGAGAAGATTCTCACCGAGCTACCGAAGCTAAGTACCTTGCCTGACTGGGCAATGCTCGCAGAGCTCCACGCCTTAGACAATCAAGACACCAGCCCAATGACCCCGGCACAGGCCAAAGCGCATCATCGTATCACCGCACTTTTGAAAAAGGCAGAGTCCACCAACTTCGAAGAAGAAGCCGAAGCATTGATCCTTAAAGCAGAGACACTTCGACAGCAGTACCGGATTGAATCACTGCTGATTAATTCCTATGACCAAGATGTCCAAGCTCGATCTTCTACGATTCGTGCATCTCGGGTGTATCTGGAAGCTCCATGGATCCGACACCAATACAAACTGCTCAATGCCATTGCTCGGGTGCATTCCAGCGAAGCGCTGCTGATCACCAAATCTGGCATCTGCACCCTCTTCGGCGAGCAAGATGACGTAGCCCACATTATTGATCTGTTCAACAGTCTTAATCGACAACGTGCCCACTTCATGAAAACGTCAGCAGGTGCCCGAATTGCCCAATTAAATGGCGAAACAAGCTCATATCGCCGTAGTTTTATGATCTCCTACGCCAGCCAAATCTCTAGACTTCTCATCTCAGCAAAAGAGGATGCATTCAACGAACTAGCTGGTCAGGCACCACTAGCTCACAGCGCCATCGTTCCTGTCCTAGAGAACAGAAGTGTGAGGTCAAAGGAAGCACTGAAGGAAACCTTCCCGAATATGCGGACAATGACCTTCAAATCGACCAACCGACGAGGCATTATTGACGGATTTAATGCTGCCAATGAATCCCACCTTGGCGGGGAATCTGCCAGCTTGGAAGACTCAACATTCATGTTCTAGAGCGGGTGAAAGCCCCATTTCCCGCGTAACATGAGGTGGGCAAAGACAACACAGGTTCCCTATGAAAACGGGGAACCTGTTTCACCTACTTTTTAATCACGCTTCACAATCACATAAGTCTTTAAAGGATGGATACAACAATGGGCCAGCATCTAGAAGTGGAAACTAAGTTTTCCGTCAGTGAATCAACTCAGATTCCACAACTTGAGGCTATCGCAGAAGTCGACCACATTGATCGCACCGAAATCCACCAACTAAGCGCTGTTTACTTTGACACCGTAGATTTGCGCCTCACCCGCGCAAAAATTACCCTCCGTCGCCGCACCGGTGGAAACGATGCCGGCTGGCACATTAAGTTCCCCGGAACCATCGGTCGCCGTGAAGTCCAAGCCCCACTTGATGGCGAAGGCGCAACAGAAACCCTCCCTCCACGTGAGCTCTTGGGACACATCCGAGCGCTGATCCAAGGCCGTGAGCTGACCCCTATCGCCCAGGTGGATAATGAACGCCACATGTCTTACCTCGCGGATGAGGACGGCGCAGTCATCGCAGAATTCTGCGACGATCATGTATCCACCGTGTCCCACCTTCCAGGTGGCGTGCGCAAGCAGTGGCGTGAGTGGGAATTCGAACTCGCTGATGGCACCCTCGCCGAAGAAGCCATCTCAGTACTGCTGCAATCTGCACAGTCAGTCCTGACCGCAGCTGGAGCTTTTGTCTCCAACAGCCCATCCAAACTTGTTTCGGCGCTGGACGAATCAGTCAACCACGCGCCAAAGCCTCCACAGATGGCGCAGCTGGACAAGAATGACCCAGCACGTGGTGTTCTTGCAGCAATCGCAGCCAACGCCTCAAAGATCGCCGAATACGATCCTCGAGTACGCGCCGATGAATATGATTCAGTCCACCAGATGCGCGTAGCTACCCGAGAACTACGCAGCCACCTCCAAACCTTTGAGGGCATCCTCGGCGGCGAAGACTACCTCAACCTGGAAAAGGAACTGAAGGTTCTCGCCAACATCTTGGGTCGCGCACGCGATGCTGAAGTTGTGGAAGAGCGCCTCAGCAACCTGATTAACACTGAGGTTGGCGACTCCATCGAGGAGGAGACTAAGAAGGAACTGCTTGAAGATCTTGGTGCAGAATACCGTCGTGAGCATGAGCGAGTAGTTCGTGCGCTGGATAATGATCGCTACACTGATCTTCTTCAGGCACTGGAAAACCTCCTTGTTGATCCACCGCTGATCACAGAAGTCGAAGAACCCGAAGCTACCGAAGCCCCTGAGTCCGCTGAGACTACCGAGTCCACTGACGTCTCTGAAGCAACCGAAGAAGCAGACGCAGAAGCTGAGTCTGTCGAAGAAGCTACTGAGCAGGAAGAATCAGCAGACGCGCCTGAATCTGCAGATCTGGACGCTCTCGATGAGGAGTACTCCCCTGGTTCCCAAGCGCCGGTGGAGGAGCCGAAGGAACCGAAGAAGGTTGATGCTGCTCTCGTACTTCTAGAGCACCTTGATAAGGCGCACGTGAAGCTCGTCAAGCTGGAAAAGAAGGCTCGCTCACAGTGGGATGATCTCAGCATTCCGATGCTGGAGCGGGAAGAAAACTTCCACAACCTGCGCAAGGCTGCCAAGAAGCTTCGCTACAGTGCAGAGGCAGTGGGCAAAGCAACCACCGTTGAGACGAAGAAACTGTACAAGGCGTGCAGTGGTTTGCAGTCAGTTCTTGGCGATTACCAAGATGCCATTACTTCCCGTAATGAGCTGTTGCGCCGAGCTCAGGTTGCCCGCCGCCAAGGCCGGGATACCTTCGCATACGGAATCCTCTACCAGCACGAACAAACCCTGTCGAGGGAATACCTGACTGGTTATTCCGATGCGTTCAAGAGCGTAGAAAAAGCCTATGCAAAGCTGGCTGAAGATACCGCCAAGCGTTCAAAGAAGAACAAGCGTAAGTAAACGCAGGCAATAAAAAACTGGGGTCGCATCTGAAAGTGTGACCCCAGTTTTTTTTAGTCTTCCTTGTCGTCCCAAATTTCGGCTGCCTTGGTTCGGGCTGCCGCAATGGAGATGGCGTGATGGGCTTCCTCTTCAGTGTCATATGGGCCCATGCGGGTTTCAAAGCCGGAAACCTTGCCTTGAAAAACCTTGCCGGTTGCCAGATCGTAGAACCACTTCAAATCTTCTTTAGCCATGTGGGCTCAGCTCCAATCACGAAACAAATCACGGTTTGTAGTGTGTAGCACCCCACTATAGACCTCAATAAGAACCCGCAACGGCTAGAGTGGGTCTGTTATTTATTTGTGATTTCTATCTGTGGAGGCTTCTCTCACATGGCCATTTGGCAGCCAACTCTCACCGGCCCGCACGGCGCACAAGTTGGATCGTCTCCCACTGAACTTCTTGAAGCCTGCGTGGCTTTCCACCGCACTTTCTTTGACGTCAATCCCAAAGGCGCTGCTACCGCACCGGCAACATGGACGCTTATTGGTGAGCATTCGGATTACGCCGGTGGTGTGGTGCTGGCGGCTAATGCGAATTGGCGGACTGCGGTTGCCGTCAATAAGAACCGCGACGATGTTGTTAACGTATGCGTTGTGGATGTGGAGGGAGGCGTCGAAAAGCATTCTTTAAGCACTGCGGACATTGCAGCTCGCGCACACGCCCATATGAAATCCCATGATGTTTTGGGGCGGCAGACTACGCCGCCTCAGCCGGAGGGCGGCGTTGCTGCCCGGTTGGGCGGGATTGCGTGGACAATGATCCATAAGCAAATGCTTTCGCGTGACACAAAAGGCCTGGATATCACCGTGTTGAGCACCATTCCTGAGGGGGTGGGGCTGGGTGAAAATTCCGCCATGGATGTGGCGCTCGCATTGGCGCTGTATCGGGAAAATATTGAGGAAGCCCCCACGAAGGCGCGCATTGCGGAGATTTGTTCGCAGTCCGCATTCATGTTCAGTGAGACTTCAGTGTTGCGTGCGCGGCACACCGTGGCGTTGCGGGGTGAAACTGGACAGATTTCGGTGGTTGATTACGCCGATGGTTCGGTCACTCAGGCGCCACATCCGGTGAGTCGTTCCGCTGGTTTGTCGGCATTTGTTGTTGCTGCGCAAACTGAAACTGATCCGAGCATTTACCGCGAGATCTATGCTCGACATGCGTTTATCGATGAAGCTGCGCGCGCTTTCAGTGTGGAATCTTTGCGGTTGCTTCCCGACGCTTCCACTCGTGTTGTGGATTGGTTGCAGGCCGTGATTGAGGTGACTGGTCGAGAGGATCTGCCCTCGATTGAACAAGCCCAGCGCTGGTTGAATCTGTGGGAAAACGAAACCCGGCGCGCTCAGAGGACAGCCAATGCCCTGCGTTCGAGAAGGCTGAGTGAGTTTTCTGAGCTGCTGATGGAATCCCAAGATGATTTGAGCGACACCTTCGATTTCCCCCCTGCTGATTTGGCGCTTGCTCGTTTGTGCGTCGAGCGGGGTGCCACAGCTGCTCGGTCCACGTCAGCGCGCGGTGTGATTGCGTTGGTTGATGCCCATCATGCGCACAATTTTGCTGCGGATCTCAGCGAGGATGGCTTGTTGGTGGTTCCTCTCGGGCACGGGGACGTCGCGGAACAGGGCTAGCACGCCTACTTAACCAGCCTGCATGCTTAGTCAGCCGGCCACGCAAACAAAACTTCACGCTTCTTCAAGTTCGCAGTCACCAGTGTGACATCTTGGTTTGTTCCCTGTTCTGGGGCGCCAATACACTTTGCCAACACTGGCGGTTTGTACACAAAAAGTCGAGCAGAGTTCTTTTCAGGTTCGCTCGCTACAACCACCGCGTTGAAGTTTTGGCCCTCCCAGTATTTCAACACGGTGGCTTCTGTGAGGTCGAGGCAGGCATTATCCACTTGGCTGGCCAAAATGGAGGAGTATTTCATGGTGTCGAGAACTTGCTCTTCCACCCTGGTCACCCATTCAGGAACGTCCGTTCCGGAGGCAATCGCAAGGCAATGTTCGGTGGCGAAACGGTCGATAAGTCGGCGCAGCGGTGCGGTGACGTGAGCATAGTAACCACCAACACCGGAATGCACTTCCGAGTCCCCATTTTTCACGCTGGCGTAGCCGGAGCCCCGCAAGAGTTTCTGTGCTTCCCTCTGAATGGCCATCCCTTTGGGCGTATTGGGATCCACACTTTGAAGAAACTCACCGATGGGTTGTTCGGGCGCGATCTCAAAACCAAGGGCTTGCGCCTCTGATCTGAAAGTAGCTTCGGATTCTTTGGTCGCCGGGGCGAGTGTACGCAGCAAACCGTGCCCCGCTTTCACCATCATCTCCCCCGCTACCATGCCTGTGAGCAGGGAAATCTCGGAATTGTAATCCATGATGTGCGGGCGTGGCTCGATGACAATTTCATAGTGTTCACCGGCGTCATCATTGGGCACTTTCACCACTCGCTGGCTGGGAATAGAAAGATTCACGGCTTCGCGCCGTAGCGCGCTTTCCTGCCTCAGCTGCCCGACCTTGGGCAATAAGCTTATCGACGGATGCAACCGACCATTCTCGGCATCTATTTGAGCCTGATCATAATCCAAACGCGCCCGGGATTTCACCAACCCGCGACGCACCTTGGTGGCTGTGACTTCGCCACGTTCATCTAGATCAATCGACCACACAACCGCTGGTCTCGTTTGTCCCTCCAGCAGGCTTGCCGCATCTTCGGATAATTCCTCAGGGTGCAGTCGCGCTGGGGAATCCGGCAGATAAATAGTCTGCCCGCGGTGAAGGGAAATCTTTTCCAATTCACTGCCCGGCTCCACGAAGGCTGCGACATCTGCAATCGCGTAATGCACCCGAAATCCGCTGTCGATCTCCTCAATCAGCACAGCTTGATCGAGGTCTCTGGAACCTACGGGATCGATGGTGACAAAGGGCATGTGCAGGAGATCTTCCCGCTCTTGCGCATACCTATCGACACTTGACGCGGCTTCGTCGTGGATATGAGGGTCAAAACCTCGCTCCACACCGAACTCTTGTGCCACTGGTTCAAAGTCGAGGACTGCTGCATAGAGCTTCATGCGCTCCCATTGTTCCACAGCGGAAAAGTATATGCAGGGGTGTTGAGTTTCCTTGGGCACAGAAGGGTCGAGGTTCCCCAGATAGGTCTTGGTATGGGTCGAGCTCATTTAGCCCGTTAAAAGCGATTCTGAGAGGGTTCCATTTTGGGACTGGTGGGGCAAATGTGATTTCTGCAGGTTTACTGATCAAGGACTCACCACATTCCCGTGGTCAGACCTTCAAATCGAACATATTTTTGCAGTCAAATGACCCAAACTTGCAAAAATCCACGACAATCGGCCAAGTCAAGGCGATTTGTGGTGTATATTCGCACATTCATTCCACTCCCGGCAAGCCCAAGGATGAGCATTCCATCCCCCAGCAACCAGAGCGCCAAAAACACAAATAAAAAGGGCGAATGAGCCAACCTATAAGCCGGATTCTGTACCAGTTGCAAAAACAACCGGCGGCGATCATCCATCTCGTCGCAGCCATTGCTGACTGCCTCTAGCAGCTACCTGCAGGCTTGGCGAGCAGCCTTCAACACCTGCACAGACATACCATTGGATACGTCCTCATGCCTTGCTCCCGGTGGGGTTTACCTGGCCAAATCAGTCACCTGACCTGCCGGTGCGCTCTTACCGCACCCTTTCACCCTTACCACCAAACTAAGTTGATGGCGGTTTACTCTCTGTTGCACTTTCCCGCGGATCGCTCCGGGTTGTTGTTAACAACCACCGTGCTCTGTGGAGTCCGGACTTTCCTCGGCCGACGCTTGGGAGCAATCCCCCAGTTCGTCGAACGCAATCACCCGGTTGCCTCATTCGCAACGTTTTACTTTACACCTCGAGGGTGGAAAAACTTAAAAACTCCGGCGAGCTTCGCCGAGCTTCCGTCAGACTGTCGTCACGCTTCCAGGTGTGAGGTGTCGTTGAACAGTCTTACGCAGGTTGGGCCGTCTTCGTAAAACTCTGCGATCGACAGCGACGCCAAGTCAAGGTGTGCCTTCTGAAAGAAGGATGGGCCTGCGTCCAATGCTTGCCTCATGATGGCTTTGATTGGGGTGACGTGGCTGACCACCAAAACATTCGCTGCACCGTATTCGCGTTGGAGGCTTTCACGAGCCTTTTTCACACGTCGATTAACCGTCTGCAGGGACTCACCACCGGGTGGGGCTACAGATGAGTCAGTGAGCCACTTGGTGTGCAGTTCTGGATCTTGTTCGTGGGCTTCTGAAAATGATTTTCCATCCCACAGTCCAAAGTCAGTTTCGATGAGATCATCGATAACACGTACTTTCATTCCCAGTGCGGCCGCTGCTGCTTCTGCGGTTTGCATCGTGCGGGTGAGCGGAGAACTCACAATAGCGTCGATGCCACCGGTTTGAGCGAGTCGTCGTGCTGCCGCTGCTGCTTGTTTTTCACCAAGTTCAGACAGCTCTGGGTTGGACCTACCGGAGTAAAGGCGTGCCACTGACATAGCAGTTTGGCCGTGGCGAAGCAACAAGAAACGAGTGGGATCTGTGGTTGCGCCGTTCCAGTTGGTGGGTTTGGTTTCGGTGCAGTTGAGGTCTTCTTTCTCTGAGCCCGCAACCGAAGAAGCAGAAGATACAGAAGCAGAATCCCCTACAACACCTACCGGCTTACCTGCCGCTGCAGCATCCATCGCCACGTTGGACAATGCGTCAGCTCGTTTGTTTTTCTCACGCGGAATCCACGTATAAGAAACGGACCCGATTTCGGAAGCAATCTCCTTGGCTTCGATCGCTAGAACTTTCATGTCGGGGTGTTTGATTTTCCACCGGCCGGACATTTGTTCAACGACAAGTTTGGAGTCCATGTAGACATCCACGGAGGTAGCGCCGAGCTCGCGGGCTGCTTTGAGGCCTTCGAGTAGTCCGCGGTATTCGGCGACGTTGTTGGTGGCTTTTGTTCCGACAACATAGGCGATTTCTTTGAGAACTTCTGCTTTGTTGTCGGAGTACACCACGGTGCCGGAGCCGGCGACGCCGGGGTTTCCGCGGGAGCCGCCGTCGGCCTCGATGACTAATTTCACTGGGTGGTCTTTCTAAGAGATGTCAGTGATGAGGTAAGAGCCACATTCTGGGCACTGTGGAACCTCATCTTTGGGGGTGTTGCGGATGTCGGAGATACCGGTTGCAGGGAGAACCATGGCGCATCCGCTGCAGGAGCGGCCGTTGAAGAGTGCTGCGCCTACGCCGTTTTCGAGGCGTTGTGCATGGAATTCTGCCAGTGCTTCGGAGGGAAGTTTCTCTTCCAGGTGTGCGATGACTACTGCTGGGTCTTCACCTTCTGGGGTTGCTGCTGCGGCGGCTTCTGCGGCTGCGCGGGCGTCGGCAACTTTGCGTTCGGTGTCTTTGACGCGAGACTGTGCGAGGTCGCGGTTGTTGCGCAGCGCATGGATTTCATTGTGAGCTTCTTGCAGTTCGCTCATGAGGTCAGCGATGCGGGACTTCGCAGTGTAGACGTCGTGGTTGAGGTCGCGGCGACGCTCTTCGTCAGTTTCTGCACCGAGTGCGTCCTGGCCGTCTTTCTTGCGGCGGCGCAGTTTGCGTTCGTCGGACTGAATGCGCAGGATTTCGTTTTCCATGTCATCGACAGCCATTTGTGCAGCGGATGCAGCGTCGCGGTTGCGGGAAAGTTCAGCGACAGCCTTGTCTACAGCTTCCTGCTCCGGGGTGGTCTTCGGTGCGGAGTTGGCGTTTTGGGTGCGCAGGGTGGTGGCGAGCTGCAGCAGGGTTTTGTGCAGAGATGGGTCCAGCTTCATTGAAGTTCTCCTTTTTTAGTTCTCAAGAATTTAGTTCACTGCTCGCGCAGACATGGTCCAGGGGTCTGTGCGGATCGAAATCACATCAACTTCAACCTGTGGGGCTTTGTCCTGCAAAATTTCTTGGGCTTGGGAAGTCCATGGAAATTCGCTGGCCCAGTGTGCAGTATCGATTACTGCAGGGCCACCTTCTCGGAGATATTCATCAACTGGATGGTGGCGCAGATCAGAAGTGACATAAACGTCCACTCCGAGCTTAATCACATCGTTTAAGAAACTGTCACCCGACCCTGATGAAACCGCCACACGGGACACCATTTGTTCAGGATCGCCGGTAGCGCGCACGCCCCATTCGGTGACAGGCAGGTTGTTGGCCACTTGTTGCACGAAATCCGCGAGGCGCATCGGCTCCGGCAATTCACCCACACGACCCAATCCGGTCGCATTTTCTAAACTCTCAGCGCTGTGCATTTCAACAATATCGAAGGCAGGCTCCTCATACGGATGAGCCTCCCGCAGCACCGACGTGAGCCGGGCGCGCAGGTTGCGCGGTGCAACAAACTCGATGCGCAGCTCAAGGGATTTAAAAAGCTTATCGACGTCCCCCTCTGCCGGATTCGCCCCCTCCACGGGCCTAAACTGCCCGGTTCCTTCGATCTCAAAGGCACACTCTCGGTAGTCGCCGATCGCACCGGCACCTGCGTCGAAAAGCATCTTCTTTAGGTACGCTGCATCCTTGGGCAGAACGTGCACGCCCCATTTGTCCATGCCGCCTAAAAGCCGTGTCGCGATGGGTCGCCCGGCCGTGATGCCGACGAGCTCGGCGAGTTTATCGTTGACACCTGGGCGCGCGGAATCCGCATTAGTGTGCGCGGAAAACAGTGCCACCCCGCCGCGAATTAGGGTGTGAATGACCTTGCCTTTTGGCTCATCCGCAGCAACAGACGTCACCCCACGCAGCAGCAATGGGTGGTGAATGATCAGCATGTCCAAACCCATGTCCACAGCCTTGTCGGCCACTGCCTGGGTGCAATCGAGTGCTAAACCGACACGCTTCACCGACTCTGTTGGATCACCGCAGATCAGCCCCACTTTGTCCCAGCTTTCCGCCAACGCCGGCGGATAAGCCTCATCCAAAATGCGGCGAATATCGCCAACGGTTACATCACTCACGCATTAACTCCCCTGGTTGGTACCGCATGTTCGTTTCCCAAGTCTAGCCAAGCCTTGAAAAATTCTGGCAAGGTTAATGGTGTGACTACGCCTTCTAAGAAAACTCTGCTCTTTGATCTCGACGGAACCCTCGTCGATTCTTTCCCCGGTATCCGCACTTCATTCCTTCACACCCTGCACGAAAAGAACTGGGAAATCCCCTCTGAGGAACGCATCTCGCAAGTTCCAGGACCTCCCATGGAATGGACGTTCCAGGATTTGGGCATGACTCCAGAGCAGGCACAAGACGCTCTGCAGACCTACCTTGAGCATTACGGCCAGGTGGGTTGGGATCTTTCCGAAGCATTCCCCGGCATGCGAGATTTGCTGATCCGCTTGAAATACGAAGGTTTCCGTCTGTGCACCGCCACCTCCAAGGGCGAGTTCTTTGCGGAGAAGGTACTTCGCAAATTCGAGATGTTCGATCTCTTCGAATTCATGGGTGCCGCCACCGACAACGGCAACCGACGCAGCAAATCTGCCGTGATCAAACATGTCCTCGACAGCGTTGGGTTGGACGAACCAAATGATATTTTGATGATTGGTGATCGATCACACGATATTGAAGGTTCGAGTGAATTCGGCATCGATTGTGTTGCCGTAACCTGGGGCTACGGCAGCAAAACTGAATGGGACGCTGCCCGCTACACCGTGAGCACCGCAGAAGAATTAGAAAGGATCATCCATGACTGGGCCTAAAACTTCGCTACCTGTGGAAATTGTTTTCGTATGCACCGGAAACATTTGCCGATCCCCCATGTCGGAAGTCATCGCGAAGGCAAAAGCGGAAGAAGCTGGCTTGGAAGACAACGTCATTTTCTCCTCCTGTGGCATGGGCAATTGGCACGTTGGCCAACCTGCTGACAAGCGAGCTCTCGCGGAACTGAAATCAGCCGGTTACAACGGCGACACCCACCGCGCAGCACAACTTGGTCCCGAGCACATGCGCGCAGATCTCTTCGTCGCGCTAGATTCCGGCCACGCCGGTGAGCTCGCCGCAACGGGTGTTCCCAACGACAAAATCCGCCTCATGCGTTCCTTCGACCCAGAGTCCAACCCCACCGACGATGTCGCAGACCCTTACTACGGCACATCCCAGGATTTCGTGCTCACCCGTGAAAACATCGAAGATGCTATGCCGGGCCTTTTGGAGTGGGTCAGAGATCACATCCGCACTGATTCTTAGGTCTTTGAGCTAAAAAGTCCTAAGGTAGACAAGTGTGGACAGCAAGGTAAATAGCCCTTCCGGGCACGATAAGCATGACGTGAGCTCCCGCTATTCCGGAAATTCACGGTCAAGAACCAAACCAAAGGGTTGGAGAGCATTCCTCTCCCCCGGTTGGATTATCTCTGCCTTGCTCATCGTCTCCTTCTCCTACGCGGCAATTTCCATGCTGGCGCCATGGCAGCTCCACAAAGACGACGACATCGTCGCCCGCAACGAGCAGATCACCGAAGCCTTCGAGCGCGACGTCGTCCCATACGCGGAGCTTTTCGACGCCTCCGGCCAGATTCCTTCATCGCAGGAGTTCTTCCGCGTGTCACTCACCGGACAGTATCTTCCAGACAGTGAGGTTTTGCTGCGCCTTCGCCCCGTCGACTCCGGCCCAGCATTCCAATCGTTAACCCCCTTCGAACTTGAAAACGGACAGATTGTCCTCGTCAACCGTGGTTACGAATCATCAGAGGGCACAATCGTCCCAGAGATCGAGCCTGCTCCTTCCACACCAGTAACCATCACCGGATTCGCCCGCAAGAACGAGGGCCTCCCAGGTTCTGCACCTATGGAAGACAGCGGCTACACCCAGGTCTACGGAATTAACACCGAACAGATCAGTGACGTCACCGGCCTTGATCTTGGCACCGACTACGTCCAGGTCGCAGAAGGCGAACCTGGTGTTTTGAACCCAATGCCACTGCCTCAAATGGACCGCGGTAACCACCTCTCATACGGCTTCCAGTGGATCGCCTTCGGCATCATGGCACCTTTAGGGCTTGGATACTTCATCTGGGCTGAAATGCGCGAACGACGCCGCGACAAAGCAGAACGCGAACAGATGGCCGAGCTAAACACTCTTGAACCAGTGGTGGAAACCCCTGAAGTTGTTGAAACTGCAGAACCAACCATCACCCCGGCTGCATCCAAACGACGTTCACGCTACGGCGATCAACACCGCAATCACTACGAGAAGATCTCCAAACGAGACCAAGAGCGCTTCTAAGCCCGTCTCATTTTTGCACCTGCCATTCCGTGAGGATATGGCAGGTGCTTTTTCATGCCACTATCTGGGGTTCTCGGTGTTAGATCTTCTGATAAAAACCCGATAGTTTTCTTGCGCTAGACACTAATTACGGCACCGCTTAAGCATGGTCGTGACACGTAAAACCTGACTTAGGCCATTTTGGTGTGGTGTAGATCATATTGACGTCCAGGCCTGTGAAAACAGGTCCTCCCAGGGCTGAAATGTCAGACTAAGAGATTGTGCGGATAGGTTAAGGTCTGTGGCCCGGTCGGGTGTCCCAGCGGTAACTAGTCCAGGCCTGTTTGATAAGCCGACGCAGAATGATCACCGCGTTGGCTAAAGCGATAAACGCTTCCACGACCCGGGTACATCGTTCGGTGCAGATACTAAGTTTCTTAAAACCCCGGTTATGCCAAGAGTTAGTACGCTCCACCACCCACCGAGCCCCAGCCTGCAGCGGCTTACCTTTAGTGCTGATCACCCAGCTATAACCACGTTCGCTGAGTAGCCTGCGGGTTTTCTTCGAGTCATACCCAGCATCGAGATGCACCGTGATCTGATCGGGAAGACAACCTCCAAACCGGCCGAGCGTGTCCAAGGTTGCAGCTAACAACGGTGAATCATGCCGATTGGCTCCGGCGACCACGCACCCGATCGGGATTTTATGTCCATTAAGTTTTCTAGGTCTAACCCGATGAAACGGTCGTAGGACTCCAGACAGATCTGTTCTAAATTCTTAAATATCCCGGCAGTGATCCACTCGTCTCGGCGGGTGCGTAGCGTGGTGGCTGAGCATGTGGAATCGAAAAATCTTGATATAGGAGGCACCGAGGACAAGCACTGCGATGAGTTTGTCGAAGATGATCCGGTCAGCAATGCGTGGACGGTGGCACCCTAGTGGGTGGGTGTTGATAACCGGTGGGATTAAGGCGGAGAACTGGCGCCAGAGGGGGTCGATGATAGATGATGAAAGGGCAGGCACGAGCGTTCCTGGATGATGATGAATTCTTGGTCGAATTCTTATGTACCAGGCCTCGTGCTTGTTCTATTTCATGACCCCTGTGTTTTTCCTTTTATCCACCTATCCGCGCAATCTCTTAATCGGGGACTCGTCGACCGCCTTCACGAAAGAGCTCATAGCTAAAATGAATGAAGTGACTAACTCCGCCGAATCCACATCGTCTAAAAGGCCTGGGCGACCACGTAAAGACGGGCACGACGAGAAGATCATCGACGCAACTTTACGGCTCATCGACAGCAATCGTCCCGTCACGGTCAATGCAGTTGTCAAAGAAAGCGGAGTGTCACGTGCAGCGGTTTATCGACGCTGGCCCGGGCTAGTGGATCTAGTAGCGGAAGCTTTAGATGCCGGGCGAGCTCCAGTTGAAATAGATACCTCAGGGGACATCAAAGAGACCTTGATTGATGGGCTGTTTACAAATCAGGCGAAAACCACTGGAGTCTCCTATCCTCGTCAGCGATTTCGCAAACGGCTCGAGTTGGTGATGTCAGATCAAGAATTACAGCTCGCCTAATGGAATTCACATGTGAGGAGACGTCGAGAAGCAAATATTCGCGCGCTGCAAGTCGTGCAAGAAAAAGGCCAAATCCGGGCGGATCTAGACATCGAGGCGTGCCTCGATGCAATCCTTGGGGTGTTTTATTACCAATCGGTCGCGCGTGGAGTAAATTTCACCGACCAAGGCACAATGCAACGATGCAACGATGCAGAGAAGCTTTCGAGGTGATCTGGCATGGAATGGAACCTTAAATTCAGGTTCTGACGAGGTGCGAAGCAAGTTGTCGCGCGCCGCACCTCAGTATCCGGATCAACTTAATTTCGAAGTGCTGGGTTTTCTCATGCATACCCAATGCGTACCGATGTGCCCATGAGCGAAAAACAGGCCACGATAAGTTTCTTAAAACCTATCGTGGCCTGCTTCTATATTTGTGCGCCCTGACGGGCTCGAACCGCCGACCTGCTGGGTGTAAACCAGCTGCTCTTCCAGCTGAGCTAAAGGCGCGCACGTGCTTTTCTAGAACCACCTTGGTGGCCTCGAAAGCAACGAGTGAAATACTAACACACAATCTCCACAGACCTAAAATCGCTGCTCAGGCCGTGGAAATTAGCGATTGTTAAGGCTTCTTGTTTCCACGCTGGACGAGGCAAGAACCTTGCCAATTACCGAGACGTTCTGCCTTGGTCTGCACGAGACCTGCCAGTTGAGCTGATTCAGAGATAACTCCAGGAGCCAGGGCTCCTTCTTTACCAATGCCAGGAGTCAACACCCAGATACGACCATTCTCAGCGAGGGAGCGGATGGAATCCACAAGTCCGTCGACGAGATCGCCGTCATCCTCGCGCCACCAGAGCAGCACGACATCGCACAGCTCGTCGGTTTCTTCATCGAGTAGTTCCTCACCGATTGCATCTTCGATGGACTCGCTGATCAGCGTGTCGGAATCTTCATCCCATCCAATTTCTTGAACGATATGACCCGATTGAATGCCGAGTAGTTGAGCATAATCCTGGGCACCTTGCTTGACTGCGCCCGGAGCGTCGGCCACTTTAATAATCCTCCTCGTGTGGGCCCCGATGTGTTTTTCGATTACATGGATTCAACATGAAACCGCGGGGCTATTGATATATCCGAATTGCACATTACCGTCCAACCGGTACTTTGAACCACCTTTCCCTGGAATTTTTTCCTTTTCCTCCCCCTTTACGCTCAAGAATCAATGAATTCAATCACTGGCCAGCGATTAACTTTTCGAGTTTTCAGTCTTGGATTTCCACAATTCTCTTCAAAATAATGGTGGCTAGATTTTTCATCAAACCCTCACCAAAAGGACATCAGACCTGTAGTTTTATGCGATTCGCGTCAAACGTGAGAGAAACATCACATCTCGCGGGAAACTACCCGATAATTCTTTGCAAAACTTTGCAAAGCGGAATGAACATGCAGCTAGTTTCCGTAGAAATGTTCTTTAAAAAATCCACAACAATTGCCAGGAAGCACACCGATTGATGGATACCTGAAATCCCAGTGAGCGCACCGCTCCCCTTACGTCACAGTCTGTAAAACAAATCTTCGGTGTTGCGTATCCTTGTTAATAACTTATGCGTTGACTCATTCGTGCACTTCGGCGTGTCACAATTAGGTACGACCAAGAATGGGACCGGGAAACCGGGACGTATAAACGAAATAAAACATTCCAACAGGAGGTGTGGAAATGGCCGATCAAGCAAAACTTGGTGGCAAGCCCTCGGATGACTCTAACTTCGCGATGATCCGCGATGGCGTGGCATCTTATTTGAACGACTCAGATCCGGAGGAGACCAACGAGTGGATGGATTCACTCGACGGATTACTCCAGGAGTCTTCTCCAGAACGTGCTCGTTACCTCATGCTTCGTTTGCTTGAGCGTGCATCTGCAAAGCGCGTATCTCTTCCCCCAATGACGTCAACCGACTACGTCAACACCATTCCAACCTCTATGGAACCTGAATTCCCAGGCGATGAGGAAATGGAGAAGCGTTACCGTCGTTGGATTCGCTGGAACGCAGCCATCATGGTTCACCGCGCTCAGCGACCAGGCATCGGCGTCGGCGGACACATTTCCACTTACGCAGGCGCAGCCCCTCTGTACGAAGTTGGCTTCAACCACTTCTTCCGCGGCAAGGATCACCCAGGCGGCGGCGACCAGATCTTCTTCCAGGGCCACGCATCACCAGGTATGTACGCACGTGCATTCATGGAGGGTCGCCTTTCTGAAGACGATCTCGATGGCTTCCGTCAGGAAGTTTCCCGTGAGCAGGGTGGCATTCCGTCCTACCCTCACCCACACGGTATGAAGGACTTCTGGGAGTTCCCAACTGTGTCCATGGGTCTTGGCCCAATGGATGCCATTTACCAGGCACGTTTCAACCGCTACCTCGAAAACCGTGGCATCAAGGACACCTCTGACCAGCACGTCTGGGCCTTCCTTGGCGACGGCGAAATGGACGAGCCAGAATCACGTGGTCTCATCCAGCAGGCTGCACTGAACAACCTGGACAACCTGACCTTCGTGGTTAACTGCAACCTGCAGCGTCTCGACGGACCTGTCCGCGGTAACACCAAGATCATCCAGGAACTCGAGTCCTTCTTCCGTGGCGCAGGCTGGTCTGTGATCAAGGTTGTTTGGGGTCGCGAGTGGGATGAACTTCTGGAGAAGGACCAGGATGGTGCACTTGTTGAGATCATGAACAACACCTCCGATGGTGACTACCAGACCTTCAAGGCTAACGACGGCGCATATGTTCGTGAGCACTTCTTCGGACGTGACCCACGCACCGCAAAGCTCGTTGAGAACATGACCGACGAAGAAATCTGGAAGCTTCCACGTGGCGGCCACGATTACCGCAAGGTTTACGCAGCCTACAAGCGAGCTCTTGAGACCAAGGATCGCCCAACCGTCATCCTTGCTCACACCATTAAGGGCTACGGACTCGGCCACAACTTCGAAGGCCGTAACGCAACCCACCAGATGAAGAAGCTGACGCTTGATGATCTGAAGTTGTTCCGCGACAAGCAGGGCATCCCAATCACCGATGAGCAGCTGGAGAAGGATCCTTACCTTCCTCCTTACTACCACCCAGGTGAAGACGCTCCTGAAATCAAGTACATGAAGGAACGTCGCGCAGCGCTCGGTGGCTACCTGCCAGAGCGTCGTGAGAACTACGATCCAATTCAGGTTCCACCACTGGATAAGCTTCGCTCTGTCCGTAAGGGCTCCGGCAAGCAGCAGATCGCTACCACCATGGCGACTGTTCGTACCTTCAAGGAACTGATGCGCGATAAGGGCTTGGCTGATCGCCTTGTCCCAATCATTCCTGATGAGGCACGTACCTTCGGTCTTGACTCTTGGTTCCCAACCTTGAAGATCTACAACCCGCACGGTCAGAACTACGTGCCTGTTGACCACGACCTGATGCTCTCCTACCGTGAGGCACCTGAAGGACAGATCCTGCACGAAGGCATCAACGAGGCTGGTTCCGTGGCATCGTTCATCGCTGCGGGTACCTCCTACGCCACCCACGGCAAGGCCATGATTCCGCTGTACATCTTCTACTCGATGTTCGGATTCCAGCGCACCGGTGACTCCATCTGGGCAGCAGCCGATCAGATGGCACGTGGCTTCCTCTTGGGCGCTACCGCAGGTCGCACCACCCTGACCGGTGAAGGCCTCCAGCACATGGATGGACACTCCCCTGTCTTGGCTTCCACCAACGAGGGTGTCGAGACCTACGACCCATCCTTTGCGTACGAGATCGCACACCTGGTTCACCGTGGCATCGACCGCATGTACGGCCCAGGCAAGGGTGAAGATGTTATCTACTACATCACCATCTACAACGAGCCAACCCCACAGCCAGCTGAGCCAGAAGGACTGGACGTAGAAGGCCTGCACAAGGGCATCTACCTCTACTCCCGCGGTGAAGGCACCGGCCATGAGGCAAACATCTTGGCTTCCGGTGTTGGTATGCAGTGGGCTCTCAAGGCTGCATCCATCCTTGAGGCTGACTACGGAGTTCGTGCCAACATTTACTCCGCTACTTCTTGGGTTAACTTGGCTCGCGATGGCGCTGCTCGTAACAAGGCACAGCTGCGCAACCCAGGTGCAGATGCTGGCGAGGCATTCGTAACCACCCAGCTGAAGCAGACCTCCGGCCCATACGTTGCAGTGTCTGACTTCTCCACTGATCTGCCAAACCAGATCCGTGAATGGGTCCCAGGCGACTACACCGTTCTCGGTGCAGATGGCTTCGGTTTCTCTGATACCCGCCCAGCTGCTCGTCGCTTCTTCAACATCGACGCTGAGTCCATTGTTGTTGCAGTGCTGAACTCCCTGGCACGCGAAGGCAAGATCGACGTCTCCGTTGCTGCTCAGGCTGCTGAGAAGTTCAAGTTGGATGATCCTACGAGTGTTTCCGTAGATCCAAACGCTCCTGAGGAATAAATCACCTCAAGGGACAGATAAATCCCGCCGCCAGACGTTAGTCTGGCGGCGGGATTCGTCGTAAAGCAAGCTCTTTTTAGCCGAGGAACGCCTTGTCAGACAATGTTGCGCCCTTGATGTTGGCGAACTCCTGCAGCAAATCGCGCACAGTCAACTTCGACTTGGTAGCCTGATCTGCCTGGTAGACAATCTGGCCTTCATGCATCATGATCAGGCGATTGCCCAGGCGAATTGCCTGTTCCATGTTGTGCGTGACCATAAGCGTAGTCAGATTTCCATCTGCCACGATCTTTTCGGTCAAGGTGGTCACAAGCTCTGCACGCTGTGGATCAAGCGCTGCGGTGTGCTCATCCAACAGCATGATTTTAGGTTGAGTAAAACCAGCCATCAGCAGGGACAATGCCTGACGCTGACCGCCAGAGAGCAAACCAACTTTGGCAGTGAGCCTGTTTTCCAGACCCAGCTCAAGGCGCTCAAGTTCCTGCTTGAATTGCTCACGGCGCTTCGAGGTCAGTGCAAAGCCCAATCCACGGCGCTTGCCGCGCAGCAACGCGATGGCCAGATTCTCTTCAATGGTGAGATTCGGCGCGGTGCCGGCCAGAGGATCCTGGAAAACGCGGCCGATGTAGCGGGCACGCTTGTGCTCTGACATCTTGTTTACCTTGTTGCCGTCGATGGAAATCTCGCCGGAATCAACAAGCAAACGGCCAGAAACAGCGTTGAGCAGCGTGGATTTACCCGCACCGTTAGAACCGATGACGGTGACAAAATCGCCCTCAGCCATATCGAGTTTGAGCTGCTGCAACGCGCGGCGCTCATTCACAGTGCCGGGGAAGAACGTCTTAGAAATTCCGTTGATGGATAACATGTCTTAAGCCTCCACTGCTACTGGTTGCTTAGGCTTCGGTGCCTTGGAGAACTTCGCACGCCACCTCGGCAGCAGCATGGCGACAACCACCAAGATCGCAGAAATTGCCTTCATATCGTTGGGGTCAAGGCCAACGCGCAGTGCTGCGAAAATGATCAGGCGGTACGCGATGGCACCGACGATGACAGCCAACACAGCCAACCACACGCGACGCTGACCGAAGATGGCCTGGCCCAAAATAACCGATGCGAGACCGATCACGATGAGGCCAATACCCATCGAAATATCTGCGAAGCCCTGGTACTGAGCGATGAGTGCACCGGCAAGACCAACAAAACCATTGGACAGGGAGATGGTGAGGATTTTGGTGAAATCCGTTGAAACACCAAAGGACTGCACCATCGGCCCGTTGTCGCCGGTGGATCGCAGCGACAGTCCGATATCAGTGTTGAGGAACCAGATGACGATGAGTCCCAAAATTCCCACTGCAACGGCGAGGATCGCCGGGCCTGCCCATGTGCCGAGGAGGCCGGCGTCGCGAAGCGGGGTGAAGAGGTTATCGGTGCGCAACAATGGCACGTTCGCGCCACCCATGATGCGCAAGTTAACCGACCACAACGCAATCATGGTCAAAATACCTGCGAGCAAACCATCGATCTTGCCCTTGGTGTGCAGCAAACCGGTGATCATGCCAGCGATAAAGCCAGTAACGAAACCAGCGGCAGTAGCCATAAGGGGAGGCCAGCCAGACATAAGAGCTGTCGCAGCTGTTGCCGCGCCAGTGGTCAGGCTGCCGTCAACGGTGAGGTCGGGAAAGTTGAGCACACGGAACGTCAAATAGACGCCCAATGCGACAACTCCGTACAACAATCCGAACTCAAAAGCGCCGATCATACGCGTTCGGCCTTATCCAAAATCTCTTGAGGGATCTCCACGCCCTGGCGCTCTGCTGCATCTTCGTTGATCACGTAGGTGAACTCAGTTGCAGTCTCCACAGGCATGGTTGCTGGGTCTTCGCCGTCCTGCAGAATACGCAGAGCCATCTCACCAGTCTGGCGGCCAAGCTCGGTGTAATCGATACCCAGGGTTGCCAGTGCGCCACCCTCAACAGTGCCGGACTCAGCGCCGATCACAGGGATCTGCTTCTGCTCAGCAACCTGAACCAGAGAAGAAATACCGGAAACAACCATGTTGTCAGTTGGAACGTAGATGACATCAACATCGCCGAGAGCTTCAACAGCCTGCTGAATCTCGTTCACGGTAGTGACAGTCTGAGTATTAACGGACAGCCCCAGTGGCTCAGCAGCCTTGGTGACCTCATCGACCTGCACCTGAGAGTTGACCTCACCAGACGCGTAGACGATGCCGATGGACTTTGCGTCAGGAACCAGCTGCTGCAAAAGCTCCAACTGCTGCTCAATCGGTGCGATATCAGAAGTACCGGTGACGTTTCCGCCAGGTGCTTCATTAGAATCCACCAGCTCTGCCGACACTGCATCGGTAACTGCGGTGAACAGGACTGGGATATCAGTGATATTCTGCGCAGTTGCCTGTGCTGCTGGAGTTGCAACAGCCAACACGAGATCCAAATTGTCAGAAGCGAACTGCTGAGAAATAGTCAGTGCAGTGCCCTGCTCGCCGTTAGCGTTTTGCTCATCAAAGGTGACGTCAACGCCTGCCTCTTCAAAAGCTTCCTTGAAACCAGTGGTCGCTGCATCAAGTGCAGGGTGCTGAACAAGCTGGTTGATGCCAACTCGGTAAGAGTCGCCACCTGCAGCATCAGTGGAGGTGGAGCTGTCACTGGAATCGCTTGAGCACGAAGCCAACGCCAAGGCGCCAACAGTAAAGATGCTTGCGAGTACCTTCGAACGGGAAGAAAACATGGCACATCTCCTTAAAGTGTTATTTTCAAAAAGGGGCAGACAGCGTCAACACATGTCTCGGATAAAGAACCATATGTGAAATGTCTCATGATTTAAACTACTTGTTCTACCAGTCATATGCGCAATTCCCCCTGGATATCCCGCAGGACATGGACAAAATGGGTGGATAGCGGGTGCACCAATTCAATCTTTTAGAGGCCCTAGACACCGCGGTTTCCTTAATCGATCATTAAAGAGGGATCCTCTCCCCTAACAAACCTCCAAAGACTAGAGTGGGGAACACCATGAACGTTTCCTCAAATAAACCCAGTGACTCTGACCGCGAATATCTTCAATCAGAACTCACCCGGCTCGTTGGCCAGGGGCGACTCGATCTAGATACTTACCAAGACGTGGTTGATACCGTTTGGTCTACTGATGATCTAGGCGAGTTGATGAGGATCCGTGCCCGCTTCCTGGGAGGGCCGCAGGTTTCGCAGCAGCGGCCCCAGCAGCCGCCACAGCATTATGGACAACCCGGCTACGGCCAATCACCTCAATATCCACCGCAGCAGCCTCCGCATAATCAGCCCGGCTATTACCCCGATCCCGGCCCTGGCCAGCAGCAACCACCGATGCACCAGCCACCAACGCGTCCAAATCAATATCAGCCTGGCCCACAAGGTGGAATTCCAGTGGGTGGCCATCTGCCACAACCAGGTGCAGGGCACATGCCGGAACCAGAAACCTCCACGATGGGCTCCATCCAAAAGTCCGGTGAATGGCTCGTTCCTGCATATTCGGCATACAAGCTCAACGGTGCTGACCTTTTCTTAGATATCCGCCATGCCACCGCGGCTGCTCCTGTCATTACCTTTGATGTCAACATGACCATGGGTTCTATGACGCTGATTGTTCCACCGGGTGTGTATGTGGAAGTGCAGATGGCTTCCAAGAACTGGTCGGATTTCAAGGTTCAAACAACCAATCCTCTCCCCGGTGCTCCCCGAGTGTTCATCACTGGTGTTGCACGCGCATCAGGGTTGAAGGTTTTCACCAAGCATCCTCATGAGCCTTTTGGGTTCTGGCAGAAAATGTTTGAGTAGCCTCGGGCCACGCCCGAACCAGGTTCCTCAGCCCAGCCCGTCCAAAATGTTGCCGATCGCATTATTGAGGATTCCTGGCGCTTCAAGCGGAAGCATATGACCTGCTCCTTCTGCGATTTGAAGGCGTGCGCCGGGCCAGACTTCGCAGATGCGGTCGGCTTGGCTAATTGGGGTGACATCATCTAATTCGCCGGCAAGGACGTAGCCTTTGAGGCCTTCCAATGCTGGTGCGGCATCGAGTTCGTCGTGTTCTTGGAGGTCGTCGAAGAAACCGACGAAGGTATCCAAGGGGGTTTCGTGGATCATGGCGGCGTGGAAATCGATGACTTCATCGTTTGTGTCTCGTTGGAAGACTGCGGTGGCCAGGGTGGGGGCTAGAAATGTGGTGGCGTATTGGCGGAATTTTTGGGCATCGTTGGGGGCTGCTTCGACGGCGTTTTTGATGTTGTCGGCAAGGGGTGATGCCAGGACTTGTGGTAGACCTTGGGTGGATAATGATTCGATCGATGTGGCGACTAGAACCATGCCGACGATCCTCTTCCGAAGTGAGTGATCTGCCCGTTTAACCAGGTTAAGTGCCGTGAGTCCGCCGAGGGAATGCCCAACCAAAATGAGCGGGCCGGTCGGTGCGTGTTCGTGGATGGCTGCGAGAACATCGTTCGCTGTTCCTTCGATGGTGCAGAGCTCTGGGCGGATCTGGCCGGTGGCGCCGTGGCCGCGGGCGTCGATAAGCACGCTTTTAATATTTGGGTAAAAGGTTTGTAGGTAGTCGACCTGCATGTAATACACTTCGGCGGCGAGGGTGAAGCCGTGGATGAACACGACCGTTGCCGTGGCATTTTCGGCATGGCCAACCATGTACGTGTGGATGCTGAGGCCGTCGGAGTCCACGATGGTGTGGCGGTCGACGTGTTTTAGACCCGGGGTACGGTTTTTGCTAAATGCTGCGCCACGCTCCAGGAGGAGTTGCCTGCGACCATTTGGCGTCATCTTTAGCCTTGCTTTATGAGCTTTTCCCCGCAATGAGCCGCGTTGTGTATCCATAAGTCTTAGCCTACAAGCGCTTTGAGGTAGTTTGGGATCATGGATTTCAACGACAAAGCCGCTTCAGAAAACGCTGTAAAGACTGGCGCAGAAGGCCCCAACGTTTTCGCGAGCGTGGCCAAGATTTTGCAGGATGTTGGCGGAATTTCAGCCGAAGACGTCACTCCGGAATCTCGTTTTACTGAGGATTTGGCAGTGAGCTCACTCAATTACATCGAGTTGATTGTCAATGCGGAGGACGCATTTGGTGTTCGCATTGAGGACGCCGATGCCAAGGATTTGACCACCGTGCAGGATTTGATTGACTTTATTAACACCAATAAGGCTGATTAGCGGGAAAATTTCGCCCAAAACAGGGACAATGGTGTTATGACAGTGAACATTTCATATCTGACCGACATGGACGGCGTCCTCATCAAAGAGGGCGAGATAATTCCGGGTGCAGATCGTTTTCTTCAGTCTCTCACCGATAACAATGTGGAGTTTATGGTTTTGACCAACAACTCCATTTTCACCCCGAGGGATCTTTCTGCACGTCTTAAGACTTCCGGTTTGGATATCCCGCCGGAGCGTATTTGGACTTCTGCAACCGCCACTGCTCACTTCCTGAAATCCCAGGTCAAGGAGGGCACAGCCTATGTTGTTGGCGAGTCCGGTCTGACCACTGCGTTGCATACCGCGGGTTGGATTTTGACGGATGCAAATCCTGAGTTTGTTGTCCTGGGCGAAACCCGCACATATTCCTTCGAGGCAATCACTACTGCGATAAATCTGATTTTGGGTGGCGCTCGCTTTATTTGCACCAACCCGGATGTCACTGGACCTTCACCAAGTGGCATTTTGCCTGCTACTGGCTCTGTCGCCGCACTTATTACCGCAGCTACTGGCGCTGAGCCTTATTACATCGGCAAGCCAAACCCTGTGATGATGCGCAGTGCGCTGAACACCATCGGGGCGCATTCCGAGCACACTGTCATGATCGGCGACCGCATGGACACCGACGTGAAATCTGGTTTGGAAGCCGGCCTGAGCACCGTGCTGGTTCGAAGCGGAATTTCCGACGACGCCGAGATCCGCCGCTACCCCTTCCGCCCAACTCACGTGATCAATTCCATCGCCGATCTTGCCGATTGCTGGGACGATCCTTTCGGTGACGGTGCATTTCACGTACCAGATGAGCAGCAGTTCACTGACTAGTATTCTGTAGGTCATGGCATTTGCAGACATTGTGCGCAGCGTCGAAAACCGCACCAACGCAGCGACCCTCAACTGGTCCATCAAAAATGGCTGGAAGCCCGAAGTCACCGGATTTTCCGGGTACGGCTCCGGGCGTCGAGTGCGCGTCCTTGCGCGCGTGCTCATGTCCAACCCCGAAAATTTGCTTGTCGACGCCCCCTCCCAATCAATTACCCAACAAGCACAGCGCGGTTGGCGCCAGTTCTTCACCATCCAAGTGCCCAACCTGCCAGTAACTGTCACCGTTGGTGGGAAAACAGTTACCTCATCCACCAACGACAACGGCTACGTTGACCTCCTGGTGGAAGACCACAACCTTGACCCCGGCTGGCACACCATCCAGATCCAAGCCGAAGGTTCCACCCCCGCCGAAGCCCGCGTCCTCATCGTGGAAAACACCGCCCGAATCGGACTCATCTCCGACATCGACGACACCATCATGGTCACCTGGCTTCCCCGAGCACTCCTCGCCGCATGGAACTCGTGGGTTTTGCACACCAACACCCGCAAACCAGTCCCCGGAATGAACCGCTTCTACGAAGAACTCCTCAAAGACCACCCCGACGCACCCGTGTTCTACCTCTCCACCGGCGCATGGAACACCTTTGAAACCCTCCAAGAGTTCATCAACAAACACGCACTCCCCGACGGCCCCATGCTGCTCACCGACTGGGGACCAACCCCCACAGGACTATTCCGCTCAGGTCAAGAGCACAAGAAAGTCCAACTGCGCAACCTGTTTATCGAATACCCCGACATGAAATGGATCCTCGTCGGCGACGATGGCCAACACGATCCCCTCATCTACGGCGAAGCAGTCGAAGAACACCCCAACCGCATCGCAGGCGTTGCAATCCGTGAGCTCTCCCCCGGCGAACATGTGCTCTCCCACGGAACAACTGCGTCACTGTCCACCATCACGACCAACGGGGGCCAAGGAGTCCCAGTAGTTCACGGCCGCGATGGATATGAGTTGCTGCAGCGCTACGAGACGAAGCCGTTCGCCTGAGTCCTACTGGGTGTCTCATGAACCAAACCGGGTGACCAGCGTCGCCTTAATTTTGGGTTCCTCGGTCACCTAGTTTGGTCCTTGGTTGCGTTCGCGTATGGCATAAATGGGCACTGACTATTTTTGGGGCGGGGCCCCGAGGTAAAAGGCGATTTAAGAGGTTGAGATCCCCAAATAGGCTTTTGGTATGGAGGACGCCCGTTGAGGCTCTTAAAACCGATTCTGAGAGACCTCGGCTTTGTGACCAGTGGGACAGATGAGATTCCTGCGAGCTTGCTGATCAAGAACTCACCACAATTGTGTGGCCAGACCGTCAAATCGAACATATTTTTGCACTAACTAGACCCAAACTTGCAAAAACCCACCACAAACACTGTCTCGCCAGCAATCTGTGGTGAATTTTCGCATAATTGTTCGACCAAGAGTCCGACGGTAATCAACACGTCACAAACCACCCCACAAAGTGCGCCAAAAACCCGTGGGGCCTCCCTCTTCCTCTAGAGAGGCCCCACGGGCTGGTCTATTTACACCCCGCCGAGCTAAAGAATCACTGGCTTTCTAGTCAACGATTCGCAGCTCAACTTCAAAACGGTATTCATCAGCCAGAGATTCCAGCACTCCTCGAAGTTTGTCGAGTTCGCGTGGAGTTCCGGTGATCACCTCTCGACACTCAGTGAGGCCAAGTTCGAATGGGTCACGGCGCCATGCAGTGAACCATCGTGCGGTGAGCGGGTCCCTGTTGGAGCCGGACAGCTCCGAAGGACTCGGAATACACACAACCATTGCGGATTCCACGGTCTGACGCAGTTCCTTTGGCATTCCGCTGATTTCTAGAACAGCGGTATGCATTGGGAGGGCTACATCGTCGATGGATTCTTCGATGGTAGTTTTCAGTTGGGGCAACCCCATGTCTTCCCAGAAGTCTGCCGTGAGCAAATCCGCCTGATGACGGGTCCGGGTTGGCACGGTTAATGCATTGTTCGTCATGTTCGGTTTCCTTCGGCAACACTTAACTGCCTTCAATTCCCGCACACATATACAAGTAGATATGTGCAGTTACTAAAGGAAGTAAGACGAGGTTCGTCTTCCCCAACGGCCTCGAGCTCGCTTCAAAATCCCTTGAATGACTACACAGGCGATTGTGGTTGAGTAAGTGGACCCCGGCAACCCTCAACTTAAGCTTTATCCCCCATTTACTAAAGCTAAAGTTAAGGTTTAAACTTCATAACATTTCGGACATTTTCCCACGTCACAGAAGTAACATCTGTAACACTGGCCATAATTAAGCACCGTAATTACGGCAAAAGTTTATGAATTTAACTCGGCCCAGACTTCGTCATTGAAGGCAGTCCACAACGGTTTAGCCCAAGGACCGAAATTTCGGTCAGTCAAAACAACCCCGACTTGACCTGAGCCTGGAACAGTCCAAAAGAATGTTCCCGACTGTCCAAAGTGTCCAGCAGTGTTCTCCGGCATCAAGTCACCTGTCCAGTGCGGCGACTTCTGTCCCTTAATTTCAAAGCCCAATCCCCACGGACACGGCTTCTGCATGCCATAACCGGGGACGGTGCCAATCAGTTCCGGGAATTGCACCTGGAAAGCCTCTGCAAGGGTTTCTGGTGAGATCAGAGTTGGTGCGGTGAGCTCTTGGCCGAACTTGGTCAGATCAGCCACTGTGCTGCGCGCCTCGTGGCCCGCAGAACCCCATAGTTCAGAGTTCTCCATTCCCAAAGGCTCGAACACAGCCTCGCGGAGATACTCTGCAAACGGCATTTCAGCTTCAGCGGCAACAGCATCCGCCAAGATGTCCATGCCAGCAGAGGAGTAAATGCGGCGCTCCCCCACTCCCTTTTCCGCTACCGGCTTATCGAATGCCACGCCGGAAGCATGTGAGAGCAGATGCCTCACTGTGGATCCTTCAGGACCCATCGGTGAATCGAGCTCAAAAACACCTTCTTCGATGGCAACAAGGAAACCGTAGGTGGCCAGGAGTTTTGTCACACTCATGAGTTCAAAAACACGATCGACGTCGCCGTAAAAGTGCACGGCGCCGTCGGAGATGACACTGGCCGAAACATTGTCGACAGGCCAAGATTCAAGCGTCTTAAAACTCTGCATGGAGACAGACCTTAGCAACTAATCTGTTAAACCCCTGGCAACACAACGATGTATGTTAAGAAATTTCTTCTACAACCTTTTTTATAGCTCTGGTTGGAGGAAAGCTTCCTCGAAATTCTTGAGCGCAAATTTGGTTTTCCCGGCGCGGATTTTGCGCTGACGGTCGGTCAAAGAAGGGTCCTCGAGGTTGAAAAATCCCGTGTCGAAACGGTTGGCGCCCCGAGGATAGGTCTGCTTGCGGAGCCCTTCGACCAGTGTGGTGCAGTAGTCCATGATTCTGTCGAATTCTGCTGGGTCGTTTTCTGCGGTGCTGGCGTACAACTCGGCGATCGCTGATTCTTCGTCGGAGTGGTGGATTTGGGCGGTTTCATCGATGTCCCAAAACAGGCGAAGGGCTAGCGCTCGGTCGCATTTGGGGTGTCGGACTACTGCAAGGGGAACCGCGAAGCCGTCGTCCCAGTTGTATTCGTTGATGATTTCCCACAGTGCGGTTTCATCGGAGAGGTCCGCGATTTCGGCAGGCAGGTTTGCTTGGTTCATGGCGAGGATCCTCCATTTTTCCGCGACGGTTTCCACCGAGTGTAATTACGTCGATAAGCGTGCTTGTAAATAGGCGCGCAAGTCCGGCGCGTGGACGTGCTCGTTCTCAAACGCCCAGATCTCAGGCTCGGGCGCGGCGAAGACGAAGTAGGCGCGGTTGTAGGGCGCGCGTGCAAGTGCGTCGAGCGAGAACAGCGCGCACCGGGCAGGGTCGAGCGGGCGATTTTGCTTATCGACGAGCACCCCCACCCGTTCAAACTCATTATCCAGAAGATCCTGCAAATGAAGGCGAGGGTCGGTGAGATGATCGAGGTAGTCATCGGGATCAATGACGTTTCCCAAGGCCTCACTGTTTGTCCAGGATCGGGCGTAGCTATAGAACTCCGTCAGCTGCGGGCTAAGCGGTAGCTTTGTGTGCCCGTCTAAAGCCGTGAGATACGCCGGCGGTTGGTTCGCTGGGCCGCACAGTAGTGGTCCGAATTCTGCAGCCCATTCCGCTTGCTCGGGAGAAAATCGGAGGGCATCCAACGTGTCGGTGATCGACACGGTTTCTGCAGCATCCTCAAGGACTTGGATCCAGCCGTCGCCAAAAGAGACCGTATGGCTCATGGGCTTTATTGTATTCTGGCGGGCGTGAATAACACTCCCGCATGGCTCGTTACCCAAGATGATTCCGAGGATCTGGGTTTTGCGTTCGATTGCCTCATCGTTGATGCAATCACTCTTGATGAACTCAAAGAATGGATTTATCGAGTCATCGTGGAAATGGATGAATTCCCAGACTATTTGATCGACATCACCGATGTCAGTCATAAGCACGATCTTATTCTTGGCTACCAGGATATTGTTGGTTTTTGGCCCTACTCGACACTATAACGCACCGAGGAAACTGCATTGGTGGGAATTGCTTACGCCCGTTTCCCTGATACCCGCGACGATTCCATCAGCCGCGGCAAAGCACGATCAGCGTTGGAGAAATCCACGGGCCTTAAAGAGCGTTTCGCGCGTCATTTTCCTGCAATTTCCATACCTGTCGATACGGGTGATGCTGCAGATATTCTCGTATCGGGTTGGTGGCTTTCAGGTTCTAAAAAGAAGATCCTGACTGCAGCGGAAATCCAGACCTTATTTATCAACCGATTGGCCACAGGTCCATTGAGCACTCAATTGGAAACTGCTACCGGGTTGAAACTGCAGGTGGTGACCAATCGAGAGCGTATGAAGATCACTCTCATTGAACCCAAAGGCACATCAGGACATGCCATCGACCCCCAAGCTGGCAAGGGTTCAAGGGGTGGCTTCCTCCTGGACAATGGCCAAGAAGATGAATACGACGATGTCGACACCGTCACAATCCCCGATGCACTCAATGTCATCGGTTACATTCTTACCCATGGAACTCCACCTCAAGAAGGCTGGAAGGTAGACGTGTTGGAGCGTTAGTCCTCGATGAATTCTTCTCCCATCACGATCGCCTGCTGAATTTCTTCTGGGCTAGCTTCTGCTGCTTCGCATAGTTTTTCCAGCGCAACAACGATATCTTCGCGCACCCCGGCATCAATGAAATTCTTCTTTGCGGCGAGCTGGTTGATGCTTGCGATGAAGCTGCGCAGGGTTTCTTTTAAGGGATCCTGGTCTGGGGTCTTTGTTGAGGCTCTCATGGTTCGAAGGGTCTCTTTGTAAATATTTCCAGCCTTTTTCGCAGCAGACACCGGGATATGAGGATTATCGCCCCAGTGTCTCAGCGGATTATCGATATTTTCCGCCAACCACTCGGGCTTCCGCGGACCGCGAATATCAACCCACGCATCGATGCGCGGTTCAAAACATGCAGAATAGTCACCTGCGGAAAACCCTTGGATGCTCATTCCCCCAAAAACTACTACGGGTGTGAATCCAATGTGCACGAATACTATTCGCAGAACTGCCTGACGAATAAAAGCCGTATTGCGACTACATTGAGATCCAAGAAATTTCGCACCTCAGGAGTAGCGATACTTCGTAAATTTGGGAAGAAGGAGTAGCCACATGACGTTGATCGACCTCACTGCTGGAGTGAGCGCATGAGCGATTCACCGTGCACCGTCGTCATCCTGAACCGCACAGCTACTGCGACTTCCATCCTGAGAGATATTAAAGCCCTCACCGGTTACGGCCTGTCTGAGATCAGGTCGCGCATCGTTGCGGGACTTCCCGTCGTGATCGAGGAGATGTTCTCAAACGCCTGGTACGACGAACGCGCACAACTGTTGCTGGCACTGCTGACCAAATGGCAGAACGAAGGAATCACATTCGAGATTCGGGAAGTCGCTGAGGATGATCCCATCGAAGCAGGGGCATTGATCTCTCTAGAAGTGCTGCGAAACATCATTGAGCCAGACGATAATGAATCGAGGGACGGTATCTAGTGGTGAACGTAAACCCCCGGCCAGACGACCGGGGGTAAAACATTCAATATTGGTGGGGCCACCGGGGCTCGAACCCGGGACCAATGGATTATGAGTCCACGGCTCTAACCGACTGAGCTATAGCCCCTACCGCTGCACGTTCATGCAACGAGAATCAGTATAACTAGGTCCACTTTCTAATTTGAATTAAGCCCTCTTCAATTTTCCGCTTTCGCTGCGAGGTGTGCCAATGTGGCGCATTATTTAATGCATACTCGGCGCTATTTTGAGGAGCCTCATGCCACAGTTAAGCAGACGCCAGTTCTTGCAGACAACCGCCGTTACTGCAGGTCTAGCCACTTTTGCGGGCACACCTGCACGCGCTGAAGAACGCCAATTCCAGCATGGCGTGGCTTCCGGGGACCCCACCGCAACCTCTGCCATTTTGTGGACTCGGCTGACCCCAATTCCCGACGCCACACCTGGAAGTGGCCTTGGCCCCGACTCTCCTGTCACCTGGGAAGTCTCCCCCACTCCTGATTTCGCCAGCATCACGCGCTCGGGAACCGTAATCACCTCCGCAGCAAGCGATCACACCGTCCACGCGCACGCCACGGGTTTGAGCCCATCCACCCGCTATTTCTACCGCTTCATCTCCTCCACCGGCGAGGTCTCCCCTGTGGGGCGCACGCAAACAACATCGCTTGTCGACGCTCCCCTCCCGCACCTTCGCTTTGCCCTTGCGTCGTGTGCCAATTGGGAGGCAGGATTTTTTGCCGCCTACGGCGACATCGCCCGGCGCGCTGACGCCGGCGAATTGGAGATGTTGATTTTTTTGGGTGATTACATCTACGAGTACGCCACCGGTATGTTCGCCGGAAAGGACGGTGTGGTGCGCCCGCATCAGCCTCTTCATGAAACCATCACGTTGGAGCACTACCGCACTCGTTATGGCCATTACCGCAGTGACAATCACTTGCAGGCAGCGCATGCGGCGTTGCCGTGGATTGTCATGTGGGATGACCATGAGTCGGCCAACAACTCTAATCGTGAGGGCGCGCAGAATCATTCCGCTGATGAGGGTTCGTGGGTGGATCGTCAAAATGCTGCTCGGCAGGTCTTTTTGGAGTGGATGCCGATCCGCCAGGAGGACACGCTCTATCGTTCCTTCACTTTTGGTGACCTCGCCACGCTGTCACTTCTTGATCTTCGAAGTTTCAGAGATCCAGCACCCTCCCAGCAACAGTGGCTGGAGGGTCAACGTGCGGACACCATGATGGGGTCGCAGCAGTTTGAGTGGCTGAAATCCAACGTGGAACACACCACCACGACGTGGAATATCATCGGCAGCTCAGTGATGTTTGCCCCCATGGCAATTACCGGGCAGCCTCTTTTCCAGATCCCTGAACCTATTCCCGCCAATTTGGATCAGTGGGACGGCTACTCCCGTGAGCGCGACCGACTCCTAGCTGTACTTGCCGATTTCGCCACTCCAACGCTTTTTCTATCTGGCGATATCCACTCCGAATGGGCAAACGCCATCCGGTTTAATGGTCGAGAAATCGGTGTCGAGGCAGTATGCAGCTCCATCACCTCAGCTAATGTCAACGACTTCGCCAAACTCCCTGAGGACAATCCGGTCTCCCTGCAAGCGGAACAAGTAATCCGAGCCAACAGTTCGCATGTGCGCCACGTTGATCTTGACGCCCACGGCTACGCCACGGTGAATCTCACCCAAGATGGCGCGCACATGGTCTGGCACCGCGTCGCCGATCTCTCCCTTCCGGACTCAGAAGTTGCTCCGGCAATTGCACTTGAGTGGAAACCAGGCGTCGGATTCACTACTTGAGCTGCTGATTTGTAGGTTTTAAGACCTTGAAGATATAGTTAATTCTCGTTGCAAGGAACCAGATTCCAAGCAATGCTTATTCCTCCATAGCTCAGTTGGCAGAGCATTCGACTGTTAATCGAAGGGTCACTGGTTCGAGCCCAGTTGGAGGAGCAAATTGAAACCCACTGTTTTTTAACAGTGGGTTTTTTGCATGTTCCATACAGTTAACGAACCCCAATTTTGTAACTTCCACTCTCCTAGCTATGATGAGTACTCGTTGCAAGGAAGTAATTTCTTTCCAATACTTATTCCTCCATAGCTCAGTTGGCAGAGCATTCGACTGTTAATCGAAGGGTCACTGGTTCGAGCCCAGTTGGAGGAGCAATACACACAGCCCGCCGTTTTTCTTAAAACGGCGGGTTTTGTTGTGGAGGGGCGCGTCGAAAAGCAATTTTTTTTCCAAGATAGCTCACTTTATTGGAGTCACCTGGCCTGAAATCCTCTACTCTGGGCGCATGACCATTCCAGGAGCTTCCACACAGACTGATATCCCTCTGGACACACTTCTTGAGGATTACGCGCTACTGTCAGACACTCACACCGGCGCTCTGCTGTCCAACATGGGCAGTTTGGACTGGTTGTGCCTGCCTCGTTTTGATTCCCAAGCCATGTTCACCAGGCTGCTTGGTGATCGCGAGCACGGACACTGGAGTTTGCGTGTCCCAGGTGGTGAGGTGATCAGCCAAAACTACCTCGGCGATTCCTTCGTGGTGCAGACCGTGTGGCGTTCAGAGACCGGTACTGCCCGGGTTGTTGATTTCATGCCAATTCACGGTCAAGAACAACCCGATATCACCGACCTGGTGCGCTCTGTGCACTGCGTGGAAGGCGAAGTGGATGTGGAATCGATCCTGCGCCTGCGTTTTGATTATGGCGAGTCCACTCCGTATTTCCGCACCAGCACTGTCGACGGCATCAGCATCGTGCAGGCTGTCGCCGGCCCCAATGCGGTATATGTTCGTGGACCTGAGATGCCACACCGCCCTGCAAAGGATTGTCACAGTGGCACCTTCCACCTGACGGCCGGCGAATCCGTGGAATGGGTTCTCACCTGGGCACCGTCGTTCGAACCGCATCCCCCCATGCCGGATTACACCCGCTCTTTGGAGAGCACCTTGAGCTTCTGGGCATCATGGGTTGAAGAGCTCCCCCACCAGCGCCTCTACGACGCTGAAGTCCGCCGCTCCATGCTCGTACTGCGCGCCTTGACCGATCTACAAACCGGTGGCATCGTGGCCGCACCGACCACCTCACTACCAGAGGATTTCGGAGGCATCCGTAACTGGGACTACCGCTACGTGTGGCTGCGCGACTCCGCACTCACCATTGAAGCCCTCGTGGAATACGGATTCTCCCAAGCAGCCCTCCAATGGCGCACCTGGCTGCTGCGCGCCATCGCAGGCGACCCGGAAAACCTCCGCATCATGTATGGCCTCGGCGGCGAACGACACCTCCCTGAACGCGAACTCCAACACCTGCGCGGATACGAAAACTCCGTGCCTGTTCGCGTTGGCAATGGAGCCGCCGAACAATACCAAGCAGATGTCGTCGGCGAAGTAATGGTCGCGCTTGAAACCATCCGCCGCGCCGGGTGCCTCGAGGACGAATTCTCCTGGGGCATGCAAAAAGCCATCCTCGATTTCCAAGAAGCCAACTTCGACCGCAAGGATCAAGGCATCTGGGAAATGCGCTCCGAACCGCAATATTTCACCCACGGCCGCGCCATGATGTGGGCCGGCTTCGACCGCGGCATCAAAGCCATCGAAGAATTCAACCTCGACGGCCCCATCGAGCGCTGGCGTGAACTCCGCGCCAAACTCCGCGAAGAAATCATGACCAACGGCTTCAACGAAGAGATCCAATCCTTCACCCAGTGCTACGACAACACCCAAGTCGACGCCTCGCTGCTTCAGCTCGCCCAAATAGGCTTCATCGGCTTCGACGATCCAAAAATGCTCAGCACCGTAGCGCGCATTGAGCAAGAGCTTCTCGACGCCCACGGCTTTCTTCACAGGTACCACACCGACGGGTCTGACGGCCTTGCCGGCGACGAATACCCCTTCCTCATCTGTTCATTCTGGCTGGTAGAACAATACGCAAGCTCCAACCGCCTCGACGAGGCCAAAGAAAAGATGAACCGCATCCTTGCCGTCCAAAGCCCACTTGGCCTACTGGCTGAGGAATACTCCACCCACCATGGCAGGCTCGCTGGAAACTACCCTCAGGCCTTTTCCCACATTGGTCTGATCAGCGCTGCCCGTGCCATAAATTTCGAAGAAGCGCGAAACAGGTAGAGTCTAAGGTGTCATTCTTGGTACAAGTTTTATATTTAGGGAGAGTTATCCACACATGATCCAGTTAGTGATAGGCGCTGCAGCAGGCTACGTGCTTGGCACAAAGGCCGGCCGCAAGCGTTACCACCAGATCAAAAAGGGATATGAGGCAGCGATTAACTCCCCTGCCACCAAATCTGCAGTAAACGCCGCCCGCAAAGCCATTGCCAACAAGCTGGATCCGCAGCCCCGCATGAAGGAAGTAAAAAACCTGCGGACTGCGGACGGGCATGAAGTCCTCGAGCAAGACCAGGACTAAATTACCCTCTAAACGCCCGGGCCAACAGCTCCCGGCGCGCCTGTTCCAGGGCAACCAGATCGGAAAACAGCGAGTTGTAGGCTTGCTCATCTTCAGACGGACGCATTCTTTGCAGCTGTCCTTTCAAGATGGCGATCTGGTTGCCCACTCGTGTTTCCTGCAGCCTGGACAACACACCATCGGTATATGATTCCAGGTCTTGCGCTTCCACCTCGATGGGTTCCATCGCCAGCTCTGACACCAACGACGTGCCCAAAATATCAGTCATATTTTCCGATACGGCAGGCAACCAATCAGTGCCATCGAGGGCACGTTCACATCCCCCAGCAGCCGAAATGGCATCGCGTACCATGCGGTAGGCAGGGTTGGTGAAGCTATCGGTTGGCAGTCCATCAAAGTACGATCCCGCGAGCTCCGGATATTGCAGGGCGATCTTGAGTGATTCCCGTTCCTGCCACAGCACAGGGTTCCGCGGATTAGGCAGCGCCATGGTGGGTCGCAGGCTTTGATCCTCGAGCGGTTGATCGAAACGCTTTGCACGCACAGGCTTCTTATCGCGCTTGGGGCGACGTGCTTCCTCGTGAACCTGACGCAGCACC